>NZ_JACVFC010000001.1 GCF_014529935.1 Chitinophaga qingshengii
TCTGTATGTAACAGCGGTACTACCTTCGATCTGGTTACTTCCAACCAGGTAGGTATTATCACTACATACACCATCAAACCGGCCGCTACCAAGCCAATGTCCGGCTTCCCGACCCAAACCGGTGCATGGACAGGCGTAGGTACTATTAAAGTCACCTACCCTGCTGGTACTGCTGCGGGTACTTATAACTTCATCCTCACTGTACAGGATGGTACCAATGCGGGTTGTACCAAAGATGTTCCGTTCTCCGTGAAAATCGAGCAGCCGTCTACACCAGCTACCGACATCTCCATCAACGCAGCTGAAATTTGCGACAAAGGCGATGTAGTACTGACCATCAACGGCGGTAGCCTCGGTACCGATGAAAACGGCGCCACCAACGCATCCTGGAAATGGTATACCGGTGGTTGCCCAGGAACACCGGGCAGCACAGCGGTTACGCCAGACGCTATCAGTGCCGACGGCAGAACTGCTACCTTTAAAAATGTATCCGCTACCACTACCTGGTATGTACGCGCTGAAGGCACCGGTGCTTGTGATCACACCTCCTGCACATCGGTGAAAGTAACCGTGTACGAGAAACCAGCGGAAGCGAATGCCGGAGAAGACAAATCCTTCTGTAACATTAAAACAGATCTCAAGCTGGAAGGTAATGATCCGAAAGCTGCCGGCGCCACCGGTAAATGGACGACCAACAACCCGAAAGCCATCATCCGTAATCCTGACCAACCAGGCTCTAATGTGTACCTGCCGGTAGGTGAAACAGCTACCTTTACCTGGACTATCACCAACGGCATGTGTGCCGTTACCAGCGACGAGGTAGTACTGACCAACTACGAAACACCGGATGTGGCCAATGCAGGTCCGGACCAGGAACATTGCGATGATGAAAACTTCACCCTGGAAGGCAATGCACCTAAACAATTCGGTGCTGCCAGTCAATGGACTGCCTCTACTACTACCGGCGTAACTATCGACAAACCGGGTGACGCCAATACCAAAGTGACCGTGAAAGCCGGTACCACCGTGACCTTCACCTGGACTATCACCAACGGAACCTGTGATGCTACTTCAGACAATGTGGTGATTACCAACTACGCTACCGCTGCTGACGCGAATGCAGGTCCTGACCAACAGGCTTGTAATCAGCTGGAAGACTTCATCATGAAGGCTAACGCTCCAAGCGTTCCAACAGCAACCGGCGAATGGAAAGACATCAGCCGCATCCCGGGAAGAGCTACCATCAAACAGCCTACCAACCCGCTCACAGCCGTAACAGTGCCTGTAGGCGACACCGTAGTGCTGCAATGGACGATCACCAATGGCGTATGTAAGGCTACTTCCAGCAGAATCACTATTATCAACTACAAAACGGCTGCTATTGCCAACGCAGGTGCTGACCAGGAAAGATGTGCCAGCGATGCAGACTTCGTAATGGACGCTAACCAGCCTGGTTCTTCCAGTGCCACCGGTACCTGGACAGACATCAGCCGTATCCCTGGCAGAGCAACCATTTATGAGCCTAACAACCCGGCTACCAAAGTGAAAGTGCCAATAGGCGATACCGTTATACTCAAATGGACCATCACCAATGGCGAATGTGCCAGCACCTCCAGCCAGGTAATACTGATCAACTACGCGAAAGCACTCGCTGCCAACGCCGGTCCTGATCAGGAAGCATGTAACCAGCTGACAGACTTTACCATGGCAGCTGATGCTCCAAGTGTTGCCAGCGCAACAGGCTTCTGGTCTATTATCAAAGGCAATGCACTCATCAAACCGATCAACAGCCCGACTGCAAAAGTGCAGATAAATCCAGGCGATACCGTAACGCTGCGCTGGACCATCACCAACGGTGTATGTAGCTCCACCTTCGACGACGTAACCCTGATCAACTACCTGACACCGGTAGCTGCCAATGCAGGCCCTGACCAGGAACATTGTGACAACGCGGTCTTCACCATGGACGCCAGCGATCCGGGTGTACCAGGCGCGAAAGGCGTATGGGTGGTAACCAGCAGCAATGCAGACCTGATCAGGATCAGCAGCGCTACCAATCCGAAAGCTACGGTTACCGTACCTGCCGGTGAAACAGCACAACTGACATGGGTGGTAAGCAATGGCAAATGCCCGGCTACCAGCTCCAGCGTCACCCTGATCAACCGCAAACCAATACTGGGTAACAGCATCGTGGCTGACCAGACTGTATGTACCACCGAAATGCCTGCGGCGATCCACGGTAACGTACTTTCCGGTGGCAATGGTACCTACACCTATGTATGGCAGCAAAGCACCGCCGGTGCAGCCGGTCCGTTCACCAACATTCCGGGTGCTACCACCGATACCTACCAACCGGGTCTGCAAAGCGCAGATATCTGGTACAGAAGACTGGTTACTTCCGGTGCATGTATCAATAACATCAGCAACGTGGTGAAAATCACCGTAGTCACCAAAGCACCGTTCGTAGTGTCTCAACCTTCAGACATCACAACAGAATGCGTACAGGGTATGGATTACACCACCCTCTTTGGTAAACCGGTATTCAGCCACGCACCATATGACGACGTGTCCCTGAATGTGACATTCAACGACGTGACCACGGTACATTCACCCTGTCTCACAACGATCACCCGTACATGGACTGCTGTGGACAGATGCGGACTACCTGCCATCGCCTCTCAGACCATCACGGTACAGGATACCAAAGCACCGGTGTTCCTCACCCCTGCTCCGGCCAACATCACCGTTGACTGTGATAAGGTTCCTGCTAAAGTAGACCTGACGGCGAAAGACAACTGCGCCGGCAACATCATCATACCGGCAGTAGAAGTACGCAAAGACATCCCAGGCGCCTGCGGTAACAACTACCAGCTGATCCGCACCTGGACTGCCAAAGATGCCTGCAACACCGGCGTCACCCTGACACAAATCATTACTGTGAAAGACATGACCGCTCCAGTGTTCACCATGCAGCCACCAGCCGATGCTACTGTAGATTGCGATAAAGTACCGGCCGGTATCAACCTGACCGCTACCGATAACTGTACTCCGGGCGTCATCAACGTTACCTCCAGAGACTCTATCGTTCGCAAACCAACTGACTGCGCCAGCAACTACATCATCTTCCGCAAATGGACTGCGCTGGATGAATGCGGTAACGGTAACACTGTACAACAGATCATCCGCGTACAGGATACCACCAGACCAGTATTCTCCATGCCTGCTCCGAAAGACACCGTGGTAGATTGTGATAAAGTACCGGCATGGCCTGTGATCACCGCTAACGACAACTGTTCCGGTGCCGTTCAGGTAACCACCAGCTCCAAAATCCAGAAAATTCCGGGAGCATGCGCGGGTAACTACCTGGAAATCCGCACCTGGTCAGCCATCGACAATTGCGGTAATAAGGCTACCATGCAACAGACGATCCACGTACAGGATACCACTAAACCGGTATTCACCGTACGGCCTCCGAAAGACACCACGGTTAACTGTGACGCCATCCCGGCTCCGGCTACCAACGTGTCCGCAACGGATAACTGCAGCGCTACCGGCAACGGTCTGACCATCACCCGTCAAACCGTTACCCAGGCTATCCCGGGTGCTTGCGGCAACAACTACCGCATCATCAGAACCTGGATCGCCAAAGATGCCTGTGGCAACGCCGACACACTGAGACAGATCGTAACCGTACAGGATACTACCAGACCTGTGATCATGCCTGCTCCGGCAGATGTGACCGTATACTGTCAGGACCCTATCCCGGCGCCGGTGACCTTAACCGCCACCGATAACTGTGATCCTTCCTTCCCGAAAAAAGCGACCTATAGTGAAGATCCATTTGTGAAAGACATCTGTAACGGCTATACGATCGTGAGAAGATGGAGCGTCACAGACGCTTGTGGCAACAAAGCCAACGATGTGATCCAACGCATCATTATCAAACCTTGTCCGAAACCGCAGCTCGCTGCTACCTTGCCGGCCAACTGCTCCGATAACCCGAGAGTAGCCCTGCAACCGGTAGGCAACGTAAACCTGCCTTCCTTTACCCTGGTAGCGGTTACACCTGCCAACGCGGTAACCGGCCTGCCGTTAACACAACGCAGCAACCAGTTCAACCTGAACGGTGCTACTTCCGCTTCCTTCATCATGACCGATGGTAAAACAGGTTGCTCTTCCGATACCATGACGTACCAACTGAACTACATTCAGAAACCGGTAGTCAACCTCGGCAAAGACACCACCATCTGCGGCGGCAACAGTCTTGTACTCGATGCAGGCGCTTCCAACTTCGCTTACACCATTAAATGGTCTACCGGAGAAAGCACCCAACGGATCAAAATCACCAAAGCAGGTACCTACTGGGTAAGCGTTAGCAACGGTCAGTGTATCACCAGCGATACCATTAAAGTGGGCCTCATCCCCACCCCGCTGGTAAGCATTCCGGATACTACTATCTGCCGTGGTCAATCCGTGAAACTGGATGCCTACGTAGACGGCGCTACCTACCTGTGGAGCACCGGTGCAACTACCGCTTCTATCCTCGTCAGCACACAGGAACAATTCTGGGTGAAAGTGATGAAGAGCGCTTGTATCACCATCGATACCGTAAAAGTAAGCGTGAATCCGCCACCGGATATTACGCTCAGCCGCGACACAGCGATCTGCCCTGACCAGTCCATCATGCTCACCGTTAATTCCAACGGCGGCCGCATCAAATGGCAGACAGGTGAAACCAGCAACTCCATCGTCGTGAATAAACCAGGCGGCTATTGGGTAGCGGTAAGCAGAGACAACTGCGTGGTAAGAGATACCGTAAACGTAAGAATGAAACCGGGTATTACAGTAGACCTCGGCCCGGATAGGAACATCTGCCCTGACGGCACCGTTACCTTCGATGGTACCAACCCGGATGCAGTGACCTACCTCTGGAACGACGGCGATACCAACCCGATCAAACAGGTAAGCCGCGCCGGTAAATACAAACTGGCCGTGATGGACAGATTCTGTCAACGTGTATACCTCGACAGCGTAAACGTCAACATCACCGGTGTACCGAAAATCAACCTGGGCAATGACACGGTACTGTGTATAGGCGAAACCCTGACACTCCGTGCAGAAGGCGGCGGTATCACCAGCGTACGCTGGGATAACGGCAGCACTTCGCCCACCCTGCAGGTCACCAATGGTGGCACGTATACAGTAACCGTGTTCAATGATTGCGGCAGCGCAACAGACGACATCCGGGTTAACTTTATACAGTGCGAACCGAAACCTCAGTTCCCGAATGCGTTCTCACCGAACGGCGACGGACGGAACGATGTGTTCAGACCAATCGTACGCGGACCAATGTTCGACTACGAACTGCGGATCTTCAACCGCTGGGGCGAACTGATCTTCATCTCCTCCGATAGTCACAAAGGATGGGACGGTAAATTCAAGGGTTCTCCGGTTGATATCGGCACCTATGTATGGTGGCTCACCTACAAGAAAGTAGCCGGCGGCGCTTCCAATGTTATCAAAGGCGAAGTGACCGTGGTTAGATAAATGTGATAACCGAATATTTCCTGTTGCAGAAAGCATAAGGCCTCCGGGCTTTATGCTTTCTGCTTTTACAGCCCTTTCGTTTCTTATAATCTTTCCCTATCATTGTTGTTTAATTATTGTAAGATGATGTTTAAGTATTGTGTTAGTGTGTTGTTGTTGACAGCATGCAGTGTGCTGCCGGGAAAAGCGCAGTATACCGGAAACCTGGACCTGATACCCCGCCCGGCGCAGATCACAGCTGGCGCCGGATTTTTTCACCTCAATGGCAACGCGCTCGTTTTTCCGGGGAAAAATTTTCCCCAGGCCGCACGGCTGTTAAAAGAAATGGGCGATTTTCCTGCCTCCGGGAAAAACCGCTCCACCATTATCTTTAAACAATCCAATGCGGCTGCTGTGCCGCATCCTGACGGATACCGCCTGCAGATCACGCCGGCAGCGGTAACGATTGAAGCCCGCAGCAATGCCGGCGCTATCAATGCCGCCCTCGCACTGGTGCAACTAAGCTGGCTACAGCCCGACCGTTCCCTGCTGCCCTGCGCTGCTATCAGCGATCAACCCCGCTTTGGGTACCGCGGCGTACACCTCGATGTGTCCCGCAACTTTTTCCCGACGGCCTACATCAAACGGTTCATCGACCTGATGGCCCTGTATCGCATGAATACCTTCCACTGGCATCTCACTGACGGCGCCGGCTGGAGACTGGAAATAAAAAAATATCCGGAACTTACCCGGCAGGCCGCCTGGCGCACTACCGCCAACTGGAAAGAATGGTGGAAAGGCGGACGCCGTTACTCCCATGAAGGAGATCCGAACGCCTACGGCGGTTATTATACCCAGGAAGAAGCCAAAACAATTGTGGCCTATGCCGCCGCCAGAGGCATCACAGTAATACCTGAAATTGAAATGCCCGGCCACTCCGAAGAAGTACTGGCCATGTATCCTTCGTTGTCCTGCTCCGGCATTCCTTATGAGAATTCCGAATTTTGCCTGGGTAATGACACTACTTTTCATTTTCTGGAAAATGTACTGGATGAAGTGATGGCCATCTTCCCTTCAAAATACATCCATATCGGCGGTGATGAAGCCTCTACCAAAGCATGGAAACAATGTCCGAAATGCCAGCAGCGTATCCGTACGGAACACCTGAAAGATGAAAAGGAACTGCAGAGTTATGCCATCCGCCGTATGGAAAAATTCCTGATCTCCCGCCACCGCAAACTGCTGGGATGGGACGAAATACTGGAAGGTGGTCTCGCGCCGGAAGCTACAGTGATGTCCTGGCGGGGAGAAAGCGGCGGCATCGCCGCAGCCAAAGCAGGCCACGATGTAGTAATGACACCTGGTACCTACTGTTATTTCGACGCCTACCAGGCCGACCCGGTCACACAACCTGAAGCCATCGGCGGATACCTGCCACTGGAAAAGGTGTACAGCTACGAGCCCATACCCCGGGAACTGGACAGCACAGCCGCTAAACATGTACTGGGCGCACAAGCCAATATCTGGACAGAATATATTCCTAATTCCTATCACCTGGAATACATGACCTACCCCAGGCTAATAGCTTTATCTGAAGTAGTGTGGTCTGATACCTGGCATAAAAAATGGGAAGATTTCCACCAGCGGATACAATCCCACTATCGCTTACTGCAACGGCTAAACGTAAATTACTACCGCCCTTCCTACGCGGTCAACATCCACCCGGAAATTGATATACAACAACATCAGGCGGCCATTACCTTCAGTTCCGAACAGTATCATCCACAGATCCGGTACACGCTGGACGGCTCCGCTCCTACACCGCAATCAGCCTTATACAACGGCCGTTTTACGGTAAAAGGTTCTGCGGTTGTTACCGCCGCCATTTTCCAGGACACTGTACGGAAAGGTAAACCGGCGGTATTAGCGATAGACGATCACATCGCACTGGGAAAAAAAGTCATCTACAACAGACCCTATAACGGGAAGTATGCAGCACAGCAGGAAGCCACCCTGGTAAATGGTTACCGCGGATCGCTGACTTATGGTGACGGCCAGTGGCAAGGATTTCTGGGAGATATGGACGTAACGGTAGACCTGGAAAAAGTGACGCCGTTGCATAGCCTGTCTGTTAATTTTATGCAGCTGACAGGACCAGGTGTATACATACCAGCCTGGGTAGAAATTCAATTATCTGACGATGGAACCAATTTCCGTACAGTCAAACAAATCAATAATGATGTGCCGGTAAGCCTGTCCACACTGGCTTTCAAGGAATTCAAATTTGAGCTGGGGCAACAATCCGCGCGTTATGTACGGGTTCATGCCAAAAATGAACAACGTGGATTTATGTTCACAGACGAGATCATCATCTACTAATCATATTTAATAAAAAATCCCCGCAAAGACATCTTTGCGGGGATTTTTTATTGAATATGATTAACGGCCAGCGCGTATCAGACGGCTACGTTCATAGTCCACCATTCCATTAAATCCATGTGCCGGCTTCTGTGACAGGTCCACCTTCATCAGGTTGCTATTCAGTTCAGGCGCGGCTATCCGGGCAGAAGTATTATAGTTGCCGGTAGTGAGGTAATTGACGATCTTCTTCAGGTTCTCGTCGTTTTGGGTATCTCCCCAGGAGGCATCAATGAAATCGCTGGCAGCGGCATCTACAGGGATACCTGTATAATAACCGCCTTCTCCTTTGGCATTTTTTGTTTCAAAGTTAATGGCGTATAAATCTGCCAGGTACACCTGTTTATGACTTGGATCAAAAACAGAGATATTAAAATCAATGAAGCCTACCGGTTTACCATACGTTCTTGAGCCGACCAGTTGCACCGGCATATACGGTTTCAGGCTGTTCAGCGTCAATTCGCTGGCAGAGGCCGTACTGCCGGAAGTAATGAAGAACACATTATCCAGTTTCAGCTTGCCGGTAGTGGTGGCAAAATTGGTGGTAGTCGTCAGCTTCACATCTGAAATGTGCGCCATCAGTTTATCGTTGTAGAGGGTGGTATACATTACCTGGCCTACAGCTGCCGATGGCGCGATGGCATTGCACAGGTATTGTGTAGTGGCTACAGCGCCTCCTCCATTATAACGGAAATCCACAATCAGGTTGTTGATACCTTGCGAGGCGAATTTGCTGAACAGCTGGTCCAGTACCGTTTTGGTGTAAGTATCCTGTCCGTTGCTGTTGATCACACTGGAGAAAGTATACATGGAAAAATATCCTACTTTCTTTTGGATATGATTAACATCTGTAACAATAAACGTGGTATCAAAAACCACCGGGTTGATATTATAGGTGGCGGTAGTCAGCGTTTTGGTAACCGTAGCAGCGCTGCTGGTACTGGGTTTGAGGCCCAGTGTCACCGAAGGGCTGTTAAAGACAGCACTGTACAGCGACTGCAGAAAGGATTGGGTAAAGCTAAAATTACTGTTGCCGTTGACGGAGACGATCTCCCATCCGCGGGCAATACCTGCCTGGCCTGCAGGGCTGTTCTTATCTACATACACCACAAAGATGTGTAGCTTTTGCTCGTTATCCCTCGCGAACAGGTAATCAAAACCGAAATCCCCGCTATTGGTAGCGGCTACTGCCTGTGAAGAGATACCGTTCATCAGTTTATTGGTCAATACCCCGTTGCGGTCCAGGAAACTGTAGTGGTCAAATGGCTGAGTAGTAGCAGGATTGATAGCATACGTTTTCATGGCGGACAGTAAGCTGTCAGCATTCGCGTATTTGCTATCCAGGGGATTGAGTGCCGGCACCTGGGAATACCAGTAATAGGTCGGCAGTCCCAGGGCCGCGTTTCGTCCGCCGTCGGCATAGGTGACTTGCATAATCTGGTACATCAGGTACTTCAGGGAATCTTCATAAGCCGATGCAGGCTTGGCGGCGATGGTATCACCCTTGGGCGGATTGTCCGGCGACGTTTTATTGTCTTTGCGGCAAGCGGTCCATAAAAGTACACTGGCGATTCCGGTGAGAATCACCCTGGCTCCTGAGGTAAACAGATTCGTATGCATAATAACGGTTAAGACGATGTGTAATATCAGGGATGTGCCGCCAGCGTTTGTTTCGTCCAGAATTCACTGGAGAAAAACAATACCATGTTCGCGCGGGTTTCTTCGTCAGGCATGGCGGGAGCTCCCCCATCTTTACTGGCTTTGGCCTGCTTCTCCCTCAACGCTTTCTCAAATTCCCGGCGTTCGGTAGCACTCACAGAGTTTACTCTAAAACGATAAGCGACCGGTTTATCGTATCCGGCAGGAATACCGGCTAAAGCCAGGGGTACCGCCATCTCACAAACCAGGTTGCCCGCTGCATCAAAAGCCGCCGAGGTACGGATACCGTAGGAGTTGTTAGCCGGAATGTTACCGTCTGTTACACCGGTAAGGCCTTCCACCTTGATTTCCTTTACATTGGCCAGAGCCTGCCTTTTCCATTCATCCGCCAGTTTCTGACGGGACTCCTTCGGTACATCCGGCGCTCCCATAATTTCCCCTACCAGCGGGAAAGTGATCATGGCGCCGCCTTTCTTTTTACCGGTAGCATTAATGGAAACACTCAGTCCGGAACGAAGAATACGCCGTTGGCTGGCCTGATCTGGCGAGCTAACGATCATAAACAGGGTATCCTTATTATTGGCGATCGTATAAAAAAGTTTGGTATCGTTGTTATAAAACTGCAGTGGTTTAGGCCATTCTGTTGCCTGCCCGTCAATGCTGATATGTTCCGGCGCCCATTTGTTGGGTTCGCTGTCCTGCGCGTTTACATTTACCTGCCCTAGCAGGGCCGTCATTAAAACTACCCCTGCTATGCGTACGTTGATACTGTTCATGCGTTTATTTTGATTGCTGTTTACGCTTGCAAGGATAACAAACAAATCTGAAACAATTTACATTTTGATTTTGGGATTTACGAATTTATGAATTTATGAATTTCGGGGATGAAGGATGAAGGAAACAAAGTTTGAGATTTACGAATTTACGGATTTTGGGATTGGTTATTTGTGAGCGGTTTCACAACCGAAACCATAAATAATCCAAATTTTATCTCCTCCATCCTTCATCCCCAAAATTCATAAATTCATAAATTCGTAAATCCCAAAATCAATACAGCAGTCTTGTTTTAATCGTGTGTTTCACATCCTTCAACAATGCCAGGGCTTCCTGGGAAAGCTGACGGTCGATATCCAATACCACATAACCGATCTGGTCGTTGGTCTTAAGATACTGACCCAGGATATTGATTTTATTTTCAGATAATGCGGTATTGATGGCTGACAGTACGCCTGGTACGTTCTGGTGAACATGCAGGATACGGTGGGTATTTTCAATAGGCGGTACGCTGATAGCGGGCACCGTATGGGAACCGAAGCTGGCGCCTTTCTCCAGGTAGTTGAGCAGTTTGGCGCTCACGTCCAGGCCGATATTATGCTGTGCCTCTTCCGTGCTGCCACCAATATGCGGCGTCAGGATGACGTTGGACAATTTCTGCAGCGGTGTGCTGAAAGCAGCGCCGTTTTTTTCCGGTTCTACCGGGAACACGTCTACCGCAGCACCGGACAGCTGGCCGCTTTCCAGGGATTCTTTCAGCGCCTCCAGGTCTACCACTTCTCCTCTTGCATAGTTCAGGAAGATCGCTCCTTTTTTCACGTAAGATAAGGTCTCCCGGTTGATCATCATTTCAGTGGTTTTATTGGAAGGCACGTGCAGAGAGATGATATCTGCCTGTTCAAACAGCTCTTTCAGGGTTCTTTGTTGTACGGCGTTACCCAGCGGCAGCTTGGTTTCTGCATCGTAGTACATCACGTTCATACCCATATTCTCTGCCAGTACGCTTACCTGGCTACCGATGTTACCGTAGCCGACAATGCCCAGGGTCTTGCCTCTCAGCTCATAGCTGCCTTTGGCTTCCTTCATCCAGATGCCGTTATGGGCAGCGGCATTTTTATCAACGATCCGGCGGATCAGCACTATAGACAGCCCAATCACCAGTTCCGCTACCGAGCGGGTGTTGGAGTAAGGCGCGTTAAAAACAGCTACCCCGTGTTCAGTCGCCGCTTTAAGGTCAACCTGGTTGGTACCGATACAAAAACAACCAATCGCCTGCAGTTTTTTGGCCGCCTCCAGTACAGGGCGGGTCACTTGTGTTTTGGAACGGATACCTAATAAATGAACATCCTTGATTTCGTTGATCAGATCAGCTTCACTCAGCGCTCCCGCGAGCTTACGCACCGAGTACCCAGCGGCCGTAAATTCAGCCACTGCTGCATCGCTAATATTCTCCAACAATAAAATGCTGATCTTTTCCTTCGGATAACTTGTAGACTTTGCCTGTTCCATAATATTATAAAGAATTATATGTCAATTTTATATGCGCAATTGGCTTAATAATTGCGGTTACGCGGGTCAAACAAGGCACAAACCTACTTTATGTTAGGGAATAATCAAATACCGTGGTAATCAAATTCGATTTTTATCAAAAAAACAGGTTTCTACCCCTGCTTTTTTTGATGTTTTATCAATCATCGGGCTTAAAAATGTATTAAAAGCGGGTTGGATGCCTGGTAATATTTGGTATACATTGACAATGAGTATAATTTTAGCGCCTTGTTATTTATAGAGAGAACAGCATTTAAGTAAGTCAGTGAATCACCTCTAATGAAGCGATTGAAAGCAGTAAGCATCATCTTATCTATCACGGGAATTGCCATCATCACCAGCTGTCAGAGCAATGCAGCACGTAAGGAAGCAAACAGACGAAAAGCCATATCAGACAGTACCCTGTATACGCTTAACCTCACGGAAACGCAGCGGGAAGCCATCCTCAAGGCGCCACGCACCGTACAGCTACAGCGGGAACTGAATGCATTTTACACCGGGAAACTATTACGCAGCGGCTTCAATGGCGCTATCCTGGTGGCTAAAAAAGGCGTCATCATTTTTGAACAGTATCATGGTTTGGAGAACTACCGGACTAAAACAGCAGTGGTCGACAGTTCCGCATTTCAGCTGGCCTCTGTCTCCAAAACCTTTACCGGCGCGGCAGTGCTGTGGCTGGCAGAAAAACAGAAACTTAACCTGGAAGACTCGCTGCAGAAGTTCTTCCCTGAATTCCCCTACAAAGGCATCAATGTACGCATGCTGCTAAACCATCGCAGCGGTCTGCCCAACTATCTGTATTTCTGCGACAGTCTCTGGAAAGACCGGGCTGCCTTCATCACCAACAATGAAGTGATCCGCCTGATGGAACAACACCAGCCGCGTATCCAGCACCTGCCTGATACACATTTCCAGTATTGCAATACAAACTATCTCCTGCTGGCTTCTATTATTGAAAAAGTCACCGGGCAGAAATATGCCGACTTTATGCAACAGACCTTCTTTAAACCGCTGCATATGGTCAACACCTTTGTATATGATCCGGCTTCTGCACCAAGGCCACATCAGACACAGAGCCACAAGTTCAATGGTCAGGCTGAACCAGACACCTACTTCGATGGTGTAATGGGCGACAAAGGCATCTATAGCACCGCCCGCGATATGCTCAAGTGGGACCAGGCTTTGTATTCCGGTCAACTGCTGGATTCTGCCACCCTCAAAGCGGCCTATACGCCATATAGCCATGAGAAGCCCGGCGTACGCAACTATGGCCTGGGATGGCGCCTCATGGTGTATCCCGACAGCACTAAAAACATCATCTATCACAATGGCTGGTGGCATGGCAACAACACGGTATTTTACCGCTTTGTACAGGATACCACTACGCTTATTATCCTCGGGAATAAATACAATCGTGGTATTTACCAGGCCGTGAAACCTATCCGCGAAATGTTGGGCCATGGCGATAATGAAGAAGCCGGTGATGAATAAAAAAGTTATATTCATCTGCATAAAAACAAAAGCGCGAAGGAGATCCCTTCGCGCTTTTGTTTTTATGCAGATGCTATCATCCGTGTTTACGGTTAGGCAATACATTATCCCTTGTCCAGGTGATTTCTCCCGTGAAAGGATGTTTCCGTACGGGGCAGGCTTCCTTCAGGCAGTAGTGGCAACAGGAAGGAATACAGGGATCCATATGGATAAAAAATTCTACTTCTCCCCCTTCAAACTCTTTGTTAACAAGCACTTCCACCTTTTTCATTTCATCGTGCGCTTCTGTTAGTGACAGGTAATAGGGCATCGTGATATGGCAATCGATGTGGTAGTTATTGCCATATTGCTGTACGCGCATATTATGGATATCGATCCAGTTCTGTACCCGATGACTGAAAAGGATCGCAATCACCTTGTCCACTATCTGCATATCCGTTTCATCCATGAGGCCGGAGATAGAGCGGCGCATCAGCTGATAACCTTTGGTGAGGATCAGGATACTCATGAGTACGGAAACAGCGGGGTCCAGCCAGTTCCAGCCGGTAAAATGAATAACGGCAAGCGCAATGATCAGGCCTACGCTGCTGTATACGTCGGTCATGATATGCTGTCCGTTACCACTCAACGTAATAGACCCCAGCGTGCGGCCGGAGCGGATGAGATATAAGCCCAGCAATAGATTAGCTACGGTAGTGGAACCGAGTAACCACATGCCGCTGCTCATTTCGTGCAACTCTTTGGGGGAGATAAAATACTGTACTGCTTTAAAGAGAATGAGGATACCGGCGAAAAAGATCATGGCGCCTTCAAATCCGATAGAGAAGAATTCTACTTTGCCGTGTCCATACGGATGGTTGGCATCCTTGGGTTTACCGGAAAGATAGATGCTGTAACTGGCAAAACCGCCAGCTACCACGTTGATGATAGACTCCATGGCGTCAGAAAGGATAGCCACCGAGTGGGTCAGATAGAAGGCCACGAACTTGGCCACGGTCAAAATAAAACTAACGACCAGCGACACCAGGATGACGCGTAATTCTCTTCTTAGCAAGTAGATCAGATTGTATGGGTGTGAAAGTACAAAGGTAAGGTTATTCCATTATCTCCCCTACTGCGGTGACGGCGAAAATTAATATTCCGGTAACACCTACCCGGCAAAATTGTACGATATTAATAGACAGAAGAATCGACCCTAACGTAAACCTATAAACGAAATGGATACTAGAGAAATCCGGGCCAATGCAGTTGTAGACGAACTTTTTGGTTTGTACGAGCAACATGGCCATCATGCCTATGGAGAACAGGTAACCATGTTGATGCACATGATGCAATCCGCCCTCATAGCCGAACAGACCGGTTTCGACGATGAGATGATACTGGCAGCCTTCCTGCACGACATCGGCCACTTCTTTGAAGGCGGCGGACAGATGGACATCTACGGCGCCAAAGCGCACGATACCATCGGTTACCGCTACCTTATTTCCTGCGGCTTTCCCGCCAGGATGGGGCAACTCGTGGCCAGTCACGTTGCCGCCAAAAGATACCTCACCTGGACCGACAGCGCCTACTATGATACCCTCTCCGAAGCCAGCAAGGAAACATTAGCCTACCAGGGTGGTCCGATGACAGCCGCCGAAGCCAAAATATTCCGCGCCGATCCGTTGTTTGAACAATACATCCAACTGCGCATCTGGGACGATATGGGCAAAGATCCCGATATGCCGGTACAGCAAGCCGACCTGGAAAGAATGCGCGCACGCATGCTCCGCTACCTGATGTTCTATGGACAACTGGGAGATTAATTTTATATTGCTGCAGTATGGAATTAAGAAAAGAAATACTGTCGGCGCACAGCAAGGAACATTCCCTGTATATAGCGCATTGGATAGGCGACGACGCTACCCGTTTCCGGGAGCTGATGCAGCTTTTCCTGGAAGATGAATACCGGGTGGTACAACGAAGTGCCTGGATCATCAGTCTGGTGGGGCAACAACATCCGGAGTTGCTGCCCCCTCACCTGCCTGCCATGGTGGCCCGTATGGAAACCGTCGGGCTTCCGTCCGCGGTAAAACGGAATGTGCTGCGGGTGATGCAGGAAATGACATTACCACCGGAACTGCATGGTCCGGTGATGAATGCCTGTTTCCAGTACCTGGAAGATCCTAAGGAGATGATTGCCATCAAGGCTTTCTCTATGACGGTATTGTCCAACCTGGCCCTGTCTTATCCGGATATCAAAAATGAGATCCGGGTGTTGCTGGAAGACCTGCTCGAGCATGATCCGTCGCCGGGTATCCGTTCACGGGCAATAAAGGTGCTGAAAGCCATCAGTCCTGCAGCCACAACAAAAAAGCGGCACAGCAGGTAGTGTTACCTGCCGGGCCGCTGTATGAGTTGAAATCAATTAAGCCTTTTCTTCCGGTTTGCTTTCAGCAACACGAGGTTCTTTCGGTTCTTTCGGCTCTCTTGGTTCTCTTGGCTCTTTTGGTTCCTTTTCTTTTTTCTTGGCTGCCTTAGGAGCGAAGATGGCGATCATGCGTTTACCTTCCATGGTAGGCATGCTTTCCAGGCCACCTACTTCTGCCAGCCTTTCAGCGAACTTCAGCAGGATGAGCTCTCCACGCTCTTTAAACATGATAGCACGACCTTTAAACTGCACATAGGTTTTCACCTTGTTACCGTCTTTCAGGAAGCTTTCCGCATGTTTGGCTTTGAAGTCAAAGTCATGATCGTCGGTGTTAGGCGTAAAGCGGATTTCTTTCACTTCGCTTTTGTGCGCCTTCGCCTTCATTTCCTTTTCCTTCTTTTTCTTCTCGTAAAGGAATTTATTGTAGTCGATGATACGGCATACAGGAGGGGCGGCGTTAGGGGAAATTTCCACGAGGTCGAGGCCTTGTTCCTCAGCCATACGCAGGGCGTCTTCTGTTTTGTAAACGCCTACTTCCACATTTTCACCTACCAGTCTGACCTCAGGGACACGGATCATTCTGTTGGTCCGGTGTTCTTGTTGTTGTTCCCTGCGGAAATTCGGGTTTCTGCCCCGGTTATTACCGCCAAAATTTGGTCTGGGTCTTTGTTGCATTAAAAAAATTAAGATTTATTAATTATTGTTCATAGTCCATGGTCCATATCCCACGCATGGACCAAAAACAACTTATACAAAAATAAGGGGAAAAATCCGTGCAATTAACATACCTGATTTCCGGAATGTTCATTGTTTTATATACTTCTTTTCCACATTTCAGTATGTTACTCTATGGGCTTGCGATTGATCACCTCTTCGTTTACCAGTGCGGTAAACTGTTCCATCGTCATGGTTCCGAGGTCACCTTTAGCTTGCCGGCGAACAGCCACGATATTGTCTGTCGCTTCTTTTTCGCCGAGTACCAGCATGTATGGCACTTTAGCGAGTTCTGTATCGCGGATTTTCTTACCGATTTTTTCACTCCGGTCGTCAATCTCAGCGCGAATTTCCGCTTTTTTCAGCAAATCTGCCACTTTTTCTGCGTAGGCCTGGGTTTTCTCGCTGATAGGCAGGATTTTCACCTGTGTAGGCGCCAGCCACAGCGGGAATTTACCCGCGCAGTGTTCGATCAGTACGGCGATGAACCTTTCCAGGGAGCCAAACGGTGCACGGTGGATCATTACCGGGCGGTGACGCATATTGTCAGCCCCGATATATTCCAGTTCAAAACGTTCCGGCAGGTTGTAGTCCACCTGTATGGTACCCAGCTGCCATTTACGGCCGAGGGCATCTTTCACCATGAAGTCCAGCTTAGGACCGTAGAAGGCAGCTTCCCCGTATTCGATCACGGTGTTCAGGCCTTTTTCGGCGGCAGACTCGATGATGGCTTGTTCAGCCAGGTTCCAGTTCTCTTCGGTACCGATGTACTTACTGCGGTCTTCCTTGTCACGCAGGGAAATCTGGGCAGTATATTCGGTAAAGCTGAGACTGTTGAACACGTACATCACCAGGTCGATCACTTTCTGGAATTCTTCCTTCACCTGGTCGGGACGGCAGAATAAATGCGCATCGTCCTGGGTAAATCCTCTTACACGGGTGAGGCCATGCAGTTCACCATGCTGCTCGTAGCGGTATACGGTACCGAATTCGGCGAAACGTACCGGCAGGTCCTTGTAGGACTTCGGTGAGCCTTTATACAGTTCACAGTGGTGAGGGCAGTTCATTGGTTTGAGCATGAACTCCTCTCCTTCTTCCGGCGTATGGATAGGCTGGAAGCTGTCTTTACCATATTTTTCGTAGTGACCGGAAGTCACGTACAGATTTTTGTTACCGATATGCGGTGTGACTACCGGCAGGTAGCCGCTTGCCAGCTGGGCTTCCTGGAGGAAACGTTGCAGGCGTTCGCGCAGCATGGCGCCTTTGGGCAGCCACATCGGCAGGCCCAGGCCCACTTTCTCAGAGAACATAAACAGTTCCAGTTCCTTGCCCAGTTTGCGGTGGTCGCGTTTTTTCGCTTCCTCGATCAGGGTCAGGTATTCGTCCAGTTCTTTCTGATTCGGGAACGTGATACCGTAGATGCGGGTGAGCATCTTGTTTTTCTCGTTACCCCGCCAGTAAGCGCCGGCGATGCTGGTCAACTTAATGGATTTGATAAAGCCGGTGTTGGGAATATGCGGGCCACGGCACAGATCTGTAAAACCGCCCTGGGTGTAGAAGGTGATGCTTCCATCGGGCAGTTCGTTGATCGTTTCCACCTTGTAGGGATCGCCTTTTTCCGTGAAATACGCCAGTGCATCGGCTTTGCTGATGTCTTTACGAACATATTCGCTGTTCTTTTTGGACAGCTCTACCATCTTGGTTTCGATCGCTTTCAGATCTTCTTCGGAGATGGTGCGGTCGCCCAGGTCGATATCGTAGTAAAAACCGTTTTCAATAGAGGGACCGTAACCCAGTTTCACACCGGGATACAGGGCTTCCAGGGCTTCGGCCATCAGGTGCGCGGAAGAGTGCCACATGGTGGATTTACCATCGGCATCCGTCCACGTCAGGAGCTGCAACGTAGCATCCGTTGTAACCGGGCGTGTAGCGTCCACTACCTGCCCATTAACTTTTGCAGCCAATACTTTACGTGCCAATCCTTCGCTGATGGACTTGGCAATGTCCAATGCAGTTACTCCTGATTCATACTGACGAACTGCGCCATCCGGAAAAGTGATATTTATCATACGTTTTACTGTTAGCGTCATACTTTTTCATATGCGCTATATTTCCTTTATAAAATGTTTGCGAAGTTAAGAAATAGTTTGTTAGCTTTTTGCTTAGTCCGCCAGCGAAATCAAAGGAATTTTAAAAATAGTGTTTCGCACGGCGGTGGGGTATCAGTCCGGAAAGTCAACAAAGCCTACAAATATAATGAATTTTGTCCGCTTTACAAAGCTGTTGATCCGCCAATTCTCCAAAAGTTGACAAAATCGTTATTGCAGATGGAGGGTTGGTGAGAATTGGCGGATCAATTGACGACCTTGCCCCTGCCGAAATAGTAACGCCTTAATTATCGCTACCCTGGCTGATTACAGCTTCATTTCCATCTCGCTGAAAAGACGTTCCCTCCCCTGTTTTTCATCCCCGAAAAAAGAATTTTTAAAAAATGTTGTGCAAAAAATTGGGTAACAAAAGTGTGTGGGATAATTTTGTCATGTCATTTAAAAATATTCATTTCGTGCAAAAAACAAATAAAATATGAGCTATATTTCAAAACCTACACGTAAACCTTTATTGGCGGATCACCATCGTATACATCGTATTCTCACAGATGAATTGAAAATGAATCCTTCCACTGTCAGGGAATTGGTATTGGAGATGGACAATGTTCTAAACGACCGACTGGAGGCTTTAATAGAATACAGTGATTCTACTCAACAGAACAATGATCAACTCAAAGACAAGGTTGACAGGATTTATCAAGAAGTTTTCGGGATCTATGGAGGAATAACCTGGCGTATCGTTTTCTGGATGACTACTATTGGTACTCCTGTATTCTTAATGCTGCTCGCTTTGCTGGATAAACGTTAAGCCATTTGTCACCATAAAATACACTCACTATGATTGCAAACAACATTAAAATCTACGACATTTTCAGAAAAGATCTTCATCTTGAAGATGAAAAGGCCCGAGAGCTGGTTTCAGAAATGGATGATTCATTCAACAATTACCAGGTCACCAATTTTGCCACTAAGCTGCAAGTGCAGGAGCTTTCCGGCAGAATGGATCAGATAATTATCAATCAACACTCGATGAAAGGTGAGCTAACGGAAGTAAAAACTGAAATGAGAGACTTCAGGAACGAGATTAATACGAAGCTCGACGGGTTCAAGAACGAGGTCAATACGAAGCTCGATGGGTTCAAGAGCGAAGTCAATACGAAGCTCGATGGGTTCAAGAGCGAGGTTGATACAAAGCTCAATGGGTTCAATAACAACCAGGACGGATTCAAAGGTAAACTTGATGAATTCAAGGATAAAATGAATGAAGGCCAGGTTGGGCTGGCTAATTTTCAAACAGCCATAGCGATCCAAATGAAAAATGACTTTGAAAAAATTTACTCAAAAATGAATAGGATCGGAATTTTGCAATATGTAGCGATTACAGGCACACTAGTAGGTATCATAGCAAGCTTAATTAAACTTTTTAAATAACCCTCAAAACTTAAAATTATACGTCACCGAAGGTATAATCGGAAACAACGACACCTGCTTCGCCGTGACTTTCAGCGACCCGTCAACAGCGCTGCCTTCCTGATCAAAGTAGATAAAATAGGGATTTTTCCGGCTGTATACATTATAGATCGAAAAAGCCCAGCTGCTCCGGAACCGTTTGTTCTCTCTCTTAGGTTTCGGCGTGTAGATAGCGGACAGGTCCAGCCGGTTGTACGGCGCCATACGATATGAATTGATCTTACCATATCCTTGCACCAATGCCCCTTCCATGAAATAAAATTGTTCCGGCATCGTGGTAGTATTACCGGTGCCAAAGATAAAAACTCCCGAAAGGGTCCACCGTTTGCTTAATTCATATGTACCCACTGCTACAAGGTCATGCCGCCGGTCGTATTTGGCCGGAAAACGTTTACCATCGTTCAATTGCGGAAACTGCCGCCAGGTCCAGGCCAGTGTATAACCCAGCCAGCCCGTGAGCACCCCTTTCTTTTTACGGATGAAGAGTTCCAATCCATAAGCCTGCCCTTTACCAAATACAAAATCCTGTTCCGGATCGGTCAACGACGGCGTATAACCTTCGCGGTATTCTATCTGGTGGTACATCTCCTTATAATATACTTCTGCGGAGGCTTCGTAGGTGTTGTTCTTAAAGTTGCGGAAATAGCCGGCGGAATATTGCCAGGATTCCTGTGGCCTTACCTTGTAGGTACTCGGCACCCAAACGTCCGTAGGCAGCGTGGTAGCGGCGTTGGACACCAGGTGAATGAACTGGTAATTGCGCGTCAGCGAGGCTTTGACGGCATTGTCGTTATTCCAGGAGTACCGGAGAATGAACCGGGGCTCCAAACCACCGTAACTGGTAACAGGGCGCCAGCGGGCATAACGGACACTATCGATCTTCTGGCCCGCATCGTCGCGGATATAACGGGTGTAGGGACCTATTTGCATAAAACCACTGAAACGCACACCGGCATTGAGTTGCAGGTGGGGTGATATTTCCCAGTCGTCCATCAGATAAACGCCCACTTCATGCGCGTATTTTTTATACGCATTTTCCGGCGGCGCAAATTTGGTGGAATCCTGGCCACCACTGACAGTACTGGGTGTAAAAACATGGTAGATATAATTACCTCCAAACTTAATATGGTGGCGTGGACTGGCATAATAATCAAAATCCAGTTTAGCATTGCCATCGCTGATACCGGACGACAGACGGAGATTAAAATTATTTTGTAATACGCCAAACTGGAACTTATAATCATTATAGATCAGTGACAGGTTGGCAAACAGTTTACTGTTAAATACGTGGTTCCAGCGTAAAGTGGCCGTAGTATTACCCCAGGGGATCTTCACCATAAACTTCCGGTTATTGCTGGAAAAACTGAACACATCCCGGCCCAGGTATCCGCTGAGATACAGCCGGTCCTTGTCGGACAGGATATAATTTACTTTCATGTTCAGATCGTAGAAGTAATACCCGGTGCCTTTGTATTCAGAGTTATTGATAACCGGTTTGGCGAGCAGGTCCACGTAGGTACGCCTGCCGGAGATAATATAAGAGGCCTTGTCTTTTTTAATAGGTCCCTGCAGGGAAAGCCGGGAAGCGATGAGCCCTATCCCTCCCTCGCCCTGAAAGGTTTTGTTGTTGCCTTCCTTCATGCCCACATCCACCACGGAAGACAGGCGTCCGCCGTAGTTAGCCGGCATCCCGCCTTTAATCAGCGTGGTATTTTTGATGGCGTCCGCATTAAACACAGAGAAGAAACCGAACAGGTGACCGGTGTTGTATACCGGTGCTTCATCCAGCAGGATGAGGTTCTGGTCAGGCCCGCCACCACGTACATAGAAGCCGGCATTTCCCTCTCCGGCAGCCTGTACGCCGGGCATGAGCTGCAAGGCTTTCAGTATGTCCGTCTCCCCCATGAGCGCCGGCAGTTTTTTCACTTCCTGGGCAGCCATTTCCACGCGGCCCATATCGGTGCTTTTTACGTTGGCATGTTGTTGCTGGGCCGTTACCACGACTTCCTTTGCCTGGTAGGAACGCGGCAACATATCCATATAACGTATAGTGTTACCTGTTAGATGCAGTTCTACGGATTTGCTTTCGTAACCTATAAAAGAAAAAACGATGGTGTAGGTACCCGGAGACAGCGAGAGAGAATAAAAGCCGTAATTATTGGTGTGGATGCCCGTGGTAGTACCCTGTATATGAACACTGGCGCCGGTAAGGGTTTCACCGTTGGTACTGTCCCGCACATAGCCACTGACGGTATAATGCTGCGCCTGTACAGACACGCATATCAGGATCATCAGGAAAGTAACGACATAACGGACGATTTGCATATTACTGTCTATTGTACCGGCAACAGACAGTAATTTACAAATAATAACTACTTACTGATAACTTAAGGTGTCTTTTGTTTCTCCACAATGCAACATTTTGTTACCGAAGTAGGGATTCAGTATCTCCGGTTTGTCGCTCAGCCAATAGGCGCCTTTATCATCAAAAGCCATGGGGCAATATTGATGGTAAACAGTTTTTCCTTTGAGACCGGTATTTTTTACCAGATCAAATAACATATCGGAAACCATCTGGAAAGAAGAGCGTTTGCCTTCCAGGTCCTTCTCCCCTTCAAAACCTGCCAGTTCAGCGCTGATACTGCCGGTGGTGCCGGTGATAATGCTGAGATGACTGCTGTCCATTTGTAAAGTATTCACCGGAAGGCTGTCCATATGCCCTTTCAGAGAAGCTGCCGCTGTATTGGCTGCTGCACTGTCCGCCTTTACCAGCGCGTCTGACAGCTGATAGTAAGCCTGCATGACTACCTGCAGGGAATCGTAATACACCTGGTTATAGGGCGCCTGTAAGGCGGCTACAGGAGCAGCAGCCGGTTCTTCGGCTGATTTGTTGGCCGGCGACTGGCAACCAAACAGGGCGAATGCCATACATAATGTTCCTACGGGAACGCCTAATCTAAAGTTCATGCGCGTATGTTTTCTTCGTTCGCAAAAGTAGTAATAATCCGAAACCCTGCTAAAAACGTTAAAATTCTAATCTACATTAAAAGATGATAATTTCTAAAACATTATTTATCAACGTTTAACACATATAAAATATACAAAAACATAGGGAGTATTAAAATGACGGCAATTCTGGTTACCTTTGCACGTTTTTATCCAATTTTTGAACTATTTATGTTAATCGCATTACAGGACATTACTTTTGAGTTTGGATCCAGGGTTATCCTGGAAAATTCTTCCTGGCATATTGAGCCGGGAGATCGCGTAGGCCTTATCGGACTGAATGGAACAGGCAAGTCTACCCTGCTGCGTATTATCAACGGCGAATATTCCGTTTCCAAAGGAAGCGTTAATAAAAGCAAGAACCTGACCATCGGGTTCTTCAACCAGGACCTGCTCAGCTTTGAAACAGACGACTCTATCCTCAGCGTGGGGATGACCGCCTTTGGCAAAGCCCTGGAACTGGAAAAAGAAATAGAAAGACTCACCAAAGAGCTGGAACACGACCAGACAGAAGAACTGTTGCACCAGTTCAGCGACGCCCTTCATGAATTTGAGGCGCTGGATGGCTACAACATGAAACATAAAACAGCGCAGGTACTGGAAGGCCTCGGTTTTACCACTGCCGACCTGGAACGCCCCTATAGCCAGTTTTCCGGTGGATGGCGTATGCGCGTACTCCTGGCCCGTCTCATCCTGCAGCAGCCGGACGTGCTCATGCTCGATGAACCGACGAACCACCTCGACCTCCCGTCCATCGAATGGCTGGAACGTTACCTGATAGGTTATAACGGCGCTGTGATCATCGTATCGCACGACCGTTATTTCCTGGACCGTATGGTCAACAAAATCGTGGAAGTATACCAGCAGGAGCTGCACCACTATGCCGGCTCCTACGCCGATTACGAAGTGGAAAAAGAACTGCGCCGCGAAATGCAGCAACGTGCCTACGAAAACCAGCAGGACTATATCCGTCAGCAGGAACGATTTATCGAACGTTTTAAGGCGAAAGCCTCTAAAGCCGCCCAGGCACAAAGTATCGCCAAAAGACTCGACAAACTGGAACGGGTAGAACAGGTAGATAATGGTCCTTCTAAAATCAAGATCAACTTCACCATCGATAAAACACCGGGCAAAATCCTGTGTACGCTGAATAATATCAGCAAAGCCTATGGCGCTAACCAAATCCTGAAAAATACCAGCGCTGAAATTAACCGCGGCGATAAAATCGCCCTGATCGGCGCCAACGGTAAGGGTAAATCTACCCTCCTGCGTATTATCTTCGGGATGGAGTCCATGGAAGGCGAAAGAGTGCCGGGCCATAACGTGGTGACCAGCTTCTACGCCCAGCACCAGCTGGAATCCCTGGACCTGAACAGCGAAATACTGGATGAACTGAAAAACTTCGGTTCCGGCCGTACAGAACTGGAACTGCGCCAGCTGCTCGGCTGCTTCCTGTTCACCGGTGACGACGTATTTAAAAAAATCCGTATCCTCTCCGGTGGTGAAAAAGCCAGGGTGGCATTGGCTAAAACCATCATCAGTCAGGCCAACTTCCTCATGCTCGATGAACCGACGAACCACCTGGACATGAACTCTGTACAGATGCTCATCGATGCGCTCGACAAATACGAAGGCAGCCTGGTACTCGTATCGCACGACCGTTATTTTGTGAGCCAGACCGCCAATAAAATCTGGGAAATCGTAGACGGCGAAATCAAAGAGTTTAAAGGCACCTATGCCGAATACGAGGAGTGGAAAAAACGCATGGCCGCCCAACAGGCCCCTGCAAGCGTGAAAGCCGCCAGCGATAATAAAAAAGAAAACAAACAGGCCGCCGGCTCCAACACCACTGCCGCGGCTGCCAGCAAAGGCGCCATCAATAAAGAAGTACAACGCGAACTGCAAAAACAACAAAAACAGTTCTCACAGGTAGAAGGTCAACTGGCCAGCCTTAAAGAACGCAAAGCGAACCTGGAAGCCAGCTTAGGCGATCCAGGCATCTATAATGACCGAACTAAATTTGCCCAGGTAGAAAGCGAATACCAGGATGTATTGAAATACCTCGACCGAGCTAACGAACAATACGAACAGCTTTTCGAGAAAATCATGCAGCTGGAAGCCAACCTGGTAACCAATTAGGAATTACGCATTACGAATGACGAATTGAGCGTATCGTGGGGTACCCCAATTCGTCATTCGTAATACGTAATTTGTAATTCCAAAGCTCCTATATGCAGAAAATACTGGTGGTAGAAGATGAAGTCAAAGTAGCCAATGCCGTTAAAAAGGGACTGGAAGAAAACGGCTTCGAAGTAGACGTGGCCTACGATGGCCGCATGGGCAAAAGCCTGGCTGCCAGCAATAACTATGACCTCGTCATCCTCGACCTGAACCTCCCCCATCATAACGGTTACGAACTATGCGAAGTCATCCGCCGCAAAAATAATCGTGTACCCGTGATTATGCTGACGGCACTCGGTGGTGTGGAAGACAAAATGCAGGCTTTTGAGCTGGGAGCCGATGACTACCTGGTAAAACCCTTCGACTTCCGCGAGCTGCTGGCACGTATCCGGGTGTTCCTGAAAAGAGCCGGCTCCGAAGCGCCTCACAGCACACAATATAAGATCACCATCGCCGACCTGGAAATAGACCGGGAAAAAAAGGAAGTGACCCGCGGCGGCAAAAAAATTGCCCTCACCGCCAAAGAATACCAGCTGCTCGATTTCCTGGCGCTGCACAAAGGCAAGGTGATCTCCAAATTAACCATCGCTGAAAAAGTATGGGACATCGATTTCGATACCGGTACCAACGTGATCGAAGTATATATGAATTTCCTCCGTAAAAAGATCGATAAAGACTTTGAGCAGAAACTGCTCCATACCAAAACCGGCATGGGATATTATCTCTCCGAAGAATGAAGATCAAATATAAGATAGCACTGTATTACACGATATCAGCCTCCCTGATGCTGATCGCCTTTGCCGTGCTGGCCTATTATTTTTCTTCCAAATCCAGGCGGGCCGAATACCTGGAAAGACTCGAATACCGCGCCCGTTCCATCGCCAATGTGATCATTGAAGATGGTAATGTAAAAGTAGACCTGCTGCGGAAACTGGACCGCACCACTTTCCAGGACCTTTACAAAGAAACCATTCTGGTATACGATCCCAACTATGACCTGCTTTACAGCAACCTCAAAGACACTACCATCCGTACCCACCGGAGCCTGCTGGATTACATCAAACAAAACAAGTTATATAGTAATGTAAAAAACAGCGGAGAACAGGTAGGCGTCTATTATACAGAAGGCGATGTATCCGTGATCGTTATTGTATCTTCCTTCGATAAATATGGTTTTCAAAACCTGCAAAACCTCCGCCAGATCCTGCTGATAGAGCTGATCACCGCGGTGGCCATACTTGTGGGCGTTGGCTACTTCTTTGCCCGGAAGATGGTGCAACCTATTGACCGGCTGGTACAGCAGGTGGATAATATCAATGCCAGCAACATGCAGGATGCCCAGGTAGCTGTGAAAGGGAAAGATGAAATCGCCACACTGGGCGCCAACTTCAACACCATGTTACAACGCCTGAGCGACTCGTTTGATCTTCAGAAAAGTTTCGTGAGCAATGCCTCCCATGAGTTGCGAACGCCGCTGGCCGCCATTATCAGCCAGTTACAGGTAATGCTTTCCAAAGAACGCAGTAAGGAGGAATACCATGCCCTGCTGGTGTCTGTACTGGAAGATGCCGAAAACCTGTCGGACCTCTCCAACGGACTGCTACAGCTGGCACAGTCGGAACTGAACCAGGAGCAGTTTGTATTTAACAGTGTCCGGATTGATGAGTTGCTGATGGATATGGCCAACCTGATCCGTCTCAAACAGAAAACACCTGCCAAGGTGGATATCCAGTTTGTGAAAGTGCCGGAAAACGATCTGCTGGTAACCTGCTTCGGCAATGAAAGCCTGTTGAAAGTCCTTTTTCTGAACCTGATAGACAACGCTTGTAAGTTTTCTCCCGACAACAGTGCCCATGTGTCTATCGATTTCTTTACCCAGTATATCACTGTTCAGATCAGGAACCGGGGACCGGTGATCCCTGCCAGTGAGATCAACAAAGTTTTTGAGCCCTTCTACCGGGGCGAGAACGCCCATCAAACCCGCGGCCATGGCCTGGGCTTATCTATCTGCAAAAAGATTGTGAAAATACACAACAGTCATATCACCGTTACCTCCACTCCGGAAGAAGGTACCACCTTCACCGTGATACTCCCCCACTTGTAGCGCCCATCTTCCCTTAGTGCATTTTTAATGCGTTTTTAATATGTCTTAAAGCCCCCTTTAATCTGACTTGGAGAGCTTTGTATCATGAAAATAGGCATTATGCGAACCAAGACGAAACTGATGCTCTCAGTGTGCGTTGCCAGCCTGGGTTTTATTCAACCTATAAAAGCTCAAACTCCGACCCAAACGGTCACCCTACAGGCCGTGGAGGATTCATTCCTGGTCAGGAACTATGTACTGTTGGCACAACGTTATCAGATCGACGCCTCCAAAGCATTGGTGCGTCAGGCAAAAATGTGGAGTAATCCCTCCTTTAGCACGGTATTGGGCTTCGGCAGCACCGATAAGTTCAAACCCTTTAATGTAGGCGCTCAGGGAGAAACACAGTACACCATCGACCAGCTTATTCAGTTGGCCGGCAAACGCAACAAGAACATTTTGCTGGCGGCCACGGCCACCAAAATGAACGAAGCCACCTTCGATGAGTTGGTGCGTACCCTTCGCCTGCAGTTGCGCGAAAACTTCTACACGCTATACTATCGCCGCCAGACCGGCAAAGTACTCAAAGAGCAGCTCGAAAACCTGCAACGTATCGTAGACGCCTATGTGACCGCCGACAAAAAAGGCGTTGTGGCCCATGCAGACCTGGTACGTTTACAAGCCTTACAGGTAGGCATCGAAAACGATTTTGCCGACCTCAAACAGGAAGAGCTCGAAGCACAGAAAAACCTGCAACAGTTACTACATAGCCAGGATTTCTATGAAGCCGTAGTAACGGCTTCAGACCTGGCGCCTTACCGGCTCGACCAGATACAACTGCCGCCCCTGCTCGATAGTGTGGCAGTAAACCGTCCCGATGTCCGCATCGCAGCCAGTCAGTTCCAGACCGCAGAACTCAACTACCGCCTGCAAAAAGCCATGGCCGTACCCGACCTGCATGTAGGCGCCACCTATGATAAAAAAGGCAGTTATGTCGACAACTTCGTGGGACTTACCCTGGGTATTGATTTACCGCTGTGGAACCGCAACCAGGGCAATATCAAGGCCGCGCAGTTACAGATCGGCTCTGAACGGCAACAACTGCAGCAACAGCAGTCCATTGCCCAAACAGAAGTGCTTAACGCCTATCAGCGCATCGTAGCCCTGGAAAAAAGGTATAAAAGCTTCGACCTGCACCAGTTTCAGGCCGAATTCGATACCCTCATCTCTGAAGTGGCCAAGAATTTCAGCAAGGGCAATATCTCCCTGTTGCAGTTCATCGATTATTTCAACAGCTATAGTGACAACGCTAAAAACATCAACAAGTTTTTATCCAACCGGGTGAATGCTTATGAAGAACTCAATTATGCAACAGGACAAGAATTATTTAAAAAATAAGCGCATGAAACAGCCTATATTGATCCTTGGCTTTTCGCTGCTGGCAGCAGTTATCTGGAGTGGATGCAAACACACGCAGGCAGAAGATACAGAGAAAAGCACCTTTGTACTCAGCGACACCATGTTAAAAAATATCCGCATTGATACCGCGCACCTGGTGCCGGTCATGAATGAAGTGCGGCTCTCCGGTAAAGTAACACCCAACGGTGGTAAGGTATTAAAAGTATATCCGCTGGTGAGTGGTTATGTGGAAGATATCAAAGTACAGCTGGGCGACTATGTGCAGAAAGGCCAGGTACTGGCCGTGATCCACAGTGTGGAGATCGCCGACTATGAAAAACAACTGGCCCAGGCCCGCTCCGACCGCGGCGTTGCCGAGAAAAACCTGAAAGTAGCGCAGGACCTGTATGACAGCCGCCTGAGCACCGAAAAGGATGTGGTGAACGCCAAAGGCGAACTGCAAAAAAACAATGCAGAAATCAACCGTCTTAATGATCTCTTTAAAATATACCGTAAAGGCAAAGGCGCTACCTACCTGGTAACCGCCCCTATCTCCGGTTATGTGATTGAAAAAAATATCAACAATAACATGGAGATCAGGACAGATAACAGCGCCAATATTTTCACCATTTCCGAACTGGACGATGTGTGGGTAATGGCCAACGTATTTGAAACCGATATCGCCAAAATCAAAGAGGGTTATGAAGCCGATGTGGTGACCGTGAGCTACCCCGATCAGCCCTTCCATGGCAAGATTGATAAGATCTACAACTTCCTCGACCCTGCCACCAAAACCATGCAGGTACGCATTCGGATCGACAACAAAAACATGTTGCTCAAACCTGAAATGTTTGCCACCGTATACGTGAAGTATACCGACCAGAACGAGAAAATCGCTGTTCCCTCCGCCGCTATCATCTTCGACAACAGCAAAAACTATGTGCTGGTGTTTAAAGACAAGTTCAACATTGCGGTAAGGCAGGTGGAAGTAGCCAAAACCTCCGGCGACCTCACCTATCTGCAATCCGGCCTGCAGGCGGACGAAAAAGTGATTTCAAAAAATCAGCTGCTCATTTACGACGCACTGAAAGATTAAGCACGTCATGGCATGAAACACCAGCCTGGCCAACTAAAGAAGCCGAATTATGAATAAATTCATCAGAAATATTGTTGCCTTTTCACTCAAAAACAAACTATTTGTTTTTATCAGCGTCGTCACGCTGATCGTGGCGGGCGTGTTTTCTTTTCTGCACACACCCATCGAAGCATTTCCCGATGTAACCAATACCCAGATCGTGATCGTCACCAAATGGAACGGTCGCAGCGCCCAGGAAGTGGAGCGTTTTGTGACCCTGCCCATCGAAGTTTCGATGAACGCCGTACAACGTAAAACCAGCGTACGTTCCGTGACCATGTTTGGTCTTTCCGTGGTAAAAATCATATTTGAAGATGATGTGGAAGATTTCTTTGCGCGTCAGCAGGTCAATAATATGCTGGCAGGCATTGGTCTGCCTGAAGGCGCAGAACCGGAAGTACAGCCGCCCTACGGCCCTACCGGGGAAATCTTCCGCTATTATCTCAAAAGCGCTAAGCGCGATTCCCGCGACCTGCTCACCTGGCAGAACTGGGTGATAGACCGCCAGATACGCAGCGTACCCGGCGTAGCCGATGTAGTAGCTTTCGGCGGACAGGAAAAGATCTATGAAATTTCTGCCGACCCTGTACGACTGGCTAAATACGATATCACGCCCCTGGAACTGTACCAGGCCGTCGCCAAAAGTAATGTCAACGTAGGCGGCGACGTGATAGAGAAAAACGGTCAGGCTTATGTGGTACGCGGTATCGGTTTGCTCAACAGTATCTCCGATATCAATAACATCATCGTACAAAGTATCAACGGTGTACCGCTGCTGGTAAAAGACCTCGCCAATGTACACGAATCCTCCGCCCCCCGCGTAGGACAGGTAGGCCTGGATAAATCAGACGACCTGGTGGAAGGCATTGTGGTGATGCGTAAGGGAGAAAACCCTTCCGAAGTGCTGAAACGCCTGAAAGATAAACTGAAAGAGCTGAACGAAACCGTGCTGCCCGAGGATATTAAAATGGAGACTTTCTACGACCGCGATAACCTGATGGCGTTCTGTACCCATACGGTGATGCATAACCTGGCAGAAGGTATCATTTTCGTGACCGTGATCGTGTTTATTTTCATGGCCGACTGGCGCACCACGGTGATTGTGTCTATCATTATCCCGCTGGCGTTATTGTTTGCCTTCATGTGTTTACGCATAAAAGGTATGAGCGCCAACCTGCTCTCCATGGGCGCCATCGACTTCGGTATTATCATAGACGGGGCCGTGGTGATGGTGGAAGGCATTTTCGTAATGCTGGACCACAAAGCCCATAAGTATGGCATGGAGCGGTTCAACAAGATGGCCAAGCTGGGATGGATCAAACAAACCGGCGGGGAGCTGGCCAAAGCCATTTTCTTCTCCAAACTGATCATCATTATTTCCCTGATCCCTATCTTCTCTTTCCAGAAGGTAGAAGGCAAGATGTTCTCGCCCCTGGCCTGGACACTGGGTTTTGCGCTGATGGGCGCCTTACTCTTTACCCTAACGCTGGTGCCTGTACTCTGTTCTATCCTGCTCAACAAAAACGTGAAGGAGAAAAACAACTTTGTGGTGAATTTCTTTGACCGCATCGTTACCAACGGGTTTAACTGGACCTACCGCAACAAACGCCTGAGCCTGACCATGGCGCTGGTGTTTATGGGATTGACTTTCCTGTCCGCCAGGTTCCTGGGGACCGAGTTTCTGCCGCAGCTGAATGAGGGTTCGCTTTGGGTAACCACCGAATTGCCTATGAGTATGTCGCTCACCGAGAGCACACGCATGGCCCGCAGTATCCGCGAAGACCTGGGCGGGTTCCCGGAAGTAAAAAGGGTGTTGTCACAGGTAGGCCGTTCCAACGATGGTACCGATCCGAACGGATTCTACTTTATCCAATATCAGGTGGACCTGCTGCCCAAAGATGAATGGAAACGCAAGATCACCCAGGATGAACTGATTTCCCAGATGGAAGGCCGGTTGAAGAAATACCCCGGCATTATCCTCAACTTCTCCCAGCCTATCAGCGACAACGTATCCGAAGCCGTAGCCGGCTTTAAAGCCGCCAATGGCGTGAAAATATACGGCGCCGATCTGACGGAGCTGGAGTCGCTCTCCCAGCGCGTGATTGCGCAATTGAAGACCGTACCTGGCATTAAAGACCTGGGTGTGATCCGCAATATCGGTCAGCCGGAAATGAGCATCAACCTCGATGACAACAAAATGGCACAGTACGGCGTCTCTACCGGCGACGCACAAGCGGTAATTGAAATGGCTATTGGTGGTAAGACAGCCACCCAGTTATACGAAGGCGAGAAAAAATTCGATATCCGTATCCGTTATGATGCCAACTACCGCAAAAATGAGGAAGACCTGGCTAACCTGATGGTACCAACGATCAATAACAACAAGGTGCCGCTGAAAGAGATCGCAGAGATCAAAACCATTACCGGACCTGCTTTCATTTACCGCGATCTGAATAAACGGTTCATCGGGGTGAAGTTTTCCGTACGTGACCGGGACCTGGGTTCTACCATCAGTGAAGCGCAGCAAAAAATTAACAAAGCCATAAAACTGCCCAAAGGATATAGTGTAGGCTGGACCGGCGAGTTTGAAAATCAGGTACGCGCCACCCAGAGACTCGGGCAGGTAGTGCCTATCAGCCTGATAGCCATTTTCCTGGTGCTGTTTATTATGCTGGGTAGCGTTAAGGACGCCGGACTGGTTTTAATGAATGTTCCGTTCGCACTAATAGGGGGTATTCTCGCTTTGCACGTTACAGGTATGAACTTCGGCATTTCTGCCGGCGTAGGTTTTATTGCCCTGTTTGGTATCTGTATTCAGAATGGTGTGATCCTGATCTCCGTTTTTCATAAAAACCTGCAGGCGAAACTCAATCTGAATGAGTCGATCAAGCTGGGGGTGCAGAGCCGTATCAGGCCGGTGGTGATGACAGCGTTGATGGCAGCGATAGGTCTTGTACCGGCAGCACTTTCACATGGTATTGGATCTGAAACACAGAAGCCGTTGGCTATCGTGGTGATCGGAGGTTTGATTACTGCTACCGTATTGACATTACTCGTGTTCCCGATTATTTTTTACCGGGCATACAAAAATAAAGCAGCTGAGCTCTAAACATATTTTTATATCGCCTTCGGCGGATGACCGGGCGGGAGGTGATCAAATTTTAGTTCGCATATAGGTTGATAGAATGGTTATGAAAAAGGAAAAGGCCGGACGACGGTCCGGCCTCAACTGATTTTATAATTATATCTACTCCGCCCTGCCGAGAGGAAACAACGCGGGGCGGTTTTTTTATTTTATTCTTTTCCTGCGGGATTTGTTGAACATGAGTCCTTTCTCAACTCCTTTACGCAAGGCTGCTCTTTCTTCTTCCGGTAAAGCATATACTTCTTTGCACTCATCACTGCAGCAGCCATTGTATTTTTTGGCGCAGGATTCGCATTGGATGAATAAAAGGTGACAGCCGTCATTTAAACAATTCGTATGGGTATCACAAGGTTCCCCACATTGATGACATTGGCTAATAATATCCTCACTTATTCTTTCTCCCAGGCGGTCGTCGAACACAAAATTTTTGCCTTTAAACTTAATGGGTAATCCTTGTTGACGGGCTTTGTTGGTGTATTCAATAATACCTCCTTCCAGGTGAAAAACATTTTTAAAACCATGGTGCAGCATATAGGCAGACGCTTTCTCACAGCGGATTCCCCCCGTGCAATACATAATGATATTTTTGTCTTTCTGATCTTTCAGCATGTCTACCGCCATGGGTAACTGATCGCGGAAAGTATCCGAAGGCACTTCGATTGCACCGTCAAAATGTCCGACTTCAAATTCGTAGTGATTGCGCATGTCCACGATCACTGTTTCCGGATCATTGGTCAGTTCATTGAATCCTTTTGCATCTACGTATTTACCCCGGTTAGCCATATCGAAAGTTGGGTCGGAGATACCGTCGGCCACAATTTTTTCCCGCACTTTGATTTTCAGCACGAAGAAGGATTTACCATCATCGTCTACAGCGATATTGAGGCGGATACCGTTGAGAAAATCAATGGCGTAGAGGGTATCCCTGAAGGCTTCAAAATGATGTTCCGGTACGCTGATCTGTGCGTTGATCCCTTCATGGGCCACGTAGATACGCCCGAAAACGCCCAGTTTAAACAAGGATTCGTACAGTTGATCACGGAAAGCCTGTGGATCTTCGATTTTCGCGTACTGGTAAAAGGAGACGGTAACGCGTTTAAATGTTTCGGATAGCAGCCGTTTTCTGAGCTCTTCGGCGGAGACTCTGTTGTGTAATACCATTTGTTTGAAATTTTAAGGACACCTGCGTCGTGAACAAAATTTCAATCAGTACCCTGGTTAGCAAGGTGGTTGATCGATTCGTCTTAGAAGTATGTCAATGAAGCCTGTTTTTAAAAGGCAGCGCAAAGATAGGCAAATCTCGCGGGAGTCGGAGCAGTTACGGGGAGAAATGCAGTAAGGAGCCTCATGTATTAATAAAATAGCTCATTTATAAATCTTTCAGCAGTCCGGGCATGTCTGTATTAAGTGCTCTGGCAATGGCTTCCAGTGTGCCCAGGGTTGGATTACCTCTCCCCGATTCGATGGTCCATATCTGGGAATAGGCGATGCCGGCGGTATCAGCAAATTCACGTGTACTCAGGCCGGTAGCCTGGCGTAGTTTCCGGAATCTTTCGCCAAATCTTTTGGATAGTTCTTCGTTGCGGACACCATTCATTCGCACAAATTGGATAAAAGGTGTAAAATTATTGACTTGATATATCAAGTCAATTGAAAAAAAATATTATATTGGGTTATCTTTGCCTCCCCAAAAAAATATTTCGAGGCATCGCTTTTTTTACCTGTCCACCGACCAAGTATGACGCAGGTACAGAGAAGTGAGGCCCGCGACCTTTGTGCGCGGGCTCTTCTTTGTCTGGTCATCTTGGTCGGTGGCGGGCACTGTAAGAGTTCCGCGCCTTTTTTGTTACCTGCGCGTTGCTGATCCCCTAACGCAAATCTATATCCCATGATCACCTGGCCTTGCAAGCCTTATAACATTATCTGGGTAGATAATGATCCCTTTTTCCTGGCATGGATAACCCCACAGGTAACTGCATTGCCCTGCTTTATGGTACATACCTGCGGCGATGCCCCTACTGCATTGCATTACCTCGAAAGGGCAAATCCCGACATCATACTCACCAATTTAGTAATGCCTTATATATGCGGACTGGAGATGATGACGCTTATCCGTTCCAGGGATGCGCATATCCCTATGGTAGTGGTTTCTGCCAGGTCTCAGGAGTACGACCGGCAGGCAGCCCTGGCAGCAGGCGCCAGTGCTTTTATTTCCAAAGCCGGCATGAGCGGCAGAACCGTGATAGCCGGTATACAACCTTACCTGGTGTGGAGAGACTAATCTTTTTCGCAGTATGTTCCCCGGTTTATCTAAACCAGGGGTTTTTCATAATCCTTATAAATAACAGAAAGCACAAACGCCGGATATCTATCCGGCGTCCTTTATTTTTAATCCCGGGGCGTTGCCCCCCCTCATAAAATCCCCCTTCAGTGTGACAAAATCCACAAAAAGTGTATTCGATTGAGTATCAATTTTACAAAGCGTGTTTCCTGACAAATGTTCACAAAGTGTGAAAAAGTTATTTATAGATTTATAACTATTTGATATTTATTGTATATAACTTTGATTTTACGTTACGACCCCTAGTTGGCACCCTTTTTGAAAATACGGTTCTGACGAAAATTATTGATTAACCCGAAAATGTTATGTTATGAGTATTTACCTTACTTACTTTATGTACGCTATCGTTGGCATCTGGGTCTACAGACTGTTGGCTTACTTCTTCGATGAACGCAAAGAAATGAGAAGCAAAAAAAGATAAGCCATGAGAGACAACAGCAACCTGGATATTTTTTTTATTTAGTTATTTGATTATTTAGTTATTGTTTTCCCCGTATTACTGTCAATAACCAAATGATCAAATAACTAAATAACCCGATATTCCGTCTCTACTGATTTGCCTTGATTAAATTGCCAAACAAACCTCCGAATCCAACCCGCACGCCTATACGCGTATCGTCCTGGCTCTGATAACCCGCTACCACATCTACCCTCAATACTTTCAGGATATTCTCCAATCCCAGGAATGCTTCCACATAATTGTTTTTATCATTTACATAGAAGGCATTGGAACCTGCCACCAGATTCCATTTCAGTCGATTAAACAAGGGTATCTTGTTAGTCAGCAACCCATTGAAATGATGCTCTACATTAGCCGTCAGAAAAAATGGCGCGGTCGTACTGTAACGATAATAGGGCGCTAACTGAAAACTGTTCAGGTATCTGGTATTATAAAAAGTCTGGTTGCCATTGAAATGCTGAAAATCCGGGATCTGTACATTACGGTCATTCAGGAAACCACCGGCCGTAAGACGGTAACGAAACTCGCCAAATAATTTGAAGTTCATATTGTCGAACACGGAAAGCTTCCACTTATCGAAGTCCACCACACTATTAGCCACATTCGGAATCCCTTTGCTATAGGCTATTTCAAAGGTTGGGTACTTAGAACCCAGCGGCATCTTACGGTCCGGCATCTCTATAAACTGCTGCCCCGGCTGATAACGGAAGCTCAGGTCTACAATAAACGCCTGGTGACGGTTGAAGGGTATCTGCGCCAGATCGTCCGGATGATTGGGCGTAAACTGTTTTTTGTCGTTTTTAAAGATCACAAAATCCGTGGTGTTCTCCACGGGTATCCGGCTTTCATAACGTGCCCCCACCGTAAGCCGGTCATTCGTCTGGAAGGTACGGCTGTAGCGCAATTGAGCGAACCAGTTTTCATACAGCTTCATATAGTTCTCCTTCAGCAACAGCGTATAAAACTCATTGGCAATATTATCTATCGGGTTCTCCTGGTTAAACTGACTGACACGTTTACCACCCCCAACGGTCCAGTCGTTGCGCCCATAACGGGTACGGATACGGCTTTCTGAACTATAGGTAACAAACGTATAGGCATTGAGGTGAGTATTACTCAAACCGTAACGCACAAACGGAGATATCTTTAGTTGTTTTTCTTCTCCCGGATTTAGCTGTAGCCTTGGCTCCAGCGCCAGCACCAAACCTTCAACCGTATTATATTTCAGGGATTGCGCCAATCCTTTCAGGTGAAACGTATTAAACTGAATGCTGCTATCCCGGCGGAAATACAACTTACGGTTCACACCCGACCATAACACATCCATCACTTTTACCGGCTTCTGTTTTTTTCGCAGCGAATCGAGGGTATTGCCTTTCATGGCCGCCAGGCGGTTGGCCCGGGCAGTACTGTCTTTTTCGTGGTAGTCTTTCGCCTCTGCTTCTTCCAGCGGCACCGGCCGGATGCTATCCCAATACGGCACTTCTTTTTTATCAAAGGCAGAATCATATTTCAGGAAGGTATTATCAAAATATTTCGGGCCGAACTGCGGATGCAGGTTGTAATCGGAATATACATTGACAAAGTTGCCGCCCATACGGAAACCGAACTTATCAATCGACAGCTGCAATACCTGGTCTTTAATACGCCATACATCGCCGGATACCGGTACATGCGTTTGACGGATACGCAGCGTATCCATCAGTTCCAGCTGGTATTCACCGGTAAGAATCAAATCTGTACTGTGAATACGCCAGTCGCCGTCGGTGATAAAAATGTATCCGGAGAACAGCGGCTCCTGTTTTCTTCTGGGGATCACGCGTATTTTACTTACCATACGCCCGTCTTCCAGGAACTCGCCTTTGAGGCGGTATTTATAGTAGGACAACGCATTTTGTGCAATCGGGGAAATGTAGCCTCTGGGGCCCATCTGCGTGATAACAGCCGAAACATTGTTATCGTAGAAACTGATAAACGCCGGGAAACTCATGCCGATACCGCCGCCGCTCTTACGGTCGGATATCACTTCCAGCTTCATTTTATCCGGCATGCGGAAAGAAATTTTTGTGATGGACTCCGACAGGAACACCATGCCTTTGCCGGCACTGTCCACGCCCATATCTTCCTTATCCACTTTTTGACCCATGAACTTATTGGGCGCACCTTTCATCTTGATGGTACCCTTAATGTAGGACATACAGGTGTATTCCTTTACCTGCTGCTGATAGAAAGCTCTCTTTTTGATCGCCTGGCGGATGATGGCATAGGCAGGGTCCTCCCCTCCGGCTTTTACCACCACTTCTTTGATCTGAAGGTTGACAGGCAGCAATGCGAAATTAACCGTCTGCGGCTCGCTACCCACCTGGATAACCGTTTCCGTTTTACGGTAGCCGATATACTGGCATACCAGGGTGTATTGACCGGGGGAGATATCCAGCTGGTATTGTCCGGCAGCATTGGTAGTGGTACCCGTTGTAGTTCCCTTTATCAGTACGGTAGCATATGGCAGGGGGTTATGTCTGTCATCTGTCACCAAACCTTTCACGACAGTGGCTTCACAGTAGGTAGTAAACAGGAGTAAAAACAGGGTAGGTAAATATTTCATCATATCTCAAAAATAACTACCAGGTACGTACGCCAATAAGGTACTTACCGTTTTACCACAAATTTAACAGCACATGATAACCTATGATACAATCTTTTTCGGAGCACGGAGAAAGGCAGCACTGCTGGCAGCGAAACCGGCTACCAGTCCGCCGATGAGCGCACTGATCACTCCCAGCAAAGGAGCGCTGCGTACCTGAAGAATCATTTCGCTCATCCGGTTAGCGAGCAGATGGTCATTGCGTACATCCATATAAAATGCCAGCAACAGCCACAGTACAAAAACGGACAGGAACGCGCTGAAAAAAGACTTGCCGGGTGTGAGTGGCAACACCAGCGTAACAACAAATGCCACCAGGGCTACGCTCCACCAGGGAAGCACCGTACCGGCCAGATAGGCCAGGACAAGGATCAGCAGGAAATGGGAAAAGGATTTCATTATTCTAATATAATAAAATATATTAAACAGACCTTTCATTTCTTAAGCTGTCTTAAGAAATATGCCTGTTACGGCAGCTACCTTTGATCACAGCTTTATCTAAAAAATAATGAGAGACAAAACAACCGAATGGTTTTTACGTATAGCCCTCAGTGCCGGCTTTTTGTCAGCTGTCGCCGACCGGCTGGGCTTATGGAGCAAGGCAAATTCCGCCTGGGGCAACTGGGATAACTTCCTCGCCTATACGGGCCAATTAATGCCCTGGCTGCCGGGACCATTGCTCAATGCTGCAGCTATCATCGCCACGGCAGCGGAGCTTATCCTGGGCATTGTTTTATTGGTCAATTTTAAAACCCGGCTGATAGCCATCGCCAGCGGAATTTTATTGCTGTTGTTTGCAATAGCGATGACCTTCTCCCTCGGTATTAAAGCACCGCTCAATTATTCGGTATTTGCAGCGTCAGCAGCGGCTTTTGCGCTGAGCGCACAGAAGAAATGAAAAAGCCCGGAGCCAGTAGCTCCGGGCTTTTTTATAAAGATGTACCGCCGTTTACAGGGCGCTTTTTGCCAAAGCCTGCTCAATATCGGCAAGGATATCGTTTACATGTTCCAGGCCAACGGAGATGCGTATCAGTCCGGGTGTAATGCCTACAAGGGCTCTCTCCTCGTCGCTCAGTTTAGCATGTGTAGTGCTGGCAGGATGCGAAGCGATGCTGCGGCTATCTCCCAGGTTAGCCGTGAGAGACAGTAGTTTTAAGGCGTTAAGGAAACGCACGCCGCTTTCGAGGCCGCCTTTCAGCTCAAAACATACGATACCACCGCCACCGCTCATTTGTTTGCGGGCGATATCATGCTGCGGGTGACCGGGCAGGAAAGGATACTTCACACCGCTGAGGTGCGGGTTGCTTTCCAGTGCCTGCGCCAGTTTCAGGGCGCTGCCAGTGTGGCGCTCCATCCGTATATGCAGTGTCTCCAGGCTTTTGCTCAGCACCCAGGCATTGAAGGGCGACATGGCCGGACCCGTACTTCTGCAGAAAGTATGTACTTCCTTGATCAGTTCCTTTTTACCCAGGACAGCGCCTCCCAGCACACGTCCCTGGCCGTCGATCCATTTGGTGGCCGAGTGGGTCACGATATGGGCGCCGGCTTCGATGGGGCGTTGCAGTACCGGTGTGGCAAAGCAGTTGTCCACGTTCAGGATGATATTGTGTTTGTTGGCGATGCCTGCCAGGTAGGCAATATCAATGATTTCCAGGCCCGGGTTGGAAGGCGTTTCCACGAAGATCATCTTTGTATTGGGCTGGATCATCGCTTCAATGCCGGCAGGATCGTTGACATCAAAATAAGACGCCTCTATCCCCCATTTGGGCAGGAATTTAGTAATGACAGTATGGGTAGAACCGAAGATAGAACGGGCACTCAGCAGGTGATCGCCTGCTTTCAGCAGGGCCATAAAGCTGGCGAAAATAGCGCTCATACCGGAAGCGGTGGCATAACCGGCTTCGGCGCCTTCCAGGGCGCACATTTTCTGTACAAATTCATCCACATTGGGATTACTGAACCGGCTATAGATATTAAAATCCGTTTCATCCGCGAAAGTGGCCCTCATTTCTTCTGCGTTGTCAAAGCAGAAGCTGGAAGTCAGGAACATGGGCGTAGAGTGTTCCATTTCATTGGTACGCGCCGTCTGAATCCTGACCGCATTGGTTTCCGGTTGGTATTGATTGTTATCGTTCATTGCACATGGTGGTTTCTCTCCGTGATTAAGCATGCAGTTTCACTTCCCAGGTCAGTTTGGTATTGGCCTGACGCAATGTTTCCGCTACGGAGCAATATTTGTTCATCGACAGTTCTACCGCGCGGGCAGCCTTGTCCGCATCGATATTGCCGGTTAAATGAAAGATGATATGGGCAGTTTCCCACAGCGCAGGTTCTTTCTCCTTTTCTCTTTCCGCTTCAATTTCGATACGGAAATCCTTCACTTCCTGCCGTTGTTTTTTCAGGATCATCAGCACATCAATGGCAGAGCAACCGCCGAGGCCCATGATGACCATCTGCATGGGTCTTACGCCATTATTTTTGCCTCCGTTTTCCAGGGATGAGTCCATCAACACTTTGTGACCGCCTTCATCTACGGCTTCCATGTTAAACCCGTCGTCTACTCTTTGTAATGCTATTTTCATGATTAGGTGGATTTCTTCCAACAAAGATAAATAAATCAATTACGAAATACGAATTACGAATTACGGCTACTGCTAAGTATTGGCGCTCAATTCGTAATTCGTTATTTGTAATTCGTAATCCGTATTGTAGATTTGCAAAAATTTTGGATTATTGTCTGCACAGGTTTTTCACAGTAAAGCACCATTCCGGCTGGAGTCCGGCCAGGTATTACCAGCCTTACAAATCGCCTATCATACTTACGGTACCATGAATGCTGAAGGCAGCAATGTGGTATGGATATGTCATGCATTAACCGCCAACAGCGATGTGGCTGACTGGTGGAGTGGTCTGGTTGGTCCGGGCAGGACCATCGATCCTGCTCAGCACTTTATCGTATGCGCCAATATAATCGGCTCCTGCTATGGCAGTTCCGGTCCGCAGACGGTGAACCCTGCCACCGGCGAGCCCTGGTATCATACTTTTCCCGCTATCACCATCCGCGATATGGTACAGGCCCATAGCCTGCTGCGTGCACACCTGCAGATACAACAGATAAGCCTGCTCGTAGGCGGCTCCATGGGCGGTTACCAGGTATTGGAATGGGCGCTGACAGAGCCTGAACGTATCCAGCGGTTATTCCTGCTGTGTACCGGCGCTGCTGAAAGTGCCTGGGGCATTGCCATTCACACCGCCCAGCGGCTGGCCATAGAAGCAGATACCAGCTGGCAGGATGCCGCACCCGGCGCCGGCGCCCGTGGCCTCAAAGCCGCCAGGGCCATCGGTATGGTCACCTATCGCAATTATCAGACCTTTATGCGCACCCAGTCGGACCCCGACAAGGAAAAGACTGACAACTTCCGCGCTTCCTCCTATATCGACTACCAGGGTGACAAACTGGTGAAACGTTTTAATGCCCAGTCCTACTGGCTGCTAACCAAAGCCATGGACAGCCACAACATTGCCCGTGGCCGCCATGAAGATATCACCACTTCCCTCTCCCATATTCAACAACCGGTATTGCTGATCGGTATCAGCAGCGATATTCTCTGTCCTCCGGAAGAACAACGCCTGCTGGCCACCTATCTGCCTCATACCACCTACCATGAGATAGACTCTTCCTACGGCCATGATGGCTTCCTGATTGAGTTTGAGAAGATCGGGAAGATCTTGCAGGAGTGGCACTAGATAGTATCCGTATTAAATATTTCCCTTTACGCAGTTGTATTTGATTTTTCCTTATATTTAGATAAACCGAGTCTAAATCACAAAACGTCTGCGTATGAAAAACATTCGATTCAAAGTTTGTTTGGGCGCCCTGTTGCTATTGATGTCCCTTTCCCTGACACTTTCAGCACAAACACCAACAACTATTACCGGTACTGTAACAGACAAAACTTCCGGCAACGGCATGCAAGGAGTTACGGTGGCCGTAAAAGGCGCCACCGCCGGCACCATCACCGGCAGCGGCGGTAGCTTCCAGCTGAAAACCACACATGCGCTCCCCCTGACCCTGGTTTTTACCTATGTAGGTTACCAAACTGCTGAACAGGTGGTCAACAATGCCAGCGATAAAATTGCAGTAGCCCTGGGGAGCACTGAAATACTCGGCCAGGAAGTAGTGGTAGCTGCCAGCCGTGTACAGGAAAGCATTCTGCAATCGCCGGTATCCATCGAAAAACTGGATGCCCGCGCCCTGAAAGCCTCTCCGGCCCCCTCCTTCTACGACGCCCTTGCCAACCTGAAAGGCGTGGAAATGAGCACCCAGAGCCTTACCTTCAAATCCGTGAATACACGCGGCTTCAACAGCAACGGTAACACCCGCGTATTGCAGCTGAACGATGGTATGGACAACCAGGCCCCCGGCCTTAACTTCGCCGTAGGTAACATGGTAGGTATTCCGGAACTGGACCTCGACAACGTGGAACTCATTCCCGGCGCTGCCTCCGCACTGTACGGTCCCAACGCCCTTAACGGCATTGTGCTGATGACCAGCAAAAACCCATTCCAATACCAGGGTTTAAGTGCCCAGGTGAAAACCGGTTTCCTCAACGATAAAGGCCGCACCTCCGCTACAACAGGTTATTATGACGTGTCTGTACGGTATGCACATGCCTTTAACGACAAATGGGCCTTTAAACTCAATGTAGGCTACCTCAAAGCAGACGATTGGCAGGCACACGATTACCGCGACCAAAGCCTCGCCAACGGCCATACGCTGCAGGACGGCACCCGCGCCAATAACGAAGGTTATAACGGCGTGAACACCTATGGCGATGAGAACACTGTCAACATGTACAACACGTTGAAAGCTACCGGGGCGCTCAATCAGCAACTGGCGGCAATTTCCGCGGCAACAGGCGGCGCCATCACACCCGATCAGATCTTCAACACCATTATGCCGGCTCCCAATATGGCCAATGTTACCCGCACCGGTTATACCGAAGCGGATATCATGGACTATACTACCAAAAACCTGAAGCTCAACGGCGCCCTGCATTATAAAATCAAACCTAACCTGGAAGCCTTGATACAAGGCAGTTACGGCTATGGTACTTCTGTTTATACCGGCGCCGACCGTTACTCCCTCCGTAACTTTAAAATGGGTCAGTACAAAGTAGAATTACGTAGCCCGGACTTTTATGTACGGGCGTATACCACCCAGGAAAGAGCGGGCGACAGTTATGCCGGTGGCACCCTCGCCTCCGGTATCAATGAAGCCTGGAAAACCAGCCAGCTCTGGTACAACCAATACTTTAGCACTTACGCCACCCAATCGCTGGGTACCTTCGCCCAAACGCTCCAGGGTGCGCTGCAGGGAGGCGCTACACCAACAGCTGCCTACGCAGCTGCGAGGAACGCAGTAATTGCCGGTATGCCTGCTTTCTACCAAAGTGCCCGCGCTAAAGCGGATGAAGGCCGTTTCATTCCCGGTTCACCTGAATTCAACGCCGCAGCAGAACAGGTGAAAAGCAAACCCATTCCCGGCGACGCCAAAGGGGTAGGCGCAAAATTCACCGATAAAACCAATCTCTATCAGCTGGAGTTCATGTACAACTTCCATAACCTGATCAAATTCGCTGAAATACTGGTGGGTGGTAACTATCGGCGGTATGCGCTGAACTCCGAAAAAACCCTGTTCGCGGTAGACGATAATGGCAAAGAATTCCGTATCAACGAATACGGCGGCTATGTGCAGATCATGAAAAAACTGATAGACGACCACCTGAAACTGACCGGCTCCGTGCGTTACGACAAAAATATGAACTTCAAAGGCCAGTTCAGCCCCCGTTTATCTGCCGTGTATACCTTCCTGGAAACACAGAACATCCGTGTATCCTATCAAACAGGCTTCCGCATTCCACACAACCAGGACCAGTACATAGATCTGGTAACGCCGCAGGCACACCTGATCGGTGGTCTTCCGTTCCTGCGCGAGCGTTATGGTTTGACTAACGGTCCTGTATATACGCTGCAATCCTTACAAGCCGGCGCACCGAAAGAATATACCTTCCGCGAATTCCTGCCTGAACGTATACAGGCCTATGAGCTGGGTTATAAATCCGTGATCGCCAAAAGGCTGCTGATAGATGCCTACATCTATAAAAATGATTTCAAAAACATGAATGGCGCCCAGGTATTGGCTAAACCAACCGGCCCTACTACCTTCCAGTATTTTTCTGTTCCGGTAAGTGCAGAACAAACGGTAAAATCATGGGGATGGGCACTGGGACTGGATTACAGTCTGCCGCTCAACTTCACCGCCGGTGGTAATATCTCCTATAATGAACTGAGCAATGAAAAAGATCTGGGTAGTTTCCAGGCTCAGTTCAATACGCCTAAAGTACGGTACAACCTCAATTTTGGTAACCGCAACATTGCCAACTCCAATATAGCCGCCAACGTGGTATGGAGATGGCAGGATTCCTACGTATGGCAGTCGTCTTTCGTAGGTCCTAACGTGAATGTTGCCGGGCTGAGTGAAATCCCTGCTTTCGGTACACTGGATGCCATGATCAGCAAATTCTTCCCCAAAGCAAAAACAACGGTTAAGCTGGGTGGTATGAATATACTGAACAGGTCTTACGTGCAGTCATGGGGTAACCCTACCATTGGCTCACAATGGTATATTTCCCTGGGATACAATCTTTGATCATTTAGGGATTTACGGATTTAGTGATTTATGGATTTACGGATTTTGGGGATTATTGTGCGAAGATCATGTTTTGAGATCGTCATTAATATAATGTATGAATCAAAACATGATCTTCGCACAATAATCCCCAAAATCCGTAAATCCATAAATCCCTAAATGATTACAGGATATCCCACCATGGCTTATCCGGTTTGCCGGTAGTGGCAGGTGGCGTATCTTTTTTAATCGGGATGCCTTCTGGGTGCTGTGTTGATGGTGTTACCGCAGGTGCAGGCGCCGTAGCTGTAGAACCCGTTGTCCAGAGATTGCGGGCTTCCGCCTTGATATCTTCCCTTTGCAACAACGCTGCCAGGGTAGCTTTCAATTTAGCGCCCTGTTCCGGTTTCACCATGTATACATAGTTGGCGAAGCCTTCCAGGCTGCTGATGATGTTTTTGCTTTTACCCCAGCTTTTGCCGGCCAGGCCAGTTTTAGAGATCTGGTGCAACAGTGCGCGGAATTTGCGCAGGGTTTCCCGATCGAGGCTCAGTTTTTCGTTGACTACGATGCCGGTCACCTCTCTTTTATCGCCGCGGCGCATTACCTTCAGTTTGTCCGGATGAATGGTAAACCCTTCTTCCTTCACCACCTGTTTAATGGCCCAGAGCATTTGCCCGGCTTTATCCGCCACGTCCTCTTTTGCAGAGAAAGTCATATCGTCCGCATATCGCGTATAGGCGTATCCGTATTTGGCGGCTAATCCTTCAAAACGACGGTCCAGTTTGAAACAGATCAGGTTAGTGATAGCCGGGCTGGTAGGCGCGCCTTGTGGCAGGTGCCTTTCTGTTTTGGCCACGTAATATTTGCGGTTATCGAGCAATATCTCATCTACTTCCGGTTCTGTACAGATAAGGCCGAGGATGGTAGCCACCTGTTCAGCGTAACCCAGTTTACAGAAAAGGCCTTTTACCCTTTTGTAGGCGACAGAAGGGAAAAAGTCACGCAGATCGATATTGATCACGATGTCCTGTCCTACGTGTGGCGCGGCGTTGGTGACGATTGACTTGCCAGGCACAAAGCCATGGGCAGCGTCGCTGTTTTTAATTTTATAGAGGATATTTTCCAGTATCCAGTGCTGAGCGGCCTTCAATTGCGGCATGGGAGCAGAGATCACGCGGGTGCCGCCTGATTTTTTCGCAATCTGAAAACGCTGGTAGTGGGTGTTGTTGGCCACTTTACGATTAAAAGCGAGGAAGCGCAGTTTACCCAAAGTGATGCCCATAGCGGCAGCGAGCGCATTAGCGTCTTTCAGCAGCGGCAGACCGAATTTGGTAAGCAGTGCTTCATCGGGGGTGACTTTATTCAACCCGGCAGATACCTCTTCCCCGAGATAGATGATATCCTGGTTCTTTTTTTCAGCCCAGGCAGCAGCGCGGGCTTGTCTTTTTTCTTCGTTACGTTTTTTCGTTTCCGCGCGTTTCAGTTTGGCTTTAGCCATGCGTTCCTTGCGCATGTCTGCCAGCATTCTTTCCTTGTTGCGGTATTTTTGTTTTTCGGCCAGCAGTTCACTCAATTCGCGGCGCAGTTCTCCTTCCTTGCGTATCAATGTTTCCGGCAGGGATGGCTGGTCGGTGTTTCTTGCCCAGAAACCCAGGCGGGTCATTTCTTCCAGTATAAGTTCCTCTTTGGAGGATGCACGGATTCTGTCGTACAGCTGTTGACGGGTTAAGCCTTCGGCCATAATGTTGGCGTTTACTTTTTTAATAAATGTTTAGCAGCTAAACTGAAGCGGAGTTAAAAGGTCCGGCTGAAGGTGGCTGCGGGAAGCCATGCCTGACGCGAAGAGAAACAGGATTCTGTAAAGAGGAAAAGGCCTTCGTGCAAACCTTTGACTAAATCAATCAACTCCAGGGAGGGGCGTACCTAGTGTGAATTTCAGCCCCCGGGGCTAGTACCGTAAATTCGCACTAGGTACGCCCCTCCCAAAGTAAAGATTGCATTTAGTGAAGCATGTATAGTCAAAATACCTGAATGACGAAACATCATTCGTCCCTTTTACGGGCGCAAGTGCAATCAATTCCTCTTTACAAAGATCTTTGTTTATTAACGAGCCAGCAAGTTAGAAAATAATTTTGAAAAACAAAACTTTATTGTGCAGAATTATTTTCAGCATGGGTCATACGCAGTGCCAGCATGTGTTCGCAGGGCCCTTTGTATAACTTGTTGGTATTATAAAAACTACAATCGCAGTGTGCATCGCTCAATCTTTCATCGTTATCGATTACTATAACGGGATGGTATACACGTTGTGCGCCTTTGACGTTGCCTTTTAATTGTATTCCTTTTCCGGGAATTTCCTGCGCGGTGTAAGTCACCCGTTTTTCCTGCACCAGCTGGGCAGCTTCTGCTTCCAGCGGATTGGCAAAACGCAGTTCATCCAGCGGCAGCGGATCGCGGCTCAGTTCCCGCAGACGGTACATACCGCTGTGCAGGTCGAAAATCACTTTACCGGCTTGTGTATAGAGTCCCAGTGCACCTAATACAGTGGCTTTATCGAGCCCGGTAGCGGAAGCAATCGTCTCGGGTTTAGCCATCCAGCGGCTTCTCAGATCGGCAAATACTTTCAGTTTGGCGCTGTCGTCTACAATAGCACGGGGCGCCATCAGATCAAACTGACCGGCACGTGACCAGTCGTTGGCCGTCCAGCCGGAGAGACCGAGGGTAAACTGCATATCTCCCAAGTCTGCAACATAGAACGAAGGCAGACCGTTGCCGGTAAGATGCACGGTGAATTTTTTCGCGATGGGGATCAGGCGTTCCAGTATCAGCAATCTTCTTCTGCCCCATATCCTGATTTCGCGGCTTTGACCACCCTTGTATATCGATCTCGCACAAACGATTTCGTGATTCCAGGGCTCAAATACCGCCCGTACCGGCTTTCCGGGTTCCAGCTTAAAGCGGATGGAACGCGGTCCGTTCTTCTCTTTAAAACGGCGCAGCCAGGAACAAAAATTATATACATCCATCGGATGCAGGTCGAAAGTGGCCGCCGGCAATGTCATCGCTGAACTTACCTGCAGAAACCCCCTTACCCAGCTATCCGGTAAATCGATCTTTACTTCATGATACATTTCTTCCCTGGAAGTCTGTATCTGGAAGCCGCCCGGATCTACTTTAAAATCAGTTTCCTTGTAGTCGCGGATCTTCTGGAACTCGTCGTACAAAGCAGCAGAATAGTCGATATTGGTGGTACCGCATTCAAACTCATTTACTTCTTTGAACACGTTGTAACTGGCGCTCAGCTTACCATAGGTAGATTCATCCTGGCTGAAACATTCAAAAAACATTTCATCCGGATGTACCGTGATCACCGGGTCCAGCACAAACCAGGCATCCCTGTCTTTCTGGTACAGGTAATCAAAATATTGTTTGCGCGATTTATAGAAAGGGGCCATCACTTTATCCTTCTCCTCTCCCACTTTCTTCAGTTCAGCGGTCAGCGTTTCAATACGTTGATTCGCTGCGGCGGCATCATAACTGTTCATGTGTTCCGCCAGCCAGATAGCTTCCTGTTGAGCGGCCCATTCCTTATAAGCGGTTTTATCTTTGGGTTTAAAACGCAGGTCAGACACCACTACATCATGCAGGGCAGATATGGCTTCGCGGAAAGCGATTTTTTTATGGAGTTTACCCACAAAAAAGGTGGGGTCACGGCGGGTATCCGGCGCAAAGGAAATACCGGCAGATGTAGCATTGCTGTACACCTGGGAGTTACCGCTGTATCTGTAATTGAATAACATACAATCTATTTTCAGATTTTGTTATTTTTTTATTTGATTATTGAAAAAGGCCAGGACCTCTTTAATAATCAAATAAAAAAACAACTCAATTTCTAAATGACATGGGTTCGTACTGGCATCAACGTTATAGGCAAGGATACCTCAAACTGTTGCTGGATGTTATGCATGATCTGTATGCAGCGTGCTTTGTCAGCAATAGCCACCGTGGCAGAAATATGAGCGATGATTTCACCGATATAGGCAGCTGCCTCCGGCGATTTCAGGGCTTCTTTTTCCAGCAGGCTGAAGATACGTTCCTTGGCTACCCTGGCTTTGTTGACACGGCTCAATACAGCACGGAAATAGTGTTCCATACTGCGGAGATATTCCAGGTTACCGGCAGCATATGTTTCCAGGTAGTTGGTAGCAAATACCTGCATGGCTACACTTGGATGCTGGCTTAGTTTCAGCAGATAAGAAGCCCCATCGGCCTCTTTGAAGAAGCGCATCAGCATCTCCCGGCCAAATGCCTGTATATCGGGGCGTACGCTGTCGGCAATCGCTACGAGCGTTTCCGGTGTCCAATCGTTTTCGGTGAACTGTGTACGGAAAAACTCCTGCGCAAAACGACGGGTATCTTCCCATTTAGCATCCAGTAAACCGATAGCAGCATCGCGCTCATAGCGTAAACGGGCAACGTGCTGATTGTAGAAACCCCAGCACCATTCCCGCACCGCCAGCAGCTCATGGTTACCGGCGGCAATCACCTGTTTAATGGTGAGCGCTTCCGCCGGGATGTATTTATTTAATACCAGCACACCAAACTCCTGTGCAGCGCGGTAGTTGGCATACAGTAAACGTAATGCTGTAGCAGTGTCTACATCCTGCAGATGACCTACCAGTTCATTACTCAGGATAGAAGCGATATCATCGTGGATACCTTCCTCTGTTTCCTTACGCATCAGACGGGGCACCAGTTCATTGACCAGGTACACAGCCAGGCGGCTATCTTTTGCGATCAGCTTAGCGATCAGCGGACGAACACCTTTTCGTACATCCGTGTACGTAGCCAGTACCATATCCAGCAGGAGTTCCGGTCTTCTCAGCAGTTCTTCTTCCGGCATGGCCTGCAATACTGCGATACCACCCATTCTCACGGATTCATATCTGCTGGCCGTCAGATTACGAAACAGCTGATCAGACAGGTCAGCGAAGTTCAGCTGTCCTTGTTTCATTACCAGCAGCCGCACGCCCAAAGCCTGACAGGCAGGCACTTCGGAGTTCATGAGGTCAGTAACCACCGTTATATCTACTTCACGCAATGCATCGCCGCAGAACTGTTCCAGGATCTGGCAACCGTCGTTGAGGTTATGGGTTACTTCTTCCGACAGGTTGTTGGAAGCCATCAGCGCCGTGATCGATTTACCGACCAATGCGCGGGCTTTATCCATTGGCAGGTAATCTGCCGTCAGGAACTTACGTACGTAGTTACGTACATCCTGATACGGATTAAATATCAGGCGCATCAGGAAATCGGTGTCCCCGAAGCAGGCTGCCTTGTTTTGATCTACCCAGTCCAGACCCTGTATCCTGGCCACTTCCAGTGGACTCATGGTAACAGCGTACAGCAGGAAGAAAGACAGGTTAGCCGGATTATATTTTTCTTTCGCCAGTTCCAGGCCAAAGAGTGCGGGCACGTTAAAATGGCTGATCAGCAGATAATAAATCGTCTGTTCATCCATTTTGGATTTCAGGTCCGCATAGTCGGGATGCGCTTTCAGTTGCTCCATCGCAAAGAGATGCACCGCTTCCATACGGCCGGTGATCAGCAGTTGAATGAAAGCCTGCGGCATCTGTTGCCACAGTTCCAGGAAAGGTACGTCGCTTACCGGCCCCTCCTGTGCAGGCGCGGGATCAGGTTTGTAGGCAGGTGGTACTACACCCGGAGACGGGCTTTGTTTCTCTCCTCCCAGCCAGCCAAACAGCTTTTGAATCAGAGTACCCTTCTGCTGTGCTTTCACCGTATCGGGGTGTTCCCGCAGGGTGGTTGCTTCCTGGGTGGGATTGCCTTTATTATCTTTCGGCTCTTCAAAGTACCATTCAGTACCATTGGTATCGAGCTTCATGTTAGGCGCATTGCCACGCAGGATGTAGTTCAGGAATACTGCGCGGGAATGGGCCGGAAACTGGCGGTACCAGGTGGTATAACGGCCATTGACCCAGCTGTATTGGCGGGTTTGATACTCCTGTTTCGCATCGCGCTGTTCCTCATATTGCAGCAGCAAAGCGGTAGCCAGGCGTACATATTCCAGGTCCCCTCTTTTGCCGATAGCGCGCAGATTGCGCAGCACCCTGCGTTTGAGGTAGTTCCTGGTTTTATTGGAATAAGACAGGCGGGAGCCTGGTTTTTTAATTTCTTTTGCTATTTTGAAATACTCCTGTACTTCCGCCACATATACGTTGGGGTGATATTCATTCCCATCGTAGTCCAATCTTTTACCAGGATGGTTAAACATGGGCAGTTCCCTTTCAAACCTAACGGCCAGTGTACCTACGACACCCTGGTCGTCGCGCAGTTCTGCCTGTTTGAAAATATGGCGTATGTGCTGGAAATAACTGGGACGTAACGGCATATGTACCAGGAAGCCGATGACAGCATCTCTGACAGCCTTGTTACTGTAGGCTACGATGTAGAGGTCTTCCAGCAACGGATAATTCAGCTCTGTTTTCACCAGTACCAGTTGCTGGGCCGCATCAAAGATTTCCTGTGCATTACCACCGGCAATAACCTGTTGTAATGATTCGGGTAAGCGCAGCAGGTAACTCTGGATATGTGCGTTACGTTCTTCTTCCGGCAGCACCATCAGCAGGCCGTTGGCCGCCAGCATCCGGATATTGAGCGCATAGGAGCCGTTGTCGGCATAGGAACGCAGTACCGGTGCAGCTGCGGGATCACCACATTTGCCAAGCGCCCAGAGGGCAGTATAACGCTGCATGGCATCCCCTTTCTCCACCAGTTTGATGAGATAGGGAACGGCCTCTTTGATTTTGCGTTCACCTGCTTTCCAGATCACACGGGATGTTTTCCATTTGGTTTTATACGCGGGCTTGTTTTCCACGGCGCCCTGCAACCTTTTGAGAATAGCGGCGTTTTGCGGGTCGGACACCTGGGAAGTATCTACTGGTACAAAAGACAGGTCCTGCACAGCTTCCTGCTCACCGAGATAACCTTTGCCGCGTTTTTCTTTTTCCAGCGCGTCGAAGATCGTGGTGGCCGCTGCGAGGGCTACGGGGGTTACGGTCTTGGTGCCTTCTTTCAGGGTTCCGAAGCGTTTTCCGTATCTAAAGTTAACAGTATATTGTTCCGGGCCAACTTCACAAAGGTCTATTTCATATGTTTTATCCGAGTTTCCTTCCCGGAAAAACAATTTTACATTCCTGACTAATCGCATGAGCTAACATTAAAATAGTAGGCTAAACTAATAAATAACTCCAATTTGCCAAGTATATTTTTTTAACATTCATTTCCCCGCACGGAGAACGATCGCGTCAAACGCAATACCCGTAACAGTTAGCGCAGGATACTGCTTTCCGGGAACAGATTCTATCTCGATAAAAATTCTGATAAAAACAGGCGGGGATAAAAACAAAAGAGCGTCCTGTGGAGACGCTCTTAGTTTTTGTTGTAACCTTCATAGCCGAAAAATATCGTCCTGAAGTATTTATTGTAACGGAAATGATTACACGTTAAAACGGAAATGCATTACGTCGCCATCGGCCACGATGTATTCCTTGCCTTCGATACGCAGACGTCCGTTGTCACGGGCGCCGGATTCAGAGCCATATTTTACGTAGTCGTCGTAAGCGATTACTTCGGCTTTGATGAATCCTTTTTCGAAATCGGTGTGGATTACGCTGGCGGCCTGCGGCGCTTTCCAGCCTTTGTGGATAGTCCAGGCGCGTACTTCCTGTACACCCGCAGTGAAATAGGTGATCAGGTCCAGCAGGTTATAGGCAGAGCGGATCAGGCGGTTGAGGCCCGGTTCCGTGAGACCATATTCTGAGAGGAACATTTCCTTGTCGCCCGGATCTTCCATTTCGGAGATCTGTGCTTCGATGGTATTGTTCATCACGATAACTTCTGCATTTTCGGCTTTCACGCCTGCTTTCAGGGCTTCAGAAAACTTATTGCCGGTATGGAGTGATGCTTCGTCGACGTTAGCCACGTACAGCACTGGCTTTTCCGTGAGCAGGAACAGGTCGGCGATAGCCACACGTTCTTCCTTGCTCAGGCCCAGTTCGCGGATATTGCGGCCTTTTTCCAGGTGTTCCTGGCATCTTTTCAGCACTTCAAATTCCGCTTTGGCTTTAGGATCGCCACCGGTTTTAGCCATTTTCTCGGTGCGGGCCACTTTACGTTCTACGCTTTCGAGGTCTTTGAGCTGCAGTTCGGTGTCAATGATTTCTTTATCGCCTACCGGGTTGATCGCCCCTTCGTCGCGGAGGATGTTGTCATCTTCAAAGCAGCGGATTACGTGCACGATAGCGTCTACCTCGCGGATATTGGCGAGGAACTTATTACCCAAACCTTCACCTTTGCTGGCGCCCTTTACCAGGCCGGCGATGTCCACGAACTCGATGGTAGTAGGCACTGTACGCTGGGGTTGTACCAGTTCGGCCAGTTTATCCATACGGCTGTCAGGTACATCTACCTGTCCTACGTTAGGTTCTATGGTACAAAAGCGGTAGTTGCTGGCCTGCGCCTTAGCGCTGTTACTCACCGCGTTAAATAATGTCGATTTCCCTACATTCGGCAATCCTACAATTCCAACTTGCAAAGCCATTTTTTAAAATTTGCGCAAAGATAAGTTTATTTTAGTTTATTTGTTGCCTGAATAAACCAATAATCTAATGGCATTAAACTACGTTTGGCTGGGCTTTTTCCTGATCGCGTTTGTAGTAGCAGTTTTCAAGTCGGTGTTTTTACAGGATACGGCCATTTTCGGCGATATTATGAACGGTATGCTGGGCAGTGCCAAAACCGGGGCAGAAATCTCCCTGGGCCTGGCCGGTGTGATGACGCTCTGGCTTGGTATCATGAAGGTGGGCGAGGCTGCAGGCATGATCAATCGCTTCTCCAGACTGGTAAATCCATTTTTTTCGAAGTTATTCCCCCTGGTACCCAAAGGCCATCCGGCTATGGGTTCTATGATGATGAATTTCTCCGCCAGTATGCTCGGATTGGACAATGCGGCCACGCCCATGGGGCTTAAAGCCATGAAAGAGCTGCAGGAACTGAATGACAAACCGGACACTGCCAGCAATCCGCAGATTATGTTCCTGGTGCTGAATACAGCAGGCGTTGTACTGATTCCCACCTCTGTGATCGCCTTACGGAAGGCCGCAGGGGCCGCCAATCCGGCTGATATTTTTGTACCTACACTGATTTCTACCTTTGTAGCGTTTATTATAGGGATGTTTACGGTAGCCATGTACCAGCGCATCAACCTGTTCAAACTCCCCGTACTGGTGTTCCTGGGCGGTTTTGGTGCGGTGGTGACCGGTTTATACTTTTGGGTGAAACACATGCCGGCAGAAAAGATCGGTCCCACTATGAGTAACCTCGGCGGCGGTATCATCTTCTCGATCGTGATCCTTTTCCTCGGGGCAGGTATCATCAAAAAAATCAATGTGTATGACAACTTTATAGAAGGCGCCAAAGAGGGATTCGCAGTATCCGTGCGGATTATCCCCTACCTGGTGGGTATATTGGTAGCCATCAGTGTATTCCGCACTACCGGTTGTATGGATTACCTCATCAATGCTATCGCCAGCGTATTTTCCTGGATGGGCTTTAACACTGATTTCGTACCGGCATTACCGGTAGCCCTCATGAAACCATTGAGTGGCGGCGGCGCCAGGGGCCTGATGATTGAAGTGATGACGCGCTACGGCGCCGATTCCTTCCAGGGTAAACTGGCCAGTGTGATCCAGGGTACTACGGAAACTACTTTTTATGTACTGGCCGTCTATTTCGGCTCCGTGAATATTAAAAATACCCGTTACGCATTGACAGCCGGACTGATTGCCGACTTCTTCGGGCTGCTGGCCGCGATCCTGCTGGGGTATCTCTTTTTTCATGGCGCTTAAACTGCGGTTATAATAAGCATCAAACCTATGTTACAACCTAAGAAAATTCATGAAGACTGGATTGCGGTGATTATCGCATTCCTGACCATCACATTGGTGGTGGCCGGTTTGAAGCCGGCATTGCCTAAATACGGATGGTCTTCCGGCGCTGAACTAGGGGCGCAGCTGACCAACCCTTCCAACCTGATACATATTGGCGCGTTGTTCCTTTGGGTACTGGGAAGCCTGTTGCTCGCGAGGTTTCTGGCCGGAGAGTTCAAACCCGCTGCCCTGGTGACAGGTCTGCTGGCCATTGTACTCATTTCGTTGCTGGCACAGTTGATCACGGCCAACAAAACCATTAAGGACCTGGGCATTGAAGTGGTGCTTTTCAGCCTGCTGCTGGGCCTTTTCATCAGCAACGTGATTGGCCTGCCGGAATGGATAAAACCTGCGCTGCAAACGGAATTGTATATCAAGATAGGATTGGTGCTGCTGGGCACGAACATTATTTTCGGAGACATCATGCAGGCAGGTATACTGGGTATATTACAATCTGTAGTGGTGGTATTTACCGTCTGGTATTTTTCTTTCTGGTTATGTAAGATGTTGGGGCTGGACGATGAATTTCGGATGATGATTTCCAGCGCAGTATCTATCTGTGGCGTTTCGGCTGCTATCGCTACTTCCGGCGCTATTGAAGGGGACAATAAAAAACTGTCGCATGTTATTTCCCTGGTAATGATCGTTGCGATCCCGATGATGCTGTTTATGCCCGGTATCGCCGTATGGGCCGGCATGTCGCCCGCTGTGGCCGGCGCCTGGCTGGGTGGCACCATTGATACATCCGGCGCGGTAGTAGCTGCCGGTACCAAACTGGGGGATGAAGCGCTGAAATATGCGACCATCGTGAAATTCTCTCAGAACGTATTACTGGGCCTGGCCGCTTTTATCATTTCTTTTTACTGGTCTTATACAAAAAAGAAAGCCAATTATGAGAAGCCTACGCTTCGCACTATCTGGGACCGTTTCCCCAAATTTGTGCTGGGCTTCATTGTGGCCTCTCTCCTGTTTTCTTTCGTGTTGCCGTCGCCGGTAGTTGCTGCCGCAAAAGGTTCACTGAAAGAAATTCAGACTTACTGGTTTGCCCTGGCTTTTACCTGTATTGGCCTGGAAACCAAATTCACCGATATCTTTAAAGTGGAAAACGGGAAACCCGCCATGGCATTTATTATTGCGCAGTTGTTCAACATATTCTTTACGCTGATTGTAGCGTATCTTGTTTTCAGATAAACCCCCATCAGGCAGGGATAACGGATAGGTTATTCCTGCTTGATTCTTATGGGCCGGGCTTTATCATTATGAAAATCTGACTTCATTATTTTTCTTCCTGCATATTTCTTTTGATAGAAATAACTATCATGAAATCTTGATCCCCCTTCTACGCCAGCTCCTACCGTTTCGTCTTTTTTAAGTTTGTTTTTAATGGCAGTGAAAATCTTTTTGGTATTGCGGTCCGGTGTTTTTGATAACACCCTTAACGCAATCCGTTCAATGCTATCCGCTGTTTCCCGCCCCCCTTCCCCTACAATAACAAAAGGCGCCATTTTATCATCGTATACCTCGTGCCAGGTAAGACCGGGCAACTGTTGAGATAAAATATGGAAGCCCAGGTTTTTCCCCCGGTTATCTTCCACCTCATGAGCGCCTGTTGCAGCGGATATTTTTTCCAGGCAGATGTTTCCCGCATCATCTTTTCTCTCTATAAAAAAATCTGCTTTATTCTTCTCCAGTATATCCGCTACATACGGCATAAACTCTTTCAAAGACATGACAACATTGATATAAGACATCTAAATATATTTAACGGTTACTTCAAAAATAGCAAATGCCCGTTTGATAAAACATCAAACGGGCATCTATATGTTATCATCTTCGCTACTATCTCCACAAAATCAGCGAAATCAGCACTCATCCTGTTCATCATTTGTTCCACCATACTCTATCCGTTAGCGTTACCGATGGCACATTCGCACCGTTGCGGCTTTTCTCGGAATCCGTGTAGGCTACCCTACGGATAAAGGTAGGTAGTTGAGCATTGACCGGCAGGTTAAAATCCTTGTATTGATACTCGAAGCGGCGGGCATCGTTCCAGGCTTCGGGGTGCAGGAACATGGCCACATACTTTTCTTTCAGGATCAGGTCCAGGGTAAGACCAGCCTGCCCTACGGCTACCACCGGATTAGCCAGATACGCGTCGCGGCGGGCAGGATCTACGCCCAGTTTGTTCATGTTCACCGTAATGCCTTGTATGTATGCCTGGTAAGCCTGTGGTAAATCGCCGCTCCGGAAGGCCGCTTCGGCCTGGATAAAACGGGCCTCTGCATTGGTGGCAATCAGCAGCGGGGCGCCTGGTTTGGAATAAAAGCCTTTCTGGGAAAGGTAACATTCTTCCCTATTGGTACCGGAACCTATTCTGCCGGCGCCGTTGATGGTACCGCGGTAGTCGCCAAAACGGGTGGTATCGGTAATCATCGGCAGCCGCGGGTCAAATACGCCGAAAGTTTTGCCGTTGAGGGCATCTACAAAATGGGTGCTTAACCAGCCGTCGAGCAGGTTGTTAACGTTGTTTACTGCGGCCTGGTTCCAGGGACTGAGTGATTGAAAACGGGTCAGCTGGGCATCATCCGCATTGTCCGTATAGCCGTTGGCGAGAGCCGCCAATATTGCTGCCGGATCGTAGTTGCCTTTTTTAGTGAGATGATTGAGCAGCCGGGCTTTGATAGTGTAGGCCGTTTTGATCCAGGCAGCCGGTTTACCGCCATGGATCAGGTCTTTGACAGGGTCCAGTTCATATTTGGAGCTGGTGCTTTTAAGCCGGGCAATACCATCGTCCAGCATGGCGATACATTGCAGGAACACGCTGTCATCCGGTGTATAAGCCGGTTGCAGGAAACTGGTATTAAACGCCTGTGTATAGGGTACTGATCCCCACATATCATTGAGGACCGCCAGGTTGATGGCCATCATCACCTCCGCAGCGCCTACGTGGTAGTCGGCGCCACCGGTGCGGGCCTGTGCAATCAGATCGTGCAGGTCCGTCATGTTATCGTACAACGCTTTCCAGGTGCTGGTATAGTCGGTGGATTCGTAGGTATCGCTGGCGCCGTTGGCATTGGGCGAAGCGAGGTACTGCACAAAATAGGACGTGGCGTTGCTGGCACGGTACAGGTTATACGAAGTAAAATAAGTGGTGGAGGCCAGCAGTCCGTTCATGGGTGGAATGACCGCCTGGTTTGGGTTATCGTTGATATCCAGCTCCTTTTTACAACTGGCGGTGAGCAGGGCCAGTAGTGCTATATATAATATGGTGTGAATTCTTTTCATGATCGAAGCAGTTTAGAAGGTTACGTTCAGAGAGGCCAGGAAACTACGTGTAGTCGGGTACGTGAATCCGGCAAAAGCGTCGATGGCGTTGTCGGCGTTCATGGAGCTGGACTCAGGATCGAAACCGGTGTATTTGGTATGCAGCCAGAGGTTATTGCCGGTAAAAGTGAGGTTGGCTGCGGAAATCAGGTGGGTGCGGGACAAGAACCGGGGTGGCAGCTGCCAGGAAAGGCTCACGTTGCGCAACCGTACCCAGGACGCATTTTCTATGAAGTTTTCCGTTACGCCGCGATATACGTTGCGGTAAAAACCCCCGCCATAGTTACGGCCATCCGGCCCTTTGGCCTGTTGCAGGTATACCACCTGTTTGTTGGGCGTGCCATCCGGCAGAACGCCATCAAACACCTTGCTGCTGAAGCGGTCCGCTGTAATAGCAGACTCCCCGAAGGCCGACATAAAATTGGCCAGCTGATTGTATTTCATAGTACCCTGGCGGGTATCTATCAACACAGACAAGCTCAGGGGGCCGTAGGTGAAAGTATTGGTGATAGCGCCGATCCACTTGGGCTGGGAATTACCCAGGTATTTTTGAGCGGAGTTGATCATCGGGAAACCTGCCTGACTGCCGGTGGCGGCGATCTGAACAGGGCGGCTATAGTCGATAAGGATACTGTTGTCTGGCTGACCACCCATATACCGCTGGTAGCTGGTGCCGAAGATAGCCCCTACCGGGTAACCGGGGAGATATTTCATGGTAGCAGTAGAACCGGCATAACCAAACTGGTTACCTACCACGACTTCAGACAATCCTTTACCGAGGTTCAGCACTTCGTTGTGGTTGGAAGAGAAGTTCACCCGCACGTCCCACTGGAACTTTGTTTTTTTGACAGGCGTAGCATTGAGGGCTATTTCCACGCCGCGGTTTCGGATAGAGCCCGCGTTGGTATAAAATTCCTCGTAGCCTGTAGCGCTGGACACTTTTACGGGAATCAGCAGGTCAGTGCTTTTGGAAGTGTACCAGGCAAAGTCAACGCCTATACGATCATGCAGGAAACGTAGTTCCGTACCTACTTCAAAAGTGTTGGTGAACTCCGGTTTCAGCTGGGCATCGCCGTAGCGGTCGGCCCGGGTCCAGCCAATCACGTTGTTATCAATCGGTCCATCTACCAACGGAATGTAACCGGAGCTGGTGTTGTAGGGCTTCGCATCTTTACCCACCACCGCCCAGGAAACGCGGGCCTTTCCGTAGGACAGTATGTTATCCGGTATTTTCAGGTGGTCCGTAAAGAGGTAGGCCAGGCTAGCAGACGGATAGAAGAAAGCCCGGTGCCCTTTCGGCAGCGAGGAGCTGATATCTGTTCGGCCGGAGAGGGTAAGATATAACCAGCGGTCCCAGGACAGGGTCCAGTCGCCAAACAACCCGACGAGGTAATAATTGGTAATGTTTTGCCTGGAGACGATCTTTTTAGCGTTCTGCATAATGAGCAGGTCCGGAATATCCAGGGTATCGCCTTCTGTAGAGAGTTGTTTAAAGCGCTGGTCAAACAGGTCGTGTCCGAGTTTGAGATCGGAAGTCAACCGGGACGTAATATTGTTTTTGAAGTTGAGGATCAGGGTGGAACTAAGGCCACGTTGGTTGACCATATATTCATTGACGAAGCCGAAACCGTTGTCGGTATTTACCACTTCGCCGGCGATGCCTTTGGGACCGGGGCCGGTATGGCGGCGGTTGTCGGTGTAAAAGTCGGTACCGGCGCGGTATAGCACGTCCAGCCATTTAAACGGAGAATACGTGAAGTTGATATTACCGATGAGGCGGTTTACGTTATCGCCGAAACGATTGGTGTACAGGGTGTACATAGGGTTATCGGTAGCGCCGTAGGTTTGTTGGGTACCGTCGGGTTTAATATAGTCGCGCAGGTTCCAGCGGGGTGACCAGTAGATGAGTTGTTCCCCGTAGCGGTCAGCATTGGCGCGGTTACCACCGGAGTTGATATAGTTGAGGGACACCCCCATTTTTACTTTTTCGCTGAAGCGGATATCGCCGCTCACACGAGCGGAATAGTTCTGATAGTTACTGAAGGGAATAACACCGTTCTGGTTGAACTGACCTAACGAGGCAGCATATACGACTTTTTCCGTACCTCCGCTGATAGCGAGCGTGTTGCGGTATTGGGAACCGGTGTTATAAGCTTGTTTATAGTTATTATACAGCGAAGCCGGGTGTGATGGGTCCAGTTTGCGGGCTTCTTCCACGGTAGGTCCCCAGGCCGGCCAGAAGCTTTGGTTATCGTATTGACCATTGTTGCCCTGAGAGTAAGCCATTTGCACATCAGGGGTTTTACCTACTTTATCGAATCCTGCGGTGGTAGTAAAGCTCACGCGGGTACGGCCGGTTTTACCGGATTTGGTGGTGATGATGACAGCGCCGTTGGAAGCACGGTTACCATATAATGCAGTAGCTGCACCGCCTTTTAACACGGAGATACTTTCAACATCATCGGGGTTGATATCGGCAGCCCGGTTGCTCATGCCGCGGGTATCGGCGCCGGTGGTCATGGTGGTGCTATTGTCCAGGGTGATGCCATCGATTACAAACAGGGGCTGACTACTACGACCCGGGTCCAGGGAGTTAATGCCCCGGATCACGATGCGGGAGCCTTGTCCGGGTGCGCCACCGCCGCTGGAAATCTGCACGCCGGCTACTTTACCCTGCAGGGCATTTACCACATTGGATTGTTTGGACTGCGAAAGGTCAGCACCTGATACATCCTGGATGGCATAACCAATGGCGCGCTTTTCTTTTTTGATGCCCATGGCGGTGACCACTACCTGGTCGAGGCTGCGGGTATCGGGTTCCAGTGTGACCGCCAATGGCCCCTGGCCGTTGACCGATACTTCTTTGGTCAGGTAACCGATAAAACTGAATACCAATACCTGGGGACCTGTGGCCATTGGCAGGCGGAAATTACCGTCAGCGTCTGTGGTAGTACCATGGGCACTTCCTTTAATCTGAACAGTTACACCGGGCAATGCGGAATTATTGGCGGTGACACGGCCGGAGACAATACGGGGTTGGGCGTAAAGATGACAAAGGGGAATAAATAGGAAAGCGCCCACCACCAATATCAACGTGCAAATTGATTTCATGGTGTTTAGTTTAGACTTTGGTTTGAGATGCGTTGTGATTCGTTTTTTGAGATTGTACTGATTAAGATAATCAAGGAAAAACGAAAATCAATGCATCCGTACTTCATTTCGGTTGTTTGGCAGACATAATTTTTTACATCAATTATAATTTATTGATGACTAGTAAATAAATGAGAAGTAATGGGTACTAACGGGGTATCTGTGAGGGCTATACGAAGATGGTATAATGAAGGAGAACAGGGCTGACCGGAATGCATCAGCCCTGTAAAAAATTAAGCTGTCAATGTTTTCACCAGGCCGAAACTATCTTCCAGGAGCAGATAGCGGTTAATGCGACCATCTCTCACCGTGATTTGTATGGTGAAGGGACTGTAAAACACCTTCCCGGTGGCGAGCATGCGAGATTCCAGGTTCCCGGTCAGCACCGCCTGGTCACCCGCATAAAATTTTCCGGTGAACGCATAAGATATCGGTTCCACATGGCGGAACAGTTCTTCATAAAACAGGACCACTTCTTCTTTCGTGTTACGGTCTCTTATCCAGGGTGCCATTGCCTGATTGCCGGGTATACGCCATTCTACCTGGTCGGCCAGTAAATCCAGGTTAGCCTGGTAGTTTTTGGCGGAAATATTACCCAGGTATTTTTCTACTACTGCCTGTGTGGATGCTACTTGTGATTCCATATATGTGAAGTTTATTTTAAACCGATCGTTTCAAAATAAGGCAAAAAAATTATCGTCTCAGGGAACTGATTAAAAAATCGACCATATCGTTTACTTCCTGTTTGTTGCCCGAAAGGATATACCGCATATGAAAGCTGTTGCAGCTGGAGAGGATATAACGGGCAAGCATATCCGGTGCAAATCCGGGTTTCAGTTCCCCGGCATCTATAGCCCGGATAATCAGCTCCTCGAAAATAGCTTCCAGTGCGGCGGCGTTTTTCTTAATAAAGGATGCCACAGCAGGTTCGTCATTGCCCAGTTCAAAGATGGTGCGAACAATCAGGCAGGCTTTGCGGTCTTTATAGGTTTGTTCAGCTACGTCGCGTATTGTGAAAGCCAGCGCTTCAAAGGGTGAAACGATGTTTTTTCCCGCGCGGCGGTATTGTTCTGTTTTCAGCACGGCATAATTCTCCAGGCATTTCAGGAAGAGCTCCTGCTTATTGCCAAAGGAATTGTAAACGCTGCTGCGGTTGAGTCCCATCCTGTCCACAATATCATGAATGGAAGTGGCATGGTATCCCTTTTCCCAAAACAGGTTCCGGGCTTGTTCCAGCTTTTCTTCATAATCAAATTCTTTATTCCTCGGCATGAGGCAAAGGTAAATGTTTTGAAACGATTGTTCCAAATCAAATATTTGTTGTGTTCAGGTGGGAAGCAAACCGTTGAAAGGCACCTTCGTTTTCTGCCAAAGTTGCAGTTTAGGGATGTTGTCAAGGGGAACGAAATATGGCGGTCTTTCTTTCAAGGACTTCGAAAATGATCGTGCTTACAGGTAATGATTCGTTCAGGTTTAGGGGTGGCTGCGGTTCCGAGGGAGGGGATGCTTCGGCCCGAATCCCAGGGAAAGAAATGGAAATGGTGCTCGGGTAAAAGGGAATGCTTCGTTTCGGTATGGGGCACGATTGGGGCATCTGAGGAGGGAATGAGGCCGCTGGAAATTCAGGGAGCTACGTTACCATTAAAAGAAAGCCGGCCTTTAGGCCGGCTTTCGAACAAGTTATTTTGCGATGTTGATGATACCGTTCATCGTTTTCACGAAGTCCTCCGAGCAGGAAGGGCTGATCACCCATTTACGGGAGCGCGATTCCACCAGGACAAGGTTTTGCCGGTTGGTGCACCAGCGCTGGTATTTACCGATTTCGGCGGAGCGGTAGGTGCCGAGGTACCCGAAGATACCACCAATGCCCAGCATACGGCTGCTGGTACCCAGTTCCTCCTCGGTGATGCTGCGCAGCCGCACGATGTCATCAAACATGATGGTAATAGGAAACAGTGCTCTTTTGATCACCAGGCCTTCGGCGGTGATTTTATAATACCGGGGACTGAGGCAGGCTGCCACCAGGATGGCCGGTATCAGTATGAACAATAGTATACTGGTTTTTACCGCTTCATGATTCACATCGGTGATCTGCCGGCATAAAATGACCAACGTAATGATGATCGTGAGGTTTGTGATTATTTTGGAGTTATCATCCAATGTTGCGGCGTATCTCATAAGTCCTGTCCTTTGGTTGCAGAGAAAGATAGAGAAATTTAATTATATCAGGAATCATACTTGCCTGTTTTTTCTTCGATGGTGACATCCTGATCTTTTTTTATCTGCATTTTTATATACACGAGCAGCTGTGATGCACCCGCCTTAAAACACACTTCCTGTGTTTTACGCACTACTTCCATCAGCTCATCATAGGTACCTTCCATCACGGTTTCAAATGGACATACCCTGTACTTAACACCCGAATCACGGATCACCGCGATGGCTTCATCCACTACGGCATATACTTCTTCGGAAGGCACGGACGGCAGGATCTGCAGGGCTAAATTAATCTTATGACTCATCTCTTTATCTTTAATTTATAATTTGATTATCAATATTTTATAAACATCTATCTACAACAACACTTAAAGCAAAAAGCAAATGAAGATACATCATAATTCATGGAAGATGATAAAAACTTGTCCTTCAACCTTCAACCATCTCCCTAAATAATCTATACAATCATCTATATATCAATAAAATATAAAAATCATCATCAAGTAATTATCTAACTAAAAAAGCAATAAAATGCAGGTCTTCTACCCTACTTTTTAATCACTTTATAGAGATCATTTCGTATATCCTTCATCGTTTGTACACTGCCAAATGCATGCAGTTCCTTCAGCAACACCAAATCAATATCTGCTACGACCACCATCTCGGTATTGGGTGTCGACTCCGCCTTTATACCCGTTACCGGGAAGTTAAAATCGGAAGGTGTAAATACACAGGATTGTGCATATTGCAGGTCCATATTATTTACTTTCGGCAGGTTGCCTACACTGCCTGCGATGGCAACATAACATTCATTTTCAATCGCTCTGGCCTGGGCACAGAAACGGACACGGTTATACGCATGTTGGGTATCGGTCATAAACGGCACAAACAAAATCTGCATGCCCTGTTCGGCCAGGATACGGGAAGGCTCCGGAAACTCCACATCATAACAGATCTGTATACCTATCTTGCCGCAGTCGGTATCAAATACCTTGATCTCTGAACCTCCCTTCATCCCCCAGGCGGATACTTCCCCCGGTGTAGGATGGATCTTGATATACTGTTCCCAGGTACCGTCGCGCCGGCACAGGTAAGAAATATTATACAGCACCTCATCGATCACGATAGGCATACTGCCGGAAATGATGTTCACATTATATGACACCGCATGCTCCAGGAACCGGTCGCGGATGGTTTCTGTATACTTGGTTACCCCGCGGATGGCGCCCGCCGGGTCCAGCTGGTTAAATTCCCCCATCAGCGGCGCATTAAACAGCTCGGGGAACACTACAAAGTCCGACCCGTAATCACTCACGGCATCAATGAAAAACTCCACCTGCTGCATGACGGTCTCCAGACCACCGTAATCCCGCATTTGCCACTGTACCAGTCCAATCCGTACGGTGGATTTATTATACCGGATGGTATCGCTGTCCTTCTCATAGTAAATATTGAACCACTGCAACAAGGTGGCGAACCCCTTGGAGGCCTCGTCATTGGGCAGGTAATTTTTCAGTATCTTCTTTACCGTAAAATCGTTGGAGAACTGGAAGGTTAAAGTGGGATCATAAATCTCCTTATCCTGTACCTTTTCAATATACTCCCTGGGTGACAGTTTGTCGGCATACTTTTCATAATTGGGAATACGGCCACCGGCTACAATCCCTTCCAGGTTCAGCTGCTCACAAAGTGTTTTGCGGGCATCGTACAGTCTGCGGGCCAATCGCCTTCCCCGGAAATCCGGGTGCACAAACACCTCTATACCATACAGGATGTCTCCCTTGGGGTTGTGGGTGCTAAAGGTGTAATAGCCGGTAATCTGCTCATAGGTGTGATTGTCACCGAACTTGTCATAATCCACGATGATTGACAAGGCACAACCTACCACCCGGCCATTAACGGTAATGGCTATCTGTCCTTCGGGGAACAACTTGATTAACCGCTGGATGGTGCTTTCGCCCCAGTAACTTCCCGCCATATCGGGATAGGCAGATACCATAGATTCCCGGAGGTCCAGGTAATCGGCAGCAGTAATATTTCTGATTTCAACTGTTTCTGACATATATCTATTTTTCTTGTATTAATTTAACCTTTTGTGACCGGATAAAGTTTATTTGTATGAACCGGTTCATTTTATTTACTTTGCATTCCATTCAATTTTACCCATCCCTCCTCTGGACGACCTTCCTTTTTTAGTTACCTACTGGTATTTATCATGATGTCTGTTTATAACCGGGATATTGTTATCGTGGGCTTACAACCCTGGTACACCAAAATTGGCAGCAACTGCAAAAGTCTCGCTGCCGAATTTTCCAAACACAACAGGGTATTGTACGTCAACGCCCCCATAGACCGTCGTACTGCTTTCAATCGTCATGCCGGCGAGGAAATCGATCACCATAAGGCGGTCATCAGCGGGAAAGCGCCTTCCCTGGTGCAGATCAGTGACAATATGTGGAATCTTTATCCCACTTCCGTTATCGAATCCATCAACTGGTTGCCGTTCACTTCTCTGTTTTCTGCGTTTAACCGGGTCAACAACCAGCGCTTTGCCCGTAACATCCGAAAGGCTATACAGCAACTGGATTTTAAAAACGTGATCCTGTTTAATGACAATGATATTTTCCGCAGCTTCTATCTGAAAGAGCTGTTACAGCCGTCGGTCTATATCTACTACAGCCGCGACAACATCCTGGCGGTAGACTACTGGCGCAGGCACGGTCAAACACTGGAACCAAAACATATCGCCAAAGCTGACATCGGCGTAGCCAATTCCCTGTATCTGACGGAACGTTTAAAAAAGTATAATCCGGAAAGTTATTATATCGGTCAGGGTTGTAACCTGGAGCTGTTTAACCCCATGCATGTGAAAGCAACGCCGGCGGACATTGCTCATCTGAAAGGTCCTGTTATCGGTTATGTAGGCGCCCTGACAAGTTTAAGACTGGATATTCCCCTGCTGGTCAATCTGGCATCAGAGCAGCGGGACTGGAATTTTGTGCTGGTAGGCCACGAAGATGAAGATTTTAAAAAGTCGGCATTACACGGACTACCCAACGTTCACTTTACCGGCGGCAAGCCGATGGCAGAACTCCCGGCTTATGTGCATGCATTTGATGTATGCATTAATCCGCAGGTAGTCAACGATCTTACCATTGGCAACTATCCCCTGAAAGTAGATGAATACCTGGCTATGGGCAAGCCCGTCGTCGCCACCCGTACGCCTACCATGAAAATGTTTGAGGAACAGGTATACCTGGCGGAAGATCTGACCTCCTATCTGGTACAGTTAAAAACGGCCCTTGAAAGCAACCCTGCAGCACATGCCGCGAACCGCAGGGCCTTTGCGCTCACCCATACCTGGGAGAACTCCGCTGCTGCGCTATATGAGGCCATTCAGACTTATGAAGCCCGTCTATAATTTCAGCAGACGGCCTACCCATTTATAGTCGGTATCTGTACCTCTTACCTCTATGAAGTAGAGGCCTGTACCCGGCATGCTGAAATCGATGCTGGTAGAGAAAACCCCATCCATCTGAAACATGAATTGTTTCACGACCAGGCCCGTGCTGCTATAGATAGTAATCCTGCCGTTTTTAAGGGCGTTATTCCTGATTTTAAGCATCGCGCTGCCATTACCCATTATTCTGTTAGGATACAGGCTAACGCTGTCCTCATCATTATCAGGTACGTCAGGGTCCACCACGGTGACCGTTTTGACGGCACTGGCGGACAGGCCTTCATTGTCAGTAACCGTTAACCGGAAAACGTACACCCCTCTCTGCAGTCCGCTGGCAGTGGCTTTAGCGGCATTAGCGCCGACAATATTGGCATTGGAAGGACCGCTTACCTGCGCCCAGTTGTACTGCGTGATGGTACCGTCCGGATCAAATGATGCCGTTCCATCCAGGATAACGATTGACACCACTTTTTCATCGGGACCGGCATTGGCTACCGGCGGACGGTTGGTGCCCGGCGGTGGTAAAACGGTAATGGTTACACGCGCAGAGGACGAGGCGCCGCCGTTGTCTGTTACCGTCAGTTGAAATACATAGGTACCCGCTACCAGGTTGGTAACGGTGGTAGTGGCCGTGGCGGGGCTATTGATAGTACCTCCGTTGGGGCCGCTTATCTTTTCCCATTTCCAGGCAGTGATTGTGCCATCTGTATCGCGGGAAGCGCTGCCATCGAGCGTAACGCTGCCGGCGGGTGCCGTAATCGTTTGATCACTGCCGGCGTTAGCGATGGGAGGTTGGTTGGAGCCGGGAGTACCTGTCACCGTCACCGTTACCGTGGTAGTGACCTGCGTACCCGCGTTATTGGTGACGGTTAACTGAAACACATATACGCCCTGTACCAGTCCACCGGCGCTGGTATTGCTGGAAATTTTATCGTCCAGCGTACTGGCGGAGGGTCCGCTGAGTTGTTTCCATTCATAGCCGGTAATGATACCGTCGGGATCATAGGAACTGCTGGCATCCAGCTGCACCGAATTAGTGGGCAGGGACACCTTCAGGTTGTTATTGGTAACGATCACCGGCGGCCTGGCTGCGGCAGCCCGGACTGTTACAGTTACCAGGTCCGTTGCACGGAGTCCTTTATCGTCTGTCACCGTTAGCTGAAAGATATAGGCGCCAGCGGTAAGCCCGGTTACCGTTGTAACCGCCTGTCCTGCGCTGGTAATGGTTCCTGTAGGCGGACCGCTGATCTTTTTCCAGCTATAGCCGGTGAGAGTACCATCGGCATCCGAAGAAGCAGAACCGTCCAGCTGTACAGTGTTGACCGGCAGGGAGATAAACAGGTCTTTGCCCGCATTGGCGGCGGGGACTATATTGGCAGTACCATTTTTGAATTCATAGGCGCCCACATCGTATTTGCCATCTTGTGGACGGAGGGTGTTTTCCAGGTCGGTGGTCAGGCCCAGGTCGGTCATATCGCGCCCGGCATTGATAGCCTTAGAACCGGCCACCAGGCGAAAATTGCCATTGGGGGCGTCGCCGATGCCTGCGTCGGCGGGTGTTTTAAAATTCAGGTTATTGTTAAAATCGAACTTTATGGGATTGGCTCCTTTGATGTAATAGCCGGTCTGCGGGTAATCCCATTGGGTACCGTTGGCAATCACGAGGTTGTTGTACACCTTATGTCCGATCGTCGTTTTGTCCGCATAAATCTTGATACCGTTTACCCCTGTATTGTACACCGTATTATTATAGATATAAGCCGTTGCCGGTTCAAACACTATTTTATCGATAGCATTGATACCCTCGTAGGTAATATTGGAAACTACGTTATTGTAGACGGTATTGATACCGGAGCCGAAGATCTGGATACCGGGATTATAGCCTTTATCGACACGGTTGTTGTAGATATTCAGGGTACTGCCGCCGCCGCTCATGATACCATATCCATGCGCACTATTGCGGGCTACCGCATAATTTACCACGCGGTTGTTATACACCTTGTTGGTTCCAAGATCAGTCATGGAGATTTGTATCCCATCACTGCCCATATTTTCCAGGTCGTTGTTATATACTTCGAGGTTCTGGATATGATGGGATTTCATATCCTGGCAGCTGCCACTGGAGTAGAGATAATGGGTGTTGCCGATATAAAAACCTTCCCAGGTGGAGTTACGGCAAAGCAGATCATGGATTTTGATGTTTTTCATCAGGAAAGATCCTTCCCACCATTCGGGATGATCGCAGCTTTGTAACGTTTTTGCCTGTACGAACATGCTGGCATCGTGTACATATATATGATGCACATCGAAGTCGGTAGATCCGTCCCCGAAATAAAGGCCAAACATTTTTTCCCCTTTCTGGTTGGTACCGTTTACATCGAAGCCATATTGCAGACTGGCGTCACCGTTACCCTCCAGCTTAAAGTAGCTGCAGGTGGAGAGTACAAAAGCTGCCGCAGTAGCAGTACTGTTGACCCCTACCCTTACCAGGCCGCCACAATTGGTAATAACAACTGGTTTATTGCTGGTACCCGTTAGTTTACTGAATTGTATATAATCGTAATCACCGGCGGGGATGCAAAGCGTATCACCCGGGTTGATTTTCAGTTGGTTCATGGCGTCCGTATAGTAGATGCCGTTACCCCGGTTGGGTTTTACCTCAATCCGTTTGTTGCCCGGCGGTGGCGGCGTTACGCCATTGAGTGCATAGGATAACAGCCATTCATATACGTTTTGCCCCGTGGCAGGATCTTTATAGGCGGGGTTGTAGGCCTGCGACCAGGCGTCATGGCCACTGACATCGAAGATGGTCAGTTTAGCCGGCGGTGTCGGAGCAGGTACGGTGCTATTGATTTTATTGACCCAGTCGATAGACCATTGTGGATTGACCGTTGGATCGATCTTGTTATGAAAAGCCCACACCGGTGTATGATTAGCGGCGATAACCGCCGGTAGTTCGGGCCGGTCATTCACATTGTAGGCGCCGCATACCATGGCAGCCGCAGCATATTGTTTGGCCTGCGAAGGATTTTCAGAGATCACTCCCCAGGCTACACCACCACCCATACTCAGACCGGAAACATATATCCTGTTGGGATCGATACGATATTTGGTTTTCAGGTATGCCAGTAGTTTATGTACATCGTCTGAACCAGGCCATTTAATAAATTGGGGAGAGATCACGATAAAAGAAAAACGCTGACCGTTCACCGAAAAAGAAGCAGGAAATTTTCCTTCCTTAATAAGCCGGGGAATACCATTATTAGCTACCCCTGACAAGGGTCGCGGCATATTGGGATTATTCGCATCATATTGCAGCTCACCTACTCCATGGCAAAAGATAATTAACGGGTAATTATTATTGTTGCTGTTATAATCCTGCGGTAGCGCTTCCAGGTAGCCTGCTACGTTATTGACGGTTTGAGCAGCAAGCGGCACTTCCACCTGTTGTGCGGATACTGGTAATACAAAGGATAAAATGAGCAGGCACACAACAGCCTTTCTGAGTAATGTGTAGCGTTTCTTCACCGGACAACGGCTTTTCGTAAAAAATGGTTGTCTATTGCGTTTCAATGGGGCGACGATTCCATAGTTATCCCGGGCGGAGACCTGCAATAGCATGGCCCGCAAGATAGAATTTTTATCCTACAAATATAAAAAATATTGAATATCTATTAGTTTTTAAATTAAATTATTAATAAATAAATCTTGTAGTAGATTGATTTTCATGAAAAATTTTTATTTCCTGGAAGATGACTGGCATTTTATTTAACAAAAAATGTATCTTGCAGCCGAATTACACCATACCTCCATCAGTCAAACAGCACTGATCTTCACTTTATCTATATCCTGTTAAGAACCAACATAAAAGGTTTAATTGTTGATTCATGGGATTTAGTTTATTAGCCACTATACGTAACCGTCATTTTCACTCCTTGCTTGGCAACGTTGTCACAGCATTTTTTAACGTCCTGTCATTTGCGATACTGGTTCGCGTGCTTTCCCTGAATGCATTCGGCGAATGGGTATTGTTTATTGCTACCTACAACATCATGGACCAGATACGCACCGGATTATTACAATCCGGCATTATCAAGTTCTACGCTGGCGTAGAAGAAGACACGGCGCGGGGTGTGGCGGGTGCCGCCTGGTATATATCGCTGGCATTGACGTTGGGCTATGTACTGCTATCCGCCATTGTTTACGTGGTAGCCTATGACCGTTTCAACGATACCTGGCATCTTTTTATCGGCTGGATTGGCATACTCACGCTGCTATCACTGCCCTGGAATTTTGCCACCTGGATATTGCAGGCAGAACACCGGTTTGATAAGATCGTGCAAATACGATTGATACAGAATGGCTCCTTCCTGGTATTGTTAGGCATACTTTTTTTCTGTCAGCAGATTTCCCTGCCCTATGTGCTATATGCCTATGGCCTGAGTATGGCCCTGGCCAGCGCCTATTGTTTTCTGTTTAAATGGACGCGTGTCCGGACCATGGTATTCCGTACCCGTGAACACAAACTGGCCTTGTTCCGTTTCGGGCGGATGGTGGTAGGCAGCATGGTATCCTCCTCCCTGATCAGCTATTCCGACAACCTCGTGATCAGGACCATGCTCAACCCGGCTGCTGTAGCCATTTACAGTATCCCGCAGAAATTCATGGAAGTAATTGAGATCATCCTGCGCAGCTTTGTGGCCACCTCGCAACCTACCCTGTCGGCAGCCGCCAACAGAAAAGACTACGCCGGCGTAGCCCGCGCTTTCTGCCGGTATACCGGCACTGTCAGTATTCTTATCATTCCCTTTATTGTGGTGCTGATTGTACTGACCCAACCCCTGATCATCATTTTAGCTGACAAAGCCTACCTGGGCGCCACCGATATTGTACGAATATTTCTGCTGTCAGCAATCCTGTGGCCGATAGACCGTTTCATCGGTGTTACCCTGGACATGATCAACTTACCGGATATCAATTTTTACAAGAATTTTTTGAAACTGCTCCTTAACATTATATGTGACGTCGCTTTTGTATACTTCTTTGCCGATGTAAGATCCGTAGCCCTCTCCTCCCTGCTCAACGTGGTATTTGCAGCAGCCTTTGGTTACTATTTCGTCAAAAAACACCTCAACGTCAGTCTGCGTGATATCTGGCTGTATGGCTGGCAGGAATGTATCATCATGCTTAACAAACTGCGGAACAAAAGTGCTGTCACCAAATAACGGCTCATGAGAATTGCATTTATCATACAGGTACATAAACAACCCGCGCAACTGGAGCGGCTACTGAAAAGACTGGCCCATCCACAGGTAGACTGCTACGTGCACATCGACGCCAAATGTTCACTGCCTGAATGGGAATCCGTACTTTCCCTGCCGCAGGTTTACCTGGTAAAACAACGCGCCAATGTTACCTGGGCGGGATGGGGCATTATACAAGCTTCCCTCAACGGTATGAATGCCGTGTTGAACACCGGTATCGACTATGCCTGGGTAACCCTGCTCAGCGGGCAGGACTATCCACTGCAGCCCATCGGTCAAATCATCGCCTTCCTGCAGCAACAAAAGGGCAGGCAGTTCCTAAACGTTATCAGCGAAGAAGCCCTCCGCCCGATGATGAGCAAGATGGAACACTATCATTTTGTAGAATATAATTTCCCGGGGAAATACAGGCTGGGGCGGCTGCTGACCGCTATCCTGCCCCGCCGCAAGGCGCCATTGGGGCTTCAGTTATACTGCGGCTCCGCCTGGTGGACACTCAGCCTGGACTGTGTACGGTTTTGCGTAACCTATGAACAGCAGCATCCTGCGCTGCGCAAATATTTTAAACTGACCTGGGGAGCCGACGAATTTATTTTCCAGACGATATTGATGAACAATGACGTATATCGTTCCCGGTTAACAGACTATCTGCATTACATCGACTGGTCGGCCGGAAAGGAACATCCGAAAGTATTGGGGATAGAGGATATTGAAGTGCTCAGGCAATCGGGGAAGTTGTTTGCCCGCAAATTTGATTTCAATACACCGGTACTGGACCGGCTCGATGCATTAATGGATAAGCCTGTTGACAGTCATTCCTGACTGGCCAACAGGCCGCTCTAAAATCGGACAAAACATGTCAACATTTTCGTCGCTTATTTATTTTTCTTCCACAGCGTATTAAAGCCACCCGTAAAACTTACCGGTAACAGCTCGGCAATGTTGCAATCGAGCGTCTGCAACGCTTTCACCCGTTTGGTCACCATGGAGAACGGAAACACATCTTCCACAAAATTGGTTTTGGCGAACCGGATGATATGAAAATCATTGGCGGTAGCCAGTGCGGTAAGATCTTTACGGGTAAAGAATTGTACGTGATCGAGATTATCGGCCTGAGACTGCACCGTAGTACCCTTGAAACCCAGTCCACTTTTCACCTTATTGATAAAAGACCATAATCCCGGATTGTTGCGTGCTTTCAACATGGGTTTTGTTACACATACTTCGCGGGGTCCCATCCCATTGGGAACAGTCACCACCAGGAGGCCATTATCCTTCAGGGAGGCGTAAATAGTACGCAGTAACACTTCGGGGTGATGCAAATGTTCGAGTACTTCGCTGCAAATAACAGCATCGTACTGCTGACCTTTTGCTGTCAGCTCTTCGGCACTGATGGCTTCGAACGCCACATTAGGCAGTTTGTTTTTACTGCGGGCCACATCAATGGTTTTCTGGCTGATATCGATGCCCAGCACATTATAGCCAAACTGTCCGAGGTGCCTGCTGATAACGCCGTTACCACAACCAACATCCAATACATGTCCGTTGGCCGGAATTTCCTTTTGCAGACTTTCCGTAATGAAGTTCAGACGTTTAATATCTGTAATCCGATCATATTCGTAGGTGATCACTGGTTGTGTCATGATGATGTTATGATTTAAAAAGCTGGTGGTAAACCGCTTCTATTTTTTTGGTAACTGTTGCTACGTTGTATCGCGTACGTACCGCCGTAGCTGCACTGAATTGTAAACGTTTACGTAATGTCGGGTCTTTGGCCAGCCGGACGATAGCAGCAGCCAGTGCATCGGCATTGGAAGCCGGTATCAGCAAACCGTTTTCCTCATGCACCACCGCTTCCCGGGTACCATCCACATCTGAAGCCACCACGGCTTTACCCATGGCCATTGCTTCCAGTACGCCGATCGGAAATCCCTCCCAGAGGGAAGGCAGACAGTACACGTCGGCTGCGTGTAATACCGCTGGCACATCCTGCCGGAACTTATCGAAAACGACATGGTCCGTGATACCCAGCTGCCGGGCTTCCGCTTCGGCAGCTTGTTTCAGCTCTCCTTCGCCCACCATCAGCAAGGTAATGTTTGATACCTGCTGCAATACCAGGGCAAATGCCTTCAGCATATTCACCGGGTCTTTCTGCAAAGTCATCCTGGCAATGTAACAAACCACCAGGTGGTCTGCCGGAATACCATAAGCGGCCTTTACATCCGGATAGATACCTTCCGCATTGAACTTTACCAGGTTTACACCATTGCGGATCACGGTAGCTTTGAAAGTTCCGAAAGCTTTATGGCCGGTTTCCCGGTTGGATTCTGACACGCAGATATTATGCTGCACCATGCGGGTGATAAACTTCTCTGCCGCCACCCTGGCCCTTCTGGCCAGGGGATGTAATCCTTCATGAAAGGACCATCCGTGAATGGTATATACAATAGGTTTGCCCAGGCTTCGGGCCGCCCATAAAATATTGGTATTGGCCCGGGTGCCATGGGCATGTACGATGTCAATACGATGCGAGCGGATAAACTTCCTGACTTTCAGCCATACAGACAGATCGAAGGCTTTACTGCTGCTAATCACTTCTACGGTAATACCCATGGCTTGTAATGCCGTCACCATCGGTCCATCTGTAAAGGAAAGCACTACTACTTCAAACTGTGTCTTATCCAGCGATGCCACCAGGTCCAGCACATGGCTTTCCCCTCCTCCTATCTTCCCCTGACGGATGGTTTCCAGTACTCTTATCTTTCGTTGTTGCGCCATTGGCAGATCGTTTGTTCCTTACAGTTTTTCTATCCATCTGTTATACCAGAGCTGGAACACCAGTATGTTCCATAACTTCTGATGACTTACTTTGCCACCTGACAAATACTGTTGCAGCAACCGCTGTATATGCGGTGCATGGAACAGGTTGGTTTTGTTTAATCTTTCCGGTGACAGATAATACTGCATCCGCTCTTTCAGATCGTCTCTGAACCATTCCTGCAATGGCGCGATGAAAGGACGTTTAGGTCTGTCCATCAATGCCGGCGGGATGTATTTGTGTACAATCTGTTTCAGGATGTATTTATTGGTGTTGTTTTTTACTTTCAGAGATGCCGGCACCCGTGCCAGGAATTCCACCAGGCGGTGGTCCAGCATTGGTTCACGTCCTTCGATGCTCACAGACATCGTTGCGCGGTCTACCTTCACCAGGTTATTATCTGCCAGGAAGGTTTTATAATCCACCGCCAATAAACGGTTCAATGGATCATTGATGCCGGAAAGTTCCCCATTGAGGTCGAAGTTGGTTTTGTAATTGTCCAGCTGCCGGCCGGTATAACGGGCTACTTCACTTTCTGTAAGATATTGCGCAATGTACTTCATGGCTTCCTGCGGCTTGCCGGAAGCCCAGATCAGCTTCATTTTCTCGTACCGGGAGGCAAAATTGTACTGCTTATTAAAGTACGGAATGACCTCAGGGTTTACCCATCCCATCACCGTGCTCAGCGTAGCCTGTATGCCTCTGGGCAACCGGCTGGTATAGGAAAGGGATTGATTGAACTTGTTGTAACCGGCAAAAATTTCATCGCCTCCATCGGCAGACAGGGCCACCTTCACCTGCCGGCTGGCCAGTTTGCTTACCAAAGTGGTAGGCACGGTGGAGTTATCCGCAAAAGGCTCATCATAAATTTCAGGAAGCTGTTCCAGCACTCCTCTTGCATCTTCAGGCCCGATAATCCATTCGTTATGGTCTGTGCCCAAATAGTTGGCAATCTTGCGGGCTTCCGCAGATTCATCCCATTGTTTTTCTTTATAACCGATGGTGAAAGTCTTGATACGGTTGGACGAGCCGGATTGCAGCATTGCCGCTACGCTGGCGCTGTCATATCCCCCACTGAGAAATACACCCACCGGTACATCGGCTACCATACGGTATTGATAGGCGCTCAACATGAGCCTTTCTGTTTCCTTCAGCACTTCTGCCTCACTCAGGTCGGTCAATGGCTGCTGATAAGCGTTCAATACGTTCCAGTATTCTTTTACTTCCGGAGTGGCTGTGTTAAGCCGTAACTCCAGCAAACAGCCTGGCTTCAGCTTGTGGGTATCCGTGTATATTGTATAGGGCCCTGGGATATAACTGTATTGCAGAAAAAGTGACATGCTCCGCACATCGATCTGCCGTGGGAAAAACGGGCAGGCACAAAGACTTTTCAGTTCGGATCCAAAAAGCAGCGTACTGCCGTCCCAGTAGTAGTACAATGGTTTTACCCCTGCCCTGTCGCGGCAGAGGATCACTTTGTCTTCGTTCCGGTCAAACAGCACAAAGGCAAACATGCCGATAAAACGGTCCAGCATTTTTTCCTTCCAGGCATGATAGGCCTTAATAAGGACTTCCGTATCTGAGGAGGATTGAAAGGTGTAACCCAACTTTTCCAGATCAGTCCTGATTTCCTTGAAATTGTATATCTCCCCGTTAAAAACCAGTGACAGGTGGGCAAAATGCATAGGCTGATGGCCGGATGCACTCAGGTCCTGGATAGACAAACGCAGTTGTCCCATACCAATGTCGGCCTTCGGATGTTCCAGCACTTCATATCCTTTGTCATCCGGTCCGCGATGTGCCATCACGTCGGTCATCTGACGCAGCATCTCCGCGTTGGTTCTTTTTTTGAAATCAATAAATCCAGCTATGCCGCACATGGGTCAATATTACGTTTTAGGTGTGTAAGGTTCCAAATGATGCCCTTCCAGAAAGCTTTAAGATGGGCGGACTCCCTTTTCAGCACAAACTGCAGGGTATTTTTGGGTACCGTCAGTAAAGTGAAATAAAGCATGAATACCAGTCTGGCTGGCAGTTTCACATTCCTTCTCATAAACAGCAACCGGTTACGGGTGATGTAGTATGTTTTCAACGGGCTGTTTTTGCCTGTCGTCATGGACTCTTTATGGTAAATCAGTGATTTATACTGATAATATATTTTATACCCCTGGCGCTTGAATTGCTCGCACCAGTCGAATTCCTCATAATAGAGGAAGTACAGTTCCGGCATCAATCCCACTTTCTCCAGGGCTTCCCGGGATATCATCATAGCGCCGCCGTGGGCGTAGTTGGTTTCCGACACCCTGTCATACTGCCCATGGTCTTCTTCCTTGCAACCGATCATGCTGTTGCGGCCGGTAAAGATGTCCACCGCATGATAACCCGCGTATTCGAGGGTGCCTTTATGAAAGTAGTAGTGAAACTTAGGGCTCACCACACCCGCATCAGGGTATTGGTCGAATATTTCGAGGAGGCCTTCTATCAGGCCTTCTGTAAATTCAGTATCGTTGTTCACCAGGAACAGGTATTGTCCCCGGGCTGCTTTTACGCCGAGGTTATTACCACCGGCAAAACCTTTATTAACAGGGCTACAGATCACCTGCACGCCTGGATAAGCCGCTTCAAAAAACGTCGCCGGATTTTCCACAGAGGCGTTATCCACCACTATCACCTCCATATTGGGGTAACTGATTTTTTGCAGCGAAAGCAGCAGATCACGGGTCACCGCACTGTTATTGTAGTTGACCGTAATGATAGATACCAACGGGGATTGTATTTTATTTTCTGGCTGCATCTAACAAAGGATTATCAATTTCCGTTTTGGTATGTTTGGTATGAATAAAGGTGTTGTTGGCCCCTTTCAACCGGAACATCAGAGAAACCATGATCCACACTGCTTTTGGCAGTCCGGATAGCGCCGTGAAGAAATAGCGGGTAAAAAATAAGCGAGGCAACGGCAGTAACAGGCTGATGATATTCAGCAGAAAAACGCCAGCCCAGCCCCAGGCCGGTATCCAGAGGAAACCTTGCAGCAAAAAGGCCAGTACGGTACAAAATAAGATACCTGCCAGCAGGATCATCCTTGGCAACAATATATTCTGGCAGATAGCCAGGTTAAAGTAGTTGAGATTACCTTTCCACAGTTGCTGCCAACCTTTGCCCCAGAAGGTGCGCAGGTAAACGAACTGGCTGGATACCCAACGTTTCCGCTGGTTGCGGAAAGCTTCCGGGTTCTCTACCTTTTCGTCATAAATACAGGCATCTTCCAGGTAATAAACCGGGTATCCTTTTTCTATCAACAGCAGCTGTAACACCTTATCAAATCCGCCGGTAGCCTGTATCTCTTTCAGGATGCTTTTCGCCAGCGGATAATGGAAGGCCATACCAGAGCCGATGACAGAAGATGAAAGTCCCAATGCATTTGCTCCTTTGCGGTACAGATGATTAGCCACTATTTCATTCACGGCATCCAGCACCGCAAACGGGCTGTCCATATTTTTAGCCACCCTGCAACCTTGTATCGCATAATGTCCTTCCTGATAGGCCTGATTGATCCGAAGCAGGAAACTTTCTTCCAGCACATTATCCGCATCACATATCAATGCCAGGTCGTAGTCATCCCCCAGCTGTTCAAAGGCAGCGTTGAGGGATTTGGCTTTCGTGCTTTTATCAAAGGAAACCTCCACCACACGAATGCCCTCCTGCCTTAACTGCCGGATAGTGGCGGATTCCAGCGAATCGGCCACTACCACGGTATCAAAGCGGGACGCCGGGTACAACTGCTTCGCGTAACTGCGGGCAGTGGATAATATAATCGCATCTTCCTTATATGCCGGCACCAATATCGCGATACGTGCGTAATTGGCGTCAGCAGCTAATTCGGTCGTTTTTTTCTTTCGGGCCAGGCGGCCTGCTACAGACAATATCAAATTGTACAGTACACAAGATGCCAGGTAAGCAAACAGTAAAATTTCAGTCAGGTGTAAAAGCATTATACGTTGTCTTTTTGTATAAGCGCCTTCGGAGTATTCATGATCAACCACATATCATAAGCGAATGAATTGCGGTGCGCATAGTTAATATCCAGCTCTATTCTTTCTTCGGCAGACATTTCTTTCTTTCCGCGTTTGCTGATCTGCCACAGACCAGTAATACCGGCAGGCGCAATAAAACGTTCGGCCCATTCATCGGTGGTCAGCGTAGCCGCCTCGTACAAAGGCAACGGTCTGTTTCCTACCAGTGACATATCGCCTTTCAGTACGTTGAACAGCTGAGGGATCTCATCCAGGCTGGTATTGCGGAGGAAGCTGCCCAGGCGGGTTACACGCGGGTCGTTGGATACCTTGTAAAACACGGCGCCTTTCCCGTCGCCGCTGTACTGGTTAAGATGTTGCAGCTTGCTCAGCTGCTTATCGGCGTCAGCCACCATGGTACGGAACTTATAGAATTTAAAAATCTTATAGTTTTTACCCGCACGCGGAGAAGCGTAAAACACATTGCCTTTAGACTCCAGTTTGATGGCGATAGCGATCAGCAGCATCACAGGACTGGCGATCAACAGTAAACAGGCCGAAGCAACAATATCAAAAGTACGTTTCAGCAGGTTACCTTTCCATTTACTTTTCTGTGCAGATACCGGCAGCACCGGTGTTTGCCGGGCAGGCTGCACCTCCTGCATATTTTTAAATTTGGCAACGAATTCAATTTTACCGGAAATGTCGTTCAGCATCCCGCGGGTAATCACATCGTCAACAAAGGGAAATTCTTTTTTCAGGGAACGCACGCGGTCGGTCACCTTATCTGTTACCAGGAAAAAAGGCACTGTTTTCATCGCCGGGAGGAGTGTAAAATACTCTGCCCATTGAGACAATCCCGTTTCAAAACCATTGCCTACCCGAAATATGATCGCAGCGGGTAAGCGGTGATATAGACGTTTCAGTTCGTTGATGACTTTCTCCGCACCTGCCACATTGTTTACCAGCAGGATTTTAGCATAAGGCATGTTTTCCGGCAACTTCGGCTGAAACTGTCCGACCATTACTATTATCTTCTCATTTACCAGGTCACGGATCAAGGCGCCGGTATTCATTTCCACATTCGGTACATTCTCACAGACAACGGGTTGCAAAGTAGGTGTAGTAATTTTATCCATGTTTTCGGGATTATATAACAGCAACATGATTAGAATCTTCAGGCGATAGCCATCAGCGGACGGTTAATAGCCTGTCCAACTATCTCTGTCAGTCGCATGGGATCAAATGGTTTCTGCACAAAGGCATAAACATTATTGTATCTGTGTTCGGTGTTATGCATTTCCATGTCCGGCTGGCTGGATAAAACCACCACCGGAATGTTTTGGTACAGGCCACTACCGGAGAGGTATTCCAGCAGTTCCCATCCATCAATATTTGGCATTTGCAAATCAGTGATAATACAGTCTACTGCATTTCCCTTGGCAAGCCAGGTGAGTGCTACAAATCCATCAGCAGCTGATACCACATTATACTCCTTGCTCAACATTGCCTCCAGCAGAAATCTGATTGGTGCGCTATCATCAATTATTAAAATTGTCTTTTTCATGACCTTATATTAAGAGACTACTTATCGGTTTTTTTACTGCACAGGTGCAGCATGGTAAATAAAAACAACGGTTTTAAATGGGATAAGGTCAGGTGTCAGGTTAAGCGGTCTTTAGGAGGATGGTGGTATGAATTATTACTGCGAGTCTATTCGCTGGCTATAGTAATGCTGGCATTTTTTATTGACGGTGTAAAAGTAGAATAAACCTTTTATTTCTAATCTATAATTTGGTAAACGGTCGTTTTTTTCCGGTAAAAGTCAGAAATTTCACTGTAAACGAAATTACCCTGTTCTTTCCTGCGCTTTCGCATATATTAAATAATATACACTCCATATATTACTGCATTCGTTTGTTATAGCGTATATCCTCAATTTAAGGAAGCCTTTCAAACTTAACTGCTTCAGTTTCGCCGTACTATGAAATATTTTCAACCCGGATTTTTAATCGTTCACCAACAAAAACCCGTCTTTCGCCCAAAAAAAAGAACTCTTAAAAAATTGCCTCGTAATTTAGCGGCGTAAACCGGATATGCCACGACCATTTTTTACATGTCGGAATATACCGTACCCCGTAAAGTCGCCGGTTTTTGCCTACACATCTACTGACCACATCCTTCGACAAAACCAACTAGACGCTGGTTGGATTAATTTCTTACCCGTTTTTTAAAACCCGCCGCAGACAGTGCATTAGCACTTAAGCTGTAGCACCATATGGTTACAGTACCCTCACCGGTACCATAACCCAACCGGTATACCGGATCATGATAAAAATGGAGAAATAATAAAATTTCATAATTAATATGGACGTAATCTATTTTATAAAGGCATTATTGAAGAAGAAATGGTGGATCATCCTCGGTACCCTCGCCGCAGTGGTTCTTGCCTTTGTATTTACGATGGGAAGACAACGCCTGTACGTATCAAACGCACAGATGTCTACCGGCTTCACCATTAAGGACCAGATCACCCTGAGAGAAGAGAACACCAATATATATGAAGCTGACGTAAAGTTCGAAAACGTGGTGCAGACGATCAATTCGCCATTGGTAATCGGACTTTTACAATACCAGCTGCTGATTCACGACCTCACCAGCAACAAACCCTTTGTACAACTCACGGAGAAAGATTTTAAAGCGCCGGAATACAAAGAGTTTAATAAAACAGAAGCGCTGCAGATCTGCCGTAACCACCTGGACTCTCTCCAGATGCTTAGCTCCTACCATCCTAATGAACGCCGTATTCTGGAGTACTTGAAACTCTGCAAATACGACTATGAGTCTATCCGCAAAATGCTGAACGTTGGCCGTTTGTCCAGGACAGATTATATCGATATCTCTTTCCGTTCCCCTAATCCTGAGCAGTCAGCATTTGTGGTCAACACCCTGTACAGCGAATTTATCAGATATTACCGCAGCCTGCGTTCAGAGCGTACCGTTGAAAACGTATCTACCTTTGAAGAGCTGGTCAACAAAAAGAAACAGGAGCTGGATGCCAAAGTGGAAGCCCTGCGTTTGTATAAATCATCTGCCGGCCTGCTTAATGTAGAAGCCGCCAGCACCAACGAACTGTCGCTGATCAGTCAACTCGAAAAAGGACTGCTCGATGAACAGGCGACCAGCAACTCTATTACCGCCTCCCTCCAGAATGTGAACACCCAGATCGCTGCCGCCGGCCAGGGTAAAACCGCCTACAGCAGCAACAATGATATTGTGTCACTGCGCCGGCAGATCAATGATCTGAACGATGAATATCTGCGTACCGGCAGTAACAACGATGTACTGGCAGATAAAATCAAGGCACTGCGCAAACAACTGCAAAATGCCTCTTCCATCAGCGCCACGCCTACAGGCACCACCGTTAGCAAAGAAGAACTGCTGCAGAAAAAAGCCGGACTGGAATCAGACCTGAAAGCCTCCAATCAAAATATCGCCAATCTGCAGGCAAAAATCAGAGTGCTAAAAGGTTCCGTAGGTTCCTACGCCAACAAGGAAGCGACGGTGAGCACCCTGCAACAGGAAGTGACATTGGCCCAGGACGAGTATAATAAGCTGAAAGAAAAACTCAACTCCGCGATCGATAACCGCACCGCCCCCATGGACAACTTCCGTCAAACGCTGAAAGGTCAACCCGCCTTTAAACCGGAATCTTCCAAACGGATTATTATCATGGGCGTAGCGGGCCTGGCCATCTTTATGCTGACGACCATCAGCATCCTGTTCCGCGAATTCTTCGATTCTTCCATCAAGTCTCCGTCTATCTTCGAGAAAAACGTAGACCTGAAGCTGATCAGCACGATCAATCGGGCCGACCTGAAAAAATACAGCATCCTTGAAGTACTGCAACAAAAAGAAGAAAACTATGAAGCGGTACGCATGCGCCAGAACAGCTTCCGTGAATTCCTGCGCAAGCTGCGTTTTGAAATAGAAAACAGTGGCAAGTCCATTTTCCTTTTCACCAGTACCGAGCCCCAGCAGGGCAAAACCACGCTGGTACAGGCTGTATCCTACAGCCTGAGCCTCAGCAACAAAAAAGTACTGATTATTGATACCAATTTCTGTAACAACGACCTTACCCTTCAGCTGAAAGCCAGGCCAACCCTGGAAACGTTTTCTGTTACCCCGGAAGAATTCAGCATCGATAAAGTGAAGGATATCGTCACCACCTATTCTGTAGAAAATATTGAAGTAATCGGCTGTAAAGGTGGCGACTACACGCCTACCGAAATACTCCCCAAAAATCATCTGCTCAATTACCTGCCACAGCTGAAGGAGTATTACGACTTCATCATCATGGAAGGCGCTCCGCTGAATGACTATACAGACAGCAAGGAGCTGGAGCATTATGCAGAAGGCGTTGTTGCGGTATTCTCTTCCAGGATTTCCCTCAAACAGAATGATAAAGAATCGATCCAGTTCCTACAGGGACTCAATGGCAAATTGCTCGGCGCTGTGCTTAACAACATCAATGAGGATTACCTTGATCTGTAGCATTCTGCACAAAAAACCATCTAATGAAACTGAAAGAGATCATCAATTATGTTTTTTCATTCCGCCCTCAAACCTCCCGGCGTTACGCCTGGGTTGATTATGCGAAAGGTATCGCCATCATCTTCGTACTGTATCGTCATGTAATTTATGGACTGCTGTATACCGGCGCCAATATCAGTACTATCATGATGGAAACAAACGAAATACTGTATGGTTTCCGGATGCCGCTGTTTTTCTTTTTATCCGGGCTGTTCTTCGCCGCCAGTGTTCAGAAACGCGGGCCACGGAACTTCCTGATATCGAAGATCAACACCTTGTTGTACCCCTATCTGCTATGGTGTTTTATCCAGGTTTCCCTACAGATAATTTTCACGAATTACACCAATCACAAACTGACGATAAACAACTACGCCGACATTTTTATTCATCCGCGAAGTATGCTGCAGTTGTGGTACCTGGCAGCGTTGTTTAACGTATCCGCGCTGTATCTGTTTACCTCCACTGTGTTGAAACTGCGCCCCTGGATGCAGATCACACTCGGAGTGGTGTTGCTGGGTATGAAGTCGTACGCCGGTGATATCAGTACCATTTCCGATGTGATGTTGTATTACATCTATTTTGTATTCGGACATCTGGCCGTACCATATTTTTTCTCAGAAAAATTACAGCAACAGCTGGCCTCTCCATTGAAAGCAATACTGCTGCTGCCGGTGTTCCTGGGTGTGCAGTACTACTGCATGTCCCATGAAAACATGAGCCTGTACCTGTTTTCACTGCTGGCGATGCTGGGCGGACTGCTGGTGATCATGATCGCCTTTATACTGGCGAAATATGAAAAGTTGAAAATATTGCAGACGCTGGGACATTATTCACTGTACATCTACCTGCTGCACCTGGGTATCATTTTCCTGCTGCGGGTAGCGATCCTGAAAACGGGCATACTGACCAACGTACCGGTTATATGCTTCATCCTGGTACTGGCGGGCCTTTTCGGCTCTATCATATTATACCGGTTTTGCCTGTTGATGCGAATGAAATTTCTTTTCACCGGGCCTTTCAAGGAAAGGCCGCTGGCCACCAGCTCAATGCCTGTATCATGAAAAAACAAAAAAGATTTATCAGCGAAGCGCTGCATCAATCATTGATCATATTATTTGCAGGTGTTATCATCCTGCTGCTGCTGATTAAAACAGTATTTCTATAAAACCAGTGTGAGCGAATGTTTGCCAGTAAAAAAAATATTGTCCGCCTGTTAATGATGGTACTCTGGGTGCTGCTGATACCGGTGCTTACCTATGTGGCTTCTCTTGACCTGAAAATCGGTGTGGCCTTAGTAGTAGGTATTGTCGGGATCGCCGTGAGCCTGGTATGTGTGATCAACTACAAGCTGGGGTTCTATATTTTCATCACCATTTCGTTGATACTGCCTTTACTGGAAAGGATCTCCGGATCTACCCAGAGCATCGGCGTGGTGATGGACGGGTTGCTCCTCAGCACGTTGCTGGGATGTATTCTGCGCAGAGGAGATGACAGCATAAAAAAGGTACAGTTCATGAAAGATGCGCTGTTGATTTCCTTCTACCTGTATATCATCCTGCTGATAATCGAAATCGCCAATCCTGCCGGACACCGGGTATTTGCCTGGTTTATCTTCTTCCGGGTTATTGCGCGGAACATGATTTTCCTGGGACTGGGGCTGCATGTGTTCAACAATATGAAGGACGTACGGACATTCTTTAAGTTCTGGATTGCCATCTGTACCGCAGCTGCTTTCTATGCCTGTTTACAGCAATGGTTTGGGTTGATGCCTTACGAAAAAGCGTTTATCGCCAAATACCCGAAGATGTTCACTACCACGATGATTATTTCCGGTATCCGCATCTTTTCGTTTATGTCCGATGCGGCTTCCTTTGGGATTATCATGGCCTGTAACATCATTATCTGCCTGATACTGCTGACAGCTAAAATGGCCAATCTGAATCTGAAAAGGAAAATATGGCTGATTATCTCTATCCTTTTACAGGCGCTGGCATTAGGCTATTCCGGTACCCGTACGGGTTACGTGATGTTGCCGGTAGGGCTGCTGCTGTTTTTGCTCGCTACCCTGCGTAACCGCAATACCATACTGATTGCCATCGCATTCGGCTTTGCCGCGCTGGTCATTCTCTTTGGGCCTTTTCACAGCAACGGTACCATCATCCGCATCCGTACCGCTTTCCTGGGCAAACAGGATGCCTCCATGGATGTACGGGATGTGAACCGTCACAGCATACAACCTTATATCTATAACCATCCGCTGGGTGGTGGTGTGATGACCACCGGCGGCAACGGCCTGCTGTTTTATCCCGGCCATCCGCTGGCCAATCTTCAGACGGACAACGGTTATCTGCGCGCCGTACTGGAAACAGGCTGGCTGGGCATATTGCTGGTAGCCGCCAACTTCTTCCTGTTAATCGCTATGGCGATAAGAAACTATTTCCGCATAGATGGAGAAGTCAATAAACTATTGATGCTGGGCATTGCCGCATCCATGCTGGAAATGGCCCTGGCCCAATATGCGCAGGACGCCTCTACCCTCGTGGAATCGTCTATTATGTTGAACGCACTCACTGCCATCGCTATAAAAGTAAAATATCTATACGCCTTAAATACGCAATCATGAAAAAAACGTTCACTACCGTCCTGGTAATGTGTATGAGCCTCTTCGCCTTCGCACAACTGCAGAAAAAAGATACCGCAGTGTTATTAAAGCTGCCGGCGGACCCCGTAACGGTAGCCCGCTTCAAGGAAAAGCTGGTGGAACTGGCCCTTCAGAATCCCGACATCAGCCAGTATGCCATCAAAAAAGAGATCAATAAATATGAGAAAAACATGGCGGGAGCTGCCTGGCTGAACCACTTCACCGCCGCCGGTAACCTCAACGAGTTTACCATCAAAGGCAGCAGCGCTAACAACAACGTCAACACGAACTACTACCCCCGTTACAACTTCGGTGTGATGTTACCGTTGGGCAACCTCATCAAAATCCCGAATGATATCAAAAGGGTAAAAGCAGAAGGCAAATTACTCGATAAACAACGGGAGGCTGAGTCCCTGGCCCTGAAAGGCAAGGTACTGGAAGCTTATGAAGAATATGCCGCCAACAAAAAACTGTATGAGCTGCACATGCCATTGATGGAAGATGCATTGCAGAACTACAACCAGGCCGAAGAAAAATTCCGCGCCGGTGACCCTGCCGTTCCCATAGAGATCTACAAATCTTCCTACAGCGCCTATAACGGAGAATTGGTAAAACACATACAGCTGGAGAAAGTATTGCGCCAGTCCAAACTGATACTGGAAGCTATGGTAGGCACTACCCTGGAAAGTGTAATGGCGCAGTTGTAACCGTTGTTTTTATTTTTAAAGAAATGATTATGTATCGGAGATTGATGACCCTTATAGGTTGTTTGCTGACGGGGATCATGGCAGCGGGACAGGATTACAGCCCGATGCGTAGCACAACAGTCAAAATCAGCCCCTGGCAAAAAAGACAGGCGCTGGTTTATACACCGGAAGAAAATATTCCCGGTAAAAAATACCCGCTGCTGATTTGTTTTCACGGACGAAGCATTGCTGGTAAAGACCTGAACAAGATATTCAGAGAAGGCGTTACCCGCCAGCTGAAAGAAGGCAGGAAAATAGAGGCTGTCAATCCAAAAGACAAGCAGCTGTATAAGTTTATCGTACTGGCGCCGCTGGCGGAGAGCTGGTCTTTTGCACCGCAGGACGTTGGCGCCATGCTGGATGATGTCATCAAAAATTACCCGGTGGATACTACCAGGATGTACCTCACCGGTTATAGCGCCGGCGGCTGGTCAGTAGAATCTGCTAAAACACATGAAAGGGAATTGTCCAACCGTATAGCCGGCTGCGTTACCATGTCGGCCGCACGGGTAGACCCTCCTTATCTGCAACGGTATAAACTGGTAGCCGATGCAGGCATTCATACCTGGTACTTCGCCGGCAAACAGGATGACTATTTTCTGAACAATGCCAAAGAAGCCATTGACAGTATCGGTAAGTATAAACCAGGGCTGAACAAATTCACCGTTTACCCCGGCGCGCACTGCTGCTGGCACTCGTTCTATGATCCCCGTTACCGCGAAAACGGTATGAACATCTACGAATGGCTCCTGCAATTTCAAAGCTACAATGCAACCAAGCGAAAAAAATAGGACCTGATGAACAGACGGAAAGCCATTACCCGGATAATGTTGTTTGGTGGCGCCGGAGCCGCTATTGCCGGCGGTGTCGGCTACCACCATTTTAATAAAACGCCCGACCTCCGGGATCTCGACCAATACCTGCCGCTCATCGCGGAACTGGCGGAAGTGATCATCCCGGAAACCGATACGCCCGGCGCTAAAAGCGCCGGCGTACACGACTTTATCGTTACCATGATACGCGACTGCTCTTCCCGCAAAGTACAGAACCGTTTTATGTACGGACTGGAAGACATCGCCTCCTATGCCAGGGCTCAATACGGGAAATCGTTTGTGCATTGCCGTATGGAAGATAAAGCCGCCATTGTAGGGCATTTTGAGAAAAAAAGCAAACCCTGGGGCGGACTGATGGGTAAAGTATCTTCCAGACTATTCGGAGACTCCTTCTTCATCACCCTGAAAAAATATACAGTCATGGGCTACTGCACTTCCATGCAGGGAGCCACTAAAGCCATGGCTTATGACTATATACCCGGCCGCTTTCAGGGCTGTGTTCCACTGCAACCCGGACAACGATGCTGGGCCACTGAATAAACATCTATTCTCAGACAATGATTGTTATTTACCTCATATTCTTTACCGCATTTTTTATCCTGTTCTATAATTACATAGGATATGGGGTGCTGTTATATGGCCTGGTCCGCGCCAAACGGCTGTTCTCCAAACCGGACGACCGTCCGGCGGCGCCCTTCGAACCGCCTGTAAGTCTCGTCATAGCGGCCTATAACGAAGCAGACTTTATTGAGCAGAAAATTCATAACACACTGCAGCTGGACTACCCGTCCGACAAGCTGGAGATTATTTTTGTGACGGACGGTTCCTCCGACCAAACCCCGGATATCATTGCGCAATACCCTTCCATCCGCCTGTTGCATCAGCCGCAAAGGCACGGAAAAACAGCTGCCATCAACAGGGCCATGAAACAGGTACAGCACCCTGTTGTGATCTTCTGTGATGCCAATACCCTCCTCAATAGCGCAGCTATCAAAAATATTGTGCAACATTATGCCGACGAAAAAACCGGCGGCGTAGCAGGTGAGAAAAAAGTAGTAGCTACCGGTAGTACCGGCGCCGCCGCTACTGAAGGTATCTATTGGAAATATGAATCCCTGCTGAAGAAACTGGATGCCGATTTATACAGCGTGGTAGGTGCTGCAGGAGAATTGTTCTCTATCCGCACGACGCTTTACACGCCTGTGGAAGAAGATGTCATCCTGGATGACTTTATCATCTCCCTGCGCATTAACATGGCAGGCTACCGGATTGCCTATGCACCCGATGCCTACGCCATGGAGGCGCCTTCCTTCTCCATGGAAGAAGAACATAAACGTAAGGTACGGATCAGTGCCGGTGGCTTCCAGTCCATCGTGATGCTGTCGCCTTTACTCAATATATTCAGATATCCCCTGCTCGCTTTCCAGTACATCTCACACCGGGTATTACGCTGGACCCTCAGTCCACTCAGCCTTCCGCTGTTGTTGATCAGCAATATCGTACTGGTATGGACAGGCGCCGGTATTTTTTACCAGCTGGTACTGGCTGCCCAGCTGTGTTTTTACCTGGCGGCATTGGTTGGATACCAGCAAGCCAAAGCACATCGTAAATCAAAATTGTTTTATATCCCCTTCTATTTTCTGTTCATGAATATCGCCGTATACCAGGGTTTTTTCCGGTATATCGGCAAAAAACAATCGGCCGCATGGGATAAGGCCCAAAGAAGTACACAAACCTTTTAAAAGCCCGGATTTGACATGGAAACGTCCACCATCACTCATACCGCCAGTGTCAGCAAACCGTCTGCTGCATTTGTAGGATCTGTCCATTATTTCAGAGGGATTGCCATGCTGCACATCGTGGCAGCTCATGTACTGGTAAGGTGGCCGGAGCATTCTCCGGTGCATAAGGCGCTGATACTTCTTTTCGAAAACTCCACGATTTTCTTCATGTTCATTTCCGGTTTTCTTTTCCAGTACCTGGGGCATAAATTTGAGTATCGGGACTATCTTAAAAGAAAGTTTCAGTATGTTATTTGTCCGTACCTGGTGTTATCTGTACCACTCATTATATACCGCGTATTCAGGGCAGACGTACCTGGTTTCACTACCGACCAGCACGCAGATTTCCTTTCCTGGCCCAAATGGGAACAAGCCGGCTACTACCTGTTCCATGGCGCCCATCTGCAACAGTTTTGGTTTATCCCTGTCATCACCCTTTATTATCTTATATCCCCCCTGCTGTTGCGTATCGATCGGCAGCCACGATTGTATTACCTGCTGATCCCTCTGTTTGCTATCGCCATGATCTGGAAAAGAAGTGTATTGAGCGATATACCGGTTAATGCTATTCATTTTCTTTTTGTGTACGTGTTTGGAATGTTCGTTGCACGCTACAAAAAAGAAATTCTGGGGTTGGCAGACCGCTATCGGATCATAACCACCTTACTGCCACTGGCATTTATGGCTGTTACCTGGTTTTCACCAGCATGGCTATATGACCGGGTGGACTATGTACAGAAGTTATTGCTCTGTATTTTCTACCTGTATTGGTTAGGCCGGTTTGAAAAATCTATCCCGCAATGGGTAGGCACCATTGCCACACTAAGTTTCGGTATTTATTTCGTGCACTATTTCTTTGTCCTGTTCCTCCGGGGTGTAAGTCAGAAATTGTACCATCAGGAGATTCCCGGGAATTTACTTACCTGGACATTAAGTTATCTGTTTATCATGATCGCCAGTGTTATCTGCCTGAAAATCACCAAAAAGGTGCTGGGCAGAAACAGCAGGTACCTGGTAGGTTATTAGTCGATCTGACTTACCGCTTGCCGTCAATCACTTAAAGCCGATTTTCTGCTTTTCACCGCTTCTTTTAGCGTGTTCACGAATTAGTTTCCCAACGTATCCTGTTTATTTTCTATTTTGCACCGCATATCGGGAAACGCTCTGTCGTTGTATGTGAATGCCCCGGTACTAACCATAATTTACCATCTCCTCTGCAGAACCGTAAAGGTTTATTTACTGTCGCAACATTTAAGTTGAAGTTGCCCTGTAATTAGTCCGTTAATTTTTTTGACCAATCCCCTGCGAAGCCAACTGACCATGTACATCCGCTTCCGGATGCGCATAAACGATTATGTTCCTAATACTTAATGGGTATATATGAGAAAAATCTACTCTCTGATTACACTACTCATGCTGATCAGCATGCAGTTCCTGATGGCGCAAACAAGCGTCCTCGACCCGAATGATCCGGTAGTGAACTACAATTCATCTGCACCGCCTGCCCAGCCGGCCTGGGGCCAGGTAGGCAAGTGGGTGAGAACTCCGCGGCTGAGTTTCAATACCTCTTCCTACAAGGCTTATATCTACAACGGGATGCAGTTTCGCCTGAAATGGCCTAAAAACTATGATTCCACCAAAACTTACCCCATCATCATTTTCTTCCACGGACTAGGTGAGAAAGGAACTATCTATGACAACGAATACCAGCTATACCATGGAGGCGAGGTATTTATGAACGCGGTGGACAATGGCACTACCAACGCCTTCCTGTTTTACCCCCAGAATCTCTCCGGGTTTTTCGGTCCCAGCTTTTATGACTATATCGTAGAGCTAATGAATAAGTATTTTATTCCGCAGCTTCACGTAGACCCCTACCGTGTTTTCGTACATGGTCTTTCCGGCGGCGGTAACGCTACCTGGGATTTTATTCAACGTAATCCCAAACTGGTTGCCGGCTCTACGCCTATCAGCGCTGCCACCAGTGATCTCGCCAATACGATCAACTCCTGGAAATATACTCCTATCTGGTGGTTCCAGGGAGGGGTTGATCCCAACCCTCCTCCCCAAGTAGCACAATCTGTCTATAACCAGGCCACTGCAGCAGGCGGCAACATAAAACTGACTATATACGATGGTATGGGACATGGCGTATGGTACAAAGCATGGGGAGAAGCCAATTATTTCCCTTTTGTCAATGCCATTTATAAATCCAATCCCTGGCCGCTCTTCGGCAGAACAGAGTTCTGCGTGAACGACCCCATCAATGTGACACTCGGCCTAACTGCCGGTTTCAACGCCTACGAATGGCGTAAAGATGGCGCCGTTATTCCGGGAGCCAGCTCCAATACACTGACTGTAACGGAAATTGGTACCTACGACGCCAGGATATATAACGGCACTACCTGGTCCGATTGGTCTCATACTCCCGTGGTAGTGAAAATTAAAACCGCTACTGTTAGTCCGGCGATCCAGATCGCCGGCCTGATGAGCAATGTGATACCTACCCCGGAAGGCAAAGACAGCGTAGTGCTGCAAGTACCCACTGGCTACGCCAGCTATCTCTGGAAAAAATCTACCGATAATACCACACTGGGTACCAATAACACCTTCGCCGTAAGACAAGCCGGTGACTATGTTGTAAAAGTAACCGAACAATACGGCTGCTCCAGCGATTTCTCCGATCCTTTCAGAGTAATTGCTGCCAATGGCGCCAACGCCCCGGACGCCATTTCCGCACTCCAGGCAACAGCTGCTTCCAGAACACAGATCACCCTGAATTGGAGCGACAAACCCAATCCTGTGTATAATGAAACAGCTTTTGAAGTATACCGTACCGTTACTCCCGGTACCGGTTATACGCTGATCGCTAAGGTAGATGCAGATGTGCTAACTTATACCGACAATAACCTCAATCCCAATACGAAGTATTATTATATTATACGACCCGTAAATAATAACGGCGCAGCCCCTGTCAGCAGCGAGGTAAATGCTACCACCATGGTAGACAGCCAGGCGCCTACCGCTCCGGGCAGCCTCACCGTTACCGGTTCTACCGCCAATTCCGTTTCGCTTGCCTGGACTGCCTCCACAGACGATGTTGGGGTAGACAAATACGATATCTATATTAACGGCGTTAAATCCTATACTGTTAATGCAGACCAAACTACCTTCCTGGTAGGTGGTCTTACTACCAGAACCGTATATGCCTTTACCGTGAAAGCCAGAGATCTTACCGGCAACGTCTCCAACCCGAGCAACCAGGTAAGTGCCGTTACCATTACCAAAGGTCTCAACTACAAATACTACAACGGTACGTACAGTACACTGCCTAACTTTAATAACCTCACACCGGTCAAAACTGGCATCTCTGCTACGCCAGACCTTTCCGTGAGAACACAGGACATCAACTACGCGATCCTGTGGCAAGGGTATATTAACATTCCTGTTACCGGCAGCTATAAGTTTGAAACTAATTCTGACGATGGCAGCAAACTGTACATTGGCACCTATAATCCCAGTGCGACCGCACTGGTGAACAATGATGGGCTGCATGGCTCACAATACGCCAGCGGCACTATCAACCTGAACAAGGGTTCCTATCCCATCACGATCAGCTTCTTCCAGCAAGGCGGAGGCGCCAATATGCAGGTGTATTGGACCAGCACCGCCGCAGGTATCAACAGCAGAACGGAAATCCCTGCTTCTGCCTATACCGATACCTTTACCATGCCTGGCCCTCCGGTACCAGCCAGCAATGTGAAAGCTACCGCTGTTTCATTCAATAAGATCAACCTTACCTGGAACGACAACAGCAGCGACGAAACCGGCTTCGAAATATACCGCTCCGAAAGCCAGGTAGGACCGTTTGAAATCATCGGTACTGCCAAAGCTAACGCTACCAGCTATACGGATAGCCTGTTGGCCCCGCAGACGACCTACTACTACCAGGTACAGGCGCTCAACCGCTATGGCAACGCAGGTCCCGGTCTGGGCGATATCAGCGGCCTGAAATACGATTACTACGAAGCAACCAGCTACTCCACCCTTCCTGCCTTTACGGAAACACCGGTAAAATCCGGTATTACGTCGGCAGTAACACTGGATATGCGTAACCGTGATGCCAACTACGCCATCAAGTACTCCGGCTATATAAATATTCCTACTGCCGGTCAGTATACTTTCTATACCGCTTCCAATGACGGCAGCCGCCTGTATATTGACGGCTTTGGCTCCAGCTATCTGGTTGTTGACAACAATGGAACGCGCAGTTCCACCACAGAGAAAACCTCCGTCAAAAAAACATTGACCGCTGGCAGACACCAGTTCTATGTGACCTACTTCCAGGCCACAGGCGGACAGGAACTGCATGCCCGGTATATGGGTCCCAATATTGCCAAACAGGACATCCCCTCCAGTGCCTTTGAAAACAACGATATCAAGGCTACTACCTTTGCGCTGCCTGCCATACCAACTGCTCCGTCCGGCCTTACCGCTACTGCTGTATCACCGAACACCGTCAACCTGAAATGGAACGACAATTCCAACAATGAAACCGGCTTCGACATCTATCGCTCCGTTAATACCAATGGTAACTATGTATTGCTGACTTCCATTGGCAGCAGCGACAGTGCCTACGCTGTATATAGCGACACCGCTCTTACCGCCAACACCAACTTCTATTACAAGGTAAAAGCGAAGAATGAAGGCGGTATCAGTACTTTCTCCAATGAAGCCAGCACAACGACGCTCAACTCTGTACCTACCATGCCGCAGCTGACGGATAAAAAAATCCGTTACGATGCACAGCTGAATGTACCAATCAACGCTACTGATGCTGACGGCGACGTATTGACTATTACCTCCGCCAACCTGCCTGCATTCGGTACGCTGACCGTATCCGGCAATGGTACCGGTAACATCATCTTTACCCCCACCATCGCTGATGTCGGCACCTACTCCAACATACAGGTGAGCGTTTCCGATGGACATGGCGGTCAGGTTACCCGGTCATTTAACCTGACAATCGACAACAGCTATCCACCGGTGCTGAATAATATCGCTAATGTGGCGATGGCAGAAAAAGGCTCCAATACCATCAATATGTCTGCCAGCGAAACCAATAGTACCGAGGCGCTGACATGGAATGTGACGAATCTGCCAACATTCGCTACACTCACCACCAATGGCAACAACGCCAGCATCGTATTGGCTCCGGGTTATGGCGACAACGGTACTTATCCTGTCACCGTTACCGTTTCTGATAACAACGGAGGCGTGGATTCCAAAACGTTCAATATCACCGTAACCGCTGTCAATCCCAATTACAGCGTATATATCAACTTCAACGACGGAACCTACAAAGCACCGGCGCCCTGGAACAATACCAACAAATTACAGCCGGCACTGAATGATGTGTTCTCCAATATGCTGGATAACAACGGTCGCAATACCGGCATCTCCATGAAAGTAATGACCAATTGGCAAACCGTTAATGGTGGCGCCAATACCAATAACTTTGGTTATACTACGAATAACAATTCCGGTATCTATCCGGATGCCGCTATGGTGAGTGCATGGTTTACCATGGCAGATAAACAAACACTCAAACTGAGTGGTTTTGACACTGCCTACACTTACTCTTTCACCTTCTTTGGCAGCCGCGCAGGCGTAACTGATCCCCGTACTGCAGGATATACCGTAAACGGCACCACCGTAAGTCTGAACGCCTCCAGCAATACGAGCAACACGGTGACAGCCACTGGTATCAGAGCCAACAGTGACAGCACTATCAACGTAGACCTCACCGCTCTCAACGGTTCTGCCTATGCTTACCTCAATACCATGGTGATACAGGCTAACTACGATGATGGTAAAGCACCTGCCAAACCAGGCAGTCTCAATGCCCGTAGCCTCCCTGCCGGTGTGAGATTGAATTGGGTTGACAGAGCCTATAACGAAACCGGTTACGAAGTATATCGCGCTACCAGCCAAACAGGTCCGTTCCAGTTGCTGAGCCCTGTTGCGAATGCTAACGATACCGCCTATACGGACCCGAATGTTTCCGGTAATCATACCTACTATTATGTGGTACGTGCCATTAATACCCACGGTGGCACCCCGTCCGATACCGTAAGTATTAACCTGCCCAACATGCCACCGGTTCTCGACAGCATCAGCAATGTGGCCATGAAAACCGATGCCATCGTACAGGTAAATCTCCATGCGACGGATGATCCGAGCGATGTGATCACCATCTCTGCCACCGGCCTGCCTGTTTTCGCAACCCTGCAGAATACCGGCAACGGAACAGCCACCCTGAAGCTCGCGCCTAGCAGCGGAAACATTGGTACCTATACTATCTCGGTTACTGCCCGGGACGACAAAGGCGCCCAAAGCAGCCGCACCTTCAAGGTACAGGTCACCGATAAAAACATGACATCGGTGTATGTAAACTATAACCGTATTGAACCAGCACCCGCGCCATGGAATAACTTTAATTCACCGGCCAATGCCAATACAACCATCTCCAACATCCTCGATGAAAGCGGCACTGCCAGCGGTATCAATATTACGCTGCTCGATGCACTGACAGGAGACAACAACATAGGCGCCGTAACCGGCAACAACTCCGGCGTATACCCGGATGTGGTTATGCACACTTTCTATTATGATCAAAGCGGCCAGGCTAAACGCATCAGGTTAAGTGGTTTGTCTGCTACGCTCAAATACAACCTTGTATTCTTCGCCAGCCGTGAAGCTGTCAGCGATAACCGAAATACCATCTATAGTGCCGGCGGACAATCAGTAACACTGAATGCTGCCAGCAATACACAAAATACAGTACAGATCAATGGCTTAAGCCCGGATGCCAACGGCAATATCGACTTTACGCTCCAGCAGGCTTCCGGTTCCTTCGCCGGCTACATCGGCGCTATGGTGATTCAGTCCTATGTCGACAACGGAATCCCACTGGCTCCGGCCAACCTGGTTACCAGCGGCCAAACAGCCAGCAGCATCCAGCTCACCTGGGCTGACAAATCCAGCAATGAAACAGGATTTGAGATATGGCGCTCTACAGATCGCAATGGTACCTACACCCTGCTGACTACCACTGCCGCCAATGTAACCACTTACAACAACACCGGTCTGAGCAGCAACAGCCTCTACTTCTATAAAGTAAGAGCTATCACTGCCACCAAACAGTCCGATTACAGCAACATCGCTGCCGGTGGCACGCTCGCTTATGGTGTCAATATCAACTTTAACACCGTAAATCCGGCGCCGGCACCGTGGAATAACACCAACGCACTGCCATACCTTAATCAGACCATGGCTAACCCGAAAGACGGTAACGGCAACCCAACCAGCTTCAGCTGGACCATCATTGACAACTTCACCGGTACTAACCCTGCAGGGTTCCAAACCGGTAACAACAGTGGTGTATATCCTGATCTGGTGATCGCAGAGTCTTACTACGTGGAACCAGGAGATACCGCTAAAATGCAGTTCTCCAACCTCGATCAATCCAAAGAATACTCCTTTACCTTCTTTGGAAGTCGCGCCAGCGGCGGCACCAGGATCACCGCCTATAACATCAATGGCAGAACGGTAACATTGGATGCCTATGACAACAGCACCAATACTGTTACACTCGATCACCTGTCTCCTGACCAGAATGGTCAAATGCTGCTGGTGATCTATACAGCCAACAACACGTATGGTTACCTGAATGCCCTCGTTATTAAAGCGTTCCCGAGAGAAGTACCGCAAACATTCGCTAAAATCGGCGGTACCGGCACCATGGCAACCGCGCCAAAAACAAACCTGAACATCGGCGACAATACCACCAATGCTACCGGCAACGCTGCTACGGACGTATCCGTTTCCCAGGTGTATCCTAATCCATTCACCAACTTTGTGAATGTGGCGCTCACACAAAAAGGAAAAGGCTCCTACAGAACGGCATTAAAACTGCTGGACTTCAACGGCCGCATCGTTACCATGAAAGATCTGGGTCTCGTTGCACCAGGCTCTTACCAGTTCAGAATGGACATCACCGGCCGCGAATTAACGCCAGGGGTCTATCTGTTGCAGGTCATCGCCGATAACCAGACAGTAACAACAATTAAACTGGTGAAACAATAAAGCAGTCACCGCACATAGCTTTGAAAAAAATCCGGTGTAACAGCCGGATTTTTTTCAATATCACTAATAGAAAAAATCATACTTTATAGGACTTTTAAATACCTGATTCATTTTTTTGTTAACACAATAGCGCAGATAACCAGTGGCAAACCTGAACATTAAAGCAACAAACGACCATACTTACGATGCGATCGTCATCGGCTCCGGCATCAGCGGAGGCTGGGCGGCGAAGGAACTATGCGAAAAAGGACTCAAAACATTGTTGCTGGAAAGAGGAAGAAATGTTGAGCACGTAAAGGACTATACGACCGCTACGCTTCACCCCTGGGAGTTTAAACACCGGCTCAACAATCCCGAACAGGATAAACAGGAAGATCCGATACAGAGCGGCGCATACGATGAAAGCAGCAAACACTTTTTTGTACGCGACAAAGAACATCCCTACATCCAGGAGAAACCCTTCAGCTGGATCAGGGGATACCAGGTAGGCGGACGCTCCCTCACCTGGGGAAGGCAATGTTACCGCCTCAGCGATCTGGATTTTGAAGCCAATGCCAAAGATGGACATGGTGCGGACTGGCCCATTCGGTACCAGGACATCGCACCCTGGTACGATTACGTGGAGCGGTTTGCCGGTATCAGCGGACAGCCGGAAGGATTACCCCACCTGCCCGATGGTCAGTTGCTGCCTCCGATGGAACTCAATTGCCTGGAGCAACACCTGCGGGATCAACTGAAAAAAAAATATGATGACCGCCTGTTGACCATCGCCAGGGTGGCCAACCTGTCTCAAGGTCACAATAACCGCGGCCCCTGCCAATACCGTAACCTGTGCCATCGTGGCTGCCCCTTCGGCGGTTACTTCAGCAGCAACGCCGCTACCCTGCCCGCAGCCATGGCTACCGGCAACCTCACCTTACGGCCTTTCAGTATTGTTACAGAAATCATCTTTGATAAAAATACGCGCAAAGCCAGTGGGGTAAGGATTATTGATACAGAGACAAAAGAGAGCTTCACCTACTACGCCCGTATCATTTTCCTCAACGCCTCTACCATCGCATCTGCCGCCATTTTGCTGAGGTCCGTTTCCGATGCATTTCCGAATGGCCTCGGCAACAACAACGATCTGGTAGGCCGGCATCTGATGGACCATCATTTTAAAGTAGGCGCCATGGGTGAATACGATGGCTTTAAAGACCAATACTATTCCGGCCGCAGACCTGCCGGTATTTATATTCCCCGTTTCCGCAACCTGAACGATGCCACGCGCAGAACAGATTACGTACGCGGTTTCGGCTACCAGGGGTACGCTGAAAGAGAAGCCTGGATGGATCATTACCAACTACCAGGCTATGGCGATCAGTTTAAAAAAGACCTGGTTAAACCCGGTAAATGGGTAATGTGGCTGGGCGCCTGGGGAGAGATGCTGCCTTATGCAGATAACCGGGTAACCCTTGATCCTGGTGCTACCGATAAATGGGGACAACCACTGGTAAGGATCAGTTTTGAAATCAAAGACAATGAGAAAGCCATGCGAAAAGATATGCGGAGCAGTGCCGAGGAGATGCTGGAAAAAAGCGGGTTTTCCCATATTTCCGGGTTCGACTACAACTACGTCGGCGGTGAGTGTGTACATGAAATGGGGACTGCCAGGATGGGACGCGATCCTAAAACGTCTGTGCTCAATGCGTGGAACCAGCTGCATGAAGTGCCTAATGTATTTGTGACCGATGGCAGCTGTATGGCTTCCTCTGCCACACAGAACCCGTCGCTCACCTATATGGCGCTGACTGCCCGTGCGTGTGATCATGCAGTACAACTACTGAAGAACAAAGAGCTTTAGTTTTTTGTGTTCCATAAAAACAGCAGACCGAAACAGGCTATCTGTTTCGGTCTTTCGTTTTATAAGGTTTTCTATAGCATAAATTATTTTTTCCGGTATCCTGTTACACCTATCGCAGAACCGGCTTTGGGAGAAAAGTAGTTCCCGATGTCCACGCCAGCTGCATCCAGTGAAGGAATACGGCTGTTAGCCTTGTCTCCGGTGCCTTCTACGGCACCGCCGCCATTCTCCGTATATACGTAAGAGTTATAGGTGATAGCACCGCCGCTCATACGGGGTTGGATAAACGCATTGTCCATTACCACCAGTGCGGCCGTCATTCCTTTTTCGCCGTTGATGCGCAAAGACACACCGCCGGTAAGCGCCACTGTGTTATTACTGATGGTTACCGCTGCCCGGTCTGTACCTCTGAAGCTGATACCATCGTTGCCACCCTGACTGTTGTTGACAAACAAATTATTACTGATCACATGTTTGGAACCATTTTCACCTGAACCGTAGAACTGCAACAGTTCGCCCCAGCCGTCATGTACGTAGTTGTCGTGCACGTATGAATTGGTAACCCTGCCACCAATCAGGATACCGCCGTTGTGGGAACTGTTATGTCTCATTCCCCAGTTGGTTACCGTGTTGCTGTATACTTCCAGCTGATCAATGGCTGCCGTTTGGATACCATCTGCGCCGCCATCCTGGACCTGGTTGTTATAGATTTTTACATTGTGCCATTTGATGGGTTGTACATACTGGCTGCCGGGTGTAAAACCGGATGGGTCGCCATAATAGGAAGTATTGGCGTTCAGGTCCCAATAGGTGGCAGTATGACCAATGTACATCGCTTCATTATTGGTGCCGCTGATAGCCACGTCGTGGATCAGCAGATTTTCCATTTGTGAATTGGGATAGTAGGTGCTCGCATCCCCTTTCACCGGATCTGTTTTAGCCCATATACCCGTGCCACCGTTACGGATGGTCAGGTTTCTGATTTCGATATTGTCGGTATGTTTACTTAATACCAGGTTAAAGTAAGCGTCTCTCGCCGGATGAACTGATCCATCGATAATAAAATCAGTGCGGGACGATTCGCTGCCTATTTTGATATAATGACAGTTGACCAGGCTCAGTGCTTCCGCCCAGGAACCGCCGTTCCAGTCGGGATTGCCGATCTTTACAGCTGTTCCGTCAAAATTACGGATGATAATAGGACTGCCAGCAGTGCCATTCAGGTTGGTGATGTTGATGGACAGGAACCGGCCTTTCAGGTTAAGGGCATCTCCGCCTTTATACGGACTTTTAGCGCCGTCTATGACCAGGCGTCCGCTGGCATCCGGCACCAGCGTATACTCCTTCCCTTTTACCGGCGGATTGGGCGTAGAAGGTTGTTCTGTCGGGTCCTCCCCATGAGGGGTTTCCGGTTTAACAACCGTCTTGTTACAACTCCCGAAATAAATTATCGCAATGAATGCAAACTTCAGCATAAGCAGTTGGGAAGTAAGGTGGTGCTTCTTCATGGTTCTTCAATAAAATGATGGTATAAATTAATTCCGCGTAAAGCGGTCAGTTTACCGGATACGGATGGTTAGGCAATGGAGAAAGACGCCAGTATGGCTGCATTCAGGCGATACGGAACCTGATAAATTTGTTTTTCAGGCGTGAAGATCAAATAATTTTTTGATAGAAAAACACTTGCAGACTGCCACCATAACGCAATGAAACGGTTAGACGATTTCCCGGGGATAAATACATCCGTAAACTACATATTAAAAATTACCGACCGCATCCGAAGATCCTCTCCTGTGCTGGAACACAGGCCCACAGAGCATATTAATTTATTTAATATATATTTACATAATAAATATATAATTTTTTTTGAAGATTTTAAAGTTTTTTTGCACCACGGGTAAAAGGAATAAATAGCTGTTTCCAAAAGCAAGAGGCGATTGATAAATGGTTTATCAATCGCCTCTTTATAATGTTTATACTGACAACAGTAGTATAAAAGCTGACGGCTATTACAGGCCGAAGGCAGCTTTTACCTTGTCCACATAGTCGAGTTTCTCCCAGGTGAACAGTTCTACTTCTACAGATTTTTCGTTTTTCTTGCCTTTGTTAAACACTTTGGTAACCACCTTAGGTTCGCGGCCCATGTGACCATAAGCAGCGGTATCGCTATAAATTGGGTTACGCAGTTTCAGGCGTTGTTCGATAGCATAAGGACGCAGGTCGAAAATTTCTTCCACTTTCTTAGCGATCTCACCATCTTTCAGGCCTACTTTGGAGGTACCGTAAGTATTCACGTATACGCCGCAAGGTTTAGCTACACCGATAGCATAAGAAACCTGTACCAGTACTTCGTCGCAAACACCGGCAGCTACCAGGTTTTTAGCGATGTGACGGGTAGCGTATGCCGCAGAGCGGTCTACCTTGGAAGGATCTTTACCGGAGAAAGCACCACCACCGTGAGCGCCTTTACCACCGTAGGTGTCTACGATGATTTTACGGCCGGTCAGACCGGTATCACCGTGAGGGCCACCGATAACGAATTTGCCGGTAGGGTTGATATGGTGTTGGATATCATAACCTTCAAACAGCTTTTGCAGTTCCGGTTTCAGCTGAGCTTTCACGCGCGGGATCAGGATGTTGATCATATCCGCTTTGATTTTAGCCAGCATTTCTTCGTCGTTTCCGAAGTCGTCGTGCTGGGTAGAAATCACGATCGTGTCGATACGCACAGGTTTGTTATCGTCAGAGTATTCAATGGTTACCTGAGATTTGGCATCCGGACGCAGATAAGTGATGTCTTTGTTTTCACGGCGTAATGCAGCCAGTTCCAACAGCAGTTTATGAGCCAGATCCAACGCCAGCGGCATATAGTTTTCCGTTTCACGGGTAGCGTAACCGAACATCATACCCTGGTCGCCGGCACCCTGATCTTCCGGAGAAGAACGGTCCACACCCTGGTTGATATCAGGAGACTGCTCATGGATAGCGGAAAAAATACCACAGGAGTTAGCCTCAAACATATATTCACTCTTGGTATATCCGATTTTACGGATTACTTCGCGGGCGATGTCCTGCACATCGAGGTAAGCTTCAGACTTAACCTCTCCTGCCAGTACTACCTGCCCGGTAGTTACCAATGTTTCACAAGCAACTTTGGATGACGCATCATATGCCAGAAAATGATCGATCAACGCATCAGAAATCTGATCCGCAACCTTGTCAGGATGTCCCTCTGAAACTGATTCAGATGTAAATAAATAAGGCATAAAAATTTGGATTAGCGATTTAAGGTTTTGTGTAAATAATTCGCAATTTCATGTTGTACTGAGACAGGTTTCCACCGCCCGCTTTCAACCGGTCTACATCCGGATAGGCAGTACGTACTACCTGCAGTTTGAAGCCTGCATTGGTTTCCTGCTTCTTAATCAACGCCTGCAGATAACGCCCGATATTGAAGGTGTATTGTGCAACCTGCACCCCTCCAAAATTGGTAATGATCTGTTTGTCACCGCCAAAATAGGCAGTGTTTCCGCCGGCGAGCTGGTCTATCAGGCTTTTGGTGGAGTCGCCCATACCAACATACTGCGTCAGGAGAAGCTTGGCTGGTTCCTTAAAGATATTGTTCATATCGCTGGGACCGACAGTAACCTGGGTAATCACCAGTTCTGCCTTGTTGATCACAGCATTGGGGAAATTCTCCAGGTGAGGAATCAACAGATTGGTGTATAAACCACCCGGTGAGCTCTGTAAAAACAGGATGCTGTCTCCTTTGGGATTACCGGTGTTGATATATCTGCTGGCTTCCGAACCGTTATAATTACGGATAAAGGTATTGGAGTGTGCGGAGTTGTTACCGAAAGCAAAGGTAGCCCGCAGGGAATCATCCACGGAGTTCTTGTAGAAAACAGTCAACTTGGTGTTGGCGTTGTTCACATCAAAGAACATCATGTTGCGGTTGGTACCGGCAATGGTATCAGGAATCAATGCAAACCCTTTCAGGTAGCTCCGGAAGGAAGAGTCATTGGTAAACGCCCCATCAGATTTCTGTTGCAGTAAATCGTTACCGAAAGCGCTGCTTAACTTAATACGCAGCTGAGCGCCCTCTTTTTTATCGTATACGCTGACAGAGTCCTTCAGCCCCAATGGCGTTACAGTGGCCGTACCCAGTAATTCGCCGGGATTGTACTGTAACATTTTGTTGTAGGCGTAGTTGGAGTCTATTTTGAATCCAGGTTCTGACATCCTGTAAACACGGAAGGTCTGAGTGGTAGTGGAATCTCCCTTGTAGCCCAGGTAAGCGAGCGACAGGACTACAGAATCAAGTGTCTGACCGGTGCCTGCGAAAGTGAAGGCACTGGAAGGCAACCCCACCTGCATGAATACAAAAGCATGGGTTTTGCCGAAAACAGGGTCTGTAGTGATGGAGCCCAACGCTTTCTCTGTCCGGTCGTAACCGTTGAAGAACAAAGAGTCGTACTTTAAGATATTATTCGCAACGATGGTGTTGATGGTGGTGTCCTGCCCATTTACAAAGTCACCCGGCGGGATCAGTCCCTGTCCGAGTATAGTAGACTGATTGCATCCGGAAGCACCGTACAACAACGCAATAGAAGCGGCTACTAAGCTAAGGTTCCTGAAATTAATCTTCACGCGTTAAGATTGTTAGTTAAAATGAAGTTGGCGAAAATTCTCCAAATATAGTTATTTACCAAGCAATTGATTGTAAAGTGCCAGGTAATCCGCAAGATCATCATTGTCTTTCTTGAAAGGTAAGATGATTTTGCCTTTTTCCGCCTTCAGTTCATCCACTACTTTTTTCTCTACCTTATCTCCGGCCAGTACTACTGCATCAGCGTACTTACCGGCTCCTCTGTTCAGTGCAGTGTTGGTGCCGTCTTTAAAGAGTTCCAGGTCTTTTTCCTTGATCTGGTTACTGATGGTAGCCTTCTTGATAAAGGAAGCACCCAGCTTTTCTTTAAAGCTATTGGGGGACAAAGAATATACAATTTTGGAATGGGCGAAAACCGGCTCTTTCTTATAAGCGGTTTTCAGATACATGGGTATCAGGGATGTCATCCATCCGCTGCAATGAATAATGTCCGGCGGCCATCCGAATTTTTTAACGGTTTCCAGGGCGCCTTTACAGAAGAAAACAGACCTCGCCGCATTATCATCGAAAAACTCATCGTTTTCGTCAGCAAATACGGTTTTCCGCTTGAAATAATCCTCGTTATCCAGGAAATACACCTGCAAACGGGCATTTGGCAGGGAGGCCACCTTGATAATAAGCGGGTAATCATCCCCGTCTATCACAATGTTGATTCCGGACAATCTGACCACCTCATGCAAGCGGTGTCTTCTCTCATTAATAATTCCAAATCTAGGCATGATCACTCTCACTTCCAGGCCAGCCTCATTGGACTTAATTGCCATTTTATTGACCATTGCCGCGTAATCACTCAGTTCCAGGTAAGGCGACATTTCTTGGGCAATAAAAAGAATTCTTTTCTTTGTGGACATTTAACGCTGATTATTAATGCAGTAATTTTTAATTTGGCTTGCAAAATTACGGATTTTTTACGGAATATTGGCCAATCTGTCAGTTTTAACATCCTTTTAAGCAATGTTTTATGTATCTATTTAAGCGCAGCAATGACCTGAAGAAGCACCTGGACCTGGTAAGAAAAAGCAACAAAAGCATTGGTTTTGTGCCTACTATGGGAGCCCTCCATGATGGGCACCTGTCACTTATTCAGGAGGCGAAAAAAGAAAATGATGTGGTCGTTTGCAGCATTTTTGTCAATCCAACACAATTCAACGATCCCAAAGATTTCGAAAAATATCCTGTTACCATTGAAGAGGATATTAAAAAATTGAATGATGCATCTACAGATATACTTTTTCTGCCATCTGTTGAGGAAATGTATCCGGAAGGACTGGCAGATGGTCAACATTACGAATTCGGCGACCTGGAAACCATTCTCGAAGGCAAATTCCGTCCCGGCCACTTCCAGGGAGTAGGCCGTATCGTCCACAAATTACTGGATATTGTGCAGCCTCACAAGCTTTTTATGGGCCAAAAAGACCTGCAACAATGTTTAATAATACGTAAACTGCTACAAATCATTAATTCAAAGGTAGAACTGGTGGTTTGCCCTACTTTACGCGAACCTTCCGGCCTGGCCATGAGCAGTCGCAATGAACGCCTCTCTCCTGCCGCCCGCAAAAAAGCGGCCGCCATCTACCAGGCCCTCACCCGCCTGAAAAACGAATTCGGGACCGGCCTGTTCCTCCTCGAAGCTGCCCATGAAGCCTTCGATGAACTGAAAAAACAAGGCTTCGAACCGGAATATGTAGACATTCTCGTACTTAACAACGGTCATCTCCAACACCTGTCCGAACCGCCCGGCGACCATACCGTAGTGGCCGCAGTAGCAGCCTGGATCGACGGTGTCCGCCTCATCGATAATATGATACTGCAAGGTGCTATATAGGGTCACCACATAGCCCATAAAGCCGTAAAGCAGCAAGGAGTGCGCTCTCTGCTGCTTTATTGCTTTATGGGAACCTTTTGCCGGAATACTTTTTTTCCATAGCTTTGCAGACTGCTTATTTAGCAACAACAACAGTTCAGAAATAATCATGCAAATAGAAATATTAAAGTGTAAGATCCACCGTGCAGTTGTTACAGAAGCCAACCTGCAGTATGTTGGAAGCATTACAATAGACGAAGACCTGATGGATGCAGCCGGCCTGATCGAATATGAAAAAGTGCAGGTAGTAAACGTGAATAACGGCGAAAGACTGGAAACTTATGTAATCAAAGGTAAAAGAGCTTCCGGCGTCATCTGCATGAACGGCCCTGCTGCCCGCCTGGTAGCCCCCGGTGATATCGTGATTATTATTTCCTATGCCACGATGGATTTTGAAGAAGCGAAGAAATATACGCCTATTGCCATTTTCCCCAAAGAAGGAAACAAATTATAAACCCTTTCCGGTACAACATACCGCTAACACCCTAAATACTTTGGATGATGCCCAAAATGCTTAAGAACGTCATTAAGTTTATATGTTTTTTTGGCATCGGTGTGCTGCTGATATGGCTGGTCACCAAAGACCTGACACCGGAACAATGGGATCAAATCAACGCCGCTTTCCGCAGAGGTAACTACTGGCTGGCTATCCCCGCTGTGATCATGGGTATCGCCAGTCACTGGCTCCGTGCTACCCGCTGGAAACTGCTCATGAAACCACTGGGATATCAACCCTCTACCTTAAATACCTTCTTCGCCGTCATGGTAGGCTATCTGGCCAACCTGGCCGTACCCAGACTGGGAGAAGTAACCCGCTGCGGCATCCTGGCACAATACGAAAAAATACCTGCGGAGAAACTCGTAGGCACCATGATCGCAGAAAGAGCGGTGGACATGCTCTGCCTCCTGCTGCTGATCGGTGTTACCATCCTCACCCAGATAGATGTCCTCGGCGCTTATGTACACCATGACATCTACCTGCCCCTGGCCCGCAAAATTGCGGCTGCCAACGGGATGCAGCTGCTGTTGCTGGTAGTGGTACTGGCAGTGGTAATACTGGCCCTCCTTTGGGTATTGCGCCGTTTTGCCCGCTCGAAAGCAGCCATCACCGTCCGCGCGCTGGCCAAAGGCGTGATGGAAGGCATTCTCTCCATCGGCAAAATGGAGAACAAGTGGTCCTTCATCCTGCAAAGTATCCTGATATGGGGCTGCTACCTCTCCCAGGTATATATTGGCTTCTATTGCCTCCAGGAAACAAACCATCTCGGTATCAGCGCCGCCCTCGCCGTACTGATGATCGGCAGCATCGGCATGATCGTCACCCCCGGCGGTATCGGCGCCTATCAGGCACTGGTACAAAAAGCCCTCGAACTCTATGGCATCACCTACGTGATCGGCTACGCATTCGGCTGGATCATCTGGGTAGTGCAAACACTGCTCGTGGTATTTGTAGGATTCCTGAGCCTCGTGGCCCTGCCCCTGCTCAACAAAAAACAACCCGCTACACCGGTCAAACCATAAAGCATTTGTTTTAGCAAATTTTTAACACCCCGTATACACGTGGGTGTTATTGTCACGTAATTCCGCTCCCACTGTTTTCTTTTGACACCTTTTTCTTAACTTTAATTTAATGGCATCACATACAGCGAAAGCTGTATTATCGTGGATTAAACAACGTGAATTTTTTGAATGTAAACTCGTTTGTATGCAGATGCCACATACGGAGAACCTGAAAAATATGACACCATCTACAACTTCAGCAAAAAAAAATAACAGTAAAAAGACCCCGGCAAAAAAGACCCCGGCGAAAAAAACGCTGATAAAAAAGCTTCTCCTTCCCAAAGACCCCGCGCCACCAGCTAAAAAGCTGATCGCCCGGGATATCAGCTGGCTCTCGTTCAACGCCCGGGTACTACAGGAAGCTGCTGATCCTACTGTTCCGCTACGGGAGAGAATCCGCTTCCTCGGTATCTTCTCCAATAACCTCGACGAATTTTTCCGTGTACGGGTGGCAACACTCAAACGCATGATGTCTATCACCAAGGCCGTTACTAAAATGCACCTGGAAGAAAATCCGGGTAAAATACTGGACGATATCCAGGCGGTAGTAATAGACCAGCAACGCGAGTTTGACCGCATCTGGAAAGACATTGCACAGGAACTGGAGACACAGCATATTTTCCTGAGAACAGAGAAACACCTCAGCCGGGAACAACAGAAGTTTGTACTGAACTACTTCAATGAACAGGTGCGTACCGCCATCATCCCGCTGATGATCGAAAGTATACAACAGTTTCCCATCCTGCGTGATAAATCCATATACCTGGCCGTCGTACTGGCCCGGCAGGATAACTCCGTGCGGCAAAAGTTTGCCCTCATCGAGATTCCTTCCAATGTATTGCCACGCTTTATCATCCTGCCTTCCAAAGAAGGCGAGCACGATATCATCCTGCTGGAAGACCTGATCCGCTTCTGTCTCCCGCATATCTTCTCCTACTTCGGTTACGATAAGTTCTCTTCCCACATTATCAAGGTTACCCGCGATGCGGAACTGGACATCGACAACGATATCTCCGACAGCCTGATCCACCAGATCGAAAAAGGACTGAAAGACCGCCGCAAAGGAAAACCGGTGCGGTTTGTATACGACAAGGACATCGACCCCCTGCTGCTGGAATACCTGATCCGCAGAATGGGCCTGTCCGGCAAAGACAACCTCATTCCCGGCGCCCGTATCCATAACTTCAAGGACTTTATGGATTTCCCGGACTCCATCTTCCCGCCGCATACACATCGCAAAACATTTATCCATCCGCTGTTCAATGAAGCACCCAGCGTGATGCATGTAATACAACGCCAGGATGTAATGCTGCACTTCCCCTATCACTCGTTCGATACGATCATCGACCTGCTGCGGGAAGCCGCTATCGATCCGAATGTTTCTTCTATTAAAATAACTGCGTATAGGCTTGCCCGTAATTCCAAGATCGTGAATGCCCTGGTCAATGCCGCCCGCAATGGTAAGCATGTAACAGTAGTACTGGAGCTGCGCGCCCGCTTCGACGAAGCCGCCAACCTCGACTGGAAAGCACGCATGGAGGATGAAGGCATAAAAGTATTTCTCGGCATCCCCGATATGAAAATACACGCCAAACTCTGCGTGATCAAAAAACGTATCGGCAATAAAACCGTGCAGTGTGGTTTTGTGAGTACCGGCAACCTCAACGAAAAAACGGCCCAGTTATACGGCGACCATTGCCTGCTTACGGCCAACCGTTCAGTGATTGCAGACATCAACCGTGTGTTCTCCTACCTGGAAAGCCCGCGACACGATATTAAAATCCTGGGAGAATGTAAAACACTGCCGGTAAGTCCGCTGAACATGCGCGACACCTATATACGCCTGATCGACCGCGAAATCAAAAACGCGAAGAATAGGAAAAAGGCCGGCATGGTGCTAAAGATGAATTCTCTCTCCGATCCTATCCTCATCGGCAAGCTCTACGAAGCAGCCAAAGCCGGTGTGGATATCAAAATGGTGATCAGAGGTATCTGCTGCGCCTATACGGAAAACAAAAAATGGAAAAAAGATATCACGGCCGTCAGTATCGTCGACGAGTACCTGGAACATGCACGTGTATTTATTTTCCATCACGGCGGCACAGAAAAAGTATTCATCGCCTCCTGCGACTGGATGGTACGAAACCTCGACCACCGCGTGGAAGCAGCCGTTCCTATAACGGACCCGGATATACGCAAAGAACTCTCCGATATTATGAACATCCAGCTCAGCGGCAACGTGAAGGCTCGTATACTGGACAACGAACAAACCAACCAGTACAAAAAAGAAGGAGATAAAAAAATCCGTACCCAGATAGAGATTTATAAGTACCTCCACGAAAAACAATACCGGTAAATATTTTGAGATTTTTTGATTTTCGGATTTTCGATTTCGGGATTTAACAGCTGGCTCCCCGAATCATCAATCCCGAAATCGAAAATCCGAAAATCAGGAAATCCCAAAATGAAAAATGTTATTTTTGTCTCTCAAAAGACCTGTAATTAATGAAACTAGCTGCGATTGATATTGGTTCCAATGCCGCCCGGCTGCTGATCTCCGAAGCATCACCCAATGGTGCGGGCACGATGGATTTCACCAAAGTGAACCTGATAAGAGTACCGCTGCGGCTCGGTTTCGACGTATTTGACCATGGCTCTATCTCCGAAAAAAGGGCTACCCACCTGATAGATACCATCAAAGCCTATAAGCTGCTGCTGGATGTTTATGAAGTAAAGTACCTGAAAGCATGCGCTACCTCAGCCATGCGCGATGCCAGCAATGGCTCCGTCATCCTGCAGGAAGTAAGAACACAGACCGGTATCGATGTACAGATCATCTCCGGCCAGGAAGAAGCCTCTTATATCTACGAAAACCATGTCGCCGAGCATCTCGATAAAACCCGGTCTTACCTCTACATCGACGTAGGTGGCGGTAGTACCGAACTCACGCTCTTCAGCGGCACCCGTCTCGTTTTCAAAGAATCCTTCAATATCGGCACTATCCGCCTGTTACACCAGCAGGTGCCCGACAACGCCTGGCAACAGCTGAAAGATTTTCTCAAACAACAGCTTAAAACCATCGGACTGGTGACTGCTATCGGTTCAGGCGGTAACATCAACAAAATATTCTCCCTCTCCAAACGCAAGGAAGGCAAACCACTGTCACTGGATACACTGAAAGACTATTTCAAGGAATTCAGCAACTTCACCGTAGAAGAACGTATTCACCTCTATAACCTGCGGGAAGACCGTGCCGATGTGATTGTGCCTGCCCTTCAGATCTACATCAACGTGATGCGCTGGGCCGGGGCAGAAGAAATATTCGTTCCCAAGATAGGCCTGGCAGATGGACTTATACAGGCATTATACCGGGAAATAGCCGTTCCTGCCAACGGTTTCCAGTAACCACACATAAAATATTTTTCCTTTTTTCTTTTTATATCATAACCTTTGAGGAATTATTGGTATAAAACAACACTACTATGTCTGTGCATAAGGACGTAAAGCGTATCACTACGCACGTTTTACAGAAGATGAAAATAGACGGGGAAAAAATCTCCATGATCACGGCGTATGACTACTCTATGGCCAGGATTTTTGACGACGCCGGCATCGACGTAATACTGGTAGGCGACTCAGCCTCCAACGTGATGGCAGGCCACGAAACTACCCTGCCTATTACGCTGGACCAGATGATCTACCACGCCTCTTCTGTAATACGCGCCATCAAACGCTGCTTCGTAGCAGTAGACCTTCCCTTCGGTTCCTACCAGGGCAACTCCAAAGAAGCCCTGAGCTCCGCCATCCGCATTATGAAGGAGACCGGCGCCCATGGTATTAAAATTGAAGGCGGTGAAGAAATCATTGAATCTGTCAAACGAATTATTTCCGCCGGTATCCCGGTAATGGGCCACCTGGGCCTTACACCGCAGTCTATCTATAAATTCGGTACCTACGCCGTGCGCGCTACCGAAGAAGCCGAAGCGCAAAAACTGATCAATGATGCCAAACTGCTGCAGGAAGCAGGTTGCTTCGCCATCGTACTGGAGAAAATACCGGCCAACCTGGCTAAAGAAGTAGCCGAAGCGGTACATATTCCCATTATCGGCATCGGCGCCGGCAGGTATGTAGACGGGCAAGTGCTCGTGATGCATGATCTTCTGGGTATCAACAAAGATTTTAAGCCCCGTTTCCTGCGCCGTTACCTCGACCTGTATTCCCAGATCTATGGCGCTACACAGGCTTATATCAACGATGTGAAAACAAAGGATTTCCCGAACGATAACGAACAATACTAGTGCTGTTCCCGCAAAGGGGCAAAGTTTTTTGTTTTTTATTAAGATAGCAAAACACCTTCTCCGTTCCTTAGCGTTCTTAATAAAAAACAAAAACTTTGCGCCCTTTGCGAGAAACTTCTCCGCTTTTTTCCCTATATTAGCTCTTTCATTATCATCAATGAATTATCTGTTAAACATACAACTCTCTCTTCTCTCCTATCTGCGGAGCACCTGCTCCCATGTGCCATGAGTTGTATAGGCAGGTAATACTTTTTCCCTGAACATATTTTTCGTAGGTCCCTTCCTGTTAGGGATTCCTGTTGCGCTGTAACGGCTGCACCGGCATTTATTTTTGTAAATGCTGATATTATGCCCTGTAGACTTGGTAAATTTTACCAGGTGCTGTCCTCTTGTATAAGAGCGGGCATACTGTGCTTACGTTTCGGCCAGTATCTGTCTATTATTTAATAATTCCAATAGATTATGAAACGTGTAATGATTATCGGCGCCGGCAAGATCGGCGAAACAGCAGCATTCCTGTTACAACAGTCCGGCGACTACCAGGTAACCCTGGCAGATGCCAATCAGGCGTTGCTGGACAAATGCACAGACAGTAACATCCATAAAACCAGACTGGATGTAAACAACGCGGCTGCGCTGGAAACAGCCCTGGAAGCCCAGGACATGGTGCTGAGCGCCTGCCCGTTTTTCCTGAACGTGAAAATCGCTGCCGCCGCCGCTAAAGCCAATACCCATTATTTTGACCTGACCGAAGACGTGGCCACCACCAACGCTATCCGCGATATCGCACAAAGCGCTAAGGTGAGCTTTATGCCACAATGCGGGCTGGCGCCGGGTTTTATCAGTATCGCTGCTTATGACATCGCCAAACAGTTCGATACGCTGGATGCTGTGAAACTGCGCGTAGGCGCCCTGCCACAGTTTCCCACCAACAGCCTGATGTACAACCTTACCTGGAGCACAGACGGCCTGATCAACGAATACTGTAATCCCTGCGATGCCATCTACGAGGGCGAACGCAAGGAGGTAATGCCGCTGGAAGGCTATGAGCGCTTTGCACTCGACGGGATCGAATATGAGGCTTTTAACACCTCCGGCGGGCTATCCGCACTGGCAGAAATACTGGATGGCAAAGTGTATAACCTGGACTATAAAACCGTACGTTATCCCGGCCACTGCCACCTGATGAAGATATTACTTAACGAACTGAAGCTCAATAAAAAGCGGGATGTCCTGAAAGAAATTATGGAAGATAGTATACCTTTCACGCCGCAAGACGTGGTACTGGTATTTGTATCGGTGTCGGGCACTATTAATGGCCGCTCCGTGCAACGTTCCTACTCGCGTAAGATCTACAACCAGGAGATCGCCGGGAAAGACTTTACCGCTATCCAGCTCACCACCGCCGGAGCAGCCTGCGCGGTGATAGACCTCCATGCCAAAGGCCTGCTGCCCGGCAATGGTTTTGTTAAACAGGAAGATGTGAATTTCAAAGACCTGATCAGCAACAGGTTTGCTCAATATTATAATTAGCAGTCAGCCGCAGGCTGGCCGCTGGAAGCTCAAATAAACGCCATGTTACAAGAAGTATTAAACGGCCTGATGAGCCGTTACCAGGAGCGGGTGCCGGACGTATCAGCAGTGATTGCTGCGATGGTCCGCCACGGATTAATCGAAAAAGCGGACGATATCGAAAACGATCATATCGCGTTCCGTACCATGGGAGTACCGCAACTCGGCGTACAGTCGCTGGAGAAAATTTTTCTCCATTACGGCTATACGAAAATGGACCATTACTATTTCGCGTCCAAAAAACTGGACGCCTGGTGGTATGCCCCCCCATTGCCGAAATATCCGCGTATCTTTATCAGTGAGCTTCGCGTAAAAGACCTGAGCCAGGCTGCACAGGACATTATTACCAGTTATACCGACGAAGTAAAGGCAGATCCGGTAACACAGCTGGACCTGGACGACAGCAAGGCCGTAGATACCTTCCTCCACAGTGGCCTCTGGCGTACGCCTACCCTGGCGGATTTCCAGGCACTGGCTGCTGAAAGCGAATACGCCGCCTGGGTGATTTACAACCGTTATTATCTGAACCATTTTACGGTGAGCGTACATAATCTGCCCATAGGATATAATACCATCGCGGAATTCAACCAGTTTCTCGAACAGAACGGTTTTATTCTCAATGATGCCGGCGGAAAAATCAAAACCAGTCCGGATGGTAACCTGCTGCAAAGCGCTACCGTAGCCGGTATGATACCCGCCACCTTTGCCGGCGGTGAAACCATCAAAATCGCCGGTTCCTACGTAGAATTCGCTGAAAGGAAAGTGCTCCCTGAGTTCGCATCCCTCGCTGCTGCCGATATCCGCCGGGAACACCGCCGGGAAGGCTTTGAAGCAGGTAATGCCGACAAGATCTTCGAAAGCACCTACGCCGCCCAAACAAAAAAAAGTTCCTAATTTAGTTTATTAATACACCCATTATGGCAGATGATATTTTAAAAGCTTTTGGCATCAGCGCGCGGCAAAGCGGCGTAAGCACCGGCAAACACTGGCTGGAAGCCGGCGGAGCAGACATCGTGTCGGTATCTCCGGTAGATAACAAGACCATTGCCACCGTAAAAAGTGCTGACCGCAGCAACTACGACACGGTGATCGCTGTAGCCCAGGAAGCCTTCAAAGAGTGGCGCCTGTGGCCCGCGCCCAGAAGAGGAGAAGTTGTACGCCAGATCGGCGAAGCCCTGCGCGCCCATAAAGAACAACTGGGCCGCCTCGTTTCCTACGAAATGGGTAAAAGCCTGCAGGAAGGCTACGGAGAAGTACAGGAAATGATCGATATCTGCGATTTTGCAGTAGGTCTATCCCGTCAGCTCTATGGCCTGAGCATGCATTCTGAACGTCCCGGCCACCGTATGTATGAACAATGGCATCCGCTGGGCATCACCGCTATTATTTCCGCCTTTAACTTCCCGGTAGCGGTATGGAGCTGGAACTCCATGCTCGCCTGGGTTTGCGGTAACGTATGTGTTTGGAAACCTTCCGAAAAAACACCGGTTACCGCGCTGGCATGTCAACGTATAGTCGAGACCGTATTTGCCGCCAACAATGTACCGGAAGGCGTTTGCTGCCTGGTGAGCGGCGGTCGTGAAACCGGCGAATGGATGGCCAACGACCATCGTATTCCGCTGGTATCCGCTACCGGCTCCACCCGCATGGGCAAAAGCGTAGGCGCCGCCGTAGGTGCACGCCTGGGCCGCGTTCTGCTGGAACTGGGCGGCAACAACGCCATCATCGTATCCAAAGATGCCGACCTGGACATGACCCTCATCGGCGCTGTATTTGGAGCTGTAGGTACGGCCGGTCAGCGTTGTACCTCCACCCGCCGCCTCATCATCCACGAAAGCGTATACGACGCCTTTACCGCTAAACTGATAAAGGCCTATGCACAGCTGCGTATCGGCAACCCGCTGGATGAAAAGAACCACGTAGGCCCCCTGATCGATAAAGATGCGGTCAACGCCTACCTGAGCAGCATTGCACAGGTGAAGGAACAAGGTGGTACCTTCCTCGTGGAAGGTGGCGTACTCGAAGGCGCCGGCTATGAATCCGGCTGCTACGTGAAACCCTGTATCGCCGCCGTAGAAAACACCTGCGACATCGTACAGCACGAAACCTTCGCCCCCATCCTCTACGTGATGAAATATCAAACCCTCACCGAAGCTATCGCCATGCAGAACGATGTGCCACAGGGCCTCTCCTCTGCTATCATGACGCTGAACCTCCGTGAAGCAGAACAGTTCCTGTCTGCCGCCGGCTCAGATTGTGGTATCGCCAACGTTAACATCGGTACCTCCGGTGCCGAAATCGGCGGCGCCTTCGGCGGTGAAAAAGAAACCGGTGGCGGCAGAGAAAGCGGCTCCGATGCCTGGAAAGCATATATGCGCCGCCAGACCAATACCATCAATTACTCCGATAAACTGCCGCTGGCACAGGGTATTAAATTCGACCTGTAATTCGGCGAAAACGAATATCAAAAAAAAAGGGTGTGTCCGAATGGATACACCCTTTTTTGATTTCCCGAAGGTACCCGAATTTTCCAGGGCATCCAATATATGTCCCCAGGGCTGAAGCCTGGCGAACCTGGGTTTGCGGGCACCAGGATAACCTGGGATTTTAGGGATTCCGGGGAAACGAAATGCACATCCCTGCACCACATACCCCAAAAACAAAGGGCCGACCTACCGGTCAGCCCTCTTATAATAAAACGTTTGTGTTAGTCCTTTGCCTTCTTGTCAGCTCCGAGGCGGTGCCCCGGAGCTTTTAACATTCATGTCAGGAGGTTGTGCTCGTCCCTGATCAGATTTTAAAAGCGGTTGATAAAATCCTGCCTGAATACTCATTCTTTTCTTCAGGTCTTTCTTCTACATACATCGACGTGCTATGGTTTCAATCGTCTCTAAATCCTGAGATTTAAAAATAGTAGCGAGGTTAGAGAACCCCGCTTTTCGTTAAACGGAAACCATGCTTATGAGAAAAATATCTAATAGCGGGAAGCCATTAAATACTCTTCCGGCTATAAATATTAGACTTTTTTTTGAATATTCATATTCAACTTTTGTGCTACGGCGGTATTATTTCCGAGCACCTGAACGATCAAAAACTGTCCGGATCCTTTATCATAAAGGGTTTTAACGGCTTTTGCCCTTACGCCAAGGCTTCTGGCCATGGCCGGAATATTTTCCGGATTACCGCAAATAACAATGGTTTTGCCCTTGTTCTTCTTTACAATGCAGTCCAATACGCACTCGCGGGTCTCCGAATCCCGGGTTACCCAATAGTAAACCGGATGTAATTGCCGGAGCTCCGACAGGGGTCCAACCGTTTGAACAGCTTTGTTCTGATAAATCGTGTAAATGGCGGCCACATCAATATGCCGGAGCGCTTCCGTAAACATCCGGGCCTGGTCCTGCCCTTCTGTACTCAGACCAGCAGACGGTGTTGCCTCTTCTTCCGCAGCATTGACAAAAATAACAGTCGTCACTTTTTCCGGGCCGGTAGCAAAAGCCGGGATAGCAGCAGCCAGCAGGGTGGCTAAAATAGCAGTTTTCAGCATGACAATAGTTTTTAAAGGATGAGGAATACAAAACAAAACGGCACGGGAATTTTTTCCCGGAATGGGGCGCCTGTTGAGGAAGAGAACGTTATGAGGAAAAAAAGGAACCGGCGTAAAGGTAGGTTTTCCCGCTCATATTACGGCAGCATTGTGATAGGTGGATAACAGGGCTGTTCAACCATCAAAACCAGATAAGAATGGTTGCCGGTATCATTTTCTCCAGTTAACCACCAAATAGCGCGTTTATCATTAAAATTCAGGTGTTATAACCCTTTTTCTCTACCTTTATTCTCATCATGATATTTTAATTTTTAATTATAGAACATGAAATTGTTTAGTCGAGAGGTTGCAGTCTTGGCATGTGTTGCATTGACGGCTGCTTTTACAACAAAATCCAGTGCCCAGAGTAGAACCCCGGTGCCTAAAAACTGGCAGTTGCTGAGCTACGAGACCGACAGTGTTTACGGCACGAATACCGAAAAAGCCTATAAGGAAATCCTGAAAGGGAAAAAAAGCACCCCGGTCATTGTAGCTGTGATTGATTCGGGTATAGATACCCTCCATGAAGACCTGAAAGGTATCCTGTGGACCAATCCCGGCGAAATACCCGGAAACGGCAAAGACGACGATGGGAATGGCTATATAGACGATATTCACGGCTGGAACTTCCTGGGCGCCAAAGACGGCAGCAGCCTGAAGGAAGACTCCGATGAAGCTACCCGCGAATATTACCGTTTCAAAAACAAATACGGCAATCCGGACTCCACCCTGGACAAGGGCGCCAAAGAATACGCCACCTGGGAAGCCCTGAAACAAAAGATCGAAAAACCCAGCTCCCAGACCAAGCTGCAGTATAAAACAATGGCCAAATTACAGGAGAACGTTAACAAATGCGAAAACATCCTGAAAACATACCTGGGTAAAGATGACTTTACCGTTGGTCAGCTCGACAGTATCCAAACCACTAACCAGGACGTGCTGCTGGCTCGTAATTTCATGACCCGCCTGCTGAAAAGCACCGGCGATGAACCCACATCCTTCAGTGAGTTTAAAATGGAATTTGATGGCTACATGGGTGAACTGAAGAGAAAGGCTGAAAGCACAGAAGTACCGCCTAACCAGAACCGCGAGCGTATCGTAGGTGATAAATGGGACGATATTACGGATACCAAATACGGCAACAACGACGTGATGGGTAAATTCGGTTTCCATGGTACCCACGTTAGCGGCATCATTGGCGCTATCCGTAACAACGGACTGGGCATCGACGGCGTAGCCGATAATATACGTATCATGGCTGTTAAAGCAGTACCGGACGGTGATGAAAGAGATAAGGACGTTGCCCTGGCTATCCGTTATGCGGTAGACAATGGTGCGCAGATCATCAACATGAGCTTCGGCAAACCTTATTCCCCTCATAAAGAATGGGTGGACGAAGCGGTAAAATACGCTCAGAAAAAAGGCGTACTGCTGGTGCATGCAGCCGGTAATGACGGCGCCAACAACGACTCCGTTCCCAATTACCCGAACCCTGATTTTGCAGACGGCAGTCCCCGCGCTGATAACTATATCACCGTTGGCGCCAGCAGTCATGGTTTGGCTCCGGATAAAGTAGCCAGCTTCTCCAACTACGGTAAAAAGAATGTAGACCTTTTTGCGCCTGGTGTGCAAATTTATTCTACCATTCCCGGTGGTAATAAATACGGCAGCGCCAGCGGTACCAGTATGGCAGCACCGGTAGTAGCCGGCGTTGCAGCGCTTGTACTCTCCTACTACCCTGACCTGAGCGCCCGCCAGCTGAAATATATCCTGGAAAAAAGCGCTACGCCGCTCCCCGATGGTACCAAAGAGGTAAATAAACCGGGTACGCAGGATGAAAAAATAGACTTCGCTGACCTCTCTGTCAGCGGTGGTATGGTTAACTCTTATGAGGCCTTAAAACTGGCTGCTACCATCAAAGGTGAGAACGTGAAGAAAAAGCAGCATAAAGCTAAAATGAAGGCGGTAAAGAAAAACTAGTCACGCAAAGGCGCAAAGCAGCAAAGAGCGCAAAGACGATATAAGCGAATATAAGAAAGCAAAGGAGCGAAGACCCAATACGGATCTTCGCTCCTTTGCTTTCTTATTAAACTTAAAAAAAACTTTGCGCTCTTTGCTGCTTTGCGCCTTTGCGTGAATTACTTCACCAGGCGCAGCGAAATCGGGTACCGGTAAGTGGTGCCTTCGTTGGCTTTCACCGCAGCGATAATACTGAAGATCACATTCACGATCCACAGAACACCATGGAGTTTGCCCCAGCCCCAGCCACCGTGGAAATAGTAGCCTCCACCGCCGGACAATACCCAGCTTCCAAAGGACCAAAGCCCTTCGAAAATACCGCCCAACAGGGAAATCAGTACCCCAATCAGGCTGATGGTAATCTGGAAGTTGATGGCTTCCTTACCCTGGTCATCCACAAAACGGGACTCATTGCGCTTGATCAGCCACAATATCAATACAAGGATGATATTACCGGCAGGCTGGAATATCGCAGCCCCTACGATGCCGCCCAGGTGAATAAAAGTGCCCCAGTTACGTTCGTCTCTTAACGTCATATAAAACAGGATTAATAAGGGTGAGAAGATAGGAGGTTTTATTGTAATATCAAAGCAGGGAAAAAGAAAAACTACAAACCTATAAGCCGGATTCTGTCTCCTGGCAAGCCAGGAGTGCTATCATTTATCTGCGGTGACGCTCGCGCGCCCCCTGTATCTGCCTACCCTCGGACATCGGACGAGCAGCCCTCAAGCATCCGTATACATGGCATTTCAGCACACAAGGTTTACCCGCACAAACAGTTACCTGCCTGCACCGTGGGCTCTTACCCCACATTTTCACCCTTACCCCGCCGAAGCCGGGCGGTCATTTTCTGTGGCACTCTCTGTCTCCGGTAAACCGGAGCCCACCCGTTAGGTGGTGTGTTGCTCTGCGCTGTCCGGACTTTCCTTCCCTTCAGACAAGCCAAAGGAACGATAGCACGGTTTGTAGTTGGAGCGCAAAGGTACACGTAAAAACATTAATAGGCGAAATATTTCGCCTATTAATGCCGCTTTTCAGCGAAAATTTTCATTTAAAAAACAGGCTTACCTAAAAGTTATTTCCGTTGCACCGTAGCCATATTTCGCATGGTACTGGTTGACAAAGTTCGCCACTTCCGGCGTCTGGCGGAGAATCTGATGGATCTCGTCTTTCAGCTTCCCTTTACCGATTCCGTGGATCACCACCATATTATGCTGATGATGACTGATAGCCAGGTCCAGGTAACGTTGAAAAGCATTGAGCTGTACGGCCAGGATAGCGATGTTGCTCATTCCTTTCCAGTTTTTCTCCAATGCCTCGATATGCAGGTCCACCTCCTGCTTAGGTTCCAGCGAGGTTTCCGGCTGCAGCTGTATTTTGCTCAGCAGGCTGGCAAAATTACCGGAACCGATACTGGCTACGGGTTTGGCTTTCTTCTGGTTGACAGGTTCTGCCGGCGCCGGTGGTTCCGGTTCTTTCTCCGGGAACTGATCAAACAGTGTATAGGTCAGCGTAGCTTCCGCTTTGGAGCGCAGCTCTTCCAGCTGGGTAAACATCTGTTTAGGTTTGATTTTCCAGGTCTTTTTCACAGACGCGGCCAGCTTGGGCTGTGGCTCTTTCAGGAAAAAGGTGAACTCAAACCGTGGATTATCGTTCAGCGATTCAAAGATCAGATCGGCCAGGTAAAAGTGGTTATACGGCTGTATTTCGTTTTTGATTTCCAGGTCCATCTGGTTGTTGAGCCAGATCTGGAAATAAAAACGCATGGCATACGGTGTATCATTGAATAAGTGAAACTTCATCAGCTTCACGGTTTCATCGTATCCGTCAAATTGATATACCGGCAGTACAGACAGGAACATGCCCTTGTCTGTTTTAAATACCTCGTATTTTTTTCTGTCTACTTTGATCTCATCCCCCGGAATCTGTCTGGGTTTCTCTTTCACCAGTTTCTGTTGGGTAAAACGATGGAAATAGGGAAAATCTATCTGATCCAGGTATACCGGGAAAGTAGTGCCTTTCACATCAATCATCACCATATTGTCATTGACAATGTCTACCACTGTGCCTTCTTCCTTTGAGCTCAACAGCAATATCTTGTCTCCTGTTTGATATTTCATAATTGCATTCTTCTGGGCACAAAAATAGAATTTTGCCGGGGAAAAGCGAGGAAGAGATAGAAGATTTGCTTTTTGGGGGAAACCGTACCTTACCTGCGCCATTAAAATGGTGGTACTCACAGGTACGCCTATATTAAAACAGCCGGCTTAAAAATCGATGTAGGTATGATTACGCTTCCTTTCCGGATGTCTGCGCATAAACTCGTCTACCGAGAGACGTCCGCTGCCTGTGATGGCAAAAACGATCAGCAGCACCAGCACCAGGGCCGACAAGCCCAGCACCGGGTACACCTGGAACAATGCTGTCCGTGAATGCATGAACAGCAGCGCTCCTAACAGTACCGGGATGTTGACGATCGCACTGAACCGTGTTTCCAGGCCCATAGCGATGAACAGTCCGCCTACGATATGCACAAAAACGATGTAGTGCCCAATGAAAAAGGCAACCGTAACGAGTGCAGGCTTCGTATTGATCAGGGTGTCCAGTGCGTCCCTGTTCATGATAAACAGCACACCTACCGCCATGAGAAAGAGGCCCAGCAACATACGTACTACGCTCAACCATACCGGGTGATGATGATCACCCCATCGTACAACTTTTTGCAGCGTGTCCATAAAATAAGATTTTAAAGAACCGCTTATAAGTTACGAAAAATAAGCCGGATTTAGTGTTAACGGAGCTTACTGTTGCGGTAGCTGTACAGGAAATAAATGCTTAACCCTATCACCAGCCAGATGCCGAAAACGATCCAGTTTTTCAGCGCGATCTCGGTCATCAGGTAAAAACAGCTCAGCAAGCCCAATACCGGGATCAGCGATAGTTTCCGTACGAAGGAAAACCAGGTGAGCAACACCGTTACAATAACAAAGAGAAAGAAGGGAATATTGTGTTTCCATACTTCCCAGCCACCATCGAAAGACAAGCGGCGGCCGATCTCGCCTTTAAAAAGTATAACCATTCCTATCACCAGCACAGGTATAATATACCGGCTGTTGATATAAGGCAAACGGAAACGTTTTTCAGCGGTTTTCTCCTGTGGAGGCAGCATCAGCACACCGCCACATACGAGAATAAAGGCGAACAGGGTTCCGATGCTGGTCAGATCGGTTACGATGGTGAGATTGAGAAACAATGCCGGCACCCCTACGATAATACCGGTAATAATCGTCGCAAAAGACGGTGTTTTAAACCGTGGATGGATTTTAGCAAACTTCCTTGGCAACAGGCCATCGCGGCTCATACTCATCCAGATGCGGGGCTGACCGATCTGGAATACCAGCAGTACGCTGGTCGTAGCCACCACGGCACTGATCGAGATTATATAACTAATAGAAGGCAGGTTCACCTGGTCAAATACAAAAGCCAGGGGATCATCTACCTTCAGCTTATAAAACGGTACCATACCCGTCAATACAAAGGATATGGCCACATATAATACGGTACAGATAATCAGGGAATAAATCATGCCCCGGGGCAGGTCACGCTGCGGATTGGCGCATTCCTCCGCCGTAGTACTTACCGCATCAAAACCAATGTAGGCGAAAAACACGGCAGACACGCCTTTCAGCACACCGGAGAAACCGTTGGGCATAAACGGGTCCCAGTTGGCCGGATTCACGTAAAAGAAGCCCAATGCAATCACAAACAGGATCACCAGGATCTTCAGTCCCACCATCAGGTTGGCGCTGCGTTTACTTTCACGGATACCTACAAAAGCCAGGTAAGTCACCAGCACCACAATGATAAAAGCCGGCAGGTTAACGATGAACGGGATGCCAAAAATATGCGGCGCCCCTTCTATGGTAGCCTGAGAGGCACTATCGTAATTACTGGCCAGCCAATCCGGCAACGACATGCCAAATCCACGTAAAAGATTATTAAAGTAACCGCTCCACGAAATGGCAACGGCGATATTACCGATAGCATATTCCAGGATCAGCGCCCAGCCAATCACCCAGGCTGCCAGTTCACCGAAAGTAACGTAAGAATAAGTATACGCGCTGCCGGATACAGGCACGCGGGAAGCAAACTCCGCGTAACAAAGTGCAGAAAATCCGCAGGTGATAGCAGTGATCACAAACAACAACGATACACCCGGACCACCGTGATAAGAAGCCTCCCCGATCGTAGAAAAGATACCCGCACCAATCACAGCGGCAATGCCCATGGCTGTCAGGTCTTTTACCTTCAGCACTTTATGCATGCCTCCTCCTGTTTCAAGACTATCAGTCATTCCTTCATTGGCATCTTTTAAAATAGAGGTCAGGGACTTCTTTCGAAACAGCGAGTTAGACATTGGCTTCGGAATTACGTTTTAGTGTAAGGTAGTCGTTAAAATAAAAAATCTTTCCCAGTACCGGCGGCCGGGAAAATGAATATAGGATTATTATATTACAAAATAATCAATTATTCATTTTTGTTCCCTCCGGTCCTGAGAAAGACGCGAATATAATGCGATTTTACAAATAAAGTTACTGCTGGCGGTTTAACAGGAAGTCAGCCAGCTCCATCAGCGGCTTTTTACGGGCCGATAACACGGCAATATCTTCCAGACGGGCAAAGGCCTGTTGCTGGAAACGTTCCTTCTCTTTCTCTGCCCACGCATCCGCTTTACAACTATGGAAAATATCCAGCACACGGGCTATTTTATCGTCCGGGTTGGTGGCCAGCAACGTTTTGAGTTCTGCTTTCTGTGCAGCATTGCAAAGCTCAAAAGCTTTCAACAGCAGGAATGTTTTTTTATTGACCAGGATGTCTCCGCCTTGTTGTTTACCGAATTTATCCGGGTCGCCGAAAGCATCCAGGAAATCGTCCTGAATCTGGAAAGCGATCCCGATATTTTTACCAAAGGCGTACATATGTTCCTGGTTGCCGTCGCTGCCGCCGCCGATGATAGCGCCCAGCTGAAGGCTGGCAGCCAGCAACACGGAGGTTTTGAGACCAATCATATGCACGTAATCGTCGTATTGTACCTGCTCGGGGTCCATCTGTTCAAAGTCCATGTCTATCTGCTGACCTTCACAAACTTCCCTGGCTGCTTTGTTGAACACGTTGATGATACGCTGTTTGTATTTGGACTGTACCTTGTTCAGCATATCATACACGTTGATCAGCATCACATCGCCGGCCAGGATAGCGGCAGGTTCGCCGTAAATCATATGTACCGTCTGATGTCCGCGCCGGATGGGCGCTTTGTCCATGATATCGTCATGGATGAGGGTAAAGTTATGGAACAATTCTACCGCGTTGCCCACCTGAAAGGCATCCGGATGCAGGTCGTCAAACAGTTCGTTTCCCATCAGGCACAGCACCGGGCGGATACGTTTACCGCCGATCTGCAGAATATGGGACGCTGCATTATACAAACGTTTAGGTTCTTCCGGAAAATGCCATTGATCAAACTGCTGGCTGAACTGCGCTATTAACTCTTTAAATGAATGCATCTCAAATAGACGGTGGTTTGTTATTTGGTTATTTTTTTATTTGTTTATTTTTTGGGCTTCTTTTTAGCAGCGGCTTTTTTGGCCGGTGCTTTAACCGCTGGTTTCGCAGCCGCTTTCTTAGCCGGTGCTTTTGCTACAGCCGCCTTTTTAGCCGGCGCCTTCACAGCCGCTTTTTTAGCGGGTGCTTTCACTGCAGACTTCTTAGCAGGTGCTTTTACCGCCGCTTTCTTCGCTGGCGCTACCGTTGCTTTTTTAGCAGCCGCCTTTTTTGCCGGCGCGGCCGCCGCTTTTTTCGGTGTTGCCTTTTTAGCGGTAGCCCTGGTAGCTGCCGGTTTGGTGGCTTTAGCCTTCGTTGCCGGCGTCTCCTTTTTAGCGACCGCCTTGGTAACAACCACTTTAGCGGGCTTGGCCTTCGTCACAGGTACTTCCTTCACCGCTTCCTGTTTAGTGGTCTTTTTAGCCGCAGGCTTGGCAGCAGTCGCTTTGGCAGCTTTTGTGGCAGCAGCCGGTACAGTTTTCTCCGTTTCAGGCTTAGCGGCTTTCTTAGCGGAATCCTTAACAGCTGCGGCTTTTTTCGTTTCAGCAGGTGCTGCTTTTTTGATTTCCTTTTCAGTCGCTGCTTTCGCTGCTTTTTTACCGGAAGCTTTTGCAGCCGGTACAGTTTCCACGGGTGTTTTTATTTTTTCGGGAGATGTTGAAGCGACTTTCGTTGCTTCAGCTTCCGGGGCTGGCGACGCTACTGCAGCAGCCTGGACAGCTTTGTCACTTCCTGGTTTTTTCCCGGTTTTCTTTTTCTTAGCCGGTGCCGGTTCTGTTACAGCAGGCGGTGCAGCCGTAATCAGATCTACGACATGCGTTTGTGTGATCACCTGATCTACTACCGGTTCGGGTGGCGTTTCCAGGGATATGGGAGGAGCAGATACAGCCGGCTTAAACGGTTGTTTTTCCCTTGGCTGCCAGGGCTGCTGACCATGTTTCTGTTTTTTCTTTTTGCGGTCACGGTCACGGTTGCGGCCCTCCCTGCGATCTTCGCGCTGACCAGGCCTGAACTCGCGGCCGGCTGCGGTAGCCAGTTCTCCGTCCAGGTCATAATCCAGCTGGCGTTTGGCCAGGTTGGCGGCCACCACGCGGATGGTCACTTTTTCACCGATGCGGAAACGGCGGCCGGAGGCTTGCCCTACCAGCGCATATTCTGCTTCGTTGAAGGCAAACTCTTCTTTGCGGTTGAGGTTATGCACGCTCACAAGGCCTTCGCATTTGGTATCCACGGTTTCTACCCAGAAACCAAAATGCGCCACACCGCTGATCACGCCTTCAAAAGTGTGACCAATATACTGTTGCATGTACTCTACCTGCTTGTATTTATTGGCAGCACGCTCCGCCTCCATGGCTTTGCGTTCCATTTCTGAATCGTGTTTGCATTTAGACTCCATCTGTTTATCCGGATGGATCTCATTGGCCAGGCATTCCGCTACCACCCGGTGAACGAGTACATCGGGGTAACGGCGTATAGGCGAGGTAAAGTGACAGTAGTCTTCAAAGCCCAATCCATAGTGACCCACGTTTTGCACCGTATATATTGCTTTTGCCATGGTACGGATGCCCAGTGTTTCCAGCACATGCTGTTCCGGTTTACCCTGTACCAGCTGCAGCATCTTGTTAAAGGAGCGGGCAATGTTTTCCGGTGAACTGGTATCGAACTTATAGCCGAATTTACCGGCAAAAGCGGCAAACACCTTCAGTTTATCCGGATCCGGCGTATCATGCACCCGGTACGGGAAAGGCACCGGTTGTTTATTGACTTTGATTTTGGACACATAGGTAGCCACAGTCCTGTTGGCCAGCAGCATGAACTCTTCGATCAGCTGGTGTGCTTCCTTACTTTCTTTCACCACAATACCAATCGGTTTGCCGGTTTCATCTAGTTTGAAGCGTACTTCCTGGGAAGAGAAGTTAATGGCGCCCTGTGCAAAACGTTGCTGACGCAGCGTTTGGGCTATTTTATTCAGCAGCAGGATTTCGTTTTCATAAGGTCCTTCCTTCGTTTCAATTACCTCCTGTGCATCCTCGTAGGTGAAGCGATGGTCGGAATGGATCACCGTCCGCCCGATCCAGTAGTGCTTCACCTCTCCTTTTTCGTTCATCTGGAAGATGGCGGAGAAAGTCAGTTTGTCTTCATGCGGGCGCAGGGAACACAGTTCGTTGGAGATTTTCTCCGGCAGCATGGGCAGTACGCGGTCTGGCAGGTATACAGAGGTAGCACGTTTAGACGCTTCCTTGTCCAGTTCTGTTCCGGGTACCACGTAGTGGCTTACGTCAGCGATATGTACCCCGATCTCATAAAGACCGTTTTTCAACGTCCGGATAGAGATGGCGTCATCGAAGTCTTTGGCGTCGATGGGGTCTATGGTGAAGGTGAGGATGTTTCTGCAATCTTTACGTTTCCGTACTTCCGTGTCCGTTATCTCCTCTTTCAGTTCGGTCAGTTCCGTCATTACTTCCGTGGGGAAGTTGAGCGGGAAGCCGGCTTCGATAAGGATTTCCTTCATAGCCAGGTCGTTGGTATCGCTGGCATCGAGGACTTCAATCACTTCTCCCACGGGTTTACGGGTTTTTTCACCCCAGGCCACCACTTTCACCACGGCTTTATCGCCGTTTTTGCCTCCGTTCAGGGAGTTGGCGGGGATATAGATATCCGGCATAAACATACCCTTTTCCGTGATCAGGAAGCCGAAGCTTTTGCTGACCTGCAGGGTGCCGGTAAATTCAGTTTTATTGCGTTTAAGGATGTCCGTTATGATGCCTTCCTGGCGGCCATCACCATGGGCATGTTTGATAACGTCTACCAGGACTTCATCTTTATCCAGTGCAGTGTGCAGGTTTTTCTGCTTTACCATGATGTCTCTGGCGAGGCCCGGTACAATCACGAAGGCCATTCCTGACCTTGTCAATTCCACGATGCCTTTGAAGGTTTTCTTCTGGCCGGGGTTCTTTTTATCTTTCTTTTTCTTACTCATGTTTGGTTGTAGTCTTATTGACCGAAGGCCGGCAACTGCCGGACCACATAGTCAAAAATAAAGTTATTAAATGATTCCGCTTCTCCGAAGAGGAACGAAATTTCCACTGGCATAACAGCAATTTGCAGGTTTTGTTCTGCCAGGTCTTTTTGAAGGAGATGCAGCCTTACGGCGTCTTTTTCGGTGGTGATGACCATTTTATCGGTTCCCGCCATGTCCTCTCTTTCTTTTTTGATTTTCGCGATATCTTTTTCTGAATAGTAATAATGATCAGGGAAAGCCAGCAGGTATACCTGCCGGAACTGTTGTTGCAACTTCTCCAGCAAAGGTTCCGGCCGCGCGATGCCGCAGGCGAGCAACACCGTAGCCGATGCAGGAACATTCACTGGCTGCCGCGTTGTCATATCAAATAATGCGCCGTACTGCAAGGTAGTAAAAAACAACCGCTGACCGGGCAACGGGTTAATTTCTTTTTCCAGTGCTGCCTTTTCCGCCAGGCTCATATCCGGCGGGCACTTGGATACAATGATACAGTTGGCCCGTTTATAACCGCTGCGGTCTTCCCGCAAACGGCCGAAAGGTACCACATGGTCGCGGGTAAACAGCCGGCTGTATTCCGTAATCATGATGTTCATGCCAGGTTTAACAGACCGGTGCTGGAAAGCGTCATCCAGCAGGATCACCTGGGTACCCGGTTCATCTCCCAGCAACTGAGGGATGGCCAGCATACGTTCCTCTCCCACACACACTTTGATATCGGGGTATTTGGCGTGAAACTGCATGGGTTCATCGCCTATATCTGAAGCGGTGCTGTGTTCATCAGCCAGGATATAACCGCTGGTACGGCGGTTGTAGCCCCTGCTCAGGGTGGCAACGCTGAACTGGTCTTTCAGCAGGCGTATCAGGTATTCTACATGCGGGGTTTTACCGGTGCCCCCTACTGAGAGGTTGCCACAGGCAATCACCGGCAGGTCAAACTCCACGGCCGTCAGCAGGCCTTTATCATAAAAACGGTTGCGGACCCACATCACGAGGCCGTACAGCAGGGAGAAGGGATATAAAAGTATTTTCAGGTAACTCAGTAGTTTCAGCACTGCCAGGGTTGTTTAAAATGATAAATAAGGTCAGGTGTTACCACCGTCTGCAGCGGCACGTCCCGTTCATCAGCATCCGTGATCCCGTCAATGGGGCCGAAGAGTGACAGTCCTACCGTACGTACATCGGGGCGACACTGATGGAGGAAGCGGTCATACATCCCTTTGCCGTAACCTACACGCTGGCCTTGCCGGTCGAAAGCCAGCATAGGCACCATCACCAGGTCGATGGATGCGGGATCGACGGGTTCCCCGTTTTCCGGCTCAGGGATACCAAAGCGGTTTTTTACCAGTACGGTATCCGTATACCAGGCATAGTGGTCCATGGCGGCAGTTTTCATGTCTGACCGGGACAGCACCAGCACTATCTCCGGGTGTTGCTGCCGTAGCCAGTGGGCCAGTGGCCACGTGTCGACCTCCTTTTTTTCAGAGATGGGCAGGAAAAGATGCAGGTAACGCACTCCCTGGTAATCCAGCTGGCGGGCATTGGCCAGCAGCCGTTCGTTGAGGTCTGCCGCCATCGCTGCGGAGAGGTTCAGGCGCTGCTCCAGGAAGTGTTTTCGTATATCCTTTTTGGTGATCATGCCAGTAACGCCTTTAAGGGAGCTGACAAAAGTTGTGCCTGTTGCCTTACAAATGCCATATTGACTTCCCCGGCCTGTGGAATGCGGCCTATACGGGGATATCCGCTCAGACGCACCACATCATCTTCGTTGGTATGGTAATCTCCGCCAAAGATCCAGCCTATAACGGGTACGCCTGCATGTTGCAGTACCCTGGCGGTAAGCAGGCTGTGGTTAATGCTGCCCAGGTAGTTTTGTGCGGCGATGATCACGCCGGCGCCAAGGTCGCGCACCAGGTCCAGTGTCAGTATATCGTCGGTGAGCGGTACCAGCAGTCCGCCGGCACCTTCTATCACCAGCGGGCGGTGAACCGGTTGCAGCTGATTGGCCAGCGTTACGATATAATCGGTGTCGATAGTTATATTTTCCAGGCGGGCAGCCAGGTGGGGAGAAGCCGGTTCCTTCAATACATAGGCTTCCGGATGGCAGACAGTAACGCCGTTAGACACCAGAGACCCGACGGTGCTGGTGTCTGTTCCTTCTTCAGACCCTGACTGTACCGGCTTCCAGTAGTCGGCCTCCAGGGCAGTGGTTACACAGGCGGATACGATGGTTTTCCCTACACCGGTGCCTATACCGGTTATAAATATTCGATTCATCAACGGCAAATATAACGGAGGAATTATGAATTATGAATTACGAATTACGAATGGAGGCTGTTTAAATGGGTAGCCGCCGGTTGAAAATGAAGATTTTAACATTTTATAAAACTTGGAAGATTTTTATCTTTTCACAGCTATTATTAAAAAAAATTCATCTACCTAAAACATTATCAGGAAAATAAAAAGAAATAACCGGCTTCACACGGTAGCCAGCTAAAGCCTGCTACGGCAAATTAACGGCAGCGACCCGTTTGTTAAGGCTTAATTCGTAATTTACAGTTGTACACAACCTCATTCATTTTATGAAATACGCAGCAAACATTCTCGAAACGATAGGACATACCCCGCTGGTAAAACTGAACCGCGTAACCGCCTCTCTCCCTTGTCCCGTGTTCGCCAAAGTGGAGTTTTTTAATCCCGGCAACTCCATTAAAGACCGGATGGCCATTAAAATGGTGGAAGTAGCAGAACAAAAAGGCCTGCTGAAACCAGGCGGCACCATCATTGAAGGCACTTCCGGCAATACCGGTATGGGCCTGGCCCTGGCAGCGGTGATCAAAGGATACAAATGTATTTTCACCACTACCGATAAACAATCCAAGGAAAAAGTGGATATCCTCAAAGCAGTAGGTGCAGAAGTGATTGTCTGCCCCACCAACGTGGAACCTGAAGATCCGCGCTCCTACTACTCCGTATCCAAAAGACTGGCTACCGAAATACCCAACTCGTTTTACGTTAATCAATACGACAACCTCGCCAACCGCGATGCCCACTACGAACAAACCGGTCCTGAAATATGGGAACAGACCGATGGTAAAGTCACCCATCTCGTTGTAGCCACCGGCACCGGCGGCACAGTAACCGGTACCGGTAAATATCTCAAGGAAAAAAATCCTGCGATCAAAGTATGGGCGATCGATAGCTATGGCTCGTTGCTGAAAAAATATTTTGAAACCGGTGAAATAGATATGAGCGAAGTGTATCCTTATATCACGGAAGGCATCGGCGAAGATTTTGTACCGCAGAACTATGATATGAGCGTGATTGATGCTTTCACTAAAGTAACCGATAAAGATGGCGCCGTGATGGCCCGCCGGATTACCAAAGAAGAAGGCATCTTCGTGGGTTACTCCGCCGGATCGGCTGTAGCAGGGCTGCTCCAGCTAAAAGACACGCTGAAACCCGACGATGTGGTAGTAGTGATCTTCCACGACCATGGCAGCCGTTACGTGGGTAAAATTTATAACGACCAATGGATGATGGAGCGCGGTTTCCTCGATGTAAAAACCGTGAAGGATATCGTAAATGCCCGCCGGAACATGCCGCTGGTCACCATCGCCGCTGAAGAAAAAGTGAGTGAAGCCATCGCCCGCATGCGTAAATTTGATATCGAACATATCCCTGTCACCAAAGGCGGCGACATCGTTGGCGCCGTATCAGAAAGTGGCCTGTTCAACAAACTCATCGACAATCCACACCTGAAAGACGCCACTGTACAGGATATCATGCATGCTCCTTTCCCTATGGTCAACCAGGACACGCCGATAGAGAAACTGTCGGTTTACATTAACCGGGAAAACGGTGCTGTGATGACCAAAGATGAAAGCGGTGATCATCACATCGTTACCAAATACGACATCATTCAGGCCCTGGGCCGTTAGTAGTATGTACCAGGATCAGTTGCACCGTATCATCGTACTGCCGGAGGCGCCACAGCGGATCGTTTCGCTGGTGCCTTCGCAGACGGAACTATTATATACTTTAGGTCTGGAACAGGAAGTGGTGGGCATCACCAAATTCTGTGTACATCCCGACAGCTGGTTTCGCAGCAAAACGCGGATAGGCGGCACCAAAAATGTGCGTATGGACGCCATTAAAGCGTTATCACCGGATCTTATTATTGCCAACAAGGAAGAGAATACCGCAGCAGATGTAGAAGCGCTGATGGAAACGTACCCGGTGTGGGTCAGTGATATTCATACCCTGGAAGATGCCTGTGAGATGATTACCGGCATTGGTGCTATCACCCGGAAAGCCGAAGCAGCCAATCAGCTGGCAGCCGGTATCCGGCAACGTTTCGCCGCCTTGCCACCGCTCCCCGCTCCCATTCCTGCCGCCTACCTTATCTGGCGTGATCCGTGGATGGCCGCCGGTGGCGATACTTTTATTCATCATATGCTGCAGCGTTGCGGTTTACAGAATATTTTCAGCGGCATTCCCCGTTACCCTGCCATAGACGCCGGTCAGCTGGCAGCCAGCGGTTGCAGGCTGGTATTGTTGTCTTCCGAGCCTTATCCCTTCAAAGAAAAACATATCGCGGAAATACAGGCTATATTACCCGAAGCCCGGGTGTTGCTGGTGGATGGGGAGATGTTTTCCTGGTATGGCAGCCGTTTGCTGGAAGCGCCGGCCTATTTCACTGATTTGTTGTCGTCATTGCAGTCGTCTGCTTAAATATACATTTCTCACTGAAGCAACCCTTCCGTTTCCCGTTTCGTAACAGTAGCAAATACATTTTATGGAACGAAGAGATTTTGTCTCCCATATCGGGATGACACTGACATTGGCTTGTATAGGCGGACTGGCAGCCTGCAGTAAAGGTGGCGGTGGTTACGGCGATTCACCACAGCCTGCACCGGGCGGGTCTAACGCTAAGCTGTCGCTCAATCTGGGCACCGACCTTCCTAATCCCGGCGATTTTAAAATCGGCAACGGTGTCATTATTATCCGTACCGGTACGGGTAAAACGGCAGCCGACTTTGTGGCATTGTCCAGCACCTGTACCCATCAGGGATGTACGGTAGCCACTTTCAACAACACAACCAGGCTGATTGAATGTAATGCGCCTTGTGGCCATGGCAGCAGGTATGCTACCAGTGGCGCCGTGAATACAGGGCCGGCCACGTCGCCTTTAACAGCGTATACGATTACTGTCAACGGTAATACATTAACCGTCGCCTAAAAAATTACGAATTACGAATGGGGCAAATAGGTTTCAAATTCGTAATTCGTAATTCATTTAGTGTTTCAACAGGAAATCCAGTACCCATCCGGCGAAGTACGGTGAGCGCACCACGCTGCCGTGATCGCCGGCCACGGTGCCATGCATGCCCCGTGGCATCATAGCGGCGAGTGATCCGCCGGTATCATTGTCTTCATCCTTATCTCCCCCGATCACCAGTACCGGTTGTTCTACTTTTGACAATTCAGCCGGAGACGTAAACGGCTGTCCCCATTGCATGAGGGCGAGCGCCCTTTGGTCTAACCCTTTCGCCTGTACGTTTTTAACCATGGCGGTTAGTTCCGGGACATCTTTACCGGAGAGGGCGTCGTAGAATTTGAGCCGGCGTGGCCATTCCGGGTTAGTGAAGCCGGTACCGATGCCACCGAGTACAGCACAGGTAACCGAGGAGTCCAGCACCAGCAGGCGGGCGGTGATAATAGAGCCTCTGGAGTACCCTACCACCTGATAGGCGGGCAGTTGCAGGTGCCGGGCGAGCGCCATGACGTCCCGTGCTTCCGCGTCCCCGGTGTAGGCGAGACTATCGTGCGGATGGTCTGAAGTGCCGTTGCCGCGCAGATCCAGTATGATAATGCGGAAGTTGTGCCGCAGCAGCGAATCGTACAGCGGTGTGGTGGGCCAGGAATCACCATTGGTGATAAAACCGTGCACGAGGATAACGGGTTGACCGTTGCCTTTCACCGAATAATGAATACGGGTGCCATCGAAAGAGCGGAAGTAATTTATGGAATCGTTTGCATTCCGATCAAACGGGCTGGCAGACAGGTTTATAAAGGGGATCAATAAAAGTACGGAGCAAAGGAGTTTACGCATAACAGTAACGAATAAGTGGTTAAAATACGTTTTTCCGCCTGTATTTTTCAGCGGAGAGAAAAATACATTTCGCTATAAATCTTATTTTTTACTGTGTATATTTGCTTTCCTAAAAAAACAAATACATTTTAAAGTATGGGAAAATACAGAGCTGGCGTATTATTCGGCGAAGAGCTGGATGCGCTGTATAACGATGCCAAAGACAACGGATTTGCTATGCCTGCCGTGAACGTAGTAGGAACCAACTCAGTGAACGCGGTTCTGGAAACAGCTGCCAAAGTAAATTCACCGGTCATTATACAGTTTTCCAATGGTGGCGCCCAGTTTTTTGCTGGTAAAGGCATGCCGAATGACAAACTGCAGGCAAACATTGCCGGCGGTATCTCCGGTGCGAAGCATGTGCATGAAGTAGCTAAATACTATGGTGTTCCGGTTGTACTCCATACTGACCACGCCGCTAAAAAATGGCTGCCCTGGATCGACGGTCTGCTGGACGCAGGTGAAACGTTCTTCAAACAAACCGGTCAACCGCTGTACAGCTCTCACATGCTGGACCTTTCCGAAGAGCCTATCCAGGAAAACATCGAGATCTCCCATAAATACTTTGAGCGGATGAACAAACTGGGTATGTCCATCGAAATCGAGCTGGGTGTAACCGGCGGTGAAGAAGACGGTGTGGACAACTCCGGCGTAGACAACTCCAAGCTCTATACTCAGCCTGAAGACGTGGCTTACGCGTATGAAGTGCTGTCCAAGGTAGGTCCCCGTTTCACCGTGGCTGCTGCCTTTGGTAACGTACATGGCGTATACAGCCCGGGTAACGTAGAGCTGCGTCCGATCATCCTGCAGAACAGCCAGGAATTTATCCAGCAGAAATTCGGTACCCCTGCTAAACCGGTATACTATGTATTCCATGGCGGCAGCGGTTCTCCGAAACATCAGATCAGCGAAGCCCTGGGTTACGGCGTTATCAAAATGAATATTGATACCGATATGCAATGGGCATTCTGGGAAGGCGTACACGACTTCTACGAAGGTAAAAAAGAATACCTGCAGGCTCAGCTGGGCAACCCTGAAGGTGCGGACAAACCGAACAAAAAATACTACGATCCGCGCGTATGGCTGCGCAAAGGTGAAGAAACCTTTGTAAAACGCCTGGAAGAAGCGTTCCGTGACCTGAACTGCATCAACAGAAACTAATACCGCTATTTTATTTATAACCGCCTGAAGCGGAAACAAAGCGACTTATATTAAAATAATCGCTTTTGTTTCCGCTTCATTTTTAGGAGTTAAAATAGGACAATTCCTCACATTTCCGGGGGATAACAAACCACAGTTGTTTGGTTTTATGCATTAATTCGTATCTTGCACCACTATTTTCTAATCTAATAGTAAAATATGTCAAGCTGGTTTAAGCGAATTAAACAAGGCATCTCCACCTCCACCAGTGAGAAGAAAGAAGCACCGGACGGGTTGTGGCACAAGTGTCCTAACTGTAAAAAAACCACCACTGTTAAGGATCTGAAGGAGCACTACTACGTGTGTGACAAATGTAACTATCACAACCGTATCAACTCCAAGGAGTATTTCGAAATCATTTTTGACGACAACCAGTTCGAGGAACTGTTTTCCAATATTTACCCTACCGATTTCCTGGGCTTTAAAGACCTGAAACCTTACTCCGAAAGGCTGAAGGATGCTCAGAAAAAATCCGGTCTGAAAGACGCCATGACTGTTGGCGTTGGCAAGACAAACGGATTAAACCTGGTAGTGGCCTGTATGGACTTCAACTTCATCGGTGGCTCAATGGGTTCTGTAGTAGGTGAAAAAATCGCCCGCTCCATCGACTATTGCATTGTGCACAAAATGCCGTTGATGATCATTTCCAAATCCGGCGGCGCCCGTATGATGGAAAGTGCCTTCTCCCTGATGCAGATGGCTAAAACTTCCGCCAAACTGACCCAGCTCGCCAATGCCCGGCTGCCCTTTATTTCCATGATGACAGATCCCACTACCGGTGGTGTAACCGCTTCCTTCGCTATGCTGGGAGACGTAAACATTGCTGAACCGGGCGCCCTGATCGGCTTTGCCGGCCCGAGGATCATCAAGGAAACGATTAAAAAGGACCTCCCTCCTGGCTTCCAAAGCGCTGAGTTCCTGCTGGAACACGGCTTCCTGGATTTCATCATGGACCGGAAAGAATTAAAAATAAAACTGGCTAATTTGCTCAGTCTCTTCAAAAACTAGATAATCATTTTGGGATTTTCGGATTTTTTGATTTTGGAATTTTGGGAGACCATCAGCTCTGTTTTACATCACAAAATCAAAAAATCCGAAAATCCCAAATTTTTCACCCCATGGCCGAATTAAAGAACAGATCAGCATATTTTGAGTACGCAATAGAAGAGAAATTTATTGCGGGAATGGTATTGACAGGAACCGAGATTAAGTCTATCAGAGCCAGCAGGGTCAGTTTTAATGACTCTTTTTGCTATTTTTCAAAAGGAGAACTGTTTGTTAAAAGCCTGCACATCGCCGAATACTCACACGGCACCAGCGCCAATCATGATCCCCTGCGCGAAAGAAAATTGTTGTTGACCAAACGGGAGTTGAAAAAAATCGAAAACAAAATCAAGGAGCGTGGTTATACCATCGTTCCCCTTCGTATATTCATCACCGAAAAAAGTCTTGCCAAAATGGAAATAGGTGTAGGCAAGGGTAAAAAACTGTACGACAAACGGGAATCCATCAAACAACGGGAGTCTGACAGGGAATTACGCCGCCAGATCAAATAACCAAGGCGCAAGCAACCGTTACTGCTTAAACTCCATCCCTTGAATACGATTAGTTTACCTATCCGCTCCACCAGAATATGGGGCGTACTATGCCTGTTATGCTGCCTGGTATTGTGGAGTTGCCGTTCCGGCGAAAAACTCTACCAGAAAGGCAAGTACGATGATGCAGTGACCGCTTTCGTGAAAAAGCTGCAAAGCAAACCCCAGGAAGTTACCGCCCTGCAACTGCTACCCGAAGCCTACCGTCACGCCCAACAGTTGCACGAAGACCGGGTAAATGCCCTCCTCCGCTCCAACAACCTGCACAAATGGGAGGCCGTACGGAATGAATACAGGGCCATGCAACGGCTATACGACGCTATTCACAGCTCTCCTGCCGCCCTGGGCGTAGTAACGCCGAAAGACTACCGCGATGCCATTACCGGCGCCCTGGAAAACGCCGCCCAAACCCGTTACGATGAAGGGAACGCCCTCATGCAACGAGGCGACAAGGCCAGCGCCCGCAAAGCATATGACGAATTTGCTGCCGCCCTTAAACTCCTCCCCAACTTCCGCGATGCCAAAGAACGGAAGGAAGAAGCCTTCCAGGCCGGCATTATCCATGTAGTAGTGAGCGAAATCGATGTACGCTCTCCCTACTTCCAGTTTAGCGCCGACCAGTTCCGGGACTACCTGGTACGTACCCTGGAACAACGCAACGTCAACCGCTTTGTTGAATTTCACGACGAACGTTTTGCCCGGGCAGAAAACCTGCAACCGGACCAGTACATCTCTCTGCGCTTCATGGACTTTGTAGTGGGCCAAACCTATGTTGACCGCCTCCAGCGCGAGGTTTCCAAAGAAATTGTTACCGGCACCACCAAAGACACCTCCGGTAAAACCATTGATATCCGCACTATCGTAAAAGCGACCATCTTTACCACCAAAAAAACAGTGGTATCCAAAGGACTGCTCGATTATCAGATCACCGATGTTTACAACAACCGTGTACTCCGTACCGACCGCATTCCCGGCAGTTACACCTGGCTCAATCAATTCGGTACCTACCGCGGCGATTCCCGCGCACTCAGCGAAGAAGACAAAAAGCAGATCGGCGGCCAGGATATAGCACCGCCCCCACCACAGGAGTTGTTTGTTGAGTTTACAAGGCCGATATACGACCAGCTGGAGCGGGATTTGAGGAGTTTTTATTCATACGTTAATTAATCGACGATATGGGGCTCCATGTCCCCCCGGGGCTTCAGCCATGGGTTCCCTGGGACGATGAAATCATAGGGGCCAACACCGGTATCAGCTGATGTGCAGGTACCACCCCGCTTTGGCGCCAGGCCATTTTACCATTTTTAAACAGCAACATGGTAGGCACACTGCTGATCTGCCATTGGGCTGCCAGTTGCTGGTTTTTATCTATATCAATCTTGATGATCCGGAGTTTATCTCCAAACTTATCTTTCACCTCTTTCAGAATAGGCGGCATCATTTTACAGGGGCCGCACCAAACGGCAAAACAGTCGATCAGGACCGGGGTATCTGACTGGAGAATCGCTTGCAGGTTTTCCATAGCACACTAATTTAATCCACCTGCAAAATACGCTATTTTAAACACTTGATAATGGATGCGTTGGAAGCGTTACTGCAAGAAAATGTTGACGACGTTGAAAACATTTCATATATTAGGTATATTTATCATTTCAATATTCCCCACCGATGAACATCCTGTCCTCCGTTATTTACATGGTTTGGTTTCTTTCAGAGATATTATTACATCGTATACTGCGGGGAGGAGCGCCGGAAGACAAAAAGCGACAGGACAAAGGTAGCCTGGCCTATATCTGGATCGTGATCCTGATCAGCATCAATGTATCGATATACCTGTCTTACCAGACGAAATTCCCCATCCTGCAGCAAGGCAGCCTGATGAACTATATAGGGCTTTCGGTGATCCTGCTGGGTATGATACTGCGCTTTTATGCCATCGCCTCGCTGGGCCGGTTGTTTACAGTGGTAGTCACTATCCGCAAAGACCATCGCCTGAAAAAAGATGGTATTTACAGCGTGTTGCGGCATCCGGCCTATGCCGGTTCATTGCTGTCTTTCCTGGGCTTCGGGTTGTCGCTCAACAACTGGCTGGGACTCGTCATGGCGTTTATACCGGTGCTGGCGGCTTTTATTTACCGGATGGATATTGAAGAGAAAATGCTGACAACGCAGTTCGGTAACGAATACAACGAGTATATGCAACATACCCATCGTATTCTTCCCTGGATATATTAAAAAAGCCTTTGGAAAGAATTCCAAAGGCTCTCGATTTATGAAGGGTAAAAACTAGTTGTTGAGATTCGGATTGTTCTGTATCTCACTGAGCGGAATAGCGAATAGATAATAAGGGCTGTTAGGCACGAATGCGCTCTTATCCGGCAGTGTAAGCGTGCGATGCCCTACCCCGCGTACCGGTATCACAGAACCGTCGGGCTGCCGCACATTGATAATGCTATCGCCGCCGTTGAAATTCTTAAACGGCTTTCTCACTACGGTACCGCCGGTACGAATAATATCTACCAGGGAAAATCCTTCGCCCCATAATTCCTTTCTTCTTTCCAGCAGGATACTATCGAGTACCTGACCGCCACCATTGTAAGGATGGGAACTTCTGACGGATCTTAATGCATTCAGGGCCTCTGCCGCTTTGGCGTTATTAGCCGTACGGGCATAACTTTCTGCTTCAATCAGGTACATCTCGGCAGACCGCATCAGCACCACGTCGGCCACCTGGGCGCCGGGATCACGGAAACGGAATTTTTTATAGAGTAAGGCGCCCGGACCGGTAGTACTCCACTGGAACAAACGGAAACGTACATCAGTGCTGTCAAAATAGCCCTGGAACCAGGGATCAGCCTTGAAGCTTTTGTAGTAAGCCACCGGTGTAGATACGTCCAGGAAGTTGAAGGTAGAAGCAGCTACGTTCTGGTTGGGCGTTTGTGGCTGGCCCCAGATCCATTCCGGGTTGTTGACGTCGTTAAAACCTTTGTTGTAATCGTCGCCGGACATCAAAGAGTACCCCTGACGGGCTGCCACAGCCGGATCGATGGCTTTAGCCGGCTGGTTGCTGTACAGGTAGGCCCGCGCCAGTAACCCATTGGCTACATTGGCATCGATTTTAAACTTCTGCGTAGCATCGCGCTGGTAATCCGCCAGTAAAGGCAGCGCCGCTGTCAGATCGCTGATAGCCTGCTGATACACCTGCGTTACGCTGGATCTGGGCTTGCCGGGTGTAGCCGGATTAGCCGGATCGGTGTAAATGGGAACGGATTTTCCGGTAGCACTGGTCGTAACACCGAAAGAATAAAATTCTGCCAGCGTCAGGTAGCACCAGCCCCGTAAAGCGGAGGCCTGGCCTTTCAGCAGTTTACGTTTGGCATCGTCACCGGGAACCTGGTCTATTTTAGACAGGAAGTTGTTGCAGTTATCGATGGTTTTGTACAGGATAGTCCAATAAGCGCTTACCCTGTTTTTGGTATTATCCGTCATTTCGATAAACGTATAGGAATCCCTGAAACCATACGAAGTGGTGAGGGCCACATCGCTGCCCATCGCATCGCTGGTAAGGTCCAGCGATTTGATACCGGGTACCGCGAAGGTGAAGTAGGTTTCAAACATATAGGCCCAGATACCGGTCAGCGCAGTGGATGCGTTGTCTACCGAATTAAACACCTGGTCATCGGGCACAGCATTGGTAGGCTTCGTATCCAGGAAGCTTTTGTTGCAGGCCGAAAGAATGGCTGCGGCGAATATAGCGATGAATAATAGTCTGTTCTTTTTCATGACACAGTTTTTAGAAGCTCAGATTAAGACCGGCGGACACAGATTTTACAGCCGGGTAACGATAGTAGGTAGTACCGCCGACCGTTTGTTCAGGGTCCATGCCTTTGTGATTGTACAAAGTAAACAGGTTCTCTCCCTGTACATACACCGTGATATTGTTCAGGTGCGCCCGCTCCATCAATGTCTTGGGCAGCGTGTAGCTGAGGTTCAGCGTCTTTAGCCTGGCGTAGGTAGCATCGTACAGGAAACGGGTGGAAGTGCCCGTCCAGCTGGGCGCTACGGAATTCACCTGTGGTACGTCGGTATTACGGTTGGTTGGCGTCCAGGCATTAAGCACTTCGGTTGACCATGCACGGCCGGCAGCGCTACCCAGTCCCATCAGGAACGTATAGTCGTTGTCGAGCACTTTACCACCCAGGCTGTACACGATAAGGAATGACAGCGAGAAGTTTTTGTAAGTGAAAGTGTTGGTCAAACCGCCATACAGGTCCGGCAATGAAGAACCGGAATAATACAAGGAGGATGCAGCATAGTTACTGGTATCACCGATACTGCCATCCGGTTTCGTTACTTTCCAGAGCGGCGCACCGGTGTTGGGATCTACACCTGACCATTGACGGATAAAGAAATCATAAATGGATTTGCCTACCATTAATTTTTTGGTACCGCTGATGATTTCCTGTTGTGGCAGGCTGGTCACTTTGTTGCGATAATGGGTCATATTCAGATCGATGTTCCAGCTGAAATCTTTTGTTCGTATAGGCGTACCATGCAGGTTGATGTCTATACCGGTATTTTTCAGGGCGCCGATGTTTTCGTCTACAGAAGCGTAACCGATAGAAGGCGGTTTAGGCCTGGAATACAACAGGTCCTGTGATTTGCGGACAAAGAACTCTGCACTACCGCCAAAACGATTGTCGAACATAGCCCAGTCCACCCCCAGGTTCAGGTTGAGGTTTGTTTCCCATTTCAGCAGGTTGTTGTACAGGTTTTCGCGGAAGGTACCACCCAAGCCCAGGTTGCTGTTCACAGAGTACAGTGGCAGGTAGTTGTAATAACGGGTAGGTCCCAGGTTATCGTTACCCTGTCCGCCGTAGCTGGCGCGCAGCGTCAGCAGGTTGAGCCAGGAACTGTTTTTCAGGAATGCTTCTTCCGTCATTTTCCAGGAGGCGCCTACAGACCAGAAAGTACCCCAGCGGCGGTCGGGAGCGAAGCGGGAGGAGCCATCACGGCGAAGGGAAGCGGAGAAGAAATATTTGTTACTATAATCGTATTCCGCTCTGCCGAGATAGCTGCTTTGCCGGTAGGAATCGGAGTATCCTTCGAAGCCGCCGATCAGGGCTGCATCAGAAGGCTCATCAATGCCGGGAACGGAAAATCCGGACTTATTGCCTTGCAGATAAGTGTACTGGTATTTATAGGCTTCCTGACCGAGCAACACATTCAGGTGATGTTTTTCATCGAAGGTAGTTTCGTAAGTCAGGATGTTGTTGAATGTCCAGCTGAAAGTACGGTAGTTGCCTTTTACCACGGTACCGCCTACTTCGGCATCGAAACCGAGGGTGGGATTTGTATAGTCGTGCCCTACGCGGGTAGAGTAATCGGCGTTATAGCTGGTTTTAAATTTCAGGCCTTTATAAAGTGTTGCTTCGGCGTATACGCGGGCGGATACGTCGTCGCGGATGGTATCGTGTTTATCGATGCCGGAAGTTTGTACCAGGTTGGTCCTGGGGTTGGCCGGATCGGGACGGTAATCGCCATAGTCGAAGATGCGGCCGCCTTTGGCATCCAGCAGATAAGCGCCGGTATTGGGATCGCGCTGATAAACAGGGTACATAGGTCCCATGAGCCGGCCGTAATTGACGTAGTTGTCGCTGCGGCTATCTTCAGAAGGAGGCGCCTGCTGATCGGAATGGGTGGCGTTGAGGTTGAGGCCTACTTTCAACCATTTACGCGCATCAATGTCTATATTGGAGCGTACGGTATACCGTTTAAAACCGGAGCCGAGGTAAATGCCCTGGTCATCGAGATAACCGCCGGAGATAAAGTAGCGGGTTTTATCCGTTGCGCCGCTGATGGCCACATTGGCCTCCGTACGGTGACCGGTACGCTGCATTGCTTTGTTCCAATCATCGTTCCACAGCGGTTTAGCGCCGGCCACCAGTTTACCGTCGGTACCTACCGGCTGCGGGAAAGCGCTGCCATAGGGATTGATGCCCAGGTTGTCCACCAGGTCGCGGCTGGCATCCCTGGCGGCTGTAACGGAATCTGAGCTCATCAGGTTTTCGTTGAACAACGCGCGCCAGAACATAGGGAAGTACTGATCGGTAGACATCCTGTCATAATCTTTTACCGCTCTTTTGGAGAAACCCTGACTAACGCGAACGTCTATATTACTGCCTTTGGCTTTTCCTTTTTTAGTAGTGATGATGATGACACCGTTGGCGCCCCGGGAGCCGTACAATGCAGCAGAGGCCGCGTCTTTCAGCACGCTGATGGATTCAATATCGTAAGGATTGATAGCACTGAGGTTACCACCATAAGGTACCCCGTCTACTACATATAATGGGTCTGCGGAAGCATTGATAGAGCCTACCCCGCGAATACGGATGGTAGCGTCAGAACCCGGCTGTCCGCTCTGGGAGGCGCTTTGCACGCCGGGAGCGAGACCTTGTAAGGCTTTGGTAATGCTGGATACCTGGCGGTTTTCCAGTTCGGCGCCTTTTATCTGCGATACAGAGCCCGTATAGGAGCTCTTTTTAGCCGTACCATAGGCGATCACCACTACTTCATCGATGTCTTTCCCGGATGATTGCAGGGAGATGGTTATGGGAGCAGTACTGACAGGTACTTCCTGCGGTGTCATGCCTACGTAACTGATGACCAGTGTAGTGGCGGCAGGATCGGTTACTTCCAGCCGGAAAGTGCCGTCAGGACCGGTTAACACCCCTTTCGTCGTTCCTTTGATAACGATGGTGGCGCCGGGCAACGGCTCTTTGTCTTTAGCCGAGAGCACGGTACCTGTAACGGTACGTACCTGCGCAAATGCTGCCAGTGGGCCCAGCAACAGTAAAATAATCAGCAATCGTTGTAACATAAGTTCTATGTTGATTGGTTTAGAGAACGAATGAAGGCAATAGCAAGCCCCTACCTGCTGCAAGCAGATAACACCGGCTAAGCCTCCCTGTATGGTTTGTACTGTGACAGTTAACTTCCGGAATCAGTAAATGTTGCTGTAACCTGTTGTTTCGGAAGTGCTGTTATGCAGATAGCGATTTGATATTTAATTACAGCAACAACAACTTTGGTTGATGCCCTGAAGGAGCTGGCTCGTTTGTTCCATCATTCGGTTTCCTGGTTTGTTTAGCAATGGTTTTTTTGATATTCTACTAATCCTATAGACTAATGGGACGCAAAGCTATGGTGTTTGCATGTAAACAACAAAAGAAATGTTAAAATAGTTGAGCTATGATGGTCATGATTATTGCTGATTACGCTGATGATTTGGAAACGATGGTTACTTAAAACAGCCTACCCTTATAGCTATCAGGGTGTTTATCATGATAATATTTTTTTTCTGAAGAGGAGGATTATCATCTTATATTTTTTTGAAGATGATCCCCTGTTGTTGTTTTTCAGGGAGACGGCTATCTGCTATTGATATGATATGGAGGAAGATAATCAGCCTTTGTGCATCAACAGGACAATGATGACACCGGAGGTGGTTAATGTGATATTAGCCACTGCATAGGCTACCGTATAACCGAGCGCAGGTACTTTACTGTTAAGTGCATCCTGCACCGCCAGTAAAGGGGCCGACTCATCGTGCGCACCGGCACAGGCGCCCAGCCCGATGGCCGGATGAAATTTGAAGACGTACTTAGAGAGAAATAATGCCACTACCATGGGCAACAGGCTTAAAACCATGCCTGCCACAAACAACGTCAGGCCTTCCTGTTTGAGGCCCAGAAGAAAACCATCGCTGGCGGTAAGTCCCACAATAGCAATGAACACATGCAAACCGAGTTTGGTTAATACCCATTGGGAAGAAGGCGGGATATACCCGAAACGGGGATTTACACTTCGCAGCCAGCCAAAGAACAGACCGGCAATCAGCGCACCGCCGCTGGTACTCAGTTCCACCGGCACATTGCCGATGCGTACGCTCATAGCGCCCACCAGGGTACCCAATACGATACCGCCTGCCAGGTATGGGATATCCGTTTCCACTCCTACCCTTTCTTTAAAACCCAGCAGCGGCACCGCCAGGTCCAGTTCTTCCTGTATGCCCACCAGTTCGGCTACATCACCCTTTTGTACAATGGTATTGGCTTGTAACGGCATTTCTATACCGGCACGGGTAATTTTCCGGACACTGATGCCGTGCAGTTGCGGCTGCCGCACCAATAGTTTAATAGCCTTGTTACAGGCTGTTTTTTTGCTGATCACCACATTGACTGTCTGCACCGGAAAGGTGAGCAAGTCTGCGTCCGCTACCTCTTTGCCCAGCAAATCGCCGGAAGCGATGGCGGCGGACCGCTGTCCGCCTACGGCAATAATATCGCCGGGACGTATCACAAAATCGGGCGGCGTGGCCATGATCTCACCCTGACGTCTTACCCGCAACAGGTACAATACTCTTTTTTTACGACGGAAAAGCGCTTCTATCTCCCCGACAGATTTACCTCCATCCGCTACCAGCTCATTATTGACCAGGTATGCCCGGAAAGCTACATGATCGTAAGCCGTCTTAATATCACCATCTTCTTCTGCGTTCGCATCTTTGAGCGTGGCTTCCAGCTTGCGGGTCTCTTCTATCAGTTTCTCCCGGCTACCCGACATAAACCAGGGACCAATCACCGACAGGAACCAGCTGGTACCGGCAGTTCCAAAGATGTAGGTCACCGCATAGGCGACCGGTATCTGGTTGATCAGCCGGTCCTTGTCCGCCAGGCTGATATTGAGTTCATTGATGGTATTGGATGCCACGCCGATAATAGCGGAGCAGGTGTTGGCGCCGGACATAAGGCCGGCGGAAGTGCCGGTATCAAACCGCAGTATAGACGCAATAGCCCAGCAGAAAAAGAGACTACTGCAACATACAATAAAAGAGAATGCAGCGATGGGGAGACCATCTTTTTTTAGTCCCTGGAAAAACTGGGGACCGATACTATACCCGGTACAAAAGAGGAACAGCAGGAAAAAAACGGATTTCGCAGCGCCGGGGATCTGGATATGGATGCCACCAATGACTATACCCACCAGCAGCACCCCGGTAACGGTGCCCAGTGTAAAACCCCTGATACGTAATTTACCCAGGAGAAAACCAATGAGCAGGGTTAACATGACAGCGATTTCCGGGTATTTCTGGAGCGTTTCAAATAGCCAGGTAAGCATAAACGAAGTTTTTCCGTTTATATTACAATCCGGGCTGTCAGTTGGTTCGCGATGGTTAGTTTCCGCTTTCAAAGCCCTGGTCTATCAACCAGTTGCCGCTGTCTGCTGCCGCTGTAGCCAGTTCATCGCAGCGATTATTGAGCGGGTTGCTGGCATGGCCTTTCACCCACTGCATTTTCACTTTATGTTTACGGTAGAGCGGTATAAACCGCATCCACAGGTCTTTATTCTTTTTATCTTTAAACCCGGTTTTTACCCAGCTCCATATCCATCCTTTTTCGATGCTGTCTACCACATACTTACTGTCGGTAAAAATGGTTACCGCCAGTCCATCTTTTTTTAAGGCTTCCAGGGCGGTGATCACCGCCAGCAGCTCCATCCGGTTGTTAGTCGTTTTACGATACCCTTGTGATAACTCCTTACGGACGCTACCCCATAACAATACCACGCCGTAACCACCAGGACCGGGATTACCGCGGGAGGCGCCATCCGTATATATCTGCAATTCTGCCATAGCGCGCAAAGATAGTGTTCATTTGGTTATTTTGTCATTTGGCTATTTTGATATTTATTCATTTGGATATTTGGTTATTTTATTGGTTCCATGCGTAATATTGGCACCAATAAAATAACCAAATATCCAAATGAATAAATAATCAGACCTGGAAAACGCCCACGTTAAACGCCTGTTCTACCGGCGCGTTATTGGCAGCTTTAATACTTTCCGCAATATGGCTGCGGGTATCGGCAGGATCAATGATATCATCTACCCAGAGGCGGGCAGCAGCATAATAAGGAGTTGTCTGGCTGTTGTATTTATCTGTGATTTCCTTCAGCAGGCGGGTTTCCTCTTCCGGAGTGATCTCCTGTCCTTTTGCTTTGAGGGAAGCCACCTGTATCTGCAACAATGTTTTCGCCGCCTGTTCACCGCCCATCACCGCTATTTTAGCCGAAGGCCAGGCGAAGATAAAGCGTGGATCATAGGCTTTACCGCACATAGCGTAGTTACCGGCGCCGTAAGAGTTACCGATGATGATAGTGATTTTAGGCACGACAGAGTTAGATACCGCATTCACCAGTTTAGCGCCGTCTTTAATGATACCCGCGTGTTCACTGCGACTACCCACCATAAAACCGGTGACATCCTGGAGGAATACCAGCGGTATTTTTTTCTGGTTGCAGTTCATGATAAACCGGGCCGCCTTGTCGGCGCTGTCGTTATAGATAACGCCGCCCATCTGCATTTCCCCTTTGCGGCTCTTTACCATTTTACGCTGGTTAGCTACAATGCCTACCGCCCAGCCATCGATGCGGGCGTAGCCACAGAGGATACTTTTACCGTAGTCCTGTTTGTATTGGTCAAAGGCCGAGTGATCGACGAGGCGGTGAATGATCTCCAGCATATCATACGGACGGCTGCTATCGGCCGGCAGTATGCTGTTCAGCTCCGCTTCCGGCAGGGCTGGCGGTGCAGGCGCAATGCGGTCGAAGCCGGCAGAGGGTCCCTGTCCTATTTTGCTGACGATCCTTTTAATCTGGTCCAGGCATTCCTCATCCGTTTTGAATTTATAGTCCGCGATACCGGATATTTCGGTATGAGTGACAGCACCGCCTAACGTTTCCGCATCTACGTCTTCCCCGATAGCCGCTTTCACCAGGTAGGGACCGGCGAGGAAGATTGAACCGTTGCCTTCTACCATCAGTACTTCATCGCTCATGATGGGCAGGTAAGCGCCACCCGCCACGCAGCTGCCCATTACAGCGGCTATTTGCGTGATGCCCATCGCGCTCATGCGGGCATTGTTGCGGAAGATGCGGCCAAAGTGTTCTTTATCGGGGAATATCTCATCCTGCATAGGCAGGAATACTCCGGCGCTGTCTACCAGGTAGATCACCGGAAGATGATTTTCCATGGCTATTTCCTGCAGGCGCAGGTTCTTTTTGCCGGTCATGGGAAACCAGGCGCCGGCTTTTACCGTCATGTCGTTGGCTACGATCATACACTGGCGGCCGCTTACATAACCGATGCCACCAACTGTACCGGCGGCGGGGCAACCACCATATTCGGGGTACATTTCATAAGCGGCAAAGGCTCCGATTTCAATAAAGGGCGTGTCTTTGTCTATCAGATATTGAATACGTTCCCTGGCTGTCAGTTTGCCGCGCTGGCGAACCTTCTCAAGGCTTTTTTTTCCGCCGCCCTGTTCAATGGTTCCCAGGCGCTGCTTCATCGTACTTATAGCCAGTCTCATGGCATCTTCGTTCTTGTTCGTTTCCAGATCCACTTGGTTCATAACGTTTGGGTTTTACTTTAAAAATACCGACAAATAAGTTAAATTACGAATTATGCAGCTTACAGAACACCTCGCTTCTTCCTTAGAAGCATTATATAATGGTAAACCCTGGCTGGACGTAACTTTCAGGGAACATCTTTCCCGTATTGATGCAAAACAGGCCGTTAAAAGCCTGAACGGCTCCAATAACATCTGGCAGATTGTAAACCATGTTATCTACTGGCATCAGCGGGTAGACCGGTATATGCATAACGAACCACCGGAAAAAGACGGAGATCTTCCGGATTTTTATATGCCCGAAAATCATGGCGAAGAAAACTGGCAGGGAACCATTCACCGGCTGGAACATTCTTTTGACCTGATGGCCGCCTCTATCCGGAAATTTCCGGAGGCTGAACTTTTCGATACCTTTCCCGGTACCGATAAACAAGCGATTTATTATTTGCAGGGCCTTGCCGAACATGATGCCTATCATCTGGGACAGATAGTGCTGCTGCGGAAATACCTCTGAACATTTAGGGATTTACGGATTTTTTGATTTTGTGATTTAGCGGATGACCAGGCATCATTCAAATCAAAAAATTAAAAAATCCGTAAATCCCTAAATCATTGACTCAGGTCCATATCATAACGTTGTTCATATTGTTGCTGGCCCCATAGCTGCAGGAACTTTTCGCCAGTTTTACGAAAGCCGGCTTTTTTGTAAATATCGATAGCCGTGTTTTGCAGGCTGGTTGTCATCAGGTACACCTTCTCATAATTTTTCTCCCGGCAGAAGGCGATGGCTTCTTTGAATAATCGTTTTCCCAGTCCGCGCCCCCGGTAGTCGGGATGTACAATGAACCACCGCAGTTGCGCCAGGTAGCGCGACGAGCCCAGGATAGCCACGGCTCCTACGATCTTATTATCTGCAATAGCCAGAAATACCCGGTCCTTATTGGCGTTGTAGGTAGCCAGGAAATCCTGGAAGGTTTTGCATACATAGGATTCAAACTCAAAGTTATAGCCACATTCCTTCGCATACAGTTCACCGTGGAGGTAAATCAGGTATCCGATATCGCCCGGTTGCAGGTCATAACGGATATGGATATCCGAAGTTACGGCCGGGGCAGAACCGGACAATACTGTTTCGATGGTTTTCATGGCACCTGCCACTTGTTGTTGCTGTGATTCAGGCAACGGTTCCAGTATCTGCCGGATCTGGTCAGATGATTTATCGTTGAGGCCTGTCATCAGTTTTTTTCCTTTGGCGGTCAGCTGCAGGAAAAAGGTACGGCCGTCGGCGGGCGACTGGTGCCGGGTCAATAAACCGGCTGTTTCAAATTTCTTTAAGATGCGGCTCAGGTATCCCCCATCAATTTTCATGGTGGTGATCAACTGGCCGGCGGTACATTTTTCCTGCTCCCCGATCTCGTAAAGCACCCTGACTTCCGAGAGAGAATATTTGCTTTCGAGGATGTGCTGGTCCAACAGGCCTACTACCCCGGTATAAAAACGGTTAAAATGGCGGATTTCCGCTATCAGCGTGTCATTCGACGACATAGGTATCTGTATTTCAGTCAAATTTACAAAAATACTTGACAATGTCAAATATTTTATTTGACTAAAGCAAATAGTTATTTTCGGAGTATGAGTGTAAAAAACACCCCTGCGGTGTGTATACACTCAATAGTGTAAGATGTTATATTTGTGATTTAGCACTTTAAATTGGAGGTGCGGGCTTGATTAAAACACATATATGTCACCAGGATTATTATTTTCATTTGTCGTTGCCTACTTTGTTATCTTATTGATCGTCGCCTGGTACACTGGCCGTGGCTCCAACAACGACTCCTTTTTTATCGGGAACCGCAACAGTAACTGGATGCTGGTAGCCTTCGGGATGATAGGCACCTCTTTGAGCGGAGTTACTTTTGTGAGCGTTCCCGGAGCAGTGGGCAAAGACGCCTTTACCTATTTCCAGATTACCCTGGGGTATTTTATCGGGTACATCACCATTGCGTATGTATTGATACCGTTGTATTACCGGTTGCAACTGACTTCTATTTACAATTACCTGAACAGCCGTTTCGGGGCAGCCTCCTATAAAACAGGCGCTTCGTTTTTTATCCTGTCCCGTACACTCGGCGCCACCGCCCGTTTGTACCTGGTGGTACGTATCCTGCAGGACGCGATCCTGTCCAGCTTCGGCGTGCCTTTCTGGTTAACCACCCTGATCATTCTCTTTATGATCCTGGTGTATACCTATGAAGGCGGGGTAAAAACCATCGTATATACCGACACCCTGCAAACTACCTGTATGCTGGCCGGTTTGATCATTTGCGTGTTTTATATCCTGCATGCCATGGATATGAATATGGGCCAGAGTATTGCCGCCATGCAGGAGAAAGGACTTACCCGGATCTTTGAATTTGATCCCAACAGCAAACTGTTTTTTGTCAAGCAGATACTGGCCGGGGCATTTATTACCATTACCATGACCGGCCTTGACCAGGAAATGATGCAGAAAAACATCTCTGTTAAAACCCTGCGCGATTCCAAGAAAAACATGGTCTCCCTGGCATTCATCATGCTGGTCGTGATAGGATTATTCCTGTTCCTCGGCGGCCTGTTGAACCTCTACGGCGCCCAACAGCAGGTTAGCGCCACCGGCGATGCCCTGTTCCCTGAACTGGCCCTGCGTCATATGCCACCGGTCATCTCCGTGATCTTTATCATTGCGCTGATCTCGGCCCTGTTCCCCAGTGCCGACGGCGCTATGACCGCCCTCACCTCTTCTATCTGTATCGACATCCTGGACCTGCAGCGTCGTTCCGACTGGGACGAAGTCAAAAAGAAAAAAGTGCGTCAGCGCATTCACCTGCTGATGGCGTTTATCTTCCTGCTGTTCGTGATGGTATTTGAGTGGGTGAACAACCCGAGTATGATTGGCGTGATCCTGAAAGTGGCGACCTATACTTACGGACCGCTGCTGGGGCTCTTTGCCTTCGGTATCCTGAGCAAACGGGTTGTCAACGACCGGCTGGTACCGGTTGTTTGTGTGATTGCCCCCCTGCTTTGCTACGTGGTAGACAGCAACCAGGCCGTACTGTTCAAACAATTCCAGATCGGACTGGAGCTGTTGATCATCAACGGTGCATTTACGTATATCGGATTGCTCCTGATTTCAACAAAAAAAGAACTGCGTTAAGCAGTTCATCTATCTACATAAAAGAGAGAAGACCAACGACCGGTCTTCTCTCTTTTTTATTTATGGTAAATTTGATACTAAAAGTATCCTATGTATCATATTCGCCAGCTTCAGGAAAACGAACTTCCGCTTTATAAATCGATGCGTTTGGAAGCCCTACGGCTGGAATCTTCCATGTTCCGGCGCCCTCACGCAGAAGAAGCAGCGCTGCCGGATGCAACCTGGCTGGAACGTTTGACGCACCCCGGCGCCGTTTTTGGCTTGTTTGAAAATGACACGATCATCGGCATCACCGGCGTCCGGTTGTTGGATGGCCAGGTGGGCTATCTCGGACAATCCTATATCAGAAAGGAATACAGAGGGCGAGGCCTCTCCGCGATGCTTTACCAGGCAAGAATAGCCTGGGCAAAAAAAATGCAATTGAAGCAACTGCAGGTGGGCCATCGCGAAAACAATCTGGTTTCCAAAGCTGCCATTCAACGTTATGGATTTACATATAGTCACCGGGAGCCGTCCAACTGGCCTGATGGCAGTACAGAAGATGTGCTGTACTATGTGCTGGATTTATAATCCGTCCGTTTCTTTTGATTTATTGATCATGTGCAGTTCCAGTATGGTGGTCCTGCCGTTTTCGCTTTCGCGGTACATGGGGATGAACTTACGGTTGAACTGTATTTCCTGGTAGGTGTAAGACGTGCGTTGCAGCACGGTATTGGCATATACATCATTAAATCCTTTCACCAGCACGTATATTTCCACGTCGGCGTTCTGCATATCTTCCGCGGTAAAGCCCAGCAGCGGGCTGTTTTCATCGATCGGATGCACCACGGTCCAGTTCATGGCCAGGCTTTCAATTTTACCTCTTTCCAGCGGCAGGGTGTAGAACCGGTAGATGGGCGTACCGTCTTCCACCACCTGCAATCCCATGGTGACGGTCACATCCACGTTGGTGAGGGTGTGATTGTCTTTGTAGGAGGCAAAGCGGAACATCAGGCCGGTCATACCCTTATACGGCGCGATGAGTGCATTGTCGCTAAACACCAGGTGAGCACGGGGTTTGGAAAAGCGGCCATACATAAGGCCTGTAGCCACCGCAAAAGAGAGGAAGCCCGACATCGCTTCAATAGCCGCCACCGCATTGGCGCCGTCGCCGATAGGATTTACCCGGCCATAACCTACTGTCGTAAAGGTTTCCGTACTAAAGAAAAAAATCTCCTTAAACCGTGCCCAGGTAGTTTGCCCGATAATACCCTGGAACTCTCCAACGCCTATCCACCAATAGATACCAGTGTACAGCAGATTAATGGACACATAAAACAGCAGGATAACGCAGGTGAACTTCCAGGCCGGCAGGCTTAGCAAGGTGTGGTAGACATTAAAACGGTGCCAGAACGGACGGCCTACCCGTTGGATATTAAACGTGCCGTCGCGGTTGATAAACCGGCCTCCGTAACCATTGGGATTGGTACCGAAGCCGGTGTTGTCATTTTCTTTGGAGAAAGGGTTGATCCTTTTAAGGAGCGACATAAAAAAGATAGTTTGAATAACAAAGCTAACAAGATAATGTCATCTCCCGTTTGATCTTAATCACAAGTCCCGTCGATAGCGCAGGAAGGTCCGCCGGTAGATTCGATCGTGGTCAGCGGCTGTGTTTTATGCCATTCACCATATGCCTGTGTCAGCGCCTGTGTAAAGGCCTCTGACGGCTGCGCGCCGGATACGCCGTATTTGCGGTCCAATACAAAGAAAGGCACGCCGCGGGCGCCTAATTGCTCCGCTTCGCGGATATCGAGGTTTACTGCGCCGGCAAAATCGTCGGATGCCAGCATGTTTGTCACCAGTGTACGGTCCAGGCCTATGGCTGTTCCGATTTCTACCAGCACATCATGATTGGCCACATCTTTTCCTTCCGTGAAATAGGCAATGAATAATTTTTCTTCCGCCGCATCACCCAGTTTATGTGCTTTGGCCAGTTGTATCAACCGGTGTGCATCAAAGGAGTTAGCGATCACTGCTTTGTCGAAGTTATAGGTAAGGCCTACCTGGCTAGCAGTCTGTGTTACCTGCTGATGCATCTGTACAGACTGTTCACGGGAAATGCCTTTATGCTGTGCCAGGTAATCGTATACATCCGTGCCCGGCACAGGTGCCAGATCGGGGTTGAGCTGAAAGCTCTTCCACTCTACTTCTATCTTATCTTTTTCCGGGAATTTTTCCAGGGCAGCTTCAAATTTACGTTTGCCGATATAACAAAACGGACACATGATGTCTGACCATATTTCTACTTTCATCTTATTCATCTTTTATGTTAGAAACTCCTGCAAAGTTAATATATTTGCTTTCTAAAAGTTAGCAGTTACCAAAAGGATAGTGCTATACTAAAAGTAACCGAAAACATTTATATTGTCTTGTTATTTAATTATTTATAAATAACAAAATAACTAAATAATCAAATTATATGGTAACAGGTATTTTAACGGATCAGCCGATGGAGCTGACAGTAAAAGAGAAATGCATGGAGAAAGGTGATCATAAAGACTGCCTGGGTGTGATTATGCCGGTGCGCGACGCGCTGGATGTGATCAATGGCAAATGGAAGTTGCCGATTATCATTGCTATTTCCCGTGGCCATAAACGTTTCCGGGATATCGAAAGGAATATTCCCAAAATTACGTCCAAAGTGTTGTCCAAGGAACTGAAAGACCTGGAAGCGCATAAGCTGGTAAAACGCAGTGTATTTGACAGTCAGCCGGTAACGGTGGAATATACCCTTACACCGTATGCCGCTACGCTGAATCCGGTGATTGATGCGTTGTTTGCGTGGGGAACACAGCATCGCAAAACGATATTCGGATCAGCAGAAGTAGCGGAAATGCCGGTCATGCAGGAATAGGATATCAGGTGTACCACTCCGTAACGAGGTAGGGGACGTTCCCGGAAACCCAGAACCCAGGGCTGAAGCCCGGGGTTTTTCGTGCAGGCATATTATTCTTCTATCTTCAACACAATCTTCCCTTTGCCGGGGCCGCCCAGCTGGCTATAATCCTGGGCTGCGGCAGCGCTGGACAACGGCGCAAACACTTTCCGCACATAAGGCCTGATCAGATCTTTATCCAGCAGTTTGTGTACCTCCTGCATAGCGCGCAGGGTTTTCGTTCCGGCCCATACCGCGCGGATGCCGGCAGCAGCGGCTTTCTCCGGGGATGGTTCTTTCACCAGGCATAACAATATGCCGCCTGGTTTCACCAGTTGATAGGAGCGCTCAAGCGTATCGCCGCCCACCGTATCCAGCACCACATCTACCGGCGCTATTTGTGTTTCGAAGGGAGCGGTTTTATAATCGATTACTTCGGAAGCGCCCAGGGATTTAACGAAGCCGGCATTTTCAGCAGCGCTGGTGGCGATTACATAAGCGCCGGCATGATAGGCCAGTTGAACCGCCAGGTGCCCTACCCCACCGGCGCCGGCATGGATTAATATCCGTTGACCTTTTGTGAGTTGACCGACATCGAATAGCGCACCCCAGGCAGTTTTAGCGCCACCTGCCGCAGCCGCCTCCTCAAAAGACAGGTGCAGCGGTTTGGGAAACAATCTTTCGCCGGGCGCTACCGCACAGGCGGTATAGGAACCATCTACCGCGCCGTATACGGCTTGTCCCACCTTTTTATCCGTCACCCCTTCACCGAGGGCCACTACTACGCCGGATGCTTCCACTCCCGGGATATAGGGCAATGGCTTTTGCATCAGTCCTTCCCTGACTTTCCAATCGATGGGATTGACCCCGCTGGCCACGATATTAATCAACACCTCCCCTGGTCCCGGCACCGGTACAGGCACCTCTTCCAGGCGTAGCTGATCCGAACCGCCATAGGCGTGTACTCTTATTGCCTGTATATGTATATCCTTCATACCATTGATTTTTTTACTCCCTTAAATGTAAGGAAAAGCCGGCAGGAATCATGCGGAATGGGCCTTTACAGCTGCGGGCCAAAAATATTGTTTACCTTCGCCGTTCATATTTTGTAGAAACATGACATTTGGGGATTTAAATCTGAATACACCATTACGCAATGCACTGGATGAACTGGGCTTTACCAAACCCACTACCATACAGCAACGGGCCTTTTCTGTGATCATGTCCGGACAGGATGTTTGCGGTATCGCGCAAACCGGTACGGGTAAGACCTTTGCGTACCTGCTGCCTGTTCTCCGGCAGTTTAAGTTTACCAAAGAAAAATATCCGCAGGTACTGATTATGGTACCTACCCGCGAGCTGGTGGTGCAGGTAGTAGAAGCCGTTAAAAAACTGACCACCTATATGAGTGTGGAAGTGCTGGGCATTTATGGCGGCGTGAATATGAACCCGCAGATGGCAGCCGTACAGGAAAAGGTAGACGTGCTCGTAGCCACACCCGGACGCCTATACGATGTTATCCTCAGCGGAGCACTCAAAGTAAAATCAATTAAGAAACTCATCATCGATGAGGTGGATGAAATGCTGAACCTGGGCTTCCGGACGCAGCTGACCAACATCATGGACCTGCTGCCACCACGCCGGCAGAACCTGATGTTCTCCGCCACCATCACCGAAGAAGTAGAAGCGTTGATACAGCGGCATTTTGATAACCCGGCGATGATAGAAGCCGCACCCGCAGGCACGCCACTTGAAAACATCGACCAGGTACTGTACCGCGTGCCTAACTTCAATACCAAGGTAAACCTGCTGGAACTGCTGATTACCCGGGATGAAAGCATGGTAAAAACCCTCATTTTTGCGGGCACCAAAAAACTGGCCGACGACCTGTATGAACAACTGGAACCCAAGTTTCCCGGGAAGGTTGGTATTATCCACTCCAACAAAGAACAAAACCATCGTTTTAATACCGTTAACCAGTTCCAGGCTGGCAACTACCGCTTTCTGATTGCTACAGACATCATCGCCCGTGGTTTGGATATAGCGGAAGTAAGCCATGTGATCAACTTTGATACGCCTGAAGTGCCGGAGAACTATATCCACCGTATCGGAAGAACCGGCCGTGCTGATAAAAAAGGCATTGCCATTCTGCTGACGAAGGACCAGGAGACCGAAGCGCTGACCGCTATCGAAGGACTGATGAACTATAACATACCGGAAAGAACGTTACCGGAGGACCTGGTGATTTCTGATGTGCTGACAGAAGATGAGAAGCCGAAGGTGTTTATGCGTAACACGCTGGTGAAGGCACCCAAACGGGAAGATGCCGGTCCGGCTTTCCACCAGAAGCTGGCCAAAAACATGAAGACCAATCAGAAGGTCAGTCACAAAGAAAAGATGATGCTGAAATACGGTAAGCCGAAAAAACGCAAGCCTAAGAAAAGATAATTTTAGCCGGTCCCTGTCTTTAAAAAGGGCAGGGATTTTTTCTACCTGTATGATTATTTTTTTACCCCCTTTCCCGGGGGTAATTCCGTCTCAAAAAACTTTCTATCCAGCAGATTATCAACGCTATTGACGGTTTGTTAACTGATGGTTACCATTTTATACGCGCCTATTTCGATTAACAATTAATTAACAAATTCCTTATCTTCAGAAAAATCCGTGGAGTAGTTACGTATCGAATATACCTGAAAATTTATACCTGGCAGGAGCAGACACCCGATCAATCTTTACACTGTATGACGAAAACCAGCGAAGCGCAGCTGTTTAAAGGGCTTTTACCCCTCCCTGACAGCTCAACCACATACAACGTATGAATGCCCCCGATAATGACATAGCATTACTGGCGGCACTGAAAACGGGCAATGTGGAAGCATTTGACCATTTCTACCACCTCTACCGCCAATGGCTGTTAATTACGGCAATGACCATCCTGCAGGACGAAGACGAAGCGCAGGAACTGGTACAGGAATTCTTTATTGATTTCTGGCAGCATGCCTTGTATAAGCGGCTGGAGCTGAACACCGTGTCTACGCTGAAGAATTTCCTTTTTGTCAGCATTAAGAACCGGTGTTTAAACAAGATCTCTAAAGACGAGACGCGGAGAAAGCGGATGTCGTGGTTGGAGCATTCGCCCCATGTACCTCCCGACACCCGGCTGGAGAAAATTGAGTTACATGGCCAGCTGGAAGAAGCCATCAACCTGTTGCCCCTTAAACAATCCCAGGTATTCCGTTTGGCGTACCAGGAACATAAGACCCGTAAGGAAATTGCCGCTGTACTGGACATCAGCGAAGAAACCGTCAAAAAACATGTGGCGGCCGCCCTGAAAACACTTCGTCAATTATTGGAAAAAATCCGCTTCTGAGATACCCCGTCCAGATAATATTTCTGTTATTATGATTGATGAAAAATCTGACGTTCCTATTTCAGTTGATGACAGAAAAGAAAGCCGGTATTATATCGGCAGCTGATGAAGCATTACTGGACGCCTATATGGAAGAAATTCCGGAGGCCCGGGAAATGTGGGAGCTTATCGAAAGTGGTCAGCAGTTACGACAGCCTGCACATTGGCGTAATACCTACAGTATCGCCGATTCGCAGGCAGGTCCCCCATTGATAAAATGGGGTATTGCAGCCAGTATGTTCCTGGCGGTATTTTGTGTTAGCTGGTACTACCTGTTTCAGGGCGGCGTTCATCTGGCGGCCGAACCTGCACCCATAGCAGCTTTCCCCGGGGCTACGCTTACGCTGGCAGACGGATCTGTTCACCAGTTGCCTGGCAGTCCGGGTACCGTTGATATCGGCGGGCAACAATTGCCTTTGCAAGCCGGCGTACTATCCCTTCAAACCGCCATCCACCTGCCATCGGGGCAGAACACCCTGGCAGTTCCCCAGGACAGTCACTACAAAATAACCCTGGCAGACGGCTCCGAAATATGGCTCAACGCCAGTACCACGCTGCAGTTCCCCTTTGAGTTCAGGCAGTCCACCCGGGAAACGCTGCTCACCGGCGAAGCCTATTTCCGGATCGCCGCCAATCCTAATAAACCTTTTATCCTGAAGCTGCCCAATAGTACGGTGCAGGTATTGGGTACCAGTTTTCATGTCAACACCTACGATCCTCATCATATTCGTATATCCCTTACCGAAGGCTCTATCCGTATTACTGCCGGTACCCGGCAGGTGGTACTGCGTCCCGGTCAGCAGGCCGTTTACAACGACAGTACCCATACCCTTGATGTACAACATTTTGATGAACAGCAAGCAGACGCCTGGCGTAAAAAACAATTTTATTTCACCAGCGTAACCCTCGCCGGACTGAAAAGCATTACCATGCGCCGTTACGGCCAGCATGGCGTGATTGATCCTTCCGGAGCCATCCATAAACCATTCATTGTGAGTCCCGACGGAGAGCCACTTTCCGCCGGCATACTATTGCCAGGCCCACATCCGGCCAGCGACAGCATGCAACTATATCAATAGGCACTCATCAAAAACCATCTTCCATGAAATCTACCACCAAAATCCTCTACATCGAAAGGGATGACACTACCTTTACACCGCACCAGGATATTCCCGCTGCCTTCCAGGGCCAGCTGATTCCGTATGCGCGGTTTTACTACCACGAGGACAAAGACGGCAGTATCCTGGACCAGAACATCAGAGCCGGTGAATTTTCCATCTGGGTACACAGTATTCAGATGCGCCCCGGCGTGGAAGTACGGCCCTGCGCCCAGTACCAGGTAATTACCCTGCACGCCTACGACGACATTGAGAGCCTGAGAGGCGCCATCAACAACCGGGAGCAGCTGGAGAAAGAAGTCAGCCTCTTTAACGTGATGGCTTCCGATGAACCCTCCCTTCCTGGCACGCAACAACCAATGAGTTTTCATATCAACATCGAGCCATATGCCCTCAAGGAGCTGTCCAGGGAATTTCCGCTGCTCAGCGCACTGGCGGCTATTCCTATTTCCAACGTCACCGGGCCGCTGCATAAAGCGCCGTTCCTGCTCAATCCCGTGAGCCGCCTGATACGCGACCGTATCCTGCGCGCCAAACATATCGGTAACAGTGCCTACAGTTTTTTCCGCCGCAATGCAGCCGATTTCTATGGCAACTATACCCGGCGGCTGATAGCACCGGCGCCCATTATGATGAACGACGCCAAAAGGCAACAGCTGTACGAGATATTCCGCTATATCCTGGAGCATCTGGATGAACCGCTGACCTATAAAATGTTGCAACAGAAATTTGGGGTAGAAGAAGCGTTGTTACGCCGTCCGTTTGAACAGGAATTTCACCTGACTATACCGGAGCTGGTATTGCAGGAAAAAATGGCCGTAGCCTTTGAGATGCTGAGCACCCGCAATACGCCGGTCACCATCATCATGGAGCGATTAGGCTTCAACAGTCTGCCTGTTTTCCTCAGCACTTTCGATAAATACTTTAAATACGGCGCCTTACAGGTCATGGATGCCCAGTAAGGAACCCTACTTTTCCAATCCTTTCAGCAGTTCCTTTACAAAGAGGTCTGCAGCCTTTTTGCGGTAGGTGCCTTTCTGCCAGAGTATAAAAGCCTTGCGTAGCAGGGCTTTCCCGGCGATGGGCACCGCTACCAGGTTTTTCCAGCCATTGAGCGCCCGCTCATTCAGCAGTGTTACCCAATGTCCGCCTTCCAGCATCGACAGCAGCGCGTGTACATCGTTGAGCTCCACCCTTACCGCCGGATATACCTTATGTTTCTCCAGTACCTCACTGAGAAAATCGCGGGAGCTGAACCCTTTAGAGGCCAGGATCAGTTCCATCCCATCCAGGTTTTTCAGGTTGATTTCCTTCAATTGCGCCATGGGATGCTTTTTGGAGACCGCCATCACTATTTTGGACGTAAACAGTTCCTGGTGTTCAAACTCCTTTCCCGGTTGCAGCTGGTGAAAGGCCAGGATAAAGTCCAGCTGGGAGGAACGTAGTTTCCTTTCCAGTTCCTCCGTATTACCATAATCCACGAAGATGCGGATGCCCGGGTATTTTCCGGGAAAGGACTTTAATACCGGCAGCAGCAGGGAAGTAAACGCGTAAGTGGCGCCAATGCGCAGATCGCCGGTGAGCAGGTTTTGTAAATCTTCGATCGCCTGTTTTCCTTTCTCTACATCCAATAGAATCTGGCGGGCATGCAGGAGGAACACGCTGCCGGCTTCCGTGAGTTGTACGTGTTTACCCACACGGTCAAATAACGGCATGCCTAATTCTGTTTCCAGGGCCTTGATTTGCTGCGATAAGGTAGATTGAGTGACATACATAGACGCCGCAGCTTCCGTAAAATGCGCTGTTTCCGCGGCTTTCACAAAATAGGCCAGTTGACGAAGCTCCATCGATTAATCGTTTTTACTAATGAATATGATTAAAACAATCTATTTTACAAATATATCATTCTGACCGAAATTTGCACCATCGATTATTAAAAGGAATGCCTGCATTCCCGCTTTCATAAATAAATTTTGAATGGATGTATTTCGCTCACTAAAATCCCGGAATTTCCGGCTCTTTTTTTATGGACAATCTGTTTCGCTGATAGGCACCTGGATGCAAAAGACAGCCGTTTGCTGGCTGGTGTACCGGTTAACCAATTCCGCCCTGCTGCTGGGTGTTGTCAGTTTTGTAAGCCTCATTCCTTCCCTGGTATTATCGCCTTACGCAGGCAGTTATATTGACCGTCATAACCGTTACCATCTGATGATCATCACGCAGGTGATTTCCATGGTACAGGCAGGCGCACTGGCGCTTATGATCCTGCTACGGTATTATCATATCCCTGGTATCATTTTCCTGTCGCTCGTACAGGGCGTGATCAACGCTTTTGATGTTACCTGCCGGCAGTCGCTGATGGTGGAGATGGTAGAGCAGAAAGATGATCTACCCAATGCCATTGCGCTGAACTCCACCATGGCTAATTTCGCCCGTATTGCCGGCCCAGCGCTGGCAGGCATTGTATTAAGCACCTTCGGGGAAGACATTTGTTTTATCGGCAATTTCCTGAGTTATGTGCCTGTGCTGATTTCTTTATTTATGATGAAGATGGAACTGCCTGTGATGGTAAAGTCAAAGCGCAGTATCTGGGTAGAATTAAGAGAAGGCTGGGACTATATTTCCCATGACAGGGACCTGTCTTCCCTGCTGCTGATGCTGACTGCCAGCAGTTTACTGGTGATGCCTTTCAATACCCTGATGCCGATCTTCGCCAAAGATATTTTCAACGGCAGCGCCCGCACCTTCAGTTGGTTTGAAAGCGCAGCCGGCGTAGGTTCTATTCTTTCCGCCATTTATATGGCGCAGTTAAAAGCCGGTAAAGACCTGGTGAAGATTATGATCACTTCCAGCCTGGTGTTTGGATTAAGTTTGATACTCCTCGCCTATGCCGGCTGGCTGCCACTGGCATTGTTCTTTATGATGTTGTCCGGTGTGGGCATGATGGCACAGACATCCGCTATCAACACCTATATCCAGACTCACGCCATTCCTGTGATGCGGGCCAGGGCCATCAGTTATTACATCATGGCCTACCAGGGTATGATCCCCATTGGCAGTTTGCTGACAGGCTTGCTGGCACAATGGATCGGTTCACGCGCCACGGTGTGTATCGCCGGACTGACCGGCGTTGCCGCTACCATTGTGTTTGTACAGCATCGCAAAAAAAGTAATACCCCGGGCACTATTTTTCCTTCTTCCGGTAAGATGATCGCCAACGACCGCGCTTAAAGTTTGAGTGGAGACACGCCTTCCTTCGTCATCACCACCGGACGGATTGTACCGTCTGCATTGAATTCCATCCGGTCTATGCAGGTCTCCCTGGAATTGGCCTCTTTAAGTCCCAGCGGGCGGCGATGATACACAATAAACCACTGATCGGCGCGGGGGTTGTGTATCACTGAATGATGTCCGGCACCGGTAGCGATAGCCGGGTCTTGCTGCAGAATTTTACCGATGCGTTTAAAAGGCCCTGCCGGATTGTCGGCGATGGCATAGGCCACGCTGTAGTCTGGTCCACCCCAGCCACCTTCCGACCACATAAAGTAGTACTTCCCGTTTCTGACAAACATGGTGGGTCCTTCCGTATATTTTTCCGGCGTAATTTCCCGGAAGGTAGTACCATCCTCAAAAGGTATGAACCCGGTAAAATCGTCCTTCAGGCGGGCGATATTACAATGTCCCCAGCCGCCATAGATCAGGTAATAAGCGCCGTCCGTATCCTGGAACACGTACTGGTCAATCGGTTGGGCACCATGAACAATACTGTCAACCAGCGGTTTGCGGAGATAGTCGCGGTAAGGCCCTTCCGGATTGTTGGCTACGGCGACGCCTATACCGCCGGGTTCGCCGTTATGCTGAATATCGTTGGCGCCGAAGAAAAAGAAATATTGTTTCCCTTTTTGGATCACCGCCGGCGCCCACATGGCTCTCCTGGCCCATTTGATAGCCGCCGTGTCCAGGACATGCGGGTATTTTTTCCAGTGGACCAGGTCATCAGAAGCAAAAGCATCAAAAAAGACCTGTTGCTCATATTTAGCGGAAAAAGTGGGAAAGATCCAGTATTTTTTTCCGAACACCACCCCTTCGGGATCAGCGTACCATCCGGGGAAAACCGGGTTGCCGGCGTGGCCCGGCAGTTTTTTGTCCTGGGCGTGTACAGTCAGCGCCAGCGTGGTGGCTGCCAGCAGCGCAGCACACTTTTTTTTCATACCGTTCGTTTTCATAGCAGCTAAAAATAATAAAGCCATTGTATTTATCCGGCAAAACTTTAACACATCCCCAACATGCATGGGTACCCACTGCCACCATTTTTCGATATTTTTACGCATTAGAATGGCCTTGAACATGAAAGCAGGAAAAAAAATCATCCGTGTGGCGCTGATATCGCTGGCAGCTTTACTGCTGCTGACCGGCATTGCAGGCGGCGTTTTATACAGCCAGCAACAGCGTCTGACCCAAATGGCAGTTGATGAGCTGAACAAACAGTTTGCCGGGGAACTGGTACTGGGCAACAGCAGCATCTCCCCTTTCAGCAATTTTCCCTATGTATCTATCGCTTTGCACAACGTTCGTTTTTATGCCAACAAACGCATGGACAGTAAACCGTTGTACGAGGTGGAGAAGCTATATGCCGGCTTCAGCCTGCCGGATATACTCCGGGGCCGCTACCAGGTACGCATTATCGTGGTAGCTAACGGGAACGTACATATTGCACGTGCCGCCAATGGCGATGTAGACCTGATCAAGGCGCATGCCTTCAAGACGGATACCAGCTCCGCCGCCGTGGCCGACAGCGTAGAAGCGCTGACCCTCGACCTGAAAAAGGTAATCCTGAAAAATATTGACGTTACCTACCTGGACGCTGCTTCCGGCTGGAAAATCGTGTCCCATATTGATAAAATCAGGACATCCTTTAAAATGGAAGGCGATCATATGGCGCTGGACCTGGATAGCAAACTGTCGTTCGATTTCACCAGTCCAACCGACAGCACCTTATTCCGCAACCGGAAAGTGGCCATGGTGCTGAAAGGAGACTATGACCTTGGCCAAAAGAAACTGTCCCTCTCTCCCAGCACCATCCGGCTGGAGAATGCCAGTCTCGCACTCGCCGGCAGCGCTGTGCTGGGTAAAGAAACAGACCTGGACCTGCAAGTCAGGGGAGACAGGCCCGACCTGAACCTGCTTTTCGCCCTCGTACCCAACGACATCGCCGCCATGCTGGAGAAATACCGCCGCGATGGCCGCATCTTTTTCGATGGCACCGTAAAAGGGAAAATCTCCAAAAATGAAATGCCTGCCATCCGCGTTAATTTCGGTTGCGAAAACGTGTGGTTCCAGAATAAAAACATTGACCGGAAAGTCGACTCCCTGGGCTTCAAAGGATACTTTACCAACGGTGACGCCCATACGCTAAAAACAGCAGAACTGCATCTGCTCGGCATCAACGCCAAACCAGGACAGGGCGTTTTCAAAGGTAATTTTATTATGAAGGATTTCACCGATCCGCATGTCGTGATGCAGGTGTACTCCGAACTGGACCTGAAGTTCGTAGGCGAGTTCCTGGGTATCAAAGACCTGCAGCAGCTACAGGGGCAAATTGCCCTGAAAATGGACTTCAAGGAGCTGGTAGACATCCATCTGCCGGAACAACAGCTGGCCAAACTGAAAGAGGGCGTACAGAGCGAGTTGACCGTGAGTAACCTGGAATTCCGTATTCCCAACTATCCCCTGCCGGTTCGTAAAATGAACCTGCATGCTCAAATCCGCAATGGTGGCCTGCTGCTGGACTCCGTAGCTTTTCGTATAGGCCATTCCGATATAAAGGCAGCAGGTTCCATCAGCGACCTCCCGGCTATTTTCCACCAGCAGAAAAAGCCTATTGCCGTTACCTTCCGGGCCTCGAGTAACGCTATCCATCCCGGGGAACTGCTGCTGGCAGACTCCACCCACAAAGTGCTACGCCAGGAAGTAATTTCCGGTTTTAACATCGGGCTGGCTTTTGAAACATCCGTGCAGGAACTGCTGCATCCTGCCCCACTGCCGAAAGGCACTTTCAAACTGACCAACCTGGGCGCCGCTTTCAAAGAATATCCGCATGCCCTGCATGATTTCGGTGCAGACATCACCATCAATGATACCAGCCTGCTGGTACGTAATTTCACCGGGCATATCGACAGCAGCGGCTTTGCCTTTAAAGGCCGGCTCAATAATTATCCGCTTTGGTTTACCAAAATCAAAAAAGGCCGGACAGAACTGGCGTTTGATCTGAAGTCAGACCGTATAGCCGTCAACGATCTGATTGGTCCCCGCGGGCGTAAATTCATCCCCCAGGGCTATTGGTACGAACAGGCCAGCAACCTCTGGTTACGCGCCAAACTGAACCTGCGTTACGACACCGTGTTCAAACGTGTAGACGCGCATATTGCCAACATCTCCGGCACCCTGAAACAACATCCTATTCAACTGGAGAATATTAAAGGGAGAATACGGTATGGCGCCAACAAATACCTGGTGGTAGACACGCTCACCGGCAAAATCGGCAGCAGTGACTTCGACATGAACGTGAAACTATACGCCGGGCCCGATCGCCAGGGTAAGGAGCGGAATAACTTCTTCAGCTTTCATTCCAAATTCCTGAATGTGGATGAGCTGATGAACTACGACTTTACCGATCATACCGCGCAAACCGCTCCCACACAACCTACCACCGTTAGGCAGAACGACAGTCTGCATGCCGCCGGTTTCAACATCTTCAAAATACCTTTCAGCAATTTCGACGCGCAGGTCAATATTGGCAAGATACGCTACCACCGCCTGTGGATGAAGGAAGTGCTGGCCAACGTGCATATGCAGAAAGACCAGCGCATCAAGGTAGATACCATTTCCGTGCGGATGGCAGGTGGACATATCGGTATGCGGGGCATACTCAACGCCTCCGATCCCGCGAAGCTCTATTTCCGCAGCGGTATCCGGCTCGATAGCGTAGACATGACCAAAATGCTGCTGAAGTTCGACAACTTCGGACAAGACATGGTACTCAATAAGAACCTGAAAGGAAAACTAAGCGGGCATATCAAAAGCCATGTGCGGTTACACCCCGACCTGACGCCGGTGCTGAGCGAAACCGCCGCCCAGATGGATATCGAAATAAACGACGGCGTGCTGATAGACTTTGGTCCCATGCAGGCCATGTCGTCCTATTTCAAGGATAAAAACCTCCGTATGGTGCGTTTTGACACGTTGCGCAATAAACTCACGTTTAAAAACGGTACCCTGGAAATTCCCAATATGAATATTAATTCTTCCCTGGGGTATATAGAAGTATCGGGGAAGCAGTCACTGGACCTCCAGATGAGTTACCAGCTCCGTATCCCCATGCGGATGGTTACGCAGGTCGGTTTCCAGTCCCTTTTTGGCCGTAAACGCGAAGAAGTGGAGGCTGACCAGGTAGATGCTATTGAAAGCGTGGATAAGGGGAAAAAGGGCCGTTTTATGCATATCAGGATTTCCGGCACACCGGATAAATATCATATCGGGTTGGGTAAGGCGAAGAATATTTAAAAAAACAGCGGCCGTCTCTTGTTGAGACGGCCGCTGTTTTTTAGATTGATGATGATTGTTATTTCTTTTGTTTCTCCAGGAAACTCACCAGCGACGCAAACTCCTCAAAAGACAGTGCATTCGCAAGACCTTCCGGCATCATAGACGTTTTCATTTCCTTACGGGAGAGGATATCCGCTGTATTAACCGTATATACCGATCCTGTAATATCTCTCAGCACCACTTTAGCGGCCGTTTCTTCCGTCACAAATCCCATGTAGGTCTTATTTCCTTTTGCGGTGATGGTCACCGTCGCAAATCCCTGGGAAATAGAGGCATTGGGTTTAAGGATGGATTCAGCGATCCGTTCGCGGTTCATGATGGAACCGATTTGACCCATAAAGGGGCCTTTCATCTTTTCGGCCCTGGTAAGGCTATGACAGGCATTACATCCCTGGTTGGCGAACAAAATTTTTCCTTTGGCAGGATCGCCTTTGATTTGTTTTACCGCCAGCAGTACGTCTTCAATAGAGGTTTTACCTACCTGTCCTTTTTTGCTTTTTATTTTTTCCAGGTCGACTTTGGGTTCTTTCGCCGCCACAGGCTCTTCTTTTTTGATCGGTGCAAAAGCAGCGATACCCATTCTGTGACGTGCATCCAGCTCCCTGAAATTATCCATACGGGCCGGGACTTTCAGCGCTTCCTTCTTCAGGAATTTTTCGATCTGCGGAGAGCCTGCCCACAGTACCGCTTTGTAATACGGACCGTGTGAATCCGGCCGGGTTCCCCACCACCAGGAAGCGTCGTAGTCCGCTTCTTTTTTATACAGGCGTGCTAAGGTAGTCAGGATTTGCTTTTTCAGTTTCTGATCTTTTGAACGCTGATAAGCCCCTATCAGGCCATTCACCACCTTTTCCTCGTGCATATAACGCATGGCCCATAAGGCGAGCGGCGCATGGGAACCGTTGAGCGCGGCCACCACAGCATCTACAGCATGCAGCTCCAGTAACGCACGCACCGCCAGATGTGGCAATACAATAGCGGCATTAGGCGTGGCATGAGGTCCTTCCACGTCTTTCACCGGCGCTGTAAAAGAAGCGGGTACTTTTGTCTGTAATAAAGCGGTAGCAGCATCGGTGCGGCCTAAACGGCCCAAGCCTACTATGGCAGCCGCCTGCACGCGGGGGGAAGGGTCTTTCAGTCCGTCGAGGAAAGGTTGTTCCGGAACGGCGGCTATGATGCCTTTGCGATCTGCCAGGGCTCTCAGTGCGTGCTCCCGCATGGCAGCGTCTTTCGTCAGTTCTACCAATGCGGCAATACCGTCTTTTCCGGCAGCCTGCGCATAGGTGTAGAGACCAGCTACGCGGGCATATAACGGTAACTGCGCATCAGATGCGATTTTCAGCGCCGCGGCTGTTCCTTCCTGACCGCCCCGCTGCAACAGCATCTGCGAAGCATTTAAGCGGGCCACCGCACCGGGGGATTTCAGTAAATCTACCAGTTCACTTACCGAGGCTTTGTTTAGGTCGGGGAAAGCTTTGTAGGTCCAGTTATTGGGTACTGCCCGCACTACAAACCCGATGGTATCGCTACCGGAATAACCGGCGCCATCCCATGCGGAGAGGTATAGCCTGCCGGAGCCGTCCACATCGAGGTCAGTAATCTGGGGTAAGGGAATAAAGTCTTCTTCTTTTTGTGTGAACGTCGGGCCATCGGGCGTTACGCGGTGAATATACAGCATACTCCTACCCCAGTCCGCCATCATGGGAACATCCGTATATTTCGCCGGCCAGCCAGGTTCGGACATATACAGCGCACCCGTACCGGAACCGCCGCCGAGATCGGCCAGCGCCGGTATTATTTCATCCGTGAAATGCTGGAACAATACCGGGTAACCGTATTCCCCCGATTGGATATGATGAGAGAAACGAACGTTCCATCCGCCGCCATCATTGGTATTTTCCCGGGTGAAGACGTTCATATAGGGATCGATGGCCACATCGTATACGTTGCGTGTACCATGTGTGAACACTTCCATTTCAGTGCCATCAGGGCGTACCCTCACAATTCCTCCACCCAGCATCGTCAATTTTTTACCGGAGCGGTCGGTGGCATCATGAAAGCCAAAATCGCCTACGGCAATATATATCCAGCCATCGATACCCATCCGGATACCGTTGGTAGCGTGATCGGTACCTCTTTCCTGGATGTATTTGCTGTTGCTGAGATGCTCTATCAGTGGCTGAGGCGGCCCATCGGCTTTGCCGTCCCCGTCTTTGTCTTCAAAAACCACCAGGGCCATGCCGGTGGCTTTACCTGTTTCTTTAGAAAAGGTAGTATGCAATACAAAGACCTGGTTGCCCATTACGATGATACCCCGGGGATTGTCTACCTCGGCGAACTTAGTATGACGATCCATCTTACCGTCGTTGTCCTGGTCTATCAGTTTAAGGATGCTGCCTTTACCAGGCGCTCTTCCTAAGGAGCCTTCCCTATCAACGCCCACAAATACCTCACCGGTGGGCGCTACAGCCAGACAAGCAGGGCTGGGTGTGACAGAAGGACCTGAAAATCGTGTGATGTTTAGTTCAGGGGGTGTGGTTTGTGCATGTCCTGCAATCGGGTTCACTGTGATAAGCGCTGTCAGCGAACAGGCCAGCGCTACTGGAAGTTTGATCATTATAAACGGCTTGTTTGATATCGTGGAAATAGCTGATCAAGATATAAAAAATTAATTGTTGTCCATAAAATTATTGCAGTCAGGAAAAGAAAATTGGTTTATTGGTAAAAAGCAGCGCGTGTCTCCTTTACAAAGAGACACGCGCTGCTTTTTACATTTTACCTGTTAGTAACCCGGGTTGCGGATCAGTTTAGGATTCAGTGCCAGTTCTATTTCCGGGATCGGGAATATACGGCGGAACAGATCATTATCTTTTTGTTTGAAGCCCCATTGGCCTTCGAATTTACCGAAGCGGATCAGGTCATTTCTTCTCCATCCTTCCCAGGCAAATTCGCGTGCACGTTCTACCAGCAGGTCATCGAGGGTAATGCCGGCAGCAGGGGTAGTGCCAGCACGGGTGCGGATTTTAGTCACCAGTACATCGGCGGTTTGCAGTTCCCCTTTAACCGTGGTAGGTGCAGCCCCCCGGAGGATGGCCTCCGCTTTCATCATCAGCACATCAGAGAGACGGAATACCGGCATATCGGTGTTCTGGAAACGGGTAGACGTGTTGAGGTTTTTATCGGGATAAAATTTGATGGAGCGGGCTCCTTTGAGCTGGCCGAGCAAGTCGTTACCCACATCCAGTTTGCCTTCACCGCCGGGTTTGAGTTTCATTTCCGGTGTGATGGTCACCCACCAGTCGATAGGCGTGTCAGGTCCCTGATAGGAAGCATCCAATGTTTTGGTACTGGTGCGAAACATATTTGGTGTGCCATCTTTATTGGTTTGCTTGCCTGCCAGCCAGGTACCATTACGTACATCATTGGGCAGGTTGAAGAAAGCGTAGAAATCGGCGATGGTGCTGAGCGCCACACTGGGACCGAAAGCCTCCGGCAGGTCAAACTTCGCTTTCAGCAAAGGATGCAGGCAGAAACGGGTGAAGTGGCAGCCAGGAATCAGGTTAGCATCGTAAGGAATAGCGAAGATGGTTTCCTTTATTTGCGGACCGTTATCCGGTTTGAAGATGGAGGTGTAATCCGCATCCATGGAGTAAGGCCCGTTGATGAGTATACTATCTGCCATGGCTACCGCGTCCGCATAACGGGGGGTGCCCGTATAGTATTCCGCGTTGAGATACATTTTTTCCAACAGCGAGAAGGCCATCCATTTAGTGGCGCGGCCGTAGGTAGAGCCGTCTACTTTCGTAGGAAGATCCGGCAATGCCGATTTCAGCGAGCTTTCGATGAAAGCAAAAACTTCCTTACGCGGTTTGGTTTCCGGCAGCGAAGCTACCGGGTACGCATCTACGATGGGAATATTGCCGAAGGAGTCCATCATAAAAAAGTAGAACAGGGAGCGCATAGCTTTCAGTTCAGCCACGGCCGTATTCCGGGTAGTGCCTTCCGGCAGTCCTTTAGCAAGGTTTAGCGCATTGTTGGCAATATTGATACCACCAAAACCCCATTGCCAGGAGCTGATCACAAAAGGCAGGTTACCCGTCCAGGTATGCAGGTGCAGGAAACGGTATTTACCACCGTCGTCGTAGTTACCGTCACGGGCCGGGATGATAGCCTCATCGGTACTCAGTTCCTGCAGCATCCAGTAATCTACGGCGTAGCTGAAGCCGGTACCATTCATAAAATAGGTAGCATCGCCGGATTTGGAGTTGGCCAGCTGGGCATATACCGCGCCGACAGCGGCCGCATAGGAAGCGCTGTTGGTGGGAAAGTTACCGGGCGTATAACGGGATTCCACGTCCACATCCAGTTTACGGCATCCGGACAGGGCCACCGCCGCTGCCAGGGCTATATTCAGAAATTTATGCAGTTTCATATTCATCAGTAGCTTAACGTTCATAATTAAAATGTAGCATTCACACCGAAGATGAATGACCGTGTTTTCGGATAGTAGTTACGTACGTCGATACCCGGAGTAAGGCCGCCCAGGTCGATTTCCGGATCAATACCGCGGTAATTGGTAATAGTGAACACGTTGTTCACGTTACCGTATACACGAATCGCACTGATGTACTGGCTCTTCGTTTTGATGGTGTACCCCAGGGTGAGGTTATCCATACGCAGGTAGGAGCCATTTTCCAGGAAGCGGTCGGAGATGAGGAAAGAGTTTTTATCGTTGTAGGACTCTCCCATGGTGAACTTCGCGATGTTGGTCATTTTAGCGTCGGTGGGCGTGTTGACTGCTGCCAGCGTAGCGTTCAGGATTTTATTGCCGGATACGCCGCGGATGAAAATAGTCAGGTCGAACCCTTTGTACAGGAAGGTATTGCTCCATCCGTAGCTGATTTTAGGCTGTGCGGAGCCGGCCACCATCAGATCGGCAGTGCTGGGCGATGTGGTGACAGTGCCATCCGCCTTTTGGTAAGTGGAGATACCGTCTTTATCCTTGCCGAGGTAATGGAACAGGGTGAAAGTACCGATGGGCTGACCTTCCAGTACTTTCTGGCTCCAGTTGCCGGATTGGCCTTTACCACCGAGGATAGCCGTGGGAATATCCTTGAGGGTGAACTGGCTATTGGCCAGAGAGCTGATTTTATTGGTATTGTGGGAAGCGTTGACCGTTGTTTTCCAGGTAAAGTTCTTACCCCTGATAACATCCGCGTTCAACACGACTTCTATCCCTTTGTTGCTCACTTTTCCTACGTTGGCCAGCAAGGTGGTGGCGATGTATTGGGTAGTAGCTACCGGGTAGTTCCAGATGAGGTCGGAAGTTTGTTTATCGTAGTAGTCGATAGCGCCACTCAGTCTGCCTTTCAGCAGGGTAAAGTCTACGCCTGCATTGAACATAGCGGTACGTTCCCATTTCAGGTCGGGGTTGGCGTTTTGAACCGGGGCGATGGCGTTGATCAGCTGACCGTTATCATAGTAGCGGCCAACGGTGCTGTATTGCAGTTGAGCCGTGAGCGGATCGAATCCGAGCGAGTTACCGGAGATACCGTAGCTGACGCGGAGTTTCAGGTCGTCCAGGGCACGTACCGTTTTCAGGAAGTTTTCCTGGCTTAAGCGCCAGCCCAGTGAGGCAGCCGGGAAGTAGCCCCAGCGGTTGTTTTTACCGAAAGCAGAAGAGCCGTCATTACGCAGGGAAGCCTGTACATAGTATTTATCCGCGTATTGATAGTTGATCCTGCCGTAGTAAGAAATGAGACGCAGCGTGGTGAGCGTGGTTTGTGCGCTGTTATCGAACACGATGGTTCCTGCAGGCGGATTGCTGAGTGCCAGGTTGTTCCAGGAAAGCGCATCGCTGCCGAAGCCCTGGGTAGTGACGCCGAAGCCGTCGCCGCTGCGGTCTTCCTGCCAGGAGTACCCTGCCAGCACTTTAAAGTTGTGTTTTCCGACCGTTTTATCGTAGTTAAAATACGACTCGATGATATTGCGTGTATTCGTCCACGATATACGGTTGGCTTTACCGCCGTTACCTTTAGCCAGTACGGAAAGGCTGTTATAGTATACGTTGCGGTTGAATTGTTCGCGTTGGGTGGTGAGGCTGGCCGTATAGGTAAGACCGGGCAGGATCTTCACTTCCGCCAGGCCGGTAGCCAGGAAGCGGGAAGATTTGGTTTGGTCTTTATTGTTGACGATCAGTGCCACGGGGTTGTTACTGCCCCTGATGTTGCCGGCATAGTCTTCCGTGAAACTGCCATCGGGGCGTGTAACCGATACCGTTGGCAGGTAGTTCAGCATGTTATACAATACCGCATCCGGCACATTGTTTTGTGTGGTGGATGTATTGAATACGGAGAAATCCAGGCGGAGGCGATCATTAAACGCTCGTTGCCCTACGTTGGCGCGTATACTTAAACGGTCGAGCGAAGAGCCTTTGATGATACCGGGATTGTTGAGGTAATTGACGCTGAAGCCGTAGTTGGTGGCTTTGGAGCCACCCATCACAGACAAGTTGTGGTTCTGTGATACGCCGGTGCGTTGTACTTCTTTTTGCCAGTCGGTATTGACCAGTTGTTGTGTACCGGGAATCGTATCGTTGTTAGCCGGGGCCAGTACCTGTCCGTTGTCGGACAGGTATTTCCGGAGTTCGTCGCCGGTCAGTACTTCCAGGCGTTTGGCTACTGTTTCCACGCCTACATACGCGTTGTAGGCTATACGAAGCTGATCTGTTTTAGGGCGGCGGGTGGTAATCATGATCACCCCGTTGGCCGCCCTGGCGCCGTATATAGCGGTAGATGCACCATCCTTCAGTACGTCGATGGTCGCGATATCATCCGGGGCAACCAGGTCTATCGGAGCGCCGGGTACGCCGTCAATTACATAAAACGGTTCCTGCGCGCCGGAACGTAAGGTAGAGGGGCCTCTCAGTATCACCGTTGGATTTTGGTTAGGATTCCCGCTTTTAGTGACAGTCAGGCCGGGTACTTTACCCTGCAGCAGCATAGAAGGGCTGCTGATAACGCCCTGGGTAAACTCTCCTGCGCTCACCGAGGAGATAGCGCCCACCACATTTTTTTTGCTGGTTTTACCATAACCGGTGATGACTACATCGTTGAGTTGGCGCAGCTGGGGAGAGAGAGATACATGCAATGTGTGTTGTCCGCCGACGGCGACATCTTTGCTGTCGTATCCCAGGAACGCGATGTGCAGCGTAGCATTGGGACTACTTACCTCCAGTTTGTACAGACCGTCAACGTCCGTTACAATACCTGTTTTGGTACCTGCTTCAGACACGCTTACACCGGGAAGCGGTTGTTTTTTTTCGTCGGTGATTTTACCCTGAATGCTGAATTTTGCCTGGGCGTGTGCATCGTGTGACAGGAGGCCGATGCAGATGGCCATGCACGTAAAAGCAAAGAAAACCTTTACGTAAAAATTCAGCAGTTGGCTACTGAAATAAAATTTGTTCATAAACGAGCACTTTAAATTTAGCTATTGGTAAAAATGATGATTGAATAGCGGCATGTGTATGCCTCATGAAAGAAAAATTCAAATGACGTGCGTTTCAGTGATTGTTCGTGGAATCCTACATCCGTATGGCTTTTCAGTTGATAAAGATGTTTTAAAAACTATAATTATTTGCGATTGCCGGAAGGTTGATGCACATAAAGGTCCACTATGCGAGTGCGAACTGACCGCAGTGATTTTCATCATTGATAAGCAGGTTTGTGCTGTAAAACTAGAAAGCGGAAACAGGATTTAATAATGAAACATGTTACCAGATTATTAATAATTATGCGGAGAGAACATGGTCAACCTGGATGATCATCTATCTAAAAAAAATAAAACAAAAAAGGTGTACCCGATGGATACACCTTTTCTATTCAGCTAATTGATTTCGTGCTTAAGCCTTCTGCATCTGCATTCTGGCCTTAATCATTTCACTTACCCGGAATATCATCCAGACGCTGATCATGGTGAGTCCGGTCATCAGGTATCCTACCATGTCATAATGTTCCAGCGGGCTGTATTTATCTTTCTGCACGACAATCAACCCTGCAACCATTGCTGCAACACCACCTGCAATTTGTTGCAAGGAAGAATTGATGCTCATAAAGGCGCCTCTGTCTTCCATTTGCGGCACCGCGCTGACGAGCGCGTTGGCCGGAATAGAGCGGCCGAGGATACCTATCATCAGCAGTACGTTCCAGGCAACCACAACCCAGAGTGGTGTGATGCTCAGTCTCGTATAGATGAGCGCAATGGTGATCATCCACAGGCTGCCCATCGCAAACAGTCTGGCTTTATCGATGCGGTCTGCCAGTTTACCTACGAAGGGCAAGATAATCAGCGCCGTAATACCGGACACCATAAACAGCAAGGGCAGTTGTTCATTGGTGAGGCCCAGGTTATTGACAGCAAAGGCGCTACCGAAAGGCATCATCAGGAAGCCACCGATAGATACTAATGCCGTACAGGTATATCCCATTCTGTATTCCTTGTTAATAAAGGTTTTCAGCAGGTGAGCGAACGGCGATCTATCCTTTTGCATTTGCAGGTGTTTGTTAACAGGTTTCAATTTTACCTGTATCAATATCATTACCAGCATGGCAAAGCCGGCTACCAGCAGGAATGGCATCCACCATCCCCAGCGGTTCGCAAAGAAAAGACTGATAGGCACTCCCAGTACCTGGCTGGCGCCAAAGCCCATCATCAGGAAACCCATTACGCGGCCGCGGTGATGAATATCAAACAGGTCGGTGACGATAGCCATAGAAATAGAAGCGATCACGCCACCAAAAAGACCGGTAAAGATACGGGCCATCACCAGTAATGGATATGTATGTGCAAGGCCGCAGAAAATAGTACCGAGAATGAAACCGCTGTAAAAAAAAGTGAGCAGTTTTTTACGATCGAAACGATCGGCGAAGCCGGCAGTTAACAGTCCGGAAGCACCGGCACTGAAGGCATACGCAGAAACAGCCACCCCAAATTGTGCAGGGTGCAGGTTCATGGATTTCATGAGCAGGTCACCTAAAGGCGACATCACCATGAAATCGAGTATCACCGTAAACTGGGTGAGTGCCAATATGAGCACGACGATTTTTTGATACCCTGTAAAGGGCACCTTAGTGGTATCTTTTTGCATGTTAAAATAAGGACTGAGAGATTAAGGTTTTAAAGCTTTTACAACGATCTCAAATGTTTGCCGGAGTATCTCATCCGTTAGTACAAATGATTTCATACTGACGCTGCGGCCTTCCCGATTAAATCGTATCAGGCTGTACAAAGGGGCAAACGCCACCGACCACCAGGCCTCCACCGAAAGCGGGATAAGTTCCCCCCTTTTTATCGCGCCTTCCACAAACCGGGTCATGACGCTGTGAAACAGATCACCGATAACACTGCGTACCTTTCCGCCATAACTGGACATTTGTATTCTTTCCATGAAAGACAAAGACAACGGATTAGCCATCAGGTAGTGGGACCGGCACTGCCATTGCTGCCATAAACCGGTTTCAAAAGACTGGTCCGGATCAAAGTCTTTTAAAATAGCATTGCTCAACCGGGTACCTTCTTCAATGGCCACCTGGGTAATAAGGTCGTCTTTGTCTTTGAAGTAAATGTACAAAGTAGCCACTGATATACCACAGGCTTTCGCCAGACTGTTGACCGACAGGTTTTCGATACCATTGGCCACTATCATCTGCATCGTCATTTGTTTGACGAGTTCTATTTTTTCCGTGTTACGGGTCCGCATGATTTTTTCTACAAACGTTTGAGGACTCAAAAATAAGTGAATATTCGCTTACTTATGTTTCTTTGCAGATATTTTTTTTTATGGCTGGATAAAAAAGTGGTTGTCCATCAGGGCATTTTTAGCCACTGCAGGAGGTTTGAGATCATCCGGGACTTATAATTGGCCGTATCCCGGGGGTTAGCGGTGTTTTGAAAGAAGTGATTGACGGGGTATACTTTGTAGGTAAGGTTTTTCTTTCCGAGGCGCAGGAATTCCAGCGGCAGGTAGTCGAGGCTATAAACGGGGGAATTGGCATCATGCATACCAGCCACTACGAACAGGGGGATATTAAGCTGGGAGAACTGCTGCAGGGGTGGTTCTGCTCCATAACCGGCCCAACGCTGATACGTATTATTCTCCCACTCCTGCCGTGTATCCTGGGGATGCTGATAGATGTCTTCAAACAGGCGCAGCAGGGAATCGATCCGTTGCTGGGCAGCGGCATAGGAAATATGCCCTTTTACCGCTTCCAGGCGGGCGTCGTGGATAAAGTCGTACAGTTGATTCAGGCCGCTGCCGAAGATACTGGCGCAGTGGGTCACTTTCTTATTGAGCTGGGCTACTTTGGGCGCTACCTGTGCCCCTTCTGAATAGCCATATACCACTACCCGGGACTGGTCGACCGGAAACCGGGCACAAACCGCATCAATCACTTTTGAAGCCGCCTGCGCCCGCCATTGCAGGCCGTTTTTATGCCGGTAGATATAAGGCATAGGCAATAGCCTGTCCACATCATCCATCGTAACCGTATCCTTGTTCACTTGTATGGTATCGCAAAAGGGAACGCCGGGTTTGCTGATCAGTACCAGATGAAAGCGATCGGCCAGCGCCATCATATCCCGGTCAAACGTATTCATGACCTCCAGCCGGCGGGGTTCCTTCACCAGTAATGCCAATGGCCAATGCCCTGAACCGTCCAATAATACCAGCAATGGTTTTTTAGTTTGCAGACCTTCTGAGGAAACGTAATAACGGACATCCCCCAACGCTGCGTCGTGTAACGTGTAGGCGTTCAGGTGGTAATCCGCAGGGGTAACGGGTTGGGCATTTAAGCCGGTTGTTAGCCACAACAACAGCCAACAACCGATGCACCGTGATAAATGATACATCATACCCTTAAGATACGAAAAGTATCAACGCAACGCCACTACCGGATTAGCCCTTGCAGCCTTTATGGCCTGCAGGCAAACCGTCACAATGGTAATGAGAATAGCCAGTGAAGCGGTGGCGGCAAACATCCACCAGGCGATATTGATACGGTAGGCAAAATCCTGCAGCCAGCGGTCCATGATCCACCAGGCCAACGGCGACGCCACTACGATAGCGATGACCACCAGCTTCAGAAAATCACGGGATAGCAAGGTAACGATACCGGATACACTGGCGCCCATTACTTTACGGATACTGATCTCTTTGGTGCGCTGTTCAGCGGCGTAGGTTACCAGGCCAAATAATCCCAGGCAGGAAATCAGGATAGCAAAGCAGGTAAAGGAAATGAATATCTTACCCGTACGCTGGTCGGCAGCATACAGGCGGCTGAAATCATCGTCCAGGAAGGTATACAGGAAGGGTTGTCCTTCCATACCCGCCACACTATGGAATTGCCGTTCTATTTTATCCATCAGCGCAGGGATGTTGTCGGTATGAATACGGAAAGCCATCATATCACTACGTCTGGCCAGGCGCATCACAATAGGCGGTATTTTGGTACGGAGAGAACCGCTGTTGAAATCTTTTACGATACCGATTATCCGCAGTGGTCTGTTTCCTTCATAGTTGGCGTAGAGGAAACGGTTATCCAGGTCGGAGTAGCCGAGCAGCTTAGCCGCCGTTTCATTGATCAGCAGCGCAGCGCTGTCGGACGGCATGTCCGGCGAAAAGTTCCGGCCTTTGGCAATCTGCATACCCAGGGTATTTACATAATCAGCATCCACCTTGTATTCAAACAATCCCGTTACCTTCCCCGCACTGGCAGCCGCATCTTTGGAGAAGATACTGGTACTGAGGACAGTGGACACCGGCAATGCATCGGCCATCGTACCGGCCTGTACGCCCGGTAACTTCAGCACGCTTTCTTTAAAGGCATCGGCATGCACCCACAACGATGAGGTATTCTTCAACACCACTACCTGCTCCCGGCTATAGCCCAGTTTTTTGTTGCGGATATAATTCAACTGCGTATATATCACCAGCGTACCTACGATGAGTATTACTGCGGTGGAAAACTGAAACACCACCAGGCTGTTACGCAACCAACCTCCCCGGAAACCTGTAGCCAGTTTACCTTTTAGCACCTGCACCGGTTCAAACGAAGAAAGGAAAAACGCCGGGTAACTACCCGCCAGCAAGCCCACCACGAAGATGGTCAGCAGCACGCCGCCTATCAGCCATTTATTGAACAGCATCGCTCCGGTAATGGCTTTACCAGCTACCTGGTTCAGGTAGGGTAATAACAGCAACGCCAATACGATAGCGATAACAGACGCAATGAAGGTAGTGAGCATAGACTCCGTCAGGAACTGTGTAATCAGGTTGATACGCTGGGAGCCCATCACTTTTCGTACGCCTACTTCCCGCGAGCGGCCGGCAGAACGGGCTGTAGAGAGGTTCATAAAATTCACGCAGGCAATCAGCAAAATAAATACCGCCACTACCGCGAATATATATACGTACTGGATATTACCAGCCGGTTCCACTTCATTGGTGAAAGGCGAATACAGGTGTATTTTGGTGAGGGGTAATACATCATACCGGAAATGGCTGCCGCTGCGTTCCAGTTCCTCGATACTGCTTCCCACCATTGCTTTCAGCGGACCATCCATATAGTTTTTGGTCAGTGTTTTCAGATAACTGAGCAAGGTGGCCTCACTGATGCCGGGCCGTACCAGCAAATACGTATCGAAGTTATCGGCCATCCAGTGGTTATCACGGCTCTGTTCCATACCGGCCATGGATTTGATAAAATCAAAATGCATATGCGCCGCCGCCGGCATGTCTTTAATAACGCCGGTCACCATGTAATCCTCTGTATTGTCGATATGCAGTATCTGACCGATGGCATTATTGTTTCCAAAATATTTTTTAGCCATCTTTTCGGAGATGACCATCGTGTTGGGTTTGGTCAGTGCCGTTTTAGGATCACCGGCTATCATCGGCAGTGTAAAAACATCAAACAGGGTGGAGTCGGCAAAACCGGCATTACGTTCCAATAGTGTTTCGCTACCTTTTTTAACGAGAACGGAGCGGTCTCCGAAACCGCGCAACCGCACATAGTTTTCGATGCCCGGGAAGTCCTTCAGCATGGTGGCGCCCATTTGTGCAGGGGTGTACCTTTCGCGGAAGGCGTTGCCATTCACCTGGAAGTCGGCGTTCACGCGGTAGATACGATCGGCCTTTTCATTGAAACGGTCGTAGCTCAGCTCATCGATGACAAAAAGCGCTATCAGCAGGCAGGTAGCCAGGGCTATCGCCAGCCCGAAGATATTGATAGCCGAATACCCCTTACTTCTGATGAGGTTCCTCACTGCGATTTTGAAATAGTTCCTGAACATGGACTGGTTGGATGTTTGTCAGTTGCAGCAAAAAGACAATGCCATATTTTAATTAATTGAAAATCAGTTATTTATTTTACACACTTTAAGATAAATGTTCGTTTTCAAAACACCGCTTGTCCGTTTCCGGACAGGATATTATTAATGTTCCATAATACGGTTCTCACGGATATCTTTCAGATGTGTCATGATATGTTTGGGCAGCAGCGGGCTATCAAATGGCAGATCGATAGATACCTTTTCAAAGTCCCGGCGATGCGGTACCCGGTCGAATATTTCGTAGAGTGCGATGGGTTCTTCGGTGAAGCTTACGCAGGTGCTGATAAAGGACAGCTCATTGACCTGGAAACCGGGGCGTTTCATTTTATCTTCCACATCTTTCAGCCGGCCCACAAAATGGCGCTGACGGATAAAGGTGGTGCTGTTCATGATAATGAAGAGGTAGTTGGCATAAGAGGTGATTTTACCATAGTACATATGGTTGTCTCTCCCCGTGCGCTCTACCAGGTATTCATCGCCGGAGCGGTATATTTCCAGGGAAGAGCGCCAGATGCGGTCCACATCGTCCTGTTCCTGCATGGGGAGGTTTCGGTTATAACAATACCAGTTTCCCACGAGGTGTTCCAGCAGCTTGTGATTGACCGGCGCCATCGGGATATTGATCTTCAGTTCATGAAAAGGAAACCCTTCTGTGGCGGTATTGATAAAATCAATATAATTCGTGTATCCCAGTGCGTTAGCGATGGTATTTAAACGGGAGAAGTTAGGACTGCTGATGGCAGCCGCGGCAGTTCTGTTTTTCCAGGGTTTCAGTTTTTTGATTACCAGGTGCTCATAAAAATAATTATCCCCAAAGGCAGCCGCGACGACGGATTTTTTCTTTTTGCGTTGTTTGTCCAACAGGGTATTAAATTCAGTGGCAACGTGCGTCCATTCTATCTTGGAAACATCTTTCCATTCTTTCTTGCGGAGGAAATGCCAGGATATGTAATTCATCAGGCGTTCCAGGTTAACCAACTCTTCCTTAGTCATAATAATACGATTTTAAGACGATAAAAAGACGCTGTAAGATAAACAGAAGATTCGGGTATTATGAGAAAAAACGAATTTAACAGCAAATAAAAAACGAACATATGACAACCATGATGAAAAACACCACCCACATCCGCGAAGGCACCACCTTCAGACAGGACCCGCTCTGGTTACGGATAGTAGCCTTCCAGTTGGATGATCCTACCGCAGCGCTTCCCTTCTCCCGCAAACTGGCCCGGGAAAATAAATGGGATGCAACCTTTACCCAGCGGGCCATTGCAGAATACCGACGGTTTATTTACCTCTGCTGTATCTCACCCACCGGCGCTTCCCCCTCCACCGTGATAGATGAAGTATGGCATCTGCACCTGCTTTACACACAGAACTACTGGGAGGAATTTTGTGAAAAGGCATTGGGCCGGAAACTACACCACCACCCTTCCAAAGGCGGCCCTCCGGAAAAGGATAAACACGATGACTGGTTCCTGCAAACACTCCGCCTTTATAAAGCCGTTTTTGGCGAAAGTCCACCTACCGATATCTGGTACAACACACCCCGTCCTTTCCGAAAACGTTTACGCTCCTTCTTTTTTCCACGAACACTACCCTTCTTATTAGTCACCACCCTTCTACTAACAGGCTGTACACCCGGCGAGACGGTCTTCGGTATATTGGTGATCATCTTCCTGACGATGGTTTCCACCCGCAAAGGCGTCAGTGGTGAAAGCGACAGCAGCGGCAGTTCCTGCAGTAGCGGTTGTTCCAGCGGCAGTTCCTGCGGCAGCAGTTGCGGAAGTGGTTGTGGCGGCGGATGCGGAGGTTGTGGCAGCTGAATTATTTGATTATTCAGTTATTTGATTATTTAAAAAGTACCATTATGCGAGCGATATCCAAACCAACAGCGTACACCATTATAGCCGGCTGCGGCGCAGCCATACTGGCTTTTCTTTATGTAACCTATCATCGTTTTAATCCATTTTATTTGGCGGGCAGGGAGTTCCTGGTTTTTTACAGTGTGCTGATACTCGTTACCCTGGTTAATATCCGGCTACTACGGCAACAGTATCTCCGGCTGGCCAGTCAGGTCAACCTGTTCTGCCTGTTACTGGGCATCTCCCGGTTTATCCAGGGAGCCTACCATCACAAGCCTGTCGGCTATCTCACACTGTTGCTGATATTCCCCATCACCATGGCTTTCCGCCTCCGCGCTTCCGCTCAGAGATAACTCAGCCACCATTGCCGGTGCGTACCGCGATAGCGGTCGAACCACAGGCAAGGCCTGTATAATGCCGCCACTACTCCTACCCACACCAGATATACTCCCGGTAACGCATATCCGAAATCAGCCGGCCGGAACCAGAAAGGTACTTGTGCTATCTGCGCCGGATGGTATCCTGCCGCAAAAAAGGCGATGACCAGTACCGTATGTAACAGGTAAAAATGCAGCACGTAGTAAAAAAAGGGTACCCGGCCATACACAGATAAAACCTTACTCCATTTTTGTTGTATACGTTCAAAAGCGGCCAGCGCCAGCAGGGCGGGTCCCAGTGTCATACCTGCAAACTGCAGGGATGGCGGGTATTTGCTGGCATCCAGGAAGGATAATACATTAGACCAAAGATCCGGATAAATTTTGCGGGGAACCGGGTCGCCATACCAGTTTATCCAACGTAACACCACAAACAATGTGATCAACGCCATTCCCGTGACGATTAGCCGTCGTTTTCTTTTCTCTGCCGGGAAATCACGGGTAAACCACCGGCCCATACAATAGCCGGGCAGCATGATTCCTGTCCAGGGTAATACCACATAGAAAACGCCCACCAGGTGCGTCGCATTCAGCGGCACTACTGCTCCCCGCGCAGTTAAGAGCGCCAGCCACACCACCGAAGCCGGACCTTCCGCGGGAAATTTCATATAGTCCACCACGTTATGCCCGAAGAACAACAGCACCCCCACTACCAGCACAGCGTTCCAGGACCACCAACTCAACAGGCCCAGTATTACCATACTCCAGCCGATAGCCCAGATCACCTGCAGGATGATAAAATTGTAGAAGGGATTAAAGGTTAACCCAAGTGTAATCAGCGTTATTTCCACCACTACCAGCCATAACCCTCTTTTGATGAGGAACAGCGCCGCTTCCTGTTTTGTTCTCCGTTGTGCCGCCAGGAAAGCGGAAACACCGGAAAGGAAAACAAAAGTGGGCGCGCAGAAGTGAGTGATCCAGCGGGTAAAAAACAGTAACGTGGTAGTAGTCGCCGGATTCAGCGGATCTGCTGTAACGGCAGTGCGATGAAAAAAATCGCGGGTATGATCCAATGCCATAATCACCATCACCAGGCCGCGCAGCACATCAATGGAAGTTACCCTGTAAGGAGTGGACGAGTTCATGTGTGACAGTTTAAAAAGTAAAAGCCCGTTTGGCGGCGAGGCCAAACGGGCTAACATTATAACGGTGAATGATATACGTTATCTTTTTTCATATGCTGGTTGAGCTGGCGTCTTGTATCCTTTCGTTTGCATCAGCGACTTAATTTCAGTGATAGCGCGTTCCAGCTGCGGATCTATTCCCCGGGCCATATCTCCGAGGTTTTCATCCACTGCGATATCCGGATCTACCCCGTGGCCTTCCTGGAACCAGGTGCCGTTTGTACGGAACATCCGGAAGGTAGGCGCTGTTACCTCGCCGCCATCGATCAGGGAAGGCGTACCGGAGATACCGATAAGGCCGCCCCAGGTGCGGGTACCGATTAAGGTGCCCAGGCCTGCCTGACGGAAGAAGTCCGGGAAGGCATCACCGCCGGAACCGCTCCAACCGTTGATGAGCATTACCTTTGGTCCGAAGTTGCCCATCTGTGAGGAAGGCATTGGGAGACCGTCGCGGGTAGCCCAGTAAGCCCATGGTTTGCGGCTGAGCAGTTCTATGAAACGGTCAGGGATTTGCCCGCCGTTGTTAAAACGTTCATCGATGACCAGGGCTGCTTTATTCCATTGGGCGGTGAACTGGCGTACCAGCTCATCCTGTCCGTCCAAACCGGTGCTGGGTACAAAGATATAGCCCACCTGGTTATTTGTGGCCTCAGCGACATGTTTACGGTTACTTTCAATCCAGGCGAGGTGGCGCAGGCGGTATTCATTACCGATCGTTTTCACCACCGCTGTTTTGGCGCCATCAAAAGATGGGCGGGCATTGTAGGTGATTTCCACCGCTTTATTGGCCAGGCCCTGGAAAGCGTTGTAAGGCTCTGCTGCCGTCGTAAGCGGGATACCGTTCACCGCGAGGATATAGCTGCCTTCCGGAATATTCACACCTGGCTCATCAAGCGGAGCGCGGGCTTCAGCATCCCATTCAGCGCCACGGACAATATGTTTGATTTTATAGAACTTACCATCTGCTTCCCAGTCCACACCGAGGTAACCAACATTTATCTGTTTGGGTGTTTCCAGGTCGCCACCGGAAACATAAGCATGAGAGGAGTTTAGTTCACCAATCATCTCTCCTATCACGAAGTTCACTTCCTCCCTGGTGCGGGCGCCTTCCAGGATACGGCCGTATTTTTCCCTTACCTCATTCCAGTTAACCCCGTGCATATTAGGATCGTAGAAGAAGTCGCGTTCAATGCGCCAGGCGTCGGAGAACAGTTGTTTCCATTCCTGGGCAGGATCGAGCAGCATAGTCATTTCACTGAGCGGTAATTTTTTATCTGCTTTTTGATTGGCTGCCAGGTCGATGATCGCATAACGATCGCCGGTAACGAGGATTTTTTTACCATCTGCTGAAACCTGGTATTGACCGGCGCCTTTGATGATATCTTTTTCCTCGCGGTTTTCGAGGTCGAAGTATTTCAGTGTGGAGGGGCCTTCCGCTGCGCCGGTGTTAGGAGCGTTGTTGTACAGCACTTTACCTTTCACGGCCATCAGGCGCGAATAGTTGCCTGGTTCTACCGGCAATTCGTATAGCCGTGCCTCCATGTTGTCCAGGTCGATCTTCACTTCGTTGCTGGTCTTAGGCTCCGTGTCTTTTTTCTTGTCATCTTTTTTGGGAGATGATTGCGCACTATCCTTACTGACAGTTACTTCGTCGTTTTGTGTAGATGTAACCGGTGGCACATCTTTACGCAGGCTGATCGCCGCCACTTTGGTAGTGTTGGTATAGATGAAGCTATTATCGAGGTCGCTGTAGATAGGTTTAAAGCTTCTGTTGGTCAGCAGGTACAGGTATTTACCTTCCGGATCAAATACCGGGTCGTTATTTTCGTAGTAATCGCTGGTGATCTGGTGACGCTGGCTATTGGGTACATTGTAGAGGAACGCAGCGTTGTGGTAGTTCTCACAGTCACGGGCATACGCCAGCCAGCGGCTATCGGACGACCAGCTGCATTTCCATACCCGCAGGTTGCCTTCTGAATACCGGGTAGCTTTGTCTACATTGGTAGCTTTGCCGGTAGCAACGTCGATGATATGAATACGTGTATTCTGATCGATGCAGGCTATTTTTTTATTATCGGGCGACCAGTAAACATGATAACGGAAGCCGGGGCCGAGATGGGTCACCTGTTTAGCGCTTTCCTCTTTACCGTTTTCAGCGACCCACAGTTCGTAGTCACCGGATTTGTCGCTCCACCAGGCAATGTATTTACCATTGGGAGACCAGGCAGCGTCTCTTTCAGCGGCGCCGCTGGTGCGGGTGAGGTCTTTCACATACCCGTTTTCAGCCGGCAGGGAAAATACGTCCCCACGGGCACCGATGAGCGCACGTTTACCATCCGGGCTGATATCTGCATAAAGGATATCCTTATCCGCCTTGATCATGCGCGGTTTCAGGGTAGCCACATCAGTAGTGATATTAATCTTTACCTCTTTTGATTGCTGCGATTCGAGGGAGAGCGTGTACAGTTTACCGCCGGCTTCGTAGACAATATCTGTTGGTCCCATGGCAGGCGTGTGTACATCGTAATCAGTATAATGCGTTACCTGCTCAAAGGTTTTGCTGTCTGTCTTATAGCGCCAGAGGTTCATTCTTTTTTCCGCTCCGCGGTCGGACAGCAGGTAGATATAGTTATTGTACCACATTGGGAATTCGTCTCCTGCTTCACTTTTAGCGGAGATATTTTCCGACTGGCGGGTATCAAAATGATAGATATGAATATCCGCTTTCATACCGCCGCGATAACGTTTCCAGGTACGGGCGCTTTGGCTGCGGGTAGTGACAGCGATGCTTTTCCCATCAGGGGAATAGCTGCCGAATTCAGCGTAGGCCAGCGGCAGTTTGGTAGCAGGACCGCCAGCTTCGGGTATAGTATAAAATTGACTGAAGCGGTCTTTGGTACTTTCTCTTTTAGAGGAGAACAGGACCTGTTTGCCGTCCTGTGTCCAGTCAATGACAACATCGGCGCCGCCATGTTGGGTAAGGCGGAAGGGTACCCCACCGGTTACCGGCATCACATATACATCCATGTTACCATCGTAGTTACCGGTAAAAGCCAGTTTACTACCATCCGGCGAAAAGCGCGGGAACATCTCCATACCTGCCGGGGAGGTGATTTTAACTGCCGTACCACCATCTTTGGGTACCAGCCAGATGTCGTTGGCATAACTGAAAGCAATCTGTGTGCGGGAAACGTCCGGATACCGGAACAAACTGGCACTTACCTGGGCCTGCGTTTGGGCGCCCAACAGGCAAGCCAATGCCAGCAAAGCATTTTTCTTCATAAGCGGTTGATTGTTAGAGGGTCTTCTCCAGAGGTTATATTTTCCGGATAAACGAATGTAGGAAAAAGGAAACATTTTATATTTAGATTTATTATATCTTGATACGATTTTTTTAACTATTCGTACCTATGAAACTTTTCTTCAAAGTAGCACTGTCACTGAAGCGTTTCGGCTTCATTATCCGCCTTATTGGCATCGTTATCGGCTTTAGTATATTAAGTACTACCATCCGTGACCTGAAGTTCTCCCTGCTGGTGTCCAAAGCCCCTGTCCTGAGTATTGCACAGCTCTCCAAAATGAAGGTGGAAGACATTCCGCTGTATTTCAAAGTGGACAAGGTTACCTTGCTGAGCGACAATTTTGTAGGCCAGTACAAAACGCGGAAACACAGTACTGAGAAAACCCTGAAAGGCATTTACTTCCCCGTGTATGATGTGCAGGCACTGTCTGCTGACACGGCTGCCAAACCTGCTTGTCAGCTGATCGTACACGACGAAAAAGTCGACGAAAAAAAGCTGCAAAGCGGCGATTATTTTGGCGGTGATACTTTCTCCGTAGAAGGCCGTTTTGGAGGCTCCTACATCGACAGCGACACCCGCAGGCTACTGGAGCGGGAAGGGCATCCATTGGCCGACAACTGCATCCTGATCGAAAAAGGAGATCAGCCACTCAGCACTGCTATGGCCATTATGCTGACTTTGATCTTCGGCACCGGCACCTTATTGCTTTTGGCCAGCCTGCTTCCTGCCAGCAATCTTCAGCGGAAGAGTGGAATAGCAGTAGTCGCAGAACCAGAAACGGTCATTTATCATCAGCACTAAATCCGTTGTCACATACCAAAGACAACAATGCCGCAGAGAGGTTGCTTTCTCTGCGGCATTTTTTTTAAATCTTTTTTAGTCCCGGATATCTATTTCCAGTCCGGCATTCCAATGTTTGGCTTCCGGCATGTAATAGAGATATACATTGTTAGCCCTGCCTTTATAGGTACCTGGTATTTCTGCCTTCAGGTCCAGGTTAACTATTTTTAATTCACCCGGACCCGCGTCTATCCAATATAATACCAGGTAGTTGTCAAATACTTCATAGTGCGCGATCTTTCCGGTCTCTATCAGTTCCTTCAGCTGCCATGGCTGTGCCGATAAACCAGCGGGGATGCCTATTTTTGCGACCGACATAGGCAAGCCTTTGTCCGTTTCATTTTTTACCTGTATGTTCATTCTGACAGTCTCTCCTACCTTTGCCTGTGAAGTCCCCAGTGTGGTCTGTAGTTTTAATACAGCCGCGGGGTTGTTATCCGGTTGCAGGGTGTAATAATTGAGTTCCAGATCGTAGGGCGTCATCGTAGAAGCCATATCCGTGGTGGTGACTGCAAAAGTATTAGCTCCTTCCTTTAACAAGGCAGGATCCAGTATGCCGGGACTAACCTGTGATTCGTTTATCTTAAAGATAGTTTTACCACTCATCTTTAATGCACTGGTCATTTGGGAATAGGCTGTCAGCAGTTCCAGGCATAACAGCGTAGATTGTGTGGCGCCGAAGCCATAAGAACTCCGTTGTTTCAGGATATCCGGTATCAGGCGGCTCAGTGTTACTACATTTTTATCATTTTTAGCCAGGGCCAGGCCATACCAGGCCATTGTTTCCAGGTTTAGCGATATACCGGTAGCGCCGACCACACTGCTAACGCCCAGTGTACCCGCTTCGTACCCTTGTTTTAACATTGTAATCAACTGTTCATAGTCATTCTGCCGCTGGCTGTAGTATGCTGCATTCGCCATTACCGCCAATTGCCAGGCACTGTTGCTTTTCAGCGCCGTTTTCAGGGCAGCTTCATATTCCGGTACTATTTCTTTTCCCATGCCAGCTTTCGTTAACGCATATACGATGTAGGTGTTGGCCACCTCATAAGGTACCGCACGGAACTGATAACTGTTGCTGGCTTCCAGCAGGAAACCGCCTTTACCATCCCGGCGTTTCAACAGGAATTTTTTGGTACGTTCTATCATGCCCTCATCTACCTTAATAAACTCTTTCATATCTGTAAACTCCATCAGGCCATAGGCTGTCAGTACTTCCTGTGGTGGTGTACGGCCAAACCATTCAAAGCCATCCGCCGCGGTTTCATAGCTTTTCAGGAGTTTGTAACCTGTCTTTAGGTAGTTCATAGCTTTATCCCTCACAAGAGGGCTGATTTTTCCCGTTTGTTGCAGGTATTTCAGGATAAATATATTGGGGTAGGTAGTAGAAGATGTTTGTTCAAAACAACCGTGCGGCTCCCGCAACATGCCGGTGATCACCTCCAGGGCCAGGTCTTCCAGCTCTGCGTATATGCTCAACTTAGCATTCATACTGCCAGGTATCGCGCCTTTAACAGCAAAGTTCCAAAGCTGCGGTGCTGAAGCCGACAACAAAACGTTGACCGGAAACCCTTTCTGCGTCATGGTTACCGGCATAACAATACGCTCCCTGCCCGTTGGAGCGTCCAGGGAAAAAACAATTGTACCGTTTAGGGGAGCCGTTGCTTCCACCGGGAAAAGCACCCGTTGGCTGCCGTTAGCGGCGATTGTTACAATAGTATCCGTGGCAGCGGCTTTCAGGCCGGCAGGCAATATCATGCTGACCATTGCCTTTACCGCATCTTTCCTGTTGTTGGTAATGACTACGGGCAGCAGTGCTTTATCACCGGTAGTGAGATAGGGAGGAATTTTAACATCAAGGCTGAGCGGCGTCTGCGACACGTAGGTGGTTTCATCGCGGCCCACCTGCCCGTTGTAACCGATGCCTTCCGTGATAGCGCGGAAGGACGTGATTGCATCGGAGTTATAAAAAGACAGCGTCGCCTTACCATTTTTATCCGTTTGTACTACAGGATTCCAGTAGATGGTTTCCCTGAAATCAGTTCTTTCAGCGGCATTACGGGAAGTATACAATGGTGCATAAAAGTGGCGCGAAGTAGTCAGTTGTTCCCCTTCCACGGTGACTGTCTCGTAGGGCAGCGACCAGCTCCGGGATAGATTGACCGACTTATAATACTGCTGGAAGCCTGTACCGGAGATAACGATGACACCGTTAGCGGCCCTTGAGCCATACAACGCTGTAGCGGCTGCATCCCTGAGCACTGTAACAGATTGAATGGAACCAACGTTTTCTGCAATGTCGGCGGCAGTGACAGGTATACCGTTATAGATGTACAATGGCTCGTTATTTCCAGCCACCGTCGTCATTCCTCTTATCGAAACCTGATCAATGCCCCCCGGCGCGGCAGGAACGACACGAAGGCCCGCTACCTGGCCATTCAGTGCAGCGCTGAGAGACGTCAGCACCTCCCTGCGCACCACTGTAACAGAAGAGGCGGTGGTCATACGCTGGGAGGAATAAGTACCATATCCTACTACCACTACCTCATCCAGTTTTTTATCCCCCTTACCTATATCAGGCAGCTTGTCATTAACAGGCGTTGATACCGGCGCTGGTGCAGGTTTTTCTATCACCGGCTCCTCTCCTTCCACTATCTTTTCCGGAATCGGTTTACCCAGGATCGGGGCGCTGCTCTCATTTGCCATACCATTTTCGAGAATCCGTAAAGTTTCCTTCTGCCCTTTGTGAGGCCGTAGTACAGGAGCAGCAAACAGGCAGTATTTATCCGGGGGGAGTCCTGCTACAGTAAAACGGCCGTCGGTACCGGTTTGCACCACCCGGACGGGCGCCGACATAGCATATTGCCGGAACACATAAATGGTGGATGGCACCGGCTTTTCCCGCTCATCGGTTACGACACCCCTTAGCCGGTGTGACTGTACAGGGCCGTACAACAATTTATTTTCCTTTGTTACCGCATCTTCATAATCAAAATACCGGTAGCCGTTGGTGAGCATCACCAGGTCCAGTACAGCCGGTGCGGCAGGCTCGTCTTTCTTAAAATAAAAATTCGGCTCCTCGACCTTACCGTGCAACTCCGAGCTAAGCAACAACCATGACAGGATGTTATCCTGCCTGTCATCTGCAAGTATCCATTTTTTATCATCTACCACGGCCAGCGAGAGGTTAGCGGGTACAGGAGCACCGGTTTCGTTCGTGGTTGCAATGTGCAGTTTCACTTTTTCCCGGCGCTCATATACTTCTTTATCCGGGGTGACTTTCACTTGCAGCAGCTTAGGCCCTCCCAGAAAGGCTATTCTTTCCGCCAAAGGCGTCTTGTTTAACTGCGATACTGTAAATACAGCAATACCTGCGGGAAAATCAGCTGTATTGACAGCAGCCGTTTGTTCTTCCGCCTGCAAGGCGATCGTTTGTTTAAAATAGGTAACGGCATGTGTTTTACCTTCCAAAGTCACCGTTGATGGCTGCGATGTTTTCAGCGTAATCAGCAGCAGGCTGTCTTTTCGGACCAGGTTCATTACCACACCGTTTTTTGCCGCTACCGGGAACGCATACTCGTTTCGGGTACCCGAAGGCGACAATAAACGGGCAACATAACGATGTCCTTGTTTGGGTGTAAAGCGGAAAACGCCCATCCCAAAACGCAGACTTTCAAAATCTGCCACCTGTTTACCTTTGTCATCCAATACTACACCTTTCACATCTGCTGGTTTACCGTATTCATTGAGTGCCTTAAAAGCTATGTTGGTCGTTATCCCTTCCACCAGTGCGCCTCCTTCCGGCATAAACTGCAGATCAATTTTATGCAGTGTGATGGGAATGCTGCGGGAAATAGCTTCCTTATTCGATTTATAGTCAACGCTCACATTTAGCAGCGCATCGTTGATACGCAGCGCATCCGGTAACCGGAAAACAATACGGGCTTTGCCGGCGGTATCCGTTTTGATGGTTCCCGTGAGGTGTTCCTCCCCGCCAATCGTAACGCTGTACCGCGCCATAAAATGCTGAATGGGCAACTGTTCCAGATTTTTCATACTGTATTCCGCCACCACTTCATCTCCGGGACCGTAGCCTTTCCGGGGAAAGTCCAGTTTCATGAGTACCCGTGGAGAAATTACCTTTAACAGGGTTATTTCCCTGGTAAACTGCGTACGGGGTTTTTCATTGAGCATCCATACAGTATATGCCCGTAGCCGGTAGATGCCGCCCGGCGCCTCTGTGGCGAAGCGGAAGCTGCCTTCCGCGTATCCGTCGGTGATTTCGTATGTTTGTTTTTGCAGTACACTGCCTGCCGGGGAGATAACCTCCACGAATACACGTTTACTTACCAATGCCGGCTGCTGGTCCTGCGCATTCACCACGTAGATCTTGTAAAAAAGGTCTTCTCCTGGTGTAAAAAATACATGATTGGTATGCAGGTATACTTTTTCTTTGGTAACGGGATAGTCGAGCTGTTACGCACTTATAGTCAATGTGCACAGGAGCAGCCATAACAGGGAGGCAATTTTTACCGGATACTTCATAGGTCAAAACTTAATAAGAACATTACAACCAAAGGTTTTTACGGCAGGCAGGTTGAAGAAATCCAGCCCGGTGCTGTTAGGATAATCAAACAGCAGCTGTGCGGGATCTCCGCCTTTATAGGGCGTCCAGAGTAAGAGGTTATTGACATATCCTGCTACGGTCAGTTCCCTGACAAACTGTGAAAAGTTCCATCGATAGGACAGTTGTACGGTATTAAGACGCAGATAGTCGGCCTGTTGCACATAGTCTTCTGCCACCCCGCCGGGGCCATATCTCACCCAACGGTTTTCTTCCATTGGGCGTCCCGGGTCGTAGAATGCTACAGGTTTGGTATTCGGGCGGCCGTCTTCCGTTACGCCATTGAAAACATAGCCAGTGATGTTCCGGTCATTGCCGGAGACCTGAGAACGGCCATAATAGTCCAGCATGGCCTGGGTGCCGTTCCATTTCCGTCCTCCTTTTTTCCACTCCAATGCCGCATCCAGCTGCCACTTCCGCCAGAACAACCGGCTGTTATGCTTCAATATAAAATCGGGATTAGGGTTGCCAATAATACCTTTAGCAGCAGCCATCGGAAAACCATCGGGTCCGATAACCAGCCGGCCTGCAGCATCCCTGCGCCAGGTACTACCCACGATGACACCAAAGGGTTCGCCTTTTACCAAGGCTATATTGACATCCCTGAATCCGGCGATTGGCGTATAGTCGCCACCGTTAACAATATCCGTAACTTTGTTCCGGTAGCCGTTCAGGGAGATACTTCCGGCATAGTCCAGCATGTCGTAATTCCAATAACGCTGTACCAGACGTAGCGTTAATTCATAGCCAGTGGTACGATGATCCGCCAGGCCAGCCAATTTCCATTCATTCCCGATATATGCCGGGAACTGGTCTCCCAGTATTTTTTTGCCGTAAACGGCTCCTTCCATTGACAGGCGCCGATAGCTTATTTCCAGTCCGGTACTCCATTCACGGGAACGGACGGCTCTTTCCTGGTCATATCCGGCAACTTCCGTCGTCGCGAAATATGAACGGACATCATTAGCATTATATCGCGTCAGTTGCAGGTAGGCCAACGATTTGTCCAATGGTAATTCGCGGGCCGTCTGGTTCCATCTGGAGAAAACACGGGTCTTAAATCCGGAGTAGCCTTCATGCACTATGGAGGCGCCGGCAGAAGGGAGCCAATATTCCCGTTTCCTGGCAGTATTGGACAAATAAGCACGATTACCCACTTCCACGCTGGCTTTTGTCTTGTAAGACAACTGAAAATAGAATGGCGCCTCCAACATGAATTCGTTGGCTGTACGCCGATATTGGTAGCGGAGGTCTGATGGCGTATAGCCAATAACGTTATCTATCGCAGAAAAGATATGCCGTGCAGTGATTTCCGTATAGATTTCATTGTTACCGATCTTGCAGGTAAGATAGGTATTGAGTATATGTTGTTGCAGGCGGGTGTCCCTGTCCGCCCGGAATCCTTCCGGTGGTATGCCGGACATACCCGGAGGATAAGTCTCAGTGGCATATTGCCGGCCGGTCACACCGGCATAGTCTGAGCCCGCAGTTAATTTTTTACTTTTATAATTCACAGTGACGCTATACCCGTGGTTATATTCCGTGTAGTGGTTGCCGTTATATTTCAGCAATGTCAGCGGGTTATCTGCTTCCCTTCCATAAGCTTTGCCGCTGTAGGCATTATCGAAGGAAGCCGGTGTGAGCAATGACTGTTGCCATGCCCTGTTTAGGAAACCGTTCCTGTTATTGGTCGTAGCGTGGTTATCCCGGTATTGATATCCCAGGTTGACGTTAAATTTATTCAACTGCATACCCGCACTGGTCATCAACTTATTGGTGTGGTCATTATTGTAACGTACCACCATACCGGCATCGCTGTGCTCAAGGTCCAGTTTGAGCGTAACCCACTCCTTGTATTGCTTATTGATAGCTCCTCTCAGTGCCAATCCTGTTCTCCAGTTCACCGCAGGCCTGAAAATGCTGTTCTCATAAGCAACTGCCGGTGTACCGTTAGCGGCGCCGGCGGGCGTCAGTTTACCTTGTCCGTCATACGGGTAGGCAGTGCCATCGAATACCAGTGTGCGCAGGGCCGGGCCATAGCTGAACATTTCACCGGTTTCAGCTCCTCTCCATTGCAGGCCTCCGTTTACGGAACGCCCCTGGACATATTCCTGTTGTAACCCCGGGATGCGATAGACTGATTTAACTTCTATTATATTTCCGAACGAACCGGAGAACCGCAGCCTGTATTTGGGGATATAAACCAGTTTAACCGTGCCTTTGCTGACCTTCAGGTCCACCGGCCGCTTAAACGGTGAAAATTGCCCGCTTTCACCGGAACGAAGGAATTTGCCGGACTGCAGCCGGGTACTATCCTTCCAGAGCGGTGTTGATTGACGTAGCAAAGCCCTGTAATCTTCCGACACGATGGGTTCTACAGTACGCCAGTCCTGTTCCTGCGCGTGCAGGAAAGCGGGAATTAACAGCAACAGTAAACAGTATTTCACGGTAAGGTATTTAGCTGACTAAATATACCGTATATCCGTTTACAGCGTAGTGCCGTTAGCGTTATTTTTCATTCAATTTATCTAGTATATAGTTAGTTGACGGAGGTGATGTTCCAGGTGGGTCACATAATCGCGGATCACAAAATCCAGCGTTACCGGTTCGGTACCGCCGGCATAGCAGGTACGTTGTAACAGCGCTTCCGGGATATGCCCGGCGATGCCCAGCAGCAGGCGGTTATAAGCCAGCCAGCTGTCTATCAGCTGACGGCCGGATTGTTGCTGATGATAGCTATAGTGGTTCCATTCATTTTGCTGGTAACCGATACGCGGTGTTTCTTCAAACTGTACCCGTACAAAACGCTGATGATTGTTGGCAGCACTGTCTATCAGGTGTCCGAGGATTTCTTTTTTGCTCCATTTGGCGGGAAGCGGTTTAAAAGAAAATTCTTCTTCCGGAATGTTATTTAAAAGAGCGGGGATGGTATCACAGAGATACTCCCAACGTTGAAGGCTATCCGCTATCATACAGGTGTTTTTTAGAGGTCCATAAATTCCCAGGCGCTTTGATAGGCATTTTTTGCTTCCGCATAAGCGATAAATCCGGCATAAAAAGGTAATTGTGATAAAGTGGCGCTATCGCCTACCACAACGAGTTTTTTCCTTGCCCTGGTCATCGCCACATTCATGCGGCGGATATCGGAGAGGAAGCCGATGTTGTTATCGGCGTTGCTGCGGGTCATGCTGATGTACACGATATCCCTTTCCTGACCCTGGAAGCTATCGATCGTGTTCACCGAAATACGGGCCAGGTGTGGCTGTAGTTCTGTTGCGTGTTGCAGCTGTTCCTGCAGCAGGTATACCTGTTGTTTATAGGGCGAGATGATCGCTATCTCAGGGAAAGCATCGCTTTCCGGCTGCTCTTTGAGCGCAGCCACCAGTTGCAGCAGGTGCCGGAACAGGAAAGAGGCCTCTTCAGGATTGGTAGTACTGGTGCCTTCCGTTTTTTCATCGAAACCGCAGCCGGCAGTATCGATAAACGCCAATGGTATGTCCGTTGCAAACAACTGCCGTCGGGCGACGGTATGGTGCGCTTTTAATTTGTCCTGATAAAAAACCGAGGAGGAATAACCCATGATCATTTCGTGCATGCGGTACTGTTCTTCCAGCAGTACAACCGCTTCCGGATGCAGGGCCACACATTTTTCGAGCAAGGTGTTGCTTAGTCCTTCACGCGCCGCCCCTGTGGATTTGATGGTAGGCGGCAACTGGCAATGATCACCCGCCAGGATTACTTTTTCCGCTTTGAGGATGGGTATCCAGCAGGCAGGTTCCAGCGCCTGGCCGGCTTCATCTATCACCACTGTTTTGTATCGTACGTTTCTGACCGTATAATGGTTGGCGCCCACCAATGTAGCCGTTACCACCTGGGCTTTGGCGATGAGGTCATCGGTGATATATTGTTCGGTTTTATCTACCTCTTTCATGATTTTATGTGCTTCATCAAAGAGGGCTTTACGCTGTTCCCTTTCGGCCTTACCGAAGTTGCGTTTGTATTTATGCGCCAGGTTTTTGTATTCGCTGGCTTGTTTTTTCAGTCGTTTTATTTCTTTCATGCTGGCGTGGCCGGACATTTTACTGTCGAGTGTCAGTGACGTGAGTCTTTCAGACACCCTTGCCGGGTTGCCTACGCGCAGTACATTGAGACCTTCATCCGCCAGTTTTTCGCTGAGCAGGTCTACCGCCGTATTGCTGGGCGCCACCACCAGTATTTTCTGCCGGTCTTTTTGCACCAGCGCTTTAATGGCCTGTACCAGCGTCGTGGTTTTACCGGTGCCCGGAGGACCGTGTACAATCGCCAGCTCGTTGGCCGATAAGATTTTGTTGACCGCTTCCTGCTGTACGGTGTTGAGTCCGGGTACCGTTACCGGCGGCATTTCCGTATCGAAGGAGGGCTTTTTTTCGCCGATGAGGATTTTGGCAAGATGGCCTTCCGGTTTTTCAACCAGTGCAGCCGCTTGTTTTAAGGCTTGTTGCATCTCATCATAGCTGTTATCGTCGAACAGCAAGTCGATGCCCAGTTTGCCGTTGTCGGCCCATTCCGGGAGTTCATCTGTCCGTAACGTCAGTTTCAGGCGGTTGCCCCCCTGGAAGGTAACGGTTCCCTCTACCCTGTCCTGTTGCGGATCATGATTGGAGAACAGTACCGCTGATACACCAAAGCGCAACTGATGCGCTATATCCTGGTGGGTAGTACGTTCCACTTCCACGGTAAGATAGTCTCCCCGGCTCATTTCAGAGCCTCTGATGGCTACCGGGTACCAGGTGAGGCCGTTGGCCCTCCGCTCCGCTGCTGACGAACTGGCCGTCAGCCGGAGATAAGATTGTCTGTCTTCTTCCCGCTCCTGTGACAGTAGCTGAAGAAGACTATTAAAATAAGCTGTGATGGCCATGATTATTGCTGATTACGCTGATGAGGGATACTGAACCTTCGCCTGCCAGGTAATCTTATCTTTATAAAAATTAATTTTATTATCTATGTATAATATCTTAATTAACAGATTTACTCCAAAAGACATTATCAAGGACGCAAGTTAACAAATGTCCTCTTCATTCATCTCACAAAAGCATCATATTCAAGCGCACAACACCGATCTCCGCCAATCGGCGAAATCTGCGGTAATCATGGCTATTACGGTTATGAGCTGTATAATGTCAGGTAGGTCCGGTCAAACCGGGCTGCTTTCATGTCTTTCTGAGACATAAAGAATTGAATACAGCCGGCATCCCACCAGCAGAAGCCGACCTGGTTGTCGGAGTCTACCTGGAACAGCAGGGTGATATCGTTGATGGTATCATCCACCGCCTGTTCATCTCCCTTAAAATGCTCCAGCAACGTTTTACGGGCGTTGGCGGGTGAATAATCATATTCCTTGCCTGTAACCAGGTATACAGCAGCTTCGATCGCATGGTCCGCATGTTGGCCGTCGGCGTAACCACCGATACGGCCAATACCATCCGTGAGATGATTACATAGATCTTCCAGGCCATCCATTTCGTCGTCTGAGAGGAGGTTGTAATCTGCGTAGGTGTAGTTGGGCGGCATGATACTGGCGGCAGCCTGCAGCTGGTACCCTTTGAAACGGCCTCCCTCTTCGAGGGTGGTAGTGCCTGGCGGCGGGGTGCGTTGCAGTCCTGTTTTATCCGCGATGTATATCACCCTGTGCGCTATATTGCGCGCCTGATCCATATCTCCCATAAAGTAATACAGCATGCCGGCGGCGGGTAACAACCGGCGGGCGTCCTGCGTATGGAGTTCGTCCAGGTTGAACTGGGCGATAAATGTCATCGGCACACCATCGTCCGTCATCGGCCAGGGAAAGCCTTGTGGCAGGTCCGGATCACCGGCTATGCGGGAATTACCGGTCTGACTGTAATTTTCCTTTTCACCTAATATTAGGTTGATAATGGGGCGGGCTGCGGAAACCAGGTAGTCTTCCACCTCCGTCAGTTCGCACTGCCGGATTAACTCCTTATACTTATCGATTGTCAAGGTTACAATATTTACATGGATAACAAAATAGCGACATAGTGGCAAACAGCGCCGGAAAGCACCAGCAGATGCCATACGGCATGGGTATATTTGTACTTGTCCCAAATATAGAAAATAACGCCGACGGTATACAAACCGCCGCCCACGCATAACATCACTATCACCGATAGCGGCAGGTCGGTGAAAAAACGTTTGCCGCCAACTACCAGCATCCAGCCCATGACAAGGTAGATGAGCGTAGAGATGATATCAAAACGGCCGGTGAAAAAGACCTTAAAAACAATACCGATAGCAGTAAGCCCCCATAATACCGATAGCAGGGAAATTCCGAAAGCATTGTTCATATACACCAGTAAAAACGGCGTGTAGGTACCGGCAATGAGAAAATAGATACTAATATGATCGAAGATGAGGAAGACTTTTTTGACGGCCGACTCCTGGGAGATATGATAAATCGTTGAACAGGTGAAAAGTAAAATAAAACAAAAACTATAGATGCCTGCCCCTACAATACCCGGCGTGTTACCGTGTGTAGCGGCGATGCTTGTTAATACCGGAAGGCCACTGATGCCGAATACAATACCGATGGCGTGTATTAATCCGTTTACGATTTCCTGCTTTCTTGTGTAGCCTGTTGGTGAAGCTGTCAGTCCCATGAGTCAAAAACATTTACTGCTGTAAATGTAGGACAAACCATGACTGCTGCGTGATAGAGATTCTCTATAGGATTATCTTTTTTTCAAAAATATACCGGTCATTTCACCATCCGTAATATTCAATGCATCACCGGTACGCGGGTTATAGAATTTACAGGTGAAACGTACTTTTATTTTTATACCGTAAAAAGGATAATTGCCATCCCAAACGTCTGTACTGACAATAGAGAAAGTAGCATCCGGCTGACCGGCCGTACTGCCGTTGAGGGTTTCCCATTCCACGCCATTTTCATCTGTCCAGTTGAGCTGCACCCCATCCGTGAACTGTCCGTTTTTCAAAACAAGGTAGTTGTAGTTACCCGGTTTAAAAAAGTTTTTAAAGTCCGCATCTGTCATGGCATCAAAACCACGCAGGATACCCATCGTGAGCTGCAGGCTTGTTTTGCCTTTCGGCAGCGTTGCGCCGGGCCATACCACTCCTGTCGTCATAAACACATCGCTGGTACCAAGAATACCGGTCGTTGGCAGGAAACCGTTATCTTCCGTTACTTCCTGGACATATTGTTTTCCATTGACCGTCATGCGGTAGTAAAAATCTGCCGTAGGCGCCTGTACATCGCCATTGATGACAACGATTACACTGCAGGAAGACCCGTTGGTTTGTAAGGGGAAGAAAAAAGCGCCGTCTTTTTCCGGTGAACCGGTGCCCGTGAGGGTGATCGTTTGTTTACCTACTGTGGTGAAAGTACCGGAGGCAGTGTACGACATCCCGTTTACCATGCCGGTAGACATCGTCCAGAAGCCGGGTGTGGTCACTTGCACAGATACTTGTATTTTTGCATCACTGCCGAGTGGTGTACCGACTTTATAGGTGCCTTCTACTTTCGCATCGGAGCAGCTGCTGTTTTGCTTTACCAGTGTAAAAACAGCCTGGCCCTGTTGAGGCGTAGCGGGTGTATTTACCGGGTCAGGACTTTCCCTGGAATACTCTTTGGAGCATCCCACCAGGGAAACAATCAGCAATAGCGCGAAGCAGTAGCATATAGGAAAACGTAGATTCATGATCGTTGTGTTAGCACAAATATAAATTAATAAGAATATCTTTAATCATCCGATTTATTTTTAACCCAGGGAAGATGGAAAGAGATTTTACACAAGCGGAATGGGATAGCTGTATCAAAGTACTACAGGTCTTATCAAGAGATCCGGACCAGTCGCCGGACAATATGACATTAAAAGGGCTGGTGACCAAGTTGTACCGGCGAGCCAAAAAAGAGAACAAAGCCACCGTAGCCGAGGCTAAGGTGGCCGCCATTATACCACCGGAAGTGAGGATGACCTTGCACCGGTTACAGCGGATATCAAAACAACAGGATATCCTGAAACAGTACGACAAAAAAGAGATACTTTCCCAGACACAGCTTTACCGGAAATATGAATTACCGGAATCGGCTCTGCAAGCCGGTAAAACAGAAGGATTGATGCTGACGACGGAACAGCGTTGTTATACCTGTCAGTCGCCCTACCGGGAAGTTCATTTCTTCTATCATATGCTGTGCCCTTCCTGCGCAGCATTAAACTACAGCAAACGGCTGCAGCGTGCCGATCTTCGTGGGCGCGTAGCCGTGATTACCGGGGGCCGTATTAAAATAGGGTACCTTACCGCGCTGCGCATGCTGCGCGACGGCGCCAAAGTTTGGGTGACCACCCGTTTTGCCAAAGACTGCGCCCTTCGTTTCAGTGAAGAAAAGGATTTCAGCGAGTGGAGCCACCGGCTGAAGATCGCAGCCCTGGACCTGCGTAACCTGGGGCAGGTGAACCAGCTGATTGAACAGCTGTATGCCGAAGAGTCACACCTGGACATCCTGATACATAACGCTGCGCAGACCGTCAAACGTCCCACTGCTTTTTACCAGCATCTTTTTGCGCGGGAGGAAAGCCCCGTGGAAACTTTGCCCGAAGCAGTACGGTCCTGCCTGGCCCCTGCCCCGCCATTCCGTTACCTCGGTGATGCCTGGGAGCAGCAGTTGTTGCCGGCCGAAGTACACCAGTGTTTCCCCGCAGGGCAATATGACAAAGACCGGCAGCAGATAGACCTGCGGGCCAGCAACAGCTGGACCCTCCGCCTGGACCAGGTGCCACCCGGCGAGATGCTGGAAACACAGCTGGTGAATGTGACAGCGCCGTTTATGTTTAACAGTAAGCTAAAAGCCCTGATGAAAAAATCCCCGTTTCCGAGACGGTTTATCATCAACGTATCGGCCATGGAAGGGCAGTTCAACCGCGGCTCCAAAACACCGTACCACCCTCATACCAATATGGCCAAAGCCGCGCTGAACATGATGACGCGCACCTCCGCACAGGACTATGCCGTGGACGGCATCTTCATGAACAGTGTGGATACCGGCTGGATCACCCAGGAAAATCCGCATCCCAAAAAGGAACGGATATACGAAGAAGACGGGTTTGTGCCACCGCTGGATGAAACTGATGGTATGGCCCGTATATACGATCCCGTCGTATCCGGTCTTGGCAACCCGGAGATACCGTTGTTCGGGCATTTTCTGAAAGATTACCTGCCATATGCCTGGTAAAATTATTGTTGATCATCACCTGTAAAAGATATTTATATGCAGCCTAATAGTGTCGTATGCCCCGTAGATCATGTAAAAGAAACGTTCCCCTTTCAGCGGAGTGAGCTGGACCCCGTGTTGCAATACCTGCAAGACAACCAGCCCTTGCCTGTTACCAACCTGGTGTTTCCCGTAGGCACCGTTACTACCGACGGGCGGCTGGACATGTGCAAACAACAGCTGGGCATAGAAGGCGTACAACTGGTCACCGCCGCCTTACAGCAGAACACACAGATCAAACATATCCTGATGGGGACCAATGCCTTTGGTAATCCCGGCGCCCAGGCCATTGCAGACCTGGTGGCCGTTAACAATACTATTGAGACCGTGTACCTGGGTTGTAATTATATAGAGCAGGCCGGCGCCCAGGCTATTTGCGAAGCGCTGAGCGACAACCAGTCCGTAAAAAGTATGTGGTTTAAAAGGAACCCTATTGGCGGTGACAGTATGCATCATATCGTACAGCTGTTGCAACAGAACCCGCACCTGCGTACCCTGGACCTGGTCAACACCTGCGCCGGCGAAGGTTTCCTCACGTTATTGGAATACCTGAAAAACAATACCACCATAGAGCGGCTGTACCTGAGCGGCAACTACCTGACTGCCGATATGATGTTGCCTGTCAGCGATATGCTGGCGGCCAACAAACACCTCAAGGCATTGTTCCTGAGTGTGAACAATATTGGAGATAAAGGCGTGGCCAACCTGATGCCAGGCCTGAAACAGAATACCACGCTGGAGCAGCTCAGCTTGTCCAGCTGCGGTATTGAAGCCGAAGGCATGCAGTTGCTGCATAGTTTACTGAGCACCCGGCCCTACCTGAAATGGGTAGATTTGGGCTATGCGCCTTCCACTAAAGCGTTGGGGGCAAAAGGCAATATACCACAGCATCTTTCCGCGATGAAAGATTTTCCTTCAGTGCCGGAGAATTTTGCGCATCCTGATAGTAAAGCGATAAAAAGCGTGTATCGGTAGTAGTTATTTTTATAGGAAAAGGGACCCTACTTTTCAGCAGATCCCTTTTCAATTCCGTATATTCATTACAGTGATAATCAGTAAAAAGTGCAATTAGGCCGGTGAGATTCGAACTCACGTTTATCAATTGCAGATTGAGCGTCCTTCCACTAGACCACGGCTAATTGCGTGGTGAAGATATAAAATTTTTCAAAATATTCGTTGGCGTTATAGCAGAAAAAAGTGGAGGAGCAGGGCTCGAACCTACATCTCCGGTTTGTGCTGACCGGTATTTTTCCATTTTAAAATATCCCCCTGGATTGAGAACGCAAGATACTTAAAAATCAGCTTAGTTTTTCTGCTGATGGTATCCTTTATCTCCGTATGGTTGCAGTTCCTCAAAGCATAATCTGTAAAGCGTTTGTACTTCCTTTTTATAGTCTACCGCCGGGTCTTGTGTGTCTTTCAGTTCCTCGACAATTTCGTAGGCGAAGCCTTTTTCACCGAGCTGGTTCCAGTCTTCCTGCAATGCCGTATTGGGGTGGGTGTTGGATTGTAACTGCAGCCGAACGGAGTTCCAGGCCCTATCCAGGTCCATGCTGTGGTGTACCCATATACGGTTATTTTGTGTGTTCCGTACCTGGAATATACCCATGCGGAAAGACATTTGCCGGTATGTTTCTTTCAGTTCTTTTTTTGATTTCATGCGTTCATATCTTTTAGCTGGCCGTCAATAAAGGTGGTGGCGGCTTTCAGGAAAGCCGGGTAACCAGCAGGCATTTGCCGGTTGATGTATAATAACAACAATCCGGAGAGGCCATACAGCAGTGCCGCCTTTTTGTTGGCAGCCATAGCGGTGCTGACGGTTTTACCGGTGATGAGGTATTTCCATTCTTCCTCACAAAGTTTATCCAGGAACCCGGTGATTAAAGGAGCCGTAGCCGGTTGTTTATTCAGGTCGGAGAGTTTTTCCACATAAAACAATTCAAAGATGCCGGGGTATTGTACAAAATACTCCAGGTAGGCCAGCAGGATAGCCCGTAGTTTTTTCTCTCCCCTGGCGGCTTTGGCGCTGCGGGCCGTTACATGTTCCGTACATTCCGTCTGGAAGTCCTGTACACAGAGAAATACCAGGTCTTTCGCATCTTTAAAGTAGTTATATAAGGTAGCAAAAGAATAGCCTGCCTTTTCCGCGATGTTGCGAACGCTCACACTTTTTAAGCCTTCACTTTTCAGGATCTCTTTGGTAGCTTCGATAAAGTAGCCCCTGATCCGTTGTTCCTGCAAAGCTTTGTTCTTCATAATAAACCATTCACCTTTTACAATACCGCAAATATACTGAACACTGTTCAAATTTTGAAACATTATTCCATAAAATATATACAACAGGCTCTGGCAGGCGCTGCAAGGGGTATGCAGCAGCATGGTTTGCACGCAGAATATCGTTACATTTGTTACAGGCGATCGCACCCCAACGGCCCGACACCTCAGAAAAATCATTTTGCGGGAACAAATACTTCCCCTGGCCTGTTAAGATATAGAGCCATGAACAACGAAAATACAAGAGGCATAGTCACCCGGCTGTTATCTGCAGCGGGCATTACGGTAAATGGAAACAATCCGTGGGATATCCATGTGTACAATGAAGATTTTTATGCCCGGGTGCTGCATAACGGCTCCCTCGGACTGGGCGAATCCTATATGGAAGGTTATTGGGACTGCCGCCAGCTGGACGATTTCTTTTATAAAATACTACGGTCCAACCTCGACAAAAGCGTTCGTAAAAGTCTGCGACTGAAACTGGAAATCCTGATGGCGCGTGTATTCAACTTCCAGAAGCCGGCCCGCGCCACGCGTAACGGCCAGCAGCACTATGATGCGGGCAACGACCTGTTTCAGCACATGCTGGATAAAAGGCTGGTGTATACCTGCGCCTTCTGGGACGGCGCCGCTACGCTGGATGAAGCACAGGAACATAAGCTGGACCTGTCCTGCCGCAAATTACAGCTGAAGCCTGGCATGCACGTGCTGGACATCGGCTGCGGATGGGGGAGTTTCGCCAAATACGCCGCTGAAAACTATGGCGTGACGGTTACCGGCATAACTATCTCCAAAGAGCAGGTATCCCTGGGGCAGCAGCTCTGCGCCGGTTTGCCGGTGACGATCCGCCTGCAGGATTATCGCCAGCTCAACGAAAAATTCGATGCCATTGTTTCACTGGGCATGTTTGAACATGTAGGACCGCATAACTACCACGAGTATATGAAAGTAGCGGCCCGTTGCCTGAAAGACAACGGCCTGTTCCTGCTGCATACCATCGGCGGCAACGAGCAACATGCCTTTACCGATCAATGGCTCAACAAATATATTTTCCCCGGTGCGGTGATCCCTACCATCCGGCAGATTGGTCAGGCACTGGAAGGTATTTTTGTAATGGAACACTGGGAGAACTTCAGCGTGAACTATGATAAAACGCTGATGGCCTGGTATGATAATGTAGCCGCTAACTGGGATAAGCTGAAAAATCGTTACGACCAGACATTTTTCCGCATGTGGAAGTACTACCTGCTGTCCTGCGCCGCTTCTTTCCGGGCGCGGCACAGCCAGTTATGGCAGATCGTATTATCCAAAGCCGGTATACCCGGTGGTTACCACTTTGCCGCTAACCAGGAAAGCGGTAACCTCACCCTGGCAACCGGTACTTTTAAGCCTTAACACCCGAAGTTACTCTCAGGCTCCACTGGAAATACAGCTTATCTTCTATCACATGGCGCCCTACCCTGCCAGCTACCTCCGAGCGGATAATCTCCTGTACAGATACGGGAATATTCTTCAAGGCATTTACCACATCGGCGCTCACCATAGTGACGTATCGCCAGTGATCTTCCACCGAATCAAACTGTACAATGCCCGTCAGCAGCTCCTCCTCCACCTGCTGGAACTGCGCCGTATCGAACCAGTCAGCCATCACACCAGGCTGCATACAATGAAACATGCCCGGCACATGCTGATTGTACAATTTCCGCCGTGTCACCGCCGCAATAGTATCCAGCACAAGACTGATCCACAGATTATCTTCCAGCAGCGCCCAGGCTGATACTGCCAGCCGGCCGCCTGGTTTCAATACCCGGTTGATTTCTTTTAGTCCTGCTGTGATATTACTGAAAAACATTACGCCATTCCTGCAAACTACAGCGTCGAACGTCTCGTCATCAAAGGGCATATTGGCCGCATCACAGCATACCGTATCAAAATTGACAATACCTTTTTCCCGTGCGTTTTCCCTGGCAATTTCCACCATACGTGGCGATATATCCGTTCCCGTTACACGGGCTTTCGGATATAGCTGCGCGATAGATAGCCCGGGCTCTCCTGTACCGGTACCAACATCCAATATTTGTAAGGAATCCTTCAATTGAAGATGTTTCAGCAGCGTTGTTGTAACCGGCCTCAAGAATAGATGGATAACCGTTTCCCAATGTTTGCGGTCATCTGACCGCCGATCCCAGTAATCGCCGGGTTGCAAAGCATTTTCCATGGTGGGTGGAATTTTAGGTTCATGAATAAGTAACAAATAAAATATTGTACCGCGAACGACACAACCAATGTTAAAAGTAGCCTTTACCCATGCAGAAACGCTTCAGTTTCAAACTGCTATACAAGTTCCGCCGCACCGTTTAGTTTTACACTTTCATCTATGTACGCTCAAAATAACCACGCTATGTTTGTATTCCGACTCTTAATCCGCGCTTCGCTTTTGTACAGTAGCCTTTTACTGCTACATGCCTGTAAAAAAATAGAAGACCCCGCCAACAAGCAGCAAACACTTTTTTTTATTGATTACCGGCACCTGGCCGGGGGCAGCGACGGCATTGCCGTTATGGAACTAGACCCGGAATCGCCGGACTTCGGGAAAATCCTGCACAAAACCGAACTAGGCAAAGGAGTATTACCTCATCACCTGTATTTCAACCGTGATGAAAAACGGTTGTTCACCACCGCATTAGGTGGCAGTTATCTTTATGAACTAAAAATGGAATGGAACCACGAAGGATACCCGGTCATCTACCAGGTGAATCCGGTAAATACCGGTGGCAATACGGTAGGCGAAGATATTTTCTTTACCCGCAACGGCCAGTACTGGGTAACCTTCATGGGTGGTAAAGGTGGTATCCGTGATGGCAGCGTAGGCGTTTTTAACGCACAAAACAATCAGCTGATCAAAACCATTTCCGCTTCGGTGGATGAACACCCCGACAAGTTTATTATGTACCCACATGGTATCTCCATGTATGAGGATAAGGGCCTGGCAATGGTCACCTCTACAATCCATCCCGACCTGACGAGTGGCCTTGGGAACACCTGTACGCTGATAGACATCCATACTTTTGACATCATTAAAACTTATCGCGTGGCGGACAGCGCAAAAGACTTATCCAGCCCGGTAGAAGTTTTGCTGCTGCGCAACGAATATCCCCCTTATGCCCTGGCCAATACGATGATCGGCGGCGATATATGGATGGCGCCCTATAATGCCGAAGCCCATCAGTACGGAGAATTTAAACGTATACTAAAAGGCGCCACCAAAGGGCTCGGCTGGGCGCTGGAGTTTTATATTGCAGATGATAAATTATTGTATGTGAGTTTCGGTCAACCAGGAAAAATTCTGGTATTCGATCTCAACTTCCTGCCGGAGCTGCGGCAGGTGCGGACATTGCCTGCCGACAAGGGCGCACACCATATGGCCTTTTTCAAGACAAAATCAGGGCGTTCGGTGGTGGCCGTACAAAATAATTTGCTGAACCTGCCTGATCTCAATGCCGGTACTATCGATGTAGTAGACATCAATACCGGTGAAAAGCTGGGCACGGTAGACATGCGGAATAAATACCAGCTGTTGCCCGAATCCATTGAAGGCACACTGGGTAAAGCACATTATATGCACCATTGATGAGGTGGAGCATACTGACCATTTGGCTGATGGTCTCACTTCAACGGTTATACGCACAACCAGCGCCTGTGCTTCCTGCCGACAGCCTGTTGCCCCGCATTGCGCGCAACCATCTGCTGCTACAGGCTTATACCATGAGAGCACAGGCCTGCCGGTTGTATGCCGGCACGGCCCTGGCCTGGGAGCCGCCGGTGGCCGGCGCCGGCGTTTTTATGATTCCCTGGTCGGCGCGGTTGGTGTACAATGATATTGCGCTGGGCAGCTGGTTGTTCCAGGCCGGGCAGACCATCCCCCATCCGGCACTGCAACGCGCCCGTTACCGTCACCTTGCCTTTCAGGCCGATATGGTATTGACAGCCAGGGCTGTGGTATTACAACAGTTGCATGTCAGGGCACGGTTGCTATACATTCGCTGGGCAATTGCCCTGCAAAAGATCCGGGTGTGGCGGAGGCAGGAAGCGACGTTGTCTTTTATTCACTAGATAGTACTGGCGCGGCTGCCATACCGGCAGTCGCAGATGAGTGACGCGAGTACTGCAGCAGCGCAGATAACGGAAACGCATCATCGCATCATGGTAGCTGAAGCGCTGGCAGCCAGTATGGAAGTACAGCTGCGCAGCATGCTGTACCTCCCGGACCACTTCAGTGCCGACAGCAGCTATGCGCCGGTGTTTACGCCATGCGCCATTGATACCGTTATGCTGGCTACCGTCAATCGCCAAATATATCAGCTGGAAGAAGCAATACAATGGCAATACCTGGGAAAGGAAGTGCTCCGGAAAGAACGCAAACCGGGCATTCATATTGGTTTTTACCAGTTCCTTCCCTTGTCGCCGCTGGTACCCAACAGCTTTAACGCCATGGCCGGCATCCGGATACCCTTGTCACCAGGCTACTATCGTCGCCGGGAGCGAGCCATAGCGGCTAATATCACAGCCCTGGTACAACAACGGAATACCATGCTGGTACAGACACAGGCCTGGTTAACAACACAGGAAACGGATATACGGGTAACACAGGAACGCATATACGGTATCACCGGTAAAATACTACCGGCCCTGGAACAGGTACTGGATGCCAATATTGAGCGGTACCGGGAAAACAGGCTGGAACTGATCCCCGTACTGCGTTCCCTGGAAGCGGTAACAACGATGGAGGCACAGCTGCAGGACTACCGGCAGCAGCTATACGAAATGATTATAGCATATGATGGGAAGTTATACCGTTGATGGTTTCTCTGCCGCCACCAGCAAAAAGATAGGGCGACGGGTTTCATCCTTCATTTCCGGATATTTCTCCAGTACAGCCGGGGCGGGTTTGGGTTCCTCCACCCGGGTGATGCGGAATCCGGCATCCAGCAGGCCGTTGAGCAGCGTAGCTATCGTACGGTGATACTTTACCACGTCGTTATCCAGAAAACGGGTTATGCGCCGGGCTTCGTCCTGGTAGTGGTCTACCGGCCAATGCAACCGGTCGCCCGCAGCATTATGGTACCAATCCTGTGTAGCCATGGCCGTAAACACCGGGTGTTCCGTAGAAAATACGAAGTGGCCGCCAGCAGACAGGCAGTTGTATATTTTACGGCATATGAGGTCGTAACGTTCTATGTAATGCAGTGCCAGTGAGCTGATCACCAGATCGAAGGAGCCGGGCGGGAAATCAATGTCTTCCATCGCTTCGCGGAGATAGGTGATACCCGGGCCGTTATTGCGCAGGCGGGCCTGTTCCAGCATTTTCTCCGACAGGTCCATCCCTACCACGCTGGCCGCCTGTTGTTCCATGACATAGCGGCAATGCCAGCCGTATCCGCAGCCCAGATCGAGCACCCGCTTGCTTTCCAGCGGTGGTAACAAATGGCGGAACACTTCCCACTCCCCTGCTGCATTCAGTCCTTCTACGGAGCGGGGCATCCGGCTGTAGTTTTCAAAGAAGCCGGGATCGTCGTATTTATTTTCCTTCATAGAGTTTTACAGGTTGTCCCAGGGAACAGCATCGTAGGCCCGTTGCAGTATGCCTGACAGCGTATCATGACTGTTATCAAACACATGCTCGTTTATCTGTGCGATCATCCCCTGGTGATGGATGGAATTAGTATAAAACGCGTTTTTATATTCGTATAGCTGTGATAGTGATATGTTCCGGTGGATAACCGATACCCCGTTATTCCAGAGGCTTTCAGACAACAGCCGGATCATAATACCGGGCAATGCCGGAGAAGCCGGCAGCACAATGGTTTGGCCGTCGTAAAAACCGATATTCCAGATGGCGCCTTCCGAGATGTGCTGATGTTCGTTGGTATACAGCACATCATCGAAACCTTCGTCCACCGCTTTACGCCGGTAGGCCAGGATACCAGACATAATGCCACTGTATTTTATTTCCGGCAGCAGTCTTTTAAAGCGGGCCGACTTCACTTTCAACGGCCGGGCAGTTGGTTCTGCCGGTGGTGTTTTGGTGATCAGCACCTGCAGGTCCTCTTCCCGGATAACCGGCTGCTGGAAAGCGGTGGTAAAGATATTTAACCGCAGCGAGCAGGATTCATCTGCCTGCACCATGCGGTGCAGGTAGCCTGTAATTTGTTGTTCGGGAAGATGACAGCCGAATAGCCGGTCGCTGCTTTGGGCCAGTCTTTCCAGGTGCAGACGCAGTCCTTTTACTTGTCGCCGTCGCACCTGCATAGCCGTAAAATGGCCATACTGCAGCGCCATCATTGCCGGCATATCCGCCGTGGTCAATGATCTGCCATTTAATTCCTGTACAAACAAATTTTGCATCCTTAAAGCTACTTAAACTTTGGCAAATGCGCTGAAACGTCCGGTGTTTGTGTTTTCAAAAAGATTTTGATACTTTAGCGCCGAAACCAGCCAAACCAACTTGTGAGACAGGGAGATATACTTTAACTGATGAAGGGCCGTCAATATAATGAGAGGGAGATCGTAGCCCGCATAGCCAAAGGTGATGAATCCGCGTTTGCCGTCTTCTTCCGTCATCATTACCAGAAAATTTATGAAGTAGGATTAATGCTCACGCAAACGGAATCCGTTGCGGAAGAGCTGGTGCAGGATGTTTTCCTGAAGGTATGGAAACAACAGGCACAGCTACCCGATATTCTCGATATCCCGTCCTGGTTGTTTATCATTGTCCGTAACGACGCCTACAAAGCATTGCGGCGCAGCACCCGGTTGAAAGTAATCCTGGACACCGTTGAATGGCCGTTGCCTGTCTCCAATGAAACCGACGAACAGATTATTTACCGCAATTACCACGAGCTGGTGAACAAAGCCGTGGGCCAGTTGCCCATGCGGCAACAGATGGCCTGGCGTTTGAGCCGGGAAGAGGGCCTGAAGCGGGAAGAAATAGCCGAGCGGATGCAGATCCGGCCGGATACCGTAAAAGAACACCTGTCGCTGGCCATTAAAAACATCCGTCATTTTCTCGAATCCCACGATGCTTTCCTGATTGGCGCAGAGATCATCTTTATCTGGAGCCTGCAATCCCTCAATTAAAAAATATTTTTTTGAAGACACCCCCCACCCGTTCCCTTAGCGGGATCTTTATGATAACGGGAACGTACCACCTTCTATTTACGCCCGTTTACAGCTAATATGAACCAAAATCGACTGGAATATTTATTTAACAGGTATGCTGCCGGCCAGATCACTCCCGAAGAACTCCGGGAATTTGATACCCTGGTGCAGCAACCGGAAAACGAATCAGCTTTTAAATCATTTATAGACCAGCTGCTCCGTACCACCAGCGGAACAGCCGCCATGCCGGAGGAAGCCATACAGGCAACCTTACAGCATATTACCGGGAAACCGGCCTCTTCGTCCGTCGTTCGTTACCTGCGGCGCAGCTGGTGGGCTGCCGCTGCAGGCTTCTTGCTGCTGGGCAGCAGCATTTACCTGATTACCCGGCCACGCCATGAGGCGATGAGACCACTGGCAGACAAGGCACCCGGCAGCAGCAAAGCCGTGCTTACCCTGGCAGATGGCAGTACCATCGCCCTTGACAGCAGCGGCCAGCAGGTGATCAGTCAGCAGCAGACCGCTATCCGTCAATCCGGCGGACAGCTGCAATACACCGTACAAGCGCCCGGCGCCGGTAATGGTTATAATACGCTGACCACCCCACGGGGCGGGCAGTTCCGGGTAATACTGCCCGATGGAACCGCCGTATGGCTGAATACCGCTTCCGCCCTGCGTTATCCTACCGCCTTTACCGGCGCCGACAGGACCGTAGAGTTACAGGGAGAAGCTTATTTTGAAGTAGCCGCCAACGCCACACAGCCTTTCAGGGTAAGAACGGCCGCCCAGGAGATCCAGGTATTGGGTACCAGTTTCAACATCAACGCCTATACAAATGAAGGATATACCGTTACCACACTGGTTACCGGCAGGGTGAAAGTGAACGCACCCGGAAAAGATGCCGGCATCGTACTGGAACCCGGACAACAAGCCATCGCAGCCCACAACGGCAGCCAGCAACTTAGCTTCGCACGCGCTATAGCGCCCGATGTGATAGCCTGGAAGAACGGGTTGTTCCTGTTCGACAATGCCGACCTGGAAACCGTGATGCGTTGCCTGGAGCGTTGGTACGATGTTGAAGTTAAATATGAAGCGAAGCCCGATATACACTACACCGGGCAAATCGCCAGAAACGAGCCGTTGTCCAAAGTAGTGCACATGCTCGAACAAACCGGCCAGGCCCGTTTCAGGCTTGTCAGGGCCGGACAGGGACATCAGGCAAAAGATATGATCATCATACTGGAATAAAAAACGGCAGGGAGGGCCACACCATGATATTAAATTAATACCAACCGCGACTTAAAAACAGCCACCATTAAAAAACCGGAAACGTTGGCGCGTTCCCGGTACATGCAGGATCTTCCATGCCTGACGCCGGCTCGTATTCCTTGGCCAGGCAGGATCATGATTTTTACAAACCATCATCGTAAAATCCAAACGACACGAAGATATGAGAGAAAGTTTATTCTCCCAAGGGGGTTTATTGCCCCGTTGTATACCAATACCAACAACCAAAATTCCGGCAGATCCCACCACCAGCTTGTCTGTCCGGAGCCGATTAAAAAAAGTATTATTAATCATGAAACTTACAGGAATGTTGTTGCTCGCGCTTTGCCTGCAAGTAAGCGCCCGGGTTTATTCCCAAAAGGTGACGTTAACGGAGCGAAATGCTTCCGTACAGCAACTATTCAGTACCATTCGCCAACAAACCGGTTACCTGTTTCTGTACAGTAACGAAACGCTGAAGAACACACACACCGTTTCCGCACAGTTGACAGACGTACCACTGAAAGAAGCGCTGGACCATATCACCAGTAACCAGCCTATTACCTACAGCATTGAAGAAAACAATACGATCCTTATCAAACCCAAACCGGTAGCAGCAGCCTCCGCTCCCGTTGTACAGTATCTCAGCGGTACCGTAAAAGACAGCAAGGGGTTGCCGCTTATCGGTGTAACAGTGAAGGTGAAAGGCACCGCCCATGGCGCCATCACCAATGAACTGGGCGTTTGGCAGTTACAGGCAGCAGACAATGCCGCTGTACTCGTCTTTTCCTTTATCGGCTACAGTAATCATGAAGAGCCCATCAATGGCAGAACTTCTATCAATGTAGTCCTCAGACAGGAAGACAAAAATATGAGTGAAGTAGTGGTAACCGGCTATCAGAAGATAGAACGCCGCACCCTCACATCTTCCATCACCTCCCTCAAAACCGAAAACCTGAAAACCATCAACCAGCCGAATATCGACAAGCTGTTGCAAGGCCAGGTGCCCGGTATGGTGGTAATGAGCACTTCCGGCGCTCCCGGCGCAGTACCCCAGATCCGTATCCGTGGTACATCCACCCTGAGCGGTAACACCCAACCACTGTGGGTAGTAGACGGTATCATCCTCGATGATCCTATCAGCGCTTCAGTAGACGATATCATGACCAACCGTAACCTCATCGCTTCCGGTATTGGTGGTATCAACGTAGAAGACATTGAGTCCATCAACGTACTGAAAGACGCTGCCGCTACCGCTATCTATGGCACCAAAGCCGCCAACGGGGTGATTGTGCTGACCTCCAAAAAAGGTACCTCCGGCAAAACCCGTATTAACTTCAGCAGCTTTGCTACGGTGGGTATGCGGCCTAAGATAGAAGATGCCTATATGATGAATTCCAAGGAAAGAATCGGGGTGAACCTGGAAATGGTAAGACGCGGCGTACTCACCGCCACTTCTCCCCGTTCCGGTGATTATGGCACTGCTACCGACTTTGAGCGGGCACTGGTAGATGTACACGATCATAAAATCAGCTGGTCTGAGTTTGAGCAGAAAGTGAACCAGCTGGAACAAGTGAATACCGACTGGTTCCAATACCTCTTCCGCAATTCCTTTACCCATCGCCAGAACCTGAACATCTCCGGTGGTAATGAAAAAACTACTTTCTATCTCTCCGGCAGCTACATGGATGAGCAAGCCACCGCGCTGAAAACAGGGATGAAAACCTATACCGGCTCACTGAAAGTATATACCAAACTGCATCCTACCTTACGTTTAGGCGGTATGCTCGACGTTAACCGCCGTGACAACGAAAGTTTCTTCGCCACCGATTCCCGCGAGAACCCTTTCGAATGGTCTATCTACACCACCCGCGCACAGAACGCATATGATCCCAATGGCCAGTACAGCTACCTGTATTACAACGGTATCAAATACAACTTCATGGAAAACCGCAACGCCGGCTGGCGCAACTCCCAGAACTTCGGTATCCGCGGTACCGTAGACCTGGAGTGGAAACCGATCAATTCACTGATCTTCGGTAGCCTTTTCTCCTTTGCCAATCAGAATACCACTGACGAGGACATCGCTACAGAAAACAGTTATTTTGTGCGCGGCAGACAGCGGGACTACATCAGTGTTATCGACTACAAGACAGTACAGTTATGGAAAGAGGGCGGTTACCGCAAAGGCAGGAACAATAACAACAAATCCCTCACCTTCCGTAACCAGGTGTCTTATATGCCCGTGCTGAATGCCAACCATCGTTTTGATGTAATGGCCGGCCAGGAAATACGCACCTCTAAATATGAAGATGAAACCACCGAAATATACGGTTATGTACACGATCGTGGCCGTCAGCAAATGTTACAGTTAGGCGTATTGCAACAACAAGGCAAACCTTACTGGTCAGAAAACCTGAACCAGACAGCTGCTGTCTCCTACTTCGGCACTACCGGTTATACCTTCAAAAACCGTTACACCGTTAGCTTCAACGCCCGTACAGACGGTTCCAACCGTTTCGGTCTGCGTACCAACCAGCTGTTCCAGCCACTGTGGGCTGTAGGCGCCAACTACCAGATGAAAGAAGAAAATTTCCTCGCCAACAAAGACTGGTTGAGCTACCTCACCATCCGCGCATCCTATGGCAGCCAGGGTAACGTAGCTTCCCAGGCGTATTCTGACCTGGTAGCTACTATCGGCAAACCGGATCTGGCCAATACCGATAACTACCTCGTGATTAACGCACCGAAGAACCCTAATCTGAAATGGGAGAAAAACTATACCACCAACCTCGCGTTGGAATTAGGTCTGTGGAAACGCCGTGTGATGATCACCGCAGAATGGTATAACAAAAAAGGGGTGGACTTACTCGGCAGCAAACGGGTATCCCAGGTATCCGGTTTCAGCACGCTGCAGGTAAACTGGGCTTCCATGAAAAATACAGGTATGGAAGCATCTGTCAGCACCATCAACATCGACACAAAAGATTTCCGCTGGACAACCAATATCAATGCCGGTTACAACAAAAATGAAGTGCTGGATGTGTATTCCCTTCCTACTGTTGACGGTATGACCAATGCACAACGTTACGATTTTGCTGCATCTGCCGTGGTAGGTAAACCGATCAACGGTTTATGGTCTTACCGCTATGCCGGTTTGAACAAAGACGGTCGTGCTACTTTTTATACCACCAAACCAGGTGAAACCGTATCCAACGGTATGCGTAACATCGACGGCCTGGTATACTCCGGTACCACCATGCCGCTTGTACAGGGAGGTTTCACCAATACCTTCACGTACAAGAAGTTTACGCTGTCTGCCTTATTCATCGGTAGTTTCGGTAATGTGATCCGCCTGCGTAACCCGAGCAACAGCATGATGTTCTACTATCCGGAGCCAACACAGAACCTCTCCGCAGAATGGGTGAACCGCTGGCAGCAACCAGGCGACGAGGCGAAAACCAACATTCCCAGACTGGAATCAGAATCCACCATTCCGGGCCTGACGGATGTATCGCCCTACAACGCCACTATGTACAATAACAGTGATCTGAGAACTGTAAAAGGAGACTTTGTGCGCCTGCAAAACCTGTCACTCAGCTACGACCTGTTCAACCCACGCCTGCGTAAGGCTGGTATTCAGAACATGCGTTTCATGTTACAAGGCAACAACCTGCATGTGTGGAAGAATAGCGAATTGAAAGGCCAGGACCCGGAGGCAACCGGCTCTGTGATGAGATATAGCAATACCAACAGTGCAAACGTCTCCTTCGGTAATACTTACCTGCCGCTGCCCCGCTCCTATTCTTTCTCCTTTTCCTTACAGTTTTAAAACAGTGCTATCATGAAATTTATATACCTGACGCCTCTGCTATTGTTTTCACTGGTTTTTACCAGCTGCAACAAGATGCTGGACATAAAACCGGTTAACAGGATGATGCCGGTGAGTATTTCAGATTACGAATCCGTTTTACTGGGCGGATATCCGCGCGTAGACTATTTTATGAAGACGGAGTTGATGACCGACAACATCTACGCCAACATGAATATCATCGCCAACGTCCAGAAAGATCTGGACCTGTGGTTTACCTGGAACCCTTCCAAACAGTCGGATGGTGTAGAAACAGATCCTTATTGGGGTCAGCTCTATACTTCCATTTATTACGCCAACAGCGTATTGGATAATTTTAACGAGCGGCAACCGGCCAGTGGTGAAAAAAACCAGTTCGAAACCGTAAAGGGAGAAGCATATGCCCTGCGGGCCTGGTGTTATTTCTACCTGGTGAATTATTATGCGGAACCTTACAGCGCCGCTACCGTTAAGGCGAATGGCGTTCCCATGCCATTGAGTGCAAAGGATGTTCATCAAAACACCCAAAACAACGTACGGGAGCCACTGGAAAAAGTATATGCCCAGATACTATCCGACCTCGATCAGGCATCTTCCTTCCTGTCCGGTAAAAAGTCGATCAACAAGTTCCGGTTTGACGCCACTGCAGTGAAGGCGTTACAAGCCCGTGTGTATCTTTTCATGGGTGACTATGAAAAGGCGATTACCGCCGCCACGGATGTTATTGTCAACAAACCCTTGTCTGACATGAACAACATGCAGGCACGCATTGATGAAAAAACAGACTTCTATGCCTTTTCCGGCAACGTCGGTTTTATAGATGGTGGTGATTACAAAAACGAAGTCCTGTTTTTCACCGGTGGCACCGCCAATACCAACATGTACTATCATAGTAACTATATGTTCAGGCCATCTGTAGAGCTACTGGCATTGTGTAACCGTCCTACCGGTGGCAGGGATTACCGCCGGTATATTTTTTCCACTTTTTACGACCTTACCACCCCTGCAGGTAAACAGAACGGACCAACGCTTTATAACATGTACGCCAAACAGGAAAACCCCTGTTATTATATTGGTTTGAAACTGGGTGAAACCTATGTCATCCGTGCAGAAGCCTATGCCCGGTTAAAACAGAAAGACAAAGCCATTGCCGATCTCAATACCCTGTTAACCACCCGTATCAGGAAAGGTGAGTTTGTACCATTGGTGGCGAGCGATTTCACCGATGCCACCGCACTGAACAGGGTATTAGAAGAACGCCGTATAGAAACCTCTTTCGAGGGTGGCTTACGCTGGATGGACCTGAGAAGAAATGGTAAACCGGCGCTTTCCCACGTCTATAAAAACGGGCAGGTGTATGAGCTCAAACAAAATGACAACCGTTACCTGTTGCAGATACCGCAGTCTGAAATCATCAACAGCCCCAATATGCCATTAAATCCATAATTATCAAAACAAAAGCGCACATGAAACCAATATATATTTCCCTGCTTGCTTTGGCCGCCTGCTGCATGGGCTGTTCCAAAGAAGCCCAACCGGAAATGACACCGGATCTGGGTATAGGAAAACAATTTTCGCCACCGGCTGATAGTCCTGCTGAGATAAAGGATATGTATAACCGCTATGGTTTGTGGGTACGCATGGATTTTAAGGACTGGAAAGAAGTGACCAACGGGGTACTCGCCACCGATCCCAACAACCGTTGGGGCGCCACCAAAATAGATGATGCTTCCCGTCCCGCTATCACCATGTATTCTCAGGCATTGCTTTCGAACGTATCGGAGAAGTTCGCCAAAAAGTTTTTCCCACTCGAATTTTTCTTTGTGAAGACCTATGGAGGCAGCTTTTGGATGGATGACCTTAAAATACTGGGGCGTAGCCGGCTGATTATCACCTGGCCCAATCAGATGTTTGGCGCTTTGCCTGTTACCGATCCGGCTAACCATTACTATCAGGATTCTGTGCTCACCCGGCATATCTGGTATAGTATCGGTTTCATGGCAGCAGCCAGGTTCGACGCCCCACCGACCGAATTTGTACTGGCTGGTAAAGCCTATGATGGCGGTGAAGCGAGGGATAAGGTGTTTCAGCAATTCCCCAATGACCGGGATGCCCGCGAGAAAATTTTTGATCAAATGGCGCTCAACGGTGGCTTTATTACCGCCGGTGGCACTATTTCCTTTGACAATGATTTTGCCGAATGGATACAAGTACTGGCTACTGAATCATATGCCAATATCAAAGCCCAATATCTCGATAACAGCGCCGCCCGCACCCGTAAATACGAAGTACTGGTGCGTTTCCTCAAGACTTATGACTGGGATATTCAGGCCAGTGGCGAGCATTATCGTGACCGCTTAGATCATCCATAATACATCAGATAAACCAACGACGACATGAGAACAATTAGTTTAACAGCCGCCTGCCTGCTGCCTGTCCTGGCTTTTGCCCAGGAAGCGCAGTACACCATTAATGGCAGCATAGGCAAAGGCAATCAGTACGAAAAAGCGTACCTGTACAGCAGTAACAGCAAAGGCAGGATCATCGATTCTGTGGCCATCCATAACGGTACATTCACCTTCACCGGTAAAACAGATATTGCCTCCAGGGCGTTCCTGTTCACCGGCAATACCCTGGCTGGTTCCTACACCGCCAACCGACTGGTATTTTACCTGGAGAAAGGTAATATCCGCGTTCAGAGCGCTGATTCTATCATCAACGCCACCGTTAAAGGCGGCGCCGCCAATACCGTATACCAGCAGTATAAAGCCGCTTCCGCCGATGTGAATACACGTTCCGAAGCGCTGAACAAAAAATACTATGGTACCCCGGCAGCAGAAAGGCAGCAGGAAGCGTTCAAACAGGAATACCAGGCCGAAAACAAAGCCATTTCCGCCGCACAGCAGAAAGTACTGACCAGCTTCATCAAAGGTCATGCGAACACGTCTGTCAGCCTCGACGCCCTCACCGAATGGGCCGGTTACGATCCGGACCCGGCAGTAGCAGAGCCGGTATTTAAACTGTTGTCACCTGCCATTCGAAAAAGCAAAGCCGGTCAACAGTTTGCCGGTCAGCTCGAAAGCCAGCGTAAAACCGCTATCGGTGTATTAGCACCGGAGTTTACCCAGAACGATACCCTGGGTAATCCCGTATCCCTGAAAGACTTCCGTGGTAAGTATGTGCTGGTTGACTTCTGGGCCAGCTGGTGCGGACCTTGTCGCCAGGAAAACCCTAACGTGGTAGCGGCTTTCCATAAATTCAAGGATAAGAACTTCACCATACTGGGCGTATCCCTGGACAATGAAAACGGCAAGTCATTCTGGATGCAGGCCATCCACGACGACAAACTGGCCTGGACACAGGTATCCGACCTGAAAGGATGGAAAAACGAAGCCGCCAAAATGTACGGTGTGCAAGGGATTCCGGCCAACTTCCTGATTGGCCCTGATGGTAAGATTGTCGCCAAAAATCTTCGTGCCGAGGCCCTGGAGAAAAAACTGGCCTCTCTGTTACAGTAATATTACAGCAGCCGTTTCCTTTGGGAGACGGCTGTTTTTTTAAACGACTTCGTATAGCCCAACGGGTTACTTTATCCTACCCCTAAATATCGTACATTCATAGTACATCAAATCCGTTGTTTATGCCAGGTTTCGACTTTGAGCATGTGAGCAACCAGGTACCCGTACTGGAGAACTATAATACGTTCACCACCCATCCCCTGCTGCAAAACAGCCTGCAAGTCTATGGCGGCGGCCAGTTCACCCCGCTTGCCACCGCACTGGGCCAGCTGATGGGCAGTCGCGCTTTCCTGGAAGCGGGCATCCTTGCCAATACCTGCCTGCCGGTACTGCATACCCACGACCGCTTCGGTAACCGGCTGGACACCGTAAGCTATCACCCCGCCTATCACCAGATGATGAGCGCCGCCATTGAGCACCAGGTGCACTCCATCGCCTGGACCGCCGAAAAAGACGGTTACCTGGTCCATAGCGTACTCTCCTATCTCAAACAGCAGATCGATGAAGGCAGCAGTTGCCCGCTGACCATGACCTTCGCCGTTGTGCCCTCCCTGCAACTGGCGCCTGATATTGCCCGGGAGTGGCTGCCCCTGGTGCTGTCCAATACCTACGACGAAAGGCATATCCCTTACTACGAAAAAAAGGGCGTCACCTTCGGTATGGCTATGACAGAGCCCCAGGGAGGCAGCGATGTACGTGCCAATATCACCCAGGCACATCCGGCAGGTAACGGCGTTTATCATATCACCGGCCGCAAATGGTTCTGCAGCGCCCCCATGAGCGATGCCTTCCTCGTACTCGCCCAGGCCCCTAAAGGCCTCAGCTGTTTCCTGATGCCGCGTTTTACACCTGACGGCGCCCCTAACAAACTCCGGTTCCAACGGCTGAAAGATAAACTGGGCAACCGTTCCAATGCCTCCGGAGAGGTGGAGTTCCATGGAGCCTGGGCACAGCTGATCGGCGAAGAAGGCCGGGGTATCGCCAATATTATGGAGATGGTACGGCATACCCGCCTGGACTGCGCCGTCGGCTCCGCCGCTACCTTGCAACGCGCCCTCGCTGAAGCGATTCATCATTGCCGGCACCGGCACACTTTCGGGCAGTCGCTGATGCGGCATCCGCTGATGCAAAACGTGCTCACCGATCTGGCCCTGGAATCCGCCGCAGCCACCACCCTGGCTATGCGCCTTGCCAAAGGCTTCGACGACGCCCGCACCGATGCCACCGCCCTGCATTTCACCCGCATCGCCACCGCTGTCGGCAAGTTCTGGAATACCAAACGCGCCGTACTCGCCATGGGTGAAATACTGGAATGCCTTGGCGGCAACGGATACGTAGAGACCTCTATCCTGCCGCGGCTTTACCGCGATGTGCCTGTCAACGCAATATGGGAAGGCTCGGGGAATATCCAGTCGCTGGATGTGCTTCGTGCCATGCATAAAGAACCTGCCAGTATGGAAGCGCTGATGCAGTATTTCCTTGCCGGGAAAGGGCTGCATCCGTTGCTCAATAAACATGTGGAGGGTTTACGGCAGCTGCTTTCCTCACCGGCAGATCTTGAACGCAAAGCGCGTCTGATTGTAGAGAAAATGGCGCTGGCTATGCAGGCGATAGAACTGATACAAACGGCCTCGCCTGCCGTGGCAGAGTTGTTTTGCCGGGCGAGACTGGGTGTGGATAGAAGTTTGACCTGGGGTGGATTATCGGAGATGCAGGGCTGGGAAGACGTAGTGGCCGCGGTGTATAGCGGCGATTGATATTTTTTCCTTAAATTGACCGCCTTGAAACCTGCTGAACAAACATATCATGATTACAGATTGCCCGTTCCACCGGAATTCGAGACGGTGTTTTCTCATTTCTATTTTGCAGCAAACAATTCCGCCAGTCCGGTAAGCAAAACATTGCTGCCGTCCTTTCAAACGATTATGGTATTCAATTTCGGGGCTAAAGCCCGGTTGATTTCAAGACAAAAGACCGAAATTGAAGTAGATAAATGTATTGTCCTTGGCCCCATAAAGTCTGTGTTTGATTATGTACTTCCTTCCGGAGCGCAGATTTTAGTCGCCAATTTCAAAGATGATGCATTTTATCGCTTTTTTGGCAAAGCCTCTCTTTCAGACCATCTACCCATTCATCCGGATGAAGCCATGGAAGAAAACTGCTTCACTTATTTATGGCATCAATTAAACGGTATCACCGGTGTGCCAGACAAAATAGATCGTATCCTCGATTTTTGCAGACCTTACTTAAAATTACAGGACAGCACCGCCGCCATGCTGGCTAACTTTAAAGACGATACCCTCAACCCAATCAAATCTGTTGCCGAAGAAACCGGACAGACAGAGAGGAACCTTCAATTGATACACAAAAAATATTTTGGATATAGTGCGAAAGAGATCAGCCGCTACCAGCGTTTTATAAAAGCTATCGGACTCATTCAACAGACCCTTTTATCAATAAACAAGGTCGACTGGTTTGACATTATAGCCGAATGCGGGTATTATGACCAGAGCCAGCTGATCCACGACTTTAAACACTTCATCCACCTCTCTCCTAAAAACTTTGTGAAGTTCCAGCAGGATATTTGTCAGCCTTCCGCAGAATAGCCCTTTTCGTTTTCTTACAATTTTCCCGCTGGCCGTCATGCTACTTTTGTTTTGTTCTATTACTTAAAAACAAAACAAATGAAACATCTTATTATTTACGCCCATCCTAATACGGAAAGTTTAAACAGCCTGTTTCGGAAAACCGTTGAAAATACGCTCTTACAACAAAACCACGAGGTGATCGTCAGGGATTTATACCAGCTTCATTTCGACCCGGTGTTATCCCTTGAAGATATGGCAGGACAACGCGCCGGCATCGTTAGTGAAGACGTTTTAAGAGAGCAGGAACACATTGCCTGGGCAGAAGTCATCACTTTTATTTACCCCATATGGTGGACCGGCATGCCCGCTATCATGAAAGGTTATATTGACCGGGTATTCAGTTACGGATTTGCGTACCGGTACGATCAGGGTGTACAAAAGGGACTACTCACCGGCAAATCGGCTTATATTATTAATTCGCATGGGAAATCAAAGGCGGAATATCAGTCAATAGGAATGGATGATGCGTTGAAACTAACCTCAGACAAAGGGATTTATACCTACTGCGGGTTTGATATTAAACGGCATTTTTTCTTTGACCGGGCGGATAAGGCGGCGGTGGAGGTGATTGAGGCGTGGAAGGCTGAAATTATTGATGCTTATGCGGTGAGTGAGGCGGTTGTTTCATAAGAGGTGCAGCAGGTGTGTGTTGTTGCATACCTGCTGTGCTATACATTGTGTAACTGATTGTTGGTGAAGTAAGAAATATTGGTACTTTTTGTTGCGGTATTTCAATTCGTTATCGTACGATTAAAAACAACATCAGTGTTATGACTGTCACCGGGCAAACAAAATTTCTATTCCTTCAAGTTCAATTAAAACAAGGAGGCAATTATCTCAAACGCGGATTGTAAAATTCTGCTATTTCAATTCTGCCACGTGCGATTAAAACATGAATTGTTGAAATTTTTCTATAATCATGGAATGTTTCAATTCCACCAAGTGCGATTAAAACTCGGGTATGTTTAAATCCGTATAAGGTATAATCTTCATTTCAATTCCACCAGGTGCGATTAAAACCTTGCAGCGCATTGGAAAGGGTAACATATTCAGCTCTATTTCAATTCCACCGGGTGCGATTAAAACCCTTGAAAATCAGTAATATCCTCTCCTACCAGTAAGCGTTTCAAAAGTTCATCGACCCATTTTCCGCCAAGAAAAGTCGTCGACCTCCAATTGTAAGATTTTACCCGGAGATCGACGACTTATTAAAATAAATTCACTATAATCTCATCCAACAACCACTCAATCATACTCATAAGCAGACATCAACTGCACCAATTTAGCCTCTGCTTTTTCCAGCGCATCTACGCTACCTATAGCACCAGGGACGTAACTCCCTGCAATAGGAGTTACAAAAAAATCTGCTTTGGCGTTTAAATCGATCACCGGTGTCGCCTGTGGCCTTTCCGAATCCTCCCGGAGATCGCCACGAATAGCGTAAGTAATTTGATTGGCGTTATCGCTGATGACCAGGGCAACAATACCCATCGGATCAAAGGTGCGTGCTTGGTTGGTAGAAATTCGCCAGTTGACGATAGCTTTGGCCAAAGCGGGAATAATCTCCTCCCGCTTTTCTTTAGGGCAAATAAGACAACTACCGAATGCGTTTTTACCTTCCTTCCAACCTTGTTCCCGAAGTTTGGCTTCTATTTCAGGATACAATTCCGGTTCAAATTTATTTGTTGACACACAGAACAAAGTCCGAAGATCTATCGCCATGTCATATACGAAAAGACCGGAAGCCCTTGTCTGGTCTTGAATGAAAGCCCTGTTCGGTAAGGTACGGGCTTTAGAAGTCAGCCATTCCTTCAATTCTTCTTCCGTCAGTTCCGGTCCCCTTTCCTTACCGGCCGTCCAGTGTACTTTTACCTTGTGACTACCGGTATGGGTGGTACGGTCAAAAGAAATATTCTCCGTAGGATTGGCAATCCCTCCCAACAGTGGGTGTAATGGGCGCATGGCAGAAATAGACATAGGGCTACGGCGTTTTACAGCCATGATATTCGCTCCGGCTTTCATATAGCCTCCCAATAGCTGGTCTGCGTATGTTGGATCACAGGGAGAATGTGGTTCCTTTTGATTGGCTTTGTTCTCCTTTTTGTCAACCTCCCAGTTAAAGATGATAGCTGCGAATGGCATATTAAGCCCTTCCAGGATAGACCGTTTAATCTGCTGTCCGCTGGAATAAGCCATACGCCTGCCAAACTGAGGATCAAAATAAAATTTTTGTCCGTCATTAACAGCAAAAACAGTGTGGGACACATGTCTGAGTCCCCTAAGGTAAATGAATGGTGTATGCATATGAATTTAGCTTTTAGCGGTCCTGTATGAATATTGAAAACGGATAAGGGTCAGGAACAAGGGGAAATGATCCACCGGCATGATAAGCGTTTCTTCTACAATATTGTAAAAATCATCTGCCTCGGTTGGTACTTCATCCAACATTGCTTTCAGGTTATCGATAAATTGTTTGCGGGTTTTAGACTCCCGGATTTCCTTGCTGAGCTGGTCTCTGATACTTCGGCCTTTTTTATCACTTTTAGCAAATTCTTTCAGTGCAATTGCCACTTTATCAGCGAGGTTCAATAGTTCAATTTTATTCAGCATAGCCATTAACCATATTTTAAAGATTTGAAAATGTTGAGCAGCATCTTTGGAGTAGACAAAATCCTTTCCACGGCCAAAGGGTTTGGGCATATATTCCCGGAGTTCTTTAGGCTCCAGGGCTTTCAGACCAACAGTTCCCATTTTGCTGGCCGCTTTGAAATCATAGTACGTCGCCAGTGTTGTGATGTGGTTTTCCTTCAGTCCTCCGGGATCATCTTGTAGAAAGATTTTTCTCCGCCATTCAAACAGTCTCTTTACTTCCGAAACCATGAGGCTAACAAAGCCCAAAGTGGTATTCGTTTGAGAGAGATTATAACCATATACAATGATAGACTCCAATCGATGAAACTTTCGGGCCAGCGCAAAAGTCACCTCCGCCCAGGATTCGGTACGAATCGCCAGTTTGCCCATGATCTTCTCTGCTCTAATCCAATCGTAGTCGTCACAATCCGGGTTTTCTAACCGTTGGCTTACCCAGTTTCCATTCCATGTCTCAATTTGTTTATCTTTCAATCCTGGTGTCTGCTCCAGATATTTCTTGTATTTCTTCCAGCCTTTATATAAAAATAAGAGTAGTTCCTCATTGTCGATCAGCATTACATATCCACCACTTACTCCAATACCCAAGGCAGCACCAATCCACGAGGCATAAACATCTTCCCTGTTAATGATGCCGCCGATGCTGGTCAGCTGCCCGGAGGTAGTTGCATCCGTACCCAATGCCGGGCCACCCACATAGTTGCCCATATAGACTTTATTCTCATTAATAGACTCCTTTAGCGTTTCCAGCTGTGCCGCTGATTTGCTTTTATACGTTGCAACAGCTGCCTTAGCCGGAGCATAGTGAAACGGGGAATTGGCAACGTGCATCAGGTGTCCTTCATCCGTGAAAAAACAGGGAAAAAATTTATCGAGAAAAAAGGTTTCTGCCGTATAACTTTTCGCTTTCTGCCGATTGTAATAGGCGATAAATTTCCTGCCGATATAACTTGTATACATAACTATTCCTTTTTTTCATCTTTTAACATTAAGCCAAGTTCCTCATATGAAATCCTGGTTTGTTTCACCATAAATGGTTCTGAGCCAACCTCCACCAACTGCGGCAATTTATTAGTCTTTATGGTGCTCCATTTAATAGGTATTTCCATCTTGCGCCGCTGCTCCCAGTTAGCTTTTTCATACCGGGATCTATCTTCTTCCAGGATACAGGTAAAGCTATCCGGCTTCATGGCTTCCAGTAAAACAGGATGACGCACATCTGTCAACTCTTTAATCACATATCGGCCATCCCGGTAAATCAGGTGCCTATCTATTTCCCGTTTGTTTAGGATTGGATATAGTAAATCCAGTTTACCCTGTAAATCACGTTCCAACAATGGGTCTCCATTATCAGGGAGCAAAGCATATGTTTTCTCCAATATCTCTTTTTCATATGGCCACGGCGAATTGGTAGGCGCCAGCACGTAAATTGGCTTAAGTGTCCCTATATCCTCTATTGTCCGCCAACGGTGTATTCGCCCCATCCGTTGAATCAACGCATCCAATGGGGCGCATTCAGTAATCATCATATCGAAACTGATATCCAGGCTCACTTCTACCACCTGCGTGGCAATGACAATACAAGGTGTTTCCTTTTTGCTATTCATCGCTATCAGCAGTTGCTCTGCCTTTTGCCTAAGCTCTCCATCAAACCGACCATGGACTAATAAGACTGTGATATGCGGAAACATCCCCTGGCACATCAAATATGCATCTTGTGCAGCACCAACAGTATTAAAGACCAGTAATACCTTTTCCTTCCCACAAATCGCTGATTGTATCAGTGAAGGAACCATTGCATCATCTGCTAACTTATAGATACGATGGCGATTATAGTCATCCAGTACTTTCTTAGAAGCCTTCACCTCATACACTTTTTCCGGTCCGCCCAATATCTCCAGCAAGGCATCATAAAGGCAACCTGGCATCGTTGCTGTACCAAAATGGATACGGCAATGCTGTCTCACCAGGGTCTTCACAATTTCTAATACCATAGCCAGGGTAATCCCTGCATAGGTGTGAATTTCATCAAGAATGACATCACATCCTTCCAGATCCAGCAAGGCACATTCAAATCCCGAAGCCCCCAACACGATGCCGGCAAGTTGATGCGGCGTCATAACTTTAACTGACGCGCCTATCAGAAATGGCGCGAGTCTTTCTTCTTTATCACCTATCAACTCAGAAGACCCGTGCTGGATTTCTATATTATTGTTTGGCAGTAGTGTTTTGAGCCGTTCCCACATGGCATTAACAGAGGCCTGGTAGGGCAGCATATAGAAAATCCTGCCGTTGCAACGCCGGATCAAAAACTCCGTTTTACCACTACCGGTAGGAAAAGACACGAGGGTGTGTTGCCGCTTGTCACGGGTAGGATAAGAAGACAGAGGGTATAACTTGTTTTTCCTACGCTTAGGCAGAGTCGATAGGTCTGGCATTTCAAATAACCTGGACAGTCGTTCCTCCGTCTGGAAAGTATATGCTGATGCAAAGTGATCTGCTGCCTTCAGCAATCCCCGCCAGGACGACCATCCATTGGGTCTTTTGCTACAATAGTTCACAACATAACGCAGTGCGTCTTCTGCCTCCGTCCGGGAAATAACCGGACAATCATATCCAAAATACTCAAGTATATTTCTGCCATGTACACTCCAGGTGTCCCAATCCTCCAGATGCTGGGCTATCCAATGCGGGTCAACATTATCCAAGTCCTGGACTCCTTGCTTCCGGGGATCATGTTTAACCGAGCGATGATGCGCCACCACCATCTCAATCAGGGTATTCCATTCCTCTTTAGGAAATGCAGGTAGAAAAGCCAATGATGATAGTTCGTGACGATGGGTGTAGCCCCAACGGAACTCTTCAGCCAGAGAAGGTGTTGTTGGTCGGGTCAGTGCACGTCGAAAATGGGGATGTGCTTTACCCAGGTCGTGTAGGATACCTCCCTTTCGCGCCAGGTCGCTACAGAATTTCCGGTACAAGAGCTTCCCCATGATGCCGATGGCCGCTGCAACATGCTCCAGATGCTGATATAACGGAACCTTTCCATAACGTTTGCTCTTGGCCCATATTTCCTTCCATTCTTCGGAATCAGTCCTCATTACGTATAGGGTTTCCAGTGACTGCCAAACGTCCGTACATGGCGGCATTTTCAACAAACCGATTATAGCCTACTTTAAACCCGGTATGCTCATCAGCCGGCATGAGCTCGAAGCCTGCAATAACATTGAATGCCTGTTCATCTTTTTCTGCTATAAACTCCGGAAATAACAGGTCCTCATTGCGACACAGGCAGATGGACTGCTGGAATGCCTTTTCAGCATAGGATAAATTAGAAAAGGCGAGATATAAATTGGGCATTAGCAACACCCCCCTTTTCAATGTACTTCGGTTATCTTTATAGATACCCTTTTCCTTTTGATATTTAAATCCACCTTTCGACCAGGTTCTTTCCTGTTGAACATCTATCCCACAATAGTTTAACCGGTGTCTTAGTATCACGTTTCCCCCTTCCTGTAATTCCGGAAAGAACTTTTTTTGCATTCCTGCTATAATAGACGGTGTCAGAAACTGCTGACTAAATGTTTCACTGTCTCTTACTGCCGTCCAGGGCTTTATGTACCCGAAAGGGCCGCTATATTTTACTACGTAATATTCCATATCCGTTTCTATTTCAGTGCACCAAAACCAATACCAGTACAGTTTCCTATGCCCACCTCCCAGGCAAACGCCACCTGTTCCGGCGTACCCTCTACAATGACCGGGCACATGTTCGCCTTGTTGTTAATAGTTTTATAGGTAATCATTTTTGATCGGGCTTTGGGATAAGCTGTATTGAAGGAAACTGTCACACCTTCATCTGAAAGGCCCGCTAAACGGAGCTTACGCTTCAATACTGTGGTCATTTGTTCTCCTGCTTCGGGATCGTCGAATAACAGATGTTTTTCCATTCTATAATCCAGGAATTTCTTTACGAACACCGGACTGGCCGGGTAGAACTCTTGTCTGCTCCGGAACTCCGGCGTTTCCATAATGGCTATACCGGTTACGGATATCCCGAAACAGATGACCGGGTCCTTCTGAATGCCTGCTACAATTCTTTTCACCAATGCTATATCATATGCAGTAATGAAGAAATAGGAATCGTTTCGGGTCTTCAACCCAGTCGATACGATGTCTACGTTTTGAAACCAGGAGAAGCTGTGCAGGCTTATCTTTCCATGAACTTCGTTATCTGCGCCAATCCACTTGTGAAGCGCGGCAGTTAGAAATACTTGATGTTGGTTGAAATAGATAATTTCTTTGCTTTCGTTAACATAAATAATTAAGCGCATAGAGAATGTTATTCTGCTATTATTTAATCTCTTTAAAAAGGGAATGGAGTCAACAATCCTAGTTTGGGTTTAGGTACACAAACGGGAACAATTGTTATTCTCTTTTATTTGAGAATAAAAGAGCTTCTCCAAAAAATACGGTTGATAAAATAATTTTAATAATGCTACAGCATAAATCTGTATGGTGTTATCTTTATTAAAATGCCTTTCATCATCATTAAAACGCGTTGGAGTTTAAAAAGTACTATATCGCTTTAAACTTTTTTCCAATCACCATCAAACATATGTCATACAAGGATCTACAACAGCTCATCTCAAAATTAATAGCTGTTATGAAATCGAATGCACTTGATTTTCCTGAGTGGAATGGTTAGCTATTTTATGTGAGGGGCAGGAAGGGATAACAATTCAAATTTCAGTTCTTAACAGTACAATTAGAACACGGACGGCTGTAGGGGTTGATATATGATCGGCGCATTTCAATTCTTCAAGGTGCGATTAAGACTATGTGCTGCGACCCTTTTAGCGCGGCGGCGAATTATTTCAATTCTCCCATAGTACGATTAAAACGCAGTGTGAAAAACTTTGTTGCGATCCGGCGCGCAGAATTTCAATCCTCCCATAGTACGATTAAAACTGCTCAGAAGCAATACGGAAAAACGGTGGCAGACGTATTTCAATCCTCCCATAGTACGATTAAAACCCTTACTTCTCAAAAACACACCTCAAAACCCATAAGCATATCCAACACATTCCGCTTTATTTTTTGCCACAGACAGTCGTCGATCCCCAATTATACGATTTTCCGCGGTGACCGACGACTTATTAAAATTATTTCTCACCTCGTCTTATAACACCCATATGCCTCTTCCAAATCTGACAAATCGCACTCCAGCGCCTTACGGTCCCAGTGACTGGTATTCGCCGCGGCCTCATAAGTAGACTTCAAAAAGGCCATCAGTATTCCTTCCGGATTGGCTGATGCCTGCACCGCGTCATAGGGCAACATAAACTCACCCATTTCCTGGCTATAGAAAGCCTCCGCCGGCTGTACCGGTTGGGCAGCAAATTCCGGCGCAGCCGGATACGCATAAGCATAAAAAGCGGCGTGCGGGAACTGATCATTCCCCGGCCAGAAGCCACAGGAACTCACCTCTTTGGAATAGGCTTCCTGCATTACGATCGCAGGCATATTGGGGATTGCTCCCTGGTGTGCCGGTGCATCGCGGCCGGAGAAGCGGGTCACCGCCAGATCGAAGGCGCCCCAGAAAAAGTGTACAGGGCTGCATTTGCCGGTGAAACCGGCGCGGAAGCGGGTCATGACATTATGAATACGTACCAGGGCCTGCCAGAAATTCTCCATCTGGTGTTGGTCGTAGGATTGATGCAGATGATCTTTTGTAAACGGGATGGCATCCGGTAACTCGCTCGGAACAGGATAGATGGTGACATCGATTTGCAGGGATCGCAGTTTATCGAACAGGGAGGTATAAAAATCCGCCACGGTGCGGGGACGCAGGCCTAATGCCTCTTTTTCTCCACTGCTGGTAGTAATGACCAGCTGATGATGAATAAAGTCAAAATCAATCTGAAAGATACCGTGGCGATAAGGCATACTCCCTGTGCTGAGTCCATAAGGATTGACGTACAAGGTTACATGCCAGGAGTGGTTGAGCCAGGGCATCTGACGTAAGCGTATTTTACCGACGATCTGCGTCCACAGGTGAACGGTAGCGAGGGTGTCTTTCCAATCATCGTAGCGGATGACCGGCCATTGGCCGGAGGATAAAGTAGTCTGCTGCATACGGTTATAACAACAGAAACCGGCCAAGGGTTTTAGAGATATTTGCGGATGATATGATTTTTTCTGACGATGGCCGTCAAGCCCCAACTCAGCATCCAACTGACGATGAATGTAATGAGAAATTTGGGCCAGGCCGGCAAAGGCAGATCCAGCAAGGCATACTGGCACCACAATACAAAAACGTAATGTACCAGGTAAATGCCATAGGCGTTGGCGGAGAGCGACTGCCACCAGCTACCGGTATAGTTCAACAGCCTTTTAAACGTTGTCAGGAAGGCGATGCCGCTCAGGGTACAGGATAATACCCAGATGGAACGGTATATCAAATTAGCCTGTATATCGCTCAGTTCGTGTTTGGCCATCATGGCTACCAATGGCGCCTCGCTGCATTTCAGGGCGGCATAAACGCCCAGGGCGGCCAATAACCAGCACCACCAATATTGTACAAAAGCCGAAGTATCGGCAAACAGGCTGTTGCTCAGACCACGCACGCCTATCAGCATGCCCAGGAGAAAATAACCGAAGTATAACAACACCCGGCTAACCTGGAAGTCGAAAGGTCCGATGCCGGTCCATTTCCCGGCGTCGGTCATCAATACCATGGGGACGTATAATATCCAGGTAAACAGCCACCAGCAAAGCACCACCCCGCCCGGATGTTGCTGCTGACCGGTGAGCCAGCTATTGCCGCGTTCCATCATGGGACGTAGCAAAGGAAAAATACCGGCTGCTACCAGGTTAAACGCAAATAGTACCCAGATAAACCAGGGCGGTCCTACCGGCCATGCCTCTACGGTAAAAAAATCAGCCACATACGCGGGGATATCGTGCTTTCCATGCGCGATGTAATAAGCTGGGTAATAAGCAGCCAGCATCAGCACCGTCACCCCTATAGCAAAAGGAATAAACAGCCGGTAGAAACGATCGCGCACAAATTTACCGGCGCCTTTCTGTTGCAGGCTGCGAAATACAAAAATGCCGCTGATCAAAAACATCAGTGACATAAAAAACACGTCGTTAAAATCTTCAAAGATATCCAGTCCCCTGCTACGGGCAGTGTCCACTACCGGATGCGTGGAACGGATATACGCTACCTTATCAAACCAGGCAAAGGTGGTATAGGCAAGAGAAGAATGGTGTGCTACCACTAATACGGTAACGAATGAACGCAGATTATCTATCCAGCTGGTACGATTATCCATACTATTGTTCATGATCGGTTCACAATTTATATTTTTTTTGATGATTGTGCATTCACCCCCTTTTTTGTCGTGCTTACCCCTCTTCTCTTTCTTTTGGCCGATATAATTTTGTGGCTGTTACTTCACCTGAAAAACACACTAAAATGAACCATTTAACCAAAGTATTACTGACTGTACTGATTGTATGCATGGGCGTGATGCCGGCTATGGCTCAACAACCAGCTGCCAAGGGTTATGCTGCCGTAAACGGACTCAAAATTTATTATGAAACACAGGGCAACGGCGCTCCCATTCTTTTGTTGCACGGCGCCTACATGAGTATTGAAGGGCCTTTCCGGGAACTGATGAACACCCTCTCCCGCAACCGGAAAGTGATTATACTGGAATCACAGGGGCATGGCAGAACCGCCGATATTAACCGGCCCATCACCTGCGAAAACATGGCCGACGATGCTGCAGCGTTACTGAAATACCTGAAAATAGACAGTGCCGATGTATTTGGCTACAGCATGGGCGGTGGTACCGCTTTACAGTTGGCTATCCGTCACCCAAAGATGGTAAAAAAACTGATCGTTGCTTCGGCCTCCTTTAAACATTCCGGTATGCAACCAGAGCTGATACAGATGATGCCCGGCTTCAAAGCCGAATACCTGGAAGGTACGCCGATGAAAATGGTGTACGACAGCCTGGCCCCTAATCCAAAAAACTTCCCGGTACTGGTAGAGAAACTGAAACAACTGGATACCAACCCGCAGGACTGGCCGGCATCCGACATTAGCGGCATCCGCTCTCAAACGCTGCTGATATTTGGTGATGCAGACGCGATTACGCCTGAACACGCGGTAGAGATGTTCAGATTATTGGGCGGAGGTAAAATGGGTGATATGGCACCGCTGCCCAACAAACGGTTGGCTATTCTTCCCGGCACTTCGCACATGGGCGTTATGATGCAGCCGCAACGACTGGTTCCTACCCTGGAAACGTTCCTGACACAGGATAACATTCCGGTTGGATTTATGTAATCATATTGAGCAGACAGCCGCGTTTTCAATGCGGCTGTCTTATATCGCCCAGGTGCCAAAATCGTACTCCAACTGGCAGAGGATTTCGCCAAAATCCCCATCCCCCGGTTCATCAAACAGATGTTGCATCGCAGTTAACCGTTGACAGATAACCTCCTCTTTTTTGGCAAACTTTGTTTGGGCCAATGTTTTCAGTGCAGCTATCTCGGTTTGCCATACCTCTTCCCTTACGGTGGTACGATGTTGCCAATATAACTGTAGTTTATCAAGATGCGCGGCAGCCTGGAAGATAAAGGGTGTATCCGGATGATTCAGGTCTAACATAAGATCAAAATTAAATTAAAAACCTTCCTTCTGCCAATACGTATCCGCAATATGTTTCAGAAACCCGGTGATCACCTTTAAATGCGCAGTCTCGAGCTGGGCATAAAATTGATCATGGGTAGTATGAAAACCCATATAAAAAAGCCAGAACCCCAGGGCCAGATATGGCACGGCGGCCAGCTCATCAGCACTCAGGGAACGATGTTCCCGGTACCCTCCCAGCAACGTGGCAAAGGCTTCTTTCGCAGCTTTTTCATCCATACGGCGGGTGAACACTTCTATGGCCAAATGTTGCCAGAAAACAGCAAGATCGTTGACCACCCAACCGTAACCGGTAAAGTCAAAATCGAACAGGGTGACAGCATCACCATCGAAGTGGATATTTTTGGGCAGAAAATCAAAATGACAATATCCTGTGGGGCAGTTGGACGCATCCAATTGTGACAACCGGTGATTAGCCCGACGAGCCAACTCCTGCAGACAGGCATAACTTTCCGGATCACCGGAGAAGAAAGGCGCCAGCAGCTGCAGCGGCTTAAAGAGTGTGGTATCCGTATCGAAATGCCAACGGCTATTCCCCCACGCTATCGTAGCGGATACGTTGTGAAAACGCGCCATCTCCCGGCCCAGGCTCTTCAGCTGGTTGCCGTTCAATGGTTTAACGCTCCGGCCGGGGGCATAGCTGAACAGCACCATGCCTCTGATACCTTCTGCTGCGGGTAGTTGCTGGATCGTTTCACCCGCAGTATCTGTGATAGGGTAAGAAACGGCGACATTAGCGGCTTTCAGCGCCAGCAATAAAGTTACCTCCTCCTGTATCTGCGGAAGGCTTCGGTGCGAGGAACGATAAATACGGCAAACAAAGCGGTCACCGGATGTTTCTACCAGGTAGGTATCGCCCACCCCACGTAAAAGAAAGGTACAACGGACAGCCGTCAGGTGGTATTTTTCAGCGATCAGGGAAGCAAGAGCAAGGGGACAAAGCGTAGAGTAAGTCGTCGGGAAAACAGTTTTCATTCAATAAAGATATAAACAACCCATAAAAAAAGGTTGCAGGAAAATGCTGCAACCTTTTTTAAGCTCCTCTTCAATCATCATCGCCGTGATCATGATGGTGGCCATGGCCGTGGCCCCGCCAGTGACGATCCCCCTGGTCGTCATCATCGTCGTCGTGATCGCGGTGAGGGCGGTAGCGGTTATCATGACAGTCGCGGATCAGGTCCTGACGATCGTACCAGCCACGATACCTGCCATACCGGCTACGGTAATAACCTGCATTCAGGTAAGGCCTTGGGTCATTGATCACGACCTTATAACCCCGGTACAGGTCATAATGATAATAACGCGGTAAGGCGTTGGCAAATATCCAATCACCTTCATCACGATCGAAATAAATAAACTGACGGCGGGGAATGTAGTAGTAGGCATCAATATCAGGCAGGTAGTAATATTCAGCATAGTCGTAGCCGACAGGCCCCCAAAGCGGCTGGCTTCCTACGTTTAAGTTGACATTAACACGAACCTGGGCTTGTGTGGTGGATGCATAGCAAAGGCCTGCGGCCCACAGGAGGGCCATAGCGGCAAGCTTCTTCATAAAAAGTATGGTTTATACGGCTGTCATTGCTAATTTGATGCCAGATTATACCGGGCTAACAGACCGGCTTAAACGACTGCCGGAAGGCCTGCGGAGAAAGATGGGTTTTGGTTTTAAATAATTTACTGAATGACTGCGGATGCTCAAATCCCAGCTCATAGGCTATTTCACTTACCGACAACGTAGTGGTGGACAGCTTCTCCTTCGCTTTCGCCATGAGTTTATCGTGGATATGTTGCTGGGTACTTTTACCGGTCAGTACTTTTAGTAAGCCGCTGAGGTAATTGGGCGACATATTCAGCTGATCTGCAAAAGACTGTACGGTAGGCAATCCGTTTTTCACCAGTTCATCGCTATCGAAATATTTATCCAACAGGGATTCCAGGCGATCCAACACATGGTGGCCGCTAATTTTCCGGGTCAGAAACTGCCGATGATAAAACCTTTCTGAATAAGTCAGCAGCAACTCCAGCTGGGCAATCATCACGTCGTGGCTGAACTGGTCCATGTTGGCATGGTACTCCTGTTCGATGTTGTTCATGATGCCGGCGATAACGCCTTCTTCTTTGTCCGACAGATACAGGGCTTCATGTACCATATAACTGAAATATTCATATTGCCTGATTTTCCTGGCCAGTGGGGTATTCCAGAGGAAATCGGGATGGATCAGTAAGAGCCATCCCGTATGTTTGAATTCTCTATCTGTTTCAATGGAAAACACCTGGTTGGGTCCTACAAAAAAAAGGGTGCCTCCGTCGAAGTCATATTCCTGCTGGCCGTATTTCATTTTCCCTGCGAAGTTGCGTTTCAGCGCTACCGAATAAAACTCCTGTATCAGGTACTTCGGTTCGTCGGCATTCAGCCATTTGATGTCTTCAAAATTGATGACACTGATCAATGGGTGTTCCGGACCGGGCAGATGCCGGAGCTGATGCAGCGCGCTGATCGTCTTCATGTGATAAGGTTGTATGTCGGCCATGCTATTAAATTAGTTACTTTTTGCGAAAACGGCAGCGAACTCGCGCGCAAAAACTTCCATCTTTACTTTCCCCATGGAAGCCGGCGGGTGCTGACGATAGTCTTCCAGCAGTACCCCGGAATGAATGCTGTCGTATAGTTCCACCAGTGCCGCTGCTGTGACGGCCGGTACCCCCCTGGCGTCCAGCTGTTCCCGTACTGCCGTTGCCGGTATAACCTGCCATTGCAGGCCAGGCCGACCGATAGCTTTTCCCAGCACGGCGGCCACCTCGTTGCAGGTACGTTCATCGCTGGAGACATAACGTGTTTTCGGCGCTTCCCCGGTACGGACCAGCTCTTCGGCCACCGCCCCGGCGATATCCTGCGCAGATACCCAGGGCACCAGGTCGTCTCCCCCGTAGTTGAGCGCTATCTTGCCCGTATGACGGATCATGTCTGTAAAGTGATATAAATTAGTATAAAAGCTGCCGGGACGTATATGCGTCAACGTCAGTCCGGGTATGGCGTCCAGGATAGCTTCTCCATGGTGGGAGCCCAGGATAATGCCCGTACCGCTGGTGAGCGGCGCGCCGAAGCTGCTGAGATAAACCACCCGTTGTACGCCGGCATGGCGGATGGCCTGCGCGTAGGTATCGGCAATCCGGCTGTAGTATTGTACCGGTGTTTCCGCCGTGACATAATTGGGAGGTGTCATACAATACACCGCATCTGCGCCGGTGAATGTTTTTTCAATAAAAGCCGTATCTTCCAAAGAGCCAATGGCTGCAGTTGCGCCCAGGGCTTCCACATCGGATTGTTTTTCGGGATTGCTGCTAATGACGGTCACCTGGTGACCGGCACCTGTCAACTGCTGGGTCAGTGGCCTGCTGATGTTCCCCAGGGAACCTGTTACAATGATCTTCATATGGAGCATTTTTTAGTACATCAAAGGTCCGTTGCCCCGGAAATACCGTCGAAGCCTAATCTACTTTTGTTGTAGCCAAATCCTGTTATTTTCTCCCGGAAGATCTGTTTTTAACTAATTAATAAAAAAACAATATCAGTTTATCATCTCCTGCTCAATCATCCCCCGCAGGGGGAAAACCAACACAGTAAAAATATTATATATATAAAAGAAGAAATCAAACATTAGTTTATTTTATGTGTTAATTCAGAGTAATGAACTATGTTGCAACTATCTGTAGATTAAAAACGTGTTTATCAATGAAAAGTAAGCTGTCATTCCTGCTCCTGTCCCTTTTGTTTTACCACTATGCCGAGGCCCAAACAGCGCCCGGTTTCAAAGAGCTTCTTGACAGTGCCATGGTTCGGGATGCCGATCTCAGAGGCCAGCTTACCAAAAACAAACTGACGACGCTGGACCAGCACAAGCTGAAGGATGTATACCTCCCCACCCTGGAGGTAAGCGGCAAGGCGGGTTATCTGAATGCCACCGCCCGTATTATTTCCCCGGAGCTAAACCTGCAACCGTTTCTGACCATCCCCGAAGGCAAGTACAACAACAACATCAATGTATCCGGATTTTCAGGACTGGCCAAAGCTGAGGCCAAGATGCTGCTGTATTCCGGCGGTAAGGTGAAACAACTCAGCAAAGCACTGGAAGAAAAACGGCAATCGGAAACGGTGCTGCTGGAAAAAACATCCGACGAGGTGGCCGCTGTTGTTGCCAGAGCGTATGACCAGTTAGCACTGGTACACCAGTCGAAGAAAGTGCTGGATGAAGCCAAAAGAAGGCTGGATGCCAACCGCGTTACCGCCGATAAAGCGCTGGGTTATGGGTTGATCACACCCTATGACCATAAAAAAATAGAGCTGGCACAGGCCACCCTTAACTCCAAAGTGGCCGAGTATGAAGGCAAAAAAGAACTGCTGCTCACTCAACTGGAAGTGCTGACCGGCATTGGACAGGAAAGGCTACGGCTCATTGAACCTGTGCTGGTACCCGCCGTACTCGCCGCTCCGCAAAAAACAATTGAACAACGAGCCGAAATACGGGCGCTGGACCATGGTATCAGCGCTTCCGGCTACAAAATAAAAGCGGAACAAACCTGGTGGATCCCTAAAGTACAACTGATGGCTTCCGGTTATTATATTGGACTTTATGGCTCCCATGTGAAATCTTCCGAAAATATTATTCCGGCTATACCCGCCATCAACTACCCCGGCCACAAGCTGGACTGGCGGCCGACCAACTTCAATATTTTCCCTATGCTGAGTGCCGGCGTCGGATTTAAATGGGAGATCTTCGACGGCAGGGAGGGAAAACATGCCATCGAAACAGCGCGTATTGACCGGGAACTGTTACAAAACCAACGTTACGACGCCATGCGCAAATTAACGCTCAACCAGGCGAATAATCAATCCAATTATAATATCGCCAATTCCCAGATCGCGCTGAAGAAAAAAGAGAAAGAGATGGCCAACGATGCGCTGGTACAGGCGGAGAAAGAATTCCGGTATGGCATGTCCAAGTCCACCCAGCTGATAGAAGCCGAAAACGACCTGGAAGCCGCAGAACTGGAATACCAGAACGCTATCTTCAATCAACGCAGGGCAGCAATAGAACTGATGCGCTCCACGCAGGAACTGGACATCACCCGATTCTATTGATTGACCACTATTATCCAAACTAATTAGCATACGATGAAAATAACTACACCCATATTATTGATTGGCTCCCTGGTACTGGCAAGCTGCGGTTCCAAAAAACCAGTTACCAACCGTGTAGAGGGAAAAGCGAAAAAAGATGTGATCTCCTTTGCTCCCAAGGTGACCGGCAGAATATTGAATATTTATGTAAAGGAAGGACAGACCGTTAAAAGAGGCGATACCCTCGCCCTTCTGGACGTGCCTGAAGTATCCGCTAAAATAGCGCAGGCACAAGGCGCTGTCAATGCCGCCACCGCGCAGGAACAGATGGCACGCAACGGCGCTACCCCTGACCAGCTGAAACAGTTACAGGCCAAATACAAAGGCCTGAAAGAGCAGTATGAGTTTGCCCGCAAATCATACGAAAGAGCCACCAATATGTTCAACGACAGCCTCATGTCGCCCCAGGCCTACGACGAAATATACGCCAGGTTCCAGGGCGCCAAAGCCCAGTACGATGCCGTGATCGCAGAACTGGACGACGTTAAAAGAGGTACCCGCGTGGAGAAAGTCAATATGGCGGCAGGCCAGGCATCACAGGCCAAAGGCGCCCTGCAGGAAGCCAACGTAGCCTACTCCGAACGGTATGTGATTGCCACCAACGATATGGAGATAGAAACCATCAGCCTCAACCCCGGAGAACTGGCCACCGCCGGTTTTGCGCTGTTCAACGGCTACATCCCCGGCAGTACCTGGTTCCGCTTTACCGTACCGGAAAGTAAAATCTCGCAGTATAAGAAAGGTCAGGATGTGAAAATGCAGGTATTGTATAATAACGAAGAGCTGAATGGCACCATTGCCTATATCAAACAGCTGACCCGTTATGCAGACATTACCACTGCCTTCCCCGACTATCAGCCACAGGATGCGATTTATGAAATCAAAGTGCAGCCGGCTGATCCCGGCAAGAGCAAAGACCTACTGGTAAATGCAAGTGTTTTACTGAAATAATCAGGCATGAAAGAATTTTTCCGATTGTTGAAACGAGAGTTCAAGCTATTCCTGGGTAATGCTACCCTGCGCTCCGTGTTTTTCCTGGCGCCGGTGTTGTATGCCACCCTGATCGGCTTCGTATATAGAAGCGGGAAAGTGGAAAATATACCCGTGATCGTTATTGACAAAGACAATACTCCCCTTTCTAATCAGCTGATGGAGATGCTGAGTGATAACAAAAGCATTAAAACGCTGAAGTACCTGCAGGAACCCGGCAATGTAAACGATGAGGTGATCAGAAAAGAAGCGGCGGCGGTAGTGATGATTCCTGCCCGCTTTGAGGCTGATCTGCTGCAAAAGAAGTACCCAGAAGTAAATGTGTATGTGAACACCAGCAACGTGCTCACGGCCAATTTCGCCTCCAAGGCGTTACAGCTGACCATCGGTACCTTCTCCGCCGGCGTGTCTATCAAAGGCCTGCAAAAAATGGGGATGCCGGCAGTGCGTGCCGCTACACAGTATGAGCCTTTTAAGACCAACTATATCACGCTGTTCAATACAACCAGCAACTACCTGATATTTATGTGGCCAGCTATGCTGGCGGTGGTATTGCAACAGGTGATCCTGCTGGCGATGGCCATTAGTTTTGCAGCGGAATTTCAGCGGGGTTCATTTGTAACGGAATATGCCGGTATGCGTCGTTGGGCGTTTCCGATTATGCTGATCAAGGTGATACCGATCTGGGTGTTTTCTGTCCTGATCGTGTCTATCTATTATCTGATGCACATGTTCTTTAACGTGCCGCTGCCACAGGGCATTCTGAGCTTTATCTGGCTGACAGCCTTCTTTGTGGGTTCGGTTTCCTTTATGGGCGTGTTCGTGAGCATACTCATACCCGATGCGTTAAAAGCTACGCAGGTACTGATGGTGATTGCATCTCCTGCATTTATCATCAGTGGTTTTACCTGGCCTTTAAGTGCGATGCCCACGTTTGTGCAGGCGTTGGCGAACATTATTCCGCTCACACCTTTCCTGCAGGCCTTTAAAATACTGTTGATCCAAAAAGGATCGGTAGAGCTAACGGAGCCTTATATCAGGCATCTGGCGATTTTACTGGTCGTATATGCCGGCCTGGGATGGCTGGCATTGAAGCTAAAGTTATGGTATCTGTTCAGGATAGCAAAAGAGAGCAGGCCTTAAGCCTGCTCTCTTTCTTTTTATTGCACTTCCTGCAACTGTTCCAGCGGCTTATAGCTGGTGATGGACAGCTGCGGCTGCAGCGATACCATAAAGGTATCGTAGGTATCCGGTTGGCCTGTCTGTTCCGGAGATACCAGCAACAGCCGGTCACCGATGATATTCAACAACGTGAACGGCGGCGTCACGTAGATAACCGCTACCCGGTGTTGTTGCCGGTCTTCTATATGAGACTCGATCAACTCCAGATGATACAGTTCAAAAGGCAGTTCCTTGCTGCCAGGGCTATCGGTTACCCCTGGTATCCTGTTACCCAGTTCCCGTATGTATAGCCCTATTGCAAAGCCTACCTTATAATGCAGGGAATTCGATTTCGGGTTGTGGGCTTTTAGCTCACTAAAGGTTTTGCATTGTTTATCCGTATTGTAGGCCTGCGCCTGCATGAGGAATTCCACGTAGGAGTCTTCGAATATTTTTTTCTCCAGATCTCCGGTAGCGTTGGCATCTATGAGCTGTCTGTAGGACAGCGTGATCTGCGCTGACTGCATCTTCATAAAAAATCAGATCGACTGGTAAAAAATTGGTTGAAAGAGATTCATCAGATATTGATAACATGGGACAGGTTATATCCGCCGCCGGCAGCCGGTGTAACGGTAGCCAGTTCTGTCGCCAGTGAGTCGTAGATAATACCGTCGAGATAATTGGTGGTAGGGTTTTGTCCATGTGCCGCATATAACGGTGTCGTATATACTGCGGCGTTAACGTTGTCGGGGAAAGCGATTTGCGTGGTGAGATACAGGGTAGTGCCGATGAAGATTTGTGCATGCAGGTGGGTGCAGCGACCGGGGTACCATCCGGGATAGATAGACAGGAAGTGTACGGAGCCGGCAGCATTGGTATACTGTAACCCGCGACAGAAAACGCGCCCCGTGTTGTTTTGCACGCCCAGGTAACCGTTGTTGACATAACCGGAATAGTAGCCGTCTTTGTCGCACTGCCAGATATCCACCCTTGCATTGGTAACAGGCGCGCAACCTCTGGCAACGCTTTGTACTTTGATATCGATGTTCAGCGGCAAACCAGGTTTGCTGTCCCGGATATCGACGCGGTTGATGGCGGAACCACGGCTGCCGTATAACGGATAGGGACCATCCATATCAGGATCTGTACGTATGCAGGCAGCCTCCGGGTGGGCATTTGCTGCTACTGCCTCAGGGTTTGCATCCTTCTTACAGGCTTCCAGCAATACGGGGGCAGAGATGGCTGTAACAGCCAGTGATCTGAGAAAATTTTTCCTTTCCATAAGATAAAAAATTGTTTAGCTAAATTTCTGCTAACTCATTTTTTTTATCAAGCAGGTATCGGTAAAAGCGAGGGATGTACCGATATGTTATTTACAGCCCCATTCCCGGATATTGTCCGCATAGGTATTGCTGACAGGCAGCGTAGTGCCGGAATGCAGCAGTACCTTACGGTAAGCGATAGCACAGATGCTGCGCACGGCGATGATATAACTGCGGTGGATACGGCGAAAACGGTCCTGCGGCAGCTTCTCCAGTATTTTCTTCAATGGCATCAGCGTGAGTACCGGCCGGGCATTTACGCGATGGATACGGATGTAGTCTTCCAGGCTTTCGATGTATTCCACTTCATCGATCCATATGCGGACCTTTTTATACTCCGCATATACGAAAAAGGACTCCGGCTCGCAAGCCGGTATGGTCGTGTGTTTGAAGTGATACTGCGCCATGGTTTTCTGAATGGTCCTGGAAAAACGTTCCATGCTGATGGGTTTCAACAGGTAGTCCAGCGCTTCCAGTTCAAATCCTTCATGCGCAAAGCGTTTATGCGCCGTCGTGAAAATGACCATGGGTTTTTCTTCCAGTGAGCGGACCAGGTCTATGCCGGTAATATCGGGCATGTTGATATCGATGAACAGCAGATCTACCGGCCGGCAGCGCAGGAATTCAGCGCCCGAGAGCGCATCGTCGAAAGTTTGCAGCAGCTGCAACGCAGGAAACTGCGCGGTGTAGTTCCTGATCAGCTCCAGTGCCAGCGGTTCATCATCTATAGCTATGGCTTTAATCTTCATATAGGCAGATGAAGTAACGGGTTTTCGTACGGGTTAATTTACGGGCAATGTTAATCTAACGATATATAGGTTGTTATCTGTTGTTATGTCCAGCGAATGTTGTTGCGGGTATAACAGCGCCAGTCTTTGCCTGGTATTGGCAATGCCTACCCCGCTGCTGTCGCCCGGCGTTGCCGCTGCATAAATACGGTTGCAGCAGAAAAAATGAATCTGTTGATCTTTTACTTCCAGCCGGATGATGATCGGCGCCGGCAGATATTTGCTGACACCGTATTTAAAAACATTTTCCACGAACGTCATCAGCACCAGCGGGCAAATCAGCTGTTGCTCCGTAATACCGGAAACCTGGTAGTCCACCATCCCCGGCTGCAGGCGCAGTTCCTGTAATGCGATATAGTCGCGGATAAAAGTTTCCTCCTGTTGTAATGGCACGTAGTCGGCACTCACCTCATCTGTAATATACCGCATAATATTCGATAAGCGCAGAATACTGTCCGCAGTGTAATTATTTTTTGTCAGCGCCAGCGTATAAATATTGTTGAGTGTGTTATACAGAAAATGCGGATGCACCTGTGCTTTCAGGAATGACAACTCCGCCCGTATTTTTTCCCTTTCCGCCTTCAATGCCCGCTGTTCTGTCAGCTGCCAGCGGCGGGTAGTGGTGATAGCCGCTCCCAGCGCCATGATCATAAAAAAGATAAACAGGCTGGTGATATCCATCACCGGCGGATCGTACACCCATTCTGCCTTCGCCCACTTTTGGCGGAGCAGGCGGTCGAATGGTTGCAGGTAAAAGATACCAGCGCCCAGCAGTAACACCATAGCGATATAGCCGCCATACCGGCCCGGTATAAAGAAACCGGGCATCAGGTAGTAGCGGTTGAAGTAAAACAGGCTGATGTAACAGGTACAAAATAGCCAGTAGCTATAATGAGTAGCAGGTATGATCAGTTCAGTATATCCCTTCCCGTTAGACATAAACAACAACGGGAACATCATAAAAAGCAGACAACAGACGATGTGAATACAGATTTGAGGGGCTTTCCAGGATAACATATACAAATTAAGGGAAGCAACGGGGTTCTTTTTCATATGTATCGATGAAATAGGGGAATGTACCGATCTATGGTGTTATTTTCCGTCAGGCAGATATTTTGCCAGCGCTTTGATGCCTTCCGTCATGTCTTTTGCAGACAGGGAGCCGAAGCCCAAACGCAGGCCGCTGGCCGTATCCTGGTTGTTGCTGCAATAATTGGGCGGCAGGATTTTGATGCCCTTTGCCAGTAGTTTCGCTGCGATGCCGGTCCAGTTGACCTTTACTTTGGGCTCTATCCAGAAGGCCAGTCCGCCGTCCGGCAGCGTATAATCCACTTTGTTTTTCAGGTGCTTTTTCAGCAGGGCATCGACCACATCCCGCTGACTTTTGTAGTGAGCCGTCACCTTTCTGATATGCCTTTTGATGGTGCCGTCCTGGATGAGTTGCAATACCGCCTGCTCCATGATACCGTCGCCCTGAACATCGATGATCTTACGCAGCTCCCCTACTTTTACGATCAGGTCCCGGTCATTGCTGGCGAGGTAACCGATACGCAAAGCCGGAGCCACCACCTTGCTCATGGTGCCAATATAAACATAGTACCGCAGTTCCGGGAAGCTGGAAAGTGGGAGTAACGGACGGTAGCCGTAGTGAAATTCGTTATCGTAGTCATCTTCGATAATGGTAAAGCCGTGTTCATTGGACAGGCGGATCAGCTCCAGCCGGCGCTGGAGGCTCAGGGTAACCGTGGTGGGATACTGGTGATGCGGCGTCGTATAAATGGCTTTTATCTTCCGGTGTGTTTTCAGATAGGCCAGCACGTCTTCCACCATCAGTCCATCCTTATCCACCCTGACAGGCAACAGGGTGGCTCCGGCCAGCTCCAGCGCCTTCCAGGCCTGTTTGTATCCGGGGTTCTCCACCATAACATAATCACCTTTTTTAAACAGGCATTGGGAAAGCAGATACATGGCCATCTGGCTGCCCCGGGTAATGCAGATCTCCTGTTTATGTACCTGCATCCCACGCTGGTGGTTCAGCATCTGTATAATAGCATTGATAAATTCAGGATCACCAAACTGGTTGCCATAGCCCATCATCTGCCAACGGGCGTTACGGTGGAAGATTTGGCGGTATGCCCTGGCCAGTTCAGCTACCGGCGCAATTTTGGTATCCGGATAACCATCGTCAAAACTGATCCGGCACACGTTTTTCGGCATCTCCTCGCTGGTATGAACAGGATGCGCCAGCCGTTGTTTGGGAAAAGCGGGCAAGGTATCCGCCACAAATGTTCCCTTCCGTTCCCTGGATATAATCCACTCTTCGTTCAGCAATACATTCAGGGCTTCCACCACCGTGTTGCGGTTGATCTTCAGCATTTCGGCCAGGTTACGGCTTCCCGGCAGAGCATCTCCCCTTTTGAGCCTTCCTGATTGTATGTCGCCTATAATGGCGTCCGCTATTTGCAGATAGATGGCTTTTTCCGCCTTGTAGTCTAATCGTATCTCTAATTTCCAGGGCCTGAGCATTTGGACTATCAACTTTTACAAAAATGGATCATTTGAATAGTCCAAAGATATAGTACTTTTATGGAACCGTATTGAAAATTATTGACAGCATGCATCACACCAAAAGGAATATTATCACGGTGCAAAGCCAGGTAGCCAGTGGATACCTGGGTAATAACATCGCTTCACTGGCGATACAGCTTCATGGATTTGACCCTATACAAATACCGACCGTACTGCTTTCCAACAACGTAGAATATCCGGTGTGTTATGGTAAACCCATTGACACCGGGCTGATGGCAGATCTGCTGAAAGGCATCGAGGCCAATCATTTTATAGAAGAGAGTAACTTTCTGATCAGCGGGTTTTGTTATAATACCGGGGCTATCAGTACGTTGGCTGACTTTATCGGGGAGACAAAAAGCAACAGGGGTTACCAGTATATATACGATCCGGCGTTCGGGGACTTCCGGTCAGGCGGGCTATACGTAGACCAAACCGTGGCCGATCATTCTGTCGCTTCGTTACTGCCGCTTTGCGACCTTATTACTCCGAACCATTTTGAACTGGAATATATATTAGGCAGGAAAATAACAACCGCAGCTGCATTTGCAGATAGTTTATCCAGCCACAAGATACTTCGTTCCAAAACAGTCGTCGCTACCAGTATTCATTTTGCGCATACCCCTACAGATATCATCACAGTGGCGGTCTACCGGCAAGGCGAGGTTACCCTTTTCACCGCTCCCCTGGCTCCCATAGATATGGCTGGCAGCGGCGATCTCTTTACTGCCATCCTCGCAGCACAATTAAATTTATCAAATAGTATAGCCGTTGCCGTTAACAAAGCGATGGATTATATATACCAGGTGCTTAACATGGCCCACCGCCAGGGTGAGCAGCAATTCAACGCCACCCTGCTGATGCAGTACGCCCGCCTGTTGGCGTAAACCCTTTTTTTCTGGACTACCTGAATTTACCAAAACTGCACCATCTACCTAATCCAGACTAGCTATACTTTTGTGAGGCAATCATGCAATAATACCTTCAAAAAACTAGCAGCTATGTCTAAATTAGAACCAGCCAGCGCCGTACAAAAGTCTATTCACGCAGCACAAAAACAATTCAGCTCAAAAGACTTCCATCAAACCTTTGCGCGACCTGTATATGTGAAACCCTCACATGTCATCCATAAGCATGTGGAAAAAGCAGGGGAACATAACCAGTTTTCAAACGAGAGGAAACACCCTGTCTTTTTTGTAGACCTGCCGAGCAAAAATGTGAGTATGACCATCGGAGGTTTATTACCCAGCCAGAAAACGCACCGGCACCGTCATACCTACGAGACCATACTATATGTGCTGGAAGGCAAAGGCTGGACACTGGTAGAAGATGAGCGGGTGGAATGGGAAGCCGGCGATGCCGTATATATTCCGTCGTGGGCCTGGCATCAACATCAAAATCTGAGCGACACCGAACCCGCCAGATACATCGCCTGCGAAAACGCACCACAGCTGCAAAATCTGGGTGTAGCCCTCCGGGAAGAGGAAGGAAGAGATTTTTAATAACCTCATCGTGCCTCCCTGTAATGGGAGGCATCTCTAAAAAAAACAAGATGAATAAGATACCATTAAAAGGCGTGATCGCCTATCCTGTTACACCATTTGACCACCACGAGAACGTGGACATCCCACTGTTTAAAAAACAGGTGGAGCGCCTGGTACAGTCAGGCTCGCACGCCATCGCACCGCTGGGAAGCACGGGTGTACTGCCCTATCTGAACGACAGTGAAAAAGAAGCCTTAACCGAGGCCACCATTCAACAAGTAGCAGGCCGTGTACCAACATTGGTGGGCGTTTCCAATCTTACGACAGAGAGAACCATCTATCACGCACAGTTTGCAGAAAAGGCGGGAGCCACTGCGGTCATGATTATCCCGATGAGTTACTGGAAACTGACGGATGATGAAATTGTACAACATTACGATGCGGTAAGTTCCAAAATTTCTATTCCCATCATGGCCTATAACAATCCCGCTACCAGTGGTGTAGATATGTCTACTACTTTACTGAAGCGGCTATTGCAGATACCCAATGTCACCATGATCAAGGAAAGCACCGGCGATGTTCAGCGTATGCATCTTTTAAGAAAAGAGCTGGGAGAAGAGGTGGCATTTTATAATGGTTCCAATCCATTAGCCCTGGCTGCTTTCGCCGCAGGCGCCCATGGCTGGTGTACCGCTGCGCCCAACCTGATACCGGAGTTGAATATCGCGCTGTATAACGCCGTCATGGACAACAACCTGGAAAAGGCCCGGAAAATATTCTATAAACAGGCGGACCTGCTAAGGTTTATTGTGGCCAAGGGATTGCCCAGGTCTGTCAAGGCCGGTCTGGACCTGCTGGGTGTAGGCGGCGGAGCATTCAGGAGTCCGCTGAAGCCGCTTTCAGATGAAGAGATAACGGAGCTGGACAGTATTCTCAGCACCATCAAAGGCGGTGTAACGGTTTAATCAAAAAAGGTTGTAAGTCTTTTGACCTACAACCTTTTTTACTTTTATAAAGACCATACAGCCAGTTCATATCCATCGGGGTCGGTAAAATGAAAGCGACGGCCACCGGGGAAACTAAAGATGTCTTTAACGATCTTCCCTCCTGCGGCTTTCACTTTCTCCAGCGTTTCTTCCAGTTTATCGGAATACAGAATTACCAGTACCGTGCCTTTTACCGGTTTACCGATGGTAAAGCCTCCATCTACATAATCACCTTCAAACGCCGTGTATTCGGGACCGTAGTCGGTGAACTTCCAGCCGAAACTTTTTGCGTAGAATGATTTGACCTTATCGAGGTCTTTTGACAGGAATTCCAGGTACTGCACCTGTTCATGTTTGAGTTTGTTATTTGCCATGGCTCTTGCTTTCGGCAAAGATATGCCGGGAGTACTATCCGGGTTTGGAAAAAAACGACATTTTAACTATTCTACAAATCTATTGAATAGCCGGCTCTTTATTATCTTTGCGGGGAGATAAACAACATTTCATGGGCATCAAATTAGGGTTAAAGGAAAACTGGCGACAGTTCACTTTGCTGGTACTGGTAAATATGCTGGTAGGCGGTATGGTGGGATTGGAGCGGACGGTGGTGCCGTTGGTAGGTACCGAAGAATTTAAGATAGGGTCGGATATTGTGGTATTTTCCTTTATCATCGCCTTTGGTGTGGTGAAAGCCTTCACGAACCTCGTTTCCGGCGTACTAGCCGACAAATACACCCGTAAACGTATTCTTATTGCCGGTTGGCTGGTTGGCTTGCCGGTACCTTTCCTGCTGGCCTGGGGCCCTTCATGGAACTGGATCATCGTTGCCAATGTATTGCTGGGCATCAGCCAGGGGCTGGCCTGGTCTATGACGGTGAACATGAAAATAGACCTGGTAGGCCCTAAAAAAAGAGGGTTGGCAATGGGTCTGAATGAAGCTGCGGGATATGGCGCCGTAGGTTTCACCGCCTTGCTGACCGGCTACCTGGCCGCGCATTATGGCTTACGGCCGGCGCCTTTTTACATTGGCATTTTTTATACGATTGCCGGGTTGGTGTTATCGATATCAGTCATCAGGGACACCCGTCAGCATGCCCGGCTGGAATCGGCACAGGTAGCGCAACAGCAGCTACCGGGAGAGAAATTTCACAAGCCTGATTTGTTGTGGGTATTTAAGGAAACATCTTTGAAGAACCGGAACCTTTTTGCCGTTTCGCAGGCTGGTTTGATCAACAACCTGAACGACGGGATGTCCTGGGGTGTTTTTCCCCTGCTGTTCATCTCCGCTGGTGTAGGTCTTGAGGGCGTTGGCTGGATCAAAGCCGTATATCCGTTCGTGTGGGGTTTCGGGCAGGTGATCACCGGACCGCTGGCCGATAAAATTGGCAGGAAGCCGCTGATTGTCTGGGGTATGTTCGTACAGGCTTTGGGACACGTGGTCATCGGCCTGGAGTTATTTTCCCCGCTGACAGCGGGTTTGGCAGGATCGGTATTACTGGGCATCGGTACCGCCATGGTATATCCCGCGTTGCTGGCGGCTGTCAGCGATGCGGCGCATCCCTCCTGGCGGGCTTCTTCACTGGGCGTTTACCGGTTCTGGAGAGACATCGGTTATGCCGTAGGCGCACTGATGGCGGGTATTGTGGCCGGTTTCTTCGGATTGGTATGGGCCGTACATATCGCCGGTATCGTTACTTTTTTATCCGGTGTGATGGTATGGCTGCGCATGAAAGAAAACAAACCCCGGCTGTAAAATAAGCATGGCTGCGCGTTGCGGCAGCTATGAACCATTATTTATTTATCACGTAGCAGCTCCGGCTGTCCTTATTCGGGCACGCCCTGCAATGCTGAAAATTTTTCTACCTTGTAAGATATTTTATTCAACTATGCATGATCATCATTATAACCTGTTGGGTGTAACCCGGTTGTTTGTTACCAATTCCGTAGCAAAAAAGACAATGGAAGCATTGATTAACCTGGAAGAACCAGGATGGGAACTGGTAACATCCTGGCTGGAGAACGCCACCAATCAGGTTGTGGTACTTCCTGTCACCCAAAATAAAGCCCGAGAAACTTTATATGAAGTACAGGTAAGTACCCGTTCTCCGATGGGCGCCATTATCTTCAGTAGCGGCGGCATCCTCGTAGATCATGGATGGATCAGGATATTAGGGTCCGGTCATCCTTCCCTTGACAGAACACTGCACACCTGGAATCTGGAGAAAACGATTTTCCCGGAAGAACATACCGGCTTCCTGCTGATAGCAGACGATGCAGTTGGCGGGTATTTCGCCATTAACAGCGGCGGTCTTGGTGAGGATATGGGCAAGGTGTATTACTTTGACCCTACTACCCTGGAATGGGAGCCACTGGAGCTGACTTACACCGAATTTCTTTTATTCTGTTTTGAAGGAGATATAGCCGGTTTTTATAAGGACTTGCGTTGGGAAGATTGGCAAGCAGAAGTGTCTACGCTGAATGGTAATGAAGTTTTTGCGTTCTACCCGATGCTCTGGACAGTGCAAGGCAGTGATGTGAATACCAGTAGCCGGCGAAAGGTGCCGGTAGAAGAACATTATCGTTTTACAGCAGAGATGTCACATCAATAAACAAAAGAGCCACATGATAGATGTGGCTCTTTTTATGCCCTGCATCCAAGTCTATATAAATAGTAAACGGCCTTGCAGTCAACCACTGCAAGACCGTTTACATCCCACACCATCTCTCTAATACCCCTTCGTCGGTACCAGGTTCGGATTATTCCTCAACTCTGTACTGGGTATGGGAAACAACAATTCCCGCTCTGTTAATACCGGTCCATCGGGGAACTTATGCCCCACATAATTATCAAATCCTTTCGTTGTCATGTTAAAGGCTTTGCGGAGCCGCGCCATATCGAACCAGGTAACGTTCTCAAAACACAACTCATACCAACGTTCCCTCCAGATGGCTTCCCGTAGCTGGTCCTGACTTAACCCGGACAGCGCCGGCAGTTCGGCTCTTGTTCTGATGGCGTTGACAGCCTCATATATTTTTGCATTCGGACCACCCACTTCGTTCGCCGCTTCGGCGTATACCAGCAGGATATCGGCATAACGGATCAGTGACCAGTTCAGATCGCTGTTGGCGGTAGTGGTTTGTGCGGTCACGTCAAAGAGTTTATACAGGAAGAAGCCACCCAGCGCGACTTTCTTTCGCCTGTCATCCTGATCGGTGAACTCCGTAAAAAAGAATTGTCCTTCTTTCGCCCGTAAATCGGCAGGGTCGTAAGATTGTACAAATTCTTTCCGGGCGTAGATACCCCCTGTTTCCGCGGAATAGGCGGAGATATTTTTATTGTAAGGAATGATCAGCGATTGCCAGCTGCCGGGGATGACCTGCGTTTTATACTGGATCATGAAGATGTTTTCTTCTATATTTTTCTTTGCCGGATTATGCAGATCATTGTAAGACGTGAACAGTTTAAATTGTTTTGAATCCACTACTTCTTCCGCTTTTTTGGCGGCCAGGTCGTAGTACTCGCGCCCTTTCTGCAACGGGTAGCCGGCCATAGTAAGATATACCTTTGCCAGCAGGGATTTTACGGCGCCTAATGAAGCCCTGCCGGTGGGATCTATCCAGGGTAGACCAGCCTTCTCGGCGGTCAGCAGGTCTTCCACAATCAGTTTATAAACGTCTTCAGGATTGGCCTGTTTGGGTCTTAACTGCTCTGATTTCAGATCTACGGGCTCTGTCACCAGCGGGATATTACCAAACAGCTGTATCAACGTGAAATAATACCAGGCACGCATAAAGTGGGCTTCGCCCAACAAGGCAGTCTTTTCGGCATCATCCATTTTAATGCCCGGTATCCTGGCGAGAGAAAGGTTAGCATTGGTAATGCCTTTATAGTAATTCCGCCAGTAATTTTCTCCATAGCCATTATCGGCGGTATTGCGCAGGTCTTTGATATAATAGCTGTTCACGGCCTGACCCAGGTCGGTACCAGCCTGGCCGGTAGCGAATTCGGTCATTGTCCAGGGACCGCCGCCGAAATCGCCGGCCATCGGGTCGCGCAGACTGGCGTAGATAGCATTAACGGAAGCCCTGGCATGTTCCGGCTTGATGAAATAGTTTTCTTCCGTATAGTTACTGGGATCTGATTCATCCAGAAATTTCCGGCAACCGGTCAACCATAAGCTGCCTGTTGTCAATACCAGCAATCCGTATTTTATGATGGTTGTTTTCATAATTTTCCACTTAAAGATGATTAAATACTATAACCCAACATTCAGTCCCAGCATAAACACCCTGGGCTTTGGATAATCGTACAGGGTTAAGCCCTGATCGAAAGGAGCGCTGGAATTTGACACTTCCGGATCGTAGCCTTTAAATTTGGTGGACAGGAAGAAGTTCTGAACGGAAGCGTATACACGCAGACGGCTCAGTTTCATGGCAGTAACTGTTTTTGCAGGGAAGACATACGCCAGCAATAAGTTACGGCCACGGATAAACGATCCGTCCGTTACTTTGTGACTGTCATTGAAGGTATCGTACCCGGCGCCAATCGGGCGTAGCTGGGCGATATGTGTATTCTGGTTGGTTTCTGTCCAGGCATTCAGCACCGTTTTGTAACTATTGGCAATTCCTTGTCTGTCTTCCGCAGAGTGAATACTTCTATCCAGTACATCGTTGCCATACATAAACTGAAGATCTACCGTCAGCGACCATGCCTTGTACTGGAAAGTATTGAGGAAAGTGCCATATCCGTCAGGGATACCTTTTCCGATGATCACCCTGTCCAGGTCGTTTAACACACCATCGTTGTTGATATCCTGAAACTTCACGTCACCGGGCAGTTTACCGTATTTCGCAGCCTCCGCAGCTTCCTTGGTGCTCCAGGTCCCCAGATTCACGCGGCCGAAGAAAGAACCAACGGGTTCGCCTACACGAATAACACCATTACCAGAGTATATATCGCCATTCACCAAAGACAATACGTTGTTTTTATTGATGGATATATTAAACGTCGTGTTCCAGGTAAAATCATTGGTGGCGATATTGGTAGTACTGAGCCCCACCTCTATGCCTTTGTTTTCCATGCTGCCGATGTTGGAGAATATTTTATCACGACCGGTTGTATACGGCAAGGGAGCATCCAGCAGCATACCATCCACTTTTCTGCGGTAGAGGTCTACTTCCAGGTTTACCCGGTTGGCAAACAAGCCCAGTTCCATCCCGAAATCGATCTGTTTTGTTTTTTCCCAGCGTAAACCAGGGTTGGCAATACGGTCCACACCTACGCCGGAGTTGCGGGCGCCGTCAAAAATAACGCTGTAGTTACCCAGACCAGCCAACGCCCGGTAGGCAGGTATTTCGGAGTTCCCTGTTGCACCGTAGCTGGTACGGAGTTTCAGGTTGGAAATAACAGGAACGCTCTTCATAAAGTTCTCTTCTGTTACTCTCCAGGCAAGTGCCGCAGAAGGGAAAAATGCAAACTGGTTATCACGGCCGAATTTTGAAGATCCGTCCATACGGCCGGTGAAGGTTACCAGGTACCGGTTACGCAGTCCATAATTAACGCGGCCGAAGAAGGAGTTCAGTCCGTTGGCTGTAGCGATCGAAGAGGGTGGCTGGGGACTGGCGCCGGCGCCGAGGTTGTTGTATTTGTAGTAAGAATCTGCGAAACCTTCTGTATTCGCCTGGTTCTCGAAACGATCGATATGTTGCCAGGACACGCCCGCCATCGCATTTAAGGAATGTATATTGGCGAACTCCCGGTTATAGGTCAGATAGTTTTCAAACTGCCAGGAATTATACCGGTTGTTGTTGACAGCGGCATTGCCATTGTCTGAGATGTACTGCATGCCTTTAGCGGCAAAATAATCTTCCCGCTGGTTGATGATATTGGTACCGAGCGTAGACTTTAATTCCAGTCCGGGCGCCAGGTGAATATTAGCATAGAGATTGCCCAAAAAAGTTTGTGTGTGCAGGATAGAGATCCTGTCGGCCGCCACTCTCAGCGGGTTATCGCCGCCTTCCATACCGGGATAATCCCTGTTGCTGGCCCAGGAGCCATCATCATATTTTACCGGGATAATGGGCAGCGCTTCCAGTACCTGCCGCATCATAGTGATACCGCCGCCATCGAGCTGGTCCACCTGTTTCTCGCGCTGATCGGTATAACTCATGGTACCGCCTACTTTCAACCAGTCTTTTATTTTACTGTCGAACACAAAACGGCCGGCATACCGGTCCTGCCAGGAACCACGGGCCAACCCTTCCTGTGTGCGGTAGTTTAAAAAGGCGCCGATACTTCTTTTTTCATCACCATCTGTAAACCCGAGCTGGTGATTTTGAGTAAACGCTTTTCTGAATGTTTCATCCTGCCAATCGGTGTCGTACAGCGGATTTCCCTGTGCGTCGAATAATTTGGGGTTGGTGCGTTTGGTTTTAGGATCTACATATTTGGTACCCGTAGCCCATCCGGCGGGATCGTATTTCTGCGCATTGGCGTAGGCCTGGTCTTCTACGGCCAAAAACTCTTTCGCATTCAGCAGTCCCAGTTTCCGGGGCAGCACGCCTATACTGAAATCCGGATCATAGGTCAGTCTACCGCCACCGGAAGTGCCTCTTTTAGTGGTAACAAGGATAACGCCATTCGCTCCACGGGCGCCATAAATAGCCGTAGAAGAGGCATCTTTCAACACCTCAATCGACGCGATATCATTGGGGTTGATATAGTCGATGGGCGTACTGCCATTTCGCAGGTCCACCGGGTTCAGTATCACACCATCGATCACATACAACGGATTATTAGACACGCTCAGCGAGCTGGCGCCACGGATACGGATATTGGTTCTGCCGCCTGGTCTGCCGGAATTGGAAGATACGTTTACACCGGTAACGCGACCGGATAAACTCTGGTTCAAGGAAGATGCCGGACGTTCCTGCAGCGTTTCAGCTTTCACCGTACCTACTGCTCCGGTGAGGTCCGATTTTTTGGTGGTGCCGTACCCTACAACCACTATCTCGTCCATTTTTTTCACCTGGGGTACCAGCTGAATCACCATCTCAGCCGTGGCCTTCACTTCCTGGGTCGTATACCCGATATAGGAAACTATCAGGACGGCATCATCGGGGAGCCCTTTCAGCACGAATTTGCCATCCGGGTCTGTGGTGGTGGCTTTAGAAACACCTTTTACCTTGATGCTCACACCGGGTACCCCTACTCCATTTTCTTCCAGCACCTTACCCTTCACGTCTATGAGTACAGCCCGGGGAGCAGCAGCATGAAGCTGCGTTACCATCCCCATCAACAAAACAAAAGTGGCATAAATGATTTTCTGGCGCAACGCCATAATTTTAAAAGTTACCGTGGAAAACTGTTTCATAATTAAAATGTTAACAGGTTAAAATTGATCGATGGCTCTTGTTGTAATGTTTAAGCAAAGAAGATCCGTACCCATGGTTGAGCTGCAACCAGGATGTAGAAAAAAGATAGCCGTATCCGTTAGAAGCGGACGATAATTGAGAAGGCCTGCATGGGGCCTCTGTTACTGATTGATGGTATTTTTTTGGTTGATAATTACATATCCAAACTAATGGTGCTTACTTCTTTTCCATGGGATGCTCATTCAACAGCTCTGCGGCGGAATAGAAGTCCTTTTTATGCTCAATGGTTTTCCTTATCTGTTTTACTTTTTCCGGTGATATAGCCGTTCCCGTGTTACCGAAAGAGTTCCGGACATAGGTGAGTACGGCCGCTATTTCCTCATCTTTCAACAGTCCGCCGAAAGGCGTCATCGGTACCTGGCCGGGATAGGTTTTCCTGTTCACTTCTATTGGTCCCAGCATACCTTTCATTACCAGTTTAATAAGCCGTTCCTCGCTGCCTGTCACCCATTCAGAATTGGCCAGCGGCGGGAATCCTGAATCAGGAAGACCTTTCCCATCCGGCTGATGGCATGTTCTGCAATAGCCTTCTATGGAATAGATTTGTTTCCCCTGGTTAAACAACGCCAGCTCCGCGCCTTTCAGTTTTGCATCGCTGTACTCCTCTTTATCCTCTTTTACATTTACCCCGTTCAGGTGGGCTACCGCTGTTTCGTAGGCGTGGATCATCCATTCATCCAGCGGTTTTTTCTTCGCCTCCGCTAAAATGGGAAGCCCTTTTTCTTTACCGATCCACGAAGCTGCTACGATAGCCATCAGCCGTACACGGCTGTTTTCATCCTTTACCGCCTGCATTAGCAGGTCGGCCTGATCCTTTACCTGGTGGCCGGTATAACGCAGCACTTCTACTGCCGCCGCTCTGGCGTGATAATCTTTTGCTTTGAGCACCTGCTTTAAGAGGTCCTGGTCTACCTTATCCATTCCCCAGCTCACCCAGAGACCTTCCAGCAGATGATGATCATATTGAGGGTCGTTTTTATCGAGGTTAGTCACCCATGTTTTTAGCTTCGTCAGCACCTCTGAAACATTGCGTCCGCGCAGTTCGCGGCGGGTACGGTAACGGGTACGGTACTCCGGTAATTTGAGATTATCCAGCAGTGCTTCGATACTGGCCCCCGCGATGTTGGCCGGTTTTACCAGCGGCCTGGAAGGATAGGTAATGCGATAGATTCTGCCATGGGAGTGGTCTCGCAACGGGTCCCGCGCATTGTGCTGCATATGCCCGATAAGAATGTTGTGCCAGTCGATGACATACAGGGAGCCATCCGGCGCAAACTCCAGGTCCACCGGCCGGAAGTTGGGATCACCGCTCACGAGCAGGTCCTGGCGGTGATGGCTTTTATAACCGGTACCATCGTCTTCGAGAGTATGTTCTTTCGTTCCCAGGAAACCGATGGTATTGTTAATCAGGAAATCGCCCTGCACTTCATCGGGGAAATGCCGGCTGGAGATAAATTCCAGTCCGGAGGTGGGCCGTACTTTATGTTTATCTTCTACGAGTTGAATGGATTTATGGGTAGCCTGGCCGTATTTGGGCAATACAGTCCCCGGCAGCATCCAGCGTACATCCGGACTGGATGTTTCCGCAAAGAACGGCTGTCCCCATCCATCGAAGGTGATACCCCATGGGTTGGGGATTTCCAGTTGAGCGGTACGTTCCAGTTTCCTGCGGCGCGGGTCAAAGCGGTAAAAGCCGCCATTCGTGCCGCGTATGGTGCCGTAAGAAGTTTCGACGTTGGTATGCAGAAAAACGCCTTCACCCGAATAGATTGCCCCGGAGCCATCTGCGGTAAAAGCGTGACTGCTGTGGTGTGTATCGTGGTCATCAAATCCGCTGAGCAGGATTTCCTCTTTATCGGCTTTATCGTCTCCATCGGTATCGATGAGCAGTTTCAGATTGGTGCCCTGGGCCACATACACACCTTCCGGCGCTATCTCAAAACCGATCGGCAGGTGCAGGCCCTGTGCGAAAATGGTTTCCTTGTCTGCCTTGCCATCGTTGTCGGTATCTTCGAGGATAATGATTTTATCGTTTGGTTTGGCATCACCTGGTTTGTAGTGCGGATAACTCGGCATCACGGCTACCCATAAACGACCTTTGTTATCGAACGACATCTGCATGGGTTTAGCCAGACTGGGGAATTTCTCCTCCGATGCGAATAGCTCCACCTTGTAACCCGGTGGTACTTTGAGTTTGTGTACCGCTTCTTCACCGGTAAGGTAACGAAGGTTCCCGTTTTTAGCGGGATTATAATTGGTTTTAACGGTGGGCAGTATTTTTGTATGCTGATCCGCAGCGGCGATATCCATTTTGGTTCCTTTGGAAGCAGCCTGCCATACAGCCGTATCCCGGATGGCCGTCATCTGGCGGATTTTCTCTATCTCGGCGGGATAGTTGTCCGGTCCGTAAGGATCGTACCGGCGGCCAAATACATGCACGCCGTTGGGGATTTTGTAATCATTGAGCCACATCCAGTTTTTTTCCATCACCGCGTCGTGCACCAGCGTTCTGTTGGTTTCCGCCGGCGCAGCTACTTTTCCAAACAGCTGATCCACCAGCAAAGTACCCAATTTCTGATAGCCTGCTGCATTGAGTTGGGAACCGTCGATCGTTAAAGGCTCTTTTGTCTCCTTAAACCATTGTCGGGAAGGCGTAAAAGCATCCACAAAAAGCACCTGATTATCCGCAGCCACTTCCTTCATGGCCTGCGTGTAGAGGGACAGGTTTTCATTTTCTTTCTTACCATCCGGCAGATCATATTTATCAGAAAGATTTTCAAAGGCAATCGGTGAAACGATGGCTAGTTGCGGTGCAGCGGTGCCATTGTATTTTTGTTTCAGCGTCCATTTGATAAAGGCGTCCAGTTCAGCCTTGTAGTTAGCCAGCCCTTCCTTTCCTTCAAACGATTCACTGTAGCCGAAAAAGGCGACAACCACATCTGTTTTAAGGCGGGTAAGCCATTGGTCGGGTGTTTCAAAACGGCCCTGGCTGGGATTATCCATGGCGGCTATTTCTTTGGCCAGCTCCGGGCGGAATTTCTCCGCGCCGGGAAATGCCCAGTAGGTGTTTCTGCCGGAATGGGGACGGAAGCCCGGTGTTTCGCCTCCATCGCACATATTACGGATAAACAGGTTGTAGTCGGGATAGCGGACATACAACTCTGTTTCAAAATTATCATAGTTCACCATTCTAGATCCGAGGTTACCACCAATCAGGGAAATATGCGTACCCCTGGCGATCGTAAGCGGAGTGCGCTCCTTCGGCTTACAGGCATCCAGTATCATGATAGCCAATGCCAAAGGCATTAGCGATACATATGTACCGATTTTGAATAGTCTGGACATCTTGTATTAATTTTTTTAATGGTAATGGGTAAACGTGGTCTGCTTATTTTGCCTCGCGGTAAGGCACGTGGAAATCTATCGGGCCTTTCCACTGGCGTGGTACTTTGAGGCCCAGTTCATCATGAATCGCATTGATCAGCAAACGTTGAAAAGGTACTTGTGTGAAATCGTCCGGATGGCCCAGCGTAGTCATAAACACTTTACCGCCGAAGGAATTGGTGCCTGTCCAGGCAACCGGATTGTCGATAGCTTCTTTATCAGGATTCACCGCCTTGCCCATCAGCAGCCAGGTGGAACCTTTCACCGGATAGTCCGGTAAAACACGGTATAGCCAGGAACGTACATGGAAGTTCTTCGCCACGCCTGTCAGGATAGGATTACCTGCCTGCTCAGGGATTACGCTTACATCGGTGCTGCTTTCATGGCCATAGTGTGTATGTTTTGCCTCACCGCCCCAGCCCGGAGGCGCATTGAGGGCGAACTTACCGAAAGCGTTCCATTTCTCACTGGCATGCCCCTCCGGAAAATGGAACGCATGTGTAGTGGTACGGAAGCCCATCACCGGTTTACCGCTTTTCAGGTAAGCCTCAATATAGGCCAGTTGCGCAGGTGGCAACAGGCGCCAACGCAGGAAAAAAACCGCCAGGTCCGCTTGTTGCAAGGCTTCCAGACCGGGAATATTTTCTTCGCTGTTATGATCAGGATATGCTTTGAGCACGATCGTTTTGATGCCATAGTCCTTTTCCAGGGCGGCCGCCAGGACAGGCATCGTCTCTTCACTGCTATATTCATGGTCACCGGTAACAAAAACCACTACCGGTTTTTTACCGTTTTTGGACGATTGGGCAGTACAGGCAAAAGCGGTACTGATGATGAACAATAAACAAACATAGATTCTTTTCATTGTACAAAGTTTATTGGCTATCCTCATGAAAGCGCGTGACGATTATAAATACTATTGGGATCAGGGTTACCGCCGGTGAGCGCCGCCACTACATTGCCGACTGTCAACAGGCATATCTGCCGGTACGTGGATGCCGTGAGGCTACCGGAATGCGGCGTCACGATCACCCTTGGATGTTGTACTACCGGCAACGACTGTACGGGAGGTTCTTCCGGTAATACATCTGCTGCGTAGCCTCCTATCTGTTGCGCGTTTAATGCCTGTAGTAAAGCGACATGATCTACCAACGCGCCTCTCGCGGTATTGATCAGCAGTGCGCCCGGTTTCATCCAGCTCAACGCCTGCTCCCCGATGATACCGGCGGTTTCGTTGTTGAACGGAAGATGAAGACTCACGACATCTGATTGCCGAAGTACTGCTTCCATGGATTGATACGGATAAGGCAGATCATGGGAGGATTTACTCCAGTACAATACGTTCATACCAAAGGCCTCGCCTATTCTTGCCACCCGTTGCCCGATGTTACCCATGCCCAGTATACCCAGTGTTTTACCATGCAGTTCATCACCGGTATATTGATTACGCCAGTTCCAGTTGTTTTGTTTGACGGCGGCCACGGATTCGTACATATTACGCATCAGCATCAACATCAGGGCCAGCGTATGTTCTGCCATGGTAGCGGTATTACTGCCCGGCGCGTTGATGACTTTGATTTTCCTGGCCGTAGCTGCTGCCACATCCACATTATCCAATCCTACGCCACAACGGGCCACCACTTCCAGCTGCGGACAGGCATCCATCAGCGGTGGATGGATCAATCCCTTCCCTCTTGTAATGATGGCATGGATCGCTGTATCGCTCAATACCTGCTTCAGGCTATCGGCGTCATATCCCGTGTATACGTTCACGTGATCCTGCAGGACAGCCATCGCTTCCTCCGCAATTGTTTCCAGCAACAATACGTTTTTTCTCATTTGTCTTTGTGATATAAGGTGGCATCATCGGACCGGTATCCCCTGAAATCGTTTCTGTTGGAAACATACAGTCCTTCTTCATACAGTTCATCTGCAAATATCCGGGGATCGACGTCAGCACCCGGCACGGAAGAGATCTCCACCAGGTTGCCGGCAGGGTCGCGTACAAACATCTGCATAGCGCCATCCGGCAGCTTTCTCACTTTCCCCCAGGGATGTACATCAATTACATTCAGTTCCTTCATGCGGAAAAAAATGCTGTTAAAATCATCTACCTGTACGCAGATATGCCCACGGAAAGATGTTTTGTCCTCCCATTCGGAGATATGCAGTTGTTGTTCCTCATTAAATTTGAAGAACATAACAGGATAATCAAACCTAAAGGCAGCAAGCGGCTCCAAGCCCAATTCATGCTGATAAAATTCGCCCGCTTTTTCCAGGTTGTCTACAATCAGCGTTACGTGGTTAATTTTAACTGCTTTTGCCATACGCTATACTTTTTGTTTATACGCTTTTACAAAATCCCAATCTGGTGTTACTCCCAGTCCCGGAGCAGTAGGCGCCGGTACCAGGCCGTTTATAACGGTTATTTGTTCTTTGACCAGTTCATACATCATGGGGTTACCACCCGAAGAGAATTCAATGATAGTGGCCGCAGGTGATGCAAACGCCACATTCAGTCCCGCCATAAAGGAGAATGCCGATCCCCAGCAATGCGGCGCCAGCTCCAGCTGATGAACACTCGCCAGGTGCGCTACCCGTACCGCTTCTGAAATACCGCCGATAATGGCGGCATCCGGCTGTATCACATCAATAGCCCTGATGTCCAGCAGTTCCCTGATATCGAAACTGGTGTATTCACTTTCGCCGGCGGCGATGGGAATATGCGTAGATGCCCGTACTTCCGCCGTTCCGCGTTTGTTATCCGGACTGATAGGTTCTTCAAACCAATATACATCACAGTCCCGTACACCGCGGCAAAACTGTTTGGCTTCCGGTACGCTGAAGGTACCGTGTGCGTCCACCATCAGTTTAATATCCGGCCCGATGGCTGCCCGCGCGGCTTTTACCCGCTCCACACTGTTATGCACCGTTCTATCCATTACGCCTACACGCATTTTCACGCCGTTGAATCCTTTCGCAATATATCCATTTAATTGTTCGCCTATCTGATTGACGTCCGCCCATCCCCCGCTCGCGTAGGCCGGCATATGTTCTCTGCAGGCTCCGCCCAGCAAGTCCATCACCGGCACGTTCAGCATCTTGCCTTTCAGGTCCCACAAGGCAGTATCGATGCCGCTCATGGCAGATATGGTGAGCCCTCTTCTGCCCAGGACCGGGAATTTACGGCCTCTTGACAAGGCGTAATGATCCCGTGTGCCATTATACATTTCTTCCCAGAGCCGGGTGATATCCTTGACATTTTTGCCCAGCAATGCGGGTTTTAATTCATTTTCGATACAGTTGACAATAGAAGCACATACCCCTGAAGATCCCACCGCCGCCTTGGCTTCGCCAAATCCCTGAAGTCCTTCATCTGTAGTGATCACCACCAATGTCATATCAAAATCTGCCAGTAATCCATAGTCTGAAATATGTTGTTTTTCTTTTGGAACAGGACAACGCAGCCAAAATGCCTCTACATTCGCTATTTTCATCGCTATGTTAAATAAGTTTAGATAAAGTGTTAAATGAACGGGTGGTGAGCATGGTATAAAATGCTTCTGTAACAGAAGAGCTGCCATGATCTACCAGGAATTTCTCTTGTTCGGGAGAAAGGTTCTCCGGATTTACATCGATGGAATCCGGGTAAGGGTTAGCCGGCGTACGGTCCAGCGGAGAACAGAATTCCACCGAGAGTACATCGTTATAATTTATTTCCCGCAGCGTAGCCACGATTTTCTCCCAGTTGAGATGCCCCATTCCAGGCGCCATCCGGTTATTATCCGCCACATGAAAACCGGTCAGTCTGCCTTTTGCCTTCCGGATCGCTTCAAACATATCTTCTTCTTCGATATTCATGTGAAAAGTATCCAGGCAAACGCCGCAACGGGGGCCGACGGCTTCCGCCAGTGCCAGGGCCTGTTCCGCCCGGTTGATGAAATAAGTTTCAAAACGGTTGATGGGTTCTATACCGATCAGAATGCCGGCAGCCTCGCTGTAGTCGTAGATTTCCTTCAGAGAATCTACCGCCCAATTCCATTCTTCGTCCGGCCTGCCATCAGGGACTATTTTGCCAACGGTGCCCGGTACTACAGACACCATATGTCCTTCCAGTTCTTTCACCATCCTGATCACGTCTTTTACATACTGCACCGATTTGGCACGCCGGGCCTCGTCTTTAGCCAGCAGGTTACGTTCTCCCAGCATGAGTGTTACGGAACCCCAGCAGGATAACCCGTGGTCTTTCATCAGCGTCCTGATGCTTTTGGTATCATATTGTTCAGGGTTCCCGGCTATTTCGAGGCGGGTGTATCCTATGGCCGCCACCCGTTGAATGGTAGTGGCGATCGTTTCGGCCCGCATCCAGTTGTGTATCGCAAGTTCCATAACGTCAGGTTTATAGGTGTGATGTAGATTTAGCTTTCGGTTGTAGTCGCCTTTCCTACCGGGAAAGGTACATAACGGGAACTAGCTACCAATTTCATTGTCCTTACAAACATATTCAGACTATCCCTGAAATAAAAGTACTGGATTTGCCAAATATTGATACTATATTTACCATTATTCCAATTTTTGCTCCCGGATAAATAATAGTGTACTAAAATCCAACGTTATGAAAGTTTCTTACCGACACATATCCACGCCGGAAAATGCCAGTTTTGTGATCAAGGAATTCTGTCAGCCACGGTTTACGAACACGTTTCACTTTCACCATGGGCATGAATTGATACTGATTGTCAAAAGTGCCGGGAAAGTGTATGCAGGCAATAAGGTGGTTCATTTTGACGAGGGAGAGATTTATATGTTTGGTCCGGGCCTGGTGCATTGTTTCTGTAACGATAACGCACATACGGGAACGGGGGACGAAGTAGCACATGCCATCATTGTACAGTTCACAGAAGATTTTCTGGGCAAGGAATTTTTTGACAAACTTGAGTTAAAGAAGATAAAGGACCTGCTGCAATTATCAGAACATGGCATCAAGTTCAGGAAACTACCGCCAGCGCTGACCGCCTTGTTTTTCCAGTTCCAGGCCAACCAGCAAATGAAAAACCTGATCATCCTGCTGCAATTGCTCGATGAGTTATCGCATCAGCGCAGGGAGCATGTCATGTTGCTGACAGATGACCCGCGCAAAATCCATTACAAGGACGTGGATTCCAAAAAACTGTCATCTATCTTTAAATACGTATTGGAAAACTATCAGCACCAGGTGGACAGTAAATCGGCCGCCTCACTGGCATGTATGAACGAAGCTGCTTTTTGCCGTTATTTTAAGAGAAGGACCGGCAAAACATTTTCCCAGTTTGTGAATGAAACGAGGATCAGTCATGCTGCGCAGTTATTGATCGGAACAGACCAGGGAATCGCCGAAATATGCTATGCCTGTGGTTTTGATAATATCTCCTATTTTAACCGGCAGTTCAAAATCTACCAGGGGAAATCGCCACGGGAATACAGGAAAGCGCTGGAAGAAAGTAATGCCGCGGCGCCTGATTTGCGGCCTACGGGGAGTTAAAATTTATACTTAATTTGCCTCGTAATAAAAATTCTATGCCCATGAAATGTCGTTTTTTAATGTTGCCCGCATTAACCCTTACCTTTTTCCAGACCCAGGCCCAAACCCAGCCCCCACCTACCCTTCAGACAGTGACAGATAATGGGAGAGAATCAAAAAGGGATAATGAGCACATGCGTTTTAAGAACGTTAGCTCCAAGGCCGCCAATTACCTGAGATGGTATAACGAAGAAGGAACACCGCAACCCTACATTGGAAAATAAAATCCAGGCATTGAAACGTAAATGATAAAAAAAACGTCATACCTGCCGCCGTTGACGCTTCGTCCTTATATTGACCGTTTCTGGACCGGTGAAGGCACTACGGATACTTATCCGACCCTGGCTGCCGGCACCGGTGCAGAAATGATCTTTCAGCTACAGGCGCCTATGACGCTCGTTTCAAAAGACCATAGCGTTCATACACCGCCCATGCAGGCGCTCTATTGTATCCGTCATCAGCATTACAAGGCGATGATGAACCAGTCGCACTTCTTCATTGCCGTACGGTTCAAAGCCGGCGCCATCCGGCATTTCCTTCCCGGGCAGGTGGAGGATATCACGGAGACTTTTGCCGATATTTGTTTGTTGTATGGAGATGAAGGAAAAAGGTTGACAGAAAGGTTATCCAGCGGTAATAGTTTATCCTTACAATTGACGTGTATCGGAGATTTCCTGCTTGCGCAGCTACAGCGGCATTACCGTCCGCATGCGCTGGTAGATGAAGCGATCACACAATTATACTACAACCGTGAAATACCCGATCTGGTTTCCTTCAGCTCCAGCCTGGGTAGCAGTTACCGGCAGTTTGAGCGGCTCTTTGTGCATCATGTGGGCATCTCACCAAAATCCTTTCAACAAACAGCCCGGTTAAATAATACCCTGAAACATCTTTTATTCCACCAGATCAAAGATTATCTGCCGGTGGCATTCGATTACGGTTACTATGACCAATCCCATTTTATCCGGGCCTGCAGGCGATTTTTCGGCGATAAGCCCCGTGCCATCCTATCACCTGCAAGCCAGGACCAGCATTTCTATTTCAATGCATCCGGTTCAGCGGATAAAAAGTGAACTTCCGGGTCTTTGATTTTCCATGTGTCCATCTTTTTGATGAAATCCGCCAGGTAAGTCTGCCGGAAGTGGTGCTGTAAGCCCGCTTTATCGCGGTAGTGTTCTATCAGCATAAATACCCCGGCTTCCAATGGCTCCGCATACCAGGTATAGGAAATACAACCCGGCTCTTTCCTGGTAACGACGGCCAGTGCTTCCAATGCGTGATGGAAATCAGCCGTGGCGCTGGTTTTGATAAACAGTTTAGCGATAACAAATTTCTCCATGGTTTGATTCTTTTTGGCAGATGATTTTTGCGAAGGGATTGGACCGCTGAAAGCTGCTGTGGACAGTAATATCCAGACGAACAGCATTCCTAACATGTTGATACGATTCATCAGTAATTAGTGTTTTAAATGATGGGGCGAAACTAGGTGATGCAAAGAGAGGAAAATTGGATAAATCTGCCATGCTGTTATTATCTGATAAAATATTCCGCAAGTCTTATGGAATTTCATAACTCCTGCATCTCACAGAAAACCATTGTATGAAACCATGTCTTTTTCTTCTGCTCCTGATAACACCCGCCGTAACCACTTACGCGCAGCAGAAAGTCGCTGAGATACCACTGCCCCCGGGATATGAGCGCATTGCACAGGAACGGAATTCCTTTGGTGCATGGCTGCGGAACTGTACCCTTAAATCTGATAAAACAGTATATCTGTATAACGGCGCACCCAAAAAGAACCAGCAGGCGCAATATGCCGTACTCGATGTATCTGTAGGCAACAAGGACCTGCAACAATGTGCCGATGCGGTGATCCGTCTGCGTGCCGAATACCTTTACAGCAAAGGCCAGGCGGAGGCTATCAGCTTCAAGGCTACCGACGGTACCTCCATGGATTTCAGCGGCTGGCAGAATGGCTACCGCTTTGTACTGCAACAGGGGAAGTTAGTGCGGAAAAGGACAGCAGCACCGGCACAAGGAAGACCGCTATTTGACAAGTACCTGGAAACTGTGTTTTCCTATGCCGGTACGGTTTCTCTTAGCCGGGAGCTGAAAGCCGTCCAAGCAACGAAAAACGTAAAGCCGGGAGATGTCTTTATACAGGGAGGCTCTCCGGGCCACGCAGTAATAGTGATGGATGTGGCACAGAACCGCCAGGGCAAAAAAATATTCCTGCTGGCGCAAAGTTATATGCCGGCGCAGAACATCCACGTACTGAAAAACCCGGCGTCCAATACGCCCTGGTATGATACGGATTTCGGCAGCAGGCTGTTTACACCGGAATGGGTGTTTAATGAAGGTTCTTTAAAACAATGGTAATAAAACAGGTACTTATTTCACTCCTGGTAACGCAAATGCTACATAGGCATCACTCGACTTACCACCCCATTTCGATCCGCCACAGGCGATCACCACATATTGTTTCCCGTTCACTTCATAGGTGCAGGGCGTAGCGAAGCCAGGTGCGGGCAAATCCAGTTCCAGCAGGGTTTTCCCGTTCCTTTTATTGAATGCCCTGAATTTACCATCTGCTGTAGCTGCGATAAATATCAGGTTACCGGCGGTCACAACAGGACCGCCATAATTCTCCATCCCTGTTGCCGGAATACCTTTTTTCTTCAATTCCTCAAACTCACCGAGGGGAACGGTCCATTTGTATTCGCCGGTGTTCAGGTCCACCGCGTTTAAAGTGCCCCAGGGCGGACTGATAGCCGGATACCCTTCTTTTGTCAGGAATTTATTGTACCCTGTAGAAGCATAAGATATCTTGCCGGAGGATGTTGCTGCCAGTTTGCCTTTAAAGGGCTTCTGCTGCCCGGATTTGATATTCAGGATGAAAGTAGCCAGAGCATCCTTTTCTTCTTTGCTCAGCTGACTAAAACCAGGCATCATGCGTCTGCCGGAGGCGACCAGATCTGTAAACTGCTTATGGTTGTATTTTTTCTCTATCCCGATAATAGCGGGGTAATCGCCGCCGCCCAGTCTTTCAGGACCATGACAGGCCATACAATATTGATTGTACAGCAGCACACCGGCTTCCAGGTTGGTTTGCGCTTTCTGCGCAGCGGGCTTATTCTCCACCAGGTTTAATACCCAGGGCATCTCACTGGCATTGACATATAGTATCTGGGATTCCGGATCAAAAGCGGGTCCACCCCACTCACCGCCACCATCATATCCCGGCAGGATAATGGTGCCTTCTTTGGTGGGCGGTGTATAGATACCTTCTGAGCGATAGGATTTGAATCTGCGTTTAATATCCTGGTAAGAAGAATCCCCTCCCAGGGTATTGAGGTCGTTTTCTGTCAGCTTCTGGCGGGCAAAGGGTTTGGGCAATGTCGGGAAGGGTTGCGTGGCCCATAGTTTTTCGCCCTCCACGGCGCCGGAGGTAATCATCGGCCTTTCTTCAATGGGGAATAACGCCTTCCCTGTAGTGCGTTCCAACAGGAAGATCATGCCTGTTTTAGTGGTTTGCGCTACGGCTTCCACGGGTTTGCCATCGCGTTGCACCGTTACCAAAACCGGCGGCGTAGGCAGGTCCATATCCCAAACATCGTGGTGGACTGTCTGGAAGTGCCATTTCAGCTTACCTGTCAGCGCGTCTATGGCGAGTATGCTGTTGCCGTATAATCCATTGCCATGGCGATCCCCTCCATAAAAATCATTGGTCGGGTTGCCGGTGCCGGCAAATAAAATCCCGTTCTTTTCATCGAGACTAAAACCAGACCAGCTATTGGTAGACCCCATGTGTTTGTAGGCCGTGGAATCTTCCCAGGTTTCATACCCCGGTTCACCCGGATATGGAATGGTATGAAATATCCATTTTTGTTTTCCTGTTTTTATGTCGAAAGCCCTCAGGTGCCCGGGCGTTTCTTCCCCTACATATCCGCCGGCAAAAAATAAATCTTTAAAAACGATCAGCGGAGAAGTGGGTGCTATAAATGCTTTTTCCTTGTCCATCCCCAACCCTATCCTCAGATCAATGCCGCCATCCGTGCCGAAATCCGGCACGAGTTTACCGGTGAGGGCGTTTACTTCAAATACGATAGGACCCACGCTGTAGATAATTCGTTTATCTGTTCCATCTGTCCAGTAAGCCACGCCCCTGTTCATGTTCACGCTATTGCGGTGCCAGGTTTTGTTGGTGAGGGAGTCTGCCGGATCGAAGCTCCATAGGGGTTTACCGGTTCCCGCATGAATGGCGAAAAGTTTCAGTTTGGGAGAAACGGCATACAGCATACTGTCTATTACGATGGGATTGCACTGCATGGGGCCAAACCGGGAGGTATCGTCCTGCTCTGAATGGTATACCCAGGCCACCTGTAACTGACTGACGTTACTGGTGTCAATCTGATGCAGTGCTGAATATTTGATATTTCGTTTACTCCCCCCCGTTACCTCCCAGGTATTATTTTCCGTGGTGGTATCTTTACAGCTCCAAAGTAACGCCGATAGTAATAGTAATGGCAGAAGAAACCTGTTTTTCATGCAGTGAATATATCCTGAGTGTGAATGATATTTTTTTCCGGGAATACAAGCCGGACTTCAGCGGGGAGAAGCCGGGGGCACTAATCAACAATATTATGTAATATATCAAGGGCTTTCTAAAAGTAATAAAACTATCGTCTATTTCAAACAAAAATTTCCTCCGTTCACCAGCTCAATGAATATCGTTGAAAGGTATACAAGTTCCTTTCAGCCAGGTCAATCCTCTTCCTGTATACAGATATTCATCTCTTTCAGATAACTACTGGGAGATAGCCGGGTAATCTTTTTAAAATTCCGGTTAAAACTCGTTTTAGAGTTAAACCCACATTCAAATGCGAGCGACAACAAGGTATACCGCTGACTGACCGGCTGCAATAACAGCTGTTTAAAAGCTTCTACCCGAAGCACATTGATATAATCGTAAAAGCTTTTCCCTTCTTTTGAATTAATTACCTGAGAAAGGATGGCAGGATGTATATCCAGTGTTTTGGCCAGATCCCCCAGCGTAAGCCCGGCATCTTTATAACATTGCCGTTCCTGCATCAGCGTTGTAAGTGAAGTATGAATCCTGTTGGCCTCAGTATCTGTGAGCCCACTTTTTTCATATTTCACTTTTTCCGGGGAGACAACAACCGTCTCCAACGCCGGCGCCGTCTCAACAGGCTGCACTACCGCAGGTAGATAGACTTCATGCGCTGGAGGTGGATTGGAGAAAATTCCCACCTGACGAATACCGAAGTAGCCGATAAAAAAAATAAACAACGTTACCACCACATACAACGAGGATGCGGATGGTAAAAATATGACCACTATCCAGATAGCGCCCATTCCTCCAATGAGGTAGCGTAACCAGTTGAGCGTAATTTTATCGGTATTGGAAAACTGGAGCGCTACATTTAGCCGGTGCCGGTAAAGCAGCACCAGGGATAATATCACATATACCAGGCCTGAAACAATAATTCCCCTGACCATCCATTCAAACAATGGCGCATACGCCGACGGCGAAGCACCCAGTTTCTCCTGCACAGACATAGAGGGCAGCACCGGCGCCAGTATAATGGCGGACAGCAACGCCGGCAGGAAATGGAGTATATCATGCGATTCGCGGCGTTGCTGTCCGGTGAGAAATAAGATATACAGATATAAAAAAGGCCCGTGTAAAAATGGGAACGGCAGCTCCCAGCCAATCAGCACCGGCATATCGCTCATTCCATTAAATGCATACCAGCCGATCAGCAACTGGTGAATCACCGCAAAAAAGAACCAGGCAGTAAGTATTTTATCTGCCGTACTTTTCTGCCGTTTACTAATCAGGATGATAAACAGGAAAAGCGAAATAAAGACACCACCCGTATATACAATGCGCCAGTCCAGTAACATATCAGTTTAATAAATCCCAAATATAGGGAGTTCCGGCTTGTATTGCGATGGCGCTACCTCACCGCTTACTTTTTTAACCGGATACCCAGCCCCATTTCTATACTGATTTGCTGGAAAGTACTGAGTGGGTAACCTTCCAAAGGATAGAAAGGAAGATAGACTCTCGTGTTAAATGTGTGGCGTTTTCTTCCCAGCGACCAGTCCACCAATAGCCCTGCATCCGGCATGGTGGTACTGCTTTGAGTCGTAACCTTTTCCAGTCCGGGATAGTTCAGCGTTTCCTTAAAAGCAACCTGCCGCACGCCACCCATGGCCAGCAAAGTAAGCCGGATAAACTTTTTAGGGCCGGTCATCGTATAGCCGATACCGAACTTCTGAGAAAACTGCCAGCTATAATTCGTTTCCACGTTGTAGGTGTTTTTTGCCACCACACTGGCCGCCATGGTATGGGAACCGAGCACCCAGTTTCCTTTTAACCTATATTCCACAGAAAGCGAGGTAAGCCCTTTCACCGGAAGGCCCCAGGGTAATACGCCGATGGCTGGTTTGAGCGTAAAACGGGAAAACGAAGCGTCTTGTCCATATACGCTGACTGTCAGTAATACCAGGCAAATAAAAATACTGTTTCGCATAGGTTGGGTTAGTTGTTGTCAAAGAAAAAGGTGAGCGCCCGTTTAATGTTCGTTTTTTTTGAATCCAGGTGGCCTTTGCCGGGTGTTATATAATCCTGGAGAACATAGCCGGGATAGTGCAGCTGCAAGGTGCTGCGAAAACCGACAAAGGGCGGGCGCATTTTTTCTTCCAGCTCCCCCAGCCCCAGGAAAAAGAGGCCTTTCCCGTTTTTGTTTTGCTCCCGATAAACCAGTTCGTCCCGGAGTACAATGGCGTCATCATACCAAAAGGAAGGGCTTAGACACAGGTAATTACCAAATATGGCATTGTGATTGGTAAAGCTATGCCCTACCAGCAACCCTCCGGCAGAATGCCCCAATATGGCCCTGGCAGCACGGGATGGATCGGCGTGGAATTCCGACTCCATGCGGGGGATTAGTTCTGTCTCAATAAACCGGATAAACTGGTCAGCCCCTCCGCTGCCGATGTTGGTGGGTGTTGGCGTATAGTCGTCCATCCGGTCATGCCCGTAACCGATGCCGACAACCAGAATACCAGCCTGCTGATGCCTTCTGGCCTGATTGGCTGCCTCTAAAGCAGTGAAGTCAAAATCCGGTTTTGCATCCAACACATAAAGTGTCCGGTATCGCCCTGAAGCGGTGTAATTTTCCGGCAGGGCTACTTTGATGTCATAATGGCCTCCGTTGACTGTTGAAGTAAGGGTAAATTCCTGTAGACGGCTTTTGTCAACTGTTTCTTTCCTGCAAGCTGAAAAAATCAGGGTCAGGGACAAACATCCGGCGAGGCGCCAGGTACTACACCATGTCATCTATTCGTGATTTTAGGATAAAAGATGCGGTCGTAGGCACGACCATTTCGTAGGGCAAAACTATCAAAGAGATGTCGGCCAAACGGGTCATCAGATAAGGTGGCACCTGTACTGGCAAAGATTTTCGGCTGAATGGGGCGGTATATACCTAAAAAAGCCCCCACCATGTGGAGGCTTCTCTTTTCTTTATATAGATAAGATATCAGGGGTCTATCCTCGTCTCCAGGCTATCCTGTAAGGACGGGCGCAGGCTCGACAATAAATTATACCCGGTAGCGCTCTCGATGTCACGCACCGTAGTTTTATACTGTGTCCAGTCGGTATTGATATCATTGCGGTTGGGGGTATTGATGGCAATTACCCGGGTATTGCCATTGATCCGGTTCAGGTCATTGCTGCCGTCGGGAATTACCACCACTACTTTCCAGATATTGGAAGGTACGGTCACGTGGCCGTTATCGATGGTGGTTGTTGTGCCACCCAGTGAACCGGAGCCGCCCTGGCCATAGGAACCGCAGATAACGTATACTTCGTTGCCGGCGTTGACCAGGCTGCGGGTATAGTTCTCCAGGTTAGCCCAGGTTTTCTGGTTGTTATTGGGCGCTTGCGGCATCATATTGGTCATGAGGAACGTAGCTGAATTGGCCGTAGTCGTGGCAGTTCTGTCGGCCGACGGACAGTTATGTCCGCGATCGAAGCCGGAGCCGGTGTAGCTGCTGTTCTGTACCTGGTACCAGCCTGCAGGGAGATCGGTATCGGCGCGAAAGTCGTTGCTCCTGGAAGCGGTGCCCAGGTCTGACGACTGAATATGCCAGCTTACCCAGTTGGGGGTACCACGGCCACGGCTATAGGACAAAGTGTAGTAAGGTTTTACCATCAGGTAGTTGTTTTCTGAAGAGATGTCTGCCAGGGCGTTGCTGGGGTTTCCGAGCAGCAGGTTACTGTCATCGGTACCTGTACCGGGACCGGGGCCACCGCCACCGGAGCCGGCTGTAACAGAAATATCGTCGATATTGATCCGGTTGGTGCCGCCGGAAGTTTTGCGGATGGAGATACGCAGACTACTGGTAGCAGCGAAGGAGAAAGTAGCGGTTTGCAGGGTGCCGGAGGTGGTAATAGTGTTACCCTGCTGCGTCCACGTACTGCCGTTGTCGCCCGAGGTCCAGAGTTGCCAGTTGCTGTTGCCGTCGGAACCGTAGGTACCGTGTTTAACGCTGACGGTTACCGTACCGGTGGCGCCGTTGGTGCTGAAGTCGGTGGTAATACTACCGGTGTTTCTGATTCGAACGGATTTGGCACCGTTTTTCAGATCGCCCGCGAGGTTACCGATCAGGGCATCGTCGAATGTCCAGGAGCCGCTGCTCAGCGTTACGCTGCCGATAGCGTAGGCGGTTTTAGTACCAGATTCAAAGTCTTCATTGAGGAGCACTACAGATTCTGTAGCGGCGATGCGGGGAGAATTATTGTCCTGGGGCCGGGGCTGGATATCCGCCTCTTTTTTACAGGCAGAGAATAACAGGCCCGCCAGGCAAATGACAAAGCAATGCCTGATGAATTGTGTCATAATTCACGTTTTTTAAGGGTTTCTGTAATATGTGGATTTGAGTTTAAGACTCTATCGCTGTGGTAATCAGTGCCACGCAGGTTCCATCTGGTTGATGACAAACAATATATACCGGAATACTGGTACCTTCTTCCACCCGGATTACCTGTATGTCCGTAAAGTGCTCGTCCAGGAATTGATGCAGGGCTTTAAACTTTTGTGCGTTGGCTACGATGGGTGCGTCGTTTGGGTCTAATATCCGTTCTACTTCGTTGAAGAAATTGGCCGTGTTGGCGGTCTTAACAATGCCTGGGTCAACCTGGTGCCGGGTAGCGATTTCAGCAACTGCTGCCGGTGCAGGAAGCTCGCCCCATTGCTCTATTTCCAGTGGGTACTCTGATTCACTATAATATAAAATACCAGCGGTTTTACTTGTCAGATTTTCCAATAAAGTGTTCTGTTGCATGAAATGAAATTAATCATTCTCTTTCAGATTCTTGTCACAAGAAAAGATTGGTAACAATACTTTAATCTGTTTTTAAGGAACAAATAAACCTAAAAAAATTCCCGGATAAGCCCGGAATTCCTTAAATTGAAGATGTATTTTAACCATACCGTTTAGTTACCCGGAACACATTATATAAAACCATCAACTATGTCTTTATACACCCGAACCTCCTTTTCCATTGGGGAACATCAGTTCACGTCTTTTCACTCATTACAATTATCACAAACCATACAGGGGCACCATCATTTCCGCATCCTGATCGGATACGACTGGCTGGAGAAACTGGGGCAAGGCATGTTCAGCGCCGCCCGCAATTTCCTCGGCAAAGAGATCAGCATGACGATTAAACCGATGGATACCTTCGGGGTATATAAAGCAGTTACATTCAACGGGTTGGTAACCGGTGTACATACCGGCAAGGAAAGCGACGGTACCCATGGTTTCTGCGTGATAACCGGTAGCAGTCCTACTATATTACTGGAAAACGATCCCCATATCGCCACGTTTGAACAGCAGTCCTTACAGAACATCGTCATGAGCGCCCTCAAAGGCACCAACCCTTATGCACAAACGGAGGTCAAGCCGGCACATGAAGATAACCTGAAATACATCGTACAGTATAAGGAAACCGCGCAGCAATTTATTACCCGGCTGGCGGCCCGGTACGGGGAATGGTATTTCTATGACGGGCAGAAAATAGTTTTTGGAAAATATACGCCGCAAAAAGTGGCGCTCACCCACCAGCAGGACCTGATGGATTTTGACATTACACTGGAAGTAAAACCCAATAATATCCGGTTCAGCGGGTATGAATACCGGCAGAATACCGTGGTGGAGAATGATACCCAGTCGCAGCCCGGCGCTTCCATGAACAACTATGTGTCCCATCTGAAAGAAGTGAGTGAAAAATTATACCGTAAACCTTCCCTGTATAAACCCAATTATAATTTCAGTGGTGATGCCAAAGCGCAGCTGGATGATTTTACCGCCCTGCAACAACGGGGACGGCTGTCTGAAATGGTGGTATTGAGTGGTACCAGCAGCAATACTTCCCTGAAAATAGGCGATATCGTTTCCATCAGCGAAAGCGGTAATATCCATCACGGAGAGTTTGTGGTGACAGGCCTCGAACATCATTGCACCGAAAACGGGCATTATCATAATACCTTCACCGCCATCCCGGCAGATACCGCCATGCCCCGGGTAGACCTCACCCCGGTGAGCGGCTGTGAACCGCAAAGCGCTACGGTAACGGATAATGCAGACCCTAAAGGCCTGGGCCGTATACGGGTGCGCTTCCGCTGGCAGCAGCAAGGCTCCACGCCCTGGATAAGGATTGTGGCGCCGCATGGTGGCGGTAATAAAGGATTTTATTTCATACCGGAACTGCAGGAAGAAGTATGGGTAGCCTTCGAAGACGGTAACCCTGAAGCGCCTTACGTACTCGGCACCACCTATAACGGTGACGCCAAAACGGAGTTTGGGGACGATCAGAACAATATCAAGGCGATCCGTACCCGCAGCGGACATACCATCAGGCTGGATGACACCAGCAATGAAGAAAGCATTACCATTACAGATAAAAACGGGAATATCATCACCCTGGATACCAGCGGTAAACATATTCACATCACCGCTCCGGAAAACCTGAACCTCACGGCCAAAAACATCCATATCACAGCCAAAGAAAATATCACTATGGATGCCGGTAAAAATGTGGTGGCCGATGCAGCAGACAATATCCGGGTGACCGCCGGCGAAGAATATGCCCTGAAAGCCACCAATATCAGCGGAGTAGCCGGTGACGGCATTTCTTTCTTCGCACAGGAAGACTATAAACAGACCTCCGGTACCATGCAACTGCTGTCATTACTGGGTGATATGAAGATCATCGGCAGCGGTACAACCGTGTTACAAGGCAATAAAAAAGTCAAAATCAGCAAAGGATAATGCAGCGCCTGACCTCCATACCACGGGACCTGCAAATCACCGGTACCGGACAACAGTTGTTTCAACTCCACACGTCTACGTATACCCGTATCCGTGAATCAGCCGCTGAAAACAGCTTCCAGCGCCGCCTGCAGGTAACCTGGGAAGATATGGACGATGGCAGACAACTGATCAGCTGCCAGGTGGTGCAGGAGAAAATGGAGCTAGACTCCTCCTGTACTCACCTCGAATACATTATAAAAGCCATCAGCGCGGTAACCCATTATGTTGAGTTCTATGTAGATGGAAAACAACAGGTCACCGGTATCGCTAATATGCCCGATATAAAGGAAATCTGGATGGATACCAAAGCCCGGCTCTGGGCCGACTACAAAGGCATGGAGATCCAACAGCTGACCCAGGGCTATGACAACCGCTTCGGAAAAGAAAAAGCACTGCTGGACGATCTGTTACAGTACAACCTGTATGGATTGTTCCTCAACCGGATCAACACCTCCTACCCTTTCTCCGGCGAAAAACAACTTGAAAAACAATACAATGCTATTTTTAACCACGCCCCCCTACCGGTGACAGAAACACGGCGCATCGTGGAAGGTAAGTCGCTCACCGACCCGCTCCGGGTACAGATAAGCGGCAGCCTGAACGAAACGCAGCTGGACACCGCCGCGCTGGGGCAATATCTTTTCGAAACACTGGAAATACCCGCCAGCGAAGAAGCAGAGCTGTTACTGGAACAGTACCAGGGTGACTACCTCCTGCATCACAGCAGTTACATACCGCTTAAAGCAGACCTCAAATACCGGCTCACTATCGGAAACGCCTATGTGAGAAAAGCTGCTTTCCGGATTGATTTACTTGAATCCTGATCATATGGGAAAACAACAGAAAACGACCAAACCCAACACGGAAAAGAAAAAAGAGGAAAAGCCCGCCCCGGCAGGCAGTAAATATGTGTGCGACCAGGCGCTGCTCAAATGCAGCTGCGGCAGCACTCCCGGACAACTCAAAGTATCGTCCAACCTGTTTGTATTCCTGCAGGATAACCTCAAAGCCACTTCCAAAGACAAAACCATCGCTCCTACCTTTGGCAACTGTTCGGCCCAGCGCAACAACCCCTGCAGCCCCGCACTGATGGAATGGCAACAGGTAGCAGAAGATGTAAGTCTGGGTGAAGGGACCTATTTCCTGCTGGAAAAATCTACCAATCAATGTTCCGCCGGAGGCGGTAAAATCACCATCACCGATGGTAAACAAAAGGCCACCGTCAAAGATATTAAGATTCCTACCGCAGATCTGCCGCTGGCTACCCCGATGGCAGTGGAGAACAAGGAAGTGGTATGGTACCTCAGCAACGAAGTATACAATCCCGTTCCGGCTTCTGACCGTTGGTATAAGGTAGATGAAACCAAAAAGACTTTCGTACAGGAAAAGGCTGGCAGCAAAGTGCTGACAGAACTGGTGCCCCACGCCACCAATCCTTCCCTCGCAACTCATACAGACGCCAAAGGGAAGCAGACCACCTATAAAAAAGGCGTAGACACTCCCTACGACTATGGCAATAAAAAAGCATCTTTCAAGGATAAACTGGAATCCATTTACCCGATTTATGTGCGCGGCGGCGTATATACCAACGCCTACCCTACCTATAAAATGTTTATCTATAAGGGAGAAAATGCCGGCGACGCCAAAAAGAAACTGGAGCAGGACATTGGCAGCGGCTCCCATGGCAACGCCGCACTCCTCATGGAGCTGGCCCGTCATACCCGCGATAACAACACTACCTACTATAAAACCGGCGGACCGGTGCCACCCACCAGCCTGAACGGGCAACCGGAATATTATGCGATGAACTATGTGATCACCGAGACCGCCCGCTACCGGGTGGTACTGGATAAAACGGATACCAATATGAAAACGATACTGGCATCTCCCTACCGGGGAGGGGTATCCGTAGATCCGTTCGTATCCGGTGACCTGGAAGGATGCCTGGGCATTAGAAATGGTACCGGCGGCTACTTCCAGCCCATCGCCAATATTAATAAAGCAACGTATTTTAACAGCCTGAATGATAAATTGGTAGACCTCATGCCCGAGTTAAAGAATATATACCGTACCCAAAAAGGGAAAGGTAAAATGGCTGTGGACTTTGATGAAAAGAAAGAAGCGTTGTTTTATGTGAAGGTAGACCCGCTGCCGGAAATAGCGCCGGACACCTGTTACAAACCCTGGCTGGACGCGGTAAAAGCCAAACAGGAAGCCTGGAAAAAAGCACAACAACCAGCGGCAGCTACTCCATCATTCCCACCCGCACAAAACAGTTCCGGGGGCGTGTTAAAATCTATCTTTGGAAAACTGTTTATGCTGGCCTGTTTGAGTATAGCGGTTGCGTCCTGCGCCAATGGCTCGCAACCGGCGCATACCAGTACTGATACGGCATCCGTCAGCAAAGTGGATACGCAGCCATGGACAGATGCCTTGCGGAATGCTGATACCAACCGACTGGCCCAACTGCTGGGACAACATTTTGACCCTAACACCGTACTCGGCGCCGATACTACGGTTTCCTTCGGGGACATCGGTCAGCTGCCGCTGCATATTCATCAGTATACATCGCTCTTTTACGTGTACGACTATAGTAAACTGGTAGGCAGCGGGCTATCCAAAAGTGTGGCTACTCCTGCCGCCATGCAGCAAATACAACAAGAACTCTCCCTCTGGTTAATCCGCCACGGCGCCAGTGTGAGCGCGGATGCGGTGAAGATGTGGCTGCTGGTAAAATCCCCCTTGTCTTTTCTGCGACAGGCAGCACCAGCCAGCGTATTAGCGCAGCACAGCCAGGATGGCCTGATGGCCGCTGCATTAAGGGGAGATAACGGCAGCGATGTGATCAACTACCTGCTGGAGAATAAAGTATCGCTACAGGGCGTAACGGATGCCATCCGGAAACAATACAGCCGGGATTATACCGTTTCGCCGGAAATATTGTCCCTGTTGGTCCGCCATGGCTACAAAACCGAAGATGCCGGATTTAGCCTGCTACAATACGCCGTATTTATGCTCGATGAAAAAACAGTCGCCGCCGAATTACAAAAAGGCGCTTCTGCCACCACCCCTTCTTCCTGGTTCTTTACCCAGGACGATATGATAGACGGCGGCAGCGAAGAAAATAAATTATCTGCCCGCCAGATTGCCGCCAGGACCCTCGCCTTTTATAAAGAGCGGGGCATGACCGGTGACGCCGCCTATAAGAAGGCGCAGAGAATATCATCCTTGTTGCAAAAATCCAAATGAAGCCGTTATGGTAAAAGTAACCTCCCAACCGCCGCCAGCCAATGTACCCGTTCCGGAAGACCGTCCTTTGCCACCGGGTCCGGATGAAGGCATAGATGTTGATTTCCATGGTCCCCAGGGCGAGGCACAGCCTGCCAATAGCCAGGATAAAAGCCCGGAATACAATGGTGTGGCCAGTAATGAAAAAGATGAAAAGGAAGAAGAATATAAATGCCCGGAATGTGAGAAAGAGATCACGGCGGAACAAGTGAAATTTATCATCGAACAAAAAGACAAAAAAGGAAATGTGATTGCCCTATCGGCGGATGATGAAAAACATCTGACCGATATATTGACCTATCTGAATAAATACCGTAAAGATTATAAGCTGGATACCTGTTTGCGGAAGGCGCATTTTATTGCCCAGGCAGCGGCGGAATGCGGGCGGTTCAGTACTTTCGAAGAAGGGCTGAACTATGGGCATAAAGGGTTGAGGGGGAATTTCAGTAAGTACTTTGTTTCATCTTTTAAAATCAATGACTACTTCAACCCCAAACATGAGCGCTACAACTGTTTTACCAAAGCAGAAATCATAGATCTGCTGGCAGTGGAATATAAAAAGAAAGACGAAAAAGATAAGAAAGATATTCAAACGCTGCTGGAGGGCGATTATAAAGAGCTGACAGTTGATGAAACCCTGCTTTATGGCCGGGTAGATGAGAAAAATGGTGTATTAATTAAAGATGACGCAACGCTGAAAATCTCCGTCAAAAAACACGATGCTTTCAAAATTAAATGGCCTTCCCGCGTTTACGGCGACAGGATGAGCAACGGAAAGGAAACAGGACATGATGGCTATCGTTTCCGTGGCAGAGGCATCATACAGCTGACAGGTAAAGAGAACTATACAAAATTCGGGAACCATAGAAAGGAGCATCCCTTTCCGGATGATACGACCGGCTACATCGATTTCACCGCCAATGATTCCGAAGGGGCGTTAAAAGGCAATTACGACAAAATATCTGATACTGGTAATCTTATGTACGCAGTACAGTCCGCAGTGGTATTCTGGGCTATTACCACCTCATCGTTGCCTGGCCTTGCCGATGAAGATGATATTAAACAGACTACCTACAGAGTGAACGGCGGCTACAAACACCTGGGAGAAAGAAATGATTTCATCAAAAGGGCGCGGCTGGACGACGGGTTGAAAGTATTTACCCATTATCGTAACTTACATACTAATGGTAACAAGTCTCAAAAAGATACCGTCATCAAAAACCTGAAGCTGTTGTCTGAAAGCAGGACCAAAAAAGATGAGGCAACTGATAAGATGATAGAATTAAAAGATCCCGAAGGGGAAAAATTAAAAAATGAACTGGCGCCCGAAACAACTAAACCCCAAGCGGGCGATCAGCCGGGTGCTAAAAAAGAAGGGGCGCCAGCAGTAGCTCCGCCTAAAAAGAAATGATGAAGACAAACATTATAGCCAGCCTCCTGGTATTATTTAGCCTCCTGAGCACCGCACAGGACAGCCTTCGGAGCATCTACCAGCGAGCAGGCTTCGACCTGTCCAAAGTAGTAGCCGCGGAGGAGCTAACACTGGAAAACGGCACTTATTTCTTTACAGCCATGGGGCAGCATACGCCACTGTCTGAAATACTGCATATCGACTCCCTCGATATCAATAATCAAGATATAAATATTATATTCCGTCAGCTGAAGTACACCCTTCACCTGAAATACCTGAACATCAGTGGTTCCAACCTTAAATACGGTGGTCAGATCAAAAACCTCCACCCCCTGCGGAACCTGCGGGAACTGACCTATCTCAATATCAGTTATAACGAAGTAACGGACCTCACCCCTCTTCGCGGCCTCACACAGCTTCGTTATCTCGATGTCCGGTACAATAGCCCATCCAGCCTGGCCGGCCTTGAAAACATGCGGCATCTTGAGGTACTGCTGCTCGGCACCGGCGGTGATCGCCTGCCTATAAAAGACCTCAGCCCATTAAAAGACAAACCGGCACTGCGTGTATTAAAATTGCCCTATAGCAGTATCGTAAATATAACTCCCATTCTAAACTCTAAAAAACTACAACAGCTGGACCTTAATAACAACAAGATCCTGGGAACTATCACCTTCTCCGGATTCACGGAATTAGAAGAACTGAACCTCTCTGATAACCAAATCACCGAACTGAAGATTTCATCTATGCCCCGGCTAAGAAATCTCTACATAAGCAGCAATCATTTAGCGACACTTCCTCCGTTATTCGTATTTCCTGCGCTGGAACAGCTTTCTGCCAGATTTAACCGCTTGACTCAGCTTACCTGTACCACACCGCTTAACAGCCTTACCGAAGTCGATCTTCTGGGAAATCAACTACAAGAAATCAATTTCGTCCGCTGCATGCCGGCCTTACAAACAGCAGATCTTACCAATAATAAAATAAAAGACATGCGTCCATTACTCTCCCTTCCTCAAGTAAAGATCACCTGCCCTGGAAACCCGGTGGATAGCTCCTTATTAAACCCCACAGAAAAAACACGGCTACTCAAATAAATAAAACAGCCACCCAGGTCCCCCCGGATGGCTGCACGTCCATCAAAAAAGTAAATCTACTTAAACAAACTCCTCAACTGCATTTCCGTTAACGCCAGCGAAGGTTTAAACTGTACTCCCGATGCGTACCGCATCAGGCTTTGTTTCAGTTGTGCCGCCACAGGACGGCGTTCCAGGTCATGATGCAGGTCCATGGAGCAGATCAGTACCTTTCCTTTGCCCACCTGGTATTCCACTACATCGGCCATATTCCGGTTTTTGAAGAAATTGTCCACCACCCGTACAATGGGTTTAGGTGTGACCGGTATGCTATCCAGTATCATGGTTTTAGAGAAGGTCACCAGGTCCCACCATTGCCAGTCTGTATGGAACGCCGTAGGGAAGCCTTTCAACGCAGGATGTGTGGTATCGCAGAGCAATCCCATGGTGCCGGGTTGGTTGGGGAAATGTACCGGGCTCCAAAACACCTGTGCGAATCTGCCTTCTACGCCTTTAATAAGCGCAGTATCAGGGTTGAGTACAACGGCTTTCCCCTGCTGGGCGGCAGCCACCGCTTCGTCCACCGAAGTGGTAAACAGGGCAGTAAACTGCTCCTGTGGCTGTTTGGCAGGATACACCCAGATACGCCATTCGTTTTCATAACCGGGCTGCAGACGCAGGCGCAGTGTCAGCTGCCGCGCCACCGGGAACGCATGCAGGTCTATGGAGATATTGCCTAACGTGTTACCATTACCCTGCGACAGGTTTTGTGAAGGCAATTTCCCGCTCAGCCACACTTTCCCGCTTTCATCGCGCAGGTCCCATACCGGTGTTACGGACAAGGATTTGCCGCTATAATTGGCCACCGACGCCGTGGCGGTAAATGTTTCCGCATTGGTGTATACCGCCTTTTCAAAACGCAGCAACGGCGTTACCGGACCGCAGAACTGCCGGAAGGCCGCCGGGGCTACAATGCCTTTACTTTCCCAGAAAGCATTCAGCAAGCCTACCAGCGCGGTACCCTGACCAGGAAAATCGTGCAGGTCCAGCAGCTGAAAGCCGCTCACCCCGCTGGTTTTTAAGGCCCGCTCCATTTCTTCTTTGTAGAGTAGCAGGGCCAATTGTCCGCTTGCTTTCAGGAAATCCGGCGCCAGCGGCAGCAGGTGTTTTTTACGCAGATCGTTGCGTACCGCCTTAAAATTAAGCGGGTCCAGCACACCGGTGTAGCGGCTGATCTCCTGCATATCGGGATATACGGCATACTGCCCTACTTCATGGATAAGCAGCGGTACCGGTACTCCGTTGACGGCCTGCCTGTAATCGGTTTTGAAATCAGGCGATTGTGTGTTAAAGCTGCCTTGTCCCCTTACCCAGCCGTTTTTCGTGTATTGGGTTACGTAGAAATCATCTGGTTGCTCCGGCCAGCGGCCGCGCCCCTGCTGGAAACTGAAGGAGGTAGTGGTATACAAACGGCGCGGGTCCTGTTGTTTGAGCTTCCGCACCATGCCTTGCAGCCAGTCGAAATCTCCTTCCAGTTCATTGCCCATACTCCAGAAACAGAAGGACGGATGATTGCCATAGGCGCTGATGATCCGTTGTGCTTCCGCTTCCAGGAAACGCAGTGTGGCGGTATCTTTCCCGACAGTCAGGCTCCAGAGCGGCAATTCTATCTGCAGGTAAAAACCCAGGGAATCGGCTACGCGGAAGGCCGCCGCCGGTGGGCACCAGGAGTGAAAACGCAGGTGGTTCAGGCCATAGGATTTAGCGGCGAGGAATACCTTTTTCCAGCCTGCATCTTCCATAGGCGGATGACCTGTCAGCGGGAAGATATCGCATTCCAGGGTACCCCGCAGGAAAATCGGATCTCCGTTTAGCCGTAGCTGTGACTGCGCCGATTGCAGTTCCCGGAAACCGAAAGTACTTTCCCGCTGATCGAGTATTTTCCCCATGGCGTCGGTCAGGATGGCTTTAAACGTATATACATGCGGGTTAAATTCATCCCATGTTTTAATATTTTTCAGGTAGATATCTGCTGCTATCGTATCCGCTGTGGTAACCGCTTTTGACTGACGTGACACTACCTGGTTGCCATCCATCACAACGGTTTGCAGTTGCATGGATGAAGGTATATTACCTGCCGGCCGCAACGACAGTGACGCCTGTATCTTTTTAGCTTCCCTATCCGGGTACAATTGCATATCCGCGATAGCTATGGCTGACCGGCCGCTGAGACTGATATCACCAATAACGCCGTTCCAGATGATTTGGGTAGCATCCGTATAGGCGTGAGCGAAATTATTGTAGCTGATATCATGCTGAAGGCTGTTGTCTATACGCAGTACAATACGGTGTTTCCCGGGTTTTAAAGTTCCCAATTCAAATACATGCGGCGCTATCAGGCTTTCCTGTGAACCGGTGTATTGTCCATCGATCCAGCAATCGGAGCGCCAGATCACCCTTTCCAGGAAAAGCTGCGCATGCTCCATGTTTTTGGACAAGGTGATTTCTTTTTCATACCAGGCCACGCCGATATAACGGTGTTTGCGGCTAAGGCCAGCCATCACCTCCTTGTTCATCACACTGGTATCTACCGTAGGTCTATAACCGATACCGGCATCATCCAGGGTACCCGGCAGTTTTATCGTCTGTTGGAAAGACTGTAAAAACCATTGTTCGTCTCTACCTTTGTTAAGTGAATCGAGCCGTAGTCGCCATTCTCCGGCCAGGGACAGGCTTTGCGCGGGTGCATGTGTAAAACAGAAGAGCCAGCCTATTAACCAAAGATATCCTTTCATTGCATTGTAGATTTTAATGTCAGCGTAGTTGCGCTACCAAAGTGGTAACAGATTTTGGACCTACGGTAAACCGCTCCGCCTGCACGATGGAATGTTGCAGGTTCTTTGTTCCGCTGGTCGTATAAGCGTGCAGTTTACCACCTTTCAGCGGCGTGTTCAGCTGCAGCTGTTTTTCGGCAGTATTTGTATTAATCACCACCAGCACCAGTTTGCGGGCAGCCTTATCTTTATAGGCGGATACCAGCAAGCCCGATGCCGCTGCGGCTACGGGATCGGTCATACCATCCGCATTTGCGTTTACCCGCACCATACCAGGGCGCACAAAACGGGCGTAGTTACCCAGGCACCACAGCTGTTTGGAATCCGTTACGATACCATCCTGCTTCATCGCTTCCATATCAAAGCCGCCGTTGTTATCATTAATATATACCAGTCCGTCGCTGTAGTCATACGTATTCACCGCCAGCCACCAATGCCAGGCACTCACCTGCCCTACTGCCAGGTCGTGGTGAATGACGCGGGCAACGTACAGTCCATAGTTGATATCGGTATGTTTAGGGGCGCCGCTGTACTGTTTGCAGATATCCCCTAATACGCCAAATTCCGTTTGCCATAGCGCCAGTCCGGGTGCTACTGTATTCCGTTTATCCACCGCTGATTGTCGTATATGGATCATCGTGGTATCCGGACAGGTAGTGAAATAACTATGGGTAGACAACATCTTCAACAGCGTAGGTACGTTACCGATATAATCCGGAGAATCCGGGTTAAAAAACGCGTTGATCTGATCGCCCCGTCCATCCTGATTGCTGCCGTAGAGGGCATTCCAATGCCCCGCCTCCCCGAAAGCGATTTTCGATGGCGTACCTGCCTCCTGCAATTTACGGCCAAGCAAACGGATCACCGCAGCCATTTCCGCATTGGTGGCGCCGGTACCTTCCTGCGATGGATGTTCGCCCCAGTTCCATTGTGGTTCATTAAAGGGACTGATATAATCGAACGGCGTTTTGCCGGCTTTAAAATGCCGGGCCACCTTTACCAGGAAATCGGCAAAGGCGGCTTGTTTATCCGGTTGCAGGTTCAGCGTTTTATTAGCCAGGCCGTAAGCCTTATGATCCTGCGTATAGTATACCGGCGGCGAGATAGAGAACCCCAGGAATTGCCGGACACCCCGCTGCCTGGCCGCTTCCAGGAACCACTGTTGCCCGGCTTGTTTGCTCCAGTCGTAGGAACCGTCTGCCTGCAGGAAACACTCTTCCCGCCGTGATTCGCTGGGGATACCGCTTTCCGCGCCCTGTTCCAGGCTGCCGGCGCCGATGTTGAAGCGCCAAAGGGAAAGCCCTATTCCTTTGGGGTTTCCTTTCGCATCTGTTTTCATACTGAAAAGATAATCGGCCACCTGTTGTTTCTTCGCCTCATTCCGCCACTCACCGACGTATTTGGTGGTCCAGCAGTCGGAAGCGCCAAAGCTGTGAATGACCTGCCTTTCGGCGTCTAAATCCACCTGTATGGTGGTAACAGCCGTCTTTTGCTGCGCCCTTGCCGGAAAGGATATAGCCGTCAACGTTAGCGCCCATCCTATCTGCCTATACGAAAGATGCTTCATGTGCTGAATTTATATAAGTTTCCTAATTGTATCCTGGATTTTGTTTGATCCTTCCTTCTGAAGCGATGATTTCCTTGGTAGGAATCGGCCAGAGATTATGTGTCCCGGCTCTGAATTTCGCGCCTTTGTCCTGCGGTTCATTCAGGTTGGTGGTTTCATAAGGATCTTTACTCACCTGGGTGTTGTACTTCACAAAGCTGCCATTGGGGCCGAAGATACTATTGATCACCGGTTGACCGCCTTCATCTTTCCATCTCCGGATATCATAGAGGCGATCGCCTTCCAGCGCCAGTTCCAGGCGTCGTTCGTTGCGCACGGCGCGGATCAGCGCCCAGCCAGTCAATGTATGATCCGTAGGCAGGTTTACCCGGCTGCGCACTTTCTCCAGCGAAGCCAGGGCTGGCCCGGATTGTTGCAACATCGCCGAAGCTTCCGCATGCATCAGGTATACGTCTGCCAGTCGCAGGTAGATATGATCTTTGGAATACCGGTTGTTGGGCGTACGCTCGCCACGGGGAATGTATATTTTCCGGTTAAAGCGGGCCGATTTACTCTGGGCCGGGTTCGCATTAAAGGATGGATTAGCCGGATCTCCCACCACCGGGAAATTATGGCGCATAATGGTCCAGTTCAACCGGATACTATCGCCCTGGTCCCTATAGGCATTTTCCAGGTCGCTGGTAGGCGTAAAATATCCCCAGCCACCTTCCGTACCGGCCATAGAGGCCACGGGGAAGATGTTGCCCAGGTTAGGGTATTGCGTGAGATACTGGTATTGTATTTCAAAGATGGATTCTTTCCCGTTAAAATTCGATCCTTTCCAGATATCGCCGAAAGCCGTTTCCAGCGTATAGTCACCACCGTTAATGACCTGCGCGGCCACTGTTTGCGCCTCGGCCCAGTTCTCGGTATACAGGTCTACTTTCGCCAGCAAGGCCTGTGCCGCCCCTTTGGACACCCTGAACTTATCGGTGCTGCTGTACTGCGCTTTGTTGGGTAATACGCCGATGGCGCTGTTTAAATCCTGGCGGACAAAATCATACACCTCTTTCGCTGACGCCCGCTCATAGGTATTGTCTTTGGGTCCCAGCGTTTTGGTGATCAGCGGCACTCCGCCCCAGTTACGAACGAGGTCGAAGTAAGAAAATGCCCTCAGGAATTTCAGTTCACCCAGCAGCTGTTGTTTGGCCGTTTCATCGATAGGCGCTTTCTGTACCCCTTCTATGGTTGCATTAAACTGATAGATGCTTTTGTATATCATGATCCACTGCGCTTCCAGCCGGTCGTTTTCCGGATTCAGGGTGTAATGGGTGGCCTGAACTGCGGTGGGCTGGCCGCCGTTTAATCCCATCCATTCATTATCGGAAGCGGCTTCCCCGCTCACCTGCCGCCACCATTGCGTTTGCCACCAATCATTATAATCGATATAGGCATAAGTGGCCAGGGTAGCGCTGCGGGCTTCGTCCAGGGTACTATAGTAAGTACTGGATTGTATGGTGCCGCCATAAGGGTCCTGGTCCAGGAATGATTTTTTACAACTGCCCAAAGCAACGGCCAGGAGTAAGATATATGCTGAACGTTTCATAACAGGTCGTTTTAATTTCCTCAAAGGATTAAAAATTCGCGTTAAAACCGAAGGCATAATATTTCGGGATTGGGTTCTGCCCGTTATCAATACCATACCGGAGAATACCACCAAAAGGCACCTCAGGGTTCAGTCCGGGGTATTTGGTGATGGTGAACAGGTTCTGCGCAGATACATAAAAACGAATAGGTCCTACACCTTTCAACCACTTATCGGGCAACGTATAGCCTACCTGCATCAGCTTATTGCGAACATAGGAACCATCCTTGATGAAGAAGGTAGAATTGCTGGTGAAGTTGCCGTTAGGATCACTAAGACTCAATACCGGATGAGTATTGGTACTGCCCGGTCCATTCCAGAACTTGTCGGTACTGCCGGAGATGAAGTTGTAACCGTAGATCGGGTTCATGCGCACCAGGTAATCATCTGCCACTTTATTACCGAAGCTGCCGTAAAATTCCATGCGTATATCAAACCCACGGTAAGCCGCCTGTAAAGTCAGTCCACCGGCCATTTTAGGATAAGGGCTGCCAATAAAGGTGCGGTCGTTCAGGTCTATTTTATCGTCGCCATTCACGTTGCGGTAAATAAAATCACCCGGACGGGCATTGGGTTGCAGCTTATCGCCTGCTTTATTCCGGTAGTTGTCTATCTGTTGCTGATCCTGGAAAACGCCATCCACCACATAACCGTAATAGCCACCTACAATATCGCCGGCGGCTGTTTTCGTGCGGCGGGTAGACTGGAACACGTCGTTGGATATCTCGTCATACAATACCTGTCCCCTGAGGTCTACTGCTTTGGAGATAAAGTGTTGCAGGGTAAGTCCGATGTTGTAGCTAACCTTACCTATTTTATCCTTGTAGCTGATGGCCGCCTCGTAACCGCTGGTACGCATAGTACCTACGTTGGTATAGATAGTGGGGATATAATCCTGCGGATAGCCCAATGATGGCTGAACCGGCAGGTACAACAACATATCTTTCGGCGAGCGCCAGTATTTATCTACCACCAGGGAGAATTTGTTGTTAAATAATTCCGCGTCCAGGCCTATGGTAACGTCCTGGGTAGTTTCCCATTTGATGTTTGGATCAGGCACGTTGGATGGCGTATAGCCGTAGATGCGGCTATGATCGCCATTCACATAATCCACCAGTCCCAGTGTGCTTTGATAAGCCCCGGGCGATGCCGGCAGGTTACCACCCACACGGCCATACGAAGCACGCAATTTCAGGTAGTTGATCCATTTCACGGGCGACATAAACCGCTCATTGGAGAGCACATAACCCGCGGAGACTGTTGGAAAATAGCCCCATCTATTGGCCGGCGATAACAAAGAAGAGCCATCCGCCCGGAAGGAAGCAGCCAGAAAATAGGTTTCGTTGAAATCATACTGCAGGCGGGAGAAGTAGGAATTCATTTTACCGAAAGGACCGGCGCCGGGTTGGTAACCACCGCTGCCATCCGCCAGTACAGCGCCTCCGGAGACGAAACGATACGGGTCGGCATCATAAGGGATGTCTTGCCGTAATACGTAGGTACTATTGGTGATGTAGTTGTCGGCCGATTGCCCCACCAGCACGTTGATATGATGTTTACCGATAGCACCCAGGTAGTTCAACGTATTGTCTACCTGCCAGCGATAGGCCAGTGCTGTTTTTTGGGATACTTCGGCTTTGTCTCTTTTATCCTTGGGATCTATAAAATATTTCGGATTGTAATTGGTGGCGTTGGAAGAATTATAGAACCCGGAGAAGCTGGTCCGGAACGTAATGTTTTTGATTGGTTTTACTTCCAGGTAAGCAGAGCCTTGTGTACCAAAGAAACGGTTTTTATTGAAATCCCGTGCCATAGCCGCTACCGGGTTACTGATATTATTAAAATTGGAACGGGTGAACTGGCTGTATACCGGGTTGTAGGCGGTAAAATTCCAACCGGGATTACCTGCTGCATAGGCATTTACATCAGCGGCTGTTTGTTCCGGTGTTTTAGTGATGCCTACGTTGGGTGCGATAGACATAATATTGAACAGGCCCGTGCCGCCGCCATCACCATAGGTTTCAAAGCGGGGCACCAGGTTCACGCCTATCTTAAAGATTTTGGACAACTGGTAGTCGATATTCAGTCGCGCTGTTACTTTCTGGTAATCGCCGGTGTTGCGTTGGGCGCGGAAAGTAGACGTTTGATCGAAATAACCCAGGCTGCCGTAGAAAGAGAGACCGTTTTTATTTCCGGAAGCGCTTACATTATAGTTGTGCGTGTAGCCGTCACGGATAGTAGCGTTCCACCAGTCGGTGTTTACATCCGATACCGCGCCGTTGGCCGGCAGTGTTTGATTGTTGGCAGCATATACTTTTTTGTAGAAATCAACGTACTCGCCGGTTCCGGCCAGATGGGGCTTTACCCAGTGATTGACACCGGAGCTGCCGTTAAAATTGACGAGTGTTTTTTCTTTTCCTCTTTTGGTAGTTACCATGATGACGCCGGCGCCGCCCCTGGAACCGTAGATGGCCGTAGCAGCGGCATCTTTCAGCACGTCAACCTTCTCGATGTCAGCCGGGTTCAGGTCATTAAGTCCACCGAAAGAGGTGAGCACACCATCCACCACAATCAGCGGATCGCTGCCGCCGGTGATGGTGGTAAACCCTCTTACCAACAACTTAGGTTGGGCGCCGGGTGTTCCGCCGCCCTGGAAAACCTGCAGACCGGGCACTTTACCTTGCAGGGTATTGGCCACGTTGGCGGTAGTGGTAGGCGCTATATCTTTTGTATTGACAGAAGATACCGCGGTAGTCACACTTTTACGGGTAATGGTCTGGTAACCGATAACCACCGTTTCATTGAGGTTATGCTCCGTTTCGGTGAGTACGATCAGATGCAGGGCGGCCGCTGTAACCGGCGTCTCCCGCGAAGCGTAGCCGACAAAAGAGCATACCAGGGTATCGCCTATACGGGCGTTCAGGGAAAAGAGCCCGTTTGCGTCCGTGACCACCCCGGTTTTTTCATGTTTAACGTGTACACTCACACCCGGTAAGGGCTGTTTGTTACCGTCTGTCACCTTTCCCCGCACCGGATGTTGTTGTGAAAAGCCCACCCCGCTCGTCAAAAGGAGCAGGATGAGTAAAGGAAGGAAGGCATTTTTCATATACCAGTTTTTTCATTTGGTGTGAAATACTGTCCTGCTATGCCCGGCCGCCATCCAGGGGCTGCCGGACCATCACAGTGAACGTGGATACCAGTTGGCGTTACATAGTCTATGGTTTAGGTGCAACAAACGTGGAAGAAAGGGTATATTGTATGAGCTGAAGATGAACCTGGGCGCCGGTATGCATACTATCGAGCGCTAATACTTCCTGCAGGCAGGATGCGCTTTTATCATATTGTTCCAATCCCAGGTATCCTAACCCCAACAGATATTTGCAATGTATTTTGTTGCGCAGGCTCAGGTCATCATCGAAGATGAGCAGGTTGGGCAGGGAAACAGCGAAATAGTCGATCCGTATTTCGTCGTTTTCATGAGCCTGACCGTAAGCCAGCAGTTTCTCAAAAATGGCGGTGGCGGCGGCTTCCTGCCCGGCTGCCTTGCAGGCGAGGCCCTGGTAGAAGATCTTATCCGGCTGCTGGTCGTTGTAGTAGATCGCTGCGCCAGGCTCCGCATTGCCTTCGGCTGCGGTGTTCCAACAGGCTTTGGCTTGTGTTTCGTTACCCGCCTGTTGATGGGCTACACCCATCCAGTAGAAGATGTCATTTTCCCGGGCGCCGAACAGTTTACCTTCGCCGAGGTTGTCGGGGTACTGTTGTGCTTTTTCCAGGTAAACCAGCGCCTCTGCCGGCTGGCCTTCGCGGATAGCTTGTTTAGCCAGTTCCACCAGGCTCAGTACATACTGACCGGATACCTTTCCTTCTCCCCCTTCCCAGGGATGAAACTTCCGTTGCTGCAACAGCGTATAGGCGGTATCGTGATGACCCAGGAAATTATGCAGGGCCGCTATTTCCAGGTACAGGTCATCTCTTTCGCGTGCGACGGACCGGTGTGTAGTCAGCAGTTCCAGGCGGGTGGCTGGCGGCACATTGAGCCGCTTGTACAGCTGGTCCAGTTCCATGAGTACCCGCGCATCCTGCTGGTTCAGACGGAAGGCCGTTTCGAGATAAGTCCGTGCTGCGGCCGGGTCCTGGCGTTTATTAAAGAAAGCAATGCCCAGGTTGCGTTGTACTGTTGGGAAAGCCGCGTCTTTCGCGGCAGCCGACAGCCAGTGGTCTATTGCCAGTTCGTATTGTTTTTTATCGTAGAACAGGTTACCCAGGAAATAATGCGCCTTCGCGTCCTGTTCATTTAACCGGATAGCCGTTTGCAGTACCGCGATATCCTGCAGCCTGTTGGGGAAGTGATGCCCTGCCTCAGCAGCGGCAGCGCGCCGGAAATGATCCGCCGCCTTTGTGGCTTCACCCGCTTTATGGTGACAATATCCCAGGTAGTATTGTGTTAATGGTAGTTGTAATTGTGTTGCCGAGGCCAGGCTGATCAGCGCCGCTGCATGCGCATACAGCCCCATGCCCATATAATCCAGCGCGTAGGCAATCAGGTTGCCGGCATGCTCCCTGCTCCGTTCCCGTATAGCCGTGAGCGTGGTAGCTGCTTTTTCTGTATGACCTGTTTCCTGGTAACTCAGGTACAGCTCATAAAGGGCGCTGAGGTTGAAAGCATCCCGCTGCAGCGCGTATTCCGCCGTGGAAAAGGTTTCTTTCATACGCCCCAGCTGCCGCAGCGCCTGGCACTTTACCGTATAGGCGCGGCCGTTACGGGCGTTACGATCGATAGCCCAGTTAATGTGTGACAAAGCGCGGGCTGGTTTGCCCTGCAGGATGTCCAGCTGGGCAATGAAATAATAAGCCGCATCCTGCCAGGCGCTGCTCCATGCTGCTTTGAAGAAGGCATCGTAAGCCGCTTCGTAGCGCTCCTGGTAATACAGGCAGAGGCCCAGGTTATAATAAGGCTCCCCATCATAAGGATTAGGGTTCCGTTGGGTGATCGTGGTAATAGCCCGGCGGAAATATGGTTCACTTTGGGCAAACTGTCCTCTTCGCAGGTACCATAGGCCCAGTGCGTTATTACAGCGTACATCACCGGCATCACGGCGCAGCGCCTCTTCATAATAAGGTACCGGGCTATAGGTTGCGTGGCGGTATTGTTCCAGGTGTTGCCCCGTAAGGAACAGCTGTTCATTCTGCGCTATTTCCGCAGGCAGTTTAGCCGGGGCTGCCGGTTCGGGTACTGGTTTTTCCTCCGCAGATACCGCTGCGCTGAAATGCAGCAGCTCCTGTCCACTGCTACCTGCTATGCTGATCTCCAGTGCGGTGCCGGCCACACCGGCCGGCCAGGGTGCTGTGGCGGTAAATATTGTTTCGGGAGATACCGTAGCGGTTTCACGCCAGATAATTGTTCCTTCGGCACTGGCTTGTATCGTTAGTCCTTCCTGCAGACTGGTAGCAAACAGCTGCACCTGCAATTGGCAGTCCGCTACCGCAGCGCGCAGCAACAAATCTTTAGAAGCGTTGCTTACAAGCCCCAGTTCCCGGTAGGGCAGGAAATATTGTTTGAACGTTTTTTCTTCAAAAGGCATCAGCCAGGTAAAGTCTGGCTGGTTATCGGTATAAACACCGGTCATCAGCTCAATATAAGGACCGTCGGTGTCTGTCAGGTTTTTATCCCATGCCAGGCCGAAGTCGCTGTTACCCCAGGTCCATTGTTTTTTACCTGGCGACACATGATGATCTGCCACATGCAGTACACCTGCGCCGGTATCATGTTCGTAGCCACCTACAAAGTCATACGCCGAATTGACGGCCATATATGAAGTTGGTACCGGAATGTTTTTATACCGGGAAATATCGGTCCCTGGTGCATAGTCGACTTTATAGTACACGCCTTTCGCAATCGGGAAGGTCGACACATCTCTTTTACCGTGGTCAAATACCGCATGTACATCCGGTGGAAACACCGACTGGTAGTGATCGTTTACCTTCACCGCCGGATTGGCCCACCAGAGAAAGGTCTGCGGCAGGTGCGTACGGTTAAACAGTTTGACATCTATTTCCAGGTAGGCTTTATCTTCATACAACGTGAAGCCCGCCATGCCTTTGGTTTGAAACATAGCCTCTACCTCGCTTACCCAAATTGTTTTACTGCCATCAGGTTGTTCCGTGATATGGTAATCTACCGGTTCAAACGTAGAAGGCCGGTGGTGCTGTGGCCAGTTGAACTCGATACCGCCTGAAATCCAGGGACCGCACAGCCCTACCAGTGCCGGTTTGATCACCTGGTTATAATAAATAAAATGCCGTTGTTTCAGTTTATCATAGGCCATTTGTATACGGCCGCCCAGTTCCGGCAGTATCATGATCTTCAGGTAACGGTTCTCTATAAACAAAGCCACATAAGGCTTATCCTGCTTCTCATCATGAATTTTTTCAATCACCGGGTTGGGATATACTACCCCGCTGCTGCCCTGATACACCCGTTTTTCAAAGAACATGGGATTTTTTTCCGGCTCCCCTACCGCATAGGTAGGTATCATAACAATCTCCTTCCAGGTTGCTACTTTCATCAGCTATCTTTTTAATATGCAATTAGTGTATGGTTAACCGTTGTTCCAGCTCTTCGAGTGTCTGGCCTTTGGTTTCTTTTACTTTGGCACGGATAAACAGGAAGCCCAGCAGGCAAATGCCGGCATAGAGATAAAAAGGCCCATAGGCGCCCAGGCGCTCTGCCAGTAACGGGAAGGTAAAGACCAATATAAAGTAGGCGCCCCAAAGGCTTACAATTGCGATGGAAGATGCTTTCCCCCTCACGCTGTTGGGGAATATTTCCGATATCAGCACCCAGGTAACCGGAGCCAGGGAACTGGCATACATGGCGATAGCCAGCAATACGAGCAGGGAAATCCAACCGGCGGCAGCTTTAGCGCTCAGCAATACTGCCAGCACCACGTATACTACACACAAGCCAAGAGAGCCCATCAGCATCAGCGGACGGCGTCCTATCTTATCTACCTGCGCCATAGCCACCAGCGTAAACACCGTATTCACCATGCCGATGCCGATGGTCTCCAACAGCTGCCGGTTGACGTCAGCGCCGATAGAAGCGAAAATGGTTGAAGTATAGTTGAAGACTACGTTAATACCACAGAACTGCTGAAACACCGCCAGTGTAATACCGACGAGCACCGCAGGCCTCACCGCTTTTCCAAATACATCCCTGTAGGAGGGCGCAGGCGCATTTCTCACCGTGGCCTTCACATTTTCTTCCACAGTAGCGGCAAAAGCAGGCCCGCCGATTTTCAGCAGCGTCTTTTGGGCAGCTGCCTGACGGCCGGCCTGCAGGAGCCAGCGCGGGCTTTCCGGCAGGAACAGTACGCCCAGTAAAAACAGGAGCGACGGTACCGCCCCCAGCCCAAACATCCAGCGCCAGGCATCCGGTCCTTTATCTGCCAGGAAATAATTCACCACATTGGTGATCAAAATACCGAGTACAATGGTCAGCTGGTTAATGGCCACATTTCTCCCCCGTATAGCCGTTGGCGATACTTCCGCTATATACAGCGGACTTAACATAGAAGCCATGCCCACACCGATACCGGCACAAAAACGCATACCCACGAAAATGGTGAACCCTGTAGCAGCGGCCATACCCAGCGATGACAGGAAAAACGTCAATGCCGCCACCACGAGGCCCGGCCTTCGCCCGTAGCGATCCGCCATCCAGCCTGCGAGCAAACAACCAACAATACAACCCAACGCCAGCGAACCGGTGAGAAATCCTTCTCCCAATGTAGACAATACAAACTGCTCCCGCAGGAAAGGCAAGGCCCCTGAAATCACGGCAAAGTCAAATCCAAACAGATAGCCGCCCAGCGCGGAAATAAAAGATATGCCCAGAATATAGCCGGCATTGTAAGCATTGTTGTCTTGTTTCATTCTTCAGACGTGGATGATTGGTTGTAATGTAAAGCTACTGATTGATCCGGCATAGCGCCATGGACAATATACAGTAAAACATAGATTATCTTATGCTCACTGCCATATCACTTGTATAGTAGTAAACGATTTTCCCGGAAATTCCACCAGGTAATAATTCAGATTCACATTGTCCTGTGTCCATACCAGGGCCTGGTTTTCCGTAGCGCTGGTGCGGTAAATACGGATCGAGGAGATATTCCTGCCGAAGTTGATACGCACCCGGTTTTGTGCATAGGTATTCCAGTTGACCACGTTCACCATCCCCCGGTTATTATCCATGAAAGCTGTCACATTATCCGCACCGAAGTTAACGATGCTATCCAGTGTAGTGGGGATATAACGTTTACGCAGCAACGAATCCGTAAACTGTTTGTAGCTATAGTAATTCTTTTTTCTCACGGCATCCTGGCCCCATGGCGTATACAGGAGACCGCCGAAGTTGGACTCCGGATTGCCCCATTCAAAGTAGAGCCAGCCCCTGGCGCCACCACGGAAGGCATCGTGGAATTTGTTGACCAGGTCGAGCGCGGAGACCAGTTCATCCGGCGCTGTACTACCAAAACCGGTATGCCATTCGGTCATATAAAGTCCTTTATTGCCGGCAAGATTGGAAGCTGCTGTAAAATTAGCGGCAGAACTCCCCCCGTACTGATGGGTAGTAAATTTATCGATGTAGGGATTCAGCAGGCTCGCGTAGTTGACGGTATGTGTTACATCAATACAATCAGGCGCAGTAAGCTGAGGCATCACCACACCGGCGGCAGGTAATTTGGTTTTTAACCAGCTACCAGTTTGGTTATACACCGCCTGCGCCACCGATGGCGTGAAGGTGGCGGATTCATAACCGGTATTATCTGCATTCTGATCCGGCTCATTCATCAGGCTCAGATAGTCCACCTGCAGTCCGTTATCTTTCAGGTGTTGCAGGTGCGCGTATATATGTTCCCCGAATTCCGCATAAGCATTGCTGACACTGGTATTCAGGGTACCGCCGTGATTGACATCGTTATTTGTTTTCAGGAATTTAGGCGGTGATAGGATGATTGCCCATATTTTGATGCCGGGGTTGAGTAACCTTGCTTTCTTCACCGCCGTGATCTGGTCTACCAGGTTGGAGTTGACCGAAAAATTAAATTTGCTGAAGTCGGTCACATTGGGATCGGTGTTATCATTCACATCTTCCACTCCACCTGCCCGCAACACAATACGGAAAACGTTTACGCCCAGGTCCTGCCAAAGCCAGTTGGCTGCCGTATTGTAGTTGGTGATACCGTTCACGATATGTCCGCTGTAAAAGTAACAGCCGGCGCCGAGCAGATCTATGGTTTGGCGGGGATTATTCAGGTCCAGGGTAATTTTACCGCCGGTTTCAATGTTGGCAGCGATACCTGTCTGCTGCTTATCCGGTTTATCTATATCGGTCAGTGCCCGGTCGATGGCCGATTTGCTGCAGGCCAGGCCAAACATGGCGCTGACGCCTGCCAATACAGCAATGTAGTGCAGTTTTTTCATGACGTGGGTGATTGATAAAATGATTAAAATCGCGGAATCGATATGAAATTAGGCATAGTTTCCATGCACGCCTATGGATATTTTTGTTGATTACATGGATTATATTATTATTGTCTTCCTAAACCAGTGCGCATGACTTACAAACGCGATGGATTCGACGGGCAAAAGGCGATCATCATTCCCGGAATGGTGCAGGCAAAATTTTGTAAGGCTAACCCGATGATCAGCGGGGCGTATATTACCGATATCGGTTATTATCCTAATGCACGTTTTCATTTCCGCAGAAGGGCCAGGGGTGCAGATGAGAACATCCTCATCTATTGTGTGGACGGTAAAGGTGTGACGTCCATTCAATCTAAAATACACCCTATCAGTGCCGGTGATTTTTTTGTGATACCGGCTGGTCAGCCACATTATTATGGCAGTGACGAAGAGCATCCCTGGAGTATCTACTGGTGTCACTTTAAAGGCCCACAGGCGGAAGAAATTATCCAGCAGATCATTAACCGGAACGGTTCCTGTAAATACAGCATAGACTACGCAGAAGCACGTACGCATTTATTCAACCAGCTGTATTCTCACCTGGAAAAGGGTTATAGCTATGAGAACCTGAGCTATGTCAACATCCTGTTTCTGCAATATTTACTCTCTTTTCTTTTCAGTGATAAGTTCACCTCTGCCCTGCCGGAAAAACAGGACAACTTCCCGGAGAGTTCCATCGAGTATATGCAGGAACACCTGGACAGCGCGCTGACACTGGAAATGCTGGCACGGCGGACCAATATCTCTCCCAGTCATTACTCCGCCCTCTTCAAGAAAAAAACGGGCTTCTCTCCTATTGATTATTTTAACCACATGAAAATACAGAAGGCTTGTCAGTACCTGCAATTCACTGATCTGCGGATCAATGAAATAGGCTTGCAGCTGGGTATTGAAGACCCCTTTTATTTTTCCCGGCTTTTTACCAAAACGATGGGAATGTCGCCACGGCAGTACCGGCAGTCGAAACAGGCGAATATCTGAAGTTCACAACTTAGCCTTAGCGGCTGTAAAATCCTGCATAAAAGTCCGGAGCATGGTTAACGTAAACATTCCCCTGGTACTTACAAACGCCTCGGTTTTACCATTGGTAACAATGTGCAGCACATAATATAAATCATCCACAAAAACAGATTTCCTGCTTACCTGTTCATGCTCCGTTAGTAACAGCACGGTATCTGCAATATTTACCCGTATAATATACCGCCTGAAGAGCCGCCGGAATATTATTTCCACCTGTGTATCCGTCAGGTCCAGGGATACTACCTGCTGTTTTCCCAGTATGAGCAGGACCAAAAAAGCCACCAGTGCGACTACCATGATGCATGTTAATATTAAAGACGAATCTGCAAACATCAGTCTATTCATATAGCGTAAAGGGATATACGTAAATATACCTAATCTAACGACTCATAAAACCAGCTGTTTGCATTTTCCCTTACTTCTATTATTTTGTGAGACGATAAACAGGTTTATGTCAGGTTCAGTTCCGGTTCAGCTCGCAGAAGGCACCTATGTAGGTACCAAGGTGAAAGAACGCGCTTTTGGCGCGATCATCACCAGTGAGACCACTTTTGCACCCAACCAGGCGTCTGACTGGCATTTCCATGTAAACCCACACTTCTCCCATATCCTGGAAGGAGGCAGTAAAGAGGTTAGGAAAGGCGGTACAGAGCGGCAGCTTGCCGGTACCGGTCTGTATTATCATCCTGGTGTGGCACATCAGAATGTGGATTATCTACCGGATACGCGTATATTTAATATCGAGTTGAACAACGATTTCTTTGCAACCTTTGGCTTGTCACATCCGCCGCCCTCCATGATGTTTGATGACAGGTTCCCCTTCAATACCAGCGGTCTTGTCCGGATCATGAAAGAACATTACCTGAATGATAGCGCGTCTGCGATAGCGATGGATCAGCTATGTATAGACCTGATTGCTCCCTCCCAGCAGGATTTCCGCTGCTTCCCGGAATGGACGGGGAAAATCAGGGATATCATGCACGACCACTGGGATACCCCGTTATCACTCCCCTTCCTGGCCGCCGAGCTGGATCTTCACCCGGTCACCATTTCCCGTTACTTCTCCCGTTATTTTGGTTGTTCGGCAGGGGAATATCTCCGGAAAATAAAAGTCGAGCGGGCTATCTCCCTTATCAAAACAGCCACTACTTCCCTCACCGATATTGCCTATGAATGCGGGTTTACCGACCAGGCACATTTCACCAAAACCTTCCGGCGTATTACCGGTATGCTTCCCAATCAATACAGAAAGATCTGACAAAAGGTTAATCCCGTACAATTTTACCTCCTGACGGTTGGGTAGTTTTGTGGCATGACAGTCACCAGCAACATCCGGCCGCTGCAAGAACGCGACAACCAACAATTGGGCGCGATCATACAACAGGTATTAAAGGAATTTAAAGCCGATATACCTGGCACCGCCTATTTTGACAAGAATCTTTATGAACTGTATCGTTCTTTCACCATCCCTGGTGCGGCCTACTGGATCGCAGAAGTGAAGGGCAAAGTAGCCGGCGGCGCCGGCATCTTCCCGGTACCCGGACTACCGCCCGGGCATTGTGAACTGGTGAAGTTATACCTGTTGCCCGAAGCCAGGGGACTGGGTCTGGGAAAACAGCTGATCGCACAATGCCTGCAATCCGCGCGTTCCTATGGATACAGCCATGTATACCTGGAAACACTACCACAGCTGGAACAGGCCATACCGTTATACGAAAAAATGGGATTTAATTATTTACCCGCTCCGTTAGGCCATGCCGTTCACTTTGGCTGTACTATATGGATGATAAAAGAAATATAAACGATGATGAAAGGATTGATGAAAACCCTGCTGATACCGGCAACACTGTTTTACACGATCAGTACTCAGGCACAGGGAAATAACCAACAACTGCACCAGCTCTTTGATGATTATGCTGAAGAGCGGATGCAATTCTTCCCTTCCGAAGCCACTACAGCCGGTTTCCACCAGTACGACGACCGCCTGGCCATTGACGGCGGAGCGCCCTACCTGGCCGCCAGTAAAATCTTCTACCAAAAATACCTGCGGGCGCTGCAAAAATTTGACAACACAGTATTGAATGCCGGTGACCGGATTTCCTGTGATGTACTCGTATACATGTTACAGGCAGCCCTGGAGGCGCAATCTCTCCATCTGGAATACCTACCCATGAACCAGTTTGTTTCCACGCCGCTGGAACTGGCTTCTTTTGGCTCCGGCGATGGAGATCAACCCTTTAATACAGTAAAGGATTATGAAAACTGGGCCAAACGCATGACCGCCTTCATGGAGTGGACGGATACCTGTATCGCCAATTTCAACAAAGGCATACAGGCCGGTGTAGTATTACCCAAAACGCTGGTGAAGCTGATGATTCCACAGATGGAAGCCCTGGCAGAAAAAGATACCAGCAAGAACATCTTCTATAAACCACTTTCCAAATTCCCGGCATCTTTTACGAAAAAAGATAAACAAAGACTCACCCTGTTATATCACCGGGTGATTACAGCAAAGATGCGTCCTGCCTACGCCAAACTGGCCACCTACCTGCAGGAACGTTATCTTCCCGCAGCACAGGACAAGGCCGGTCTGTATGCCGTGCCTGGCGGAGACCGGATTTACGATTATTATGTCCGTTATTTTACAACCACCGATCTCACCCCGGAACAAATATACCAGACCGGGCTGACGGAAGTTGCCCGTATCCGGGCAGCGATGGAACAGATAAAAAAACAAACAGGCTTTAGCGGCAATTTAACGGAGTTTTTCACCTACCTGAAGACCAACCCCAGCCTGATGCCTTTTAAAACGCCGGAGGAGGTGCTGGATGCTTACAGGGCCATTTATAAGAAGGTGTTACCGCATATACCGGCGTTATTTAGTCATCAACCACAAACGCCCATGGAAGTACGGCGGTTGGAGGCATACCGGGAAGCGGCCAGCGGAGGGCCTTTTTATATCAAAGGAAATATCCTGGAGAAACGCGCTGCTATCTTATACGTGCCGGTACCCGATGCCACTAAGGTGAATGTGACCTTTTACGGTATGGAAGCAACGTTTATCCATGAAGGTATACCGGGGCATCACTTTCAGATTGCCTTACAGCAGGAAAACAAGGACATTCCGGCTTTCCGGCGGCAGCCCTTTTTCAGCGCCTATTTTGAAGGCTGGGCATTGTATGTGGAGTCACTGGGAGAGAAACTGGGTTGTTATACGGAGCCTTATCAGAAAATGGGAGCGCTCAACAATGAGATCCACCGTGCTATCCGGCTGGTGCTGGACGTAGCCATCCATACCGGTAAAATGACCCGGGAAGAAGCCATCGCCTATATGATGGAGAATGAATCGGTGAGCAAAGCCATCGCTACGGCGGAGGTGGAACGTTATATGGCCATGCCTGGACAGGCATTATCCTACAAAACCGGTGAGATACGCATAAAAGCGCTGCGGGACAAACTGGCTGCACAGCTGGGGGCGAATTTCAGTCTGCGCGCCTTCCACGACGCCCTGCTGGCTTACGGCGACATGCCGCTGCAGGTACTGGAAAAATACATGGATAACTGGGCCGCGCATTATCAGCAACAATAAACAGCCATATCTTGTACAAGTAACCGGCAGACATAGATCGTCTGCCGGTTATTTACGTTTACCGGATCAATAACCATCGTTTTGCCAGATCACGTTCTTGTCGGGGTTTGTATTGAGTTCATATTGTGGAATCGGAAATACAACCATATAAGGTTTCATGGAATACCGTCCGCTTCCCTGATCAGCGCGGCTGAAATGCGCATTCATAATAGCCACCGCTTTATCGGCACCCTGCCGCACAATATCAAACCAGCGGTTAAATTCTCCGGCCAGTTCCCGCCTTCTTTCCAGGAATAAGGCGTCCCGGAAAGCGGCCTGACCGGGCAGGTCGGTAGCCGTATAGGCATTTACGTGAGCCCTCACCCGGATATCGTTTAATTGTTTGAAAGCCTCTCCTCCAGCGGCATACCCGAGTTCATTCAACACTTCGGCATACATCAGTTTTACATCGGCCAGGCGTAAGATGGGTTTATTCACCGCATAATCTTCCTTGCTCAGCGGAATAGTACCCCAGGCAAACTTCACGAACATAATGGAAGCGGTATCCAGCAATTGTGAGGTGGTGCGGTACCCCTTTTGTATGGTGATATCCCGCCGTACATCACCGGCTTCGTAGATTTCGTACAGCTCCCGGCTCAGGTGCGGCCAGGTAGAACGGCCTCCATTGGGGAACATAGGACTGAGAATATCCTGCGGCACATAGGAATAAATCAGCGCATTCCCTTGCCCCATACCAGTACCGGATTTATGTTGCAGCTGGAAGATATGTTCCGGCCCGTTGTTATTGGCATCTGTAAAAGCATCTTTAAAATTAGGGTACAGCTGGTATTTACCCGACTGCAGGATGTCTTCCAATAATGGACGGGCGTCGGTATACTTCTTCCTGAACAGGTGTAATTTTGCCAGCACCCCTTTTGCCGCATACCGGGTGGCCCTTCCCAGATCGGCAGTACCCCAGGCTTCCGGCAACAGGTCAACAGCCGTTTTTAAATCATTGGCCGCGAAATCCAATGTACCGTCCTGCGTACTACGCTTCACTTTCCTTACCTCTTCTACAGACATGGTTTTGTCAATCAGCGGCACTCCGCCAAACTGCCAGCCCAGCTGAAAATAGCAGAATCCCCGGATGAACAGCGCTTCTCCCTTGATCGCTTTTTTCATTTGTTCGTTGAAGTTAGCCTGGTCTATCTGAGTCAGTACCGTGTTACAGTTATTAATAGTAACAAAAAAACGTTGCCAGAAGTAGTTCAGGTCTACATGCGCCGCATCCAGGGTGAACTGGGCAAAGGCCATCTGGTTACCGGGATTGTCTGCATTGGCGTCGTCGCTGTGGCATTCCAGGTTTTCGGGCACATAGTCTGTGTAAACATTGCGTAAGGTACCGTAGGCGCCCAGTACCGCCAGTTTAAATTCTGTTTCTGTTTTAGCGGTGCCGGCAGTATACTGTGATTCCGGTAGTATGTCCAGGTATTTATTGCACCCGGCGAAAGTACCGGCGCCGAGGAGCAGTGTTGTACAAAGTGTATATCTGATCAGTGTGTTCATCTCTTTTGTTTTAATCATTTTTAGAATGACAGATCGATGCCGATGTTATAGCGGCGTGACAAAGGATAGGTGCCATAGTCGGTACCCGGCATGGTGGTGAGGTTGGAGGTGACGCCGCCTTCTGTGGTGGTGGCTTCCGGCGTATAGCCGGGGTAACGGCTCCAGGTGTATAAATTATCTCCCATGACATATACCCTGGCCCTGCTGATGCCTGCACGGCGCAGCAATGCCGGTTGAAAATTGTAACCCAGCGTAATACTACGGATACGCACAAACGTCATATCATACAACCAGGTATCGTTATAACCGGGATTATTGCCTTTCGGATAAGGTGTTTTGCCATCCCATGACATATCTACGCCTGCCGGCACCGGGTTTTGTCCTTCGGCGTATTCCGGTTTCCAGGCATGCAGCCAGCGTGAAAACATATTACTGTTACCAGAGCCTGCATCCATGTGACGGGTACCCAGGAAAAATACGCTGCCGCCCTGTGAGCCTTGCAGCACCACATTGAGATCAAATCCTTTGTAGCTGATAGTATTGGTAATGCCCCATACAAAATCCGGCAGGTTGTTTCCGCAGATGGTTTTATCATAGGCATCGATCTTGCCATCCGGTACGCCATTAGGCCCGCTGATATCCCTGATACGGATATTACCTCGCTCCTGTCCGGGTGCAATGGGCACCAGTGCTTTGCCGCTGGCATCAAAGTCTTTGTCTGTCAGTATACCATCTGTTTTATACATCCAATAGCTGCCGATCGGTGAACCTACTTTTGTTACATAGGCATCCTGTCCCCAGGCCTGCAATATGAGCGGCGCATTGCCGGGACCCATGCGCAGCACTTCGTTCTGGTTCCGGGATATATTAAAAGTAGTGCTCCATTTCAGGTTGGGCTTACTGATGTGATTAGCCACCAGCTGTATTTCCCAGCCACGGTTCACTACTTCCCCGATGTTTTCCCGCACAACGGAAAAACCGGTAAGGAAAGGAATGGGCACATTCAGCAACATGTCTTTTGTGTTATTATGATAATAGTCGAAGCTGAACTGAAAGCGGTTTTGCAGGAAAGAAGCGTCCAGTCCCAGGTCTTTGGAGATGGTTGTTTCCCAGCCCAGCGACTCATTACCGAAATTGGCAGGCGAAAGTCCGCTCACAACGTTATTACCCAGTACGTAGTTGAAGGGATTTAACTTCTGCAGGTAGTCGAATGCGCCGATACGGTCGTTGCCTGCTTTACCCCAGGAAGCGCGCAGCTTCAGGAGCGACAGCCAGCTAACATCCTGCAGAAAGGCTTCCCTGTCTATCTTCCAGCCAACAGAGGCAGAAGGGAACATGCCCCAGCGGTTGTTTTTACCAAACCGGGAAGAGCCGTCTTTACGCAGGGTGGCTTCCAACAGGTATTTGTCCATCAGCCCGTATTGCACCCTTCCAAAGAAAGAAGCCATCCGGGTAGGGTCCCCGATGTTGGCGCCGCCTGTTTTCTGGGAAGCTACGTCTACCACGCCTATCAGATCGTTGGGATAGCCGGTACCGGCAGCGTTCAGGTTGTAGGATGTCCAGCTGGCAATACTTTGCCCCGCCAGCACATTTAACTGGTGAATGTCCCGGATGGTGGTTTCGTAGGTGATGGTATTCTGCCAGTTCAGCGTATATGCATTCAGGTTAGTAGAGTTCCCGTTTGCCGGCAAACCACCGTTTACATTATAAGGATGGAAAAAATTAACCTGCTGGTTTCTGAACGCATAACTGAATTGAGAACGGACCGTCCAGCCTTTCGCCGGCAGCCATTCTACAAAGGCGTCGTTCAGGAGGTTCAGCGCTTTATTGGTACGTTTTACTTCTTTGAGTCTTTCCAGTACATTGACGTAGGTAGGCAGTCCTGCAGCAAAGCCCCAGTCCTGTGTGTTGGACTGCAGCGGCATAATAGGCGGTGTATTCTGTGCGTGATGGATCACACTTTCCTTACCTTGTGTTTCCGGATCATTTTGTGTAGAGAAAGAAGGCACCACATTGAGTCCGGCACGCAGTTGTTTACCGAGATTAAAAGCCGTATTCAAACGGAAATTGATTCTTTTATAACCGGAATACCGCATAATTCCTTGCTGATCGAGGTATCCGGCGGATAAGGAGAAAGTCCCGATATCGCCGCCGCCCTGGATACCGACCTGGTAACTTTGCATGGGCGCATTGTGGAAGATGATCTCCTGCCAGTTGTTATTTGGCAGGGAAGCAGGATCTTTCCATGCGTCGGGTACCTGGAGGTCGGCCGGACGTGATGACATAGGTGCGTTGAGATCGCCTCCACGGCGGCGCCAGTCCTCGTTCCTGGACCATGTCTGGTACGCTATATAACCCGGACCATCCATCACATCCGTCATTTTATCGGCTTTCTGGAAACCGGTATACATACTCAGGCTGGCTACCGGTTTACCTTTTTTCCCTTTTTTGGTGGTGATCATCACCACACCATTACCACCGCGTGCACCGTAAATGGCGGCGGAAGCGGCGTCTTTCAACACATCCAGCGAAGCGATATCGGTAGGGTTCAAATCGCGGATATCATCCATCGGCACACCATCTACCACATACAGGGGCGTAGCGCCGGCAGTGATGGTATTGGTACCACGGATCTTGAGATTAAGCGAAGCACCAGGCAGACCGGTTTGCTGCATCACCTGTACACCGGCTACCTGTCCTGCCAGCGCTTCTTCCGGAGACGCCACCGCACGGTCTGCAAAAGCAGCGGCTTTAACAGAAGAAACAGCGCCTGTCAGGTTTTCGCGTTTCACCTGGCCATAACCGATCACCACCACATCGCTCAGTGACTTATTGGCGGTTTTCATGATAATATGAATACCCGTTTGTTTGGTTACCGGTACTTCCTGCGGTTCATAACCGATAAAAGATACCTGCAACACGGCGCCCGGGTCGGTATTACGGATCAGGAACGCGCCTTTGTCGTTGGTAAGGGCGGCCTTATCGGTACCTTTTACCCGTACGGTAGCACCAATCAGGGGTTCGCCTTTTTCATCGGTAATGGTACCTTGCAGGTCTTTTGCCTGTTCGGGTTGTACCGGTGTGACAGGCGCAGGGGTAATAAAAATGGTATTCCCCTGGATGTTAAAGCGGAGCGACGGTGTTTTCAAACACTCTTCCAGGGCATCCTTTAAGGGTGTTTGCCGCCAATCGACCGTCAATGGCGGGGTACCGGCGATATCCTGGTTCTTGTAAAAGAACACATAGCCGGTTTGTTGTTCCATTACATGGAAGATCTTTTCGAGGCTGATACGCCTCCCCGTATAGGTAACATGTTGTGCGACGCCCGTGGCGCTTGCCTGTAGGAGTACGATAGTCAATAAAGCAGTGGTTAGCTTCATAACACGGAATAGTTGGTTTACAGCACGCGGAATCTCTCTTACCCGCTTACTGCGAATAATAATTTTCATACTTTTACGATGTTTGGGTAAATAATAATTGGTCCGGAACGATCCGTTGTTAGCTTATCCAGACGTTCTGCCGGGTCCTGCTGTCACAGGGCCCGGTTTTTATCCGGAAAGCCTTTCTACATATCTGTTTTGGTTTTACGTTTATTGATCAGGGTAATATAATAATGCGTTTGCCTTCTTCCATACGGGAATGCACGTTTGATTGTGCCAGTCCTTGCAGCACCTGGGAAAGCGTCAGCGTGCGGCCGATTTTTCCGGAGAACAGCTCTTTACTCACTGGTCCCTCGTAACTTACTTCTACATTATACCAGCGGCTCAATTGCCGCATCACGGTGGCGATATCTGCGTCCTGGAATACAAACCAGCCATTTTTCCAGGCCAGTTCATCGGCGGTATTTACGGGTACCACAGACAATTCACCACCAGGTGCCAGGCGGGCCTGTTGCCCTGGTTCCAGGATATTGGCTGTTGTTTTACCGGCGACTTTTACCTTACCTTCTACCAGCGTGGTTTTCACCAGCTGTTCATCTGCATAGGCCATTATATTAAAACGGGTACCGAATACGGTCACCTCCATGCCACGGGCTTTTACATGAAACAGGCGGCGGTCTGCTGCCACTTCAAAATAGGCCTCGCCATCCAGTTCCACCGTCCGGTCCGTGCCTGTAAAGGCTGTCGGGTAACGCAGGGAAGAAGCAGCATTCAACCATACGCCCGTACCATCGGGCAGGGTTATACGAAACTGGCCGCCCCGGGGCGTGGCTAATACATTATAGGCCGGGGCACCGGTGGTAGCAGCGTTATCATATTGTAACCGCCCGCCTTGTTGACGGATAGCTACGCCGCCTTGCCGGATCACTTGCTGCCCGGTGCTGTCGAGCGTAACGGTGGAACCGTCTGCCAGGGTCAATACCGCCTTGTTACTGCCTGGCGCTACATCCTGGACCGTCGGCGCCACTTGTGTAATGGGTGATATGGTAACCGGTTGGGTGCGGTGAAACATTATAGCGGCGACAGCGATAAGCACCGTTACAGAAGCGGCAGCGATCCATATCCTCCCGTTGGTCCAGCCGGAGCGGCGCCGTTCACGGGTGATATTGCGGAGCATCCGGTCTCCCTCAGCGGGTGTAAACGGCGGGTGCTGGGGACTAAATTCGTTCCAGGCCTCCTGCATTACCTGGCGTATCACCGGTTCGTTTTCCGGCAGGTCAATCAAACGAAATAATTCCTGCTCCTCTTCAGGAGTGGTCAATTTATCAAGATGGCGCTTAAAGAGCCATACCAGTCGTTCATTTGACATAGTGGTCAGGTTTGCGTTCAGGATATAGACAACGCCGACCGTCAAAAAGGGTCCATCAGGGGGAAAATTTTTTCCAAAAAATTTTTCAGGAGTGGTTCTTCAGCGTGAGCAGTAATAGTACGGCGGCATGCGCTCGCATAAAACGGGTAACAGAACGGATGGCCAGCTTGGCATATTTGCGCACCGTTTCGGTGGAGAGACCCAGCAAGGCGGCAATTTCCTTATGTTTCAATCCTTTTAGGCGGCTTAACATATACACCTGTTGTTGTTGCGCCGGCAATTGCGCTACAGCTCTTTCCAACAGCGAAAGGTATTCGTTGTCTACGGGCCCCGGCATCGTCCGTATGGTCATCTCCGCATATAGTTCTTCCCGTCTGCGGTCGCGGGCTATTTTTTTCAGGCAGTTGTAGGTATAGTTACGGGTAAGTACAAACAAATAGCCGGTAAAGCTGTCCAACAGCGGCAGTTCGCCCCGCATCAACCATATTTTGGTAAACACATCCTGTACAATATCGGCGGCGAGGTCGCGGGAATCTACTATCCGGTATACAAATTCGCCCAGTTGATTGTAGTAGGCATGAAACAATGCTGCGAAGGCTTTTTCATCTCCCTTCGCCGCGGCGGCCAGCAGCAATGCTTCGTTATGGACAGCTTGTATAGACATCTACAGGAATAAATGTATAGAAAAGACGGAACAAAACAAAGGCGGGAAAATACTTTCCCGCCTTACTCATCAGCAAAACCCTCTATTTAATATACTATGTTTCCTTTGTTGATCAGCGATCTTACCGGTGAAATCCTGGACACCGCCTCCGCAGAACAGCTGGCATCTATCAGCACCATATCCGCTGCATCGCCGGCTTTAGGCCACTGTTGCACGCCTTTATCATCCAGCGGGAGTATATTGCCCGTAGCCAGTTTCAGGCTTCGTGACAGCAGAAACTCCGAGGAGTAACCATACAGCTGGGCCATGGTATTAGCTTTTTCCAATACGCTGCCGGAGCCGAACGTGCTCCAGTGGTCAATGATACTGTCGTTGCCGGTCAGCACTGTGACGTTGTGTTTATATAGCGTAGGTATAGGCATCACAAGCCCGCCGAACGGAATAGTGGAAACGATCCCGATGCCCGCAGCACCCAGCTGTTCCGCCAGTTGCTCCTGTTTTACCTTGTCCACTCTTGCCAGCGCAAAACAGTGACTGATGTAAGTTTTATTTTTCAGGGACGGATTTTCGTTCACCTTTTTTATCAGGTATTCGATTGTTTTGATGCCCGACTCGCCTGATTCATGCAGGTGTATATCGATGCCTTTTTTATTGTCCAGCGCCAGTTGCACCGTGAAGTCCATTGTTTTTTCGATAGCTCCGTCGATGGAATAGGGATCGACCCCGCCGATAAAATCGATGTCCATTTTCGCCGCTTCTTTCAGATAGGGTACCGAATCCGTATAGAATACGCCGTGCTGCGGGAATGCCACCAGTTCGGCACCGAAGCCGTTCTTTTTATTCTCCAGCGCTTTGAGCAGGTTATTGAGCGATTGTAATTTTGAAGTAGGTTCGATATTAACATGACTTCTGGCGAAGTTGGTCCCTTTGGACTGCAGCAGTTCTATCAGCTTTTCCGCCCGGTGGGTAGATGTTTTCAGCATCTCCGGAAGGATTTTCTGTTCCAGGGCAATCATGCCTTTCACGCCGCCCGGCCCTCTCCTGGTGGCCTGCCAGGGGCCGCCATAGAATGTTTTATCGAGGTGGATGTGCATGTCCTTAAAGGCGGGCAGCATCAGCCAGCCTTTAGCGTCGATGGCGTTGGCCGCATCCGGTTTATTGGCGGAAATGCCGTTGATTTTTCCGTCTTTGATGGCTACGCAGCACAATTCGGTTTTTGTGTGTACTACCTCCCCTTCTTCGTATACAAACCCTGTTTCCAGCCGCACGTTTTTCAACAGGTAGTTTTTCCCGCCTTTATTGCCTGTTTCGCCGGCAAATGCTTCCGCAGATCCCGGTAAGCCGGAGGCAAAAGCCACGCCTGCCAGTCCGAGGCCCGACATTCTTATAAATTCCTTGCGGGATATTTCCGTTTTCTTCATAGTCCCTGTCATTTTTTACAAAAGTAACTTTCCGTGGCGCTTCTTTTGTGAAGGATTCATGACATGCCTTGAAAGATTTATCAATAATCCACCGGTAATGATAAATCTTTCAAGCATCCGTATAGATCACACAAAGTTGCGGAGATATTAACCGCGTACTTTGCTGTAGTAATCTTTAGCACAAAAAATGGAACAAATGGATAAAATAACAAACGACAGCCGCCATACATTTAAGAATGTATTGCTGGAAACGGGTTTTGAGTATGATGGGGATGAAGTTGTAAAGACGAAGACCGCACTTTTCTGTGTGGAAACCGAAGGTAGTAAGATCAAGGCCATCACCCCCAACGATCCTCATAAAGACGCCATTGATGCCAAAGGCCGGCTGATGCTGCCCGCCTTTAAGGATATGCACGCCCATTTGGACAAAATGCTTTTTGGTTTGCCCTGGCAGGCTGTTTCTCCCAACAGAAAAACGGTCAGGGACCAGATCGCCTATGAGCAGAAAATGATTCCCGAATGGCTGAAAACCTCCGTGGAACGGGCAGAAAAACTGATTGACTTCCTACAGTCCAATGGTACCCACTATATCCGTTCACATTTTAATGTGGACCCTACCTCCGGGTTCGACTCCTTAAAACACCTGGAAAGAGCGCTGAAAAACAAGGAAAAGACCGTTGGCGCCGAGCTGGTGGCCTTTCCCCAGCATGGCGTGTTTTATACCGACACCGCGCCCCTGATGAAAGAAGTGGTTAAAATGAACATCGATTTTATTGGCGGTGTCGACCCTTATTCTATCGACGGCAGCATCGAAAAGCCGATGGACCTGCTGACGCAGCTGGCCATCGATCATAACAAGGGGATCGATCTTCATCTGCATGAAAGAGGTGAAAGCGGTATCAAAACTATTGAATACCTGATCAACAAAGCCAAAGAAAACCCCGGTCTGCGTGGCAAAACCTTTGTGAGTCATGCTTTCGCCCTGGCTCACCTTAGCCAGCCGGAAACGGAGCATATAGCAGCCAGGCTGGCCGAAGCCGGTGTAGGTATTGTGTCCTCCGTGCCTTTTGGTAATACTATTATGCCTATTCCCCTGCTGAGAAAGCATGGCGTGGAAGTGCTCATAGGCAATGATAATATCCAGGACCACTGGAACACTTTCGGTCCGGGCCATATGCTGCAGAAAGCCAGGCTCATCGCCGGTTTGTATGGTTACAGCTCCGAGTGGGCGCTTTCCAGGACACTGGCTTTCGCTACCCGGTATGTACTGCCGCTGGATGATAAAGGCAACCAGCAATGGCCCAAAGCCGGTAACGATGCCGACCTGGTATTTGTGGAAGCCTCCTGCTCCGCGGAAGTAGTAGCCAGGGTTTCACCGGTAAAGTCACTGGTACATAAAGGTCATATTGTATTCTGATAATCACGGCGTATCCATCCGTTATAAATCCTTCAAGCATTGTAATGAAAACCGCAAAGGGTTGCAACCAGAGGCAAATACCTTTGTAGTGCTTAAAAAATTCATTTTATGAAGAATCTGAAAAAAGTAACCGCAGTACTTGTACTCGCTGTATGTAGCGCCTTTTTCTTTAGCTGTAAAAAAGACAAAGATCCCGAACCCAAATCACTGACACCTGGCGAAACGCTGGCCAGTGTATCCTGGGAAACTACCAACGCCAAAAACAACAAAGGTGAAAACGTGGTACTGACCGATGCCAACGTAGTTAACTTCGTGGGCTTTGCCTATTTCAAAGCAGATGGTACTTTCACCATGTTCAACCTGGACGATTCTCCGAAAATGCACGGTGACTGGTCCGTTTCCGCGGATGGGAAAACACGTACCATCGTGGCAAAAGATGCTGAAGGCAAGGTTTTGTTCACCCGCGTGGTAGACATCACAGTGTTGACACAGCAGGAGTTTACCTACCGTATTTACCCTAACAGCAACGACAAAACGGTATTCTTCGACATTATACATACGCCAACCAAACACGCGGAACCTAAAAAGTAACCGCTCAAACTGATTAAATCAACATGGATGAGTTCCTGCCCCCTGGCGGGGCTCATCCATTTTTTTATCGTAAATTCCCTGTCCTTAACTTGCTGATATGAAGACTTATGACGAAACGAGCTACATACCGGTTTTAGGTATCCATGAATTCAGGCAGGGCCAGCTGGCCGGCAGAGAGGAATTCCTCTTTAATGAACTGCATGGTGAACGGCATATCGCCAGGCCGCATAAGCATGATTTTTTTATCATCAACCTGTTTGAATCAGCCAAAGGAGTACATACGATCGATTTCCACGATTACCCCATCGGTAATAAACAAGTGCATGTACTGTTCCCCGGACAGGTACACACCTGGAGCATCAAGCCCAATACCACCGGTTACCAGCTGATGATACAACAAAACTTTTTTGAACGCTTCGCTCCTTTTTTCCGGTTTTCTTTTTCGAATTACATGAACCATCCGGTGATCCAACTCAGCAATGATAACTTCAAACTGGTAAAGTATGAATTTGATGCCATCCGGGATGAATTGAATGCGCCCAACTCCGTACAGGAAATCATGAGCGCCAGGGCCGCCGTGATCGCGGCCATTGTGAGCAAAGAAGCAGAGAATATTTTTACAGATCTGAAAGTGCTCCAGTCTAATCCCCGGCTGGCGCAGTTCAATATGCTGATAGATAAATTTTACAAGCAGGAAAAAGGCGTCGGTTTTTACGCCGCCAAACTGCATATCTCCGCCAACTACCTGAATATTCTTTGTAAAAATCATCTTCATGTATCTGCTACCAAACTGATACAACACCGGGTACTACTGGAAGCCAAACGGCTGCTTCAGACAACAGACCTCTCCATTAAAGAAATAGCCTTCGAACTGGGATTTGTAGACCATGCCTATTTCTCCAATTTCTTTAAAGCCCAGGCAGGTATTACGCCTACGCAGTTCAGGGAAGGGTGATGGTTGCGGGATCTTTAAAATTCAAGGTGATCTTTTTTACAGTAACGGGTGGGGTGATAATCGCCGATAACACAGCCTCCCAGGGCAATCTTACCCGCATCGGCGTCACGGAACATTTTCGGGCTGGGAAAACCGTACAACACCGGGATCACATTTTTACGGGATAAACAGACCGGGCATGTTTTTTTCGCTGCAAATGGTTCATAAAACGAAGTATCGGGTATTTGTATGGTAACCAGTGTATCCGTTACCGTGCCTTCGGGAAAACGATATACCCGGCTTTTTTGTCCGGTAATGTAACAAATATAAAATACCCGGTGTTGAGGTGATGCTACATCGACAGTAATCTTATCAGTTTCTTCCAGCGGAATCGAATCCTGTGTCAGCGGGAATATAATATGCCCTGGCTCCCACGGAGCAGTGGGACTGGTAAGTATCCGTCCCCGGAATATATGGGAAGGTAGTTGGGGCGATGTGGTATAGGTATACAGGAGCGTTACCATCAAGGTGGCATACAAAGCGTATTTCATAGCGCAGCATTTAAACAGCTGTCTCAAATATATTGATTTCCCGGTTGCTAAAATTTTCCCTGGTGGAATGGTAATTTTTTTATCTTTAAATGAAGAGCCACCATTTTATCAATCATGTCGTTATACCGGACTTACACCGATGAAGCGTTATTGCCATTGCTGCAAGACAGCGATGAGACGGCATTTAATGAGATCTATCACCGCTACTGTAAACTGTTATTTGCCGTAGCGGCCAATAAACTGAACAGCCTGGCAGATGCGGAAGAAATTGTGCAGGATGTATTTGCCGACCTGTGGAAACGCCGGCTCGAAATCACCATAGAACGTTCCCTTAAATCTTTCCTGGCAGCCGCCGTGAAGTTCCAGGTATATTCCGTAATGGCGCGCCATCACCGGCAACGGGCCAGGATGGCTGGTTTTGAGCCGGACAGCATGAGTATCTCCCCGGTAGAAGAACAATACAACCTCAAAGTTTTACAGGAGCAGCTGTATCATTCCACCGCAGGCTTGCCGGAACGGTGCCGCCTGGTGTATCAGCTGAGCCGGGAAGATGGTCTCTCCAACAAGGAGATTGCCGCTGCCATGGCTATTTCAGAAAAGACCGTCGAAAACCAGATGACCAAAGCACTCAGGCACCTGCGGGCCGTTTTTCGTTTCCTCTTCTCTTTCTTTTAAAATTTTTTTCTCCGGCATAGGGGGTCGGCTACTTTTTTAATACCTGTATGGTATAAACAGCATACTCATGCCGGAAGATCAACCGTTTGATACCGCCTACTATGAAGCATTAGCCAACAAATGGCTGGAAGGGACCATTACTCCCCGGGAACGGGAGCTGCTGGACCAATGGTACCAGCAGGGGCAGGATGAACAGGTAGATATTCCGGCCTCTTTTGTGGCAGGAGAAGCAGCCCATGATGAGCGTATACGCGCAGGCATCCGTAAAAAGATTGCGGCCATGAAAGTTACACGCAAAGCCCGTTTCCCACGCCGCTGGCAGGCTGCGGCAGCTATATTAATACTGGTATCTGCCGGTGCTTATCTGTTGTTTGTTAACCCATCCCCTTCCCTACCAATAGTAAAAAACGATACCCTGTCCATTTCCCCGGGCTCCAGCAAAGCCGTACTCACCCTCGGCAATGGCTTTACGATCACGTTAGACAGTACAGGCCGGCAGGTGATACAGCAGGGCCATACGAGGGTACAACAAACAGGCGGACGACTGACCTATGCCGCTACCGGCACCGAAACCGCAGTCAGTTTAAACACCCTTCATACACCCCGTGGCGGCCAGTTTCAGCTTACATTGCCCGATGGCACCAGGGCCTGGCTGAATGCCGCCTCGTCCATCACCTTCCCTACTGCTTTTACCGGTAAAAACCGGTCTGTAACGGTGACCGGTGAGGTGTACTTTGAAGTGGCGCAAAATGCGGCTCAGCCGTTCTTCGTACATGCGGGAGCGGTAGATATAACGGTCCTGGGTACCCGTTTTAACGTGATGGCCTATACGGAGGAAACAGCCATCCGCGCTACCCTCCTGCAAGGCAGTATCCGGGTCGGCAAACTGGATAACACCCTGCTACTGAAACCGGGTGAACAGGCCGGCCTCCCGGAGAACAGTGAGCGCTTTACCGTTTCCCATCCCAACCTGGAACAGGTGATCGCCTGGAAAGACGGGATATTCCGCTTTAAAGATGAAAACATTGTCAACATCATGCAGCAGCTGGCACGCTGGTATGATATTGAACCCGTGTTTAAAGGTAATATGGCCGGCAAAGATTTCTCCGGCACTATCTCCCGCGGGTCGGCCATTCAGGAAGTGCTGCACATGCTGGCATTAACAGAAGACATACATTTTAAGATAGAAGGCAGGAAAGTAATCGTCTCAGCCCCGTAATATATTCCATCAGCCATTTTCCACGTATACATGAAAAATTTTCACTTATGAACAGCTAACACTACCATCCACACCACGCAGAAAGATTGTCATAAAAAAGCCAGGAGCGGTTGCGACGCCCCTGGCGGTATTCGGGCAATCCATTAAAATCATTGGTCAACGATTGCTAACGGGGAAACCCAAACTGAACAAAAATATGAAATTCTACACGAAGTGTAAAGGCGCGCCTTTGCCTGGCTGGCCGCTGCCTAAAATATTCCTGGTTATGAAATTGGTTTTCGTATTCATCCTTGGGCTAAGCCTCCATGTCAACGCCCATGTGTTTGCCCAGTCCGTCACCATCTCCAAAAAGAAGGTCCCGCTGGAAGAAGTGTTTGACATGGTCCAGCAGCAGACCGGCTATTTTTTCTGGTACAATGCCACACTGCTGCGACAAGCCGGTAAAGTAGACGTAGACGTACAAAACGTGTCCATTCCGCAGCTGCTGGAATTATGCCTGAAAGACAAGCCGCTCTGGTATACCATCTCCGGAAAAACTATTGTGATCAAACGCAGGCGCATGGCTGCTGAAGAGGTCCCTATTCCGAAAGAAGTCATACGCGGCACCGTCACCTCCTCCGGCGGCGTGCCGCTGATAGGCGTAACCGTGAAAGAAAAAGGCGCTGCCAACGGCGCCGTTACCAAAGAGAACGGAACCTTTGAGCTCACAAACGTACATCCCGGCGCCACGCTCGTTTTTAGTTATATCGGTTATGACAGTAAAGAGCTGGCCCTCCACGGAGAAACAACCCTCACTGTCACCCTCACCCCTTCTCTCTCCGGCCTGGACGCGGTGGTGGTAGTGGGTTACGGTACACAGAAAAGAGCGGATGTAACCGGCGCGGTATCTTCCATTTCCTCCAAAGCGCTGCGGGAAGTGCCTGTTACCAATGTACAGCAGATGTTGCAGGGAAGGGTTCCCGGTGTGTATGTGAATAACACCGGCAACAAACCCGGCTCTCAGCCATCGGTACTGATCAGGGGCGTTCGTTCTTTCAGTGCGGGCAACGAGCCTTTATATGTGGTAGATGGCATCCCTTTGTCGGGCGGATTGAATGATATCAACCCCGACGACATTGAATCCATCGATGTATTGAAAGATGCATCCGCTACCGCCATCTATGGGTCCCGAGGCGCCAACGGCGTGCTGATCGTTACTACCCGCCGGGGACGTGCAGGCCGTACCGTAGTCGGTTATAATGCTTATCTGAATGTGGAAGATGTAACCCGGCTGGCTAATATGATGGACGGCCCGCAGTTTGCCCGGTATCGCCGCGAAGCCTACCGTGCAGTGGGTAGTTATAACGATAACGACCCGCATGCAGATGAAAAAATATTCAGCAGCACAGAAATGGCCGCCATTGCCGACGGTACTTCTACCAACTACCAGGAACTGACCGTACGCACCGGCATTGCACAAAACCACGAGCTGAGTGTATCCGGAGGAAATGAAAACACACTCTTCAACATCTCCCTGGGATATTTTAAAGACAAGGGATATATCCGCACACAGGATTTCACCCGCTATACTACCCGTATCAACATCGATCAGAAAATAGGCAGCAGAGTGAAGGCTGGTATGTCTACCCTGGCGGCTTTCAGTATTACCAACGGAAGTGACGTCAATCCTTTTTACGCAGCGCTTACCACGTCGCCGTTAAGTCCCGCTTTTGATAACGAGGGCAAGATCAATATGCGCCCTTCGGGCGATAACCTGCAGGTAAACCCATTGGTAGACCTCGAGCCCGGCGCCGTCGTAAACCGCAACAAACGTTTCCGTTTGCTGAGCAGCCTGTATGGAGAAGCAGATCTATTGCCGGCACTGAAGTTCCGCATGAACTTCGCGCCGGACCTTACCCAAAGCAGAACAGGCAACTACCGCGGCGCTATCTCTACGGTTCAGAATGGCGCCGCACCGGCAGCCAGTAACAGTGAATTTTTTACATTGTCCTATACCTGGGAAAACATGCTGACCTATAACAAAACATTCGGAGGCAAACACCGGCTGAATGTAACAGGGCTATACAGCGTACAAAATCTTACCAGCGAAAGCAGCAGCGGCAGTGCCAAAGACCTCCCGATGGGGCTGGACTCCATCCTGTATTACAATGTAGGCGCCGGCGCCACCATCACCGGTGTAGGAAGCGGCTATACCAACTGGAGCATCCTGTCCTGGATGGGCCGTGTTAACTATGCCTTTGACGATCGCTTCCTGCTCACACTCACCGGACGTGCAGATGGATCTTCCAAATTTTCCGCCGGCAACAAATGGAGTTTTTTCCCCGCAGTGGCGCTGGCATGGAATCTCAGCAACGAAAATTTCCTGCGTCATAACCGGTTGCTGAATAACCTGAAAGTAAGGTTGACCTACGGGAAAAACGGTAATGCCGGTATAGATCCTTATCAAACGAGAGCGCTGCTGTCACGTACTTCCTACGACTGGGACGGCGCACCCGCCTATGGTTACCGGCCTGCGAGCCTGAGTAACGGTGCCCTGAAATGGGAAACCACCGCCTCCGCCAATGCAGGCATCGATTTCGGCATACTGGGCAACCGCATTACCGGCAGCCTGGACGTGTACCAGTCTAAAACCACCGATCTGTTGCTGGCACGCCAGCTGCCGGTGTCTTCAGGATATACCACCATCACCTCCAACATCGGCGCTACCAGCAATACAGGCATTGAGTTAGGCGTATCCTCCGTCAACATCAAACCCAAAAAAGAAAACGGATTTGAATGGAGCACCGATTTTAATATGGCCAGCAATAAGGAAAAAATCCTGGAGTTGTCCCAAGGCAAAGTAGATGATGTGGGTAATGGCCGTTTTATCGGTCAGCCGCTGAACGTCATCTTCGACTACGTAAAAGATGGCATCTGGCAGAAAGGGGAAGAACAACAGGCCGCCCAGTATGGTTCCGCCGTAGGACAGATCAAAGTGAGAGATCTCAATGACGATAAAAAAATAACTGCTGCAGACAGGGTTATCCTTGGACAGACAAGGCCCAAATGGACCGGCGGTATTACCAATCGTTTTGCGTACAAAGGTTTTGATCTCTCTATTTTTCTGAATGCAGCCATTGGGGGGATGATAAAAGACCCGCTGCGTACCGGCAATACCTTCACCCTGGCCGGCAGGTATAATTCCGTGAATGTAGACTACTGGACCCCGGATAATCCGGCCAATGTATATCCGCAGCCACGTTATGGCCAGTCGCAAGGGCCCGCATACGGCAGCACGTTATCTTATTTCAGCGGCACTTATGTGCGCATCAAAAACATCAACCTGGGCTACCGGTTCTCTCCGCAAACATTAAAACACATGGGCATGCAATCCTTCCGCGTGTATGCCAATGTACAAAACCCTTACGTGTTCTCTTCCTTTGTGCATCAGCACCAGGGCATAGATCCGGAAATCACCAACCAGCCTTTTTATGTGAACTACGTTTTCGGAATTAACGCCACCTTCTAAATCCAGATTATGAAGACAATCTTTTACATCATTCTATTATATGCCTGCATGGCTTTCTCCTGTTCCAAACTGTTGAAGGAAGATATGCGTTCCGCTATACCGGATAACTATCTCAATACGCCGGAAGGTTTTAATGCCGGCGTAAACAGCGCCTACAGTTACCTGCGAGCCTGGTATGGCAACCAAAACGGCGCCCAGCTTACCGTATATGGCACTGATACCTATATGTGCGGCGGTGGCGAGCTGGCACTGGATGCCTACAACTTTAACCTCACGCCGGGCAGAGGCTTTATTGCCGCTCCCTGGAATGACCTGAACCTCGCCGTGAACGCCTGTAATGCGGTGATCTCCAGAGCGCCCTCCGTACCCATCACCGAAGCCCTCAGGAATACCAGGGTAGCAGAAACACGTTATCTGCGCGCCACCTATTGGTTTCTGCTGATGCAAACCTGGGGACCGGTCAACCTGGCGATGGAAGAAACCACGACTGTCACCACCTCGGCACATCGTACACCGATAGACAGTATCTACCGCGCTATCGTGGATGACCTCAGCTTTGCGGTAGCCAACCTGCCGGCCACCGTAGCAGATTATGGCCGGGTAACCAAACCGGCGGCAGAACATCTGCTCGCTAAAGTATACCTTACCCGGGCAGGCAGCACCGCCAAACAGCCGGACGACTATAAACAGGCAGCTATGCTGGCGAAAAATGTCATCAACAATTATCATTACCAGCTGCTGAATAATTTTGCCGACGTGTTTGAACAAGGCAGTGGTGAAAAAAATCCGGAGGTGGTATTTGCGGTACAGTATAGCAAAAACATACTCACCAATGGCATCGGTAACCAGGCCCATTTATTTTTCGGCATGGGCTATACCGCACTGCCGGGTATGACAAGGGACCTCGCCAATGGCCGGACTTACAGCTACTTCCGGCCTACCCGTTTCACGACGGATACGTTGTATGATAAAACACACGATAGCCGTTTTGAAAAAAGTTTTCTCAACATATACTATTGCAACTATCCCGGTACCTTTACCATCAATGGCAGGCAAGTGACGCTACAGCTGGGAGATACGGCGATCTACCTGCCAGGTTATGAAGTGAGCGCCGCCGAACGGAACCGCGCCAGGTATACCATCATCACGCCCAGTCAGTATACCACCACCTATTTTCCGTCGCTCACCAAGTTCCTGGACCCACAGCGGCCTGATGTGAACAATGAAAATGGTTCCCGCGATTTTCTCGTATCCCGGCTGGCAGAAACTTACCTCATCGCCGCAGAGGCGCTGATGATGAGCGGAGACCCGACAGCAGCGGTCCCCTATGTTAATGCCGTTCGCCGCCGCGCCGCCAAAACCGGCGCTACACCTGTTGAAACTGCCGCTAACCAAACTGCGATGGAGATAACCGCCGCCGATCTTAATATTGACTTTATCCTCGATGAAAGAGCCAGGGAACTGATGGGGGAATATACCCGCTGGTTTGACCTGGTACGCACCGGTAAGTTATTGGAAAGAGTAAAAATCCATAATCCCAATGCAAGGGGTAATATAAAACCGTTCCACGTACTGCGCCCTATCCCGCAGGACCAAATAGATAAAACCGCCGGAGGACCGGCAGCCTTCCCGCAGAACACGGGATACTAAGTGTCATTCGCTAACAAAAAAACTTAAACCCATTTTATGCCAAATCTAATCAGTCGTTGTTTTGCATTATGCATTGGAATGTTGTTTATGGTTACTTCACTATCCGCCCAAACCGGCAGCCCTTTTGGTGTTTGCGCCCATGCCGCCAAAGATCCCGAATGGCCGCAGATTGATAATGAGTTGTTGAAATGCCAGCAGGCCGGTATAAAATGGCTCCGGGTAGATATCCAGTTTTCCCGCGTATGTGCAGTCGCCGGTCAGTATGAATTTACCCGGTACGACTCCCTTTTGCTGAAACTCCAGCAATACGGTATCCAGTGGCTGCCCATCTTACAGGGTTTTGATACGGAGATCAGCAAACCCCGTCCGGATATGGTACCATTGTATAACCATCTGCCCGAATGGCGGGCATTTGTACAAGCCGTCGTAAACCGTTACCATAGCCATACCAAATACTGGGAGATATGGAACGAAGAAGACGGCGGTTTCTGGAAACCGAATCCTAATGCCGCTCAGTATGTTCCGTTGTTAAAAGCATCCTACGAGGAGATAAAAGCCATTGATACCAGTTGCTCCGTCATCGTAGGCGGGCTGGCAGGCTGGAATGCCGATTACCTCAGTGGTATGTATGCCGCCGGCGCCAAAGGTTATTTCGATAAGATAGCGGTGCATCCCTATGGCTATGGTATCGATAACAGCGCCCGGACCACCCGTTTAAGAAACGACTTTAATACGGTACTGCAACAAAACGGCCAGGCCAATATGCCCATCTGGATCACCGAATCCGGCGGCAGCTCCTTCGTGGCGTCTACCATCCAGAAGCAGCCGTTGTTTGCCGTACAAGCCATCAAATACGCCCTGAATAAGCTGGGAAAAGATACCACCACATTTAAAGTAGGCATAGCGGTATCTCCCCGGATCACCAACCTCGATGAAGTAGAAACCTGGCGCTCCTGGCTACCCGGTATAACGTTGGTGCCTATACCCTTTTCAGATCTTGCCACATTGGACCCGGCTGAATTCCCGGTGTTACTCGGCTCTGAGTCTACCGCTACAGATCAGCCTATGCTCAACCCGCTGCGCGATTACGTTATCAGGGGCGGCCTGATGCTGGCGGTGAACATACTCCCTTTTTATTACACCAATGTACAGAACCCGGATGGCACCTGGAGCAGTACCGGCGCGGCGTCCTATAACTATCCCTTTTTCCGGATCGGCTTCGAAGCATCGTGGACCAAACCAGGCATACCTGCCAGCACCACCAATATCTCCGTTACACCGGATGCGCTGGCAGGCGGCGTGCCGGCGTTGAGCAATGTGCTGGTAGACCGTTTCATCAGTCCTAAGAATCTCCAGCCTACAGACACCTATTATCCTATTGTCCGCTGTTTTAACAGCAGTAATGTGAATGTAGGAGAAGCGATGTCGTTGTTTACCTATGGTGATTGGAAAGGTGGTATTCTGATGGGTACCGCTGCGCTGACGGGCGGCTATTCCGTAAATGAACAGGCCAATCTGCTACAACGGGTATACCTGAGTTACCTCTCCTTAGGTGTAGAAAAAATATTCTGGTATGACCTGCACAGTGATAATGGCCAACCTGCCGATAAAGAAGGTAATTTTGGTTTGCTGAAGTGGGATTTCAGCCCTAAACCGGCTTATAACAGTTACAAGGAAATGACCGGCTACCTGGGCGCTGAACCGCGTTTCCTGAAACGTATCTCCGCCGCCAATACCCAGGTATGGGCGCTGGCATTCCGGAAAAAGGAAGACAGCACCAACATACTGGCAATGTGGAGTGCCGACTCCGCGGCCAGTTACCAGGTATTACACCGCGATACGGTGATGGGCACCTGGAAGGGTAATAAAGTATATTTTATTCCCTTAACAGACAGCGTAAATGCTTATAAGATCATCACACCCGGAACATTACAAATGGATTCCGTCGGCGTAAAAACATATGGAGATACCGATTTTATATTGAATGCCACCAGCAGCAACAAACTGCTGCCGGTAAGTTTCTCCAACCGGAATGCCGCTGTAGCCAAAGTATACCAGGACAGCACCGCCGGCGGACAGTGGAAAGTAAAAATACTCGGCGCCGGTACAGACACCCTGGTGGCTACCCAATGGGACCTGAACAATTATCCGTCGGCAGACAGCACACTGCGACCACTGGTAGTAAGCCCCGCAGTAATCAGCATTACACCCGAAGACACCAGTAAAATCTATGGCCGTGCCAACCCGTTTTTTACGGCACGTTATACCGGATTTATGTATAATGACGATACGACCGTCATTACCCGTCACCCTGACCTCAGCTCCACCGCTACGCAGTGGTCTGTGCCAGGACAATACCCCATCACCGCCTCCGGTGGCGCCGCCCGCAATTATATTTTTCAATACCACCAGGGTACCCTGCAGGTAGAAGCCGCGCCGTCCAAACCGAAGAACAGCAGCCTGGTTTCCCTGTTTCTGGGCAGTAATACCGTGCTGGCGACCGTATTAACACCCTATGAAGGAAAAGCGCTTTTTGAAATAGTAGACCTCACAGGCAGACGGGTGTTTGCGCAAAACATCAATTTACACAAGGGTATTAACCGACTGCAGTTCCAGGTACAGGATGTGGTAAGGGGGTTTTATGTAGGCGTGGTAGGCACAGCGTTGTGGAGTATGACGTGTAAGATGGTGAAGTAAGTACGTTCCTTATACAAGGACAAACGGCTTGTAAGACAATTCTTACAAGCCGTTTGTTGTATGTGAAGGCAGGAGATTATCAAGCAACAATTAATTAAATCACACACACATTAAAAAGATCATGGCGTATTAATTCCTACCACATTATTTTCAATAGCCGGGAACAGTCCGTCCTTAGAAGAGATTGCCAGGTATCCCGCAGCAGCGCCTACCGTTAGCCGGCTTCCTTTCTTCACTGCAGCCGGCTTCTCCAGCAATACATAAAAACACTGGCCGGGATCGGTAGATAAGTACCCGCGGATTAGTACACGTCCTGCTTCTTCCGGCAACATATCATCCAACGCTACACCGTAGATACTTTGTGCGCCTGCCGGCGCTTTTATCAATCGTTCTGCGCTATTCTTTTGCACCGCCGCTCCTTTGGGAATCGTTTCTCCCGCCGTTTCCCTGCTTACACAGTCACTTAAATCCGGGTAGTAGTCGTTACCCACCGTATATAACGAAACGGTGGCGGACCGGCCCAATACGCGGCGGATTTCATTAATTACCTGTTCATTGGAAAACGCCGGAGGACCTGTCTTTCCCCCCGCATAGTTTTTATTAAAAACAATATCATACCGAGTACCATCCACTATGACTCCCAGTATTTTTGTGTTACAGCTGCAATCACCCAGGCGGTTGCCCAATGCGCGGCCGTATCCTTGTTGTATATCGGGGGTATCAGCAATATCCACACATCCTCTTGCATATGCTTTCACTTCGCCCTGGCCTTTTCTATAGGCATATCCTCCAACGAAATGTTCCACACCATGTGATGCCGGGGGAACGGAGCCTTTCATGATCAGGGGATATGCGCTGCTCAGCGTGTCCAGCTGAACGGTGGAAGCGGCGGTTATTTTAAGCACCTGGCCTCCAAAGGCCGGATTCCAGAGCAGGGGGCTGTTACCCCTTCCTGATATTTTCAGGTCACAATGGTTGTAATACCGGCCTGTGCCCCGGGAGGATAAATAAGGTACATCGTCCGACTGTATCACATAACCGGCGTTCCAGGTACAGCTGTCCAACACTATTTCATCTTTGCGATGGCTGCCCAGACTCTGGAAACAAGCCAATAATTTCCCCTGGCCTGTTCCTTCAAAACGGCTATGTCTGCATATGAACTTACAAGGTCGCCTAAAATCGGCGTTAGTATGCATATATAGCGGCCAGGAAGGCGACCGGAACACGGATGACACAACTTCCAGCACCTGGCCCTCTGACATGCCGAGGCCCAGCGGATGCCAGCTACGCCAACGGGCAGCATCGCCGGTATTGCCATCATGCACCAGGTTTACATGGCCGAGATAAGTATAAGCTCCTGCCATTCCGGTAGCTCCGCCATCAATATGTACCGGATACCGGATATTTTTTGCAGTAACCGTTATATGCTCCATACTACCAGAGCGGGCGTGCCAATAAATCGTCTGATAACTTTCATAGGAAAAAGAAGCGCCCAGTTTATCCGGTAATTCCCCGCGAATCACCACTGCTTCCCTATCTGTTCCCCTTAACGACACGTAATCCTTTCCCCTGATAAATGCATAGTTTCCCGGGCCACTACCTGCACTGTTAAAATCTGCCGGGCGCAGTGCTTCATAAGTTCCCGGGCCTGCTTCTATCACATAGGGCTTTGTTGCAGAAGCATCACGGATACTTTCTATCGCATCCTCTATCCCTCTGTTGCCGGCAAAATCACAATCTTTTCCAGGGATGCCGTTTCTTTTTACCTTCACTACTACCGGCGCCACTACAGCCGTGAGTGACAATCCTTCCAACTGAAGCCCTGCATCAAAGGTACCGGGTACCTCCCATCCTATATTCATGCCCGTGATATACATATCATCCCAGGAAGAAGACTTCAGGTACCCGTTACGTTTAGCTGTTTCAAAAGCCCTCCTGATTGCAGGATACAGGTCTTTCGATATATGCCGCCACTTCCCGTCATGAAAACTGCCGGTATATACTTCCCTTCCTGCCAGGCTGTAGATGAATTTACCGGTGGCATCCGCTTTCCCTTTATCACGGGCTTCGTACCGTTTGATATCATTATAACGGTAATCATACAACGGAACGCCAAACCACACGAAATCACCATAACCGGCCGAATGGCGGTTACGATTATTGATGGCCAGGTAGAGGGAGAATTGCGCGGTATGCAATTTTTTCCGGTAAGTCGCCGGCTTCATTTTATTCATGCAATACATTAACCGGGTATCCATTTTTAACCACAGCGCACTCATACTATCCATTCTCAACGGGTGCGGAAACGATTGCTCCAGGAGCAGATGGGGCCAGTCCTCTCCATCCTTACGGGCTTCCTTAAATTCAGCGGATGTAAAAATCTCCATATCTATGCGTGTTCCTTTGGCGGTACGCTCAAAAACCATCTTCTTACCATCATTGGCGTAGATCACCTTATTGGCCGCCCGCTGTGGCTGCACACGATTAAGCAGATGCCTGCTACCCCATTCCGCCAGCATCCAGCGCGGCACTTCCATCGCTTCATCAAAAGGTTTGATAGTATCTGCAACAGCCGGTGCGGCGGAGTTGCTGCCTCTCAGAATAATCCCGTCACTGAAAGCGGTGTCTCCCATCAAGGGAATGGCAGCGGTAGCTGCCGGACCATTATTTTTAACAACAATGGCTGGTTTCACACCGGTGCAGGCATTCCATACCAGGAAGCCTGCCACCGGGATAATGATCTTCTTTATAAAATTCATGGTCATATTAGTTGGCGATCAGGCTCAGGTTCTTTACCTGCATCGTACCTATGTTCAATCCAGGGCATTCCCATCCCATGGTAAATAAAGAAATTTTATAGTCGTTATAATTCTGCGATTCAGTAAGTAGTCCCCTGTTCCAGGCTTCATTTAAACCGTCTTTGATCAATGGCAGCAAGTCTCCGCCTACATGTTTCCACTGCCCTGCCGTTAACCCTGAACCGGTGAAGGGTGCTAGTCCTACATCATAGATCAGTTTACCGGTAAAAAGGTCTGTCGACACTGATTTTCCAGGTAATGGATACCTGTCGTCGTACAGCATTACGAGGAAGTACATTGATTTTCCGTAACCGGGGTTACCTTGCCGCAGGTTTTGGATAAGGAAGGTGCAGCTAAACTGAATGGCATGAATAGCGGAATTATAACCAGCCTGCTGGTTTCTGGCGTGATATTGCAACAAGGCATCTATATCAAACTGTACGCTCGACATAGCTCCTATAAACGGAGTTGCCGTTCCCAGCCACCCGTCAGGATCTGCAATTTTAAGATCTGCCAGCAGTACAGGGAACGGATCTGTTGCTCCTCTATAGGTATTGTTGAATTCACTTTGGCCATTGATGGCAAAAACCAGGCTTCTGTCGGCCGAAACAGCCGGCCCCACGGTTACCGCCTTATAGTTATTGGCGTACCGGTACGAACCGGATGACAGGATGGTTGGCGTTGCTGCGTAGATGCTGGCTGCGCTGTACCATTGTGCCAGATTCCATACGGGGCTGCCATTCGACGAGGTGTATTGCAGCGGCCCCTGTAATGCCCCTGTGGAGGGATGCAATACATTAAACCCTTTCTGAAAACCGGTATCTGTCAATAGGTTTACCGATGCCGGCAAACCGGTAGCGGACACCGTTCCGGCCGTCTTTACTCCTTTGACCAGCTCCGGGTTTGCCGTCAAATCGGCCGACCGGCTGCAAGAAATTAGCGCGGTAATACTTACCGGAAAAAGCAGCGATAAAAAAAATTTCTTCATACCCTGTTTTTTTAGTGATAGCATTAATAACCTGTATTTTGCTCAAGCGGACTGAGTTCTATTTCTGTTTTAGGAATCGGGAACCATATTTTATAGGGTTTCCAGTTGGTTTTGATTAATGGCACAATGGTGTTCCAGCTTCCCTTGTCGTTGCTCAAGCCGTTCAATGCCGTTCCCAGTTTACCGAACCGGATCAGGTCAATTCTTCTCCAGCTCTCAAAACATAATTCCCTGGACCGTTCTTCCAGCAACTCGGTCATAAAATCGGCATTAAAGTAAGCCGTGGTAAGCAGGGCGGTATCTGCCGGCGTAGCGGCAGCCCTGGTGCGAACCTCATTCAACAGTTGGCGGGCGCCTGTTTCATCGCCGGCATAATAAAGTGCTTCTGCGCGCAGTAGCAGGATATCCGCATAACGCAGCAACAGGAAGTCCCCATCCGACCAGGCCTGTGAAATGGCTTTGGTGGCAGGGTCGCGGTACCTGAATTTACCCACGCAATAGTTCCCGTTTTTGGGATTGGTACACGGTAAAGGCACAAAATATTTTGTTCCTTCCACCACTTCTGTCTGCCCTATCGGGTCCAGGTATAAGGTTAGGTTGTGCGTACGACGGACATCCGCGGCATGATAACGGAAAAACTGCTCCCCCGTAGGCCGGAACCAGCCGTATCCCCCACCGGCGATGTTACTGCCAATAGGTATTTGCCAGAAGAGCCAGAGATTATAGTTGCCATTTACTGAACTGGTACTACCTTTGACGGTGAACAGCCCTTCTTCATTTTGTGCAGACCTGGTGGTTTCCCGGAAAAGATAATCGTAGCGGGCCGTTAGTTTATACCCGCTATTGGCCGTAATATCCGTGGTCACCGTCAATAGTTTGTTGTACATCTCAGCTGCATCCACCCAATCAAAACTATTCAGCTTAAAATTCAGCTCCTTTCCTACATTATTTTTTTTGCAGGCAGCGAGATAAGCATATACTTTTGCCAGATAACCGGCGGCTGACCATTTATTGGCCCTGCCCGGCACTCCCGCTCTGGCAGGTAAGGACTGATAGGCTTCCTGTAAATCGGCCAGTACCAACTCATACACCTCCTGTAAAGATGCCCGTTGTACGCCCGGGTCCTGTACAGAAGACCGGTAAACCGGTACGCCGCCGTATTCCATGGCGAGGTACATGTACAACAGTCCTCTCAGGAAATGTCCTTCCCCTATGATTTCTTTTTTCCGGTTCTCATTTACAGGTGTCCCGGGTACCTGTTCCAGTAAGTAGTTTATCCTGTTGATACCGGCAAAAAGAAAGAACCAGTTATTACGGATGGTTTCATTCTGACTGCTTACATCCGCCGTACCAAATGGTGCATAATTGGGATTCGTGAAGCCGTCCTGCGCTACCAGTTCATCAGTTCCAGCACTCAGCATGAAAGGCATGGCCACCGCAAATGTTTCTCCAAACCCGGTATTCTGTATGGAATTAGTATTCAGTATGCTGTAACAGCCTGTAAGCCCCAATTCTGCGTCAGCAGCGGTCTTATACAGATTCTCCACCGTATTGAAAGAGTAAGGTTTGGTATCCAGGTATTTCCTGCAACCACCGGTAAGGACCACCACGCATAACAGACAAATATTAACAACTATTCTCATGACAATTTTCAATTAAAATGAAACGTTCAATCCTAACGTAAAAGATTTTGATCTCGGATAAGAAATACGATCGAAGCCTGGCAGCAAAGGGTTGCCTGAATTCAGCTCAGGATCATATCCTGTGTATTTTGTCCAGGTAAAAAGATTGGCGCCGGTGAAATAAACACGCATGGCAGATATGCCCTTCTTTTCTGTAATAGCAGCCGGTATCCGGTATCCGATAGATATACTTTTGAGCCGCAGATAGGAAGCATCCTCTACATAATAACTGGAAGACAGCATGGCCGTTTTATTGAGCGCTCCGAAATCGCCTCGTTCATTGGTAGGATTTTCGGTAGACCAGCGATGGGCGAAGAAATCTTTCGTAATGTTCATCCAGGTTTCCATTACACCGCCTTCCAGCTGGTAACGGGATTCGTTGAATACCTGGGCGCCATATGATCCTTCCAGGAACACATTAAAATCAAAATTCCGGTAGTGGAAAGTATTATTGATACCTCCGAAAAATTTCGGCTGGCTTCTGCTGATGGTAGTTCTGTCGTGATCCAGGTCTATTACACCATCATTGTTCAGGTCTTTGAACTTAAAAGATCCTGGCCGTACATTCACACCGGCTATCTGCAATTGTTTGTCCTTTAATTTATATTCTCTTTTTTCATGTGGTATGGCAGGGTCATTATTATTCTGCCAGGTGAAATCGCCGATCTGATATACACCGTCGAACACATAACCGTAGGCGGTGCCTATGGGCTGGCCCGCCGTTACCCGGCCTACGTCCTGTATCCAGCCGCCTCCCATGGTAACCGGAATAAAACCAATGTTACCGATATCCTTTACTTCATTTCTGTTGCTGCTGATGTTAAAATCAGTCTGCCATTGAAAATCGCGGTGGTCTATATTTTTGGAAGATATCCTTATTTCTATTCCGCTGTTGTCTACCCGTCCCAGGTTCTGCCATTGCTGGATATAACCGGTACGGGAAGGTACGTAAGCCGGCAGCAGCATGTCTTTCGTTTTTTTACTGTATATATCTGCACTAAATTCCAGGCGGTTGTTGAGTACACCCACATCAATCCCGGCATTATACTGGATGGTGGTTTCCCACTTCAGATCAGGATTAGCCCGCGATGCAGGCGCCAGTCCCAGATCGCCGGCGTAGTACGCATTTTCAAGCGCTGACAGGTAACGGTAGGAAGTGATCCGCTCATTCCCCGTTTGGCCGTAGCTGAGCCGCAGCTTCAGATCGCTGAATATCTTTTGCGCTTTCATAAAAGATTCTTCCGTCAACAGCCAGGAGTAGGCAAATGACGGGAAATATCCGAAGCGTTTGCCGGCGCCGAATTTATCAGACCCGTCGGCACGGAAAGTAGCGGTGAACAGGTGTTTGGTAAGCAACGTATAATTAATACGTCCGAAGTACGACAACCGTTTGTTGACATCCCTGTATGAGCCGGATGCCTTCACATTGGTACCTTTACTGATGTCGTTGATACCGGTGGATTCATCAGCAAAATTTGATTTCTGCAGCGAAAAGAACTCATAGTTGTATTTACTGGTTTCAAAAGCTACCATCGCGTTCAGATAATGATCTTTACTGAACCATTTTTCATAGGTAAGCTGATTGGTGTTAAATAGAGAATAGGCACGCTGTTCCTGGAGAATGCCCAGGCCATTGTCTCCTACTCCCCAACTGGTCAGTTTACCATAAAATTCTTTCCCTTTGGAACTGGTAAGAATACCGCCGCCGGAAACGTTCAGCGACAGCCCTTCCGCCAATTTGTAGTTAACGTATCCGCTCATATTGGTTTGCAATACGGTTACATTCTTATCGGCGTTATTGATCATGGTTACAGGCGAAATATATTGTCCGGCCCTGTCCCATAGCGGGTCATAGAATTCTACCGGTTTGGATATGACCAGGTTTTGTACCACGCCGTTAAACAATGCGTCACCACCACCGCTTTGGGTAGCGCCATTCAATTCACTGAAAGCGGTGCTCACATTGAGACCCAGTTTCAGGCGCTGTTGGTGTTCATGGTCCAGTTTCAACCGTACATTATAGCGGTGGTAATCGTTATTGCTGATGATGGCCGACTGGCCCAGATAGCCGACCCCTCCGGCAAAAGAGGTACCATTCTTTTTACCACTCACACCCAGGTTATGCGTTTGTGTTACCCCGGTGCGCAAAATTTCCCGCTGCCAGTCGTGTTTGGGTAGTTTGGTAAGGTCAACCGGTTCATCCTGGTCATTATACAACCCGTCTTTATTGGTGTCTTTATAGAACAATATAGTATTGGGAGATACGATCCTGCGATAGTCCAGGTATTCGTCAGCGCTCAGTACCGGCAGTTTCCGGGTTGCAGAGGAGAGCATCATACTACCGTCGTAATCTATTTTTGACTGACCGGCTTTTCCTGATTTGGTGGTGATAATGACTACGCCATTAGCGCCCCTGGAACCATATATCGCGGTAGCGGAAGCATCTTTGAGCACATCAACAGAGGCGATATCAGCCGGATTCAGGGTTGCCAGCGGGTTAGAGGCCGTACCGTTGCCAATGCTGGCTCCAGCCACTTCATTTGAATTAGCATCATAGGGAATACCATCTATCACGAATAACGGACTCGCCCCTCCGTAGATGGTATTGGCGCCACGAATGGAGATGTTCATAGCGGACCCCGGTTCACCGGAAACGGAGGATATCTGTACCCCGGCCAGCTTTCCCTGTATCGCTTCCTGAATGGAGGTTACTTTCGACTGTGCTATTTCATCGGCCCGTATACTGGCTACAGATCCGGTAAGATCACGTTTGGTAACGCTGCCATAGCCTACTGCCACCACTTCGCCCAGGCCGGTACTTTGCATTTTCAGTATTACGTCCAGCACAGGCTGGCCTGACCAGGTTACTTCGCGGGTGGTAAAGCCTACACTGGTAAATATCAGCGTACCGGTATTACCAGGCAGTTGCAGGGAATAGTTTCCATCGGCATCTGAAATAACACCCAGTCCTGCATCTTTCAGCCTTATACTGACTCCCGGCAGCGGCGTACCTTTTTCATCAGTCACCCTCCCATGTATGGTAGCTCGTATAGCCTCTTTGTTTTCCGGTGATACAGGCGGCAACAGCTTCAAGGCCACTGTCTTCCCGATGATCATCCAACTAAAGGGCTGCTTGCTGAAACACATGTCCAGCGCCTGCTGCAAAGGCACATCCTGTATCCGGACAGATACCTGCGGAACATGGTTTAACCATTCCTCCCGGTATACAAAATGGTACCCGGTTTGTTTTTCAATCTTCTTCAAAACGGTCCGGAGAGGAGTGTTGGTTTCGGAGAGCGTGACCGTTTGGGCATAACCGGCAGCACTTACCTGTAAACAGGCCGCCAGTAAAAAAGCCGTAAGTTTCATCATCAACGCGATTTTGTTGATTAAAAGGCATAGTCTTATCCTGCCTTTTAAAAGAGCCATCAAATGCATAATTTTACATTGTTTGGGAACGACCGTAGTCAGTTAATAAGTGGAAATATTAATTCAAGGTTGGTCTCAGACATTCGCCGGAGGTGCTGTCAACACTTCCGGTTTTTTTTGACCGAACATTCATACATAACGTGGTAATAGTGTTTAACGGTGGTATTTACATTTTACAATTCACGGATTTTTGGTTGTGCTGTGGCGTCCGTCGCTGTCCAGGCCACTTACATGACAATCAGTTTTCTGCCTTCCAGGCGATATTTCAATCCGCTTTGTTCAAGCACCTGCAGCACCTGTAAAAGCGTAAGATTCATTTCAATTTTACCGGTCATATGCCAGTCGGGAATATTTTTCGTATATACAATATCTATATCGTACCAGCGAACCAGTTGGCGCAGCACAACAGACATCTCTACATTATTTAACTGAAAGAACCCGTTCTTCCACGCTATGGCAGCTTCCGGGTCTGCCTCATCGATGACCGTTATTTTACCGTCGGCATTCAGTACGCCCTGCTGTCCCGGTTTAAGCAATACGGCCGCGGATGCTGCACCTACTTTCACCGCACCTTCCAACAGGGTAGTACGTGCTTCTTCTTCATCGATATACGCCATAACATTAAAATGCGTTCCCAGTACCGTTATCTCAAAATTTCCGCCCTTCACCAGGAAAGGTTTGCCCGGGTTTTCACTAACTTCAAAATATCCTTCTCCCGAAAGTTCCACCACACGCTGGTTACCTGTAAATGCAGTAGGATACCTCAATGAACTGGCAGCATTTAGCCATACCCTGGTACCATCCGGCAATACCACTTCGTAGCGCCCGCCGCGGGGAGTAGAGAGTGTATTGTAACTAACGTTGGCGGGTATACCGTTGTACTGATAGGTCAACTGCGCATTATTTCCTTTCATGATCTTCACATTGCCCTGTTGTGCCAAAAGCCCGCTGTGAGCGCTATCCAGTATTATTTCAGCACCGTCCGATAGCGTAAGTATGGCCCTGTTGCCACCGGGCTGCACATCCGCTGACAGCGTATTTCCGCCAATGACGGGCGTCGGCGTCAGGGCATGATGGCCTCTCCAGAACCAGATACCGGCACTGAGTACCAGCAACAGTACAGCTGCTGCCGCGGCTACACGCCGTAACAAAACCAGCCGCCCCCTCTTTTTGCCAGTGCTGTGAATATTACGGGGCGTTGTTTTCAATATTGCCTGTATCACATGTTCCCAGGCATCTTCCCGGTAAAGCGGGTCCCCGGGGCCGTTTTCCATCATTTCCTGCAATGCCTGTTCCCATTCAGCAGCATCCCGCTGTTCCAGCGCTTCAAACAAGGCTATACGCTCATCGCGGGACAGCCCGTTATGCAGATATTGCCCCAGTAAATATTGCATCCTTTCCTTATCCAATCCTTAAAATTTAAGTAGTGATCGCAGGGCATTGCATGCCTTCTTTCTATAAAAGACGCAGCGCAGGCATAACAGGACTGTTCTGTTGGCAACTTTTTTTTAAATAGCAGCAATCAGTACCAATACGGGTATGAGGCCTCCCCATTCTTTATAAATATATTCCCTGATATATTTTAAGGAGATGACCAGCTGGTCTTTTACTGTATTCTGAGAGAGAGATAATTGTTCGGCTATTTCCTTGTGACTAAGACCTTCGTGCCGGCTAAGCCGGTAAATCTGCTGGCGTTTTGGTGGCAGCTGACTTACAGCACGCTCAATCAGCACCTGCAATTCACGGGTAGTCAATTCTTCCAGTACGTTGTCAGCAACTGGTTCAGTGATATTTTCGATGCTCAGCAATTGTCTTTCCTTCCCCTGCAGGCTGCGCAGATAGGAAACTGATAAATTGGAAGCCACCCTGAAAATCCAGGAGGCCGGACGCTCCATATAGGCCAGTTCCTCCCGGTTCACCCAAACACGGAGGAAAACTTCCTGTACCATTTCTTCCGCTATTACTTCGGATTTGCAGATCTTGTAAATAAATGGCAGGAGCCTGGCATTGTATTCGTGAAACAGCTCCCTGAAGGCCGCATCCTCTCCGTTGGCCATCCTCCTGAATAAATCTTTTTCGTCATATATGCTCATGGACCCAGGAGTTGATGTTAGTCATAACAAGACGAAAATAGTAAAAAGAAAATACAAGGTTTAAAATGATCATACACATGCCTGAAAATAAGAAAGGTGCCTCCCTCATATCAGAGACACCTTTCTTTATCTGCCTATGGCCAAAACTCAATAACTCACCGTCACTCCGTCTACCAACACCCTGTTCTCCTTTTTCGTCACTTTTCCGCCGGCGGGCGTCAGTACCAGTACTGCCGGGCTATGCGCCGGCAAAACGAGGTCGTACGATTGTTTTACCTTACGCGCAATAAACTGCCGGGTAATGGTGTTGTAAATATCCACCGGCTGATCGCCCACATTGACTGTCACTGTTTTTTCTTCCGTGTAGGGATTGTAGTACAGCCAGGAAGGATACGCCTTGTCCCTGAAAAAATCCGTAGCCAGCAAATTCAGTTGTAATATACCGGGAACAGTAGTCGTGCGGATAATACTGCCGAAGATACCGGCGTGTCCGCTGCCGTATACGCTGAACTGTGATACGTCTGGGTTCCCTTTGGCCCATTGCGGCCCGTCGCCCTGCGCTACCGGCGCTTTCAGGTGTGCGTACTGCGGGTAGGAAGATGTATGGATAATCCCTTCGTAGCCAATTACCCCTTTGGTGATGGCGGCCTTCTCCGGGATTGTTTCATGATCGTCCGGCATATATTGGGTGTAAAAGAAACGGGCGGCATTACCGGCATTCAGCATCCATTTACCTACAACAGCGGCATAGGAAGGATCGTAGCGTACCATGGCTACCAGCGGCCAGGCGGCGTCAAAAGTATTCATGAGAAAACCATATCCGCCTCTGTCTGTTGTGCTGCCCACGATACCGGATATATCCATGCCGTTCCAGTTGCCCGCCAGTACTCCCCAGCCCTTGCGGCATTCGGGATCGCCGTTAAACGTCCATTCCATAAATTTCCGCACATCGAATTGTTTGCCTTGCTCGGCATTCAGTCTTGCTGCCATATAGGCGCCGAAAGGCATCAGCACTTCGTAGTTGGTGTTATGCGGTTGCTGTTCCAGGGCTTGCAGCGCTTTTACAGCATGATCCAGGTATCGCGGATCACCAAACTTTTTGTAGGCGGCATACAATACATAGGCATGACCGGCAGCGGCATCCTGCTGTTTACAGATCCAGTTTTCTTTTGGTTGCAGCTGCGCATAATCAAAAAAGGTATGATCGTAGTTGCCATTCAGTACCGAGTCTGCCGCGCAGAATTTTTCCGCAATGCGCCGGGCCAGCATGTCCAAATCCGGCATATGGGGATAATGATGATAGATACCATAAAAGAGCACATTGGGATACACGTCGTACCACCAGTCACGCCCGTAGCCGCCGCCCAGCTGGGCCACTTCCGGACAGGTATTGTTCATCATAATATCCCAGCCTGTTTCCCGGTTGAAATAATTTTTCAGCATGCCTACATAGTTAAGGCCTTGCTGGTTGCTTTTGTCCACCCCTACCAGGGTAGCTCCCAATGTGGCGCCCATGGTGGCCAGCGCTTCATGAAAGATCCCCTTGTTATGCGCGGGGCCTTGCCGTTGGTCGTCCATCGCGGTATACAGGCCTACCACGGGCTGATCAAAATTATGCCGGCTGCTATCCCACCAAACCAGCGGCCAATGCGGACCGGTGCTGCTAAAGTCATAAGCGGTGCTGTCAAACTGCCGGGCCAGTGCGTACCAGTCTATTATCTGCAGCGGCTGCGGCACGTCGGCCATAGCGTCCAGTCGTGGCAAGTGCTGCTGTGCCACAGGCGGCGGCGGAGATGTTTTACAGGCCCCCCACAGCAAACCGAGCACCATGGCTGTTGTTCTTAATTTTACCATGCTATAAACAATTTATACCACCGCAGTGGTTTTTTCAGATATTTCTTTTATCAGTGCTTTCCCTTCTTTAACAATACGTTTACCTACTGCAATAGAAAGCAGTTGTAAAACGGCAATGATGATGATAGCGTAACGCAGCGCCACTTCCGTGGAAAAATAATAGGCCAGGAAAATAAAAGTACCCGCGCCCAGAAAGCGGCCTGCATAGAGGCCTACTTCGTGATTGAGAATATACGCGTATTCATTGCGTTTTTCTTTTTTGGAAAGAATGTCAATGACGCTGAATTGAATCGGGAAATAGGCCATGTCCAGCAATGGTTTTGCCAGCAACAGGAACAGCATAAAAATCACCACGCCGGTGGCATTGTATAAAACGCCGTTCAAAACAGCCGCCAATGCAAAGCAGATAAGTCCGCACGCAAAAATAGTGATGCGGTGTTCCGGTTTAGCGGCCCTGCCGATAATATACATCAACACAGCCGCTATGATGGCGCCCACCGATTGCGCCGTACCCAATGCCCCTTCTTTTCCCAGCAGCAACATGATCAGCATAGCCGGCGCCGTTACCAGGTATCCTTGTGCCAATCCCTTTAAAGAGGCCAGCATCAACAGCTTGCGCCAGTACGGATGGAAACGCAGGTACAGGAATGTTTTTTCATCCGGATTCCGGAAGCGTCCTCTGAAACAGACCACAGAAGCAAAAATGGTGATCACAAATACCAGCCCGGTAATAATTCGGTAAGCGTTGTTCACATTGATATCGCCACCGGCTTCAATAAACCAGCCAATACAGACTGGTACTATGACAGCGATAATCGTATAGAAAAATGTTTCCAGGCCATAATAATAATTACGGTTTTGGTCACTGGTGATCGATAGCGCCAGGTAGTCGCGGTTGGCCCAGTAAAAACCAAACGACATGCCCATAATGATGCCGGCGATTCCAATACCGGTAAGGTCCAGTGTTTTCAGCGACATCATCACGATCATAGACACACCGCTCAACAGCATCCCAGCGGAATACAATACTTTAATACTGAAACGGTTCAGCAAAAAACCATTCAGTAAAAAAGTCAGCGGTATGCCGGTGTAAATAGTCAGCTGATAGATCACCACTTTCGTAGGGTCGTTGGAGTTACGCATCACATAAGCGGCTACAAAAATATCGATCACCGGCAGTACCAGGGCGTAGATCATATTGGTAAGCACCAGGATACGGAAGTCGTGTGGTTGCTGATTAAAATGCTTTATTTCTGTGGAAAGGTTCCTGAACATAAATGTCAACTTTTTAAGGATGAAAGTATTTCCCCGATAGAAAACCGGGCGGCACACACTACTTCATCGGCAGCGCCATAATAAAGGATGAGTTCATCCCCTCTTACAATATGCCCGTTGGTAAAAACTACCTGGCCGAAAAAACCGGTCAGTTCGTAAGGGGCTTCCGGCATCATAATGGGGTCAACACTCCGTGCCAGCACTTTGGAAGGATCGTTGAGGTCCAGTAAAACGGCGCCCAGTCCGTATTGGTGCGCGGCATTGGCGCCGTGATATATTTCCAGCCACCCTGCTGCGGTTTTAATAGGTGCTGCACCGGCGCCTACCCTTGCGCTGTCCCAGGAGCCGGCGCAGGTGCGTACCAGGCATTGGTGCTTTCCCCAGTGCTCACCATCCGGCGACTGTGCCAGCCAGATGTAGTTGCCGCCAAGATCTACACTGCTGGGACGATGCAGCGCATAGTACATACCGTTTATTTTTTCATCGAACAGGGTACAGTCCTTGTTGTGCGGTGGTATGATCATGCTTGGGCTGGAGAAGGTCTTCCAATCTCGCGTAGTGCGCATGCCCACTCCTACACCGTTTGATGAAACGGCCGTGTAGGTGAGATAATAAACGTCTTCCAGTTTTGTTACCCGGCAATCTTCTATACCAAAGGCTTCCAGTGGTCCTTCACCATGCAGCTGCGGATAACCCTCCGGTTCGTGAAAGTGAATTCCGTCTTCACTGCAAAACAGCCGCAAATGGGAAAGGGTGGTGAGATAATCATCTCCTTTATAACAGAGCACCCGCGGATCTTTCGCGTCCAGGTGCGGGTCAGTTCTCAGGATCTCAATAATTTCTATCCCGCCATTTTGCAATACCGGGAATGAGATGATGTCCGTCTGTTGTTGTGGCCGTTCTGCTACGCGGATGATCAGCCATATTTTATTGTCGAATTCAAATACGCCAGGATTCAGCAGGCAGGCTACTTCCAGCCCGGGCCTGCTGGGTTTTACATCCGCCGGTGTTAGCAATGGGTTTCCGGCAAAGCGGTTGACAGTCACTTTTTTCATGTTGATGCGCTTAAGAGAATGGTCTGCTGCCCGCGGCGGAGAAGAAGGTATTCAACCGCCGGCGGACAACAAACAGGTTTCCGTGTTCATTAAAGCCGGTCAATAGCCGGTGTTTTGAGACAGTTTCAGCAAATCAGCCTCCCGCTGAGGAATAGGCAACAGCTTATTAAAAGATTGCCAGCCATTGCCATAGTCCTTGTATCCTTTCAGCGGGTCGGCGTCAGCTGCTTTGGCGAGGATGGTCCTGGCAAGGTCCCATCTCACCAGGTCGTAATAGCGATGGCCTTCCATCGCCAGCTCTACGCGTCTTTCATGTTGAATGGCGGAAAGGAGCGCATTTTTATCATTGGTGGTAACAGGTGGCAGTGCGGTGACCGGATTAGCTGCGTACTTGCGTGCCCGTAACCGCACCCTTTCCAGGTCGGTGCGTGCTTCCGGCAGTGCGCCCAGGTTAGCGTGGCACTCTGCTTTCCACAGTATCACGTCTGCTAAACGGATATATGCAAAGTCAACACCGCCATCATCGATGGGGTTTACATTACTCATAAACTTACGCACGTTAAAACCGGTTACCGGCGACCAGGCCGGGTCGTAGCTGGAGCCATCGAGGTATTTATCGCCTGCCTTAAAAAGGGTGGCTGCCCTCCGCGGATCATCGTTTTCGAAAGCATCCACCAGGTCTTTGGTGGGTATTTCAAACCCCCAGCCTTTTCCCTGCGGCCCAAATACGGCATTCAGCACAGATCCCTGGGAAGGGGTTTTGCCGGCATCATGGCGGGCCGCAAAAATGATCTCGCCTCCCTTCTCTCCTATACCGTTAAAATTATCTTCGTAATGGTCCAGCAACAGATAGCTGCCTTTTTCCACTTCGGCGATCTCATTTAAACAATCCTGCCAGCGCTGCCGATACAGGTAGGTTTTGGCGAGCAACGCATGTGCGGCGCCGGTGGTAGCACGCTGGTAGTTATCGGCATCATAGCTGGCCGGTAACATACTGATCGCCTGTGCCAGATCGCTTTCTATCTGCTCGTATACCTTTGCTGCCGGTGTGCGAACGGAATTATCCGTCATCTTTTTCTCCGGCACCAGCAAAGGAATATCACCAAAGTTGAGCACCAGCCTGAAATAGTAAAACGCGCGCAGGAAATAGGCTTCGCCTTTCATACGTTTCAGCAATGCCGGGTCAAGACCAGGAACTGCGGCGCCGTCCTGCGCCAGCAGCGTATTACAGGCATCTACGCCTTTGTAGTTGAAACGCCAGATGCCCAGCACATTATTATTCTCCGGGAAGATGCTGAAAGTCTGCATCCGCCGCATATCTTCCTGGTCGCCCAAACTACCGCCGCCTTTCACCGCATCGTCACTCATCAGATCGCCAACTACCCAGTCGCGGGGGATGCTGCTGCCTTCATCCCAGCCCCAGTCTCCGCGAAAACGGTTGGTAAGCGGTAAATAAGCGGCGTCAGTAGCCATCACAAAATCATTGGCTTCTGTAAAAACATTGCCTCCTGTCAGTTTTCCCTGCGGGAGCTTTTCCAGTTGTTTGGAGCAACCCGCCATGCTAACGGCAACGGCTATAGTTAAAATTAGTTTTTTCATGGTGTGTTGATTTTTAATAAATGGCATTCCTAGAAACCGAACTGCAATCCAAAAGTATAGGTGCGGGAAGGCGGGTAAGTACCCATGTCAACCCCTACTGCCATATCCCCGTAATTGGCGAGGTTATCGTTGGTATACAGCTCGGGGTCCATGCCGCCATATTTCGTAATGGTGAACAGGTTCTGGGCGCTCACATAGACACGTGCATTGCTAAAGCCCATACGTTTTAACAAGGCAGGTGACAAGGTATAGCCCAACATTACGTTTTTAAGCCGCAGGTAGCTGCCATTCTGCACATAACGGTCTGAAGCACGGCGATTGTTATTGGGATCGAGGAAAGTGGCTCTGGGTGTTTTATTGCTGGTGCCTTCTCCATGCCAGCGTTCTTTATAAAAATCTTCTTTGTTGTTAAATCCTCTTCCGTCAAAGCTGTTGATGATGTTATCGGCCTCATTATAGATCTGGTTGCCCTGCACGCCATTAAAAAACAGGGTGAGGTCAAATTGTTTATAATTGATACCGGCATTCAGGCTGTACAGCAATTTCGGATTGGGATTACCGATAATAGTACGGTCTGCATCATCAATTTTGCCGTCGTTATTATAGTCCACAAAACGGATGTCGCCGGGTTTGGCATTGGGCTGATATAGTTCTCCCTTGTTGTTTTTATAATTGGCGACATCCTGCTCGTTCTGGAACAGACCATTTGTTTTGTAACCATAGAAGGAGCTGATCGGTTCTCCCTCCCGCAGGATCACGCGGCCGGAGCCGGCAGAAAAGATCTGTTCGCGACCTTTATATAACGACACCACCTTATTGCGCAGGGTAGTAACGTTGGCGGCTATATTAAAAGAAAGGTCTTTTTGTATGGCTTGTTTGTAGCCGGCGGTAATCTCCACGCCTTTATTACTCATTTTGGCGCCGTTGACATAAGGTGGCGCGGCATCGCCGTTGGTATAGGAAGAAGGCAGTTGTATGAGGATACCGGAAGATTGTTTATTGAAATAATCTACGCTGAGCGTCAGCGCGCCGTTCAGGAAACCTGCGTCTACGCCTATGTTTGACTGGGTAGTGGTTTCCCATTTCACATCGGGGTTGCCGCGGCTGATTACCTGTAAAATATTATTGGTGGTGGTATAGATAGTCGCAAAGGGGTAAAGGCCGATGTCCTGGTTGCCCAGCTGTCCCCAGCCACCGCGAATTTTGAGGTCGTTCAGCCAGGTCAGGTCTTTCATGAAGTTCTCATGGGCGATGTTCCATCCGGCAGAGAAAGATGGGAAATAACCCCAGCGGTTATCCGCCCCGAAACGGGAAGAGGCGTCGGCCCTCATGTTGACGTTTAACATGTATTTGTTGTCGTACGCATAGGTGACCCTGCCGAAGTAAGACATCAGCGCCCATTCTTCCAGGTTGCCGCTGTTAAACTGCTGACCGGACCCATAGTCCAGGTAGCGCAGGCTGGGAGTGCCATCGGCACGGTTATCGTAACCGTTGCGGGAAGCGGAGAGATAATCTGTTTTAGCCGCAATATATTCCGAGCCCAGTGTTACACCGACATTATGTTTTTTATTGAACAGGTGATTGTAACTCAGTACGTTGGTCCAGTTATAGGTCGTATACCGGTTACGGTATTTATCCAATCCTTTGTCTTTATCCTGCATCAATGTACGGTCTCCGGGTATCTGCCCGCTGTATTGCTGTTGTTCGGCAATATAGAAATCGGTGCCCAAATCGGTACGCAGTTTAAAATCGTTCAGGAAGCGCGCTTCGGCAAATACATTGCCCAGCAGGCGGTATTTGCTCATGGTGCGGCTACGGTAGTCGGCAATAGCCAGCGGATTTTTCCCATCACCGTATAAGAGTGGGTTTTTATAAAGGCTCGCCGGCGGCAGATCGGAATAGAAACCGGTTTTATCATCGTAAAGCGGCAGCGCATTGGGCCTGATCAATGCATAGCGTACCACGCCAGGCAGGCTGCCGGGGCGGGCGCCATCGCCGGAGGCGCCTATTTCCTGGGTACGGTCGTAGGTAAGGTTCAGGTTCTCTCCTACCCGTAGCCAGCTTTTCACCTCGCTGCTCACATTAGAGCGGAGGCCATACCGTTTAAAATTAGAGTTGACGATGGTACCATCCTGGTTGACCACATTCCCTGCCAGGTAATAACGGGTTTTCTCCGAACCGCCGGAAAAGGCCAGGTTGTAGCGTTGTGTGAGCGCCTGGCGGAAAACAGCGTCCAGCCAGTTGGTATTAGGCAGTTTTGAAGGATCGTCCTGGTTACGGGTAGCAGATCCATCGTTGGCAAAAGCTTCGTTTTGCAGTTCTATAAACTGACTGGTACTGAGCATGCGTGGCAATCCGCTCGCCCTGGCAATGCCATAGGCGACATCGAGATTAATTTCATTTTTGCCGGCCTGCCCTGTTTTAGTGGTGACAAGGATTACGCCGTTGGCGGCACGGGAACCATAAATAGCGGCGGCGGCGGCATCCTTCAGTACTTCAATAGAGGCAATATCGTTGGGTGAAATGGTATTCAACCCACTGTTCATCGGCACGCCATCAATAATATACAGCGGGTTGCTGCTCTGGCTGAGGGAGCCTATACCCCGGATGCGCACTACCGCTTCTGTTCCGGGCGCACCGGTAGGGGAAGTCACCGAAACACCGGAAGCCTGTCCCTGCAAGGCAGTACTAAGATCTACCGCCTGTGTTTTAGCCAGGTTTTTTCCATCTATAGAAGAGATGGCCCCTGTCACCTGGCTTCTGCGTTGGGTGCCGTAACCGATCACGACCACGTCTTTCAGGGCCACTTCATCTTTTTGCAGGACCACCTGAAGAGCGCCGCTGCCGGAATATTGTACCGTTTTGGTCAGAAATCCCATAAAGGAAAATTGCAGCGGGACAGGAGCGCTGCCCGTGATGCTGATCGTGAAACTGCCATCCACCCCGGAGACTGTCCCATTTTTAGTATTGGGCTGTGTGATGGTAACGCCGGGAAGGGCGCCCCCCTGTTCATCGGTGACACGGCCACTTACTTTGACCTGGGCATAGGTTGCCCCGCCCAATAGCAGCAGTATCACAACTGACATGAGTTGTATCCAGTTTTTCATTCGTAAGAATTTAATGGCCTTCTCTTTCAGGAAGGACCCGTTTTAAAAAAGTATTTAATGTTGGATTTGAATGGAATTTACAGGTCGTACTGATCCTGTTTTTTCATACGTCGGATTCTTTTTTTGATTGATGTTGATGTGCTAAAGATAGGAGTAAGCAACAGGAAGGGACTGTACTATAGTTGCAAAAAGGTGTACAATAGCTTCACAACACCGGCAAAAACAATTGACAATCAATATATTAAATTATACTTATCAAGTACACCCTCCTATACGGCAGTTTGTTGTTCACGATATTCGTTGGGAGAACAGTGGTACATTTTTTTGAACTCGCGGAAAAAATAGGACTGGTTATTAAACCCTGTTTTATAAAAAATTTCCGACACTGTAAGCTGGGTTTTAATGAGGAGTTGGGCTGCCTGTTTTAACCGGATATAACGGATAAATTCCGCCGGTGTCATATTGGTCAGTGTTTTGAGTTTCCGGTACAATTGCATTTTGCTGAGGAGCAGGTGCTTTTCGAGTGCCTCGGCATTGAGACCTTCTTCGTCTATCCTTTCTTCTATCACCCGTACCAGCTCCTGCAGGAACTGTTTGTCGGTGTCCGGCATACCGGCTTCTTCGAGTTGCCCGAGTGGTTGATCTCTTTTGAAAATGTCGTGCAGCCGTTGGCGGTATTCCAGCAGTTTACGAACCCTTACCTGTAAATGTGTTGCATGAAAGGGTTTAGGAAGATAGGCATCGGCGCCCGCCTCATATCCTTCCGTTTGCTGGTCAATAGTCCCTCTGGCCGACAAGATAATAAAAGGAATATGACAGGTACTGGCTGCATTCTTTACTTTGTTGCACAATTCCAGGCCATTCATATCGGGCATCATGATATCGCTGATGATCAGATCGGGCAGTGTTTGCCGCATCAATTCCAGCGCTTCGTGGCCATTACCGGCTTCATATATAATATATTGACCGGCCAGCAGGTCCTTTAACAACTGGCGGATAGCATATTCGTCTTCCACCAGCAGAACGCTTTTTTTCCCCGTTTCCTGTACTTCCTGAATACGGGACAGTTTGTTGGGATCGATCAGCGGCGCCGCCTGCAGCGACAAGTCAGCAGTCATGGATTGCATCAAACCCGAAGGAACCGGGTCAGCGGGAGCCTCCTGTTGCTGCGGAGAAGTGGTATCTGTTACCGAAAGCGGGAGGCGCACGTAAAAAGCCACGCCATTGTTTTCATTCACTGCACGGATGCTGCCATCGAGCAGCTGCACCAGCTGCTGCGTAAAAGCCAGGCCAATGCCGGTTCCAAATGCTCCGTGTGTGGCGGTGGCCGTACTGAAAAAACGGGTAAACAAATTATCCAGTTGCTCAGCAGGTATATGGCTGCCGGAATTATATATGTATATATCAAGGCCATGTATCGTCTCTTCAGCACGAAGCAAGATGGTTTCATCCCGGCTGGTATATTTACAGGCATTGCTCAGCAGGTTGAACAGGATCTTTTCCAGTTTATCTTTGTCCATAGGCGCTATCATGTCGGGCGCAATATGGGTTTCAAAACGCAGCGCCTTTTGCTGGCACATGGGTTTAAACAAAGCCGCAATATTTTCCAGCAACGCAGAAATATTCAGCGGGGAATAACTGTTTTTCAGAAAGCCAGCTTCCGCCCTGCGGAATTCCAGGAGCTGTTGTACAAGATAGGTAAGCCGGGAAGCATGCTGGTGTACCAGGGCCTGGTGATAGGTATTCCCGGGTTGTTCGCGGCTACGTTCTGCCGCGCCTACAATGAGTGTGAGCGGTGTTTGCAGTTCGTGGGCAATGTTGGTAAAAAAGCGGAGTTGTTCTTCGTGTACCTCTTCTTCTTTTTTCCGCAACAGGTGTTCCATCTCCAGCTGGTGTTTCATTTGCAGTTTATTTTTCCGGTACAGCCAGAAGGCAGTGCCGGCGCCGCCCAGTACCAGCAGGTACAGCAAGAATGCGGGCCAGGTGAGCCAGAAATACTGTTGCACGGTAAGGGTTAGTAATACGCCGGGCGGTGTCCACCCTCCTTCTCCGTTACTCCATTTTACTTTCAGCACATACGTGCCGGGAGGTACATTGCTATAGGCGACCCTGCCATTGCCCCCGGTGTATTGCCAGCTTTTGTCGTAGCCTTCCAGCAGCCAGGCATATTCGCATTTTTCCGCATGCAGAAAACTGACAACTTTGCCTTGCAATTCAAAAAAATTGTCACGCCTGTTCAGCGTATAGGCAGCTGTATTGGACTGTGCCGGCTGTAATACCTGTAAGCCATTCCCACTGGCCTTGCCCGCCAGTTGCAATCCGGACACCAGCAGGTTAGGATATACGCGGCGTTCCTGTGTAATGCGCGGCGTGAAATAATTGAACCCATAAATACCGCCAAAATAAAGGCGGCCGCCGGGGTCTTTCCATACGGCGCCATCGCTGAACTCATTGCTCTGCAAGCCATCGGCTTCCTGGAAGTGTGATATCCCGGCCGTGGCAGGGTTGATGCGCGCCAATCCTTTATTGGTGCTTACCCAGATCATTCCGTTGTTGTCCTGCGTAATGGCGTGGATAGTGTTATTAGGCAGTCCGTTGCCGGTATTGTACCGGACAAATGCCGGTCTTGCCTGGCTGACGTCTGCTTCGGCAATGCAGTTCAATCCATAACTGGTACCTATCCATAGCCGTTGTTGGGTATCGCGGTATAGTGCCAGCACATCATTATGTGATAAGCCGCCGTCATAACTAAAGGCCTTAAACACCTGGAATGTCTGCCTGCGTTTGTCGAACAGGTTAAGCCCTCCGTAACGGCAGCCTACCCACAGTGAGTGTTGCGGACCAGGAGCCAGCGAATAAATGATATCATTTGCTGGCCCGCTGTCGCTGCCGTTGAAGGTATATTGCCGGAATGCCGTTACTGCTACAGCAGTGCCCTCGCGCCGGATGCGCAGCTGAATGAGCCCATACCCGCTGGTACCGAGCCACAGCGAACTATCGGCATCCGGCAGGATGGCATATACGGAGCCGAACACCGGCCATTTGCCGCTGCCGTTTACCTCCTGCCAATGAATGAACCGTTTATGCAGCTGGTCATAAATAGCGAGGCCCTTACCATCGGTACCAATAAATATCATGCTGTCCATTCCCTGGCAAAGCGCAAAAACGGAATTATTGTCCAGTTCTGCTGAGAACAGTCGCTGATGCGTACCAACGGCCTGCCGGCTGAAGTTGGGCAAACAGATAATACCATTGCCTTTGGTACCCACCCAGAGATCGTCGCCATTGGCGCAGAAAGCGCGTATAGGCTTGTTAAAAGCGGCGCCGCTGTTCCGGTTGACGGTGCCGAAATATTTTATTTGCGGGTATATTTTAATGATACCGTTGCCATCCGTTCCGCACCACAGCACCTCTTCATTACCGGTAGCCCAGGAAATGATTTTCATGTCCTGCAGTTCCCGCGCCGCTTCGGAAAACAGGTGGGCCGGGCGGAACTGTGCGTCATATTCCCCAAAGCCCTGGGTCGTCCAGGCCAGCAGGTAATGCTGATGATAGACGGTCATCGCATTGACCGGGTGCGGTAGTATCACCTGCAACTGGGCCTGGTGCGTGCCCGGCGATACCGCCATTAACTCACGGGCTGTTGTGGTGAAAAAGATCCTGCCGTTGACGGCAAACAGTGCCTGTACATCCCTGTAACGTTGCAGCAACGGCCATTGCGCCTGCCAGTCGGCGTATATTTCCAGGGTACCGTCACCACGGAGTACCCACAGGTGATTGGCGCCGTCGAATACGGCCTTGCTGATACGGTTATTACCACCCGGCAGCGGGCATGCCACAAATGAATCGGCAGCGGCATTGTAACGGGCGAGCCCTTCCTGCCGGCTCAGGCAGTACAGTTGCCCGGTGGTATCCGTCAGTAACCGGTACTCCTGTTCGCTGATACGGCTGCGTTGTTGCCGGCTGTAAAAATAATTATAGAATTTCCCACTTTGTTTATCATACCGGGATACCCCTTCAATCGTACTCATCCAGATACGCCGCTGGCCGTCTTCTGTCGCCTGCAGTACAACATTATTACCAATACTATGCTGCGGATTGTCTTTACTATAGTTAAACACATGGAAAGAGGAACCATCGTACATATTCAGCCCGTCCCAGGTAGCCGCCCACAGCAATTTGTCCGAATCCAGCAACAGTGCGTTAACGGCGCTGTTGGAAAGGCCATTGCGGTTATCCAGTTGTTGAATATAGTAAGAGGCTGTGTCACCTGCGAAAACAACCGGTGCACAGGTAAACATACCGATCAGCAGGGAACAGATCAGAGACAATCGTTTCATAACGGGCTGGTTTAAGTGGCGCTGCTGTTAGCACCCGGTAAGGTACCAAATTTTTCCACTTTTGATCGGTCCTTTTTGTATTAACGGTAATCCTTTCAGCATTCCTTACCATATGACCGAAATAGAAAAAGATGCCGGCAAGTCAAAACTCACCGGCATCTTTTTCTACTTTTATTTGCAGATATAAAGTGTCACCTTACTTTCTGTCAACACACCGCTACATATTGGTGTTTAACGAAGAACCTGCTTCCAGCGTTGTTACGCCTACGGTACGGTTACTATCATTTAACGTGTTTATACCGTTTTTTTTAATCCCTGATGCAGTTGCCTGTCAATAGGTATGATCCCCGGCAGTACCAGTCTTCACTATCTTCCTGGTATAAGGTTTACCGTCTTTGACAACATGGATAAAGTAAATACCATCAGGCTGATCACTCAGGTCTAATTGAAGCCGGGTAGATTCCTCCACCAGATAACGTATTGTTTTACCGGAAATATTTAACAGCGTGATGTTTGCTCCTTTGAGCGGCTCAGCGAAGATAACGGTAACAGGGCCTGTAGTTGGATTGGGGTACATCGCCTCTGTTTTAATGGTTGTTTCACTGGCGGGCAATGGCGCTGCGGCCATACGAGCGGTATTATTGCAGATATACTGTCTTTTTACGCGGTTACCGGCGCCGTCATAGTAGAACATAACCCCACAGCTACCGGGAGGGATGGTCTGTGCCTCTGCTACAGCAGCGGCAGTCAGGAGCATTATAAATAAAAGAAGCTGTTTCATACTGAATCAGGTTAATAGATGAAAGTTAAAAACCGGGCAGCCCATTGTCAGGGTCCAGCCGGGTGGCCAGTGCTGCACTACCGGGAACGTTGATACCTTTACGGTATACTTTATCAAAAATATCGTTGCGCAAGGTGTTGTTTTCCGGACCTGCTTTTTCAAGTATCCATCGCCAGAACCTGGCTCTGTTCTGTCTTTTATCGGGTGTTACCCAGGAGGAGAGCATAAAGGAATTATTGTTTTTCTCTATAGGGACCAGCATGTCCTGATAATAGATATACAGTTCGTTCTCAAAAGCGATACCCCAACAGGCAGGTACCATAGCGAGTGCACTGTCTTTGGTGAGCTCATACACATTAAACTTCCTGCTCAGGGGGTCCAGTTTAACCGTAATATTTTCCACGGAGGGCCTGTTATTAAGGAAGTCTTCATAACTGAGATAGGCGCCTGTTTTATATTCACGGGCCAGCATTACCGGGGTTCTTCCGTGTATGTTTACCGGTTCTGCAATCGCGAGGCGTGTAAAGGTTTTACGGCCTGCCTGTGGTGAGGCAGCAGGTTGCAATAGCAGATCTATGGCTTGTGCGATGATTGGGATACCGGAAGTTTTACTGACGGTAATAACGGTGTCGATGATATTGACCAACTGGTAGTGTTCTTCCCGTACCGGTGTGCTATAGGTAATTGCCTTCAGGCGCAGAAACCCATCGTTGCCGTCTTTTTGTTCCTGTATACGCAGGTCCTGTAATACACAAAGCAAGCGGGGTGCGGTAGGAGTATAAAGCGGCGCATATTGTGCTTTGATACAGGTTTGCAACCAGCGGTGCATATTGGTATCCGGTACCAGCCTGGCAGCCTGACTGATTTCGTCGGCAGTCACAAAACCGATAGCGGTAGAATCTTGTATAGCAGCGGTACTGATGTCTATTCCGGAGTAAGGCAATGCTGCCGGTGTTGGCATTTTTATGGAAGATAGTTTCACTTGCTGAACAGCCTGCGTTGCAGGATACTGCGCCTGTAAGGCTATACTGCAGTGTATCGTGATCAGCAGGCCACTTAAATATTTCCAGTGCATATTAATGAAAAGTTTAATGGTTTACAATGAGGCGGAATGATCCCATCTCGTGTCCAGGAATACTTGTAATGGATATACGGTATCGCCTTCCAGCTGATCACTGACCGTGATCCCTGTACCGGTAACCCTGAAAACATTAAATGATTTCAGGTTGATGATAGTACAAAGACAGGTAATACGCTCGTTTTTAATATCAGCGGCAAGCTTTTTTAATCCTTGCTGGAACTTACTGACAGTACTATTTATCCCGTAGACCTGATACCCCTGGGCATATCCGAACAATTCGCCGGTACTGTCTACCAGCAGCGCGTCCTGCTGCAGGTAGATGGTGCGCCTGCGGGGGATCTGCTGATAGGTATATTTCAGATTCGGAGGCAGCTGACCGGATGCAAAATCAGTTTTACTCAGACTGTCAGCAAATACTTTATAAATCGGAATAACGCGATAACCCGCCGGTACCTTAAACGCGTGTTGGACTTTCAGGCTCCGGGCAATCAGTTTAAGGGTATTCTCTTCACTGCTGGCGTGTATCGCTTCATTGCGGACAAAGTGGCATTGCGCGATCGCAAAAACCGGAAAGCTGATGACTGCAAGTATCCCAATAAGTATCCTGGTATATTTCATAAAAGTGTTTTATTTTAAAAAGAAGATATTACCAAATTTCCCCGCAGGCATGGTATGCCAACCTGTTGTTTTGATCAGGCTGAAACTACCTCCATGTCCGGGGTCCATGATCTTCAGGATAGATTGATATATCTGTTTACCACCTATTTTAGTGATGGTTTTAGAAATAACGCTTTTTATCACCACGGAGTGGCCAACTGTCTGTCCACCGGTTGGATTAATTCCTACTGCCACCCTATTACCTGCGTTCATTTTATCTGCGATTTCACAGAAGTTTACATTGGCAGCATTCTGACCCTGCACTTGCCTTCCTGCTTCGTTCGCGTATCCGCTCCACACATCCCTATCTCCCAATGGTACTGTTTTAGGATCTGTACCAGGTGCTACTACCTCCCTTATCCTTTCCTGTGTCATATTACCGCCCAACGATTTGTCTACTGACTCCGCAGAAGCAGGCAAGCAGTTATTGTCTCCTTTTTGACCAATCACCGGAATTGCCTGGTCAGCTTCCACAACTTTGGTAACCGTAGCGCCATCAAAGAATCTCCTTCCATGAATGGCAGCATCAATACCACCGGCAAGACCTCCGGTAACACCACCTATCAAACCGCCATAAAGCCCTCCTTTCAAACCACTGCCAAATGCCTGGCCCAGGTTCTGTCCATCTGCAAGCCCATTACCAAACCCTCCGACAAACCCTCCGGCAGCCCCTCCGGCAGCCCCGACTATTGCTCCGTTAATAAAACTGGAAGTAACTGACATCGCTGCAGACGTACCCATAAAACCGGCGCCGAAAGAACCACCTGCCAGCGCTGAACTAACGCCTGCGCCTACACCTGCTCCGATGGCCCCTGCTGCTGCACCAATACCAAAGTATTTTAATCCGTCCCAGAAATTATTGATCTTGTCCTTGTTGGCAAACAGGTTCATTGCCCCGCCAATCAAAGCGCCAATGATGAGATGCCAGAAGTTACCATCTTCATCACTATAAATCATCGGGTTATTATTCGCATAACCGTACCGGTTATATCCCTGAGTGCCATATGGCAAAGGTACGTAGTTGTCCGGGCTTAGCATACGGCCCAATACCGGGTCATAGACCCTGCCGTTCATATTTATCAGCGAGAACTTATCCAGGTGCTCATGACCGGTAAAACCTCTGCTCAGCCATTCCGGATTGGGTGTAACACCGCTGTAGGTCCAGGTAGACGGGTTACGGCTACGCCCCCAGGCATCAAAGTTCTGCTGTGCTACGATGGCTCCGTTTTCATCTGTGATGGAAAGAAGACTACCCAAATGATCTACATATACGTAATAGGTTTTTTCAACACCGTTGGTTTTCACGATCAGCGCACAAAGACCGTTGCCACCGGCTACATAGTGTACTTCCCTGACCGTACCGTTGGCGGCAACATATTTCTCGTAGGTACCCAGGTAGAATTTCCTTTCCAGGAAGGTACCATTCTGTGAAAGCTCGGATTTGATACGCTGGCCTGCTGGCGTATAGGTATATGCCAACTGGTAGTTGTTTTCTTTAATGGTAGCTGTTTTCAGAAAGGGTGTATAGGTGATGTCCTGCTGCGCGGAAGGAATCACCGGTGGCGGCGTAGTCGCCCCTGCCGGGTTGGTGATGTAGTTCACCGCGTGGATCAGCTGATCATTGTAAACATAATTACCCGCATCTGTTTTGGTAGTAATATTACCCAGGGAAACACCGCCGGTATTGTCGTAGGTAATATTCTGCGTAACCGTTCCGTCCAGTTTGGTGGAAGCCAGCCTGTTCAGGTTGTCATAAGTGAATACCTCTGTATGTCCCTGAATGGCATCATAACGGCTGGTCATGTTACCGCTGGTGCTTTCATAGGTAAAGTTCAGGTCCTGTATACCAGGAGTATAAAAACGTTTAGGCCTGCCCGTGGGAAGATCAAATGTGGCGATACTCGTTTTACCGTTGCCGGTAGTATAGCCGGTATAATAGCCCAAACTATTCATGGAAGTGGCCGTAAACAACCCCAGGCCGCTTCCGGTACTGATGGCGGTTACCGCACCATTCCTGTCGTATGTCTGATTAATAACGAGGCCGGAAGGATAAGTCGTTTTGCTCAGGTTGCCGTAGGTATCGTACTCGTATTGAAACACAAATTCCTGGCCATCAACCTTCTGCTTTACCTTGGATAGTTTTCGTTTGTTGTTGTATTCATATTCTTTTACGACACCGTTAGGTCCGGTTTCGCTGGCCAGGTTATCGTTGTTATATCCATTGGCAGGGTCACTGAAATAGGTATACGAAGTGATCCCGTCCGGTCCCTGGCGTTTGATAACACGGCCCAATCCATCGAGCGTAAGGGCGTAGGTATTGCCCAGATTGTCTTTCTGGCTGGTCAGCTGACCAAATGCATCGTAATCATAGATAGCTGTACCGGCGTCTTTATCGGTCATTTGTGTCTGGCGCCCGTATTCATCATACTGGTTTTTAATCAGCTCAAAACTGCCGTGGTTCACCTTTAACTGGTTACCCCAGCTGTCATAGCTAAAATCGAGTTGACCGCCATTATCAGTGGCAGCAACAATTTTTCCCGTCGGATCAGTCGTGCGGCTCGTCACCTGCCCGGCGGGATTGGTAATACTAGCTTTGAGCAAACCACCTGGCATAGCCTGATAACTGTAGTTGGAAATTCCATAGCCATCCGTCCGGGTAGACAGGCGGTTGTAGCTATCATAAGTATAGCTGGTAGTGGAGGGCATTTCGCTGGCATAGTAGGGAGCAGTCTTATTATTCACATTACCTTTGGCATCGTAGGTCGTTGTTTGTAGCATCGTTGCATTACCGAAGCCGCTGGTTTGTCTTTTCACCTCCCTTCCCAGTATATCGTACCATATTTTCACATCATTACCACCACCGGGCTGACTGGTAGAACCGGCGTACACTCCCCCGGATGACTCCCAGGAGAGCGACTGGGTGATGGAAAATCCGTCGGGTACCGTGGTTTTGACTATTCTGCCGAAAGCGTCATACTCATAGGTGATGTATTTACCATCAGCAGAAAGATAGCTGGCCATTTTACCCCACAGCGGATCATATGTATAGGTTTCGCTGCGGCTGATGCCTCCGCCGGCGCCAGTACGCTTCAGCATGAATCTGCCTGCAGGATCATATACCAATGTTTCAGAGCGGGATGTAAGCCCGGCTGAAGACAATACAGAGCTGGTCACGTTGCCAAATGCATCGTAGGTTAAGGTAGTGGTAACAGCTTTAGGCTTACCGTCAAACTCCGTTTTGGTAGCGGTGAGGCCATTGGGTTTGTAGGTATATGCTATCTTTTTGGTTACTGCAGGCACACCTTGCCTGATATTGGTAATGGTGATGGATTCCGGGCTGGAAGCCACAGGAGAACCATAGTTACCATAAGTAATATCCTGTGTATTGGTTTCGGTAGCGGTGATACTGCTCCCATTCCATCCCCCTTTGATGATTTCACTTTTAGTGATATTACCAACGTTATCATAGGTATTGATCGTTTGTACACCCGCATTGGTAAGGTAGTCAATATCCAATAGATTCGACAGCCGCTGTTCAAAACGTTTATCGAAATAGCCGAGTCCAACTTGTACGAAAGAATAGGTGGGACGTGTTTCTGAGACGTTGCCGCCAACGGACACCGTTTTTTTGGTGACATAGGGAGCCAGAAACTGCGTATTAATATCACTTAGCGTGGTGGTAGTAGAATAGTTACTGCCATTGTCTACCGTTACTTTCCGGAAACCCAGGAAGCCACGGCCTGTTTTATGGAACATCGCATCCTGGTAAGTATAGCGGTTATAAACAGTTCCACCGATGCCATCAGGAGAGCCGATGGAGCTCACTACATTTAAGCTGGGTTGAATTACCTGATAAGGGTAAGCATACAGATAGGATGGTCCGCCGTTTATTTCACTGGGATTACCATACTCATATTCTGTAGATCTGCTGTAGACATAAGTCCCGCTTTTGGAAAGTGGAGCATAAGTGATGGTATTTACCGCGCCAAAGCCATTTACCACCTTTGACAGCAGCCTCTCTTCCTTATCCGGTTTCAGGCTTACTATCAGGCCCGTTTGTCCTTTCAGGCTTACACAATCCATCTTTCCATCCCCATTCAGATCTCCGCTGATAGCGTTATCCCCATTGATACTGCCATTTTTGGCATATGTTTCCGCAACAAATCCGTTGCCGGTGCTATAATAAACATTGTATCTGGCCGAAGAGGAAGACAGGTCCAGGCAATGCAACAGATCCGATTTACCGTCCTGGTTAAAATCGCCCACCACCAGCTGATGCGCTACCGGATAAACATCGTCACCAGGCAGGATAATTCTGTTAACCAACAAGGGAATAGTAGCTGACACCAGACTATTGCCTTTACTGATCAACATCTTCCAGGTACCATTGGAATTATTTTTAGTATTGCGTACAAACAAATCCGTTTTGCCATCCCCGTTAAAGTCACCCGGAAATACGCGATAGCCGGACGTGATTTCATTGGTAGTAAATAATACTTTGGCAGCATAGCTGTAACCGGAGGTTACGGATACGGGAAAGATAGACACGACATAGGAAGTACTGCCTTTTATCACGAGTAGTTCCGTTTTACCGTCGCCATCCACGTCAAAAGGAATAATATCGTCAGCAGTAGCGATACTTGTAGCGTAAAAGTCGCCAAAAGTATTGGTACCTACCCCGAAATTGGCTATTTCCCGGTTCAGCACCTGTTTACCCGGGCTGGAGAGAAATGCCCCGAACGAGTTATCAGGATTGATACCCAGTATCAGCAGGTAATCCTGACTGCCATCCCCGTCGAAATCACCGGGAATAAAAAAGCGGCCTGACTGGCTGATATATTTACAGGGGTTTACATACAATGATTTCTGCGGCAGCTGGTTGTAAACCTTGGAGAGGTAGCCCCAACCGGCGGAAGGGGTATAGATCCGTGTATGATTGATAGTAATCTGTTGCAGGTATCGCCTGGCGCCGCTACCACTACCGGTTTGCCCCGTTTGCATGAATACTACGTCATCCTTACCATCACCGTCATAATCCTGTGCCAGAAAATTATAGTAGGAGTTTTCCTTCACCCCCATTACTTCCACATTGGAGGGTAAGGAAGGATAACTATACAAGGAAGACACCATCCCCACCGATCCGAAAGCATCAAAGTTTCTGAATATCTGGTATTTGGTGTGGTACTTAAAACCATTATTATCATAGTTATAGGAGGCCGTCAACACATCCGTTTGTCCATCACCATCAAAATCCCCTGCTATACAATCCTGCGAAGGCAAAAATGGATAGGGAGGCAGTATGCGGACATCTTCGGCGTTGGCATTGTTACCATAGGAAAAACGGAGGGGGTTTAATGCAACGCCGTTAGTACCTGTTTCGGTGATGGTTTGCAGAAAGGGTTGGCTTTGTACATTATTATACGCCAGCTGATAGGTTTTGAAGGTTTGTCCGGAAGTGGTGATCACGATAGAAGACAACAAAGCGCCTAATACGGACGAGAACCCGGCTTCATAGGTTGTGGTAACATCCGGACGGCTGTCGTAATTAAACTTTATTTTGTTGTACGGTAGCTGTCCTCCAGCGGCATTACCGGTGTAGTTGATTTCATTGATAACGACAGTCCGTGAATAGTTGACCGTTGTATAATTAAAGAGAATGTAATTACCATTGCGGTCGGTTAACTTATTCAGATACCATACCATGGTTGCCGGAGATCCGCCTGTAGTGGCAGTTTCAGTCATCAGCCGGGAATCGTTGCTATTCCCGAATTCCATGACAGTTCCATCCTTACTGGTTACCTTGAACCAGGTGGGTCCTGTATACTCGGTACCTCCGAATGATTCTATTTTAGCATAGTTTTCATTCTCAAATCCATACACTGTACCATTAGCGCCATTGCTGCCGGTGATGGCAAACATGCGCATACCATCCATTACAAAGGCATCCGTACTGTTTTCATAGGAGACAGGATAGGTAATACCGTTATAATAGTTATTCCTGCCAGCCCGGGCAATGGAGGGTAACCCACCGATATTCCATCCCACGCCGGCAATACCATTTCCCGCATGAGAGTTGTATGAAAGATTCAGTTGGGGCTCCACATTATTAGTTCCCGGCGGCAGCTGTATAGGCACTGTGTAGGCAGCCCCGCCAGTGGCAGTTTGATCGAGAAAAGCAGTTGTTCCTCCCACAGGCTTACTGACATCGATTTGCGCATGCGCCATCGCAGTAGTTAACAGTAAAAAAAGGAGGATACCATAGCTTCGCCACCTGGGCTTATGGCATAGTCTGGCCGTGACCAGCAAAGGTAATGAGGGATAATTCATGGTTAACTCAAATATAGGTTTACAATGAAAGGAATATTGCTAATTGGCTATTTTGACTTTGGTTATTTTATGTAATGATAGGGCAAGAAATATTATTTTCAAAATAGAAAAAGCACTAGAAAATAAACGGGGGGATTTTTCGTTCGGGAGAATGCAGTTCCACCACTATAAATCAGCCGTTTATATAGACCTCGAAAAGTTACACCTGTTTTTATTGACTTTCAGTTAACTTCCGCCGGTATCAAACAAACCCAGAAATTCCTGTACCTGACTATAATCAGCACTACGGATAACATCTGTCATATATTACCTCTTTCCGGCATCCTACTTTTGTACTGAAACCCAAATTTAAACCGGACTGATTATGAAAACATTTCTCAAAAATAGTTCCGCTATCTCCGCTTCATTAGCCGATCTTGGGAACATCCGGGGTATTACATCCAGAGAAGTAGATGCTATACAAAAGCAACTGGGAGTCAATAGTATTCGTGAATTAATTCCATTCATCTCCAACGGTCAACTGGAAACTGTAACGGCACTTACCCCGCTGCAGATTAAAAACATCAAACGGGGCCTTAAACTTTATAAAACGGCGGAGAGCCGTTTCCCTCTTTGGGATGCCTATCTCATGGGAGAAGAACTGTCAAAAGCCATCCGGCAGTGCCCGGAGGTAGAAAAAGTAATGCTGGCCGGCAGTTTACGGAGAGGCAAGGATACCATCGGCGATATTGACATACTGGTACAATTGAATGACGCAGACAGGCGGAAGCTACTCTATAAAATAGCCCGCATGCCGCAAGTGGAAAATATTATCGCCGCCGGGCCTCACCATTTCTGTGTGGTACTGCACAATCAGATGCAGGCAGATATCCGCCTGGCACCCAGCAGGTATTTTGGCGCCAGCCTGCTATATTATACGGGGTCTGTAAAATATAACGCCGAAATGGAAGAGCTGGCAGCTTCCAAAGGATTCAGAATCACTCCGGAAGGTCTGATGGACAGCCACACCGGGGAATATGTAGCCGGAGAACAGGAAGTGGATATCTATCGTAAACTACAACTGGATTTTGTAGCACCCGAGCTGAGAGAAGACCATGATATCCTGACGGCAGCCGCTGTCCATGAAATTCCTCTCCTTGTCACCTTCGACCAGTTGAAAGGCGATATGCAGATACACACCAACTGGAGTGATGGCGCCGAAAGTATTGCCGGCATCGCCAAATATATGTCTCATGCGTTCCCGCACTATCACTACATTGTCATCACAGATCACGTATCATCTACCCGGACTAACCATGTATTGCACCCTGAAGATGTCTTCAGACAGATAGCAGAAATAAATCGCGTCAATGCACTGATGGGCTATGATTACATAAAAAAAGGCGCAGAAATAGATATCCTGGAAAATGGCGAAGCTGCACTTTCAGATGATATACTGCAACAGTTCGATTGGGTGATCGCCTCCATCCATAGCGATTTCTCCAGGGACAATACCTCCCGGCTGATACAGATCTGTAAAAACCCCTATGTCAACTGTATAGGCCATCCCAGCGGAAGATTGATTGGTATTCGTAAACCCTATCCGGTTAATTGGGATGAAGTATTTACAGCAGCTGCTGCCAGCGGCACCGCGATGGAGATCAATTCCCGTCCCAACCGGCTGGACCTGCATGATGAACAGATCCGGCTTGCGGTATCCAAAGGGGTAAAAATGGTCATTAACAGCGATGCACGGACACTGACGCACCTCGATTTCGTGAAACTGGGCATCTCTACCGCAAGACGCGGATCCTGCCGTAAAACAGATATTCTCAATACCGGCAGCTGGAATGAAATCGAAAAATTTAAAGCGGAGAAACAACAACTGCTCAAAAAATAAACGGGTGATATATGCTGCTGATGATTAATTGCGGGTCCTCCAGTATAAAATACAGCCTCTATACAGCTGACGGCAGAAAAAAGCTGGTATTGTCCGGTGAAGTCCGCCACATTGGTACCCAAAACATTATTTACAGCGAATATCCTGCTTTCGGACAGTTATCCATGCTGGCCGTTCCTGTTATGGACTACCCCGACACTATCCGGTATGTGATATCCAGGTTGAATGAGCAGGGATATCTGAAACAAGCGAAAGCTGTCGGCCACCGGGTAGTACACGGTATGCAATACATCACCCCTTGCCTGGTAACGGCTGAACTGCTCAGCGGATTAAAACAGCTGATATCATTCGACCCGGACCATCTACCCCAGGCTATAGGCATGATGGAAGCTATTAGTCATTTATACCCTGCTATCCCGCAGGTGGCTTGTTTTGATACGGCATTTCATCAAACGATGCCGGCAGTGGCTTCCAGATTACCCATTCCTCAACGGTTTGAGTCCTATGGCTTACGCCGGTATGGATTTCATGGCCTTTCCTATCAATACCTGACAAAAGCGCTGGCGAAAACCGCCGGCAAAAAAATAGCGAACGGGCGCGTAGTGATGGCCCATCTTGGCAACGGCGCCAGCCTGGCGGCCATCCGGAAAGGTAAAAGCATAGATACCACGATGGGATTCACCCCTGCCTCAGGTATCCCGATGAGCAGCCGTGCCGGCGATATCGACCCTGGTACCGCCTGGCTGATGATGAAAAAAGAACAACTATCGCCTGACAAATTCAACTATATCATGAACCACGAAGCAGGGCTATCCGCTATCTCCGGTACCAGTGGCGATATGCAGTCCCTGTTGGACAAAGAAGCTACCGACGAACGGGCTGCCGCTGCTATCGCCCTGTTTTGTTACGAAGTCAAAAAGAGAATCGGAGGTTATGCCGCCGCATTAGGCGGGATTGATGCGCTGGTATTCTCGGGTGGTATTGGCGAGCATTCACCCCTCATACGTCAACGGATATGTGAAGACTTAGGTTTCCTGGGTATCCGCCTTCATGCCCAAAAGAATAAAATAAACAATACCATCATCTCAAATACTAAAAATCGTGTACTCGTTTACGTTATCAAAACAGATGAAACCAGGATGATGGCAGACATCGTACACAACATGATTACATCGTCATTTAAAATAGCATACCATGGGTAATACAACAACAGTCGCACCAGGTAAACATCAGGCATTGACAGCGGAAGAGCTCTCCCTGACCGATGCTTACTGGCGGGCCGCCAATTACTTGTCTGTAGGCCAGCTTTACCTCCGCGACAATCCACTCTTAAAGGAGCCATTAAAAATGGAGCATATCAAAAAAATGCAGCTGGGCCATTGGGGAACTACACCCGGACAGAATTTTATTTATACGCACCTCAACAGGGTCATCAACAAGTACGATCTGAATATGATATATGTTTCCGGCCCGGGGCATGGTGGTCCGGCGGTTGTCGCCAATACATACCTGGAAGGCACCTACAGTGAGGTGTATCCGGCTATTACCCAGGATGAAGAAGGGCTCAAAAAATTGTTTACCCAATTCTCCTACCCCGGCGGTGTATCCAGTCACGCTTCTCCACAAGTGCCCGGCTCTATTCACGAAGGCGGTGAACTGGGTTATTCCCTGAGTCACTCATTTGGAGCAGCACTGGACAATCCCTCCCTGATAGTGGCTTGTGTGGTAGGTGATGGCGAGGCGGAAACAGGCCCGCTGGCTACCGCCTGGCATTCCAACAAATTCCTGCATCCGCATAACGATGGAGCGGTATTACCGATCCTTCATCTGAATGGCTATAAAATCTCCAACCCTACCGTATTAGCCCGTATCACGCATGAAGAACTGGAACAGCTCTTCCTGGGTTATGGCTGGCATCCCCTGTTTGTGGAAGGCGATGACCCTGCCCCGATGCATCAGGCTATGGCTGCGGCACTCGACAAAGCCGTTACACAAATACTGCAAATCAAAAAAAACAAGGATATTACAAGACCACGCTGGCCCATGATTATTCTACGGTCACCCAAAGGCTGGACAGGACCACAGGTAGTCAATGGATATCAAATTGAAGGCAACTTTCGTTCCCATCAGATACCGCTCGACGTGACTGCCACCAATGGAGAAAATCATTTGCTCCTGCTGGAGCAATGGATGAAAAGTTACAACCCCGCAGCGCTGTTTGATGAACAAGGGAAACTGAAACCCGCTATTGCCGCACTGGCGCCTAAGGGACCTCGGCGCATGGGGGCCAATCCGCACGCCAACGGAGGTATGCTGATGAAAAGACTGCGTTTGCCCGATTATACGCAGTATGCTGTTGATGTCCGGCAGCCGGGCGTTACCGGAGAAGGTGATGTACATGTAGCAGGCCGTTTTCTCCGTGATGCGATTAGGGACAACCAGCATTTCAGGATATTCGGACCAGATGAAACGGTGTCTAATAAGCTGGAAGCCGTGTTCGAAGTCACTAATCGCCAATGGGAAGCTGCTATCGCACCACACGATGAATTTCTCGCACCCGGCGGCCGCGTCATGGAAATGCTCAGCGAACACCAATGTGAAGGCTGGCTGGAAGGCTACCTGCTCACCGGCAGACATGGTCTCTTTAATTGTTATGAAGCATTTATTCATATCGTTGATTCCATGTTCAACCAACACGCCAAATGGCTTAAAATCTCATCGGAAGTGCCCTGGCGCAGAGAGATCCCTTCTCTCAATATACTACTCACCTCTACCGTCTGGCGCCAGGACCATAACGGGTTTACCCACCAGGACCCCGGTTTTCTCGACCTGGTCGTTAATAAAAAAGCAGCTATCGTCAGGGTATACCTTCCCCCCGATGCCAACTGCCTGCTTTCTGTGATGAACCACTGTCTGGGCAGCATGCATTATGTCAACGTGATGGTTGCCGGGAAACATCCTTCCCCACAATGGCTAACAATGCAGGAAGCCATCGGGCATTGCGCCCGTGGTATCAGCATCTGGAGCTGGGCCAGTAATGACCAGGAAAGTGATCCTGATATTGTAATGGCCTGTTGTGGCGATGTTCCTACACAGGAAACACTCGCGGCTGTGTCTATCCTGCGTGAGCAGCTCCCTGATCTTAAAATCAGGGTTATTAATGTAGTAGACCTCTTAAAACTGGAAAAGCCATCTGCACATCCACATGGGCTTCCGGATAAAGATTTCGACGCGTTGTTCACCACCGATAAACCCATCATTTTCGCTTTCCATGGGTATCCGTGGTTAATACATCGCCTTACCTACAATCGCGCCAACAACAATAACATCCATGTACGCGGTTATAAGGAAGAAGGCACTGTTACCACTGCCTTTGACATGACCGTTCTCAATGAAATGGACCGATTCCACCTGGTGATGGATGCCATAGACAGACTTCCGCAAACCGGCAGTAAAGGCATTTATCTCAAACAACAAATGCAATACAAACTGGTGGAACATAAACAATATATCTGTCGTTATGGCGAGGATATGCCGGAAATAAGAAACTGGAAATGGAAATATTAAGAAATTTTATACCTAAATAAACTGCTATGAAAAAGATATTATTAGCTGTTGATGACGGGAATTTCCCCGAAGGCGCTTTTGAATTTGCCCGGCAGATGAATGAGCAGGAGCCGATTGTCTTATGCGGTGTATTTCTGCCGGAGCTGAACTTTACCGCAGACATCAGTTACACTTCCATATTTGTGCCCTTAGTAGAAAACTATGCCGCTGCTTCCATTCAGCGAAGCATCGATACTTTTAAGGAGCATTGCACCCGTTACAACATCAACTATCTCATACACCGTAACGTGGAAGAATTTGCGCTTACAACACTGCATAGGGAATCGCGGTTCGCCGACCTCCTGCTCCTGAGTTCGGAAAAGTTTTACGCCGATATGCTGACCGGTCCGGACAGTTATCTTAACAGTGCGCTGCATCAGGCAGAATGCCCCTTGATCATATCGCCGGAAAAACCGGATTTCCCCGAAAGCATTATCCTGACTTATGATGGCAGCGCCTCGTCGGTATTTGCCATTAAGAGTTTCGCCACGCTTTTTCCCTGGCTGTGCCGCCGTAAAACACTGCTGTTATATGCCACCAATAAGGATACCGACGTCCCTTATTCCAGTGATATAATGGAGTTGATACAGCATCATTTCGCCAATCCGGACGTACAGGCTGTGAACACGGTACCGGAGAAATATTTTGACACCTGGCTCAGCGAAATCGGCAAACCGATGGTGGTTACCGGTGCATACGGACGGTCGCAGCTGTCGAGATTCTTCCGGCACAGCTTCATTACGGACCTGCTGAAGACACACCGGATACCCGTATTTGTAGCCCATCGCTGAAGATTTGGAAACAGGGATTTTCAAACCTGCTGCATGAGCAACAGACGGTTGTTGGTTACGGCATCAACTGCCGCCACTTCCGTGGTGTTTTATAATGCCTGAAGTTACTGATCCGGTGAAAAGTAAGGTAATTCGCATTATGTTGATTATCCGCGCCACCATCTGCATCATCAAAGGCAGTTCTTGATACGGCGATCATATCTTTACCCTCAAACTGAAAATCGAGATATTGGAAGCCATGCTTCTCTACATCGGGGTGGTGTAGTACTATCCCTTGTACCTGCCACGTCTTTAGATCGGCCGATGACAGGAGCGCTACCGTGTTCCTCGTTCTCTCGGGATTTCCTCCCCTGAAGCGTCCGGGCACATAATTACTGAGGGTCCAATAGCGATGGCTGACGGAATCATACCGAACAGAGAATTTCTTACAGGCGCCGGGAAAGTCTATAAATCCTGTGGCCGGGTCGAATGTTGTTTGTTTACCATCATCACTAACCTGGATGATAGCGGCTTTCTCATCTCCGTTTACCCGGTAGTCTGTCCGTAACATTGTAACCACTTTTCCGCCCGGAGCCGCTACGGCATTCCCTTCTAACCAACCGCCCATATTCCCGTTCAGGTAACCGGAATCATAACCAAGCGTATTGGACATCGTCCAGTTTCCTGCCTGAAGAAGATCTGCATCTACCGGTGCAGAGAGCATAAAAGAGCGAAAAGCCCTACCCCATTTGCCACCCGGACCATTCAGGTCTTCCATCGCTTTCCATATACGATTTTTATAAATGAGGACCGGGGTTGGCGCGCTGTGGAACCTCCCCTTAAAAAGCCTTCCCTGCGCTGCAGTGGTAGGTTGGCTCCAGGAATAACCGCCGTCTGTTGATCTTCGTATAACGATATCGCCGCCGGCCATTTCCGGTCCGAGGATAAAGGCATCGTTGTGATAGGTAAATAAGGCAGACCACTCCTGGCCATCAATTTCAGCTATTTTCTCCCAGGACATCCCCTTGTTGACAGACCTGAAGATCTGAACTTTGCTCTTTCCTGTGCGCTCCGGCCCGAAATATTCATGACTGGCCAGGTAGTTGCCATCCGGCAGTATACAGATACCGGGAGAACCAATATATAACTTCTCCCGGGCAGAAACATGGTTGATGACGACACCCGGTACCTGGGAATGTTGTTGTTGAGCAAAGGATGAACTACCAAGGAGAAGACATGCGATGAATACTATATTTTTCATAGGTTGCTTTAGTGTGGCATCAGGGATTCCCAGATAGAAGGTGTTACATAGTGCTGATAGTCCTGAATCCGGTGAAAAGTGATAAAATTAGCGTTATGCTGGCTGTTGGCGCCAGTTGCTTCATCATCAAATGCAGTGCGTGACACGAAGATAATATCCTGTCCGTCAAATTTAAAATCAACATACTGAAAGCCATGCTTCAATATATCATGATGTGTCAGCACAATTCCTTTCACGGTCCAGTGAAGCAGGTCGGGGGAAGATAGGAGCGCCAGGGTATTTCTGGTCCGTTCAGCATTTCCTCCTTTGTAGATATCAGGAACATAGTTGCTGATCGACCAGTATTGACTACTTAGTGAGTCGTATAGAATGGTGAATTTTTTGCACCCGCCCGGAAATAGCACAAAGCCGGTTGAAGGATCAAAGGAGGCTGTGGCGCCATCAGCAGAGATCCTGATCATTGATGCCAGCTCATCGCCATTAACCTGGTAATTGGTCCTTAAAATATCCACCACATCTCCTGAAGGCGTAACCACCGCATTTCCCTCCAGCCAACCACCAAAGTCACCGCCGAGATAAGCCGCATTAAAGGGCATCCGGTTAGTTTGTTTCCAGCTGGATGCTTTTAACAAATCACTGGTATCGGAAGCAGAAATCACAAAGGCCCTGAATGATTGTCCCCAAACGCTGCCGCCTCCCATCAGGTCTTCCATTCCCCGCCACAGCCGGCCGTTATGACTGATCACTGGTGTAGGCGCGCAATGATATCTGCCGTCCTGGCGGATTCTCCCCGACTCCCCGTCCACCGGGTTGGTCCAGGTCTGCCCCTTGTTGTCCGATCTCCTGATCAGAATATCGCCCCCGGATTTTGAGGTCCCCATGATATACAAAGCGCCCTTGTGATAAAATAGCTGTGACCAGAACTGCCCCTGCAATGTGGCCGTTTTATTCCATGTTTTTCCTTTATCTGTTGACAGGTACACCCAGGTATCCGGTGTTTCCACATACGGCGCCAGGGTGCTGTTGAGATCGCAGGAAGCTACATAACTGCCATCCGGCAGGATACACACAGAGGGGGACCCCAGGTAGATCTGGGTAGACTGGAGGGAATGCTCCACTACCACGCCGGGAACTGTATTCGCCCTACAAAGGCTATCACATTCCATCGTCAGCCTATTGCTTTCCTTTGAGCATGCCATTACCAGTAATGTAGCCAGGATCAAAATAGACCCGGTTGTTTGTTTTATGATAGGATAAGACATTGGTTTGTTGTTTTTTGGGTAGATGGAAAAATCAGTAATCAAACACTCCCAGCTCGGCGAAGGTCATGGTAATATTGGCAGCAGTATTCCATTGGTCTACCGAACTGAACTTCAGATAACGGGCTGATGTACGGCCGGTAGGAATGGTATGGTACTGGTTGTCGTAATACTTTTCTTTTTCAAGAAAGGTCCCGGCTTTTGTCCACGTGACGTTATCGTTACTGATGTACATATCGAAATTTTTACAACCGGCGCCGTTCCAGCTGGCCGGGGATTCCACCATAACAAACCCCGAGAAGGTTGTTTGCCTGCCCATGTCAATCGTAATAATGTGGGGGTTGGTGGGCCGTGGAACGGCTGTCCAGCTGCTGTTCCACCAGGTATTGTTTTTATTGTCGATCAGGTTGGATGCCGGGTAATTTGCCTGGAAGCTGGAAGCATAGATAACAGACCAGCCTGTTTTCGGCTGAATAACAGGGATCGTATTAACAGACAAAGCCCATTGACTGGTTTGCCCCGCGGTAACATTTCCTTCCATAAACTGATCGGCGAAGCCGGTGTTTACTTTGTATTTTCCTGGCGCCAGGTTATAATATTTCACGATCCCCTGGTAGTCTGATTTACTTTTTACGATCTCAGTTTCCGTGCTTCCCTGCACCAGGTACAGCGTAAGGTTAAGCCCCGGCGCTACAGCTCCGTTTTTATCTGTCACATGAAGTACTACATTCCCATTTTCAGCCGGTTGCGGACGCATGAGCAACTGGAGCGACCACTGGTAGATCTTACCGCTTTCCACTGTTTGAAACAGGGTATCCGGGAGTATCCCCAATGTTTGGGAAACATGATAAAATGCATAATCGGCAGCTCCCAGTTCTTTAAAACAAACTTTCCCGTTTTCATCGGAAACAATTTCCTTATAAGGGAAACTGGTATCGTTGACCAGTGCCGTTGCCCCGATGGCTGCACCTTTGACCGGACGGCCCTTATAATCGACAATCAGCAGTTCGACAGTCGATTTGGTCAGATTGGGTGCATATAGGTTATCCGGTTTACAGGCGGCTACCTGGAAAAAAAGGATGACAAGCAGGCAATACAATACGTACTTCATAGCATCTTTTTATTTTAATGTATTAAAAACCGATTGGTGGAAGATTGGCTCCTACCGGCCATCCGGGATTCTGGTAAATGGGAGACGCCGAAACATCTGCGCCCACAGCCGTGATCAGAAAATGCTGATAGGCAATAGGTTCAAGATAATGAGCCATCGTCCAGCCGTAACCGTTATAAACAAATTCTTTCCCGGTTTTTTGATAAGGGCGCAGATACTTGCCAAGCGCGGGACTTGATACAGTGGCATTAGGAGTACCATAGGTGATGGTAAGACTTCCCCCCGCATCTTTATACCACTCCTGCATGGGCCCCCAAAGTTTAAATCCTTCTATCTGGTATTTGGATGTAATCATTTGATCCAGTGCCCTCCAGCGTCTCAGGTCCATATTACGCAAACCTTCACCGATAAATTCACAGCGCCGTTCCCGCCGTATGTTGTATAAGGCTGGACTGATCAGTTGCCCGCCGGAATAAGCCGCCCAATCGTTCTTTGCCTCTTCAGTCATTTTAGTAGCAGTGATGGTGCGGCTGTAATCCGTATTCACTTTTGCCCTTGCCCGGATGGCTTTCCAGTATTGATCTGCTTTTCCGTCAAGCGCTCCTGTTCTTTCAGAACAGGCTTCCATGTAGTTCAGATAAGCCTCAGCAGCTCTGAAAACAACACTGCCTACATCGAAAGCGTGTAGTGCATCATTATTTAATCCTTTACGGATTGTGTATCCGGTAAAATAGGCCAGCGCCTCGGAGGAGCTGGTTAATATCGGGTAGGTTTCCGTAATACCCAGTTGCACCAGGTTGGATTCCTTCAAAACGTTTACCTGCCCAGGTTCTTTAAGAAACAGCCATAGCCGGTTATCCCGCTGTTTACGGACATCAGCGATATAATCGTCTCCCTTGTACCCGGAGGCATTGTCGTATATCGGAAGACCATTTTCCATCAGAAAATTATCAACATAACCTCTTGTCAGTCCGATTCTGTAATTACCTGCCGACGCATATTGGCTCACATTATTCCGGATATTGGCGCCGTAAGCGTCGAATTGCCGCCATAACAGTACTTCCTGGAACTTGCTCATATCATAGGCACTGAACATATCATAATAGTCGTTGGGCAGGTCCTGCAGCGATTGCTGTAGTTTACCGGTGTTGTTTACCAGCGGAACATTATCTGCTACCATAGCCGCTGACACCATCGCCTGCGACAACAGCCAGTCGATTTCGCCATTGATATCGCCAGCCTGATACCGGTAGTTGGCATTATAGGCTTTCTCTGCTCCCGGCCATCCGGGACCGTTTGGCACAAAGGCCGTATTTCTGAAATATTTGAGGAAAGTAGCCTCATATAAGGCGACCCTGGACTTAACCAGGTAAGCGCAATTTTTGGACAACCTGTTCTTTCTGCCGTCCGGTGCATTCTCCTGCAACAGTTGAATGGCTTTGTCCAGGTCGGAAAGGATAAAACGTACCACTTCCGGGTGAGGTTTGCGTTTACTTGCTTCTGTAAGCACCTCCGCATTGTCGCTCATAATATCTGTAATGATGGGGAAATCGCCCAGCGCCTGTACTTTCAGGAAATAATCCCAGGCCCGGAAGAAATATATTTCACCAATGCAATGATCAATGGCGGCGCTGTTGCCCTTTAATTTACCAGTCTCTTTCCGGGGTAGGACTGTTTTAAGAAAGTAGTTGTATTTATAAATATTCGTGAACTCCCAGCTGCCACCTTTCTGCGGTACCCTGTATTCACCGGGAACATACTTCAGGGAATATTCCAGGGAAGCCATATTGTCCGTATGTTCATCTACCCCCATCATACCGAAGCCTCTTGTACCCGGGCCGTAATGACTGGGAAGTGTATTGTTGTTATACATGTTAAGACTATAGGATTCTATGTCGGCCTGCGACCACAGGAAATCCTCGGGAGTGATATTTGACAAGGGTTCCCTGTCCAGGAATGTTTTGGTACAGGCTCCTGTCAGCATCCCCGCAGCCAACAATGTGTATAGTGTAATGCGTTGAATTGACTTCATAAGAATAACGTTTTTAAAAAGTAACGCTGCAACCTGCAGACATCACCCTGAATAAAGGGTATACAACGGCTCCGTCAGTTTGTCCGTCAATGGTTTCCGGATCAAAAATTTTACTAAGCCGCGTGCCGGTCCAGAGGTTCTCGCAGGATATGTACAGGCGCAGGTTACTGAGCTGTATTTTCTGCAACATGGAAGCCGGCAGCGTATAGCCCAACTGTAGGTTTTTAAGCCTGATATAGGAGGCATCCTGCAGGTACCTGGTCTGGGGCAGCTGATTTTTTGCACCACCGCTGAAAAGCGGTCTGGGATAATAGGAGTCCAGGTTCTGTCCCAACGGATGATTAGGGTTTTCCCGGAAATAGTTCATATGTTCATCAAACGCCGTAGACCACCAAATTCCTTTCTGACCGATTCCCCAAAAGAAGTAACTGTCGGTATATACTTCTCTTTTCATTACTCCCTGGAAAAAAGCATCAATAGAAATACCTTTCCACTCCGCCCCGATATTGAAAGCGTAGTTCATTCTCGGCAGACTGTTGCCGATAATGCGCATATCTCCCGGATTGAATACCGTACCCGCTCCACCATCAATTTTCCCGTCGTTGTTAAGATCTCTGTACATGATATCCCCTGCCTCCCACCGGGAGCCGATGGCATTTTGTCCGCCTTTGGGAAGTGTGGCCAGGTGGTCGTTCATTTGTTGCTGGCTTCTGGCGATGCCAATGGTCTCATATCCCCAGATCTCTCCCAACTGCTGCCCTGTCCTGTAAGTCCCCAGTACCCCTGTAACATTGGGATAGTTAGTGATAACCGTGGTGGAGTTAGCGATAGAGAATTTCAGGTTATATCTTAGTTTCCCTATTTCATCTCTCCAGGCTGCAGAAGCCTCCCAGCCTTTCGTACGCAGATCGGTGTTATTAACCAGTGGAACAGCTGTTCCGAGGGTTACCGGTAGCTCCGGCGCGGGGCCTATCATATTGCGCGTGTTGCGGATGTAATAATCAACGGAGGCTGACAGGCGATCCCGGAACAGGCTGATATCGGCGCCGGCATTCCAACTTTCCACCTGCTCCCAGGAAAGGCTACTGCTGATCAGCGCCGGTGCGCTGCTGGTATTGGGACGGAGATTGTTGATCAGCCAGGCGCCGCCACTGGTGGTATAGGGTATGGTCTGATAAGTGGGATAAAGGCTGTTGGTATTCTGGTTGCCCAGTTTTCCATAGGAAGCCCTTAATTTCAATACGTCCAGGGAGGCATGGAAACGGTCCATAAACGGCTCGGAAGCCAGGTTCCATCCAAGGGAAACAGACGGAAACCAGTTCCATCTTTTATCTTCCCTGAACCTGGAAGTACCATCATAACGCATATTGAACTCCAACAGGTACTTATTTTTGTAGTTGTAATTGATCCTTTCAAAGATACCGGCTGTGGCCCAGTGATCATACACGCCGTTGATTTTCGGTACCACGGGCTTTCCATTGGCATCCACACCGGAAGTAAGGTCCAGCACAGGCGAAGAAGGAAGAATAATCCCATTCCGGAGAGCGGTCAGGTCCCTGTTTTTACTGAGTTCATTCTGATACCCCAGCATAAATTTCAGGTTATGGACCCTGTTGATGCTGGTAGTATATTCCGAATAAATATTGGTGTTAAAGAAATTACTTCTGGCAACGTTTTCACTGACCAGGCTGACAGGTTGGAAAGTATACGGGTTGCCATCTACGTCATGGTTATAGGTGATCTGCTGATCGGAATGATTAAATAAAAAACGTTGCCGGTAATTCAACTCAGCAAAGGTTTTCCAGTTTTTAACCGGTTCCAGCACCACCTGAACCTGGTGATAATACCAGTCTGTTTGTTTGCTGATACGCCCGCCATCTCTCAGGTTAAGCGCAGGTGACGGGGCGGCAAAAAGATAGCCGTTAGGATCGTAAAGAGGCAGTACCGGCCAGCCTTGCCGGGCAAGGTCATAAAAGAAGCTGGCCGTAAGGTAGTAAGGCTTGGCATTGGTTTCGTGCACATATCTTAAAGCATAATTGAGCTGGGCCCATTTTTTCAACTGGCTGTTGAGCTTCGCAGTAGCGGTATAACGTTCATAACCGTCTTTATTGAGTTTTATCAGCCCTTTCTGGTCCAGGTAGTTGCCTGATACATAGTATCGCAGTTTATCGGTTCCCCCGCTGACACTCAGATTGTGCTCATGGGCGAGTGTATTATCATCATAGAGCGCCTTGTACCAGTCTATGTTATCATTTCCTTCATTATAGCCGCCGGCCCATTCTTTTGGATTGGCTGCAGATACAGGAATATTTGTTTTTAAACTGCCTGCCTGGAAGTCGCGGATGCGCTGAATGCGTTCATCCGAGAAAAGCGGCGTAGTACCGCTGTTATAGGCAGCATCGTTGAAGTAAAGGGCAAACTGGTAGGAATCTGCCATGTGCGGTGTATTAACCGGCTGGTTGAGCCGGAAATTGTTATTGTAAGAGATGACCGACTTTCCTGTTTTTCCTTTCTTAGTGGTGACCAGCACCACGCCAAAAGCCGCCCTGGAACCATATATGGAAGCGGTGGAGGCATCCTTTAAAACGGAAATGTTGTCTATATCGTTTGGATTAACCGAGTTAATATCTGCTTCCATCCCATCTATCAGGATAAGCGGAGAGCCGGAAGAGCCGATACCGATGGTGGTAACACCGCGAATATTGATCGTTGGATTGTTATCAAGCCCGCCGCCCGTACTCTGGGAGATATTCAGTCCGGGCACCAGTCCCTGCAGCATTTGCGTAGCGTTCCTGACCGGGCGTGACGCCATCTCTTTCATATCCACTGTTCCCACTGCCCCGGTAAGATTTACTTTTTTCTGTGTCGCAAATCCAACTACTACCACGTCTTCCAGATTTTTAGCGTAACGCTGCAACATGATCTCGACGTTGTTTTTTCCGCTCGTACTAACGGAAGCAGGTATATATCCGATGCAGGATGCTTCCAATGTACTGCCCTCCGGGACGTTCAGGGAAAATCTCCCATCATCACCGGTTACCGCTCCGCCTCTGACAGATTTTGCCGAGATGGAAACACCCTTTACCGGGTTGGCAGTTTCATCGCGGACGATGCCGCTTACCAGCACCAGGCCGCGAGACGGAGCATGGACCTGTGTGATGGCAAATGTATTCCCATTCCGGTTAAAGGTTAACCCTGCAGGACGCAGTACCCTGTTCAGCAGAGAATCAATAGGAATATTGGAGACAGACAACGTAATGTTCTGCTCAGGGGGAATTATCTGGTCGCGGTAAGTAAAACGGTATTCCGTTTTTTTCTCAATAATGTTCAGAAATGTTTTTAAACTTTCGTTGCGAACGGCAACGGTTATACGGTCATTTTGCTGCCCATAACCGGTGGCCGTCAGCAATAACAATAGCCCTATGTACAGGGACAACAACCTTTTCCCCGGAGGAGACAGGTAGATGATGGAAATTTTTTTTTCTTTCATAACGATGTGGATTGCAACCAGAGATTAATGTAACACCTGCAAAAAAAGGCAAAGGCCTTCCTGTGCTCCCTGCTGTGGAGCATATATAATGGCATCATGACAATTTGTTTCAGCTAAGGTTAGCGGGATGTTGGTTAATCCGGTTGTTATTTGACCTGAATTGTTATCATACTGCCGGACCGGCGGTAGGAAAAATGATAGTGCAGCTGCAGCGCTGATAAAACTACCTCTATATTTTCACCCTCCAGCGTTCCGGTAAATGTATCGTTGTTGTACCTGTTCCCCTCAATCTTTATCACTGTATTGTATTTTTGCCCAAGTTTTTTTATTACATCGGAGAATTTGGTTGACTTAAATAACAGGGTATCCTGCATCCAGGCGATTTCACTTTCCATGTCTGCTTTTGAAATGGATAGTTTTCCGTTGGTTTTGTTATATACTGCTTTTTCGTTTGGTTGTAAAACAATTGTTTCGGGCTTCCTACCCTTGGTAGTGATCCGTACAGCGCCTTCCACCAGGGCGGTTTCTACGGAATCCGACCGGTCATAGGCTTTCACATTGAATGTTGTTCCCAGCACTTCAATAGTGAGCCAGTCGGTCGTGACCAGAAACGGCGCCTGCTGATTTTTAGTGATCTCAAAATAGGCTTCTCCCCTGTTTAACTTCACCTCTCTTTTGCCCGCGCTGAAACTGGCGGGATAGTCGAAGGTGGCCCCAGAACGGAGTATCACCAGGGAACTGTCGGGCAACTTAACATTAGTGGCGCCTCCGTTCCTGGATTCGATGGTGATGGTGGATGCGGCCACTAGCCCCCATTTTTTACTGCCTGCATAGTAATAAAAGAGGCCCGCGCCCAACGCCAATAGCAGTAATATGGAAGCAGCTATTTTAGCTGCCCTGCCGAAAATGGCGGTAACACGTCCGTTCCGGCGGATGGGCAATCCGCTGATCAGTTCATCTATATCCGTTTTCGCCGGTATACTACCCTCATATTCCATCCAGATACCAGACAAAACATTTTCCAGCACCTCGTTGTCGGTCTGTTGCAGTAAATCCCTTAGCATTTGCCGGTCAGCCGCCGGCAAGGCGCCATTGAAACTCTGCCTGATTAAATCTTCCAGATGGGTACTCATTACCTTAAAAACAGTTCGTTACAGGTTAATACGAAAATGGGAATCGTATCTACTATAAAAAAGTTATTTTTTTTTAATCAAAGAAAAGCAGGAACAACATCAGGCCGCCAGGGCCGATTTCTTTCCGGAGAATTTGCATAGCAGCGGACAAGATATTATAGGTAGTTTGTTCATTGATACCCAGCCGTTGTGAAATTTGGGCGGGGGACAGACCCTGTTCCTTCCTTAATTCAAATATTTCGCGTTGGCGGGGGGTTAGCTTGTCTTTTGCTGTCTGCAATCTTCTAAGGAAATAGTCAAAATCAAGTTTTTGCGTGATGTCTTCACCATTGGTATACATGGCGTCGCAATGTTCCAGGTAGTCTTCAAACACGGGGTTCCTCCATTGTTTTCTCATGGCGTCGATCACGCCGTTCCTGGCAATTTTAAAAAGAAACGATTTAAATGATTGGTCGGGATCAGCTTTTTCCCTGTGGAGCCAGATCTTGATAAAAGTCTCCTGCGTAATATCTTTGGCCATCTCTTCAGACCTGGTAAGTCTGAAGACGAATCCATATAAATTATCCGAAAACAGGTCGTATAAAGCTTTAAAGTCTTTATAGGAGCCACTGCGTAACCCGGTAACATGTATTTTATAATCGTCCAAGGATTGTCTTTTTCTGCGTACGTGGAAAGTGTTAGGTGTGGCCTAAATTAACAAAAAATTACAGTACAGGGAATTTTGTTGGGGGATTACCGGGCTAAAAGCAAGGGGGCACTAAAATAAAAAAGGGCAAACCAGGATGAATGCCGATTTGCCCTTTTTTCGTTTCTTTGCATGACCAGGCAGCATTATTTTATGAAAAAGGCAGCGGCAACAAGACTTAACATTTTACAAAAAGCATTTGAACTGATCTATGTAAAAGGGTATCAAACCACCAGCATAGATGAAATACTTGCCACCACGCAAGTCACCAAAGGCGCTTTTTATTACCATTTCAAAAACAAGGATGAAATGGGCCTCGCCATTATTAACGAGCTGCTGAAACCATCTTTCGATGCCGCTTTTATCAACCCGCTGAAAGAAGAAAAGGACGCCCTCAAAGCCCTGTACGATATGATGTACCAGCTGCTGATGAAAAATGATTTTCTGAAAGTGGAATATGGATGCCCCGCTTCCAACTTCACGCAGGAAATGGCGCCCTGGAACAAAACATTTACCAAAGCGCTGAACGATCTGTCGGAACAGTGGAAACAAGCGATCATCCATGCGCTGGAAACCGGAAAAAAAAGCGGCATGGTCAACTTCCAAACAGACGGCGAACAAGTGGCCGTCTTCATCATGTCGGGGTACTGGGGTATCAGGAACCTGGGAAAACTGAAGAACAGTAAGTCTGTTTATCAAGTCTATCTGAAACAATTGAAAATCTACCTGGAAACATTGCGATAATTTTTTTGACCAAAAACATACTATTTAGTATGTTTTTTTCCATACCTTTACCGCAACAAAAAAAATTCACCGATATATGAATCATTTTACGCGAGCCGGCGCCGAAGGCGCCGCAGGGGCTTTTATTGCCGGTAGCCTGCCGGCGGGGACAAAGATTTTTGCAACATGTACCAGTCACTAACATTCCTTCATTCCGCTATCCGCTGGCTGGTATTAATAAGTTTACTGATCGCCATTTACAGAGCGGCTAAAGGCTATTTCACACAGGCAGTCTTTACCAAAAGCGACAACGCTATACGACATTGGACGGCCACCATTGCACATATTCAGCTGCTGGCAGGCATGGCGCTTTATGTTCAAAGCCCGGTGATCAGCTACTTCTGGAAACATTTCAGTACTGCAAAAACAACGTTTGATCTGCTGTTCTTTGGGTTGATCCATAGCCTGCTGATGCTCTCCGCCATTGTTATTATTACCATTGGTTCCGCGATGACTAAACGGAAATCAACAGACCAGGAACGGTTTAAAACCATGCTTATCTGTTATGCCATTGCCTTACTGATTATTTTCCTGGCTATACCATGGCCGTTTTCACCTTTTGCTAACAGACCTTATTTCAGATAAATTATGAAATCGTTATTCTCCACGCCGGTCGGACGACTGCGTATCATCAGCTACCTGGAAGGTATTTCCCTGCTTATACTTTTATTCATCGCTGTGCCTTTAAAATACCTATCCGGCTCTCCGGGACTGACAAAGCTGATGGGACCTGTCCATGGCCTGTTATTCCTCCTTTTTATATTCAACGCCGTCAGCGTTGGCGTGGAGTATAAATGGAAGTTTAAAGACACTACCTGGAAGGTGATCCTGGCCTGTTTTATTCCTTTTGGCACATTTTATATAGACAAAAAAATTCTAAGTAAAATATGAAAACATGGTTGATCATTGCCGGTGCACTGTTGCTCATATATATGGGGTACCGTGTGTACAGGTTTTATACATTGGATAAAGGACTGGACAAGTTGGTGGCTGCCGGGGCTGTCATTCTGGATGTAAGAACGCCATCAGAATTTAACATGGGACATATAGCGGGGGCCATCAATATTTCACTGGGAGAGATCCGCCAGCGATACACAGAACTGGATACCGCAAAGACCTATATTACCGTTTGTTCTCACGGCCTTCGCAGTGTAAAGGCAGAAAAGCTGCTAAAAGAAAGAGGGTTTAAGAGGGTCTATAATGGCGGAGCATGGAGTGATTTCCAGGAATACCTGCATAAGCATAAAAAAATAAGACATTGACTAACGGACGATAAGGAAGGTAGCTTTAAGCCTTCCGGAAGATATTCAGCATCATTATTTGCGGATATGACTGCCTTTTCGATTGTACCTCCAGTGCATCAAACAAGGTAACACAATCAACAGCAACGGTAGCGCAAGTAAGAACCCTCCAATTACAGCGATTGCCAGTGGCTGATGCAACTGCGCTCCCGTTCCAATCCCGAGGGCAATAGGTGTTAGCGCAATGATAGCCCCCAGTGCCGTCATCAATTTGGGCCTCAGGCGTGTGGAGATGGCATATACAACCGCCTCGTCCGCGTTTTGGGTATGCATCATCGATTCTTTAAACTGTAAGAATGTAAAAATTGCGTTCTCGCCAATAATTCCCACTATCATGATCAGCCCGGTATAGCTGCCAACATTCAGTGGTGTATGCGTAAGATAAAGCGCGATATAACTTCCGCTTATACCCAGTACTGCCACCAACAGGATAATCACCGCATCTATAAAATCCTTATACAGGAAAAGAATAACACCGAATACGAGCAAGTTGGCAGTGATCAGAATTAACAATAGTTCGTCAAAGGATTGCTGCTGATCAGCATAGGCGCCCCCGTAGGCAATGCTATAACCCTGTGGTAGCGATACCTTTGTTCCTACTTCCCGGCTGACCTCCCTCATAACAGTGCCCAAATCACGGTTATCCAGCCGGGCGGTGACAATCCCCATGGATTGTAAGTTCTCCCGCGTAATTTCGGCCTCTCCACTATTGAAATGAAGGGTTGCCAGATCCGTCAACGGACGTAATTTCCCATCCGGCAAAAATATTTGTAGCTTATCAAGCGCTGATACGTTCAGCGTTCGGCTACCAGGATATACCAGCCGTATGGGCGACAACTGTTCTTTTTCAAATACGGCGCCGGCTACATTTCCTTCCAGCGCAGCCTGCAACTGAAACTGTAAACTCGCAGGGGTAATTCCGTACTGGGCCAGCAAGCGGCTATTGGCTTCCATACTAATAGAGGGGCCGGCTATCACAATACCATCAAATACATCCGCGGTGCCGGGTACTTTACCAACAATTGCAGCTACCTGCCTGCATAACGTTTTCAGCTGTTCCTGGTCGTTCCCGAAGATTTTTATCTCCACTGGCTGAACAGAGGTCATTAAATCGCCCAGCATATCACCGATCACCTGTCCAAAGTCAATACGCAATGCGGGTTGCGTGGCCTCCACTTGTTTACGGATAGCATCTATGACCTCGTTGGTGGTTCGGCTATGGTCCTTTTTTAACTGTATCAGATAATCTCCCTTATTGGGTTCTGTAATAAAGAACCCCATCTGTGTGCCGGTACGCCTGGAATATGCTGCCACCTCAGGAATACCGGTGATGATCTTTTCTACCTGCTGCAGCATTCTGTCTGTTTCTTCTAAAGATGTGCCCGGCGGAGAACTATAATCCAACACGATGCTGCCTTCATCCATCTCCGGTAAAAATCCGGTTTCCAGTCGCGGTACAATTAATATAATCGTCACTATTAACCCTGCTATGAATAATCCGCTGATCCATGGCCGGGCAAGGAACCAGGTCACCCAGCGCTGTTTTTTCACATCATGCCCGGTATGCCTTCTTTCTGCTGCCTTTCGTTCCTTTCCCTGATTAGTCAGTAACAGGTAAATGACCGGCAGGCCTATCCAGGTGACCAGGAAAGAACATACCAGCGTAACGATCATCGTATTGGTCATTACTTTGAAATATGCCCCTGCAACACCCGTCATCAGCTGAAAAGGCAGAAAAATCACAATTGTGCTGAGGGAAGAGCCCACCATAGCGGGGAACAGGTAATTTATCGCCTTGGGTATCAGTACAGTGGTTGGTTGATCGGGATGTTCTTCATGTGTACGATGTATTTGTTCCACCACTACAATGGCATCATCAATAATCAGTCCTATAGCCGCGGCAATAGCGCCCAGCGTCATAATATTGAAGGTTTGCCCGGTAGCATATAATACAATCAACGTAAGCAGAAGGGTTACGGGGATGGTGATAAGAATGGTAGTACTGGCTTTCAGAGAACGAAGAAACACTACCGCCACGATGATGGCCAGCAGCAATCCAATCCATAAACTATCAGTTACACTTTTAATGGCATCCTTTACAAACTCAGCCTGGATGTAGTAAGGAGAAATTTTCACATCCGCAGGCAGTATCTTTTTCAGGGCCTCGATCTTCGATGTCATGCGGTCAGACAGATCGACCAGGTTGGCATTGGGCTGCTTGATCACCGCCACCAGTATACCTTCTTTGCCATTCGCATTTACCTTGATGTATTCTTTGGCTTCCCGTATTTCCACCGCCGAGATATCTTCCATCGTCACCACTCGTCTTCCATTGTTACTGATTACCAGTTTGCTGAGCTTCTCTTTAGTGTCTATCACAGCGTCCGTAACAGTGAGGTATAATAAACGGTAATCTGACAGATAGCCATTGGACTTAATAAAATTGGTTTGAGCCAGTGCGGTATTAACTATATCCGGTGTGATACCAAATGTGTTCATCTTTTGCATATCCAGCTGTACCCAGTATTCCTTGCTCTTTCCACCGATGATGCGGATTTCGGAAACACCTTCTACCTGTGACAGGAAGGGCTTGATGGTAAAGGTGGCGAGGTATTTCAGGTCAATAGGCGACCGGTTATGACTTTCTATGGTATAGCCGCTGACCGGCAATATGGAAGGATTCATCCTCTCCACATTGATCTGCACATCAGGCGGCAGTACATTTTTAATTTCTGAGATCTTTGATTCAATACGTTGCTGGCTGATATTGATATCGGCCTGCCAATCCATGAAGGCCGATATTTCGCAGCTGCCTCTGCTGGTGATACTGCGGATCATCTTCAGGTCAGGTACCTGCTTTATTGCCAGCTCCAACGGCCTGGTGACGGTGATCATCATTTTATTGACCGGCTGCTGGCCAGCATCTGCAATGATCTTTATTTTGGGGAAAGTAATTTCGGGGAAAAGAGCCGATTGTATTTTTCCGTAGGCAAACAATCCTCCTGCGATGATAATCGCAAGCAGTACCGTTATCGGATTTTTGTATGTAAACAGAAAGTTCTTCATACCGGCTACTTGTTTGTTACAGTGACAGTGGCAGTGTCCGAAAGGCCATAGTTACCGCCAGTGAGTATTTTGTCCTGTATAGTGAGCACAGGAGACAATATTTCTATTTTACCACCGGTTTCCAGTCCTTTTTGGACAGGCACTTTTACCGCGGTAGTGCTGTCTTTCATTTTCATGATCCAGTACTCGCTTTGCGACTCGTTGGAAAGTACTGCCGCTTTTGGAACAAGTATCGTATTTGCTTTCATTGATTTAATGAGCCGCACTTTTGCAATCAGATTTTCGGGAATGAGTTTGCCCGGAGCAACCCTAATAACATAATTCTGCGTTTGCGCGACAGAATCCACAGTGGGCAATGGCGCTTCCATTACACCAGGCAATTGCCGGCCATCCGGTAAAGCCACCGTAACGCGACGATTGGCAGGTATCAACGGAGTTAGTTCATACGGCAGGCTCAAAATAAAGGCGAAACTGTTATCGTTTGAAATAGTCGCCAATTGTTCTCCATCCTGAACATAGGTACCGGCCTGGATAGCCAGCTGCGTAATATAGCCGTTACCGGTAGCTTTAACCGGAATAATACCCGTAAAGCGGAAAGAGGAATCCAGTTTATTGATCGTGTTCCCCAGGTTTTCGGCTTCTTTTGTTTTCAGTAAAAATAATACCTCTCCCTGGTTTACATGCTGCCCTATTTTTATGTTCGATGTTTGCAGGTAACCATTGGCAGTGGCTTTTACATTTGTTTTCAACAGGAAAGCAGCTGTAGCATTTAACTCCACAATGTCTTCTACTGTACCTCTTTCAGGAGAAGATACGGTGACAGGGGTACCTATTGGCGTTACCTGTTCTCCGGAAGCCGGAGCCGTATGAGAACAGGCGGTTGTCAGCAGGAAGCATGCGGTGCAGAGCAAAGCTGATAATCTCATAATTAATATCAATTAGCGCTGTTCCAGTAATTAATCTGGTTAATTAACTGGTATTTATTGACAATATTCTGTGTAATAATATTTTTTGCATTCAGGTAGTTATTGATAGCAATCACATAATCTGCTATTCTGACATCACCATGCACCAATAATACTCTGTTGGCCTGCATCAGACCATTGGCATAGTCAATTTGTTTGTTTGCCTGGTCAATGAGCTCCAATGTGGATGCCAGTTGTTGCATCAGCTGTTGTATTTGCTGATAATACTGGCGGGAAAAAAAATCCTGATAATTTTTCCTCGTTTCCTCAGAAATAGCCACCTTATTATGTTGCATTTTCCGCTGCCGGCCGTCATATATGGGCACTGTTAAACTTACGCCGGCGCTGATGCCAAAATTTTTGTAGGGATCAAGCGCCAGGGTGGAGTTAAAACCACCATCCGTATATAGGTTTATTTTGGGCCGGTAAGACAAATCGATAGCGGCGTCTGTATTTCGCAGCTTCAGGCTGTCTATCTCAAACTGGTGATAAAACACCGTGTTCTCCAGGGAAGGCAGATGATCCAGGTTCAATGCCGGATCTGCCAGCGGGGTAAAAGCGGTATCTGTAATACCGCAAAGATAGTTCAGTTGCCCGAAGTTGACCTGGTATTGTGCCCGCAGTTGTTTTAACAATAACTCCTGTTGTTGCAGGGTTACCAGGAAGGTAAGGTAATCCGTCTGCCGGTAAGTACCGGTTTCCGTAAGTTTTTTCAGGATGACCTCTTCCTGTTTTAGCAGTTGCAGCACGCTATTGTTAAAATTGTATTGCTCCCAGTCGCCATAGGCGACGATATATTGCGACGCAATACTTTTTTTCAGGTCCTGTTCCGAAATCCTGGCTGTGTTACGAATACCCTGGTTCTGTAAGTCAATCCCATACAATTGATTATTCAGGTTCTTTTTTCCATTCAACTCTTTGGTAGCAGTTACCAGGGCGCTTATCTGGCCTCCGTTGGTAATGGCGTTATCGTATCCGTAGCCACGAATGAGCGGAGCATAAGTGCTATTGCTCACACCATTTACCTGTGGCCCATAGGCGGCGCGCAAGCGCAGACTATCGGCCTGTGACAATCTCACCTGATTCTGATAATCCTTCAGCAGCGGACTATTTTGTTTGCCTTTCTCCAGGTAATAATGCAATTCTTTCACCTGGGCATGTGCCGTTATAAAAAAGAAAATAAGCAGAAAAGAAATGCCCGGCTGCTTCATAGCGCTCTTTTTAACAAATCAACTATTGAAAGACCTGTTACACAGGCAGATTATCATGCGTCCTGATAAAATATAAGTTTTCATGGTATGTGAATTTAACTTAAAATTATAAGCAAATTCTGATTAATTTCTGTAGCAGACAGGAGATCCGCCTAATTCAGAAAAAATTCAAAATTGAAACTTACTTTTGCCGCATGAAGGTATTAATCATCGAAGATGAACTACAGCTGGCGCAGAGCGTTATTGGGTATTTATCCGGTGAGAGCTATGTATGTGAACATGCCGCTACCTATCAGCAGGCAATGGAGAAACTGAGTATATACGAATATCAGTGCATATTACTCGACCTCATGCTACCTGGTGGCAACGGGCTTCAACTACTGGAGGAAATCAAAAAAAGGCAGCAACAGGAAGGCGTCATCATCATCTCCGCTAAAGATTCCTACGACGATAAAATAAAGGGGCTTCAAATTGGAGCAGACGACTATCTGGCCAAACCTTTTCACCTGCCGGAACTGGCAGCCAGGGTATATTCGGTGATCAGACGGCGTTCATTCCAAAACAACAACATTCTTCAGCAGGAAGAACTTCAAATAGACCTCCTCGCCAAAACCGTGCATATTCACGATAAACCAGTACTGCTTACCCGGAAAGAATTTGACCTGCTTATCTATTTCCTGGGCAATAAAAACAGGGTCATCTCCAAAAATGCACTGGCAGAACACCTTTCAGGTGACATTGCAGATATGCTCGACAACCATAGTTTTGTTTACGCGCATATCAAAAACCTTAAGAGAAAGCTCCATGAAGCCGGTTGTGGCAATTACCTCAAAACCGTTTATGCCACGGGATATAAATGGGAAGTATGAGTAAACTGTTAAACAAATCGCTGAAAATATTTATCCTCTATGCAGGTATTGTACTGGCAGGCAGCATTCCTGCCTATTACGTAATTGTAGATCTGATATGGGAACATGAACTAAAGGAACATAACCTCATTGTAAGCGAAACTATTAAGCAAAATCTTCAGTCGTTATCACTCTCTGACGAGGAATTAGCAGCAAGCGTCGCCCTCTGGAATAAACTACGGCCCGAAACGCAGTTGCAGCCGGCAGCTTCCCTATTACCGGACTCTACCTATAATATATACAGAAAAAATAAATACATTCCCACCAAGGGAAAGGACCGTTTTCAAGGGCTGATTACCTATTTCTCCATCAACGGTAAGCCATTCCGGCTCACACTCGAAACCAATATGGAAGAAAGTCATGAAACGATCATGGCTATTGCGGTGGTAACAGTCATGTTCTTTCTTATTTTATTGGGAGGTTTTATATTCATCAACCGGCGCATTTCAGCACGATTGTGGCGCCCTTTTTATAACAGTTTAGAAAAGATCCAGTCATTTAACCTGCATAAACCGCAGGAAATTCATTTTGACCATACCGGCATAGCAGAATTTGAAACGCTCCATCATCACCTGCATAAACTGATCACTGGCAATATTGCCAGCTATCAACAACAAAAGGAGTTTATCCAACATGCCTCTCATGAATTGCAAACACCATTGTCTGTGATCAAATTCAAGCTGGACCTCCTGCACCAAAGCAAACCGATGACGGAGGAACAATCTGATATCATTGATCAGGCACATCAGGCATTAGCCAAAGTAACCAGGGTGAACAAAAACCTGTTGCTACTCGCTAAAATTGAGAATAGCCAGTTTCCGGAAAAAGAACGCATAGATCTGCCTGTTCTGATAGAACATTACGTGCCGTTTCTGCAAGACTTCCTGGACGATAAGCAGCTACAGGTGCAGCTTAATATTACGGGGTCATTCCAATTGTCTGTCAATAAAACCCTGCTGGAAATATTGCTAACCAATCTGTTTATGAATGCTATCCGGTATAGTGAGCCAGGAGGCATTATTCAGGTGTCCCTGGATGAGCGCCGTCTTGTGATGGCTAATACCGGTAACGAAGCCCTGGATACAGATCACCTGTTCCGGAGATTTGGATTGTCGGCCCGCCATCCTACGGGTACCGGACTGGGACTGGCGATTATCCACGAGATATGTCAACTATACGGCTGGCAGGAACACTACCGCTTTGAAAATGGGTTTCATTTATTCAGCATTCAATGGGCCTGATTCTAAATTTCTTCTAAATCGTTGTTCAATTTTGCCTATATCATAAAAATTGAACGGATGAAACGATTTATTAGCGGGATATTACTGGTCTTTGCAGCCCTGTGCAGTCAGGCACAGCAAAACACCATCACCTTATCGGGGATTGTAAAAGATACCAGCGGCCAGGCTGTATTGGCATTTGTAAATGTAACACTTCATAAGGCGTCCGATAGCTCGTTTATAACCGGTACTATTACCGGCGAAGAAGGCCGCTTTAGTATAGCAGGCATAGACCCTGGAAACTATCTGCTTAAATTCTCCTATCTTGGATATCACACCAAATGGCAACCTTTACTGGCAGGGCAATTGAGCAACTTCCTATCTGTGGGTCATATATCCTTACAACGTTCACAGGTAAGCATGAACGAAGTTGTTGTCACCGGCAAGGCAGAAGAGGTAAGCGGGAAAATGGATAAGAAAACATTCTCACCAGCTGCCAACATTAGTCAGGCTGGCGGATCAGCACTAGATGCCATGAAAAATCTGCCGGGCGTTACCGCCGGCCAGGATGGGAAAGTATTGCTACGGGGCAGTGATAAGGTGATGATTCTGATAGATGGTAAACAAACCGCGCTTACCGGCATGGGTGGTCAGTCAGGGCTTGATAATATTCCGGCTTCTGCCATTGATAAAATTGAGATCATCAATAACCCCTCGGCAAAATATGACGCCAACGGAAACGCAGGTATCATTAACATCATCTACAAAAAGGAAAAAAAAGAAGGCTTCAATGGCAAAGTGGGTCTCACCACCGGGTTAGGAGCACTATGGGAAAAGAAAGGCAACTTACCGGATATCCGCCCGCAGTATACGGCTACTCCTAAACTCAACCCTTCCCTATCCCTCAATTACCGGAAAAACAAAGTCAATTTCTTCTTTCAGGGCGATAACCTGTACACCAAAACCCTCAATAAAAATGAATTTACCGAAAAATGGTACGATCATGGAGAGGCAGTCATTCAACAGGTGAAACGCAACAGAACTACCAATATCATTACCGGTAAGACTGGTATAGACTGGCAACCAGACGATAAAAACCTGTTTACTGTCTCGGGTTTGTTCAGCAGTGAAAAAATCCTCGACCGGGGCGACCAACCATTTTTTAATACCGACCTATCCGAAAGACAGCGCCTGTGGCAGTTTCTGGAGGATGAACTGAAAACTACGGCTACCTTCTCCGCAGGCTGGCAACATCAGTTTAAACAGCCAGGACGCGTATTACAAATGAATCTGAACTATACCTTTCACCGGGAAGATGAAAAGTATTTTTTCACCAATATCATGCCCACCTATACCGGGTTAGATTCGTTTAAATTACTTTCAGATGAACACGTTGCCGATTTGACAGCGGATTATATACATCCCTTGCGGTTTGGGCGCTTTGAAGGAGGCGTTAAATTCCGTCGCCGGTACATTCCTACCAACATGCAATTTAAACCCGGTCTGCATTCCCCGCTGGATACTACCGCCGGAGGCTGGGCCAACTACGGAGAAATTATTCCTGCGGTATATGGTATGTTCATATTTGAAAACAAAGACTTTGAAGTTGAAGCCGGAATGCGGGTAGAATATGTAGACCTGAAGTATGACGTAAATCCGCAGCATAATACCTATCGCAGTAACGGGTACCACTATATACAGCCATTCCCCAATATCCGGTTAGCCTATCGCCTGGACGAACATAACAAATTAACCCTGTTCTATAATCGCCGGGTGGACCGGCCTAACGAAGTAGATATCCGTATCTTCCCTAAATATGATGATGCGGAAATCATCAAGGTAGGGAACCCGGAGCTGCGGCCCCAATTTACCAATACCTTTGAATTGGGCTACAAAACCAACTGGCGCAGTGGCTACCTATACCCTGCGTTGTATCATAAACGAATGGATGCGACTATTTCCCGTATAGGCACTACCGTTGGTAACAGCCATCTTATCTACAATGTATTCCAGAATGCCGGGAAAAGCTACCAATCCGGCCTGGAGGTAACCCTGTCTCAAAAAGTCAATAGATGGGTCAGCCTTCAGCTAAACATGAATGGCTATAAAAACATCATTGATGGCTTTACCGTGCTCAACAAATATCCGGAGCCAACCGTCTATACGGCTCCCCGCGAGGAGGCGTTGTCCGGTAATGTAAAGCTCAACAGTATGTTTCAATTGCCCTCAAAAATAGAATTGCAGCTTACCGCCATTTACCTGGCGCCTGACATTGTTCCACAGGGAAAAATCTATTCCCGTTTTTCAATAGATATGGGCGCAAAAAAAATACTGGGTAAAAATGAGTTCTTTGTAAATGCCACCGATATAGCCAACACCCTGCGCATTAAACGTGATGTAAAGGGCGCCGGATTTAGCTATACAAGTACAGATTACTTCGAAACACAAGTATTCAGAATAGGATACAATTATAAGTTTTAACCTGTATCATGAAACACCTGACCAAATGGAAAAAGGGACCGGAGCGGATTGAACGTTACTCCTCAAAGAACGTCACCGCTCCGGTTTCCAGGTGATAGATACCACCCACTATCTTTATCGCCCCGCTATCTGCCAGTGCTGCTATAACAGGACTTTCAGCTTTTAACTGTTCTATTACATGATGCACATTGTTTTCCGTAACATTCTTTACAAATCCGGCATTCTTTCCGGTCCTGTTTTCTGCAGGAGTAGATGTCTCCCTGTCGATAGCAGGCCTTATCTTGTCCAATAATTGCGTAAGACTACCAAGGTGTACACCATCGCAGGCGCCTTTTATAGCTCCGCATTGCGTATGTCCCAACACCACGATTATTTTTGACCCTGCCAGTTGCGTACCGAACTCCATGCTGCCCAATATATCCTGGTTGAGGACATTGCCAGCGATGCGTATACTGAATATATCCCCTAATCCCTGATCAAAGATAAGTTCCACAGAAGTGCGTGAATCCATACAGCTAAGTACTGTGGCAAATGGATACTGCCCGTCTCTGGTGGCATTCACCTGGCTCAGCAAATCCCTGTTGGCTCTCAGGTTATTGACAAACCGTGAGTTGCCTTCTTTCAGATATTGAAGCGCCATTTCAGGCGTAAGGGTACTTTGTGATTCCTTGGAGTGCTTGTACATGTTTTAATGTTTGGGAATTGTTGATGTAAAGTTCAACAGGCATTGGATAAACAAACCCAATACCTGCGGGGCATTATAAATTTATAACGTACACTATCTACACGATTCGATCCAATGTTTCATTCTGCTTGTCAACCTTATCATTATTTTCTTTCTTTAATGCTGCCAGCATCTGCCTGATTGTACTGTTATGGGTACCTAAAATCTGTACCGCCAGCAATCCTGCATTGCGTGCGCCATTAACGCCTACGGTGGCTACAGGTATATCCCCCGGCATCTGCACGATAGATAAAAGGGAGTCCCAGCCATCGAGAGAGTTGGAAGATTTAATAGGTACGCCAATTACCGGCAGAGTAGTGATAGCGGCCACCATACCCGGAAGGTGCGCTGCGCCGCCAGCGCCGGCGATGATGATCTTCAAACCACGTTCTTCAGCAGTAGCAGCATATTCAAACATTTTTTGAGGGCTGCGATGTGCCGACACAACGTTAAACTCATAACCTATCTCAAACTTCTTCAACACCTCTATTGCCTGACGCATAATTGGCGCATCGGAGCTGCTGCCCATGATAATGCCTACCTCTACCTGTTTCATATTTTTTAATTTAAAATTTTTCGTATTGATTCCGCTTTCGCAATAACGTTTTCGATGGTATTATCGGTGACAGTTACATGCCCGATTTTCCGGCCAGGTCTGCTGCCTTCTTTTCCATACCAGTGAAGGTGGGCGCCAGGTATGTCTAATAAACGCTTTAGTTTTCCCGGTTTATCGGTACTTAAGGTAGCGCTTTCCAGTATATTCATCATTAAAGATGGGAAACGAAGTCCGGGAGCGCCCAGTGGCAGTCCAAGTACGGCACGGAGTAACTGTTCATATTGCGATGTGATGCTGGCTTCTATCGTGTGATGCCCACTGTTGTGCGGCCTTGGAGCCAGTTCATTCACTAAAAGCCGGTTATCTTTTGTGACAAACATTTCCACAGCAAGAATACCTACCAGTTTGAGTGCATCTGCAATTTTCCTGGCAAGGGCGGTAGCTTTTTCTGACATCTCCTCTCCTATCTGAGCGGGCGCTATCTGGTAATCAAGTATGAACTTCTCTTCAGAAAACACCATCATCACCGGGTCGTAGCATGCTACTGCGCCGTGCTCATTTCTTGCTACAATGACGGAAATTTCGTGTTTAATGTCAACCAGTTCTTCCACCACACATGGCGCGTCAAACGCAGCTGCCATATCTTCCTTTGTTTTTAACACCATCACCCCATAGCCATCGTATCCGTCACGACGTTTTTTCAGGCAGACGGGCAACTTATTTTCATACCGGTACAAGTCATTTTTGCCCTGGATGGCTTCGCCAGGCACTACCGGTATATGATGTGACAGCAGGAACTGTTTTTGTGTAAATTTATCCTGTATTACTTCGATGGTATCAGGCGCAGGGAAGATCTTTACTCCTTGCTTTTCGAGCTGTCGTAATGCGTTGATATTTACAGCTTCCTTTTCTATTGTAATAACGTCCAGGTCCTTACCAAACTCCATAACGGCTTCAAAAGAAGCCGGATCGCCACAAAAGAAATCGGCCGTATAATGTGAACAGGGCGCATGCGCGTCCTTATCCATAATTGAAACACGGAGACCGAGATCTATGGCCTGCCGCATTATCATTGCCCCCAGCTGGCCGCCCCCTAAAATTCCTACTTTCAAATTTTCAAGCATAATCTACAATTGGCGCAAAGATATAAAAACTATTTAAAATGATAGTATTACTATTACAAAACATAGTAAATTAATGAAATACGAGCGATCTACTATTAAATCGTATTTTAGCCCAACTAATTCATAAAGTATGGAGTTGCAGTTGCAGATAAAAATGAATCCCAACCTTTACCTGAGAGATCCGGACAGTACCGGGCTTGGCCGTAACATCATCAAGCACAGTATAAAGCTGATTCATGATATAGGCTTTGAGGACTTTACTTTTAAAAAGCTGGCTGTTGAAGTAGGAAGTACAGAGGCCAGCATCTATCGGTATTTTGAAAACAAGCACCGGCTACTCACCTATATTACCACCTGGTTCTGGACTTGGCTGGAATACCAGCTGATATTTCATACCAACAACCTTCGTCATCCGAAAGAAAAGATAGATATCGTTATAAAGCTGCTGACTTTTGAAGTGCAGGACAAATTTATTGTAGAGCATATTGACAAGAGCCTTTTACACGGCATAGTCATCTGCGAGGGCGACAAAGCATACCTGACAAAGAATGTGACGGAAGACAATAAGTCTATGTTATTTAAGCCATATAAAGATCTTTGTCATCGTATTGCAGAGATCTTCCTGGAGTTAAACCCTGAATTTGTGTTCCCCCATTCCCTGGCGAGTACTTTAATAGAAACCGCTCACCGGCAGATGTACTTTAAAGAACACTTGCCGCGCCTGACTGATTTTGGTAAATCCAAAGCAGTAAGGCCATTAGTCGGATTTCTACAGCATCTGGTATTCAAGTCGCTGGAAAATTAACCGAAACAATATAGCGATGGGAGGAAATTTTTTTTCCAGGCAAACTTTTCAAAAATGTATTTCGTAAATAAATGCGCATTTGAATACATCTGGCTTTGAAGGAACCACAAACATATAATACCGAACAGCAACTGATAAACGGATTAAAGCAACGCGAGCAGGCTGCTTTCAGCTACCTGTACGATCACTATTCGTCAGCGCTGAATGGTGTCATTTACAATATAATTCCTGATACCAATATCGCGACAGATATTTTGCAGGAAGTGTTTGTAAAAATCTGGCGCTTGATAGACAGCTATGATCCTGACAGAGGAAAGCTGTTTACCTGGATGTTCAACATTGCCCGCAATACCGCTATTGATCTTGCCCGCAGCAAAGAATGGCGAAACAGTAAACTAAACAATAGTCTGACTGAAGACTATGCACAGTTGCCCGACCAATCGCCGCCATCATCCGACCTTCCGGAGTTACGAAAAATAGTATATTCCCTCAAAGAAGAATATAAGACCGTCATCGAATTATCTTACTTTGAGGGATATACGCAAAAAGAAATCGCAACGATAGAACAAATACCACTGGGAACGGTTAAAACACGGTTAAGGGCGGCATTATTACAACTTAAAAAAAAGATCAATCTTTAACGTGGACATCAAGGCATACATAGAAAGTGGCGTGATTGAAAGCTATGTGTTAGGCATGGCGGACGCAGAAGAAGCTGCTGAACTTCAGCGCCTGAGTCTCGAATATCCTGCAATTGCTGCTGCAATAAAGGAACGGGAACAATGGCTCCGGGAGTTTTCAGAAGCTACCGGCCGTCCGGCGCCCGCCGGTGTTAAGGACCAGTTACTACAATCTCTTGGTAATGAATTTGCCGTAAAGCCCGGACCTGTTCATGTCATCAACCGCCGTTTTAAATATATTGCTGCCGCCTCGCTGCTTGCATTGTTCGTCAGTACCGCAGGGAATGTTTATCTCTACAGGAAATACACAAAAGCCACGGGAGACTATATCGCACTTCAAAAAGAGCAGGTACAGGTACTGGCAGTCAATCAGACTTATCAGGCACGATTAACCGCTTTCGATCACGACCTGAAGGTCATGTCCGGGCCCGGTGTAATTAAAGTACCACTGGCCGGCGTTGCTGGAAAGGAAGGCAGTCTCGCCACCGTGTACTGGGATACGCACAGCAGGGATGTTTACCTGATGAGCAATAACCTTCCCCCGGCGCCATCCGGCAAACAATATCAACTGTGGGCGCTGATAGATGGAAAACCCGTGGACGCAGGTATGATAGCAGACTGCAGCTCTTCGCTCTGCCACCTGAAAAAGGTGACCGGCGCACAGGCATTCGCCATCACCCTTGAAAAAGCCGGCGGAAGCGCCACCCCTACACTGGACCAGATGTTCGTGATCGGAAATGTGAAATCATAAATAACTGACAGCTGTTCACGTCAGCAGATTCAAATGCAGAAGCCGCCTTATGAAGGCGGCTTTATTTTTTTGAAAAAAAATAACCGGACCAAACTTTTAGAGAAAATATCTCGTATCTCACAGCAACGAACGAAAACGAGTCAGCTGTAAACATGCTGCTACGCAACCTTAAATGATTATGTAACCTAACATCTGATTTATGGACAACAAAAACACTCTTTTGCCAGCGAATGGCAATAACAGCCTTCCATTGCCCGGAATGTTGGGGCGGAGAAAATTCCTCTCTTATATGGGATTGGCCGCTACTTCCGCTACTGTATTGGCAGCATGCAGGAAAGACAAAGACGATAATAATAACATGCCTCCCGGTAGTATCGACCTTGGAACAGGTGATATCGGGATACTCAATTATGCTTACGCACTGGAACAGCTGGAAGCGGCCTTCTACACCCAGGTAATAAACAGCCCTTTCAGCGGAATGACAGCTAATGAGCAGTCGTTGCTGACAGACATACGTGATCATGAAATAGCGCACCGTGAGTTTTTCAAGGCTGCTTTAGGGGCAATGGCGATCAAAAGCCTGGAGGTTAACTTCTCATCCGTAAATTTCGGAAGCCGCGATAGTGTGCTTGCTACCTCAAAGGCGTTTGAAGATCTTGGCGTTTCAGCGTATAACGGGGCAGGACAACTTATCAAAGACAGCAACTACCTGCTGCTGGCAGGTAAGATTGTATCGGTTGAAGCCCGCCATGCTGCGTTAATACGCGATCTTATCAGCAATGGTTCCTTCGCCGATAACACCGTTATTGATATGAATGGCCTCGACCTTGCCAGTAAGCCCGCGGATGTACTAACGACAGCCAGCGTGTTCCTTAAATCGAAACTCTACGCAGGAAATCTCCCAACTTCCTGAAGCCCGATTATTCATCCTAAAAACGTTGTTTATGAATCTTCTGAATGTTATATCCGCTATCGAAAAAATAGACCCGGAAGTGCATGACCGTCTTGATACCAGGCGGGGCGCTATGCAGCAGTTCGCAAAACTAGGCGGCAAAATTGCTATGGCCGCTGTGCCTTTCGCATTGGGCAGTATGTTTAAAACGGCCTATGGACAATCCACCAGCGATATTTCTTCCGTTCTTAATTATGCACTTACACTTGAATACCTGGAAGCGGAGTTTTATACCAAAGGCGCTGCGTCAGGCGTTGTTCCTTCGGGTACTCCTGCTGTGGGTGCTATCAATACCATCAGGGACCATGAAAACGCTCACGTTACATTTTTGAAAAATACGCTTAACTCGCTCGGCGCAACGCCCGTATCGAAACCTACATTTGACTTTACGGCAGGAGGAACCTTTCCCAATGTATTCACCAACTATGACACTTTCCTGGCGGTAGCACAGGCTTTTGAAGACACCGGAGTCAGGGCCTATAAAGGCAGAGCGGGGGATTTAATTTCCAGTCACGCGGTGCTGACGGCAGCATTGCAAATCCACTCGGTTGAAGCAAGGCACGCATCTCACATACGCCAGATGCGTAAGGCCAGAGGCGCTAACGTGAAACCCTGGATAACCGGAAATGACACCGGCGGCATTGGCAGCGCTGTCCAGGCAAACTATAACGGCGAGGAACTCACCACACAGGCGGGGGTAAACATACTGAACTTCGTGAATGCAAACGCCGCCAGCGAAAGTTTCGACGAACCGCTTACAGCCAACCAGGTGCTGGCTATCGTAAAACCTTTTATCGTATAATCAAAATTCAAATAACAATTTATGAAAAAGACATTCAGATTCGTTAGTGCTGTTCTCGTAAGCCTGCTCATCATCAGTAAAGCAGACATTTCAATGGCCGGGAGCAACCTCCTCCCCGGTTTATATACACCCGCGGTTTCATGGGTAAAATCGACCGCCGGTACATGGCCCGGTATGAAGCATGGAAAAACATACTGGTACAAACTGGGCAAAAAGGCAGACCTGTGGTGGAGTGCAGACGGAAAGCAATGGGCGGCGGTAAAAGATGGCCTGTGGGCAGATAAAGAGGGTAAGTGGCTTAAAATCCATCAGGGCAAACTTGTGTGGAGTGCCGATGGTAAACAATGGAGCGAAGTACCAGATTGGAAATGGGAAGGCTCAGACGGCAAATGGTACAAATTTGATGCGCAATGGAGCCTTTGGGTGAATGAATAATGCGTAAAAATAAAGGCCGGAGATGATCTCCGGCCTTTATTCCAGGATGTTAACCCAATACCTATCTAACCACTGTTGCTTCCAGTTCAACCGTCAGCGTAGCAAATAATTCTTTCACACCCAATAAAGTAGTGGCTTGCCGGATACCGTACTTTTCAATAAAAGGCACATACACATCCATGCAGGTTGTAAAAAATTCCTGTGTAGAGGTAGTATACACGTTCAGTTTTACAATGTTCCTGCATTCATAACCTGATTCGCTGATCAGTTGTTCCAGGTTCTGAATAGTTTGAATAAGCTGCAAACGCATGTCCGCACTGCTTGGTATCCCATTGGCATCTATCGCTACCTGTCCGGAACAATAGAGCGTTCCTGCCACATTTTTAACTTCTACTGCCTGTACTGAATTAGTGTTTTTGCCCCATGCCCAAGGGTCGAAAGTCTGCTTTTCCATTTTTGTTGACTATTAATTTGTTATTGATAGTGCAAACCTAAAACGGGGTTGCGACAGCCTTATGTCAGGGGTATAAAAAATCAGTAATATTTATCAAAATACTCCTGCAGCGTCATTTTATGCGGTTTGAAATTTTCGGATAGAATTTCCAATCTGGCAATCCTATCCAGGCGGAAATACCTGAATGCTTTACGCAGGCGGCACCAGGCTATCAGCAACCAGTTTTCATTGGTGCTGATCAGGGCAAAAGGCTCAAGGACCCTGTCTGAGCTTTTATTTTGTTCGTTCTTGTATTTCACTTTTATTAAGCGAAAATTAGTCAGCGCATTTTGTAGCTGCGATATATTATTACTGTTTCTTTCCCTATTTATATTCTGCTCGAAACGGGTACGGTCAGCAAGTAAGTTGGCTTTGTCTTTTTCCGGCTGTCTTAGCACTGCTTTTATTTTATCGATAGCCTCGGTGTAATCTTTTACAAAAGAAGTGTCTTTATTTTTCAGCACCAGTTGCTCCGCCAGAATAAGCGCATTGGCCTGGCTTTCAGAAAACATCACGGGCGGAATTTTATAGCCTTCCATCAGCGTATACCCTTTTCCTTCTTCTGTAAGAATAGGCACCCCGGCCTGTTCCAATGCCCTGATATCTCTGTAGATGGTTCTTACATTGACACTAAATTTCTCAGCAAGACTGGTCGCTGTCAACAATCGCTTTGTCTGCAATTGTGTTAAGATAGCAGTTAGCCGTGAAAGCCGGTTGGTATCGTTTTCATTCATTTTAATGCTGTTGCCTGATTTTTGATTTCAATTCAAAGCTACCTGCCTGCATATAAGTACACCAAATTTATTTTTAGAAAACGTCCTTTTCTGCGGCTGAACTTTTGCCGGTGGATCATTTTGCGAATAAAGCAGTGGTCTCTTTTATCAGCGCGTGCATTAACGCGTCTGCCCTGTTATGCTTCAATATGGGAGCGATCTGTCCACCCCAAAATTGGATCATATCCCACTGTTCTCTGTCTAAAGCGGCTTTTCGCAGGGACGACATAAACTGCCCTTGCAACGGGAAAGGCAGGAATCCGGCTTCCTTTCCTTTCGTCTCTTCTCCGGGTCTGCTGGTTAGTCCGCGTCCGAGCCTGCCGGTAAATGCGCGTGTTAATGCGGTGTATTTCGCCTTTTCAGAGAACAACATTTTCCTATGAATAGGCAATACATTGGATTCTTCACAGGCCAGGAAAGCTGTTCCTATCTGCGCGGCGTCCGCCCCTAACGTCAGGGCTGCTTTGATACCGGCACCGGTTGCGATTCCTCCAGCCGCTACAACGGGAACTTTCACTTTCTCCCGGATCAGTTGTACCAGTACAAAAGTACCCATTATCGAAGCTTCCGCGGGGCGCAGAAACGAAGGGCGATGCCCGCCGGCTTCAAATCCAGAGGCGATGATCATGTCCGTACCGGTTGCTTCCAATGCTATGGCTTCATCCAAAGTGGTGGCCGCTCCCACTGTAATGATCCCTCTTTTGCGGCATTGCTCCAGTATATCCTCCGTCAGTGTACCAAACATGTAACTGAATACTTTGGGCCGGATGTCCATGACTACCTGCAACTGATTCTCAAACCTGGATTGAAAAGGTGCGGGCTTAGCAGGCACAGGTAAATCTAATTCATCAAAGTAAGGCTTAAACACCTGGGCCACCCGTTGATACTGTTCATCGGTAACTGCTCCGGTAACATCCGTATCTGATACCCATAGGTTGAGATTATACGGCTTATCGGTAGCGGCTCTTATCTGCTGATCTATCTCCACAATCTCCTGCGGGCTATTGGTATATGCGCCATAACCACCCAATCCGCCGGCATTTGAAACCATAGATACCAACCGCACTGACGAGAGATTACCCCCAAATGGCCCTTGCATGATAGGGTAATCAATACCCAATAACTCCGTTGCTTTTGTTTGATACCACATTGTGTTGAATATAAAAAATTTAGTTGAACTGTTTACTGCAGCCAGGAGAACAACATCGATCTTGTCATTCACAATTTTTCAGCATTTCCCGGCAGGACGATATGTAAATAGGCGTATCGCCGGGTTCCGGAAGAAGGATGTTAATTTTTTGCGTTTTTATTGCTTTGTATTTAAATGTTTATGATACAAAGTAACAATAGGATTTCCGGTTGATCAGGTGACTTACATCACATTCTTATGCGAGTTGTAAAGCCGGCTTAAAGTTTCCCTGGACACCCCCAGGTAAGCGGCAATTAAATGTTTGGGAACGAGGTTATACAACTGGGGGTATAATTTCATCAGTTCTTCATAGCGGGTTTTGGCATCATTGTTCATAAACGAAAGCAGCCGCTTATGTGCAGCCACATAGCCTCTGTTGGTACGCCAGCGGAAAAAATATTCTACCTGACGGATCTCCCTGCAGAGCTTTTCACGATCGGCATTGGATAAACTCAGCAGTTCCACGTCTGTAATACAATCCAGGTTGACAGTGGCTTTTGTCTGGGTATACAATGCATCATAGTCTGATGCCCACCAGGTAGGCATCGCAAATTGCAGGATGTGCATCTTTCCATCGCCGTTGATAAAAAATGTTTTCAGGCAACCCGAAACAACAAAATATTCATTGTCGACTTTATCGCCTTCCCGAATGATTACCTGCCCCTTTTTAAACGAAAGCGGCTTGAAATGACTAAAGAAATAGTCAAACTCCGCTGGAGTAAGCGATGCAAGTTTGGCAATATGTTCTTTCAATAATTCACCTGCATCCATAATAAACAAAAATATTCGATAAACCCTGGTGTAACAATCAAATATATAGAATTCTACAGGAACCGATAGATGGTATCGGGAATGATAGGAGAAAGCGGAAAAAACGGCATCCGGCTAAATGAAAAGAGGCTTGTAAGCCAATTACTTACAAGCCTCTTGTGTGCACCGGAGTGTACTTTTCTCGAACCACTTTTTAACTGATTTAGAACGGCTTACAAGCATTTTGGTCTAAAAACCAATGCTTGCAGGCCGTTTTTCTATTTGTACATAATTATTGTGAACCTGAAAACGTGTATATGAAAAATTTAATGTGTGCAGAAGCAAAACAAATTGATCTTGTGGATTATTTGGCCTCATTGGGTCATCAACCCCAAAAGGTAAGAAACCAAGACTATTGGTATCTATCCCCGTTGCGGGATGAAAAAACACCTTCCTTCAAAGTTAACAGGCAGTTAAACGTCTGGTACGATCACGGAACCGGGAAGGGTGGCAATCTGGTGGACTTTGGAACGCTTTATTTTAATTGTAGTGTAGCCGACCTCCTACAATGCTTATCGCAAAACCGCTCCGCCCCGGCTTTTTCTTTTCACCCGCCTACCTCTTTGGGCCGCCAGCATCCGGCCCCCGCTTCTTTTGCTGGTGAAAAGAAAGATACCTCCGACAGCAAAATTGTTATACTGGACACTCGCCCCCTTAAAGAACAATCCCTGCTGGACTACCTGCAAAAAAGATGTATCCCGGTAGAAATTGCCAGCCGTTTTTGCAAAGAGGTGGATTTTCTTTTGTATGGGAAGAAGCATACCGTTATCGGTTTTCAAAACAACGCCGGAGGATATGAACTGCGGAACGAAAATTTTAAGGGTAGCAGCGCCCCGAAGGAAATAACTTTTGTAGACAACCATACTGAACAAATAGCCGTTTTTGAGGGCTTCTTTAGCTTCCTTTCTTTTTGTACTATCAATAGAAACCAACAGGCCCCCTTGACAAATTGTCTTGTTTTAAACTCCCTTTCTTTCTTTGAAAAAAGCCGCTCACTGATGGAACAATACAAGCAGGTACACTTGATTTTAGACCGGGATAATGCCGGAATGAATCACACCCAGAAAGCTATGCAATGGGATGGTAACAAGTATATAGACCGAAGCGACTTTTACGATAGCCGGAAGGATTTAAACGACTGGCTTATTCACCATCACCACAGCCAAAGAGAGAGCCAGCGGATAAGCAAGCGGCTTTGACGTTCGGGTAGCCAGCTATGTTTTGGTAAAACCAAAACGGCTGGCTCACCTCATGCTATCGCATTCGGTGAGGATTTTTTTCATGCTATCGCATTCAAAAAATAAAGAGGAGGTTGATATGGAGCAGCAGAATGCACAGACCAAGAACAAGGGAGGCCGCCCCAAAAAAGCGGTGAAAAAAGATCAATTAATGGCCGTGAAATGCAGTCTTTATGAAAGACGTGTTATTGAAGCAAACGCCAAAAGTGCTAATCTTTCAGTTTCCGAATACCTGCGGGAAATAAGCATGACCGGAAAAATTGACAGGAGAGAAAAAGCATTACCCAAAGAAGTTTTGGAACTAACCGGCACGCTCAATCACATGGCAGCAAACCTTAATCAGATCGCCAGAAAGCGAAACGGGAAGGAAGAATTAAGCCCGCTTGAACGTGCCAACCTGAAAGTACAATCAGGGGAATTAAAAACATTGGCGGCAAAAATTAAAACTTATTTCCAATGATCGGCTATGTAGGTACTGGAAGTTCCTTTTTTGAATGTATCCGTTATTGTTTGCAGGATAAAAAGGAACTGTCTGAAGAAAAGAAACAGGAACTTTCCCTAAAGGATAATCTACAGCACCAGAATCGGGCAGAAGTTCTGAGCTACAACAAATGTTTTGGGAATTTAAAAGATCTGGCCGGGCAATTTATTGATGTTGCCAAACTTAGCAAACGGGTGGAAAAGCCGGTATTTCATTTTTCCTTACGGCTGGCTCCCGGAGAGACACTTACTAAAAACCAGCTTATAGAAGTTGGTAGTGAGTGCGCCAAAGAATTTGGCGTAGCAGATAACCAATATATCTGCGTACTGCATAAGGATACCAACGAGCAGCATATTCACATTGTTGCCAATCGTGTAGGTTATAACAGCAAAGTCGCCAGCGACAGTAACAGTTATAAAAGAATGGCCGCCCTTTGCCGAAAACTGGAAAAGCAATACAAGCTACAGGAAGTATTAAGCCCCCGCGCCTTTTTATCCCCTAAAGACAGGCTATTACCCCGGCAGGATCAACGAAAGGAAAAACTGAAAACAGATATTCGGCAGACCTTAGAGAAGGTGTATAGCTATGCTGAATTTGAGCAGAGGATGCAGGCGTTAGGGTACAAGTTGATTAAAGGCCGGGGGATTTCCTTTATTGATGATAAGAAGGTAAAAGTAAAAGGTAGTGAGGTAGGTTTTTCGCTGGCAAAAATAGAAAAAGTTTTAGCCCTGAAACAAGAGCTGGCAACTAAACAGGCTGAACAAAAAATATACGAAGTAGCTATCCGTTGCGATACTACAAAACAACAAACGTTATCCCCTGCTCAAAGGATGCTCCGCGAAACGCAGCGGGCGGCATATATTGAACATTCGCCCATTGTTCCGGTAATAAAGGAATTGAGCAGCCTTTTAGAACAGCTTCTACAGCCTGTAGACACATCAAACTATTTGCCTTATGAGTTGACAGAAGAGGGCATCAAGCGAAGAAAGAGGAAACAGAAATCCCACAGAATTTAATCATTAATCAGAAAATTACAATTTTATGGATACCACCAAAAAAGCAGGAGATATTGAAAGAGGAATCTTAGAACTGGTACTGGAGGAATTTACGGAGGAACAAAAGTTACACACAAAAACCGTTAATGACCTGGTTAAAGCAGTCAACAGTTTATCCGGGAAACTTACCGAGTTTGAAGGGAAACTGGACAAGCCGAAGGGAATCGACATTTCAACAGATACCAAGCCGATTGAGGACATTGTAAAAAAAGGCATTATAGACATGAAATTGACGGTTGCCGGACAGTCTAAAAACGTGATACGAAAATTCCAGCTATTGCTTTTCCCGGAACAGGATGCAAAATTGTTTTATAGGGTTGTTTTTGGCCGCTGGTTCCTTTGGCTGGTAATAATGCTACTCCTAACTAATTTGTACAAATTTAGTATCCATTGGAGCGATAATCAAAAGGAAATAACAATGCAACAGTTAGAAAATGACAGGATAAAAAAGGCGTGGAACTATCTATACTCCCAACAAGGAAAGGGCATAAAGAGGATAATGGATACTGCTTACATTAAGAGCAGGCAGGCTGAATAGCCCTGCCTGCTCTTAATGTAAGCCATTCGGCAGCGTCCTGGCGCATAAGACAGGTATATACTATTTTATGCCGGACAACCTCCTTAATTTGCTAAAGTTAAATTTGATTGCCCCGACAGTTACTAATACGCAAGAGGGGCTATGTGGAATAACCCTGAAATTATAATTTACTTTAGAATACCTATCCCTATAGAAAGCGTGCCGAATCTGTTCTCTATTAAATCAGTAATTTCGTGTTGCTGTTTATGTGTTGCTTTTCCTTTATGAGCTGTTTCATGCAACTTATCGGCGTATTGTTTTAAACCGGATGCCAGCATTTTTATATTTCCTTTTTGTTCATCTTTGAGCAGTAAGGTAAGATCTTCGATTTTTGATGCCAGGTTAGCTATGTCCTTAGCGCAAATTGCTACTTTACTGCTTTGTTCCTTTTTTAAGGCCCAATGCAAGCTGTCGATAAATCTGGCTATATCATTTTGTGCTTTTCGTATGCTATTTAATACCTGCGGATCAGTTTCATTTGAAGGAGAATCAAGCTGCCCCGGCGATGACTTTACTGAATTCTGTGTTAGCGATATAGTATCAGGTAATACAGCTTTCCCCTTTTCCGTGGTTGTTAAAATGCCGGAATAAGTTGTTCGTAGGAAATCGTGCAAAGCTGTTTGACTGATATTCAATTGTTTACAGGCAGCATCCAGCGGTTTATCTTTATCAAATAAGCTGCCTTTCCTGACCAACCTTTTAACCGTTTCCAGACGATTTTTAAACTCCCGGATGATGGTTAAAAGGCTCTCGGAATTCTCTAAAGGCAACACATTAGCCTCTTTTTCAATAGAATACAAAGAGGTTTCAATGTCCTTAGTTTCCAGCAAAATTTCCTTATGCCGATCTTTTTTCAAACTCATGTTCATTTGCGCCAGCACTACATCGATTGCTATTGCCTGTTTGTTCATAGCCAGTAAAATTGACTTACTGTTTTCCTGGCCTCTTGCTACAAGCGCAGATAATAGTAAAATGAATATTAATTGTGTATTCCTTCGCATAAGAAAAAGATTGAACGGTCATTTTTACTTTCAATCATTGCCATCATACCAAACCAGGGCTGCTAACTTACAGGAAGTTTACAGCCCTGCATTCAGCAATACGTTATATCAATATGCTTTTATCGCAATAAATATGATGATAAGGTGTATGTTCCATAATAATTATTTCCTTGATGAATTGTGATTAATCATAATTTTCCATGTACCATTTTCTTTCTTTAAAACCGAAGTTGCCACACCTTTTCGCTTGACTTCCGCGTTATCTTTAGCAAGTATGATAACATAATTATACGTTTCTGTTGTAAAGGCATAGTTACTATTCAACTGTACATCTATCTTATACTCGTTAAATTTAAACACCTTGAATGATTTCAGCTCCGGGCTTAAATGATGTTCTAAATAATGAGCGTAATTCCCCTCGCTGCCTCCAGATTCGTAAATTTTTGAATCGCTGGTAAATAGCTTTTCAGTTCCTGCAACATCCAATTTTTCGATTGCATTATTGTATTCCTTCAGCACAGCCTTTACTGCGTCTATATCCTTATTTTGCGCAAATGCTGCTGTGGCGAGGATGTTGATACATATTATTAGTGCTATTTTTTTCATGCCAAGTTAATTTGTAATTGATAAAATATTAAATTATGAGGTCAGACATTATCAGTCACCAATATTCATTTACATGATACAAGCAGTTCCTTAATAGCTAATAGTAACTCCTGCGCCCAATCCCATATCACTGTCAAAATGCGTGGAAAGGTTGAAATATTTAGTTACAATATATCTGAAGCCAAACATATACTCTCTATCAGTATTCGCCATGAAATTAAACCGCAAACGTTTTGTTATGCCTATGTCTTCTCTTTTCAATTGAAAACGCAATTTGCCCTCACTATCAATAGAGGCATCCGCTACTATTAACATAGGAAGCGTATATTCAACCCCAGCATGAACTACCTGCCTGAAATTTTTTGTATTGGTTTGACCAAATAAATTCTTCTTTGGTGCAAGTAATTGTCCGAACAGATTTTTTTCAAACGGGTCATCTAATATACGCTTACGGAAATCCCAGCCTATATATGGAAATAGCCATTGCATCCTTCCTAGATACCTACCAAAATGGCTTTCACTTTCATAGCCGTGATGCTGGTTATAACCAATCCGCCATTCAGTTTGCAAACGATACCTTGTATTGGCAAACATGATTTCACCATCACTTCCATTGCTTTCCAAACCAACCCTTGCCATTGGATGGACCATCCTGTCATCAGCAAACAACTTCCGTTGTGCCAGTTTAGGATTGGGTATATCAGGATTGGGTAGGTTGTTGTCGTACCTGAAAACTCGGCCCATGCCACTCATCATGTGGTATAGAATATGGCAATGAAAGAACCAGTCGCCTCCTGGTTCGTTGGCGGCAAATTCTATGGTATCTCTTTCCATCGGCATCATATCTATGATATTTTTCATAGGAGCATATTCGCCCTGTCCGTTCAGCACTCTGAAATCGTGGCCATGCAGGTGCATAGGATGTCGCATCATGCTGTTATTGTATAGGATAAGTCTTACATTTTCTCCTTTCTTAATTAGAATCCTGTCACTTTCCGAAACCACTTTATTATCCAGGCTCCAGACATAGCGATTCATATTCCCAGTAAGAGTGAAGTGCAGCTCTCTTAATGGTCCCGGAGGCAAGGTGGTTTTCTTAGGGTCGCGGAGCATCTCATAATTCAGCGTTACAATATCCGGCGTTTCCGCTGTCATATTCATTCCCTGCATATTATTGGTCGTATCCTTTTTCTTTCCCTTCCTGAGTTGTTCTTCCCCGGTTACTTCAGGATACATAACGGTATTCATATCCATTATCTGGTTACGCATTTCCATTCCCTCCATCGGTATTAAATCGCCTTTCATGTCCATCATGTCATTCATCATCTTCATGCCGGCGAAATATTTGAGCTTTGGCAGTTTTTTGGCAGGTATTTTTTCTCCGCTGCCTAACCATAAAGAAGCTGATTTGGTACGGTCTTCCGGTGTTACCAAAAACTCATAACTCTTACTCTCTGGAATGGTTACTACTACATCATAGGTTTCAGATACGGCTATAATTAACCTGTCTACCTCCACTGGTTCCACATCGTTACCATCGCTAGCTACCACCGTTATTTTACCTCCGGCGTAACTAAGCCAGAAATAGGAAGAAGCACCGCCATTGGCTATCCGTAATCTTACTTTGTCGCCAGCTTTAAACTGAGGCTGTTCATTTTGGTTCTTCCCGTTTATCAAAAATTTATCATAATACACATCACTTACATCCATTGCATTCATGCGCTTCCATTCATTGGTGACTTTGGTTTTAAAGTGGCCAGTTCGTATGGCTTCCGCGTAGCTTTGGGTAGTTCCCTTTTTTATCGCAAACCAGTCGGTCGCAGCGTGCAGGCTACGTTGGACTTCTCCCGGTCTCATATCAGTCCAGTCACTTAATACAACGGGGAGCGTAGGAATATCCCATTCCTTTCTTTTGTTCATAATAAAGGCGCCGTACATTCCTATTTGTTCCTGCAAGCCTGAATGACTATGATACCAGTGGGTGCCATGTTGAATGATGGGAAATTTATATAAATACGTTGTATGTGGCTTAATAGGCATCTGGGTAAGATTAGGCACCCCGTCCATTCTATTGGGCAAAAACAAACCATGCCAGTGCACGGCTGTTTCTTCGTTCAAATTATTATGAACATAAATTTCCGCTGTATCTCCTTCCGTAAAGGTAAGCGTGGGCATAGGGATCTGGCCGTTGACCGCAATAGCACGCTTGGATTTACCTGAAAAATTTACAACGGTATCGGCAATGTATAAATCGTACCGGACAGTACGAGGATGCATTGTGGCTGCAATAGTTTTCACTGGCCCTAAATTAGCTTTTGCCGTTTTTATATTTTCCATGAGCAGGCCATTATCCACCATATCCATTCCATTCATTTTTGCACTGTCCATATTGCCCATCTTTTCGGTACTGTCCTTCATTGGCATTTGCATATTATCATGGTGATAATTAACCGGAGGTAAACTTGTTGTTTTTTCCTTTACCAGTTTCATACCGCATTTAGGGCAATTCCCCGGTTTGGTAGCATGGATTTCGGGATGCATTACGCAAGTGTACGTGGTAGGCTGTACCGCATTGTTATTTCCCTGCACAGGCATTTGCATGGTGTCCTTATTACCCATATTCATGGGCATTGGCTTGACCGTATCTTTTGGCATTACTTTCTGCCTGGATTGAGAAACAGGTGCTTTTACTTTTTTTACAACCAGCTTCATACCACATTTTGGGCAGTTGCCAGGCTTATTCATTTGTACCTCCGGGTGCATGACGCAGGTGTATATGATCGATTGCCGCTGCTGTCTGCCCTTTTCCTGTTGTGCCCATGTAAATGATCCGGTCAAAAGCAATAGTGTTACTACTATTATATATTTCATTTCATTTTTTTTCTATTGGCAGCATTGTTTCTTCCTGATGAAAATAGCTTTCACGATCTTCACAATGCCTTTACCAATTAGTTTAAACATAATTATTCATTTTTCGATGAAAGGCTATCCCTTGTTTTTCGCGCCCAATCCATTGTCAGCTCCCTTTCCCCTTGCGACAGCCTTGCATTTTTGTGAATCAATGTGTAAGAAGACAACGGCATGGTACCGTCATGAATACTGTTCTCAATTGATTTTAGTTTGCTTCTCTGCCTTCTAGCCGTATAAGAACCAAAATCACTGAAATTAAGTTCTTCCTTTCCTTGTCTGATGTGCCTATCCAACATCCATCTAACCGGCTGTATGTATGAATACCAGGGATATTGTGTATTGTTGCTGTGGCAATCGTAACAGGCAGTTTTTAGAATAGCCTGTACATTTGTGGGAAGGCTATATTGCTTCGAAATATCGGTGGGTAAGACCTGCACGCTACTATTACGTGCAGGTTGTATGAACTGTATAGCAATAAATCCTATCAATAATCCCAACAGCATTTTTTTTATGCGGCTCATATTGTTGAGTTTATTTAAGCTCTTCTTTTACTGTGCCACAGGTGGGCATTTTCTTTCCTAAATACGGATTTCTTATTTCTTTTGATTCACTAAGCCAGGTAGCACCTTTTCCGTCATTGAACATTGGGCAATAGTCCTGGTATAAGTTTTGCCCGCCACCAAAGGTTTTTACCAGCTCATACATATCCTTGCTCAACATATCAAAATGTTCCCGTTGATGAGGCACATTGTCAGCATTCTTTCCAATATGCTCTGCATGTTCCCTGGCATCATCTTCAACATCTTCGTAGACCTTCTTTTGTGCTGCCGTTAATACTGATTTATTAAATTTCTGAAAAGCCCCTACCATAGTATTACCTGCTGCAGCGGCATCGCTTCCGTTATCATTGGCAAGTGCATTTTTCAATTGCAAATAACCGGCGAGAATGTCGTTTACCGGAGTTGTCGCTTTTGTTGCTGCCACTGTCGGAGCTTCCTGTTTGGCTTGTGTTTTGTCACTGCCCTTTTTTGATGAATTATTATTGCTATTGTTGCAGGCTGTGAAAATAGTGACGGCAATTGCTATTATTAAAAGAAGATATTTCATTATTTTAATGTTAATATTAATGATAATCAATTGATTAACAGCATCTATACAGATATATCTGTATAGATGCTGACTTTACTATCCACCTATTACTTTATTGTATCACTTACCTTACCACAGGTAAGCATCTGGTTGCCGAAATAAGGGTTTTTAATGGCTGCTTCACTACTCAACCAGTAAGCCTTTTTCATAGGACAATAGTCCTGGTAAACAGGTTTATCAGACAGCTTTACGGCTTTGGCCAGCTTATAAAAATTATTTGAAAATGACTGAAAATGCTCTCTTTGATGGCCGATTTCTTTAGTTTCTGAAATGTGTTTTGCGTCAAAGGTCAGTTTCTCCTGTAATGGCATAAAGGCATTCATATCTGTTGCTGAAAGTGCTTTCATGTCTATGCCGTTTATGGCTTTTACAAATTCACCGGCCTGACTTGCCGCAGTATTAGCATCACTACTTACTAAAGCATTTTTGATATTGTAATACAATGTGAGTAAATGGGAAAGTGGAGTTTCGTGAACAGCCCCAATATTATTGGCCATTGCTGAAACTGAAAGGGAAGCAAATAAGATTGCTGAAACAAAGAACGTTTTCATTGTAAATAGATTTAATTTTTGCAATAATAGAATTAGTACATAGCGCGATGCATCGGAGACATGGCGTATATAGCTTGAACCTTTCCGTTTATGGCAAAAATCAAATCTGAAAGGACTGAATAGATACACGTATCCCACGAGAGCTTGATATGTAAGGCCGAAGGACCGGCGCTTGCTCTCTGCTCTGAGTAAAATAAGGTAAGTAAGACTGGTAGAAAAAATGAAGATGCACCAGCACAACAGGCGTTTCAATACCTGAATCTACAGTGTGTGCGAGTAATTTATCTAACTGTGAAAATTCTATTACATTGTTGTTACAACAATTATCATCATCAGCTGCTTTACCTGCTTTTGCTATTTCTTTACCATGGTGATGAGTTGCCTCCCTATGATAATGTGTAGTAAGGACAGGAGTGATAGCTCCTTCATCATGATGATGCTTTGAAGGAAATCCCATATTTAAACCAACAGCACAGGCAAATCCCACCAGGGTGTTTAAACTAAACACTATCAACAAGAAAATTGCCTTTAACTGTATGGTTTTACTTTTTTTCATCTCAATTACTTACAAAGATAGAAATATTATCATAAGTTATAATGCATGGCTATCTGGTATAAAGGTATGCTTTTACCCCCTTTTCAATTTATATAATTAGTGAAAATATTTATAAAGTTATTAGATGCGATGCCGCCCGAATAGGGGTAAAAACTATATTATTTTTTCTTCTCGTTCAGCTGCTTTTCCAGCATTTCAACCTTTTCACGCTCTGTCTGCAACAGGCGCTCGTATAGCTTTTTATTCTCTTCCATAGCCTCTAGCCATTTGTCCATTGGATTGATCGTGCATTTATAGTTAACTGTAGGACCACCATGTATTACAGCACCTTCATAATTATTCTGAATATTTTGGATAGCTGTTTCTTCGTCAAAATTTTTTATGGCTTCAGCAGGCACTTTTAACACCTTTGCCACTTGATTAATAATTTCAGGTTCAACCTTCTCTTTTCCTTCAAGCAAGGAAATCTTTTTTTGCGTCCAATCATCACCTAAATCAGCCGCCATAGCTTCTTGGGTCATGTTCAACATTTCCCGGAACCGCTTGATATTCCGGCCCTCATGGATGCTTTTATTCATAGTAGTAATGCTCATGTAACAAATATAAGATTTTTCTACTGCTAAAATATGCTTTTATCCCGGATAATTTACCTGATAAAATACTTGATTATCCCCATAAACTATGCTAATAACGAATTGATTATGATTTTATTACATCTGATCTTGCATCCATGTTTAAGAATCCTCCAAAATTAAAGCTATGGAAGAAACAGAAAAGATTCACCTAAGCCCGCCATTTAATGAAGACGAGTGGCTAAGGCTGGTTTTCCTACTTAGCGACACGCAAAACTGGCTGAATGAACTGGTTAACGCTGCTATGTTCGGCGTACCCATGAAGGACAGGAAAAAATTGTTCCGCAAGTCTTATTATATCACGGTAGGGGCGCTGGCTCATATTATGGAAAGGCATCATTTTAAAATTCCCAGACATCCCAATGTCAGTAAATTTACTATTCCAGTAGTTGAAATCTTGGCCTTACTGCGGGATGCCAATACAGAGCCGGTTGAACAGATTACCGGCGCTACTTACCTTAAAAGGGTTGTTGATACCGGAAAAATAATAGGGCACGACTTTAACCAGCTCCCCACCAGCCTTTTAACCGTTTTGACGGATAGTGGGGGGCGCATCCTTACAGCCTTTCCCGGTTGCATGAAGTCACAAACCAGCATTTCTAACTTATAAATCCGCCAGTTATGTATTTTACTACTTCCCGCGCATGGGATAACCTTCCCTTGCGGCTAACAACCGAGGAAATACGCGATCCTCATGAAGTAATACACGAATATTACTCGGCACATGATATGCCACGGGCAAGGCAAATTTTGAATAAGTGGTTATGTTCAACCAGTAAGGAAAAGCCAAGCAAGCTATCGGCATCCGGGCTGCAATTCTTTTATGAAAGAACGGAATCATTGATTGAAGCCGCCTTTTTGGTTGAACAATTGGACAATCGGGGAAGAAAGGCGATCATCATACAAAGCGAAGATGAGGAAGAAATGGACTTGATGAACCCCCGTTTATTTTGCGCATGGATTAGGCAGAGCAAGGGCGAAACCATAGCCTACCGTGAAGTATGGGATAATTTCCCTAGAAGCCTTGCCTATAAAGAGTTTTTAAACCCCTATCAGGTGTTAGGAAAATTCTTTTCCTTTCTCACACTGGGGGAATGGCGGGAGTTACTCCGGGAATTGTTTTCTATGGGCATATCCCGCAGAACATTCTTTGATGAAACCTTAGATTTTGACATGCTAAGCATAAAAAAACACCTCGAAAAACTAATTGAAGCGGGCCACCTGATTGACGTTAGGGAACACCGGCAGGCATTTTATGATAAAGTAATGGATGAAGCCAACCAGAAGAAAAGCGGAGCATGAGGACTGTAGAGGGGGGATAGGCGAAATGGAGCGTTTGAAATTTCAAATGCTCCATTTATGTAAACTTGTAATGATAATAGATGAAATGATAAACTATTGCGAGTAAATTTCTATATCGTTTCCTTCTTTAAGTGATCAAGCCATTTATTCACCTGTTCCATTACCTCTTTTAAATCCATATTGGGATAATATTTCTGTACATAGTCCGCAAACTGGGCTTTTGTTTTTTCATCTTCCCATTCCAGTACAGTAAGGCTTAATATAGGCCATTTCTTTGTTTGCTGCATAAAGCCGTATAATGGCAGGTATGGCGGGGCATAATAAAACGAATTTTCTACCAATTCATCATACAAGGGCTTATTAAAAGCCCTTTTCATATCCCGTACTACATCATAGACAATACGAAATCTGCTACCTTGCTGTACCATGACAGCGAATGCCGGCATTCCCTTATCTTGAAAAAAGACGTACATATAATCAATAAAACCTTCTTCTGTTACGTCACATAGATCTTTGCTATAGTAGGCATATTCCTGTTTAAACAGGTCTAAAGAAAAGTCTGATAGGTTTTTGTCAATAATGAAATCAATTAACGCATTTTCTTTTTTAATAATATCTTCAATAGAAGGCCCACCTGTCAAACCCGCTACAGATAAAAAATACCGGGGTTTAGAAAATAGTTCAAAATAGTAGCTCTTAAAAAAGATCGTCTTTCTGTCAAATGTTATCTGTATATATAGCGGATAAGTAAGTTTTCCATGAAAGGACACTTGTTTAAGCCGTTCATTGAAATATGTTTTATAGCTAACCTTATAGGTTTTACTCATTTTTATTCGATTTTATGCTCGTTTGTATACAAAATATATAACAATCTTATCGCAATCATTGTTTTATAGTTTAAATTGTATCAAAACACACTAATTATTGTCAATACTAGTAAATATCGATAAAATTTAGTAAAATTTATAAAAAAGTTTAGGTAAAACATAAATTAACAAAACAAAATACTTATATTCGTTATGAAGAAATATTTCCCTCCATAGGGTTTTGTGAAACTGATTAATGTGATGGTGTAAAATGGAGACAATTACCCCCGAAAAAATAGTAGAAATACTAGGAAAACATGGTACACATGTAACAATAGAAGAAGCTAAGATTATTCTGGAATTTATGTATAAACTGGCTAATATAGCCATAAACACGTATTTAGGAAGATGAAGGCAGATTTATACATCCGTGTAAGCACTGATGAGCAGGCAGACAAAGGTTTTTCCCAAAGAGACCAAGAGGAAAGATTACGCAAATATTGCCATAATAACCAAATATCTATTCGCAAGGTGATTTTTGAAGATCATTCTGCCAAGACGTTTGATAGGCCGGAGTGGCGTAATGCGCTCTTAGATCTGAAAAAGCGGAAAGACCAGATAGATGTTATCCTATTCACCAAATGGGATAGATTTAGCCGTAATGCTGGTGATGCCTACCAAATGATTAACGTTCTGCGTAGGTTAGGAATAGAGCCACAGGCCATAGAACAACCGTTAGATATGGCTGTTCCGGAAAACAAAATAATGTTGGCAGTATATCTGGCAGCCCCTGAAGTGGAGAACGACCGGAGAGCATTAAATGTATTATATGGGATGCGTAGGGCTAAAAAAGAAGGCCGTTGGATGGGGCCTGCGCCGGTTGGATATGCTAATAAGATAACGGAGGATATGCGCAAGTACATAGCCCCCGTAGAACCATATGCCGGTATTATGAAATGGGTATTCAATATGATGGTAACCGGCCAGTACCAAGTGGAGCAACTTTATAGAGAAGCCCGCCTGAAAGGCATTAAGTGCTGTAAAACTAATTTCTGGAATCTACTTAGAAACCCAGTTTACTGCGGGAAGATTTATCTATCTGCTTACAAGGATGAACCAAGTACTCATGTACCCGGTTTGCATGAGCCAATTATATCAGAAGCATTATTTTACGAAGTACAAGACCTGCTGGATGGCAAGAAAAAGAATTACCGCACTAAAGTCGGTTCACAGGAAATCATGCAGCTACGCGGTCATCTGCTTTGCCCTAAATGTGGTCATTTATTAACGGGTAGTGCTTCACGGGGCAGAAACGGAATTTATTATTACTATCATTGTAAATCATCATGCGGTGCACGTTTCAAAGCAGAAGCGGCAAATGATCTTTTTTCAAAAGAGCTGCGCAAATTTGTTCCCCGCGCAGGCATGGCAGAATCTTACAAAGTGGTAGTTAATTCAGCATATAAAGCCCAAGCGAAAGGGCATCGTAGTGAGGCAAAGGAAATTACCGATCAATTAAATGAAGCTCAAAATGATATAGCAAAAGCAAGGAAATTGCTATTAAAAGAAGAAATCGATGCTTCCGACTATAAGGCAATCAAAGCCGAGAGCGAAAAAAGAATTATGCTACTGGAAGCCAAATTAATGGAGGCTGCAAAGAATACAAATAATATAGAATCCTTGTTGGATAAAGCTGTAAAATCCCTTGTAATCCTTGACCAGCTTTATAAAGATGGAGATGTAAAGAAGAAGCGGCAAATCATTGGTTCGATTTTCCCGGAAAAACTCACTTTTGACGGAATCAATTATCGAACCGCACGGCTCAACGAAGCTGTCAAGCTGATATACACACTGGACGCGGGTTTCCCCCCAAATAAAAATGGACAAACCGAAGTAAATCTCGATTTGTCCACTTTAGTGCCCAGAACTGGATTCGAACCAGCACACCCTTGCAGGCGCTGCGACCTGAACACAGTGCGTCTACCAATTTCGCCATCTGGGCAACTGATATTGTGATCAGGGAGCGCAAAGATAAGCACTCATTTCATTTCTCCAAATATTTTACTGAAATATTTTTTTCAGCCAACCGTCGCAAACACCCTGAAAACCAGCACCATAAACAATTACAGCAAACATTTGTTATTTCTGTAAACACCGTGAACTATGCTCTCCGTTATCATTATCATCGTACTGATCGCCTGTAACTTCTACTTCTCCCTGGCTGAAATAGGCCTGATATCGGTAGATAAAAACACATTGAAAATACAGGCGGACGGCGGTAGTCAACGCGCTGCCAGTGTCCTGAAACTGGTCAGCGAACCGGATGAATTCCTCAGCGCGGTACAGGTAGGCATCACACTGGTAGGTATACTGGAAGGCCTATACGGAGGGGATATGATGGCGGCATGGCTGGAACCGGTATTCCGCTCCTGGCACCTGGGCAACTATGGCGCTCACCTGCTGGCACTGATTATTGGCGTGGGGGCTATCACTTACCTCACTATCATCTTCGGGGAACTGATCCCTAAAACACTGGCCCTGCTGAATCCGGAGAAAATTTCTTTTATCATCACCCCTTCGATGATTATTTTTTCAAAACTCACCTACCCTTTTATTAAACTGCTGACATCGAGTACCAAGTATATCCTCGGACTGTTTCACATCAACACCATCCGGGAAGAAAAACTCACTGACAACGATCTGCGCAGTATGCTGTTTATGGCTTATAAACAGGGACTAATAGAGAAAGGAGAGTTTATGCTGCACCGTAATATCTCCACGGCCTATGACCTGTCGGCGGAAAATATCATGACACCTACCAGCATTGTGGATACGCTCAACGAGAACATGGACCGGTCTGCAATAACGGAAACGATCAAACGAAGTATCCACCGCACCTTTCCTATTATGAGCAATACCAACGAAATAATGGGGGCACTGATGATCAAGGACTTTTTCCTGCAACCGGAAAAACCACTGCAGGCAATGGTTAGCCCCGTCTCCTACCTGTCGCTTAACCAGGGCGTTTATGATATGTTCCAGCTGCTACGCCGTGAAAGCACGATCATGGGAATTGTACTGAATGAATATGGGGAGTTTGAAGGCATCGTCACCTTCCACGATATTGTATCCGGCCTGTTGGGCAACCTGCCGGGGTATAACACCAAAGAGCGGTTTCTGCAACAACAGACCGACAAGAGCTGGCTCACCAATGGCATCACCCGCCTGGGATTTATACGCGAAACATTGAACCTCGAATGGCTGCGGCCTTATGAAGAAGAGGACATCACTGTAGCCGGCCTGCTGATCGGTAAATTAAAACACATTCCTCAACCCGGCGAAAAGGTTACGCTCAATCAGCTCACCTTTGAAATCAAAAAAATGGACCGTCACCGGATTGAGGAAGTCGTTATCAGCATGGCTAGTTCCACTTAAAGAAACGGATACCCGCCGCCGCAAATACAATGGTATAACCGATAGTAGCCAGCATGGCGTAAGTAGCCTGCATATTCCAGGTAGCAGGCTGCAACGCGGTACCGATAACACGGTTCACCACACCATAGGGCGACCACTGCACGGCTTCTTTCACGGCCTCTCCCAGCACGCCGAAGTTGCCCAGCATCCCCACCATGATGAAAATAAAATATACCAACCGGGTGGTAGAATTCACGGTCTCCGGATTTTTGATCAATCCCACAATCAGCTGCCCAAGACTTAAATACAGCGCCCCGCCTAAGATAGCGGCCAGGAAACCCATGAGATAACCCATCGGCGACAACGTAATTTTATCTACGGCACTGCCCACGGCGAAAATAGCGATGGTCATAACCATAATAGTGGCAATTTGTACCAGGATGCGGCTGCACATGATCGTCCAGGCCGCTACAGGACCTACCCGCAGACGCTGGAACACGCCTTTATCACGGTCACGCGCAATGGAATTGGTGTAGCCCAGCAGGCCAATACTGATAAGGCCAATGGTAATACCACCGGCAATCACATAAGGACCGCCCATGGTTTTGACCAGCCCTTTCCAGGAGATAACGATCACCAGCGGCACCAATAACACCAACCGAAGGGAACGGCGGTTACGCCACAGGGTGGTAAAATCAGCCCGCAATAATGCGGTCATCACGGCAGAAGTCTGAGGTATGTTGGTTTGCATAATAACGAGTTGAGTTATGAACGGACAGCCCGGCCGGTGAGACCGATAAATACATCTTCCAGGGTTATTTTTCCTTTACGGGATACGCTGATCACATCAGGGTCGTTGCGATGAGCGGCGATGAGCGCTTCCGGCGTATCGATCGCTATCACGCGCCCATGGTCGATGATGGCTATACGGTCACATACCGCTTCGGCTTCTTCCATGGAATGAGTGGTGAGTAATACGGCATGCCCTTTTGCTTTGATGCCTTCGATACGGTCCCACAGCTGCCGCCTGGATTGGGGGTCCAGACCGGTAGTAGGTTCATCCAGCAGCACCAGCTGCGGATCATGGATCGTGGAGATAACAAGGGATACCCGCTGCTGCTGTCCGCCGGAAAGCTGACCATAACGTTTGGTAGCGGATTCCTGCAGATTGATTTCCACCAGCTTCTCCTCCACTTCCGCGGGACTTAATTCTTTTCCATAGATACCTGAAAACAACCGGATGATCTCTGATACATTCAGTTCAGCCTGAAAACTGGTAGATTGTAATTGTACGCCCATGTTGGCTTTGGCATAGAGAGGCTGTTCGAGGATACTGAAGCCGGCGACGGTGATCTGACCTCCGTTGGGCCGTACCAGTCCTTCAATAGCGCTTAGGGTACTGGTTTTACCGGCGCCGTTGGGCCCCAGCAGTCCGAAAATTTCTCCCGGCTGTACGGCAAAGGACACCCCTTTTACCGCCTGAAAAGAGCCATAGGACACACTCAGCTGGTCCACCTCCAGGATTGCCCTTTGTTGATTGCTCATGTGCAGATGTTGATTTTGGATGAATGAAACTGGATGCAATGATACTAAAACCAACAAAGGGACACATTAAAAATAAGGTCAATAACCGGCACTAGTCGGTAAAATACAGCTTTTAACCGGTAGAACTGGTATTACAACGATACCAGCTGCCGCCGCAAAGCTTCCAGCACCATACCTGTACGGCTTTGCACGTTCAGTTTGTGGAACAGGATCTCCCGGTAACCATCTACGGTACGCTCGGAGACATTCATTTTCTGCGCGATGGCTTTATAGGTAAGATCACTGCAGGCGAGGCTTAAAAACTCTTTCTCTCTTTCGGTGATGGTTTCCTGCTGTTCTGATTGCAGGATCAGCCGGCGATAGTTGACATTGGAGGCATCGTTGTGGTAGTAACCCGATTCATGGATCTCCCGCAGCGCCTTCTCCAGCTCCACCGGGTGAATGTCTTTCAGCAGGTAGGCACAGCAACCAGCTTTGAGCATGGTAATAATGGTGCCGTCATTTTCTTTCATGGACAATGCGGCGATACGGAGACCGGGATACAGCTTCTGCAACTGCGCAGTGGCTTTGGGACCATCCATCACCGGCATGTTCACATCCAGCAGCACAATATCCGGCGGCGATGGCAAAGCCGCTATTTTATCGAGCAGCTCTTTGCCGTTGACGGCTTCTGCTACGATGCTAAAACCGTTGAAGCCCGCTACGAGCAGGCTGAGTGATTTAAGGAACAATTGATGGTCGTCTGCAATGGCTATTCTGATGTTCATAACTGATTTGGTTCAACGGGTAATTTTATCAACACAGCAGTACCTCCTGCATCCGTCACCTCCCAGTTGATTGAACCGCCCAACAGCTGGGTACGGTGTTGCATATTCCGGATACCCAAACCACTGGCCGACATACCGGCTTTGTCAAATCCGGCGCCGTCATCTGCGATGATCAACAGTAAAATGCTGTCGGCTATACGCATACTGATGTCAATCACTTGGGGACGGGCATGTTTCAGGCAGTTTTGCATGGCTTCCTGGATAATACGAAACAAGATGATCTGCGGTTCGGACTGTAGCGGCAGCTCTGCCAGTTCATGCATGAACGTCACGTTAACGGTGCGACTGGCATTAATACGCGCTACTTCGCTCTTCAGGTTCTCCAGCAGACTGAACTGGTCGAGCCATTGACGGCTAAACGATTTGGACAACGCACGCAGGTTATGAATGGCTGTTCCAAGGGTGTCTTCCGCAATCCTCAATGTTTCCGGTGCTTCGGTCAGGTTACGCTGGGTTACATTGATTAATAATTTTGTACTGGTTAACAATTGGCCTATATCGTCGTGAAGCTCCTGCCCCAGGTGAGCAAAGGTTTCTTCCTGGATTTCGATCTGAGACCACATTAATTGTTTATCATACTCTTCTTTCATTAACTTAAGCTGATGCAGATAAGCCTGTTGCTTTTTCTTATAGTTGATGATCGCCACAATGACGATCAGTCCCATAATGATGAACAACAAGGTGAGTAATATAACCGCTACGAAGAAATCCTGTTTGACCGGAAGCATATGATGCTTTTTATCAGCATAATATACAACAGGTAATTGGATAATGAGTTTAAAATCGCAAAAAGATGTTTGGCAGACCGCGCATCACTGGCCAATAACAGGTTGTAAAAGCCGTTGACACACATAGAGGCGGCGAAATAAAAGAAAAAGGCCAGGGTCAGCCAAAAATCAGGGTGCCGGAATATAGACGCTTCACTATTAGGGGTAATCGAAAAAAAGGATAAAAGGCACCAGCAAATGACCAGGAAACTCTCAACGGTGATATTTATGCCGGGGAAATAACGCCAGCCACCATATACAAAGCTGTACACGAGAGAAACGATACAGAACACCCCTATAGAGATGCTCATCAGTAGCCGCCAACGCTTATCCGTAATGCCTGATCTTAAAATAATTGTTATCAGACTATATTCCAGCACCACAAAAAAATGATAGACAATGTAGAAATGGGACCCACGCTTCCCGATCAGCTCTACTGTCACCTCCGATAATATGGAGATACCCAGTAATACTGCCAGAAGCTTAACCTGCGCATATCGCAGGTTAAGCAGGCTAATGGCAAAACACGTTACCAGCATCGCATAATATCCGTAAATCCATCCGTTCATTCGGCGTAGTCAATTTTTTTAGCAATTCTCTAAATCCACAGGTGTAACAGCGCCAAACGGATGACCGCTGGCTTTCAGCGCTGCAAATAATTCGTCCAGGTCCAGTTGCTGCTTTTCGCCGCCGTTACCTCTTTCCTCAGCATTGGGATCTCCGGGACCATCATACAACTTACCGCTTTGGGCTTTTTCCAGCAAAACATCAAAACCAATGCTTTTATGGTTGGCGTCCAGCCCCTGCCCCATCAGACTGATCTTGTCATCAGCTTCCGGAATAACAAAATTAAAACGAACATACTCACAACCCGGCTGGCTCAGCAAACGGAAAAGGGAAGCCTTGCTGAACTCAACGGAATACACCTTCTGAAAAAAGGCCTTTACTTCGGGATGTGTATCCAGATACTTGTAAAAATGATACATCATTCCATAAAATGCACTCACGGTAACAGGCATCCCGTAGGTTTTGGGATCACCGGTAAAAGGCATGTGAGAGTCAATAGGGATAGTAGTATCCTGCAGATACCCCTGGTCATTAGCGGTATAACCGCTGACCATCATTTTGTCGCTCATGTTGTTGTGTTTAGTGAAAACAAATATTCAACATTTTTTTCATGCTTTATACCGGGGATTTTCCCGGGTACCCCCCGGGAGAATTCGGGTAACACATTACAATCCGCAACTGAAAACAGGGTTTTATAACTTCAGCAAACCAGATTTGTACAGGGTATTCACCGGCTTATTATCCCAGAACAACTCAAAATCTTCCAGGCCAGCCGCTTCATAGCTGTCTTTAACTTCCTGCAGCGTATAGGTTTTGGCGTTAGCAACGGCTACCTGCTCCAGTATACCAGCCAGCCACTGGCCCTGTTCCGGCGCCACACTAATACTCATCTTTTCTTTTTTATTCTGAAAGGTGAACGAGGCCACTTCCCAGGTACTACCCTTCTTGGACTTGGTAATCACCTCCATAGACGGCTTTTTGCCCAGAAACACCACCTTGCTCGTGGGTTTTACGGTGCCAGCTTCTTCTTCCAGCAAGGCATTGGCAATAAAGTCCGGCGCTACGCTCGTTTTCGGTACCTTAAACTCAAACCATTTGTTCAACGGGTAGTCCAGGCAAGCGCCGTGCATAAAGTTCAGCAGCGACTTCTTCAGACCATAGCTAAAGCTCTCATGATCGGCCCCGGTGGGATCGATATGCATGATATCATTGTTGGCAAAGGCGCCGATAGCTTCGGTTTCCTTTTGTACCTGGAACTTTGCCGGTTCCAGTCCAACAGGACTATGGGCAGTCATGGTAAACTGGTGCCAGAAGGCCGATTGCAAAATACCCGCCTGGAACATCTGCCGCACCATTTCCAGGGCGTCAATAGTTTCCTGTGCCGTTTGCGTAGGGAAACCATACATCAGGTAAGCATGTACCATGATGCCGGCTTCGGAAAAATGGCGGTTCACCCGCGCTACCTGCGCTACCGTGATGCCTTTATTAATAAGCCCCAGCAACCGGTCTGATGCTACTTCCAGGCCTCCGGACACGGCAATACAGCCGGAGGCTTTGAGCAACAGGCACAGGTCCCGCGTGAAACTTTTTTCAAAACGGATGTTGGTCCACCAGGTAACCGTGAGCTTACGCCGAATGATTTCCAGCGCTAAAGCCCGCATCAGCGCCGGCGGCGCCGCTTCGTCCACAAAGTGGAAACCGTTCTGGCCGGTCTGCGCAATGATGGTCTCCATGCGGTCGCATAACATGGAAGCCGCTATAGGCTCATAAATACGGATATAATCCAGTGAAATATCACAGAAAGTACATTTGCCCCAGTAACAGCCGTGGGCCATGGTGAGTTTGTTCCAACGCCCGTCGCTCCAAAGGCTGTGCATGGGATTCACCACCTCAATGGCGGATATGTATTGATCCAGCAGCAGATCGCTGTAGTCCGGCGTACCGACTTCACTTTGTTTGTAATCGCGGCAGGACGAGTTGTTGAGATAAGTTACCTGTCCATCCTGCAACAGGAAGGTGCGTTTCAGGTCTTCGGTAGTTTTTTGTCCGTTGAGGAACTGAAACAGGTTTTCCATGGGCGCTTCGCCGTCGTCAAGCGTGATGAAGTCGATGAATTCAAACACGCGCGCATCGCTGAGGGAACGCAGCTCCGTATTTGGGAAACCGCCCCCCATCGCTATTTTCACCTGCGGATAATGTTCCTTGATCCATTGTCCGCAGCGAAAAGCAGCGTACAGGTTCCCCGGAAAAGGCACCGAAATAGCCACCAGAGAGGGTTGTATGCTTTCCATCCGGGCAGCCAGCAGGTCTGTCAGGATATGATCGATATAGGTATACCCTTCGTGAAGGGCATCATACAGTTCATCAAAACTATTGGCAGAGCGGCTCAGGCGCTCGGCATAACGGCTGAAACCAAAGTGCGGGTCCACACATTCCATGATCAGGTCTGACAGGTCCTCCAGATACATGGTAGCGAGGTGTTTGGCCCTGTCCTGCGTGCCCATGGAGCCAAAGGCCCAGTGGAGATCGTCCAGCTGCGCAAAACGGGAGGCTTCCGGCAGGAAGTCACGTTTACTGATCTGGTGTGCCAGTGTAGGATTCCGGCCCTGTAAAAACAAAATAACCGCGTCAATCGTGTTGATATAGTCCTCCTGCAAAGCGATGATCCTGGCGACGTTTTCAGAAAGTTCCGCCGGCGGTTCTGCCGCAATGCTGTCAAACAACTGCTGTAAACCCTGTTTTGAAAATAAAGCCAGCGTGACTTCTATACCCAGGTCAGCCTGGAAAGCGCTGATTCCTTTGGTATTCAGGAACCCTTTCAGGTAGGCTGTGGCCGGGTACGGCGTGTTCAGCTGGGTAAATGGCGGCGTTATTAAAAAAACAGAATGACTCAAAACCGGTTATTTTAAACCGCAAAGGTAGGTGATTCTAACGAAAGATAGCAGGGCTGCGGATATCCGCCTTAAAATTGAAATAGTCTACAAAAATTATAGACTTTTATTTGGAAATATAAATAACCGCTCCTACCTTTGTTTTATCACACCTAATTAAGCCCACCGTTAATTAGTTTATACCACCACCATCTTTTTGCGGAGCTATAAAATAATTAGCATGAAACCAACAGTTTTTATCTTTCGATGTTGTTCTCCCTGTCATATTTAGGGATTTCGCTATTTACCAATTTTGATATTTTGGGTATTCCTCTTTGTAGCGTCCCTAAATAATTTTCCTATTTCTCTTTTATTTTTTTTCCCTTCGGGCGATGCCTGCCGGATTTCCGTATCGTATATGCTTTACCGTGATCTGCGCCTGATCATCGTACGCAGCTTTGCAGAAACTCTTTGCGCCTTTGCTGCTTCGCGCCTTTGCGTGCGCCCTTTGCGAACCATATTTCTTCAACCAAACAATAAAACCATGAAAACACATAAGTCACTTTTACTCACCGGTTTGCTGTCTGTTTCCCTTTTAAGCGGCGCCAGTGCTACGCCTGATAAACCATTTGTACGGGAAGGCATCTGGAGAGGGGTGTTCACCCTCAACGAATCCAAAGTGCCTTTTAACTTTGAGCTAAAAGGCAAAGATCCTGAACACGCGGTGTTCACGCTGCTCAATGGTACCCGCCGGGATGATTTCCATGTGCAGCGCATCGGCTCCGACTCGCTCTTCATTAAAATGAATACTTACGACGCCGCCCTGGTAGCCAAAATAGAAGATGATGGCAAAATCACCGGCGAATACCGCAGCCTGGTACCCAACTTCCGGGGCAACGCCCTCCCTTTCTCGGCTGAATACGGCCAGGACTATCGTTTTGCGCCGGCAGGCAGCGAAACGGCGCCACAATACGATATCAGCGGCAAATGGGACCTCACCATCTACAGCAAGGAACCTACGCCCAACCGCGTTGGCCTGCTTAAACAGGAAGGCAACAAATTGACCGGTGTGGTCATGTCTGTTGTAGGTGACAGCCGCGAACTGGAAGGCACCGTTCACGGCGATGAATTTGAACTGTCCGGCTTCACAGGCCCCAGTCCAATCTACATCAAAGGAAAAATTAATGACGACAAATCCCTTACCGGGGAATTGAGCCTGGGTATCTATAACAATATCAAATTCGATGGCAGTAAAAACGCCGCCGCCGCACTACCAGACCCTTATGCGCTCACTTACCTCAAAGAAGGCTACAAAAAACTGGACTTCACCCTGCCCGACCTCAATGGTAAACCGGTTTCTCTCAGCGACGAAAAATACAAAGGCAAAGTAGTGATCGTGGAAATCATCGGTACCTGGTGTCCCAACTGCACCGACCAGACTTCCTTCCTCTCTCCCTGGTTCAACAAAAACAAAGACAGGGGCGTAGAAGCAGTCGCTATTGGTTTTGAACAGAAAGACGACCTGGAATATGCCCGCTATACGCTGGGGAAACTCAAAGAAAAATACAACATACAATATGATATTCTTTTTGGTGGCATTGCTGATAAGAAAGTGGCGTCAGAGAAATTACCGGCGCTCAACCGCATGATGGCATTTCCTACTACCATCCTGATAGACCGTAAAGGGGAAGTAAGACAGATACATACCGGCTACACCGGCGAAATCACCGGCCAGTATTACAAAGACTACGTGGCCAAATGGAACAGGGACCTGGAAGAGCTGATTGCGGAAAAATAACTTTAACAGATCTTTTTCCGCATTGCGCAAATGCTTCTCCCCGATTCCATCTACTTTGCAGCAACATTTAAAACACACCTTTATATGCAACGATTAGTATCCCTGGTATTCGCAGGTAGCGCCATCGTCCTGATGTCATTCAACAACCCGGCTACTGCCGGCAACGGAAAACCAGCCAAAGCTGTCACCAGCACTAAAAAAGCGACGACTTTCCAGGTAGACAAAACCCAAAGTAAACTGAACTGGGTAGGTAAAAAAGTAACCGGTCAGCACAGCGGCACCATCGACGTATCCGACGGTAAACTGGACCTGGAAAACAACGTACTGAAAGGCGGTAGTTTTTCGCTGGATACCCGCAGCATTACGGTAACCGATATCAAAGACGCCAGCGGTAACGCCAAACTGTTAGGCCACCTGAAAAGTGAAGACTTCTTCGGCGTGGAAAAATTTCCGGCAGCCAATTTCGTGATCACCAAAGTAACACCTAAAAGCAACGGTAGCTACGATGTTACCGGCAACCTCACTATCAAAGGCATTACCAACGCGATCACCTTCCCGGCTACCGTAGTTATCAGCGGCGCCAAACTGACTGCCAAAGCGGATATTAAAGTAGACCGTACCAAATACAACATCCGCTACGGTTCCAAAAGTTTCTTCGAAGGCATTGGCGACAAGGCTATCTACGACGATTTTGATCTCGCCGTAGAACTGGTCGCCAACGCGCAATAATCACCCTCCATCCATTACTACTTACCCCATTATAATTCCTGGGGAGAACAGGCACTATCGCCCGTTCTCCCGGGAATGCCAAAACATTTGGTTATTTGGTCATTTGGTTATTTGATTATTGTTTTAAGGATGAAAACCTTTTTCTTGTTTTAGCAGTATCATTATTGGATAAATCAACCAACAACACAACCATCTCCACCATCCAAGACTTCGTTTACTGCAGAACAGACTAAACAGTCTCTAAAAAACATCTAAATAAGTAAATATATAAATGAAAAAATGGATCTTCATTTTGTTGGGGGTGCTATGCCTTTGCGCAGCCCTGGCAGGTGTCCGCACGGGCGTACGTGCTGCCGATCCTCCTACCAAAGCTCAACTGGGAGAACGGCTGTTTTTTGAAACGCTGTTATCAAAAGATAACAGTATCAGCTGCGCTTCCTGTCACCAGCCACAGCATGGCTTTGCAGATACTGCGGCGCTGAGCCTGGGTATTCACCGCACGCCTACCAAAAGAAATACACCCGGCATCACCAACCTCTCCGGAAGGCCCAGCTATTTCTGGGATGGCCGTGCGCCTACACTGGAAGCACAAGCGCTGCAGCCCATCATTAATCCGGATGAAATGGGATTACCGATTGAAGAAGCGGTACAACGGCTCAACGCACAGGAACGTTACCGGCAGCTGTTCCTGCAGGTGTTTGGCGGTCCCGCTACAGCGGCCAACCTCACCCAGGCGCTGGCGGCCTATGAAAAAACGCTCGAAACGGCCAACAGTCCCTACGATCGTTTTATTGCCGGCGATGACAACGCCCTCACGGAACCGGCTAAACGCGGCAGAATTTTATTCATCGGCAAAGCCAACTGCAACAACTGCCACTCGGGGGAAGACTTTACGGCAGACCGTTTCAAAAACATCGGCCTGTACAACGGTACCACCCTCAACGATGCCGGCCGGTACGACATCACGAAAGACGAGCATTACAAAGGCTTTTTTAAAGTACCCGGCCTGCGTAATGTGGCGGTCACCGCTCCGTATATGCATAACGGTATGTTCCGCACCTTACGCGAAGTTATTACCTACTATAATAATCCCGCTGCCATCGTGCCCGACGGCATTGGCCGGGACCTGTCGCTCAGCAAACCGCTGAATCTGAACGAACAGGAGATGCAGGACCTGGAAGCCTTCCTGGTAGCGCTGACAGACGATCGTTTTACTCATCAACCTTGAATCACATGAAAAAAATTATACTTACTGTCACCGCCCCGTTGTTATTCCATCAACTACCGGCACAGGACAAACACCTCACCGACACAACCCGTCAACTGGGAGAAATACAGATCGTCGGCTCCCGCAGCGCGGACCGTACCAAACTGAATTCACCGGTACCCGTAGATATCATCGATATCAAATCCTTACAGGAAACCGCTCCGCAAAGCAGTATCACACAGCTGTTGCAATACATCTCCCCTTCCTTTCACTCCGTGAACGGCAGCAATGCCGGCGATGCCGGTTCTGCGCTCAATCTCGCCCAGCTCCGCGGATTGGGCGTAGATCAGCTGCTGGTACTGGTCAACGGCAAACGCCGCCATAAAAGCGCTAACGTAAACTGGGGCGGCCTCGGCAACGGAGCCACCGGCTACGACCTCAACACCATCCCCGTAAGCGCGATCGAGCGTATTGAAATACTGCGCGACGGTGCCGCCGCTCAATACGGCTCCGATGCCATTGCCGGCGTAATTAATATCGTACTCAAAAAACAAACGGACCAGCTCCTGGTCAGTACCACTACCAGCACCAGGCGACGGGGCGACGGCGTGACCACCCGCACCGGTATCAACTACGGTACCCGGGTAGGCCACGACGGCAGCTATTTTAACATCACCACCGAATTTGCCACCCAGGCCATTGCCCTGCAACCCGGCCGGGATGATGCCGGGCTGTATAACGGCCCCATCTATGGCGGCGGCGCCAATACCAGGGGCTACGACCCAATCTATACCAAAGAGATAGACGACGCCATCCTGCAAAGCCGTGGCATAGACCGGCATTTTTTCGACCAGCGTGGCGGCGGTTCCAACAAAGCGAAAGATGCACTGCTGTTTTTTAATACAGCCATTCCCGTGAGAGAACAAACGGAACTATATGCCTTCGGCGGTATCAGTCGCCGCAACTCACAATTCACCGCGGTATACCGTTTGCCGGGATGGACGGAGCGCAACAACACCACGCTTTACCCTGACGGTTTTCTCCCGGCCATGGACAATGGCATCACCGATAAATCCCTTGCTATCGGTATCAAAACAACTTTTCACCAATGGAAAATAGACTTATCCAATGTATATGGCCGTAATGATTTCAGCAATGTGATCAGCAATACACTCAATGCCAGTTTGGGTACTAAAAGTCCCGCTACCTTCGACGCCGGCAAATACAACGGTTCCCAGAACACGGCCAGCCTGGATATCAGCCGTTATTTCCCGCAGGCGCTGCATGGCCTCAACATCGCTTTCGGGGCGCAATACCGTACCGAGACCTACCAGATCATTGCCGGCGAAGAGGCATCCTATATCAAAGGAGACCTGCGGCCTATCTATCGCGTAGATACCAGCGCCGCCGGGGTGCCCTACCTCTCTGATGCCGGCTGGCTGGCGCTCAACGGCCTCTCTCCCGGATCGCAGATACACGCCGGTTTCCGGCCGGGCAACGAGGTGAATGTGAGTCGTGCTATTGTAGCCGCCTACGCCGATGTGGAAGCTAAAATCACTGCGCACTGGCTGCTCTCCGCTGCCGTGCGGGCGGAGAACTTTTCCGATTTTGGCAACGTGACTACCGGGAAAGTGGCCACCCGCTATAGTTTTGCACCCTGGTTAAGCTTGCGGGCCTCTGCCAACACCGGTTTCCGGGCGCCGGACCTCGCCCAGTTCTACTATACGGAAACCTCTACCACTTTTCAGCAGGGCCGGGCTATCGACCTCGTAACGGCTTCCAACAAAAGCGCCGCTACCCGGGCGCTGGGCATCCCCTCGCTTACACCCGAACGGTCTACCGGATATACCGCCGGTATTACTTCTCAACCGGCGCCCCGCGCAGAAATCACCGCCGACGCCTATTACGTGGAAATTAAAAATCGTGTAGGCAATACCGGTAACTTCTCAGCCAACGATCCCCATCTGCCGGCTGATGTACGCGGTCTGCTGCTGCAAACGGGTACCACCCAGGCAAAGTTCTTTTACAACGCCTTTAATACCCGTACCCAGGGCGTAGAGGTAACGGCCAGCTACCGCATCCCGCTGGGGCATAGCCAGCTGCAGCTGCTGGCAGGCGGCAACTTCGTCAACAATGAGGTAACACATATCAATACACCGAAAGGACTGGAACAATACCAATACGTGATCTTCAGTGAGGCGGAGAGAGCCAGGGTTACAACAAACATTCCCGGCAGTAAAATCACGCTGCAAGGCGCCTGGAGCACGCCCCGCTGGTCTTTGTTGCTGCGTACGGTGTATTTCGGCCCGGTGACGACCGCCACGGCACAAAATGCCACTTTTCCCAAACCGGATTACTATTTCCAGCAACTGAAACCCATCTGGATCACCGACCTGTCCGTGGGTTACCATATCAGCAAAAACATACAGGCTACACTAGGCATCAACAATGTATTTGATGTACTGGGCGATTACACCGACCCTGCTATTTCCGGTCTGCGTAACCCCACCGTGGTAGGTATCCAGAATGGCAGCGCCGGTATCCAGCCATTCGTCAGACTGTTTGGCAAATTCTGATCATCGCCCTAAAAAAATAATGACATGAAACGATATTTCCCCTTCATATTACTGGCCTTCAGCGCCTGCACCAAAAGTGATTACCTTGATGTGAATGCCGGCGAGCGGCCGCCGCTGCAAGCTTACATCAGCTTCGTGAATGCCCGCCCGGTGGCTACCGGTATCCAGTTCTGGACATTCACCCAACAGGTAACCACTACTGCTGTCGGTGCTAACCAGTCCTCTCCCTATCTGCCTGCTACCTATGGCAATGTGCAAATCAATTTTACAGAAGGGAATGGCAGCAGTTACAAGGCTTCGCGCCAGTTTGGTAACAGTGCCGCCTATACGGAAAACGGCGGTCCCAATGGCCCCATTCCCGGATATTATCATACCGTGGTGGCCGCCGCCAAAAAGGACGACCGCAGCAAAGATACACTGGTGCTCTTCTACGACGATCTGAGCAAAGCGCCTGATGGCAAAGCTAAACTGCGTTTCCTTCATTTCGCCGCTGGTATCGGCGATGTGCAGGTAACACTACAACAGCAGGGCAGCGGCAAAGTCTGGTTTGAAAAGGTGAGTTATGGCAGCGCCGGCGGGGGCAACCTGTCAGGCGCTGCTTATGACTTAGGACCGTTCACTAACGTAAACGCGGGTACGATTTCATTGACTGTCAGTGTCAACGGAAAACCATTGGATATACCGGCACTGGCATCACTGAAGCTGGAAGCGGGGAAAGCGTATACGGTTCTGTTGAATAGCAGCGTGAATGAAAAAGGTGTTCCCGGGGCGAGTTTGTTGGTACATGAATAGGGGACGCGGCGGTTCTGAAAGGGGGGATACCGTCGAAGAACCCAGGGCTAAAACCCTGGGTTTCCGCGTTTTTTATTTAAAACCTCACGCTGCCTCCCAACGTCACCCATCGGCCGGGCATGGGAACTGCACCGGCTTCTACATAGGTCACGTCCAGCAGGTTATTAGCATCGGCATATACCAGGAAACGGCGCTGCTGGTAAGCAATACGGGCATCCACTACGGTATAGTCCTTATAGTTGATACGCATGTTATAACGCGCGGTAGCAGACACCATCCAATGCTGCAGCAGGGAAGCACGCACACCGGCGGTTAACTGATGCCGCAGGCTCTCGATCACATAACGGGATATCTTGTTGCTGTTATCATCTCCCTTAAAAGAAGGAGAAAGGTAATTATACCCGGCATTAGCAGCAAAGCTGCTGAATACGCCGCCGGCAAAAGTAGTAGCATAACCTGTTTGCAGGGAGAACCCTTTTGTATCTGCCCGCTGGAAGTTCTGCGGCTGCCAGGGTTGCGGGAGGCTATCTTTCACGTAGTCAATAAAATCGGATATCTGACGATAGAATACGCTGCCGGAATAGGAAAACTTACCGCTGTACCTGCGGATGCCCGCTTCCATATAAGTCGCTTTTTCCACGCCCAGGTTGGCATTGCCGAGAATGGCCGGGCTCTTGTAATACAGGTCGGTGTACGTAGGCAGGCGTTGTGCTGTGCCGATATTGGCATACAGCTTCAGGTCGGAAGTGATGTTAAAACCAGCGTCTGCACCGGGGAAGAACTGCCAGCCATAAGCGGAATTGTAGTTCAGATAACCGCCTACAGAGAAGTTAAAACGTTTATCGGCTTTACTTTTGTATTCTCCATAGATACCCAGGTTGGTCCTTTCATGAATACCCAGGTTATTGCTGTTGATAGCCTCATAGCGGGCTTCCGCGCCGGCGCCGAAGGAGCCTATAGCGGTTTCAAAGCGGTTGTTGAGTTCTAGGTCTACAATATTGTTGTCGTGCAGGTTAGCACCGGCTTTATTTTGTTTGACGTAGAGATAGTTGTCTTCCGTATAGCGGTAACTCATGCGGGGGGTCATCTCCCACCCTTTGCGAACCTGGATTTTATCGCTCACCGCCGCCAGGAAGGTTTTTACGGATTCTTCCGATTCCTTATCACCGGGCGCTGCATAGAAGCCATTGGCGCCATAACTGTTTTTCACAAAACCGGCCAGCGCTCTGACATCATGGTTAGCCGACGGCTGAAAAGCACCCTGGTAAAAGGCTCTGTAGTTATCATAGGCGGTATTGTAACGATAACCGTTGCCACTGTTGGCGTTGAGTGACAGCGATTGTCCGCTGTTACCGCTCATCAGCGTACCGGTGGCGCCCACGCCGTAACCGCTGTACAATTTATCTTTTTCATTCTTTTTGAAGCTGCTGCCTGCGTTAGCACGCACAACAGCGCCGGTTTCTTTCGGCTGCCGTGTGATGATATTGATCGCCCCGTTGAGCGCATTGATACCGTATACCCGGGCAGCGGCGCCACGGAGGACTTCAATATGATCCACATCGTCCAGGGAAACCGGCAGGTTCATCATATTATGGCCTGTCTGCGGATCAGTGATTTTGATGCCGTTCAATAATACCAGTGTCTGGTCAAAGGTACCGCCATCAATACCGATATCAGCCTGTACACCGCCGGGACCGCGCTGACGCACATCCAGTCCGGGTACAAACGCCAATACCTCGTTGATAGAGGTAACAGCCAATGCGTCTATCTGTTTACGGCTGATGATGGTAATATTACGATTGGCTGCCTTTAAAGGCGCTGCCAGCCTGTTTTCCTGCACAATCACCTCATCGAGGCTGTGCCGGGCCATCACAGTATCAGCAGGGTGTTGCTGGGCGGTGGCTCGGCCACACAGGCCCGTTAAAAGGAATATCAGGAGGGTACGGTTGTGCATTTTTATTTAAAAATTGGTCAAAGCGGCGCAAAAGTACAGAGAATTTATTTATAACAGGTTTTTACGGGCTATCAGATCCATAAAAGCCGCTTTGTAATGCTCCCCGATCGGAATATAATGCGACCCGATGCGGATGCGGTTCCTTTCAATACCTTCCATCCCGGAAAGGGCGATGATAAACGATTTATGCACCCGCACAAACTGCTCTGCCGGCAATACTTCCTCCAGCCGGCGTATACTTTGCAGGGTCATTATTTTACCCCGGACGGTATGCAGGGCCACATATTCCTTCAAACTTTCTGCAAAGAGCAAGTCATGCAGGTTGACTTTCTGCGTCCAGCCATCTGTTTTCACCAGGAGGAAAGGAGCTGTTTTTTCAGGAACCGGTGCTATACGCTCCCGTGCTTTAGCCACTGCTTTAAGGAAACGTTCCAGGGAGATAGGTTTAAGCAGATAGTCCACCACATCCAGCTCATACCCTTCCAGGGCATACTGCGGATAAGCGGTGGTGAAAATCACTTTACAATGGTTGCCCAGCAACTGTTTGAGTTGAAGCCCATTCAGCTCCGGCATCTGTATATCCAGGAATACCAGGTCGGCCGGTTGTTGCTGCAAGGCAGCCAACGCTTCCAGCGGATTACTGAAAACACCGGTCAGCTGTAAAAACGGCGTTTGCAGGATATAATCCTGCAACAACGCCTTGGGCAATGGTTCATCATCAATGATCACACAGGACAATACAGCCATTTTCAGGAGAGTTGAATCGTTAAAGCGATGGTATATTGCCGGCCGCTAATAGATGTTTCATACCGGTATTTACCGGGATACAATAGTTCCAGCCTTCGTTGCACATTAACCAGACCAATACCTTTGCCGGGATCTTTCTGCCCTTCGTTAATGAGGTTCGCCGCCTGAAAACACAACTGATCGTTGCACAGCACCAGACTTATTTCCACCGGATGCGCCGCGTCGTTCAGTACAGCATGTTTGAAAATATTCTCTACAAATGGTACCAGCAACAAGGGAGCAATGCGGTATTGATCCAGGTCTCCGTTAACAGTGAGATGACAGGCCATTTCACCGTGTACCCGTAACCGTTGTAAGGCGATGAGTTGCTCTATATAGGCCAGCTCCTTCCTTAGTGGTACGCGATCCTGGTTGCTGTCGTCCATCATGTAATGCATCATCTCAGACAGCTTCATCACCGCATCGGCAGTATCCGGCGACTGCTGATAAGCCAGTACATAAATACTGTTGAGGGTATTAAACAGGAAATGCGGATTGAGCTGGGATTTCAGGAAAGCCAGTTCTGTTGTCAATTGTTGGGTTTCCATCCGGCGTTTTATCCGGTCATGGTAAAACCAGTCTTCTGCAAAACGCCAGGCGATACCCAGCGGCATCAGGTAACAAAACAGGTAGCCTGTGTGCAGGAACCAACGCAGGATTTTAAAATCAATGGTACCTTCCTGGTACCGGCCGAAAAAAGCGTTCAAGCCTAACACGACTACTGTATCCAATAACATCAGTCCCAGCCAGCCTAATAATAACGGCGCCCATTGACGGTCCCGCTGCCAGCGTGGAAACAGCCAGCTGTAGTTGGCGTAGAAAGAAGAAAGATAAAGTGCGAAATAAATCAGCCACTCCATCATACCCTGGGTGTCCCGTGCCCGTATTATTGGTTCGGTGATGATCACCACCATCAGTAACCAGAAACCGGCATGTAGCAAACGTTGTTGTTTCATAGTTTGAATTTTCATAACCTGAAATTACCACCGGCGCGGGAAGCGCTTTTTTCATTTCAACAAACAGGCTCATATAGGGTATCAACGCCGGAAAGAACACTTATTTTTCTGCCAGCCACTCATCAAATTACTCATTTTTTGCTTCCGGATATAAATATTAGATACTATCTTGACAGCACTGCGTACCTGTAAAAGCTACATCATGAAATTCCACGTATACTCCCTGGCGTTATTGCTCGGCTGTGCCAGTCCCGCGATTTCCTATAGCCAGCAACTGCCTGTCAACCCGGCGCTGTTGCAAAACCACTGGACCGCCTCCTGGATCAGCTGTCCCGGTATTGCCCAAAGAGCCTATGGCATTTATCATTTCCGTAAAACCGTCACCCTGACCGGTAAACCGGCGAAGTTTATCGTTCACCTGAGCGCCGACAACCGTTATCGCTTTTTTGTGAATGGTCAGGCGGTATGCAGTGGTCCCGCCCGTGGCGACCTTTACAACTGGAACTTTGAAACCGTAGATATAGCGCCTTACCTGCGTGCCGGTGACAATACCCTGGCCGCCCTGGTCTGGAATATGGGGGAACATGCGCCCGTAGCGCAGGTCTCCAACCAAACCGGCTGGCTGCTGCAGGGAGATACGGAAGCGGAAAAGATCGTCAATACCGGCAAGGACTGGAAGGTATATCACGATACCGCCTATACGCCTTGTTCACTTGACAATGGCGCCCGGTTACGCAGTTATATGGTCATCGGTCCGGGTGACCATATAAACGGCCAGGCCTACCCCTGGGGCTGGGAACAGCCAGGTTATGATGACAGCCACTGGAGCGCTGCACAGGGCGTTACCCGGCCGGCCGCCGCAGGCTATGGTACCGATAACCTCTGGACACTGGTACCCCGCAGCATACCGCTGATGGAGGAAGTGCCCGAACGGATGGGACAGGTACGCCGCAGCAATGGCATTACTCCCGCTGCAGGCTGGCCTAACCGGCAGGCGACGCTGGAAATACCCGCCCGCCAAACCGTAAGCATCCTGGTAGACCAGACCTATAACACTACCGCCTATCCGCAGTTGACCGTATCCGGCGGCAAAGCTGCCAGTATTAAAATAACCTACGCAGAAGCTTTGTTCCGCAACCATAAAAAGGCCAACCGCAACGAGGTAGAGGGCATGGAGATGATCGGCAACTACGACATCTTTGAACCCGACGGCGGCAACCACCGTACCTTCCGGCCACTGTGGTTCCGTACTTACCGTTATCTCCAGCTGGACATCACCACCGGCGATGAACCGCTGCGGATAGAAGACCTTTACGGGATGCGTACCGGGTACCCGTTTGAAGAAAAAGCCAGCTTCAGCTGCAACGATACTACGCTTACGGACATATGGAAAACAGGCTGGCGCACCGCCCGCCTCTGTGCCGGAGAAACGTATTTCGACTGTCCCTACTACGAACAGCTGCAATATGAAGGTGATACCCGCATCCAGTCGCTCATCTCCCTCTATGTAGCCGGCGACGACCGGCTGATGCGTAAAGCCATCCACGATTTTTATTGCTCCCGCGTGCCGGAAGGACTTACGCAAGGCCGTTATCCGAGCAATCGCCTGCAGGTGATACCACCCTTTTCCCTCTACTGGGTGTCTATGTTGTACGATTATTGGATGCACCGGAAAGATGACGCTTTCCTGCAACAATATCTCATGGCCGCACAGGGCGTGCTGGATTGGTACGAAAAACACATCGACAGCAGCCGCCAGTTATTAGGTCCCATGAAGTGGTGGGGCTTCACCGACTGGAACACATCTTTCCCTAACGGCGTACCGGATGGCGCTACCGATGGTCATTCCGCCGTGGTGACCTTACAATATGCATATACGTTACAACAAGCCCAGGCCTTGTTTGCCGGCTTCGGGAAACAGGCGCTGGCACAGCATTATAAAGCGTTGGCCCAAAGCCTCACCCAAAGCGTGTACCGTCAGTGTTTCGATCCTGTACGCAATGCCATGGCCAATACACCGGAGAAAAAAAGTTTCAGTCAGCATGCCGGTATTATGGCGGTATTGGCGGGGGCTATCCCGGTCAACCAGCAACAGGCCGTCCTCCGCCGGCTGATGACGGATACCACGATGAGTCAGGCTACCTTCTACTATCGTTTTTATCTCAACCAGGCATTGAAAAAAGCCGACATGGGCAACCAATACTACGGCCAACTACAACCCTGGCGGGATATGCTCTCCATAGGACTGACCACCTTCGCAGAAAACCCGGAGCCTACCCGCTCCGATTGCCATGCCTGGAGTGCCAGCCCTAATTATGATTTTCTGGCTACTATCTGCGGTATTATGCCCGCACAACCCGGCTTTGCCCGGGTGAAGATAGCGCCGGCCCCCGGGGAACTGCAGCAGATCAAAGGAAGTATGCCGCATCCGTTGGGGAATATAACGGTGTCACTTACACGTAAAGGCGCACATGGCATAACGGCCGATATAACCTTACCTGCCGGGCTGGATGGCGTGTTTGTATGGGAAGGGAAAGAGAAGGTATTACATGCTGGAAGGCAGACGGTTCAGTTTTAGGTGGGGAATGACTTATCTTTAGTACGAGATATTAATCAACCGCCTGTACTGCACATGATAAAAAAGCTGTCTTTTAGCATATTAGCGATAGCAATCACCAGTTGCCAAACGCAGAAAGAACATCCTGTAACAGAATTATACAATGACCATGCAGGGTTTTGTATAAAAGCACAGATCCCCGAAGGTTGGTCGGATGATAAAGAGATTCGTAGTTTTTTAGATGAAAATTTCATCTTCCAAAATGTAAAATCGACCCAAGACCATGCTTCGTGGATGGTGCTGCAGGTCTATGAATATAAGTCGGGAAAACCTGATCAGTTTACCGTTGACTCTCTGCTAACCTGGCACATAAAGGAGGCACAGGTAGAAAATAAGACAATGAATGTCTTAAGCAGACATACACAAAAACAGTCCTCCGGGAAAACCACGGGTTACTTCGACTCCATTGTAGAATGGGACACCAATACAGTGGCCTATTCAAGGGTACTTATCTTTAACCAGGGAAAGAAAATAGCTGTTTTATCATTACACAGTAAAGGGAATCAACCTTCTTTTCAGAAAATAGCTAACATGATCACAGCATCATTAGATTATTGATTCCTGCTCTTGAAGTAAAACTTTAAATAACATCTTTATCTTGCCGGCAAATGAAAGTATTCGCCCACATTAATTAAATGACATCTTTAGCAGCCAGCAATTCCCCTGACATCTATGAAAATATCACTTTTTTTCACGCTCTTCCTGATAGGTACCCTCCCTGCTTTAGCCCAGTTATTGCAAAGAGTACCCTTGATAGATGCGGAAAGAGAACACAACGTTATACTGAAATTCAAGGATAGCACGCTCGACGAGTTTGCCGGGATTAGCATCACCTTATATAGAAACGGTACTTATGATTATTTGCAATATACATGCGCCTCAAAACTCCGCAGCGAAGGGAAGTGGAAAATAAAAAAGAAGTTACTGATATTGGAAAGTACCCTGCAGCAGCACAATATTCCGGTTAAAATAAATAACGACAGTAACAACCGTTTTGTCGACAGCTGCCGGATTGCAATAGTGAAGAACCTGAAAGATGAATTGATAAGACCCATTGTACATGTGAATAATGACGCCATCAGATGTTTGCCGGATTTGGGATTATGCGGACCGGTTGTTGAGCATATCAAACGTGTGAAAGTAGTCTTTCAAAACGGGCTTTCGTCAAAATGGATTCCTGTTAAGAAAGGAACAGAAAGAATAGCGCTGACGGTTCAGTTGACAGACACCTTCATAGAAACCTACCTGGTAATGCATCGACGGAAGTTCAGATTGGCCGAAAAGTATTAAATGTGCTGTTAAAGAAGATGTTTAAACAGGTCTCCTATAACAATAGTAAATAAAGCGAACAGTCTTTTCATTTAAACGACTTCTTTAACAACACAAAAACTGCCTTAAGCCGCTGGCATCAAAAAATCGATTCAAAATTTTTATCCGTCAGCACCTGCTCCAGGCGTTGCCCCAGCGCTCTTTTCTGTGCCCAATAGATGCTGCCGCCCATGCTCACCCGTTTCACGCCAAGGGTGGTCAGTTCGTCAAAGCCGGGTAGTCCTTTCATCGACAGTACATTAAGCGGCAGTTTTATTGCAGACACCACCGCCTGTATATCGGCTGGTTCCTTGATGAACGGCACGAAGAGACTATCAGCACCGGCTTGTGCGTATAGCCTTGCCCGTACAAAGGTTTCTTCCAGCTTACCGGGTATATCCAGCAGGAAAGTATCGGTGCGGGCGTTGATAAAAAGCTGCTGTTTCTTTTCCGCCAGGTGTGCTTTGATAGCGCTGATTTTGTTCACAAAATCGGCAGCGGGTAGCAGGGACCTGGTATCGCCGGGGGCAGAATCTTCCAGGTTGATACCGGCTACTCCGGCTTCTACCAGCAGGTCTATGTTAGCCAGCAATCCTTCTATGGAGTGGCTATAACCTGCTTCGATATCTGCGGACACGGGTACCTTCACACATTGTACAATACGCCGTATAATATGCAGCAGTTCGGGGAAGGAGATATTTTCGCCGTCGGCGTATCCCAGTGTATCTGCAATAGCCGAACTGGAGGTAGCGATGGCTTTGATACCTTTTTCCTGCATCACGAGGGCGCTGGCTACATTCCATGCATTGCCCAGTATGAGGGGTGTTTCCTGATGGTGCAGTTGTTTGAATTGTTCGAAAACTGACATGGTTCCTTTATTAATGGTTTATAGTGAATATACCGGAGATGACGGTCACGGCTTCGCCGCGCAGCAGTACGCGGTCGTCCTGCAATTCCACCTGCATAGCGCCGCTCCTGGCGGATGCCTGATAGGCGTTCAGCGACGTTTTACCCAGCTTACCCGCCCAATACGGCGCCAGGCAACAGTGTGCGGAGCCGGTCACCGGATCTTCGTTAACACCCAGTGGTACGGCAAAATAACGGGATACGATATCGTATGGGCTGCCCTCCCTGTCATCACGGGCGGTGATGACCACCTGATAAGGCGCCAGCAGTTGGAAATCTGGTTTAAAATCTATGACAGCAGCGGCAGAGGGTAGTTCAATGATATAACGGTCATGGCTATACACGGCGCTGCTCTCTCTATCCTGGAACAGCTGCCGCAACAAGGTGGGTAATACCACCGGCTCATAGGGACGGGCGGGGAAATTGAGCTCGATATGTTGTCCATTGCCGGCGGCTGTCAACAAACCGCTACGTACCGTATGAAAGCGCAATACCGCCTCACGCGGCTCCAGACCGTTACTCCAGAGCACATGGGCACTGGCCAGGGTAGCATGCCCGCAAAGGGGCACCTCCACTTCAGGCGTAAACCAGCGGAGGCTGTAGCCGTCCGCCTGTTTTAACAGGAAAGCGGTTTCAGAGAGATTGTTTTCTGCGGCAATCGCCCGCAGCGTTTCATCGGGAAGCGGTGTTTCCAGCAGACATACACCCGCCGGATTACCGGAGAAAGGAGTATGGGTGAAAGCATCTACCTGGAAAAAACGAATATCCATTTTCGCGGAATTAATGAGTTACAAATGTGCAACAAATCCCACCACGAAAACAGATACAGTTTTTTCTTTTTAGACCATATCAGATGAACAGGTTACATCCGGTAACAAACGGCGTTGATGTTCATACCGGCGCCGACAGAGGCAAATACAATCACATCGCCGGCATGCAGCGTATGTTCCGGCAGATCGCCTTTCGACACCATATCAAACAAGGTGGGAATAGTAGCCACCGAACTGTTACCCAGTTCGTGTATGTTCATCGGCATCACGTGCGATAAATCCGGCGTGAGATCGTATAATTTATACAAAGCCTTAATAATGGCTTCATCCAGTTTTTCATTAGCCTGATGAATAAATATTTTCCTGATATCGGAGATAGGCACGCCGGTAGCGTCGATACAGGCTTTAATAGCTTCCGGTACATGTTTGAGGGCAAACTCGTATACCCGGCGGCCCTGCATTTTAACGTATTTGATACCGCTGTGGTCTTCCGGTGCATTGGAAACCCCGGTGTTGATATAATTGAGTTCCTGGATAGCGAAAGTTTGTGCGGCGGTAGCCAGAATACCGGGACCGTCAGGCGTACCCGGGGCAGCCTCCAGCACCATAGCGCCGGCGCCGTCACTGAAAATCATGCTGTCACGGTCGTGGCAATCCAATACACGGCTTAACACTTCTGCCCCTATTACGAGGCAACGTTTGGCTACGCCGGCACGTATAAAGGCATCGGCCTGGATAACGCCCTGCAACCAACCCGGACACCCAAAGAGGATATCATAGGCCACGCAGTTGGGATTTTGGATGCCCAGTATATGTTTTACACGGGCCGCCAGGGAAGGCACTGCGCCCGACTGTACGGAACCTTGCTGTACATCGCCAAAATTATGCGCTACAATAAGCTGGTCTATCGTTTCAGGGTCTATCCGGGCATCCTCCAGGGCTTTTTGTCCGGCCCAGGCCGCAATTTCAGACGTATGCTGCTCATTGGTCACATAACGGCGCTCACAGATACCGGTAATTTGCTGGAATTTGTCTACGATCTCTTCGCCGGGGGTATTAATGGGCGCCTGGTGGGCATCATAAAAACGATTGGAAACAAAATCCCGGTTCAGTTTAGCTACTGTGGGGATGAAACTGCCTGATCCCTTAATAATAGTGTTCGTCTGGTTCAATGTCCGAATTTAAATGTTTGATAAAAGGCAAATAGGTATTATAGCGTTTGACCAGCACCATCCATCCGGTTGTAGCGCGGATGACATGTGTCCTTCACGGTATGTAATAAAAAACCCTGCCGGTTTAACGGCTCATCAGACTGAAGGTACTTTTTTTACATGATAAAAACTAATATTATCAGGGTAGGTAGGGCTTCCGGGTCCGAAATTTGTTGTCTTTTAAAACTCATTTAAAACCATATCATTTATGACAATCCAGGAAATTGCGCAGCGGCTTGTCGCTCACTGCGAAAAAGAAAACTATGAGGCCGCCCAGAAAGAGCTATATGCGGAAGATGCTATCAGCATAGAACCCGAAGCCATGGGTGGTTATGAAAAAGAAACCAAAGGGCTTCAAAATATCCTCCGCAAGGGACAACAGTTTACCGATTCTATAGAAGCCTCCTATGGCACTACCATCTCTGCTCCCCTCATCGCTGGTAACGCTATCGCCTTTACGCTGAAAATGGATGCAAAATTTAAAGGCAGGGACCGTAGTACGTTTGAAGAAATCTGCGTATACGTGGTAAAGGATGGTAAAATCATTTCAGAACAGTTCTTTGCCTGAAAGAGCTTTACCCAGGGCTTCTCAGCCCTGGGTAACTGTTATTTCCATGTCATAGGCTTTTTTGACGGCCTTAGCAGTTTTATGGTCTCCGGTATGGCTCCATCCCGGAGGCATCACGATATATAGCAGTTTGTTGACAATTCCCGGCGCCTTGCGGATATCTTTCCACAGGCAATAGAGTTCCCCGAAATAAACATCCCACAGGTTATCCGGATTCATCTCCCGGGTAATGCCATACACTATTTTCACTTCCTTTTTTTCCGGTTGAAAAGTGCCGAATACCTTATCCCATATATTAAGCAGGTTACAGAAGTTCGTGTCCATGTACTCTACGTTTTTGGCGTGGTGTACCCGGTGATAGGACGGCGTCAGGATCAACCGGTGGAGGAAACCCATTCTGCCATCGGGCAGTATATTCTCTCCCACATGGATAAAGGCGCCCCAGGTGCCATCTATAAACATGATCAGGAACAACATCGGCGGGTTCACTCCCGCCAGTATACAAATAGAAGTACGGATCACGTCCGCATAAGGCGCCTCCAGGAAAAAATGCGCATAGGTGACAGACAGGTTCATGGCCACCGGCGCATGATGCGTGGAATGCAGACACCAGAAAATACGCACCTTATGTCCCAGGTAATGATAAATAAAATGAGCGAACTCCCATACGATATAACCATAGATAAACCAGTACCAGGTAAACGAAGTCTGAAAAGGCGCTATCTTCTCAAACAACCCGATACAAAAAGCAATCGCCGCAATGGAAATAAAACGGGAGATAAATCGATTGAGCACAAAAATCAGAAAAGGAATTTTATAGTCTTCTATCTTAAAGCGTTTGTATATCAGGGCACGGGTTACTTCTATCAGCAACAAAAAAGGTATCACCGGCGATATAACAGAGAGAATACCCTTGAGCGTGAGCAACGAGGAATAATTGCCGGTACGGTACAGTTCCAGGAGGTTTCCGATGCCCAGAAAAGAGACCAGTTCCTGGTACAAGGTGTGGAGAATAGCCATAGCAGAATAATTAATAAGATCAGTAACGCGGAAAAAACTTTCTCCCGGAAAATAATATAAATTCGGGAAGATTTTACCCGAAATTGTTCTTATGAGAAATTTTTCTATCCTGCTGACTTTACTCCTGTCTGCTACCCAGCTATGCCCCGCACAGTCTACCGATTCCATCCGTACGCCCTGGGGGCATCTGTACTACCACCGCTATGGTAAAGGCGAACCCATTATCGTTTTATCCGGCGGCCCCGGCAACTCCTGCCTGCAACAGGCTGAAGTCGCTACCGAACTGGGCAAAACACACCAGGCCATATTGCTGGAACAAAGAGGTACCGGCTTGTCCATCCCCGTTCCCATGGACTCTACTACCATCAACCTCAAAGCTGCCGTGGATGACATCCGCCTGCTGATGGAGCATCTCCATCTTCAGCAAGTCGTGATCTACGGCCACTCCTGGGGCGCCATGCTGGCCATGAACTTCGCTGTCACCTATCCGCAGCGGGTTAAAAAACTGGTGCTGGCCTGCCCGGGTTATTACAAATTTGACCCGGTTTTCTTTACTACCCACATCAATAACCTGCGGGTAAGGATGGGGGTCCACGAAATTGGCCGCTACGACTCGCTGGAGAAAAAAATCACCGCTAAACTAGGTACCGCAGCGGATTCGGCGGAGTACAACCGCATCATACGCATGTCGTATATCTATGACAAAACCATGATCGACAGTATCCTGAAAAAGATAGACGTGGCGCCCTCCAATACCAAAATGCAGGGCCTCATGATCCAGGACCTGAACCGCATCCACTACGATCTGAGTAAAACGTTGCCCCGCTATAAAGGTCCTATGTATGTGATCAGCGGCGCCCAGGACGCGCTGTCATTTTATACCTACGAGCTGCAACAGGTGCACCCGTCAGCAAAATTATCCTGGATACAAGGCTCCGGCCACTTTCCGATGTTTGAACAACAACAGGCGTTTTTTGATGCGTTGAAAAAAGTGCTTTGATACCTGGTTACCGGTGCCAGGGGGTGTAGGGTGTTTGCTCCTCCAGGGAACCAGGGGCTGAAGCCCTGGGTTTCGCGGGTTTCATGCATTTCACGGATGCCATGGTTTCATCCATTTCACGAACACCTGTATTACCAGATTTCCTGGCATAGCTGAAATCCCCGCCTCTTCAAACCATCGGATCACAAAAAATTTCCATTATCTTGTTTCCTGAGCTAATCTAAACCCGTTGCCAAATCCATTCAAAAAAATACTGGCCCGGCTCATCGTCCGGATGTCTGACCGGCTGTCGTCGCGCCCGGATAAAAAAGCCGTATTTAAATCGCTGACGCAGCTGTACAACCGCATCCTGAAGGGGAAAAAGGATACCGGCCTGGTAGTTCCTTTTGACCTTCAGCAAGGCCGTTTCATTATTTTCTCCGATCAGCATAAAGGTTGCCGCGACGCGGCCGACGATTTCCGGGATGCGGCAGATACCTACGCCGGGGCGCTGCAGTACTATTACGATCACGGTTATACGTTGATTAACCTGGGCGACTGTGAAGAGCTATGGGAAAATACGCCTGCCCGTGTGATGCAGTATAATGCAGATCCTTTGCAGGCCGAAGCCCGTTTCCTGCAACGCAAACGTTACTTCCGCATCTTTGGTAATCATGACCTGGAATGGCATTACCTGGTACCCCGGCGGCAGTTCCTGCGACCGCTGTTCGGTAAAAAACTACGGGTATACGAAGGGCTCGCACTACAAACACAATATAACGGCAACGCCTATCGTATTTTCCTGGCGCATGGGCACCAGGGCGATAAACGCAGTGATGGCAATACTTTCAGCAAATGGTTCGTAGCGGCGATATGGACACCGGTACAACGATGGCTGGACATACACCCGGATACCCTCTCCGAATCCTTCGATCTGATTGATGCCCATAATATCATCATGTACGAATGGAGTGTACAAAATCCCCGTACCCTGTTTATTTCCGGACATACGCATAAACCAGTGTTTGCTTCCCTGGACCATATTGACCGCCTTACCAAACAACTGGAACGGGCTACGGCAGAAAATGATACCACGGCCATAACTGCACTGCAAAAGGAACTACAACAGCGACAGGAGGAATATGCCGGTAAACAACTCGTTAAAACCATGGCGTACCCTACCTATTTTAATACCGGCTGCTGCTGCTTCAGCGATGGGGACATTACCGGCATTGAAGTGGCCGACGGCTTTGTCCGGCTCATCAAATGGAGCCGTAAAAGCGGTACAGTGGCCCACCGGAAGGTATTGGAAGAAGCCCCTCTTTATTACCTGTTTGACCAGCTCCCGGCTGCTCCATAATTAAGTTTTCTTTAGCATACCGGCAAGAACAATCATCAAAAGCCATTGTTAGCATTATGGTAATACGTCGCTTTGGGCAACCTATTACCGGTCATGAAACTATTGTTGATCCTACAAACCATACAACATGAAACGATTAGTTGTTCTCATGGCATTGCCCATGCTCATCGCGATCTCCGCAGTGTATGCCCAGGACCCGCTGATGGCGCGTGCTGACAAAAGAGAAATCCGAAAGGAAAAACACGCTGAAAAAAAATCCCTGCGTGCCCTGAAAGGTAAAGATGTCAGCTATGAGTCTACCTTGCACTTTGTACGCGACTTTGGCAATATCCCGGATGTAACATGGCAACGGACTGCCTATTTTGACCAGGCATCCTTTATCGACAAAGATGGTAAACCTACTACCGCTTTTTACGACGATCAGGCCAATCTCGTCGGTACCACCACTCCGGCTAAGTTCAGCGATCTGCCCCCTGCAGCACAACGGAACATAGAAAAACACTATAACAATTATGGCGATGCTGCCGTTATCTTTTTTGACGATAACGAGTTTAACCAAACCAACATGATTATCTATGGTGAAGAGTTTGAAGATGAAGACAATTACTTCGTGGAATTAAGGGACAATCAAAATAAACCCATCGTACTAAGGGTAACACCGGAAGGAGAAGTGACTTACTTTGCAGAAATCCGCAGATAAATTGTTATTTAGCTATTTGGTTATTTTGAAAATTGAAAATAACCAAATAGCTAAATGATTATTTTTTTTCCTGTAAGACAGACAGAATATTACCAGCCGGATCAGCAAACCAGGCAATGGACATCCCCCGCTCCTGATCCCTGAAAATTCCCTTCTCATCGGTAGCAATTTCACCCGTGTAATGCTGAAACCGGACACCCTTCCGGGTAAGCTGCTCCACAGCTTCGTCCACATTGTCTACAATAAAATTAAGCACGGTAAACGTGGCGGGCGTATGGTTCGGTTTACCATATAAAAAAACGCTGGGTCCGCCGTCGACCTTTAGTTCCAGCCCCTCCGGCGTTTCATTGACTTTCAATCCTACACTGTCCTCATAAAACGTTTTGGCCTGCTGTATATCATTGACGGAAAAGCTGCTAAAGGCCCCTGCATGTTTAAGCATAATATGATGTTTAAAGGATGAAGAATACCCCTGTTCCTCAATTTTGTTACCAGAAAAGTAAATTACTGTACATTCATGGCACTAACTATTTGTTATGCGTTGGAAAATCTTGCTGCTCCTGCCAGCTTTCATCATTACGCTGTCCTGTACCGGACAGTCGCTCCCGGACACCGCAGCGGTACTTACACAAAACCCCTGGCTGCATCAACTGGTAGTGTCTGTGGATGGCCGCACCATCCTGAACCACACCTATAACGGCCAGCGTGCCGACACGCTGCAAAACAGCCAGTCTCTCACCAAAAGTATCCTGTCTGTCCTGATAGGCATAGCTATCGACAAGGGCTATATCAAATCGGTGGACCAGGAGCTGGTTACCTGGTTCCCTCAACTGGCACAGGACCCTGATCCCCGCAAACAGCATATTACCCTGCACCAGATCATGGACCAGGCGTCGGGCTTATGGCACGAGAACCTGGAAGGTGGGCTGGGCACGTATTTGTCTCTCCCAAACCCTTCACAATATGTGGTGGAACAACCCCTGCTAAGCAAGCCGGGCGAAGTGTTCCACTATAATAACGCCGCCACTCACCTGCTGTCCGTTATTCTTACCAAAGCCTCGGGCATGCCCACGGCGGCATTTGCCCGGCTCTTCCTGTTCGGTCCGCTGGACATCCAACAATGGGACTGGAAAAAGATGAACGATGGATATGATGATGGCGCAGGACTGCGCAGCGTTTACCTGTCCACCACGGCGATGAATAAAATCGGCACCCTGCTGTTGCAACAGGGATGGTACCAGGGGAAAACAATCGTATCAGAAAAATGGGTACGCAGCATATTGCAACCCTCGCTGACGCGGGCCACCAACTGGGGTTTTACCGGCTCCCGATACGCCCTGTGCTGGTATCATGTACAGTACCAGGGGCAACCGGTTACCTACGGCATGGGATGGGGCGGCCAATACCTCGTCATTCTCCCGCGGCAAAAAACAGTAGTAGCGGTGCATCAGGCGGTAAATGACGCCACGGCGATCCGCCAGGAACAATATTTTGAAACGAGGATTTTCCCGCTGTTATGGGAGTATATTCAACAGCAGGAAAAAAAGGCAGCAGGCCATTAACCATACGTTGCCCGCTGCCATTAACCACTAAAACCTGCCTTATGCCAATAATGCCGCTGCTGCTGTATCGAGATAAAAAGTACAATGTGCGTGTTGTTGCAAAATGCTGGCCGGGAACAGGTTGCTGACCGGTTGCTCCAGACTGTTTTTTACGGCGGTAGCCTTTCTTTCCCCCGGTACAGAACAGATGATGTATTTAGACAACATAATCTGGTGTACCGACATGCTGATAGCCTGCGCCGGCACGTCATCCGCAGTAGCAAACCATCCTTCGTTGGCCTGCTGCTGCCGGCAGGCAAGGTCCAGGTTGACCACCAGGTAAGGGGCTGTTGTGGTGAAATCTGCCGGAGGATCGTTGAATGCCAGATGGCCATTTTCGCCGACACCCACCAACGCTACATCTATCGGATGTGTTTGTATCAATCCGGAGAGGCGGGCAATTTCTGCGGTGGGGTCTGTTTCCCCGTCAATCAGGTAGGCGGCTTTCAGCGGGCCTACCTTTTCCAGGAAACGCTCTTTCAGGTATTTCCGGAAACTGGCCGGATGAGTTACCGGCAACCCGATATATTCATCGAGGTGAAACATCACTACTTTGCTCCAGTCGATATTGGCGGTTATCAATTCCTGAAGGGTTTCAAACTGACTGGTACCGGTAGCCAGAATAACGTTGGCCTGTCCTTTCTCACGGATAGCCTGATTGATCAGCGCGGCTGCATCCTGGCCGGCTGTTGCCCCTAATTCCTGTGGGTTGTTTGATCGGATGATTTTCATTATTTGCTTATTTTTTTATTTGTTTATTTATTGGGGAGATGATCACCTTTTATTGACGACCCCGGTGGTACCGCCCTTTTCCAGGGAGATGTCTACCGGTTGGTTCTTTTTCCAGGAACCACCCGTAAAATCGGGGACATCGATGGAATTGGAACGATGGGCGACAGACCAGCCACTGAGCGGGAAAATGGAGCTCCAGCTGGCAGCGTCGTATACGTCCATGTCCATTGGCAAACCGTTACGCAGACAATCAATCAGGCGCCAATCCATCATAAAGTCCATACCACCGTGGCCGCCTACCTGTTTAGCCATCTCTCCCACTTTGCGCACAATAGGCGGCATGTACTGCTCTTCCAGTTTTTTGAATTCCTCATCGCTCAGCCATCCTTCGTGACTGGTGGCGATACGCGGTGGCAACGGATATTTCTGGGCAGTAGCTTTAGTGCCGCTCACCAGGTGGATGCGGGAGTACGGCCGCGGCGAGGTGACATCATGCTGTACCATAATCGTTTTGCCTTTCCTCGTGCGAATCGTAGATACGTTCATGTTACCCCGGAAATGTGCGCCGGAAAATTGTTTGTAGAAATTATCCTTTTCCGCCAGTGATACGGCATAGGGATGCATCATAAAATCGTTGGAGGAAACGGACACCAGGTATTCCATGCTGTCGCCGCGGTTGATATTGAGCACCTGGCATACCGGCCCCAGTCCATGCGTGGGATAGAGGTTACCGTTATACCGGGCATTTTCGCGCAGCCGCCAGTTGTCGTATCGTTTTGTGCGGTCGAACATACTTTCGAAAATATCGTGCAGGTAAGCGCCCTCACAATGTACAATCTCCCCGAAGAAGCCCTGCCGGGCCATGTTCAGCGTCAGCAGTTCAAAGAAATCGTAACAGCAGTTTTCCAGCATCACACAGTGCTTGCGGGTGCGTTCGGATGTTTCCACCAGCCGCCAGCAGTCTTCCAGCGAAGTGGCAGCCGGTATTTCCGTGGCTACATGTTTACCATGTTCCATTGCATATACTGCAATAGGTGTATGCAACTCCCAGGGCGTAGCGATATAGATCAGGTCGATATCATCCCGTTCGCACATCTTTTTCCAGGCGTCGGCAGAACCCGTGTATTCGTGGGGGTGATAACCGCTGTTGGCGATCCGTTTTTTGGCAGCTTCGATTTGTTGCGGGCGGATGTCACAGAGGGCTTTTATTTCAATGCCCTGCAACCAGGTGATACGTTCTACCGCCGCTCCTCCCCTGTTACCGAGACCTACATAACCAATGCGAACCGTATCTATTTTGGGTGCAGCGTAGCCACACATGTTAAACCGTTGTTTCCTGACTTGTTGCGCCTGTTGCAGCAGGTTGTCCGGCAATCCGGCGGCATGCGCCTGCCCGATACCCGGTATAACAGCACTGCCGGTGAGACCGATGCCGGCGAGGCCAGCCAGTTTGAGAAAATCCCTGCGGTTATTTTTCATATGCATATTGTTTTTCTTCGTTTAGGGGATATCGTTCGTATTCCCGGTGCGCACGATCAGCTGGCCGCGTTGACGGCAACGTTTGCGCATTTCCTGGAATTCATCTCTGTAAAATTTCAGCGGCAGACCGGCAATCGGGTTCCCCGACATGTCTACCGGTGCGATCAGCTCCACTTCCCGCCCCGTGAGGCCCGCCACCAGGGACACATCTCCCCAGGGCAAAAACCCCGGCACATGAATGGCCATGTTGAAGTAGTCCACGCCGGTACGGCCGGCAAACTGGTAACTAATGGGACTATTGTGCAACACCACTTTACTGATACCATTATCAATAGCAGCCAGGAAAAGGCCCGCCATACCGGTTTCGCGGTACCCTTCCAGGGTCACCCGCTTTACGCCGTAATGGCTCCGGAGGAATCCCGCCAGCAAACGCAGGTCATTTACCCACTTACCCTGTATAGTATGCCCCAGCCAAAGAGCGCTGCGGGCCAGTGTATGGAAGCGGGGCAGACTCCCGTCGGTTTTATTGGCAGTTTCGGAGCTTTGTTCCCCCGTTCCCCAAAGGTCCGCCAGCACTACGCCATAGCCTTGTGCCAGCAACTCATCTACCCGGTCAGTGGGGATACTGTCTTTGCCGCCGCTATGGGTAAGAATAACATACCCGTTTTCCCGTTTACGGGGTTTACGGTGCAACAGGGGCAGCATTTCGCCGTCGGTGGTTTCCAGCGCCAGGCGGTCCCAACCCTGTTCCGGTGTAAACGGATAGATCTTTTTCAGTTGCAGCGGCTGTTCTGCTTTCAGGATGGATTTTAAAGCAGCCTTTTTTTCTTTGGTATCCAGTCGCTCGTGGGCCAGCAGACTGGCACGCCATTCACTGCCCGCCTGCCGGCACCAGGCAGCCGTACTGAGTACGTTGCTATCGCGCTGCAGCGTGGGAAATGTCAGCAGCTGCCGTGCCGGCAAAAGCGTTGTAGCAGGCAGTGGCACCGCGGCGCCGTTACCGGTACCTTTCAGGTGCAGGTCAAACCATCCCAGCAAGGCGCTGCGCATCTCAGGCCAGTAGCCGTGTGTGGTATCAAAAAGTTGGTATTGCAGTTTATTCCCCGCTTTCAGCTGCTGAAACAACGGCATGGCGGCCCGGTAGCTGCGTAACATTTCAGAGGGGAAAAATGATTTACTCGCATCCTTTTCCGCGCTGCATATTTTCAATGCCCGGGGCGCCGCCATAGCGAGGATACCCGCTTCTTCGGTGAAGGTAAGGCCGGAAGGCAACAGCTCACATACACAGTTACTGTTGAGGATATACGCTTCAAAGGTGCCTACGCTCACCACCGGCATCGCGGCTTTAATGCGTTCATCCATGGCCGTTAGCCACATGGTTTGGTTACCGCCGCCGCTGGCGCCGGTAGCGCCTATACGTTTTTTATCGGTCTGCGGCAGACTGCAAAGCAGGTCCACACCACGGATATTATCCGTCAGTTGCATACCCATCAGGGTAGTACCGGCATTCATGAGGGAGGCCCCCAGGTTGGCGCCGTGGTATTCCGCTACGCCGGGGGTGGTGGTTCTTTCCCCGGCGCCCCAGGCATCAATATTCAGGCAGATGTAGCCGTGGCTGGCCAGTTCCTGAGCGGTGGCCTGTACCATATCGCCCATACGGCCGCCGGGCCAGTGACCGTGCATATTGATCACTGCCGGGAAAGGGCCCGGACCATCCGGCATATACAGATTGGCGGTAGCGTATACGCCGGGACGGGTCTGGAATGAGATATTACGGATGCTGTATCCTTGTTGTTGGGTGCGCCCGGTTTCCTTTATATCCAGCGGTAAAGCATGATCTTCCTGGAGGCCTGTTTCCCTGGCAATCCGGTCGCGCAGCTCCTGGCGCCAGGCGCTCCATCCTTCCGATGTTTGCGGAAGCTGGTGCCGCTGGAAAGCAGCTGCAGCCTCCAGCTTCAGCTGCCGGCTGGCAATGTCTTCCCGGTCAGCAGGAAGTACTTTAGGCAAAGGTTGCCCTAAGGCCAGGAAAAGCGAAGACATGATCATGAAAAATGGCGCTATCGTGTTCAACATCCAATGCGTTTATCTAATCAATAAGTTATTCAACATCCCACCACAAACGGGTAGCCGCATTGTCGGGCCCTCCCAGCAGCTGTACGCCTTTTTTCAGTTCAGCTGCATTGGTAGTAGCTTCTGAAGAGGGGTACGGTAAACGTTTGATAAAAGTGCCGGCAGGCAGGTCCGCGTTTTCGGATTGCAGCACCGGGTACATTTTCGGATAACCGCTGCGGCGGAACTCCGCCCAGCCTTCCAGCCCATCGGGGTAAATGGCCAGCCATTTCTGGGTACCGATCTGTTGCCTTTGTACGTTGGCAGCAGTCCCGAATTTCACGGGAATATCCGCTACCGCAGGTGAATTGGCTACGTCGCCGGGCGCCACCGGCACGGCGGCAGATTGCGTGTAGGCATTGATGACAGCCGCATCTGTCACGCCCCATTGTTGCATGCTGACCTCAATACCTTTTTCATACAAAGCCTGTGCGGTGCCGCCCATGTTCCAGCCATTGAGAGCGCCTTCCGCCCGCAGGAAGTAAGCTTCCGCGGCGTTAAACACTGTCTGCGAAGCCTTCAGCTCCGGCTGCCAGGAGGTGCCGTTCCAGGTAACCCAGTAGGTGCCTACATTGGAAGTTTGCACTCCCTGATTCAGCGGGTTGTTGAGCGCCACGGCCGGTGAACCATTACGCAGACCCCGGAAGGTACCATTACCCACTGCCGGCTGATACATTTTTTTCATCCGGGGATCATCGTATCCTTTCAGATAAGAGAGCATGGTGGAGCTCATGCTAAACTCGTTATAGGAAGCAATCCTGGCCAGTCCGTTACCATCGGTACCATCGAGGGAACGGGCTATTTTAGCGGTATGGGTTACATCCGTCATCACACCGGCAGCCACTGCGGCTTCAGCCTCCTGCTTAGCCCGGTCGGGCGTGATACGGGAAACCCGCAACGCCAGCCTTAAACGCAGGGTATTGGCGAAACGGACCCATTGCTGCACATCGCCGCCATACATCAGGTCATAGGTACCAAATACATTGGTAACACCCGCCTGCTGCAAGGCTTTCACGGCATGGTCCAGCCGCTTGAAAAAGTCGTCATAGATCTTATCCTGGGCATCATAAGGGATTACATCCTGTGCTTTACCGGCGTTGAAATAAGGTACAGGGCCAAAGTAATCGGTCATATGATGAAACGCATATACCCACATAATCTCTGCCAGCGCATATTCGCCGGAAGCAGGCTGCGTGTTTTCAAAAATGGTATACAGCTGCGGGACCGTCTGCACATACGTCACGATACCCGGACGCGGCAGCCAGGCGTCGTTGATCTGGTAACGGTCGGTCTGAAAACTGGTCGTATTCAGGGCAAAGTATTGCGCATAGAGATCGGCGTATAAATTTTGTGTAGTCTGGTAATATCCCTGGTTAATGGTGGCAGCTGACTGGGCTTTGGAAAACATAAACGGCATTTCCCGCAGGCCGGCGTCAGTAATAGCGCCGGGATTGGTGTTCAGGTCATCAAAGTTTTTGGTGCAGCCATTCAGTGCAGCAGCCATTACCAGCGGAAGTATATATCTGAATTGTTTTTTCATGGCAGTTGGTTTTTAGCGGCTAAAAAGATAGGTTCACATTCAGTCCAAAGCTGCGTACGGCGGGCAACAGACCAGCTTCTATCCCCTGGAAATTGCTGGCGCCATTCGCCATTTCCGGATCGACCGGCAGTTTGCGTTTGCCTATGCCGGGAATATCCAGCAGGGATTTACCCCTGTACAGGAAAAAGAGGTTACGGCCAGTAAGCGCTACCCTGGCTGATTTCAGCACTTTATTACTCAGTTTGAAATCGTAAGCCAGTGATAATTCCCGCAACCTGAAGTTGGTGGCGCTATAGGTAAAAAACTCCCCGTAAGCATTGCGGCCACCCTGTGATACCGTTGTCCAGAGATCTTCGGCTTTAATGGCGACATTGTTTTGCGAACCATCCGGCAGGATACCCGGCAGCACCAGTCCCCCATCCCGGAAACGGGTGGTATAATCTGCTACGCCATAGGCAGCGAGAATGGCGTCGGTACCGGATACCAGGACCCCGCCTACCCTGCCGTCTATCAGGAAAGAAAGCGTCAGGTCCTTGTACTGCAACTGGTTGCTCCATCCCAGCGTGAAGTCGGGGTTAAAATTACCCAGCTTCTGTATGGGCGTTACTACGGGCAAACCATTGGCGTTAATCATATGCTGGCCGGTCTTTTCATCCCGACTCCAGGTAAATCCGTAGATATCGCCGTAAGACCCGCCGGGCCTGATCAACAGGCTGCCGAAAACGGTGGAAGGCGACAGATCGGCCTGGTCTACTCCCGGCGCGAGCGAGAGCACCTTGTTTTTATTGGTCGCATAGTTCAACGTCGTATTCCAGGTGAAGTTATTTTTACGTATAGGCGTTCCAGTTAACATCACCTCCACGCCCTTGTTTTCGATATTACCGGCGTTGATATACTGGTTGGTGAAACCACTGGCCTGCGGCAGACCGATATAAATCAACTGATTGATGGTATTGTTTTTATAAACCGTTGCATCTACCCCGAGACGGCCATCGAAGAAGCGGGCTTCCAAGCCAGCTTCATAGGACTTAGTCTGTTCCGGTTTCAGGTTCCGGATGGATTTGGTTGCATTCCTGGATACAAAACCGTGGCCGGCTCCCATCATGTAGTCGTAGGTTTGCAGCAACAGGTAGGGATCAGCATCGTTACCCACCTGTGTATAGGAGGCGCGCACCTTTCCGAAAGATACCCAGGAAGGCATTTTGATCATATCAGATATCACCGCCGACAGTCCCACAGAAGGATAAAAATAGCTGTAAGGACTGGGCAAAGTGGAAGACCAGTCATTACGCGCACTTACGTCCAGGTACAGGTATTGTTTAAAGTCCAGCTGGGCATTACCGTAAACAGACTGTATTTCCTTTCTGACAGTAGTATTGGACAAAGCGGGCGCCGCAGCGAAGTTGAGATTAAACTGGTTGGGGATACTCAGGCCATTGGCCAGTGACTGGGAGTTGTATCCCCTACTGGTCAGCACGCTTCCGCCCACATTATAACTGAGGTGGAAATTATTGGAGAGCGCATTGTTACCAGACAACAGCAGGTCCATGTTACGTTCCCAGTGGTTCACATATCCCTCCAGGTAACGGCCGCCCGGCTGTACCGGGAAAGCCACCGTACCATCATAATAGGAAGTCGTGATTTTATCATCATAACGGTCAAGGCTATATCTTCCCTGTACACTGAGCCAGTTACGCAACTGGTATTTCACGAGTCCCATGAGCATAATGCGGTTACGGGATTCATTGACACTATTACGGTATACGTCCCAGTAAGGGTTTTGAAATACGGAGGAGTTGGTCCAATAAATAGGATACGGTTTACCCTTCGCATCGATGCCCTCGTATTTTTTCAGCGAATCGGGGCTGAGGTCACGCGGCATGATATAAGCTTCGTTGGCAACGCCCTGGTCGCCAACGCGGGGTTTATTTTTAATATCCTGGCTAACATAGGTCAGCTTCACATCCGTCGTGAGGCGTGGCAGCACTTCCGCATTCACACGCAGGTTGAGCGTATTACGTTGCAGCGTGTTTTTAGGATAGATACCGCTGATAGCGTTGTTGGCGTAGGAGGCATATCCTTTTATTTTATCTGTTCCCCCGGAAACGTCCACCGCGTTGTTAACAGCGGCACCGGTGTTAAAGAACCCGCGCACGTTCCCCGCGAAAGTTTCTGCCGGCGCGCCCCAGCTGGCGCCGGAGCGGGCGCCGAACTGGCCGCCGTTACCACGGCCGTAGGTATTCTGGAATTTCATGAGCAGGTTGGGCTGGTCCACCGAAACACCGCCATTGTAATGGATAACGGGTTTTCCGCTTTTACCGCTTTTGGTGGTGATGATAAGGGCGCCATTGGCGGCGCGGCTGCCATAGAGTGCCGCAGCAGCAGGGCCTTTCAGCACGTTGATGGATTCTACATCCTGCGGATTGATGCTGGCCGCACCGTCGCTGCCGGAGTAACCGCTGACAGGGCTTTTTATCTGTGTAGACACCGCGTTGGCCGAGCCTTTGCCACCCGTTTCGGTGCTCATGGTATTATCTATTGGTACGCCGTCTACCACGATGAGGGCGTTGTTGTTACCGCTGATAGAGCGGTTGCCACGCAGGACAACCCTTACAGCGCCACCGGGACCGGAAGCCGCGGGTGTGACCACCGCACCGGCCACTTTACCGTTGAGCGTATTCATGATATTGGCACTGGGATCTTTCACCGCGTTGATACTTTCGGTACCCAGTTGTTGGGTAGCATAGCCGAGGGAACGTGTTTTACGTTCAATCCCTAATGCCGTTACCACCACTTCATTGAGACTGGAGGAGCTTTCACTCAGTCCTACATCGATCGTGGAGCGGCCGCTGACAGGTATTTCCTGCCGGGCATATCCCACAAAAGAAAAAACGAGGGTAGCACCCGCAGGTACAGACAGCGAATAAGTTCCGTTGGCAGCGGAGGTAACACCTTGTGTGGTACCTTTTACAGTGATAGTAACACCCGGTAGCGGGGTTTTAGAGACCGCATCCCTGACCGTACCTTTAACAGGAGAAGTTTGCGCCATCAGTTGACCAGGTAGCGCAATCAGGAGGTATAACAACAGGTACGGAAACAGGTGGTGGTAATTACAGCTCTTCATACGCGAATTTTAATGAGTGATTTCCGATTGTTTCATTGCTGAAACATGGCCTAAAATACACCGCATTAAAACGTTTTGCCGGAAATTCACCGGTAACGTTACCGAAAACACCGGCGTTTTCTTATATTCGGGCATATGCGCCGACACTATGCTACGATAAAAGATATTGCCCGGGCGTTGAACATCTCTGTATCAACGGTTTCCAGGGCTATGCGGGATACTTATGATGTGAATGCCGAAACCCGGCAAATGGTACTGGCCAAAGCAGCAGAGCTCAACTACCGGCCAAACTTTAATGCTATGGGACTGGTGAAAAACAGTTCCCATAACCTGGCCGTTTTGTTGCCGGGCATTACCAATTATTATTTCTCCACGGTATTTACCGGTATACAGGAGGTAGCCTATCGCCATGGCTACAACCTGATATTACATGTCACCAATGACGATGCAGAGCGGGAACTGAGTATTATCCGTAATCTGTCTTTCAGCAGCCTGGACGGCATGCTCGTATCCGTATCCTCCCAGGCCGATGCCTGCGACCATTTCCAGGAAATTATCAACGACGGTGTACCGGTGGTGTTTTTTGACCGTGTAGCCGAGCACGTTAGCACGAGTAAAGTGATGCAGGATGATTATAACGGTGCATTTGAAGCCACCGAACACCTGGTTGCCAAAGGGTACCGGCGTATTGCGCATATCGCCGGGCCACAGGGACTTACCTTCACCGGCAACCGCCTGCAAGGTTACCTGGATGCACTTCGCAAACATAAACTACCCGTACAGGATTCCTGGATTATTCACTCCGGCTTCTCGCAGGATAGCGGCTACCAGGACTTTCGGCAGTTGTGGCAACTGTCATCCAAACCAGACGCCATTTTTGCGGTGAACGATCGTAAGGCGGTTGGCGCCATGCTGGCCATGAAGGAAATGAATGTCATCCCGGGCAAAGAAGTGGGCGTGATTGGTTTTACCAACGATCCGGTATCGGCTATTATCTCCCCTTCCCTGAGCACCATTGCTGAACCGGCATTTGAGATCGGCAAGGTCAGTTGCCAGTTGTTACTGAATCATATCCGGAAGAAAAATTTTATCGCCGAGGAAGTGGTGTTGCCGGGCAAACTGATTGAACGGGAATCCACCCAAAAGGTTACCTTTACCACCAAACGAAAATAGCCATGCGCCTTACTACGGTAGTATTACTACTGCTTTCCATTGTTTTCTGCCATCCGGCTGCTGCACAAACCATTTATTCCAAAGCCTATGGAAAGCCCGGCAACCCGGCGCTCATCTACATCCATGGCGGCCCCCGGGGTAATGCTACGCTTTTTGAGGGCACCACTGCCGAAACCCTCGCGGAAAAAGGTTTTTATGTGATTGTGTACGATCGCAGAGGCGAAGGACGTTCTATCGATACCACAGCCACCTTTACTTTCCAGGAGGCCTTTAATGACCTCAACAACCTGATCAGCACCTACAACCTTCAACAGGTAAGCCTTATCGGACATAGCTTTGGGGGAATTGTTTCCACGTTGTATACGGCGGCATATCCGGAAAAAGTAAAACGACTTATATTAACAGACGCCCTGTTTTCACAACAGGAAACCTACGACCATATTTTGTTAACTACCGGTAAACTGGCGATGGAACGAAATGACAGCGCCACCCTGCAAAAGATTGCGCTGATAAAGCAGTTGAATAAAAACAGCGCCGGCTACCGGAAAAAATGTTATGAAGTGGCCAGTGCGTATGGCTATTTTGATATGCCATCGCCCACAACGGAATCCAGAGCGGTACATCAACAATATGAGGATGGTCCTTTCCGTGCCGCCAATATCAGGAATGATACGGCGCCTGTGAAATTCTATCAAAATGAAAAACAGGTCAACATCGATACCCGGAAAACCCTGAAAAAAATACAGCAAAAGGGTGTACAACTCTTTGCCGTCTATGGCCGGCAGGACCGTATTTTCTCCGAAAAACAATTCAGCGATATGCGGAACCTGGTAGGTAAAAACAATTTCTACAGTATTGAGAACTGCTCCCACTACCCATTTGCCGATCAACGGACCGAATTCCTGGAAGATATCAAAAAAATCATGCAATAGCAGCCTGCGCAGGCATCGGCCGAAGGCCTTATTCTGCTACTTCTTTGATTCTATATTTCACGATTTTATTGATCAGCGCTACAGGCAAGGGTTTGTCCAGTGGAAACTGGATAGCGCCTTTAGAAGTTTTATAAGCGGACAGCTCGTCCTTGAAAACGCTAATTGTCGTTCCACCGGGATAAAAACCGATATGCCCCTTGTAAGCTGCAAACCAAACCAGCACCTTATTGAGCTTAAAGGCCGGTATATTATAACTGATAACCTCTGTAGCTTTAGGCGCTGCTTTGCGGATGATTTCACGGATCTCCACAGCTTTCTCCAGGCTTTCTTCCGGCACGGTGGCCATGTACTCGTCGGTAGTGGTGAATTTCGTTCCCATGTTGTAATGATTGACGATACAAACCTACAAAGGATGCTGCAAAAAAGTACGGTGCCAATGCGACAATTGCAGGGGTATATGCCGTCACAATTGTTTATTTTGTCTTTATGAAAAACGATCAATCTTCTAAAATATGCCTGGTAACCGGCGCCAGCAGTGGCATTGGTTATGCCATTGCCCGGGCGCTGGCAGCAGAAGGTCATACTGTTATTGTAACCGCCCGCCGGCAGGAACGTTTACAGGAGCTGGATGCTCCCAATACACTGTTGATACCCGGCGATCTTACAGATCCGCATTTTCAGCAGCAGGTTGTACAGACCATGTTTGACACTTATGGCCGCTGCGATTATCTTTTTAATTGCGCCGGTACCATTGAAGCGGGTTCCATTAACGATATTGATATCGACAAAATGGCGGATATGATAAGACTGAATGTGGAAGCGACTTTCCGCCTGACTTACCTCGTCCTGAAACGTTTTATCACACAGGGCTTCGGTCATGTCATCAACCTGTCGAGCGTAATGGGCACCAAAGTACGTCCTACCGCCGGCGCCTACGCTGCCACCAAATTTGCTATGGAGGCCCTGTCCGAAGCGTTGCGCATGGAACTGGCCGGTACCCCGGTGAAAATTTCGTGTATAGAACCCGGTCTGGTAATGACGGAACTGCATAAAGACTGGGACGTACATCCCAAAGAAAGCATGGGTATCCATCACCCACTTACGGTAGATAATATCGTGGATACGGTGAAGTTTATCATGCAGCAGCCGGAACACGTGCGCATTCCGAAGCTGATGATATTACCGGGGGATCATCAGATCTGAACCACTACTTTACCACGGGTACTGTTGCTTTCAATCTGCAGATGCGCTTTGGCCATTTCTTCAAACGGGAACACGGCAGACACATGGGATTTGAGTCTTCCGCGTTCCAGGAGGCCGGCCAGTTGCTCCATGTCTTTACCGCTGGAAGCGACGGTAATAAAGTATCCGTTTTTACCCTCAGCAGCGGCCTGTTCTCCCACTGTTTCCCGCAGTCCGCTTGGCAGGCTGATGATAGTCCCCTGTGGACGCAGTACTTTCAGGGAACGGGCGATGTAATCGCCGCCCATGGAATCGAGCACCAGGTCCAGGTCGTGATAATGAGATTCAAAAGGAGCCGCTTTGTAATCGAAGTGCTCGTCGGCGCCGAGTCCCAGCACAAAATCGCGGTTGGCAGCAGATGCCGTACCAATCACATAAGCGCCCAGCTCTTTGGCTAACTGTATTGCATAATGCCCTACTCCACCGGCGGCTGCGTGTATGAGCACTTTATCAAGGGGATTGATTTGGGTGCTGTTAAATGCCTGCAAGGCCGTTAACGCCGCCAGCGTAGCCGCGGCCGCTTCTTCATGGGATATACCCGCAGGCTTATGCGCCAGGTGGTCTGCCGGAGCAGCTACATACTCCGCATAGGCTTTACCGTGACCCGGGAAATTGACCATACCAAACACGGCATCCCCTTCCTTAAAACGCGGAGAACGGGAGCCGGTCACTATTCCGGAAATATCCCACCCCAATATCACCGGGGGATTGGCCTGCAGTTTATTGAATTGTCCTTTACCGGCGCGGGTTTTCACATCTACCGGGTTGATGCTGATCGCTTTCACCTGCACCAATACTTCTCCCATAGCGATCTCCGGTACCGGCAGATCGGTTAGTTCGAGCTGGTCAACACCGCCAGCAGCTTTTACTATAATCGCTTTCATATTGTTTAGATTGATTGTCAGCAAATGTAACGTTCCTTTATCCCACTTCTTTTGTACAATGTTGACATAAATCTGTACAATTTCCGGATCGCATAAAAAAGCGGACCGGAGAACCGGCCCGCTGGTGGATTTATATTCGTTCACTTAAAACGCTTTGATGTCTTCTCCCAGGTCATACACCGGCGTATCCAACACCGCTGCGACAATACTGCTGCCTGCGGCGCTGCGATACCCTCCTGCGCAATGCACCACTACCGGTTTAGCGGTTGGGATTTCGTTTAACCGTTCCCGTAACTGGTCCAGCGGAATGGTAATAGCGCCGGGTATGAGCAATCCGGTCTGTGTTTCATTATCCATCCGTACATCTACGATAGTGAACTGCTCCGGATGCGCTTTAAAGGTATCCAGCGGCAACGGGTCCATGGTGGCGGTGCCACCGGCATATACCATCGCGCCGCGCACCATACTTTCATAACCGATGCTGGCGGATTTCAGCAGTGCTTCTTCCAGCTGTGCATCATCTGCAGCCACCAGGTAAAAGGCTTCGCCAGGCGCTATCACGCTACCTAACCAGGTTTCAAACTTACCTTTCAGCTGCAGGTTGATAGCCTTCGGCAGGTGGCCTTGTTTGAACAACGCAGCAGGACGGGTATCTACGATCGTTATCCCCTCTTCCGCTTTAGTAACGGCAGGCACTTTTTCCAATGCCGGTACCATGGCGGTGGCACCTTTCCGGTTGATGTCCACGTCATACGGGAAATATTTCGGAATGTAGGGCTGTTGTGATAACAGTTCCGCTACAAAGGCATCTTCGGTGTAATCCTGTAAACTCCAATTGGTAAGTTTTTCCGCGCCGATGGTGCTGCTATTGGCTGCGCTCAGGGATTTACCACATAATGTACCGGCGCCATGGGCGGGGTATACCAGGGTTTGGTCCGGCAGTGTCATCAGCTTCTCCCGGAGGGAATGGTACATCTGCCGCGCCAGGTCGGACCGGGTAGCGGTAAGGTTACCTGCTTTCTCCCGCAGGTCGGGGCGGCCACAGTCGCCGATAAACAAAGTGTCTCCGGTAAAGACGGCTTTCACCACGCCTTTTTCTTCCAATACAATACTGATACTATCCGGCGAGTGACCGGGCGTATTCAGGGCTTTAAAGGTCAGTTCGCCTGTCGTTATTGTTTGTCCATCGTCGAAAGTAGTATGCGGGTACGCGGCGCCTACCAGGGCGGAACAATAGATGGTAGCCCCGGTGGTATCATGCAGCTCGAGGTGGCTGCTGACGAAATCCGCGTGCGGATGTGTTTCGATCACCCCGGTGATAGTAGCTCTTTTCTCCGCTGCAAACGCCAGGTAAGGCGTCACATCACGGGAAGGATCTACGAGGATGATTTCATTTGCCTGTTCACTGTATACCGCATAGGAATAATGCGCCAGTCCCTTATCTTCAAATTGTCTGATCTCCATAGCTATTATATTTTAATGAGGTAATTGATCTCTGAAACGGCCGTACACCCAGGTACCGGCAATGGCACTCAGTAAGGTGACCGCGACTACGGTAGCGCCTACACCGATTTGTGCAAACAGCGGGCCCGGACATGCGCCGGTGATAGCCCAGCCTAACCCGAATATCAGTCCGCCGTAGATCTGTCCTTTATTGAATTTTTTGGGATGGATCACGACTGTTTCTCCATCCATTGTTTTGATATTGAATTTTTTGATCAACCACACCGATAACATGCCCACTATCACGGCCGTACCGATCACACCATACATGTGAAACGATTGCAGGCGGAACATTTCCTGTATACGGAACCAGCTGATCACTTCTGCCTTTACCAGCAGGATGCCGAAAATGGTGCCGGCCAGCAGGTATTTTAATTGACTAAACCATGTATTCATAAAAATGTTTGCATTACAGTGAAAGAATAAAAGGCAGTACCAGGTTGGCCATGAAAAAACCGCCGATCATAAAACAGATGGTCGCTACCAGTGAAGGCCATTGCAGGGTAGATAATCCCATGATAGCATGACCACTGGTACAACCGCCTGCGTAACGGGTACCGAAGCCCACCAGGAAACCGCCACCGATCATCATCACCAGTCCGCGTACAGATAACAAAGCGGGCCAGTTGAACAGCTGTCCGGGTACCAGCGAGTGAAAATCGGTGATACCATATTGCGCCAGCGTTGTGACCAGTTTAGGGTTCACCGCCACCGGTTCCGGACTGGATAATAAGTTACCGGCAATAATACCACCTAACAGTATCCCCCCTACGAAAAAGAGGTTCCAGGCTTCCTTTTTCCAGTCGTAGTGGAAAAAGGGCACCTTAGCCGGTACACAGGCTGCACAGATATGCCGCAGGGAAGAACTGATGCCAAAGGATTTGTTGCCCAACAGCAGCAGTGCCGGTACGGTGAGACCAATCAGCGGACCCGCCACATACCAGGGCCAGGGTTGTTGTAAAAATTCGAGGATCGTCATTTATTGATATGTTTATGTTACAAAGGTGCAGCCATTTGTTCACCAGGGCGGTGACAATTGTTACACAACTATTTTCTTATTTCAGCCATGTTTCCAGCAGGATGATGTAAACGCCCATGGCCAGTACAAACCAGCCGAAAGCGTGTTTTAACCGGGCTCCCGGTATCCTCCGGGAAAGCAGTCCGCCTGCCAGTACACCCGCTACTGCAATAGCACTTAACACCAGCAGCAGTGTCCAGTTGATATCCGCGTGGCCGGTATCTCCCATAAAACCAATCAGGGTACTCATGGCCATGATCATCAGGGAGGTACCCACCGCTGTTTTCATCGGCAGGCCTGCTATCATGATCAGCGCCGGGATGATGAGAAAACCGCCACCAGCGCCCAGCAGGCCAGTCACCCCTCCAATCAGCGCACCATAGAGCACCAGGCGGATTTTTCCGGTGGTATCCATCGGCTTTCCCGTTTCCGGTTCCCTGCTTTTACCCAGGATCATGGAAAAGGACGCCAGCAGCATCAATCCAGCGAATAGCAACATCAGCGCCAGTTCCCGGCCGACCATAAAACCGCCTATCTTAAACAATTCTACCGGAATAACCGGCATCAGGAAGTGGCGCGTAAGCCATACGGCCGCGATGGATGGTATACCAAACAGCATCGCTATCGGTATATTCACCCGTTTCTTACGATAGTTGCCTATCGCGCCTACCAGGCTGGTGGAGCCTACAATAAAAAGTGAGTACGAAGTAGCGGCCGCCGGCGTAATACCAAAGAGATATACCAGTACCGGCAAGGTCAGTACAGACCCGCCGCCACCGATCAGTCCCAGTGACATACCTATCAGCGCTGCCGCGATATAACCTAATATTTCCATCTGTTACACATTTGCTTTACTTTCCATACAAAAGTACGGACCGCTTTAAGCAAACTCAGTGACTTAGGTTACACAGGCAGTACTTCTATCGAGTTTCTATTCAGTTTAACGATGCCTTTCTGCTCCATTTTCTTGAGCAAACGGGAAACCACTTCCCTGGACGAATGGAGGTCTGTAGCAATCTCCTGGTGGGTTAATTTCAATTCCCGGGTACCCAGTTTGGTGGCCTGGGACCGGATATAGGATAAAAGTCGTTCGTCCATGTTTTTAAATACAGTACTATCGAGCACATTCAGTACCTCTTCGAAGCGGCGACGATAGGATTCGATCACAAACTGATACCAGCTTTTATAGTCTTTCATCAGCGCTTCCATATGGTATACGGGTATCATCAATACCACGGAATCCTCTACTGCTTTGGCCATTACTTCACTGGCCTTACCGGAAGCCACACATACCATAGAAATAGCGCAGGCATCGCCCGGCTCCAGGTAGTACATAAAAAATTCACCGAGATCTTCTCCTTCGCGGTATAGCTTGATCCTGCCTTCCAGCACCAGCACCGTGTATTTGATGTATTGCCCCTGTTGCAGCAATACCGTGCCTGCCGGCACCTCCTGTAAAGTACCGATCTCTGATAAGTGGTCTTTCAGTGCCTTGTCCAGCACGGGGAAATGCGTATTGAGGTAAGACAGAATATCCAGTTTAGCATCCATTGTACACACGATAAGTGTTACAAGTTACAAAAAAGCACCCGATCACGAACAGATCAGCTATCATCACAAAAAAATATAAAAAAACCTAAAATTATGTAACAACCATTCCGGACCTTACGGCTACTTTTGCCTACATATGAAGAAAGTCCTCACACTGCTGTTCCTGCTGCTGTACGTTGGCACCTCCACCGGCGCCACGTTCCACATGCACTATTGCATGGGCAAGCTGGTAGATGTAGCGTTGTGGCACGGGGATAAACAACCCTGCAGTCATTGTAAGACAGATCTGAGTAAAAAAGGATGTCCAAAAAAATGCTGCAAGGACGAACATAAAACCGTTAAGCTGGAAAAAGACCATAAGGTAACCGCCCATGCCCTGCCTTTCCTGCAGCTGCCGGCCGCCGATGTTCCTGTCAGCTATGCGGTATTACCGCCGGCACGTATCGTGTCGCTGGCTACCAGCCATCCGGTGAGCCACGCACCGCCTTATTATAGTAAAGTACAGCCCTATATCCTGCATTGTATTTTCCGCGTTTGATATCCCTTCCTGTAGCACGGTGATCCTGCCGTTGCTTTCTTACCTTCTTTTATTACTTTTTTCGGGAGATAACCTGGCACCTTGTATACGTATAACCCTTTCCGTTATACCCTGTGCACCTGCGTCTGCCCTATGTCTGCAGTAGTTTTTGTTATCTTCTGGTACCCATTGAAAATATATATATGGTACATCGAATCATTGAATGGTCGCTGCGCAACCGCTTTATTGTGCTGGTGCTGGCTGCCGCCCTGTTCGCCTGGGGTATCTATGCCGTCAAAAAAAATCCAATTGACGCCATCCCCGACCTGTCTGAAAACCAGGTCATCGTTTTTACGGAATGGATGGGCCGGGGCCCGCAGCTGATAGAAGACCAGATCACCTATCCACTGGTGACCAACCTCCAGGGACTGCCCAAAATCAAATATGTACGCGGCTCTTCCATGTTTGGTATGAGTTTTATCTATGTCATTTTTAATGATGATGTAGACATTTACTGGGCGCGGGAAAGAGTACTGGAACGGCTTAGCACCGTATCCCGCTCCCTGCCCACCGGCGTTTCTCCTCAACTCGGGCCGGACGGCACCGGTGTAGGCCACATCCTCTGGTATACGCTGGATGCACCGCAAATGGACCTGGGAGAACAACGCGCCCTGCAGGACTGGTACATTAAATTCGCCCTGCAAAACGTGGAAGGCGTCAGTGAAATCGCTTCTTTCGGCGGTTTCCAGAAACAATACCAGGTCACTGTAGACCCCAACAAACTGCTGTATTACCGCCTCTCCGTGCCGGAAGTGATCAATGCTATCCGCACCAACAACAACGAGTCCGGCGGCCGTAAGTTTGAAATCAGCGACATCGGTTATATCATCAAAACTTCCGGTTACCTGAAATCAGCCGAAGAAATCGGCAATATATCGGTCAAAACCCAGAACAGCATCCCCATACGGGTAGCCGATGTAGCTACCGTTCAAATGACCGGCGAAACGCGCCTCGGCATTTTTGACCAGGACGGACAAGGAGAACGTGTAGGCGGTATCGTAGTGATGCGTTATGGCGAAAATGCCGCCGAAGTAATAGACCGCGTAAAAGCCAAAATGCAGGAAGTGGCCAAAGGTTTTCCGGAGAAAGTGAAGTTCGACATTGTATATGACCGCGGGGAACTCATCAAAGAATCCGTAGACTCCATCAGACATACCCTGATCGAAGAAATGATCGTGGTATCTGTGGTGGTGATCATCTTCCTTTTCCACTGGCGCAGCGCCCTCAGCATCATCATACAGATACCAGTTACCCTGGCCGCCAGCTTCCTGCTGCTAAATGCTTTCGGCATCTCCTCCAATATCATGTCGCTCACCGGCATCGCACTGGCTATCGGCGTGATCGTAGACAACGGGATCATCATGAGTGAAAATGCCTATAAACATCTGGCCGAAAAATATGCCGACTGGCAGGAACAACAAAAAAAGCAATAACATGAACTGGCTGAAAAAAATATTCAAAAAACCACCCCAGTGGATCACTGAAGAAGAAAGGCTGAAAGTCATCGAGCAGTCGAGCAAACAGGTGTCGCGCGGCGTATTTTTCGCTACCATCATCATTATCACCTCTTTCCTGCCCGTGTTTATGCTCACCGGTCAGGAAGGCAAACTCTTTCACCCGCTGGCCTATACGAAAACATTTATCATGATCATGGATGCCCTGCTGGTGATTACCCTGGCGCCTGTCCTGATCTCCTTTTTTATGAAGGGCAAATTCCGGCCCGACAACGCCAACCCGGTGAACCGATTCCTGGAACGGATATACGAACCGGTCATTAAGGGAGTGTTGAAGTGGCGTAAAACCACGATCGCCATCAATGTAATAGCGCTGGTGATCACCATCCCTTTGCTGAAAAGCCTGGGCAGTGAATTTATGCCGCCGCTGGACGAACAGAGTATCCTGTTTATGCCCGTTACCCTGCCTGATATCTCCAATGCTGAAGCCAAACGTATCCTGCAGGTACAGGACAAGATCATCAAATCGGTACCCGAAGTAGAAAAGGTATTGGGCAAGGCCGGACGTGCCAGCACCGCCACGGATAACTCCCCTATCAGCATGATTGAAACCATCATCATGCTAAAGCCCAAATCACAATGGCGGGAAGGCAAAACAAAGAAAGACATTATCGACGAGCTGGATGCCAAATTGCAGATACCCGGAGTGGTCAATGGCTGGACACAGCCCATCATTAACCGTATCAACATGCTGGCTACCGGTATTCGTACAGACGTTGGCGTGAAAGTATACGGCCAGCAGCTGGACACCATTGCCGCCGTATCCGAAAAAGTGCGGAAAGCACTGGAAGGTACACCCGGCATCACCGACCTGTACGTTGAACCCGTTACCGGTGGTAAATACCTCGATATCACCGTTCGCCGTGCCGACCTGGCCCGTTACGGCCTCAACGTAGACGACGTAAACCAAACCGTAGAAACCGCATTGGGCGGTGCGCCTATCGGTAACACGATCGAAGGACGGCAACGTTTCTCTATCAGTGTACGCCTGGCACAAGACTATCGTAACAGTGTGGAACGTATCCGCCGCATCCCTATTATGTCTGCCTCCACCGGCGAAATTCCTTTATCAGCCGTAGCAGATGTGACATTCACCGACGGTCCGCCGATGATCACTTCTGACAATGCCATGCTGCGCGGCGCTGTTTTGTTCAACGTCCGTGACCGCGACCTGGGCAGCACCGTACAGGAAGCCATTCAGAAAATGAGCCAGGCACAGGGTATCCTGCCACAGGGTTACTACCTGGAATGGAGCGGCCAATACGAAAACCTCATCCGTGGCCAGCAAACGCTGTTGTGGATTGCGCCGGTGGTATTGGTCATCATTTTCTTCTCGCTGTATTTCGCGTTCCATTCTATCCGCGAAGCGTTCCTGAGCCTGATCACCGTTCCTTTCGCCCTGATTGGCGGCGCATATATGATCTATTTCTGGGGCGTGAACCTTTCCGTGGCCGTGGCCGTAGGTTTCATCGCCCTCTTCGGCATTGCCGTGGAAACCGGTATTGTGATGGTGATTTACCTCAACGATGCCATGCAACAGCTGGTGAAACAGAAAGGCAACAGCGCCGACACCATCACCCGGGAGGACCTGCGTATACATGTGATCTATGGCGCCGCCAAAAGGCTTCGTCCCAAGTTGATGACGGTGTGCGTATCCTTATTCGGACTGGTACCGGTTTTATGGGCCAACGGCGTAGGCACCGATGTGATGAAACCCATCGTACTGCCCATGATCGGCGGCGTACTCACGTCATCCACGCATATTTTGCTGGTGACCCCGCTGATCTTCCTCATGACAAAAGAATATGAATTGCGTAAGCACGGAAAACTGGAGATCCATGAAGTACATCACTAAATATATAGCAGTCATGCTGGCGATACTGGCAACGGTTCCCGCCGTTGCACAGCAATCGCCCGTGATGAGCCTGCAAGCCATACTTGAGAAAATAGACAGCAACAACGTATTGCTGCAATCTTACCGCCTGAAAGCGGAAAGCTACCACCACAGCGCCGAAGCTGCTACCGCCTGGATGGCACCCATGGTGGGCGCCGGCACCTTTATGACACCGTATCCGGGTCAAATGGTGATGGACGACCGCGATAAAGGCAGCCTGATGCTACAGCTGGAGCAGGACATTCCCAATCCGGCAAAACTGGCCGCCAAAAAACGTTTCATCGCCTCCCAGGGCAATGTGGAAATAGCCAGCCGGGGCATCACGCTCAACGAGTTCAATGCCCAGGCTAAACGACTGTATTATACCTGGATCATCGCACAGCAAAAAATACGGGTGTTGCAGGAAAATGAAAAGATCATGCAAACCATGCAGAAGATTGAAGAAGTGCGTTTTCCCTATAATCAGTCGCAGCTTAGCGGAGTGTATAAAACCACCGCCAAACTGGAAGACAACCACAATATGATCCGCATGCAGGAAGGCACGATTGCCAAAGCACGCGCCTGGCTTAACAGCCTGATGAACAGGCCCGGTAATCATTCCTTCGATATTGACACGGCCTATCAGCCGGTATTTGAACCGGCTGCCTCTTACGACACCGCTTCCCTGGCGGCCGTACGGCAGGATGTGTTCAAAATGAACGAAAGCATCCGGTCTATGCAACTCAATGTGGAAAGTATGAAAAAGGACAAAAAGCCTGATTTCAAAATACGTTTCGATCACATGCAGCCGCTGGGATCTATGATGCCAAAGGCATTCAGCGCTATGGGCATGGTCAGCATCCCGATAGTGCCCTGGGCATCGAAGATGTATAAATCCGGTATCAAAGCCATGGAGTACAATGTAGCTGCCATGGAAAAAGAAAAAGCGGCGATGTTGCAGGAAACACAAGGTATGCTGTACGGTATGCAGTACGAGATCCGTTCCATGCAACAGCGTATCAGCGCTATGGAAGATAAGATCGTGCCTTCCCTGCGGCAAGCCCTGGACGCAGGTTTCGTGAACTACCAGGAAAACAAACAGTCGCTTTCCGCGGTCATCGATTCCTGGGAAGCGCTGACCATGATGCAGTCCAACATACTGGATGAAAAATTGAAACTCTATGAAATGATTGTGGATTATGAGAAACAACTATATCGTTAATATCAATATCCTGTCGGCGGCCGCACTGGCTTTGCTGGCCCTCGCCGCCTGCCAGCGTAAACCGGCGCAGACACATGCTACCGGTCACGCACAAACGCCCGACAGCAGTATCACCGCGCTGACGCAGCCGGTCAATGCCCGCGTGATCGCCACCATTCCGGTAATCAAAGCCGAAAGCGGCACCCGCATCTTCACCTCCGAAGTAAGCGGTGTGATCACTTACGACACCCGGCGGCAGACCAGCATTGCCAGCCGCGCAGGCGGCCGCATAGAACGGTTGCTGATTAAATACAACTACCAACCGGTGCAGAAAGGTCAGCTGATCATGGAGATTTATTCGCCGGAACTGGCCGCCGCACAACGGGAACTACTCCTCGTCGCCAAACAGGACGGTCCGCTGAAAAACGCTGCTCAACAGCGTTTACAGCTGCTGGGTATGCAGCCGGCGCAGATAGCCCAGGTACTGAAAACAGGCCGGATATTATACCGTGTTCCGGTATATAGCAACGCCAACGGCTATATCCTGGAGCAAAGCAGCGCTGCTGCACCTGCTGCCATGGCGCCAGCCGCGACTGCCGCCGCGCCCTCCGGGGACGGTATGGGTGGTATGGGTAACGGCGGTGGCAGCGCTGCACCGGCTACGCCGGCGGCTCCCGCCAATACGCCCGTGATGCTGCGGGAAGGCCAGTATGTAAGTGCCGGCCAATCTTTATTTACCATTTACCAGGCAGACAACCTGGTCGCGGAATTCGCCATTCCTGCTTCACTGGCGGCGAAAATAAAACTACAGCAACGCCTGTTGTTTTACCCGGTACAGGACAAAGCCGCCCTGCAACCCGGTACCATCGGGCTGATAGAACCGGTATACCGCAACGGCCAGAATTTCACGCTGGTACGGGTATACCTGGGAACGCATCATTTCAGGGCCGGGCAACTGCTCACCGCCAGCATTCCCCTTGTATACCGTGAAGGCTGGTGGCTGCCCGCCAAGGCCGTGTATCAGTCCGGGAATCAGTCGCTCGTATTCCGTAAAACAGGCGGCGCCTTTACACCGGAAACTGTGACTACCGGCGCTGTCATAGCCGGCATGGTACAGGTAACAGCTGCCATCGGCGACTGGGAAGTGGCGTCCAATGCCGCTTACCTGGTAGACAGTGAAAGTTTTATCAAAACCCGGTGATCATCTTCCTAAATTTTTACAACCATGGAAAGAAAAAAATTCCTGCGCAATATCGTCCTCGTATCCCTGGCGCCAGCGGTATGGCTGGCTGCCTGCAAAGATACCGGCAAACCTGCAGCACAGGCGGGCGAACAAGCCACGTACACCTGTCCCATGCACCCGCAGATCGTACAGCACAAACCCGGTACCTGTCCTATTTGCGGGATGGACCTCGTTCCCTTCGACAAAAACAACAAAGACCATTCGCTGACGCTGGATAACAGCCAGATAGCCCTTGCCAATATCACCACGATGACCATCGGCGCCGGTGACCTGGCAGGTTTCAAACAACTCAATGGCCGGCTGGCCACCGACCCGGAGAAAACCACCGTTATCTCCAGCCGGGTACCCGGGCGTGTAGAAGCGCTATACGTAAAGGAAACAGGTGTTAGCATCAAAAAAGGGCAAGCGCTCTACCGCATCTATTCGGAGCAGCTGGCTTCCCTGCAACAGGAATACCTGCTGGCGGTAGCACAGGTACGGCAGTTCCCCGATGATGCCCGGTTTGCACAGATTGAAAAAGGTGCCCGGCAAAAGCTGTCGCTTTATGATCAGTCAGATACCGATATACAGCGGCTGGTACAATCGCAAAAGGTAGATCCCTATGTGACATATCCCGCGCCACAGGGCGGCGTAGTAGCAGAGCTGTCTGTTACCGAAGGGCAGTATGTAACGGAAGGCGGCGCTATCATGCGCCTGGAAGGCTATCATCAGTTATGGGTGGAAGCAGACCTCTACCCTGCCGAAGCCGTAAAACCCGGTCAGACCGTGAAAGTAATCGTGGCCGGCTGGGAGCAGGAACCTCAGCAGATGACGGTTCAATTTATCAATCCTGCCCTGCAAAGCGGTAGTCAGCTGATGCAGTTGCGTGGTACCATCCCCAATCCGGAGAACCGCTGGCAACCCGGTCAGCAGGCCAATATCCTGTTGCCCGTTAAAAGCAAAAACGACGTACTTACGTTACCGGTAGATGCTGTAATCCGCGATGGTAAAGGAACCCATGTATGGATAGAAAAAAGCAAAGGCAAATTTGAACCACGTATAGTCGCTACCGGTATGGAAAATTACGATGCCGTAGAAATTACTGACGGGTTGAGTGCCGGCGATAAAGTAGTCGTCACCGGCGCGTATCTGCTTTACAGTGAATACATCCTGAAAAAAGGAGCCGATCCGCTGGCAGCAGCAGCCGGTCATCAACATTAATCTCTTTATCATTATAAAAAAGAACCACCATGAACACATTTCTGAAAGCGGGTATGCCCGTATTATCCGCCCTGGTACTGGCTGCCTGCGGTAACAACGCTGCAAAAACCAACAACAGTGATTCCACACAACAGGCGACCACTCCCGCAGCAGCTCCAGCAGCGCTTCAATTGAAAGACGATCAGCTCAACGCCGTGTATCAGCAGTATCAGCTGTTGTCCCAGGCGCTTGTCAAGGGTGATGCAGCAGCAGCCAAAATCGCCGCCAACGCCCTGGAAGCAGGCGCCAGAGAACTGACAGGTGCTGAACAAACCGTGAAAACTGCCGCCAGTATTATTGCTGCAGCAGACATCGAAGCACAACGGGCGGCCTATGCTACCTTGAGCAATGACCTGATTGCGCTCGTGAAAAAGTCAGGACTCAACAGCGGTGCGCTGTACGTGGATTTCTGCCCTATGGCGCTGAACGACAAAGGCGGTTACTGGCTGAGTAGTGAAAAAGGCATACAGAACCCGTATTTCGGTGACCAAATGCTCACCTGCGGAGAAGTAAAGGAAACGATTCAATAACACTCAATACATACGCATGAAAACTATCATCCTCAGTACCCTTGCGGTTACCACACTGGCCTTTGCCGCCTGCAACCATCAACCTGCCGGTCATGACGCCGGTCACAACGACAGCTCCGCTACCGCGCATCATCATGATACCGCACCTGCCGCCAGAGATGTCACTACCGTCCGGCCACAGTTCATCGACGTCGCCCCTACCATTACCACCGCTTTTAAAGGCGTGGTAGACGGCTACCTGCAACTGAAGAATGCGCTTGCCGCCGATGATGATGCCGCCGCCGCCAAAGCCGGCGAGACCATGAGCGCTGCGCTGGCGAAAATAGATGCTTCCGGCTTTACCGCAGCGCAAAAGAAAATATATACCGACAACGAGGCAGACCTGAAAGAACATGCCGAACATATCGGCAAAAACGCCGGTAATATTACGCATCAGCGGGAACACTTTACCATGATGAGCGACGATATGTATGCGCTGGTGAAAGCCTTCGGTGGCGGACAGCCGTTATACTATGCCCATTGCCCGATGTACAATCAAAATAAAGGTGCTTATTGGTTAAGTGAATCTGCCGCCATAAAAAACCCCTATATGGGTCAGCAAATGGCAGGTTGCGGAGCTGTGAAGGAGTTAATCCAATAACCATATTTTCATTTATTTTCTTTACCTTAACCATCCCGGGGCTTGACGCCCCGGGGACTACAACATGAAAAAACTCAAATGGACAGCCGGCATATTATTGCTCCTTTTCGCTGTCATACAGCTTTTCAGACCGGTCAAAAACCAGGGCGATGATCAAACAGCAGATATCAGCCAGGTTGTTTCCCTGCCGGACAGTATACATACCCTCCTGCAACAGGCCTGTTATGACTGTCACAGTAACTATACACATTATCCATGGTACGCACAGATTCAACCTGTTGGCTGGTGGCTGGCCAATCATGTCAACGAAGGCAAGAAAGAACTGAACTTCCATGAATTCGGCAAGTATCCCTCCAAACGTCAGCTTCATAAACTGAAAGAGATGAAGGAACAAATCGTTAAAGGAGAAATGCCACTGTCATCCTATACCCTGGTCCATAAAGAAGCCATTTGGACGCCGGCACAGCAACAGGCGGTGATCAACTGGATAGATAGTACAGCGGGAAAAATCAGGTAAACTTCAATACACCACAGGTAAAAATGGCGAGCAACAACAACAGCTGTATCATGTAAAACAGCGTTAACTGGCCTTTGATCGGCTCCAGAGACGTTTCTATTTTTTCATTGGATGATACCGCCAGTAAAACAGGCCGCATCTTTTTTCCCAGTCTCCTTCCTACCACACTATTCAGCACCAGCAGTACTACCATACCCATTTTGATGCGGAACCAAAGCTGCTCGCCATAGGTACCATGCACCAGGGCCATCATATAGATACCCGATACCAGCAATAATAACATACCGACACCCATGATGATGGGAAAACGGGCGGTCAGATCCAAAATAGCGGCAGCCCTTAAACGATCGGAAGCATATACTTTCCAGAAACGGCGATTGGCCATAAATCCAGCCAGCACGACACCGGACATCATAGACAGTCCGATGATGTGCAGCAGCAAACTCAATAAATAGGTGTTCATTTAGCAGTATTTTTTATACTGACAAAGGTCTGTATGCGTTGCTTTTTCCGTTTACATTAAAGGGAGCCTTATTTATATAAAAAGGAATTAGATTTGTAGAAAAAGAACCATGCCGCTGCAATGGGATGACTCAGGAAATGGCCGGCCGCAAATCGATCGCACACAGCCGGGCATCAATACACCGCAATTACATGAAGGGTCTGCCGAAGTATCGATGGCTTTCGGCCGGGGGCAAATGTCTCACTGGATGTTTGACGGTATCCGTATGATAAAAAGCGACTGGGAATACAACAACCGCAGTCAGATGAGCTGGCAGAATGAAGATGATGTGATCCACCTGCATTTTATTATGCGGGGACATATGGTCATGGAATCGCTGGAAGGTAAAGCGCCATTGCATTTTACCACCAATACCCATAACATGTTGTACAACAATATGGCGCCTGGTATAGTTTCCAATGAAGAATTGAATGCTTCCGCCTTTATCCTGCAATTTACCAAAGAAACTTTCCTGCAACTCACAGAACACTCAGACGAAGTATTGCAACGTTTTGCAGACAAAGTACTGACTGGCAAACCAGGAGCATTATCTGACCGCAGTTTACCCATAGACCTGTCCATGCAGCAGACTATCAATGCTATCCTCCATTGCGGTTACCAGGGCGGTATCAAAAAAATGTTCCTTTTTTCCAAAGCTATTGAGATGCTGGTACTTCAGGCAGCATCCTATCATCAGTATCACCAACGGCAAAGCAGTATCGTACGCACCGCTTATGACCGCGACCGGCTGCACTTTGCCCGGGAACATCTGCTGGAAAACCTGGAAAATCCTCCTACCCTTCCTGCACTGGCCAAACTGGCAGGACTAAACGAATACAAGTTGAAACACGGATTCAAGGAGCTGTTTAACACCACCGCCTTCGGACTGGTAGCGGAACAGCGGCTGGAACTGGCACGTACCTATTTGCTGGATCATCACAAAACCGTAGGTGAAATTGCAGATATGCTGGGGTACTCGTCTATACAGCATTTTAGTAGCGCGTTTAAAAAGAAATTTGGTCGTTCACCTAATAAAGCGAGATGACGTTGTTTGCACCACTACCTGGTTAAAGCAAGCACTCCTCACAAACTTATCAAGACCGCCCACCAGCGGTCTTTTTTCATCTCCTCTCTTTTCCGGTTCATCCCCCATTTTTTCCGCTTCACCCCGATTGTCGGTTTCCCATCTCCTGTAATACGCCACATTTGCCCCCTATAAAGAAAAATTGATGGCAATGAATCACCTAACAAGCAACATAAGAAACAGATATCTGATTCCAGGGATGATCATGGCCTGCCTGCTGCCCGCCGCCCTGAGCAGCTGCGGCAGCAAAGCCGGTGCGGAAGCTGCCGGTATGCAGGCTCCCGTACCGGAACTGCCGGTGATGACCCTGGATACGACTTCGGCTCTGACCGTCAGCGATTATTCCGCCCTGCTGGAAGGAAAAGTAAATGTCGATATCCGTCCACAGGTGGATGGTTATCTCGATAAAATATTTGTCGATGAAGGCAGCTATGTAAAAGCCGGGCAGCCTTTGTTCCAGGTCAACGAGCAACCTTTCCGGGAGCAGCTCAACAGGGACATTGCCAGTCTTCATGCAATGGAATCAGCCCTGAATGCCGCACAACTGGAGGTGGACAAAGTAAAACCCCTGGTAGACGCCAAAGTGATGGCAGAGATGCAACTGAAAACCGCGCTTGCCACCCTTCAAACCGCTAAAGCCAATGTAGAACAGGCGAAAGCTGCTGTAGCAGCCGCCCGCATCAATGTAGGTTTTGCCCTGGTAAAAGCGCCGGTGAGCGGCTATATTGGCCGTATCCCAAAAAGGGTCGGCAACCTGGTAGGTAAAACAGATGCTATGCCACTCACTACCCTGTCCGATATCAGCGAAGTATATGCGTATTTCTCCATGAGTGAAAACGACTTTATGAATTTCAGCAAAGGCGCTTCCGGCGCGACTTTACAGCAACAACTGAAACAACTTCGCCCGGTAACGCTGATACTCTCTAATGGAGAAACCTATAACCAGAAAGGGCGTATTGAGATGGTAGACGGTCAGTTTAACAAAACCACCGCTGCTATCAGTCTGCGCGCCACCTTCCCCAACCCCGCTTCCCTGCTACGTTCCGGCAATACCGGCAAAGTGAGGGTAGAACAATTGTTCAACGGTGTGATAGAAGTACCGCAGGCCGCTACCCTGGAAATGCAGGACAAGGTGTTTGTATACCAGCTGGGTGACAGCAACAAGGTACAACGCCGCATTCTCCAGCTGGCAGGCAGAAGCCAGGACAACTTCATTGTCAGGGAAGGTGTACAGCGGGGCGATAAGATTGTGACCGCCGGTATCGAAACCCTGATGGAAGGCGCCGTGGTAAAACCCGCCGGCAGTAAAGATTCCGTTGCCCCGGCAGCGGGAAAATAAACCCAAAGTAATACAAGCCATGCTGAATAAAATCATTCAACGACCAGTACTTGCTACCGTTATATCGGTGATCCTGGTTATCCTGGGTATCGTAGGGCTTACCCGCCTGCCGGTTACCCAATTTCCCGACATCGCTCCACCCAGCGTAGTGGTGAGCGCCACCTTCCCGGGTGGTAACGCCGCAACCGTGCTGCGTTCGGTAGTTACCCCGCTGGAAGAAGCCATCAACGGCGTGGAGAACATGACCTATATACAATCCACCGCCAGCAATGACGGTATGGGTATGGTCACCGTTTTCTTTAAACTGGGTACCGATCCTGACCAGGCCGCGGTAAACGTACAAAACCGCGTAGCCCAGGTGACAAGCCAGTTGCCGCCGGAAGTAATACAGGCCGGCGTTACCACCACCAAACAACAGAACGGGATGATCATGATCCTCGACCTGGTGAGTGACGACAACAAAAAATACGACGAAGCTTTTCTGCAGAACTACGCCAAGATCAATGTTATACCGGAGATCAAACGTATTCCGGGTGTAGGCCAGGCGCAGATTTTCGGCGCCAAGGACTACTCCATGCGTGTATGGCTGAAGCCCGAGCAACTGGCCGCCTATAACGTAACCACCACCGAGGTGATGAACGCTATCCGCGACCAGAGCCTGGAAGCCGCTCCCGGTAAATTCGGGGAGGGTACCAACGAACCTTTGTCTTTTGTGATCAACTATAAAGGGAAATTTAATCTCCCTGAACAGTATGAAAAAATCGTGATCCGCGTAGCGCCCGACGGCTCTGTGCTGTACCTGAAAGACCTGGCCCGTATTGAGCTGGGATCTGCCAACTACACCACCGATAACCGGGTGAACGGTAAAGATGCCGTAACCATGGCCATCTTCCAGACCAATGGCTCCAATGCCAACGCTATACAGACCGCTATCAGCGAAGTGATGAACAATGCCTCCAAAACGTTCCCCAAAGGGATACATTACAATGTGACCATGAGCACCAAGGAGCAGCTGGACATCTCTATCGAGCAGGTAAAATCTACCCTGATAGAAGCATTCATACTGGTATTCGTGATCGTGTTCCTGTTCCTGCAGGATTTCCGTTCCACCCTGATCCCGGCTATTGCGGTACCGGTATCACTGATAGGCACCTTCTTTTTCCTTCAGTTGATGGGCTTTTCCATCAATATGCTGACGCTCTTCGCGTTGGTGCTGGCCATCGGGATTGTGGTGGACGACGCTATCGTAGTAGTGGAAGCCGTGCATAGTAAGATGGAGCGATCGCACCTTCCCGCCAGGGCTGCCACGCTATCAGCCATGAGCGAGATCACCGGTGCGATCGTATCTATCACCCTGGTAATGGCTGCCGTGTTCCTGCCCGTAGGTTTTATGGAAGGCCCCACCGGCGTGTTTTACCGGCAGTTTGCCTTTACGCTGGCCATCGCCATCCTGATATCCGCGCTGAACGCACTGACCCTTAGTCCTGCATTGTGTGCCCTCTTCCTGAAGAACACCCATGCCGGCGAAGGCAGTCACGATGGTAAAGCCCCGGCACGCCAGGGATTTGCCGGTCGTTTCTTCACCGCGTTTAACTCTGGTTTCCAGGCCATGACCAACAAATACGGTCGTGCGGTGAAATGGCTGATCTCCCACAAATGGGTAGGTCTTGGGCTGTTGGCTATCATCACCGCCGTATCGGCATGGCTGATGCAGGTCACCCCTAAAGGCTTTATCCCTAATGAAGACGGCAGCTTTGTGGCCTACTCGCTGTCACTCCCTCCGGGAGCGGGTTTAGACAGGACCACCAAAGTATTGCACCGGGCAGACAGCATTCTGCGGCAGATGTCCTTCGTAGAATCAGAGACCAGTATCTCCGGTTATAATATCCTGAGTAATGGCGCCAGTCCCGCTTACGCCATGGGTTTCGTAAAACTGAAGCCTATCAAGGAACGTGGCGACATCAGCAAAATAGATGACATCGTGGGTGTGCTCACCGAAAAACTGGCAGCCATTAAGGAAGGGACTTTCAGTGTGTTCACCTTCCCTACCGTACCCGGCTTCGGTTCCTTCAGCGGCCTGGAGTTGGTATTACAGGACCGCACCGGCGGCCCGGTGGACAAGTTCAGCGAAGTAGCCAATAAATTCATCGGCGAGTTAATGCAAACACCGGAGATAGCCGTTGCCTTTACCATGTTTAAGGCCGACTTCCCCCAGTACGAGATCGTGGTAGATGCCGTAAAAGCCAAACAGCTGGGCGTGAGTGTGAGTGACCTGATGATGTCTTTGCAGACCTATTACGGTAGTAACCAGGCCAATGATTTCAACCGGTTTGGTAAATATTACCGCGTAATGGTGCAGGCGGAACCCGGTTCCCGTGGTAACCCGTCCAGCCTGGAAGGGATGTTCGTTAAAAATGATCAGGGACAGATGGTGCCGGTGAACAGTGTGATCACGCTTAAAAAAGTGTATGGCCCGGAGATGATGAACCGTTACAACCTGTTTAACTCCATCACCATCAACGCCATGCCTAAACCGGGCTACAGCAGTGGTGATGCCATTAACGCCGTAGAGCGGCTGGCCGCTACCCGTCTGCCTGTTGGCTTCAGTTATGAGTGGACCGGTTTAAGTAAGGAAGAAAAAACAGCCGGTAACCAGATGGTGTTCATCTTCGTGCTGGCGCTGGTATTCGTTTACTTCCTGCTGGCAGCGCAATACGAAAGTTACCTGTTACCGCTGGCCGTACTGTTGTCTATCCCTACCGGTATATTGGGCGTGTTTCTCGCTATCAACCTGACCGGTATCGACAACAATATTTATGTACAGGTGGGGCTGGTGATGCTCATTGGCTTGCTCGCCAAGAACGCCATTTTGATCGTGGAGTTCGCCGTACAGCGGCGCCGTGCAGGTAAAACCCTGTTGTCTGCCGCGCTGGAAGCTGCCAAACTGCGTCTCCGTCCGATCATCATGACATCCCTGGCCTTTGTGGCAGGTCTGATGCCGCTGATGTTCGTAAAAGGACCTTCGGCGTTGGGGAACCACTCCATCAGTATTGGTACTGCAGGTGGCATGTTGTCCGGGGTTATCCTGGGGGTATTTATCATCCCGGTATTGTTCATCGTGTTCCAGTACCTGCAGGAGAAAGTCTCCCGTCACAAACCGGTGACCATCAAAGAAGAACCCGTTACGGCGTAAACATATTCTAAAATCAGTATACAATGACTATCAATAAATCACTGTTGTTTGCCATGGCCGTACTCTCCTGTACGGTGATGGCCTGCAGGGTGGGCAAAGATTTTACCCGGCCGGCAACGGCATTGCCGGAGCAGTACCGGAGCATTCCGGCGCCGGCAGATAGCAACAATATCGGCCAGGTATCGTGGAAAGTATTTTTCACCGATCCGGCGTTACAAACGCTGATCGACAGCGCCATTGCGCACAACTTCGATATACAGACCGCGCTGAAGAATACAGAGATTTCCGCGCAGACACTCAAGTCCGCCAGGCTGGGCAATCTGCCGGACCTCAATCTGACCATACAGGCCAACCGCAGTTACCCCTCCAAAAACAGTCTGAATGGCTCCATGGCCGATCAGTTTATGGGTACCCGTTATATGGACGACTTCAACGCCAACGTAGGTTTGAGTTGGGAAGTAGTGGCCTGGGGTAAGATCAGCCGGCTGAAAGAAGCTGCCCTGGCTGGTTACCTGCTGAGCAACGAAGCCGCTCATGCCGTGCAGACCCGTATTGTCAGTGAAGTAGCCCAGGGATATTATAACCTGTTGATGCTGGACCGCCAGCGGGACATCGCTGCCCGGAACCTGGCATTGAACGACAGTACCCTGTCCATGATGCAGTTACAGTTTCAGTCCGGTCTGATCAACAGTCTCGCTATCGAACAAACCGCCGCCCAAAGGCAGGTGGCTGCCGCCCTGTTACCCCAATTGGAGCGCCAGATTACGCTCCAGGAGAATGCACTCAGCATTCTTACCGGGACATTGCCTGCCGGCATTGCCCGGAGCAACCGGCCTTCATCCGTTGTAACAGGCAGCCCTTTACAAGCCGGCGTACCCGCCAGTCTGCTTAGTCAACGCCCCGACGTACAGGCAGCCGAGATGGCCGTTAAAGTGGCGAATGCCAAAGCCGGCATCGCCCAGGCCAGCATGTACCCGGCCCTTAATATCACTGCCAGTGCAGGGCTTAATACTTTTAAAGCCTATAACTGGTTCAGCATACCAGGCAGCCTTTTTGAAACAGTAGCCGGCAGTATTACGCAGCCGATCTTCCAACGGAGGAAATTAAAGACAGAATGGGAAACGGCTAAAATAGAATGGGAGAAAGCAGCCATCGACTTCCGGAAATCGGTATTAACAGCGGTGGGAGAAGTATCAGACGCCCTTGTGAAGATAGACAAGCTCAAAGCGCAACAAGAGATGACACAGCTGCGGGTGGACAAGCTGCAAAGCGCCACCAGAAATGCCGGCTTATTGTTTCAAAGTGGTATGGCTACCTACCTGGAAGTAATCAGTGCACAAAGCAACGTATTGCAGAGTGAACTGGACCTGGCCTCCGTACAGCGCGAACAGCAGGGTGCTGTCGTGGAATTGTACCGCTCACTGGGCGGAGGCTGGAAATAGACCTGATTACTTTATATTTAGGGCCCGTTGATGCACTAAAAACAAGCAATGAGCAAAAATAACATGGCAGAAAAGATGTTCAACAGGTATTACCGGATATTTATCATTCCGATGATATTTCTCCTGTACTACCTGTTGTCCTACCTGGTGAATCCCTACAGCGAGTCCTGGACCAGGATGTTTAAACAGAGCTGGAAAGAACTGCTGATAGAGTGGACCATTATGATGATTTTCTGCTGGCTGATTACAGAAGCGAGCCTGATCACCTCCCGGTGGATGGACCGCCGTATTCCCTGGGAACGTTGGCCTATCCGGCGTTTTATTGCCCAGCTTTTTGGTCAGATTGTTTCTGTGGGTATTCTGCTCAGCATCCTATATGTTATCCTCTCCCTTATTTTCGGTCCGCCTGAAAACAAGCCTGCTACCATACCGGAAAAACTGGACGAATGGCAATTTGTTTTTGTATGCGTGATGTTGTCGATCCTGATCAGCGCCGTGCATACCGGCAACTTTTTCCTGCAGCGTTGGAAAACCTCGATGCTGGAGGCCTCAGAGCTAGAGCTTAAAGCGGCGGATTTAAGGCAGATAGCCATGCAATCACAGTTGCAGTCCTTAAAGTTACAGCTGGACCCGCATTTTATGTTCAACAATTTCAGCACATTATCCGCGCTGATTGAAGAAGACAAAACAATAGCCTTATCCTTCCTGGAGAACCTGTCACGTGTGTACCGCTACATGATCGTGAATTTGCCGAATGATATTATCACGCTAAAAGAAGAGCTGCGTTTTATACAGGCCTACATCTACCTGATCCGTATCCGTCATGGCGACAATGTGGACATCCGGATAGACGTACCCAACGATATCTCCGGCCGGGGCATCCCACCTATCACGCTGCAGTTGCTGATAGAGAATGCCATCAAACATAATGTGGCTACCGGAGAACACCCCCTGCATATACATATTTATCAAAGCGAAGAAGGAAAATTAACTGTCAGCAATAATACCCAGCGTATCCCCAATGTGATCCCGTCAACCAAACTGGGCCTGGAAAATATCCGGAACCGTTATGCCCTGCTCTCCGACCAGACACCGGTAGTAGTGGAAGAAAACGGGATGTTTATAGTCACGCTGCCATTACTGGATTTTTAAAATTACCGATATGAGAATTGTGATCATCGAAGACGAAAAACCGAATGCCACCCGGTTAAAGAACCTCGTTCAGGATATCTGTCCCGATGCAGTTGTAGAAGCCATGCTGGACACCGTGAGCGGTAGTGTAGCCTGGTTTAAGGAACACCAACACCCCGATGCCGTATTGATGGACATCCGGTTGGCAGATGGGTTATCATTTGATATTTTTCAGCAGGTGTCCCTGCAATGCCCTGTTATTTTCACCACCGCTTACGATGAATATGCCATCAGGGCGTTTAAAGTGAACAGTATAGACTACCTGCTGAAACCAATAGAGAAAGAAGACCTGCGGCAGGCGTTGGATAAGATCCACCGGCAGCCGGTACAGGCAGGACCTACCGAGATGGTACAGCAATTACTGGAGTTTTTTAAACAGAAGGAAGTCAGCTACCGTACCCGTTTTATGCTGCCTTTCCGGGATGGATACCGTACCGTACTCGTAGAAGATGTAGATTTTGTTTATTATGCCAACAGTGTTACCTATCTCGTTTTAAAAGACAAATCCCAGGTTGTTGTTACCCAAACGATGGACGAGCTTGAAGAGCAGTTAAACCCTGTCCAGTTTTTCCGGGCCAACCGGCAACATATTATCGGCGTACACAGTATAGACCGTATACTCCATTCATTTAACGGCAAGCTGCAGATAAGGCTGAAGCGTGATCCTGAGCGGGAAGTGCTGGTCAGCAAAGAGAAAGTACCGTTGTTTAAACAGTGGTTGGATCAGTAGTCGGCTATTTAAAGTGCAGTTGGCCGGTTTTATCGAAATAATAATCTACCGTAGTTGTTGACTTCAGGTTTTCCAGGAAAACCGTGATCGGCTGGCTTCTTTCCACGCTGCCGGTGAAGGTTTCGCGGGCGATATGCGGGTTGTCCATGATGATGGGGGTACCGAACCAGCGGGGTAGTATCCGGGCGATATCGGCGAGGGAGGTATTGGAGAAGTAGAAGATGCCCTGGCGCCAGCTGAGTTCCGTTGTTTCATCGAAAGGCTGTACGCGGATACCGGAGGTGCTGGCAACCGCCTGTTGCCCTGGTTTTAATGCCACTTGTTCCATTTTAACCGCTCCTTCTACGAGAGATACCTTTACCACCGTACTATCGTAGGTATTTACATTAAAGGCTGTTCCCAACACTTGTACAGTACCTTGCGGCGTATGTACCAGGAATGGTCGGGTAGCGTCGTGGGCTACAGCAAAGTAGGCTTCACCGGTAAGATATACCTCACGGGAACCGGCAGTAAACGGTACCGGAAACCGCAGGCTGGAAACGGAATTCAATGATACGACGGTACCATCCGACAATTTGATGGAATAATGTTGGGCTATCGGGACCGTCAGTGTTAAGTTATCATTACCAGTGGTTTCACCGATAGTACTAACGGGCATTGAAAGCGTATTATTGGTGTTGATTGCCTGTAAAGTGCCGGTATGAAGAAGGCCGGTATCTTTTGAGAGGTTCAGTAGTTGGCCATTACCGGTTTGCAGTTGTACATCACCTTGTGTTTCAGACAGGGCGAGCGATGGTTTTGCCGGCGTATGCGACCGCACCAGCCACCATGCGGAGGTTACTGATATCAGCAGAGCGATGGCAGCCGCCCATGCAAGGGGGCTTATCCATTGTCTTATTTTCTGATCAGGGAGTACCGTTTGAAAAGGCATTTCCTGCCAGGGAAGCGTTTCAAATCGTTGAAAATGGTTGTCAATATCTTCCTGGCGATATAAGTCTTTCGTATTATCCCACGCAGCAGCCACCACTCTATCTGATTCGATCAGGTGGTCGAGGTAGGCTTCATCGGCGGCGCTGATAATGCCCCCGATTTTCTCCGTCATCAGCTGTTGTATATCCAGATTACTTCTCATTACTTTAATAAAGACACTTTTTCTGACACATCGGGCTAACCTCAGTGTACATTATTTTTTAACAGGTTTCTCAGGTCCTTCAAGGCAAGGGCCATATGGTTTTTTACAGTGGCTTCACTGATACCGAGTTGGTGGGCTATCTGTTGCCGGGAATAGTGATATAGGTATCCCAGCTTAAAAACCTTGGCTCTTACCGCTGGCAGTAGCGACATGGCGTGCGACAGTTGCTGTTGCAGTTCTTTGTTTTCCAGTATGTTGGCAGGTGGTTCGAATGTTTCCGGCAATTGTACCTGGGCATAACGTTTCCGCTGTATTTCATTGGCTCTGACCTGGTTGAGGCTGCGATTACGGATGCTGATGAAGAGGAAATTGCGGATAGGTCCTGTCAGGTCGCTGCTGTTCTTCCAATCCATCTGCCAGAGGTCTTCAAAAAACTTCTGTACCAGGTCCTGCGCCTCCGTTTCGTTTTGTACGATACCATAAGCAACGACCATTAACCATTTCCGGTAAGTAGTATAAATAAAGGCAAAGGCATCCGGATCGCGCTCCTTCAGCTGTTGCCATAGTACCATATCGTTTTCGTATATCTTCATCAGGGTGTATTCAGCTAATCATACATTAAAAGGTATCTATGGAAACATCCCGGCAAAGAATAAACAAGGCCATCTGCTAAAGCAGGGCACAGTTTATCAACCGTAAAAGGTTATTGAGCGCAGGTATGGGATGTGTTTCCGTCAGACAACCAGTGTAACGTACTATAGCTATGCTTGTTATTGTTACATGAAAATAATATTTAGAAGGAGTTTACGCCAGAACGGATGAAAAGAAATTTGTTAATCGGTTGTTATGAAAATCTGATATGCAAATAACGATGGCATTTTTGAATTATAAAAATTCTGACTGTTAATTTTCTGTAACCGCATAACATTAAGTTAATATAAAAACTTCTCCGGCAGTTAGGCCAGGATAAAATATTTCTTGTCTTCATTACAGAGGTACCTGAATTTATACAACAAAATATTTTATCCAAACCTATCAACACATTGTCATGAATCTAACGTTACTCCTTTATGCGGGAAGACTTCGTAAACTACTGGCACCCCTTCTTTTCGGAAGTCTGCTACTGGCAGTTCTCCCGGTGGCGGCCCGGAGTCAGGGCGAGCACAAGGTAACGCTTTCCTTCAGCGAAGTCCCGCTGTCCCGTGTATTTAAAGGCATCGAAAAACAAACAGGGCTTATTTTTATGTATAACAACAACCAGATAAAGGATAACTATCGGGTAAGCATATACGTAAAAAAGGAACCACTGGAAGAGGTGCTGCGGGAGCTGCTTTCACCGAAGGGTATTACGTGGGAGTTCAGGTCTAAAACAGTGGTATTAAAACCGGAGAAAACAGCAGCGCCAACAACCGCAGCTCCGGCGGACTCGGCGGGTCATGTGGTTACCGGCGAGGTACGGGATCAGAATGGAGCGCCCTTGCCTGGTGCATTCATCATTGTGAAATCAACGCAGAAAGGGACTATCAGCAATGAGAAGGGAAAATTTTCATTGCGTAATGTTCCGGTAGGATCCCTGTTACAGATCAGTTATACAGGTTATGCTCCCAGACTTGTTGCCGCATTGGCCAACACGCCGATTCAGGTTAAGCTGGATGTAGCAGACAACCGGCTGGATGAAACGGTGGTGATGGCGTATGGTACTACTTCACGACGTCTCAATACAGGCTCAATTAGTAAGGTAACTTCAGAGGAGATAGGCAGGCAGCCTGTATCCAATCCATTGGCAGCATTGGAAGGGAGAGTACCGGGTATGCTGGTTACTCAAAGCAGTGGCGCACCAGGCGCTTCTGTAAAAGTACAGATACGTGGCCAGAATTCACTGACTAACGGTTCCGAACCATTATATATCATTGATGGAATACCATTCGCACCAAACAACAATAATATCAATAGTCTTAGTTCAATTTTAACACAGGGTGATGCGGGCCTTAGTCCGTTCAGCCTTATTAATCCTTCTGAAATTGAAAGCATTGAAGTGTTAAAGGATGCAGATGCAACTGCCATCTATGGAAGCCGTGGAGCTAATGGAGTTGTACTGATCACTACACGTAAGCCTCAGGCTGGCAAGATGACACTAAATGCCAACTTCAATACGGGAGCAAGTACTTCTTCCAGGTTGCCAGAACTGCTTAACACGCAGCAATACCTCGCCGTGCGCCGCGAAGCATTTAAGAATGATGGGCTCACTCCCAATGCCACTCCTGGACGACCGGGGTATGCACCCGACCTCATGATTTGGGACACAACCCGTTACACTAATATGCCCAAATTACTTTATGGTGGTACTGCAAAGGTATTAAATGGAGCTTTATCTCTCAGCGGAGGCAATCAGCAAACACAATTTCTCATTGGAGGTAATTTCCATAGAGAGACAACGGTACTACCTACCAGTGTAGCCGACAATAATTCATCCATAAAGTTCAACCTAAGACATCTCTCCCCTGGTGGCCGAATTGATGTTAAACTATCCACAATCGTCAACTTTGACAACAACAACCTGGCAGGCGGGAGTGTACTTAACATGACACTTCCACCTAATATACCAGAGCTGTACGACTCAACAGGGCATTTGAATTGGACCAAGGGAGCAACAACCTTTCAAAATCCCTTAGCCGTTTTTCAAACGAGCTATAGTGCCGTTTCTCAAAATTTTTTAAACAACCTTACGGTTGATTTTAAAATAACAGATGGGTTAGTCTTTCGCACCAGTGCAGGTTTAAACATGCTTTATCTTAACGAAAAAAACAAAGTCCCTATCTCCACCTTCAATCCCAGCACCAACTCCACAGGATCAGCTTCTTTTTCAAACAGTAACTTTAAAAGCTTTATCATTGAACCTCAGCTTGAATACACCCATTCAATATTCAAAGGAAAACTGGATGTTTTACTCGGAAGCACCTGGCAGGAAAGCAGAAAAGACAACGTGGCATTAATGCTTGCCGGATACACATCCGACATACTATTGGGATCTGTAAGCGCGGGTCCGCTTTTAAGCAATAAACTCTCCGACGAAAGCAAATATCGTTATGAAGCTATATTTACCAGAATCAACTATACTTACGCCAACAAATATATCATCAACCTTAATGGGCGCCGGGACGGCTCCTCACGTTTTGGTCCGGACAAAAGATTTGCTAATTTCGGTTCAGTTGCAGCCGCCTGGATTTTCAGTAATGAATCCTTATTCCTGCATCAACTTAATCTTATCAGTTATGGGAAAATACGCAGTAGCTATGGCATTACCGGAAATGATCAAATAGGGGACTATAAATACCTATCAACCTGGTCGAGCGACGTAACACCTCCCTATCAAGGAGGCATCGCGCTCAAGCCCGAGAATCCATTTAATCCCGCATTTAGCTGGGAGCGGAACAAAAAACTCGAAGTTGCGCTGGACCTAGGGTTTCTGCATGATAGGTTATTAATATCTGCCGCCTACTATCAAAACAAAAGTGATAACCAACTGGTAAGCTACATGCTCCCTTCGCAAACGGGATTTTCAAGCATTACTCAAAATCTCCCAGCCTTAATTTCCAATAAAGGCTGGGAACTGGAAATGAATCTCAAAATTATTAATACCCATAACTTCAAATGGACTACAAGCGCCAATCTAACCATACCAACTAATACATTACTGGCGTTCCCTGATCTTCAAAACTCCAGCTACGCCAATATTTATGAGATTGGAAGATCTGTCAATTTAATCAAGGCCTACCAATACACAGGAATCGATACAAAAAAAGGTACCTATACCTTTAATGATGTCAATAAAGATGGTAGATTCAATTCACAGGATTTTCAATATGGTGGTAAACTGGATCCTGACTATTTCGGTGGCGTCACTTCCGATTTTATCTACAAGAACTTCCAACTCAACCTCTTATTTAGCTTCAGAAAACAGTTTGGGAAAAACATAAGAGCAGCCACATATCTGGCTCGTAATTACCCGGGACTAATGTATAACCAATCCATTGACGTATTTAACAGATGGCAACAACCAGGAGACGATGCTACCTATGAAAAATTTACTGCAACTACAAATAGTGAAGCTTATAAACAGGCTTCTCTCTATGCAAGATCCAACGCAGTATACAGCGATGCGTCCTTCATAAGGTTAAAAAACATCAGTATTAGCTATAATATCCCTGCAGCGCCTCTCAAAATCATCGGCATGAAATCCGCCCGGGTTTATTTGCAGGCTCAAAATTTATTTACCATCACTGACTATCCGGGAGACCCTGAATCACAAAGTATTTATGGAATTCCTACTTTAAAAACCATTGCAGGTGGTATACAACTTACCCTGTGATGAACGTAAGGCATTCAACTACTTGTACGTCCAAAAAACACATACTATGCATACTATCAACAAACTTCTACTGATTATCAGGAAACTATTCATACTTACCTCCCCTATTTGTGTATTGTCGGCCTGTATAATAATCTTCAGTTGTGCATGCAACAAATTTGCAGACGTAGGAGATCCGGCTACAAAAATCACCACCGAACAATTATTCAAGGATGATGCAAGCGCAACCTCTTCGATATTGGGTATATATTCTGCGCTATCCGCCTATGGCCTCAATATAATTGGCGGTGGTGCCACAGTATGCGGCAGCCTAACTGCGGATGAGCTCACCTGTACAAATCCCACCTCCGACTATGCAGAATTTCAGAATAATGCTATCTCCACCACTAACTTTGTTAATCAATACAAGTTATGGTCTGTTGCTTATACAATAATATACCAGACAAACATTTGTGTAGAGGGACTATCCAACAGTACTAATCTGACTCCGGCGTTAAAGAAACAACTCCTGGGTGAGGCAAAACTCGTAAGAAGTCTTACATATTTTTATTTAGTTCAGCTTTTCGGAGGCGTTCCCCTTATCACACAGTCTGATTATCATCAGGCAGCTATCAAAGGAAGAAGTCAACCAAGTGAAGTATACGATTTTATCATCTCTGATTTAACAGATGCCAAGGGCTTGTTAAGTGCAGCCTATCCTTCTGCCGGTCGCTTACGCCCCAATAGCTACACCGCATCTGCTTTATTAGCAAAAGTATACCTCTATACCAATAACTGGCAACTGGCAGAAAAGGAAGCCAACAACGTTATAAGCGCTAATATTTACAAACTGGAACCAGATTTAAACCAGGTATTCCTTGCCGGCAGCAAAGAGGCCATATGGCAGCTCCAATCCGTTGCGGCAGGTTCCAATACCGGTGAAGGCTCTGCATTTGTTAATCCTGATGCGGATGTCATGCCAGGATACCTGGTCACTGATAAACTATTAAACTCGTTTGAAGTAGGCGATCCCAGAAAAATAGCATGGATAGGCAGTAAAGCTGTAAACGGTCAATCGTATTACTTTCCCTATAAATATAAAGTAGCCTCCTCAGCATCAACTACTATTACAGAAAACTACGTTATGTTTCGTTTGGCGGAACAATATCTTATCAGAGCAGAAGCTGCTATCAGACAAGGGAAAATTCCGGCAGGAATATCAGATTTAAACATATTACGAAGCAGAGCACGGGGAAATGATACATCCATCTTACGCGACATCACTACGAACCAGAACATGGATGATGCGCTAAAGGCAATCCTACAAGAAAGACAAGTAGAATTGATGGCAGAATGGGGAAACCGCTGGTGCGACCTAAAGAGATTTAATAAGGCCAGGCTGGTCCTCCAGTCTATAAAGCCAGGCTGGAAGGATACCGATACACTATATCCAATTCCAGACCAGGAAATGCGGCTTAACAAAAATCTGACTCAAAACAATGGCTACAACTAATTACGAGACTCATTTACAAAACATATAACTGTTATGAAGCTACGCATAATCATTTTTCTGCTACTAAGTATCGCAGCCTCCTTTCCGATAAAAGCGCAGAAACTCAACATTGGCGACAAGTGCCCGGACATCCTTTTAAGATCACTGCTTAATCATCAACGGAAAAAAGGAAATCTGGTAACTGACTTCAATAATAAACCACTCATTATAGATTTCTGGTTCAGCAATTGTGGACCATGTCTCGAGTTTATCCCTAAATTAGACACTCTACAGAAGAGCTATCATAATGAATTCAACATCTTGTGTGCAACCCTGGACAATGAAGAAACCGTAAAAAAAACATTCACAAAAAATGTCAACCTGAGTAAAACCAAATTGCCCATCGCCACTAATATAGAAACGACCAGTGATTTATTGAAGTTATTTCCACACACAATGGAGCCACATGAAATATGGATTGGAAAAGATGGCATCATCAAGGCTATCTCTTCGCACTATTATGTTACCCCCTCCAACATCGAAAAATTCATCAACAACCAGCCGTTAAATATTCCGGAAAAAAAGGAAATTACTGACCCCAAAATAGCAGGAAAACCGCTTTTACTCGTGGATAATGAGTATAGCGGAGGGAAAGGAAAATTATATTACCTGTATATTGGCAAAGCAGATCCGCAGCTACCGGGCATATCAAAGGTATCGTTTGACAAGACAACTGGCGAAGGCAGAATACTTTGTCAAAACTGCCCTGTTCATACTATGTATGAAGTAGCATATAAACGTAGAGGCGTACATACACCGATGAAAGTAACCAACAAATATAAGGATAGCACCAAATTCATACCCGATATACTTACCATGAAGGGCATATATTGTTTTGAAGTGATTATTAAAGATACATCCGAAGTAAAGGCGCAACAATTAATGAAACGGGAGCTGGACAACTTTTTCGGTCTAAAAAGCAGTCTGACACAGGAACTTGTTCCCTGTTACGTACTTTCGAGCACTAAGACAACTGAAAGATTTAAATCCAAAGATAAAGATGACACCAACTCAAGCCATGACATAGAAGGAAACAATATTATAGTCAAAAATATTGGAATCTATGCAGTAATGAGAAATAGGTTGTACAATAACCTCCCGTATAATGTTATCAACGAAACCGGGTATGACGGTATCGTAAACCTCGTTGTGCCTCATTCAACAGACATCAATCAGCTAAAGAAAAGCCTTAACCAATATGGGTTAGATTTAAATCTGGAAATGCGCAACGAGGAAAGAATAATATTGGAAGATATGTAGTGGCTGAGGGAACACTATATTCGGCTACCCTTCAGGGCTTAAAAACAAATGTTGTTGCCAAAGAATATTTGCTGGCTGTACCAATCAGGCAAGTAACACCATTCTCGGCCGGGCATATCGCCTTTGCTACGTTTATAGTTGCGTTAAAGGCATATTGACCATTGGTAAGGTACCAATTGTATGGTATATGAATTACAGTTGCTGCACCCTGATACACAGTAGCATAAGCTCCACCAATACCTAACAAGGCACTAACAGCAGTCCAAGCTATACGTAATTTCTTCATTTTGCAAGCATTTTATATGTAGGATTATAGGTTAATTTTCAAAAAAATACAAAGGAGACAGTCCTGCTGTCTCCTTTGTATGAAACGGTTATGGCTTGTAAACAAAAGCGGTTGGTTTGTTGAGAGCAGTACCGTACAAACAGGTTACACCACTAGGTGCAGGACAATTTACTCTAGCAGCAACGGTAGTACCACTAAAAGTAACTTTGCCACCTACGGTATGCCACCTATAGATTGTACCAACACGGTTAACAGAATCAGCAGTAGTAGCATAAGCACCACCAATACCAATAATAGCAGTTAATGCAGCAAAAGCAATTTTAATCTTTTTCATAAAACTGATTTTTTAAAAGGTTATTTAATAAGGGACTTGTCATTTTTTTACAGGTTGACTCCTGTACTATGCGCAGTAGTATCTTTATTTAGTTTAATTATCCTTCTGAGTTCTGAAGGCCATATTGCAATGGCTCCCAACAAAAGGAAAAACAGGTTAAATACCAGATGTTCTTTCCAGGTAAGGGCGCTTATAACCCCACCACAACTGCAAGGCATATTTTTAAATAGCCCCATCACAGCCATTGAGATATACCCTGTAAACACCAACATTAATCCTGTTGCTAATTTTAATCCCAATAGCCGAAATCGGGGCAGTATGAGTAATAAAACAATTACAATTTCTACCGAAGGAATCCCCCAAGATAGAACGGGAATCAGATAAGCGGGAAAAGCCTGCCGTTCCAGCTGAAAGACGAATAACTCTACATCAAGTAATTTACTGGCAGCAGCATAGGAAAAAAGCAATATATATGCGATAGCAGCAATCTCTAATATCTGGTTCTTTTTCATAGATGTTATTTAAAGAAAATATTTTCAATCGTTTCTCTTATGATGGCTACGACCGGTCGATTACCAGGATTCATATCTAAACATTGCCTTATTAATGACATTAACCTGACATCCGGCACATGCAAAAGCAATTCGTCCCATTTTATTTCACATTCCTTACTAATAAAAGCAGATGGATGTACCCCAGTTACAATGTGTATCATCAAAGCTCCTAAGGTGAATACATCTTCCTTAACTGTAGGCGATTCTTCTCGTATCTGCTCTGGTCCAACATATCCAAAAGCGCCTAACGAAAACGGGACCGCTGGCTCGCCTTTTACATAGTTATAACTTAACTCAAGATCAATTGTATACACTTCTCCCGATGCTAAAATCATGAAGTTCGCGGCTGTTGCGTCTCTGTGAACATATCCGATAGCATGCATTTTCTCCATCATTTGTAACGCCTTTATATAATACGTCATCAGCTGCCGCCTAATAGAATCTGTAACATCTACCCATGGCACATCCTTTCTTAACTCATCAATCTTCCGGCCTAAATCAACACCTTCCAACCACTCCATCACCAAATAACACTCCTCTCCCTGCTCAAAAAAGTCGATAACTTTAGGTACATTAATATGATCCTGCACCTCCGACAAGGCTTTTGCCTGCCATCTAAGTCTATCTTTTATGTCTCTTCCATTACGGTCAAGAAACACTCTCTTTTTACCCTCTTTAATGAAACACCAGTTAAACTTCAGTCCTTTAAGGTCGACAGACTTCAACAAGTCACCTTTCGGCGAATGAACAACCATAAACAGCGGTACATACCTATTCTTAAGTAACCGTTTCCTTTTCCAATATCGATACTTAGGATCAACCTTAAACGGCAGTTTCTTAATTGGTGGCATCCCCGTTACAATTACGGGTATACCCTCCACTGGCGGTTGCGAGAAAATACGCGCCACATAAACACTCTCATTTAGTCTTATCGCATTATTTATCTGAGGCCCTTCCATTCCTACTACCACCGCCGACAATTCATATATCAGGTGTTTAGTCAAAACTTCGTTTATCGAATAAATAGTCATAATTTTCCCTACATAATCAATGCCTCTCCAGAAATCATTATAATCTTTCGCAACAGATAGGCTTTTAGTAAATCCAAAGCTGACTTTATGCTGCAACAAAATGGGCAGCACTCGTCTTATCATCTCTTCAACAACCTGGCTCCTCACAGAAAGATACAATATCCATCCAGATTCGGTCACCTGCGACCCTACATGTAAGTACGCATCATCCTCCACATAAGGAATACCCATTTCATCAAGCAGGTGGTGGAAACCATTTTGCTGATCTACATTCTGGTTGTGTGTTTCCTTCAATTCGTTTATCATATTTATTCTTTTATTCAATAAGATACCCTCGCCATAAAAATCATGGCATGATTTAACCAGGGCACAACTATGAAAACTATTTACCGGGATTACTTATAGCATCCATTGGCATAACAAAGCTATCAGAGACCAGGTGGTCTCATGACCGCTATTCGCTGCATCTTCTTTAATATTTAATGGTACTCACCAGGATCAATTAACGGTTATTTTGATAAAGTTGTCAGGTTCTTCTTGTCGGGCTTTCTTATTTTCCTGGTGATAACGTCAACGATATAAAGTTCCTTAATAAAAAAATAACAAAATATTCATTTTGGAAATAGTATCTAATCATTCGGGGCATTTTTCAAAAGTTAACATTGGAATGTTAACGGGCGCCCCCGGGGGGCTTACCGTGGTATTTTTTATATTCCCGGGTAAAGTTCGCCGGATAGCCATATCCCAGCATATAGGCTATTTTATTCATACTTAATCCTGATTCCCGCACCAATCTTTCGGCTGTTTCCATCCGCTGTTTGATAAGGTACTTACTGATCGGAATCTGGTAATATTTAGAGAACCCTTTTTTTATGCGGGACTCGCTGATGTTGTACATGTGCGCCAATTCAGCCACTGTATGGGGAATATCCAGGTTCTGATCGATATAGGATTTAATTCCGGCGAATAATAGAAAATCATTATTGGCCACATCCGATTGTTGTTCTCCTTCAAAATAGCTTACTACCCAAATCAGCACCTCAAATACTTTATGCTGTACCCATAATGCTTTTAATTTGCCGGGAATACTACCTCTCTTAATTTCCCTGATACGGTTTCCCATCTCTTCCTGTATAATACCTGCATGCCGGCCTACTATCGCCGATTTAAGGCCATCGATCAACAACAACCATTTATTGAGCATAGGAGACAAGCTCGCCAGATCACCGATCTGTTTTCTTGAAAAAGTAAAGCCCTGCCATTCATAAATACCCGGCTCAAAATACAGGATGAGTTTATCCGGCTTTATCTCAAGGAGATTAAACTGCCCCTGATACAACAGTGTCTTTTCCAGTCCCTTAATGGAAGCCTCCGCCGTTCCCTGGATCATACAGGAGCATACGTGAAAGGAATGCCGTAGTTGCGTCTCCAGAATTGTTTTTTCCCGTACAAAAAAGATGGCATTGATGATGGATGAACCGCTGGATTCATAACGATGAATAAGAATATCCGCCTTCGAAGAACTTAACAGTTGTGCATCTGCAAAAGCAGACAGGTATGGCTTGTATTCTTCCGGTATTACTGTTGAAGAATTGAAATGGATATTGGGCGCGTTAGCAACAACAAACTCTATTGTATGGACGAGGGACATTTAGAAAGCGGTTTTAAGGTGGTCATCCAAATAAGTCATAACATACAAATTATGAAATCACACTGCTAACATGTTACACACATATAAAAACAAACCAACTTAAGACCTTTTACAGTATTATATTACAGCCAATGTTAAGTTTTTGTGACTGCGGTCATTTCAACAGTTCGGCATCATAACTTGATAGTTATTTTCCCTCAACTTTAAACATGCGTATATTATGATGCTAAGTATTGCAGAAACCGAACCGGAAGGTTTTACCAAAGAAAAAGCCGTTCCTTTTTATTATTGTAACCATATCAAACAGTTTACAACTACATCATTCTTACATTTCAAGGATGTTGGCATTCTCTTTCAGACAAAGAAATATGCCGGATGTACACTACGCTGGATGGTCTGTTTCACTGAAAAAAGAAGAACGTTATTAATTAAGGAAGAAACGCCCAAACTAGTCTTCGAAACCTCTCCCAATAAAACGCTTTACACCCGTTTTATAGAACAAGGTAAGGTACTCCTTCAACCCGATGAATACGGCATTTCCCACGGCAGTACTGAATACTCTTCCGTCATCCTCACACAAGGCCGGCAGGAAATCATCCGCCTGGAATACACTGCCGAAGCTCTCAACGACGAAAGGCTTTTAACACAAACCCAACACTGGCAGGATAATTTCGACGAGAAAAAATCATGGCTCTATGGCAGCGGAAAAATTAGCACACAACTACAACAACAGTTGAATACCCTCCTTAACACACCGGCTAATACCCCTGAAGAAGAGGCACTCTTCGGCGCGCGATGCCAGGATATTTTACTACACGTAGCGGCAGACCATATCACCGCCTGATAATAATTCCCTACCTTCATAGCATGATTATCAGACCGTACACCGCTGCCGACAAACCTGCCTGCCTCGCGGCTTTCCGTAGCAACATGCCCAAGTTCTTCGCACCCGGGGAACTGACAGACTTTGATACCTGGCTGGAAGAACAAGGGAAACGCGACCTTTCCGATCGTAACGAATGTTACTACGTACTCGCATTAAACAACGAAATAATTGGCTGTGGCGGTTATTATATCCGTGGCAACGGGACAGCCATCATGACCTGGGGGCTACTCCACCAGCAATACCATAAACAAGGATGGGGTAAAAAACTTTTGCTGCACAGAGTAGCTGTTATCCGGGAGATATGTCCGTCATGTACCATTCAATTGGATACCTCTCAACATTCCGCACCTTTCTTCGAGAAACTGGGATTTGAGGTGACGAAAATCACCCCGGATTTTTTTGGCCCGGGACTGGACCGCTACGATATGGAATTAAGAAATTAACCGTTAAACCGGGGATGGTTTAACCCATATAACATCACATACACATCATCTCCTTCTGCATTAAATTCATTGATGAGACCGATGCCCAGGATTTTATTATCCATGTAATCCGACAGGCTATCTGTTTCGGCATCGAAATTAGGTGTAAAATAAAGACAGATACCCAGGAAATTAGGACTCATCAGGCCGCCCGGAGGAGAATAACAGCTAAAGCCGGCATCTACCTGCAGCACTTCACGTACCGTCATGCCTACACGAAGTACGCCGTTGACGGTACCCTGATAACCTTTCGTGGCAATAATATTGGTGATTCTGCCATCATAGATGTCCACTTTCAGACGGATGATACCACCCATATACCAATATTCTATATATCGCAAGGAAGGCGTTGTCACGAGACTGATCTTTTTATCACGGGCAAAGTACTGGTCCGTTCGAAACATCTTCTCCAGCCCTTTTACCTCCATTCCCTGTTGAATGCCACCCAGACTTACCCCAGGAATGATCGGTGCTTCAATGTCAAAATATTGCTCCTTCTCCATTTATTCATTTAGTCAGGCGTCAAAAATAAGGGAAATCCTGTACAATCAGGAAGAGATATAAAAAAGCCTTGCAGGCCAACTAACCTGCAAGGCAAATCTGCCATACTGCAATATATGTATCTGACTAAAAATCAATAAATTATAAATCAATAAATGACTTTCAATTCAGAACGCCTGTTTTGCTGATGCTGTGATTCATTACAAGGCACTCCATCCAAACAGCCATTCGCAATACCATCCCGGGTCATATTACGATAGTAAACACGCTTAGGTGAAATACCCTTGTCATCCAGGTAATTGATCACCGCATAACAACGCATGGTAGACAGATCCCTGTTATAGGTATCGGTACCACGACTATCGGTATACGAAACAACCACCAGCTTCCAATCCGGATGCCGTTGCATAATACCCGCCACGTAATCCAGTATACGCCTGGATTCTGTCAGCAGTTCGGTACTGTTGAATTTATAAAAGAACTGCAACTTCTCCAGTTCGGCCTTATCTTTCTCTTCTTCAGGCGTCAACTTACGGGGAACGTTTGTTTTAGCGGTACCGGTATGACCATTGGTGCTGTTACCACCGCCATTATTACCATTGCCGCCGTGGTCGTTATTGCCGTTATTTCTATTACTCCCATTACGATCATCACCATCAGATGATCCCCCCGCAGGCCGCAACCTGGAAAAGAAATAGGCATCTTTAAAGGCATAGATATCATCCGCACCTGTACCACCCTGCCGGTTAGAAGAGATGAAACCCTCATAGGCATTGCGTTTGAGGATAAGACCAATATCATCGCCACCAGTATTAAACGGCGCTTTCATATTATCAGGCTCCTGCCACTGCGCCCGGCTACCAATAGCCCGGAACACATCATATCCCCCCATACCAGGATGTCCTTTACTGGAGAAATATAATGCCCCGTCTTCATTGATCGTCGGAAAAGCCTCTGCCGCCACGGTATTCAGCACCGGACCACAGTTAACCGGTTCTCCCCAGCTTCCATCGGCCTGCTTCTCACTATACCAGATATCAGACTGCCCCTGCCCTTCCGGCCGGTCAGACACAAAATACAGGATACCGCCTTGCTCCGCCAATACCGGATAACCGGAAGAATAGCCTGCTTTGTTGATATTGGCCAGCAACACCGGCGTAGTCCATTTTCCATTTTGTTTGACTGACTGGTAAATATTCAGCCGGCGAATACCGCTTACCGGTCCACGCAGACTATCAGGCAACACCTTATCCTGTTCATTGATGGTGACATACAAGGTATCCTCCCCCTTGTTCATACACAACGGACCAATATGATACCGGTACCCTCCCAGCAACTGCGGGAAAAGCTCCTCCAGCAATACATTGGAGTCGCCCACACTGTATTGTTTGAAAATATAAGGTTTGTAGTAAGGTTGTAAAGTCCGCTTGTCGGCAGCCGGATGTTTTTCCATTTTATCATTCATCTGCATACTGCGATAACCGTTGGAGATCAATAGCAGCCCATCTTTCACCACCCCGCTGATAATTTCGGAATTCTCCGTATTCAGTTCCTTAACAGGATTCAGTGTAACATCTGCCCGCTGTTGCTTCCACACCAAAGCACTATCGCAGGCACGTAAGGCCAGCGCCTTCAGCTGCATACTGTCGGCCTTCGGCGACGTAAAACGGGCATACTGTTGTTTAGCTTCGGCATACAGCTCGCGGTTGCGTAGCACCTCACCCAGTGCGAACCAGGCCTCCGGCGGACAATCAGGCAATGTGGTGATCCTGGCATACCAGTTACCCGCATTGTCGAATAACCCGACTTCCCGGTAACATGCAGCCAGTTTCATCAATTGGGCTGTTTTCACCCGTTTGCCTCGTTGCTGGACCAGTCTTTCATAAAGTGCAGCTGCGGGGGCATACTCCTGCCTGGCATAGGCTTCTTCAGCCATTTGCAACACGCTTTTCTGCTCTTGCGCTACCACCTGCAATGGCAACCAGGAAGCCAACAGGACGACGAATACCTTACCGTAGATTTTCCTGAAATAAAGATGATACAGTTTCAAGGGCTTATTTTTTAAATAATCAGTTTAGAAATAACGGGGGCTGCTGACATTATATCTTTTGGATGGAAATAAGACACCAATAGATATTTCATGCGACCCGGCCTGGTAATTGGCCATCCGGTTCACATTCAGGTCATAGGAATAACCAAAACGATAACGGTCGGCAGCGAAATATTCCAGGATAACACTGGCAGCATTCACCTGCTGCAAACGGGTATCGAGGTTCGATTTATTCCACAGCTTCATGCTGGTACGGTAAGAACCACCTACCCATAACTTTTCCGAGATCAGCAGGAAAGCATTTAAATCCACACTGGACGGACCTTTGAAATCTTCTTTCCACATCATCGTCGGTTTCAGCTTCAGGTTTTCAGACAATGTAATGACCGTGCCTGCTGTCAGATAAGTATGCTGTGTTTTCCGGATCGTTTCATAGGTATTGCCCTTCCAGGCAAAACGGCTTCCATCAGTATAGAGCGACAAAAGGTCCATCACGGAGACGCCAATATACAAAGAAGGCGTGTAATAATAAATACCAAAACGGGCATCCGGTATCCAGCGCGATACTTTCCCTACCGGAATGGCATCGTCATTATTATCTACATACCGCAAGGCAGTACCATCAATACTATATTGGGTAACGCCGGCGCCTATACCAAAACACAAACGGCGGGTATCTTCATTATCCAGCGGAATACGGTAAGCGTAGGAGCCATATAAGGAGAGCGCTTCCTGCGGACCGGTTTTGTCAAACATCATTTGCACACCCAGCCCCACCCTTTCACCGGCAGCACTGGTGAGGCCATCCAGGGAGATACCGCCCGTTTGCGGTGCGCCGGGAAATCCGGCCCACTGGTGGCGATAAAAGGCATTGAGGTATAAATCCCCCTTATATCCGGCGTAGGCCGGGTTTACAGACAGTCCATTGAACGCGTATTGACTGAACTGGATGTTCTGTTGTGCTTTCACCTGTATACCAGTTAGCAGCAATATAGCGGCGCACCAGGCTTTTAATTTGTTTTGCATTGTATCATGCTTTTATTAACACCTATACAGAAGGCAGGCCGCTGAACGGCGGCCCGCCACTTCCATTATCTTAATATTTGTATCCAGCCTTTGTAACGAACTACTCCTTCCGGCTTCCTTACTTCCAAAACATAGTAGTATGTTCCTTCATTCAGTTGCGAGCCATTCCAGTCGTTGCGGTAATCTTTGGACTGATATACCATGCTACCCCAACGGTTGTAAACATAGATCGCTGATCCCGGGTATTTCTCCAGTCCTCCGATGATGAAGCGTTCATTTTTACCGTCACCATTCGGTGTGAACACGTTCGGGAAGGTGATATCAGCGCCATCGGCCTTAATGGTGGCTTCCGCCGTGTTGTTGGTATTGTCGGTTTCCGGTTCGCGGGCTTTTACAGATACGCGGTTGGTAATATTGCCTCCCTCCACGATACGGGATACCATGATCAGCTCCACTTCCTGGCCTGCAGGCAGGCTGGCGATGGTCCAGGTAATCTTACCGGCGGTTTTGTCCACCTGTCCTGTTTGTACCTGAACAGATTTCGGCATTTCCAGGTTAGGCGGCAACAGGTCTTCCACGACCACGTTGGTGAATACCTGTGTTCCGCTGCTCTTCACTTTTACGCTGTAGGTGATGTCCTGCCCCATACGGTAAGTACCCATAGGCGGGTTTACCACCGTTTTGGTAACAGACAGATCACCAATGATATTGCTGGCTTCTATCACCGTACCGGCCTGACCGTTACATCCTGGTGCGGCAGGGTCACAACCTCCGGTAGGTTTGGTCGTAGTGCCGTCGCTTACCTGCGCCGTATTGGTGATGGAAGTCACTCCATCCAGGGAGGCAGGCGTAGTTACAATCAGTGTAGCCGTCGCCGTTGCTCCCGGCGCGAGATTGCTGATAGTGAAGGAAGCCACATTACCATTCAGCGTACCACCGCTTACGTAGATGGTATTCGCCGGTACCGGGTCTGTAATAGTTACCTGTGCAAGTGGAATATTACCGGTATTACGAACGAAGATGGTATAGGTCAGCTTTTCGTTCGGATAAGCCACGCCGCTGGTATTATCAGCAGGCAGCGCGACAGTTTTCCAGGTGTCGAAGCTTTGAACATCATCGTCATGGATATTAACGGTGGCTTGCGCTGTTCCTGGCGCGAAGCTCCAGGCGCCGCCGGTTCCACCGGTAAGAGTGAAGTTCACCGTGCGGGTACCATCCTGTATTTTATTGTCGATTACTTCCACGGGTACGGTTACACTGTGCTCTCCGGCAGGAATGATCACGGAACCATTGAGCGCTTTGTAATCTGTTCCGCCTACTGCTGTTCCTGCTACTGAATATTGAACCGTAACCGGTACAGTGGTGGTGAGCTTACCTGGGAACGCGATCGTCACTTCACCATGGGTAGCCGGTTCGGAGGCATTAGGCTTAGTGGCGGTAATATTTACCACCAGGTTACCTGTCACGTCGTCATCGTCTGCTATGGTAACGGTAGCAATACCGTCGGTAGCGCTGGCAGTGAAGTTGCCCAGCATGGCCGCAGTGCCGCCTTGCAGGGAGAGGATTACGTCTTCCGGCCCTTCGATGATATCATCATTGATCACGGTTACCGGTATGAATATTTCTTCCGCCCCTTTAGGGATGATAGCGCTTCCGTCGATCGTATAATCATCACCGTTGGCAGCAGAGCCGGTGATCGTATAGCTCACTTTGATTTCTTCAGCAGCAGAAACGTCTTTCGGCAAGGCAATGCGGAAAGCGCCATGCGTGGAGGGTTCCGCTGCATCCTTGTCTTTGGTGACGCTGATCACCCGGTTGGCGGCGTTGTCTTCGTCATCTGTAATGATGACGGTCGCGGTATTTTTAGCACCGGGTGAGCGTTATTATGGTCTGTATTAATTCGGAGTGTCCTTCAGCGTAATAGTCAATAAGGGGTAACTACACCGTATAGGCGTAGTTGCTCAGTGCTGCACAGATAAAAGGCTTAAGATGCTGCCATCTTTCTGATCACATGATGATAAAGGGTTTGCGTAGAAATTTTCATAGATCATTGGTTTTTATCGTCCTATAGCATTGGAAAATGGCTACAGCCATTCTTCAGGGACAAAAAAACGACTCCCTTAACAAATCGTTTGTAGTAAATTCATGAAAGTGATGTAGTAAATTTTCTACAGTACACTGTGGGGGTAATCAACTTCCATCGTCAAAAAAGTCTTCGTATATGTGGCAGCGTTATATTAAATATCCAGGAAGAATTCAAAAATGGGGGTTATATATTCATTTAATGCCGTAGCCCTTTGCTCTCTATGCCTCCGGGATAATGAACCCTCAGACGACCGTCGTCATTTTTTCCATAAACACCCCCAAAATGAATAAAATGAACGCCGCTCATTTCCCATATCCCCCGTACCTTCAGCTGCTAAAACCCATCTCCTATGTTCAAGGAAAGCCCCACCCTGTTCACCTGGGTTACCTGTAACTGCTGGTTAGTATTCGGCTGCTGTTGGTTAACGCTCCGTAACCGCACCAAGGAAAACGTGCAGCTGAGAACTACCCGTCAGCGGTGGATGGGCTTCATCGGTTATTGCGTCATTTTTGTTTCGTTATATCTGCCGTTATTTACGGGTACCCGGTTACTGCCAGCCTTGTCAGCCTTACAAGCTGCCGGCGCGCTGCTTTGCATCGGTGGTATTGCCTTGTGTATCTGGTCCCGGTTATTGCTGGGAACCAACTGGAGCGGCGGCGTAGCGGCTAAAAAAGATCACGAACTGATTGTAAAAGGCCCTTACCGGCTGATCAGACATCCTATATACACCGGTTTTATCACCGCATTGGCCGGCACCAGCCTGGTATCCGGCGGGTCGGCCGCGCTCATCGCTACGCTTGTTTGCGCCATGGCGCTATACCTGAAAATAGAACAGGAAGAAACCCTGCTGAATGAACTATTCCCCGGCACGTATGCCGCCTATCAGCAACAAACCCGGAAGTTGATTCCGTTTATCCTGTAGCAACGTTGCACCTTGTATATTCGTATTATCTCCTGGCCGGTAACGCCCACAACATCCCAGCTACAACCACCAGGCAAACGGTTCCTGCCGCCAGCCCGTAACGCAGCGCTTCCATGTAGCCGTTGGCGTGAGCACCGGATGGCAGTACGGCAAAAAATATCCCGCCGATAATACTGATCCCCAACCCGGATGCAGTTTGCTGAAAAGTGGAGAAAATACCCGACGCAGCTCCCGCATCCTGTACCGGCACTTTGTCCAGCACTATATTCAGCAGAAAAGGCAGTACCATACCGTTTCCCAGGCCGTACAGGGCAATCAGCGCCACCGTCGTCACCCGGTCATCGCCACAACTATATTGCAGGATAAAAGCGATCCCTATCAGGAGCAACCCGGTCAGCAACACCTTCTTCCCATACTTTACCAGTAGCCGGGAAGCTACCACGGACGACAACATAAACAACAATGCATGCGGGATAAAACTGGCGCCACAAGCCAGCGCCGACATACCCAGTCCATCCTGCAGGTATACCGCCATCATCAGCAGGTAAGCCGTATGCAACATAAAATGAAACAAAACAGCCAGCAACCCGAGGTTAAATACCGGTTGTGCAAACAATGCCAGGTTGATCAACGCACCGTTATCAGGCCCTTGTTTTAACTGCTGTATACGCACAAATACCAGCGACAAACCCACAAACAATGCCAGCAGTACGCCGCTCCACCATGGCCAATGCTGTTCCCGGCCTTCAGTGATCGCATATATCAAACAACCCAATGCCAGGGTGAGGACGGCCGCACCGGCATAATCAAACTTCACCCCTGCTGTGGTGGCGGTTTCCGGCAGATAACGGTCAATCGCCCACATAGCGGCGGCTCCCACCGGCAAATTGATAAAGAAGATCAGCCGCCACCCCTCCACCACCCCATCAGTTTCTGCCAGGTAACCACCCAACATCTGCCCGATAATGGCCGCTACACTCAGCGTAATACCGTACCAGCCAATAGCTTTAGCCCTTTCTTCGGGTACCGGAAACAAGACCTGTATCAGGGCGATGGACTGGGTCACCATAAAAGCGGAACTTACCCCTTGCAGAAAACGGGCGATATTCAGTTGCAGCGGCGTTTGACACAACCCACAAATACAGGAGGTAAGCGTAAACCATCCCATTCCCCAAAAGAATACTTTCTTTTTACCGAGGTAATCCCCTGCCCTGCCACCCGTGATCAGGAAACAGGCGCTCCCCAGCAGATAGGCCGCTATCACCAGCTGAACTTCTCCATCGGTTGCATGCAGACTGCGTTTGATAGTGGGAATGGCAATATTGATGATAAAGATATCGATGACGTACAACAGCGGCGCCGTCAGGACAATAAGCAGCGCATACCATCTGTTGACAGTGGTAGTAGTGATGATCATAAAAGAGGTAGAAAATAATCAGGAATGGTTTTTCTCAAAATCCAGCAGCCATTGTTTGCGCCAGATACCGCCGCCATAGCCGGTCAGGGAGCCGTCTGCCCCCACAATACGGTGACAGGGAACGAGGATAGAAATTTTATTCATGCCGTTGGCATTGGCTACCGCCCGGATAGCCTCGGGTTTACCCAGGGCTGCAGCCTGGTCTTTATAGGAACGGGTAGCGCCATAGGGCACCTCCCGTAATACCTGCCATACCGATTGCTGGAAAGGCGAACCCGGCATATACAAGGGTACCGTAAAGGTTTTCCGTTGTCCGTCAAAATAGGCTTTCAGCTGTGTTTCCAGCGTGTCAAAATGAGGATTATTGCCTTGTACGATGGTAGCGTTCAGCACACGGGCCAGGTAACGGAATTCCGTTTCCAGCATCTTACGGTCGGTAAATTCCAGCAGACAAACGCCTTCTGTTACCGCACAGGCGTACATGGTCCCCAGCGGTGTTTCCAACCGTTTCAGGTCAATGACCCGTTGTGTTTTGCTTTTTTGGGGAGATACCCCGAAGATGTTTTTAAAAGAGTCCCCAAAGCCACTGAGGGACTCAAACCCCGCATCGAAGGCTGCTCCGCTCACCGATTCCCCTTGTTGTATTTTCTTAAAGGCAGAATTGATCCGGAACATACGCTGATAAGCATGGAAGGTGATACCATGGTTTTTAAGGAACCATCGGCGCACCTGGTAGGGTTCGATACCACGGCGGAGCAGATCTGCGTCCTTTATTTTCAGTCCGGGATCAGCGGCCAGATCCTGTAGCAGCTGCCGGATATCATCGGGTGTCTGGTTCAGCTGCTCCAGGGGATGGCACACCTTGCAGGGCCTGTATCCTTTCAGGATACATTCTTTGGTGGTCGCAAAAAATTCTATGTTCTCCGGCTTCGGTTTCCTGGCACGGCAGGAAGGCCGGCAAAAGATACCGGTCGTTTTGACTGCGGTAAAAAACACGCCTTCAAAAGCGACATCTTTTTCCACCGAAGCCTGGTACATCCTGTCAAAGCTCAACTGCATAGTTTAAGGTATTGATTTCCTCACAAAAGTAGGACCGCCGGTACAGCCGGACAACCGGAAAATGAACAACTATTTTTTAAAATACTTCTTTCGGCGCTTGTTTAAACAATTCAAACAGATCAGACAGTTTTTGCAGGAAGGCCTGGCATTGTGTTTCGTTCAGCCAGAGACTTCTTTCCAGTTCGTCTACTTCATTCATGGTGGCATTGTCGTATAATTCCTGCCTTTCAGCGCCTTTGCCGGCAGCATCGATATACAGTATTTTGATATAGGAATTTATCTTTTCCCCGCTGGCTAAGGTGATAGACCCGCTACGGGCAATACGGAACAGGAAGGAAACCAGGTTTTTATCGTCGGTCAATTGTGTATCCCATATATGGTTCTTCAGGTATCTCTCCGTAAAACCCAATATAGCAGCATGATCGGTGGTCAGTGGCTCGCGGTAGACATCTTCCGGTAATAAAAAATAATGGTGGTCAAACAGCCATTTTACCAACAGCGTGTAGGCTTGTTTGATAGTGTTGTATTGATTCGTTTCTTTAAAATCGTACCGGGAAAAGATTTCTCTTTTCTCAGGGATACGTACTTCCATGGCCGTTATACGACTTTGATCATCTTCCAGCCAAACTATCAGCTGCGCGACCTCACTCACCTGTTTTCTGAAAATGGCACATTTCGGATCATGTGACGCCTGAAAGAAAGCCAGGCATTCCTCATAACTGCTGCCCGGATGGATAAATCCTTCCCAGAAGGCCGCAGGCTTGGGGTCCGGCGTTTTCTTCCGATCGGTACTGTATAATACCACCGAGCTCAGGAAACACTCAAAGGTGTACTCATCCTTTTTAGGACTTACCGGCGGATAAAACTGGTCGTGGGTGATATCGAATTTAAAACGGTAGCCGAGGTTATTTTGTTTATCCTGGTAACTTTTGTCGCCCTGATTGGCATTTAAAGTTTTAGGCGGCTTTGATAATCCGCAGGTAGCAAACAACTGGCTGATGGCGGGGTCTGTGCTTTTACGTCCCACCAGCCCAATAAGATCATAGACTGTCATACAAGAGATTGATTATCGTACCAAGGTACAAAAAAAGAAGAGGCAGTATACCGCCTCTTCTTATTGATGTTATTGTTCGAGTATCTGCACCACATGATCCAGCCATTGGGAGGAAGGGATACTTTTATCGATATAAAAATCAGGCATAATACCTTTTCCATCGATCGTCAGGTCGGGTATGCGCAGACTTTTAGACAATGCATACCATAACTGAAACTGTTTATCCGGCGAATTCACCCCATACATATTGGAAATATCCAGCACACCAGCGGTGGTAACACCAAAGAGTTTTACTTTTTTACTTTGCCGGGCGGCCATCAGGAACTCTTCTGCCGTACTGCCGTTGAGGTTATTGATAATGATGCCTACATTTTTGGGAAACGGGAAGATGGTATCCAGCTTTTGTTCGTCAACGATCTTGCCCGACAGGTTCACGAACTGTCCCGGATGTTCTTTTAATTTTTTAAGCGCAGCCTGTACTTCAATTTTATCGTTTTCGGAAAGACCTGGCCGTGCTGAATACTCTTCCATCCTCCGATTGTTGAGCGGTGTAGAAAACATCTCCACGTTCACGCTGCGGATAGGATTGGTATACAACAATGGTAGAATTCCATAATAACTGATATCAGAGCCGCCACCATTGTTCCTGATATCGATGACCAGGTTCTCAGTACGTTTCAGCAGTTGATCATTGGCTTTCAGCACGCTGTCTATCAGACCTTTCTGGGCATCGTCAAAGGTAGGGATGCGGAGCAGTATGGTTTTGGCAGACAGTTGTTGCAGGAACGGTCCGTCAGTGCTGATTTCTCTGACATACAGTTCTGTTGCAGGATCTGCAGGGAATACAGGATACTCTCTCTTCAGGAAGATGCGTCCTAGTTGCAACACGTTTTTTCCGTAGAACACCGCTTTATCGAATGGCCTCGCGGAGTAGTCTCCCATATAGAAAGCACCGGAACTGTCTGCCGAGATTTTCAGTTTAACACTCTCCGGTTTCCAGGCAGGGTTAGTGGAGGTCAGTATCACTCCCTTGTAACCTTTATCTTTAGGGATGATAGCTATTTTGTAAGCACCTGTAGTCCAGATACCTTCAAACAAAGCTGCGCTGCCGGAAGATATTTGTTGTTTGGCTTGTTCTTCCGATAGTGCTATTTTTTCCCAGGAACTGGTGTTGGCAGCAACAGCCGGAGCGTTGTTAGTCAGAATAATGCCATGATGCGCTTTTCTGAAAAACTGTAACCAGTCGCCCATAACGGCGGCACATTCCTCTTTGGTAGTGGCTTTTTTAATACGGGCAAGGATGATCTTGTTGAACTGCTGATAAGCATCTTTGCCTTTTTGTTGCAGCGCATAATCGAAGCCGGCATCGTTTTTTTCAAAGGTTTCTTTTACCCATTTGAAATTGCCTTCACAATCGCATTTTTGCTGGGCCACCAGACAGAGGGGGCTGAACATACTCCAAAGTAGCATCGTTGTGGCTACACGGCGGGATGAAATTTTTTTTGCACTCATAGGTTACAACTGTTTTATCCGGATTTTGGTGAAAGTGATAACAAGTTCCCAAATGTATGTTATCGCTTTCACATATCCGACAGGCAGTAACCGGAGCAGATCATTTTCTCAGCAACTTCACCTTTGCCTCCATGCCATCCGCTTTCTGATGGGCTGCATCCGCTGTGACTGCGTTGGTACAGGCCCATTCCACCAGGGCGGTATCGTTTTTAATGGCCGCCTGTTGCGCCATCCGGTAGTAGAGATAAGCCAATAATTCCGCCGGACGGGATACACTTTGCAGCGCATGTTGATAATACCCCAGTGCTTCATCGGGTTTATGCTGCGCTGCAGCAATACGTCCCATATGATAATACAGCGAGCATTCCACCCCGTATTGGTCATCAGGAATACCGGCCTGCAGATAGGTCTTTGCCAGGGTCATGGCTTCCTCCGGCTTTTGTTGTATGCGCAGGTTCAGCACCCGCACTACTTTAGCTTGCGCCACCGCTATAGGTTTCAGGGAATCGTCCCAGTGCAGCACTTTAAAATACGGATCTATCTGTACCTGGGCTACCGGTCCTTTTACCGGTAATTGAAACTTACCGGTACGGTCCTGCAGGGTAATCCGTTGCAGGGAAGTGGAGCCGTTGCGATAGGTGATCAGCACTTCCAGCGGCAGGCGGTAAATACTGTCTTGCTGTGTGATGGTCAGCAGCAACAATTTATCTTGTTGCTGCCAGCTATGTGACCATTCCGGCACACCGGTACGGTTAAACCATTGCTGATAAAACCATTGGAGACTGCTGCCGTGCGCGGTATTTATCTCCTTTAAAAAATCTTCCCAGGTAAGGCCATCACGGCTATACTTCTCCCCGATGGTTTGCAGGGCCTTATGAAAAATTTGTTTGCCCACTACATTGGATAATAGTTCAAATGCCATGAAACCCTTGCTGTCTCCCAGGATATGGCTGTTTTTACCTGACATGGTCGCCAGTGGTTCATCATTACCGGCAGCGGCATTTTTGAGGTACCCCAATCCGCTCTGGTCCGGCAGATAACCCGGGTAACCGGTAGTGCGGTACTGGATGGCGCGGGCGCTGTCAAAATGTTCCACTACCTGTAAAGAGCCATATTGCGCCATGGCTTCCGAGATCATTTCCGTGCCGGTACCGCCTTTGGAAAGGACTTTATTGCCCCACCACTGGTGACCAATTTCATGACCAAAGAGCGCATAGTTAAATTCCCGCAGCGCGCCGGTTGGCATCACGATACCTCCCAGGATGCTGGCGCCGCCTATACCGGTAATTTCCGCTACTTCGTCGGGATATTCGATGATGGAAAAATTGGGAATGGTCAACGGACCAAACTGTGATACCAGGAACGCCAGCACTTCCGCTGCTTTATGGGAAATTTCATCTCCCTTAATTTCCTTATGCAGGCTGTACGTATAAAAAGGCATACGGCCTTTGTGTTCCTGGCGGGTGTATTTCCCTATATACAGGCTGAAGATATCCGGTTGATTGTAATGATACTCGTAGGTCTGCGTGTTTTCACCCGGCATTGTCTTTACGGTGGCGGAAGCCATCACCGGCATGAGTGGCCGGGGAACGGTTATCCGGAGATTCCCGGTGCCACGGGTATAGTTATCGGTCCCATCACCGGCACGGGACATTACCTGCGGATACCAGGCGGAGCCATAGCCTCCGGCCCAAACGAAACTGCTATCGAGATAAAACTGGAAAGTGGGTGCATCTCCCCTGTCGTAGGCATAGGTAAAATGTAAAACAGTGCCGATGGGTTGTGTATGTTTAAACCGCCAGTGATACACGATGTCACCGGAAGCATTCAGACTGGTATCCACCGTACCGGGAACCTGCTGCAGCTGTAATTGCGCCGCACCTTTTCCCCTACTGATAACGATATTAACAGAATCGGCCGTAGTAGCCGTCGTTTCAAACGAAAGACTGCCCTGCACCCTAAAAGTCTTCTTTGCCGGATCTGCATTTACCTGCAGTTGATAATCCAGTTTTTTCTGTGCAGCGACCCATAAGGGTAAAGACAAGCATAAAAGCGCGATCAGTCGACGCATATTCTTTTTTTTACAAAGTAACGCCGGCATACACTAAAAAAATAGTATCAGATTAACTATTCAGCTGGCGGCGGAATTGTAGAGGGGTACTACCGTAGTAGGTCCGGAACACCCGGATCAGGTGGGAAGTATCGGAAAAGCCAGCCGTGAACGCAATATCCGTGACCGGTAAACGGGTAGTAAAAAGCAACGCCATCGCTTTTTCTACCTTCATTTTAAGCTGATACCCGCCCACTGTCATCCCTTCTTTTTCCTTAAAAGCACGGGCCAGGTAAATGGGATGAACAAACACCCTGTCAGCGATGGATTGAATGGTGTGGTGCGTATCGAGTTCGTTTTCCAGGATGGTTTTAGCTTGTGTAAACCAGGGTAAACGGGAGGGCAATTTTACCGCCGTTATCTCCGAGAGCCAACCCAGGATATATTCTTCCGTCATACAGGTGGCAGGGTCCCGCAGAAAGGCATGCAGTAACCGGTAAAGGTAGTGGAACGTCCCCACTTTATATATCATCAGGGAAGATGGCAGGGGTTTGTCCAGCGTTAGTTCCTGTAATGCTTCCCGCTTAAATTCTATATTCAGGCATTGACCGGGCTGCTGCCGGAAATGGTTGGCATGCGTGTAGCCGGCAGGCCGGAACAGAATCTCTCCGGGCAGGATTTCATCTTCCGAATGCCGGTTCACCTCATCATAACCACCCCTTACCAGGAGGCTCAGGTACGCATTTTCATGATAATGCGCATGAATATGCGTATCCGGCTGATAAGCCGTGATATTCAGTTTGAAGAAAGCACTTTCATTGAATTGCTGCTCCTTACCAAAATAGTGACCGGGTGAAAGAATGATACTCATAAGCCTGGCGGTATGTAAATATACCGCTTATAGCGGATATGACCATTAATTCCCCTTTGCGTGAATCTTTTTCACGACTCCTGGGGAATGCAGGCGGTTGGCAGATGATTTAGGTACCTTGCTCGAGAATGCAAAGGTTTGTTAAATATTTTTTGATCCACCACAAAATTGCTAGCTTTTGTGCTGAAACGATAGCAGATGTTGCACCTCAGACAATTCAAAAAATACTACCACCACCGGCTCGTTCTCTCCGTGGAGGAGCTGATACTCGCACCCGGTATTTATTGGGTACAAGGCGCCAATGGATCGGGCAAGAGTACTTTGCTCAAGTCCCTGGCCGGGCTGTTGCACTTTGAAGGTGAAGTGGTGCTCAACAATGCCTGCTCTCTCCGGCAACAAACAAAAGCCTATCGCCGTCTTGTAAATTTTGCCGATGCAGAGCCGCTGTTTCCGCCGTATCTCAGTGGACGCAATATGGCAGCGCTTTTCGTGGAGGCTAAAAATGGCGATGCTACCCGTTATATTGAGCAAATGAACATGCTGGATTACATTGATGATCCTATCAGTACCTATTCCAGCGGTATGCTCAAGAAGTTGTCCCTGGTACTGGCGTTTATTGGTCAGCCGGCGTTGATACTGCTGGACGAACCATTGATTACCATGGACGAGGCTTCCTTACAGGTATTATTCCGCTGGATAAGGGAAGGTCATGAACAAGGCGTCAGTTTTCTGCTCGCCTCCCATCAGGCGCCGATGGACATCACCGACACGCTGGTAGTCGCTTCCCAAACCATCAAACGGCTTACTGTATGAGGCGCCCGCTCACTATGGTGCTGGTCCGCCTGTTTGCCCATAGCTTTTATAAGATGCACGCCGGCCTGCTGCTCTTCCTTTTTGTGACCTTCGTGAGTTACGCTTTTTTTATCAATACCACCGGGGAAGTACCACCCGACCTGCTGTCGTATTGCCAGCAGATTATTACCATCACGCTGGTGAGCAGCCCGTATATCATGGTATTGTTCTTTATTGTCTGTTTAATCTATAATATCAAAAGCTGGCAATATATTAAACAACAGCTGGCGGCCAACGAACAACAGTTTATTTTCTACAGTGTGAATGCGATGCCTACCCGTCGTCAATTCAGCAGCTGGTTTTATGTACAGCTGCTGATTAATGCGCCGGCCTTCTTCTATGCATTGTTCGCGGTAGGTATCGGGTTGATATGGCAACACTACCTGTTGCCGGTACTGATATTGCTTTACCTTTTTCTGTTGACGACCGGCGGCGCTGTTATCCATGTGATACGCTGCAACCGCGTTATTGACACTAGTTCACCTCCATCTGTTTTATTGCGTTTTACACAACGTTGGCGGAAACCCCTGTCCAGTCTCTTCATATATTATATACTGGATAAGAAAAAGATCGCCTGGCTGATCACGAAAGCTGTCACGCTGGTTATTATCAGCTCCCGTTTTTTCCATTTACTGGAAGAGATACCGTCCGACCTTCGCGTAGCCGGTTTGGCCATGCTGCTGATCGTGATGGCACATGCCGCGCTGATTTTTCAGGAACAACAGTTTGAACAGTATTACCTGGGCTTCCTGCGTAATTTTCCGTATAGCCGGGAGCGTATTTTCGGGTATTCCCTGCTGACGCATGTCTTATTACTGCTGCCGGAATTATCCTGGATGCTGCTGTATTTTAAGCCGGCCACCGGACTGCTGCTGGTATTTTCCGCTTTGGGATATATACAGCTATTGCGGAGTATCTGTTACCGCTATGGCGATAATATGCGTAGGTACGTGGCCGTAGTATTTGTATTGTTTATGCTTATGTTCTGGGGGATTATGTTTGGCGGGATTTGGTGGATGTTGCCGGGGAGTTTTGTGGTAGCGTATTTGCTTTTTTATAGGTTGTATTTCAGACAGGGGTAATTAGCCCCTTCTGGTTGTACCCCAAAAGACTTAACCATTTCATCGTTTCAAAATAAGCTATTTAAAGTATAACCAATGTCAAAGCACACGTGCAGCTGACAACGAAAAAAATATGATTTCTGTCACCCAAAAGGTATGACCACCCTCATTTATTTCATTGGTAAAATGAGTTTTCTTTGAAGAAAATCGAGAAATGCCTGATTATTTTACCCGTTCCTCCAAACCCAATGAAGAGGAAATGGCCGGCATTATTAAACAATGGGCATATCCACTAACCGGAAAAAACGACCTCGACCCTTTATTCAACAGAATTGGCGAGGCCAGGATCGTGATGCTTGGTGAGGCATCTCACGGAACACACGAATACTACAACTGGCGAAGCTATATTTCCAGGCGGCTGATCGAAGAAAAAGGTTTCAATTTCATTGCGGTGGAAGGAGATTGGCCCGATTGCTATCATCTGAACAGATATATAAAGAATTACACAGAGGAAGGAAAGGGCGCTTTTAAGGTGCTTCATTCTTTTAACCGGTGGCCGACCTGGATGTGGGCCAATTGGGAAATTGTTGCCTTGGCAGACTGGCTAAAGCAACACAACCAGGCGCTGCCTTTAAACCGGAAGATAGGATTCTACGGGCTGGATGTATATAGCTTGTGGGAAAGCATGGAAAACATCATGCAATACCTTGAGAAAACCGATCTCCATGCGCTAAAAATTGCAGAAGAGGCATTTAAATGTTTTGAACCTTACCGGTACGATGATGGCCGGTCCTATGCAAAGGCAACACAATTCGTTCCGGAGTTATGTGAAAATGAAGTAGTCCATCTGCTGAAGGAGATTCGTGCCAAACTCCCCTCTTACAACACAGATCATGAAAATGTATTCAATGCCGAGCAAAATGCCCTGGTGATGGTAGACGCAGAAAGATATTACCGTGCAATGATTCATGGTGGGACTCATTCATGGAATATCCGCGATGATCACATGGTGCAGACCCTCGACCGGCTCCTGAAATTACATGGCGAAAAAGCCAAGGCCATTGTCTGGGCCCATAATACACATGTGGGAGATGCCCGCGCAACCAATATGAGTCAGCAGGGGATGTATAATATCGGAGAGTTGGCCAGATTGAAGTATCATGATCATAACGTTGTATTAGTAGGCTTTGGTTCTTATAAAGGCGCTGTAATCGCGGGCCGTAGCTGGGGAGCATCTATGCAAAAAGTGGAAGTTCCTCCTGCCTTGTCGGGATCATGGGAACATCTGTTGCATACCACCGGTATTCACAACAGATTATTGATAATGAACGATTTTCACCAGGATATCTTTATGGAAAATCATATCGGCCATCGCGCGATTGGCGTTGTTTATCATCCGCAATATGAAAAGTACGGGAATTACGTTCCTTCCATACTCCCGTTGAGGTACGATGCTTTTATTTATGTGGACGAGACGACCGCCCTGCATCCTTTGCATATTCTGCCAGATGGTCATCAGACGCCGGAAACATTTCCGTTTGGTGTTTAGCCGGCGATTGTTCCGGGTTATGGCGGCGAATCGCCGGAAGTGCATGAAGCATAAAAGACAATCCATTATTCATTGATTAACAATTTCAACATGGAAAAGATCTTTGAAAATAAAGTAGCTATTGTTACCGGTGGAAGCTTTGGTATTGGCCAGGCAACGGCGATAGCTTTTGCCAGGAGAGGTGCAAAGGTAGTGATCGCAGATTGGATAGAAGATAAAGAACGGACGACCTTAAACCAAATTGAAGCCGTAGGCGGCAAAGGACTTTTCATAAAATGCGATGTTTCAAAACCAGGAGATATAACAGCCGTAATTGATGAAACATTTTCTGCCTATGGACGCCTGGATTTTGCATTCAATAATGCGGGGATTGAAGGCATATCTGCCCCGACCCATGAATGTACCCAGGACAATTGGGAGAAGACGATCGCCGTTAATCTGACCGGTATCTGGTTATGCATGAAACACGAGCTGCCTCATATGATCAGGGAAGGTAAAGGGGCCATTGTTAACTGCGCATCTGTTGCAGGGCTGATCGGATTTGCCGGGCTCCCTGCATATGTAGCCAGCAAACATGGCGTAATTGGCCTTATCAAAACGGCCGCACTGGAAACAGCAAAGCTGGGGGTACGCATTAACGCTGTATGTCCGGGAGTAATCAGAACAGCCATGATAGACAGAATCACCGGAAAAGACAAAGTGGCGGAACAACAATTTGTCAATATGGAGCCGGTAGGCCGTTTTGGAGAACCGGCAGAGGTGGCGGAAGCAGTGATTTGGCTATGTTCGGATGCAGCGTCTTTTGTGACCGGGCATGCCATGCCAGTTGACGGAGGATGGATAGCTTCCTGAAAAATTATTTAAATAACGTACTTTCTGGCATAAAAAAAGGCCGGTCTTCATCAGACCGGCCCGGAAAGGGATTTAACAAGTAATCTTAGTATCCTTTATTCTGCGTCAGCTTAGGATTCCATGAAAGTTGTATGGAATTGAAAGGCAGATACAAACGGGTTTCATCCCGGCCTTTACTGGAAAGAAAAGGAATAGCGGTACCAAAGCGGCGCATGTCCTGCCAACGGCGGCCCTCTCCTACAAACTCCCTTCTTCTTTCATTTTCCAGCTCTTTCAGGAAAGCAGCCGGACTGGCAAAGTCGCCATTGCTTTTGGTACTGGCTTTACGGGCGGTTCTCAGTTGGTTATAGTAAGTCACATCTATTGCTCCTTTTCTGGCACTGGCTTCTGAAGCAATCAGGAACGCCTCACTATAACGGATATACGGATAAATAGCATAGGAATTAGCCGCGGTTTGCAGGGTATCTGTTGAATATTTCAGCAGATAGGTCTGTTCAATACCGGTGGTAGCGTTACGCTGGCGGCGTAACAGCTGTGTCCGGATATCCGCCGGCTCGTACAGCGCAACGAGGTCGTCGCTCATCCAGGTAAGTCCGGGACTGTTGCCTTTAAACGGAGGACCCGGGCTGTAAAGCGCGTACAAGCCATAACGGTTGTACCCCAACGTACTGCTCAACGGACCATCTATTCCCCGCCACATCATTTCTTTTGCGGGGGTGTTGTACAGAAATACCTGTCCGTAGTTACTGTTTACCAGGGAGAATTTTCCGGAGCGGATCACTTCCGCAGCCAGATCTCCTGCTTCCTGGTTTTTACCCAACTGCAGGTAAACCCTCGCCAGCAGTAGTTGCGCCGTTTGCCGGCACGCCATATTAGGAGAGGTAAAATCCTTTAACAGCGGAATGGCGGCAGTTAAATCAGCGACGATAGACGCATATACTTCTGCCTCCGTATTTTTATCACGACGGATTTTGTTGATATCCGTTTCTGTTTCCAGCGTCAGCACCACGCCACCAAAAGTTTCTACCAATCTTGTGTAGTGGTATGCTCTTATCGTCAGGGCCTCTCCCAGCACCTGCGGCATGTCTGTGATATGCTTACTGTTGATGTAATTAATGATCAGGTTAGCATTCCCGATTGATTTATAAGCGCTGTTCATGGTACGGTTATTTCCGAAACCATCTTCCACCGTAGGATTACAGGCATCATAACCCATCGGATTAAACTGTGTAGGAGAACCACCCTGTATAGATACAATATCGTCACTATAGATATCCCATACCGGATACCCCATGTAATATATACCATCCGGTTTGTAGGCCCCATTCAATAACAGCGGCAGTTCCTGTGGTTGTATATGGTCCAGGTCGATGGAATTATCCGGTTGCGGCTCATCCAGTTTACCGCTGCAAGCCGCCAGGGAAAGCGCGGTAGCGAATAACAGCAAAGCATTTTTATATGTCAGCATATGATAGTCTTTTTAGCAATAAGAAATTAGAACCGGGCATTTATACCAATGGAAATAGTACGGGGCATAGGCACAATATCCAGCTGTATTCCGTTTTCCAATGCCTGTTCAGGATCACCCGATTTCAGTCCTTTATCCTTGATGGTAAAGATATTCTGTACAGCTGCGTATAACCGTAACTGTTCGAATGCCTTATTCTTTACGATCCTTCCTGCGAAATCATACCCCAGTGTGAAGTTTTTGAAACGGAGGAAAGAACCATCGAAGAGGAACAAAGTAGAAGGCCTGCTGTTCCAATCTGTCGTTTGTCCGGCGCCATGAGGCCCTACGACAGCGCGCGGATAACGGCTTTGATCACCGGGTTTGGTCCATCTGTCCAGTACCCAGTCAGGCATGTTATCCATCACACCGGTGTAATCACTCAAGCCAAAATTGCGGGCGCCCTGGTCAGTAAGGTTATATATTTTATTACCAACGGTATATATAAACTGTGCAGAAGCGCTGAAACCTTTCCAGGAAGCATCGAAATTGAAACCACCGCTGAATTTAGGCTGAGCCGTAGGTACATAGATCATATCCGCCTGGTTGATCACTCCGTCTTTGTTGACATCTTCATAGATTACATCCCCTGTTTGAGAATCGATGCCTAAAGCATTATACAACTGGAGCATACCGGTAGGTCTTCCCATTACCACGAATCCCATCGGGCCGCCCGGGTAGTAAGAGGAATAATTCATGATACTGTCGCGCAGCTGTGTAATGCGGTTGCGGTTGATATTACCTACCACGCCTACATTCCATTTAAAGCTATTGGCGCCGGCAGCGGCACTGCTATAATTGATGGCGATGTCCACACCGCGGTTGTCCATCGCTCCCAGGTTCACGCGCTGACTGGTGAATCCACCGGCGGATGCGGGAATGTTAACAGAAGAAAGCAAGCCGTCTGTTTTTTTGGTGTAATATTCTATCGTGGTACTCAACCGGTCGTTGAGGAAGCGGGCTTCCAGGCCGATGTCCTGTTGCCGGGTACGTTCCCATTTAAGGGAGGGATTACCCAACCTGGTAAACAGCTGCAGAGAGGGTGCGTTCAGATAAGCCTGTGTATTCACCAGGGTGCTGACATCATTTAAGCCTACCGGACGGATATTACCGGTCATACCATAGCTGGTACGTATTTTCAGATAGCTGATCCATTTCTGTTGCTGCATAAAAGGTTCGCTGGTGACCACCCAACCTGCGGAAACCGCCGGGAACCAGGCATAACGGAAATCTTTCAGTTTTGAAGAACCATCTCTCCTGATAGAGACGCTAAACAGGTACTTGTAGTCCCAGCTCATATTGGTACGCAGGAAAAACGACTGTGAATTTTCCCGGAACTCACGGTTCTTGGACACATAATTATTATCGAAGCTGGAAGCGTTACCCGGCTTCCAAAGGCTCGGGGTAGACGGGAAACCAGTCAGGGAAAAACCACTAACATTATAGCTGTTATCGGTATATTCCTGTCCCAGTACCGCATCGCCTCTCCATTTGCTGAGCTGGAAACGGTAGCTCAATACATTGTTCCAGGTATAACGCAGCCCATTCACACCTTCGTTTTTATACACCCCGCGGCTGGACTGTCCGTAATAACTGATAGGGGTATCGAATGCCTCGGAGGTATTATTATTCTTAGAGGCTGCCAGGGCAGTGCGGAAGGAGAAGTTTTTCGGTAAAGTAATCTCCCCAAAGAAATTACCCACATAATTCCAGGTACGTATGGTTTTCGTATACCCGTTCAGGAGAGCATAAGGATGTTCCTGGTATCCATGCCAGTAGCCATAGGTACCGTCGCTGTTGTAGTTGATGGAATCAGGCGTGTCCGGTCTGACGAGTATGCCGTTATAGTAGGAAGCGTACATATCCGCATCGATATCCTTACTGATAGTATTGGAAATGCTGATGTCTGTTCCTGCCTTGAACCAGTTGAATATTTTCTGCGTCAGCGCCAGTTTACCGGAATAACGTGTAAAACGTCCTTTTCCTACCGGGTTATCTTCAGCATACTGACCAAAGGAAAGATAGTAGGTGGTTTTATCAGTACCACCGGACAGACTGGTTTGCAGATTTTTGGTAATAGCCTGTGAAGGCATCACTTTCTTCAACCAGTTGTTATCAGCGGTTCCCAGTCCCAGGTTATCAATCTGCCCTTGCAGGAGTACTTTTTCATCGTTCAGATTGGCTATTTGCCCGGGTGTAAGTCCGCCGGCCTTCAATTGTTTGTCGATATCACCGATCCGGTTATTTCTTGCCTCGTTGAACATCATCCCGTACTGTTGGGTGTTCAACGGATTGTAGTTGAAGATGGCCTTGGTAGAACCCCAATAGGCGTTCACGTTCACCTGAGGCTTGCTATTGAAATTACCTTTTTTGGTAGTGATCAGTATAACTCCCTGCGCTCCCCTCGCACCGTATATGGCCGAAGAAGCGGCATCTTTCAGTACTTCAATAGATTCTATATCCTGCGGATTGAGGTTGGCCAGGTTGTAATTGGCGTTGGTGCCGCTGGCAGACGCATCTATTACCAGTCCATCTACCACGATCAGGGGGTTGCTACCGCCGTTAACATCCGACTGCAGGGTTTGCAGGCCTCTGATGTTGAACTGTGGAACACTGCCCGGCCTGGAATCGGACTGTTTTACATATAAACCGGCCACGCGGCCTTGCAGGCCATTGACGGTGTTGGAAGACATGTTTTGTTCCGGACGCAGGGATGACACCTTCGCGATAGACCCGGTCAGGTCTCTTCTTCTGGCGGAGCCATAGCCAATCACGACTTTTTCATCCAGCGCCTGCGGCGCGATTTTAAGCACTATCTTAATAACAGGCCTGCTATTGAGCGGTATTTCCTGTGACTGATACCCGATGGAAGATACCATCAGCACCGCTTCCGGCGCTACCTCCGGCAGGGTAAACTCCCCGCTGGCGTTGGTAATGGCGCCTTTAGCGGAACCTTTCACGCCCACTGACACGCCGGGCACCGGTTGACCGTTTTCATCATAAATAAAGCCGGAAACCCTGATGGGTGGCGGCGGCGGGATAGCCCTGTCGCGGATAATCACCATATTTTCTTCGATGGTATAGGCCAACGGCTGGTTACGCAGGCAGCTGTCCAGCGCCTGTGTCAGCGTAACATCCTTTAGGTGCAGGGTCACTCTTTCTGTCTGGCGCAGCTGCGAAGCGGTATATACAAAAGTATATCCCGACTGGCGGTGCAGTTCACTGAATACCTTGCTGACAGGCGCTTCATTCAGGGAAAGTTGTAATCGCTGCGAATAACCGGTGGCACTGAGTTGTAAACAGGCCCCCAGCATAAGAACGGCGGATAACTTCATAATCCTCCACGGTTTGGATGATAGGAAACGGAAATCTGTTCCGGCTTGGTTCCAAGCAGGTAAAATCATACTTTTGATTTTGGGTGATTAAAAAATGATCATCAGCGTGATGTTTTAAAATTACCCGTAGTGCCTGGTGTTAGTAGCACCAGGCACCAATCCTGTTCATTAGTAGTGGACAGGATTTTTTTACGGGAACGTTTATACGAATGGTTGGTTCGTCTCTTTATTCATGGTAGGTCAGGGATACACTGTCACACGCTGTCCATCGAGCCGGAAATGTACCTTGCCGGTGAGTTCCAGTATTCTGCATGCTTCCGCAGCATTGGCAAAACGCGGGATTTCGGCATAGAACTGTTCATTCACTTCTCCTGCATACACTACTTCTATATTATACCAGCGGCCTAATTGCCGCATGATTTCTTGGACGGTGGCGCCGTTAAAAATAAAACGGCCATTTTTCCAGGCTACCGCTTCGCTGGTGTTGACCGGCGTGCTGGTCAACTTCCCGGTATTCCGGTTTAATACCGCCTGGTAGCCCTTTTGGAGCGGCAGGCTGGTTTGTCCGTGTTTTACCACCACTTTACCGGTCAGCAACGTGGTGTTCACCAACGTTTCATCCGGATAAGCCATCACATTAAAACTGGTGCCCAGTACCGTTAGCTCCATATCGTTCACTTTCACGACGAACGGCTGTTTCGAGCTGGCCGATACTTCAAAGTAGGCTTCCCCGGAAAGGTCCACGGTGCGTGTACCTTCACTGAAGGATACCGGATAACGCAGGCTGCTCTGGGCATTAAGCCATACCTTGCTGCCGTCTGCCAATACCAGGCTAAACTGCCCGCCCCGGGGAACTGTCAGCGTGTTATAGACTGGCCTTGCATCCGGGGCTGTCAGCTGCTGATAGGTGACCAGTCCACTGTCCGTTTTAACGATACGGACATTATGCTGGGCCATGACAGCGCCATTCAGCGTACTATCCAATGGTACCACCGAACCGTCGGCCATGGTCAGGGTGGCCTTGTTACCACCCGGTTGGGGCACCTTCTTCTCCGCCACCTTTACCACTGCCGGTTTTGCGGGTTGTCCTGCTTTCCAGCGGGTATACCCTCCTGCCAGCGCTACCACCGTTACTGCAGCAGCAGCATAGCCGAACCACTTACGCATCGGGCGAACCCGGGGCGTTGCGGCTTCAATATCCTGCCTGCCTAAGATGTCTCCGATGATCCGGGAAGAGACCTCGTCTGTGAGCTGTGCCTGCGGCTCATAATCTGCCCATACACGCTCCAGCAGCTGCTGTAACTCAGCGTCACCGGCAGATTGTTCTATCCATTGGGCGAGTTCAATCTTTTCCGCAGGCGTACAGGTCTGCTGAAAAAATTTTACCGCCAGGTCATGTATTCTCCCTTCGGACATGGAAAACAGGATTTAATAGTGGCTCCCAGTGGCTGTAAATGCCCTGTGATACTATAAAGACAATAAAACGACAGGATATGTCTAGTGGATTTGAAAATTTTTTTTGAGGCTATACAGTCGCCATCAGGAGGAAGAATACCGGCAACAGGTCGGTATGCTCACCCAAACCGGTACGGAGGGCTTTGAGCGCCTGTACCAGGTGTTTATTAACGGTAGAAGGAGATATATCCAGCAGCCTGGCAATTTCTTCATGCTTCAGGCCCTGTTCGCGGTTCAGCAGGTATACCTTACGTTGCTGCGGAGGCAGGGAGTTAACGATTTCGTGCACCCGCTCCCGTAATGCCTTAAAGGCTATTTCTTCATGGGGAGCTGATGAGGGAGTAGTTTCGGGGTGCCCTGCTTCTTCTATGGGTAACAGCGTAGCCCTGGCCATTTTCCGAAAATCGTTGATGGCCCGGTTTTGTGCCATCCGGAAAAGGTAACTGCTGAAATGCGTGATGGCAGCCAGTTTATCCCGCTCTTTCCAGAGCTTGAAAAACACCTCCTGTACCACATCTTCTGCCGCCACGGGAGAGCCGTTCAACTGCAGCATAAAACCATACAACTTCTGCCTGTACTTCATAAAAAGTAGTTCAAAAGCTGTGTCATTCCCTGCTGCAGCCAATTTCAGTAGTGTATGTTCATCCCGCTCACCTGACATGTTCATTATGCACGCTCACTTGTTGCTTAAGTAAATATTGGCCAGTGATAAAGGTATAAAATTTAACGTCTTTTTATAGTAGATTTCATTTTTTATTGATATGTAGAGTATACTTCACATAAAAATCCCCTGAAACGTTTTTCAGGGGATTTTCTTTTATTAATACGCCAGCTCCATTTTCTTTTCCAAAAACCCGTCTCCATAAGCCACCGCAATACGGTCCCCTTTTTTAACCGGCACCTTTTTACCGTCCAGCACCAGGGAGGAGGCGGCTGTTTTCAACACACCCTTGAATGTGGCATTGTTTTCCGGCAGCGTCATTACCCCCTTTTTCACATCATTGACAAGCACGGTAAGTGTTAGTGGGCCTGTTACCGGTGCCTCCCAAACAATATACAGACCGTCCTTTTTACGGGTAAGGGATACCGGGTGGTTATCGTACCAGTTCAATACAGCCAGACTCATATTCCATGCCGTATTGTGGGCAATCCATCCCTCCAGGTGCCGGTCCTTCCCTTGCGGATTAAAAGGATACATTTCCGTTCCCGGCAAACAACTCAGTGAGCCGCGGCATAATTCCAGCCGGGCGGTAACGTCATCCGGAAAACCTTTGGGATAGCCTTTGGAAATGCCTTTGAATCCTCTTTCCGGGTGATGGGCAGCATGTGCGTTAAGTGGATTACGACCATACAGGTTATCGAAATGCGCATAGGCCAGCTGTTCCAGGCGAAGTTTTTTGGCAGGGTCTTTCACGATAGCCGCCGCCAGCAGTGCGGAAGCCGGGAAACCTGCCACATTGCCCACTTCATTGTATTCCGGTACCGCCCAGGAGGTATCCCGGGTGTACTTTCTAAAGTCCCAGGCATTATCAGACCGGCTGATCGCAATATCCGCCCATTGTTCAATTTTTTGTTGCAGCCCGGCAGGTGCGCGGTCTTTGTAACGCAGCAGGTAAACAGCGATGCCGGACATCAGCATATGCTCGCTCATGCGCTGTCCTTTCGTTACCAGGGGGTCTTCGAAATTCAGCGAATCCACGATCCAGGCCACCTGTTTGTTGACCGCCTGCATATAAATAGCCGTATCGGCCCACCCTTCCCGTTTAGCCACTTCATACATCAGGAGATTGGGCAACACGGAAAATCCCGGCGCATGGCGGCCTTTGGAGCTACCTACTTCCCGCTGTACATCCAGCAGGCCCACCTTCGCCCAATTGCTGCGGGTGAACTGCCAGGCCTGCTGATACATCTCCTTTGAGAACCAGGTGTCCACATACGGGTACGCATATAGGAAAAATGCAAATTGTGCGAGCGTTTGCGGATGCAGTTGCCGGGGCAGCGGATCTCCGCTGGGGTCTTTCGTTTCCGGGTTCACCAGGTAATAACCGATACCCCAATGCAGGTTCATAAGCACATCCGGCACCTGGCTGCGCAGTGGTTTATCTATCGTTGTAAAATATTTACGGGCAGATGCGAGCGCAGTTTCATCGAGCCGGCCGGGAACCAGTTTGAAGCCAGGGTCCATCACCATTTTTTTCAGGCTATCGTAGGAAACGGTGGCCGGCATGGCGTTGTAGGCTGCGGGGTTGGACAGGTACATCCATACCAGGGAAGGCGCCTCGTAGGAATAGTAGGTACCATCCCGCCAGGGACAGCCACCATAGGCAGAATGATGCGTGCCTGTCACGCTGCGGCTATCATTCATGAACCATACAGAAGGCGCCAGTCCTTCTTTTTCTATCAGGAAAGGGGCAATCCGGAAAGGATAGGATACTCCCTCCGGTAAATTTCCGCCTTTAACATGGATCACATAGGACCGCTGCGGATCTGCCGGCCGGAAACCGGTAAAGTCACCGGTTCCTTTAAAGGTCTTTCCCTTATAGAGCGGCGTATTGACCCCTTCCGCGGTAATATAAAAATCTACACTGCCTTCCAGGGCAGTGGGTACGGTAAAACGTTTAGGCGCCCGGGTACTGTAGCCGGTCTGGTTGACGCATACCCAGTGCGCAGCGGGACGAAACCCGGCATCCTGCGCATCAGCCGGCGATACGGCGATTAATAACGTGGAAACGGCCAGCAATGCTGACCTGAGTTTTTGTATCATGTTTACTGATTAAATATCTGAAATAAGCTGTTTGTCTTTCAATAAACGTGCGCGCAGCAGGTCATACGGCACCTCTTGCACAGTCGTATGGAGGTCTATCGCCAGACTCGCCGCAGTAGCGGCAGACTGTCCCAGCACCATAAAAACCGGCTCCATCCGCACAGACCCATAGGCTGCGTGGGTAACGGAAACGCATATGGGTACCAGCAGGTTCCCGCATTCACCCCGCTTGGGTATGATAGCCCGATAGCTGATACCAAAAGGCGCCGGTATATGCACAAACATCCCACCCTCACTGGTGACGAAGCCTTTGGGCGATACAAACAGTTTTATCGCATGGGAATCCATATGATATGAACCCAGTCCCACCGGATCGGCCGCCACCTCCTTGCCCAACGCCGTATGCTCCGTAATCACCACATCGCTGATCATACGGCGTGCCTCGCGTATGTATAGCTGAAAAGGCCAATGCCCCGTATCGGTAAACTCATCTTTCGCTAAGCCCCAGGGCGCATATTGGCGACGCACCGCTTCCGGAATACGGGGATGATGCTGTAAGGTCCATATCAGTCCGCGTTGCCATTGTTCGTGCAGACGAGCCATCCGCTCCCGGGTAGCATAGTCTGCTTCCGGATAGGCCCAGTTCATACCTACAAAATCTGTGGAAATATAGCCGTTGTTGTTAGTATCGGTTTTACCGTTGGGCAGCAGGTCCAGCTTCAGGAAACTGCCTCCGAATGCGGTTTTAAAAAACTCCCCTTCCATGCCGCCCGCTTCAATAAAGCGGAAAAGGAGTTCATATTGTTCTTCGTGATAACCAGCTGGTTTTTCAATAAACACGCGGTTTTCAGGCACTTTCGTCAGGCATAGCCGGTAGTTGTAAGCCTGTACCCCTTTGTCGCCCTCGCCTACCTTTCCTCCCCAATCGGGGTATACACGGGGAAGCAAACCACTGGCAGGATCTCCCTTTACCCTATAAGGATCGATCCCTTCCGGGAAGCGGCCCGGCAGCGGTAAAGGACGGATACCGTTGTTCTTTTCCCCATACCGGCTGTTGGGCTCCCGGCCCACGGTATAGGATACTCCGGCAGCCGCCATCAGATCTCCCTCATAAGTAGCGTCGATAAACATCTTTGCCCGGAACATACGCCCCGATTCCATCCGGATACGGGTGATGTTTCGTTCCTTCATCTCCACTCCACTCCTGCAATTCAGTCTTTCGTTCCGCACGATAGTCACCTTTGCTTCCGCAGCCATCTGATCAAACAGGTGTTCAGCCACAGATGGCTCCACAATCCACATGGTTTGATCATCCGGTGCCAGGGGCGGATGTTGTTCGGCCATAGGGTGCTTTTGCTCCCATTTCCAGGCTTTATCTGCCTGGTAATGTTGCCAAACCCGGTGAAAATACTCGCGTGATAGTCCTCCTATCGTATGCGGATCACCTACATCCACCCAGCCAAGGCCGCCGCTGGTGAGGCCGCCCAGGTGTTTGCCCGGCTCAATCAACGCCACCTTTTTACCCATACGGGCAGCCTGGATGGCTGCCATTACGCCGCCACTGGTGCCGCCGTAAACAACGATGTCATAGTCGTCCGGGTTGATGGAAGACGTAAATGGAAAGACGGCACCCATTGCCAGGATGCCTGTCTTCCGTATAAAATTGCGTCTGTTGAGTTCATCCATTGGTAAAGCTGTTATTTTATCTCTTTCGCTATTACCCGCCCTATATCATTTAAGCCTTCCTGGTTGTAATGTATATCGTCCGTCATCCATTTTTTGGTGGGAAACGAAGGCGTATCACGGTATACGATCATCACTGCCGGCAATTTCCGGGCCACCGCCTGTTGTGCTTTTCTTACCTCCTCAAACCCCGCTACCGGATGGCCGGAGTAGTTGCCCGTCTGTACAATAAAAAACGGCACCTTATTTCCCAGTGAAGCGCGAAACCGCTGAATCAGGCCAATTAATGCGGACTGGTATTCCGCCGTTGTCAAGTTCCCGCTGTTGATGGCGTTGGCATCTCTTTCTCCCTGTAACCAGATAATACCTTTGAGTACGCCCTTACTTTTTTGCAGTACGGCGGTAGTTTTGCCGACTGCCGCTTCAAACAGCGAGCCGGTGGTATCCCAGGTGTCCATGGCGCCCAGCCTGGCTTTCGGGTGACAACTGGCCCCGCCCCTGGCCGCCGGCACGATTATCACGGTATCGCCTGTACGCTGATGCCATGCCGCTGCAAAGGCCGGCCATACACTGCCGGTGCCGGCTTGTTCCAACTGCCGGTAAGACTCGCCAACCGGATCTTTCAGTGATACTAATGTATCTGTTTTCCATTTATATTCATATGCCGTACCGGACTCACAGATGAGCGATCGTGCCTGGTCGCCTTTGCCCACAGCATTACTTTGCCCTGCCGCCAGGAACACGCTGCGGTGCTGCGCGCCGGCGTGTAAAGACGCCATACAACACCCGATCAGCAGCCACTTACCAGCCCGCATTCTGCTGCAGTTTATCGTTGGCATTGACCTCCGTTTGCGGAATCGGGAAATACCGGTTTCTCGCCTGCGGATTTCTTACCGGGAATACATCATTCACCGCACGCGGTATTACCTGGCGGTAGGTATCTGTACGGGATAAGTCATACCAGCGGTCGCCTTCGGCATACAATTCCCAGCTCCGCTCCTGTAAAACAGCGGCAATAAAGGCATCTGCCGCCAGTCCTGCCGTGAGGTTACCCAGCCCGGCACGATTGCGCACTTTATTGATATACGTATAGGCGTCACCGGTAGCACCGTTTAAACGGGCTTCTGCTTCGGCAGCAATCAGGTATACATCTGCCATCCGTAATATTTGAATATTGGTAGCATGAGCGCCGCCAACAGAATTGGGATCTGCGTATTTCCTTACCAGCACCGCTTTTTTGGTGACAGGCGTAATAGATGCCTGAGGGACCACCGATCCCTGTTTATTCACATAATTGGTATCCATCAGCTGGCGGCGTTTATCTCCCGGATCAAAAGAATCAAAAAACGCCTGGTAGGCAAAAGCAGAACCGAAAGAAGAATTACCATAAGCCGGCGCGGCACTGTTAGGAGGCCCGTACAGGCTCATCATCTGGGAAGTACGGCCATTGGCGACTGATTCCGCTTCATAGGCCCAGAGGTTTTCTTTCCGGGCAACGTCTTCTTTGGCTACATTAAACACATCGGTCACATCGTCCATCAGTCCCACACCGGTGGTACTGGTGATTACTTTCTGTGCCTGTTGCAAGGCCACTGACCAGTTCTCACCATACAACGCCGCTTTGGCGTATAAGGCCTGTGCCGCCTGTTTGCTGGGGCGACCTTTTACAAGCGAAGCGCTGTAGTCAGGAAGCCCTGCGATAGCTGCTTCCAGGTCGGCGTAAATTTGTTTATACACATCTGCTTTAGGGCTCTTGCCTACATAAGCATCTTCAATTGTTTGGCTGGGCTTAGTCCTGATCACGATATCACCAAAATTTTTGGTGAGGAACCAATGAAAAAAGGCACGCATAAAGTAAGCCTCCGCCAGTATTTCCTGCTTACGTTTCTCATTGGTCATTTTGGTATTCGGTACTTTCAGCAGTACCCAGTTAGCATTTTCTATACCGGCATAGGCATTGGACCATATATCGACGGGCGATTCCATGGTACGGCTAAAACTCACGGCTGCACTATATTCCGGGTCATAACTGAAGAGCGTGTAGGTATCCCTTCCCACCACCGGCCGGGGATATACCTGGTCGGCGCTAAAATCGGGCACAATCAACGTGGATGGCCCGGAGTACATATCCGCCAGTTTAGTGTATACGGCAGCCAGCGCAGCTTCCGCGTCTTCCGCTGTCTGGTAGAATTTTTCTGTGTAGATAGATGAATACGGCGTTTCATCCAGTTTGCTGCAAGATGCACCTGATACTGCCAGCAATCCTATAATACTATATCGAAAGAAACATTTCATGATTGACGAGATTTTTTAAGGATGAAAACATCATAACGACACCTGTACCCCTACGAGGAAAGAACGCGCGGTGGGATACACCAGGTTGTCCACCCCTATCTGTTTGTTGGAATTGCCGAACGTATTTACTTCCGGATCAAAGCCGGTATAGTTGGTGATGGTAAACAGGTTGTTGGCGCTCACATACACCCTGGCGCCGGAAAGGCTTTTCATCTTTGGCAAACGGTAACCGAGGGTGATATTTTTACAACGCAGGAAAGAACCATCTTCCATAAAACGGTCGGTGAGCGGTAACCGGCCTCCCTGGAAACCGCTTGCATATTCATTGGAAGGATTGGTAGGCGACCAGCGGTCGACCAGTGCGGCATACAGATTCCTGCTGCCCAATGGGTTTTCAAAGGAATAACGTACCAGGTTGTACACTTTATTACCCTGTATACCGGAGAAGAAGGCGCTGAAATCAAACTGTTTATAACTCAGATTGGTAGAGAACCCATAAGTGAAAGAAGGGTTGGCGTCTCCCACAATTGTCTGATCAGCGGCACTGATAATTTTATCATTATTAAGATCCCTTACCTTCACCCCGCCGATACGGCTACCAGAGCCATCCAATACGGTTTCACCGGTTTGATAGATACCATCAAACACATATGTTTTAAATAAACCCAGTGGCTTGCCGACCTGCATCACCTGGTAGTTGCTGACCGCATATTCAGTGAGACCGCCCGCCAATCCGGTGAGTTTATTCCGGTTGACAGAGATATTACCGGCTACCGACCATCTCAGGGGGCCATCCAATACAATCGCATCTATAGCCAGTTCTACGCCTTTGTTTTCCATGCTGGCGAAGTTACCGGTGATCTCACCGTATCCTGATGAAGCAGGCAGACTTCTCACAAACAGCAGGTCGTCTGTTTTCTTTTGATAGATATCAGCCGTCACATTTACCCGGTCTCTCCATAAGCCCAGATCAACGCCGAAGTTGGCCTGTACAGAGCGTTCCCATTTCAGGTCCTTATTCGCGATGCCGGTAGGCCTGATACCCGTCACCGGTCCGTGGTTGAAATAATATTGGCCCGAAGTACCCTGCAGGGACAGTGATTTATATGCATCGATAGCGCCGGCATTACCCGTAAGACCGTAGCTGAAACGGAATTTAAGGTTACTGACAGCTTCCCAGTTTTTCACAAAAGGTTCTTCCGAAGCCCGCCATGCAACTGCCGCTGCGGGGAAAAATCCGTATTTGTTGTTAGCGCCGAACTTCGTAGAGCCGTCGACACGAGCGATCAGGTCCAGCAGGTATTTATCCCGGAAGCTGTAGTTGATACGTCCCATATAGGAATCCAGCCGGTCTTTGGAGCGGCTGCTGCTCACATTCCTTTCTGTAGCCAGTTGCAGCGCTTCATTCAGCGTAGCATCGTTGGGGAACTTACTGGCTTCAATGGTATTGGAATTCGCCAAATTGGACTGAGTAGCGAATACGCCTGTGGCCTTGAGGTAATGTTCTTTACTGAAACGTGTTTCATAGGTAAGGATACTTTCATGCAGCAATACCACGTTACGGCCGTTTACTTTTTTGGCGCTGCCGCCACCGGCTGCCAGATCGCCACTGGCGATAATGGCGCGGGGTGAATAATAATCGTTCAGCGAAGCAGATAAGACAGGGTTGAAATTAGCGCGATAGGTCAGGCCTTTCAGCGGTGTAATTTCCGCGTACAGGTTTCCCAGTGTCCGGTTAATCTGGTCCCTGTTCAGGATCATGGCCATGCCCAGCGGGTTTACGGCTTCGCGGTAACGGCTGTTCATCTGATCACCGAAAGGCCACACGGTTCCATCTTTCGTATAGGGTTGCAAGGTAGGCGGCGCTGCCATAGCAGCCCCGAGGATACTCTGGCTCACCGCGCCCCCATCGATGCTGGAAGATCCGGTAGGGACGGTATTATTCACCACATAACTGGTCAAGATACTTGCACCCACTTTGGCCAGGTTGCTGATACGGTGATCAAAATTCAGGCGGAAAGAATAGCGTTTGAAACCAGAGCTGATTACCACCCCCTGTTGGTCGAAATAGTTAGCAGCCATGGCGAACTGTGTTTTTTCGTTGCCACCGGAGGCAGTCACCTGGTGGTTCTGCATCGGCGCATCGCGGAAGATAAGGTCCTGCCAGTTGACGCCTCCCCCCAGCGAAGCAGGATCGTCGTATACTTTTGATTTAAACACTTCATTTTCCAATGCCGCAAATTCCGATGCATTCAGCATCTTCATTCTTTTGGTAGTACGTTGTACCCCATAATAACCGTCGTAACTCACCGTTGTTTTACCCGGCTTGCCGCGTTTGGTGGTGATGAGCACCACCCCGTTGGCGCCGCGGGCGCCATATATCGCCGTAGAGGAAGCGTCTTTCAGCACCGCTACGGATTCAATATCCCCCGGGTTGATAATGGATAAAGCGCTGAGATCATTCACCCCGCCCGAGTTGGACAGTTGCACACCATCCACTACATATAATGGCTCTGAGGTACCATTAATAGAGTTGACCCCCCTGATACGCATACTGATGTTACCGCCGGGAGCCGCAGAGTTTTGTGTGATCTGCACACCCGCTACCCTGCCCTGCAGGCCTTGTACCACGTTGGAGATAGGCGTTTGTTTGAGGTCCGCCGTTTTTACAGAAGTGATACTGCCCGCCACATTGGCTTTCTGTTGGGTACCGTATCCTACTACCACTACTTCATCCAGGTCTTTATTACCTGTTTGCAGTACCACATTGATTACATTTCTGCCATTCACGGCTACTTCCTGTGTAGTATAACCGGTGAATGTAAATACCAGGGTAGCATCTGGTTGTTTTAACAACAGGGAATATATTCCGTCGGGTGTTGATACGGCGCCGCCGGTAGTTCCCTTTACCCGTACAGTTACGCCAGGCAGTGCCTCGCCGCTGCCGGCGCCGGTTATCCTGCCTTTTACCGTTAACTGCTGTGCCCAAACCAACACGGGGAGCATGACAATTGGGAAAATTCCCATGATTCTGAGAAGATGTTTATTCATAACTGTAGATCTTGGTATTAAACCCGGCCCAAATACCGGAATGCTGTTGGTGCTGGAATTGCCCCGAATTTTGCCAAAGAATCTGACGCAGCAAAATATTTCAGGCGCTATTTTTCATGGGAACGGTCCCATCTTTTTGGGACTGTTCCCAAAAAGATGTCTTTCTACCAGATATGGGGTAAATGCGGGCATCAAAAAAGAAAAGGGCCTGCAAGTTTTACACTTACAGACCCTTTTTATAGCGTGGATCGTATATGTTACATATCCTGCAACACACACCAACAGTTATCAAAATTCTTTTTCTCCAGATCCTGTTTCCTGATCCAGAAATATAAGCGGCCCATGTCTGCCCACATCATGTTAGCATGTTCCTGGTTGCTGTCTACCTGGAGTAATAACTGCCAATCGCCGGCGTTGGCTCTCAGTTCGTCATAGGCAGGATCTTCAAACATGCTAAAGTCGCCCGTATAATCTTCATGCGTTACGATCTGGCAAAACATTTCCATCTCGCTTTGGAGATTGTCTGCATGACCTAATGTTTTATTGGTTTCCTCATCTTTCCATACCTGTTCTCCGTACACATCTCTTTCTTCGCTGCTGAGGAAAGAGAAGGCTTTGCTCCATTTAAACGGCATGGATACCTGCGTTTCAAATGACAGTGCGCAAGGAGAAAAACAGGCTTCGTCGCTCAGTGATTCGGGGAAATCGGGGAAGCTTAGTTCAGCGGCGGTCCCATCGAAATAAATCACCCGGAACAGGTGCTTCTCTTCTTTGGAATATCCCCCCATACTTTGATTCGCATCGAAAAAGAAAAACAGATACCCGGTATCAGGGAGGATGTGATAGGTATCGAAAGGCTTGATTTCCGGCAGATGGAGTTGAGCGATAAACGACAGATAGTCGCCTTTATTATCAACGGGCCAGGCTATATGTTCCGGCAGATCGGGGGTACCTCCTATCCTGGAGCTGCCCGCCGGTACATCGTTATAGTCCTGGATCGGGGTGAGATGATACCGGATAGTATCTTTCATAAGGGCGTCCATCTGAGGCTTATGCTTATCCAGATTGCTGGCTGTCAGGGCGTTGTAAAACAACTGTTTATTCATGGTATAGTAATAAATCCGGTTAAAGATAAATGCTTTCGTCTTTTTTGGCTGGATAATTTTCTTTGTACTTTTTTTTATTATCCAGTTTGTTATTTTGAAATGTACCACAGCAGATTTTTTGCTGATATAATCTTTCCGATTTCCACTCCATATGTTTATCCAGTGGGGGGTTACATATTTTTTTCTCTCAACAGAATTTGATATATTCAATGGTATGAAGACGGATATTCCGTTTTAACATTTTCCTGCTACGTTATGTATTTTTCAACCATCAAAGTTTAATCCATGAAAAAGAAAACAATGCAAAAACTGAAGTTGGAGAAAATCAGGATCGCTGCGCTGCATCCCGCACAAGTGAAAACCCCTGCTGGCCGTACGGGTGAAACCTTCTTCTGCCCATCGCATCCGGGCAATTGTTATACGGATGAATGCCCTCCCACTTCGCAGATTATTTAACGAGGAATTTTTAACAAAGAGGGCGTCTTATTTATGATGTGCCCCCAAAAGTGTCTAACTTTTTGGGGGCACTTCTTTACTGTTGAGATGCCCTCTTATATTTTGGACATATTCCCCTTGGGTATAGTATGTCAGAAAAAGGAAGACCATATTTTTCCGGCCTTCCTCTTTTTATTCCACATGGTTACTCAATAATAGTGTAGCTATTGCCGACGGTAAACCTTGATCTTACATCTCCCATCAACAGGAGACTAACCCTGAGGGAGCCATCTCCGCCGTCGGTATAGCCGGCGCCGGTAGGCTGGAATACCTGAATCAATGATTTATCATCGGCTACTACCAGGCAAGGGAAATCAGGAGGCCGGTTGCCGGTCAGTTTGAACTGCCAGACCGTATTTGCTCCGGCTAGTCCCATGTTCTGCGTGCCGGTTACCTCAAACAGTCGCCGTAGCCTGTGTGTGATATAGCTGGCAGTAAGGTAACATCCTTTTAGAGTATCCGGGAAAGCCAGGAAATCAATCAGCGGACCGCCCGTTGGGTCCAGTAACGACAACAGCGGGCGCAGGGCGGTTCCATTGGCTACAATAGTGGCTTCACGCATGTTTAGCCGTACCCTGGTAAAAACGCCATCGGTTGATTTGGATTTCCAGTTTACCAGGCTGGTAGTAGCCGTAGGGGAAGTAACGCTAATGATGGTATTCGCTCCTATCAGCAAGCCTACATCCGGTGTATCTGCTGTAGCGGCGCCCCATCCATCGGAAGTGGCAATAAAATCGGTCACGGTTATCCTGCTGTTGTACAACCGGATTCCTCCATATATACCTTTGGTGTTGATGATCAGGTGTTGTGCGTTGCCGGTCACGATACAATTTCGTACTTCTGCATTAACGGCAATTGAGGTTTTCAGAATACCGAATACGGAGGATTCCCTGTATTCCTGTCTTACACCTGTAGGTTGTACCCTGTTGCTTGTAATGGTGATATTACAGTTTTGCAGGGTAAGGTTAACAGGTCCATAACTTTCTTCCCCGGTCAATACAGCCGACAATCCGATGTTGGTTGCGGTAATGCCGTCTACAACCGCCGTGGCAGCGTTGGCCGTGGAAGAAAACAGGTAAAGTACGGTGGCACAGTCGGCTACCATGCTATCATGTACAAACAATGAAGAAGCCCCGCAGGAAAAAGCATTGCCCAGGAAAAGGGCAGAACCGTTGGCCCACATGTTGGCATAGTATCCACCATTTACATAAGCGAAAACATCTATATCTTCAATCACCACGCCACCTTTCGCACAGTAGGTAGCAGAGCCTGTTCCCAGGTTTTCGGCATAGGCGGTACAGTTATTCAGATATACTTTAAAATCGGGGAAACCTGCCAATGCGGCGTCGCCACACCAGGCGTCTGCCGCGTAGGCAGCGTATCCCACGGAAGCCGGATTGGAGTGGCAATTTGATAATACTACTTCACTGGAAGAACTGACGTATAATGATCCGGTACTACCCGCCAGATAACAGCGGCAGTTGTTTGCGTAAATATGGGATGACCGGATGATGACCAGGGCATGACCACCATTTTGTGCCAGGAATTCCCTCCTTGCTTCCTTATCCAGGGCAACAGAAGCATCCGCATCTCCATAATGTTGTCCCTTCGCATAGAAAACCAGATCGTCCAGGTGTATATTGGAACAACCGTCTATCGCGAAAGTAGCAGGGAAGCGGCATTTAGCGGCAGCTTCACCAGGGTTGGCAGCGTATAGCCGTCCGTTTTTCAGCGTAATGTTTGTTTTCCCGCTTAACCGGATGGTTTTATCCAGGGAAATAGCATCGCCGGATGTAACGCCGGTAACCGTATTGTACACAGCGATCTTCTTCTGTTGAAAATCCAATACAGACCCATCCGGAAGCCATTTGAAAAGATCTGATACAAGGCTGGTCTCGTCGGTACCATCTCCTTTCAAACCAAACCAGGCCGCGAAGAGATCACCGCTGTACAGCCGTTTCCATCTGCCGGTGACAGCACTGCCTTTTACAATGGTGCCATTGTTATCATTTTCTGTGGAGGCCGCATCCCAATAAAAATCACCGCCGCCCCTATCACCTGGTGCATAATATCCCAACAACATACAGGTTTCATTTGGCAGTGGAGTGCCGGCATAGGCTCGCAGCGCCGCGAGCGATACAAAGGTCGTCATAGCATATATTTGAGGTTATTGCAACAATGCCTGCTAAAAATAATGTTGCACAACGCAATAGATATACGCAACGATACCGGCATAAAAAAGGCGCTTTAGAAGCGCCCTGTTTAACCTTTGACAAATCTTTACTACATCAGAAATATATTAAACTTATGTCCATCCGGATCAGTAAATACAAAGCCATAGAAACCGGGGCCGAATTCTTCCGGTTGGGTAACGAGCGTTCCTCCGGCCTGTTTGACCGCTATTGCCCATTCATCCACCTCCTGCCTGCTATCTGCAGAAAGTGTAAACACTATTTCATTCGCCTCTTTTGCTTCGATGATAGATCCATGCACGCCGGCTTCCAGCGCATCTTTCAGAAAGAAATGGATGATAAAGTTATCATCTCCAAAGAAAAAACTGGTCAGCTGCTCCTTTGCGCCGTTATGTTTAAATCCAAGTTGCTGGTAGAATTTAGTTGTTCGGTCTAAATCCGCTACGCCGAAATTGGCCCAGATTTTTTTTGCATTCATACAGGAAAGTTTTTATAGTGAATCATTTTACATGCATTTCAAAGATAGGATGTTCATTTATGAGAAAGGGTGGTATTTTGCGAACTTTCATGGGGGTATTTCTGACATCTGTCAACTGATCTCCGGATGACGGGTTCCAAGCGAACTCCGCTTAATTTCTTCATAAAATAACATCCTGTTTCCCGAAAAAAAACTAACTTAAACAGATCATCTAAACCCTTATTTTTTAAAAATTTTGACCATGAAAAAAGCACTCGTATTCAGTGGCCTGACTACCCTATTTTTTGTACATAGCGACCTTGCTACTGCCACAGAGAAAACCCCCAACCCCGTTTTTATCACTGCCGACAACATCACGACCACCTTTAGCGTCCGGATAACCCTGGTAGATATTCATGGAGCGCCAGTTAACGGCAGTACCGGTCTCCGTGGCTACTGGGCCCAAAATGTGGCTACCGGCGAGTATTTTTATCCGGGAGGCCAGGAAGATGAAGATAAATTTGAGAACCTTCCGGCAGGTACTTATACCTTCGGGGCCTATGCCGGTAACTGGGATGGCGCGGTATCTAAGACCGTAATGCTGAGCAGCGGAGATGTAGGTAGTGATGGGTATATTGCGGTGGCGTTGACGTATTGGGTGGAGTAGGTATGATATTAATAAAAAGACCGGTCGGAGGCCGGTCTTTTTATGTGCTTTTTATTTGCGTTATAAATATTAAATTTCAATCGGAGTTCGTTCCCTTAAGACAAAATCATCTGCTATAATGAAAGAGTTATTCAGAAACAAAATTTTTGGATGCTGAAAACCATCGGTATACTTGATACCATCCCATAATACTGGATCGGATATATTTGCCTGCGAGCAACTAATTCCTTCCTGCTCAAGACACCTGGCATATATATTCATTAATTTCTGAGGGCCTCTTCCAAACAGTCCGAATGGAGGCAAAAAATCACTCCGGTCTAGAAATGCTGTATTCAGATAGGCATCCAACGGCAATAAATCTCCATAGAGTTCTCTATGAACTCTATATAGTTTCCAAAAAAGCGTAGATGAATCTCCTTTTACATCTTTAAAGTACAATGACGATTGCAAATCATTGTACTTCCATAATAAGGGATGCTCTTTCACCAAATCAATATCAGAAAAACTGGTATCGCTCAGTTTAATTTCCTTGCATTGAGTCAAATCAAATATTACTCTTTCTGATCTGATCTGTTCCCCTTCGTCAAGACTAATATTTAAAGCTAAAAAGGGTTGACTAACATGAACATTTAGTGAAGAAACCTTGATATCCACTTCCTCGGGATCAAAATTCTTCTGAATATATTGGATAAAGTCCTCCAGTAACATATTGAAAATTTATAGTCTTAAAATTTTAACCACGGTAGAAATCTATTATTTCTTGGAAACTCATTACCTGTTGGAATACGAGCTCCTCCTGGAAGTTTTTTACCTTGGGCATCCTTCTTTTGATTCATATGTGGTGTTGGGAGCTTATTATGGTCGGTACCAGGGGTTCCTTCTTTCGTTCCTCCATCGAATCTTTTTTTGTTATCAAATCTATTTGGATTTCTAGGATTTTCCTTCCATTCCTCATATTTATAAACATTTCCATCCTTATCTCTTTGAAAGGTCGTATGGTCACCAGCTGCCCCTTGATCTGGTTCGAGTTTATTTGTTGACCTACCGACCTTTTTTTTATCGCCTCCCGGCCCATTTTCCTGCGGTGCAGCATTTGTTGGTTGATTTGAGCGAGGTGCGGACGCCCCATCTTTGGGTGCTTCTCCACTTTGAGCCTCCATTAATCTAGACCGTTGCATAGGAGAATAAGGGCCAAATGGTGAGCCTGGCATATAATCTACCCCGCCCAAGTCAGCACCTCTTAATTTATCAACCACCTTTGTCACCACGACGGTAATTCCTAAAGCAGCCCCAAGAGCACCCAAAGCTTCTCCGATTACAGGCAAAGCAGGCACCAAACATGCAGGGCATTTTCCATCGGGATCACTATATCGGATTGGATTATTATAGGAAAACTGATATGGCGTCAGCATTTCCTGTTTCCCCTCTTCAACCCATGGATCTATTTGTAAAAATCTTCCAACCTGCTGATCATATGTCCTGGCATTGAAGTCATATAATTCTAACCCTGCCCCATCTCCGAACTCGCCAGATTGTAATTCATTTCCATTGTATTTCTTGCGATTTTCTGGATAATCCAACCCCTTCAACACATTGGAACTAATCCCCGCCATCGTTAACCCAAACGGGTAATAATGCGTCACTTCCAGCAGCGGACCAGTGGCTTGTGTCACCACCAGGTTATCAAAGAACACATCCTGCGGGGTTTCATTACTGGTATAAACATACAGGAAACCGCTTTTAGTTACCGGTACCTTGTCTGTTGCCAGTGTCTGCAACTGGTCAGGTTCTTTTTTTACCTGTTTTACCCCGCTGTTATTGTCTACTAAGTTAAATTGTTCATCAAAGAATACAAAATTCAGATAAGCGCTGGGATTATCCGGCTTGGATTCTTTATTTTTTAGCTGCTGATAATGCTGATTATAAAATTCCGCATTAAACGACGTGGTATTTTCAGCTACGTCAAAACCATGCTGACCACCGCCTGAAGTACTGCCACGGAAAGCCTGCGCCAGGCTGGCAATCATGTCTTCCACCGGCGGAGGTGTATTATTTACCGGTTCCTGTGATTTATAAAATGCCTTTACACCAATCTGAATAGTATCGCCGGCCATCACTTTGAGTACCAGTGAAGGACCGATCTTATTCCCCCCGGCCTTTGCATTCAGTTTAGCGACGGAAGTATTTTCTCCGGTGCTGCCATCCTGTGGATAGCCGGCAGGTTTAGCTGCCCTGGTTTCATTGATATTACTGAACAATGCTGTTTCCTGTGGCGCCCGGGCGTTTTCCATTGTGGCCGTGTATACTGAGAGGTCCGTCTGTTCCGTGAGTACCACCCGGACATTCCCCAGGTGATCTTTTTCAAAGTAGTCATAGAAATACGCTGCGGGTTGACCAGCTTTGAACACCGGACGCACGCGCCCTTCTTCATGTGCCAGGAACTGCAAGGTATCATTCTTAAACTCCCCGGCAGCCATATAGTCGGTAACGGTGGTCTTTACGGGGGATTGTGTATTATCTGCAACTGTCTTGCGTAGCTTAGTCCCGGTAGCGTCATATTGATAGGATATGGTCCCTTTCCCGGTGATGGTGATCTGCTCTGGCAGATTCAGATGATTGTACTGTATACTGGCAATACCTTTGTTACGGTCCTGCATCAGGTTACCGTTGGCATCGTAGGTATAATCGGTATTCTCATCGGATACCGGCTCTTTAAAATCACCCAGGGTACTATTAGGGTTATTGACACGATCTGTTACAAACCGGAGTTTATTACTATTGGCCACATAGCCGTATTTAAGATCATCCACGGTAACAGATGCAGTTCCCGCCAGCCCTTCCTGCTTCATGAACAGGATATTGCCGTTTTCATCGTACTGCAGGTTACGAACGGAGAAGTTCACCTGGTCATTGGTCCAACTGCTGCTGCCGGCATTCTGTTGATTAAAATCCGCCTGGGTCAGGCGGTTAACCCGATCGTAACCGAAATCATACTTTCTGGAGATGTTATCATTTTTGCTTCGCCATATTGTTCCGGAGATATTGCCGTTGAATGCCGGTCCGGCATAAGCAGTGCCATCGATGACAGACGCAGACTGATCATAGCCCAACTCGTAGCCAAAATAGTTACCAGTAGCCTGCTTTACATAATCTCTGTTGGCGCCGAGCTGCCATCCCCGGATATTGTAATCGTAGTGTATATTGTCCAGGTTGTTGCCAAGGGTTTTATCAGTCAGCTGTCCCAGGGCGTTGTATTTGTTATCAGCGATGACTTTCAGCGTACCGGCATCGTTGAGCTGTTTGGCGACAGTCAATAGACGGTTGGTGTGGTCATAGGTATTGACCGTGAGCATACGCACATCCGGCGTGGTACCGCTGCGTGGGTTACGCTGCCTTACATAGGTACTGAGCACTTTACCGGAAAAATCATACAACGTACTGGCCACATCGCGACCATTGTTGTTATTTTCTGACACTGTTTGTATCGCACGGCCTTTCTCATCATAATAAGTGGTAGTAGTGAGATACTGGTCAGTACCGAGTACCAACTTTTTGATGCCTGTTACTTTGCCTGTTACAACGGTGGCAGGAGTAGTCACCTGTTCTGCTGTGCTACTGCTACCGGCATTTAACTTCGACAAGTCACCGGTTTCGGCAGGTAAAACCCCGGCATAACTATAATCATCATAAAAAGTATAAGTCAGTGCCTGCAATGCAGCTGCCGGGATACCGGGGAGCGGATTACTTACCGTAATGGTCTGCGATCCGGTGCTCAGGGAAGGGTCTATTTCCGCGACCACATCAGCACTATTACCGGTATCAAATCCATCTTCCAGGGTAACACTGTTGCGAGCCTGGTAAGCATTACGGTTATCATAGCTGGCAACTACCAGGTTATCCGGCCCCGGAAACGAGCGGGTAATGGTACCCTGGGTACCGGAAACGGTATTCATCGCGGCCTGCAGTGTAGCCCTGTTGTCGCCGGAAGTATAGAGAGCGGTCATCACAGGCCTGTTCTGACCATCATAAAAGTTGGCCATCCATTTACCCTGGGCTGCGAGATTACCATCCTGGCTAAACACCATCCTGTCCCGGACATCATACACCATGTTCATAGCAGCGGCGCCGGGTATTTTTTTGGTGATCATCCGCTGCCGCTCGTCGTATTCATATACAAAACAAAGCTCCGACACGATATCTGTCTGGCCCGAAAAGGACCAGCCTGTGGCTGCCAATGCTGCTACCGCCTTCGGCGGGATAACATAACGCAGGTTATTATAGTCGTCATATACGTAGTAAGTCGATAACCAGTCTGCATGAGGATTTGCCGGGTTACCAGCCAGCTGCATCCTTTTCAGCACCACTTTCCCTTCCCTATCGGTAAAGGTAATCGTCTGGTTCCCCTGCTCGTCTGCAGTGATATTTTTGAAAAGTTCACCGGCTTGATAGGTGGCTGCCACCGGTGTACCACCGGCACTGGCAGCTATAGTCCAGCGTTTTACATCATCAGCAGTGTTGTTGACAGCATAGGTGTTTTGTCCGGTATGACCATTGCCCGGTTGCCAGGTACGGCCTGGCGCCCCCTGCTGCAATAAACGGTTAAACGGAGAAAACTCCAACTGTTGCTGCTCAAAAGGCCGGTCATCCTTTGCTACGTTTGGTAAGGCGGTATTAGCCGGACTGTAAAAATTGAGCTGATCAGCAAAAGCGCCGGTACGAAAACTACCATAACCGGTGCTGTTCATATCTGTATAAGGCAGCACTTTTTTGACTGTCCGCCCGTAGTTATCATATTCCGTAGGTGTGATGATGTCTTTTTTTTCCGGACTGCCCTGTATGGCAATCACCTGCACCGGTCTTCCCAGGCCGTCGAAATAGGTAACGGTCCTATTGCCGCTTTCCGCAGGCAGCGCATTGACCTGTGCCTGGGTACCTACCCCTGGTACGTTGACAATCGTTTTGCCGACGAAGTTTTGCCCGGGACTTAACTGGCCTACCGTTTTAACAGCGATCAGCAGCAAAAAAAAGGCTATGGTGATGGTATAATTTTTTTTCATGGTAATCAGAGGCTAACACAGTTAATAGGGGATAATTTAGTGTATATCTGGCTCGTGGAGCCGTCGCTAAACTGGTATTGATAGGTGCAACGATACTTTCCATTCTCCGGTACGCTGGACAGGTAATACATGTTACCGGTTTCACAAACGCCATTGATGAATCGTTTTCCTTCAGCAGCACAGGAACAGGTACCATAAGTATTGGCTGCCGCCTGACCATTGGTATTGATATCATCCAATGCCAGCTGATCTGCCGCAGCCTGACTCACAGGGCTGGACCATTTCCGGGCCTCAACCTCGTATTTATATACCATCCCCTGACCGTTTTCCGGAGGGCAATCGTTCTTAAAGAAATTTCCGGACTGATAACCATTATAAAACAAACACTCTCCATGTGCATTGGCATAGGTCTGTCCCCTGGCGTTGATTTCAGCATTGGCCAATGCATCAGCATCCGCCTGGCCTACCGCCGAGGTGTGCGTACCATATTTCACCCTATAGTTTACGGTAGTTGGTTCTCCTAGCGTACAATCATTTTTAACAAATCCCCTGGAGACCTCCGCATTGTAAAACAACGTCTGTGCAGCAGGCGTCATCGGTGTTCCCGGTCCATAGTTATAAGTGTAGTTCTGTACAATATTCCCCTTATCATCCCTGACATTCAGCAACCTATTCAACGCATCATACTCGTAGCAGGTGGTAATGTTGTCCGGAGTGGTACTGCTGCTAATGCCCACGCCGGGCTCATAGGTATATGTTGTGGCCTGTGCATCCGCCGGGTATATCTGCACATCGTCTATCCATGCATCTGTACCGGATAACCGGAAAACACCGGCAATACCGGAGGTTCGATGCAGATAGAAAGTCCAGCCATTACGGGTGATACCAGTGGTTGACAAAGGTACACTAGTCGTACCCTCCTGTGTAACGGTCAACGGTCCGGTTTTAGACCAATAGCTTACTACCATCGGTTTGGTGACGCTGGCGCCAAGGTTGCATTGGAGGTACCCGGTAACCGGAATTTTCAGGGAGTACCTGCCGGTATGACCGCTATTCAAATCAAATACACCACCACTATTGGTCCAGTTTCCGCCATACATGCTCATTTGTTCAAAGCCTGTGTAGGCGATTTCCTCAAAAAGTGCATTATTAACTACCATCACAGGATACCGGTCAGGATACTCCCTGGCGAAGGCTTGCGGCGCATCGTTGTCTTTGCGTTGTTCCACGATCTGTCCAAAGGAATACTTATAACTGGCCAATGGTTTATACCGGCTGTCTGTTACCAGATTGTTGCCGCCCCAGGAAGAAGTCACCCAGGTATCAGGCGCTCCGGCAGCCTCCAGGCGAAAAGTACTAACTGGCTGGTATTGATCGTAATAGGTCAACAATCCACTGATGAGCCGTTTGTTACTACCATCCGTTTGCTGACGGTATTGGATACTCTCTATCTCTGTCCCATACATACCAGCGCTGGTCAACGCGGCAATACCCGCTGTGCTGCCATTGACGCCGATATAATCGCCGGCATATTTTTTCACGGTTACCACTTCTTCGTTATTGGTGGTCAAGTCATTGATCTGTGTCGGGAAAGTATGTTTATCGCTGCCATAGGTCATTTTACGAATGCTGGTCAGGTAATTGCCCGTCATGAGATCGAATGTTTTTTCCGTCTGTTGTACCAGCTGTTTCTGTTGCGCCCAGATTGTATAACCGTCGGAATACAGGATGTTTGTAAAAGTACGGACCTCCAAACAGTCACCCATGGATTTCCATACTCCTCTCCCTTCGTAAGTGAACATGCCATTGGCATCCTGTTTCTTACACCATTGGGTCAGATTGTCCTGTGCGGCTTTCAGCTTTACCCTTACTTGCGGTACATTACCTATGATCTGGTACGTATAGGTATTGGAGAGTTCACTCAATAACCGGTCATTGTTGTCATAGACCGATTTTTTTTCCAAATCTCCATTCCCCACATGATCATCAAACTGATCAATACTGCCTATATGATATTGATACACTGTTTTACCCAGCGGCTGGTAATTATTAAAATCGTATTGATATTCTGTTACCCGGCTATAGCCAATATGCGAGCCTTGTACAGCCCCCATTCCGTACACAGAATTGGCGGAAACGGTATAGTTAACAGTACTCTGCTCTTCTGATCCGCCAATCACAATAGGTGGTGGCCAGCGGTGCATGGAGGTAGTAACATCATAACGGGGGAAATTATTATCGCTCTTGCCGCTTGTTTTGCCGTTCTCCAACTGGTACTCATATCGTTTCACCGTTCCTTTTTTGCTGGCATAGGAATAATCGGTGATCTCCCGGATACGGATACCTCCTACATCGCGGGTAGAGGAGTCCTGCAGCAGCGCATCATGTTGTTCATAGGCAAATTCCGTATAGCCGCCAGTGGGATAGGTAATCCGGGATAATACTCCTGAAATCGACCCACTGAAATTAGGATTTCTGAGCGCGCCATCACCGACAGATCTTCCATTGGGGAAAGTGATAGCAGGTACCAGGCTGGAGTTACCATAACCATTATAAAAGCCCCAATGGTCCAGCCCAGCTGTAGACCGCTCCGGTGGGCTTCCCATCTCGTTGTAGGTAAACAAATACGGCGGAGGGGGTGTTTCACTGGCTGGCCACTGTAATACTTGTGCCAGCGTATCCAGGTGCATCCGTTTTTGGGAGGAAGTGCTGCCAGGCCCCCCAAAGAACCCATATCCCAGACTATATTGTTTCTGCAGCTTACCCTCGTAGATTTTGATGCTTTTCAGCTGCTTGTCCAGTGGAAAATTGGAGTCCGGACGGTTAGACACCGATTCCAGCTCTACACTCCCCACCCTGTCTCCGGCCCTGGAGTAGACAACACTCTTGAGAAATTTACGTTTGGCCCAAACGAAAGGCGGTGAAGTGGTGACAGCACTTCCCTGTTCGGAGTAGTCTGATCCTGACGGGCGTTTGTGTGTGGTAATCATACTTAGCGTGACAGACCTGTTTTGGGAAATCTCCTCTGAAATAGCACCTTCTATTGTGGACTCATAGGTAAAATCAATACGTTCCACATTATTAACAGATACCATACTGGTAAGATACCAGCTGGAATTATAACTATAGCTTCTACGGGGAGGCGCTTCTTCTTGTATATCATCCATTAACTGCATCCTGGTCTGTTCCGGGCTGGCAAAACGATAGGTAGTGCCATTTTCATCAGTGATAACAAATTCATCTGGATGGTTATAGGTGATGGTCAGGTTGTCCCGTTCTTTTTTCACAATGCTTTTATCCGGTAGTACCATGAATTTCCCGGATTTCCCGGCAAAATTATAATAGTACATATCTGGTTGCAGATCCCGGATTTCCATCTTCATCTGTTTGAGAAAATCCTGATAGGCAAATACATCGGAGCTGGGAGGCAACACGAGAGGGCCATTATCGTAATAGTTTTCGTTAATGTCAGGATTCCCCATTACCCCGCGGGTAATCACCCCGCCGGCATTCAACGACCAGCCCATGCCTACCCAGGGAGCCACCTCTCCGGGTTTGAACCCACCGTTATTGTAACTGAGGGAGATCGGCAAAGACAACATCTGCCCTTTAAATTCATGCAACGGGATACTGATCTGGGGAGTACCGGTAAACAAACTAACAGGCACATTACCATATTTCCCCAACTGGGCCGCCTCCGGCGCTACCGGCAGGGATTGCCGTGCCTTAAATTCCAATCGGGCCACTTCTGTTGGCAAAGATGTCTGCCGGGCACTCAGCTGGCCAATACCAGCCAACAAAACAAAGACGGGAACAAGAATCTTCTTTTTCATAGATATACCACAGTAAAAACAGAAAGAAAGCATAGCCACACAGGGCTGCAAATTTCACAAACGGGCTAATTTACCAGCGATGATATCAGGGATATGATCAACGGCATAGCAGGGAGTGTATAATTGATAAATGGTTACTCAGAACAAATAGTTAACAAAAAGCATCCAACACATCTGGTCGTTCTGCATGACTCTAAAGTAATCATAATTTCGGAAAAACAACCAACTATTAAAAACAGCCGCGCTTACCCCAACCTCCCCGGTATTTTTCCGCTTTTGATTATCCGCCTTCCCCTATTGCGATTACCTTTGCGGCCATATAGAACAAAGCAGACAGGGATAATGGCATATTCCGGTCACTTTTTAGCGTAACATTAATTTTATTTCATGAGATCAGGCTATATCCCGGTGCTTTTAGCATTGACGGTCGCCACCCATGCTTTCGGACAGGATAGTTCCAGACCAAAGCGTCTTACCGATACCACCAGCCAGCTGAAGGACGTTATCATTACAGCCAGCCGCGTAGCAGAACAGGTCAACGAAGTACCGTCATCCGTGACATTCATTTCGAGGAAGGAACTGGCTAAACAGGCGCAAATCAACAGCAATCTGCCCTATATCCTGATGCAGAAAATACCCGGAATATCTCCCAGCGAAGAAGGACAGAATAACTTTATCGGGAAATTGAGAGGCAGAAACTTCCTGGTACTCATTGATGGCATTCCGCAATCCACCCCATTACGAAATGGCGGGCGTGACCTTAAAACCATTGATGCCGGCGCCATAGATCATATTGAAGTTATCAACGGCGCTTCTTCCATGTATGGCAATGGCGGCGCCGGCGGCATCATCAACTATATTACCATCAAGCCGGAGAAAAACGTTCCCTTCAGCTCTTCTACCTACTTCAATAATAGCCTGAATCTTATCAAAGCCGATGAAACTTACGGCTACAATCTCTCGCAGGTATTCAAGGGAGGCACAGGGAAATTTGACTACGTCGTTCAGGGCAAAATGGCACATTCCGGTGTGGTAAGGTCTTCTGACGGTGTGGTAGTCAGTCCTTTTTACGGACTGGGAGAAACGAAGACCTATAATGCCCTCGTAAAACTCGGATATGATTTCTCTGCCCGTCATCGTATTGAAGTAATGGGGAATTATTACAATAGCATCCAGGACAGCAAATACATTGGCACCAAAGGCAACTTCGGTGTTTCTCCGGCCATCGGTGTCAGGGGTGACACCAATATCCTGGGAGGTACTCCCTATAATAAGACCCTGAATGTAAAATATACGGGGACCTATGGTAAAACAGCCGCCAACGTTGCGGTGTATTACAACGATATCAACTCCGTATTTGAAGCTTATAATCAAATATATTCCGATCACCGGGGCGGACGATTCAATTTCTCCACTCCTTTTGCATTACCAGCCAGCAACAGTGTGCAATTGATTTACGGTATCGACTTCCTGAAAGACCATACCATACAGAAAGATATGGCAGATAAGCTGGTCACCCCCGATATGAATATGAACAGCATAGCGCCTTACCTGCAATCCAAATTCATATTGGCTAAACACTGGATATTCAAAGCCGGAGCGCGTTATGAGAACCTGTTGTTTAAAGTCAGCGACTTTACCAAAGGCAACCAGCTTATCCCAGGTGCTACCAATACCTATAATGCTTTGGTGTTCAATACCGGCCTGCGATATAATCAGTTCTCCGCTATTCAGCCATTTGCCAGCTTCTCCCAGGGCTTTTCTATTGGAGATATCGGACTGGTGCTGAGGAACGGGGTTTCATTAAATGCCATTAATGTTGCGCCTGTGAAAGTGAACAATTTTGAGCTGGGGGTCAATGGAGATATACAGCGATTCCATTACGAGGTAACCGGCTATTACAGCACCAGTAAAAAAGGAGCCACCTTCAAGGAAATCACACCGGGGAACTTCGACCTTGTTCAGTTACCGCAACGCATATACGGAATAGAAGCGGTACTGGGATACAAGGCCGCCGATTGGCTAAGCCTGGGTGGGATACTGGGTTATATGGATGGAAAAGAAGATACCAAAAACGACGGCTCCTATGATGGGAAAGTAGACAACTCGACCATTTCACCTGTTAAAATCGGCGGAAATATCAACGTCAAACTCACTCCTCAATGGGACTTTTCCGTTCAGATGACAAAAATCGGCAGCCGCGATGTATTCCCCCAGGCGGTATGGAATTACGGGAAATATCCCGTCTCCGGTTATACCCTGTTTGATATGTATACCGCCTATCGATTCCGTTATGTAACATTGACCTTTGCCATCAATAACCTCTTTAACGCCAACTATTACCCTACCCATTCCGAAGTCCGCGGAGCAACCACAGAAGGGCGCTATTACGTTAAAGGCACCGGAACCGTCGCTAACCTGGGCGTAGTGATCAATTTATAATATTGTTGTGTTTGAGGAGATGATCGCTGGCAGATCATCTCCTCAAACTTTTTTCCGTTTTTGAACACCAACCTTCCTTATTTTTTCGTATATCCGCGGTTCAACCAAAAGAAAACAACCCCGGCGTTAAACTGATAACCTGCTCGTTCCAGGGTGGCAAAACATTTACATACAGTTATTTAAAAATTCATAATAAACTAATTGTCAATATATTAAAACCATTATTTTAATTTGACAATTTTGTCTAACAAAAAAAAATAATTAATACCATCTTTGTTTACTTAAAATCAAGGAATCCCGTGGGCTTAATTATAAAATCACTGCATTATGTTCATCCGGATAATACGGAGCTATTCCATGACCTGAACTTTATTCTAAACGACGGAGAAAAGGCCGCACTGGTAGGCATAAACGGCGCTGGTAAATCAACGCTGCTCCGTCTCCTTTCCCGGCAACTGGAATTAACATCGGGGGAAATTATCCATTCGGAGATACCCTGGTATGTACCCCAGCATCTGGGTGAGTATGACGGCTGCTCTGTTGCCCAGGTATTGGGCGCAGACAAAAAGCTTCGTGCATTGCAGGCTATTCTGAACGGAGATACGGATGCCCTGCACTTTACAGCCCTGGATGATGACTGGGAAATCGAAAACAAAGTTAAGCAGGTACTGGAGAAATGGGACCTGGGTAAGATAGATGAAAACCGGTTGCTGGGGAGCTTAAGCGGCGGTCAGAAAACGAAAGTTTTTCTTGCGGCCATGGATATGAACAGCCCCGATCTTATTTTGCTGGATGAGCCTTCCAATCATCTGGACATCAAAACCAGGATGAAACTGTATGCAATGATCCGGCAAAAAAAATCCACTATGCTGATCGTGAGTCATGACAGGACCTTGTTGAATCTCATGAACAAAACGCTGGAGCTGAGTGAAAAGGGAATAGAAACATTTGGGGGAAATTTCGACTTTTATCAGCAGAAAAAACAAGAGCAAGTCAGCGCCTTACGCGCCCGGCTAAACGAACAATCCAAAACGTTAAAGATATCTGAGAAAAAAGCCTCCGATATGGCCGGCCATCGGGCACAGCAGGAATCCAGGTCGGCAGCCATGAGCGGATCCATACCCCGTATTATCGCCGGTGGCTTAAAAAACAAGGCAGAACGCAGTACCGCGAGGATGTTGAACGCACACGAAGAAAAGATAGCCTCATTACTGCATAATATGGAAGAGACTAAAGCACAAATCCAGGAGTACGAAGTGCTTAAAATTGATATCACAAACCCCGAACCGAATCCGGGAAGTTTACTGATTGATATGGCTAATATTAACTTTAAGTACAGTGATCGCCTCTTATGGAATAATCTTAGCTTCCAACTTAAATCCGGTGAGCGGGTACAAATCCAGGGTGAGAATGGCAGCGGAAAAACCACCTTGCTCAAAATTATCACACGGGAGCTGCCGCCCGTTGAAGGCAGTTATCATAGTGCTGCATTTTCGTACTTTTATCTTGACCAGGACTATTCCATGATAAACCCGAAACGCAGTGTTTATGAACAAATTGAGGAATACAATAAACGCGGGCTGGACGAGCAGGAATTAAAAGAAATCTTGGTTCGTTGCCAGTTTACCCCGGCGGATTTCGATAAAAGATGTGCCGGGTTAAGTGGCGGAGAGCGCATGAAATTATCGCTGGCTTGTTTGTTGGTGAGTAACCAGGCGCCGGATTTACTGATCCTGGATGAACCCACCAATAACCTTGACATTAAGAGCCTGGAAGTGCTGACCCTGGCTGTAAAAAATTTCCGGGGTACCTTGCTGGTGATTTCGCATGACGATTATTTTATCGATGAAATCGGGATTGATTATCGTATCAGTTTAACTTAACACATATGCCTTTAAAAAATACAGGGACCGAACAGCTTATAAAAGACACGGCTAAACGTTTACTTTTCGCAGAAGGGAAACTGCATGCCACAACGCAGGAAATAGCCGATGCCGCCGGGGTTAACAGAACCGCCCTTCATTATTATTTCCGTTCGAGAGACCTGTTGATAGCCGCTATATTCCAGGATGCCATGCAGGACCTGAGCCGGCGCCTGGCCGAATGTATGACTGCCGACCTACCTTTTAAAGCCAAAACGGAAAATATTATTGCGGTTTTTCTCAAAGATATGATGGCCTTTCCCTATCAGGAAACCTTTTTGGTAACGGAGATCAATACACTCGGCAAACAACTGATCAACAACATCGAATCAGGTCCTGTAAAGTCCTATTTAAAAGAAGCTGCGGATGAAATGAAGAAAGGAACCATTGAACAAATGAACCCTGTTCATTTCCTGATGAACTTATTTTCTCTTTTGTCGTATCCCTTAATCATGGCTCCCCTTTACCAAAAGCTATTCCAGTTATCTGACAAGAATTTCAAGGCGTTGATAGCCGAGCGCGGCCAACTTATTATTGGCTTGTTATTTAGAGAACAATAAAGAAACCACTATTCTTATCTAGTAAAAGAAATAATCCCTGTCTTTTCGTATATCCGACAGGGTATGTCATACGGGGTTTTTCCCGGGGACCATTGAATAATTAAAAATATCTCTATCTTAGTACCCGATTACAGTATCGGCCCAATAGAATTTGCTGCCACCTTATACGTACAAGAAGACGGGTCGGACCAATACCTAATTACCAAAATCTTATTCATATCTATATAGAAGACCCTCGTTCGAACACACTTTTTTCAACACTACCACTGATTACCTATCCTCATCGGTAGTCCTACCTTTATTGTTATATATCCTTTATCCATGCATAAACAACAGTCAGTAACGCATAAATATATTTATGGAGGAATTTTACATTAAACCCAAATACCGTTGGGACATGCGGCGTATTGTCCAGGTGTACCGCCATTACTTGTTGTTATTAGTGATTACAGGCTTTTCTCAATGCCTGATGGCGCAGACTGGTAGTGCGAACGTACTCTCCGTTATGTCAACCGCTCTTGGCGATTTCAGCTATAACAGTATTAAGGCAATGCATCACAGGGGTATGAGCGATCATACTACGCTCCACCTCCAGGCGCCGCTCAACGTAGGACCTATCATTGCTAACCTCGGTGGCGACATGGTTTCCTACACAGAACAGGCAGCCCCTGTACACCTGGATTTAGCCGGCAATGCACAGGTCATTGATGCTGACTCTCCTAACTTTGAAGGTGGCAGCATCTCTGTTAGCATTGCCAATGGTTATACAACCGGTGACATCCTATCTGTACAAAATACCAGTCGCATATCAGTGAGTGGCAGCACGCTTAACTATAACAACGCTCCCATTGGCGTCATCTCCGGCGGAACGGCAGGTCAGGATTTGGTGATCACTTTCAACTCAACTTTTGTTACACCGGCTATTGCTGCAGAGATCATCACGACCATTGCCTACAGTTCTTCCTCCGATGATCCCACCAGAACGAGTCCCATGCGTCTTATACAGTTCACGGCAGCAGATGGCGATGGTGGCACCAGTGTTCCTTCCGTCGTAACTATAACTGTTGCAGCAGTCAATGACTCACCGGTCATCACCTTCTCATCATCCACCCGTAGTGGCGACGAGGACAGCCAGATATCGCTAACCGGTGCAGGTACCTTTACCGTAAACGACGAGGACAACGGCCCCAGTGACCTCACCATCAGTTTTGATGTAACAGCAGGCTTTCTCCAAACAACCATTCCTACCGGCAGCGGTATCAGCACAATAACCGGCAACAACACCAAATCACTGGCTATTACAGGTTCGACAAGCGCTATTAATAACTGGCTGAGCCAGCCTGACGCGATCACCTACAGAGCGCCAATCGACTTTAACGGCAGCCAGACCGTACAACTGACTCTGAGTGATAATGGCGCTACAGGCGGAGCTTCCACTCCCGATACAAAAAATCTTACTGTCAACGTTGCTGCGGTCAACGATCCCCCTGCACTCAGCTCCAATCCCAGCGTACTGACGGGCACCGAAGATGTACCCCTCTTCATTAATACCTATATAGCCAGGGATGTGGACAATGATGGCGGTGATGAAACACTGACCCTCACCAACACCGCTTCAGGTAAGTTTACTGCCGTCGACGGTGGTAACGTAGTCGTAACCGGTAGTAACACCACTGCATTGACACTGACTGGTTCCATTACAGCGCTGAATACCTTTATTGCAGGTAATAAAATAACCTTTACCCCTGCGCCAAACTACACCAGCCTGGCAGTAATCAAGGGGGTATTAAAGGATAATGGCCATACCGGCTCGGGCGGTATCCTGTCAACATCTCCGGTTGATCTCACCATCAACTTCTTACCGGTCAACGATGCCCCAACGGTCACCATCAATACAAACCCGCTCGGCGTGAATGAGGATAAGCCGATCTTTATTAACAATATCACGCTGGCAGATATTGATATCGCGAATACCGATGGCATTCTGACACTCAAAACAGATCATGGTACCTTCTCTGCTGCTGCCTCGTATCCGACGTTGCCTGTTACTATTGTATCCGGTAACAATACGAATACCCTGGTGTTAAGTGGCAAATTGTTTGAACTTAATCAGTATGCCGGCAAGAGTACCTTCGGGAATAAAATCACATTACTTCCGCAACTCAATTATAACGGTGCGGCTACCGTCACAGTCACCTTTGACGATAATGGCGGTAACGGTGCCGGCACCCACCTTACAGATACCAAAACCATTACGGTGAATTATACCGCTGTAAACGATGCGCCGAGCATTACCTACACCGCCAGCCTCGTTGGTACGGAAGATCAGCCGCTGACATTATCCGGCGTCACTTTCGCCGATGTGGATGCCGGCAGCGCGCCCGTAAAAGTCACGTACTCCGTTCCTTCCGGTACCATTGCAGGTGAAAGCGGAGGTGGTGTAACGGTAACGGGTAAAGGTACCGCCACACTGGTAATGGTAGGCAGCATCACAGACGTCAATACCTATATCAGCACAGGAAACCTGGTATACACGCCGGCTGCCAACAACACGGCAGACGTAGGCTTAACGATCAACGTCAACGACCAGGGCAACACCGGTATAGACCCGGGTACCAGTGGAGATGCCAGCAGCGAAAGCGCGCAGATTACCCAAACGCTGAGGTTTGCCGCTGTTAATGATGCACCCACCCTGTCTGTCCCCACATCAATCGACGTAACAGAAGACGTAACGACCATCATCAGGGGCATCACCGTAGCGGACGTAGATGCGGACCCCAATGACGTACGACTTACCTTCAAACTGCCCGCCGGTACAGGCACGCTCAATGCAGCGGTTTCAGGCACCGTCTCAGTAGGTACGGCGCCGAACTCCGTCAGCCTGACGGGTAAGCTGGCGGATATCAATAGTTATATTGCAGGTAACAATCTTACCTATTCACCCTTCCTGAATCTCAACGGCGATATAAACCTGGACGTTGAACTGAACGATCTGGGCAACACCGGCGCTGAAGGCTCTGAAGGCGCCAAAGCGGCCAACGCCACTATCGTATTACACATCCTCGCCGTAAACGATGCTGGTGCAGCACCCATTGTCCCGGTTTCTCCATTTACGGTACGGGAAGATGAACCCACCGCTATCACTCCGCTGGCCTTTGCAGATGCGGATGCCGGCAATGGCATCGTAGCGGTGACCATATCCGTACCCAACGGCTCCGGTACCATCAGCGCTACAGATGCTGGTGGCGTAAGTGTCAGCGGCAGCGGTACCAGCGCAGCTACGCTGTCCGGCACCATCACTGATATCAATGCCTTCTGCGCTGGCGGCCTTGTGTTCTACACTACAGCACTCAACAGCACAGGTACTGTTACCTGCAACGTGAGCTATAACGACAATGGTAATACAGGTACAGGTGGTTATATGATAAGCGGTTCAACGTTTAATATCATTATCACCCCGGTAAACGATGCGCCGGTCATCTCCGCTCCTGCTACTATCAGCGTGGATATGAACAGCACCCTGGTATTTAATATACCCAACAACATCAGCACCAGCGACGTAGACAACATCAGCGCTCCCATGCGCGTGAAACTGACGGCTACCAATGGTACGATGACATTGACCCCATTAGGAGGTATTACCTTTGTTTCCGGTGGGCCGGGTACCAATGTAACCTCCATGGAAATAGAAGGTACCCCTGCTAATGTCAACGCTGCTTTGTCAACGCTGACCTATAGACCCAATGGCAACTATTATGGCGCAGCTACCATCACCGTAGTGGCCGATGACCAGGGTAATACCGGTACAGGTGGTGCACTGGAAGATACAAAGGTGATTAATATCAACGTGAATCCCACCTTCCCGATACTCACCAATGTAACTTCCAACGCCCCCAACGGTTTCTATAAACCAGGCGACAACATTGATATCCAGGTAACCTTCCATATACCAGTAACGGTTACCGGCACACCACAACTCACGTTGGAAACGGGCGCTACTGATCGTACCATTAATTATGTAAGTGGCACCGGCACCAATACCATCACTTTCAGATACACCGTGCAGCCAGGAGATCAGTCAAGCGATCTGGATTATATTTCAACCACCGCACTCTCCCTGAATGGTGGCGCTATTAAGAGCGCTTCAGGCTTCGACGCACAGCTTACGCTGCCTGCGCCTGGCACCGCCGGTTCACTGGGCGCCAACAAAGCCATCATCGTCGATGGTATCATACCCACTGTATTGGGCGTAGCTGTTCCTGGCAACAAAACATATGTAGCGGGTGAAGTATTAACCTTCAGGATCACTACTTCTGAAATAGTAGCCATTGCGGGTAGTCCAACGCTCACCCTCAAAATTGGCGACAAGAACGTCAACGCTAATCTTTTAAGCGGCAATGGCGCTAATGTGCTTGTCTTTAGTTATACCGTAGTACCAGGTGACCTGGATAGCGACGGCATCCAGGTGATAGCACTGGCACTCAACAGCAGTGTCATCAAAGATGGAGCGGGTAATGATCTGGACCTCACCCTTAACAACGTAGCGCCTGCCATCAACGTAAAAGTAGATGCGGCAGCTCCAACAGTGACCAGTGTGACCGTTCCCCCCAACGCTACCTACGTATCAGGTCAGGCATTAAACTTCACCGTAAATACGGATGAAAATGTAATCGTAATAGGGCAACCCAGACTTACTTTGAAAATCGGCAGTAGGAATGTTGATGCAGTATTCATCGGTGGAACCGGCACCAGTGCTCTCACATTCAGCTATCTTGCCGGCACGGGTGATCTCGATACAGATGGCATCGATGTAGTAGCCCTGACATTGAATAACGGCACCATCAAAGATGCAGCAGGTAATAACCTGGTACTCACGCTCAACAACGTAGGGATAACGACCGACGTAAAAGTGGATGCTGTCAGCCCCGGAGTTATCAGCGTAGACGTTCCGGCCAGCAAGACTTACAAAGCAGGCGAAGCGCTCATCTTCACCGTTCACTTTTCCGAACCGGTACTGGTAACCGGTACACCTTACTTTCTTATAACGATAGGCGCCATCAACAGAGCCGTCGTCTATAGCGGCGGCAGCGGTACTGCTGATCTCACCTTCAGCTATACCACCGTCAATGGCGACGAGGACTACGACGGTATAGCCGTCGACTTTCTCATTTTACCGGGCACCGGCTTCATCCACGATGCCGCTGCCAACCGTGCTGACCCATCACTCCGTGGTGTTGGTAGCACCGCCAATGTGAAAGTAGATGCTGTTATTCCTACGGTAACATCCGTCAACGTTCCTGCCGTCAAAACCTATATTAGCGGCCAGGTATTGAACTTCTCTGTCAATATCTCTGAAAATGTAACTGTAACGGCAACGCCTATACTCTTACTGAAAATAGGCAATGCTATCGTTAATGCCGCCTACACCGGTGGTGGTGGCACCAACCAGCTCAACTTCGCGTACACCATTATGGACGACGACCTTGATATGGATGGCATCGAAATAACAGGTCTTTCCTTCAACGGTGGCAACATCACAGACGCAGCAGGTAATGCACTGCCACTTACGCTCAACAATGTTGGCAACACCAGCGCCGTACTCGTGGATGCCGTAATACCGGTAGTCACCAGTGTAGCCGTTCCGGTTGCTAAGATTTATACCGCAGGTGAAATACTCACGCTGACTGTCCACTATAACAAACCAGTACTGGTAACCGGTTCACCTGTCATTAATACCACTATAGGCGCTGCTACCAGGGCATTTACCTACAACGGTGGTACAGGTACCAGTGACCTCACCTTTAGTTATACTGTAGCAGCAGGCGACCTGGATAGAGATGGTATCACCATCCCGGGCAACATCACCCTGGGAACGGCTACTATTAAAGATGCCGCTACCAATAACGCAGTCCTTACACTCAACGGCATTGGCAACACCAGTGCGGTACTGGTAGACGCTGTACCACCTGTGGTTACGCCCGGCCAGTCCTTCAGCGTGAATGAGAATAGCGCTGCCGGTACTGTGGTAGGCGCCGTAACAGGCTCCGATCCCGGATCTACAGGTACTCTTCAGCAATGGAGCATCGTGGACAATGTAAACCCTGACGGTGACGCCAACCCTGCATTCGCCATCAATCCCGCTACCGGCGTGATCACGGTAAATGATGCCGGCGACCTGGATTATGAAAAGAATACCACTTTCATCATCCGCGTGAATGTGAGCGATGGTGCCAACACCAGCGCGACCGAAAACGTGGTCATCAACCTTAATAACCTGCCAGAACCACCGACCAGCATCAGTTTCGCAGCAAACACACTGACTGAAAACGGCGCAGCCGGCGATGTTGCAGGTTCCCTGTCTTCCACTTCCGATGAACCGGGTGCCACCTTCACCTATACGCTGACAGCCGGTGCCGGTAGTGAAGACAATAACGCTTTCACGATCGCGGGTACACAGGTATTAGCCAGCCAGGCATTTAACTATGAAGCAAAATCCAGCTATAACATCCGGGTACGTTCTACCGCACAAAATGGTGAGTTCCTGGAGAAAACCTTTGTAATCAGCATTACCGATGTAAACGAAGCGCCCACATTGGATGCCATCAGCCCGGTTACCTATTGCGCCACCGCCAACGAAATAGCTATCCCGCTGACCAATGTGACCGCCGGCCCTGAAACAGCACAGACGGTAACAGTTACAGCGACCAACACCAACAATGCGCTGTTCTCTTCTTTTGCGCTGACAGGTAATACCCTGGGTTTCAAATTCGCGCCTGGCGCCAACGGCACCGCTACGGTTACTGTTACCGTGAAAGACAATGGCGGCACCGCCAACGGCGGTACAGACCAGGTGCAGCAAACATTCGATATCTCCGTAACCAGTCTCTCTGCACCGGTTATTACCAGCAATAAAGGCGTACTGGTATCAAAAGGTGAAACGGTATTACTCACCGCCACCGGTGGTACCACCTACACCTGGACGGCGGATATGCCCGCCAGTATCATCAGTGGGGAACATACCCCTGTTGCTACGGTAAGACCACAGCAGAAAGTAGTGTACACCGTTACCGCCGCTAACGCTGCCGGATGTACGGCGCAACAGTCCATCACCATCGAGGTGAAAGACGACTACAAAGTCGACGCTACCAACATCATGTCACCCAATGGAGACGGTATCAACGATCGTTTCGTGATTAAAAACATCGACAGTTATCCCAATAATGAACTGAAGATTTTTGATCGCAGCGGACGCATGATCTATACGAAACGCAGCTATCAGAACGAATGGGACGCGACATTAAATGGCAGGCCACTGGAGGAGGGCACGTATTACTATATACTCGACTTCGGCCCTGGTTTACCTAAGGTGAAAGGCTTTATTACCATCATCAGAGATAAATTCTAATCAGGATGAAAAAGGTATTTTATATACTCCTGCTACTGGCAGGAACACAAAGTGTAAAAGCGCAACAGTGGGGTAACGCCACCACTTCTCAGGTGGACCCGCTGGGACCACAATATTTTCAAAATCAGTACCTGGGCAACCCCGCTTTTGCAGGGATTGACACCGGGCTTCACCTCAATGCCGCTTACAGAAAGCAGTTCAGGGATGATCCCGGCGTACCGGTTACCATGGCCGTTACCGCCGATTACGCCGCCGGTAAAAGAGTGGGCGTAGGTATGTCTTTTTATAATGACAAAGCCGGCCTGCTTTCCAACACCCGCGTAGCTGCTACCTATGCGTACCATTTGCCCCTTACGGCAGCTGGTACGCAACAGCTCCACTTCGGGCTGTCGGTTGGTTTCCGTACGGAATACATCGACCGGAAAGGCGTTAATGGCGATGCCACCGACCCTTCTATCGGCCGTTTTAACCGTCGGGATAATTACTTCGATGGAGACTTCGGTATCGCCTATACGGGTAACGGATGGAACCTCCAGGCAGCTTTGCCCAATATGGTCGGTTACTTTAAATCGGATAACAAAACCCAGGTCAACAGCGCTACATTTTATACGGCTGCCGGTTACAAAATCGCCATCGGCTCACAGCTCACTTCCATCGAACCCAAGGTATGTTTCCGTGGTGTGCGGGGCTTTGATAATATCGTAGACATGGGGGCTAATATCGCCTTTCTTGATAACCAGGCAAACCTGTACGGTATGTACCATACCTCCGGGAACTTCACAGTGGGCGCCGGTTACGAGATCGCCCGTACGGTGGGTATCCTGCTCAGCTACTCTTCCCAGACAGCGGGCCTGAGTAACTATCTCTCCGGTAATTTTACATTGGGTATCAGAGCAGACCTGTTCAACAAATAACACCATTATCAAAACAAAACGGGTGTCTCCTTGTGGAGACACCCGTTTTGTTTTTTTCCATCAACCAATAATCACGAACCAATGACTAGTTACCAACAGCGGTGGCAACATTTACGTAGCCCCATCCAAATTTAGGATCCCTGCCGGGATAATTGCTGGAAGCACGTTTTAATCTCGCTACGATACTGTCTTTCGGATAGCTGGGATATTTACTCCATACCAGTGCCGCAATACCTGCCGCACTCGCTGTTGCCACGGAAGAACCACCTACTGTATTGGGGTCGTTACCGGTAGCAGCAGTCGTCAGCGGATTTCTTTTAGTACCATTTTTTTCCATGATAACGGTAAAGGCTACCTGTGTACCGCTATGGCAGTCTTCACAAGCAGTATTAGGCGTTTCTGTAACACCTGTCACCGCCAGCACAGAAGGCAGATAAGCCGGATAAATTACGCCCAGCAACGGCCCAAAGAAGGAATTGGTCGTACCGGCAGCGCAGAATAACAGTTTGCCTTTGTTGCTGGCATAGTTCACCGCATCCGTAATCTGACCGGCTTCAAAGATGGTACCCATGCTCATGCTGATGATTTTCACAGAAGCATTATCACCACCCAACACATAAGCATCTGAAATACCCTGTGTTGATTCAGAAGAAGCGATCACCACATTATCTGCAGCGTGTACCGTGATCAGGTTACAGTTGTAGGCAATACCGGCACTGCTGCCGCTTACGCCTCTGGGCGCAGCGATAACGCCGGCCATTTTGGTACCGTGTCCGCATACATCTGCGGGTGTTCCACCAGGATAGGTGGCAATTTTTTCTATGGTTCTACCGCTGGAAACACCCTGGTTAAAAGCGCTGCCCAGGTTAGCCTGGTCAGGGCTAACACCTGTATCAATCAGCATCACCTTTACATTGGCGCCGGTAGATTGGGTCCATGCCTGCGGAATGCTCTGCAGTGCATAGTTCCAGGACTGTTTGGCAGCCGGTGTGATATTGATATAATCCACCCCTGCTACCAGGGATTTAGGCAGATTAGCATCACAGCCGAAAGTAAACAGATCGGATTCTGTAGACGCACCTGAGCGGCCTTTCGGCGACTCGGCGTCATACATGTATTTGGCGTAGCTGGAAGGCTCCGCATAACGTACCAGTCCGGACGCACGCAGTGCCTTTACGGTAGCGAGGTGGCTGGCTTTTACATAAAACACGGGCAGTTTGGAAGCCTCATAGGTAATGAGGGATTTTACCGCTGCACCAGTAACCTTTTCATTTTCGAGGATCAGGTTTAAAACATTTTGTCTCGCGGCTGTCCACGCATCGCTGTGGATGTCTATTTTATCGATGATGGCATCCAGGTTGCCTGTACCGGCAGCCTGGTAACCAACAGCCAAAATACTATCCCCCTGTACCAGGGCGCTCCACAGTGCGTTATCGTTTACCATTTTCCAGTTGAAACGGCTATTTTGACGAAGTTGTTCATTCACCAATGCATTGATAGCAGATTTTGGCATTACTTCTTTCGGGTTTTCCTGGGCGCCGCCAGGATTCAAAACCGTTTCCTGTCTGTTACAGGAAACTACGACAGCCACGAGGACAACGGCTGCCAATAAGTTGGAGATTTTCATGAATAAAATTTAAGGTAAACAAATTTTTAAGTGAATTAATCAGTGGTTCTTCAATTATGGCGTTAATGGAAATAAGTTGAGGGAAATATGATTATTGCGTGAACTGCATCTCACACAAATTCCGGTACAAACCTTCATCGATATTGACGAGTTCATGATGTGTACCCTCTTCTACAATACTACCCTTATCGATGACGATGATTTTATCGGCCTGCCGGATAGTAGCCAGCCGGTGTGCTATCACAATCGAGGTGCGGCCTTCCATTAATTTATTCAGCGCATCCTGTACCAGTTTTTCAGACTCCGCGTCCAGCGCAGAAGTGGCCTCATCCAGGATGAGGATACGCGGTTGTTTTAATACGGCCCGGGCAATGGCGATACGCTGACGCTGACCACCGGAGAGTTGCATCCCCCTTTCGCCAACGATGGTGTTCAGGCCCAGCGGGAGGCGTTCTATAAACTCCCAGGCATTGGCTTTCTGCGCAGCCTCGATGATTTCCTCTTCTGTAGCGTCTTCCCTGCCATAGGCTATATTCTCCAGGATGGTGCCGCCAAACAGAAACACATCCTGCGGTACGGTAGCCATTTGGGAACGCAGCGCCGACAAAGGAAACTGATGAATATCCTTGTTATCAAAGCTGATATGACCGCCGGTAGTATCGTACAGGCGTAACAGTAAGGAGACGATCGTACTCTTACCGGCTCCGCTGGGGCCTACCAGCGCTATTGTCTGATTTGCCCTCACCTGAAAGGATATCTTCCGCAGCACCGGCAGACTTTCCCTGCCGGGATAACTAAAGGACACGTTACTGAACCGGATATTTCCGTGCAGGGCATCTTCCGGGGCAATAGCAGTAACAGGCGATAGTGGCTCCGCCGGTTCATCCAGGATGGCAAAAAGATTTTCGGTAGCACCGATACTTTTTTGCAGGGAAGCATATATTTCTGTCAGGCTGCCGATAGAACTGCCTATGAAAACAGAATACAACACAAAGGAGAAAAGTTTGCCGGTATCCAGCCCGATAACGGCCCCTCTCCAGATAACCGCCACCAGTGCGCCGAAAATACCCATGATGATAAAAGACGACAGAGCCGCCCGGTATTTCCCGTTTTGAATGCCGATATTGGCTGCTTCATCCGTCCTTTCCCGGTACCGTTTCATCTCCCTGAATTCATTCGCAAAAGCTTTCACACTGAAGATTCCCTGTAAGGTTTCTTCCACAACGGTACTGGAAGAGGCCACCTGGTCCTGTACCTTTTGGGAGAAATGCCGGATAGAACGCCCGAAAACAACGGCGACGATCACCATGACCGGCAATATAGCCAGCATGAAGATGGTGAGGTTGATAGAAGTAAGCATCAGGAAGACAAGCCCGCCGACGATGGTCAGCAGCTGGCGGATAAATTCCGCCAGCGTGGTCGTAAAAGTTTCCTGCAACAGCATGACATCTGAAGATATCCTGCTGTTAAGCTCCCCTACCCGCCGGGTAAGAAAAAAATGCATCGGCAGCTGAATCAGGTGATTGTAAATCGTTTGCCGCAAAGAGGCCAGCGCCTTTTCCGCCGCCTTGACAAAAAGTACTGTCCTGAAAAAGGAGGCGGCAGACTGAACTGTCAACAGTCCTATCAATACGAGTCCTGTTATATGGATAGCCCGCATATTATCCTGCTTGCTGGCATCGATTAACCGGCCGAGCATCTCGGGGAATGCCAGTCCGGCCAGACTTGAAATGACCAGACATAACAGCCCCGCTGCGATGGTAGCCCAATACGGCTGCAGGTATTTAAACAGCTGCAGCGACCGGGAGATGTCTTTTTTATGATGATTGATTGCGGTCATGGATTAAGATTGATGATATAAAAGGGTTTCAGCTTAATTTTTCCTTCAGGTAGGCTGCCAGCACCAGGACGTTTTCACCTTCAATCATGGAACCGTGGTGTCCAGGAACGGTAGTTCCGGTTACCTGTGTTCCATAGGCAGACCATCCCAAATGTTCATCTGCTCCACTCCACTGGTTAGCGGCAGCCTTGACAACTGTCAGCGGCGTATGGACTTTTTCAGTGACGGTATAATCCATGGATAAATTATAACGATGTACATCCGTAAGTCTTAACACAAATTCTATATAATCATTACTCATCTTATCCTTAATGAATTCCAGCACAAAAGGAATTACCTCTTTGGGGTCTACTGTTTCCAGCGCTTTACCCAACTGGGCTACCCATTCCGGATGCGGTACGGAGATGATATTGTATTGTTCAAATATCCAGACCAGTGATTCAAATACTTCTCCGCCGATCAGTTCCTGTTGATGTACCTGTCGTCTCACCTCGGCCGTAGTATCCAGTATAGCCGCGAGCGTTACCTGTTCTCCCTGCGCTTCCAGCTGACGGGCCATTTCATGAACGATGTAGCCACCGAAAGAGTGTCCCATGAACCGGTAGGGACCTTCCGGCTGCACCTGTTTCATCCAGGTGATATTCTGCGCGGCTATATCGGCGAAGTTGTCTAATGGCGTTTCACCTTCAAAGATGCCCTGCATATACAAGCCATATACGGCGCAGGTATCATTGAGTGCAGCTGCCAGCTGTTCGTAGGCGTCGCAGAGGCCGATAGCACCGGGGAACAGGAAAACAGGGTATTCCTGCGGACCTTTGTTCATCAATACAATATGCTGGCTGGCCTTCGCGTCTGAAGCCGCGCCACTACCTGTGCTACGTTGCCATTTTCGTCTTTCTTCCAGCACGGCAGCGAGGGCCGCCACGGTAGGATAAGCAAAGATCTCCCGGTTGGTTATTTCTACCTGCAATACTTTTCTGATGGTCCATACCACCCGTACGACCAGTAATGAGTGTCCACCCAACTCAAAGAAATCATCGTATATACCTACCCGTTGTACCGCCAGCAATTCCTGCCATATATTCACGAGGGCCTGTTCCATCTCATTTCGTGGTGCGGCATACTTTCCACCCAGCAGTTCATCGGCGGCAGGATCAGGCAAAGCCCGTTTATTCACTTTACCGTTGATGGTCAGCGGCATGGATTCCATCTCAATGAGTATGGATGGAACCATGTATTCAGGCAACCTGCCTTTCAGGAATGCCATGATTTCGTCCCGGTCAAAAGTGGTTTCCGGTACCACATACCCAACGAGGCGTTTCATGCCGTTACTGTCAGACTTCGCCAGCACGACGGATTTTTGCACCAGCGGACACTGTTGCAGGATGCTTTCCACCTCGCCCAGTTCAATGCGATAACCGCGGATTTTTACCTGGTCATCCAGACGGCCCAGGTATTCAATATTGCCATCCGGCAGCCAGCGGCCTATATCTCCGGTTCTATAGTAGCGGCCGCCCGGCACTTTGCTGAAAGGATCCGGCAGGAATTTCTGTGCCGTCAGTTCCGGTTTGTTCAGGAACCCTTTGGCTACCTGCGCTCCTCCTATACATATCTCTCCCTGCACTCCTTTTCCGCACAGTTCACCGTTGGTATCGAGAATATAAATACTGGCATTGCAGATCGGTTTACCTACCGGTGGCAGGAAACGGGTATCAAAATCACGGTCCTCCACCAGATAGGAAGTACCCACATGCACCTCCGTAGGGCCGTAGTGGTTATATAGTACCGCACCGGTGTTACGCAATAAAGTCCTGATATCAGCATCCAGCCGCAACTGCTCCCCTGCCGTGTATATCGCCTTCAGCGAAGCCGGATACAGCGAGGCTATTTGGGCATATTCCGCGAGATTTTTCAATACCACATAAGGCAGGAACAGGTAGTGTATCTGTTGCCGGTCGATTAATCGCAGCAAAGCATCCGCGTCTCTTCGTATGTCTTCATTTATCAGGCAGATCGTGTTACCAAAGCATATTGCGCTGAATATTTCCTGGAAGCTCACATCAAAGTTCAGGCTGGCGAACTGCAGGATACGTTTGGGTTCACTGGTATCGAACTGTGTCTGTTGCCATTGCAGCAGGTTAATCACCGCTCCAGCCAGCATTTCAACCCCCTTCGGATTACCGGTGGTACCGGAGGTATAGATGATATACATCAGCGGAGAAGGTGCTGTTATCAACGGCGCTTTCCCCTGGCTTCCCTGTACTATCTGCGGCCAGTGCGTATCTATTTCAACAAAATCAGCTGCGGTATAGAAGCTCATTCTCTCTGCTCCCGTCCTGGTGGTAACCACTACCGACGCGCCGGTATCCTCCAGGATATAACGCAACCGGGCCTCCGGAAATGTTGCATCAATGGGTACATAGGTGCCGCCTGCCTTCAGGATGCCCAGTACCGCCACTACCATGTTCGGCGAACGCTCTACGCTGACAGGTACCCGTGATCCGGTGGTAACACCTTTACTATGCAGGTAATGCGCCAGCTGATCGGAACGCTGGTCCAGCTCCCGGTAGATAACCGTTTCTTCTCCGGCCATCACGGCGATGGCATCCGGACATAACGCTGCCCGCCGGGTAAAGAACGCAGGCAAGGATGGGATAGGATCAAAGGCCACTGCCGTATCATTGTAAGTATACAACAGCTCCTCCCGTTCCGCAGCTGTCAGCATGGAAAGCTTACCGATGGGCGTTTCCGGCGCGGCGACAATGGCGCCGAGCAGCTGTACAAAATGGGTGGTCAGCTGCCGGATGGTTTCAGGCACAAACAAATCAGCACAATACAATACGGTGCCCATCAGACCTTCCTCCCCTTCTTCCAGGCTTACCATCAAATCAAACTGCGCTGTTACGCGGGCTACGCCCTGTTGCTCCATCGGTACTTCACCGAGATTAAAGGACTGTACCTCCGGTGTGTTCTGTAAGATGAACATGACCTGGAACAGTGGATGACGACTTAGATCACGCTCTTTCACCACTTCTTCCACCACTTTCTCAAATGGTACTTCCTGATGTTCATAAGCACCCAATGTCGTTTCCCGTACCTGTTGCAGGAATGTCAGGAAAGAAGGATTATTGCCCAGGTCGGAACGCAGTGCCAGGGTGTTGATGAAGATGCCGATAAGCCCTTCCGTTTCCTGCTGGGTCCTGCCGGCAATGGGACTACCCACACAAATATCATCCTGACCGCTGTAGCGGTGTAATAACACATTATAGGCCGCCAGTAATGTCATGAAGAGGGTTACGCCTTCCTGCCTGGACAACGCGTGTAACCTGGCGGTTAAATCGGGCGGAATCAGGAAGCGGCTCGTAGCACCACGCAGGCTTTGCACCGGTGGCCGCGCAAAGTCAAGCGGCAGCTGCAGCGACTCCACGCCGGTAAGCTTGTTCTTCCAGTATTCGGTTTTTCGCTGTAATACCTCACCGGACAGGTATTTTCGCTGCCAGATAGCAAAATCGGCGTATTGCACCGGCATGTCCGGAAGATCATAGGCACGCTGACGTATATACGAATCGTATAGTTCTCCCAGTTCCCGTATAATGATGCTGACAGACCAGCCGTCAGAAACAATATGATGCCATACCACCACCAGCAGGTGTTCTTCCTCATTTAAAGCAATCAGGTGGGCCCGCAGCATATGATCAGCTGAAAGATTAAATGGCTTACTGATCAGGGATTGCACCAGTCCTTCCAGGGCGTCCCTGTCGTTGTCGTACTGTGCTCCATCCATCAACTGTAACTCCCAGCGGTCTTTATCTCCTATATGTTGATAAGCGACCCCTTCTTCCTGTATGATCACCGTACGTAGCACCTCATGACGGTTGATCAGGGTTTGGAAGGCAAAGGTCAGTGCAGCTGTATCCGGTGCGGATTTCAGCTGCAGTACCAATGGCACATGATAATGGGTACTGCCTTCAAACTGATCGATAAACCAGAAGCGTTCCTGACTGAAAGACAATGGAATGTGTGTATTGTCTGTTCTGGGTACAATCACCGGTATGGTAGACACTACGCTGTCCTGTATTTTCCGGGCCAGCTGCCGCAACGTCGGACTATCAAAGACATCACCGATCTGGATGGCGGCCTGCATTTCCTTTTTGATGGCAGACATGAGTCTGACTGCCAGCAGGGAATGCCCTCCCAGCTCAAAGAAATTATCGTGTATCCCTACCCGTTCTACTCCCAGCAATTGTTCCCATATAGCCGCCAGGTGTTGTTCCATACTGTTACGTGGCGCTACGTAAGTATCTGCATTCAGCAGCGCGGTATCATACGCAGGCAGGGCACGTTTATCTACTTTACCATTGGTGGTTAAGGGCAGCTGTTCCAATTCTACCAACACAGAAGGTACCATGTATTCCGGCAGGCGTTCATGGAGATAGGCGTTGATGGCTTCTTTCTCAAATACACCGGCAGGTACGATGTAGGCTATCAGGGAGCTGAAGGCGCCTTGTTCATCTTTAGCGGCAATAACCACCGCCTGTTTTACCTGTTCGCTGGTTAATAATACATTCTCAATTTCACCTGGTTCTATCCTGTAGCCACGTATCTTCACCTGGTCATCCGTGCGGCCCATGTAAACGATACTACCGTCCGGCAACCATCTACCCACATCTCCGGTACGATACAAACGGGTAGTCGTCCTGTTATCAAAGGAATGCTCCACAAATCTTTCGGTCGTCAGTTCCGGCCGGTCCAGGTATCCCCGGGAAAGCCCCGCCCCGCCAACATAAATCTCTCCCGGCACACCAATGGGGCATAAGTGACGCTGTTCATCGAGGATATAGGCCTGACGGTTACTCAGCGGCCGCCCGATAGGAATGGTGTGTTTCAGGGACTGATCATCTACCTGGTAGGTCAGCGAGAATGTAGTATTTTCCGTAGGACCGTAACCGTTAATAATCGTCAGGTCCGGGTAAGTTTTGTGTATTCTTTCGATATGTTGCTCAGAGAGTTTTTCTCCACCGGCCAGGATAGTATCCAATCCTTCAAACACCGTAATGTCGGTATCTGTCAGCTGATTGAGCCAGCTGGCGGTAAACCACATCTTTGTTACTTTCCGGTTACTGATTTCCGCTTTCAACAAAGTGTGGTCCAGCAATGTATGCAGCGGGCAAAGCACCAACAGTCCTCCATTGAGCAACATGCCCCAGTATTCCAGGGTGCTGGCATCGAAGGAAGGGGAACCGGTGGACAGCATGATATCAGCAGGTGTCAGGGAGATATAATCAGTTCCTTTCACCAGGCTGACAACGTTCTGGTGGGTAACCATCACCCCTTTAGGTCTGCCGGTAGAACCGGAGGTATAGATGACATAGGCGAGACTGTTGTATTGTATGTTGATGTCTGGCGCGGCGGTTGACTCATCATATAAAATGGTGGCCGCTTCATCCATATGGATGATTTCCAGGTCAGGCTTGGTGGATCGTAAAACAGCGCCGGCAGCGGTGTCGCTGATAGCGATAGCAGCATGGGTATCCGCCAGCATCAGGGCTATACGTTCCTCCGGATAGTCTGCATCCACCGGTACATAAGCTGCCCCGGCTTTCAGAATACCTAATATAGCAACGATCAGCTCAGGAGAGCGGTCCAGGCAAACAGGCACCATCTCTTCTTCCCGCACGCCTTTACGACGCAGGTAGTTGGCCAGCCTGTTGGCGCGTTGTTCCAATTCCTGGTAGGTCAATGTTTGTTCCCCGAAAACCAATGCCGGCGCCGTGGGAGTCAGTTTCGCCTGTTCGGAGAACAACGCCGGGATTGTTTTATCCTGCGGATAAGGTTTGGCAGTGTCGTTGAAGGCATGCTGCAGTTGGGCCTGTTCTTCTACCGACAACAGTGGCAGGTCCCGAATAGCAGCTGCAGGATTAGTGGTGGCGGCTTCCAGCAATTGTTTGAAATGCCGCATCATCCGGTCGATTGTTTCATCGGTAAACAGGTCGGCACAGAATACCACAAATCCGTTCAGTCCCTGCGGACCTTCCTGTAAGTAAACGGTCAGGTCAAATTTAGCCGCCACTTCTTCGGTACCCAGTGCAGACATCTGCACAGTTCCCATCTCCAGGGAATCCGCTTCCGGCATATTCTGCAATACAAACATTACCTGGAACAATGGATGACGGCTCATATCACGGTCTTTCACCACCAGTTCCACTATTTTTTCAAAAGGCACTTCCTGGTGTTCGTAAGCACTTAAAGTGGTTTGTTTCACTTGTTGCAACAGCGACACAAAAGACGGGTTATCGCTGAGATCCGCACGCAAGGCCAGGGTATTGATAAAGAAGCCTATCAGCCCCTCTGTTTCCTGTTGTGTTCTGCCCGCGATGGGTGTGCCGACACAGATATCATCGGCGCCGGTATAGCGGTACATCAGGATATTAAATACCGACAGGCAGGTCATAAACAAGGTAGCTCCTTCCTGCTGCGAGAGTTGTTGCAGGCGGTCCGACAAGGCTTTATCCAGTTCAAAGTGCCGGGTACGCCCGCGAATACTTTGTACCGCCGGCCTGCTATAATCGGTGGGTAACTGTAACGCTTCTACGTTGCTCAGTTGGGTTTTCCAGTAATCTGTTTTAGCGCCGAGCACTTCCGGTGTCAGATGGCTGCGTTGCCAGATGGCATAGTCGGCATATTGAATGGGCAGGGCCGGCAGCTGTACCGGGCGACCGGTAGAGAAAGCGGCATACCCTTCTTCCAGCTCGCTGACGAGAATACCGGTAGACCAGCCGTCGGAGGCAATATGATGCAGGGTTAATACCAGTACCTGTTCGGTATCACTGAATACCAGCAGGTGCGCGCGCAGCATATGGTCCCGTTGCAGGTCGAAAGGCAGGTCTATCAGTGATTTCACATAGGTATGGAAGGCAGGTGTATCCAGCGCGAAAGGCAGGTCTGTCAATATATTCAGCTGCCATTGATCTTTTTCCATGATCCGTTGCCATACATTTCCATCTTCCTGTACCATCACCGTACGCAGTATTTCATGCCGGTTCACTACCAGTTGCAATGCCTTTGACAAAGCCACATGGTCCAGCGTTCCGCTAAGCCGCAGTATATGCGGCGTATGGTAATGGGTACTACCTTCCAGCTGATCGATGAACCACAAACGTTCCTGGCTATACGATAAAGGTATATGCGCCGGTCTGGTGGCCGCCACCAGTTGCGGAGCGGTATTTTTCACGCCGCTGCCGGTGATTTTGGCAGCCAGTGCTTCGATGGTAGGATAGTCAAATACATCGCCGATTTTGATTTCCACATTCAGCTGTTTACGGACAGCGGACACCACGCGGATAGCCAGCAGGGAGTGACCTCCCAGGGCAAAGAAATCGTCGTGGACGCCTACTGATTCCACTTCCAGCAAGGCAGACCATATAGCGGCCAACGCTTGTTCCGTTTGAGTTACCGGCGCTGCTGTAATGCCCTCCTGTACTTCTCTTTCAGGGTCTGGCAATGATTTTCTGTCCACCTTACCATTGGCCAGCAAGGGGAATTTATCCATTACCACCAGCGCGGAAGGCACCATATAATCCGGCAGCACTTTTTTCAGTCCGGCTGTCAGCGCGGTAATATCTGTTTGTTCCGGCGAGATGATCACGTATCCCACCAGTCTGCGGTTACCACTGTCATCACCACGGGCCACTACCACTGCCTGCTGTACACCTTCCTGCTGCAATAACCCTCTTTCCACTTCTCCCAACTCCACGCGATAGCCGCGGATTTTCACCTGGTCGTCGGCTCTTCCGGCAAACAATATATTACCATCCGGCAACACCCTAACGACGTCGCCTGTACGGTATAAGATGCTGCCGTCGCCGGTAAACGGGTCCTCTACAAAGCGGCTGACTGTAAGCGCTTCGTTATTCAGATAACCGGCAGCCACCCCATCTCCCCCAATATATAGTTCACCTGCAACACCCACCGGACTTAGCTTTCCGGATTCGTTCAATACATATACGCGGGTATTTGAGAACGGTTTACCTACCGGAATATAATGACCATACGATACAATATCATCTACCACATGCAGCAGTTTTCCGATAGTCGTTTCCGTTGGGCCATAGTGATTCACGATCATGCCCTCCCAGCCGGATGCCCTGATATTGTGGATGATAGCTGTTTCCAGCGCTTCCCCGCCAAATATCAGCAACTTCTCCGGCAGCAATAATGTTCCGCCGGCAGACAATGCCTTCCAGTGGGACGCCACTATCTTGATACAATCTATCGGATGCGAAGAGAAATAACGGTTCAGTGATTCCCCATCGCTGATCATGTCTTTGGAGAATACATGGAGTGGACCACCGCTGAGCAATGACGGGAACAATACCGTGTTACCCAGATCCGTTGCGATGCTGGACAGCAGCGCAAATGACCGGCTGTCGGCAATTGGCAGGGCGGATTGCAGGCCAAAAATATAATCCAGCAGGTTCCGGTGCGTGACCAGCACGCCTTTAGGGTTACCGGTACTGCCGGAAGTATAAATAACATATACCGGATCTTGCGGGGCAGGCGCCGGCAATGGCGCCATAATATCCATGCTGCAGATCACCGGCATATCCTCGTCCAGCGCGATAATCAACCTACCTCCCGGCAAACGGCCTTTACCGGCCGCGCTGCTCACCACCACGGCGGCAGCCGTGTCGGCCAGGATAAAGGCGACACGGTCAGCCGGAAAATCAGGATCAATAGGCACATAAGCGGCGCCGGCTTTAAGGATACCTAATATCCCCACCACCATGAGGGCCGATCTTTCTATGTAAAGCGGTACCAGCGAACCTGATTTCACGCCCAGCAAGCGCAGATAATGCCCCAACTGCGTGGCGCGTTCATCCAGTTCGCGGTAGGTGAACTGAGTATCTTCAAACACCACGGCTACAGCATCCGGTGTGCGAAGCGCCTGGGCTGCAAACAGCACCGGGAATGTTTTGTCGTGCGGATAAGGTACCTGGTTGAAAGGCAATAACAACGCATGTTCTGCCGGAGTGAGCAGGTTAATATCCTGCAACTTTGTTACCTGCTGATCGATGAGCTGCAGCAGCACCTGCTTAAAGTGAGTGGCTATTTGCGCTGCATAAAAAGGATCGAGCAGATCGCTGTTATAACTAAATAGCAGGCTGGTTTCTCTACCGATACCAATGATGATAGTCAATGGGTAGTTGGTATGCGGATGGACTTCCACTGCTGTTACTTTCAGCTGCCATTCCCTGGAAGCTACTACTTCCCCTACCGGAAAGTTCTGGAAAGTGATGGAAGTGTCGAATAAATCGCCACCTGCCGGTGTCGATTGTAAAATTTCGTTCAATCCTGTATACTGGAATTCCCGGCTTTGCAATTGTGTGGTTTGCAGTTGCCGTAACCAATCGCCTGGTTCCCTGTCGGTCGCCACTTTCGCGTGAAGCGGCAGCGTATTGATATACAGCCCTACGCGTTGTTCCACGCCTGGCAGGTCTTCCGGCCTACCGGAAACAGTAACGCCAAAGGCTATATCCTTACGGCCGGTATAGGTCGATAACAGGAAACTCCAGATGCCCTGCATCAGGGTATTCGGCGTAATATGCTGTTGCTGTGTCCAGGTATTTATTTTTTGAGTGATGGATTCATCCAGGATGATTTTTTCTTCCCGGTAGGCGCCCACTCCTTTCGTACGGGCTGCGGTGGCGCTTACAAACGGCAGCAGGCAGCCCTCTTCCATATCCTGCAGGTAGCGTTGCCAGTAGGTAGCGGCAGCTTCTTTATCCTGTTGTTCCAGGTAACGGATATAATCTTCGTAGCGGTCTTCTGCTGCTTCCGGCAGCGTTTTGCCCGCCAGCAGCGCTTCGTAGGTTTCGAGCAGTTCACCAATGAGCACCGGCTGGGACCAGCCATCCAGCAGGATGTGATGCACTGTCCACAATAAACGGTAATGCTCTTCCGACAAACGTATCAGGGCGATTCTCATGAGAGGAGCTGCGGTAAAGTCGAATCCACGACGCAGGTCTTCCTGTTCATATTCCCGGAAAGCCTGCTCCTGCTCAATGCTGCTCATACCCCGGTAGTCCAGTTCCGTCACCGGCAGCAATGCTTCCTTGTAAATACACTGCACCGGTATATTAAACTCATCTGCATGGAAGGCGCTTCTCAAAATACTATGACGGCCTAACAGCTGCTGCCAGGCCTGTTTAAAGGCTTCCGACTGCAGGTTTTCCAGCTCACAGTTCATTTGCTCCACGTAAGTGCCGGCTTGTTCATTGTATAAACCGAGAAACAGCATCCCTTCCTGCAAGCCACTAAGGCGGCAGAGATTTGACAGCTGCGCTTTGCGTGGCGCGCCGTTGTAAGGCGCTTCCAGGAAGCGTTCCAGCGCCTCATACGATACTTCAGCGCTCAGTCCATAATCCGCCGGCGTATAGACGGCAGCAGGCCGCGCTACGCAATGCCGGATCAGTTGCTCCAGGTGGGATAAACAGGACTGTGCCAGTTTTTCAATGGTGCTTTCATCAAAATGCTGACGGCTGAAAGCCCAGTTAAATACCAGCTGTCCGCCTTCCGCCATACTATTGACCACTATCTTGTCATGAACGGGGAACTCCGCGCCCATGGGTATGCCTGTTGATTCGGGAGCGCCGGTGAACAAGCCTTCCCTGGATACGGTGTTGTCCAGCTGACCAAGGTAGTTGAACACTACATCCCAGGGCTGCTGCTGTTGCAGGAAATCCGCTTTGCTGATGTATTTGAGCACACCATACCCCAGTCCTTTGTCAGCCACTTTGCGCAGTTGCTCTTTGACAGATATGATCCGCCTTCCGTAATCTGTTGTATCCGGCAGCTCCAGCAGTACCGGGTACATATTGGTAAACCATCCAACGGTACGGCTGGTATCTACCTCTTTGGCGATCGCTTCGCGGCCGTGGCCCTCGAGGCCTATACGTACTTTGTTGTGCCCGTTCCACTCGGAGAGGGTCAGCGCCAGTGCGGCCAGCAGCAGGTCATTGATTTCAGTATGATAGGATGCTGCACTATCCTGCAACAGTTGCCTGGTTAGGGTAGTTTCCAATGCGGCACTGTACAGTTGCACATCCGCTACGGTAGTCTTTCCGGTATGCGGCCTGTCTGTTTTCAGCGGCAGATGATCTGCAGTTACCTGCCGCCAGTAAGCCTCTTGTCCCAGCAAACTACGGCGACGGGCATACGCAGTCAGCGCCCCGTACCACTGGCGGTAGGAACTGGTTTTAGGTCCCAGTACCTCTTCCGCTTTTTTCGCCGGATCATTATTCAGCAGTAATTGCAGATCTTCCAGGAGGATACGCCAGGAAACACCATCCACCACCAGGTGGTGAATGGTCAGCAACAATCTGTTGCCGGATACGGAGCCTGGTGTCAGTATCAGTACCGGGCAGATCATTCGGCCGGCCAGCACATCCGGCTTTTTCTGAAAACTTTCGCAGACAGCGGTGATACTGGTAGCTACCTGCTGCAGGTCCACTACCTGTAATGCTCCGCTGGCGGAGCCATATTCCTGTTTCCAGCCGGTGTCTGTATGTGTGTAGGTGAAACGTAATGCGTCATGATACTGCACCAGTTTTCTGATAGCGGTATCCAACACGGCAGCATCTACCTTTTTATCGATGCCCAGCAACACGCTCTGGTTAAAGTGTGCACTGGTATTATCTTCCACCAGATCAAAATACCATTGCTGTACCGGCAGCAACCCGCTTTCTCCGGACAATATGCCCTGTTCTCCCGTGGCAGCACTCTCCTTTCGCCCCTGCAATACAGCGGCCAGGCGTTCAATGGTTTGATGCGTGAAAAGATCCCGTGGCTGCAACACATAGCCGGAGCGCCGGATACGGGCGACCACCTGGATAGAGACAATGGAATCGCCCCCCAGTTCAAAGAAGTTATCGTATATGCCTACCTGTTGTATGCCGAGTAAGTCCTGCCAGATATCAGCCAGCGTACGCTCTGTTTCATTGGAAGGCGCCACGTGCCGGCGGCGGACTACCGCCGTATCATCCGGGGCAGGCAAGGCTTTTTTGTCTACCTTGCCATTTACGTTCAGCGGCAGCTCCTTCAGCTCCATCAATAGCGACGGCACCATATAATCCGGCAGCCTCTCCCGCAGGTAGGCGACTATTTTTTCTCTTTCAAATACACCTTCCGGTACGATGTATCCTATCAGTTTATTATGATGACTGTTCTGTTCCTTTTTGGCTATCACCACCGCCTGACTCACCCAGGCACAATCTTTCAATACGTTTTCTATCTCTCCCGGTTCTATGCGATAGCCGCGCACTTTCACCTGGTCATCCATGCGGCCTACATATACAATGGTACCGTTTGCCTGCCAGTGTACCAGGTCGCCGGTTTTATACCAGCGGCCGGGGTATTTATCCAGGGTAATGAATTTTTCAGCCGTCAGTGCATCATTGTTAACATAACCTATCGCTACACCGGCACCGCCTATATGCAATTCCCCGCTTACCCCGATGGGTACCGGTTGCCCTTGCTGATCCAATACCAGCAACTGCGTATTAGCCAACGGCGTGCCTATCGGGATAGTGCGTTTGCCCGCAGCGTCCCGGATAGGATAACTGGTGGCATATACCACAGTTTCAGTAGGACCGTACATGTGCACCATCACATCCGGACCAAGCTGTGACAGGGCGCGGCTTACATGCGGCACGGATACCAGCTCTCCGCCAAACAGCAGCCTGCGCAGCGATTGCAACCCTTCCAGCCTGCTATCCGTAAAATTATTGAACAACGCCGTCGTCATAAAACAGAAGGTGATCTGCTCCCGTTCCATAATGGCAGCCAGCTCATATACATCGGATGCTGCCGCATCCGGGATCATGAACAGCGAAGCGCCTTTCAGCAGCGTGCCGTATATATCGTAGGTAGCACCATCGAAGGCATAATTGGACCATTGCAATACTTTATCTTCCGGCAAAATGGCAATAGCACCGGGTTCATACACCAGCTTCACAATGTTCCGGTGGTTCACCGCAATACCTTTGGGTTTGCCGGTAGAACCCGAAGTATACATAATGTACACCGCATTACCGGGATTTACATCTACCATCAATCCATCGGCGGGGAAACTCCAGGCATTCGTTATCGGTAAACCTATAGCAGCAGGAAGTTCCAGCGCATTAAACAACGAACTGTCCGTATACAATACCTGCTGAATACCTGCGTCTTCCAATATGGCTTTTACCCTTTCCGCCGGATAGTCGATGTGAATGGGAACATAAGTGCCGCCGCTTTTCAGGATACCCCAGATGGCAACAATCATGTCCAGACCACGGTAGGATAACAGCCCTATGGCATCGCCGTGTTTGTTTCCGTTGTCCTTGAGATAATGCGCCACCTGGTTGGAGCGGTTATCCAGCTCCTGGTAAGTGAGATGCACACCCTCGTAGCTCACCGCCACCGCTGCCGGCGTTTTTTTCACCTGTTCTTCCAAAAGAGCCAGCACCGTTTTATTCGGATAGCCGGTAACGTTAGCGTTGAAAACCTCCAGCTGGCGCTGTTCTTCCCGGCTAACAACGGACAACCGGCTCACCGGCTGGGAAGGTGTTTGTACAATCGCTTCCAGCAATTGCTGATAATTAGCGACCATACGGGATATGGTGGCTGCACTGAATACATCCACCCCATATTCTATCACACCGGTGAGGCCATCCGCGCTTTCCCTCAGATTCAGGGTAAGGTCCAGTTTAGCCGTATCATGTTTGATTTCTTCCGGAATCAGTTCAATGTCATTCAATTCAAGACTACCTGCATCGGGGATATTCTGCAACGAAAACATTACCTGGAATACAGGCGTGCTGCTCATATCACGGGTTTTCACCACTGCTTCCACTATTTTTTCAAATGGCACATCCTGGTGTTCATAAGCAGACAAAGTGGTTTCTTTTACCTGTTGCAACAATTGCAGAAAAGACGGATCTGCGGACAAGTCGCTGCGTAGTGCGAGGGTATTGATGAAGAAGCCCACCAGACCGTTTATTTCGTGCTGCGTTCTGCCGGCCACCGGACTACCTACACAGATATCATGCTGACCGCTGTAGCGGTATAACAATACCTTGAACGCTGCCAGCAACGTCATAAACAACGTGGCATCCTGTTGTTGGGCCAGTGCTTTGAGTGCCGCCGCCAGTTTTCCATCCAGGTTAAATTCCAGTACCGCGCCGCGGATACTTTGTATAGCCGGGCGTTTGAAGTCGGCCGGTAATTGCAGGGTGGCCACACCGCCCAGTTGTTTTTTCCAGTAGTCCAGCTTTCTGTCCAGCACTTCGCCGGAGAGATAGTCCCGCTGCCAAAGCGCAAAATCGGCGTATTGTACCGGCAGTGGCGCCAGATCGGCCGCACGGCCTTCAGTCACCGCCCGGTAAAAAGCGGCCAGCTCCTGCACCAGGATACCCAGCGACCAGCCATCGGAGGCGATGTGGTGCATGGTAACCACCAGTACATATTCTTCTTCCGACAAAGTCAGCAGGTGTGCACGCAGCATATGGTCCGCAGACAAATCAAACGGTATGTCCGTCAGTGATTTGATGTGCTCCTGTAAGGCAGCGTGATGGTCCCGGAGATGTTGCACATCTTCCTGAATAAGCTCCCATCTGTCTTTCGGCTGTACCTGCTGATAAGCCACCCCGTCATTTTGCAGGATGACGGTGCGCAAAATTTCATGGCGGTTCACAACCAGCTGCAAAGCTTCGGCTAACGCGGGGCGGTTCAGGCGCCCCTTCAGCCGCAGCACTGCCGGAAGATGATATTGCACGCTACCTTCCAGCTGATCGATGAACCACAGGCGTTCCTGGTTAAAGGACAACGGTATAGTTGTAACAGCCTGACTATCTCTTGCCGTTATTTTTTTACGTCGGGCGGTAGTGGTTTTATGCTGGGTATACTTTTGAAAATATTCAACGAGGTTATCTTTATTCGCTTTCAGTTCAGCCAGCAGGGAGTTATTAACCGTCTTCTTCTTATCGGTTTTTACAATCAGTTTATCATTATCGAAAGATACATTAACCCCGTTATCATTTGCTTTTTCCAGCAGGTCAATAATATCTACCAGGTTAAATCCGGGCATGTTAAAGGAATTTAAGGATGAAAAAGAGTTTTCATAACAACAGCGCTTTACAGTTCTATGATGTCTGCATCATCATCTTCGGGCTGTTGTTGCAGCTGATGTAGTTTGATATATTTCGCAAGGGCTTCCACGGTCACCAGCTGGAAGATAGTCCTCACCGACAGTTCCACACCAAATACTTCGCTGACTTCCGCGATCAGTCGCATGGCCAGCAGTGAATGGCCACCCAGCGTAAAGAAGTTATCGTATGTGCCTATCCGTGATACACCCAGCAGCTCCTGCCAGATATCGACCAGCAGCTGTTCCGTTTCATTACGGGGAGCGACGTAGTCTTCTGCCGTCAGCGCTGTAGTGTCCGGAACAGGCAAGGCCTGTTTATCTATCTTTCCGTTGGTAGTGAGCGGAATCGCTTCCAGCTCAATCAGCAGCGATGGCGTCATATAGTCCGGTAATCTGGAAGACAGGTAGGTGAGTAATTCCTGTCTGTCGAATTTGTTACGGGGTACTACATAACCAATCAAACGGTACTGGTCTGTTACAGCGTTTTTCTGTGCTACCACTACTGCCTGGCTGACGGCATCATGGCCTTGCAGTACATTTTCAATCTCTCCCAGCTCTATACGATAACCACGGATTTTCACCTGATCATCGATGCGGCCTATGTATTCCAGGTTACCGTCAGGCTGCCATTTCACAAGGTCGCCGGTTTTGTAGCGTCTGGCGCCGTCCTGCTGGCTGAAAGTATCGGGTACAAATTTCTCCGCTGTCAGTTCCCGGCGATTGAGATAACCACGGGCCACCTGAATACCGCCAATATGCAGTTCCCCTATGCCGCCCGGCGGTACAATATTGCCGGACTTATCCAGCACATAGAGCCGGGTATTGGCGACCGGTTTGCCGATGGGCACTATTTCAATGTCCGCCCCGGTTTTAGGCGCCTGCCAGTAGGTCACGTCGATAGCGGCTTCCGTAGGTCCGTATAAGTTATACAGTTCCGGAACCGGCAGTTTCGTACGGAAAGTATTTACCTGCTGCGGTTTCAGGGCTTCGCCGCTGCATATCACACGGCGTAATGCTATATGTTCACCGGCCGTAACCTGTTCCAGGAAAAGGTCCAGCATGGAAGGCACAAAGTGGATAGTGGTAATACCTTCCTGCGCGATGATATTTTTCAGATAGGCCGGTTCTTTTTGTCCGCCCGGAGCGGCCAGTACTAACCGCGCTCCGACCAGCGAAGGCCATATCAGTTCCCATACAGAGACGTCGAAACAGAAGGTCGTTTTTTGCAAAACAGCGTCTTCGGCAGTAAGCGCAAAATACTCCTGCGCCCATAGCAGCCTGTTCACTACGCCGGCATGTTCATTCATCACACCTTTAGGAACACCGGTAGAACCGGAAGTATAAATCACATAAGCCAGTTGCTGCGGTTGTACGACTGTTTTCACCGGGGAGATAGGTTCTCCCGCGATCTGTGTCCATTCCGCATCGAGGAGGATGGTTTGCCGGGTACCGGTCGTGCCGTTGATGACAGCAGTATGCGCGGAAGTGCTGAGCAGCAGGTCGGCATTGATATCGGCGAGCATGAAGCGTATTCTTTCTGCCGGATATTCAGGATCAATCGGCACATAAGCACCGCCGGCTTTGAGGATGCCCCATATACCGATCACCATTTCAAAGGAACGATCGAGGCAGATGGGGACTAACGTCTCCGTACCTACGCCATGACGTACCAGGTAATGGGCCAGTTGGTTGGACCGTTCGTCCAATTCACGGTAACTGAGTTTATTACCTTCAAACACCAGTGCCACCGCATCCGGCGTGCGGGCTACCTGTTCCGCCAACAGTGTTGTCAGGGTTTTATTAGCCGGGTAATTTCTATAGGTGCTGTTAAAGCTATATAACAACTGCTGTGTTTCATCCTGGGAAAGCAGCGACAGCTGATGTATGTTCGTAGCAGGCGCTTGCACAATGGCTTCCAGCAACCGGCTGAAATGACGGGTCATCCTGCCGATCGTAGCGGCGTCAAACAAGTCGGCACAGTATACGATGCTACCGCTGAGTCCTTCCCCATCTTCCTGTACAGACAACGACAGGTCAAACTGAGCGAAGCTGTGTGCCACTTCTTCGGATTCGATGCTGACACTGCCCAGCTGCAAGGCTGCGGATTCCGGCAAATTCTGCAACACAAACATCACCTGGAACAGCGGTGTTCTGCTCAGGTCGCGCACTTTCATCACCCGCTCTACAATTTTTTCAAAGGGCACATCCTGGTTATCATAGGCGGTGAGCGTCGTTTCTTTTACGGTTTGCAGTAAATCAGTGAAGGACAGGTTATCACGCAGCTGACTGCGCAAGGCCAGGGTGTTGATGAAGAAACCTACCAGGCCTTCCAGCTCCTGCTGTGTTCTGCCGGCAACCGGGGTACCTATGCAAATATCTTCCTGCCCGCTGTAACGGTAGAGTAATACTTTAAACGCCGCCAGCAATGTCATAAACAAGGTAGTACCCTGCTGCTGCGACAATGTTTTCAACCGGGCCGATAATGTTTTGTCCAGCTTAAAATCAAAGCTGTCGCCCCGTACCGGCTGTACCGGCGGACGTTTATGGTCCGTTGGCAATTGCAGCGGCGTAGTAGCTGAGAGTTGCTGCTCCCAGTACGATAACTGTGTATCCAGTACTTCACCGGAGAGATAGTTCCGCTGCCAGAGCGCATAATCCGCATACTGCACGGGCAATGGCGGCAGTACAGCGGTATTGCCGGACACCAGTGCATTATACAATGCTACCAGTTCCCCCACAATAATTCCGGTAGACCATCCGTCTGCCGCAATATGATGCTGTGTTATCTGCAGGATATACTCTTCTTTATCCAGTACCAGCAAATGCGCTCTCAGCATATGATCGGCCGTCAGGCTAAACGGCACTTCAAAGAGGGCGTTGATGAGTTCCTTCAGCTTCGCCTCATTTTTATGCGCCGGCGCTACCAACCTTACATCCAGCTGCCAGGTATCCGGCGCCAGCACCAGTTGATAGGGTTTTCCTTTTTCTTCACGGATTACTGTTCTCAATACTTCATGCCTGTTGACGATCTGTTGAAAAGCATATTCCAGGGCGGATATATCCAGTGCGCCTTTCAACTTCAACACCGCTGGTATGTGGTATTGTATACTTCCCTCCAGGCGGTCAATGAACCAAAGTCTTTCCTGGCTGAATGAAAGCGGAATATGCGCAGGTCTTTCTATCACGGTAACCGCAGGGCGGGTGTTTTTGTCCTGTTGATGTAAACGTGCCGCCAGACTGGCTATGGTAGGATGCAGGAACAAATCGCGGATAGATAGTTCTGCCGCCAGCCTGTTTCTCAGTATAGAGATCAATCGGGTGGCAGATAAGGAGTGTCCGCCGCGCTCAAAGAAATTATCGTGTATGCCTACCTGTTCTACTCCCAGCAACTCTTTCCAGATGTCTGCCAGTTGCTGTTCGGATTCATTCCGGGGCGCCACGTATAAGCTGGCCAGCAGGGCCGCTTCATCCGGATCGGGTAAGGCTTTTTTATCGATTTTACCGTTGATGGTCAGCGGCAGATGATCCAGTTCCACCAGCAACGATGGTACCATATATTCCGGCAGCCGCTCTCTCAGGTAGGCCAGTATAGCATTTTTATCAAAGGTACCCTGCGGCACCACATATCCTACCAGTCGGCCATTGCCATTGCGATCGGGGCGGTTGAGTACAATCGCTTTGCTCACCGCTTCATATTCCAGTAAGGCGCTTTCAATCTCTCCCAGCTCAATACGGAAACCGCGGATCTTCACCTGGTCGTCGATACGGCCCAGGTATTCTATGGTACCATCCGGCAGCCAGCGACCGAGGTCACCGGTGCGGTAAAGCCTGTTGCCCGGAATAAACGGATCAGCAATAAACTTCCCGGCCGATAATGCCGGTCTGTTGAGATATTCCCTGGCTACGCCCATACCGCCTACATATAGCTCTCCTGCCACACCGACAGGTGTCAACGCCTGATATTTGTTCAGGATATAGGCGTATAAGGTAGGAATAGGTTTACCGATTACGCTGGTGCTGCTGTCCAGCTGATCATCCGTCAACTCCTGGAAGGTAACGTGCACGGTGGTTTCCGTGATACCATACATGTTAATCAGGCGGCAATCGGGGTATAATTGTCTCCACGGTTTAATACGGGAAGGATTCAACGCTTCGCCGCCAAAGACGACGATACGGATAGCGGTCGGATGTTGCCGGGCGGTCAGGTAATCCTGCAAGGCATAGAATGCCGACGGCGTCTGATTGAGGATGGTCACACCTTCCCTTATCAGCAGCTCTCCGAATTGCGCGGTATCTTTGGTCACCTCTTTCGGTACTACTACCAACCGTCCACCGTAGAACAAGGCTCCATATATCTCCCATACAGAAAAATCAAAAGAGAAGGAATGGAACATGGTCCATACATCCGCTTCCGTAAAATCAAACAAGGGAGCATCTGTTTTAAACAGGCGGACCACATTCACATGTTCTATCAGCACGCCTTTGGGTTTACCGGTAGAACCGGATGTATAAATCACATATGCCAGATGATGCGGATCGATGGTGATATCCAACGCTGCTGCGGATTCCCGGCTGATCATATCCCAGTCGGTATCCAGTGCCACCACATTCAGTCCCGCAGCGGCCTGATGACAAACTTCCGCACATTGACTGCTGCTGACAACGATTGTGGCCGCTGTATCTTCGAGGATATAACGGATACGGTCCAACGGATAGGAAGGATCTACCGGTACATAAGCTGCACCAGCTTTTAAGATACCCAATATTGCCACGATCATGTCCACACTCCTGTCAATACAAACCGGCACCAGCATTTCGGCTGTGACACCCTGTTGCCGCAGGTAGCGGGCCAGCTGGGAAGAACGTTCGTGTAACTCTCCGTACGTCAACGTCTGTTTTTCGTATACGACCGCAATGTTCAGCGGCGTACGGTTGGCCTGTTCGGTAAACAGGTCCACAATATTTTTCTGTTTCGGATACCCCACCGCCGGAGCCGGCATCAGTTGCTTCAGTTCAGCCGCTGTGTGGATAGCGTTCCTGTTGACCGGCGCTTCATATTGTTCCAGGTAGCCGGTCAGCACTGCATCAAAATAATGTTGCAGCGCTTCCAGGGAATCGCCGGACTTAAATTTACGTTTGAGGGAGTTGTTCACCACCAGCACGTCTCCGCTGATGCTGAGGTTGCAGGTCAGGTAAGTGTTCACCACACCATAACTCAGCACATTGTTCAATTCATGCGGACCTTCTTCTGCCAGTCCTTCTTCCATGTTTTTATACACATGGAAGTTGGTAAAGTTAAAGAGCACATCGAAGAAGGGGTTGCCTTCCAGGAATTGTTCACCGGTGATTTTAATGATTTCAGGCAGACTCACCCTGTCCCGTTTTTTCATTTCCACCAGTTTGTTTTCTATTTGTCTGAAGTAGGTTTTCCAGGTGAAGGCCAGTTTATCCTGCTGAAAACGGAAAGGCAGTGAATTCAGGAAACAGCCAATTACTTTTTCACCATCTTCTTTCGCCGGCCTGTTATTCGTTACCAGTCCAACCGTCACCTCATCTTCATGCGTCAGCATATTCAGGGCGAACAACATCGCACCAAAAAGCAAACCTTTTACAGTGAGCCCGTCTTCTTTGGTCCGTTGTTGCAACAATGCCAGATAAGCCGGTTCATAGGTTGTTACCAGCCTTTTATCTTCTGCTTCCTGGGTGAAGATGTTGAGCCGCTTGTATTCTGCCAGCTCCTGCTGCCAGAATTCGCGGTTCTCTGCGTTTCTTTTTTCGATGATCTGTTCAATCACATAGTCCCTGTAGGAGCATTTAAGCGGCTCCAATGGCGGCACCTCCTCTCCTGCTTTGAGTCTCAGGTAAAGGTTATTCAGTTCCGTATTAAAGGACGCATCGCTCCAGCCATCAATGATAGCGTGATGGCACTGGAAAAGGAAGGCAGAATGCTCTTTCAGATTAAACACCGTGGCACGCCAGGTAGGCGCCTTGTCCATTTGCAGCGGGCGTGTACGTTCTTCTTTCAGGTAGTTATCAATACGGATTTTTGCTTCTTCATCACTCAGGGTCCCGTAATCCAGGTATTCCACCTTCACAGGTATTTCCTTATGTACCAGCTGTAAACCTTCTTTATGGGAGTGCAGATCAAATGTCGTTCTCAGGATAGCGTGTTTTTGCGACAGCATGGAAAGCGCTTTCTCCATCACGACCGGGTCCAGTCCCTTTGCCAGCAGGTGTCCCATCTGATCATGATAGATACCCAGCTCGGGGTTTATCTGGGAAGCGTATACCATTCCGCTCTGTATATCACTCATCGGGTAAACATCTTCTATGAGTGCGGCATCTTCACGGCTGCTCAGCACTTGTTCCTTCAGGGCGGCGATTTCTTTTTCCAATTCCTGCACGGCAGTATCCACCGGTTCAGCAACTTCCCGGTTATCCAGCATACGGGCGATTTGCTCTACCGTAGGCGTACCGTATACTTCAAACAGTTTCACCTCCTGGTCAAATGCCTCCCGGATGCGGGTCACCAGTGTGATCACCATAATGGAGTCGCCACCGAGTTTAAAGAAATCATCATATACACCTACCCCTGACACTTCCAGCACCTCTTCAAAAATCTCCGCCACTTTCTTTTCTACAGGATTGCGGGGTTCCACATGGGTACCCGTTTGCAGCCCCATCACATCCGGGTCCGGCAGGGCTTTTCTGTCTACCTTACCGCCGGGTGTCATGGGCATTTGTTTCAGTTCCACCATCAGCGATGGCAGCATATATTCAGGCAACAGTGTTTTACCATAAGCCAGGATACCTTCCGGATCGTAGGCTCCTGCCGGTACGACGTAGGCCACCAGCCGTTTGTTGTTGTCTTCTCCTTTGGCTACGACAGCAATGCGGTCTACCAGGTCGGACTGTTGCAGGATATTTTCTATCTCTCCCAGTTCTATACGGAAGCCGCGGACTTTCACCTGGTCATCTGCTCTGCCCAGGTATTCGATATTACCGTCGGGCAGCCATTTGGCAAGATCGCCGGTTTTGTACATGAGCGTTCCCAGTTCCTGGCTGAAAGGGTTACTGACAAATTTCGCGGTGGTTAAATCCGAACGGTTCAGGTAACCACGGGTAAGACCAGCACCGCCAATGTGCAGCTCTCCCGTAACGCCCACGGGTACCGGGTTTCCGTGTGTATCCAGCAGATATACCTTCACGTTGGCCAGCGGGCGGCCGATAGGCAACGCCTCACCTGATCCGGCACTATCCGGCGTATAGCGGTATACGATAGCGGAGACCGTGGTTTCCGTAGGCCCGTAGATGTTATAAAAATCCACCAGTCCGGTCCATTTATCGGCAAATACTTTTCGGCACAACTCCCCTCCTGAAACAATCCTTTTTAGTCCGCCATAAGTACCTGGTCTTAGATTCATCAGGAAGCTGGGCGTGGCTTCCAGGTGGGTAATATGCTGATCGGTGAGGAATTTTTCAAATAATACCGTATCCAGTTGCGTAGTGGTATCTACCAATACCAACGCACAGCCATTCAGCAAGGCGAAAAATATTTGTTCTACCGAAGCGTCGAAAATATAGTTGGATACGAGCAATATTCTTTCATCGCGGCCGATATTGTATTCCCTGCTCTGGCAATGAATCAGGTTGACCAGCGATTTTTGCGTGGCTAATACACCCTTAGGCTGACCAGTAGAACCGGAAGTATAGATCACATAAGCCAGTTGCGTAGATTTGATATCCAGCTGCAACGGCGTTTTGGGGAAAGGCCCGATGATATCGTCGTTATCCAGTGTAACGATGCTAACGGCGTGGGTAGTGCTTCTTAGCTTGGCGATGATATTTTCGTTGGTCAGAATAATACCCGCGCCGGTATCAGCCAGTATATAGTTGATTCTTTCCAGCGGGTATTCCGGGTCAACGGGCACGTAGGCGCCACCTGCCTTGAGGATACCCAGTATACTGACGATCATCTCCGGAGAGCGGTCAATACAGATGGGTACCAGTGTTTCCGCCTTCACGCCTTTACCATGCAGGTAATGGGCCAGCTGGTTGGATCTTTCATCCAGCTGCCGGTAGGTCAGCGTAGTGTTGCCATGCACCAGGGCCGGCGCATCCGGGGTGGCAGTCACATGCTCCGCAAACAATGAAACGATGGAAGCATCGGTGGGATAAGGGGTTTCAGTATTGTTGAAAGTATGCAGCAACAGTTGTTCTTCCGCATTGTTTAACAGCAACAGCGAACCTATTCTCGTAGCAGGAGCAGCTACGACAGAACGCAGCAGTTGCTCAAAATGTCCCATCATACGGTCGATGGTGCCTTTGGTGAACAGGTCGATGCAATACTCCACTCCGATGAACAAACCATCCGGTCCTTCTTCCGTTGTTACAGTCATATCGTAACGGGCCATGTCCTGCGCTGTTTTTACAGAAGAGAACTCCACCTCACCCAGGTGGAGATCCGGCACTTCCGGCATGTTCTGCAACACAAAGGCTACCTGGAACAACGGCGGGCGGCTCTGGTCCCTGTTTTCAATAACAGCGTCCACAATTTTTTCAAACGGCACGTCCTGGTGTTCGTAAGCGTGAAGGGTGGTTTCTTTCACCTGTTGTAATAGCGTGGTGAAAGCAGGGTTGTTACCCAGGTCATCTCTCAATACCAGGGTATTGACGAAAAAGCCGATCAGCCCTTCTATTTCCTTACGCACCCTGCCGGCAATGGGACTGCCCACACAAATATCATCCTGACCGCTATAGCGGTGTAATAACACTTTAAAGGCAGCCAGTAAGGTCATGAATAAGGTAGTGCCTTGCTGGCGCGATAATGTGCGCAGCTGTTGCAGCAAGGCAAGATCCAGTTTATAGCTGGTAGCGGCGCCGCGGGGGCTTTGTATTGGCGGACGGGGGAAGTCCAGCGGCAGCTGTAAAGCCGCTACGCCGCCCAGTTTCTGTTTCCAGAAACTGAGTTGTTTTTCCAGTCCTTCCCCTGAAAGATTTTCCTGCTGCCAGATGGCAAAATCGGCATATTGCAATTCCAGCTCCGGCAGTTGCGGGGCGCGGTTTTCAATGTACGCCTTGTATAATTCCACCAGCTCCTGTACGATAATACCGGTAGACCATCCATCGGAAGCGATATGGTGTAGGGTCACTTCCAGGATATGCTCTTCTGCCCCCAGGATAATCAGATGCGCCCGCAACATATGATCTGCGGCCAGATCAAAGGGAGTATCGATCAGTTTTTTGATGAAGTCCTGCAAAGCAGCCTCGTTATTGACGTACAGGGGTTCGTCCACAATTTCCAGTTGCCAGGCGCCGGGCGCCAGTATGTGCTGGTAGGCGATACCGGACTGCTGACCGATGACCGTTCTCAACACTTCATGCCGGTTAACGATCGTTTGTAAGGCATGCTGCAACGCGTGGCGGTCCAGGCGGCCTTTCAGTCGTAACACCGTGGGGATATGATAAGGTACGCTACCTTCCAGCTGATCGATGAACCACAAACGTTCCTGGCTAAACGAAAGCGGGATACGGGTGACCGATTTTCTGCGTTCCGGATCTATCCTGTTGCCGGGTGTTTGATCGGAAGCAGGCTGCCGGGTAGTTTTCAGGTAGTCAATTAAATGAGTTTTGTGGTTTCTCAGCTCATCCAGGAATAAACCATCAATTTCTCTGTCCTTTTCGATCTGCACAACCAGTTCATTTTCTTCGAGGGATATTTTTATTCCATCCTCATTGGCGCGTTCCAGGAGCGCTAGTACATTGATAAATTTATGATCAGACATGTTTGATGAGTTTTAGATTGACAAACGGGCGCATGATTAGAGTTTAAAAGTTTTCACATCCTTAGCGGGTGTGAGTGTATCCTGTTGATGGAGTTGCAGATGCCTGCTTAACCCTTCAATGGTAGGGAGCTGGAAAATTAGTCCCACCGGCACTTCTATCTGCAATACCTCCCTGATTTCAGATATCAGGCGCATGGTGAGCAGGGAGTGTCCGCCGAGTTCAAAGAAGTTGTCTTTGATACCCACCCGTTCTACGTTGAGCAGTTGTTGCCAGATGTTCACCAACTGGCGTTCTTTCTCATTGCGGGGCGCGAGATATTCGGAGGTCAGCAGTTCATCTGCTGCCGGATCGGGCAATGCTCTTTTATTCACCTTACCATTCGCGGTCAGCGGCAGTTTGTCCAGCTTCACCAGCAGCGACGGTACCATATATTCCGGCAGCCTGCTGTTGAGGTAAAGCCTTATGGCGTCCTTATCAAAACTGCCTTCCGGCACGATATACGCTACCAGCCGCTTGAAGCCGTTATTATCCGCTTTAGCCAGTACCACGGCCTGGTTTACCAGCGGGCATTGTTGCAGGGCGCTTTCCACTTCACCCAGCTCTATCCGGTAACCACGGATTTTCACCTGGTCGTCTATACGGCCCAGGTATTCGATATTACCGTCCGGCAGCCAGCGGGCCAGGTCTCCTGTCCGGTACATCCGGGCTTTCGGATGGGCACTGAAAGGATCGGCCAGAAATTTTTTCGCCGTCAGTTCCGGCTGATGCAGGTATCCATTAGCCACCTGCACACCGCCGATATATAATTCGCCGGGGATGCCTCTGCCGCATAGCTCTCCGCGGCTATCGAGGATGTAAAGGGAGGTATTGCTGATGGGCTTGCCGATAGGTGGAAGCAACCTTTCCGCGAAGTCTGTTTCAGCGACTTCATAAGAGCTGACCACATGCGCCTCCGTAGGGCCGTAATGGTTATAGAGCGTAGCGCCCGTGTTATCCAGCAACGCCTTGATATCAGCGCTGAGCCTAAGTTGCTCCCCTGCCGTAAAGATGATTTCCAGCGAAGCGGGATAAAGGGAGATGGCTTTGGCATAATCCGCCAGGCTCTTGAGCACCACGTAAGGCAGGAAGAGATAATTGATCCGGTAGTGCCGGATCTGCCGCAACAGTTCACCCGCGTCGCGGCGCGTACTTTCTTCTATGAGGAACAAAGTATGTCCCAGACATAGAGCGGAGAATATTTCCTGGAAGCTCACATCAAAATTCAGACTGGCGAACTGCAGTATCCTTTTGCTGAGCGAAGTGTTCATCTGCCCCTGCTGCCATTGCAACAGGTTGATCATGGCGCTGGAAGGCATTTCCACGCCTTTGGGGTTACCGGTAGTACCGGAAGTGTAGATGACATAAGCTACCGGCGCCGTTACTGTTTCTTCGGCAGATAATACCGGTCCGGCACCGATAGTCGCCCATTCCTTATCTATTTCAATGATGTCTGCACCGGATGATAGTTTCACTTTCGCAGCGCAACTGCTGCTGCTCAATATAACCGGACCCGCCGTATCGGTGATCATATAACGGATACGCGCCTCCGGATATTCGGGGTCTACGGGAACATAAGCGCCACCCGCCTTGAGCACCCCCCATATACCGACGATCATGTTCAGTGACCTTTCAATACATACCGGTACTAATGTGCCGGCTGTGACGCCTTTGTTGCGCAGATAGGCCGCCAGTTTACCGGAACGTTCATCCAGTTCGCGGTAGCAGAGCTGCTCCCCTCCCAGCACCACGGCGATGCCACCCGGATTGCTGGCAACCTGCGCGGCGAACATGGCTGGCAGCGATTTCACTGCGGGATATTTAACAGCCGTATCGTTGAGCGAGGATAAAAGATAACGCCGTTCTTCTTCGCCAAACAGCGGCAACGTATCAATACGCTCTGCCGGTGATAAAGTGATGCTGCGCAGCAACTGTTCAAAGTGGGCAAACAACTGTCTGATGGTGTCTTCCCTGAACAAGTCGGTGCAGTATTCAATATTTACCTGCAAACCACCGTCGTTTTCCGATACAAAAAAGGTGAGATCAAATTTGGCGGAAGTGTGCTCCGATGCTTCCGGCGTCAGTTGTACTCCGGAGAGAGAAGGACTGCCGCTTTCTTTGGTTTCCCATACAAACATCACCTGGAAAACGGGGCTGCTGCTGAGGTCCCGATGTTTCACCACCGTTTCCACGATCTTCTCAAAGGGGACATCCTGGTGATCGTAGGCGCGGAGTAAAGTAGTTCTTACTTCCTGCAACAATGCAGTAAAAGAAGGATTGTCACTCAGATCACTGCGCAAGGCCAGTGTGTTGACAAAGAATCCTATCAGTCCTTCTACTTCCTGTTGTGTTCTGCCGGAAACAGGCGTACCCACGCAGATATCCGTTTGACCGGTGTACCGGTGCAGCAATACCTTGAACGCCGCCAGCAGTGTCATAAACAAGGTAGTTCCCTGTTCCTGGCTGAGTTGCAGTAAATGAGCCGTTGTTTCCTTTCCGATAGCGTAGGACCGGAGGGCTCCCCGGTTACTTTGCACCGCTGGCCTGGTGAAATCTGCCGGCAGATTCAGGACGGTCACGTCTTCCAGTTTTTCTTTCCAGTATGCCAGCTTGCGGGCCAATACTTCACCGCTGAGGTATTTCCGTTGCCAGATAGCATAATCCGCATACTGAACGGAGATATCCGGCAGCTGCGCTGTTGCACCCTGCACAAAGGCGGCGTAGTGTGCAAGAAACTCCTGTAACATAATACCATGCGACCATTCGTCGGATACCAGGTGATGCAGGGTTAATACCAGGATAAATTCCTGTTGGGGTAAAGTGATGAGCTGTGCGCGCAACAGATGGTCTGTTGTCAGATCAAACGGCCGGTCTGTCAGTGCGGTGATCAATGTCTTCAGCGCAGCAGGATCATCCGCATATTGTTCTCCGTCTATTATTCCGAGTTCCCACTTATCAGGCCCCATGATGTGCTGGTAAGGCGTTCCGTGTTGTTGAACGAAGACGGTACGTAATACTTCATGGCGGTTAATCGTCGTACGCAGCGCATAGGCCAGCGCTTCCGGTTGCAAAGCACCTTTCATTCTCAGCACCATCGGAACATGGTATTGCACGCTGCCTTCCAGCTGGTGAATGAACCACAAACGTTCCTGTCCGTACGAAAGCGGGATCAGCGCAGGTCTGGCGCCCGCCGCCAGTTGTGGTGTGCGCAGCATGTCCGTTTGTGCCGACAATCGGCCGGACAACAGTGCGATGGTAGGATAATCAAAGATGTCGCCGATCGCGACTTCTACTCCTAACTCTTTTCTGATAGCAGATACCACACGGATAGCCAGCAACGAATGTCCGCCGAGGGCAAAGAAATCGTCCTGGATACCCGGTTCTTCTACTTCGAGCAAATGCCCCCAGATTTTAGCCAATACTTGCTGTAAAGGCGTTTCCGGCGCCACATATCCATCTCCTGTTACAGTCAATGCCGGATCAGGCAGCGCTTTTCTGTCTACCTTACCATTGGCTAATAAGGGAAAACTATCCAGTACCACCAGGGCGGAAGGAATCATATAATCCGGCAAATGTTGCTCCAGCCAGGTATCGATGCTCTCCTGGTCGAAGGTATCTTCCACGGTGAGATAACCAATCAGCCGCTTGCTGTCACTGTCTTCCCCGCGTGCTACTACCACGGCCTGGGAGATACCTCCCCGCTGCAACAGCGCTTTCTCTACCTCACCCAGCTCTACCCGGTAACCACGGATTTTCACCTGGTCATCCGCACGACCGGCGAATAACAGGTTGCCGTCCGGCAATACCTTTACGAGATCGCCGGTGCGATATAGTTTACCACTGCCGGCGATGAACGGATCGTCCACAAAACGACCGGCAGTTAAGGTTTCATTGTACAAATAACCCGTTGCTACGCCGTCTCCGCCGATATACAGTTCCCCCGGAACACCCGCCGGGCATAACCTGCCGGCGTCATTCAGCACATATAAACGGGTGTTGGAGAAAGGCCTGCCAACGGGAATATAATGACCATAGGGGGTATCATCGTTCACTACGTGCAGCAGTTTTCCGATAGTCGTTTCCGTCGGACCATAGTGGTTCACAATCGTTCCTTTCCAACCCGCGGCACGAATAGTATGTATGGTGGCCGTTTCCAGCGCTTCGCCGCCAAATATCAGCAACTTCTCCGGCAACAATAATCTTCCGTCAGCAGACAATGCTCGCCAGTGGGAAGCTACGATCTTGATACAATCTATCGGATGGGCAGCGAAATAGTTACCCAGCAATTCACCATCACTGATCATTTCTTTGGAGAAGAGATGTAAACTACCTCCGCTCAACAGCGACGGGAACAGCACGGTATTACCCAGGTCCGTAGCGATACTGGACAATAATCCGAACGAACGGCTATGCTGTAGCGGCAATGCGGCTCTCAGGCCGAAGATATAATCCATCAGGTTGCGGTGTGTGACCGTAACGCCTTTGGGTTTGCCGGTACTGCCGGAAGTATAAATCACGTACACTACATCGTCCGGTGCGGGCAACGTCGCCGGCACACGCCCATCCGCAAGGGTGATGGCGGTCTCATCTCCATCCAGCGTTATCACCGGGATATCCACTGCAGATAGTTTCGCTTTGCAGGGCTTATCGCTGACCAATAGCTGTGCACGGGTATCTTCCAGTATAAACGCTACACGGTCCGCCGGGAAATCCGGATCTATCGGCACATAGGCCGCACCTGCCTTGATAATACCGAGTATACCCACTATCATCGCGGCAGATCTTTCCACGTATAAAGGCACCAGTGTTCCGGGTTGTACACCTTGCTGATGCAGGTAATGCGCGAGCTGATCAGCGCGTTCATTCAACTGCTGATAGGTAAGCCGTATATCTTCAAATACCAGCGCAGTCGCTTCCGGCGTAGCCGTTACCTGCGCATTAAACAGGTCAGCAAAGGTCTTATCCAGCGGATAAGGAACAGTGGTATGGAAAGCAGCCTGTAGTTCCTTTTCCTCCGCAGCAGACAACATCGGCAGTGCATCAATTGTTTGTGAAGGGTTGGCCACGATGGCCTGTAGCAGGGCTACATAGTGATCGCCCATGCGGGCAATGGTTTCTTCCTTAAACAGATCGCTTTTATAGACTGCATTTACGTGTAGCCCTGCGGGTTCGTCTGCTACGAAGAAAGTGAGGTCGAATTTGGCGGTGGTGATAGGCACGTCTTCTCCGGACCAGATCACCTCTCCCAGCTTCAGGTCTTCTTCGCCCGGCACATTCTGCATGACAAACATGGTCTGGAACAGCGGACTTCTCGAAGGATCGCGGTCTTTCACCACCGTTTCCACCACCTTTTCAAACGGCACATCCTGGTAGTTGTACGCATCCAGGGTAGTTTCCTTCACCTGTTGCAACAGTTTCCGGAAATCCGGACCATCACTCAGGTCGCTACGCAATGCCAGGGTATTAATAAAGAAGCCAATCAGGTTTTCTATTTCGGGTTGTGGACGGGCAGCAGCAGAGCAACCTACACTGATATCCGTTTGATGGCTGTAACGGTACAGCAACACTTTAAACGCTGCCAGCAAGGTCATATAGAGGGTAGCTCCTTCCTGCTGCGCCAGCTGTGAGAGCTGGTCTGACAGTGTTTTATCGATGCTGAAAAGAATACTGCTGCCACGGGTGGTTTGTGTGGCTGGCCGTGCAAAGTCTGTCGGCAGGTCCAGCGGCGCCACCCCGCTCAGTTTTTCTTTCCAGTAGGCCAGTTTATGCTCCAGCACATCGCCTGTCAGATAGTTGCGCTGCCAGATAGCATAGTCTGCAAATTGCAGGTGCATAGGCGGCAGCTGTGGCGTCCGTTCTTCCGTATAGGCGGCGTATAGCTCCATTACCTCATTGACAATAATACCAGCCGACCAGGCATCAGAAGCGATATGATGTATCACCAGCGCCAGCACATATTCGTTGTTGTCCTGCGCAATCAGGTGCGCACGCAGCATATGATCGGCTGACAGGTCGAAAGGTTTTTCTACCAGCGACTGTACATAGGCCTGCAAAGCGCCTTTATCTTTTTTATACAAGGGCTCATCTGTCACTGCCAGTTCCCAGGGACGATCGAGAATACGCTGATAAGGCACGCCTTTTTCCTCCCGGATAACGGTACGCAGCACCTCATGGCGTTGTACAATGGTCTGCAAGGCATACGCGAGTGCTTCCGTATTAAGATTTCCTTTCAGCCGCAGTACTTCCGTGATATGATAATGTATGCTTCCTTCCAGCTGGTCAATAAACCACAAACGTTCCTGGCTATACGACAACGGAACACGATGTGGCCTGGGTAGGGCTTCTACCACCGGCAGCTGCCGGCTTTTGTCCGGGGATTGCTGTTGTACATAGGCGGCCAGCTCTGCTACCGTAGGATATAAGAATAAACGTTTCACCGGCAGCTCTGTACCGGTTTCACGGAAAAGGACTGACATGAGGCGCATAGCCATCAGCGAGTGACCGCCCAGCTGGAAGAAGTTATCGTATATGCCTATCTGATGTACGCCCAGCAGTTCCTGCCAGCTGTTGATCAACACCTGTTCCAGCCGGTTGCGGGGCGCTACATACTGGTGCGCCAGCTGCCCGTCGGCAGCAGGTTCCGGCAGCGCGTGTTTGTCTATTTTACCATTCGGCGTCAGCGGAAGGGCATTCAGCTCTACCAGCACCGGCAGCATATATTCAGGTAATCTTTCCTTGAGGAAAGCCAGCATTTCTCCTTTATCGTAATCCGCATCCGGTACCAGGTAAGCCACCAGACGCTGTAATCCTTTATGATCAGGCTTGGCTACTGCCACTACCTGCTGCACCTGTCCGGATTCAGCGATCACACTTTCCACTTCTCCCAGTTCAATACGATGACCGCGGATCTTCACCTGGTCATCCATACGGCCCAGGAACTCAATATTACCATCCGGCAGCCACTTGCCAAGGTCGCCGGTTTTATACATTCTTTGTCCGCTGCGGAAAGGATCTGCTACAAACTTCTGTGCGGTCAGCTCCTCGAGGTTCAGGTAACCACGTGCTACGCCAATACCGGATACACAGATCTCCCCGGGTATGCCCAGCGGACATAACTGTCCCTGTTTATCGAGGATGTAAATCTGCAGGTTCTGAATAGGCGCTCCTACCGGGATATTGGCAGCGGCAGGCGCTTCGTACATGTAGTAGAAACTCACGTCATCGGAGGCTTCCGCAGGGCCATAGGCGTTTACTACCGGGATAGTACGGAACAACGGATGACTAAACCATTCCTGTAACAGCTGTCTGGTTACGGCTTCTCCGGTTACCAGCAGGTAACGTACGGAACGCAGCGTAACGTTGGCATGTTCATGCAATACCGCGGTAAGATAAGAAGGTACCAGCTGCAACAGGGTTACCTGTCGCCTGTCGGCATCTGCTATCAATGCTGCCGGATGCAGTATCAACTGCTGCGAATAAATAATCGTACGGCCGCCGCAGATAAATGCATTCAACATCTGCCAAACCGAAATATCAAAAGTATAGGAAGCGGTAAAGGCTACCACAGAGGTACTATTCATCTCAAATTCACTCACCATGGCCAGCAGGTGGTTGAGCATACCCAGATGTTCCACCAGTACGCCTTTAGGCCGTCCTGTAGATCCTGAAGTATAGATCATATAGGCCAGATGATGCGGGGCCGGTTGCACCGATGGTCTTGCAGACGATAAGGCTGCAATAGTGGCATCTTCCTCATCCAGGATCACAAAATCAGCGGCAGTAGCGGCAGGAATCCTTTCCCTGGCATAACGGCTGGTCACGATCAGCTTTGCATTACTGTCGGCCAGCATATAGCTGATGCGTCCGGCAGGCGATTCAGGATCGACCGGCACATAGGCACCCCCGGCTTTCAGTATGCCCAGCACCGCGACGATCATGTTGATGGAACGTTCTATACATACCGGTACCAGCGTATCCGGCACAACTCCCTTGCTGATAAGATAATGTGCCAGCCGGTTAGTTTGTTCATCCAGTTCCTGGTAGGTCAGCTGTCTGTCTTCAAATACCAGCGCAATTGCTTCCGGCGTAGCCGCTACCTGCGCTGCAAACAGGTCAACAAACGTTTTACCGGCAGGATAAGGAACAGCGGTATCATTGAAGTCATATAACAGCTGTTGCGTTTCCGCCGGTGTCAGTAAATTCAGCCCGCTTATCTGCGAAGCGGGTGAAGCAGCAACGGCACGCAGCAAAGTCTCATAATGCCTTATCATCCGGTCTATGGTAGCCTCGGTGAACAAATCCACACACCAGCTTACATCTCCGCTGATACCGGCTTCGCTATCGCTGATAGAAAAGTTCAGGTCAAATTGTGCCGTTGTACGCTCTGCCTGCTGCAAAACAACTTCCAGTTCATGCAAGTGCAGGTGCTGTTCTTCCGGTGTGCTCTGCAAGTCAAACATGACCTGGAACAGCGGTGTTCTGCTCAGTGATCTTTCCGCTACCACCACTTCCACCACTTTTTCAAAAGGCACTTCCTGGTGATCATAGGCGCTTAATGTGGTTTGTTTCACCTGTTCCAGCAATGTCAGGAAAGAAGGATCTCCACCCAGATAACTGCGTAGGGCCAGGGTATTGACGAAGAAGCCGATGAGCACTTCTGTTTCCCGTTGCGTTCTGCCGGCGATAGGGCTGCCTACGCAGATGTCTTCCTGGCCGCTGTAACGATAGAGTAATACTTTGAAAGCTGCCAGCAGGGTCATAAATAAAGTGGTGCCCTGCTGATAGGATAATGTTTTCAATTGTTCCGACAGCTCCCGGTCCAACACAAATTTTTTACCGGCGCCGCGGGTACTCTGAATCACCGGTCTTAGATGATCCGTAGGCAGGTTCAGCGTTGTTACGCCTGACAGTTTATCTTTCCAGTAAGCTAATTTTTTATCCAGTATATCGCCGGTCAGCCAGGTCCGTTCCCAAATGGCGTAGTCCGCATATTGCAATGGCAATGGTTCCTGTTGAAGGAAACGGTCTTCGGCGTAGGCGGCATAACGTTCTGTCAGTTCTTTGATGATGATACCGGCGGACCAGAGGTCAGATGCGATGTGATGAATAACCACCACCAGTATATGTTCTTCCTCTCCCAGCACAATAAGATTGGCCCTCAACATATAATCCGCGGCGAGATCAAAGGGAATATTGACCAATGTGGTAATCTTCGTTTGTATGGCGGCGGCATCTTGCTCATCTATGACAGGCATTTCCCAGCCGCTTGCCTCCAGGATACGCTGGTAGGGTACACCGCCTTCTGTATCTATCACCGTGCGTAACACCTCATGCCGGGCAATGATGCCCTGTATAGAAAATGCCAGCGCTGTTTTATTGAGTTTTCCTCTGAGATGCAGAATGGCTGGCAGATGATATTGGGTACTACCTTCTTCCAGCTGGTCTATGAACCACAAACGTTCCTGGCTATACGACAATGGGATATGTTCGGGCCTTTCTGCTGCTTCCACGGGTGGTAGCTGCAGCCCTTCGCCGGCAGCCTGCACCAGGTCTGCCAGTCCGGCGATAGTAGGATAAAGGAATAAGGACTTAATCGTTAGCTCCGTATTCATTTCCCGGCGAATAGCAGCTACCAGCCGCATGGCCAGCAGCGAGTGACCACCTATGTTAAAGAAATTATCGTATATCCCTACCCGTTCAAGGTTCAGCAATTGCTGCCAGATATCCGCCAGCTGCTTTTCTGTGGCGTTACGGGGCGCTACCCAGGTAGTAGTCAGCAACAGCGACATATCCGGGTCAGGCAATGCCTGCCGGTTGATTTTTCCGTTGGCGGTCAATGGCAGCTTTTCCATCTCCATCAGCAGCGAAGGGATCATAAACTCCGGCAGCTTATCTTCCAGGTAGTGAATGATATCATCACGCAGGAACGGGCCTTCCGGCACAATATATCCTACCAGTTTTTTAATTCCGTCCTTGTCTGCTTTCGCCAGCACCACGGCCTGATTCACCAGCGGGCATTGCAGCAACACACTTTCTATTTCACCCAGCTCTATACGGAAACCCCGGATCTTCACCTGTTCGTCTATCCTTCCCAGGTACTCGATGGTACCGTCGGGCAACCACCGGCCCAGGTCACCGGTGCGGTACATACGCATGGCGCCGTCCGGGTTGAAAGGATTCCGGATAAACTTCTCGGCTGTCAGCGCTTCCCTGTTCAGGTAACCACGCGATACGCCAATCCCCGACACGCAGATCTCACCGGCAACACCTACCGGACATAACTGCAGCGCAGTATTCAGTACATACAACTGCAGGTTCTGCACCGGTTTGCCCAATGGTACGTTCGCCCCGGCAGGAGCGCTGTGCATAATATGATGACAGATATCGTCTGACGCTTCCGTAGGGCCGTAAGCGTTCACCACGGGTATCTTGCTGAAATGCGGATGCTCAAACCATTGCTGCAGCAACGGCTGACTGACGGCCTCTCCTGTTACCATCAGGTATTCGAGGTGCGGCAAGGTAATACCGGTATCTTCCCGCAGCAAGGCTGCCAGGTAGGAAGGCACCAGCTCCAGGATAGTAATCCGGTCTTCATCGATATGCCGGATAAACTGTTCGGGCTGGAATATCAGTTCTTCCGGATAGATAATTGTTTGTCCACCGCATACCAGTGCGGCAAACATCTGCCACACAGAAATATCAAATGTATACGAAGCGGTAAAAGCCAGCTTTGTTCTTTCATTGATATGCAGGTCATTTATTTTGGCATACAGATGATTGAGCATACCACGATGCTCTACCATCACACCTTTCGGCTTGCCCGTGGATCCGGAGGTATAGATGACATAAGATAATTTCGGTTGCAATGGGGCCGTGACAGGGAAGTTTTTCTTCTGCTGGTTTAGTATCACCCGGCCACCATCGAGCGCAATGATATCTGTATCTGCCAGATGCGGTAATTTCTGCAACCCGTAGGTACTGGTCACCACGGCACGGGCACGGCAATCTTCCAGCATATAGCCGATACGGGCAGCCGGATACTCGGGATCTACCGGCACGTAGGCACCACCCGCTTTCCAGATTCCCAATATGCCGATAATCATTTCAGGACCGCGTTCGATGCAAAGCGGTACCAGCGTATCTTCCTTCACACCTACCGCCCGCAGGTAATGCGCCAGCTGATTGGAGCGTTCTTCCAGCTCCAGGAAACTAACAGCCGTATCCCCGGAAATAATGGCGGTCGCCTCCGGCGTTTGCCGGGAACGCACGCTGATCAGCGACGGGATCGTTTCTCCGGAAGGGTATGCCCGTTGGGTGTCGTTAAACTCCACCAGTAGCTCATAGGCTTCCTTGGAAGTAAGCATGTTCAACGCACCGACCTGTTGCGCCGGTGTCTCCACAATATCTTCCAGCAACAGTTCAAAATGTACCATCAGCCGTTCTATGGTGGCAGCATTGAACAAATCTGCACAATACACGATTTGGCCGCTCAGTCCTTCCGGCGTTTCTTCCATGGAAAGGGTGAGGTCGAAAGGCGCGGTGATATGTGCCGCCTCTTCCAGCGTCAGCTGCAGGTCTCCCAGCTGCAGCGCAGGTTCTTCCGGCACGTTCTGCAATACAAACTGTACCTGGTACAGCGGGTTCCGGCTCAGGTCCCGCTCTTTCACCACTGCTTCCACTACTTTTTCAAAGGGCACATCCTGGTTTTCATAAGCGCCCAGCGTGGTTTGTTTTACCTGTTCCAGTAATGATATAAAGGAAGGATTATCACTCAGGTCACTGCGTAAGGTGAGGGAGTTCAGAAAGAAACCAATTAACCCCTCCGTTTCCTGTTGTGTTCTGCCGGCGATCAATGTACCTACACAGATATCTTCCTGACCGCTGTAACGATACAGCAACACCTTGAAAGCGGCCAGCAACGTCATAAACAAAGTAGTTTCCTGTTTAAGGGAAAGTGCCTGTATTTTGTCTGACAGTTCCTTACTGAGCTGAAATCTTTTGCTGTCGCCGCGCGTGCTTTGTACCACCGGCCTGGTAAAATCCACCGGCAGTTGTAAGGTAGCCGCTCCTGTGAGTTTATCTTTCCAGTACCTTATTTTTTTGTCCAGTACCTCTTCTGATAAATAATTCCGTTGCCAGACTGCATAGTCTGCATACTGGATATCCAGTGACGGCAGCTGGGCCGGCCGGCGCTCCAGCGCTGCGCGGTATAGCTCCACCAGCTCCTGAACGATGATGCCGGTAGACCAGCCATCAGACGCGATATGGTGAATCACGATCACCAGCGTATGGTCTTCCACGCCTTGTACAATCAGCTGTGCCCGCAGCATATAGTCGTACTGCAAATCAAAGGGAGCAGCGACATAAGACTGTATATAGGATTGCAACAGGGGTTTGTTGTTTCGGTAGGCATCATCATCAACGGTCGTCAACTGCCAGGCATCTGCCGGTTGTATATGCTGATAGGCTATTCCCTCATGAGCGGTGATCACCGTACGTAACACCTCGTGACGGCTGACAATGGTATGCAGCGCATATTCCAGGGCGTCTTTCTCCAGGGCGCCTTTCAGGTGAAGGATGGCCGGCACATGATATTGTGCGCTGCTCCCTTCCAGCTGATCGATGAACCATAAACGTTCCTGGCTAAACGAAAGTGGTACGCGCAGCAGGCTTTCCCTGTCATACGGTTGAATACCGGCGAGCAGCGCCTTGTCTGCTTCACCGGCTTTATATGTTTTGAAATAGGCGATCAGGTATTCTTTGTTCTCTTTCAGTTTGTCCAGCAGCAGCTCATCTATCTCTTTCTCCTCATGCATATGCAGGAGGAGTTTATCATTATCCAAAGACAGTTTTATACCGCTATCGCTGGCTTCTTTGAGCAGATCTATTATACCGGCGAGATTAGAGTCTATCATAGTTAAAAATTTTGAAGCGGTGAGCTGATTACAACAGGATGGTTTTCTTGCCAAGCGCCGGTTCAGTCTCATGCTGGTTAACAACGATATATTTAGCCAGGGTGGCGATAGTCGCCAGCTGGAAGAACGTTCTTACGGACACCAGTAAACCGAATTCTTTCTGAACTGCCGCTGCCAGGCGCATCACCAGGAGGGAATGCATGCCTAGCTCAAACAGGTTATCGTGTATTCCTATCCGTTTGATGTTCATTAAATTTTCACAGATGGCAGCCAGCTGTTGTTCCACAGGGCTGTCCGGCGCTACATAGGCCGTAGAGGACAAAGCGCTGGCATCGGGTTCCGGTAACGCTTTCCGGTCTATTTTACCATTATCTGTCAGCGGGAGCTGATCGAGTGCAATCAGCATGGCAGGAATCATAAATTCCGGCAACCGCTCTCTCAGCCAGGTATAGATTTCATCCCGGTTAAAGGTGTCACGCGGTACGATATAGGCCACCAGCCTTTTGATGCCATCGTCGTCTGTCTTGGCAAGGACTACCGCCTGATGCACGGCAGGAGCCTGTTGCAGCACACTTTCAATTTCACCGAGCTCTATACGGAAACCGTTGATCTTCACCTGCTCGTCTATACGACCCAGGTACTCTACGGTGCCATCCGGCAGCCATCTGCCCAAATCGCCGGTGCGGTACATCCTTACCTGCTCGGTGGTGAAAGGGTCCCTTATGAACTTCTCCGCTGTCAGTGCTTCCCGGTTCAGGTACCCACGGGATACCCCTACACCGGATACGCAGATCTCTCCGGTCACACCCACAGGGCATAGCTGCAATGCGTTATCCACGATGTAGATATGCAGGTTCTGCACCGGTTTGCCCAGCGGTACGTTGGCGCTCACCGGCGCTTCCCGCATGATATGATGACAGATATCATCAGAGGCTTCCGTAGGACCATAAGCATTCACTACAGGGATGCGTCCCAGCTGCGGATGGCTAAACCATTGTTTCAGCAAGGACTGGCTTACCGCCTCTCCCGTTACCAGCAGGTATTGCAACGAAGGGAGATGTATTTCTCCGTCTTCCTGTAGCACCACCGCCAGATAGGAAGGAACGATTTCCAGGATCGTCACGCTGTCTTTATTGATGGACTGCAAAAATGCCGAAGGCTGGAAAATCAGTTCATTGGTATAGATCAGCGTAGTACCTCCACACACCAGCGCCGCAAACATCTGCCACACTGAAATGTCAAAAGTGTAGGAAGCAGTAAAGGCTAACCTGGTTTTATCATTGATCTGCAAATCATTTATTTTGGCATACAGGTGATTGAGCATGCCCCGGTGTTCTACCATCACGCCTTTAGGCTGACCGGTGGAGCCGGAAGTATAAATCACATAGGACAACTGATGTGGTTGCGGCCCCGCCACCGGCGCTGTTACCGGGGCTTTCAGCAATGCCTTGTTGCCTTTATCTGTTGTAATAATCGTTAAGCCTTTGCGGGCAGGAATACGCGGCTTTAGCTCCTGCGTACATACCAGGATGGTAGCGTTGCTATCATCCAGTAAGTAACCGATTCTTTCCGCCGGATAGTCGGGGTCCACCGGAATATAGGCGCCACCAGCCTTCCAGATACCCAGTATCGCCACTATCATTTCAGGACTGCGCTCCATGCATACCGGTATCAGGGTATCTTCCTGCACGCCCAGACTTTGCAGGTAGTTGGCCAGCTGATTGGAACGTTCGTCCAGTTGACGATAGGTCAGCTGTGCACCTTCGTATACCAGTGCGATAGCGTCGGGCGTTTGCGCCGCCTGAAGACTAAACAGCGCAGGCAATGTCTGATCCTCCGGATAGGCCACCTGGTTATCGTGAAAGCCAACCAGCAGCTGTTGCGTTTCTTCCGGTGTGAGTATAGGTAATGTACCGATTCTGGCAGCAGGAGCGTTTACAATAGCCTGCAACAGTTGTTCGTAATGCGTAATCAGGCGTTGAATGGAATCTTCCGTAAACAGATCGGCACAATACATGACAGATCCGGAGAGGCCGTTGCTGCTTTCTTCCAGGGAGAAGGTAAAGTCGAACTGTGTGGTAGCCGGATCTGTTTTTTCCAGCGTGAGTTCCAGCTCCTGTAATTGCAGTGCGGCATTGTCCGGTACATGTTGTAATTCAAACATCACCTGGAAAATTGGTGTGCGGCTGAGGTCCCGTTTTTTCACCACTGCTTCCACTACCCTTTCGAAGGGCACCTCCTGGTGTTCGTAAGCGTCCAGGGTGGTGCGTTTTACCTGTTGCAGCAACGTCACGAAGGACGGGTTGTTATGCAGGTTACTGCGAAGTGCGAGCGTATTCACGAAGAAACCTACCAGGTCTTCCGTTTCATGCTGCGATCTGCCGGCGATAGGCGTACCCACGCAGATATCATCCTGACCGGTATACCGGTACAGCAATACTTTAAAGGCCGTCAGCAGTGTCATAAACGACGTAGCGCCCTGTTGCTGCGCCAGCGCCTGCAAGCGGCCGGACAGGTCCTTATCCAGCCGGAAATGGCTGATTGCACCGCGTGTGCTTTGAATGGCCGGTCGTTGAAAATCGGTAGGCAACTGCAGCGTCACCACGCCCTGTAGTTTCTCTTTCCAGTAATTTACCTTTTTGTCCAGCAGCGTACCGGACAAATAGTTCCGTTGCCAGATGGCATAATCGGCGTATTGTATAGTTAATGGCGCCAAGCCCGCCTCCCTGTTCTCCACGGAAGCGGCATACAGTTCCGCCAGTTCTTTTACAATAATATTGGAAGACCACCCATCGGAGGCGATATGGTGAAGGGTGAATACCAGCAGATGTGTGGATTTACCGGTGACGATCAGATGCGCCCGCAGCATATGATCTGCATCCAGCTGGAAAGGTTGTACCAGCAAGGACTGCACATAATGTTGCAGGGCATGTTTATCTTTCCGGTATATTTTTTCATCCACCACGGTGAGCTGCCACTGGTCTTTGTCCAGTACCTGCTGATACGGAATGCCCGCTTCTTCTGCTATGATCGTCCGTAAAACTTCGTGGCGGTTAACAATTGTCTGTAAAGCCTGTTCAAGACTGGCTATTTGCAGGTTTCCCTTTAACGTCAGTACCGCGAGGGTATGGTATTGTACGCTGCCTTCCAGCCTGTCAATGAACCACAAACGTTCCTGGCTATACGAAAGCGGGACACGTTCCGGTCTTGTATAACGGACAATCGGCGGGATGGCCGCGGCTTCGGAATGTTGTCCCAAGCGGACCGCCAGCGTGGCAATGGTAGGATAATCGAATATATCACCGATCACCACTTCCACTCCCAGCGATTTACGAATGGCAGATACCAGCCGGATCGCAAGCAGGGAATGTCCGCCGAGTGCGAAAAAGTCGTCTTCCCTGCTTACCTGGTCTACTTCCAGCAAAGATGCCCAGATAGTAGCCAGTGTTTGTTCCGTTTCGCTGACGGGTGCCGTATATACCGTTGCGGTAGCAGCCTGGTCAGGGTCCGGCAGTGATTTTTTATCTACCTTACCGTTGGCCAGTAAGGGGAAACGTTCCAGTACCACCAGTGCAGAAGGCACCATATAATCCGGTAAATGCTGTTCCAGCCAGGTATTCACGCTATCCTGATGGTAAGTATCGTCAACAATAACATACCCGATAAGACGCTTACTGGCGCTATCTTCTCCGCGAGCCACCACTACCGCCTGGGTGATACCACTATTTTGCAGCAATGCCTTTTCCACCTCGCCCAGTTCCACACGGTAACCGCGGATTTTCACCTGGTCATCGGTACGGCCGGCGAATAGTATATTACCATCTGCCAGCAGTTTTACCAGGTCTCCGGTACGGTATAGTTTTCCGCCATCCTTAGTAAACGGATTATTAATAAAACGACTGGCGGTTAATGTCTCATTATGCAGATATCCTTTCGCTACACCATCCCCCCCGATCAACAACTCTCCGGGAACACCCGCCGGCACTATCTTCCCTGCTGCGTCCACGATGTAGAGCGCAGTATTTGAAAACGGTTTACCGATGGGAACATAATGACCGTAAGATGTCGTATCGTGTACCACATGCAGCAGTTTTCCGATAGTCGTTTCCGTTGGGCCATAGTGATTCACAATAGTACCTTCCCAGCCATATGTCCGGATATTATTGACTACTGCCGTTTCCAGGGCTTCCCCGCCAAATATCAACAGCTTCTCCGGCAATAGCAATCTTCCTGAAGCTGACAAGGCTTTCCAGTGAGAAGCTACTATCTTGATACAATCAATGCGATGGGCAGAGAAATAATCTCCCAGGAGTTCACCATCACTGATCAGTTTTTTGGAGAAGATATGTAAGCTACCTCCGCTCAACAGCGATGGGAACAGTACCGTATTACCCAAGTCAGTAGCAATGCTGGACAATAGTCCGAAGGAATGGCTGTTTTGCAGCGGCAAGGCAGCTTTCAGACCGAAGATATAATCCAGCAGGTTACGGTGGGTGACCGTAACGCCTTTGGGAGTACCGGTACTACCGGAAGTATAAATCACGTAAACACCATCTGTTGGCGCAGGACTTGCAGCAGGCGCCGTCACTGCCCCCTGGCTAATCTCCGCGGCTTCACCATCCAGCGATACCACGCGGATTTTTTCAGCAGACAGTTTCGCCTTGCAGGATTCATCACTGACCAATAATTGTGCGCCGGTATCTTCCAGGATAAACCGGACGCGGTCTGCCGGGAAATCCGGATCAATAGGCACATACGCCGCGCCCGCCTTGATAATGCCGAGTATACCGGTGATCATACCGGCAGATCTTTCTGTGTATAACGGTACCAGCGCGCCTTGTCGTATCCCCTGCTGTTGCAGGTAATGCGCCAGCTGATTGGCCCGTTCATCCAGTTCACGATAGGTAAGGCGGGTATCTTCAAATACCAGCGCTACCGCTTCCGGCGTTTGTAACACCTGTTCAGCAAACAGGTGAACAAAGGTTTTATCCTGCGGATAAACGATGCCTGTATTTGTCAGCGATGCCTGTAACTGCAAGGCGGCATCGGCTTTCAGCAATGACAACTGCTGCACCTGATTAATATCGCTGCCGGTTATCTGTTGTAAAACATATTCAAAATGGGCCGCTATTCCTTTTACGAACACCGTATCCAACAGCGCGGCATTATAGGCAAATTCAATATGCGCCTTTTTACCCGGCGTCACCATCACCACCAGCGGATAGTTGGTTTGTTCGCTGGTATTGAAGTTAGAGATGCGCAGCCGCCAATGACCGGCGAATACCTCATCACTGATCGGGTAGTTTTCAAACACCAGGATACTATCGAACATATCCCCTACAAACCCTACTGCCTGTTGGATTTGGTTAATAGCCATATATTGATGTTCCCTGCTCTGATGCTGGCTGTTTTGTAACTGCTGTAGCCAGTCGGTCACCGTAGCGGTGACTTCCACTTTCACATGCAAGGGAAGCGTGTTGATATATAACCCCACTCTTTTTTCCACGCCGGGCAGATCTTCCGGCCTGCTGGATACAATCACGCCATAGGTGACTTCGGGACGATTGGTATAATGATGTAACAGGTAAGCCCACACGCCCTGTACCAGGGTATTGACAGTAATGCGATGGTCAAGGGAGTAGCGTATCATCGCATCCGCTACAGGGCCTTCCAGGTGTAGTATTTCTTTTTTATAAGTACCTATTCCTTTGTTACGGTCAGCGCTGGTATCAATGAAAGGCAGCAGGGAACCTGTTTCCAGGGTATCCAGGTAATTGCGCCAGTAACCCAGTGACACTTCTTTATCGCGCTGCTCCATGTAACGGATATAATCTCCGTACTGATCTTCCGCCGACGGCGCCTGTTTGCCTGCTGCCAGCAATTCATAAGTTTGCAGCAGCTCCTCCACCAATACAGCCAGGGACCAGCCATCCAGCAGGATATGGTGGAACGTGCATACCAGCTTGTACTTTCCTTCGGCCAGGCGTATCAGTCCTATACGCAGCAGCGGGGCGGCTTCAAAATCAAACCCTTCATTTCTTTCTGCCGCTTCATAGGCAGCTACTGCCTGTTCCTGCTCTTCACCGCTCAGGTGCCGGTAATCATACACGTTAAAAGGTAAGGGTACTTCCTGGTACACACATTGTACCGGGATGATAAAATCATTATAATAGAATCCACTGCGCAGAATGCTGTGCTGGCGAAATAAATGCGCCCAGCTTTCTCTGAACAAACTGATCTCCATTTCCCCTACATTGCAGGTGAACTGATCAATGTATCCGCCGGTTGTTTTATCATACAGGCTGTGGAACAACATCCCTTCCTGCAATCCGCTGAGCCGGTAAAGTCCGGCTACCTGCTGTCTGCGGGGCAGACCTTTGTAAGGCGTGTCCAGGAATTTGTCCAGCGCCTCATTGCTGATTTCCGCTCCCAGTCCGAAATCGGATGGCGTGGCGATGGTCTCGGTTTGCGAGATACAATGGGTGATCAGCGCTTCCAGGTAGTGGAAATAATCACTTGCCAGGCTGGCGATAGCGGCGGCGGAGAAATGCGGCAGGCTATAGCCCCATTCCATCACCAGCTCTCCACCCTGCACAATACTGTTGATGAATATTCTTTCCTGTACCGGGAAAGCACTGCCCGTCATGCTGCCGGCTTCCTCAGCAGACATTTGCAGATATCCTTTCTCGTTAGTGATGTTATCTGCCTGCCCCAGGTAGTTAAAGGTAATATCCCAGGGTTCTTTGCCTTGCAGGATTTCCGCCCGGCTGATATATTTCAGTACGCCGTAGCCAATACCCTTATCTTTTACTTTGCGCAGCTGTTCCTTTATTTCCCTGAGTAACGTACCCGGATGATCACCTGCCGGTACTTTCAGCAGAACAGGATACAGGTTTGTAAACCAACCTACCGTGCGACTGGTATCGATGCCCAGCAGCGCGTCTTCGCGGCCGTGGCCTTCCAGGCCAACGGATATGGATGTTGTTTTGTTCCAGGCGGTCAATGTTTGTGCCAGCGCAGCTAATAACAAATCGTTGATATCTGTGTGATAAGCGCGGGACGCCTCTTTCAGCAGCCGTTGTGTTTGTTTGGCATTAAAGCGTGCCACATGCAGGCCGGTATCTGCCATGGTAATATTACCGCTGTGTGGCGTTTCGGTACGCAGCGGCGTATAGCCTTCCGCGATCTGCTGCCAGTAGTTTTGTTGCTGTAACAGGCGGTGCTGACTGCTGTATTGCACCAGCGCCTCATAGGCCTGGCGATAGGAACTGGTCTTTTTCCCGAGGTCTGTGTCGGAGCCATCCTGTAACAACAGCTGCAAATCGTCCAGCAAAATACGCCAGGAAACACCGTCTACCGCGAGGTGATGGATCACCAGCAACAGGCGGTTATGCGATTCAGCAGCGGGTGTCAGCAATAATCCGGCACGCAGCAATATACCCTCCAGTATATCCGGTTTAGCCTGCAGCTGTTCCCCGAAAGAACGGATACTTTCCGGTAATTCTTCCGGCTGTATTCCCTGTTGGTCCAGTATTTCCAGTATACCTTCTTTATGCCCGTATTGTTGTTCCCATACACCATTTTGCTGATGATAGGTAAACCGTAACGCGTCGTGGTAAGCCGTCAGGCTGCTAATTGCTGATGCTAACTGTGAAGGTTCTACGCTTTTATCGATATACAATACTACGCTCTGGTTATAAGGGGCGGTGGTATTGTTCTTTGCAAAATACCATTGCTGGATGGGGAACAGTCCCACACTCCCTCCCTGCACTACCGTAGCCGTTTCTTCCTGTTCATGTTGCTGTGCATCTATCAATAGCGTCAGCTTAGCAATGGTTTGATGGGTAAACAAATCTCCTACCTGTAACTGGTATCCCAGCCGTCTTGCCCGGCTCACCAGCTGAATAACGATAATAGAGTCTCCTCCCAGTTCAAAAAAGTTATCATGGATACCTACCTTTTCTACGCCCAGCAGTTCCTGCCAGATCCCGATCAGGTTGGCTTCCCGCTCATCGCGGGCAGCTTCGTATATACCTGCGCGTGATCCCGCAGTATCCGGGTCAGGTAAGGCCTTTCTGTCTATTTTTCCGTTGATGGTAATAGTGAAAGATTCCAGCGGGATCAGGATAGCGGGGATCATGTAATCCGGCAGCCATTCTTTCAGGTAGGCGACTATGCCTTCCTTATCAAAACTTCCCTCCGGTACAATGTAGCCAATGAGACGTTTGTTGCCCTGTTCATCGGCTTTCGCCAGCACCACTGCCTGGCTCACCAGCGGGCATTTCAGCAATACGGATTCTATTTCTCCCAGTTCTATACGGTAGCCTCGGATCTTCACCTGGTCATCTTTACGGCCCAGGTATTCTATATTGCCATCGGGCAGCCATCGGCCCAGGTCGCCGGTTCTGTACAAACGGGCGCCGGGGACTTTACTGAATGGGTCCGGAATAAATTTTTCTGCCGTCAGCTCATCCCGGTGGAGGTATCCACGGGCCAGGTTAGCGCCGCCTACACATATCTCACCGGTTACGCCCAAAGGCGCCAAACCATCATTGATATCGAGCAGGTACACCTGCACATTGGCTACCGGCGTACCAATCACCACCACATCGTTTTCACGGATAGGCTGGTCTGTCAGACTGGTACAAACAGTGTTCTCCGTAGGTCCGTAGGCGTTAATCAGTTTTATGCCTTTAGCCATGATTTCCTTTGCATCCTCCAGCATCAAGGCTTCGCCGGCGGATACAATCGTTTTTACCGGTCCCAGTACATCTTTGATAGTATGCTGGTAAGATGGCGGCAGCGTCACTACCTCTACCTGGTGTTTCTGTACCAGTGCGCCAAAATTTTCCGCGGAGCCCAGCTCCTCTTTGGTAGCCAGTACCAGCACGCCGCCACTTAAAAACGTATTAAATATTTCATAGCAGGAGGCATCAAAACCCAGGGATGCAAACTGTAACGAGCGAACACCTTCTTTCAGTCCCAGTGGCTGTTGCTGGCTCAGCGCCAGGTTTACCAGTCCCCGGTGTTCAATCATCACGCCTTTGGGCTTGCCGGTAGAACCGGAGGTATAGATGATATAAGCCAGGTCTGATGGCCGCAACACCGTAGCAGGGGCAGTTACCGGCTGCCGGTCTATTTTATCCTGTTCATCTTCCAGTACAATCGTTCCCAGGAATTCCTTCACCGGCAGATTAGCCACACAAGCGCGGGTAGTAACCAGCACGACTGCACGCGTATCTTCCAGCATATAACTGATACGGTCTATCGGATAATCAGGATCTACAGGCACATAGGCGGCTCCTGTTTTCATGATAGCCAGAATAGCCACGATCATATCAATGGAGCGTTCAAAACAGATGGGCACCAGTGCGCCTGCTTTCACGCCTCTTTTCAGCAAATGATGCGCGAGCTGGTTGGCACGTTCATCCAGTTCACGATAAGTCAGCTGCTCATCCTGGAACAATAAAGCGGTAGCCGCAGGCGTACGCGCCGCCTGCTCTTCAAAGAGCGCAATCGCGGTTTTATCTTTCGGATAATCTGCCCGGTGATGATTAAATCCGTTTGTCAGTAAGAGCTGTTCATCGATGCTGAGCATCGGTAAGGCGCCGATCCTTTCTTTCGGCCTGGTCGTTACCGCCCGCAACAGTTGCTGATAATGGAACAGCATACGGGAGATGGTTTCTTTCTTAAACAGGTCGGTGCAATATTCAATATTGGCAATCAGCGAGCCATCGGGGTTTTCCAGCACATAGAAGTTGATGTCTGCCATGGTAGTGGTACGTCCCAGCGGCATCTGTGCCAGCTGTGCGCCGCCCAGGCTGATCGTGGAAAAATCCGGTGTTTTCTCCAGACCGAAGATCACCTGCTGCAACAGGTTTCTATCCAGTTCCCGGTTCTTCACTACTGCGCCTACAATTTTTTCAAAGGGTACTTCCTGGTATTCGTAGGCGGATAACAATGTTTGTTTCACCTGTTGCAATACATCGGTGAAGGAAGGATTATTGCTCAGGTCACTGCGCAATACGAGCGTGTTTACGAAGAAGCCCATCAGTCCTTCTACTTCTTCCTGTAATCTGCCCGCTACCGGACTGCCAACGCAAAGATCTTCCTGGCCGGTATAACGGTATAACAACACCTTGAAAGTAGCCAGCAGCGTCATGTATAAGGTAACGCCCTGTTGCTGGCCGAGTTGCAGCACACGGTCTGTCAACTCGCTGTCAAGCGCCAACGTTACAATATCTCCCCTGGTGGACTGTACCGCCGGGCGTACATAATCCAGCGGCAAATTCACAGGCGCCACATCCGCCAGTTTCTCCTTCCAGTATTCCAGTTTTTCTTCCAGCAGCTGACTTATTTGCGGTGTGCGAAGCCAGATGGCATAATCCGCATACTGCAATGGCAGCGGGGGCAACTGTTGTTTTCTTCCGGTTGTATAGGCTTCGTATAATTCCAGTAATTCCGCCAACACGATATCGGCTGATAAACCATCAAAGGAAATATGATGGGCTGTCAGTATCAGCAGATAGTCATCCGGCGCCAGGTACAGCAATTCTCCCCGTAACATATGATCCCGTTGCAGGTCAAAGGGCTGATCTACGAGGTTGGTGATATAGGCAGTCAACGCCCTGTTATCTGCCGGATCAAAAGGCGCATCCGCCAGGGTAAGTTTCCAGCCGTTTTTATCGAGGATGCGTTGCGCCACGATATCTCCATCCGGATCTATGACGGTACGCAGTATTTCATGCCGGTTCACGATATCCTGCAAAGCATACTGCAACGCACTGGTGTTCAGCGTTCCCTTTATCTTCAGCAGCATGGGAACATGGTACTGTACACTACCTTCCAACAGGTGTACAAACCACAAACGTTCCTGGCTAAACGAAACAGGTATGCGGTCAGGCCGTTGCTGTGCTTCCAGCGGAGGCTGGCTGTTGTTCAGCATATCGGCGGATACACGCGCCGATACGGGCAACACTGTTGCCGGCTCAGGCTTGGGCAAAAAACCAGCCTGTTGCAGATCACGGATACTCTCCCTGATAGCGCTGCCAATAAAATCAATATCTTCTTCAGTATGGGCATCGGACAGGAAGCAGGTGCGTCCTTCCCAGATGTACACTCCTTTCTCCATCAGATGATAGAAGAAGAGGTCCATATTGGTGTTGATAGCAAAATAAAACAGTGACCCGAAACTATGTACCTGCATCGGCACCTTGTTTTCTTCAAAGAAGGCAGCGATGTCCTGTACCAGCCGTGTAGTGCGTACGTTCAGCTGCTCCTGCAGGGCAGGTCCGCGCCGGTCCAGCTCTTGCAACAGCGCCAATGCCGAAGCCATGCTCAGCGGATGCTTACAGAAAGTACCGGCAAAGAAGGTTGTATCTGTTGCGGGATAGGATTCATCGCCATACTGCCAGTAGCCGCCGTCCAGCGCGTCCATATATTTGCTGCTGCCGGCAATCACACCGATAGGCAAGCCACCGCCGATGATTTTACCATAGGTAGCCAGGTCCGCACGTACGCCGAAATGCGCCTGTGCGCCACCCGGATGAATCCTAAAGCCGGTGATCATTTCATCAAAGATGAGGGCTACATTTTCATCGATGGTCATTTGGCGCAAGGCCTGCAACAACGCTTTTGGTTGATAGCCGGGTTTGCGGCTCTGTACCGGTTCCACCAGTACCGCTGCCAGTTCGTGTGCATGCGCCCTGATGTGTTCCACTACATCCGGATGATGGTAGTCAAATACCAGTACATCGGCCACCATGTTGTACATGATACCCAGTGCCATCGGTACGCCGGCATGGGTTGTTTCCAGGTCTTCCGGCGCTGCGAGGGTACCATCGAAATGACCATGATAGGAGCCTGCGAATACAGCGATCTTCTTCCTGCCGGTCACCGTACGTGCCAGCCTGATGGCTGTCATCACCGCTTCTGTACCGGAGTTATGAAAACTGGCTCTTTCCATACCGGTGAACCTGGTCACCAGTTCGGCTACTTTTCCGGCCAGCGGTGTTTGTGGTCCCAGCTGGAACCCGTGCTGTATCTGCTCCTGCAACGCAGCCATGATAGCCGGCGGACAATGCCCCAGCAAGTCCACACCAAAGCCCATGGCCAGGTCTATGTATTTATTACCGTCAACATCGGTGATCGTAGCACCTGCTGAAGACGCCGCCAGGATAGGATATACCATCTCCTTGGTAGAGAAGCGGAACCCTGCAGAGGCACGGTTGTCGGCCAATACAGGCCTGTACTCCTGCGTGATCGATTTGGATGTTTTTGTTTTCTGATTATATCGTTTGATAAATGCGTCCAGGTAGGCCTGCTGTGTGGCACTGTAGCCTGTTTGCCCGGGTTTCTTTTCTCTTTCGGGGAAAATAGAAACGTGTTTTTTGGGCGCCACACTGATAGAAGCCTGCACGGGAGCTTGTTGCGGGAGTGCTACCGGTGCAGGGGATGAATAGGTTTGTACAGCGGCGGGAGCAGCCGGTAAAGCGACGGTGCCGCCCAACTGCTGAGATAATAATTGCAGTTGTTGTTCTACGATACCAAACAGCCGTTGTGTAAGGGAGGCATCTACCGGTTGGGCGTTGGCAGCAACGGGTATGTTTACCGTCTGTACCGGTACCGGCACCAATGCTGCTGCAACAGGTGCTGCCACCGGTACAGGCGCCGCCACCGGCGTACTGCCGGCGACAGGTTGCTGAATGGTGGCATTGGCTGCGATAAACCCTGCTATCAGATCCAGCGAAGTCAATGTTTCAAACAGCTGCCGTATAGAAAAATTAACCCCGTATTTTTTCTCTATTCTTCTTACCGCACTGGCGAGTATCAGCGAATCGGCGCCCAGCTCAAGGAAGCGGGCATGTACATTAATTTCTGCGGGAGGTATTTTAAGCAGGTTACCGAAGATAGCGGTTACATCGGTCAGTATCGCGGCCCGCTGATCTGTAGGCGCTTGTTGTGTTTCAGGCATAACCGGAGCATTAGAAGGATGAGGGAAGTGAGTAGATGGTTGTGTGTTGTGCTGCTCAATCCAATAGGACTGACGATGAAACGCATAGGTAGGCAGGGCTACCTTATGGTAAGTTGCAGGATGGTAAAAGGCCGGCCAGTTGATGGGGAATCCTTTGGTATACAGTGACAGCAGGCAGTGCATGGTAGTAGCCCAGGAAGACCTGTCCATATGCAGCGCTGGCAACAGGCAATCTTCTTCATAGGTAGCAGAGAGCTGTACCATCGACAGCAGATTGGGTTGCGGGCCTAACTCCATCAATACCTGTCCACCCAGTGTGCTGATGGTCTGAATACTTTTAGAGAACTGTACCGGCAATACGATGTGTTTGCACCAGTAAGCGGGGTCGGTCACCTCATGGGTGGCTACTTTGCCCGTAACGTTGGATATCAGTTGCAGCGTGGGTTGATGGTACTGTATACTTTCCGCTACCACCCTGAAATCTTCCAGCATAGGCTCCATCAGCGGAGAATGGGAAGCGTGTGCAATCAGCAGTTCCCTTCCGTTTACGCCAGTTTCCTGCAGCGATTGCAGGGCAGCGCCCACTGCTTTTTTCTTGCCGGAGATAACCGTCAGCGCAGGGCCATTTACTGCCGCTATAGACAAATCATTTTTATAAGGTTCAATAGCCTCGGTCACCAGTGCTTCTGCCGCGAAGATGGTCGCCATAGCGCCCGGTTCCCTGATAGACTGCATCAGGCGGGATCTTTCCGTCACCAGTTTCAGACCGTCGTCCAGGCTGAATACCCCCGCCACATAGGCGGCCGCATATTCACCTACGCTGTGGCCTGCTACGATATCGGGTTGGATACCCCAGGATTTCCATACTTCGGCCAGCGCACAGGAAACGGCGAAGATAGCCGGCTGGAAATAGGTCATCTCCAACAAGATCCTGTTCGCTTCTTCCTTATCCTTTTGATACAGCAGGTCTGTTAAAGACATACCCCAGGCTTTTTTCAGATAGGCGTCACAGTGATCGATGATATTTTTGAAGAGGGAATTGTTTTCATACAGATGACGGCCCATGCCCCAGTATTGGGAACCGCCACCGGTGAAGAGCCACACCAGCCGTCCCTGTGGCTGATAGGTGTTGCCCGTCACCACTTCGCTGGCATCCGGATACGTGAGGAAGGACTGTAACTGCCGCCGCGCCTGTTCTTTATCGGTGATGGCGAGCGCCGCGCGGTATGGGAAAGCATCCCGGGTGAAGGCCGAACTGTAGGCAATATCTTCCACCGCCGCCTCAGAAGAGGCTAAATAACGATCGTATTTAGCCACCATTTCCTGCAACGCCGCCGGTGATTTAGCCGACAACAACAGCGGATACGCAGGCCAGGTTTGTTTTTTGTCCTGCTCCGGCTGCTCCTGTCCGCTTGAAGGCGCTTCTTCCAGGATGACATGCACATTGGTGCCACTCAGCCCGAAAGAGCTCACCGCAGCCCTTCTGCCGGTGCTTCCTGCCTGCCAGGCAGTGGGCTTATCCACTACTTTCACCGCAATATCCTTCCAGGGGATAAAGCGGTTGGGAGTATGATAATTCAGCACAGCAGGCAGCTGCTGATGTTGCAGACTTAGCACGGTTTTAATAAATCCGGCAATGCCGGCAGCAGCTTCCAGGTGACCGATATTTGTTTTTACAGCCCCTACCAGTAATGGCTGATCCGCCGGGCGGGAACGGCCGTAGACGGCATTCAGCGCCTGCACTTCCACCGGATCGCCCAGTTTGGTACCGGTACCGTGCGCTTCCACGTACTGCACCATATCCGGACTAACACCCGCCGCCTCCAGCGCCTTTTCTATCAGCAGCTGTTGAGCGATACCGTTGGGTGCCGTTAATCCGTTGCTGGCGCCATCATGATTCACCGCCGACCCGCTGATCACCGCAAGGATATCATCTCCATCTGCCAGGGCTTTGTCCAGGCGCTTCAACACCACTATACCGGCGCCCTCCCCTCTCACATAGCCGTCGGCGTTATCGTCGAAGGTCTTGCACCGGCCGTCCGGCGATAATGCTTTCATGCGGCATAAGCGGATAGTGGTATCCGGCGTCAGCATCAGGTTTACGCCACCAGCCAGCGCCAGGGAGCATTCTCCCAGGAGCAGGTGCTGACAAGCCTGATGTATGCTCAATAAAGAAGAAGAACAGGCCGTATCCGATTGTACCACCGGACCGTGGAAATCCAGCACATAAGCCAGGCGGCCGGCCGCGATACTCCTTTCCAGTCCGAGTGAACTGAAAGCGTCTTCAAACTGAGCGGGTGGTGTTTGCTGATGTACCAGCTGCTGATAGTCGTCTGTGCCCATTCCGATGAAAATACCGCTGTCGCTTCCTTTCAGCTCAGAAGGTTTAATACCGGCATGCTCCAGCGCTTCCCAGCATACTTCCAGCAGCAGCCGTTGCTGCGGGTCCATACCGATAGCTTCCCGCGGGGATATACCAAAAAACAGGGGATCAAACTGGTCCACCTGATCTATGAATCCGCCTTTGCGGGTGTACATCTTCCCTATCTCGTCTTCATCGGCACTGAAATAGGCATCCGCGTTCCAGCGTTCCTGCGGGGTAACGGTGATGCCACTACGCTGATCCTTCAGCAATTGCCAGAATGTTTCCGGCGACTGTACGCCGCCAGGGAAACGGCATCCGATACCAACAACAGCGATTCTGTTGTCTGCCGTGCGATGTGTGGCATTACCAGTCTGCTTGCCAGCCGTTGTGCCGGCGGACAGGTGATTCGACAGCGCTGCGATATTGGAATAATTATAGATAACGGTCTTATCCACCGGTACCTGTAACAAGGCTTCCAGGTCTGCAGCCAGCAGCACTGCCTGCATAGAAGTGACGCCAAATTCTGCGAAAGACCTGTCAGCCTGTATATCTGAGGGGGTTAGTTTTAATCTGTTTTGCAACCACTGTGTCAGCCATTGACGCAGCATAGCCGCCTGTTGAGGATTGGCGGCGGGAGGCGCTGGTGCCGCAGCAGGCGCTACCACCACCGGCGCCGGAGCATCATCGCTCTCCTGCGCTATTTCCCGGATGATGTTATCGTATACTCCTTTACGGTAGTCTTCCGCAAACAGGTAACGTTTGACTTTACCACTGGTCGTTTTGGGGACTTTTCTCACCGGCAGCACGTGTTTCACTTCCAGTCCCAGTTTACCGATACATCTTTTTACCGCTTTAATAACCGGTAAAAATTTCTTCACAGTAGATTTAAATAGTACAAATACAACAATGGATTCCGATCCGGTATCTTCGTCCGGAACGCCGCAGGCCACTACCTTTCCCGTTTCCAGGCCATCCAGTTGCTCCAGCGTATGTTCAATATCATGCGGATAAACATTCCCTCCGTTGATAAAAATGATGTCTTTCACACGGCCCACCACAAACAGGTTTCCGTCCTTCATAAAGCCCGTATCGCCGGTATTCAGCCATCCGTCTTTTCTGATGACAGCCTGGGTGGCCACTTCATTGTTATAATAACGACTGGTAACTGCATCTCCCTTAATCCATATAATACCCATATGGCCATCCGGCAATGATTTTTCCTGCTCGTTGCGGATGTCTACCGTCACCCCATCAATTACATAGCCCAGGTCCACTATCTCTACACTTTCCCTGATATTCTCTTCTGATCGTATACCCGTTACCGGTTGCCCGATAGAAAGTGCATCACGAGGCACCGTGATACTGTTGAATGGCCGGTGAATACCGTAAAACGTCACTTCCAGCGTAGCTTCCGCCAGTCCGTATCCCGCACACATAGCCTGCGGATGTAATCCGAACCGGCCCATGGTATGCGTAAACTCCCGGCAAAGATTGGCAGAAACAGGTTCTGCGCCGTTCAGGATAATCCTGACACTGGAGAGATCCAATCCGGCCCCTTTTTCCGGCGTAAACTGGTTGAGATAATATTTATACCCGAAATTGGGAGAACAGATAACAGTAGCCCGGTGTTCGGATACCTTCTGCATCCATAACAGGGGGTTTCTGATAAAGAGATCGGTTGGTATCAGGTATTGATTAACACCGGCGCCAGCAGGAAAGAGATGGAAGCCGATCAGTCCCATATCGTGGGTTAGCGGCATCCAGCTCAGATAACTATCTTTTTCCGTGCACTGGTGTGCCGAGGTAGCTGCATAAATATTGGTGATCAGGTTGCGATGTGTAAGCACCACACCTTTGGGATTACCCGTAGAACCCGAAGAGAACTGCAGGAAGGCAAGCGTTTCAGGGGTAGCGGGATAAATAGTACCTGTGCCGGAGAAGCCTTCCAGTTCTTCAATAAACAATACATTTTCAAACCGCGGCGCGTCTGTGTTATCAGCGAAGGCTGCATTGGTGATTTTCTCATGATGGGCACCGCTGACGCACAAAGTAGGGTTTTGAAGGAAAGCGCGTATTTTCAGCAGCTTCTGTGCGTTTTCACCCTGGTAGGTAACAGCCACCGGCACGGGTATGATACCACCCAGTATACAAGCCCAGAAAATCTGTATGAATGTTCTGTAATCTTCTACCTGTAATACCAGTTCATCGCCGGGCTTCAGTCCTTTGTCCTGCAGCAATCCCAGCCATCTCACAGCAATAGTATACAGCTGGTGGTAGGACAAAAAGTCTTCTTTATTGCTGGCAGTAATAAAAGTGATCCCTTTGTCCTCCGTTTCCTTCATCCGCAGCAGTATTTCGGATAGTGTTTGGGGATGCGGTTTCGTTCTCATAAAGTATGGACGTTTATGTTTTTTGGATGATGTATTTTCCCGTCACGGCAAAGTCGTAGCCGGCGTAAGCAGGGGCAGCTTACGCCTTGCAATAGCATATCATATCTGTTTATCCGGCAGGAAAACAATTAATCTGGATAGTAACCGGACGGGTTATTGTAATTCGTTTATCAGGGCTTCCTTACGTTCGTATAACAGTTCTTTTTCTCCATATAATCTCTCCGCCACAATTCCTTTCTCCTGACAGAGTTTTACCAGTCTGTTGGATTGAATAATGGGGTTTGATTCATCCGTGTACTGTATGCTGCTGATGAATTCCAGCCAGGGTTCCATCCCCATCGCATATACGTAGGCTTCTTTGGGATTAAAAATATCCACCAGCGCCATGCCTTTTGCGCAGTCCGACCCGGCGAGCCGGCGGCTTCCATCCTGTTCGCGGGAAATCTTTTTTGTCATCAGCGGGCCATACAGCCAGGTGAGTGGCGCACCGTCGCATTCCATGCCCAGGAACATCACATCCACATCTCCTGTTTGTGTATGGATGTATTTGTACAAGGCGGACTCCACGATCCTGGAATCGGCCAGGAATAACAGTTTGAATCCACCGATCTGCACCAGGTAGCAGGCTTTGGTCAGAATGCAAAGATCACTGTGCTCACCGGTAAAAGGCAGACTGGTAACGGTACTGTCGGCAAACTCAATAGTTTCCATTTCTTCCATAGCCACCACATTGTTGAACCCTACGTTGTTGAACATCAATTTCAGGTCCGGATCTTCGAGACGGCCCGTGTTGGTGCGGGGCACAATCAGGTGCTTGATTTTATGGCGCAGCGGCAGCAGTGTTTCAAACAATACATGGTCCTGGTGATTATGGGTGATCAGCACATAATCGATCACATCCGGCAGATCTGCATCCGAGAAGTGTTCCAGGTCTGAATCATAGCCATAGTAGCTCACCAGCGGATCTACCAGTATACTCACATCTTTTGTTTCCACCAGTATACAAGCGTGTCCGAAGTAGCGCATCCGGATTTTGTCGCCGGTATATTTTTTATACACCGGTGGCGGTGTTTCCGTAAAAAAGGTATCAAACAAGGGTTCCTGTTCCGGTGTGATATCCAGCAATTGTTTGATATAGGACAGCGTTTGCGGCGTGCGCTTCATGCTGGCCAGTGTATCAATAGCAGGATTTTCGAATCTCAGTGGCAGATGTAATACATGTTCATCATCCAGGCGGGGCGTACTCAGGCAAAACGGGCGATGGTCGTTGTTCGTAATCCAGAATGCCATACTCTGGGCTGATTTGTTATAGTATTTACTCTTGTATAACAGGGATTCAAAGAAGCGGAAATCTGCGTTGTTATTCCGATCGTAATACAATTCCACCAATCCTTTCAGCTCATTGGGTACTTTATCATACAGGGTTTCGAGGCCGAAGCCCGTGGCTTCCGTCGCCAGCATTTTATCCAGTTCTTTGATGGCTTTGGCAAAGCGTAATACTTCTTCCTGACGGCTGAGCGTTTCCGCTTTCAGCACTTTTACGGCTTCCAGTTTTTCCGCCGGTATATCCATGAAAGGGCCGCCTTTCATTTTGGGATTGGCTACCGCTTCCACATGTATAGCCGGAGCCATAATAAAGGATTCGATGATGGTCAGGTGTCTTCCCAACACATTCATGGCAGTGGTAGCCGGAGAAATCAAATGGCTCCAGGCATACCATCTGTCCACTAATGGTTCAAAAACCACATTGGGTTTCAGGTAAACTTTTTTTTCACTCATGACTAATAAGGTTTTGCTGTTTATCGCTCTGTGAGAAAGCGGTATGATAACGAGAACGTATATATTCAAATTGACGCAACAGTGCAGGCATACCTTCGCTATTCCCGGTTACAAATCGTAGCCGGATGAATTTTTTTAGTAATCGGTAATGAATCTGCGGGTGATACCCTACGGGCCTTGCTGGCGGGTTCTCAGGGTCTTAGGGTTATTCTATGAAGCTTTGTCTGGTTGATGCGCAGACTGGGGGTCCCGGGGTAACGATGGTCACTACTACGCCTGATGACTTACTACCTTACCGGTAGTGCTAACACATTGTACTACAGATTTTCTGATGACATCCAGTGCCTCATCCAGCACTTCTTCCTCGATAGTTAATGCCGGTAGCAGTTTCAGCACTCTGTCTTCTCTGCCTACACATTCAATGATCAGTTGATCTTCAAAACACTTTTTAGCTATTTTCTTCGCCAGCAGTTTGTCTTCAAATGCCGAGAAGTCTATCCCCCACATCATCCCTAGTCCGCGAATATGGATTCTTTCATCGATAGCCGCGAGTTTACCGAGGAAGCTGCGGATATAGGCAGACTTACGCTTAACCGCTATATCCAGGTCTGTCGACCGTCTGAATTCCAGTGCCGCTTTACCACCCGCAAAGGCAAGCTGGTAGCCACGGAATGTACCGTTATGCTCACCCGGCTGCCAGATATCCAGGTCTGGTCTGATGAGCAGCATCGCCATCGGCAGTCCGTAGCCGCTTAAGGATTTAGACAGGACAACAATGTCCGGCGTAATCTCCGCGCGTTGAAAAGAGAAAAAGTCACCGGAACGGCCACATCCGATCTGAATATCATCGCAGATAAAGAGGATATCATGCTGTTCGCAGATAGTTTTCAGGGCACGCAGCCATTGCGGAGAAGCCACATTTACACCGCCTTCCGCCTGAACAGTTTCGAGGATAACAGCGGCAGGTTTTTCGATACCGGAGTGGGTATCTTCCAGGATCATGCTCAGATAAGCCAGGCTGTCGGTGTCGTTCGGTTTATTGCTTTCGTAGGGGATAAAAGTGACGTTATGCAGTCCGATACCAGCAGCTTTACGGTGATATTCATTGCTGGTGATTGCCAGGCTACCCTGAGACAACCCATGGTATCCTCCCATAAAAGAGATGATGTTGGAACGGCCGGTATAGTTACGCGCCAGCTTCAGCGCCGCTTCCACCGCATTGGTACCGGTAGGGCCACAGAACTGGAACTTATAGGGAAGTCCCAGCGGCTTCAGCAAATGGTCATTGAACGCAGTAATAAACTCACTTTTGGCCACGGTAAACATATCCAGTCCCTGCATGATATAATCTTCTTCCATATATGTCAGCAGTCTGGATTTAATATAGTCGTTATTATGACCATAATTTAATGCGCCGGCGCCCATCAGGAAATCAATATAAGGCTTTCCGTCATCCGTATACAGCATCGCATTTTTGGCTTTATGAAACACTACCGGATAAGATCGCGAATAACTGCGCACATTTGATTCATAGGATTCAAATACATTAATTGACATATGCTTGTTTTTAATAAATAAATGGTTTGACAAAACAAGAGGCTAACCCTCCACATCACAAAGTGGAAAATACTGGTTGGGAAACGATTTGTGCGGGTTGGGTGTACTATGAACATGGCTGTCGCCATGGCTAACTACGTTTAGCACTACCACAATGAAAATCAGACAGATAAATGTGTGGGGGCAGATCAAGATTACTATAGATCTGATATCGGCAAAAGTAAAAGTTAATATTGCAATAAAACCGCAGTCCGGATTTAAATAACAAAAACGCAATATTGGGGCAGTGAGGCGGGGCGGCAGGGAGTGAAACCTTACCCGCCCTTCATATCTCTCAGCAAATAAAGATGCAGACGCCTGTTAGTATCTGGGTCTAAATCCAGTTCCCGGTCGTGATCTGGAGAAACGGTTGTTTTCTGGTCTTTCAGGTTTGGGACGAGCTTCATGCACGACTATGGTCTGGCCGTCAACTACCGAATTATTCAGTCCCTTAATTGCCTGTTCTCCACTGGAATGATCCTCCATTTCAACGAATGCAAAACCTTTAGAGCGGCCGCTGAACTTGTCATAAGCCACATTAATACTAAATACTACTCCAAATGGGTCAAATAAAGACCAAATCTCAACTTCAGTTGTTCTGTCACTGATATTGCCTATAAAAATATTCACGAATACAGTTTTTTTTGTTTAACACATTATGATACCGGGAAACAGAACTGAGGAAGAAAAGGGGATGCCCAAACTAAATCAGAAGATGTCAAGTAACCGCAATAACAATAAAGGTAGGTCAATAAATTGGATATCACAGGATTGTTTTATGAAAAAACTGTCGATTTCAACAAAAAAGCCTGCACGCGATAGCGTTATTTCATTAAGTGCGTAATCGTCAGCCCGATCGCTCCCGGAAGCGCAGAGGAAAGCCGGGAATTATGACCGGAGGCGCAATAAGTATCAATAATGATACAATATTAAAAACAAAAACATACATAAACACCTCAATACAAATTGTAAAGTAGCATTTTCTTTTAATAAAACCGAAAAAAAATACCAGTACAAAAATATACTATGTAGTTAATAAGCCGACAAAGAGCCCGTGGCCTGGAAGATATCCTGATAACGGCCACGGGCTGTCTTAATACTTGACAAGTACCTCTTCCAGGCCTCATGCCATTTCTTTGCATTCAGAGACGATCATGGGACTAAAACTGGGGAAATTTATCTTTTTTCATTTGTTGATTTATCCAGGGCACATTCGTCCTGCCCTTTAAGAAATAATCCCACCAATCCTGTATCCTTAACGCCAGGTCTCTCTCCGCCCGTGAACCAGTGGTAAAAACATGCGCCTGCCCCGGATAAAAGAGCGCTACTACGTCTTTTTTATTCCTTTTTAGCCCAATATAAAACTCCATCGTTTGGTCCCATACAATCCTTTTATCCTCCATCCCAGTCCATAAAAGCATGGGCGCATTTACTTTATGAACGTTTTCAATCGGATTATTTTCCCTATAGATTTTCTTGTTCTCTGCATATGAAGCATGCATATTATACTGCCCTTCTTCGAACTGCCAGTAAAAAGGAGTGAATGATGTCTCATTATAGGAAAAATACATTCTTGTCAGATCACAGGCTCCTGCTCCCGAAATATAGGTTTTAAAACGGCTGGAGTGCCCCGCGATAAAATCAGTGCGGAATCCTCCAAAAGAATGGCCTATCAACCCTACATTCGCAAGATCAACTCCCCTATGTTCCTGTAAAGCATCCAGTGAACTTTCAACACAGTCTAATGCTGATCTTGCTACCCCGGCAGAATCATTCACAATATCCGGCAGATACACAAAATAGCCTTCTTCAAGAAGCTTCTTTATACTGAATCCTAAAGGGAAATTATTCAAAGGGGATAAATACTGATTTGAATTCCTGCTCTGCACTTCATAAATATGAACTACCATCGGGTACTTTTTGCCAGTGTCATAACCAATAGGATAATACAACAGTCCCTTTAAAGATGTTCCTTTTTTATTTTTAAAACTAATCACATCCCTTCTTATCAAAGCTGATGTTTTATCCTGTGTATTACTCTGAAATACAACATTCCCTTTTTCTTTTCCAATCTCTTTATAGACAATCCTTGGCGGGTAATGAAGACTTTCTTCTACATACAAAGCCTTTTTTAAAGATTCATCGGTGTCATACCATGTTATATTGGAGGAAGAAGAAGCCATGAGCTTTTCAAATCTGCCTTTATCCCATTTCAAATAGGTTTTCTCCATACTTCCTTTCTGAGTCACCGACAACAGCACCGGAACATGGAGATCCAGTACATTTCTCCTAAAATTATAACCCGACTCAGGATATAAATCTATTTCATCTCTAGTTATAATCTTTACTTCATTTTCCTGATCGATCTTCAATGCTGTAAACCGATCCATCTCTATCTCATATTTCCAAAGGTCATTATGGCTTTCAAAAAAAATCATTTTGCCATCCGGACTGAAATACGCTTTTTTCAGATGCTGCTTAGTTAATATGACTTTGTTTAAGGTTTTTATATCTACCAGCACCCATAAGTCCTCCATATTTTTATATACAAATTGATTTCCACAATCTGATACCGAAACTTCCGCCTGTATTATACCAAGGTCTTCATAGGCATCTTTTTTAAGATCGTATATAAACCCATGTATAGGAGGGAACAGTGTTGAGTAATGCTGTAGTTCATCCTTGTTAAACATCAAAAAATAATCGGGGTTATTCAGGCTTACCACGGTTGAAAAACGACCAGAGGCTATTCTTTTGGTCTTATCTTCTTCTTTTTTCCATATCCAATGCCTTGTCCGGAATGAACCTTCCTGCTTGGCCTCAAGATTACCATCATTGCCATACCAGATATCAACCGTTCCCTTTTCTACCGGAATATGGGTAATTACAGTAATCATTATGGCCTTTCCGCGCTGTATTTCTGTAAAACGCAGGTATTCATGCCGCCCAACTTCACCAATGTCGGGCAACATCAGCCCTCCTCCCCTTGTATCGACAAATACTGCTTTCTGAGATGGTCTATCCGAATCTCCGGCTCCTTTTATTTCTTCCTTAAGGATCAGAAAATTCCCGGAAGGCGTTTCCTCCATGCTTCGGATAACATGCTGCGTGGCATACACGATATTTACTTTATTACCGGAATACTTTACCAGCTGCGTCTCTCTACCTGTTTTTTTTACGATATACAATGCAGATCCGGTACTGCTCACCTTAAAGTACTGTACCCCTGCTACGCTCTCCAGCAGCTCCGATCCCGCACTATAGATATGCAAAACACTGTCGCTAGTCTGCAGGAAATATTTCTGCCCTTTTTCCATCATCCCGCTCTGCGTAATATTTCCAGGTTCATTGCCATCCGAACCTACCTTCAGTTCTTTCTGAATTCCTGTATACAGATTCCACAAAATCGCTTTCCCCTGTCCCAATGCCAGTAGCTGTCCGCCTTTTACAAACGAATACTGGTACTTTTTCGTCAGCGTACCTACCAGTGATTTCACTCCTGGCCTCCCTGAAGCCAGTACCAGCGCAGTATCATAATTATGTCTGTAGACCTTTGTTGCCACAATCCACTTCCCGTCATCAGACACCTTATTAACGGCAATATTGTAAAAATTTGAACTTTCATCTGTAAGCGAATCCTGACGAACCTGTCCATAACAAACCATTCCCGGAAGCATCAAAAAGAGGACCAGCAGTTTATTGATATTAATAGCCATTATTCTGGGGTTTTAGATTTGGATTAAGCAGCAGTTCTTTTTGAGGAACAGGCCACTCGCTGTGAAAAAGTTTCCAGTTCGGTTTGGTAGCGGTCAACAGATGTAGCTTTTTCATTCTTTTCATATCAAAAAAACGATGTCCCATTTCTGTAAAAAACTCCCTCCTGTTTTCAGCAAGCACCTCATCCAGAAAATCATCTTTCGACATTGGCATTTCAATTTCAGGAAGATTAGATCTTATCCTTGTAGCATTCAAAAAAGGGGCAGCCAAGGCGACTTTATCCTGATTCCCCAGGGCCTCCGCCAATAAAAGATATACTTCCTCAATTCTGAACACAACAGCATATTCATCCAAATTATCAGAAAGGTTTTTATACTTATTCGCCCTGTACCAGGTAGTACCGTCAACAGTGACCGGCAGGGTCCAGTGTTGTTTTCTAAGATCAGAAGATGAAAACGAATTCATTAGATCATTGGACAAAGCATAACTATAGGGCGGGATAAAATCAAAATAATAGATGATCGCTTCTTTGGTAGCATCACCATTACTCATTGGTTTCAGCTGCCATATAATATTATTGCCCGATTTTTTAAAGGTACTGGCAACATCGTTCCGTATCTGATAAAGATCGCTGCCGATAATGTTTTCACAAAGCGTTGCGGCATCTGTCCATCGCTGCTGAAGCATATACACTCTGGCCAACATGAGCTGCGCCGCCTTTTTATTGAGGTAAATACGCTCAGGGTTCCTGTATGCATCCTGGAGAAGCGCAGATGCTTCAGACAACTGATTTTCCAGCAGTTGAAGAACATGGGGGGATGTCATTCTGCTTAAAGATTGATTAATTTTGTAATCTGTCGATAAGGGACAGGGAATATCGCCATATAACTGTTGCAGATAATAGAATAATATTGAACGTATCAAGAGGGCTTCCCCTTTAATCGTCTTCATGTCTTCAGCTCCGGCCGCCGCCGGATGATCGCAACCTTCAATTATTGCATTACAGGAATAAATAAGTTGGTAAGCCGTTGACCATTGATTATGCACCACCTGGTTACCAGCAGTCAACTGGTTGGTATACAGCTCCATCATGCCTCCTGGCGTAGCCGTCGTATAAAAGTCAAGATCATCTGTGTAAACTCCTAAAACCGGTCCGAGTGCATCTCCGGAAAGAAGCGAATTATCACGCAACCCGGCATACAGCGCTGCCAATGCAGCATTAGCGGTCTGAACATCCGTAAATACCTTATCTTTTCCTATTTGGTTGGCGGGTGTTTTTACATCCAGCATCTTCTCGCAGGAGGAAAGTATTACCAATAATAACACCAGTACGCCAATAACTTTATATTGTACAAGAAATTTCATTGTTACTTTTTTAGTGCTTAAAGTGAGATTAAAATTCCCAGTAACCACGTTCTCAAAGGTGGCAGGTATCCTATGTTCCTGAACTCAGGGTCCATCCCGAAATAATTGGTGAAGGTCAGCAGGTTCTGTCCCTGGAAATAGACTTTCGCGCGCCTTAACACACTTCTTTTAACCGGTACCTGATAACTGAGTTCCAGATTTTTTAACCGGATAAAGGAAGCATCAGAAACCGCTGAAGTACTGTTCATCAGTAAGACATGCAACTGGTTCTTCGTACCATTGCTTCCTGAAGAATAGGGCATATAAACTCCATCAGGATTATCCGCAGACCATACATTCAGTACTTCTTTCGGCTGGTTGTTCATGCTTCCTGGTATCGGCATGATATTATGGTAATTCCAGTTCTTCTGCCTGACAAACTGAAACAAAAAAGACAGGCTCCAGTGTTTGTATCGAAATGTATTATTCCAGCCACCGAAATACCGTACACCAATATTTTCAATGGTTTGCCGGTCGTCAGGACTTGATATGATACCATCTCTGTTAAAATCCGTGAACTTATATAACCCTGTTGCAGCATTGATCCCTTCGTACTGATAGAGCTTAACAATGGTGATCGGTTGCCCTATCACATAACTATTAGCGTAGGTTGAACCGTCCAGTCCTGGAAAAGAGCGTAGTTTATTTTTAGGGAAACTGACATTCAAGCCCCATTCCCATTGGAATCCTTTCCGGGAATAGGGTTTTGCGGCGAGTTCAATTTCCCAGCCGGTATTCTCCACTTTCGCATTTAAGTTAGCCTGCACACTTGAAAATCCTGTGGTGGCAGGCAGCTGGTACCCTACCAGCTGGTTTGAAGAGCGGTTCTTATACCAGGCGGCTGTCAGGTTAAGCCTGTTTTCCAGCATTCCTAATTCCAGGGCCGCTTCAAATTTTACTGTTTTTTCCCAGCTGTAATTGGGATTATATAACTTTGAAGGGCTTAGGCCCACAACATCGTTATACCGCAGTTCTGAAATATCATAGGTATCCAGATAACCGTAATCACCAATATTATCACTTCCTGTACTTCCATAGCTGGTTCGAAGCTTTCCAAAGCTCAGCCAGTCGCTATTTTTCAGAAAAGACTCTTCCGAGAATATCCAGGCGGCACCCGCCGCCCCAAAACCGGCAAATTTGTTATCAGGGCCAAAACGACTGCTTCCATCCCTTCTTCCCGTAAGATTCAGGATATATCTTTCAGCAAACTGATAATTGACCCTTCCAAAAAAAGCAGCATACCGGTATTCCGCCCTGACCTGATCGGTAATGATCTTAGTCCTGGCCGTTCCGGTATTCTCTATAAAAGCGTTGCTTTCAAATCCGAAGCCCTGCAGCGATCCCCGTGTATTCACTTCACGTTGATAGGTCGCTCCTGCCAGTACATCCACCGTATGACGGTTTCGTTTAAGCCTCCAGTTAAGCTGCGGTTCCAGGATAAATGAAAAACGGTCCTGATTACCTTTATATGACTGAGAATAGGCACTGGACTGCCCCTGAGTGGTTGCAGGATTGTATATCGTATTAGGTTTCAGAGAGCGCTCATCGAAAGCCTGGTAATTAATTCCCCCGCCAAGTTTAAAAACCAGATTTTTCAACAGTTCATACTGCATATTCATATTGGTCAGAAACTGTATATTTTCATAAGAATAGGAACTGTTATATAAAGCAGCCGGATTGTTAAAAGTATTGTTATGCCAGTTGATACTACCATCTTCACGATAAAGGTCCGGGGCATTGGGAGGCAGGATCACCGACTGCTTTGTGATATCATCACTAATGACATTATTTTTCTGCGAGGAAAACATATTGGAGATACTGAGCTGAAAACGCTTATCTGCAGAGCTATGACTGATATTAGAAGAAACATTATCAGTAGTATATTTAAAATCTCTTGAAAAAACGGTAGACTGGTCATTATGTCCATAACTCAGCAAAAAACTTGTTTTCTCACTCCCACCACTTAAAGAGAGATTCGTATTCAGTGTATTAGCAGTATGGCCGATCAAAACTTTTCGCCAATTAACGGATTTGTTCAGATCCCAGTTTCCATTGATATCGTAAGCATTTACCGGGTAGGTGGAAATTCCATCATTTTGATATGCCTGTTTCCGCATACTGCTGTATGCAGCCGTATTCATCATATGGAGGTTACTAATTACAGTACTCAACGAATAAGATGTTCCGAAATTAAGTTCCGGCTTTCCGGATTTACCTTTTTTGGTGGCAATCAGGACCACTCCGTTTGCCCCCCTTGATCCGTAAATTGCCGTAGCATCTGCATCTTTTAGCACCTCAATACTTTCTATATCCGATGGATTGATACTATTAAGTTGATTAATGCTGCCAGCAGGTAAGATGGCCCCGGAAAACTGAGTGGTCACTTCAGCACCTACCGGTACTCCGTCAATCACATACAAAGGAGCATTTGCTAAACTGCGAAGACTATTTCTACCTCTGACCTGTACCTCAAAACCACCGCCTGGCAAGCCGCTGTTCTGCACAATATTAACGCCGGCCATTCTTCCCTGCACCGCCGAAAGCACATTCGTCACCGGCTGGTTTTCAATATTCTTCGCCGTTATCCGTGCAATACTTCCTGTCCGCTCCTTATTCTTTACCGTATAATACCCGGCATTCAGTATGACTTCTTCTAATTTGATTACAGCTGGCTTGAGAGAGATGGCTACTTCACCGCTATGGTCATTTATCATAATGGTTTGGGAGATAAAACCGATAAAAGAGATTTCTATGATATCTCCCCTGTTGGCATTCAGGTTCCATATACCATCAGTACCGGTAATTCCTGACTGCCTGTTTGTTTTGTTAGTAACTGACGCTCCCACAAGCGGATGACCGGTTGTATCCACTACCCTGATTTTTAATGGCATCCCCGTCTGTTCAAAGGACACTTTCTCCACATCTCCCAAGGCAGCAGCCGGCTGTTTTCGTGTAATAAAAATGGTTTTATCGGCAATTTCGTACTTGAGCGGTCGATGCTTTAAAAGCATCGTCAGCAATTCACGTAGTGGAAGATTATTGACAGCCAGTGAGATGGTTCCTGTGCCGGAAAGTAATTCCTGGTCGTACATCACCACATAGCCTGTTTGTTTTTTAATAGCGGCAAAGACCTCTTTATAGGTCAGCGCTTTGCCCGAAATAGTGACAGACTGGGCTATACCGGTGGCGGGAGCTGACAGGCAGACAGTGAACAGTAAAAAGGCGAGCCATCTCATCACGCATAATAGTTGATTGGGAGGCCGGTTTGCGCAGCGGCCAGGCAGGGCATGGCAAAACGAGCCACCCTTTGCAGTTTTTTGCATAAATTGCAGTTGTTTGGTTGAGAAAATGGATTCCAGTCTATAGATTCAACCCAAACGTCACCGGGAGTGTTTCGAGCGCTTCCGGTTTGTTTTTAGCGGGATTGAACCTTGTTTTTATTATGGTAACACGGTCAATGTTCTATCATTCAATTTATAGTGTATTCCCAGTTCACCTAATTGTTTCAGCAGATCATTCAGCGAAACGCCTCTCGTCATTTCACCTGCCAGCTGTTTGTTGGGAATGATATTATTTTCATAGACAATCTTAATATCATACCAACGCCCCAGTTGCCGCATTATCTCCTCAAAACTCAGCCCGTTAAAATCAAACAGTCCATTTTTCCAGGCCAGGACCTGCCCCGGATCTACAGATTGAACGATGATAGGCTCCCCCTCTCCTTTCATAGGCTTTACGACGGCTTGCTGCCCCGGCCGTAAAGGCCTGCTATGTCCCGCCATGGAGATTTTTACCGCTCCTGTTACAAGCGTTGTTTTAAGTACCGCTTCATCTTCATATGCATTGATGTTAAAGCTGGTCCCCAGTACCTGGATTTCAGCGCCCCCCGCGTTTACAATAAAAGGCTGCCTTGGGTTTTGCGCTACTTCCAGGTATACTTCTCCTGTTACTTCCACCTTTCTTTCTTTATGATTAAATGATGAAGGGAATTTGATACCCGATGCTGCGTTCAGCCAAACCTTTGATCCATCAGGCAATACGGCCTGGTATTGCCCTCCGTTAGGTGTGGTTAACAGTACTGCATCCGCTTGTAAAGGCAGGCCGTTATCGGCCGTACCAAGTTCTTTTTGGGTACCATTTGCCAGGGTTAAGATGGCTTTGCTGGTACCGGGAAGAATTTCCCGTACCACGTTTGTCTGTTGACTGATTGGCAATATTTTTTTTGATTGGTGCCGGAAGATATAAATACCCGAGCCAATGACAAGAACAATAATGGCCGCCGCTATATTTTTCCAGCGCAGCAGCAATGGTGTACGGCGAACGGAGTTACCCTGTTGTATCTGCGTGTCAAGGGATTGCAGGATACGTTCCAGACTACTCCCGGGAGGCGCATCCAAATCCAGTGTTTGTTGATGCAACTGCGTATGGAGCAACTCTTTAAAAGACAGCTGATACGCCGGCTGCTGAAGCATTTTCGCCAGTTCAACCCCCTCCTCTGCAGAAAGGGTATCCGTTATATAAGCTTCGGTTAAACGCTGTAGTTTTTGAATATCCATTGAACAGTACCTGGTATTTTGTATAAAGACACATCTGAACCGGCTCAATAGAGTAGCGAGGGAAAAATTTTTTTAAGAAAGTCCGCCGAAGAGAATGATCAGCAGTATAGGGTCGCTACTATGCTCTTTCATATACACTTTCAGGAAGCTCACGGCTTTAGCGAGGTATTGGTAAACGGTATCTTTATGCATTCCCAAAGCGGCCGCAATTTGTTCGTTGCTCATACCACCGAAGCGGCTCATGGTGAAGACTTTTTTTCGTTGTTCGGGAAGCAGCTCCACCCCTTTTAACAGTAATTGATAGGTCAACCGGTACTCGGTGTATTGATCAGGGGTAGCCGCATCAGCTTCCAGGTCATCAGAAGGAATATATAATTGCTGAATTTTTTTACGGGCTTCGTTATAGATCTGATTACGGGCTACGATAAAGAGATAATCCTTCAGGCTCTTAACGGAGCCCAGTTTTTCACGGGTTTTCCAAAGGCGCATGAAGATATCCTGTGTAACTTCTTCGGCTTTCTCCACGGTTTTCAAATAGGCGATTGCGTGGGAGAAAATCGTATTCCAATGGGCTCTTACAAAAAGTGTAAAAGCCTGCTCCTCTCCCCTGGCAATACGGGAGAGCAGATCATTTTCGTTGTATAAAAGAGGCTCCGGCAATTAAGCTGTTTTGTAATATTCACTTGCAATCAGAGGGTAAAGATAACAGGAAATTGGAGACGGGATTGAAAAAATTGTAACGGCAGGTTGCCGGGAAAATTACTAAAACAGCACTAAATTACAGTCCTTATCATGTATCAACCATATGAAATGGATCACCCGTGAGCGCCCTAAAATAGACAGGCTGGCCTGTCCGTGGCTAATCAAAAGGTTTGTAGATGCCGAGGCTGTATTTATGTATGTCCCCGCTGACCAGGTGATGTCAAGGGCAGCGGCCGAAGGTGCCACGCCCTTTGATATGGTCGGAGTTGAGTATACACACTATGATGATCAGTGTACTTTCGATTATGTGATCAAAAAGCATCATATAGAAGACCCGGCTGTTCACATCATGGCCCCTATTGTACGCGGAGCAGATACTGACCGCCATGACCTGGCAAGCCAGGCATCAGGCCTGTGGGCGTTATCTGCCGGGCTGGCTTACAATGAACCCGACGACCAGGCCTTGCTTGAAAAAGGTATGATGCTATATGATGCGCTTTATAGCTGGGCCAAATACCTCCAGCATGTCAAGCACACACAGCAGCCGGTTGAAAACCAGCTGATCGATATTTTTAAACAATTCCTCCAACAGGAAAAAGACAACAAAAAAATACCCTCCTGGGCCAGAGAACTAAAAGAGATCATCCAGGACCAGGTAGACACCAACCTCAACCTAAGCCTGAAAGGTTTATCAGAAACGCTTCAGGTACATCCGGCATACTTATCGCGGGAGTTTTCAAAGTATTTTGATGATTTATCTTTTGGCGAATATATCCGTAAACTCCGGATCGATAAAGCCGTTCAACTGCTCAGCAGTACGGATCACTCCCTCACTGAGATCGCGTATCTTACAGGGTTCTCGGATCAAAGCCATTTTACCCGGATTTTTAAGAAATTCACCGGCAAAAGTCCCTCCGCTTATAAAAAGGATATGATAAAAAGTAAAAAATAGACTAAACCTTATTTTTCATTCTATTTTTTGGTGTTCGGGAGCTGGAAATTGCAGTTTTTATATAACAAACCTGTAATACATCTGTTATGAAATGCACTATTTCGTGTTTTCTGTCCTCCATATCTTTTATGCTGATCCTGACAGCAGCCTGCAACAATTCTTCACAACCCGCTACCAGGGCAGACAGCAGCAAACGGAATAATATCCTGTGTCCGCCGGGAAGCAGTAAACTCGATATTCAGAAAATTGAAGCGGTGACCGGCATGAAAGGCATAGCCAAAAATGGCGAGTACAAAATAACCGTTCCCCAAAATGACCTGAATGTAGTAGTGGATGGATTTAAGATCATCCCTCCTATGGGATTGGGCAGCTGGGCAGCATTCACTCCTTGTTCAGACAGCGTGATGGTAATGGGTGATATTATTGTTACAGAAACTGATCTGGCCCCGGTTCAACAGGAAGTGATCCGCCAGGGCTTTACCATCACCGCTATTCATAACCACTTTGTCCGAAATCACCCTAATGTGATGTACATGCACATAGATGGCCGGGGCAAGGCAGAAAAGGTGGCTGCCGGCGCCAAAGCCATTTTTGACAAGGTAAAGGAAGTCAGAGGTAAAGACCCCAAAGAAGGCAAAGCCGACAGCGTTCAAAACACCATTAACATTACCCGCCTCGACAGTATTATCGGTCATAAGGGAGAGATGGCCAAAGGAGTATATAAATATACCATTGACCGGCCGGATGTGGCTTTGCAGGAACACGGCATCCCGGTCAGTAGTTTTATGGGCTTTAACACCTGGGCCGCCTGGCAGGGCACAGATGAAAAAGCGGCGGTAGCAGGCGATTTCACCATGCTTGAAAATGAAGTGGAGCCTGTTATTAAAGCACTGATCGAAAATGGTATCGAAGTGGTGGCCGTACATAACCATATGGTGCATGAGCAACCCCGTATCTTCTTTCTCCACTACTGGGGCGTAGGTCCGGCGGAAAAACTGGCAAAAGGCTTCAAAGCCGCATTGGACCAGACGGCAGGCAGCCACCAATAATAATCGCCTAAAAGTAAAAAACAGACCAAACCTTATTATTCGTTCTATTTTTTGGGTTGCAGTTATCTGAACTTGCATCAGGACGCAAACCCTTTAGAAATGGAAAACAACCGGACAACGGCCTCTTACAGCCTGCGGGATCTTATCATTTATTTTTTAAAGCTGGGTACATGGGGCTTTGGAGGCCCCGTGGCCTTAGCTGGCTACATGCACCGTGATCTTGTTGAAAACAAACAGTGGATCAGTGAGGAAGACTACAAAGAAGGGCTGGCATTGGCCCAATTGGCCCCCGGACCTTTAGCGGCTCAATTGGGGATTTACATGGGTTACGTGCATTACCGGCTGTTAGGCGCCACCCTTGCCGGGCTTGCATTTGTACTGCCTTCTTTTCTGATGGTGCTGGCACTTGGTTTTATTTACGTGCAATGGCAGGGCATTCCCTGGATGCAGGCTGTCTTCTATGGCGTAGGCGCCGCTGTTATCGGTATTATCGCAACAAGCGCATGGAAGCTGACCCGAAAATCAGTCGGTAGTAACAAGGTGCTTACAGGTATTTACTTAATCACTGCCGCATACACCGTGTGGCAGGAAAACGAAAATATCTGGTTGTTCCTCGGCGCAGGAATCCTTTATTGGCTCTTCACAGCTCCTCCAACCAGCTTGTCTTTCCTCCGCAAAATATCAACAGCGCCTAAACTCTTCATTCCTTCCCTGCTATTGAATGTCACAGGCCCCGCCTCAGGGAAAACGCTCTGGCAAATACTGCTGTACTTTACCAAAGCAGGGGCATTTGTTTTTGGCAGTGGACTCGCCATCGTACCTTTTCTGTATGGAGGCGTGGTGAAGGAATATGGCTGGCTGAATGAACATCAATTTATGGACGCCGTTGCGGTGGCGATGATTACACCAGGTCCGGTTGTCATCACAGTAGCGTTCATAGGATTTCTGACAGCGGGATTTTCCGGCGCCAGCCTGGCTGCATTGGGTACTTTCTTTCCTTGTTATCTTTTCACCGTATTACCGGCGCCTTATTTCAGGAAATATGGCAAACACCCCGGCATAAAGGCATTTGTTGACGGTGTTACTGCCGCAGCCATCGGCGCGATAACCGGCGCCGTGATCGTGTTGGCAAGGCGGTCACTTACAGATGTATACACCATTGCTATTGCATTAACAACCGTGGCCGTTCTCTGGCGATTCAAAAAAATACCGGAACCGCTTATTATTTTAATTGCTGCCGTTATAGGGTTATTACTGAAAATGCTTTTGGTTTCCTGAAAAATACATCGTAATATTGCGATATATTAAAAATTACATTCGTCTGAAAGCTTCGAAGCAGTACAAGGAACTGTTTGACGCATTCTTTACAGCACCCTTAATACTAAATATATTTCTGCTTTAATACATCGTAATATTGCAATAATACAATGAATATAATATCATGCAAAACTGTCATCCTGCCCAGCGTAAGCAATTAAGCTTTCCGGACCGCTACCTTACCTTGTGGATATTTCTGGCAATGGCCATTGGGGTGAGTATCGGATATTTCGTTCCCTCCTCCTCCGGGTTCATCAATTCCTTTTCATCCGGCACTACCAATATACCGCTGGCAATAGGTTTGATCCTGATGATGTACCCGCCACTGGCGAAAGTGAAATATGAAAACATGGGCGAGGTATTCAGGAATACAAAAGTATTAACCGTTTCCCTGGTGCTAAACTGGATAGTTGGTCCCATCCTGATGTTCGTGTTGGCAGTACTGTTTCTGCACGGCTATCCGGAATATATGACCGGTCTTATCCTGATTGGGCTGGCCAGGTGTATCGCCATGGTGATCGTATGGAATGAGCTGGCAGACGGCAACCGCGAATACGCCGCCGGACTGGTTGCATTAAACAGCATCTTCCAGGTGTTACTGTATAGTGTGTACGCCTACATCTTCATTACCTGGCTACCGACCGTTTTCGGCATGAAAGGGCTGACGGTAGCTATCTCCATTGGTGAAATCGCCAAAAGCGTTGGTATCTATCTGGGCATCCCTTTTGCAGCCGGTATTATCAGCCGTTACGCTCTTATCGCCTGGAAAGGAGAGCAATGGTACCAGGAAAAATATATACCCTTCATTTCACCGGTTACATTAATAGCGCTGCTGTTTACCATCGTCGTGATGTTCAGCCTTAAAGGAGGACTGATGGTGCAGATACCGTTTGATGTTATCAGAATAGCGATCCCGCTGGTGATCTATTTCGCCATTATGTTTTTGGTCAGTTTCCTGCTGGGCAAAACAATGGGCGCCGATTATTCCCGGAATACTGCTATTGCCTTCACTGCAACCGGCAACAATTTTGAACTGGCCATTGCAGTTGCCATTGGTGTATTTGGCATCAATTCCGGTCAGGCTTTCGTGGGCGTAATAGGACCACTGGTAGAAGTACCAGCTCTTATTGCACTGGTAAACGTGGCCTTCCGGCTCCGAAAAAAATGGTACAATACTCCTGTAAAAGCATAAATCTTCACACAGCACATGAAAAAAATCCTTGTCCTTTGTACCGGCAACAGCTGCCGCAGCCAGATCGCAGAAGGCTATTTAAGATATTTCGCCGGAGATAAGGCTGAAGTATATAGCGCCGGCGTAGAAACGCATGGCGTCAACCCACGGGCCATCGCTACCATGGCGGAAGACGGCATCGATATTTCCGGGCATACTTCCAACAACATCACGGAGTATCAGGACATACCTTTCGACTTCGTTATCACCGTTTGCGATAACGCAAAGGAAAGATGTCCGTTCTTTCCCACCACTGCGAAGAAATTCCATGAAAATTTTCCTGATCCTGCAAAAGCTACGGGCACTGAAGAAACGATCATGCAGCAGTTCAGGACAGTGCGCCAGCTCATTAAAGATTATACAAAATCCTTTGTAGCAGCGCACCTGTAATACAACTGCCGATTAAGTTCATCATTCATGACAATCCCTGTGAACTACTAACAACAATAGTTCGGTAAGTTTTTTTTTTACAAAAAAGTACGAAAAAACTATTGCCACATAAATATGCAAACCTTGCTTTATAATCGTACCCCTCCGCTCTCTATCATCTTTTTGATAGTATCAAAAATAAATGCCTGCATATCCAGGTGGTATGTGAACTGCCGATCACCCGATTGGCTGATAATGTTACTGCTCTCCAGCAACAACTTGTCTAGTTTTAATTTCTCCCAGGGGTCCCGTCGCATCAGTGTTAGCGCTCCTCCTTCGGTAAAAATGTCCAGGCTATCTATCAGCTGGTACTCCTTTGTATTTTTATAAATGGTGATAGAAAACAATAATCCATTTTTAAATACGAGCTGGGTGTCATCCAGGTCGCTTTCAGATATAGAGAAGCCATTTTCGTTCACATGAGCAAAGAAGGCCAGGATGGCTCGTTCACATGGATTGGCGGCGGAGATACTGAAACTGGTTTCCCGCCTGCGGTATTCGGCATCAAAAGTAAGTAGCGAAAAATCGCGCTTCAGTACAATGTTCTTTAAAGGCTTTGTATCGGGCTCGCCAAACGGCTGTTGGTTGATCTCAAATTTTTGTGTCCGCATATTAAAATGCAACTGGACATCCAATGATATACGTAATTGTCTCGCATGGGGGTTGTAACGGAAAGCTGAAAGAATTACCGGCAATTGGTCGTCAGACTCAAATCGCTGGCATGTATACTGAACCTGAACGGGGAAAGATGGCTAATTGCCTTTTTTCCCCGTTACTATTTTGAAATTTAGTTTCAAGCCATTTTTTATTTTGCGCCTTGGAGCCAAGGATGAATAATGTGAATGAAAGCTTGCAGCAGTTGCGTATAATATCTTTAAAGTGACAAATCATCAATCCTTGTTTACCCTGATGAGGAATATTCTTCACTCATTTTAACCTTCATTTGTATGAAAAAAGTATGTTGTTTTATCCTTCTTCTTTTTACAATCCTCCTTGTTCAAAAGCCGGTTGCAGAAGCTACTGACGGAGCGAAAGTAAACAAAAGTACTTTCAGGACGCGTACCCATCAGTCGGTAGGACTCCAGCCACTTGCCACGACTTTTCCATTAAACACCAAAACATATAAGGTGATAAACAATAACACCGGTGCTGTCGGTGTAACTAAGAATATCTGGTATAAAGATGTAGAGGTACAGGCAGGTGACGTGTTAACATTTACCCATGCGGTTACAGGAGATGTTATTATTGTTTATAAAGTTGTTCCCGAAGATCTGGATGGATCCTTCCTGGTAGTCTGGTAAAATATTTTTCGATATTTGTAAAAACAAAAAAGGTTGTAAGCCAAAGACTTACAACCTTCCTGTGTGCCCAGAACTGGATTCGAACCAGCACACCCTTGCAGGCGCTGCGACCTGAACACAGTGCGTCTACCAATTTCGCCATCTGGGCAACTGATATTGTGATCAGGGAGCGCAAAGATAAGCACTCATTTCATTTCTCCAAACAAAAAGTCAATTTTTTTTCAGACTAACGGGAAAGTATATACTAATAATTGTGGATAAACCGGAAGGAGGTAACACTGAAAGCCACGCCCCCTTTGGCTACGAGGTATAAATCGTGTACACCTTCTGCATGGCGCAGGTTACCGGTCAGTTTGAGGGCGTAAGTACTATCGCCGGTGTAAGGGATGTCGAGTGTACCGATAATTTTGCCTTTGGGTTTGTCTATACGGAACTCTAGTTTGGAACCACTTTTTTTATGCTCACAGGCGACTTCCACCTGGAAACCGATTTCTCCCATACTCAGGTTCACCTGTGCAAAGGCCAGGTAACTCCCCGCTTTCATCTGGAACTCCGTAGCACGGTTCCCCTTTTTTGCCGTCGGCGGCGCCGACTGTCCACAGACAGTCAGCTGCACAAAGGCAAATAGTAGGAACAACAACAGCCGCATAGGCAAATAGGATAGTTTATACACCGACGGAAATATCTCCCGTCCCTGAAAAATAATGAAAAACTTAAAATTAAGGAATTATGTAATATTAAGTCATAATGAATAGATAAAATAATAAAATAGTACATTTGTACTAATGATAGATACAAAAGAAAAAATACGGAACGCAGCCCTTAAACTGTTCAACGAACAGGGCATCGATACCATCACCATACGGCATATCGCCAAGGAACTGGATATCAGCCATGGTAACCTCCAATACCACTATAAAAACACCAATGAAATTATTCTGGTATTGTTCAAAGAGCTGAACGAAGGCTTTTCCCGCCTTTTTGCGCAACAGGAAAATATGGAACACATCACCTTCCATCATTTTCGCACCTGGGTAGAAGTACTCATCGAACAGATCTGGCATTACCGCTTTATTTTCCTCCAATTCGTGGAAGTCACCCGCCGCGTACCGGAAGTGAAAATATTTTATAACAGCTGGGATAAAAGCCGGGAGGAACAACTCCTTTTGGTATTCAACACCCTCATCAAAGAAGGCATCTTCCGCGATGACATTCCTCCCTATATCTGGAAAAACCTCGTCACGCAGCAATATATTATGGCCGACTTTGCCCTGTCGCACAATGAAATAAAAATGGGCCTCAAAGGCAAAAAAGCCGTGCAGTACTACGGCCAGGTGCTGTTTAACCAGTTCTACCCTTACCTTACCGCCAAAGGACGTCAGCAAGCTGACGAACATCAGACGGCCAACTGATCCTTGTCATTTTTCAGGTGACTTTTTCCTTGCACTTTTGTATGGTGATGCGATAAACATTACCCATCAACGAGTGTTTAAACACCAGAAAAACGAGGACACTATGGAACAAGCACTGATCAAACTAAGCCAGTACACCGGCGCGCCGGCCGTTACCATCCTGCTATCTACGCATCGCACTTTTCCGGATAACAAGCAGGACAGTATCCACCTCAAGAACCTTATCACAACGGTGGAAAAGCAACTCTACGAACAATATGAAAAACGGACTGTATGGCCCGTACTCAATAAAATCAGAGAGCTGGAAAGCACCATCAATCATGATTACAACCTCGATACCCTGGCTATTTTCGCCAGCGGCGATTTTATTGAGGTATACCGGCTGCCCATTGCTACTACCGACCGCTACGTGGTGGGCGACCGCTTCGAGATACGCCCCTTGCTCAAAGCCATTCAACAAAGCGAACACTACTTCATACTCTCTGTTTCCCGCCACCTCATACGGCTGCTGGAAGCATTTAATGATAAAATACTATACGAAGTCAAAAACGCTGACTTCCCCTATCACAACAGCTTTTATACCACCGATCCCATGCGCCTGCAACAGGACCTGGTCATGGATAACCTGCTGAAAGAATTTTTCAACACGGCGGATAAACGATTTAAAAAATATTACGAAGAGAATCCCCTGCCGGTGGTTTTACTGGGGGAAGAACGAAATCTTGTCTTCTATCAGGAACAGATGGATATAAAAGGATTGGTGGTAGGTACCCATCATGGCAGTTTTGATGACACCTCCGATCCGGAGATCGCTAAAATTACGTTCCCCCTGATTCAACAACACATCGCAGGTAAACAGGACACTGCCTTGCAGGCCATCAGCAGCGCACAGTCTGCACAACGCCTGCTGGTAGACCTGAACGATATTTATACAGCGGCTGAAAACGGGCAGGCAGACACGCTCTACCTGGAGCAAACCTACCTCCCTGTCGGTCACATCGATAACGGCACCATTAGCCTGAGTAACGGCAACGGCTCTACGGACATAACCCTGCCCGTGATCGACACCGTACTCAACAAAGGCGGTAACGTGGTGTTCCTCGATGAAAATGCCCTGAATGAATACCAGGGCATCGCTTTAGTCACCAGATTTTAATCATACAACAACAACAGGGAAAGCCGCGCCGGTGTTTACCGGTGCGGCTTATTATTGAATAGTGGCCAACCGGGCATAAATCTCCATCATACCGGCCTGGCCCAGCAACTCCTTCTCCGGCCGTTTGCCCAGCATCTGGGTAGCCCGGTCCCGGTCTTCTTCCCAAACTTTATCGGCATAGGCCTGCATGGCATCCACATACTTCCGGACCTTATCTTCTTTATACAACGCCAGATATCCCCGCAGTAACACGGCATTAAACCAATACGAGGAATGAAACCGCCCTTCCCGGTAGAAATGCTGATAGGCACCGGCAGCAATCTGCTGCGCTTCCTTCAGGTACTGCGGTTGTTTGGTGATACGATACAGTTTCACATTGGCTTCGAGCATGGTACCACTGTTATAGGTATACGTAGCAGAATCGATGCGGTTGTTCTGCTGCGGTTTGATGGCATCCCAATATACACCATCAGCATTCCGCAGATGCCGGTTGGTCCACTGATACAACAGCAAAGCCGTATCCAGATAGTCTTTGCGCTGCGTGGCTTCATACAGCTGCAATGCCAGCAAAATGCCCGGTCCGTTGGAACAGGTATTTTTGGTGCGCTTATCCCCTTCTTTCCAATATAATCCGCCACCACTGATCGTATCGTAGCCGGTCATCATAAAACGATAGATCTCCGTACCCTTATCCAGGTATGAACGCTGTTTGGTACGGGCCCACGCATCCAGGTAGGCGATACCGATCCATTGGTTGTCGTCATAATAACGGTCCTCCCTCCGCTCTTTAACCACATATGAAGCATACCCCGGCGCCGGCGGTATCGGATCATAATACTGATCAATAGCAGCTACAACCGGCTTCAGGTATCTTTTCTGCGGATGCAGCTGCTCCATCTCATTGGCCGCCTGCACCAGCGCGCAAAGCCCCCACAGGTCTGCATGCAGATTATGATTTTTTGCGGGATCGCTGGTCTGGATATAAAGACCGGTACGCGGCTCATACAGATGCCGGTCCACGGCTGCCTGTAACAAATCCGCCCGCTGTGCATTTGTTTGGGCAAAGGAAGTAACGGAAAACAGTATATACGCCACCGTTAGCCATAAAAGACGGTACATAAGCATATTGTTTGATGGTCATTAAACATAACCATTCCGTTTTACAATTGCAACAGGTCCCGTACCTGCTTTAATTGCGGTGTAGTAACACGTGTTTTATCATAGGCCAGGTAAATCATATTACCAGGCGCTTTCGCATCTGCCCACAGTTGTTTTAATTCTTTTTTTTGCAGATAGCCTTTCGCCAGATAATCTGCTACGATCGCCACCCCTTCGCCGGCAGCCAGGGACTTGAGAACACTGTCATCATCCGGAATCACAAAGCGGGGCTTTATCTGCGGACGCTTCTGGAAATTCTCCTGCCAGAAACGGCGGCCGGCAGCCAGATCACTGCTGTAGGCATACCAGGTTTGCCCCTGCAGCCAGGCTTCTGCTGCTGCCATATCCTTTTTACGGATGGCTTTACGGAGAGAAGTATCATCCAATCCAATATTAGCCACCAATATATACTGCTCGGCTAACACCGGCTCATATACGATATTCTTTTCCTGCCCGACAGTGGTGGTCAGCGTAAAATACATATCTCCCCTGATCACCTTCTCCAGCAAGGGTTTGGCATGATCAAACTCGAAGATAAAATTAGCCTCCGACTGACTGATGCGCGGTGCTATCAACGCCTGAAAAAACGCTTTCGGCGCACCAATGCAGGTCAACGGAACATCCTGTGCACAGGCATTGCGGAAATCTGTTTCCACACTTTCCAGTTTCTCTACCGCTTCTATGATTTGTGTATACAACAGCTTACCGTAATCGGTAGGTACCATGCGCCGGGGCTGCCTTTCAAATAACGGATGACAGATATAGGCTTCCAGTCCCGCCAGGTGCTGACTAACATTAGGCTGCGAAATCAACAGTTCCTGCGCGGCCCCCGTCAGGGTGCCCGTCTGATAAATCGCTTTAAAAGTGCGAAACCATTCAAAATTAACCATACCCAAATTTATAAAAATATTTATAGTTTGATATAATTTATCCTATTTTATTTATACCAACAACTGCCTCATCTTTGTGTCATCAAACACAAAAAGTAACAATCTACCATCATGAAAAAGTATATATTGAGTGTTATTGCCATCCTGGCAATGACCGGTACAACCTATGCCCGGCAAGGCCTGGATACCCAAAGAACTTCCCGCATCGACGACGTTATCAACCGCCATATCCACGCAGGACATATACCCGGAGCTACCGTACTGGTAATGCGCCACGGACAGATCGTATACAATAAAGCCTATGGCTATGCCGACGTGGCTTCGCACAAACCCATGCAAACAGACAATATCTTCCGCATCGCTTCCCAGACCAAAGCTGTTACCAGCCTGGGAGTGATGATACTGTGGGAAGAAGGGAAATTCCAGCTGGATGATCCGGTGTCCATGTACATCCCGGCTTTCAAAACCCCTCGGGTGAAAGTGTCTTTCAACCCACAGGACAGTAGCTATACTACCCGTCCGGCCAGCCGGGAAATCACCGTGCGCGACCTGCTGCGTCATACCTCCGGCATCGCCTACGCTGCTGTATTCAGCGATCCGCAAATGCAGGCGATCTACGCGAAAGCCGGTGTGGTAAGCGGTATCGGCACCATGGCGTCTGACCTGAAAACGAAGATGACACTGCTGGCGCAGCAACCACTCATGCACGACCCCGGACAAGCTTTTACCTATGGGCTTAACACCGATCTGCTGGGCTATCTCATCGAAATATGGAGCGGCCAGCCACTCGATGTATTCCTGCAACAACGGGTATTTAAACCGCTGGATATGCAGGACACCTATTTCCATCTGCCGGCAGCCAAACAACAAAAGTTAGTAACACTTTATGAAGAGGTGAACGGAAAAATGCTGCCGGTAACGCATCCGCTGTATGAAGGCGTAGACCCGCTGTTCCCAAACCGGCAAGGGACTTACCTCTCCGGCGGCGCCGGACTGGTGTCCACCACCGCAGATTATGCCAAATTCCTGTCTGTTTTTATGAACAAAGGCAAGTATAATAAACGGACGATTATCAGTCCCGCTACCGTAGCGCTGATGCTGACCAACCAGCTGGAAGCGGGCGTACGCCCTTCTCCCCTTCCTGCACAACCGGAACCGTTCCAATTTGGACTGGGGTTTGCCCTGGAAACAGCTGTCAACGATCACCTGATGCCTTACAGAATTGGCACCTTCAGCTGGGGCGGTGCCTTTAATACGCATTACTGGGCCGATCCGCAGGAAGGGCTGATAGGACTGGTATTTACACAGGAGTATCTATCGCCTTACTGGAGCATTGGCGACGAATTTAAAACAGCCGTGTATCAGGCGTTGGATTGATAATAGCTAAGCCCGGGGTTTGCTGCTCCGGGCTTATTCATGCATCGGCTTTTCCTTCCCCCGAAAATGTTGTAACTTTGCATCCGTCATGTTACAGTTTTTATCATACAACACCCGGCAGCATCGTGCTTTTTCCGCTCCTGTAGCGGCTGCAGCTACGACTATCTCCTTTTGCTGCTTCTGTAAAAAACTGTACTTCATTTCCAATTTCAAGGACTTTCATACACTGACCCCGCGCTGCTGACAGCCACATCGGGGACCTTCTACTTTATAACGTTATTATTTATTCGTTTCATTTCCGGCAGGAGATGAAGCGCTTTCTTTTTTTACACTTAACCATGATGCATCATGTATCTTGACATTTGCAAAAAAGAGATCAGACAGGTAAACAAAACAGCTATTTTGCAGCAGACCGCCTACTGGTCGGAGGTAAAGCGCCGCCAGGGCTGGGAAACCTATGCTTTCGATTTTAAGGTGCAGCGGCAGGACTTATTTGCCGGCGCCGATAGCGCTCATTATACAGCGAGCGACGTACTCGTCATCCTCCGTCAGATCAACGATGAACACTCTATCGCCTACGTTCCCTACGGCCCGGAGATAGAACCGGATGCTGACTGCCAGGGTGTTTTCCTGGAAGAGCTGTCGGAGAGCCTGCGACCATTGCTACCGCAGAAATGTATCATGATCCGTTATGATCTGGCCTGGCAATCGCACTGGTCAGGTGATGAACGGTATTTCGATGAAACCGGCAGCTGGCTGGGTCCTCCGGCTAAACAGATGCAGGAACTGCGTTTTAATTATAATACCCGCAACTGGAACCTGAAGAAGTCCAACACCGACATACTGCCCTCTAATACCATTTTTATGGACCTGCGGAAAGATGATCAGCTGTTGCTGGACCGCATGAAAACCAAGACCCGGTACAATATCCAGCTGGCCAACCGTAAAGGCGTTACCGTAAAGGCAGCGGGACTGGAAAATATAGACACCTGGTATGACCTGTACGCACAAACGTGCGCCCGCAATGGTATTGTACAGGAAGATATCAATTATTTCAGGACAGTGCTGACGGCTCGTGCCAATCAAAGCACCTCTCCTGCCGATGTGGAAATGTTACTCGCAGAGGCAGATGGAATACCGCTGGCAGCAATGTTCCTGGTGGTAGCCGGTAACCGGGGAACCTATTTATATGGGGCTTCTTCCAATTCGCACCGCAACTATATGGGCACCTATCTGCTGCAATGGGAAGCCATACGCCGGGCTAAACGTAAGGGCTGTACGGAGTATGATTTCTTTGGCGTATCTCCTAATCCTGATCCGCAACATCCCCTCTATGGCCTCTATAAGTTCAAAAACGGTTTCGGCGGAGAACTGTACCACCGCATGGGTTGCTGGGATTATCCGCTGCTGGAAGCGCCTTACGCTGCTTATACCGCGGCAGAATTAAGTAACGGCCGTTATCACCGTTGAGCAATAATGATTACATTTGTCTCCATTTGTTATAAATATAAATTATTTTAAATATAACGGAAAGAAAATGAAGAAGCCAACTTTCTGGGCAGGGAACCTAAGGACATTACGTACACGGAAAAAGCTGTCACAGCAGCATCTGGCCGATCTGCTGGGTATCAACAGAAATAAAATCACAGCACAGGAAAGCGGCAAAACACGAAATCCACGGTTGGAAGACCTGGTCCTGATCTCCGATTTTTTCCGGGTAGATCTTGATACGTTTATCAGAACAGACCTGCAACAAGCCAGCGAAGAACAACTAACGGAACTGGAAGCCGGTAATACCATCGACTTAACAGGCAGGCATATACGTATTTTACCGATCACCGTGGACCAATCCAACGAAGAGAATATGGAATACGTGCCCGCGAGGGCCAAGGCCGGCTATCGCAGCGGATTTGCAGACCCGGAATTTATCGCCGGCCTGCCAAAGTTCTCGCTGCCGGAACTGCCACGCGGCAAAACCATCCGTATGTTCCCTATCTCCGGCGACTCTATGCAGCCTATCCCCGATGGCAGCCATATCATCGCCCAATACCTGGAAGACTGGTCACACCTGAAAGACAATACGGCCTGTGTGCTCGTACTGAAAGGCGGAGAAGAAGATATCATCTTTAAACTCGTGAGCAGCCGTATCAAACAAAAAGGCACACTGTTGCTGCGTTCCCTCAATGAGGAATATGATGACTTTGAAGTACCTATCAATGAAGTAATGGAAATCTGGACATTTATCGGTTACCTGAGCAAGCAGCTACCGGAAGTGACAGCGATGCAATAATCTTCCATCTCAACCCCGTGTGGAAGGAGAAGACACCCCATAATTCCCCAGGGCTATAAAGCGCCCTGGGCCAATAACCCCTCCGGGCCGCCTGATAAAAATAAAGAGGCTGCCCTGTTATCCAGGACAACCCCTTTTTCTAGCAACCGCAACAAAATTGCTTAGTTATAGTTTACTGTAACGGGGAACGGCAGAAGGCTGTTGTACTGACCAGGAGTCTGGTTGGCACCTACATACAGGGTAGCACCCACGTTCAGCGCCTGAGTACCACCAGTCAGCAATCCACCGGTGATCACTGAAGGAGAGCTGGCAAAATTGGTGGCCAGCATAAATGCGCCAACATGTGTAGTATTATTCAATACTACAGGAATGAGCGGCAGGGTGATGGCGTAAGAATAACCATCTTCACCTGCTACGGAAAAAAGAGCAGGTGTAACAGTACCTGTTGTCGGTAAAGTAGAAACACCGCCTGTTGTGCTACGCACACCGGCTGGAGTAATTTTCAGGGTACCGGGAGTGGCAGAAGCGGCCAGGATACCGAAATTCAGGTCCAGTGTTTTGGTCAGGGTAATAGGAGTGATAACAGTGGCGAATGCATTGGCTGTTGCGGTAGCGGATGTTTGTGCAACTGCTTTACCAGCGAAAATGGCTGATGCGATAACGATTAATGATAACACCTTTTTCATAAAAATTGGATTTAAAAAATGAACAAATAATTAAAATGATTAAATAATTGATTGACTAAATGAAAAGCTATTATTTCGAAGGGTTAGAGGATAGAATCGGAATTATTTTAAACAACAACCCGTCAACAACATCACCATCCGGGTTTCGTTTAATAGAGACGGTTACCTCAGCGGGTTGGGCTGTCATATGCAGGCGCTGCAGCTGCGCCGGGTCCAGGCTTAAGGTATAGGCTCCCGGACGGAGACCAAGGTAGCTGAAGTAACCGTCAGATTCTGTGAGCACAGAGGCCACAGTTTGACAGTCCTTATCCAGGATATTCACCCGGATACGGGACATGCCTTGTTTTTGATCGTTCCTGACCATGCCGGATACTTCTCCGGAAACGGTCACCGGTATCTCTACCGGCTTGAACTGGTTGGGTAGGGCCGTTACACCGATGGCAGTATGTTTGAGCTGCCAGGCAATGGAACTGAAGCCGTCGGGGTTAACACGTATCAGATATTTACGATAGGGTTCCAGATTAAAAATACGATAGAGGGTATCCTGTTTACTGAAGACGGACATGCCACCGTTGATCTGTATAGAAAGTCCATCCAGCTTGGGTTCCCCGGCATCTCTTTTCCCATTTCCATTGAGGTCCAGAAACGCCAGCACCGTCAACTGCGCACGTCCTACACTACCCAGGTTGCTGGTCATCAGGTAATTGCTGGCCCGGTCATACATCAGACTGCCGCCGGCAGCAACAGATACGGAAGAGTTACGGCCTGCCAGTACAGTGCTCATGCTGGCTTTGGCGAAATTAAAATCGTAACGTAATGTTAGTCCCGTCAGAAACTGCTGACCAATAAAGTCCCTCTCCACGGAAAGCCGCACATACGTACGTTGCCGGATATTACGTTCCACTTCCACGCGGGCATTGGTAAACTGATGACTGTCATAGGAATACTGCAGCCGTGGCATGAGAAACATATTGGAGAAAACCCGGTAAGTCTGCGCCAGAGTGGTATACGCCATCAGTGGCGCATCTTTCCGGAAGTTACAGAAGGTGGTCAGGTTGGTATTCACGCCACCAATAGTGCCGGAAGTAACCCATTCCGCCGTTGTATATTTCATCAATGGTATAGGGATATCCATCGGTATTTTTTCGTACGTGGGTGCCTGTTGTTCCGCCGGCGGCATGGTGATCTGGTCAACTGTCAGCCGGGAGAACAAGGAAAAATTGGGTTTCCGGATAGGCAGCATCAGCGACAGTTTCCGCTCTTCCAGGTAGTTAAATTTTACGGCATGCTGATCTGAGGAATAACGTTGATACATGGCTTCTACTTCCAGATCAAAAGGCAGCCGCCAGAAAAGAGAGGCTTTACTTCTCACCTGGTAAGCGTATTCACCGCTGAAGATGAGATTGTCTGTCAGCCGCCAGGCTGCGTGCGCGAAAGGAATCGGTTTCCCTCCCGGAATGGAAGACAGGTATTCCGTACCGGCGCCCACTGTGATACGTTTGGTGATGCCGTAATGCACAACACCCATCGCGTAACGACTGCTTTGTCCATCGAGTACCACGCCGCTGGTAAGGGTATATTCCATTTCACCGCCAGGCAGAAAATTAAAGGGCACCATAATTTCCCGTTGTTCGGTACGTACTTCCCCCCAGGGGCCATAAAAGCGCAGGGTAACAGTGGTATTGCCGTAAATGATGGGCACATTGAAGGCAAAGAAACCCGAAGCATCTGCCTGCTGGTAGTCGATCAGTTCATGATTGATGTACAGCTCTACTTTCCAGCCAGGCGTAGTGATGTCGGTCAACCGGTAGGTACCGAAGGCTGTCCTGTTGAGCGTGGGTGCGTTGGTAAACTGCACGCCGGCCAACGGATACAATACGGAGGCAATAGCCATACTATTGATTTTACCTACGGTAACCTGCCGTAACAATGGATGATCATTGTTCACATAATGCCACATAAATTGCTGGTTGCGCAGATCCAGGTTACCATCTGTATAATTCAGTTGCAGGTTGGTTTCGCCACCGGCTGTCTGTCCGCCGAGTGACAGGCTGACATTGGTGGTATTGGCATTCTGCTGCCGGGTCGTCATCACCGACCAGTCGGCTGCATTCACGCTGAAAGCCTTCGCTTTGTTGCGGACGATAGTATCGGCCACCTCCTCTCCTTTCAACCGGTTAATATTATCACGGAGCTTTTGCTGTTTCATCTCCCGGATGACGGGCAAGTCGCGTTTAGTCGTCAGCGTTACAAACAGATCCCGGAAACGGAAAACACAGTTCAACCCGAACACTTCGCTCCAGCTGTTGGCGCGGAGGTAGAACCCCGAGGGTGTGCAGACAAGTGTTTGTGTGTTCATGGTGAAAGTTTTTTTGTTATAGGTAATCGTGTTCGTCGCTTTTTCGATCAGGTATTCATCGGCTGTTCCGGTAATAAATCCCGACAGGGTATCATACTGAGGGGAGATATTGTTTTTGATATGCAGGAAATCGAACAGGTCGCTCACTGACAGGTAAACATCCTGGTTACGGATGATGGCGGATATCTCAGCGGTTCCCAATTCCTGCATCCCCACGGTCACTACCAGTTCTTCGTCGGTCGCTGCGCTTTGTGCAGCGCACCGGCCCGGGCATCCCGCGATAGTGGAGGCGATGCAGAGCACGCCGAGCAGAACGGGCATGAGCATATCGTGAAGATGTTTCATGATGCATGGTTTCTCAATACAGCAGGGGGGTTATTCTCCTGCTAAAAAAGTGATAAAAACCTGTCCGTTATATTTTCCTGAAGCCGTTTGTCCGGATTTGTTAACAGTCAATGTGCCGCCGATATGGATATTGGTCCGGGGTGTTTTCGTAATAAAAGGCATGACCGGGTCTGAGCCTTTGATACGGAGTGACATCGTGTTACCGTTGCTGCCTTTCAGCAGGGAGTTCGTTTCCAGGATGGCAATCCTGCTGCCTACAGGCGCCTGCAGTTCTATGACTGCCGGCGTGGCCATCCCTCCTCTCCCGATCTGGATCACATCTCCGGTGGTGGTGGTCATACCGTCGGCGTTGACGGTGATAGAACCGCCGCCCTGGCCGGTGCTAAACGTACCGAAATTCAGTTGCTGGATGATAGTGGGGGTTACCTGTGCCTGGGCTGGCAAACAGTGTAACAGACAGAGCATGCCCGTTACAGCCCACCCTACCGGGCGCTGTACAATATGCATACACATGATCGGGAAATTACAAACGGGGTTAAGCGAAGAGGGTTATATTCATCTCAGTACCAGTTCCTGTTTGGCGAGCATGACCGGTTTTCCGTTTCCAGTCTCGTAATTCACTTCCAGTTTGCCCTGATGGTAGTTCAGTTTGGAAGTGTTGTCCAGGTCTATTTTGACTTTTCTTTTGTTCAGCGGTGTGTACACCGCCACTCCTTTAGCCATGGCGGCGCGCGTTCGCTGGCCGGAAGGCGAAATATAATCGATCGTCAGATCTCCATAGGCCGACATGTTGCCGTTGCGATTCAATGCAAACGACACCTGGGGCTGTTTAGGGTTGTTGAAATCCATACCCATTTCTGTAATGGTAGTGGTAGTGGAATCAGCACCCACGCGGATGATGACGGGAATGGTGACACCGAAGACCGGCACCAGTTTTACCTCGATGTTACTGGTATCTTTGGGCCGGAGAGGTGCTTCACCGAGAGGTATGGGACGAGGGACAGCCCTGAAATAGACATGAGATCTGTATTCGCCGGGAGGAAGACTACCGGTGTTGATGACCTGTAGTTTCACCGCTTGTGATTCTTTGGGAGCGATGGTAACGGTACGGGGAAAAATACGGAGATTGTTGCTCGCGAAGCTTTGCCCGGAATCAGGTTGTTCGATGTTTTCAAAAGAACCGTCTTCCTTCATCCTGATCTGTACAAACGATACCTGGTAGGTGGCCGTGTCTGTCCCGGTATTGGCCAGGCCCAGGTCCTGCGTTCTTTTGGTACCATCAAATACCACCCTTTTAGGATAGATCATCAGGTCTCCCTGCGCATGCACAATGGCCGCATACATCAAAAAAGTGGATACAATTAAGGCGGTGCGAAAGACTATCTCATATCTCCGCTGCACACGCAGGGTTAGTAGCTTCATAAGCATGGTTGCATACATCTCTCAAATAATTTGCGGGTTACCGATAGGGATACCAAAGGCCCCTCCCCCAGGTGAAGTACGGGGCCTTTTTGGTTTTACTGGAATTGCCGATCAGTTATAGTTGACGGTTACCGTAAACGGGGTAGCCGTACTGTAAACACCTGGTACAGCCTGTGCTGTCAATTGAAGGGTGGCGCCTACCAGCAGCGTTTGCACACCGCCTGTCAGGACACCGGTTCCCGACGGATTGCTGACAAAATTAGTAGCCAGCAGTACCTCATGACCACCACTGGTGGTATTGATCATTGGTACCGACACCGGCAAGGTAATCGCATAAGAGTAACCACTTTCGCCTGTAACCTGGAACACTGCCGCGTTGACAGTACCTGGTCCCGGAAGTGCGGATACTCCGCCTGCAAAAGAACGGGTTCCGTTGGGCGCCAGCATTACAGCACCAGCTGTCCCGGAAGGTGCTATAGGGCCAAAACTCAGACTACCCGTAATCCTCAGGAGCGAGACCGGCGCCGCGACTGTCGCGGAAACGTTGGCAGTGGCCGTTGCCGGCGACTGCGCAGCAGTCTTCCCCATCCACGAGACCATGGCCAGCATGGTCACAGAAAGGACTTTCTTCTTCATAAGAAGTCTTTTTAGATGATGAGCTAATTACTGAACTTGGAAGAACACGAGGAGTGCGGCCAGGGATAAGCACGATAGTTCCGTTACGTGTAATCATACATTACACAAGATTGTCACATGCACTCGATACTTTTTTCGGATACTGACACCAGTAACCATAGCGGAGGGATATTTTTCGGAAAAAACCTATGGAAATAAAACTTCAGGATATAGCTAGTTTAAGTATAGTATTTAGGGGTACAATGCTATTTAAACTTTTTGGGACAACTGTTTCACAGACTGTTTGGATAAAGTTCAGCGAAGATAAATAAGATTTTCATTTCACCAAATTTTTTTCAAAAAAAATTTAAAAGATTAACAAATAACCTGTTTAAAACAAGGGAAACAAGCCACCAATAAGGATCTCAATAGAATAAATAAAATAAAAGCATAATTAGTTCTCCTGACTATTATAAAATTACCGGCTAATCGGTTCATCCATTTTATCTCGTATATCCTTTACCGTTATATCCGCGTGACGGGTCATACATGTAATAACCATTACCTCTGTCAACGATGTTCCTCCACGACGCAATGTTACCATCAACAGCTCGCGCCAGGTAACAAATGGCTCAGGAAAATCTGCGTCCTCATATTCAATACCCAGCTCCTCTTCCATCGCAAAAATCAAATCCAGGAAATCCGCATACCATCTATCTTCCGCCAATAGCTTCCGCACACGTTCCTGCCTTTCGGGCGGATTAGAGGTTGATTGCCCACATCCCCGGCAACGGATTTCCGGTTGTAACATCGCCGATACCGGCAGATAATTTTTAGCGCCGCATTGCGCACACTGAAACACCCATGGTCCCATCCTGCAAAACAATTTGACGCAAAGATAACCTGAAAAACAATCAGGGCTCCGGCTTCTCCAGCGTCCAGCCATCTTCTATCCATGGCACCAGCACAGGATGCAACGCCAGCACTTCATTTGTGGCAGGTCGTACAATATCGTCTTTCATTATCCGGCCGCCGACCAGCTTAGTAGCTACCCAACCGGCGCCAAAACCCAACGCCGCCATGATAAGGATGGCATGCATAAAGTAACCAATGACAACAAACAATACCAATGTGCCTAAAAACGCTAATCCGGTACGCCCTTCGTCTTTGGAGTGAAAACCTTCACAACGCTGACAACGGGGTACTTCCACCTTCATCTTCTTAAAGTCCACCACCCGCGCCGATCGGGCCGTCTCCAGGTACAAGGGCTGAAAAATACTGCTCTTCCGATGGTGCGGGGCCGCGGCGCAGAAATGACAGATATCGATGCCTACATGTTTCTTATACAGGTCTTTCAGCTGTTCTTCGTATATCCATACCTGTTTGCGTTTGTCTACCGATATATTCAGCGCCAGTGCCCAGGTAACGGCCTGCATCGCGCTATTCAGGTCACGGTCGGTATTCCAGGATACCTGCGCAAAATCGCACAGTACAGTGGCAATGGCATCTTTGGCTTCTTCATTGTCCGCCAATTCCTGGTTTAATTGATCCACAAAAAAATAACGCTTCATGGCGGCGACAGCCTCCCGGGCCAGGATGGTTCTTTGCGCGGTTTGTTCCTTAGCTGTTTGTATACTGGGAGCTACAGGGTGATAAAGGGCAAGGTTCATAGGGATAATAAATACTTTTAATGCGTTAAAAATAAAAAAAACTCCTGGTAATTCCCAGTAGCTAAAAAATATTTGTAAGCATTTACTTACATTTCCTATATTTGTAAGTAAATACTTACATAATGGAGAAAAGAAGGGACATATATCAGGCGATTGCAGACCCTACCCGGCGGGAAATCATCAGCCTGATCGCCCGACAGTCAATGAACCTGAACGCTATCGCGGATAACTTCGACGCCAGCAGGCCGGCTATCTCCCAGCATATTAAAGTGCTGACGGAATGCGGGCTGATCATGATCAAAAAACAAGGCCGGGAACGTTATTGCGAACTGAAGATTGACAGGTTGATAGAAGTCACCTCCTGGGTGGAACAATGCCGCAAATACTGGAATGAAACCATTGACTCCATGGAAAATTATCTACAGGAATTACAAACTAAAAATAAAAAAAATGGCAAACAGTAATAGTCAGGATACGTTTATCTCCCGTATCATCAACGCGCCGCAGGAACTGGTATTCGAAGCATGGACCAGCGAAGAACATCTACAGCACTGGTACGCGCCGAAAGGTTGCACAGTACATTTTGCACAGGTGGACATCCGCCCGGGCGGAGGCTTCCTCTCCTGCATCCGCAATCCAACCGGCAACTATAAAGATTGCTGGTGTAAGACCACTTTCCTGGAAATCACCCGTCCGGAGAAAATCGTCTGCACGCTACAGGTCGCAGATGCCAACGGCAACCTGCTCACTTCCCGGGAAGCAGGTATGGACCCCGATTGGCCGGATCAAACCACCCTAACGGTAACGTTTACACCGCAAGGCGATAAAACATTATTCACCCTGCACCAGACCGTCAGCACGGTATTGGCTAAACGAACCGGCGCAGAGCCCAGCTGGCTGCAAATGCTCGATATCCTGGAAGAACACCTGCAACCCGCAGGCGCCCGTTAATCTACCTGATTCAAACAACAATTTATGCTACAAAACATATTCCTGGCCATGGCCATAGGCCTTGCCATGCCCGGCAGCGCCATGTCCTTACCAACAACAGACTCTGTCAGTAACTATGCTACCGTAAACGGTATCAACATGTATTATGAAATACATGGCAGCGGAACGCCATTAGTACTGATCCATGGCGGCGGCTCCACCATCCGTACCACCTTTGGCAATGTACTGCATGATTTTGCGCAACATCACCAGGTGATTGCGGTAGAACTGCAAGGTCACGGGCATACCAGCGGACGCCCCGGCCCTACTACATTTGAACAGGATGCCGACGATGTAGCGGCACTGCTGGAGAAGCTGCATATTCCACCCGCAGACATCCTTGGCTTCAGCAATGGCGGCTCTACCGCTTTACAGATAGCCATCCGCCATCCGCAGCTGGTGCGCCGCATTGTGGCGATTTCCACTTTTTATAAACGTGCCGGGTTACCTCCGGCTTTCTGGGATATGATGCAGAAAGCCAATTTCAACAGTATGCCCCAACAACTGAAAGACGCTTACCTGGCTATCCGCCACGATTCCGCCGGACTGCTGGCCATGCATCACCAGGACCGCAACCGGGTACTGGCCTTTAAAGACTGGCCAGACAGCGCCATCCGTGCTATACAGGCCCCTACCCTGCTGATCATCAGCGAAAAGGATGTGGTACTGCCCGAACATGCTATCGCGATGAGCAGAATGCTGCCTAAAGGACGGCTGGCTATACTTCCCGGCTTTCATGGCGCCTTCCTTGGAGAGGTAGTCACCACCAAACCTGGTAGTAAAGTACCACAGCTCTCTGTTGCCATGATAGATGAATTTCTCAATGAACCCATTTCTATTTAGGGATTTTTTGATTTACGGATTTTGGAATTTCGGGGATCATGAAATCGGATAAAAAAGGGAAGACCGAAGCGGATGTTTGCTTCGGTCTTCTCTTTTATTCACGAAATTCCAAAATCCGTAAATCAAAAAATCCCTAAATGAAAGTCTATTCCAGCATCTTTTTTAATCCCGCTTCATAATTGGCTATTTCGGCGGAGAGGGTTTCTACCAGCGGCTTGCGGCCGGATTTATCTCCCTCTAAAATAATGCTCCAACGAACAACCGATACATCGTCCTTGTCCGGCAGCGACTCTACCAGCGCCGTTACAACGGCTTTGCGGATGCCCGCAGGCAAAGGGTCCTGTACATGGAACACAAAAAACTTGTATTGATCATGTACCTGCTCGATCTCATCGGTACGTTTACGGCCATCGCTGAAAACGAGGTCGCGGAACTTTGTATCGTTCACCGTCCGGATATTCACCTCGCGGATCATGCCATTGGAATATTCTTTTACCTGCGGCAGATCACGAATCACACGCCATATCTTCACCGGCGTGCTTTTGACCTGGGTTTCATGCGTATAGTCAGGTATGATTTTCTGCGCCGCCTGCATCTGCGCCATGGACACTGAACTCCAGCAGATAAGTACCAATAATAACAATCGTTTCATAACATGCTTACTGTTTAATTTGAACACTATTTACCAAATATCTCTTCCAGTTTTTTTGTCAGCGCTTCTCCCCGCAGATTTACCGCTACAATTTTCCCTTCTTTGTCTATCAGGAAATTGCTGGGCACCGCGCGGATATTGTATTCTTTCGCTACCTCGTTTTTCCAGCCTTTCAGATCGCTGACATGTTCCCAGGTAAGGCCGTCGTCTTTGATGGCTTTTACCCAGGCATCCTTTTTATCATCCAGTGATACGGCCAGTATTTCCAATCCTTTGCCGTGGTACTTCTCGTAGTTATCCAGCACGTTCGGATTTTCCTGCCGGCAGGGACCGCACCAGCTGGCCCAGAAATCAAGCAACACGTATTTACCACGATAATCCTTCAGCTGTACTGCTTTACCGCTCACGTTGTTCTGGGTGAAGTTCATCGCCGTGGCGCCAATACCGGTTTTGCGGGCTATCTCTTCTGCTTTTACAAGATCCGCCTGTTTTCGTTTAGCCTCTTCGAGATAGGGGTATTTTTTTACCAGCTTCGCCAGTTCCGTATTGATCAACTCCTTATCCTTCCGGGGATGCAGGTAGTCCAGTGCATATAACAACACCGGCGTATTGGGATACATTTTGACGAGCAGTTTTATCCGCTCTCCCATATCATCGCTCAGCCAGTCGTATTGGCCCTGCAACACACGCTCCAATGCGGTATCTTTCGCCAGGGAAGCCTGGTATTGCAAACGGCCGTTTTGTATCATCTGCTGGTAATTACGATAGGAAATAAAATTCACCTGGTTGACCAGGTTATTCTCCTCGCTGCCATGGATGTATACGTACGGCGGATTTTTGATTTTCATGACCGCGGTATCTATTCCCCTGAAATCGATCTGCAGGTTTTCTTTATTCGCCCAAAAAGTCAGGCGGTCTTCTTCAAATTCGTTCAGGATATAGAACTGTGGCCGGGTAGCGTCTACCTTGATGCTATAGGAACCATCCGGTTTCAGGTGAATAGTGTCTATGGTGATACGGTCGTCTCCTACCTGTTTTTGTACGCGGAAAGGAAATTTCTCCTGCTGCTCTTTTGACGGAGGAAATTTAATTTTCCCGCTCACGGTGATATACCGTTTTGTTTGCGCTGCCGCCGGCAGTGCGATGGAAGCGGCAAGTAAGGCCAACAACCATGGATGTTGCTTTTTTCTCATACAGATGGTTTATGATATTATTGCATAGGTAACATGGGAACTGCTTTGGTGGCAGTACCCACGGCTGCTTTCTTTTCTTCCTTTTTAGGCATTGCACTACCGAACAGCGATGCCAGTTTCTTTTCGATATGACCGTTACCGCTCTCATCGAAACCAATTTCCTTCATGAGGATTTTCCCTTCGGGAGAAATCAGGTAAGTGGTGGGTACGCCTGTGATCGCAAATCCGCTACCAGCGATATTGATATTATCCAGCGCCTGTTGCCAGGGATTGTTCTCCTCTCCCACGGCTTTTAACCAGTCGGCTTTGCTTTTATCGATGGAGATGCTGTAGATGACAAAGTTCTGGTCTTTGTACTGCTGGTATACTTCGCGCATATGCGGGAAAGACTTACGGCAGGGCGCGCACCAGCTGGCCCAAAAATCGATCAGCACGTATTTCCCTTTCAGGCTGCTGAAGGACACCATCTTCCCCTGCGGGTCAGGCAAATTGAAATCCTTTACCTGTTTGCCTACGGCAGAATTACGGATACCATCGGTGAACTGATGGAATTCTTTTGCCTCTTTAGTCGACTTCATCTCTTTGGAGAGCATAGCGTATAGCCGGTCCTGTTGCTCCACCGTGGCGATCTGCCGGGCATCGTTCAGGCTGAATGCGGACGCATAAGAGTTCGGATGGCCCTTTATCAGTTTTTGCAGCAAAGGCAGCAGGTGCTGTTGTTGCAGCTCGCCTTGTCTTTTCTCAAAGGCTTCGTACTGTGGATTTTTTTCATCCATCCATACAGTACCGAATTCCTTTTTCAGCGTTTCACTGATAATTTTCCAGGTACCCGCTTTCTCCCTGTTATAGGTCTGGTATAACTCCGGCGCTTCAGAACCTTTGACGGTAGAGGCGTTCATCCCTTTGCTGATATCACTGGTAACGGTATACGTAGTGGGTTTATCCATCAACACACCATAGGGCACATACATCTGGCGTTCGGCCTGTACATACTGCGGCAGGAGCATCATGAATACCGGACCTTCAAAAGGAATTTTAAATGTATAATGCCCGTTTTCAATGACGGTGGAGTCTTTGTAGGTACGGGTATAGATGAACATTTTGTTGTGTCCTTTCAGGTCTCCGCTGATGTCGCCCCGCAGGGTGATCTGCTGTCCCGATTGGGCCAGAGCGCCGAGTGCCAGGCAGGCTCCTGAAAGGGTGATGATGATTTTTTTCATGGTTTATCGTTTAATCGTTGATGTTATTGCACATATCCGGGGTTCTGCACAATCAGGCCGCCGGTGATATCGATTTCCCGTTGAGGTATCGGCATGGCATAGCGGTTGGCCGGCAGTTGCGGATTAGGCTGTTTACCGCTGCGGATGGCATCGAAGCGGGCAAAACCTTCAAAGGCCAGTTCCCGTTTGCGTTCCAGCAGGATGCGGTCTACCAGTTGTTGTTTGCTGGTGAAATCTGCCACGGTGTATACTTTGGGTACCGGGTTTTTCGTATAGGCCCTGGCGTATACTTTGTTGAGCAGGTCTACGGAAGCAGGGTTCACGCCGGAAGTCTGCGCCAGCGCCTCTGCTGCGGTCAGCATCACTTCCGGAAGGCGGATGATGTTCACGTTGTCCATGTTTTTAGGATCGGTGAATTTGCGCATTTTGCCGGTAGCGGTTTTTAAATCCGTGAGCCGTTCGTCTTTAGCTTCATAAATCGCCAGGAAGTCCGGCAGTGGCGGATAGTAGGCATAAAATATACCGTGATCACCGTAAATGGTCGCATTCCAGCTTTCCGGGAAGGCGAATATGATTTCGCTGCTGAGTGCGTATTTACCATTGCCGGTGGCATTGTCGGGCCACAAGGCCAGGAAAGAAGGCTGGAGGTTGTAACGTTGTCCGGACAGGACTACGTTTGCATAAACGGCAGCTTTTGCATAGTCTTGTTTATACATACATGCCCTGGCAGCCAGTGCAGCGGCCGCGCCTTTGGTAGCGCGGCTGGCCTGGTCTACCGGGTTGGTTCTGGTTTCGGGCAACACCGCGATGGCCTCATCGAGGTCTTTGAGTATCTGCGTATATACTTCCTCGTTGGTATTACGGGCTTTGTCCTGGGAGCCGTCATATCCATCGAAGGATTGCATCATCAGGGGAATGCCCATATTATTGGGTTTTCCCTGCAGGGCGCCATCACCATATAGCTGCAGCAGGGTCAGGTGCCCGAGGGCACGGATAAACTTTGCTTCTGCGATGAATTGTTGCTGTATGGCTATATCAAATTCAGCATATTTCTGCAGTTGTGTGATGATCACATTCGCCTGGTTAATAGTGGCATAAGGAACAGACCACATTGCGTCATAGTTGCCGTCACGCGGATCTATCGTGCCTTTGATCAGGTTCTGGTTGGAGCTGCTCACCACATTGCCGGTCACATCTCCGAAAAGATAAGTATTGCCGGCGCAGGACTTCATCAGTTGCAGATAAGTGCCTGCCAGGAAATTTTCGGTGGTCTGTTTATTTTTCAACAGGTCAGCTTCCACCATGGTGCCTTCCGGTTTCAGGTCCAGTTGCCGGTTACAGGCTGCAGATATCATCAACAGCAAACAGGCATATATATAACAGGAATATCTTTTCATAAACCTCATTTTAAAAAGATGCTTTAATACCTACTCTCCAGGTCCGTGGCGATGGCATGGTCAACTCATCGTAGCCCATATTCAGCGCAGAAGAACCATAGGCGCTCACTTCAGGGTCCAGACCGGAGTAGTTGGTCAGGATCAGCAGGTTATTACCCTCTACGAATACACGCAGTGATTTCACGGTCTGCAAATGTTTCAGCATACGGGTGAAATTATAGGCGAGCGTAAGACTTCTCAGCTTGATAAACGACGCATCTTCGAGGAAGCGGGAACTCTGGCGGCTGAGGGTATAATCGTAAGAAGTGCCGAAACCGGCGGATGCCATGTTGGACTTGTTGATCAACGCCGGGATATCCGTTTGCTGACCGGGATACTGCCAGTAATTCAACAGCTCCGGGGAAAGGTTGTACACGTTAGCGCCAGCCGATGAACTGCCCAGGTAACTGAATTGGGCTGCTTTAGCGCCGTTGAACATTTTATTGCCGGCGGAGAATGAAAAGAAGCAGTTCAGCTCCAGGTCTTTATAGGCAATAGTGTTACCCATGCCACCGAATACAGTCGGCATAGCGTCGCCCATGTAGGCGCGGTGTACGAACGGTGTACCCGGGTACTGTTGCTGTATAGGTGTTTCAGACGTTTTGCCGGCATTGTCGCGCCAGAGCGGCTGACCATTATCCGGGTTCACACCCGCCCAATCATAGAGGTAAAAGGCCGTTGCAGAGTGTCCTACGCGCCAGAAGCGGCCACCATCAATTTCATTCTGGTAAGCCAGCTGGTCCTCGCTGATTTTATGCAGCCGGATGATTTTATTCCTGTTACCGGAGATGTTGAAGTTGGTGGTCCAGCTGAAATCTCTCCGGACGATATTCTGGCTGGTGAAGCTGAATTCCACGCCGTTATTGCTGAGATCGGCCAGGTTTTGTTTCTGCAGGGAGAAGCCCATAAAATACGGCAGCATGGAGTTCAGGATCGCATTGGAAGTCTGTCTCCTGTAATAGTCCAGTGTGGCCGTTATGCGGCCTTTCAGCAGACTGATGTCCATACCGGCGTTCCAGGTGGTGGTGCGTTCCCATTGCAGGTTAGGGTTGGCTGGTTGTTTTACGTTGATAGCGGACACGCTGCCGTAAGAGGCTCCGTACACATCTATTACATACTGGCCCTGGTTACCGTAGTAGCCGTTGCCACCGTCACTACCGGTGAAGCCTACACTACCCCGTATTTTCAGTTGTTCTATCAGTTTGCTGCCTTTCAGGAAAGATTCTTCACTGGGTATCCAGCCCAGCGCGAAGGAAGGGAAGCCTACATAACGGTGGTTGGCGGAGAAACGGGAAGAGCCATCCATACGATAGGTAACACCTACCAGGTAACGATGCATGTATTCATAGTTGATCCTTCCCAGGAAGGACACCTGTGCCCATTGCTGCGTCAGGGAGCTCCCTACTTTTTTATTTTTGGCGGTAGAAATACTAAGCATTTCATTGTTCAGGAAACCATCACCGGAGATAGTGGTAGCGTCTTCCACCGATGTTTCGTAGCTCTGGCCCAGCATAGCACTGATCGCATGACCGCCATCAAACGCTTTGTTGATGTCGAGGCGGTTGTTGGTCACCCATTTACGGAGTTGTTGCTGTGTTTCGGTAGCGTTGCCACCGGGCATTTTGGGCCGGTCTATTGAACGGCTGTAAGCGCGGGAGTTAATCCAATCTACGCCAAAATCGGAGTGCAAACTAAGCCAGGAACGCAGTTTCAGATCGGCAAAAGCATTGCCCAGCACACGGTTATCGATGGAGTAGTTTTTACCGGTAGTGGCTTTGGCTACCGGGTTAAAGACATCTTCCGGCCCGGTAGGGTTATTACCGAAACGCCAGTTGTAGCCGCCGGTGCTGTCGTAGATACCGATATTAGGCGCTTTCTGTATAGCGCCACGATACACTTCCTGCGCGTTGAGCGAGTTATTGTTAGCCTGGTTTAAAGACATACTCACGCCCACTTTCAGGGATTTGGTCATCTGGTTATCGAAGTTCACGCGGCCCTGGTAGCGGGTGAAATCGTTATTAACGATATAGGACTGTTGTTTATCATATCCCAGGCTGACAAAATAGTTGCTTTTTTCCGTACCACCGCTTAAAGCGATGTTGGCATCGCTACCGGTAGCATTCCTGACTACATTATCCAGCCAGTTGGTATTGACACCTTTCGGGAATGTATAATTAAGCGGACGGTAAAAAGGGTTACCGATCGCGCTGATGGAGTCTTTCACTTTGAACACCCGGTTGTAGAAATCTGCATACTGGTCTCCCGTCAACAACGACGGCAGTTTGCGGGGGGCGCTGGTAGAAGCGCCCAGCTGTACATCAACACGGGCATTGCCTCTTTTACCTTTTTTCGTGGTGATGAGGATCACGCCACCAGAACCACGGGAGCCGTAGATAGCAGTAGAATAGGCATCTTTCAGCACTTCGATGGATTCAATATCATCCGGGTTCAGGGTGGCCAGCGGATTTTTTTCAAAAGTGGTAGGCTGCCGGTAGTCGTTTGCTACCTGGTTGCCACCGAAGGCTACGCCCTGGGAGGAGCCTTTATTATAATCCACCGTATTCACGTTGGGGTCTATACCATAAATAGGTACCCCATCCACCACGATCAACGGCGTGTTGCCGTTGGCGTTAAGCGTACTGATACCCCGGATGGTGATATTGCTGGCAGCGCCCGGCACACCGCTGGAGGGCGCGATGAAAACGCCCGGCAGTTTGCCTACCATCGCTTCATCCACAGAAAGCGGTTGCTGGCCGGGCAACTCACTCACCTTGAGGCTGGACACTGAGCCCAGCAAACTACGGCGTTCCTGTACACCGTAGCCGATGACTACGGTCTCGGTTAAACGCGAAGCTTTCACTATCAGTTTTACGGGCACTGCTGCTACGGTAGCGGGAACTACCTTTACAGCCGGTTTTACTTCTTCCTGGTAGCCGATAAAAGAATATTGAAGGGAATAATCACCGGGAGGCAATACCAGTTCGTATTCGCCTTCGGGGTTGGAGACGGCATAATATTTATGTCCCGCTACGCGAACGGTTACACCTGGTACCGGTGTATTGGTCGTTGCATCGGTAATACGGCCGCGGATCTTACCGGTCGACGGCGTAAGTGCTGCCTGCATCGTCGCTTGTTTAACGATCAGGTAAACGCCGTTTTTAGCTTGATAAACAAATCCTGTTTTTTTGAGCAGTGTGGTTAAAACCTTATCCAGTGGCTCGTTGGTAAATTGTTGTTTCTCGATCCGGTATTGGGATAGTTCCTGGCTATCATATCCGAAAGACAGGTGGTGACTGCGTTCCAGCTTTTTGAGACAGGAGGCGAGCGTTTCATTTTCAAAAGCAGCGGTAATAACCGGCTGAGTAGACTGACTATATACCTGTGGAGCAAGGAAGCTGATATTTCCCAGTGAGACCACTGAGAACGCAACGCTCCATTTCACTAAGCTCCGTATATACGTTAGCGAAAGCAATTTTTGCATATCTTTGGTTGATTTTTAGTGTTTTACTAAATGCATACAAATACTGTATGATTCAAACCGTGTCTGCTGCAACAGGCGCGGTTTTTTTGTACACATATGGTCATAGCGGTCCCAGGGATGATTCCGCTTCGTTCATCCCGGTTGTCAAAGGCAAGTGCATCCTCCTTGGTGCTACATTAATTTTTACGGTGAATGGTAATATCGTTGTCTTTTATATCATATTGTATCGGATGTATGCTGCTGATGATGTCCAGCACCTGTATTACCGACAGTTGCTTGCTGCATCTCAGCGTATATTCATAGGCCTTCATTTCTGCCGGGTTGTACCGGATGCGCACCCCATACTGGTTTTCCAGTGTTAGCGCCACTTCCGCGAAGCTGGCTTGTGAGAGGCTGATCATACCGCTGGCCCATTCATTGATCTGGTCGTTTTCGACCTTCGACTTCATATATTGTTGCGCAGCGCGGCTATAGGTCAATTGATCGTTGGCACTTAATACATCGAGTCCTGTTTGATGATGTAATACCTTTACCATGCCCGTTTTCACGGTTACCTGTGTTTCATCCAGCGTATTATACGCTTTCACATCGAATGAGGTACCCAATACCTGTACATTCAGTTCCTGTGTATGTACTTCAAACGGGCGGCGTGTGTCCGGTTGTATATCAAAGAACCCTTCTCCTTCCAGTTCCACCGTTCTCACCTTTCCGAAACTGCGGGGATAGCGGAGTTTTGCGCCTGCGTTAAGCCACACGGTGGAGCTATCCGGCAGGGTAAGTTGCTGTTGCTGGCCGGGACCGACTTCCACCAGCAGCAGGGTATGTTGCTGTTGATAGTCGTGCCATAACCAGGCAGCAGCTGTAGTAATGACCAGCAGTAGGCTGGCGGCGGCCCACCACTTTTTATAGAAAGGCACGACCTTCTCTTCCGTAGCCACAGCAGGAACCGCATCCAACTGATCGTGGATGTGTTGCAACATGTCCGTCCGGAGTTGCTGCCGGTGGGCTTCATTACGGAACGCTGTGGCAGCGTGCATTTCCTGGGATTGATACCATTCATGCAGCCATTCCAGTTCTTGTGGAGTACAGGTGCCGGTTTCGAGCCGTGTGATGATCTGTTTTATTTTTTCCTGATCGTGCACGTTTAACCGTTTTCTGATATAATGACACCGGTCAAAAAGGATGGTACTAAAGCGGGGAGAAATTTTTTTTGGATGAGTTTATTTAAACCGCTGAAGGGCTTCTTTGAGGCGTTTGAGTGCCGTGGTAAGCTGGTTTTTGACCGTTTGCTGGGAAACACCCAGCTGGTCGGCCATTTCGCGGACGGTCAGCTCTTCCTGCCGGCTCAGCACATATACCTGACGCGTTTTTTCCGGCAGGGCAGCAATGGTTTGTTCAATGATCTGCTGGATTTCAGCCAATGCCAGCCGGTCATCCGCCCGGTCAAATATCGCCGGTGGAATAGCAGAAAGGATATCGAGGTGTTTCTGGTAATTATGATGACTACGGAGATGATTGAGTACCCGGTATTTCAGCGCTACGTGCAAGTATGGCCCCAATGGACCCTGGATCCGTAGTTCCCGGCGTTTATGCCATAGGGAAACGAAAACTTCCTGCAGACAATCTTTGGCATCTGCATCCTGCTGTAATCTGGCATATGCGGCCACATAAAGCTGTTCCCAGTACCGGTGATACAGTTCATCAAAGGCGGCTCTGTCATTATATGCCTGCATACGCTCCAACAACGCGGTATCCGGCAACTGCTTCAAACATGAAAGGTTTAGCCATAAAAATAAAGAAAAGCCTTCTACATATCCAAGCGCAGGGCAAAATATTAATTCCTATTTTTATAGCAACATCAAAAAGGAACCCATGCCCAACCTCCCTACAGCACTGGCTCATCTGCTGACAGACATGCAACCCGAGACCGTCACCATTGGTTATTCGGCTGCCGGCGTATACCGGTATACCAGCGACCACAGCGTGTTTTACCTGAAAACACAACCCAGCGGACAAGGACTGCACGGCGAATACGCAGTCCTTACCTGGCTCCAGGATAAGCTGCCCGTTCCCGCTATCCTGTATTTCGGCACTCACGATGATACTGATTACCTCCTCACCACCGCCATGGAAGGAGACATGCTCTGCGCCGCTCACTTCCTCGATAATCCGGAGCTTACCGTCAAATTGCTGGCCGATGGAATTAAATTATTATCCGCTGTTCCCATCGCAGACTGCCCTTTCGACAACCGGCTGGAACACAAACTGGAAGCCGCCGCACGTAATATACAACAGGGCCTCGTTGATACCTCCGACTGGGAAACCAATCACCGCTTTACGGCTCCGCAGGCGCTGCTGGATTATCTCATCGCTCACCAACCCGCACAGTTCACACCGGTGTTTACACATGGCGATTATTGTCTGCCGAATATTTTTGGGAACCAGGGCAGGGTCAGTGGCTTCATTGATATAGGCGGAGCAGGTATTGCAGACGCCTATCAGGACATCGCTTTATGCGTACGATCGTTGAAGCATAATTTTGGATCAGATGATTATGCCGGGTTGTTTTTTGACATGCTGGGGATAGAAAGGGATGAGGAAAGGGTGGAGTATTATGTGCTGCTGGATGAGTTGTTTTGAAAGGAAAAAAGATGGCGGTATTTGATTCTCTTCTTATTATTAAAAGAGCTATTCCCCAACGCCACACCTGCCGGAAAACTCAATTACCAGTCCTGGGCCAGGGACAGAACCCAAAACGGCTTTAAACTGTGGATGGTACCATCGACCCAGAGGGGACTAATGCCGGGTAAACCCTATCTTTACACGTGGTTCTTGCGGAGAGCTCAGCAACTGTTTCACATATTCAAAAACAAGTGCCATCTGTTCGTCATGGTCGGAAACTCGTTTTTCTATCTGCTCAATCTTTAATAGTATGTCTTTATGTGTTAGTATCATTTCCCGCATACGGATGAAAATACGGACAATCTGAATGTTAACTGCGATAGCCCGATCACTATTCAATGCACTGGCTAACATTACCGCTCCATGCTCAGTAAAAGCATATGGCATGTTAGGCGAGAATTTCAACGCATGGAGGTGGTCGCATTTTGCGACCACCTCCTCTTTTTCTTCCACTGTCAACTGAAACATAAAATCTTCCGGGAAACGTTTTAGATTACGTTTTACCTGTTCATTTAATCGTTTGGTCGGAACACAATACAAATCTGCCAGGTCTTTATCAATCATTACTCTCTTTCCTCTGATTAACAATATTTTGCTCATCACAGTTTCATCTGGTAACAGTACCTCTTTTCCCTTTTTATTCATACCCTTTATTTATAGTAGTCATTTAATAAGATGGGACACTCGTAACTTTCTGCAAACCCATCCGGCGTATCATCTTTTATGCTACTATAACGTACATATGCCTTCTTAGGTACCTGATTTTTTCAAAATTATATTTGCTTTACTTAACACTTTGCGCCGCCACTTCTTCTGCACTCAACCCAAACATCGGCGGTGTTTTCACTCCGATCATATTCAGGTAAATATACAACTGCGCCCGGTGATGGATTTCATGTTCCACCATGGCACGCAACCATTTCCATACCGGCATGGTGGCATTACCCGGTGTGGTGCATTTCCGTTGCAGGTCTTCCTCACTCAGCGCCCTGAAAATGTTCATCGATTCTTCATGCAACTGATCGAAGTAAGCCATCACGGCATCGTATCCGTCGGCCAGATCTTTACCACAGCCGCTGTAACTACTGGGACGGCCAGCTACTGTTTCAGCGAACATATACCGTTCTATCGTAGCAATATGCCGGATTTCATCGCCGATAGTGAACTTACCGGGCATATAGGCCCAGTCCAGCGAATCGGGGGGCACCACGGCGAGCAGCCTTTTGGTACGTTCGCGGATCTTATCGTAATAAGGAATGAAAGTGCCGATAGTAGTGATTTCCATGGTTAACGTTTATTAATCTTCATCATAGTAACCAGTGCGGTGGCTACGTGGAGTTCGCGCTCACCGGTACGGGTATAGATATCTGTTTGTACGATCGTGAGGGTAGCGCCGGCTTTGATCGTTTTCCCCTGCCCTACCAGCAGTTCACCTTTGGCCTGGTTGAGGAAGTTGATCTTAAATTCCACCGTTACAAAATAGGGATCTTCTACCGGGATAGTGGCGGCGCAATACCCTGCCACCACATCGGTCAATCCTGCGATAGCGCTGCCATGAAAGATGCCCGATGGCCGGAGCGCAATATCGCTGGGCGGCATACTGATTTCGACATAGCCTTTACCGATACCGGTCATGGTGGCGCCATACAGGGCCATCATTTTCTGGCGGACGAAGCTGTCGCGCACCCGTTGTTCGATCTCCGGTGCTAATGGTTCAATGTTGTGCATAAACGACTTGTTATAATCCGTTGGAATCTGTAGATAATACTTCGCTCATATAATCGAAGAAAGGACGCATCGCGGCAAAAGTTTTGCCCGCCTCCTTGCGGAACTGCGGCGACAGGACTTCTTCGTCGGTAAAGCGCCGGATCAGCAGGAACTGTTTGAAACGCAGCAGGTCCACCCCTTCATGCTCAGGATCGTAGCCACGGGGCGCTTTTTTAAGCTGTTCCCCTTCCAGGGCACCAAAGGTGGACTTAAAAGATTTACTGTTGAGGATTTTGCGTAGCGGCGCCGGGTCAAAAGCAATGTCATCGCGGATCTTTTTAAGATCGTCGGCTACCGGTGCGAAGAAACCGCCGCCAATCATGCTGGCGCCCTGCTCTATATGGAAATAGTAACCACCCCGGCGATATTGGGTAGCGCGCCGGAAGCTGCCGCTCCAATAGGTTTTGTAAGGTGTTTTATCTGCGGAAAAACGGGTATCGCGGTAAATGCGGTAAAGACTTTGTTTACCGGAAGCGGTTTCAATCACGTCGTGGGTGGAGAGGTCTGCCAGTAATCCGTCGGCAAAGGTTTCCATTTGTTTCAGCTCCAGGAGATAATCTTCCTTGTGGGCGTTGAACCATTCCCGGTTATTATGCTTTTTTAAAGCTTGCAGGAAATCAAAACCGGACTGTTGTATACCTGCCCCTCCTGTTGTTGTTTTGGCCATTTTGCTGTTATTTTTCGCTGGATGAAATAAAGAGCAACAAATATAATTTAAATTTTACCGTCAGATTCTAACCTCATTTTCCTGAAAAAATCCTGATCGCTGTAAATCCAATATCAAAATTTCAAAATATCTAAATATCTAAATACCCCCGTTTGCTCCATTCGTAAAAAAAACGCAAATTTGGCGTTGGGCACTGCCGGAGGTTTTATTACGATATGAGGGACTATAACGCGTTTAGTGATGCAGCATTGCTACCTTTATTAAAGGAAGGAAAGGTACAGGCTTTTAACGAGGTATACACCCGGTATTTCCGGTTATTGTACCAATACGCCTGGAATATCCTGAACAATGAAGAAGAGTGCAGTGATGCCGTGCAGGAGATATTTGTATGGTTGTGGGAAAACCGCGCCACCCTTGAAATCACCTCCCTGAAAGGATACCTGATGGCTGCCGTTAAATACCGGCTGGCCCGTATTATCCAGACTTCCCGCCGCCGCGCCGCCATCCTGGCCGCTCATGTGGAGTTACCCGCTATTACCTGTATAGAGGAAGATTTTGAGGCCAAAGAACTAAAAAGGGTGATCAATGAATTTACCGAAACCCTCCCTGACCGTGCCCGGGAAATATTCCAGCTGAGCCGGGTACAACACCTCTCCAACAAAGAGATTGCCGCCCGTATGGGCATCTCCGAAAAAACGGTCGAAAACCAGATCACCATCGCACTGAAAAAACTCCGGTCAGACCTGAGCAAAAAAATGCTCTCTTTCCTGTTGTTATAATTTTTTTTTATCCGCTTTGGGGGGAAGCCTTCCCTCATGTCCCTTAATAGATTGAACAAGTATTCCATGGACCAATCACGTATCGCAGATATTGTAGAACGAATAGCGGCCAATACCGCCACAGATGAAGATCTCGCGGTGTACAGCGCCTGGTGCGACGCCCGGCAGGCCGGTCAGCCGGATATCGGCGACGTGTCTGCCCGGGAGGCCCGGATACTGAAAAATATCCACCGGCAAACGGGTATGTCCCGGCAAAACCTCTTTCCCTGGCGCCTGGCAGCAGCTGCAGCCCTGACCGGCATTCTGGCCGGCGGCTTTTTCCTGTACCAGCAAAACTACCGCCCTCAGATACCGGTAGCCATGCAGGCAAAGCCCGCTAACGACGCCACGGCAGGCAAAAACTCGGCAACCCTTACGCTGGCCAACGGCAAAAAGATACTGCTCTCCGATACCCAGGCCGGTAAACTGGCAGACCAGGACGGCGCAGAAGTGACCAAAACGGCCGACGGCTCCCTGGCATACCACGGGGGAAACGACGCCGTCACGGTACAATATAACACCCTCAGCACAGCCCGGGGCGAACAATACCAGATCACCCTGTCGGACGGAACAAAGGTATGGCTCAACGCCGCTACCACCCTCACCTTCCCGGCATCCTTTGCCCAACGGGGCGAACGCAGCGTGGAAGTGAACGGGGAAGCCTACTTTGAAGTAGCCGGCGATCCGGCCCGCCCCTTTAAAGTACGCACCAACAACCAGCAAATACAGGTACTTGGTACCAGCTTTAATGTCAACAACTACGCTGACGAGCCGCTGGCTAAAACCACCCTGCTGCAGGGCGCTGTTAAGATCAACGACGCACAGGTACTGAAGCCCGGACAACAAGCGATCAGCGGTAAAAACAGCCCGCTGAAGGTAGTGACGGTAAATACTGACGGCATCATCGCCTGGAAAAACGGATACTTCGAATTCAACGATGAAAACATCTACCAGGTTATGCGGAAAATAGCCCGCTGGTATGATATGGAAGTAGTATATGAAGGAGATATTCCGACCAACGAAATGGAAGGCACCATCTCCCGGTTTGAAAACGTGTCGAAAGTATTAAGTACAATAGAAAAAGCAGGATTATTAAAATTCCATATAGCCAACAAAAAAATATATGTAAGCAAGTATTGACCACGATTGTGAACAATGACGAGACAGTAACGAGAACAACTATTTAACAGTGAACTTTAAATCCACGCCAATGAAGTAAACACGTTTGCTCCAACCTTACATAAAAAACGTGAAAGTGATGCAACACTTCCACGTTCGGATGTCAGGTTTCAATCAAAATCATTTTTTCGCGCACCGAAAAAACAAACATCAAACTTAAAACCAAACCCAGTAAAGGTATGATATTAAACCTTCTTCACAAAGGAGGCAGGGCGTCCTATTGCCGGCCTTCCAAAATCTTCGTTGTCATGCGGATTGCGACCACATTACTGCTTACGGCATTTATCAGCTTTAGTGCTGCCGCCAACGCGCAGAAAGTAAATCTTTCTGAGAAAAACGCTTCATTGGTGACGGTCATCCATAAACTGAGAAGTCAGACAGGCTACAACTTTTTCTACGTTAAAGATCATATTAACACCGCCAAACCGGTGAATGTCAATCTCACGGATGTTCCCCTGGCGGAAGCGCTGAAAATTATTTTTGAAGACCAACCCCTCTCCTACGTAATCGATGGCAAGGAAGTAACGGTACGCAAAAAAGCGGTGACAGCACCTGTCAATCCGCTGACCGACGTAACCGGTAAAATCCTCGATAGCGACGGTACCCCGCTGCCTTTCGTGAGCATAGTGGTAAAAGGTACCCAGAAAGGCGCCATCACCAAAGCCGATGGCAGCTTCTCCCTCAGCCTCAACAAAGGCGATGTGATCCTCGTTCGTTCTATCGGTTTTGAAACACAGGAAATCACCTATACCGGTCAAACCAGCCTGGACATCCGCCTGAAAAAGGCTACCAACAGCCTGTCAGACGTAGTAGTAATTGGTTATGGCGCAGTAAAACAAAAGAACCTGACCGGCGCTGTCACCAGCGTAAAAGGTAAAGACCTCGACATCACCGCCAGTTCCAACTTCCAGAGCGCTTTACAGGGTAAGGCTTCCGGCGTACAGGTAGTACAAACGACCGGTCAGCCCGGCGCCGGTATCAAAGTACAGATCAGAAGCAACCCTTCTTTCGCCAATGCCGGCGTACTGTACGTGATAGATGGCGTGCCGATTATGGATGCGGCCACTCCTCCGGTATCCGGTTCTAAATACGGTGTAAACGATCAGGGTGGCGTGGATAAATCTCCGCTCAACTTCATCAATCCAAACGATATTGCCTCCATCGAGTTCCTGAAAGACGCGAGTGCGGCCTCCATCTACGGTGCCCGTGCCGGCGCCGGGGTAGTGCTGATCACCACCAAAAAAGGAACCAGCGGCAAACCTAAAGTGGAATATACTGGTTCCTATGGTTTCCAGAACGTAGACAAAATGTACCCGGTGTATGGTGCTGCGGACTACATGAAACAACGCAACCTGTTTAATGAAGAATTATGGGTTCGTAAAAATAAGGTCGCACCTTACTACGGTACTGTTGATCGTGCTACCGTAACCGATCCGCTCATTCCTATCTATTCCCAGCGTCAGATCGACTCTGCCTATTCCAACACCGAAAAGGCTACCGATGCGATCACTCGTGGCGGCTATACCCAACAACATAACGTAGCCGTGTCCGGTGGCAATGGTAAAACCACCTACTATGCTTCCGGTAACTACTACGATCAGAAAGGAGTGATCATAGGTACCGACTTTAAACGTTATAACGGCCGCCTGAGCCTCGACCAGGTGATCTCCGATAAGATTAAAATAGGCGGAAGCATGATCCTGTCCAATTCTGCGGCACACAATACCTTCACTGGTGGCGCCAATGAAAATGGTGGTATCATCACTTCTGCGATTTACTGGGCCCCGGTACAACCACTGCAACTGCCCGATGGCAGCTACCCTACCAGTCCTTATTATCCCAGTATTCCTAACCCATTGTCTTACGGTACCATCACTGACCTGACTAAAAACACCCGCGTACTTACCAGCGCTTACGGAGAATGGACCATCATCCCGGAACTGAAAGCCAATGTACGTTTCAGCTATGATAACGCTAATACTAAACGCTCTACCTACCTGCCCCGGACATTTTCTTTCGGCAACCAGGTAAATGGCTCAGCGAACATCGCCCAATCAGATGCTACTTCCAGCCTGCTGGAATATACCCTGGCCTATAATAAAACATTCTCGGAAAAACATAACCTGAGCGCAGTTGCTGGCTACAGCTACCAGAAATCAGGTTCGGAAAATTTAGTGGCTGGCAATCAGGGCTTCCTCTCTGACATCTCCCAATATTATAACCTGAATGGCGGGCAGGCGGCGAAACCGCTCGTAGGTTCCGGTAAAGCGGAAACCGTTTGGGCATCCTACTTTGCACGTGCCATCTATACCTACAGAGGCAACATTACCTTGCAGGCATCTATCCGCCGCGATGGTTCTTCTGTATTTGCGCCTAATAAAAAATGGGGATATTTCCCTGGTGTATCTGCCGGCTGGGTACTCTCTGATGAAGCTTTCCTGAAAGGATTCACTCCGCTCTCCTTCCTGAAAATACGGGCAGGTTACGGTGAAACCGGTAACAGTGCTTTCGGCGCTGCGGCCAACGAAGTATACAGCTCCGCCTTAAGCCCTTATTTTGGCGCGGGTAACGTCAACTCAGGCCTCATCATGACTCGCTCTGCCAATCCTAATCTTACCTGGGAAACAGCAGGAGAACTGAATGCAGGCATCGACTTCGGATTCTTTAACAACCGCCTCTCCGGCTCTGTGGACTACTTCCGTAAAGACATCCGTAACCTGATCGCCTACGTAAGAAATCCCACCGGCTTCATTCTGGACAGCTCCATCACGAATGCCGGACAGACCCGGTCTACCGGTTATGAGATCTCCCTGCACAGCAAAAACATTGTTACCAAAAACTTCTCCTGGTCTACCAGCGTAAACTTCTCCCATTACCTCAACTACTGGGTGAAGCGTTCGCCGGCAGCTATGGCGGTATTACCACGTTATGAAAATGCAACCGGCGGCGGTGCGCTGTTTAATCCTATCTTTGGTTACATCGCTACTGGTTTCTACAAAGGAGATAAAGGTTCCGCTCCTGCCCATATGCCTGGTATGCTCCCCGGCGGTCTTATCCTGGAAGATATCCATGGCTACGATAGTAACGGCAATCTCACCAGCCCCGATGGTACTATCACAGATGCCGACAAAACGTACCTGGCTAACGGTGATCCCCGCTTTAACTTTGGTATCGGTAATCAGTTTACCTACAAAAACTTTGACCTGAGCATTTTCTTCTCCGGACTGGTACAGAAAAAATGGTCTCCTTACCTCTCCGGCAGAATCAACGAAGCGGTTACCGGCCAGTTTGGTTTCAACGCGATGCCCGTGTCATCTGACCGCTGGTCATTCCAGAATCCCAATGGCAACTTCCCCACTGCTTTGACAGACGGCTCCTATTCCCGGTACCAGAATGCCTCCAGCTACTGGCTGGCAGACGCTTCCTTCCTGCGTTGCCGCAACATTACCCTGGGATATGCCTTGCCGGAAAAAGTACTGGAAAAACAAAAGGTATTCTCTGGTGTAAGGTTCTCCTTCGATGTACAAAATCCGTTTACGATCACCAAATACCCAGGTCTGGACCCGGAACTGAATCCCGACAACTTCTACCCGCTGGTAAAAAGTTATGTCTTTGGTGTCAACGTATCCTTTTAATCATTTAACCGGACAATCATGAGAAACATATATCATAAACTCATTTTGCTGGGCGGCCTTGCGGCTTTCAGCGCATGTGAAAAAGATCTGCAATACACTACCTACGGCAACCTCGCCGATGTGGTAAATACTACAGAAGGCGCCGTGGCCCTCGTTAACGCCGCTTATACCGGTCTGGCCGGCGGCCCCGACTGGCAAGGCGGCTGGGATGCCGGCACCTACGCCTGGCGCACACAGGCCATGATGACCACCGACGAAGGCGTTTGCTCCTGGGGTGGCGACTGGATTCCCCTGCGTAATCTCAACTATACGCCGGATTTCGGCTGGGTAACACATAACTACGAACGTTATACGCCTTTTATCTCCCGCATCACCATTGCCCTTGACAAGATGCAAACCCTGAACGTTCAGGAGGATATGCGGAAAAGATATATCGGTGAACTCAAAGCACTGAGAGCACACTATGCACAATTGCTCTACTTTAACTATGGCCCTTTTACCATCATCACCGATGCTAAAGTAGCCCTCGATCCGAATGCGCCTTATGTTCCCCGCCCTACGAAAGACGTAGTGGTAGCGCAGATTGAAAAGGACTATAAAGAAGCAGCCGCTGTATTGCCCGACAAATTTACCGGTACTGATTATGGCCGCTTCTCCAAAGCAGCGGCTCTCACCGGTCTCATGAAACTGTATATGCATGAGAAAAGATGGACCGATGCGGTGACTACCGGTCAACAGCTGACACAGATGGGTTACTCCCTGTTACCCAACTACGAAAACAACTTCACTACCGCCAGCAAAGGCGGCGCCTCTACGGAGATGATTCTGGCAGTTGTTTGCTCGGCTTTTGGCGGCGATCAGTACTCCAACATGTGGCTGGCACACGCCCTGCCAGCAGATTACCAGGACTCTACCGGTATTCCGCTGACTGCCTGGGGCGGTTATAAAATGCCCTGGTCCAGCTACGATAAATTTGATAAAAGCGATAAAAGGCTGAAAGTACTGCTGGAATCCTATCCTGTTGGCAAAGATGCCACTGGTAAAGTGATCTATAAAAACGCCCGCACCTCCGGCGCACTGGGCGCTATCCCGGTGAAATTCGGTCCGGACCCGTCCCGCACCAACGCACAAAACAGCGCGGTGGATTTCCCGATCTACCGGTATGCGGACGTACTGCTGATGCTGGCTGAAAGCATCAACGAAGCCAACGGCGCCCCCAACCAGCAGGCTTATGACGCGATCAATGCGGTAAGAGCCAGAGCAGGATTAGCTCCCCTCGCTAACCTCTCCAAAGCTGACTTCCTCGCCAAAATACAGGACGAACGCCTGTTTGAACTCTGGGGCGAAGGCTGGAGAAAAGATGACCTGATCCGCTGGAACCTCTACATCCAACGCGCTGTCAACGACGGTTCCACTACCGCACAACCATACAAAGTATTGCTGCCGTTGCCGAGATCGGTGATCACCCAAAGTGGTGGTGTCATCAAACAAAACGAAGGATATAACTAAGGACCATGAAGCGATTGTTTTATTTATTGTTTTTAACATCCACCGGTTTGCAGGCGCAACATTTAACAGCGCCTGCAAATCTCCGGCTAACCGGTACCCGCAGCTGGATCAGGGTGGACTGGCAGGATAGAGCCGGTAATGAAACAGGGTACCAGGTGTATTGGTCAGGCAACAACCACAAACCCGCTACACCGGGGGCCACCCTTCCTGCCAACAGCACCCGCTTTTATATTCAGCAGGTAAAAGCCGATACCCGTTACTATGTATGGGTAGAAGCTATCGATGCCCACCAGCACAGCAAAGCATTGTCAGGCGACGTGACCACGGCTACGCAGTGGACGCTGGATACCGCAGAAGCCCGTCAGCTGGATATCCCCAGCTCCGCCGCCGTTCCGGAAGGCATGGCTATCTTCTGGCACGATGAATTCAACGACTCCCTGCTGGACCGCAACAAATGGCACACGACCTATTATTCTAACATCGATTTCCTGAAGAAAGACAACCTGGAAGCGATGCGTAACGGTACGCTACCCGAAGCGGCCTACACGCTGAACGGCCATAGCATCAACATCTTCACCAACGACTCCTTGCCGGCAAAGCCCTACTACCCCAATGGCAGAAAAATTTCTTCCATCCAGACGTACGACTGGCGCACCAACGAAAACCTGCTGGACAACAGCCGTGGCGGATATTTTGAAGTAAGGGTTAAACGCAGCTTCACCGGTAAACCACAGGGACTGAATACCGCCTACTGGTTTGATTCTCCGGGCCCGGACCTGAAGTACTACCTGCAGGAAGGCACCACCCTCGATGGCGTTAGCGGCATCCGCCCTAAAGGACAGGTGTTTGAGATCGATGTGTTTGAGAACCTGGACGCACAATTTGTACTGCACGGCCACGTAGATGACAAAGGCCAGTTTGTACATAATCTGAATACCCACATCGCCAAAGGTTTTGAGCATAAGGACCAATGGGTGACGCACGGTATCCTCTGGACACCCAACAGCATCAAACACTATATCAACGGCCAGCTGATTAAAGCCTACACCGACAAACACCAGATCTATTCACCGAACCACATCATGAACGTGTTCCTGGGTTCCTATGGTGGCGGCGGTTCCGTGAGCATGGAAGTGGACTATATCCGTGGGTACCAGTGGCCGCTGGAAGGCAATAACGAACTGCCCAATCCCGGCTTTGACGCCAATAACAAAGCCCTCCCCTGGGAAGGTAACGGCACGCTCACCGCTGGCCGCAATGGCAGTCGTGGCCTGCTGCTGAAGCCCGGGCAGGAAATGGAACAATATGTCTATCTGAACAATCATACCAACTACCAGTTGACTTACTGGCAAAATGGCAACAGCCCATTGTACACCACCGTGGAAAACATGAAACTGGTCACCGGTGAATTACAACAGGCTGCTGCGCAAACACAAAGCGGAAAAGCCGATTTCACCCGCCAGCAACTGCATTTCCAGACGGGTAAAGAGTATGGCAACAATATGAAAACGGTTCGTATCTGCTTTAAAAATACCGGTCAACAGGATATTGTCCTGGATGATGTTACTATCAGTAAATCTGGTAAATAACAAGTACACCGTTAAAAAACACAGAGAGCTGCCCTTCGGGGCAGTTTTTTTCAGGAAAGCGTGATCACGATCTTCCCCACATGTTTACCCGATGCCAGCCGTAAATAGGCTTCCCTCGTCTGTTCCAGCGGATACACGCTATCTATTACCGGGTGAATATCATTCACTTCTATGGCGCGGTTCATGGCTGCAAACGCACTGACGCTGCCCACCGCCAGCCCTTGTATACGAATAAAGTTCAGGTTGATGCGATGCCGGTGAATATCCAGCGGCAGTTCCGGTCCGGCTATAAAACCAGCGGTGCCAACAAAACCATTTTCTTTCACGGACAGCAGCGACTCCCCTATGGTGGCCGATCCAACGACATCCATGGTGATATCCACCCCTTCGCCGCCGTTGAGCGCTTTTACCTGTTCATGCCAGGCAGGATATTGGTTGTAGTTGATAACAGCGTCCGCACCGAGTGCTTTTAGTTGTGCAGCTTTGGCTTCGCTACTGGTGGTTGCGATCACTTTGGCGCCTGCGGCTTTGGCTATTTGCAGCGCAAACAGGGAAACGCCGCCGGTGCCTTGTGTCAGCACGGTTTGTCCGGGCCGCAGTCCGGCCTGTTCTATTAACCCGTACCAGGCTGTCAATGCGGCGATCGGCAAAGTAGCCGCTTCTTCAAAACTCAGATTGGCCGGCATTTTTACGAGGCCATGCTCCGGTACTGCGGTATATTCCGATAAAACACCCGGTGTTTGCCAGGCCACCCGTACGGCATTACCCGCAGCGTCTATGCTACCGTGGGTCCAGTTTTGAACGTACTGGATCACGACTTTATCTCCCGGTTTCCAGCGGCTTACATCCGCTCCCACAGCGGTTACTACGCCCGCGCCGTCCGACGCGGGGATATAGGGAAACACCAAATCCCCGTTGAAAGTACCATTCAGCAAAATCAGGTCGAGGTAGTTTAAGGATACTGCTTTAATATTCACCAATACTTCATTGGCTTTAAGGGAGGGGGTGGCCACATCGGCGATCACCAGGTTATCTGCCCCAAAGGCAGTCAGTTGCATTGCTTTCATCTTTTTTTAGGTTGATGTGTAATGATGCAAAGGTGTCCCGGCAACCCGGAAAACGCCGGTACGCTTCGTTGAAAAAACAGTAAAATCCTTGGATAGCGGATTTCCCGGCAGTGCATTTCCGTAATTTTACAACATGGATTTTTTACATGATTCTTTTGCAGTAGAAATCGCAGAATACGATGAATGGAGGGAAAGAAGCCGGAAAAGCAACTTCTTTGAACTGGTGTACGTGTTAAACGGATCAGGATACCAGGGGGTTAACCACATGCAATATCCCTACACCCAAAATGGTATTTTTCTGTTACCCACCGCCAAGTGCCATTATTATAAAGTGAAGGAACGGACCCGTTTTCTCTTCGTGCGGTTTACCGGCAACTATTTTATGCCCGGTCCCCATGATGCGGTGGACTACAGCAGCTGGTTCAGCCGGCTGAATTTTATTTTCGGCCATCACGATTATCATCCTGGCGAACTGGTGGAAGATCCGGCCGATAAAGCACAATTAAAAAGCCTGCTGGACATCATCTTACAGGAGTATAAAAGGCAGGACATTTGCTCCGCTTTTATCATACAAAATACGCTGGTAGCGGTACTGGCTGTGATTTGCCGCAATATCCAGAAGAAAAAACTGGGTAGTCACCGCTTTACCGATAGCCGGTTTGCGGACCTGATTAATTTTATCAGCTTCCACATTACGGACCTGGAGAAACTGAGCGTATCCTATCTGTCACAAAACTTCCATATCGCCGAAACCTACTTCAGCGAATACTTCCGGCGTAATGCCAACGAACGTTTCCAGGATTATGTGATGAAACTACGGTTAAAGATTGCCGAATCCCGTGCCATATATACCGATGCAGCCATGCAGGATATTGCACTGGAGCTGGGGTTTACGGACAGCAGTCATATGAACCGTATGATGAAAAAGTATTACGGCAAAGGGATGCGTGAGATCAGGGGCGCAAATAAAATGGCAGACCGGTAGCCTCAGCGGTGCTGCGCCTGCCAGTCTGCCTTATTTAATTCGTAGACAAAATTTAGCCGGGAAGGTTCGCCGAAATACGCTACTTCCTCCTCTTTTACCTTATGGGCGCCCAGCCTGGTCACCGCTATCTGGGAACGGATGTTCACGCCCCCTACATGGAAGATTACCTTGTCTACGTACTGGAAAATGTAGTCCAGCATTAGTTTTTTTACGGAAGGATTAAACCCTTTTCCCCAGCTCTCCCGTCCATAAAACGTATAGCCGATGAGGATACTGTTTTCGGATGGGTTGTAATCGTAGAAACGGCTGCTGCCGGCTGTTTTACCGGTGGCCTTGTCTACAATCCGGAAAGCACCGCCACTTTGCATGGCCCCTTCGAAATAGTTCTGAAACGCAGGACGTTGCCAGCGGGTTTTATTGGGGTGTTGTTCCCACACCAGCGGATCTGACGCCACTTCATACAGTGCTTCAAAATCGGTTTGCTGCAAAGGATAAAGGATGGCCCGCTCGTTCTCCAGCGTAGGTTGTATTGAAAAGTCCATTTGTGTGTTTTTGTCCTTTACAAAGTAACAACTATCGGCTGGCACCGGCATCGTCCAATTGCCACAAACCGGATAGTCCGGCTTAGAACAGTTTCTCCTGTGGTGGTTTAGCGCCGGCGAGACGGATGTATACCGTTGTCTGTCCGCGGTGATGTGTCTGGTGTTCAAAATCCTTGTTCAGCGCTTCGCCACGGGTCATTTCAAAGCGGCCAAAGACTTTGATTTTCTCTGCCAGCTGTGCATCGGTCAGGCCTTTGATTTTGTCCATCACGTAGTCGTAGCTGTCCATCACGGTTTTGGTCACCGCCGCTTTGGATTTGTCGCTGTTTTTTTCCATGTCGCCCGGTTTTCCAGGCAGGGTGCTGCCACTGGCCGCCGCTGCAAAGCCGTAATTGGCTTCTGCCAGGTGTAACATCTGTTCTGCAAATGAACGCATTTCCGGGGTCGGTTTCAGATCATAAGATTTATCCGGCATCACATCCAGATATTCTTTGGTGTATTCCTTTGCCCTTTCCCAGTCTTTGAGCATATTACCGGTGATTTGCTGGGCGTAGATCTGGAGAGACAGGCATATCGCAACGCCTGTAGCGAATAATAATTTGTGAGGTTTCATATTGGTGGGAGTTATGTAAGAGCCGAAATTACTATATTTCCGGTTTGCAAAAAAAATGTTATGACTGATATGGCAACAACTATCTGGCACACCACCGTTACACCAGCAGACCTGAATGCAAGAGGCAAATCCACCATGAATGAGCAGCTGGGCATGGAATTCACCGAAGTTGGCGATAACTACCTGCGTATCCGGATGCCGGTAGACCACCGTACGGTGCAGACCTATGGTATCCTCCATGGCGGCGCTTCGGTAGCACTGGCCGAAACAGCAGGCAGCGTAGCCTCTACCCTCGTCATTGATCCCGCTACAGAAATATGCGTGGGCATGGAAATCAACGCCAATCACGTTCGCAGCGCCCGCGAAGGATATGTGCATGGCACCGCCACGCCTATACACCTGGGCCGCCGCAGCCATATCTGGGAAATCAGGATCACAGACGATGAACAACGGCTTATCTGCATCTGCCGGCATACCGTAGCGGTATTGGACCGGTCCGGTTTTCTCTCCGGTTCAGCCCGCACACAAGGGTAAGCAGATTGTCTACAAATCACCGCGTTTGCGCATATTTTTCCCCGCTTTGCCACACGACAAGGCCCTAAAACAGGCCTCTCAGCCAGTGGAGTAATATTTGACAGATATCGTCAGAAGAACATTACTCACCCACAAAAACTGTTTTACTATGGACACTCAAAACAACAGCTTTCTCCTTAAAGTAAAAGGCAACTGGAATGAATTAAAAGGAAAGATCAAACAACAATATGCTGATCTTACAGATGATGACCTGTTATATGTAGAAGGCAAGGAAGATGAGCTGCTGGGGCGCATCCAGCAGAAAACAGGGAAAACAAAGGAGGAAGTGAAAACGTGGATCGACAGATTATGAGGTGGAGATAGCAGCGCTATAACACGCTAAATAAAAGAGGATTGATCTTTTAAATCAATCCTCTTTTATTTTTAACATCGCTTTCAGCAACACATTGGCACTATGTTCTTCCAGGTGTTCAATAATATCACCAACCGTATCTATTTTCCGACTGGGAGATATGCGGGAAACCGGTATGTATTTTCACTTTTTTTAACAGCGACGGCACACCTTCCTGTAATATTCTTCCGGTGGTAAGCTGGGACGGCTATACCTTCGGATAGCTTTTTGACGACCTGCTGTAAACGCCGTGCCAAACGCTGGCACGGGATTAGAAACAGGCAACTGTTATGAGTACAATCAATCTTGACAGCGTTAACCAAATCAGGGCTATCCTGATCAACCGCCGGCAGTCACTGGCGGTAGCTGAAAGCGTGACCGCCGGCATCTTACAGGTGGCGTTTTCATCCGCGGACAAAGCAGCGGAATATTTCCAGGGCGGCATCACTGCCTATAATCTCGGCCAAAAGGCACGGCATCTGGGTTTGGACCCGATTCACGGCGAACAGTCCAACTGCGTATCCCCTCAAACAGCCCGCACACTTGCTGAAAATTGCTGTTCCTTTTTTTCATCACATTGGGGAATAGGTGTTACCGGTTACGCCTCTACGGTTCCCGAGCAGGGCATCACGGAACTTTACGCTTACTATAGCATTGCTTCAGACCGTGAAGAAATGAAGTCAGCCCGTATTACGCCCCCACCCGGCTTGCAGGACCCGATAGCCGTCCGGTACTATTACACCAATGAGGTGATCAATGTTTTGCTGGAGGTGCTCACCCATGGCGTACAGAAAAAGACTATTTAAACAGATGAATACCTGCTCCTATTTCGTAGGTGCCATTGTTATAAGTGTTGTAACCGCCTGTTTGAGCATGATATAACGCCTGTATCAGAACGGTCTTTTTCACATCCACGCCAAACCCGGCAGTAAAGCTGCGGGAGCTGTGGTACAACGCCATTACGTTGAGTACGTTATCCAGGAAGGCGGCATTTACGCCAATATCCAGGATATTGTTGTACCCCCGTACCCCCCGGTAACACACTTTGGGCGTGATGCTTTCCAGGGCTCCTTCAAATGCAAACCTATATTCCGCAGCGGAATAAAAGATAGTACCGCCATTCACGGTCTTATCATTGGTGAACATGCTCCTGATATTCGGCAAAGCTGCCTGCACGGTCAATGCTCCGTTCGTATAGGCCATACCGTATTCCCCTTCAAAATAGTTATCGCGGCGGTTAAATGCTCCCACAGTGGGATCGTTGGGGTCGCCGTTCAGATGCGACAGGTCCAGCCGCTGGAAGTTCATCGCCAGAGAGAGACCGAAGTGCAACTGTTGTCCTTCTTTCCCAATCGGGAGATGATAAGCATAACTCATGGCCACCCGGGTACGGTTGATTAATCCCGCTACGTCGTTCATGACGTTCAGCCCCGCTCCCACTCTTTTACCCAACAGTCCATCTACCGTAAGGAAACGGGTTTCCGGCGCGCCGGTCATTTGTTTCGCCTGGCGGCGGTAGGCGGCGTTTATATGCAGGCCGGTATCTATACCAGCCATTGCAGCGTTCGCCAGGTAAGCATTCTGAAAATATTGGGTCCCGGAAGGTTCCAATAACGCCGGCACATCACTAAGCGTTTGTGCGGCGGCGTTACCTGCTGCTATGGTTAATAGCAGCAGGCTTATACACTTTGTCAGGGATAAAAATATACGCTTCATAAATCAGGTTAATAAGGTTATTGATCGGCCCGGATAATGGTGATGAATCCTTTCCATACACGGGTGCTGCCATTGACGGTGAGCACATAATAATAGGTACCTTCTGCCAGCGGATGGCCATTCAGCGTGCCATCCCAGTCATTGCTGTAGTTACGGCGCTGGTATACTATTCTGCCGGAACGGTCAAATATTTTCACCTCGTTGTCCGGGTAGCTGTCCAGGTTGCGGATCACCCAGCGGTCGTTGATACCGTCACCGTTAGGTGTGAGCATATTGGTAGCATCCAGCTTATAGTCTGTTGTTGCCGCGATCGTGATGGCAGCGCTGGCGCTGCAACCTGCAGCGTTGGTACCGGTTACGGTATAGGTAGCATTGTCCTGTGGTCTTACGCGGAGAGAAGCCTGTTGCAGCTCTCCGGTCACGCCGGCAGCGGGTGCCCAGCTATACGCTATGGCGCCTTCGGCCGTCAGCGTCACCAGGTCGCCTTTGGAAACCGCATTGCCTTTATCGCTGCTGATAGTAATCAACGGCAGCGGATTGACCGTGAGATAGAAGGTTTGACTGAAGCTGTCTTTACCACCATTGTCGGTGCCGCCATCGTCCTGCAGGGTAACGGTGATAGCCGCCGTACCGCTGCTAACGCCGGGTTTCAGCTGATAACGGACAGTGTTGGTGGCCACATCAGCGGTGAGTACATCGAAGTAAGGCTGGTTAGCGGTTACCTTGATAGTATAGTGCTGATCCGCCTCTACCGGTGATACACCGGTGAGCTGTATCTTTTGCGGAGCGGTGGTGGCGCAAAGCTGTACATCGGCCACGGGGTTCATTACCGGTGGTTTGTTGACGAATGAAACCAGCACTTTCACACTAACGGTAGCGGCTACACTGGTATTAAGTCCGTCGCTGACGGTTACACGCAGCGCAATGGTTTTACCGGCGAGGGTCCGTAGCAGGGCGTTGTCTTTTACTGTCACACGACCGTTGGCATCGAGCGATAAGGCGCCGCCGGAGCCGTCTGTCACCAGTTTCCAGTCCTGTATAACGCCCGAAGCGTCTGTAGCAGTCATCTGCCCGGCAAGGGCGCCCGCCGGACTGTTATCGTATACTTCGATTGCCTGTTGAGCGATCACCGGTGCGGTGGCATCAGACACCACACTGATGCTGTTGGAAACCTGGTTACCGTTACCTGCTTTATCGAATGCGGCGCCTGCCGGCAGCTGTACGGTTACACTGCCGTCGGCAACAGGTGTGATCAGCGTATTATAATGAACGTTATCTGTTGTTTGTAATGGTCCGGCAGTACCGTTATTTACCTGTAACGCGGTAGCAGAGAAGTTTTTCATCTCTTCATTGAAGGTCAGCTGTACCATAAACGAGGTATTGGTACGTGCCGGGCTGGCAGTAGCCAGTATTACCGTAGGCGGCGTCATATCCGCCTGGAGGGTGATAACATTGGAGGCTTTGTTGCCATTACCGGCGTTGTTCATTGCCTTGCCGGCAGACAGGGATATACTGATGGTACCTTCCGTTGTTGGGGTAATCAATACCGTATAGGTAGTATTGTCCGCCGTTTGCAGGCTACCGGCATTACCACCGGTGACCACAAAATCACTGGCTGTCAACCCGGTTACCTTTTCAGAAAATATAGCCGTTACCGTGAAGGCCCCCATTACCGGCGATGAAGCACTGGTACTGAGTGTGACGGCAGGCTCCTGCCCGGACACCTTAATTCCGGCAGTAGCAGGAACACCATTTAACGTCAGTCTGGCATCGTTCTCTGCCTGGTCGATGATCGTACCGCCATCCAGGTTGATAGGGTTTGTCAGCCCAATGCCACCAGGGGCCATATCTCCGGGTTGTACCGTATAGGAGAACGTTAAATCAGCCATGCCGGAACCACCCGCATAAACGGCTTTTACCTGGGCTGTTCCCAGCGTCACCGGCAGAAAGGGGGTACCGGATACACGGACATTCTCATTGAAATTCAGTTTAAACGTCAGCACATCCCCGATTTTATAGTTGCCCGGCGCCGGTGCAGTTACGCCCATCACGAATGGCCTGGTGCCATCATAAAAATAAGGCAGGGGGTCAGCAGCCTTGTTGCCGGTACCGGCATTGTTTATGGCTGCACCTGCGGACACCACCACATTCCCTATGCCATCAGTTCCCGGGGTAATGGTGGCCGTGTAAGTCCTGTCATCCACTTTTACCAGGTTGCTGGCTGAACCGGTGCTTACGACGATCTTATTAAGATCGAGGTTATCAACAGGCTCGGTAAAGGAGATCGTTACCTCAAAGGCTTTATTCGTCAGGTAAACCGGGGCGGACAATGTTACTTCCGGCGTACCGGTATTAACGATGATTCCTGTAGTGGATGGAATGTTATGGAGTGTGAGATCAGCTGCGTTGCCGGCGGCATCTTTGATAGTACTGCCATTCAGCTGGATAGGACCAGACAGCTGGATACCGTTGGGCGCCATCTCACCGGGTTGCACCTCGTAGGTGAAAGACAGGGTATTTCCACCTATTACCCCCTGGTAGGTTGCCTGTACGGCTTTACTGCCGATGGTAACCGGCAGTGTAGGTGTCCCGGTTACCACGACCGGTTCGTTGAAGCTAACCTTGAAATTCAGTTGCTGCCCAATTGCGTAAGCTTTGGAACCAGGCACCACCACCGATGTTGTCTGTGGCGGGTTGGTATCGTATATCAGGCTTAATATATTAGACGCATTGTTACCATTACCGATAGCGTTCGTCACCTTACCGGCCGGCAGGGATATACTGACGGTGCCGTCCGTAACCGGGGTTACCAAAACGGTAAAGGTGATATTATCTGTGGTTTGCGGCGTACTGATGTTACCGTTAGTCACGCTAAAATCAGCAGCAGACAATGTACTTACCTTTTCGGAAAACTCAGCGGTGACGGTAAAGGCGCTACCCACCGGCGATACAGCACTGGTACGAAGTGTAACGGTCGCACCCCTGGTATCCACTTTTACACCGGTAGTACTGGCCACATTATTCAATGCCAGCAGCGCGGCGTTACCCACTTCATCTTTTATGGCGCCACCATTCAGGTTGATACGGGGGCCTACTGTCACGCCATCCAGGTCAATATCACCATCCTGCACCGTGTAAACGAAAACCAGTGTTTTGTCGTTCGTGCTGCTGGTATAGTTCGCCTGTACTGTTTTTGCACCTATCGTCAGATCAAAGGAAGGCGTACCGGTAACGGTTACCGGTTCAGAAAAAATAACACTGAAAGCCAGTTCTTTTCCAATGCCATAGATTTTATTGACAGGCGCCGTCACACTGCTCACCGCCGGCGGTGTAACATCTACGGTAAAGTTTAATGTATTGGACACCTGGTTACCATTACCGGTACGGGCACTTTTCGCAGCGCCGGCAGGCATATAAACGGTGCATGCCCCATCCAGGACGCCGGGAGTAACCAGGAAGGTATAGGTGATGTTGTCTGATGTTGCCAGGTTACTAAGGCTGACGTTTCCGCTTACCACCATGCTACTAAGGAGGAGTCCTGTCACCTTTTCACCGAAGGTGGCCGTTACCGTAAAAGCGTTATTCACTTTCACGGGGCCGCTCATGGAAAGCGTTACGGTTGGCAATTGAGTATTCACTAAAACACCGGTCGTACTTCCTATATTCTTTAACGTTATATCGGCAATATTCCCTGCCAGATCGCGGATGGTTGCGTTATTGAGATTCATCGTCCCTATGCTGATACCGTCATTGTCATCGTCGCCGCTGGCTACTTTATACCCGAAACGTAAAGTGGTGGGTGAAACGGTGGACTGATAAACAGCTTGTTTTATCTGCGAACCAACGGTTACATTAATATAAGGAATACCCGCAGTCGTGTTAAGTGCCACCGCTTCATTAAAAACAACATCAAACAGGAGATCGCTGTTGGCATTGTAATAACCATTCGCAGGAACGTCCACCCGGAGTACCTGCGGCGCCGTTATATCTGCCGTACGGTAAAACGGACCGGAAACACTATTGGGGGTGTTCGCCACGTTCTTTACCGCATTGGTTGGAACAGATATATTGATTCCTCCGTCTTTAGTGGGGGTTACCAGTACTTTATAGTGCTGCGCATCCGTCTTTACAAAATTGCTGAGCGTGGCGCCGCCCACCAGTATCTGTTCCACGAGCAGTTCAGTTACATCTTCGCTAAACGCTATATCCACGGTAAATGGCCCGTTTACGGTTGCCGGCGCAGCGGAAGTAAGCGTCACCGCAGGTATCGCCGTGTGTACCTTGATGCCACCAGTAGCGGGCATATTGTCCAGGGTTAGTTGGGCTCTCTGGTTACCGGGGTCCAGGATATTTCCATTATTCAACTCGATGGCGGAGCCTGGTACGATACCATCCATCGCTTCGTCTCCCAGCCGTACAGTATAACTAAATACCAGTGTATTGGTACCGGTGCCGGCCGTGTAAAAGGCGTTCTGGGTGATGTTACCGATCGTTATGGGTATCAAAGGGATATTGGGTGGTATGGCGTTTACGGTCACCGGCGATGAATAGGTAACGGTAAAATTCAGGGAGCTGCCGGCTACATAGTAGTTGTTACCGGGTACACCTATACTGGTGATGGCCGTTATGACCGACCATTGGTACTGCGCTGTTTTCGTATTGCCCGCCCCGTCTTTGGCGGTTACTTCAAAAGTATGCTGGCCCATAGAAAGGCCTGTCAGCTGGCATTTACCGTCGGAGGCAAGCGTTACCGGGGCGCCATCCAGTGTAGCCGTTACCGTACTACCCGTTTCGTTGACGCTAACTTCAAAAGCGGCGGTGGTACTGGTCGTTGTGAGTGCCGGTTTGGTAACCCATGTTATCACAGGCGCCGTTTTATCGATCGTATATACCTGTGCGTTAAAACCCGGATTGTTAACCGGGTTCGGCCTTCCGCCGGACATCGACAGGGCGAGTGTGCCATCTCCGGTACCGGTATTCACTTCTACATAGAAATAATTGTAGTTACTGAAATCACGGGTAACTTTGGTGATGGCTGCGCCGGTAATACCTCCGGTAGTAATGAGTGAGAAGGCATCGATCGCCGGCATATCCACCCTGGTTTCATTGAAGCCGACTTTATAATTTACTGTCTGCGCATTGGTCAGCGTCGGATTCTGTGCCGACATTTCCTTGATCGTTATCGGCGACGCCGTCAGCAGAGATACCCCGGCGGGAAATTGTTGGTTAAAATAAACTTTGGAGCCATTTCCGTTGACCGTCAACCCAAGGGTATACATATCCCAGGTATTCGATTTCGTCATGCCATAAATCCAATCCACGGATGTATTGTTCCCAAACGTGAATTTGCGTATCGAGGAATTTGTCGTGCTGCCCGCCATATTTACCTCCATAGCATATAGTGAACCGTAGTCGTCACACGCCAGCGCGGTGAAGTTTCCGTTTATAATCGTTGAAATGGTCCCGTTCTTCCACTGTTTGAGATACGATTGTCCCATTGTGTTGGGGCCTGTGTTGTAATAAATCGTATTATCCTTGTCCACCGCCAGTCCCCAGGGATAAATTCCCTCCGACTGGTTCTCCAGATTATTGACCAAAGTCTGACCAGCGGCACCGGACAAATCGTTTGCCGGGTAGCGCATGAGTTTGGCTTTACCCGCCATCATGTCAAACTCCATCGTCAACAGGTTATCCTGCTGATCAAAGGCCAGGGAAAGGTATTGCTCTCCATTTCTGATGCGGACTGCACTGCCGTAACTGGTACCGTCAAAAGGTATTTTCAGTATTTCTCCGTTGACATCACTTTGCGTGGAGGTTACAAAAACATCTCCCGTGGAATTTACCGCGAGCCCCCAGGGATAAAGATCGTACCCGGACAATTGGCGTTGCGGGCTTACATAGATGATAGTAGCCATATTTGCATTACCGCCAGGGTATTTCCAGACTAAAAATTTCTGTCCGCTGTCGTTATAGGAAACCATATAAATATTATTGTTCCGGTCACGGGTAAGTGCGGTGGCGCCGGTTATGGAGTAAAAAGAAGATTCCGTGAATTGGGCAGCTGCCGGCAAAGCGGTCAATAGCAGACACCACAACACATAACACCATCCATAGCGGATCATAGCAGGGATATTCATACAAATCAGTGAATTAACGGGAAACAGGTATCTATTCACAGCGTTATTGCTGTCACCTGTTCCTCCGGAGAATTTTTTAAGGAAACAATTAAACAGTTACAGTGTACTTACCTCAATGGCTATACGATGTTATTACAGACGGTGGCGAAAGAGGTACATGGTGCATGAGGCCCAGGTGGTAGCAGTGGGCATTGTTTTCAGGTACAAGGCAGATGACAATGCAGCAGGCATGTCGGCTTCGAATTTGGTTCATACTATCGGACGCGATTTAATTGGGTTGCGCTGGAATGGACAAAAGGGGTTGCAGCTGATCAATGGAGATATGGGTTAAAATTATTGCGCGCAAAGATATTTAAAATTTCGACATATACAGTTACATTTTAAGGGAAGCGATGCCGGCATTTCTATCAGCCATCAGGTAAAACCGGCTCCCCGTCGGACATCTCCCCCAAAACTTATCCTGTAAACGATTATCTTCTCTCTAAATAAATAACATAAGATAATTTTATCAATTTTGTACCTTTAAGCCAAGACTTACTACAACGATGTACGACTGTCAGAAAACCAGGTGTCAGATAGCATACTGATATCCTGCTAAGTATAGGCATCTTTGCAATGAAGACCCTCAACGGAAAATTTTGTCCTGGCAAAAACCCACAACGAATTGTATGCGTAGATTCTGGCGCCTGCTGAAAACTCTTCCATTCCTTGGTACGGATGGTGCACCACTTCCATTAAACAGCAAGCGGGTGATCATCATGCTTAATTCCCTGGCTTTACTCACCTCCTTCCTGTGTTTGCTGATATCAACCGCATTGTGGCATGCCATGCATGAAATACGTATATCCGGTGTAGGTTATGCCATGGCGCTGATTTACCTGAGTGTGCCCCTGTTCAATAAAGCCGGTAAAACCAACACCGCGCTGTTAACGATCTTTTTGCTGCAGTCCTTCAGTGCCATGTATTATGGCGCCCTGCTGGGACCAGCTATCAACATAGAAGCCCTGGCCGTTTTTCTCTGTGGCGCCGCTCTGCTGATCATCAAATCCAGGGGGTATAAATGGTCCGCCATCAGTTTCGTACTGGCGGTAACGGTAGCCCTGAAAATAATCTGGTATAGTAATCTGGTTGAACCACTGCAGCTAAGCAACAGTCATAGCCGGCTGGTGTATTTTTTTGCAGCAGGCGCCGTACTGCTCATGAATGCCCTGCTGCTCTATTTCTATGAAAGGGCGGTGAACAAAAGCAGCCGGGAACTGGAAACACTGGTAGAAGAACGGACCCTGGCACTGGACCAGGCCAACCGCTATAAAACCACCTATCTTAATTCGTTGTCGCACGACTACCGAACCCAGCTCAATCCTATCTATGGGCTGGCGCGGGAGCTGGTATTACAGGCGGAAGACGAAGGTATGCCCGGGCAGATACAGGTATCCACCGATGTGATCCGTGCCCTGTACGCCTCTTCGCGGAATATGCTGGATATGACCAATGTGGTGCTGGACACTGCCCGTATTGAGGCTGGTATTTACGACGTTCCCGAACTGGCAGCATTCTCTGTCAGGCAGTGGCTTTACCAGCAGCTGGACTGTTATCAGTACGTATCGCCGGTTCCGCTGCAACTGAAGCTGGCCGGTATCCCCGGCCGGATCGTTTCCGACGCCGCCCTGCTCACGAGGATACTCAGCAACCTGCTCACCAACGCCATCAAGTTCTCCCATGCCGGTGGCACTATTACCGTTACCGCCAGGGCCGGCGAACAACAGTTCATCCTGGAAGTCAGCGATGAAGGCAAAGGTATTCCCGCAGCTGAGCTGGAAAAAGTATTCGATTTATATATCACCGGGTCCAAGCCGGGCGAGGGCACCGGGCTGGGACTGCCTATCTCCCGGAAGATAGCCGAAACGCTGGGTGGCACGCTCACCGCTACCAGTGTAGTGGGCAGCGGCAGCACTTTCCGCCTCTGTATTCCCATGGTGGCCGATCCCAGCCAACAAACCCCATCGCAGCAACCGGCTGCGTTTGAAAAATTTGGTGGCGCTGCCGTGCTTTGTGTGGACGACGACCCTGCCAACAGGCTCCTGGCTGAGCTGCAATTAAAACGGCTGGGATGTAATGCCGCTTTTGCCGCCACTTCCGGCGAAGCGCTGGAAAAAGCCAGGGAGGTGACACCCGATGTGATCCTGCTCGATTATTATCTGCCTGAAATATCCGGTATGGCCCTGCTGGAAAAGATCCGTAAAGAAGCCCTGCTGCGTCATGTACCCGTAATTTTCATCAGTGGAAATACAAATACCGCCGACATCGCGGCTGCCAGGGCCAAAGGCGACGGCTTCCTGTCCAAGCCCATTATGCTGGAACAACTCTATCATGCGCTGCTGCCATTCCTGTCCAGCAACATCGTAATGGAAAACGAAGAGTGATAACCGTCCGCGGATAAACATTTTAATATTGCTACAGATTAGGTGTATATTATATTGTTAAAATATGTGATATGAATGCAATTATGCTCCCTCTCCTTTACTGTCCTATCGAGCCAGCGATTAATCCACACTACCAACATGCCATCGACCACACCAATGCGTGGGTAAAGAGATTTGCGCTGCATAGCGATAACAGTTACGAAAAATACCTGGACGACAACTTCGGTATGATGACCGCCAGGTTTTATCCGGAATGCGGACCGGATCAGCTAAAACTTGCCAACGATGCCAACGTACTGTTGTTTGTCATGGACGACGCCATGGACAACCAGATTGACCGCGATGAGCTGATACAGTCCCGGATGAATTTTGAAATGTTTGTGGGCGCCTGCAAACAGATTCTGGCCAACCCGCAACCGCCGGAAAGCGGTGAAACCGGTGTTATGGCTGCTTTAGCGGATGTATGGATTCGTTTTAAAGCGATGAGCAACGCCGAATGGCAACAACGTTTTGTGGACAGCCTGCATAAAATGTTTGCCGCCGGGCTATGGGAGTACGGCAACGTACAATCCGGTAACCTCCCGTCTGTAGCTGAGTTTTATAAGAGAAGGCAATATCTCGGCGCAGCACATGTGAGTACCGACATGATTGAAGTAATTGAAGAGATATCGCTGCCGGCAGACATCCTTCAGCATCCGGCTGTGATGCAGCTGGTGGTACTGGCCCGTAACCTGGTATGCTGGGCCAATGATCTGTTTTCTTTGTCGAAGGAACTGGACCATGGCGACCAGCACAACATGGTGTTGGTGATGAAAGCAGAAAGACAGCTCCCGCTGGAAGCTGCCATTCTGCAGGCAGCGGAGCTGCACGACCAGGAAATGCGCCAGTTCGAGCAGCTGTCTGCCCAGCTACCGGCTTTTGGTATCCACGACGCTGCCGTCAGGAAATATGTACGTATACTGGGCGCCATCCTCCGCGGCAATATGGATTGGAGTTACCGGGAAACCGCCCGCTATCACTTTGAATACGGCCATGTAGCCCTAGATCTTGTCTAATGCCAACGGTAAACTTTTTAAACTGTATACCAGGGCACTGATCTCTGGTTCCGGTGCGGCAGGGGTAGCCAGCCTTACCCGCGCATGACTGAAAATCGTTTCAAATGCAATGCGGGTCTCCACTCTCGCCAAAGGCGCTCCCAGGCAATAATGGATACCATGCCCGAAACTCAGCGCCTGGTTCAGGTTGGGACGGTCCATATCAAAAGCGTCCGGATGAGCGAATACCGATTCATCTTTATTAGCCGTGCTGACAGAGACATTCACCAGGTCACCTTTTTTAATGGCTGCGGAGGAAACCATCGTATCCTTCGCAGCTATTCTTGGAAATCCTTTCACCGGTGATAACACCCGCAACGCTTCCGTTACTGCCTTTGGCACATCTTCCGGATGTTTGGCCAGGTGTTCCTGTATGTCGGGCATCTGCGCAAAAATATACAAGGCGTTGGCCAGGGAACTTTTAGTGGTTTCATATCCTCCCAGGAAAATGGCGACACACATGGCAATCACGTCCATCGTTTCCAGGCGGCTGCCTTCCACTTCTGAAAAAATCAGCTGGGAAATCAGGTCGGCTTCCGGTTGTGCCGTACGTTGTTTGATCAGCTCCGAGAAAAAGATGCTCATCTCCTGCATAGACCGGCCAAAGATCTCCACACCAATCACCCGCGGATCTCCGGCAACGGCGATGATCCATTGTTTTACCTGTTCAACATTTGCATCCGGCACCCCTAACAACCGGGAAATTACACGGTGCGGTAGTTGTAATGCGAAATCGCGTACAAACTCGATAGACCCCGAGGCCAGGTGTGGCTGCAATAACTCCTCGCACTGCCGCCGGATCCATCCTTCAGATTCTGCAATGATGGCAGGCGAAAAGGCCTTGGTGGCTAATGCCCGCAGGTGCTTGTGTTTAGGAGGATCGGTAACATTCAGGTTACGGGTGAATACGTTGTCATCAGTTTTGGGAATGTACTCACTGGAGAAAGTGGCATAATCGCTCAATACAGCCACTACATCCTGATAACTGGTAATCTGCCAGGCGCCGGGAATATGATCGGAAAAATAAGGCGTGAAGTTGTTGTCAAAAAATGGTTGGGCAGCCTGCATACGTGGATGCAAGGGATGTTGGCTCAAAGGCGTTTTCATGTTTGATAGTGGATTAGAAAATATGGAACAATCACTTTTGCGGGTAATTTACATTAGAAATCCGATAATTTTATTTATCTTACCCACAAAAGATCGCACCCTGATTACTGAACCCAAAACTGAAGCTAAGTCCTTTGAAAAACACCTACTTTTACGTGCAGCAAGGAGCTAGTTCAGCCTGTTCTTATTAAGGCCCTCAATATATCCAAAACATGAAACCAGAACATATTACAATGGCGGATGTAACCCGGCAAATGTTGTTAAAACCAATGGCAATAAGTGTTGACGGTGACGAGAGAGAAGTGGAAAAACGATCCACCAGCCAATTAAATGTAATGGCGCTCGTTTTGTTTTTACTGGTTGTTGGCGTTGGAGGATATTTCTACTCGCTTAAGCGTAGTTTGTTTTTTCTGGGGGTTCCTGTGGAAGCCCTTTGTTTTTTGGGAGTGATTTTCCTGAATAACAGGAAACAGTTTTTCAATGCCAATCTACTGATGCTGATTACGAATGTAATTTTCATTGGTTACTGGTCTACAATATTAGGCGAAGGTATTTCTATAGAGATGTTATTGGTGTTTATGACGGTCATAACATTTCATTTAACATCGTCTTTCGTACTGTATAAAAAAACGAAGATCCTCCTCTATGGGATAATAGGATGTGGCCTGATGGTCATCTATATTATCCTGAATTCTTACCTGCGATTTATCACCCCGCTGGAACTCAGCAAAAGCGTAACGGCTGTTATGCGCTGGGCTACGAGTATTGCGCTGCTAGTTTTTATTTTAGGTGTTTTAACTTCTTATGCCACTCAAATAAATGGCTTATTGATCGAATCCCGCCGACTGCAGATGGCATCGGAAAGGAAGACAGCCTATCTTTCTGAAGTATTTCATGAAGTAAGAACCCCCTTAAATGTGGTATACAGCATCGCTCAGGTGTTTCTGTTAAAGAAAGACAAGCTGTCCACTATGGAAGATGATTCATGTGAAGAATACCAATTGCCCAACGGCGCCGAAATGGCAGATCAGCTATACACTTCCACGGCGCTTACCCGCAACATCATTAATCATGTGCTGGAAATTGCCAAAATCGAAAGCGGGAAGTTCATCGAAATCAATAAAGAAGATTTTTCCCTGTTTGGCCTGGTCAATTCTACTATCGCCGCCCACTCCTATCTGGCCAGCCCTAAAGGGATCAAAATAGAACTCAGTATTGAAGATTCCCTGAAACAGGCCATCTACAGCGACCGGATGATCCTCACCAAGATCTTCAACAACCTGTTATCAAATAGCATTAAATATTCCACCAACAATACCGTGGTACGGGTAACCCTGAAGAAGACCGGTGAATGGTGGACACTTGAAATAACTAATACCGGTAAAATTGATCCAAAGATTGCCCGTGCTGTGTTTGAACGTTTCGTAGGCAAGAGTGAAGGCGACTCCAGCAGTGGGCTGGGACTGGCCATTACCAAACACCTGGTAGAGGTACTGGGTGGGGAAATATCCATTGTACCCACACCTGATCCGGAGTTGACGACCCTCTTTGTAAAATTGCCCTACGAAGCCGGGGTAAAACCGGTCATCCAGCTAAATAAAGTGGCAGACGGGAAAAACATTTTCTGGAAATCTAAAGTACTGCTGTTTGAAGATGATCAAATGGGAGCCGGATGGGTAATGCGTTTCCTAAAAAAATGGGGGATCGATGCCAAACTTTTTAGAGATGAAAATGAAGATAGTGCTATTACAAGTATTGAAGCAGAAAGCCCCAACCTGGTCATTGCAGATTTAAATATGCCTGGACTATCAGGGGAGATGCTTTTAAAGAGAATGAAACAACATCCCACTTTAAAAAGCATCCCCGTTTTAATTGTTAGTGCCAGCGAGTCATTTACGGAAAGTCATGCTATAGCGCTCGGTGCGGCCGGATTCTTAAAAAAGCCAATCGATTTTGGTGAATTGTGTTTGGCACTGGCTAAACATTTGCCCTATCGGGCAATCATGTAATCTCAACTGTAACGTCCCGTATCGAGTACCGCCCAATCATCATACCCCCTTACTATCTGATATAAACCTGCTATATATACCGCCAGGTCTTTATTGATACTTTCTCCGAAATCAGGAAGTACAGCGCGGGTTTTCTCAAATATCTCCAAATGCCGTGTATGCTCATCGGTCACAAAACTAACGGCATCATCGAGCGTAAGGTTGTTTTCCCGCTTTGAAATCAGAATCAGATTAAATCCGGCTTCTTCCAGCGCTGCCTCCCGACCAATAGAATGCAGGTCATTGGACAAACAGCCCAACAAATTTAACTCCAACTCAAGGCTCTTAACTACCGGATGCGTATATACGCGTTTGGGAATTCTGAGTCCCGAAAACATGGCAACCAAAGGAAACATAATGTAGAATCCTGTAAAAGGCCGTTCACGATAGTAATCTTCAATACTCATCTGATGTTGCAGGAGCTGCATTTTAGTCTCCAGTTTACACTCCCTCAGATAGTCCGCCACATGGGTGCAGAACTGCCAGTAAAGAAAAGGCCTGTCGTGGCTGATAACCTGAAACTTGTTAAGTATATTGACCAATGCCAACTCCAGATGTCCATTGCCTTCGTAAAACTTCCCTTCCAGAATATCGATGAGTACATCCAATTGGGTGGTCATTTCCCACGCCAGCGCTTTATTTTCCGATCCCCTGTCACAGCTGTCATCTACGGTAAAGAGCCATGTCAGCAACTCTCCGGCTAATGTTATGTGCTCCAGGCTGGCAAAAGGATATTCGCGGGCTGCCTGCAATCCAAAGCGGGCATGATTATACCATTTCAAAGGCTTGTAAACGGGAGATAAATTAAACTCCTGTGCCCAGTTAACGGTATTTGTTTGAACGGTGGCACTAAAGTCACTGATTTTAACGTCACCAGGGATGGTGATCATTGCATACTGTCGATTTAACATAACAATTTGAATTTAAAAGTGAAGAGAAAGATAAAAGCATTCTATAGTATAGATCTTACCAATCGCTAAGGGCTAAGCTGATGGTGTCTGGTTATTTTAAAGTGATGAGTATCGTTGCCTTATATCGTTATAATCATACATTCTCTAAATTGGTCAGTACTGCCGCCGTCAAACAGCAAAAAAGCCCAAAGTAATGGAATACCCGGGCTAAACATACATCATCAAAAACGTTAACCTAAAATTACGAAGGTCCCTGCCTGTTGCTGTGACAGTTTGTTGCTATAGTTGACAAAGCAGGGATTTCCATTGCCGGCGCAAGGTAAAACGCCGGCCGGCTGTCCTTCACAGGCAAAATTACTTGCTGGCTATTTCTCTTATCATTCGTTTGCTAGTTGTTTTCAGTGCTTCAACATACATCCTCTTCCAGGTGCAGACGGTATCGCTTATTATAGTCTACCCCCTTTACCAGTTGGCCCTGCCCATTAAACTCGTACCAGCGACTAAACAATACGGAATCAAATTTTTCGAAGTCTTTTGCTACAACAGGAGGGTTCATGGTATAGCCTTTTGGCGGTATGGGCCGGGCTGTCGCATATGTAGCATACATCGTTTTTGTCGTTAGCAAAAGTAGCGGCTGCCGGTCCATACAAAAGGGTTTTATGCCTAAGGGGGTAATAGAAAATAATACGTATAAATGAATTTACACTAAAATCCAGTCATGGACAAGATATAGTTTTGAGAACGGTGGAAGAAAGGTAGCTCCGGCAGCCAGGGACATATAAAGACCCTCAGGGTGACGAATTCGCGTACCCTTTCATGCTTTTTGCGACAGATACCAGCTATAAAGCAGCCTATCTTTCCTCCAGCCATTGTAAAAACAAGGCTGTCTTCTCCTTCCCTATCAGCAATTTCTCCGGGGTAGCCACCTGTAAACTCACCAGTAACTTCCGGGCAAAATAGTGCTCCACCTCCCGGATGGCGGTAAAATTGATCAGGTATTGGCGGTTTAAGCGATAGAACTGCCGGGCCGACAACTGGTTTTGTACCTGGTCCAGCGATTGGTTAATGATATACTCTTCTCCCTTAAAAGTAACGATAGCCGGGGAAGTGTATTTAATATAGATATAGGCTATCTGATCGGTGGGCACCGTCAGGTATTTGTTGTTTTTAAATACCAGGAAACTCTTCTTACCTTCATCTACACTGATTTTCCGGATCAGGTCTTCTAATCCGTTGCCGGTATGCTGCTGAAAGAAATTCCGGAACCCCTCTACCTTTTCAAAGGCGGCCCGGAGATCATCTTCAGAGAAAGGCTTCAGCAGATAGTCCACCCCGTTGGCTTTGATGGCCTCCAGCGCGTATTCCCCATAAGCCGTACAGAAAATAACCGGGCAGGTGATCTTCACCGACTTAAAAATGTCAAAACAAAGTCCGTCCGATAACTGAATATCCATGAAAATCAATTCCGGCATGCCGTTATCAGATAAATAGCTGATCGCCGCTTCCACACTTTGTAACTTAGCCTTTACGCTCACCGAAGGGCGCAACTTTGTGATCAGGTTCTCCAGCGACCTGGCAGCTTTTATTTCATCTTCAATGATCAGCGCGTTCATATATAACCGGTAATTTAATCGTAAACTTTTCAGCGGTAACGTCAATGACTATATCTTTTTCCAACAAATGCTGATATCGCTGGTTGATATTCTCCAAACCTATTCCAGTGGAGGATTCCGGCACCCTTTTTAGTTGGATATTGTTCTCCACCACAATCGCTGTCCCGTTGGAATAAAGATCGATAAATAATGGTTTATCCAGCGAAACAATATTGTGTTTGATACAGTTTTCAACCAGCAGCTGCAGCGTAAAAGGGGGTATCCTGGAGGAATACACTTCTGCCGCTATGTCTATTTTTAGTTCGATACCATTTTCAAACCGGGCTTTTAATAAATACATATAGGCACCGAGTATTTCCAGTTCTTCCGAAAGCGGTATCAGCTGCAGCTTCCGGCTTTCCAGCGTATAGCGGTAAAAATCCGACAACTTCAGAATAAAGTCGATGGCCTGCCGGTCATTACTTTCCACCATGTACTTCAGCGTATTCAGGCTATTGAACAGGAAATGCGGATTGACCTGCTGTTTCAGCAGTTCATACTGTGCCCACAGGTTAGCAGAGGTAGTACGCTCCAGTTCCAGCGACACCTGCTGGTTAAGATATCCCTGGTACAACAGGTGTATGAACAGGTAGAAGGTCAGGTTGATCAATATACCCCTTACTTCAAACATCAGCATCACCGGCCCGAAGTTCAGATGAGACAACAGATACTGCTGGATACACGATAGCAGGAACATCAGCACCAGGCCCACGGCCAGGTTCCGCAGCAACCGCTTAGTTCCAAAACCGCTACCCCCACGCTTCGCGGTATATGCCGGTAACGTATATACGTTGTAGTACCATATCAGCAGGGAAAAGGAAGCTGTTACCCCGGCATCCACCAGCGCTTCATACAATACAAAATGATGGTCGGCTATTTTGGGTATAGCCGTCAATATCCCCAGGGAAAGGGAACTTAACCATATCATCCGGTTGGATATCTTAAACGCCGGCGGCTGTTGCATCGCGGTTGTTTTATTCATTCGCAAAGGTATATATACTGGCGGGAAAGCCGCTGTTCCGATGGCCCGGCCGGACATTTCCGCCCCTGAACCGGGCAATAATGCTGCCGACGTGGACAAGACCGCTACCATAGCCGTTTAACATGCACTCCCCATCAAGGTCCGAATTGTCTGTTTCAACTGCCGGGATGCCGGATTCAGCATGTTTCTCCTATGCCCTTCCTGCCGTTTGTGTTCTATTTGTACTGTAATCGTTGCCCACAGGACAACAAAATATCAATAAAAAACCTAAAACAATGAACAGCCACACTTCCACCACTATCGAAAAAGTATTATATACCGCTAAAACCCGCACCACCGGCGGCCGGGAAGGCAAAGCCCAAAGCAACGACGGTAAACTCGATATTTTACTCTCCCCTCCCGGTACCAGCGGCGCCGGCACCAATCCCGAACAACTTTTCGCCGCCGGATGGTCCGCCTGTTATATCGGCGCATTGGGACTGGCAGCCAAAACCCTGGGAACAGCTTTGCCGAAGGACACCCTGGTAGATGCGGAAGTGGACCTCGGCATGACCGACGGCGCCTTTTTCCTGCAAGCCCGCCTCCAGGTGCAGCTGCCGGGCATCGCCCCCGAACTGGCGCAACAGCTGGTAGACCTGGCCCATCAAACCTGCCCTTATTCCAAGGCCGTCCATGGGAACATCGCTGTCACTACCCATCTTATATAATACCCGGAGGGCGCAAGCCCTCCGCTTAAAACAATCATCATGAAACCGCTTAAAGAACTCGCCTGCTATATCAGCCTCCCACTCGCCCTGGCCGCCAGCGTAGCTTTTAAAACCATTAACACCCAACATACGCTGAAAGCTATTCAACAGGATAACCCTGCCCCCGGCTTTGCCGTGGTGGAACTCTTTACCTCCGAAGGATGCTCCAGTTGCCCGCCGGCAGATGAAATCATCGCTCAACTCCAACAGAGCGCCGGCAAACAGCTTTACATCATGGCTTTTCATGTGGACTACTGGGACCATCAGGGCTGGAAAGACCGCTTCAGTCAACACACCTTCAGCGAACGGCAACAACAATACTCCCGCTGGTTAAGGCTTCCCAACATCTACACGCCGCAACTGATCGTTAACGGCACCACCCAAATGATCGGCTCGGATGAAGGGGCCGTATTCGGTTCCATTCAAAACGCCCTGCAAACCGCTACCACTACTCCTTTGTCTTTAAAAGCCGAACAACACGCCCGTGAAATAACGGTATCCTGGTCCGGTGGCGCTGCCCCTAAAAAAGCGCAGATGCTGATGGCCCTGGTGCAGAAAAGTGCCGGTTCACGGGTAGTAGCGGGGGAAAATGCCGGCAGACAGCTGTCCCATGTACAGATCGTCCGTCAGCTGCAACAGCAGGAGATGAAAGAACAGGGCGCCCTGTCCCTGAAACTGCCGGACGATTTTCAGAAAAATGACTGGGAAATCATCGCCTTTGTACAGGAGAAAACCAGCGGCAAAGTGATTCAGGCATCTAAAGTAGTATGGTAACCTAAACATCCACCCACATGAAAAGAAAACGCATTTATATAGTACCCGCTGCGCTGGTAGCCGTATTGCTGGTGCTGCAGCTGTTTACCCAACCCATCGCCTCTAAACCGGTCACCGGCCATATGGAAGGAGTGCCCGAAGAAGTACTGGCCATCCTGCAGAGGTCCTGCTATAACTGCCATTCCAACGAGCAGCATTTAAGCTGGTTCGATAAACTGGCGCCCGCCGCCTGGGCCGTCAAAAAAGATGTAGAACGCGCCCGGGAAGTGATGAACTTCTCCGAATGGAATAAACTCTCCCCTGCCGATCATACCGGTAAAATGTATGCTATATTGAATATGCTGCAAGCCGGCAAAATGCCGTTGCCTGAGTATCTGCTGCTGCATCCGGAGGCTAAAATCTCCGATCGTGATATTGCGGTAGTGAAAAAATATACGCTGTCCCTTTCGGGAGAAGATACCGGTCATCATGATGCGCAGCCGGTAACCGGCGGCCCCAGGCCCACCGCGCCCGTATCTCCCAATGGCGTTCAATACACGGATGCATTTAAACAATGGCCTGTCATCAGTATGAGTACCCTGTTCGACCATTCCATCCGGGTGATCTATGGTAATGATATCGCGGTAAAAGCCGTGCGGGAAGAAAATTTCTTTCCATGGCCTGATGGCGCCATTGTGGTGAAAGCTGTATGGAAGCAGGAAACGCAGCCTAATGGCGAGATAAGGCCCGGCGAATTTGTCAACGCGCAGTTCATGGAAAAGGACGCACAAAAATACAAAACCACCGAAGGCTGGGGTTTCGCCAAATTCAGCGGGCCGCAGTTAAAACCCACCGGCAAGGATGCTTTGTTTGCGCAACAGTCCTGCATTGGCTGTCATCGCCAGCTGTCGGCAGCTACCGGCTACCTCTTCGATGTACCCATGAAAGTAAACCCACCTTCTTTAACCGATAAAATCCTTTCCAGATGAACCGTATACTGTTGCTATTGCTGACCACCGTCTTGTTCACCGCCTGCCGGCAAAAACCCGCTTCTAACGGTAACGCCCGTATTGTATTCGATGCCGGGGGGCTCAACTTTATTGCCTCCTCCCTGCATCCCGGACAGGAAACCATGTCTGCCTTGTACGGCAACGACAGCGCCCGTCAGTCCCTGTTAAAAGGCGGCCAGCCTGCGGCCGGAAGCGTCATAAAACTGGTCACCTGGCGCTTCCATGATAACCCCCAATACACGGGGAGCAAGATAAACGGGGAGCTGCTAAGCGTGGAAAGCATTCATACCGAAGCAGCAGGCTCCATTGCCTACCAGCTGGATTTCGGCGCTTTGTCGCAGCCTGCACCGGCAACAACCAGGATACAGTATATCCTCGGCTATAAGCCGGTCAGCTTTCCTTAACACTTTCGCCCGTGGACACTTGATGTCGGAAAAAACTGTATTTTCGCCCACATGTTTAACCCATCAATCAATCCACAACATACCCGAGTATGCAAAAACTAATCACCGTATTACTGCTGGCAGCCAGCAGCAGTGCGTTTGCCCAGGACAAACTGTACCCGTTCCGTATCGATGGTAAGTTTGGTATTACGGATACTACCGGCAATGAGGTCGTAAAACCTATTCATGGACGCTGCAGGCTGCTCCCTGGCAACCATGAAATCGCGCTGTACAACTTTGACGATAAAATAAAAGATGTGATTGCGAACGCCCAAACCGGCCAGATACAGACGTTTGGCTATATCGTTCCGGAAGAGGTAACGGTCAACAAGATCTCCTATACCGCTATCGAGGATAAAGGCAAAAAATATCTCCGCAGTGAAGCAGGCAACAAAATCCTGCAACCGAAAGGAGATTATTATGATTATAAGAATGTAGGGAAATATATTGTCGCCAAATATATGCCACCTCCACCACCGGCACCACCGGCGCCTGCATATAAGGTGATTAAAGACTCCAAAGGCAATCCGATTCCGCCGCCACCATTACCACCACCACCCATGCGCAAGTTTGGAGAAGATGGTTATGCGCTCATCGCAGAGAATGACGAGACTTTTAAACCAATCATGAAAGGCGTGTTCGAAAAATACCAGGTGTTGTATAAAGCCGGGGGCAGCGAGCCTGTGGACAAACCCCTGGTGATAGAAAAAACCTACGCAATAGATCGGGACCCGGCATTTTATGTCATCATCTTTAGCAGGGAAAACACGCATAGCGTGTACGACGCCGATTTGAAGCTCGTTAAAAAATTTGAGCTAAAAAAAGCGGAGCCGGGGCAATTGACGGAAAAAGCGGAAGAGATCATGAAGGTTAGTTTATCAGAATTCAGTAATAGCGCATACGGCACACCACCGATGGCGGCCGGCCCCAGCAAATATCCTACGACCAAACCAGCAATCGTATACCCGGTTTATGAAGTAGAGAAAACCGCAGATGGCGGTAGCCGGCTGTTGTTGAAACAAAGCGAAACGGATACGAAAGTCCTGTTGGAATGCAGCAAAAAAATACACTGGGATGAAGACGACAACCTGGTAACAGTATCAGATCCTGATATTCAGTTCAATATTGATCCGCAAACCGGGAAAATATATTTACCCAAAAAATATTGGGCAACAGCCGGACTGGCCGCCAGATAACAGCTCCACCAACATTGTTCCCGGAACAATTATTCCGGGAACAATGTTACCTCTCTCAACCAGCAGTATACCCTGTGGATTTAATGGCTTCCAGTATTTCACGTATATGCGATAACGTAGTAACCGGGTTAAGGATTGTAAATTTCAGGTAGAACTCCCCTTCCACTTTAGTACTGGCCAAAATATACGTACCCTCAAAAAACAACGATTGTTTAATCCGGAGATTCAGCGCCGACAAGTCCGTATCTATGCCCGCCGGCCGGAATCGAAATACCAGCACGCCCAGGTCTGAACTACTCAGCAGGTCAAAATCGGGGTCCTGTTGTAATAAGGCCGCTGTAGCGGCGGCAGTATCAATCATCATATCCGTGTATATGCCCAGCTTCTGTTTCCCCATCAACCGCAGCGTACACCAAAGTTTCAGCGCATCAAAGCGGCGGGTGCTCTGGGTAATGGACTTATTGATCTGCGCCGGCAGTTCATCGTAATCCTGTTCCGGCGGATTCAGATAGTCGGCATGGTGTTTCACCAGTTGCAGCGTGGATTTATCTTTCACGAGGAAAGCGCTGCTGCTGATAGGCTGAAAGAAAGACTTATGATAATCCACCGTCACAGAATCCGCCCGTTCTATTCCACCCAGCAGATGCCGGTATTTATCAGATAACAACAACCCGCAGCCATAGGCAGCATCCACATGCATCCAAAGGTTATACGCCGATGCAATATCTGCAATGGGTTCCAGCGGATCTATGTTGCCAAAATCCGTTGTACCGGCAGTGGCCACAATCGCGATAGGGATATTACCCTGCGCCAATGCCTCTTCTACGGCAGATTTAAGGGCTGCCACATCCATACGGAAACGGCTATCTGTTTTTACCTTCACCATGGCCTGCTCCCCCAATCCCAGCAGCCAGGTATTTTTTTCATTGCTGAAGTGCGCTTTATCAGATACAAAAATTCTGAACCGGCGGGCCTGTTCTGATAGTCCGTCCCGTTTAACATCATGTCCTAACACCTGCAGGGCGAAGTAGTCCCGGGCCAGGAGTAATCCCATCAGGTTGGATTGGGAGCCACCGGCGGTAAATACGCCGTCTGCGTTCGTGTAGCCGATCTCGTTAGCCGTCCAGTCTATCAGCCTTCTTTCGATAAACGTACCACCGGCACTTTGATCGTAGGTATCCTGCGAAGAATTGATCGCACTGATGATCACCTCAGCCGCCAGGGCGGGTATTACCACCGGGCAATTGAGGTGCGCGATGTATTGGGGCAGATGGAAAGCGGTAGCATGGCGGATATATAGCGCATGCACCTCTGCCAGCAGCGCGTCATAATCCGCCAGCGGTCGGTTCAGATCAGTACTGTAAACGGCCTCGCGGATCACCGCAGGACGGATGCCGCTAAAGGGTTGTTCTGTATCGCGCAGAAAACCCAGCACAGCATCCCTGGCCTTATCTATGGCCTGCTGATACCCACCGGCCGTTTCTTCATAAAAGATGTCTTTCAGTAATTTTCCGCCCCTGTTGTTGGGTTGAACAGGAGTAGCCAAGGTAATCTGGTCTGTATGCATATCTGTTTTTTTAGATGGTGATTAACGGGCGATACTGCCATAATGCTCCTCCATAATAAAATAAGGGTCATCCGTTTTGGTAACCGCCCGGATATTGATCAAACTCACCTTACTCATCATCCGCAACATCATTCTGCGTTCGCAGGGTACCATGACGCCTCTTTCTTCTCTATAACCCGCCACAAAAGCATTTCTGCCATGTGCGCAAAGATGATTGTTGACGAAAATAAGGTCCCCGGCTTCCGGCACAAAGTCGCGGTAGATATGTGTCCGGGCTTCCGCCCAGAATGTTTCGAGATAATGTATGGCCGCTGCGCTCTGGCCGGCCTGTGGGTTGTACAGCTGTTCCGCCGCATCAAAACGAATAAACGGGTACACCTCATTACCATACAATACGGCGGTGGTCACCTCCTCTCCGGCAGCGGCGTCCTCTGTGTAATTGGCGTCTTTCGGGCATTTAAACAGTGGCTGGAACAAAGGTTTCATCACCTCGTCGGTAGCACCATGAGAGCGGATGGAATACAGCATGGAGGGTACCTGTTCTTCGTTCCTGACAAACAGGAAACTGAGAAAATCAGCCTGATGAAAAAGGAAAGCATCTTCCGTATGTACAAACAGGTCGGTCCGGGAACCGCTGCCTGTCTGGGTATGGCTCATTTTTTCCTCTGGTATGATCGCATGCAATAACCCGCCACCTTTACGCTGCGCATAATACTGTACCGGTTTGCTGGGTGTTGCACCATGCAACAGGCTACTGATAAATCCATACGCCTGTAATTTGGTATCATCCATTTCCTTCCAACTGGCGGGTGTTGGCCCCAGCTCATCCTGGTCAACCTGTATCAATCCCCGGAAAACAATTGCGCCATATTGGGCAGCGGAATAATCGGCCCCAAAGTGGCTAAGTATGCGTGTAATACGTTCCGGCAACAACTGGTAGGCATTCAGGTGAAGTGTATCTATGAAGGCAGGGTTTTCGTAGCTGCCATATTCCCGGATCAGTTTCTGCGCGATAAAATACATAGCAGCAGATTCCCGCGCGGTGATATCTACGATCAATGGAGCGGCAGGCGGGGCGATAAACGTATCTTTCCCGGCTACCGCAGTATTAGCTGTTTCCAACGTTACGTTTTTCATGTTGAAGGTTTAAATGGATCAATGGTTTTTTATGTGTTTGTTGCCGTAGGGCATTCCAACTCTCTGCCCGGTAGACGGCGGCCAGCCACCGGAGCGGCACGTTTAAAAGGAGCGATCGGGTTCTGTAACATTCCTGCCAGTTGCAGACTGCCGGCGGGGTCTGCCAGATCCACCATTTGCTGGTGATTGCGCAGTTGTAAGCGGTTCAGGCACGATAAAATAAATTCCGGTGCGAACATATCGTACTGCTCAAATTTGGCGGCATGCTGCGGCTGATCATCCTGGTAGGCGTATACACAGGCAGCCACCTGTTGCCAGAAGGCCGATTCTGCATAATCACAGCGGGTGACCAGGATATTGGACAAAAACCGGAAGAAACAATCAAATACATCGGTGAGTATGCTGAGTATACGCAGCTCATCGGGTACGGTAACACATATACGCCGTCCCTTCTCCGCGATGTCTGTATTCATGCGGAACACTCCTATCTCCTCCGTAATGTCTTTCATAATGGCCTTCACCGGTACATGGTTCTCCAATACCAGGATCAGGTTTTCTCCATGCGGCATAAACACCAGGTCATGTTCATAAAAACAATGCAGCAATGGCGTCAGGTAAGCCCGCAGATAACGCTCCAGCCAATCGTGTATGGACAACCCCGAGGCTTCAATCAGTACGGGCAACAAGGCATTACCCTCAAAATCAGTATGCAGCAGGGCGGCCATGGTCATCAACTGCTGGCCGGGTTGCAGCACTTTAGCGGGGCTTTCCCGCCACAAGCCTGCCAGCATCTTGTTGTAGGCCACCTGCTTCCCAAAGGGTTCATAATAAAAGTTCCGGTAACCAACGGTCGCTACTTCGCACAGCAGTGTAAAGCCCTGCTGCCGGAGATAGGGATCAGCGCCCACATATTGCCGTATCCATTCAGTAACAGGCGGGGTACTGTCCATGTAATAAGGGGTCAGTCCGCGTACAAAGCCCATATTCAAAATAGACAGGGCCGTTTTAGTATAGTGTTTCTCCGGGTGCGTGAGGTTATAAAACGTGCGGATGGATTGCTGCACATTAAACTGATCGGGGCTGTATCCCAAACACACCAGGTGTTGGTTAGCCAGGTCCGGTGCGCAGATAATAGCCAGTTTATTAAACCACTGCCAGGGATGTACCGGTATAAAAAAATAATCATCCGGCGAAAGACCTTTGTCGGTAAGTTTCCTATTAAAATCCGCCAGCACAGCAGCTCCCAGCTCAGCAGCGATCAGCTGCCGATAAGGTAACTCTTCCACCGCGTTGTAGGCCGTACGGCTTTTGTGGCCGGCCAGCCAGATCAGTTGAATGGGCCGGTCAGCCTCGGGCGCATATTGGCGGTAATCGTTCGCATCAAAACCAATACGCCCGTTATTGGCCACAAAACAAGGGTGACCGGAAGTCATGGCATGTTCAATGGTTTGATATCCGGAGCGCACCAATTCCTGCAATGGCAACTGCGGTCGGCTCATCATATAGCCGCTGCCGTTAAGTGTGCTGATGATCTCCTCCAGGTAACCTGGCAGGTGCTCCTGGCTGATGTTCAACTGGCTTTGAAACTCCTGTATCAACAGGATACTGTCCAGCGGCATCTCCTCCCCGTTCCGTACTTTCCGGATACTGTCCGCATCCACTGACCAATGATTCAAACACAGTACACGGGCGCGGAAAGTATAGGTCACTCCCACGGCATCAGAGGCCGGCAACCGGTAGTGAAGCCACTCACCGGCAGTGCCGGTATACTCCGGCTGCAACAGCAGCTCATGGGCAAATTCACTGATGATTTTGGCTACATGCAAACGATTAGCCTTTGCCCAGATGGCGGGCTGTAAATGTGCAACGACCTGTTCAGGGGTATTCATGATAGTATGCTCTGTATACATTGTCAATTGTTTTGTTTTGAAAAAATATATTGTTGCCTGGTGCAGAATGCCAGGGCTGCGGTTTTGTGCGGTAACTGTACTGTTTGCTGATAAATAAATCCCGCCTTCCGGTTCAGGCGATGAATTTTTTCATTGTTGATATCCGGTTCCACCACTACCCGCTGATACCGGGAGTTTTCAAACAAATAATCCATCACGAACGTGAAGACTTCCCAGGTGAAACCGGCAATAGGCGTTTCCGGTGGCCCCATCAGTATATGCATACCCACATCGCCTGGTTCTGCCTTGTAATAGTGACCGATGAGGTCATGCGCAGGATCATAACATTCGCAGAGGAAAGCCATCTTACCGTTGACGCTCCCTATCAATGCGCAGGCATGCTCCTGATGATGGATAAGCGCATACTCCGCCAGCACCGCCTCACAGGTCTTATCCATCATGCCCCAGTAACGGGCGTATGGTTGCGTTACCCAGCGGTAGATCTCCGGGGTATCCTGCTGTGGGTCCATAGGCCGGAGCGTTAGCCGACCTAATAGCGGACTTGTTTTTTGATAAACAGTTGCTATGGTGATGCTCATGAGGATGACGTTTGAATGGGTTGCACATGAGGGCGTGCCAACTGGTAATACATACCGGCTACCAGCAGGTAACCCGCAAACGCCGCTATAAAAGGGACATTCAGCGGAAATTGCTCCACCAGTACACCCGCGGAGAAGGAAGCGGCCAGCACACCCAGGTTTTGAAAGAAGTGTATCTTGCTGTATTCGACAGCATAGGAAGCCGGATCAGTGATGTGAAACAACAGGGCGTCAAAGCGGACAGCCGACTGAAAAAACGCCCAGCCATACAAGCATCTGCCTGCAATAACGGCCGCCGTCGAAGGAACAGCCTGTAGCGCCATTCCCGCTAACGCCAGTAGCAATGCCGGCAGGATAGCCTGCCAGGGAGAAGCAACCGCCGGGCGGCGACGGTTTATCCAAAGTGCTGCCACTGCTACTGCCGCAGGGATGGCATACACCGCGCCGGAGAGTGTTCGTATATCCATCCCCGATACCGTTTCCCAGTACCTCACAAAAAAAGGACGGATAATAAAATCGCCGCCATAGAAAAACAGGGTGATCACACTCAACCGCAGCACCGTGCCGGTAGGTAGCCATGTTGTGCTACTACGTGCAGCCGGTTCCGTTATCGCAGCCCCTGGTATGTCGGCCCGGCGGGCTGCCAGGAGATATGCACTCAGGCCGGCCTGGAAAAGATCACCGGCAGCCATGCCCAAGTAGATATACTGTGGCTGCATCCAGTCAATGATCATACCGCCGAATACCGCTCCCAGCACACTACCCAGATGTATGATAACAGACAACACGCTGATAACGCCCAAATGTTTATCCTTCTCCGTTATCCGGAGGATAAATGGATACACTAACAAATAGCTGCCTTTAAAAATGATAATGACCAGGGATACTACCCAGAACAGGGCATAGTGGGTGATAAAGGCGCAACACACTGCTAATATGCCGGCGATACACTGGGTATATACCAATATCCTCAGTTCCGGCACACGGCGCGAAACCAGGGCCCATACCGGAAAGGCGATCATCACCGTAGCGCATACGGCGCTAAAATAGGCGCCGGTGATCTGCGGGTCCTGTATACCAAAGCGGGCCGCAAAAAATAGCGGGTAAAACGGGTGCATCATGTAATCGCTGACCACCGCCACCAGGGTCATTATTATCAGATAAAATCGTAGTGACATATTATATCAGGTGTGGTGTGGATACAATTTCTTCACCGGCGCTCACGCCAAACTGCTGAAACGCAATGCGCTGCTCGATAGGATAAACTTCCCGGCCCAGCATCTCCCGGATAATACAGGCATTACGGTAACAACCCATGCCCAGATCAGGAGTAACAAAGCCATGTGTATGCAGTTCGGCATTTTGTACAAATATGGACCCGGCAACATCAATGGTGTAATTGCGGTTTACGGCGAAGCGGCCCTGATCGTCCAGTTGTATCTTGTGCAGCACCGGCTCCAAAAAATCGGGTACATGGCTGGTATACCCGGTCGCCAATACCAGACCAGCTGTTTGGTGCCGGTAGTATTTCTCCTGCTCCTCCTGGTAAAACGTCAGCCGGAAATGATTGTCCTCATAGGAGACCTCCTGCAGGTTGGCATTGGTACGCAGGGAAACATCGATGTCCGCCACCAGCTTTTTGGTGTAAATGGTATCAAAGATGGCGGCTATCAGCTCATTGTTGATGCCTTTGTACAGGTGCTTTTGTTGCTGTAGCAGCGCATCCCGTTTGTATGCCGGCAGGTGATAGAAATAATCGACATATTCGGGAGAGGTCATCTCCAGCGTCAGTTTGCTGTATTCCAATGGATAAAAACGGGGAGACCGTGTGATCCAGTGCAGGGAATAACCATAGGTGTCAATATCCTGCAACAGATCGTAATAAATTTCCGCGGCACTTTGTCCGCTGCCTACAATGGTGATGGAAGACAGTGATTGCAGCCGGTGTTTATGTTGCAGGTAATGGGCGGAATGCAGGGCATTATTCATAAATTCCCTGCAATGTGCAGGAATATAAGGTTGCGTTCCGGTACCCAGCACCAGTTTCCGTGCGTGTATGAACAGCTGTTCGTTGCCAGGTATAGTACATTGTAACCGGTACACTTGTTTGCGCTCATCGTATTCAATCTTTTTTACGGCAGTGTTAAAATGTATTTCAGGTAACTGTGTGATAACCCAGCGGCAATACTGGTTATATTCATTTCGCAACATTTTGAATTGTTCGCGGATATAAAAAGCGTATATGCGTCCCTGTTGTTTGAGATAATTGAGGAAACTGAACGGGTTGGTAGGATCGGCCAGGGTTACATGGTCCGCCAGGAAGGGCACCTGCAGCGTGGTATCCTGCATCAGCATGCCCGGGTGCCAGTTAAACTCCGGCCTTTTATCGAGAAAGATACCATCCAGGTCAGCAATACCAGTGGTGAGACAGGCCAGTCCGAGGTTAAAAGGTCCAACGCCAACCGCTGCAAAGTCATAAATCTTTTTGTCCATAGCATTTTCATTTTTGATAGCAATCCTTAAAAGTACGAGCTACGAAGCCCTTCATCAATCGCTCCGGAAGGGTAAAAAGAAGGTAGTGCCGGGGTAGCGGCGCTACCATCGGGGTGGTATAAAAATGCGGACAAGCAGCAGTCGTATTAAACACAAAGGGCAACCGCGTAATACGGTCGCCCTTTGTAGGTCAGCGTCAGCAGTTGTTCTACGTGGCGAGTTTTACAATGCCTGCTTCCAGTGCGTAGTTACATAATTCAACGGCAGAGTGTAGTTGCAGTTTACGCATAATATTCCGGCGATGGGTATGAATGGTATGTTGACTTAAATGCATGGTTCCTGCGATTTCCTTGTTGGACTTTCCGGCGGCTATCTGGCGCACGATTTCTATTTCCCGTATGGATAACCCTTCGGGAGGGAAACGGGGAACAACCGTTATTTTTTTTCTGTCTTCAAGCAATAAGTCCAGGGCGAAGGAGCAAAAGAATTTTTCTCCCCGCAGGGTACTATTGATGGCCTGGTGTACATCTCTTTTCCGGCATTCTTTCGTGAGTATGCAATATACGTTACTATCGAGGAACCGGAAGATGTCCACTTTTTTTTGTTGGCTGGAAATGAGTATCACTCTGCATTCCGGAATAACAGACAAGGCCTGGAGCAGTTTGTCGGCATCAAAATGGCCAGGATCGTAATCCAATACGAGAATATCCGGCTGAAAAGTAAGTAAAGCAGGCTGCAGCTCATCGCCGTTGCCTGCTTCTTTTATCTGGTAGTTATTTTGATGATCCGCTAACAAACTTTTGATTCCTTCTCTGTAAACAGGTTGCGCATCCGCCAGTATTATACGGGTGGTGACTGTATTGTTCATTATGCTGATAACTCTTTACAATGACCTGTTTCGACCAGGAAGATAAATGGTTAATGTTACTTCAGGGTTACCGGTTTTTCTTGTCGTATATTTTTGGGCCGATGGATATTTACTGCCGGTATGCAATAGGTTTCACTTCATCTATGAAGGCGTAAATACACCCTGTAATGCCCAGTATGAAAACAACCAGCCCGGACATCAGCCCGAGCCAGCTATGTATTCGCAGGATAGTTTTCTTAAGGGGCATATGGCTTATTTAGTTACATCGTTACAATAGGTAACACAATGCCATACACGTTCAAATGGTTTACCTTCATGCTCTCCTTTCTCCTCTTCTGTAAAAGTACCTTCCAGCAGGTATCTTCCACTCCATACAGGCACATAGCTAAACACACTTTCGCCGCTTTTTATTTTTTTGGTCCAGCCATCCGGAGATTGTACCACCAGCTCGGCTTTAGGCAGATTGGTTTTGGTTTTATGCAGCAGGGAAACTTTCTCCGGCACATTGATTTTTTTCACCGGACTACTGGTGAGCAATACAAAGTCATTTTGTTTCAGGTTGTCCGATCCTTTGGTATTATTGACGTTCACCAGGCCTTGTGCATAGTAACGGATCTTGCTGCCACTGTATACTTCCTGTACGGTATGGTCTATATACAACACATAAGCCCCATCTGTGGCCGGTGTAAAAGAGGCTTTAAAATGATTGCCGGCAGGCGTGCATGCCAGTTGTTGTTTTTTCCCGGCAGGATCGATGACATACAGTTTAAAGTCCCGCATATTGCTAAACCAGTGTTGTACGGAATCCCGTTCATTGTCGGCATATTCACCCAGGAAAACTTTCACTTCCTGTGCCTGTCCTTTTTTACCGTTAACAATAGTTTCGATCCAGAGGGCATGTCCGAAAGCGGTTGCCATGCAGCAGCACAATAAGGCTGAGAATAATAACTTCTTCATAATATATCAGGTATTAAATTAAAAACGATATCCCATGCTCAATCTCACATTACGGCCAGGTTCCGTTTGCCAGTAATAGATTTTGTTATTGTAATTGTCTGTACCCGGTCCTCCGGTATACAGGTATTTATTCAGCACATTATTCACCAGTACGTTTACATTGAATTTATGGATGCTATAACCGAGGCCTGCATCTATCCTGAAATAATCCGGCAGGAAGTTCTCGCTCTTGTCATACACCTGGCCTGCAACGCGGCCTCCCTGGTACTGGTAGCCCGCATTGGCACGGAGACCTTTTAGCAAACCTTTTCCCAGGGTATAGGTTACCCAGCTGTTTTGTGTGTGTTTGGCAATACCGGGCACATAGTTTCCTACCAACTCAGCTTTGGCATCTTTGGAAACAATACCATCGGTATAAGCGTAGTTGACCACGAGGTTAAGTCCTTTCACCGGTTCCCCCTGGAGATCCACTTCCAGTCCTTTGATGCGCTGTTGGCCATTCTGGCGGCTATAGACGGGTTGACCGGATACCCGGTCCAGGTGTTCCAGGTCGGTAGTCAACACATTATTCTTCATGATGCGGTATACTGCCAGGGTGGAAGTAAAACGGCTGTTGAACCAGTTGCGTTTAATACCGAATTCTATGTTGTCGCCGGTCATAGCATCGAAAGGTTTTTGCTGCCAGTCGAGCCCGGGGTTCTGAATAAAACTGACATCATACACGCCATATACGGAACTGTTACTGTCGAAAGAATAACTTACACCGAAACGGGGCGTGAATTTGCTGTCTTTATTGGTACCATCGTACGGGCTTACTACCTGGTTAGTGGTATAACGGCCGGCCAGTGTTACCCGCAGGCGGTCCTGGAAGAACCCTATCTGGTCCTGCAGGTAAACGGCGCTGTAACCATAGTTATACTGTACCCCACGGGTACGTATATCCGCGGTGCGGTCCCACCGGGGTTGTATGATGGAAGTATGTTTGGGTTGGTAGATATTAAAGGTAGAATCGCCGAAGTTCGCAGCCTGGCTCCAATCGGCGTAGTAATTACTGTATTTCATATCTACCCCGCCCAGGATGTTATGCACCAGCGCCCCGGTATGGAAAGTACCATTCAGAAATACCTGTGCCGTTTTATTGAGACCCAGTGCATCCCATATATTCATGCCCCGTTGTAGCAGGCTGTCATTACCAGGCGTGGAAAATCCTTTAGGCCACATGCTCTGCCCGGTTTGTTTGTAATGGAAGAAACCAAATTGTGCCGTCAGTTTCCAGTCCTGGTTGAACCGATGCTCATAAAAAGCCATCACACTGTTATCATGTATCCGGGTAGGGTCCATATTTCCTTCAATGGTGGTGAAGTTAACAGGTAAATCGCCATAACCACGTTTGGAGAAGGAGTAGTTACCCCCGATAACGGGGAGCTGCATGTATTGCAGGTTGTATTCCAGCGTCAGCGTATTTTTTTCATCCACCAGGTATTTCAGCACAGGAGAAATGCTGTAACGGTTGGTATAATCGAAGTCGCGCCATCCGTTTTTGAGTTCACCTGCCAGGTTAAGGCGGTATAACAGTTTACCATTTTTCGACAGTTTACCATCCAGGTCCAGTGTAGCCCGGTAGTTATCGAAACTGCCGAGCGACAGGGTTACTTCCCCCTGATCGGCGCCGGTAGGTTTTTTCGTTACCACGTTATACATCCCCCCGGGTTCTCCGTTAGACATCATGAAACCGGCCGGGCCTTTGATGAACTCAATACGGTCCACCATGCTCATATCCTCTGTAAGCGGGCTCCAGGAGCTGATGTATACATTCATTCCGTTACGAAGCGCGCTGGCGCGGGAGCCACGTACCTGGATGTTGGAGTACATGTCCCAGTGCCCCTGCCGGGAGGCTCCGCTTACGTTACGGGTCACCCCTTCGTGCATGTTGTAAATCTGCTGATCGGCCAGTACTTCCCGGGATACCTCCGCAATGCTTTGCGGGATCTCCACCAACGGAGTGTTGAGCCGAAGCGAGTTGGAAGGCGTTAATACAGTGTATTTACTGTATTCCCCCACTACTGTTACCTCTTTCATCTGCTGACCGGAAGCGCCCAACCGAATGGTCACCCGGGCAATCTTATCCGTTTCTACCGTTACTTCCTGTAGTACTTTTTCATATCCCACAAGTGACACAACAAGGGTATAATTGCCGGGTTTTACCCGTTTAATGACAAAATCGCCGTTCACATCTGTCAGTGCGCCATGATTGGATTTTTCTATCCTGATGGTGACGTACGGTGCGGGCAAGCCATCCGAAGTAATCACTTTTCCTTTGATGGCTGATAAAAGTTCTTCTGCAATTGTAGGTTTCGCTATGGCACATAGTAATGCCAGCAGTGCAAGGCTCCGTTTTAACGGGTTGCACAGGTAAAATAACTTCATCGTTTTAAACTTGTTGCGTGCAAAAGTACCGGTTGCCCTAACGGGAACGGCTACGTATCGGGAAATTGATTTTCGCAATCAGGAAAAATCGTCAAGAGTCCTGATATATATTGATAATCAGCATACTAATACAAACAGCAACGGCCGCCTTTCGGCAGCCGTTGTTATTCTTCATTCTGGCCATAAAAGCCTCCCTAAAAAAACCGGAGTAATAATACTCCGGTTTTTTTAGGGAGGCCATGTATCGCCACTTCCCCCACTATTGAAAGGAAAAAAGAGGGGCATCTCAAATTTTTTTTGAGACACCCCTGCAGGGCTCTCATCAAATTTACCGCCTATGCTAACCGTTGTATTTTAACTTAATGGTCACTACCCATACGCCTTCTTTCAGTATAGCCATGTTAAACCAGTAGTTAAAATATTTCCCGTTGATTTCACCATTGTTATACATGTCAATCGTCAATACCTGTCCCGCTACAAAAGGCAACGGGAACCCAGCTATTTCCAGCTCCAGGTGGTCGGGAAAAGCCGTGTATTTCGTGGGATTGTTCAATCCCAGGTTGTGCCAGTCTTTCAGGTCCACTACGCCGGGAGTATTGGAGTAGTCATATCCGGTCAGTAATTTCGGATCTACCGGTGAACCGTCTTTCTTCTGTACATATACCAGTATTTTATTCCCAGTGGGTTGCTGTCTGTCGAATGTTACATCAATGCCTGTGAGGTTGCCGTCAACACCGGAGAACTTGTAATAGTAGGGCAACGCATAACTCACATCTATTGTCAGCGCCGACTTTATAAGGACTTCTCCCCCGCTGTTTTTGACTTTTACATCGATAATATATTTCCCTTTCGTTAGCTGTGTCGTATCAGACGCTTCCGGGTATATGACGATGTTCCCGTTTTCCGGGTTAATATCAATCGCAGGGCGGTTTACCTTTGTGCGTTTTTTATTGATCTCTTCCACTGTTTTTTCCTTTCCGGTATATTCCGCCTGCCAGAAGTAGGTATCGACCTTATAGGCCATTACCTTATCAGCCACTTTCCCATCTTCCGTGCGAATGGCTTCTATACTGAACACCAGTGGCTTTGTGGATTCGTCGGTTACCATAGCACCTGATTGAATAAGAGAAGCGCCTACCGCCACCTTTATGGACGGGTTGGTATACTTGAGCGCCGGGCTCAGAAAACCGTCGGTGCTGTCTTTCTTACAGGATACCGCCAATACCGCTATCAATAGCCACCATTTATTTTTTAGACGCATGAATGTTTTCATAATAAAAATGATTAAGACTATCTGTAATATTTCTGTTTCATACCTGACGCGAAACTGGCGCCATTATTCAGCACATGCACAATGGCATTGGCAGTTATCAGGTTGTGCGTTTGAATAGAACCGGTATATTTTATAGAATCCAGTCCGGGTATTTTTATATGCACGTATTCCAGGTAGTAAGCGGAAGTTTGGATGGAGCTGGTTACCCCTGTGCCTCCTCCTTTACCGTTGATATATACGCTATCCCCGTTACTGGATTTATAAAATTTGGATTTATCCGCTACGGCCTGTTCCAGCGAAATCCTGCCATCCGTAATGATAAACCGTTTCAGCAGGTTTAACAGTGTATCTTTCCCGATAGCCTCCAGGGGCACGGGCGCCTGGCGGTCGTCAGGAGTATAGTTTAATTGTAATCTTCTCACCGCGGTATTGGGGGCTGCAAAAAAGGTAATGCCGGGTTTATTGACCAGCTCTTTTGCATTGGTGAGATCGATGATCTTTATGAGAGAATCGAACATATGATTCGGTCTGCTCGCCAAAAAATCATACAACGGCATTCTCATTTCCGCTTCGGACTGGCCGGATAAACCGCCATCCATATAATAATCGTTCTTTCTGCAGGCGGTAACCATAAGGACCGAAACAACCGCCAGGAGGGCAGCTTTCTTCCATGAAATATTTTTCTTCATACAATTAGTTATTTCCAGAACTCATTCTGAGTGATCACAAAATTACTTTTGGCAATAATGGTCTGATTGATCGGCAGCAACCAGGCTCCTTTCTGGTACCAGTCGCCCGCTGTTATCTTCGAATCCTTGTCCAGTTTACGGTTACGTACCAGGTCAAAAAAGTATTGTCCTTCTCCTATCAGTTCCTTCTTCCGTTCCAGCAGGATGGTATCCTGGATATTACCGCCGCCGGTATAGGGAGCCGCAAAAGCGCGTTTTCTCACCATATTCAGTAATACGGCCGCCTCTCCTGCCCTTCCTACCGCATTGCTGGCCAGCGCTTCTGCCCGCAGCAGCATGATATCCGGTAAACGGGTGATAATGATATTGGACTCGTTGATATTTTGGGAAGAAGTATCGCCTTTGAGTTGAAGGCTTCTGTATTTACCGAAGAAAATACGGTCTTCGTTTACCCCTTGCAAATAGGTTTCTTTAATAAACCAGGTAAACAACCGGGCATCTACTGCACCCGGAGGGAACATGGTATTTATCTGGTCGCGGGTGGGACAAAGCAGGTATCTGTCAGATCCGCCGCCACCGTCTGAAACATCTTTATACCAGGGTCTGCCCAGGGTCCTGTTATAGACACGGTTCTTTTGCAGCTCTCTGGCATTGGCATCAAAGTTCAGCTCAAAAATACCTTCCTTCGATTTTCCAACGAAAATGCTGATCAGGTTCATGGTATCTGTCACCAGGCTATAAGGTCCCTGGGTGATAACGCTGTCGCACAATTTTTCACAGCCGGCATAATCCTGCATCCATCCCAACAGGTGGGCTTTAATGGCCCAGGCCGCGCCTTTGCTGGCCCTTACGGCTCTTTCACCATCACCATAATCCAGGTCGAGGTTGGCAATAGCTACGTCCAGGTCGGCCTTGATCTGTGCAAACACTTCCGCCTGCGGCGCTCTTGGCAGATTCTCCACTTCCACGCTTTTCAGGTTCAGCGGCACATCTCCCCAGAACCTCACCAGGTAGAAGTAAGTAAGCGCCCTGATAAAGCTGGCTTCGCCCACATGTCTGCGCCGGAGCAACTCATCATAGCCTTTTATCTGGGGTATTTTTTCCAGTATAAGGTTACACTGGGCAATTACCGTATAAAACTGGTTCCAGTTGCCGCCATCATTATTCAGTAAAGCTACGGCAGTGTTAGTAGCAATCGCCGTTTCTACACGAACATTGGAACTCTGGGAATAGCTGGAAAATAAATTGGCCCGCATATCTCCCATCAGAAAAACTTTATCCGGTACTACTGCCCGGAGAAAAGAATAGGCCGCCGCAATACCTTTCTCCACGTCTGACGGCATCGTGATAGCATTCACCGCGGTAGGCAGTTCTATCACGTCAGGGTCCAGTATTTTTTTACAGGAAAACACACATGCGCAGAACAACAGGATGGCGCATAACAGGCTATTTTTCCGGTTTGTAAATATCTTCATATGTTTAAAATTCAAAGTTGAAGCCGCAGTTAAATTTGTGTGGGATCGGGTAACCGTTACCCAGGTCATATCCGTAAGGATCTACGTTTTCAGGATCTACCCCGGTATACTTTTTAATGATAAATACGTTGGCCATACCGGCATATACCCGGAGACGCCTGATCTTAAAGCGACTGAGCCCGGCCGGTGAAAAATCATAACCCAGATTAACGTTATTCAGGCGTATAAAACTGCCATCTTCCAGGAAGAGGTCCGTGTTAGTTTCATAGTTACCAATAAAATCATAGCTGGACGTGCCATAATATCTCCACGGGTTCAGCACCGGGAATTTAGCATTGATATGCTCCGGCGTCCATACATCCAGATTCGAAACATCCAGCAGGTTCCTTTGCCCGGAGGGGTAGTTTACGTTTTCACTGGCAGTCCAGCTTACACCTTTGAAACGATCGGCCAATACTTTGTTGAAGACTTTATTTCCAATAGAATAGTTGAAAAACAGGTCCAGCGAAAGCGTTGCATTGTTTTTGAACCTGTAGCTGAAGTTCTGGGATATGCTACCGGTAAATTTAGGGTTGGGATCACCGCAATACACCCTGTCGGAATTATCCAGCACCCCTATCCTGCCATCGCCGTTCACATCCAGCAACATAATATCGCCGGCCCTGTAGGGGTCCTGTGAAGTAAATCCGCTGGTATTGGGGTATAGTTTTTTACCGGTATATTTATTTACCGGCACTGCATCATCTGTGGGATAAACGCCCAGGTATTTCATGAGGTAAAACCCGTTAAGCGGACGGCCGATCTGCAGGTATGGCTGGCCTACGGCATAGTTTCCCCTGGATACGCTTCTGCCAAAATCGGGCAGTTTGGTGAGTTCATTGCGGTTAACAGCACCGATTAACGTGATGGAATACTGGAAATTCTTTCCCGGTTTGGTAAGATAACCGGTAATAGCCGCTTCATAACCATAGTTACGGACCGCCCCACTGTTGACATACCGGTAGGCATAACCACTGGTACCGTTCAGGGCATCAGGAAACAGGAAACCATCGGTGTTCTTATTGTAATAATCGAGCACCATGGTCAACCGGCTGTTGAAAAACTCCAGGTCCAGCCCAACGCCCTGGTCCCTGGTGGTCTGCCAGGTAAGGTTAGGTAACATCAGACCATTGCTGCCACCGTAGTTGGGCGCCAGCAAAGGGACACCGTTATAGGTAGCGTTATCCCCGCTCTTGGTTGGGTAGGCGCCTACTGCCAGGTAATCGTCTTCATACTGCGATCCTGATTTACCGCTGCTTACCCGGATTTTACCGAAATTAAGCCAACGGCCTATGTTACGGCGCACAAACTTCTCTTCCGTAAACACCCATCCTGCGGACAATGAAGGGAAGTATCCCCACTGGTTATCCTTACCAAACTTGGAAGAAGCATCTGCACGCATCACGCCCTGCAACAGGTATTTTTTGTTGAAGTTGTAGGATAACCGGGAATAGTAGGAAAGTAATCCATACCGGATATTATGCGTTTCCAGTTTCAGGTTGGCCTGCGGATACCCCAGTATTACCTGTTGTGCATCGCTGGGACCTCCAAAGGCCGACCCAAAGATGTTGTTCTTTTCGCTGGTGTTGATGGTATTACCGAGTACCAGGTCAAAATTGTGTTTTTCGTTGAAGGTGTGATACAGTCTTAAAAAAGTTTCGCTCAGCAGGTTCACTTTTTCCTGTGAATAATAAGATGCTGCCGCCATCTTATCGTTACGGGTGGCAGAAGGTTCAAAAGAACGCGTGCGGTAAAACTCATAGTTGCCGGAAGCCCTGGACGTAATATTCAGGAACTTAAATACATCGTAGCTCACTTCCATTTGGGCCAGCACCCTCCGTGTCAGATCGAGGTTTACGCCTTTCTTATAGGATTCCAGGAAACTGTCAAAGAAACCACTGTTGGGACCTGGCCGGAAAGAAGAGGAAAAGTTGTTGCCTACCACGGCAGCATTATATGTATCCCCTCTTTTCTGGCTGGCGTCCGTTTGGCTAAGGTTAGCACGGCCGGTAATCGTTAATTTGGAACTGGGTTTGAATACCCCGTTATAGGTCAGGGCAAAACGGGTAAAACCGGACCCTAACACAATCCCTTTCTCATTATAGTAGTCAACACCCAGCCGGTAGCTCGCATTTTCCGAAGCTCCGCTCACACTCAGGTTCACATTCTTCAGATCTGCATCGCGGAAATACAGCCTTTGCCAGTCCGTAGAGTTGTTGTAGAAACTATTCAGGCTGTCTGTCAGTTCAATCGGCATGTCTGTAGATCCGCCCCCTACCTTGGATGACTTATACTTGTTATACAAATCGATTTTAAAATCCCGTTCGGCTTTACCACCTAATGTTTTACGCAAGGCAGGATAAAGACTCAACCCATACTGGCTATTCAGGGTAACGATCGGCTTTCCTATTCTACCGCGCTTGGTATTGATGATAATAACACCATTGGCGCCTCTGGAACCATATATAGCCGTAGCGGAAGCATCTTTCAATACATCCACCGACTCCAGGTCGAACGGGCTAAATCCAGCCAATACGCTGGTAATAGCCTGACGGGGATCTGAGGGATTAAATACATCCTGCTCCAACGGCACGCCGTCAATAATAAAGAGCGGCGTACTCACTACGTTGGAGTTAGCGGAGTTGGAAAACGATGCCAGTCCTCTTATTTGCACCATACTTCTTCCGCCGGGCATACCGGAATTATTTTGTACCACCAGTCCGGGAGCAAGCCCCTGCAGCAATCCTTCGATTGAACCGGCAGGTTTATTCTGCAGTTGCGATCCTTTGATGGTAGAGATGGCGGCTGTCGTCTCTCTTCTTTTCTGGGTACCATATCCCACCGTTACATTCACTTCCTGCAGTTGTGAGGAAGAAGGCTGTAATACGATCAGGAGGTTTTGTAAATTATTTTTGACGAGTTGGCCCCTGAATTCTTTTGCGGTGGTTAACACACCATTGTTCAGGTGCAGTGACAGGGAATTGAAACCGATAGAGGTAATGACGATGTTGGCATCTTCCGGAACGTTGGTCAATGTAAAATTGCCGTTCTGATCAGCAGAAGCGCCCCGCTTAGAGCCCTGTACCACGATAGTAGCGCCGATGATAGGCTGGTTATCGGGACCGAGGATTTTTCCCGAAAGTGTAACCAGTGACTGAATGGGCTTAGGTCGCGCTGTTACCGTAACAATTTTGTCATTCACTTCAAAAGTAAATGGTTGACCTTTAAAGACTTCTTCCAGGGCATTTTGCAGGGGTTCATTCCGGAGATTCACGGTTACCGGTAATGCATTTTTCGCATAGCCCGCATCAAAAATAAACGCATAGCCTGTCTGGGACCTGATTGACTCCAGTACCTGTTCCAATTTGGCGCCGGTAAATTTTAAGCTGACCTGTTGGGCATAGGCGGCTGCAGTTGCCAGAAAATGCGAGGTCATTAGCATTATGCAGCAAGCATAACGCCTCCAATGGCCGCCGGTGCGGCCACGTAAAATTCTCATAACTGTTGATTTTAGGTAAGAAAAGATTGTTGGTTGATAATTCCCGCTATTCGACGGCTAATAACCGATTGTTCACTAGTTCTAATTTTATATTACTTGTTTTTTCAATGGCGCGTAACAACTGTGGGAGCGGCGTACTCCTGGGCAACTGCCCATATAGCTTTTTGGATGGCAACGTCGAAAAATCCACCTCGATATCATACCAGCGCTGTAACTGGTGAGCTACTACCTGTAGGTCTGTATTGGAGAAATGAAACAAATCTGATTTCCAGGAAATTTCCTGTTGTATATCCACACTTCTAACCTGCAGCTGGTTATGCTCCAGAGTGGCCTGCTCTCCGGGCTGGAGCAATTGGGCCCTGGCGCTATTTCCCGGATCTACTTTAATGCTACCCTCCACCAGGGTGGTGCTGATATAGGCTTCGTCCGTATATGCCTTTACGTTAAAGGCCGTTCCCAATACGGCGATGGACTGTTTTCCCGCTACTACGACAAATGGTTTTCCGGCATCTTTGACGATATCAAAATAGGCCTCTCCGGTTAGCTCTACCTTACGCTCCTTTCCGGAAAACAACGTCGGGTAATGCAGAGCAGAAGCGGCATTCAACCAAACCCGGCTGCCATCCGGCAACACCACTTTATATGTTTTACCTCTTGGCGTGCTGAGGGTGTTAAAAGTAATGACCGGTGTAGCGGGCACCCCCTTTCCTTCTTCATACACGAGCACGCCTGTGTTGTTGTTAACCGCATGGGCTCCCGGTTGTGTAAATACCTGGGAGCGGCCGCTGCTGTCAAGCGTAACCTGCTTACCATCAGATAAAGTAAGCGTTACTGCTGCTGGGGATTGGATGAAAGGCGCTTCATCGATATGTTTTTCCGTTTTGACAATGGTGGTCCCTGGCTCCGCATCCTTCACGAGAAAGTTATAGGATAAAAAAGATACAGCAGCTATACTAGCCGCAGCCGACCATGCCAGCACAGCTTTCAACCGGAATGTTTTTTTCGTGTTTTCTGTCTGGACCCTGCCCCATAAAGCGGTGGCCTCCTGTTCGGAGAATAGATTTTCCGGCCCGCTGTCCCGGTTTGCCAGTTCGTTGAACAGCTCTTCATATACCTGGTTGGCTCCAGGGTCTGCCAGTAGTCGCAATAATTCCGTTCTTTCCTCTTCTGTGATATTGTTGGCTATCACTTTTTGCGTCAGGAAATTTAACCTCCTTTGGTCCTGCATATACCGTTACTTAAGTGTATCTGATATATAAGACAGTGGAAGGGGTAAAAAAGGAGATATGCAGGCCAAAAATTTTTTTTAATTCAAAAAACGGGTGGCGAGGATTGCCAGGGAAACACTGACATGCACCTTCATAAAACGATGAATAGACTTAATCGCCAGTTGGTTATATTTTTTTACAGAATCGGTGGATAGGTTCATACGGAGGGCGATTTCGGGATTTCTGTATCCCTGCGAACGGAGTAAAAAAACGGTTTTTTGTTGTACGGGTAAAGCATCAATGGCTTTGTCGAGTATATCCAGACGGCCATCCGGTTGGGGGCTTTCCGGCTGTTCTTCGCTGGTAACGAACTTCACATATGCTTGTTGCCGCTTCCTTTCCGCCACCATCTTCATTAAATGATTCAAGGTGTGGTTACGCAGCAGGATAAAAAAGTAGGCATTAAACTCCTTGATATGAATGAGCTGCAACCTGTTTTTCCAAAGTTTCACAAACAGGTCCTGCATAATTTCCTCTGTTTGTTCCTTTGAACCTACCAGGGAGAAAACAATTCTGGCGGCTTGATTCAGATAACCATGAAATAGTTTGGAAAATGCTTCTTCATTGCCACCAGCAATCTGCTCCAGTATTTGCTGCTCATTATCGATACATTTTAACCCCATGTTTAGAAATTGGTTGACATATTTTTAGGTTAGATAGATGGTGGGATTAAAACAATATTAAGTATAGTGCACAACATTTCCTCATATTTTTTTCACAAAAATATATGCTAAATTAACCTGGAATAAAACTTCTTACTATCGATACATCCCAAAAGTATCCACTAATATCGCTGCATCAGTCTGGGTAACAATACCCGCCCGCAGATAATAAAAACTGTCACTCAACGCCAACACCTGCTGCAGCTGATGATCGGCTATCAAAAAACCTTTACGCTGCTTTTCAGCGGTAATAACTTCCATTAACCGCTCAACATGAACCGGCATCAGGTGCGTAAAAGGTTCATCCAGTATCGTAAACAATGTGGGCGCCTTAATCACCAGGAAAGCCTCCAGCAACCGCTGCTCACCACCCGACAAATCCCCGAATCGCTGTTTCTCCCGATATCTGAACTCCGGAAAAAAGGCCAACAAATCATCCATCGGCACGGAAAAGAGATTAAATACCGCGGCTATGCGAAGATAACCGGGAATAAAGGAAACCTGCGGCAGAAAACTGATCAGGCCTTCGATTTTATAAGCCTGCTTAGATAAACGTACCTTATTTGAAAAAACAGCGCCCGTTTCCGGAACTAAGGTGCCATACATAATCCTGAATAAGCTGGTTTTACCTTCCCCATTCCGTCCCGCTAATGCGGTTACCTTTCCTGTTTCCATCTTCAGGTATACATCCGACAGGATCTTTCTTCCGTTGATCTCATATCGTACGCTCTCCAGCTCCAGTGTATTCATCATGATTGTGCCAGTTTAGCCGTAATGAAAACCAGGATGCTGAAAAGGACCATGTCGAAAACAAATATCCCAATACCTAATAAAAACGGGCTAAGATGAAGATTATAAAAGAAATAGTGTTCATTTCGCTTGTACTCTCTCAACAAATAAAAGATCACAGCATTACTGAGCAACTTAAACCAAATGAGCGGGGTCAATATAGTCCCTATCCCTATCTTCCATAACAAATAACAACTGATGCCAGTAAGGAGCATCATGGGCAACAGCAATCGCCGGTAAAAAACCAGGATCAGCTTAAGTCTTTTTATTGCGGAGGTTTTAAAGGTCTTACTTCCGGACATAGGGAATAATGGAATGGACAAGATGTAGAACCAAATATAATTACTTTCCTTATAAAAGAGGGACCTGCATCCACCGTTTTCTTTTTGGGTTAGAATGACTATATTTATTTACATATTCCATGTTCTATCCGCAGGGCGACTGCTTACAATTATTTAATATACAATGTCTGCCCGTCGTCTTAATTTTGAGCGGTATGTCAGACAGCCAGTCTGCCTTAAAAAGGCCTGTATGCACCAATCTACTTATACCGACCAGCTCGATAACTTTACTGACGAAGTACTGTTGGAACAGTTCCGGCAGGGCAATACCGCTGCGTTTGAAGTACTCTATAAAAGATTCTGGGGAGTGCTTTATCTCCAGGCATACCGTATATTAATACACGAAGAAGATGCACAGGATATCGTGCAGGAAGTATTCACCGCACTCTGGACTAAAGCCGCTGACATCGAGCTTTCCGGCGCATTAGCCGCTTACCTGTATGTAGCCACGCGAAACAGGGTACTGAATATGCTGGCTTCCAAACGGACCTACCGTCACCACCTGTCCTCCCTGAAACAATCCCTCTCCGCTGCCGATAATAATTCCCTGCAATACATTACTGAAAAAGAAATCGCCGCCCGTATGGAGCGGGAAATCCGCGCACTGCCTGCCAAAATGAGGGAAGTATTTGAGCTAAGCCGGAAATCGGCACTTACCCATAAAGAAATAGCCCAGCAGCTGCAACTGTCGCAGGAAACCGTTAAGAAGCAGATCAGTAACGCTATCCGTACCCTCCGGCATAAAATGGCCCATTTCTCCTTTTTCTGTTAATGTCAAAATAATTTCGCCGGCCTCTACCCCCCTTTTTAATTCCAACTGTCTTATAGAAAAGGTACATGCCTTTTAATATGCCCATGCATGACATGAAAAAGCTACTGAAAAAATATGTAGCCGGAAAATGTACACCGGAAGAACAGCTATTGATAGAACAGTGGTATCAGCAGGAAAGCGATAACAGTAAAGCGGATACCACCGGTCTCCCTTTTGATCAGCTGGAAAAAACGATATGGCGACAGGTACAGCAACAAACATCCCCGTCTGCCAAACGAGTCACCATGCACCGGTATACCCTGCTGAAAATAGCGGCATCCCTGTTGCTGATAGCAGGCATAGGCACGCTGATGTGGCTGCGCCGGCCGGTCAGGGAAAACTGGCAGGAAGTATTTGCTTCCTCTACGCAGCAGCTGGTACTCGATGATGGCACACGGGTATGGCTAAACGCAGGCGGTAAACTGCGGTACCCCGCTCATTTCACAGGCGCCGAGAGAAAGATAGAATTGTTGTCAGGCGAAATATGCCTGGATGTAAAACAGGACCCGGCACACCCGTTCATCGTAAAATCAGGTCATGTGAACACACGGGTACTGGGCACGGTGTTTAATGTGCGGAATTATCCGCAACTGGCTTTGCTCCAGGTAACCGTTCAACAGGGTAAGGTAGCCGTTCAGGGCGACCAACCTGCCGGAGAGGAAGTCGTAGTGCTCCCTGATGAACAGGTAACCATCAATACCGGTTCTCCCGCATTCAGCAAAACCAGGGTAGATGGAACAACGGTAAACAGCTGGACAACCGGCAAATTGCTCTTTAACAATGAAAGACTGGACATAATCGCTTTACTGCTCCAAAACAGGTACAATAAACAAATTTCCTTTGCCGACAGCAGCCTGGGAGCCTATAGGATTACCGCCGGTATTGAGACAGCGGATTCTTTATCCTCCATACTGGATATGCTGTGCCTGGCCAACAAACTAACCTATTCCATCCATGGTCAGCATATTATGCTTCGTAAACAAACACACTAAAATATATGCCTATGCCTGTCACATAAGGTCAGCAAAAAGCCGGTAAGGATGTCCCTACCGGCCGTTCAAAAGAAAAGATCAATGCGTAACGCCAATCACTTATTGATCTTTCTCCCTGGATTCTATTAACGATTAAATCAATTATTAAAACCCGTATAAAGGTATGAAAATTTATACCAGAATTGTTGTGTCCCTACTGCAACAACGCAGGAAAGCAGGCCACAGACTATTTATCCTTATACTCATCTGTTCGCAGCTGTTGCCGGGTGCCGTTTCCCAGGGCCAATCACACACTGGCGGGGAAACCATCGATTACGCTTTTTCCGGACAATCACTAAAAGAAGCGTTTGCTGTTATCCAACAGCAAACGCATTATCTGTTTGTGTATAATGAACAGTTGATTGCACCCTACCAAACAACCTCCCTGCACGCCAGGCAAAAAACAGTCGCCTGGACCCTCCAGGAATTGCTACGTAATACCAGCCTGACCTATAAAATACAAAACAACAAAATTATCATCCTGGAAAAAACACCCACAGCACCAGCTCCGGCTACCCCTTCCATCGCCCCGGCACAAAAAATAAAGGGGAAAGTCACCGATGAAAAAGGGATGCCTTTACCCGGTGTAACCGTTGCCGTTAAAAACGCTAACCGGGGTGATATCACCAACAGTGAAGGCGCCTTCTCCGTAGATGCCGCTGCCGGCGATATCCTGCTCTTTTCTATGTCGGGCTATATGCGTAAGGAAGTAACCATTGTTACCCATCAGCTGCCCACTATCATACTACAGGAAAATGTAAAAGGCCTGGAGGAAGTAGTAGTGGTAGGATACGGTACCCAAAAGAAACGGGATATCACCGGCGCCATTTCTTCTGTAAAAGGAAGCGAAATAGCGGAGCAGCCCACTACCAATGCCGCACAAGCGCTGAAGGGCAAAGTAGCCGGCCTGGATGTATTCAGCAGCGGCAATGAACCCGGCGCCGGCGCTAATATCCTCCTGCGCGGACAACGGTCCATCAAAAATGATAACAGTCCTTTGATCGTATTGGACGGCATCCCCATGGTAGGCGGTTTCAATGAAATCAACCCTAATGATATTGCCTCCGTGGAAGTGTTGAAAGATGCCTCTTCCACCGCTATCTATGGCTCCCGCGCAGCGAATGGCGTATTAATTATCACCACCAAAAGAGGGAAAGCAGGCAAAACAAACGTTGCCTACGATGCTTACTACGGCGTGACAGCCATCACCAAAAAACTGGACCTGATGAACGGTACGCAGTTCGCCCAACTACGCCGGGAAGCAGCCAGAACTGCCGATGCTAATAACAACTACCCCAATGATGCCACCCTTTTCGATGATATTGCCCTGCGGTCACTCGCCATGGGCAGGTCTACCGACTGGCAGGACCTTATCTATCACCATGGCGCTAAACAAAATCACCAATTGTCATTGACCGGTGGTAAGGAAAAAACACAGTTTGCGGTTTCCTTTAATTATTTCAAAGAAAAAGGCATCGTAGATAAAACAGACTTTACACGGGGCGCCCTACGCATCAATCTCGACCACCAGGTGAACAACCGTATACGCATGGGCGTATCCACACTGGCCAGCATGTCTACCCAGAATGTAACGGATAATACGGTATTTGATAACGCCTTACGTTTAAACCCACTCGGTATTCCCTACGACAGCACCGGCAAACTGCTTTTCCGTCCCAATAACGATGAAGGCCAACGCGTAAACCCGCTCTCCGTCATTCAAAACACGATCAACCAGCGTTATAAAACACGGGTATTCGCCAGTATGTATGGTGAATGGGATATCTACAAAGACCTTACTTACCGGCTGAACATAGGACCGGAAATGGAAGCATCGAAAGAGGGCTATTTTAAAGGCAGCGAAACGGACGATAACCAGGGCGGCAATGCCAGCGCCGGCTCCAGTAATACAGATATGTTTTCTATAACGGTAGAGAATATATTAAAATACACCAGACAGCTGTCAAAGTCGCAACGCCTGGGCGTCACCCTGCTGCAAAGCTCCCAGCAGCAAACCATCAACAGCTCCGCTATCAAGGCCAATAAACTGCCCTACGAGTCCCAAAGCTATCACAACCTGGAGACAGCAGGCGAAGTAACCGGTATCACCAGCGATTATCGTAAGTCATTGTTGCTGTCTTATATGGCCCGCGTCAACTACGACTATAAAAACCGCTACCTCTTTACCATTACCGGCAGAGCAGATGGGTCCTCCGTTTTTGCCCCCGGTCATAAATGGGGGTACTTCCCTTCCGCTGCCGTTGCCTGGCGTGTAGATGCAGAGCCATTTATGCGGTCCCTGCGCAGCATCAACAACTTAAAACTGCGGCTTAGCTATGGAAGCACCGGCTTTAACGGCATTCTGCCCTATGGTACTTTCAGCACGCTTAAAAAAAGCAGCTATGCTTTCGGAGAAACAGGTATGAACGGCTTCCAACCCGCTACCATCGCTAATCCTAATCTCAAATGGGAATCCACTACTTCGCTGAATACCGGAATCGATATCGGTTTATTCAATGATCGTATTACTGCCACCGTTGAACATTATATTTCCAATACAAAAAATATCCTGCTGAGAAGAAGTATCCCTGGCAGTACCGGCTATACGGAAATACTGCAAAACATTGGGGCTACCCGCAACAGAGGCTGGGAAGTCACGCTGTCAACTGTCAACATCCATAACGACAACGGTTTTCAATGGACCACCGACCTGAACTTCTCTACCAACAAAAATGAAATTGTACAATTATATGGAGATGGAAAAGATGATGTCGGCAACCAGTGGTTTATTGGTCGGCCCATCAAAGTGTTCTATGACTACCAGAAAACAGGCATCTGGCAAACCAGTGAAGCGGAACTGGCGAAACAATACGGCGCCAAACCCGGTCAGATAAAGCTGCTGGATAAAAACAACGATAAACAATACAGTGATCAGGACCGCATGATCCTCGGCTCCGAGTTCCCCGGCTGGATCGGTGGTATGACCAACCGTTTCTCCTACAAAGGTCTTGAGTTAAACATCATCATCAATACCCGCCAACATTACCTGATCAATTCCAGGTGGTTCGAAAACAACAACCGTCTGGCTGGCAGGTACAATAATATCAACGTCAATTACTGGACGCCGGAAAATCCCACCAACGATAATCCCCGTCCCGATAAAAACCAGGAAAGCGTGTACATGGGCTCCACGCTGGCTTACAAAGATGCCAGCTTCATCAGGGTAAAAAACCTGGCGCTTGCTTATTCGTTACCGCCTTTATGGTTACAACGCGCCTCTATTAAAAGCATAAAAATCACCTTAAGCGCCGAAAATCCATTTACCATCACCGGATACAAAGGACAAGACCCGGAATTCGAATCAGACGGCGCCCGTGCCATGTATCCTACCGTGAAAATGTATGCCATCGGCCTTAATGCCGCTTTCTAACGATTTAAAAAACAGGTTATGTTATTCAATAAACCGCTGCATATACTTACTGTAATAACCTTGGGCTGCTCCGTGTTCACTTCCTGCAGCCTGGAGGAAAAGGATCTGTACAAACCCGTACCGGAGGCCATATACAGCAATCCCGCCGGCATCGCCAACGGCGTTACCGGCGTATATAACAAACTGAGAGGACTATACGGCTCCCAGAAAGGATTTACCGTCACTACCATGGGTACTGATCTTTTTCAGCACGGAAAAGACGGAGGATATAAATTCATGGACGACTATTCCGCCGCCCTCAATCCCGCTGATGATTACCTCAACGCTATCTGGAACGACTGTTATGCCGGTATCAACGCCGCTAATACCGTTCTCGACAGGATCGACAAGGTACCTATGGACGACAAACTCAAAAATCAGTATAAAGCAGAAACCCGCTTCCTGCGGGCGCATTATTACTACTGGCTGACACTGCAGTTTGGCGACGTAGTGTATTCCGCCCATGAAACCAAAGGCGTGGTAACCGATGCCGGCAGAACGCCGAAAGAAGAGATATGGAAAAGCATGCTGGAAGATACCCAATTTGCTGCCGATCAGCTGAACTGGACCTCTCCGGACTATGGACGGATCACCAAAGGCGCCGCCCTTCACCAGCTGGCAAAAATCAAACTGCTGCTGAAAGACAATGAGGGCGCCGCCGCTGCCGCTATCAAAGTGATTAAGGAAGGGCCCTATCAGCTGGTAAAAACTTATGGGGGTGTATTTGACTACAACAATCAGCGAAACACAGAAATCGTATTTGCCGTACAATACATCAACAACGCCCTGTTCAACGACGACGGTAACCAGGGACACGCCTTCTTTACCCCGGCCTATGACCAGTTCGCCGGTCTGAAACGCGACCTGGAACAAGGCGGACGCCCTTATACCCGGTTCAGGCCTACCGCGTTTTTCAGGGAACTGTTTGATCAAAATGACGCCCGCTTCGACGTCACTTTCCGTTATACCTGGACCTACAACAATAGTGCTACCCTGCCGCCCGGAAAAAAGATAGGCGACACCGTAGTGTGGCAGATCTCACCGGGTGTTACCTCGCTGACCGCACCCAATAACGACAATATGCACTGGGGCATCAAAAAACACGATGATCCCACCCGCGCCAGTGTACAAGCCCTCAATGGTTTCCGCGACTTTTTTGTATTCCGTCTTTCAGAAACCTACCTGCTGGCTGCCGAAGCACTCGTACTGGCAGGAAAACCCGATGAGGCGCTACCCTACTTCAACGCCGTTAGAGCAAGAGCGGCCAAACCAGGAAAACAGTTGCCGGACATCACCACCGCTCAACTGAATATAGACCAGCTGCTCGATGAGCGTGCAAGGGAACTGGGGGGTGAAAGCATGCGCTGGATGGACCTTGTCCGCACCGGCAAACTAATAGAAAGAGTGAGAAAATACAATCCTAATGCGGTGAACATAAAGGACTATCATATATTACGCCCTATTCCACAGGCGCAGATAGACCTCTCCACCGTTAAATTCCCACAGAACAACGGATATTTTTAACTTAAAAATACGCATGAATGAAACGCTGTTTTTTTATTGTACTGATGTTGTGCGCTACCTGGGGATCTCTCCACGCACAAACAATTGATCGTATTCTGGAAGACTTCCACCAGCATCCCAACCGCATCCTGGTAGCCGCTCACCGCGCTGCACACACCCGCTACCCGGAAAACTCCCTGGCTGCGCTCAAAGAAGCGATCCGCCAGGGTATCGACATCGCGGAAATTGATGTACGGCTGACCAAAGACAGCGTACTGGTACTCATGCACGATAAAACCATCACCCGTACTACCGGCCGCAAAGGGAAAGTGAACAGCTATACCTACGCAGAACTGCAACAATTCCCCCTGCTGCATAACGGGCAACCCACCACCGAAAAAATACCCACTTTCAAAGATGCCTTGCTGCTGGCCAAAGGGAAGATCATGATAGACATTGACTTCAAGGCAGAAGAGCCCGGAGCCGCCCGGCAGGCGTGCGGGGAGATACAAGCTACCGGCACGGCCAAACAGGTGCTGTTCTTCCTTTATGATCCTCAACAGATACCGGCTCTGCAAAGCATCGATAAACAAATACCCATTATGCCCCGAGCGCATGACGCTGCAGAAACGGCTACCATACTGGCTATGGGTAAGTTCCCCGTTATTCATGTAGATGAGTCCTTTACAGAAAAGGTCATGAACGATATCCGCTCGGCAGGATCACGGGTATGGATCAACGCTTTGGGCGATTTTGACGACATGGAAAGAAAAACCGAAAATACAGGGTTTGACTTGTTACTGTCAAAGTATAAGGTAGCCAATGTTATCCAGACGGATCTACCGGAGCAACTGCTGCGGTATTTAAAGGGAAAGGGATTACATCAGTAGATGATTAACCACGACTTCATCCGGCAATGCCAGATGAAGTCGTGGTTATTTCAAAGAAATACCTATCTATCAACGGTTATACTTTTCATTAAACCAGAAAAAAAATAATATCTTGCAGCCCCAAAACCCTACCATCAAAACAATGGAAAGACCCGTTACCGTACCTGAAGGCGCCATCTATAATGAAGCAGATAAAGAATGGTTGTTTGGCGAAACCAATGAAAACAACCAACGTATCGGCCGTTGGGATATATGGCATATAGAAGGCTACCACTGGGTTACCATTGACTACCGGGATGGAACCCCTCCCTACCCCACCCAACGTTTTCACCCCGATGGTACGGTGGCGCAAAATGGGGAATGGTATGGCGGGGATAAATATATTGGCCCTCTCCGCCTGATAAAATGTGATCATCCTACTCCTGAATATTTTCCTCCCAACAATGGCGATAATGTGTGGATAGCGGAATTTGACTATGTAGATGAATTTATATACAATGCCCAGCGCTACTTCGACAGAGAAGGTAATGCAGTGAGTTCTGATGGAGCCCCATTGCCTGCAAGACCCGACAATGTGCCTGCACGCGCACATTTCATGAGAGCGCCTTATGCCGCCACCAACTGGGTAATGGGTAGCGTCGATACCCGTATCGCTAATTATGTCGGTGAATATTTCGAATGGGATCTGGCCGGTAATCCGGTCGCACAAAGACTTTACAGCACTTCCGGCCGGGTACTGGAAGACTATCGGTATGAATCCGGCACGTTAAGCAGTTCCTATCTGTATGATAAAGAAGATCCGGCAAAATCCGAGAGCTTTTTCTATTACAGCGGTATGGCTTCACCGGTAGTAAAAATCCACAAACTCCATCGCAACAAGGAAAAAGATGTGACCAACACGTACTTTAATAAAACAGGACAGGAACTATACTCCATACGCCGGGAAGAGCGCTCTCCCATTCATAAGCGAAGATATTTTAACGGCAAACTGATTTGCGAAGGACATCTCTCCCCCGATAAAGGCAGCCTCCCGGAAAGGGCCGTCTATTATGCTTCCGGCGGCAGCATACTCATTGATCTCACCAATAATGGTGATAGCACTGGCACCTGGCGCCTATACGATGACTCCACAGGACAAACAATACAACAATTTACGGTGTCGGAAGAACTGGATGATCATTTCCAGCTGACAAGATGGGATGTTTTTATTCCATCCTGGGGTGGTTATGATGTAAATACCGCCCGCACTGATTGGGAAAGTGCAGTAATCCTGTTCAACCGCCACTACAATGAGCTGAATGCAAAACTTAAACTGCATACACTGGAAGTACCCGTACACCTGCAAAAAGAACTGGATACTATTGATTGGCAAACCATCGACACCTACCATAGTGATGGCGGCGCCGGGCTACCCACCGGTATCAATGGCATGCTTTCGGAAGATGAAGCCGTAGCCAATATAGCAGGCAACCTACTCTGGGCGGAGATTGAACAACAAGGCGCTGTGTATACATCCACATACAAAGTAGCTGAAATTCTGGCACGCATGATCCCCCACTATCAACACCTACCTGCAGTACAACTGCGATTGGGGAAATTTCTATATATCATCCTCGGCTTAAATTATATCCATGAGCAAGCGGATTTATATACGGAGATGATCGGGGTAATAGCGCCATTGGAGCCAATGCTGCTGCAGTGGGCAGCGAGTGATGATGCCGACATTGCATCTATGGCGAAATACATACTGGTTTACACTGGTAAAAACGCTACCGAACAATTCCTGCTCAACGAATGGAAAAACACGGGGTACAACAGTACCACGAGGGGGTACGCTATTTTTTTACTGACGGATTTCTATGTCATCAGAAACCAAAGCGACAAACTTCTCACCACATACGCCACGGCCCTTCCCACTGAAGCAGATCCATTCGTTCGTTTTGTGATGGCCGCTCAGTTGGTACTACTCACCAGGACAACAGCCCAGGAGACCTGGCTGACAGAATTATTGCATGCATTGGCCCGTCATGAATCACTCGATGAAGACTTCGGTAACATGGCCCCCTTCATCGGTGACTTCAATAACGTACATGAATATATTTTAGTAGTGCTGAGTAACGCCAGACCTGACATGCTGGAAAAGGAAATAGAATCCATCATCGATACACTGCCTGCGATGTCCCCGTTGAATCAGGTCAGTTACCTGCAAATCATATTCGCGGTGTTGTTCGATAATGAAACGGCGTTAGATGAGCTAACCCCCATCAGAAAGAGCACCTTACTGGCAGCTGCAGCGGTGGTTACAAAGAATCCGGGCTTTGTCAATCTGATGGAGGTATTCAAGACATATGATTTGCCATATGACGCCTATACACTAAGACAATTGGCAGAAGGCTAACGCCAACCTAACCCTGGTGCAACATATTTTAGAATAGAAGACAGCAAATGCACATTGTACGCAACGCCCAATGTATTAGGTATGGTTAGCAGTACCGTGTCTGCTTCCTGGATAGCTTCGTCTTCCGCCAATTCCCTGATGAGTTGATCTGGTTCCGCAGCATAACTCCTTCCGAAAATGGCTCGTTTACCTGGTTCGATCATGCCGAGCTGATCACGGCTTTTTCCGTCCCGGCCGAAGATCTGACGGTCCTCATCGGTGACCAATGCGAAAATAGACCGGCTCACGGATACCCTGGCTTCGCGCTGGTGACCTGCTTTCTTCCAGGCCTCCTTATACAACCGGATCTGTTCGGCCTGTTGTACGTGGAAAGGTTTACCACTTTCATCAAACTTCAGGGTAGAGCTCTGGAGGTGCATACCGTTTTCAGCTGCCCAAACGGCGGTTGCATTGGAGGCGGCTCCCCACCAGATACGCTCCCGTAATCCAGCGGAGTATGGTTCCAAACGCAGCAGTCCGGGGGGATTGGGAAACATAGGATTCGGATTGGGTGTTGCAAAGCCCACTCCATTCAGCTTATCCAGGAATTCCAGCGTTTTACGGCGGCCCATATCCTGTTCACTTTCTCCTTCTTTAGGCTCATAACCGAAATAACGCCACCCATCGATGACCTGTTCCGGTGAACCTCTGCTGACACCTAATTGTAACCGCCCCTCTGAAATTAAATCAGCAGCGCCGGCATCTTCCACCATATACAGTGGATTTTCATAACGCATGTCAATCACGCCGGTACCAATTTCTATCTTGCTGGTTTTGGCGCCAATGGCCGACAGCAAAGGAAATGGGGAACCTAATTGAGCCGCAAAGTGATGCACCCTGAAATAAGCGCCGTCCAGCCCTATTTCTTCAGCAGCAACAGCCAGATCAATAGACTGCAGCAGCGTGTCCCCGGCTGTACGGGTGGCATAACCCGGATGGTTGGCCCAATGTCCGAATGATAAAAACCCTATTTTCTTCATCTTGTTTACAGCAATTTGCGTTTTAACGATATGGTAAAGCGGCGGGCTTTTAGCCCCCGTTCCCTAAAAGTACGCAGAATATGTGGCTAATAACAAGTTTACGATCATCAATACTGCCCACAGAAGAGTTAAATAGCCGGCATATAGCGTTACTCCTTTTATACCAGATATCAGGATAGACTGCCCATAATTCTTACGCAGCGCAATAATCAGATAACCTGCAACAATACAGGAGAATATTTTATAGAATAACAAAGGATGATGGAAGTATCGCATCAGGGGTAGCATCACCGACAACAGTATGAATGCAAAGACATGGATGTGTAATGTAAAAATGGCATGATCAGCATAAAGCCATTGTTTATTCCTGAAATAAAGCAGCTTCAGAAAGTAAGCAAATAAAGGCAGACACAAGAGCATTATTTTAGGGAAATTATGGTAGTACTTTTCCTCATAATACCGCACCCTTTCTTCATTGGAACGATAGTGTTTCAAGGAACCCGCTTCAGCCCGGACAACTAATCTCGTCAGGAGAGAAAATTTCAGTGAATCGGGAAGTTGGCGATATACATCATCGAATTCTTCCGTTGATGTTGATGCTGCTATCTTTTCCAGCAGGTGAAGATTTCTGATAGCCGCCGGGTCGTTTCTTTTGACCCCGGCATCGAGCTTTTTTTCCTGTATCACCAGTTCATCGAAGTAACCCAGTCGAACAGCTTCCTTGCTATCTTCGGCATTATGTGGTTCTGCATGTCTGTCCGGATGAGATAACCCGGCTAAATAGATAAAGAAAAATATGAACGACGTGAAAACATATAGTTTGATAGGATTTACATATCGTACCCGCCTGCCTTCACGGTATTCGCGGGAAAGAAAGCCTGGTCTGGTAAAGAGATATTTTAAAGTCAGCAAAAACTGGGAATCATAATGAAAAATATCGGCGACAAAGTGTTTTACAAGGTGACCGAAAGTTTCATGAGGAACGACATTTTCTTGTCCGCAATAGCCGCAGAATCTGTTAGGTACATCATTTCCGCAGTTCAGACAATCTTTTTTCCGGCGTAAGGGTTGTGTTTTCAAGGTGACAGAGGTTAAGGGGGCTAAAGATAATAGTTTTTTTTCCGGAAAGAAAAATTATCAACGCCGGCCAAGGTCATTCAACCGGCCCCGGAACCGATGTAACAACTATAGTGATTTGAATCCCGGTCCATCCCCGCATTAATACTCTGCATGCATCATCCGGCTATTCATAACATTTTTAATGTTAAATCATAAGTAATTGACTGCAGTTATATTGCAATATGAAAAAAGATACTTATCTTTTAACGAAATTTATCAACTTTAAAACTGTAGAAACTATGAAACTAAGGTATCTGACGACTTCCATCATGGCAATGGGGTTATTTTTCATGATTGCTTGTAAGAGCAAACCGAAAGATTCGGAAATCATGAAAACTGCCACTACCGCAGTTCAAACTATTCCGGGAGTAACTGCCGATGTAAAAGAAGGGGTAGTAACATTATCTGGCACCGTAAGTACCGAGGCAGAAAAAACAGCTGCTGAAACAGCAGTTAAGGCTGTAAAAGATGTTAAGAGCGTGGTTAATAACATCACGGTTACGCCTCCTGCTCCGCCTGCGGCCCCTGTAGCAGTAACAGCAGACGATTCACTCAAAACAGCCGTAGCTGCTGTAGTGAAAGATTTCCCCGGCGTAACAGTAGACGTAAAAGATGGCGTATTAACGGTTACCGGCGAAGCGAAAGCAGATCGTTGGAAAACCTTAAAGATGGCATTAGATGCATTACACCCTAAAAAGGTAGATGCAAAAGGTCTGAAAGTAAAATAAGTCATTCCACTTTAAACTAGAACATTTATGGCATTACAGGATAAATACAAAGAACTGCTGGATACAGCAAATGCATCTGGCGTTCCAGATCTGCAGGTGGCGGAACTGGATGGAGTATTGCATATTAATGGCACTGCTCCCAGCGGCGATGTTAAAGATAAACTCTGGAACATCTACGGGCAGATAGATCCGAATTTCCTTTCCGGAGACGTTGTAATGGATATTCAGGTTGCTACCGCAGTTGCCGGGGCAAAAGTGAAAGTAGTCACTGAATCAACCAATCTCAATATTCGTAAAGGGCCGGGAACAGATCAGCCAATTGTTGGAAAAGCCGCACATGGTGAAATTGTTACACTCATCAGTAAAATGAATGAGCAATGGTGGCTGATTCGTACAGATGGTGGTGCTGAGGGGTATTCTTATGCACAATATTTACAACCTGAATGATGAAAAATTAAAATCTGATGTCGAAATCATTTTCTCGGCAATGAGCTGAATGATGGCATCAATCAACAAAAACAGCGGGCGCACTACCGACACAAGTAGTGCGCTCGCTGTTTTTTTTATTTCGGGCAATAATTAAACTTTCTAAAGAATATAAATGTCTGAACAATAAAGCAGCCATTCTCACTGCCATTAAAAGAATGTGCAATATATCAATAGCTCGTAGTTTTTTAAGCGCCATATAGCTACTACTTTTCGGAAATAATTCCTATCTTGTTGAAATAGTCCCGTATCTGTTACAAGTCATGTGCGTACGTTAAGGTCACCAATATCTAATTAACGATGATGAAAAATTCCATGTTCTAAATGATGGCTTCTGCAAGATATCCTGATAGTGAACTATTGCTTCAGATAGCAGGCGCAGACCAACAGGCGTTCAACGAATTGTTTGAGCGATACAGGGATCGACTGTTTGCGTATCTGTTTAGTGTTACGAAAGACAGGGAAGCATCGGAAGAACTGGTGCTGGATACTTTTCTTAAGATCTGGCAGAACAGAGCAACATTGCCGGAGCTGGATCATTTTGAGGCCTTCCTTTTTCATATTGCGCGTAACAAGTCGCTGGATTTTTTCAGGCAGTTGCAGCGGAACCGCGAGCGGCAAACAGCGCTCTGGAATATCATGTATGAGCGGCAAACAGGGCTATCCGCGGATCAGGCATTGCTGAAAGAGGAAGTGTTGAAAGCGATACGGATGCTGGTAGCAGAAATGCCGCCGCAGCGCAGGATGGTGTTCCGCCTGAGCCGCGAGCAGGGACTAACCTATGAACAGATTGCACAGCGCATGAACATTTCTCCTCATACTGTCAGAAATCATCTGGCCGTATCCCTCCGGCAGATACGTGCCGGGCTAAATTCAAAATATCACCTCATAGCACTCATTTTCCTGCTTGGAAAATAATTTTTCATACCCACTAGTATACCCTTCTTTTTTTGACGTCTTCTGTCAGGTACCACCATTTAAAATAGCTATATGGAAGATTCCGAAAAACGGATGCAATACCTTTTTCATCGCTACCTGGATGACCAGCTTAGCATGGAAGAGTTTGAAGAATTCTGTGAACTGGCAGGAAATGGCCCGGAAGAGCTCCGGGAAGCACTCGCCAATTTATGGGAAGGAACGGCAAATGCCAGTCCATTGCTCACTGCGGCAGAATGGAATGCTGTTATGCCTTCCCTGATAGCAAACGAAGCACCAGGCAGGAAAAGAAGCAGCCGGCTTTTCAGCTGGCGGGCAGCCGCTGCCGCCGTAGTAATAACTGGTCTTGGCCTGCTTTATCTCTCTGTCAGAAAAGATGCAACTAACGAACAACTGACCAGCAGACAACAGATTCCGGAAGATATAAAACCAGGCGGTAATAAAGCCATCCTCACCCTTGCCGACGGTACTACTATTAACCTGGACAGCGCCGGAACCGGCAATATTGCACGCCAGGGCAACACACAGATACTAAAATCAGACAGCAACAGCCTTAGCTACCAGGCAACGCAGGGTAATACTGCTACCGCCTATAATACACTTACCACTCCCCCCGGTGGGCAGTATACCCTCACCCTGTCGGATGGAAGCAGGGTATGGCTGAACGCTGGTTCCTCCATCCGCTTCCCTGCCACCTTTAATGGGCAGGAAAGGGAAGTGGAACTTACAGGAGAAGCCTATTTCGAAGTAGCTAAGGACGCTGCGCACATTTTTCGCGTATCCGTTAATGGTACACAGGTAGAAGTGCTGGGTACCAGTTTCAATATTATGGCATATAACAACGAAGCAGCAATAAAAACCACCTTACTGGAAGGCTCCATACGCGTGGAATATAACGGAACGCCATTACAGCTTAAACCCGGGCAGCAGGCACAGGTAAATAAACAGAAGGGGATAAAACTGATAGAAAACACCGATATACAGGAAGCCATTGCCTGGAAAAACCATCTCTTCTGGTTCAACAATGCAGATATACCATCCGTTATGCGGGAAATAGCCCGCTGGTATAATATCGACATCATTATCACGGGAGATATCTCCTGGCATTTTACGGGTTCTATTCCACGCGAAGCCACTATTTCAGAAGTATTCGGCATCCTGCAGGAAGCAGGTAAAATCCACATCGTTACCCGCGACAGAAAAATAATTGTTTCACCTTAAACTTAATAACATGCAGATCTGATTCCACGTATAAGGCATAAATAAGGGGCGCGGGTACCGCCCCTTATAATATAGCCGGACAACACAGCACCTGAAAAATGATGACCTGATTATCTAACCAAAACAAATGTATGTATTTGCACACGCTTTTCAAAAGCAGGGGCTTGCTATGCCTGTATATTTCCAAAATCAAACGCGTTATGAAACTGAAAAGCATCCTGTTACTGGGCCTGTGTTTGCAGGTAAGCGCCACAGCTGTAGCACAGGGAATAACAATCATCGGGAAAAACATTACGCTGGACAAGGTATTCAACAGCATCCGGCAACAAACCGGATACAATTTTGCATACTCCAATGAACTCCTGAAACTGGCCCATCCGGTAACACTTCATATCAAAGATGGCAGCCTGCAACAGGTACTGGACAGCAGTTTTACCAGTCAGCCACTAACTTATCAGATCAATAACAACGTTATCATTGTAAAACAGATGAGTGCCCAAACCGGCAACCAGGCCACTCCTCCACAGCTTACCCGGTTCGGTAAAATAAAAGATGCCGTAAAAGGACAGGCGCTACCCGGCGTTACCATACAGGTAAAGGGAAGTAAACATGGCACTGTAACAGATGCGGAAGGTAACTTCCAGCTAACGGCACCCGACGGCGCTACATTGGTAATATCTTATCTCGGCTATGAAAAAACAGAGATCCCCGTACAGGGGCGCACCACCCTCGATATTGCATTACGGCCGCTCAACAGCGGCCTGAATGAAGTAGTAGTAGTCGGATACGGCACCCAGAAAAAGCTGGCGCTTACCGGCTCTGTAGCCTCCATCAGTACAAAAGATCTGACCACTGCACCGGCTATGAACATCTCTAATGTGCTGGCAGGGAAACTTCCCGGGTTGATAGCGGTGCAACAGTCCGGCAGGCCAGGCTATGATAATGCCACATTGCGGATACGCGGCCTGAGCACTTACGGTGATAACTCACCCGCCGTAATTGTAGACGGTGTACAGCGTACCTTCGAGCAACTGGACCCTAACGAGATCGCCAGTATTTCTATACTGAAAGATGCCGCTGCAGCAGCCACCTATGGCGTACAGGGCGCCAACGGCGTAATATTGGTCACTACCAGAAAAGGCAGTGCCAGAAAAGCGACCGTATCCTATAACGGAGAGCTCAGCATCAACTCCTTCACACGCTTTCCAAAATTCCTGAACGGGCCTGATTATATGGAATGGTACCACAAAGCAGAAGAAGTGGATAATGATTACCTCAAAGCCATAGGTGCCAACCAGGTGCCTTATACCTATAAAGAAGAGGATATTGCAGCGCTCCGTAACGGTACCAATACCAATCCTTTCTATGCCAACACCGACTGGATAGGGCAATTCCTGGACAGAAAAAGCGCCAGCCAGCATCATAACCTCTCGGTAAGCGGTGGTACAGAAAAGGTAAAATACTTTTCTTCACTGGGATATCTTAAACAGGATGGGGTGATCAGGAATACATCGTTTGAGCGTTTTAATTTCCGCACCAACCTGGATTATACTTTCAGCAAACTGTTCGATGCCAATATCAACCTCGGTATACGTAAGGAGAACAGGCGTAATCCGGGGTTGCCGGCAGATAACGCCGGCTGGATGAATCCTTTCTTTCAGGCCATCCGCGCCCTGCCTAATATGCCTGCGTACACCGACAAGGGAGTACCTGTAGCGAGTCTTTCAGAAGCCGGTATTGTAAATCCCATCGCATCTGTCGACGGGCCTTCTTATCAACGTGCGGAAACCTTCAGCATGCAGGGTAACCTGCAATTAAACCTTCACGTACCTTTTGTACCCGGGCTGGATGTAACTACGCTACTGGCGTACGACCGTTCTAATCAGCAGTCCTGGAACTGGCAACAGGCATACGACCTCATGGTAAGGATGATGGGCGGCAGCTGGTACTGGCTACCTGCCAGATCACCAGGTTTGTTGAATAGTGGCTTGTTTCAATCGTACGACCAGGGCACACGCAGTACCTTTCAGCCTGCCATCCGCTATAGCCGGGATTTTGACGCACACAATATAAGCGGCCTGCTGTTATATGAATACGCTCAGTATGATGGAAACGGCTTCTGGGCAGGCGCAAAGAACTTTCCACTACCCGATATCAAGGAACTGACTTTCGGCGGAAAAGGCAGCGCTGATTTTATTTATCCCAGTGGTAGCAGCAACACTACCAAAAGGGCAGGATATGTAGGGCGACTGAATTACGGCTACCGGAACAAATACTTTGCGGAAGTGGTAAGTCGTTATGACGGCTCCATGAATTTTCCGGCCGGTAAACGCTGGGGCTTTTTCCCTGCGGCTTCCGCCGGGTGGGTAGTAAGTGAAGAACCTTTCTTCCAACGGCTGACACCATTGATAAGCTTGCTCAAAATAAAGGCTTCGGCCGGTAAACTGGGAAATGACCGCACCGGTGCATTCCAATACCTGCAGACGTTTTCGCTGAGCAACGCACCCACCGGCGTTTTTGGGAATCAGGCGGTATCTACACTTTATACAGGAGCACCGGCAAATCCCAATATCACCTGGGAAAAGGCCACTACCTATAACGTGGGGTTTGAAACCGCTATAAAAGGTGAACTGCTGGGTATTCAGGCAGAATACTTCTACAAGATCACTACCGATATCCTGATGGGGCAAAGCGGACTTTTTCCTCCTTCTATGGGTGGCAACTATCTTTCCACTGTTAACGCCGGAAGAGTACAGAACCGCGGGGTAGATCTGCAAATAACACACGCCAATAAGATCGGCAAAAAATTCCACTATAACGTGCAGGGAAATTTCACCTGGGCAAGGAACAAGATATTGCGGATTGATGATCCCGCTGGTATTCCCTCCTGGCAGCACCGTGTAGGACATCAGATAGATGCCAAGATAGGATATGTTGCAGAAGGGCTTTTCAAAGACTGGGACGAAGTAAAGAAATGGCCTTCTTCGCCGGTTGGCGCCACTGTACCAGGTTTTATTAAATACAAAGACCTGAACGGCGATGGCAAAATCACACCGGAAGATATGACCTTCACAGGCAAAGCCAATTTACCCGAGATCATATATGGCATCAATATCGGCGCCAGTTACGGGCCACTGGACCTTTCACTCGTATTCCAGGGCGCCGGACGCTGCGACGTTGCGTTGGCGGGTACCTATGAAGGTTCTGCCGGCAATAGCTACGTACAGGATAACACCCCCTTCTCCCGTACGTTCTACGGGAATGGGAACTCTCCCTACTACCTCGTGGAAAACGCCTGGCGGCCGGATCACACGGATGCACGTTATCCCCGCCTCACTGCAGATAAAGCAGGATACCCTCAACACAACGGCCTGGCCAGCTCCTTCTGGATAGTGGATGGATCTTATCTGCGCCTGAAATCGGCGCAACTGGGTATATCTCTCGGACCCAAGGCCCTGGCCCGGTTGAAGATACAACAGTGCCGGCTATACGTTGCAGGATTCAACCTGTTTACCATGGATCATCTGAAATACCTCGACCCTGAAATGCCCAATGTGAATAACGGCTTTTATCCACAACAACGGATGACGACACTCGGTACCAACATCACTTTTTAATTCATGCTTCAAACTATGCGAAGGAAAATATTTTTTGCCATCGCGGGCTTCGTGCTATTGACACTATACACCGGCTGCAAGCTGGATGTAGTGCCACAAGACCGCTATACGGATGCGTTGATATGGAAGAATCCGGAAAACATTGATCGTTACATTGAAGATCAATACCAGGTATTCAAAACTTTTGCCTTTGGCAGATTTCCCATCGGCTATAACAATGCTACGGATGCACTTACAGACATCATGAAATTCACTTCCGACCTCCCGGGTAACGGCACTGTAAATCGCCTGGCATTTGAACCCGGCAGTGTAAACCCTTCCAGTCCGGGCCTCGACTATTGGTCTGCCGGGTATACACAGATCAGGCGTATTAACGAGTTCCTCTCGGGGCTGCAACAGTACGCCACAGTGGACGACACCAAACGCCGGACCTTCGAAGCAGAAGCCCGTTTTATCAGGGGGTATGTTTATTTCTGGCTGGTAAAATTGCATGGAAGCGTAATACTGTTAGATAAACCCGCCACCAGCAAGGAGAATAGCCGCTCTTCAGAAGACGAGTGCTGGAACTTTATTGCCACCGATTTTGCTTTTGCTGCGGAACATTTACCAGTGAAACGCGACGATGGCCAACAGGGAAGAGTAACAAATGCGGCGGCTTATGGCATGCTGGCCAAAACCTGGTTATATGCAGCATCCATAGCCGAATATGATAAAAAACAATTCAACAAGGATGCACTCACCGGTGTGCCCGCAGCAAAAAAGGATAGCTACTACCGGAATGCCGTGCAGGCCGCTGCTGCGGTAATAAAGCTGGCAGAAGGTGGCGCCTGCGGACTGGAAGACGACTATGCCCAACTGTTTTCCAGTCGCAACAGCAAAGAATCATTGCTAACAATCAACTATCTGCGCCCTTCGGTAGTACACGACTTCGACAGGGATTTTTGCCCGCCTGCCGACGTGCCGGGAGCTGCGGTAGCCGGTGTACCCACCGCCGAATTAGCAGATGAATTTGAAATGGCAGACGGCCACCCGTTTTCATGGAGTGATCCTGCAATGGCAGCCAACCCGTATGCCGGCCGGGAACCACGGTTTGCAGCCACCATTCTTTATAACGGTGCGCAATGGAAGGGCAGAACACTCAATACCACCACTGCCGATACACGCGAAGGGTTTGTAGAATATAAAAGTGTTCCGGAACCCAAACGAACAGTTACCGGCTATTATCTGCGTAAAATGCTGGACGCAGCCAACACCAACATCTTTGACAATAAAAGTGATCAGCCCTGGATGGTGATGCGTTATGCAGAAGTACTACTCATACATGCCGAAGCAACCACGAAAACCGGCGACCTGGGAAGTGCCCGCAACTCCCTGAACCAATTACGCAACCGGGTAAAATTACCTCCTGTTACTGCTACCAATGAAGCACAGCTGATGAATGCTATTGAACACGAACGTAAAGTAGAACTGGCTTTCGAAGGAGAACGCTACTGGGATCTGCGCCGCTGGAGAAAAGCACATATTGTACTAAATAATGTACGCTTTCATGGGCATAAAATCTCACCGGATGGCAACGGACTGCGATATGAAACGGTAGACTGTGACAAGCAAAACCGGTTCTTTCCCACCACATTCTATTACATGCCTATCCCTTTGCAGGAAATTGTCAATAATACATCGATAGAACAGATACAAGGCTGGTAGCTATTTCATCAATCAAAAATATTAAAAATCGTCGTTATGAAAATTGCTTCTCTATTGCTAATACAATTATGCACCATTCTTACATTTAACGCGTGCGAAAAGCCGGATGCTATACCATCCGGCGCTGCCAATCAGCTTTCAGATATCTGGATTTCCATTCCGAACAAGGGGGCTGCAGAAACAAAGTACAATGGCATCTTCAACGAAACAGGCGATACCATCTTTTTTAAACTCCCTGCAGAATTTCCGGCAGGATCCGGCACCAAACCGGATCTGACACAGCTGATGATAAGGGCCAACATTCCGGTGAATGCCCGCGTAAACCCATCGCTTTCCGGCCCACAGGATCTCAGCAAGCCACTTCAACTGAGTGTGACTGCTGGCAACGGCACTACACGTAATGTAGTACTGGCAGTGGCGCAAACACAAACAACTACACCAGCTGCAGATCTCCGCTGCAACGCACTTCATGGCCGCGCTGCCAAAATAGACCCTTCTTATTCCTACTACAAGAACCGGTCGGCCGAAAGCATTGCTGATGAATTGTCGCTGGCTGGCTACAAAGCCGTGCATTATATGGTGGTGAATGAATTGGATGTACGAGCCGATCTGGTAGATGCACTGCATCAAAAGGGCATAGCAGTTTGGCTGATGGTATTTGCAAACGGCACCTATTCGGCATGGGGATTTCCGGCAGGCTGGGAAAACTGGAAGATGGGCGTACTGAATCCGGGTACCGTGGCAGCTGGATTTACTTACTTCTCTCCTTTTAGCAGCTCCTACGTCAGCTGGAAAAAACAGACCCTGGCGTCAATCGTTTCTACCATTCCCTTTGATGGCGTCGAATTGTTTGAAGCCTTCTTTCCGGAATTTGCATGGAATGGCATTGCCAACAGTCACTATGGCGATATAGGCCCGAATGCACAGGCAGCCTTCCAGCAAAAATACAATCTGCCTATACCCAACTTCACCAATTCCTCCGATCCTAACTATTATCAAACCAACAGCACCCTGTACAACAAATGGATGCAGTTCAGGGTTGACGGACTAAAAGATATGCACAACGAGATATTCAACGGCGCCAATGGAATCCGTTCTGTGCGTCCGGATATCCTGGTGGGCGCCTGGGCACTCGGCATCAACTGGGGCGGCGCAGTGCCTTTGCTGCGGGAGCTGCAAGGGCAGGATGTAGCCTCCATTATTCAGGCCATCAATCCGGATATTTATTTCCTGGAAACACATTGGCCCGATTGGACAAAAGCAAATCTTCAGCCGGACTATATACAAACCTATCAGCCGGTTGTAGATGCCATACGTGCTGCCGCGCCTCTGATACCTGTTGGGATACAAACAGACTATGGTTCGCAACGGCAGATGATTCGCTCCAAAGCCTGGATGGATCAGTTCGACATTGCAGCAGTGCAAAAGGGATACTCCTCCTATATGGGCTACGAATACCATATCGGAGGTAATATGTACCAGGTAAAACCCGGTCCGTTGAAAGCTGTGCGTCAAAGCAACACTTCCATAATAATCTCGTTCAACAAAAGGATAGATTCCACTACGGCGACTAACGCTTCCAATTATGTGTTCCGTCAGAATGGGGCCAGCCTGTCGATTCAACCGACTGCTATTTCGGTAGATGGCAACCGCGTTATACTGCAGGCAGGTAATTTCCCAACCGGTTCATTCCAGGTGGCAGTAAGTAATATACAGGATACGCCACCATTGTGGTTATTCACTGATTTTCCGGCCAACGTAGTGGTTCCTCAAAGTGAGGTAACGGTACCCTAAAACTAAAAGAGCAGCTGTCGCCAGCTGCTCTTTTCTTATCGCCTTTTCTATTCTACCTTCTACAAACTTTTGAAGAAACATTACTTTTGGCAATTAAAGCAGGAAGGCAAGTCTTTTATAATAAACTAAGAACATGCTCGCTAAACAGTTTCCGGAGCAGCTTCTTGTCATATATGCCGAAATTATCATTGTGGTCTACTATGTGCCTGCAAACCGTCACACAGCGAGCGACTTCTCTTCGGGAGAAGGAAGCAGCATCTCCTTTAAGTAATTTCAGATACACCTTCTGTTCTACGGGTGTCAACCGGATTTGCAGCCTTTCCAACTGGGTCAGCCTGATCATATCTGCATATTTTACTTGCTCTTTGTGTTTGGCAGATGATATCTGATTTGGATGTACCCGGTATTGCATCAGTCTTTCGCCAATATTTAAAACCTGAAACCGGCTAATACAACTGCTGACAAGCGCAAAATCCGCTGCATACCTGTACTTCTCATTATAGAAAAGGTCATGTTTCAGTATAGCGCTTCTGCGAAACATCAGTGACGGATGAATAGTGTAATTGTTTATGAGAAAATAAACCGCCATTTCAGCACTGGTAGCACCCGGATAATTGATCCATCCGATTTTTGCATTGTTTTCATCTATATAGGTACCCTGGGTACCTATACAGCCGGTATTCAAATGACGGTCGAGATACCGAACCTGTGTCATTAGCCGGTCGCTCTCGGAGATATCGTCTGCATCCATCACTGCTATATATTTTCCAGTGGCCATACGCATTCCGATGTTTCTGGCAGGATAGTTCCCTTTATTGGCAGGCAATGACACATATTTTATCCGGGAGTCGTCATATGTGCGAATAATATTCCCGGTATTGTCTGAAGAGCCATCGTTGATAATAATCAGCTCCAGTTCTTGATAGGACTGTGATAGGACACTATCTATCGCCATGGAAATGTAACGTTCCATGTTATAGCATGGCATCACCACAGATACTAACTTGTTTTTCATTGTTTTTATTTTTACAACGGCCGTTCAGGAGGCTAATTCTTTTTAAACGGCCCGTTCTTCAATCTGGGCTACCAGGCAGGAATACAGGGCAAATTGGCGGGAGGGCACAGAAAAATCATGACGTTGATTTACCATCTTTAAATCCCAGGAGAGCGTAAAAGGCACTACGGTATGTTTCACTGACCGGCAACAATCTTTCACGGATCATCACATGGCCACGCTCAATGAACGCTACTTTATCGACGGCTATCATAAATGACTTGTGTATTCTGCATAGTTTTTCACGGGCAACAATTGATTCCAGTTCATTGAAAGTCTGTAAGGTAAGTATCTTCTCTTTTTCCGTATATACACAGCGGTAATCTCTCATTCCTTCTATGTATAAAACATCGTTGTAAAAAATCCTGATATTACGGTACCCAGCCTGTATGAAAAAAAAGTCTCTTGACTCTGGTTGTCTGGCCTGAGCCTGTTCATGTATTCTTTCCACCGTTTTCAGAAAACGGGAAAAATCAAATGGCTTCAACAGATAATCTGCCACATTCAGCTCATATCCTTTTAGTGCATATTGTTCATAAGCCGTAGTGATAACAGTATAGGGTATATTTTTCAGGGAGGCGATCAGCTCAAGCCCATTCAGTCCTTCCATTTCTATATCAACGAATGCCAGGGTAACAGGATGCTCTTTCAGGTACAGGAAAGCTTCCATACTGCTATAAAACTCCCCTACCAGGTTCAGGTAGGGAACCTTTTGAATAAAACCGGCTGTTTTTTTCAATGCCAGGGGTTCATCTTCTATAATAATGCAATCTATCAGCATCTAAAATAACTTTAACCGTACATCGTAATACATTCCATCTTTATTAACCTCCAACTGGTAATGGCCGCCATACTGAAGATCCAGCCGTTGCCTGATCAATCCCCAACCGAGGCCGCCATTTTCACTTTTCCTGTATTTTACGGCATTGTAAATGTTACGGCATCTGAATAGTATTTCATCCGCTTTAATGTTGAGGTCTAATACAATTGCATCGGTTGTAGTCCTGCTTCCCACATGCTTAAAGGCATTTTCAAGGATAGGGATCAGGACCATCGGTGCAATCATATGGCCGTTGATACTTCCCTCAATATTGAATTTAACAAAATCCTGGTTAATAGACCTGATCTTTTCCAGATTAATATATTCCGTAATATAGTTGACCTCCGACCGCAAGGGGATTTTCTCATTGGTTGAAGATTCATAAAGTATAAACCGCAGCAGGCCGGAAAGTTTGTTGAGGTACACCGATGCGGCAGCAGGATCATCTGATAGCAGGGAATCAATATTATTGATGGTATTAAACAGGAAATGAGGATCCGTTTTTGACTTCACCAACTCCAACTGTGCCATCACATTGGCTTTTTCCAGTAACAACATTTCTCCCTTCGTTCTTATCAGTTTCTTCAGTACGAAGGATAATATACCCATTAACGCAAATGGGATGACGGACAGGTAAGCAGTAAGCAGAAAATATTTAAACGACCATGCAACAGCGAAGGAAACATAACTGAGCAATATGACAATTAATGCCGGCCAGGCCGACAACAGTAATATTTTAAACGGTATCCCCCATTTTTTGTGGGTACCGGCGGCCATTGAGAAGCAAATAGATTCGATAGTGTAAAAGGTAACAGTTCCTACTAACAGGACAACAGCATTCAGCAGCAACGTTTCATAAAGCACCTGTGCATAACTACGTATTGCCCCCCCCTTCACAGGAACAAATGCCGTGAACTGATAGGACCAGCTGACGAAGGTTAGCATAAATGGTACCGATACCCAAAAGAGGATATGTAGTATAATGATATATTTCTTCCGCTCCATGCAGGATCTTTTTAACAAAAAAAGAGCGGAAATGCGCTGTGACCTGCAACTTTCCGCCCCTGTTTTTATTTCTTGACATACTGATAATAGATAACTCCGCCTGATTTATTGCCTGATGCCGCATACGCTTGTTCCAACACCATTTCATTTTCATTCAACCGGGCAACTTTCAAGGTTGTTTGCCTGCCAGAGCTGAAACTCAATGATAAGCTGTTATCCTGCCGATTCCATTTACCATTGTCTTTGCCTGCAGCGCTGAAGCTGCCGTCTCCATTGAGATTAAGCACCGGATAATTAATAGTTTCAAGCCCTTCCATCTGACGGGGCGTTCCTTTTTGATCATTCACCAGTGTGAGGTCCGACAACTCCCAGTTACCTTTCATTCCGTCCAGCTTGGTACGGGTACCATCTGACTTATCGCAGGCGCTTAATACGGCTATTCCCATTACCAGGGTAAAAATGGATTTACAAAAAACTGTTTTCATAAAGTATAATTTTTGTTCAATCCAAAATTAAATCATGTAATTACCGCATGTAAGAGCGATTTGTCACGGACTGATATTTATCCGCCAAATCAAATATAACCCCTGCAAAAGGATTTTTGTTCCTTCATTTTTAACCAATTAAACCCAGATCAATCGGTATCTGCCTGTCGAAATTCTGATATACCACTCCTCTGCCAAACCCATTTTGATTAATAATCAAATTTTTATTATTTATATTTTTTTGATATATTTCTTGATTGGCAGCCATACGGTACATCATAATGGCCTTACCTACATCTTCCATGTTTGTAACCCGCATTAGATATATCGACTCTTCCGGGCCTGACAGCTCATAGTGTTCCTGGCCATCGATCGCCTGTAAGCATAACAGGTTGTTGTCATCATTTTTCAAGCTGATAGAACCATCCGGATTGGACGTCCATTCGCCGGCAGGACCTTCATCATAGCCAAATGTGAAGTGCTCCCCCTTGTAGCGGGTGGTAACAACTGTTCCCCGGATATAACGTTTATCACTGGTAAGTATCAGTAATTCATAATCTACCCCTTTTTCGCGGATAAATAACGCATAATATGCCTGCACCAGCCAATCGTTTAGTACCCGTTCCTTGTCGTCGTGTTGAAGAACTGCTACCAGGTTTATATTATCCATTACACATTTTTCCCTCCCCAACCTGATAATGCGGCGATAGAGGTCCTGATCTTCAAATCCATATCCCACTATGCTTTCATCATACCCGCTGACCAACAGAAAGTCGCGCTTCAGGCAACAGAATCGGCCCATGATGTCATGCATCTGGTACTTTTGATTGGTGAAATCTGCAATGATTATTACATCCGGATTGGTTTGGTATTGCCGGAGCACATACTCGGTAAATTCGGTATACACGATGTTATCGGCATCCACATTGCATATGATATCATTTTTTGCCAGCTGGAAGAGCATGTTCCGGGAGTGCGCACCGTTAAAAGATGTAGCACCGGAATAATGATAATAGGTGAGCCTTCCGGACACTATATACTCATTCAGGTTATCACGTACCCATTCTTCGAGGCCATCTGACGAACTATAATCCAGCAATAGGAATTCAACATTGGGAAATTTTTCGTTTTCATGCAGATTGAGCGGTAACGTAATTTTAACATGTTCTGTCCTATTCATGCTTACGGTGCAGTAAGAGATACTAGGAATGTCATTCATTGGGGAAGTCATTGGTAAATGAATTTTAGTGAAACTTATATAGTCTGTAACTGGTTCCTCAACAAACAATAATGGGCGACCTCATTCTTTATGAGATGTAGCAGGTCCATTATTTCCTCCACAGAGAAAATCTCATATGGATAAAAAACAGATAATTGCAACCTCCCTCTTATGACAATGCCCGACACTTTCAGCAGGTAAGGCCGCTCGATATTCCGGCTTAGTATTTCACCATAGTTTTCAAACGAAAGCTCCACCTGATTTTGGGTTTCGATCTCATCAAACTGTCCAAGGTAACTGACAGTGATCTGTGGGTCTGTTTTCCATTTATCATCATTGGGGTGCTGCAGGTACCTGAATATTCCATACCCGATACCTTTATTGGGAATGGTCCTTATAAGTCTGCGTACCTCCTGTAGGTGCAAAAGGGCATCTTCCTCCTCTTTTACGGTGATGTTCACAGGATACATGTTGGCAAACCAGCCAACAGTACGGCTTACGTTCATATCTTCCCAGGGGGATTCCCTGCCATGTCCTTCCATCGCAATCAATATTTCGCGCATTTCCTTCCATTTATACAATGCCCTTGTCACGATGCTGATGATCATTTCATCAGGACCGCAGCCAAACTGCGTACCCAGGTCCGTTATAAGCGCATTGGTTTCCGATTCATCGAGATGTACGGCTTCCATACGGATTTCCTGTTCTGAGAAACGCTTGCCTGCCGGGGATTGCAGCAAATCAAATGGTTTGGCCAGCATGTTTTCCCAGAGGATACGCTCTTCCTCCCAGGTATCCAGGGAAGTATATGTACTTAGCCGGTGTGACCAGTCGCCATACGAATCGCTTTGTTCGGGCAACATTAACTGGCTGCCTTCCATATAAGCAGCATATAATGTTTGAAAATCTTCCATCAGCAGACGCCAACTGAAGCCGTCCATCAACAGGTGATGGATCAGCACCAGTATCCTGTCCCGATCCGGGAACCTGAATCGGCAAACAGTGAACAGTGGCCCGAGTTCGAGGGTGGTATGCTGTTGCAGGCCTGCCACCAGCCGCTGTAACTCATTTACCGGCGCCGCAGATTCCCGGAGATCAAAATCCCTTATCAACAGTGGCTCTCCACTGTTATCGATTTGCTGAAAGCGAACACCTTTCTCATTCATCGGAAAAGTGCTTCTCAATGTTGCATGGTGATTGAACATGGCGTTAAAAATAGCCTCCAGGCCTTCCAGTGGAAGATCTTCTGCTGTTGCAAACATAAGCGCGGTATTAAACTGATGCTGGTCTGTGTGGTAGTTCTCAAAGAACCAGTATTGTATGGGCGTAAGCGGTATCCTGCCATCATCTGATGCGACCGGCACCTGCCGCCTTTGCTTTGTATCGATGATACCCGCCAGCATAGCAACGGTATCATGATTGAACACATTCCTGACTGCGGTGTGATATCCTGCCTGATTAAGTTTTGCGATCATGCGCAACACTTTCAGGGAGTCTCCGCCTAGATGGAAAAAAGAATCATGTATCCCTATTTCCTCTTTTCCCAAAACTGTTTTCCAGATATCCAGTAACAGGGATTGCTTTTGGCTATCCATCACCGGTATACTACCGGTAGAAAGCGTACTGTTAATTTCCCCGTCGGGAAGTACATGCCGGCGTACCACAGGTTGAGACAAGGGTAGCAATTGGCTGACAGCTATGTCAGTGTACCGGGGTATGGCCGCTGCCAACTCAGTAAAAAAAGCTGCCCAATATTCAATAGTTGTATTGGTGAATAGCCTGGTGGCATAGTGAATGCTCACGTGATAAGCGTTGCCATCGTCCACTACCTCCAGGGAAAGATCAAATTTTACCGTCTTTTTTTCATACCCGCCGATATTAATTTCTATATCCCGATCTTTCAGCATCTGCGTTTCATCACCCATGCTCCTGATATAGTTCTGGAAAAGGAACATCACATCAAAAACCGGGTTACGGCCAAGATCTCTTTTTCCTGCTACTTTCTCTACCAGCATTTCAAACGGATAATCCTGGTTATCAAAAGCATCCAGTGTAATGCGTTTCACCCTTTTTATCACCTCCGCCGGTGTTTCATTGGCATTGATCTGCATCCTCAAAGGCAGGGTATTAATAAACATACCCACAATCTCCTCCAGATCAGCATTGCTTCTGCCTGCAACTGGCGTACCTACGACAAGATCCTGTTGCCCGGATAATTTAGCCAGCCAGATGTAACAGACTGCGAGTAAAACCATGTTGGAAGTGGCTTCCTCCCGGGCGGCCAGTGCCCGTATATTTTCGGCTGTTTCGCCATCCAATATAAACCGGCAGGTGCTGCCTTCAAATGTCTGATGCAGTGGCCGGGCAAAATCTGTGGGTAAGTCGAGCAGCGGCAATGGCTCCCGGAACTGTTGCAGCCAGTATCTCTCCTGTGCAGCCAGCATTTGCCTTACTTCTGGCAACTGTTGCCAGAGCGCAAAGTCCTTATACTGCAGATACGGTTGCTCCAGCTCATCTCCTGCGTATAACCGCACCAGTTCTTTTATAATAATCTGGGAACTAATACCATCAGTGATGAGATGATGAAAATCAATCATCAGGAGTTTGTTTCCGGCACTGGTATTAGCCAGCGCCACCCGCATCAGCGGCGCCTGTGTTATATCGAATGGCCTGATAAATTGTAAGGCTGGGTTATCATCATTCAGGCAGTCAAAATGGTGTATCTGAAAGTCCACCTCATCGTGTACTACCAGTACGGGATCATCTCCTGGCATATGAAAGGAAGTACGCAGGCTATCGTGGCGCTGTATCAGCTTATGGAATGCCTCATTCAGCATTGCCTCATTCACATCCCCGCCCAGTTGGTAGAGCGAACACTCATTATATCCTGTACTGTCTGGTTCTATTTGTTGCAGGATAAACAGTCGGCGTTGTGCTGCTGTAACGGGATAATAGTATTGATCTTCAGCAGGCACCACGGCCAGGTAGTCTTTTCGTTCTGCATCCGTTATCAAGTGCGCCAGCTGGCGTATGGTCGGAATACGGAAGAAAGTAGCAACGGGTATCTGTACTTTTAGTCTTTTGTGTATGTTGGCCGCCACCATGATCACTTTCAGTGAATCTCCACCCAGTTCAAAGAAATTATCATCCACTCCTATTTGTTCGTAACCGAGTATCCGGCTCCAAACAGCAGCTACCTCTTTTTCGGCAGGCGTTACCGGCGCTGCATAGGTAGTATGTATAGCCGGCCGCGTTATCACAGATGACGGTGAGTGGACATCGGGACCTGGTTCATCTGTTTCCAGGGTTACCCATTTCTTTATTCTTTCCTGTAATGGAGTGGTACTGATAACCACCTGTTGCAATAGACAATTATCCAGTATGCTGCAAAAACTTTGCAGCCCTTCTTTGGGGGTCATAAAAAGGCGGGTGCGTTCATCATGCTGAAAGTCGGGACCGGCTTCAAAAAGCCACTCAGCGGTATTGACAGACAACCAGCGGGTTTCAGGCATTTTCATGTTTGCATAGTGCACAAAGGCATCCATGAAGCTGTTGGCCGCCACATAAGAAGAGAACCCGAGGCCCCCCAGAACAGAGGAGAGCGAAGACGTTAGCACTACAAATCCGGGAGAATATTCCTGTAACGCTTTAAAGAGCGCTGTAACGCCAAATACTTTTGGCAGGAACTGGGGATATATGCTTTCCGGTGTGAGGGTTTGCAGTTGTTGTTGGAGAATATCATTTCGTGTTTCGCCTGCCATATGGAAAACACCGCGGAGTGGCCCTGCAGCTTTGAGTATATTTTTCCACTGAGCAACATCATCCATCTCCAGTGAATAGTACATCACTTCGCTGCCTTTTTCCCGAAGGCGTTTTACCATGGCCACTTTCCGGCCGACACTACTTTCCGGGCTGAGGTTGTGCCAGGTATCAGGATCTCCGAGGAACTCCCTGCCAACAAGTATGAGCCGTGCCCGTAAATTAGTAGCGAGGTAATCGGCTACCAGGTAGCCGATCTTTCCCAAGCCACCGATGAGCAGGTAAGTTCCGTGCTGTAACATTGCCGGCAATTGTTCTCCGGAAGATAGTGACAAAGGCCGGTAGTTGGCTTCCCAACGCAGTCCTCTCCGATATGCCACCTGTTTATCTTTTCCGGTGTGCAGCAGTTCATTGTTCAAGGCTTCATTTTCCCTGACCTGGTTACCGGGTATTTTCTCCAGGTCGATGTGTATACAGTCCAGCGATGGAATTTCCTGTCTTGCTACCAACAAAATACCGGCGGCGAAACCGCCAGTTGGCTGAAGACTTTCTGCACCGGTAATCTGATACAGCCCCTGTGTAAGTACCTTTAGCTGGGGGCGATACGGTAATGTGCGGGCAGCTAATGACTGGCATAAATAAATGAGGCTGAAAAAGCCCTGCGGCAGCATATCCTTTACTGCTGTAAGTTCAGGTACTGTTTTTACCAGGTTCCAGGCATGCACTATCAGTTGAGGGGAGTGGCCTTCAACTGCCAGGTCATTCAATAGCATGTCATAATGTGGCCGTTGGGCAGGATCGAGGTAATAAAGATCACTGGATGCACGGCTATACGTTTTTGCGGGACATACGCCGATTACCTTTTCCGGTGCAGCTGCAACAAAAGCACGGAACCATGCTGAATTGATCAGCCCCGGAAGTAAAAATACAACTACTGTTCCGGCTATACTCTTTGCCTGGGGATGTATGAAGCTCCTTTCCCAGCCGGGAAAGTAAAACCATTTGTCTATTGTTTCCTTTACTCCTTTTGTTTCAGCGGAAACGATATATTCTTTAGGCTGTTGCATCCAGAAACTATGCTGATCAAACACATATCCCGGAAGAGAAACAAGTCTGCGGCCGGCGGATTTATACAAGACCTCCCAGTTGATATGACACCCTTGTTGCCAGAGCCGGGAGAGTACCTCCAGCACATCATATGCAGCCGGATAGGTCAGCATATCATGTGCGTCTTTTGCCTGCACGCGGATGCTCTTCCTATCATGCCCTCCTAAAAACAGCACCGTCGCATTTTCTGCAGCCGGCTGCCAGAACTTGTGACTGGAAGGGGTCATAGCTGTTTGCCAGAATGTTTCCTGCATAAAATCTTCCCTCTGAAGGGGTATCGGCTGGAAATTGCACAGGACGGACACCCGTACAGGATCTATCTCACATCTTTCCAATACCTTTCCTACCGGTTTTTTATGCAGGAAAGAAGGCATTTCTGCGAGAAATAATGTTATCCAAATACCCAATGCTGTCCGGATATCGATCGACGCCGACAATACAGGTGCGAGCAACGCGGTTCTCCCTTCTGTGATTACGGTAAGCGGCACTGCCAGCAGCGTCATCATAAACCGGGTTTCTGCATAAGTCAGCAAAATACCGGATAGCCCCTGCCAGATCATTTCCCGCTCACGATTTTGCAGGAAGGGATATTCTGTAGCCATCACCGTTGAAAAAATACCGGCCAGGTCTTCCGTCATTTCTTTGAACAACGGCTGCGAAAGATACCAGGGATGGTTAGACCAGCTGCTTTGGGCTGACTCAGACAAACGAAGTGTAAGTTCCGGATTTGCGCCGGCTGTCACCAAATGCTGTTCTCCTTCCAGCTGTTTAAGGCATCCGATGATCCCCTCTGCCATAAATGCCAAACGGTATGCCTGGCTCCTGCGGCCTATTTGAAGGGTGTAAGCCACATCCATGGGGTCAGCCTCCGGATGATCTCTGAGCCATGAACGGAACTGATGCAGGTACCTTTCCAGGGCTGTTTTAGTGGCTGCCGAAAACACAAAAAGCTGTGGGGCAGCTGCCTGGGGCAAAGCGAGCGGCAATGCCGGTGCTTCACCTATGATAACATGCGCATTTGTTCCGCCGATACCGAATGAACTAACACCTGCGTACATGGGTAGGTCATCATGAACATCCGTAGGCCTTGTCACAACATAAAAAGGACTATTCACCCAGTCTACCTGCAGATTAGGCACTTCAAAAGAAAGATTCGGCGGGATAAGCCGATGCTTCACTGCCATTACAGCCTTGATGAAGCCTGCAATACCGGCAGCCACATCAGCATGCCCTACATTCGACTTCACGGCGCCTATCCCGCAATAGGCTTTCCGCTCTGTTTCGAAAGCCTGTGTAAGTGCTTCCATTTCTATAAGATCCCCCAGCGGCGTTGCAGAACCATGGGTTTCCACAAATATCATTTCCTCCGCTGTAATACCTGCAGCCTGTTGGGCTGCCTTAATAACGGCAGCCTGCCCTTTTACACCCGGCGCCGAAAATCCGGCTTTCTGCCGGCCGTCATTATTCATCGCCGATCCTTTGATAACGGCATATATATTATTGCCATCCCTGACAGCATCTTCCAGCCGCTTCAGAACGACCACGCCAACGCCTTCTCCTGCCACGATACCATCTGCATACTGATCGAAAGCTTTGGGTATACCGGTAACAGAACCGATACTACCCGCCTGAGGCAAATATCCTCCAATAGTATTATAACTCATAGATACTCCGCCGCCCAGCGCCACTTCACACTCATTGTTCAACAAGGCCTGACAGGCAAGATGGACAGCAACCAGCGAAGTAGAACAGGCGGTATTCACTGTTACCGCAGGTCCTCTCAAATCAAGCTGGAAAGCAGTTTTTACGGCCAGGAGGTCTTTATTGGCCAACAACTGGGACTGGAACAGCCCCATATCAGCAACTTTGCCGGAGAACAATGCCATCGCCTGCCATACAAAAGAGTTGGAGGCGCCGGCGTAGATACCCGTAACAGGCTGCGCCGTCGCGTTATTGAATGGATAGCCGGCATCTTCAAGGGCATGCCATGCTTCCTGTAAAAACACCCGCACCTGTGGATCCGTCATATAAGCCTCATTGGGCGAGTGACCAAAAAAGTAATGGTCATATTTATCTTTATCTTCCAGTATTCCGCCAATAGAGCGAATATAATCAGGATGGTCCAGCAGCTCCCTGCTTATCCCTGCCGCTTCCAGTTCCTCCCGGGAAAACCAGGTAAAGGTATTCTTCCCCGATACAAGATTCCTCCAGAATTCGTCCACGCTGGCAGCACCGGGAAACCTGCAGCTCATTCCAACTACTGCAATAGCAGTGGTATCTATTTTTTTGGTATTGTTCATAGTAAAAAAGCAAGGATAAAATAACTACTTACCGAAGGGGTCGGGCAAGGTACCCCAGCTTCTCTGATACCAGTGTCGCCACCTGTTTTGGATGATCAAACAGGAAAAAGTGATTGCCCGGAAAGGTAATCAGGTCAATAGGAAAATTAGTTTCACGTTGCCAGCATCCGGCGCCGTCAGGGCTTACGTCCTCCTCATCTCCTAAAAGCACTGTTACGGGTACATCCAGCGGCGGAACGGGTGTATGGCAATAGGTATCAATTGCCTGAAGATCCGCCCTTAATACCGGTTCAAAAAAATCAAACAGCTCCATATTGCCGAGCAGCTCCTGCGGTAGCCCGCCAAGGTTTATCAATTCCCTGATAAAGTCCTCCTTTTCCAACTTATGGTGCAGCGCTGACTCTTCCCGGAACGAAGGGCCAGCTGTGCCTGAAACAAACAGGTGCACCGGCAGCGGATAACCGTCCTTTCTTGCTTTCAGCGCCAGCAGATATGCAACGATACCTCCCATGCTATGGCCATAAATGGTATAGTCTTTTTCCATGCTTTGCTGCATGCGGGAATACATATCATCTGCTATCTCCTGAAGATTGTATAGCAGTGGTTCGCTAATCCTGGCGCCACGCCCTGGTGGCTCCAGCACGGTTATCTTCATGTCTGTCGGAAAATGAGGCTCCAGCGCTTTGAAGCTATACCTGTTTCCACCCGCAAAAGGAACAAAAAACAAATCCATATTAAAACCCTATTTGATATCAATGTGTACTGCCTGGATACCAGGTTGTAAATAATGATCTTTTACGATTACTCCTTCCTCAAAATGAATGACACGGTCGGCACATGTATAATATGATTCGTCGTGTGTTACAGCAACCACCGTCTTTCCACGCTTTTTCAGCAGTGGTAGTATATATTTATAAAACCTGGCCCTGAAATACGGATCCTGCTCTGCTGCCCATTCGTCCAATAATATCACGTCTTTTTCCTCCAGCAGTGCGTAGATCATCGCCAGGCGTTTCTGCTGCCCTTTTGAATAACGCGTACCGATATCTTTATAAATAGTATCCAGTTTAATCACATCCTTGAGCTCCATTAATGCGATCAGATCCATAAACAGCTCGTTGGAAGTGGTAAGATCCCACTGGTTATAATTTTCATTGAACAAATAATTCCCTGTAAAAATGGCGCTTAGCTGGTCACTGTAGTAAGGATAATTATGTATCCCGATTTCCTTACCATTCAGTTTTATGTTACCGGAAGCAGGGAGGTATAAACCGGCCAGCATATTCATAAATGTACTTTTGCCGCTGCCGTTCGAACCGGTGATGAATACTACTTCTCCCTTACGTAACTCCAGGTTCAATGGCCCGATGCCAAACGGTTGTTTGCCATTGCGACTTTCATAAAAAAAAGAGACGTCCTCGAACCGGACATTGAGGAATTCCTGTATTTCCGCCAGGTCGTTATATTGCTGCTTAACAGTGATGTTAGCCCTGATACTGTGTTCCAGCTCTTCTATCCGCTCTACCGCAATTTTAGTTCTGGTGATAAATGGGATAAAGGTTATCAGTGTAGAAACCGGCCCCATCATATATAGGGTTACTACCACAAAGGTATTCATCTCTGCTACACCCAGGTGATTGAGTGCCGGAAAAACAAAAAGGATCAATCCCAGCAACAGGTACCAGCTGAGACTTCCGGCCAGTTCATTATTTAGATACCTGATATTCGTTTTTACAGAAAGCTCGCGTCCCTGATCCCTGTTTCTCTGTAAAAAATCATGATACAGATTTTCATTTCTTTCGATGCTCATTTTAACTTCCCGGAAACCAAAGAGTAGATCGCGGAGATATTTATAGTATTGATTCTGGAGGTCTCTCACCTTATTCAGTTCTACTTCTATTTTCTTATTTCTCAATAAGTAGAGCAATAGCAAGAATATCATCAATACCAGCAGGGCAGCTCCGCCAAGTGGTTTTATCCAGAACATATAAGCGAGCCCGCAAACCACCATGATAGCGGCATTAAAAAGACCCAGTATTACTTCGGGCGTCTGCGCCAACATTTTGGCGTCGCTGATGGCAGTATACACTTTTTCTTCGCCCAGGCCTTCAAAGTCCTGGAACAACGCAGCTCTTATCTTTTGTAATAAGGATACCTCTACTGTATAGAGCGCATTCTGCGATAGTTTGATCATATAGGCATGAAAAACTCTGCCTACCAACAGAATACCCACCAACAGCAGTATATATGCCAGCCACTCATATCCGGGGAATGGCAGTGCTTTGCCCGACATCCGGTTATTAATAAGTATCAGCATTCCGCTGGACATCGCACTGTTCAGTAATCCTAATACAACGATGATAACCATTGTTTTTGCCGGCGGTCCGGGAAACAGTCTGAATAGCTTCATAAAATCATTTTAGTGCCTGATTAAAAAAAACATACTGCAACAGTGCGGCGCGGTCCGCCTTTCCATTGCTGGTAAGTGGAAAAAAAGGAAGGAAAAAATATTGACGGGGAACCATATATTCCGGTAACGATAACGCAAGGAATTGTCGCAACCCGGCGGCTTCCAGGGAGCCGGTGGTCTGGCAGAAGGCCGACAGGACTTCTACATTTTCAGCTACCCGTTTTACCAACACTATACAGTCCTTTACTAAGGGATGTCGATTAACAGCCGCTTCTATTTCGCCTAATTCAATTCGGATACCATGGATTTTTACCTGAAAGTCGATCCGCCCGTTATATTCCAGCTGGCCATCTTTTCTTAAACGTCCGTTATCTCCGGTCCGATAAGCCCGCTGTCCACCGGTTGCGGGGCACTGGAAAAATTTTTCGGCGGTAAGTTCCACCCTATTCAGATATCCCCGGGCGAGGCCGTGACCGGTTATCATTATCTCCCCTGTATCTTCCATTACGGCTACACCATCTTTGACTACCCATACCGATACACCGGTAATAGCCTGTCCAATAGGAATCTGATGCTCCGACTGTGCCGGAACATCATAAAAGGTAACGTCTATCGCTGCTTCCGTAGGACCATAGAGATTTACCAGCAAAGGGCCCTCCGGAAACACCCTGTAAAAGTCCGTTACATGCTGTGATTTCAATGCTTCTCCGCTGGAAAACACTTTCTTCAGCGTAGCAGGAAGTGGTGGCCGGGCTTCCTCCAGATAGTACAGGAAATTACCCAGCATGGATGGCACAAAGTGTATAACGGTTACTTTACAACGAATTATTTCCGAGGAAATTGCCAGCGGAAATTTCTCCATACCCGGCGCCAGGAAACAGATAGTAGCCCCTGTAAATGACCACCATAACAACTCCCATACTGATACGTCGAAAGTATAGGGCGTTTTTTGCAATACCACATCGTATTCGCCTATGGCATAGCTTTCCTGCATCCACATCAGCCTGTTCATCAATGCATACCGTTCTATCATCACCCCTTTAGGCATACCTGTTGAGCCCGACGTGTAGATCACATAAGCCAGGTCTTCCGGTCTGGCGCCGGGTTCGGGCTGAATAACGCCGGCAGGTATTGCCATTGAATCGAGCAGTATATGTTCAACAGGTAACTGGTATTTTTCTGCATACCGGGTGGTGGTTAGTATCAGCGTAGTAGCGCTGTCTTCCAACAGGTGGTTCAGCCGCTGCTGCGGATCGGTGACTGAAAAAGGTAAAAATGCGCCACCGGCTTTCAGCACTGCCAGGATAGCGATCATCATTTCCGGGGAGCGGTCCAGTAGTAGTCCGACTATTTTATCCGGTCCTATCCCTTTGTTCTGCAGGATTACAGCCAACGCGCCGGACATGTCGCTCAGGGCCTTCCATGTCAGCACCTGGTCCCCACAGATCAGCGCAGTATAATGCGGCTTTTTTTGCGCCATTGCTTCGAAGGCTACCGCAATATCCGGATAAACAGGTTTATTCATATACAGGTTGTTTAGGCGACAGGTTTTTAAGAACAGTATCAGCAACTATATTTTCACAAACCTGTGTTGTGCCTTCTATGATTTCCATAATTTTAGCATCCCGGTAGCAGCGGGATACCGGCGAGTCTTCATGACAACCGGCCGCACCGTGGATCAGCACTGCCTGGGAGGCTGCCCATACTGCATCTACAGACGCTGTTAGTTTTGCCATCAGGGTGGTATGAATAGCATCCGGGTGTTGCATATCTTCCAGGCTGCAAGCATGCCAACACATTAACTGCACGGCCTCAAGGCGAGTCGCCATCCTGGCGATCTGTGAACGGATTTCGCCGATATTGGCAACAGGGCTACCTTTAGCCATTCTGCGCCGCGAAAACTGAACACTTTCTTCCAGACAGCTGCGGAACAATCCCGCAGCAGAACAGGCGGTGCTGATCCGTCCATAGTGCAGTCCCTGATTGGCTACACAGGAAATACCAAATCCGGGTTTTGCTACCATGTTCTCCAAAGGCACAAAACAATTATCAAAGGTTATCTCCGACAAATGAGAAGCCCGAAAGCCCATCATACCCGTCACCGGAATGATTGTCAATCCGGGTGTATCTTTTTCCACCAAACAAGCTATTGGCTGTTCCCCCTGAAGTTGTCCGAACACCAGCAACACATCAGCATATCCGGAAAAAGTGATCCATTTCTTTTTTCCATTCAGCAAAAAGCCACCGTTAAACGGAGTAAAGCTCGTGTTGAGGAACCGTATGTTGCTCCCTCCTTCCGGTTCTGTGAGCGCAAAAGAGGCGATCGCTTCTCCAGCCGAAATTGCAGGCAGCCATTTGTGACATTGCGCAGCGGTGCCCCATTTCAACAAACTCATGGCTACCATTGACTGAACAGTAAAAAAACCAGTAAGCGAAGCACTGGCACTACCAAACGCTTCGTTGAGCAAACCGAAAGTAACGGTATCCCAATCGCCACCGCCATACCCGGATGGTAGCAGCCCTCCGATAAAGCCCCGCTCCCCGCAGACACGCAGGATCTCCCTGGGCATACATTGTGATGCCTCCCATGCCGCGGTATCAGGACAAACCATTTCCCTGACAAAGTCTTTAAACTCATCATATTTCGATTGTTGCGCAGCGGTAAGACGATTTATCATCATAAGTTCTCCTGTTTATTTTCCAGCTATGACAGCCACTTCTTTCTTCGTGTCAACAAACGTTGCAATATTATTGATGGAAGCAAAATTGTCCATACTCAGATCCTCCATGGTGATCTTTATTTGAAAGGTTCTTTCCAGGTAGGTCATCAGCTGGATAATAAAAAGAGAATTTACAATACCTGCTTCAAAAATATTCAGGTCGTCGGCAAAATCCGATACTCCTGTGGAGGTAGCAATCCACTCCCTGACCGTTTTTGCATAGGACGTTGTCTGCTCGTTCATGTTATATATTTTAATGGTGAATGGTGAATAAATAGGCTAGTCAGTAGTTATAATTATAGAAGCCGGCACCTGTTTTCCTTCCCAGTTTTCCCTCCGCCACCATTTTCACCAGCAGCGGACAGCAGCGGAATTTAGGGTCCTGATAGCTTTCATAGAGCACGTTGAGTGACTTCATCACGGTATCGATTCCAATGAGATCGGCAGTTTCCAGCGGGCCCATTTTATGGAAGAAACATTTTTTGAAGATATTATCTATCTCTTCAGCAGAAGCAACATTATCCTGGAAAACATAGGCAGCTTCATTCATGAAGAGGTGCGAAATCCTGTTGGAAACAAATCCGGGGTGATCGTTGACAATAATGGCTTCCTTCTTCATATCTTTCATAAGCTGATTTATTTCCTTCAACGTTTCTGCTGAAGTATAGCGACTCTTCATGACCTCCACAGTTGGCATCATGTATACCGGGTTCATAAAATGCAGGCCCACAACTTTGTCCTTTCTGTCGGTAATTTCCGCAACTCGTGCAATAGAGATACAGGAAGTATTTACGCCAAAGCATACATCTTTGGGACAGACATGACTCAATTCCCTATATACCTTTTCTTTGATGTTCCACTCTTCCGGTGTATTTTCAATGATAAAACCGGCATTGGTAAGATCAGCCATATCCGTGGTCAACAACAGCCGCTCTCTGTAATGGCCGGTATCAGTCTGCGCTGGTTGTATCTTCTGTACCATCACCGCCAACCTGATTTCCTGTTCAATTTTGTGAATCGCTTTATTGAGTATATCTGTGGAAATATCCAGCAGGGTAACCCTGAATCCTTTCAGCAGTAAGTCAATTGTTACACTAACTCCAATATTACCGGCGCCAACAACGCCTATGTGTTTATTCATAAATGATGATAGTTTTAAGGGGGGATAGTTATCGCTGCAGGAGAATGCGGGTCTGTATAGCCTGAGCAACGGTACAGCCTTTGCAGCCGTGCGGGATGTTACCATCCAGCAGCTCTGCTTGTATATGGTAGCGTTCTGTCAGTACATCTGCTATGGTAGCGGGTGTTACTTTACCAAGTCCGTCGGTTTGTACATCTTTCATATAACAGCAGCCACTGGCTTCTCCATTTCTGTTAACATACAATCCATGTGTCAACCACGGGCACCCCTCAGAGGGTTTAGACATGAGCCCAGAATAGAAATTAGGATTACCTGGTTGTGGCGCCAACAGCGCTGTTACTTCGGGATCAGCGCCCACTACTTCTTCCATCCACTCCAGGTCCAGATCGTTCAATACCTGCGCTTTCATATCATCGTTATAGAAAGCGGTATAGATATCCATGTTCTGAAGAAACTGGCAGGTCATGCCGCCATCGAGACCAAGTTCGTGATATAACGCAATGATCCCTTTGTAGTCCGACATTGTTTTTTTCATAACAGTTACCGCAAAGCCTATTAATGGTTCCCGGAGCCTCATTTCATTGCGCAGTTCCAGTAGCGCTCCGATACCTCTGATCACTTTCTCCAGTTTTCCTCCCCTGATCTCCCTGAATTTATCCATATCCGGAGATTCAATAGAAACCATGATGCGATAAATTCCCAATGACAGCAGTCTTTTGATGTTCTCCGAAGAAAACAGGCTTCCGTTGGAGATAAAAGAAATACGGGCATCCGGGTGCAGCTGTCTGACCAAAGCTATCATATCAAAAAAATGGGGGTTCAGCAGTGGTTCCCCTTCTCCCTGGATAGAAATATGTTCCAGGTTCGTAACAGCGGATACCACCTCGCGAAAAGTTTCCAGTGTCATATGCTGCTGGGTCATGTGTCGTCCGACGCAGAAACCACAGGTAAAGTTACAATGTGTGGTAGGTTCCACCTGGAGATAGGGCAAGTCCGTTTGATACATAATAAAATAGTTTAGCCGGTGATCATTTTATATTCACTACCATGTTGTATAAGGTGTTTTTTCCCTAGCATATGCGAAATATATTCCTCTCTTTTGTGTTTTTCGATTTCTTTGGCCTCCAGTGCATCCCGGACCATCCTGACAGCGTCTATCACTTCCCCTGAGTTGATTTTCCGGTTATCGGCCGTTGCCTGCACATAGGTTGCTTTCAACGCCTGAAAAGGTTTCACCACCCTCTGTTTATACTCCTGCTGATTGGTGCTGTGGTTGGGCGTACCTACAATGATGCCGAGTCCTCTTCCGATAATAGTGTGGTACTCGGATTCTTCTATAAGAAAATGTTGTCTTACAGTTTCCAGGTGTTTATCTTCCGAAACGGAGAATGCGGTGATCTGTTCCGTGTTCCGCATCAGGAGAAATTTCAGCAGCTCTTTAGGTCCTAATTCAATGGCTACGTCCACGCCCTCTTTCTCCAATCGTTGTATCTGCCCGCTCCACAGGACCGGCGAGATAAGCTGGGCCGATAAATTGGCAGCCACCGATCCGGGGCCATCGTATAACAGCATGTTGCAATTGGCCAGTACTTTACTGGTACCTATGGCATACTGGTATTTGTCCAGCTCCCGTTTCATAGCTACTGCGGCGTCCAGCATAAGCGGACAATGGAATGGTCCATTCATGTTGAGCGGATAAACGATGCCGCCGGCTTTCTCCAGGCGTTTACCAAGTGCGTATACTGCACTTACATCTCCGGAAATAGAAACCTGATCGGGGCCATCATATGCCGATATATATACCCGGTGACCTTCTTCAAAGATTTCATTACAGCATTCATATACCTTTTCGGAATGCAGGTTAATACCCCACGCCATAGTACCGTTAATCTCCCGGAGGCAATCCTCTATGATCTCACCTCTTTTTTTTACCAGGTGAAGTGCATCGGGGTAGCGGATAACACCGGCAGCAGTAAGTGCGGTGTATTCACCAAGACTGTGTCCCAGGCAATAAGCAGGTTGTAATCCCACTTCCTTCATAAATACCCGGAAGATACCATAGCTGACAGCCAGCAGAGAGCATTGGGAAGCCTGCAGCGCAGCCAGTTCGGCAAAAGCATTTTTATCGAAACACAGTCTCCTGAAATTCATTTTCAACTCATCTTCCGCCTCCTGAATTGTTTGCCGGAAAATTGCGAAATTGTCATAGAATGTTTTTCCCATACCGGTGCTTTGGGCGCCTACACCTGGAAACATAAAAGCAATATTGCTCATAAACAGTATTAAGAATTGCCGATTATATGTGAACTGTGGTTGAATAATGGTTGTAACTGCTGAGTAAAATTCGCCCGGAGAAACCCGGTAATCAGCGCTACAGTAAAGTTTTTGCAAGAGAGGTAATCATGCCTGTATTGTTCCAGGAGGAATATTTCCCGTTGGCCGTTATCGTTGTCACCTACGAGGATACAATAAGAAAGTTGTTTGCCCCCCCACCAGTCCCACTTCGTCGTAGGGTCTTCAATATCCTTACCTGTGTAGGTAATGATGAGTGGTACATTTTCCCGGGGGAACCCGTTATTCACCAACACGCCATAAACAGCAGCGGCACAATGCATCATACCAGTACATGGACCAAAGATCAGCTTCACCGCCTTATCGGCCAGCAGAGATATATCGTTTCTTAGTCCCAGCTGGCGCGCGAAAACGAGCCTTGCCATCTGTTCTGATCCCAACCACGCTTCATAGAAAGTATCTTTCCCTATGCCTTTTTCATCATAGATGAGTATTTTTGCATTGGTGTTATCGATATAATATTGCAGGAGATCGAAGTAAACCTCCATGTTCAGCTGCTTGATTTTCCGGGAACTGTCGTCAAACATCACGATAAGGTTATCGTCTTCCTTTACTCCCTGCCCGCGCAACCAGTTCCCTCCCCACTCTATTTCTCCTGCCGTCAGGAAAAGTTCCTTTTGTACCGCGTCGGCATTATCCTGGATATAGTCTCCCAGACCGGGCAGCGAAGAAAAAATAGTATCCAATTTCGCCAGCTTGTCGAAGTAAGCCGTTACGGAAAACACCTGTGGAAAAGGACTTCCTTCCAGCACCGTATCTGCATAGCGGATACTGAGCATATTAAGAAATGCCAATTCAGTTTCAATGGAGGTGATGATAATCATATGATACTGCATGTAGTCAATTTCCATCAATGGCGTTTGGGACACTGCAGACACGTATGGATTATTCCGAATCAACTGGTGAACCATACCATTGGGGCAGTTCACCTCTATCTCTACCGATTCTTCAAAAAAACCACAAAGCGCTTTCAGATAACAGAACCGGCAAATAGTATCGCCGATAAAATGAAGAGGGAAATCATACAGCAGCAGCACTTTCATAGAATCGCCGCCTGTCGGCCGCTGAAGCATTTCAATCCGGTTTACCAGTAACAGTTCTTTCGGTGATAAATTATCTCTATGCATAAGCTTTCTGTTTATTCCGCTGTCAGTTTGGAAATGTACGCAGCCAGTTGCCTAACCGTCGGATATGTAAATACATCTTTTATATGCAGTCGTTTGTCTATCTGCCTTTTCATTTTCGATACTATCTGTAAGGCCTTGATAGAATCAGCTCCTGTAGTAAAGAGCTCATCGTCCAATCCAAGGTTATCCTTGCCTGTGAACTCTTCCCAGATTTCTGCCACTTTCTTCTCTATCTCTGTTTCCGGAGCACAATAAGCTACTGTGATTACTTCCTCTACTTCAAGAGAAAGCAGCGCTTTCTTATCTGCTTTGCCATTTTGAGTAAAGGGAATCATGCCCACGGCCAATAAAAACGAAGGCACCATCGCCGCCGGCAAATACCTGCCTACGTCCTTTCTCACTCTAACCGGGGCTATTGGAAATTCGGAAATATAGTACGCACGGAGGCTCTGTTCACCCGATGCCTCCTTCGCTACGAGTACCACAATTTCCCGTATATAAGGCAATTTTCTGAAGGCCGCTTCAATTTCAGCCAGCTCTATCCGGACACCACCTACTTTAACCTGGTCATCTTTTCTGCCCATATATATCAACGCACCATTTTCGTCCCATCGGGCATAATCACCGGTACGGTAAATTTTTCTTTGCAGCAATGGATGTGTTACAAACCGCTCCGCTGTCAGTTCCGGACGATTCAAATACCCCCTCGCTAACCCAATACCGGCAATACACAGCTCTCCCGGTACGCCGGCAGGCTGTATCTGCAAGCTGTTATCAAGGATGTAAATCCGGATATTGTCTATCGGGTAACCGATAGGTATGCGCGGATAGTTATCATTAGTTACATCAAACCAGGTGACATCTATGGTTGCTTCTGTAGGGCCATACAGATTTGACAGCTCAGCGGAGCAGTATTCTTTCAGGGTCATCATCCGCGATACCTGGTGCTTTTCCAGCGCTTCGCCGCTGGAAAATATCCGCCGAAGTGATGGTATGCTGCAGGCCTGTTCCTCCAGGGCATTCATAAAATAGGTCAATACAGAGGGTACAAAATGCAGGATGGTGATCTGATGAATATTAATAGCTTCTATCATCCCATCGGGGTCTTTTTCCAGCCCTTCGGGCGCTATGCAGAGTGTCGCGCCGGATATTGTCCAGAGTAACAGTTCCCATACGGAAACATCAAAAATATAAGGTGTTTTTTGAAGGATAATATCACGATTACCTATCTCGTAAGCATCCCGCATCCAACGCAACCTGTTCCGCAGCGCGCCGTGTTCTATCATCGCTCCTTTGGGCATGCCGGTAGAACCTGATGTATAAATTACATAAGCCAGATCCTCATCTGCAATAAGGGGTAGCGCCCCTGGTGATGCCAGCATGGCGGTTTCCAGGTCTAATACCCCGCAACCCTCCGGCGCATGGGTAAAAGTAGTTTCTGCTATCATGAGTGAAGCCCCGGCATCTTCAAGGATGTATCCTATTCTTGCCGATGGCCATGCCGGATCAATCGGGAGCCAGGCGTTTCCTGATTTAAGTATACCCAGCAATGCCATCAACATACCGGGAGAACGTTCCAGCATCACGGGAACAACCTGTTTATCTCCTTTTTTTCTGGCAATAATAGCAGCTGCAATGCGATCTGTGCAACTATCGATAAAGGCATGCGTAAACACCTCATCTTCATATATCCAGCCTACTTCGTCCGGACACGCGGCGACCCGATGCCGGTAAGTATCCAATATCTGAAGCTCCCTTTCAAAGTACTTATCCGTATCATTGAAGTCGATTGTCACCTGTTGCAGTTCTTTCGATGATAATACCTCGCTTTTACAAACGTCGCCATCCGGCTGACTGATAAACAGTTCCAATAATTTGATGAAATACGCATTCAGGCGTTCAGCCATTTCATCTGTCACACATCCCGAAGCGTATACGATGGTTAGTATCAGGTTCTGCCAGGTATTATTGATATGAAAATCCAGTAGCGTATTTTCATTGATAAAATGGGAAATGCCAAGGGAGGTCGCGGTATTATCTACTGGTGCCTCTTCCATGCCTTTCACTACGTGAAAATCGATATAGTTGAATTTTGTATCGAAGAAGGGATTTTTCTCCGTAGTCTGTTCCCCGCAAATATTCATAATCTCTGAGAGGGACACGCCATCGACATATTTCAGTGCTTTCAGTTTTCTATCCACCAGTTGCACAAAACCAGCCCAGCTTGGGGCCTCATCTGTCTGGAGACGTACCGGTACAGTATTCAGGAAACAGGCTACGAGCTGGGCGGCATCCATATCCGGCGGACGAGTATTGGTAGTAAGCCCTACCACGATATCCGCATCGGAGGAAAGCATATTGATGGTATAGGCGTAGGCCGCAAAACAGATATGTTTAACGTTGGTATCCAGCCTGCGTGCGGATGCTTCCAGTTTTTGATACATCTCATGACCCAGATGCGATATTTTTCTTTTGAATCCCAAAGCGGATCTGTTGTGTGAACTGCCAATAGCCACCCTTTTATAGTCTTTCAACTCTTGTTGCCAGAAAGCGGCTACCTGGGGATCCTTTTTGCTGATCATCTCCTGAATGATAAAATCTCTATATGAGACGGACAGCGGAGAGAGCTTATAGTCTTTGTCAGTAAATAACCGCAGATAGGTATTATTCAGTTCTGTCAGAAAAGAGGCCTGGCTCCAACCATCCAGGATAGCATGATGCAATTCAAAAAGCAGTACATGGAAATTATCGCTGCATCTATAGAGCGACATTCTCCACAGTGGCGGTTTTTCCAGCTCAAATGGCTGATTTCTACCGGCAACCAGTGCTTCTTCCAACAATTCCCGTTGCTCCTCCGGCTTATGATGGGAAATGTCATGGAGAGGTATTTGATATTCAGCCCGATCATATACGATGTGTGCATAATAATCCATCCAGAAGGCGCTTCTGAAGATGATGTGTTTCTGCACCAGCATGGCAAGTGCCTGCTCAAAGTGCTCACAGGAGAAATCTTCATACCTGATTTCCAGCACTACCTGTTCATGGTATACTGCTTCCGCTGTATTAAGATTACTGTAGTAAGTCATTCCTTTCTGGATATCACTCATCGGGAAAATATCCTCAATGGCACCATAAGCAGGAAGCGCCTTATTATTGATAATGACTTGCCGGAATTCGTCCAGCTGTTGCATGGCTTCTCCTTTAGCCGCTATTGTGCCGGATAATGCCTCCAGTCTGACCAGATTGGTGATTTCGCGGATAGTATCGTACCTATAGATATCCGCGATCTTGAGGTTTCTTCCAAAAGCTTTATTGATTTCCCCTATCAGGCGGATAGCCCGTATAGAATCTCCTCCGATATGGAAATAGCTGTCTGTTGTGCTGATATCTTCCTGTTTCAACAGTCGTTGCCAGATGCGAAGCATTTTTTCTTCCACTTCATCTTTTGCCGGTACCACTATTTTAGTGGCAGTATGCCTGTACTTACGCAGGGCGGTATGATCGATCTTATTATTATTGGTTAGTGGAAATTTTTCAAGGCTGACAAAAGCGGCCGGCACCATATACGGTGGCAAACAAGATGCGGCGAACTTACGCATCTCTTCTCCGCTGATACCCGTGGCGCCAGAAAGATAGGCACAAAGCGATTGATGCCCCTCTTCATCTGTTTCAGCCAATACTACTACGCCCTTGATTCCGGGGAGACGGAGCAGCTGGTTTTCTATTTCTCCGGGCTCGATCCGGTATCCTCTGAGTTTTACCTGGTGATCAAGCCGATGAAAGTATTCCAGGTCACCGTCCGTTTTCATACGCACGCAATCGCCCGTTTTATATAACCGTTGTCCGCTCTTAAACGGGTGGACCACGAATCTCTCCGCTGTTAACAAAGGCTGATTAAGATAACCAATGGCCAGTCCTTCCCCGCCTACATACAATTCTCCTTTAACACCGGCCGGCACCAGCTGGCCTCTGCTGTCCAGAACCAGTAACTCCAGTGTAGGCAGTGGTTTTCCTATATTACTTGTACCATTGGCAATGTCTTCAACCGTGATTTTCTTATAGGTTACATGTACAGTTGTTTCGGTAATACCATACATATTAATAAGATCTACGGCCGGGTACCGGTTAATCCAGTTTTTTAGCCGGGAGGGGGCCAGTGCCTCTCCGCCGAAAACAACTGTTTTCAACGGCAATTCAGCCGCCGCGGGCAACGCAGTCAATGCAGCTTCCCCGAAAGCGTAAAACGCCGAGGGGGTTTGATTCAATACTGTAATCCCCTGTTTCATCACCAACCCGAGGAATTGCCGTGGATCGCGGGCCACCTCTTTGGTGACGATTACCAGACGGCCACCGTATAGCAAAGCGCCAAATATCTCCCAGACAGAAAAATCAAAATTATAGTCATGAAAAAGTGTCCATACATCGGTATCAGAAAAATCAAAAAGTGAGGCATCATTGAATAACAATCTCACAACACTACGATGTGAAACCATTACACCTTTAGGCAATCCGGTAGTACCAGAGGTGTAAATGACGTATGCAGCATCATCCGGATGCACTTTCACTTCCAGAGGTTGGACGGAAGCGGTTTTCCAGGCTTCATCATCCGTAAGCAGCACCTTTACCCCGCAGCTGATTTTAGCGACATACACCTGATCAGCCACTATCCATCCGGCATTACTATCATTCAACAAAAAATCAATCCGTTGCTGTGGCAGGTCCGGATCTATCGGCAAATAGGTAGCCCCGCATTTCAATACACCTATTATAGCGGCGATCATTTCCGGCGAACGGTCTATAAGCAATGCCACCAATGATCCATTACCAGCTCCGTTGCTACGCAGCCAGTTGGCCACCTTGTTTGACTGCTCATCCAGTTCACCGTAAGACATTTGACGATCTCCGCAGCTGATCGCTGTATTGCCGGCAGCCAGTTGCACCTGCTGCTCAAAAAAGCCATGAATAACCGCGTTATCAGGATACTTCACGGCAGTATTATCCAGACAATGAAGTAACACACCCATATCTTCGCTACTGAGCATATCTATTTCAAATAGTGGCTTGTTTGGATAAGTGGTAGCCTCATTAAGAAAAAAACACAGGTGCCTGACAATACTGGAAATGGTGTCCGGCAGATAAGCTGTCTTGTCAAATACAACCGTTATCTGCCAGACGTCCTCCGTTGGATCAAATATAAAATGTAAGCGATGTGGTATCTGCTCTGCATATTCCGGATCATGTAAACCTTTCAGGGAAACGCTTACATCGAACAGCGGAAATTCATGTTCGTTGTCATATTCCATTCCCAACAGGGAGGGCAATATTTTTACCGGGTAATTCTGATGTTTCAACGCATCAGTCAATGCAGATTTTACCGCTGTGAGTGCCGACCGGAAGGTCTCTTCAGAAAAATTCCGTCTCAGCAAAAGCATGGTATTAATCAGGGAATGCACCGGTGCCTGCTGATCATAAACGGGCGTGCCGATGACTACATCAGACAGGGAAGTATACCTGGACAAAAGCGCCATCACTCCTGTCATCAGTATCATATGCAACGCTTTTTCATTTCCTTTGGCATGCGCATTGAGTTTGTCTGCCAGGGTGGCAGGTAACTCAAAGATCAATTTATCCGGTGTAGCCGGCTGTAACCTGTTATCGCGGTCATACGGGAAAACAGCCTTTTCGGGATTTCCCGAAAGCAGTTGCAACCAGAAGTTTCTTTCGGCGACGTGCTGGTTGGCAACAATGTTTAACTGGTCTTGTACAGGAGAAGTGGGTATCATTAGGCTAATCTTTTTTAAGGAAAAACTTATCTGAATCTGCTTAGAAGGAGAATTCTATTTCTTTATCATCTTTATTTTCCCGCAGGCTGTTTAGCGTAACGGACAACTGCAGATCGGAGAGCAACAGGTGCCCGCCCTCCTCCACCGCATGCGCGAGTTGAAGCAGGTAGCCAATAAACTGCCTGACGGCGTGCTCATCAAAGAGCTGAGTACTGTATTCAAAAGCCAGCAGTAGTTTTTCTTCATACGCGAGACAGTGCAGGGTTAGGTCAAACTTTGCGTGCCTGTTCCCTATATGCAGCGGTTGCATATCCGGCAGGTGGTCAATATTTTCCTCTTCGGCGGCTTCGTTATACGAGAAAGTCACATCGAAGAGTGCATTCCTATTCTTCGCGCCGGCATGTTCCAGTTTGTATACCAACTCCTCTATCGGGTACTGCTGATTGGCCAAAGCTTGCTGCAGGCGGTGATTCACCTCTACCATAAAAGCCGACAGGCTTTTATGCGCCGCCGGATAACTCCGCAGTGCGATCGTATTAACAAAACAACCAACGACTGGCTCCATTTCCACCTGTTGCCGGTCCGATACCGGTATACCCACCACGAGATCTTCCTGGCCGGAGATACGCGCTAACAGGATATTATAAAGGGACAGCACGAGTACAAACAACGTAACTCCTTCATGCATCGCCAACCGGCGGAGGCGCTCTGTGAGCAGCGCATCCATTTCAAAAGAGATCGTCTGTCCTTTAAAATCCCGGAGTGCCGGTCTTTTAAAACTTAGAGGGAGTCGCAGGGGGGTTACAGGAATGCTGAATTCGCTGCACCAAAATTGCTCCTGAGCAGCGAGTGTTTTTGCCCCTTCGGTGTGTAACCACTCCACATAATCTTTAAAATGAAGTTTCAGAGGCTGAGGTGTGATACCTGCATAAAACCCTGATAAGTCCCTGGCCATCAGCTGATGAGAAATCCCATCAGAAATAATGTGATGCGCATCGGCGATCAGCCATGTCTGTTCTCCTGCTGTGATGCAGGTAACACTTATTAATGGGGCCCGGCTTAAATCGAAGGGGCGTATGGTATGCTGCAATAACTTATGGATGTCTTTACCATCGGCGACCTCCAGTAACTGCAGGTTAAAGTCTACCGAGGCATGTATCTGCTGGTACAGTTCTCCGTTTATGACCTCAAAAGAAGTACGCAATGCTTCATGTCTTTCTATCAGGCGGCGAAAAGCAGTTTCCAGTTGCGGTATATCCACCCCACCACGCAGCGCATAGGCTTGTGTCATATTATACGTGGTAGTAGTTGGCTGCAGCTGCTGGAGGCTGTATAGCTTACGTTGTGCAGAGGTAGTATGGTAATATAACTTACGCACAGCCGGCATCATCCCGGTTACAGGTATCCCTCCGCGCTCCTCCACCAATGCTGCTATCTTCTTCAAGGTTCGTACCCGGAGAATATCTACCAGCGAAATCCTGACCTTAAAAATGCCCGAAATCCTCGATGCCATCTGGATCGCTTTGAGTGACTGCCCGCCAAGTGAAAAAAAATCATCATCTCTGCTGATGCGGGAACTGTTGTCTTTCAGTAATTCGTCCCATATCTGCGCAACACGTTCTTCTATACGCCCACAAGGCGATTCATAACCTGCATTCCTCTCCCTGTTCAGCAACAGCCGGCTGCTATCAGGCAAACCTTTGTGTGTAAGCGGGATTTCAGCTACTACTATAAATGCGGATGGAATCATAAAGGGAGGTAACTGCTGTACGGCCATATTTTCCCAGGTGGTATGCATTACATGGGGATCATCATTACTGAGTACAAAGGCAAGGAGCGCTTCCGGCTGACGGGGATCTTTACAGAGTACCACCTCTTTCACGCCAGGGAAATTGCGTATAGTATTTTCTGCTTCGTTGACGGAATAACGATACCTTCCAGTCGTTACAGGCGCCTCATTGCCTATATAAAGAAACAGGCTGCCATCCTGATAATAGCCTCTATCAACCGAAATAAAGTAGCGATTTGCTCCTGTTCCCTTAAAAGTCGCCGCCGTCTGTTGCGGCGTGTTAATATATCCTATGGCCAGTCCGTCCCCGCTGAAATAAATATTTCCTTTCAGGCCCACAGGCATTTCCATACAACAGGTATCACGTACCGTTACATGCTCCTGTAAGGGACAATTGAAGGGCAATCCGGCTCCCGTACCTGCTTTGAACATCGTAACAATACCTGGTGCTTCAGCAATGCTGTATTCATGTAATATTTCAGTTGTATTGCCGGCAGATAGCTGCAAGGCTGGCCCGGCCCGTTGCGGTATATTTCCCAGGGTAATAATGCGGCGAGGTAACCCGTCTTGCGGCAGTTGCCTGTACAATAACGCCAGTTGCGCCCCTGTTATCCTGATCAGGTCTGGTTTACAACTGGTAAGCAATTCGATAAATGCCGTATCTGCATACCCTTTCCGCGAAAGAATAAGTGTCCGACCGCCTGTTAGTACAGGTAATAAGGTGGTGATGCCTAAATAACAGGCAGGCGTTACTGCCAATGCTACTTTTTGTATGCCTGCATAATAAGTTGTCATAACATGACTGCTATGTAGCAGCAAAGCATATTGAGAGATCAGCACCATGTCTCCCAGGGATGAGTATAACGCACATGCAGCCCGTTGCAGGCTACTTTCATTGACCGGGATAAAGGTATTGCCCGATGCAATGCCCTCAGACCATATAACGGGGATATTTATTTCGAGCCTGTCTGCCAGATTGCGATCTGCCACGAGGTATTGTGGCGAAGCGTCACGAATAGCAGCCTGTTGTCTGGCCAGGGTGTCGTATCCGTCTAATGGCACAAAGGCATGTCCAGCCATCATAATACCGATGCAAGCGATAATAGTCGTAACATCATCTTCCAACAACACAGCTACCAGCGTATTTTCCGGCATGCTCAAGCGTTGAATATGGGCCGCTATATGGCGACTTTTTTCAACCAGTGTTTTATAGGTAATCTGTCGCTCCTCACAAACAATGGCTATTGCATCCGGTGCTTTCTCCGCATATGCGGTAATGAGTGAGGGAATATCTGTATGCAATGCCGTATTCTCCGGACAAACTTTTTCTTTCTTTTCGTTCCACGGCAGGGTAGCCAATGGGCTTCCGGTTTCAAAGAGCACATTTTTTTGCAGCTGAAGGAATGCGGTGACCAACGATTGAATGGTAGCTGGCTCATATAACCGGCTGTTAAAACGCAACGTCATCGCTACACCTTCAGGCGTCACTTCAAAAGTAAAAGACAGCTGGTGAGGCAAATATTGAACATACCAGGCAGGTTGTAATCCCTGTATGATCACTGAAATATCAAAAAGGGAGCAAGGTTCTCCCATGGCGGCCGGCCGCTGTAAATCATCTGCCAGCACCTCCAATGGATAATTCTGATGTGCCATTCCTGCGAGCAGGCGATCTTTCACCCGCTCTGCCAGGTCCTGGAAAGTCATGTCCGGCCTTAGGTGGACACGCAGCGGGAAGCACGTATTAATCAGGTTGTCCCGATTCTGCTGGTAAATAGGTACCCCCAGCACGACCTCATCATATCCGCCATATCTAAAAAGCAGCAGGCATACCAGTGACAACGCATATACCTGCAATGCTTCTTCTGACGAATAGCTGAGCCACAACAATCGTTCAGATACTTCTTTCCCGAGCGAGCACTTATAATCCTGATACAGGGGTTCCTCTCCGCTGACAGGGAAGTAATCATAAGGGAAACAGCATTTCTGAGGTAACGCATTCATTTCCTGCAACCAGTAGTCCTTTTCTGTTGTACTACGGGCAGCGGCAGCAAACAAAGCTTCCCTGCTTCTTAAATTCATCATCAGCGAAATCGGGTTATTAGTTATTTAAAAGCGCAGTTTAATGTCCTGTATACCTGTATCAGCGTGAGAAAGTGCAGATGAAAATTCAAATTGGCCTACAGGCATTTCCGGATGTTTGCAAATACAATCAGCCAGTATCTTCAGGTAGTCTATAAAACGCCACGCCGTATCTTCTTTGAAAACGGTATTATTATACTGTAATATAATTTTAATTTCATCCGGCCTGTCTATCATTGTGAGACTAAGGTCGAACTGTGTGCTGTTATCCGAAGCGTGCACATTATCGAAAGTCAGTTCCTGATTACCTTTTGCAGCTACCTGGGTATCCTGTTGCTGCACGGCAAACCAGACGGAGAAAAGCGGGTTGGGACGGTTCTTGTCATAGAATGGCGCCACCGCTTCTACCAGTTGCTCAAACTGATAATCCTGATTCTCAAATCCTTTTAGCAGCAACTGTTTTACTTCACGGAGATAGCTTTCAAATGTTTTCTGATTTTCGGGGCGGGTCCTGATAGCGAGGGTATTTACGAAGGCACCCATGATCATCTCCAGGTCGGGATGGCGTCGCCCCAATAACGGAGTGCCGATTACAATATCCTGCTGACGCGACAATTTGGACAACAGGATACTATACAGCGTGAAGGTTAACGCAAAAAAAGTAACGTTTTCCTTTTCCATTAGCTTCCTTAATTCGGCAGACCGCTGCACGCTAAATTCTCCCTGTACAACACTGCCTCTGCCAGCAACCCGCCGGGAAGGCGGATAATCGCCTTCCAGTGACAATACCGGAATCTCCCCGCTGAACTGGGCAAGCCAATACTGTTCCTGATTACGTAATTTCTGTTGTTGTTTTTCGCCGTTTTCCCAAACAGCGAAATCTTTATACTGTATTCGCAGGGGGGGCAGCGTTTTTCCCTCATACAAGGCTACCAGGTCTTTCAGGAATACCTGGAAGGAAAAGCCATCGGAAATAATATGATGCATATCAACCAGCAGTAAATGCCTGTTTGCAGCGTATTTTACCAGGTCTACACGCATCAGCGGCGCGACAGTAAGATCAAAAGGCCTGATGAACGCTGCGGTACGGACTTGTATATCAGCCGCTACCTGCTCCGGCAATAGGGTCGACATATCCTGCCAACCTATTGTGAGCGTACTGCCGGTAACAATTTTCTGAGCTGGCTGGCCTGCAACTTCAAAACAGGTGCGTAACGATTCATGGCGGTTTGTCAGTTTTCCAAAAGCCTGCTTCAGCCTGTCAACGTCAAGTGGACCATTGATCTCCACAAAGAAAGGCAGGTTATAGCTGGTATTTTCTTCCTGAACATAATGCGCGGTAAGAAAACGCCGCTGAGCGCCGGATAACGGATGTGAAGCCTGGGCAGGAGCAATGGGAATCAGTAGTTCATCTTTATCGGCCCGGGCGTCCATAGCTGTTGCCAGCTCCTTGATGGTAGGATATTTAAAGATATCCGTAAGCGTAGCTTTCACCTGCAGCTGGTGATGAATACGGGAGGCTACCTGGATGGCTTTTACTGAATTACCACCGATGGTAAAGAAACTATCATTGGGACCAAACCCATCTTTTTTCAGCACGTTTTCCCAGATGGCCCTGATCTTTCTTCCTGTAAGACCAATCTCCCCCCATTCATCTTCATTGCGAACCACCTGCAATCCCTTCATTGCAGTCAATCCCCGAAGGTCCGTTTTCCCATTGGACATCAGTGGCAAATCTGCTACCCATATATAATCTGCCGGAAGCATATATGGAGGCAGGCTCTTTTCCAACCGGCTTCTCAATATATCAGTAACCGCTATTGGCCCTTTACCTTTAAGACTTGTCCGCCAAGCGTCCATATCAAACCTCAGCGGCATATAACCTTCCATCACCGGGCGAACTGCATACACATTATACAATCCCGTATTTTCATAACCGGTATCCTGGGTCACTTCATAACTGAAACCTTTCTCCTGTAACAGGGCAGTGATCTTAAGCAACCTGTCATCTATATCATGCACTTCGATGATGATCTGACGAATAATGGCCCAGTCGCTATCTCCTATTCCAAGCAGTACATCCCACTCGCCTTTTTCCACATCTATTTTCAGCAGATCTATTACTGTCAGCTGGTTAGCAACGATAATATCCCTTATGGTGGTAATATTACAGGTTACTTCCACCATTTCCAGGCGCTGTTTTAACAGCTGACTTGTTTCTTCTTCACTTAATTGATGTCCGCCTTTGTTCAGGATAATCTGCCGCAACAGGTTTCCATCTTCCTCCGCTTTGGCAAAGCGTCCGGACATGGCCGGGCTTTCCGGATAGTAAGTGAATCCGGCAGCGCCGTTTTCGTTCGCTACACCGATATTAAACAGTTGAGCGCTGATTCCATACAGGGCCATATTTTTTTTCAACACCCCGAAAATCTGCGGAACAGGTTCAAAGGCATATATCTGCGCCGCTGTACGCAACTGTGTAACGAATATGCTGAAGATACCAATATTAGCACCGACGTCCAGTATCACCGGCCGCTGTGGTAAACGCAACTGTTTACACCATGCTGCCTGCCCTCCAAAAACCTCCTCGTATACTTCCCCCGCATCTTTACGGCTGGCGGCAAAAAGGGATATTTTATCAGGCAGCTCTACAAAGCCTCCCTGTTCTCCTATTTGCAACAGGCGGCTCAGCAGCAAAGCTTCTCGCTCGTCCGGCACTACGTATGCGGTCAGCTGCCTGTCTTCTTCCTGACCATTTGCGGTGACACAAGCGGCGCGGATAAACGATGCCTGTGTGATCTGTGAGACTATTTCAGCCGGTTCAATCCTGTAACCATTAATTTTTACCTGTTCATCCAGTCGGCCAAGAAACAGGATATTACCGTCGTTCATCCACCGGGCCTTATCTCCGGAGCGGTACATCATTTTTCCAGCCCTGAACGGGTCCGGCAAGAACCTATCCAGCGTCAGTTCTTTCTTCCCCTGATATCCCCGGGAAACACCTTCTCCACCGATATAAATTTCACCGGCAATACCGGGAGGCTGCACATTCAGATGTTCATCAAGAATATATATGCATTGATTGGCCAGCGGGCGGCCAATCGGCAATACTGCTGCAGGTGGTATCCGATCGGGGATTACGTCATAAACAGTGGCATCCACACAGGCCTCTGTAGGTCCATACAGATTACTCAGTTGCAAACCGGAAGAAGCTGTATATTCCAGAAATGCCTTCGCGAGCGTTGCCGGAAATGCCTCACCCGCAATAATCATCTGACGCAGACCAGGCATTTGATTACCTCCCCGGAGGCTTTCCAACAGCAGCCGGATATGTGCAGGTGTTCCATCAGAAACACTGATGCGATGCTCCCGGTAAAAAGCAATGATATTATCTCCCTTTGTCCTGTCTTCCTCCGACACAATGTATAAAGCGTGGCCTGATAAAAGGCTGCAGAAAATCTGCTGCACCGAAGCATCAAATTCAAAGGGCGCCAGCTGACAGATATTCAATGGTTCTGGCGCCAACCTGTCGTAAATGGCAACCGTTAACCCATGAACCAGGTTCACCACATTCCTGTGAGACACCATTACTCCCTTGGGCATCCCTGTAGAGCCACTGGTATAGATAATATAAGCCAGGTCATCTCCATCCGCAACCACCTTGTTTAATGGCGCCAATGCAGCTTCCTTGTAATCGCCGATCATCACTACCTGTTTCCTTTCCGGTACTTTGTCCCTAAACCCAGGTGTAGTAATCACCGCCGCCGGGGAGCTATCCTCCAGGATATATTGGATCCGGTTTACCGGGTAGGAAGGCGATACCGGTACATATACAGCTCCCGTCTTTAATATACCCAGGATAGCCACTACAAAATCAACCGAAGACTCCAGCAATACGGCCACGCGGTCCTGCCAACCAACATGTTTCGCCTGTAGATAGGCAGCGAGTTTATTGGTTTCCTGTTCCAGCTGTTCATAAGTCATCGTAGCACCTTTACAGCTAACCGCTATCCTTTCAGGGAAACGGATGGATTGCTGATTGAACAGTGCTGCAAGATGGCATGGTCCTTCCACCCGCCTGACTACAGGATTCACTTTTCTGATCCACGCCAGCATATCATCATTGTCTGCCAGGGTCAGCGCGGATATATCCTGATCGGGATGCTGCAGAGCCATATGCAGCAAATGTTTGTAATAAGCGCCCAGCTGTGTCATTGTTTCAGCCTGGTAGCTGTTTGGATCATAGTGTATCTGTAAACTAACCGGCGTGCCGGTTGTTGGCACACTAAATCCGAACATTATGCGGTGGGGAATATGTTGGAGGCTGACCGATTGTTGCAGAGGTTCCAGCGCCAACGAAATATCAAAAAGCGGGAAAAGTGCGTCCGTATTATTTTTACTGTAATCGCCTGCCAGTATCTCAACAGGAAAATTCTGGTGATTGATCGCCTCCTGCATAGTATGTTGTGTTTTCCTGAGCAGTTCCCTAAAAGAGCAGGCTCCATCGAATACAAACATAACCGGCAGAACGGTATTCAGATAGTCGCCTGCCGGCTCCTGGCGATAGATCGGTGTTCCCAGGAGGAATATATCCCGGCGATTATATTTTTGCATCAGCAACCCCAGGCCGGACATTAATATTATGTGGAGCCTGGCAGGCGAAGTGTGGCTGAAAGTAGCCAGCAACGATATCAGTTCATCCGGCAAGGCTATCTGTACGCAAGCGCTTCGTGTTGCATCCGTATTACTGATACTATCTACCGGAATACTACTGTATTCCCAGTTACCAGAGAGAGCGTCCTTCCAGAATTTTTTTTCAGATGTTCGCTCAGCGGCAGCCATAAGCTTTTCTTCTGTAAATTCGTAGTTTGTCATAAAGTCTTTTTTTACCAGGATAGATTGGGATCGGAATCAATAATGATGGCTTCAGCAAGCCTGAAAGTTTGTCCAATATGCAGTTGTTCAAAGGTTAAACCATGCCGGTGGCATAACTGGTCGGCAATGGATATAAAATATTCGGAGAATTTACTAATGGTAGATGGCAGCAGGCGTTGTGTATCATACTGGAACACAAAATCAAAACCACCATTGTTTTCACCCGCCGCGAGTACCAGGTCGCAGATCGCGTGTGCCGGCTGATAAGGAGCGGGCGACATGCCGGCAAATGGCAGATCTTCACCGGTTTCCCCGGGAGTTGAAGGCAGCTGAAGCGTAAACATCGCTGTATAATCCCGCGCGTACTCCATGTTACCGGCACTAATCAGTTCATCTACCACAGCATCAATGTCTTCATCCTGGTATTGTAATGCCTGTAGTATATTATCATGGAACAACTGTAACCATTCTGTCAGGGGAACCTGGCTGGCAACCGGTAAGCGCACCGGTAGGGTGTTCACAAACAAGCCCACTACCGATTGCAGTTGCCAGTGGGGCCTTCCGGCCACCACTGCTCCGCTTACAACATCCAGCGAACCTGTTAGTTTAGCCAGCAAAATATGGTACATGCCAAGCAACAAGCTGAACTGGGAACAGCCCAGTGCAGACATTAACCTCCGCACACCAGCGCTCTGTTGTTCAGTGAAGCGAAAAGAATACATTCCACTGCTACGGGAAGCGCCCATCGCAGCCTTATCCCATGGAAGCTCAAGCCCGAAGGTTGCATTAGTCAGCTTCCTGGTCCAATAGTCCTTACTGTCGCCGGCATGCAACAACTGGGCTTTCCAAACTGCATAGTCCTTATACTGTAAAGACAGCGCCGGCAAGGTGCGTCCTGCTGCCAATGCTGCGAACTCCGCAGCCAGTATATCTTGCGAAATGCCATCAGAAATGATATGATGCATATCAATGATCATCAATGGGTTTTCATGACCGCTGTTGATCCAGCCTATCCTGAACAGCGGTGCCACTTCCAGCTGGAAAGGTTGTACAAACTGCCGGATCAGCGATTCCGTATCCTCTCCACGTCGTTCAATATGCCTGATTTGCGGGCTTATGTTTTCGTGTACCACTAAGCGGGGACTATCACCTATCATTTCAAAAGATGTCCGGAGACTTTCGTGCCGGCGCACCAGCGTACTGAAGATTTTTTGCAGGTCTTCCTGTTTTATGCCATTGTCTATGCTAAACACACGTGTAATATGATAACCCGTATGTGCAGGGTTCCGCTGATGCAACACAAAAAGCCTTCTTTGTGGTAATGTCAGCGGATAATTGTTTGCCGGCACAGCAGGCTGAATAACGGTCGGTAATACTCTTTCCGCGTGTCCACTGATATATTCTGCAAGGCTTCTTGCCGTAGGGGTTGCATAGAGCACTTTCAGCGGCACATGTGCACCAAGTAGCTGCCTTATCTGGCTTACCAGTACCATTGCCGTAAGGGAATGTCCTCCGAGTTCAAAGAAATTATCATCGATGCCCGGTCTATCTGCTCCCTTATGTAATACCGTAGCCATCATTTCAACAAGCCGGGCCTCCTGTTCGTTACCTGCCGGAGTGCCTGCTGTTTTGCGTGCCAATTTGGGCATAGGCAAACTGCTTTTGTCCAGCTTGCCGTTGAGCGTAACAGGAAAACCATCCATCTGTATAAAATATTCCGGTATCATATATCCCGGAAGATAGGCTGACAGGAAGGTGGCGAGCGTGGTATGGTCCATCGTGACACCAGACGTAAAATAGGCTACCAGTGAGGATTTCCCATCCTGTAACAAATGTTGTACAAACGTTTCTTTGATTTGTGAATGTTTTCTCAGCACAGCAGCAATTTCCTCCAGCTCGATACGGATACCTCTTATCTTCACCTGTTCATCCTTCCGTCCAATGTAAGAGAGATTTCCGTCCGGCATATAACGTACAAGGTCGCCCGTCTGGTAGAATACTTCCTGATCATAACCCTCGAACGGCAACGTGGTAAACACTTCGGCCGTATGCCTGGCATCACCGAGGTAACCACTGCCAACACATATTCCGCCCAGATACAATTCTCCTATAACACCATCGGGCAACAGGCACCTGTTTTTGTCCAGCACCAGGCAATGAACATTATCAATTGGCCTCCCGATGGGAATAGCACCCTCCCATCCGGCAGACACTTCATAAAATACGGTTCCTATAGATGTTTCACTCGGCCCATAAGCATTCGTGATGCTCACTTCCGGGAATAGCCGGAGGAAACGGTTAATATGAGAAGCACTCATGGCCTCTCCTCCGATCAGCAACTGGCGTAAGGTGGCCAATTTATGCCGCATGGTATCCTGCTGCGGTTCTATAATATCCACCACTATATTAAATACGGATGGTACAAAATCTGTTATCGTTACTTTTTCTGCTGCTATCAGGTCGGGTAGCTTTACCGGATCTATTCCCTCCCATTGTGGTAATATAGCAGGAATTCCATTCGTCAGCGGCCATAACAACTGCCATACTACACTATCAAAAGCCACATTACTGGTTACCAACACCACATCATTCTCGCGAACACCATATCGTTTATTCATGTAGAGGAACCTGTTCAGGATACCTGCATGATGGTTCACCACCGCCTTGGGTTGTCCCGTAGTTCCGGAAGTATGGATTACAAAAAGCGGGTCGCGTGGAGCTACCTCTTTCACCAGACCCACGGTTGTTTCCGGGAGTTGTTCCTGGTTACAAACCATACACATTGGCAGTAGTCGTTTGCTATGCTGCAATTGTTTTTCACTTTCCTCATTCACCATCAACACCCTGCTTCCCAGTCTGTCTACAATAGCGGCAATACGCTCTTCCGGCCATTGTATATCCAGCAATGCAAATGCTCTTCCTGTTTTCAAGATAGCCAGTATCGTCACCGGCAGATCGAGGCATTTACGCATCAGTACAGGTACGTACCGGCATCCCGGAGACAACTGTTTTTCCAGCAAATGAGCCAATTCATTCGCCTTTCCATTCAACCCGGCAAATGTCAGCGATGCTGCGCCATATTTGTATGCACAACGATAAGGATAAGCAGCCGCCTGCAGTGCAATAAGCCCGTGAATAGTGTTGTCCGTCTGATAGTCGTACGCCGTTTCATTTCGTTTATACAGTAGCATAGTACGTTCCTGCTGCGCGATCAGGTCTATTTTGTTCATTTCCTTCCCGGGCTGTCCGGCCATCAACAAAGTAGCCGTATGAAAGTAATTATGCAGTTTCCGGGCCTCCTCATCGGAGATATAACGACGATCGTAGGTAAGCGATACTATGACCCTGCCAGCTGTAGCATCTATCGTAAAATCCAGCAGGGTATTAGTATCCGACCGGCCTTCTATTTGAAGCTGCGGGTAACCTGTTTTCTGTTGTTGTGTTGGCTCATAGCGGAGTTGATCATAGATATGAAAATCCACGAAATTGAATATCGTATCAAATAACGGGTTTCCTCCCTGGCGGCCTTCGGGAAGCTGCGCTACTATTTCGGGAAGGGGCACCCATTCGTAGGGTTTGACCGCTTTCAGTTTATTGTCTACCATTTGCAGATAACCGGACCATGTAAGCGGGTATGGTATCTTTAACCGGAAAGGAATTGTATTCAGAAAACAACCCAGTATCATATCCCCGTCTTCCGTTACGGGGCGGTTACTGGTCACGTAGCCCGACAATACATCATTATTAAAAGATAACATCGACAACATCTGCAAATAGGCCGCAAATGTAATTGTGCGTATGCTGACATGTTCCGCTGCAGCAAGCCGGTTAAGCTGTTCCAGCCATCTGGCGTCGGCTTTAATCCGTAGCCTGCCGGGGGTTGTTTCGGTATCATCCTTTACCTGCCGGGAGAACGCTATTTTATTATAGTCTTCCAGCTCTTTTTTCCAGAAACCGGCTCCGGCTCCCTCTCTCTTCATGGCCAGCTGCTGCAGCACAAAATCTTTATAACCAGCTTTCAGGGAAGATGCCGGCCGGTAATTATTTTGTTTCAGGGAAGTATAAATATTGTGAAGTTCCGTATTAAAAGACGCATCGCTCCAGCCATCCAGAATAGCATGATGGCAAACAAAAAGAACGAATACCTCATCCTCTGCGAGCCTGATAACAGCGAATCGCCACAGCGGCCGGTCTGCTTCCGTAAAGGGGCGTTTACGGTCCTTTTCCATCAATGCTGTTATAAATACCTCCTGATCTTTTACATCGCTTGCGCATAAATCGATATACTCCAGCGGCAGGTTGAGCTGCCGGTATACCAGCTGAAGAGGCTGCGAAAAATTGCTGATATCAAAACCGGTGCGGAGTATAGGATGACGATCTGCCATTATTCCCAATGCTTTTTTAAACAGCCGGATATCGAACCCGGGATAATGCAGCTGGTGAACCATCTGATCGTGGTAAACCATACCTTCTTCCTTCATATGGTGGAAGAACATTCCTTTTTGTATATCACTCATTGGATATACATCTTCAATATTTTCAGGGGCCGGTATCCCGGGATGCTGTAATACCATTTGTTTCAGTGCTTCTACTTCCGCCGCCACCAACGACGGGTAATCGATAGCCTCCGGCTGTTTATTCCTGATAATTAATGCAAGCTTTGTGATGGTGTCGTTGTTGTACAGGTCTGCCACGCTCACAGGTACTTTCAGCCGTTTGTTCATCACACTGAGCAAACGAATGGCTTTGATGGAATCCCCCCCGATATTAAAATAGCTTTCTGTGGTACTGATCCTTTTGAGCTGCAGGATTTCCTCCCAGATCTCTGCGACCTGTTGTTCCAGTGAGTTGGCCGGCGCCTTATAATGATCTGCCGGAGCTATTCCAGGCAGTGGCAGTTTCTTTTTATCCAGCTTACCATTTGCTGTCAACGGCCAGGAGAGCACCCTGGTAAAGTAAGCAGGCACCATATAATGCGGCATCCAGCTTTCCAGGAAAGTTCGAATCCCTTCCGTTTGCAAGTCTTGCTCAGCGGTATAATATGCACTGATCACCGCCTCATCCTCTCTGCCGATGCATATCACCACCACTTCATGAATACCGGGGTATTGGCTCAGTGTATTCTCTATTTCTGCCAGTTCAATCCGGTATCCTCTTATTTTCACCTGGTCGTCTATACGGCCCATATATTCCAGATCTCCATCCGGCAACATGCGGCACAAATCGCCCGACATATACCATCTGTTCCCTGAAAACTGCCGGTAGCGTTCTTGTGTTAACTCAGGCTGATTAAGATACCCAAGGGCAACACCTGCACCTTTCACCGTAAGCTCGCCCGGTACGCCTGGTGGCAGCGGATTACCCAACTCATCAACAATACGTATACCGAGAGTGGGTATAGGTTTTCCGATATTACTGATATTATTGTTGATTTCATGAAGCGTGATTTCTTTAAACGTAACGTGTACAGTCGTTTCTGTGATGCCAAACATGTTGACGAGGGCAGTACGCGGATGACGGACATGAAAACTTTTTAGCCGGGCGGGAGACAGCGCTTCACCGCCAAATATCACATAACGCAGCTGTAAACCAGTCCTACGCTGTTCTTCTATACCCGCCAGGCTATAGAAGGCTGACGGCGTCTGGTTTAAAACAGTAACTTTCTCTTTTTCAAGTATATCCAGGAACAGGTCGGGATTCCGGGTCACTGACCGGGGAATCATCACCAGCCTGCCCCCAAACAATAATGCACCATACATTTCCCATACAGAGAAATCGAAGTTGTATGCGTGAAAAAATGTCCAGGTGTCTGTTTGCGAGAAATCAAATAAGGGTGTTTCATTAAAAAACAACCTTATAACATTTTTATGGGAAACCACCACTCCTTTGGGCTTTCCTGTTGTACCTGAGGTATAGATGACATAGGCAGGGGAGTCGCTTTGTACACGGGGCATCTCCGGCAACGCTCCTATACAGCTGTCATCGATATTTTCTATCAACAGCACTTGCGGGTGCTTCGCTATGGCCATATTAGCTTCCTCTGTGAGCAGGATCGCTGCCCGGCTGTCATCCAGTAAAAACATAATCCTTTGTAACGGTAACTCCGGGTCTATCGGCAGGTAGGCTGCACCGGCCTTCAATATGCCCACCATAGCGGGAACCATATTAATACTTTTGTTCAGCATAATGGCCACGATCGCACCGGGGGATACCCCCTTGGCCATTAATGCCGCGGCAATATTGTCCGACAGCCGGGCTAGCGCGGTATAGGTAATCGCTTCATCGTTCATCACTACGGCTATCTTGTCGGGATAAAATTGTTGCTGTGCGGCCAAACATTCCGTGAGTGTCATGGTAGTCGGAAAAAGCACATCCGTTTTGTCGTGCATACCCAGCATCTGAATATCTTCCGGGATAAATAACCCTTCCCGGCTAATGGTATAAAACGGCGTATGAACAATCCCGTGAATTGCTTCCCGGAAATAATCCGTAATCTTTCCGACAGTGGTAGCATCTATCCTGGCTTGCTCGTAAGTGATAATGACCTGAAGCTGATCAAAAGTTCCATTGGCGCTAAAATCGAAGAACGTGTTGGTGTTTTCAAATCCCTCCACCAACGGTACAGCCGCATTGCTGGCCGTTTTAGCGGTAATGGCCTCTTTGAAAATATGGAAATCAACATAATTGAACAGGACATCAAAGAAAAGGTTACGATCACCCGAGGCCTCTCCGGTCAGTTTAGCGACCTGGTATAATGAAATGCCCTCATGGCGTTTCTGCCGCTTCAGCCGGGCGTCGATATCCTGCACATATTGCAGCCAGTTTCCTCCGGCAGGTACAGATACCCGGAATGGCAGCGTATTAAGAAAACAGCCTAACACTTTGTCGCCATCCCTGCGGCCAGGGCGGCTGTTGGTAACCACTCCTACAACAAAGGAGGTATCATAACTAAGCATTCCAAGCGCGTAGGCATATGCGCTGAAAATGGCATGTTTCAGGGTGACGCCATGCTCTTTACAAAACGCCCTGATCTGCGCCATTGTGACATTCTCTATCAGGAAGGTGTGGCGACAGGGGCCTGACAGCTGTTGCGCAACGGGGGGGCTATCGGGCAATACATAGCGCCTTGCGCCTTCCAGCGCACTACGCCAATATTGTACTGTTTCCTCCTGCACCACCCTCACCATAGCCTCAGCCACAAAATCTTCATAAGAGCAGCGTAGCTTTCCGATATATAATCCGGGGTTACCGTATAACCGGATATAGGTATTATTCAGTTCCGTAATAAAAGATGCATTACTCCAACCATCGAGGATAGCATGGTGAAACGTCCAGATAAGGGCCACTCCGCCCGCTCCCAGCGTAAACACAGCCATGCTGTATAACGGCGGTATGGAAATATCCGTGATAGCCGTCCGCTCCCTATGCGCATAGTTTTTCAACCAGGCTTCCTGCTCCGCAAGTCCCAGGTGTGAAATATCTGAAAAAGAAATTGCCGCCTGTACGTTCCTGTATACAATTTGCACGGGCACTTCAGTTATATCCAGGTCGAAGGCAGTCCTTAATATTTCATGTTTTTCCACCATCAGCCGGAAGGCATTTTCAAAACGGGCTTTATCAAAATCAGTATAGGGCAGCACATAGGAAAACTGGTCTATATAAACCCCTGCATCTTCACGGTTACTTTTGTTGTGAAACACCATCCCCATCTCGGTGTCGCTCATGGGAAACACTGCTTCGATATGTTCTCTCGTTGTTGCCGGCAGTTTATCAAGCACCGTTGCAGCTACAGTTGCAAAATGTTGACGGGCTACAGACAGGTCATCAGGAATCAGGAGCCCCAATTCCCTGTCGAGATACTCTGCCAGCCCGGCAATGGTATCATGTTCATAAATAGCAGCCACGGTGAGGTTGCTGCCCAATACTTCATTGATACCGCCTATCACCCGTACGGCCCTGATAGAGTCTCCTCCTATATCAAAGAAATGCTGATCGCGGGAAATGGCTTCCAGCTCCAGTACCTGTAACCATACCGGGAGTAGTTTTTCCTCGTATTTGTTCTCCAGGGCAATTACTTCGGCAGCAGTGGCATTCTCCCATGCGGGCAACTGCTTTTTGTTGATCTTTCCATTTGGCGTTAATGGGAACTGCCCGAGCAACACCCAATAAGCGGGTATCATATAAGCCGGCAGTTTACCCCGCAGGTAATCGCGAAGAGAGTTGGTAGTAGCGTTACCACATGGTATAACGTAAGCTACCAATTGTGCCGCACCTGTATTGTCATGTTTTGCCACCACGGTAACGTCTTCCACGTCTTCGTGCTGCAGCAACACTGATGCGATTTCTCCCAACTCAATACGATGCCCTTTTATTTTTACCTGGTCATCTTTTCTTCCCAGGTATATCACTTCGCCTGTGGTTGTCAGCACACCGAGATCTCCCGACAAATAAAGACGTTCGCCTGCCACAAAAGGATTCGATATAAACCTCAACGCTGTTAGTTCCGGCCGATTCAGATAGCCTCGCGACAATCCGCAGCCGGTAACACAAATTTCACCGATGGCTCCCATAGGTAAACGGCGACCGTATCTATCCACGATATAGATGTCTAATGTGGGAATAGGCCTTCCGATATTACTGTGGCCCGCATCTATTTCTTCCGCACCTATCTCCTTATAGGTCACATGCACGGTGGTTTCCGTAATGCCAAACATATTGATCAGCTTGCATTGCGGATATCTGTAGTGCCAGTATTTCAGTTTCACGGGATTAAGTGCTTCGCCGCCAAAAATGACATAGCGCAAGTTAAGCGGGGTATCCTCAGCTTCCTGGTCGGTGCGGATCAGATTGTAGAAGGCAGAAGGTGTTTGATTCAATACCGTTACAGATTCCCGGTTCAACATCTCCCTGAAAAGCGCCGGATCCTGTATTGTTTTTTCCGGCACAATTACCAATCGGCCTCCATACAAAAGAGCCCCATACATTTCCCAAACAGAAAAATCGAAATTATAGTTATGAAAAAAGGTCCACACATCCTGTCGGTCAAAATCAAACTGAAACGCATCATTAAAAAGCAGCCGGACAATATTCCGGTGCGAGATCATTGCGCCTTTAGGTGTTCCTGTAGTTCCGGAAGTGTAGATAATGTAAGCCAGATCATCCGGCAAACCGGCTACCCCCACTACTTCCGCATATTCATCCTGTGCCTGCAGTTGCTGTATATCCAGTACCTGGACACCGGGAAACATGTTGGGCGCTATTACCCGGTTGGTGAGTATAATACTGGAGCCACTGTCTATTACCATGAACTGAATACGCGACGCCGGCTGATCCGGGACAATAGGCAGATATGCCCCACCAGCCTTCAACACGCCCAGTATCCCTGCAATCATATCGGGGGTGCGATCCAACAGCAACGTTACCACCATTTCCCTGCCAACACCCATACGACGGAGGCTACAGGCGATCTGAGCAGCCCTGTCGTTGAGCCATTTGTAAGTAAAGCTTTCCGTTTCCCAGGTAAGCGCCACTGCTTCCGGATGTAGTAATGCCTGTTTTTCAAATAATCCATGAATAGTAGCATCTGCGGGATAAGACACCTTTCCCCATGCATCGGTGCCGGCAGGAGCCATCAGCCCGATAGTGGCAATACACTGTGAAGGCTCATTGGCGGCGATCCCAAGGAGATGGAGATATTGCATCGCCAAGTCTTCTATAAAAACCCGGTTGTAGCGGCTTTCGTTATATATTATTTTGAGGTGGAGCTGACCGGACAATGACAGCACCACATTGAGATCATAATTTGTTTGTTCAAAAGCTGCAATACCAGTAATCGTATAACCGGCAGCGTTATTACCGGTGCCGCTTCCCTGTGCAACGGGATAGTTTTCATATACCAGTACATGATCGAACAGGCTATCCCCGTCTGCCTGCTGCAGTATACTTGCCAATGAAAAATAATGATAAGGCATAGATGCGGTGGCGTCGCATTGGATGCTCTTCCATAATTGTTCCTGTGTAAGGGTATCATCGATTTCCGCTTTAACAGGCACAGTATTGATAAACAGCCCCACCATCGTTTCTATGCCGGGTATTTCTGCGGGCCGGCCAGACACTACTGCTCCAAAGACTACCTGCTGACTACCGCTATACCGGGCAAGCAATATACTCCAGGTGGCCTGCATCACGGTGTAGGCTGTAACGCCGCGGGCCGCGGCAACAGTTAGTAACCGGGCCGTAGTATCAGCATCCAGCGAATGTTCTGTTACCTGGTTCCGATATACTTCGCCCTGGGATTGCAGCAAGGGAAAAGCTGAAAAGTTCTCACACAATTCCAGGTAACCTCTCCAGTATTTTAATGCACTGGTCCGATCCTGCTTTTCCAGCCAGTTGATATACTGACGGTAGGCCGGTACAGGTTCAGGCTGATATTGCTCCGAGGCGCAAAGCGCGCTGTATATCCGTGTAAAATCATTCATGATGATAGCGGTACACCAACCATCCATTAGGATATGATGAAACGAAAGAATGATTTCAAAGCCCGCTGCCGCCGTTTTCAACACAGCTATCCGCAGCAATAGTTCTCCCGACAGGTTGAATGGCTGTTGTCTGTCGAGCGCTTTAAAGGCAGCTACTTTTGCCGGTACATCCGGCACATGACTAATATCTTCAAAATAAAAAGGAGTACCGGCTTCCTTTAATACTACCTGGTGAATACGCTTCGACGACTTCTGAACAAAAACTGTCCGGAGAATATCGTAACGTTTCATAAGGGTGTCCACGGCACGCCTGAGCAGGGGCAAGCTGAGTTCACCTGTTATTGTATAGGAAAACTGCTGTAAATATGCAGAGGAGTCTGGCGCCAGCATGGCATGAAAGTACATGCCCTCCTGCATCGGGGACAAAGGATAGAGGTCCTGTATATTTTCTCTGGAAAATAAATTCATAGCCTGGTGGTATAACTCGCTTGGGAATATTTTGGTAATAAGAAAATATCAGTCGAAAAGATGGTTCAGTTCATCAACAGAAAATTCGCTGTTGGCGAAAGCATCCGGGAATTGCTCGACGGCAGGCATATTCGTGCAACCTGCAATAAGTTCTTTCAATGTTGAGGAATATTGCGTAAAAAAATGATCCATAGTGGCTGCACTGTATTTATGGCTGTTATAATACAGGGTAAAATGCAGGGATTGTTCTATGATCATAGCGTTTAGTTCCAGGTCGAAGGCCAGTATTTCATCGTCGGCCACCCGATTACCAACCGGATGAGACGACAGGGTAAAATCGCTGAACTGTATATCCTGATCAAATTGCCCGAGATAATTAAACAGAATAGCAGGTTGTTGTTCCTGGAGGATTTCCAGCCCATTTATATATTTTAGAACACCATACCCCATACCATTATCGGGAATACTTCTCCGCTTTTCTTTCACCCCTGTAACCAGTTTTGCCAGATCTGTTTCATCTTCAACCGTTATTACCACCGGAAATATGGATGTAAACCAGCCAACGGTGCGGCTAATGTTGATATCCGGGAATAGTTCTTCCCTTCCATGTCCCTCCAGCATAAAACCTACTTTCCGGTTATTGTAACAGCGGTACACCGTCAATGCAAAAGCGGCGATCAGTACGTCCTGCGGGCTTACCCCCGGCACCAACCCTATACGTCTGAGCAGTATATCCGTCTCTGTACTATCGAGCTGCGCACTGCAATTACGCAGGTCTTTCAGGTTGGCCCGCCCCGTTATTTTATCTGCAGGGATGCCTGCCTGACCTTCCATTTCATTTATTGTCGCCTGCCAATATGCTTGCTGGCACAACAATGCGTCTGATAATGCATAATCATGAACTGCCATAGCAAAATCCCTATAGGCATGTGTTTTCAGAGGCAATGTCAGCGAAGACGTTGTTCTTTCCTGTTCCAGCAACGCCTGTACATCTTCCAGCAAAATCCGCCATGATACCCCATCGGTTACGAGGTGATGTATTACAAATAGTACAAAATCGGCTGCGGGGAGCCGGAATTGCACAATACGCATCAACGGCCCTTGCAGGTTATCCAAAGCCTGTATTTCCCCTGCTTTTTGCTCCATTAGTGCCAATGCGTCTGACTTACTCTGATAGTCAAAAAAATAATAGCACAGTTCACTGTCCGGCGGCATTATTTCCTGCGTCCATTTGCCTCCGGTTTGGGAAAACGTCGCCCTTAGCATATCATGATGGGTACGAATTTTTTCAAAAATGGATTGTATCTGTCTGGGATTGGTTCTTTTCTTTAGTTGCAGGAGTATGGCATGATTAAAATATGCCGGTTGCCGGCGTTGTTGATGAAGGAAATAAAGCTGCACGGGAGTAAGCGGTACTGCTCCTGTTACCGGCCGCTGATCGATCTCACGCTGATCGGTTTTCATCAGTGCTGCCAGATCTGCTATCACCGGGTGTTCAAACAACATTTTTGTATCCAGCAGATAATGCTGGTTCCGCAAACGGGCAACGACCTGTATCGCTTTGATGGAATCACCGCCCAGACTAAAGAAATTTGCATCGACGCTGATAGCTGCCTGTCCGGTTACCTGGGCAATCACCGCTACCAGCGCCTGTTCTGCAGCGGTACGTGGTATAAGAACCGGTTGTTCCACACGCTCGTCTTCTGTTGTTATTTCGGGCAACATCTTCCGGTCTGTTTTTCCGCTGCTGGTCAACGGAAGATTGGGCAATTGAATAAAACGGGCAGGTATCATGTAAGCGGTCAGTTTCCCGGAGAGAAAGCTGATAAGTTTATTGGCATCCAGTGTAAAGCCAGCCACCACATAAGCCACCAGTATATCTGCCCCCGTTTTGTCCTTGCGGCATATAACCGCGGCTTCTTCCATACCCGGAAACTGAAGCAATACGTTTTCAATCTCTCCCAGCTCAATACGATTACCCCTTATTTTTACCTGACGATCTTTTCTGCCTTCATATAATATGTTTCCGTCTTCCGACCACCTTCCCAGATCACCGGTGCGGTAGATACGTTCTCCCCTTACAAAGGGACTTTGTACAAACGTATCATTGGTCAGTTCCGGGCGGTTAATATATCCACGGGCAAGTCCAATACCCGCTATGCATATCTCTCCACAACCACCTACCGGCACCGGTTGCAGATTACTATCAAGAATACGCAGGCAGATATTGGCAATGGGTCTCCCTATTGGAACAACAGTATCATCTTTTCCGGTATCATAGTAACTAACATCTACAGAGGCTTCCGTAGGGCCGTACAGGTTATACAGCGGAACAGGCAGTTTTTCATAGTGTTTTTGTACTACTGCCGGTAACAACGCTTCGCCACTTGCAAATATCCTGCTGAGCGTTTGCAGGCGACCTGATGTGTCTTTATTAAGCGCTTCCAGTACCAGGTGATATACACTCGGAACGAAATGCACGGTAGTAGCTGCATACCTGGATACGTGCCGCATTAACATTTCCGGATCATACCTTATTTCTTTCGGCCCTATCACCATTTCACAACCAAAACACAGCGGCATGAATAACTCCCAGACGGAGACATCAAAAATATTGGGAGTTTTCTGAAGGATACTGTCTCCGGCATGAAAATGATAATATTTCCACATCCAGTCGATCCGGTTTACAACACCTGCATGCTCCACCATTACCCCTTTAGGCAGCCCTGTTGACCCTGAGGTATAAATTACATACGCCAGGCTCTCCGACATGGGCCCCTTTAGCGGTTCCGGCACACGCTTCCATATAGCGCTGTGGGCGGCAGGAATATTGCTGAAAAAGATGTCTGTGTCTTCCGTATTATCAAGGGAAAAGCCTTCATCAGACAATACAACTTTAGCACAGGCATCTTCCAGTATATAAATGATCCGGGCTGCAGGAAAGGCAGGATCTACGGGAACATACGCACCACCGGCCCTGAGTATGGCTTGTATAGCAAGTACCATTTCAATGGAAGGTTGCATGATAAGTCCCACCAAATCCCCTTCCTGCACACCATATTGGTGCCTCAACATGGCGGCCAGCTGCAGCACCCGCTGATACAAAAAATCAAAAGTCACACACTGATCATCGAATACCAGGGCCGTTTTGCCGGGGTAAGCTTTTGCCGTTGTTTCAAACAAATCACAGAGACTTACATCAGATGGGAAAATGGCATTGGTATCGTAAATCCCATCTATCAATCGTTTCAGCTCCTGTTCTTCCAACACGACAGTTGGCTCCAGCACACTGCTGGCTGACATCCGGCCGAGTATACGGAAATAATATTTCATTAGCCGCTCTACTTCCTCCACGTTGTATATATCCGTATATTCTATTGTAAACCGGGTTTCACCACCGGTGTTAAATACATTGAAGTCAAAGAGCGTATTTTTGCGGGTAACGGCATCCAGGTCGCCGGCCGTTACCTCCACAGAAGGGTGGACGGATTGCAACACATGAAAATCCATATAATTGAATACCATGTCGAACAAAGGACTTTCCGATGTAACGCCTTTGTGTTCGGGTTGAATGATATCCTTCAATGGCACCCTGTCGTAACGTTTTAACAATACACCGACTTCACTTACTTTTTTTATCAGCTCAATAGCGCTGATCCGGTTTTCAACATTGATATTGAAGGGCACCGTATTCAGAAAGCAGCCCAGTACCGCCTCGCTGTCTTGCAGCGAAGGTCTGCCGTGCGTAACCAACCCAAGCGTGATATTGTCTGTATACCCGCAGATAAAACGCAGGAGGTATACAAAGGCGGACAAGAAGACGTCCCTGATACTTACCTGTTCTGCTTTAACCAGTTCTTCCAGCCTGGCCCTGAGGCTGTCGTCCAACCGGCATTGATAAACGCGGTATGCGGTCGGCGCTGTAGTGTTTTGTTTACCCAGCGGCAGCGGCGTTCGCTCGCACTGCTGAATATACCGCCGCCAGAACATGCCCTGTAACGGATCTCTCTTTATACGCCATTGGTCCGTCACATAGTCTTTATAGGAAGCTTTCAGCGGTGGCAGTTGTAATGCCGGAGTTGTTGCCATTTTATAGTAAACATCCGTCAACTCAGTAAAAAGGGATGTACAACTCCAGCCATCCAGCATAGCATGATGAAATGAAAAGAAGATGCCGTATTTCTCTGCTGACAATTGAAAAACCCGAAGTCTCCATAATCCTGGCTTTGTTACCTCAAAAGGAGTATTCCTGTCCTGCGCTGCATGCCGTTGCAGATAATTTTGCTGATCTTCCCCCGACAGGTGTAAGAGGTTAATCAGCTGGATATCGGGTGTCCAGCTGTTGTTCCGGTACACTATATGCAATGGAAGTGTGTAGGCGGCCAGCTGATAGCCCGTTCTTAAGATATCATGTTTGGCTGCCAGCAACATGCAGGCCGCTGTAAAACGGTTATACTCAAAATGATCGTCTGTGATCGCGAAATACAACTGATTATGATATACTGCCTGTTGTGTATTGAACAAGTTATGAAATACCAATCCTTGTTCTATCCCACTCATCGGGTAAACGTCTTCAATCGCAGCATCCTGCAATGCCGGCAACTCCAGGACTGACTGGCTGATTGCTGTTATTTCAGCCACTGCGGATTGCCATTCTTCTTTCATGGCCTGTGCCGGTCCTTCATTCATTGCAATAAGTTCCGCCAGTGAAGTAATTGTTTGGCAGGAGAAGATATCCAGCACATCCAGGCGGTTTCCCGAACGGGTATTGAAGGCATTTATCATGCGGATAGCTTTGATGGAATCGCCACCAGCTGCAAAAAAATTGTGCTTCGTTCCAATACCAGGGTGATGCAGCACTTCCCGCCAAATGTCCACCAACAAGCTTTCTGTTTCCCCGACAGGCAGTCCGTATTCCGCCGGTACATCCAGCACACGCAGCGGCGTATTATTTGTTGCCTCTACCTGTTTTTCCATTTCTTCCAACCACATTACCGGTATGGACAGCGGATATCCTTTGAGCCGTCGCTGAAGTGAAATGTCGAGCAGCGCATGTGTAACAATACCAGCTTCCAAGTTTTTTATAACGGCTGTTATCTCTGATGTGGTGACAAGGGAAATGATCGCCGCTCCTTTTTTTACGGCAGCCAGACAAGCAGCCATTTTATCTTCCTCTCTGACGGCCAGTACAGCAATGGCTATCCGCTCCTGAACAGCGGTATCGGATACCCATTTTTCAATCGCATTCACTGTCTGAAACAAGGAGCCATAGGAAATGGTCCTATTTTCATGCTGCATAAATACCGCTCCCGGCAAAGCCTTATAATCATGCATAACCGGCAAAACATCCGCTGTTGGAACAACAGCGTGGAGGGGCAACTCCGGTTGTTCCAACAATGCTTCCGACATCACTCCAAACAGTTCCACCCATCGCTGTACGGTATCTGCCAACAATAATGAGGTATCATAAATAAAGCTGCATTTCAGCTGTTCCTCACTTTCTACTACGTCAAGGGCAAAGTCCACCCGGGCATTCACTACCGGCAGCGTATAGGCACTGATCTCCAGCCCGGGTAAATTGTCCTGTACCCCGGCAGCACTATAACTGTACATTACATCAAACACGGGGTTCCGGCCGGGAATACGTGGTAGCTGTAGCTGTTCCAGTATAAAATCGAATGGCAGTAACTGTTGCGACAATCCAAGTATTACCTTTTGCCCGATCGCTATTGCCGTTTCTCTAAAGCTGACGTTATGGTTTATTTGGTTACGGACCGGCAGCGTATTAACAAGCAATCCTACCAGCTTCTCCCAGTCCCCTTGTGTTCTGCCGGAAACCGGCATACCGATGACTATATCCTCCTGATTACAGATAACAGACAATAATACATAGAATAACGACAGCATGGCAGATGATACCGTGATATGATGCAAACGGGCGAATGCTTGTATGCGGTCATATGTTTCCCGGCTTAATACCAGCTCTTCTACTGCCCCGGTATGACCGCCTGTTAAAGAGCGTTTAAAATCGACCGGCAACGACAGCACAGGCGGTCTATTTCCTAATTCCTTTCTCCAGTAGTCCAGCATGCTTTCTCCGTTTACTGCCAGTTCTTCCTGCAGCCATCCGGCATAGTCGGCGAATTGATATCGGACCGGCGGCAATGTAGCTCCCAACCCTTGTAATTTTGCATAGTAAAGCTGAAATAGCTCATCAGACAGTATCTCCATGGAAATACCATCTGCAATAATATGGTGAATAGCGAGTACGAGTAAATATTGATCTTTTAACCGCCAGATATTCACTTTAAAAAGCGGCCCCTTTTTAAGATCAAATTTCCGGGCCAGCAGTACCTGGAGCTGCAGTGTCAGATACTCGTCATTACCTGGACGCATGTTGATGTCTGTGTAATCCACTTCCACCGGCGTGTCTTTGTCGATGCAAACAAGTATGTCTTCTCCTGCTTCATAAAAAACAGCTTTCAATATCTGGTGCCTGTCTGCCAGGGCATGAATAGCCTCTGCCAGGCAGTCAATATTCAGTAGTCCTTTTACGCAGCAGGTGGCATATATCGTATTGTTTGTACCATTACTATTCATTTGCTCCATGGCCCACATGCGCCGCTGCGAAGCCGTTGCAACAAAGCTTACCTGCGCTGCTTCCCCGGTTATCGTGCCAGACGGGGCAGCCTGTTGTTTTAGCCAATGAATGAGCCGTTGTTTATTAGACCTGAGTTTTTCCAGCAATTCATCCGGTACACCTTCTCCGGCGGGAAGTATCAACGCGATATCTTCTCCGTCAAGGCGTAATTGTATGCGGGCCTGGTGCAGTTCCAGTATTAAATTTGAAATCGTCATATTCTAACCTTGGTTGAACCGGAATTATTATCTTCTATGTAGCTTACCCATTTTACTGCTTTAATGTCATCAGCCAGCTGCGAAATGGTCGGTTTTGCAAAAAACTGATCGAGTGAGATCCGCGTATTAAATGCTTTGTTGATCAGTGATAGCACCTGTATGGCTTTTATAGAATGTCCACCGTAACTAAAAAAATGAGTATCGACATCGATCTCCCCCACGGGTATTCCAAGTATTTCAGACCAGGCAGCTGCCAACTGCTGCGCTGTTTCATCATTGGCTGTTTTTATTGCCTCTTTCGGCATAATCACCGTTTGTTCTTCCTGCGGGAAAAAAAGTATCCCTTTTTCATTCATAAAAGCTTTAACATCGCTGCGTATCAGCTGCCCGCCACCGGAGATACTGAACCATCCCAGCATATCTATTCCCTGAACGCGGCCAGCTTCGTCGGTAATACAGATATTCCAGTTGCCGGAAGGGATAAGGGCACCACTTGTTTGCCCGGTGAAGCCGTAGCGGGCCGTCAAAATATTCTCCAGCGGCACAGTTTCTTCCAACCAGAAGACATTTCCAATAGCTTTTTCCTCTTCCTGTACTATGGAAATTTCATCTGCAAGGGTATCAGGATGTTCCGACAGTATACGTAATACACGCTCCAACCTACCTGCCAGCCGCGACATAAACGCCGTATCATATGTGCTTGTATTATACCGGAAAATGAACGACAGGGTGGTATCCCTGCAATGAGCAAGTATACTCATGTCATAACTGTTTTGTTCCTTTACGACCACGTCACTGATCCGGAATTCCTGTGTATCGTTTGTGCCCTCCATGACAGGATAATTTTCAAATACCAGTAGGTGGTCGAACAGCCTGTTTTTTAAACGAGTTTGCGCCTGAATATCTACCAGCGGATAATATTGGTACACTTCCGTTTCCAAAGACTGTTGCTGTACCAGGGGTAACAAATCACCCAAACGGGTATCATGAGCATACCGGATGCGTACCGGCAATGTATTGATAAACAGGCCTACGATATCTTCCACCTGCTGAATTGATTCCGGTCTTCCTGATGACACAATTCCAAAACAAACATCATTGCAGGCATTATAACGGGCCAACAATACCGCCCATGCAGTTTGTACAACCGTATTCAGCGTGACGCGCCTTTCCGCCGCGATGCCCAGCAGGCGCTTTGTCAAAGCATCATCCAACGCCAGCTGAAAATCCGCCATCTGCCGGAGTTCCTGTTGCCGCGAAATATTGTTCAGCGATGTAACCGCACCATATCCGCTCATATATTCTTCCCAATAGGCTGCCGCGGTTCTCATATCCCGTGAGTCAAGCCATTCCAGATAGGAAGAAAACTGGGGCCTCCGCGGCATCTCCACAGTGTCTTTTAACGATAGCTGTCTATATGCTTCATAAAAATCTTTAATCAGAATATTTAAGCACCATCCATCCATTACAATATGATGGTGGCTCCATATTAACTCGTGGCATGTTTCATTCAACCGCACCACCGTCAGTCTCATCGGCAGTTCCCTTTCGAGCTCAAAAGTGAGCACCTCTCCCTCCTTTCTGATAGCAGCTATTTCTACCTCGGGGTCAGAAACCCCGCTGACATCCCTGTACCGGAAATCCGGTTGTACTTCTTTTAGTATCACGCTCATAATCTTACCCGCTTTGTTAAGGAATACGCTGCGTAAAACGTCATGGCACCTGAAAAGCGTGGCAAAAGCTGTTTGCAGCCGCTGCAGATCCAGCAGGCCATTAACCCTGTAACTCATCTGGCAACAATACAGATCGTCGCCACCTTTCAGGTAATGGTAATAGATACCCTTTTGGAGGGGAGTAAGCGGAGATATGTCCTGTATGTTTGCTTTATGCAGATATTGTTGCGTCATAAGACCCCTAATTATTGGTACTTAACCGGATATTATAAAAACAAATTATCGATTTCGTTTACCGATAATCCTTTCATTGTAAGATCACTTGGCGTCAGTTCTCTATGCTTCCTGTTTATACAATACGCTGTTATCTCCAGTAGTGTAGTTCTGAAAGTGTCCATCAGGAGCTCCATGGTATGCGGTGAGTAGCGATGACGATTATACGACAATGAAAACATCATCCGCCGGTCTGCCGACAGGCCGGAGAAATCGAAATCATGTGTCCGGGAATGCAGCAGGCTTTGGGTTTTCCCGACGTACAGCGACGAAGGCGACGGATAGCCACCTTCCTCATCACGCTCAAATTGTCCGAGATAGTTAAACAGCACCTGTGGTTGAACGGATGTATTGATGCCATTGGATGTCATATGCTTTAACACACCGAATCCCAGGCCTTTATTGGGCACTTTCCGTAAGGTTTCTTTGACTGATATCACCGCTTCCTGTACACCGGCGCCTGCGGGAATATGAATGGCAACCGGATATACCGCAGTAAACCAACCTATGGTACGGGAAATATCGAGATTAGCGCCGGCTGCTTCCCGACCATGTCCTTCCAGTGTCAGCAAAAGTGATGTAGTATGAAACACCTTATTGAAAGACAGCACCAGGGCTGCCAACAGTATATCGTTCATTTCAGTATTGAAAGCCTCATGGACTTTTGTAAGCAGCAGTTCCGTCGTTTCCCTGTCTAATTGAAAACGTACCACCGCGCTATCGGCTATGGTATCAGTCCCCTCATCCGACTCAAAGGGAATGCGGGTTGATACACTATTTAATACTTCCTCCCAGTAGTTGCGTTCTGCCAGCAAAGCCGGCTGTTGCGCATAACTAACCAACGCATTTGCCCATTCCTGGTAAGAATTTGTTTTCTGTGGCAAAGAAATCGGCTCATTTGCATTTATCTGTTTATAGATTACATGGATATCTTCCATCAAAATCCTCCATGAAACGCCATCGATCAACAGGTGGTGAATAATCAGCAACAGCCTGCATTTTTCACCGCTTTTGATCAATACAGCCTTAACAAGAGGGCCGGCCGGGAAAGAAAGACCGGATTGAAGCCTGTCCATCTGCTGTTCCCATTCACCTTCCCCCTCATTTTCGTCTATGACCAGTTCCGTGGCAACAACCTTTAGCTGGCTGCGGTTCACCTGTTGCCATTCCTGTTTTTCATCCTCATAAAAGGCGAGGCGAAGGCCGTCGTGATGTTGCAGCAACTGCTTCAGCATACGGTCAACCTGCAGCAAACTGAAACCTGTTGCCACATCCAGCATAACCGACTGGTTATAATGCCCCCTCTCTGTTTTCTTCTGTTCAAAGAAATCCCGCTGAACGGGCAACAGCGGTACATTCCCTGTAACGGTCCCCTGATTAACCGTTGGCACCCCTGTGGTGTTTGATTCCAGGAACTGCGCCAGCGTACCAATTGTTTGATGATTAAAAAGATCTTTCAGATTCAGGCGGAACCCTTTTTTGTTCATCCTTGCTGCGATCTGTATTGCTTTGATAGAATCACCGCCTATAGTAAAGAAGTTATCATCCGCCAGGATACTTTTTCTTGACAACACCTTCTCCCATATCTCCGTCAGTGCTTGCATGGCGGCACTGGCGGGTGCTTCACGGTTTGCATACCCCTCATCCAGCGAGGGTAAAGCCGGCAATACTCTGAGATCTGCCTTACCATTCTGATTGAGAGGGATCTGTTGTACAAATCTTATCACAGCAGGGATCATATAAACAGGCAGCCTGTCCTGCAATGATGCGCGGATATCTTTTAAAACGGCTGCCGGCCCACGGCTACATTCCTTCAGGTTATTTACTACAGCTTTTACGCTGAGTGTAAAAGCCGCGACTGTTATTTGTTGAGAAGCAAACAGGATAAGCTGGCCATCTGTCAGTTCATCCCGGTGCGTATGATATCCTTTTTCTTCCAGCAATACCATAATGTGAGCAGCCTCGCCGAAGTCCCGGCAGGTAATCCATAAATGTTTCACCGGGATATGCGACTGTTCCAGCCAGTGTATTGCATCGCTGCCGTCGGCTTTCAGCAGATCTATGGCATCAAAACCATACTGTTTTAAAAATGGCCGCATTAAAACAGGATCAGCCGGATGCTCCGATTCAATCATTTTTCCTGGTTCTCCCCAGGAAATCATATTAGCTTTTAAAGCAACGCGGGAGGTACCGGCGATAATGGATACCTGATCTGTACCTTTCACTGCGGCCAGCTCCAGTAGTTCATATGCCGCAGTTAATGTCAACAGGCATTTTATGCTCCCGGAAAAATGCAGGGGTAACACCTTTTCCTGTAACAGCGCATGGGATTCCCGCAAGGTTATTTCCGGGTTGCGGGTAAACAGTACCGCGCCCCCGGGTATAGTCACAAAAGGCAAAGTAGTGAGCGCCGGATCAGCCACACTATTGAGCATACCAGTCAATAATGGCAACTGCCGGCTATCAGGCACCACGTATGCCTCCAGGTGCGCATCTTCATCTTCTTTTACAAAGCGAACCGCTGCTGCCATTACCTCCGGATGCGCTATCATTGCCTGCCTTACTTCTTCTGTTTCGATACGGTATCCTCTTATCTTCACCTGTTCATCCTTTCTTCCCAGGTATTCAATATTCCCGTCGGGCAACCATCTTCCATAATCGCCTGTTTTGTACAGACGTTCACCTTGTGCCGTCAGCACAAAAGATTTGCAGGTAAGGATTTCATCCCCTGCATATCCTATAGCCACCCCATGGCCGCCAATACATATCTCGCCAGGCACACCAACGGGCAGCAGTTGCATGTGTCCGTCCATGATATAAATCCTTAGGTTGGGTAACGGCTTTCCTATGGGTATGGAACGCATATTGTCAGGGAGCAGTTCTTCTATATCGAAGCTGGTGGCATCTACCGTAGCTTCGGTAGGGCCGTATAGGTTAGTGATGCGCACCTGGCGATCAGCAAAACGTTGCATGATCTGCATTGCCACTTCCCTTGGCAGCACTTCCCCTGCGATAATAAAATGTTGCACCGGCAGCTTAAAATCCGTTTCCGGCGAACTTCCGGCAAGCAGCAATCGTAAATGACTAGGCGTTCCGTCGGAAACATCCACCTTATGTTGCAGGTAAAACCTGCCTAGCAACTGACCATCTCTCCTCGATGGTTCATCTGTGATATAAAGACTATTTCCGTAAAGCAATGCACCAAAAATCTGCTGCACCGAAGCATCAAACTCATAAGGCGCTACCATGGCTATCCTCAACACATCATGATAACGGGAATAGATCCGCCGTTCCAGACCTGCTACCAGGTTATGAACATTGCGGTGCGTTACCACAACGCCTTTGGGTACGCCGGTAGAACCTGATGTGTAAATGATATACGCAGCACTACCAGCATCTACTGGTTCTGGGTTTGTAACTGAACCTGGTACAGCACCCGTTATTTCAGGGATATAAATAATGCTGCAGCCAGTGAGCGCAGGTTGTATTTCATCACTAATGAGGTGACCGGCCCCACTGTTTTCCATTAGTTGCCGGAGACGCAGCAAGGGAAATTGTCTCGACAAAGGAAGATAGGTAGCACCACAGCTTAGCACAGCCATTATCGAGAGTGGGATATTGACTGATCGTTCCAGGAAAAGCGCCACCACGGTTCCTTTTCTCACTCCTTTTTCTGCCAGCAAGCTGCCCAGAAAGGTAGCCCTGCGATGTAGTTCATAATAGGTGACCACTTCATCCTCATAACCGACAGCGATCCTGTCGGGGTGCTGCGCTGCCACTTTCGCAAACAACGTATACAACGACGCCGAGGTGTCGAAAGGAATATCAAAAGCACTGTTGAACAACGTATTTATCATTTCCCTTTCGCCATCATACAAAATATCCGCATGACCGACCAGGAGTGCCGGTTGATATTGTAAATACTCCAGTAATTTCAAAAGATGCCCCGTCATCCGGTCAATCGTATCCGGCCGGTATAACGCAGCAGCATAATCGACAGAAAGCCCGACCCCCCCGGGGTGAATATGATAAGTAAAAATAAGTTGCCGTGGAGAACCAGCCTGCAGATATCCTGTATTATGCTCTGCCAGTAGCAGTACTTCACGGGCAGGTGCAAACGAAGCGGCCGCGGCTCTCTCTGCTGCATTGCTCTCCCTTTCCAGTAGCTGCACCACAGTACAATGCAATGCGGAAAAACTCGTCTCATCGGATATTGTTATTTCCAATGGTATGATGGCTCCTGCCTGATCATCAGCGACACCTATAGCAATGCTTTTTTCACCTGTATACCTGTATAACAATGCAATGATACCCACTGCCAGCATACTGACAGCCTCAGATGCTGCTACCGGCAGGTTGCGCTCCGATTCGTAGCGTGTATCCCTTCTGATATTGCCATATACAGGCGCAAAATCAGGCAGAAAACCGCTTCCTGCCGGCATACCGTTACTTGCTGCCAATGGCAGCATTTCAGTCTTATTCATCATTTCTTTTACTGTAAATTTTTATCGGGATGAAAACAGGGTAACGTTGCCGGGAGACTCAATGTGCTGTATAGGTAACATATGCAACAATGTAGCTGGGTTGCGGGTTACCTGTTCCAATATCGACACGTAGTTATTGATAATATGCTGAACCTGGTCGCCGGTATAGATGCCCTTCAAATACTCAAATGTCATACAGAAACAGTCCTTCCGGCGTGTCCCATACAGTGATTGCCTGAATTGCAAAGAAAATTCTTTCCTGTTGCAGGGATTTAGTGTAAGGCCTGGAATTTCAAGCTGCCGGCCACCTTCATTTTCAAAAGAGAACTGCACACTAAACAACGGATTATCCGTTCCTTCCCTTTTTCCTCCGGCCATTTTTACCATTTCGTTAAAGGGATAGTTTTGATGTTCAAATGCATACAGAACGGTTGCCCTCACTTCCCGTAAGAGTACTTCAAACGATTTTTCGGGCAAGGGTTGGCAGCGCATAGGCAGTAGATTGGTCATTAATCCTATTACCCGTTGTAACCCTGCATGTGTGCGACCAGATACCGGTGAGCCGATTACAATGTCATCCTGGCCGGTTTGCGCGGATAACAGTACTGCATAAGCCGTGAGCAGCAGCATATAGGGTGTAACCTGGTATGTGTCACAACAGTGGATAATTTCTTCCATTAGCTGACCACTGATATCAAAATATACGCGGCTGCCCTTCCCTGAATTGTCCGGCGCCGCGCCACCTGGTTTGAGTACCATTGGTACACCGTCAAGCGCGCGCAGCCAGTAGGCTCCCTGTTGTTTCAACATCTGCTGGCAGGTTTCCCCGGCCTGCCATACTGCGTAATCACAGTATTGCAGCATTGCCCTGGTAACTGTTTGCTGATTATACAGATCAGCAAACTCCTGCACCAGCAATCCGTTTGAAATGCCGTCTGTGATAATATGGTGAATATCTATCAGTAAATAATACCTGTTTGCCAATGCCTGCGCTATTATCACCCGTACCTGGCAGGGAACAGACAGGTCGAATGGCCTGGTATTTTCATCCAGGAACAGGTCTGCATTACCCGGCCAGGAAGCATGTACCACGTTAAAATCCACTTCCGTATGAATTTCCTGGTATACATCATCTTCTGTCAGCACAAAAGCAGTTCTTAGTATATCGTGACCGGAAATCAGTAGCCTGAACGCATCCCGGATGCGGCTAATATCTGGTTCTCCGGCGATTTCAAATAATTGCGGAAGATTGAAAACAGTGCTTTCCGGCGCTGTCTGCTGCATAAAATAAAGCCGCTTCTGCTCCTGCGACAAAGGATAAAAAGGTCTGGGCAGCGCCACGGGAATATCTTCAAAAACATGTGTTTGAATACTTTTCAACAACGCCGCCTGCGAGCGCACAGTAGTATGCCTGAACAACTGCACAACCGATATCCTGGCGTTGAATTCTTCATGTATGAGCGCAGCCAATGTTGTAGCACGCAGCGAATGCCCTCCCAGTTCAAAGAAAGTATCTTCCACACTGATATTTTCCGCCGGTATGCCCAATACCACGCTCCACAACCTGGTCATACGATATTCGTCGCCAGTGGCTGGCAGCTGAAACTGCTGTGATGCCGAAGGTATATTGCAGCTATCTGCCGATAGTTTTACGCGGTCAACTTTACCGTTACTATTCAGCGGTAGCTGTTCCAGCTGAATAAAGAAGTTGGGGATGGCATAGTTAGGAAGATGCACAGACAGGAAGGCTTTTACCTCTTCTGTCGCCAGCTTTTCTCCTGCCGTAAAATAAGCGTACAGTAATTCATTACCTGCCCCCACAGTTACTGCTGCCGCTTCGATAGGACCGTAGGCCAGCAACTGATCTTCGATCTCCGTTATTTCAAGACGGTAGCCCCTGATTTTGACCTGCGTATCCTGCCGCCCCATATATTCAAGTGTGCCATCTGGTAACCAGCGCGCCTGGTCGCCTGTGCAATACATGACCTGTCCGGATTGAAAAGGATCCGGTACAAATTTCTGCGCATTTAATGCAGGTGCGTTAATATACCCGTTGGTAACACCCTGCCCGCCGATACAAAGCTGGCCGTATACGCCCAACGGCGCCAGTCGTCCCTGCTTATCCAGAATATACACCCGTTCCCCCGGCAAAGGACGTCCGATGGTAACCTTCATTCCTTTATGCCAGCTACGGATCTGCGCACAGGTACTGCCTATGCAGGTTTCTGTAGGACCGTAAATATTAACGATGGTAACATCTCCACCTGCAGTATAATTATTGAGCAGGCTATCAACCAATACTGATGTAAGTGGCTCGCCGCCACATACAATAAATTTCAGCTGTAACGCGGCAATCCGGATCTTCAGGGCATTTGCGAGGAATGTCATGTAACCGGGTACGCCCTCCATCAAATTTGCCTTGTTTTTATAAAAGAAGTCATAGAGCCATTCCGGATCAAGTTTCCTTTCTTCCGGCACCACCAATAAGGTATTTCCAAACAACAGCGCCCCTAATATCACATGCACCGACCCATCAAATTCACAAGCCGCTGTTAAGGCGATGTTCAATTGATTTTCCCGGTATATGACGTCTCCCAATCCAGCCATTGTGTTCAGCACATTCTGATGAGTTACCATTACTCCCTTGGGAGTACCGGTAGAACCGGAAGTATAAATGATATAAGCCAGGTCACCAGCTTCTCCGTTATGGATAGATAGAAGTCCCCGTTCCGTATCCGCCTGCATTTCTTCTATCCCCCATACAGGAACATCCGCAGGTATTATGGCAGTCCCATTACGGACCAACAAACATACAGCTCCTGCTTCCTGCAACATATGTCTGCTCCTTTCTTCCGGAACCTTAGTGGATATGGGCAGATAGCTGGCCCCTGCTTTTAAAATCCCCAGAATACCTGTCAGCATTACATTAGACGGGTCTGTTAGTATAGCTACTACATGACCGGGGCTTACTCCCCGGGCAGCCAAAGCACCGGCGACATGATCCGACAGCAGGTCCAGTTCTCTATACGAAAGTGCTGCATTGTCATCTATCAGCGCTGTATTGTCCGGCGTTTTTTTCACCTGTGCTGAAAATACAGCCTGAATAGTTGGAAACGGGAACGATCCTTTCGATGCGCCAGTGTTAAAGCCGTTAATCAGCAATTCCGTTTCTTTCCCGGGAATCATGTTGTAGTTGGCTACCGGAAAGCTTCCGGGTTCTACAAGTGCAGCCACCAACGTAGAAAAATAATCACACATTCTTTGGATGGTATCTCTTCTGAATAACTGTATATCATATTCAAAGTAACCTGACAGGGCACCATCTTGCTCTGTCAGGAAAAGAGTAAGGTCAAACTTGGATACTCCGTTGTCAAAAAAATATGGCTGTATGCTGATTTTTTCCGGTGCAGCTTCTTCCAGGTTGCTGGTATCCAGCACAAACATAGTATCAAAAACAGGATTTCTGGAAGCATCGCGGGGGATGTCCAGCAAACCTACCAGCTGCTCAAAAGGATAGTCTTTGTTTTCCAGCGCCGCAAACAGCTGCCGGCTCGTTTGCGCTAACAGCGCAGGAAAAGTGCTGGCTTCCGACACATGGCTTCTGATGACCAGCGTATTAATCAACAGTCCTATCATGCGCTGCAAATCCGGATGATCCCGCAAAGACACAGGAGTGCCTACCAGTACATCTTCCTGGCCACTTAAGCGGGACAGAAAGATATTATATGCGGTAAAAAGCCATATAAACAGCGTAGTCTTATGTCTGATAACATCCTGTTTGACCGCTGCGGTTGTATGACGGTCAATATTGAAATAAACTTTGCTGCCTTCATATAGTTTCACCGGTGGACGTGGGAAATCAGCCGGTAGCTGTAACGCAGGTATCTCTCCTTCCAGCTGTGACTCCCAATATTCGCGCTGTTGTACGACCAGGGCGTCCGGCAAATGCCGCTGTTTCCATGAAGTATAATCCCGGTACTGAAGCGTTACCGGCGGAAGTGATACGCCATTGTACAAACGAAGCAGTTCTTCCATCAGCAATGCCATAGCCATGCCATCTGCAATAATATGATGAAGATCCACCACCAGCAGGAATCCGCCCTGTCTCTTTGTAATCAGCGCCACGCGTACCAGCTGAGGCCGATCTAACCGGAATGGTTGAATAAAATGTTTTACCTGTTCATCCGTATTCCCTACAGGCAGTCGGGCCATAGAGAAATTCACTTCCTCAGACACTTCCTGCAGCAACACACCATCCTCCATCACAAATGCCGTTCTCAGCATCTCATGCCTACGAATAAGCGTACGGAAGGCATTCTCCAGCAAGCCGGCATCTATATCTCCTTTCAAGGCTATTACCTGGGAGATATTATATACCACCGCATCGGGGTACATCTGCTGCAGTACATATAGCCGCTGTTGCGCCGCTGTTACAGGATACCTGGCATTTTTTTCACCACCCGCTGTTTCCGGCTGTACCTCCCTTCCATTGTCAAAGAAAGCCGCCATAGAGCGGATATCAGGATACTGGAAAAAATGCACCAGTGGTATACGCATATGAAAGGCTTTATAACACATGCCAACCAGCAGGCTGGCTTTCAGTGAATTTCCCCCCAGTTCAAAGAAATTGGCCGTTGTCCCGATTTTCTCTGCCGGTATTTTTAATACTTCTGCCCAGTAAGACTGCAGCAGCTTCTCCGAATCATTAACTGGTGCGCTATAATGTATATCCTGTACCTGTACGGGTTCAGGGAGCGCTTTCCTGTTTACTTTGCCGTTAGCGGTAAGCGGAATAGTATCCAGCTGAATAAAATAAGCCGGTATCATATAAGCCGGCAATACTTCTCCCAGCCTGTCTTTCAGAAACTGTGCGCTCATTTCTTCATCTGCACAGAAATAAACTGCCAGCGCCTTATCTGTTGAATTAGTTCCATGTACCACTACCACAGCAGCTTTCACTCCTGGTATTTCCAATAGTTGTGATTCAATTTCACCGGTTTCTATCCGGTGCCCGCGAATCTTTACCTGCTGGTCTTTCCGTCCCAGCAATTCCATATTACCATCTGTTTTCCAACGGGCGAGATCCCCTGTTCTGTAGATAATGTCACCCGCAACAAACGGACTTTTAATAAATTTTTCTGAAGTAAGTAATGTATCGTTAAAATAACCGGATGACAAACACGGTCCCCCGATGTATAAGTCGCCTGTAATTCCAAAAGGGCAAACATTCAGGTCTTCATCGAGAATATAGTATCTGGCATTTTGAATGGGTTTTCCATAAGGAATACTTTTCCATTGCGGATCAACCGTATCTATCGGGAAGTAGTTGGACCATACAGTTGCCTCTGTAGCGCCACCCAGGCTTATTACCTGTGCCAGTGGGTATGCCCTGCGAAGCAGGTCCGGCAGGTTAACCGGTATCCAGTCTCCACTAAAGAATACCAAACGCAGCGTGGTTATTTTACCCGGTTCAGGAAGGAAAGAGATGCCTTGCAGAAAGGCCGCCGGAGCAGAATCCCAGAAAGTGATGCTTTCCTTTTCAATGAGAGATATCAGTACAACCGGATCTTTCAGCTCCGCTGCGGTCACGATCCTGATACAACCTCCGGAGGCGAGCAGACCAAAGATATCATAAACAGACAGGTCGAATCCGAGGGAGGTAACAAATAACAAACGCGTTGACTCATTTATTCCGAAATTACCATTTACCCACTCTATCAGGTTAATGACCGGCCTGTGTTTCACCATTACCCCTTTGGGCACGCCGGAAGAACCGGAGGTAAAAATAATATAAGCCAGATCGTCTGCCTTACCAACACAAGCCGGATCGGTAATTGGCTGGCGGTTCATTTCAGCAGCTCCCAGCCAGGTAAACGCAGCCAATACACCGGTACCTTCTGCGGCGTCGGGCACGTACACCAGCGGAGTATGCTCCAACCCTGTTAATACTTCGCCAACAACAGATACCACTCCCCTACTGGTAAAAAGAAATTTCGTCTCCAGCTGTTGTACAATATTACGCAAACGGCTACACGGCAAATCAGGTTCCAGTGGCACATATGCTCCTCCTGCTTTCAGAATGGCCAGTACAGCCATAATCATATATTCTGACCGTTCCATAATAACCGGAACAAAATCTCCCGGTTTTAATCCCCTTGTCATCAGGGAATGAGCCAGTTGGTTAACCCGTTCATTGAGCAGCCGGTAAGTGATATGCAACTGATCTGTTATGACTGCAATCCGGTCTGGCGAATGTCGGGCTGTATGTTCAAACAGCTGGTGTATCAACAGATCCTGTTCATAAATGGCCTCAGTATCATTAAACGTGTCTACCAGCTGCGACCGTTCACTTTCATCCAGTATATCCAGTTGTTTCACCGGGCACCAGGGCGCTTCTGCAGCCGATTCCGCCAGTCTTTGCAGAAAGGAGGCAAAACGTACAACTGTTTCCGCACGGAAAAGCGCTGCACAATACTCCAGTTCACATACCAGGTGGTCCCCTACTTCGGTTACATGCAAGTTCAGATCAAACATCGCTGTTCTGCGATGGAAATGTTCGTCATTACCCAGTTGCAGCCAGTTGTCGACAGCATACCGCTTTTCATTATGGTAGTCGAACATGACGTCGAAAAGCGGATTCCCTGCCATATTACGCTCTACATTCAGCTGATCTATCAGTTCTTCAAAAGAAAATTCCTGGTGATCATATGCATCCAGTAATAATGTTTTGAGCCTGCCTATGAAACCGGTAAAAGTTTCTTCTGCGATCCCCTCACTCCTGATAGCCAGCGTGTTGATAAAACAACCTACCACCCTTTCGAGTTGCATATCATTCCTGCCGGAAACCGGAATTCCCACCACTACATCACGCTGACCGGTGATCCTTTGCAGGAATATTTTGTAAATAGCCAGCATGGCCATAAACAGTGTAGCTCCTTCTTCTGTAGCAATTTTCCGGAGTGCGGCGGTGACAGCTGCCGGTATTTCAAACACTACTGTGGCGCCATCAAACTGCTTTACCGCAGGCCGTTCATAATCGAGCGGCAGATTTAATTTTGGTATTTCGCCACTGAAGCGTTCCAGCCAATAAGCGGCCTTCCGGGAATCAGGCTGCTGCCACGCTGCATAGTCTTTGTATTGGATCGTCTGTTCCTTCAGAGGCTTCTCTGCCAGCAGCGCATTAAAGTCTTCAATTAGTATTTCATTGGAGATACCGTCGGATATAATGTGATGCATTTCCACAAAGAGCAGTGCATCTATTTCTCCTGTATCCAAACAATACATGCGGATAAGAGGAGGTGTGGAAAGCTCAAACGGACGCATTTCACGGTACACCCAATCTTTCAGCGCTGCTTTGTCTATCTTTAGTACCGGTACCGCTATGTTAACAGCCTCCGCTACTTCTACGATCTGTACCAATTCACCATCTTTCAGTTCAAACGAGGTACGGAGTATCTCATGTCGCCTCAATAATTGCCGGAATACGCCGTTCAGTTTTTCTGCATCCGGTTTCCCCTGTAGGCGGTACAATCCATACATATTGTAAGCAGTAATATCTTTATGGATCTGTTGTAACAGGTAGAAGCGTTTCTGTGCAGGAGATGCTTTATAATGAGGTTGCAGTGCTAATGGTAACAACTGTGGCACATCCGATTTTTGCGCGCCTGCTATCAATTTTGCCAATTCTCCCAATGTGGGATTTGCAAATACATCTTTCACCGACAGGCTCACTCCAAATACGTTACGAACCTTGCCCAGCAACTGCATGGCAGATAAAGAATGTCCTCCGGACGCGAAAAAATCAGTTTTCCTGTCGAGGCTTAACAAGCCAACCTGCAACAAATCGGACCAGATGCGTGCCAGCGTTCTTTCATCGGCCGACAGGCGGTCATACTGTGCATCTTCCCGGTCGGCCACTACCATTCCTGCCAGTTTTTTCTTATCAACTTTGTTGTTAGAGGTTAGTGGCAATTCATCCAGTAATATGATATGACGTGGTACCAGGAATGAGGGTGCCGCCTTTTTGAGGAAATCCGCGATTACTTCACGGCTTACGGGCTGGCAAAGTACCACAAATGCGGTCAGTTCATAGTCGCCCTGCTTGTTTTTTGCTGGCACCACAGCAGCCTGTAATATGGCTTCATGCTGCAGGCAAAGGCTTTCCAGCTCCCCGGGCTCTACTCTGAACCCGCGTATCTTTACCTGGTCATCTATCCTGTCGAGGAATACAATTTCACCGCTTCGCTTACGGAACACCCGGTCCCCCGTGCGGTAACATCTTTCTCCGTTGCGGAATACAAACCGTTCCGTTGTCAGTTGTGGCTGGTTTATATAACCGATGCCGATACCGGCTCCGGCAATGTAAAGCTCCCCGGGAATACCCCAGGGTTGTTCGTGTCCATCCCTGCCAATAATTACGGCCTTTGCATTGTACACCGGTTTTCCTATAACCGGTTGCTGCCGGTAACGGTGCCAGTTGCTGCTGGTCAGCATACAAAAAGCCGTTCCAATAGTTGTTTCGGTAGGTCCGTAATGATTCATCACCCGGATACCTGGTTTCACAGCAAACAAAAGATCTATATCACCAGGCTTTATTTTCTCGCCGCCGCACACCAACAGTCTGAGTTGAGCAATACTGCCTGTATTAAAATCAGGATGATGTAACAACGTAGCCAGTAAAGACGGCGTAAGCTTCAGGATGGTGGCGCGCTCATTCTCTAGCGCTGCCAGCAAACATTTGGGATCTGAATAAGTCTCATAATCCGTAAGATGAACACATCCACCGGCGATCAACAGGGGAAATACGCCTGTAAACCCAAGGTCAAATGCCAAAGAGCTAACCACCAGGCTACTGTCGTTATGGCTTACATGGGCCTCCGTTTTGAACCAACCGGCATAATTGAGCAGATTGCCGTGCGATATTACCGTGCCTTTAGGAACGCCGGTAGTGCCCGATGTCGCAATCATATAGGCACCATCTGTATGGTATACAGGCACGCCGGGGTTTTCCGCTATCGGCTTAAAGCGGGAATCAGACAAAGACAGCACAGTAAGGTCATCGTAAACGACACCCGTATCTCCCGGGTCCAGCACGTATGTTACACCGGTCTCCCGAGCCAGCGGCATAAATCTCAGTGGAGGCTGTGTATTATCTATGGGAAAAAAAACTGCACCTGTTTTCAGGATTCCCAGTATGCCGCTGATAACAGCGGTACAGGGTTTTACCAGGACACCAACCCTGTCGCCTTTTTTCACACCCAGCTGGATCAATCTATGGGCAATACCGTTGGCCTGTGCATTCAGTGTTGCATAAGACATACGCTCCTGCCGCCATACCACAGCCAGGTTACCGGGGCGGGCGGCTGCCTGTTCTTCAAATTGGCGGTGATAATTCCCAGTCAACAAAGCGTATTGCTCATAGCCGGCATGCTGCCGTTGCAGCCTGCGCCGGTTATTTTCTGACAACAGCGACATTGATGCCACCGGTATGTCTACATCTGCAATTACCTGATTAATCAAACAGTCTAACCGGTTACTAATGTCATTGATATATGTTTGGGAATAACGATTCCTGTCGAATTTAAATATAATCTGCAACTGATCGCCGGGTACAATCGTGATACTGAATTTATAACTGTTGCGCTCAAAGAAATGTTCCTCTTTCAGCTTCCAATTCCAGTTAACATCTTCATTTACAGACAACAAGCTTTCCAGGTCCTGTTCTGCAGGATAATTTTCAAATACCAGTATGTGATCGATCAGATCATTTTTCTGTGCGGTCCTGCTTTGTATTTTAGCCAGCGCGAAATACTGATGGCTTTCCTGCTGCAACACCTGCTGTTGTCTTTCCTGTAACAGGGTTGAAAAGCGGGTATCCTGCCGATAGTTTATCCGGACAGGAACAGTATTAATAAAAAGGCCCAGCATTTCCTCAATGCCCGGCACTTCAGCGGGTCTGCCGGAAACAACTGCACCAAATACCACGTCACGTGTGTTATTATATTTAGCCAGTAGAATTCCCCACAGGCTCTGGACCAGGGTACTTAATGTGACCTGTTGCTTTGCAGCCAGGTTAGTCATTGCAGTTGTCTGCGCGCGGGATAACCTGTGCGCGACGGCCGACTGCCCCGGTGCAGTGGTATGGATATCCGGCCTGATACCTGCGCCGGTCTCATAACCTTCCAGGTAGTTATCCCAATAGGCCTGCGAAGCCTGTCTGTTTACTGCCGACAACCACTGAATATAACTCCTGTAAGGAGGAGCAGCCGGCAATATAACAGGCTCCCCGGTTGCCAACGCCCGGTAGCAGTGTACAAACTCACGTTGCAGTACCTGAAGGCACCATCCGTCGAGGATAATATGATGAAAACTCCAGATAAGGCGAAACCGCTGTTCATCTATTTTTATAACGGTAAGCCGCAGTAACCTGTCTTTCGAGGGATTAAATCCTTTTGACAGGTCTTTTGCCTGCAGCCGGTTACATTCGGCAGCAGCGGATATATCGTCCATTTCCGGCAATTCTTCATACACCAGCTCTGCTTCCACCGATGCGCTTACCACCAGGCACGGCACCGGATCTGTAATAACATTTGCCCGCAATATCTCATGGCGCTCCATCAACAGTTGCAATGCACGCCTCACCAATGTTATCTGCAGTGTTCCTTCGATCAGGTAGGATGCCTGCTCAAAATAGGCACCGGCCACATCATCATAAAGCGTATGAAACAATATTCCCTCCTGCATGGGTGACAGCGGGTATAACTCCTGAAGGTCATATTGTTTCTGTAAGATCTTCAGTTGTGAAGCGGTGAGCTGCTGATAGGTGAGATCAACCGGCATAAGCATTTTCCGGGCGGCAGTAGTTCCGGTGAGCCGCAAAATTTCCTCCAGCCGCTTGTCGACCCGCTCCAGTAGCTGTCTGATAGCGGCTGCCCCGTAAGCCTTCTTCGGATAGGTAACTGTGATTTCCAGACGACCATTCTTCACCGCGGCTACTATATCCAGCAAGAAGGGCCGTTTACCGGTTACAGATTGGAAACTACCGGCTGGCTCACTGGCCAGCTCAAACAATGGATTGTCCCAATCAGCGTATATCTCCCCGATATAGTTAAACGAAATATCAGGATTAATAGCCGGAATGGCTATATTATTTTCATCAAATCTCCACGATCCATATGCAGCTCCCTTCTCCGGTACACGCCTCAGTATATCTTTCACGGCGGCCAGTTGTTCCAGCGGGTCGGCCAGGAGCGCGGGCACCAACACCGGGTATATACTGGTAAACCAGCCCACGGTTCTGCTGATATCGATATCTATATTAGCAGCACGGCCATGATTTTCCATGGCTATCAAAATCTCGTTCCGCTGGTGTAATACCCCCAGTTCCGCCGCAACAGCCGCGAGGATCATTTCCTCTATAGTAAAACCAGGCTTGGCTTCTGCTCTATTTAACAACGCCTGAGTTGCTGTCGTTCCCAGCGAACAAACAACGTAGTCACTATCCCCCACCAGGTTATCTCCGGCCAACAATTTCTGGGGTAACGCCGGAACATGCCTGGTAGCAAGTGTTTCCCAATAGGTATGTTGTTGGTGTAGCACTGCGGCACTTAACCGCCCGAAGGCTTCTTTCGCCATCCCGTAGGGGGCAGATTTAGGCGGCAACGAAATATTCCTGTCCAACAACAACGCCTGTAAGTCTTCCAACAATATCTTCCAGCTAACGACATCAACAATCAGATGATGTGCCACCAGCAGCAGTCTGTCGCCCGCTTCCAGATGAAACAACCCTATTCTGAATAGCGGGGCCTCTGCGATATTAAAGCGTTGTAATGCAGTGGCAGCGTCTTCGAATGCTTTTGTTTCCTCCGCTGATGCTCTCAGGTCTGTTTCATATACTTTTATGGGAGGCATATTACCCGGATGTAACAGCTCCTGCACTACAGTATCATCCAGTATGGTAAAGGTTGCCCTCAGCATATCATGATGCATCAGCAATTTCTCAAAAGCGTGTTGCAAATCGGGCAGCAGGAGCCGTTTTTTGCTCTTCAGAACAAGTCCCTGGTTATAGTGTCCGCGATCATGCCGGCAGAAAGAGAAGAACCATTGCTGCACCGGCATCAGCGGGAGGCGGCCGATTACCGCTCCCTGTTCATACTGCGGGCCGTTCTGTTTTGCGATCTGTGCCAGTGCGGCGATCGTTGGATATTGAAAGATATCCTTCATCCGGATGCTGATCCCCGCAGCCTGCAGTCTTGATATGATGCGAACCGCTTTAATGGAGTCGCCCCCAATAGCAAAGAAATTCTCTTGTATTCCGTGAACCGGCTTATTGAGTATCTGGCTCCATATTTTCTGCAAACGCTCTTCAACCGTATCATTCGCTCTGCTGTCCAACGTATCTGCAACAGCAGGTGTCACCAATCGTGCAATGGCCAACGCTTTACGATCCAGTTTACCGCTGGCATTTAATGGCAATGCCTCCATCTTCAGGAATGTCGAGGGGACCATATAATACGGCATCACCTGAGACAAATCCGCTGCAATATCCTGATCGGCCGGCAGTTGTGCACCGGTAATACAGGCCGTGAGAGAAGGCATATCTGTGGGACCATCTACTACAACTGCAGCATCCCTGATATAAGACAATTGTTTCAGGTGGGATTCAATCTCCGCTATTTCAATGCGAAATCCCTTCAGTTTAATCTGATGATCAATCCGACCCATGAAATGAATGTTACCGGATAGCCCTTTCCTGGCGTAGTCCCCTGTCCGGTAAAAACGCTGTCCGTTCAGGAAAATGAACTGTTTAGCCGTCAGTTCGGGGTTATTCAGATACCCTTTCGCCAGGCCTGCGCCGGCAATAAGCAGCTCTCCCGGTATCCAGTCAGGCTGCTCACGGTTATTGCTGCCCATGATCACGGTCCGCACACCATGTAAAGGTTTTCCTACAGGTATATCCGTGGTATTATCATGTAACGCCGGCAACTCATAATGTGTAGCATATATCGCTGCCTCCGTAGGCCCGTATACGTTCACCAGTGTGGCCTTGCGGAACAGCTCTCTGAACCGATCCGCCACCGGCCAATACAGTGCTTCACCGGCAAGGAAAATATATTGAAGTGACCGCAGTTTTGCTGCATCATCCACTGTCAGTAGCTCCGTAAAGAGGTTAAACATGGACGGCACAAAATTAATGTGCGTAATATTAAACCGGCTGATGGATGCTATGATAGCATGCGGGTCTTTTTCCCCGTCTTTTTCCAGAACAGCCAGTTTCCCTGTTCCATACATCCAGCCAAATAATTCCGCGACGGAAACGTCAAAGGCAAAGGAAGTTTTAAACAGGAAAACGCCATCTGGCCCCAGCGGATAAGTATACTGCATGGCCGTTAGCGTGTTCATGGCCGCCCCATGGGACACCAACACTCCTTTGGGGATACCGGTAGTACCGGAGGTGTAGATGATATAAGCAGCATCCGTAGGCATAACCCCACCTGTCAGCGAACTGGTATCCGGATCAGCTGTCCGGTACCTTCTGCCTGTGATATCCACGTGTGACGCAGCAGCAGGCAATTTTGCAGTATCGCCGCCTGCTGTTATGACCATCCCGGCGCCGCTGTCTTCCAGCATGTAGGCTATCCTTGCTGCAGGCAGCGCAGGATCTACCGGCAGGTATGCCGCACCTGCTTTCAATATACCCAGGAGAACGATGATCATCTCCGGACAACGGTCCATCATAACAGCCACTACTTTATTGCGACCTATGCCCTGTTTCCGGAGGTAGTTTCCCAGCATATTGCTTTGCTGTTCCAACGCAAGTGCACTCAGTGCCCCCCCATTCCATACCAATGCGGGTAGTCCGGTTTCTCCCTCCGCCAGCCGCTGATACCACAGATCTATCAGTACGCCGGTCGGTACCTGAGCTACCGGAAGCAGCACCTGCGGTGCAACCATTGCAATATCCCTCATACGACGGCTGGGATTAGCAGTAGCTTCATCAATAAACCGTTGCAGGTATCCTGCAAAAGCCGTCACCGATTCTTTTCTGAAAATGGCGGCGTTATACTCCAGTACAATGGATATCCCGCTTTCACGCACACGCGCCTCCAGCAGCATGTCGAACTTAGCATTGGTACTCTTCAAAGTACAGGGTATCACAGACAATTCCGGCAGATCAAAATCAATAGCACCTTCTTCTGTTAATACAAACATCACATCAAACAACGGGTTCCTGGCCGGATCCCTCACTGGTAATACCTGCTCTATCAGTCTTTCAAAGGGATAGTCCTGAAATCGAAATGCCTCCTGCAAAAAAGCTTTTATATTCCTCAATGCGCCTTTAACAGTCGCCGCATCATCCAATGTATGCCGCAACGCCAACGTGTTCACGAACATGCCGATAAGTCCCTGTAATTCCTGCTGGCGACCCGAAACAGGCACTCCTATAATCAGATCCTGTTGTCCCGTAATTCTGCCAAGCCAGGCATAACACATTTCCAGCAATACCATAAACAATGTAGCGCCTTCATCCCTGGCCAGCTGCCTGATATTTTTTACTGTCGCCGGGGCGATATCAAAAGAAACCACATCTCCTGTAAACTGCTGGAACGCAGGCCGGGGGAAATCCAGCGGCATTTGCAACACGGGCAGGTCTCCCTGCATCTGGTCTAACCAGAATGCCTCCTGCAACTGTATCCAGTTGCGATAGGCGGCTGTATGCTGCCATACCGCATAGTCTTTATATTGCAATGGTAATGGAAGCAGTGGAAGGTCTTTATAAAAGGAGATGAATTCCTTTGCCAGAACTTCCTGGGAAAGGCCATCAGAAACAATATGATGAAGATCTACCAGTAACAGCCATTTATTATGTTCCAATTCAAATAATATTGCCCTGATCAAAGGTGCAGCCGACAGATCAAATGGTTGTATGTAAGCGGCCAGCTCCTCCATTACAGTGGCCCCGGCTTTCACTTTAGGTATGCTGAAATGGAATGACTCATGTACCAGCTGCCTTACTTCTTCTCCCTCCATGTAAAAAGAGGTGCGTAATATCTCGTGCCTTTCTATCAACGCTGTGAAAGCGTTTTCAAGCCGGTGTTCATCCAGCTTTCCCTCGAGCCTGAATAACTGCGGCATATTATAGGCGGTACTGCCCGCCGCCAGGTTATGCAGGAGCCACTGTCTTTGCTGGGGAGAAGACAAGGGATAAGCATTGCTCCGCGCAGTCGGCAACACAGGAGGGCAGGCCGTCGTATTCCGCTGCCGAATCAGTGTGGCCTGGGCGCGGATAGTAGGATAAGCGAAAAGATCTCTCAACGAAACTTTCACATCAAACTCCCGCATCAACAGGGAAGCCAGCGTCACGGCATGTAGTGAGTGTCCTCCTGATGCAAAAAAGTGCGTATCGGGCAACAAGGTTACTTTCTCCAGTTGCAGAATAGATGTCCATATGGCAGCGATCTTTCTTTCTGTCTCGTCTGTGAGTTCAGTTGCCGGTACCGGCCGGCTCATCTCCGCAGCAATGTACCGCAGCAATGCCAGATCAGGCTTACCGTCTTTTCCCGGTAGCGGCTGGTCTGTCACGATATACATATCCTGAGAAGTACGCATCACTGCTTCCAGGAAAGATAGTTCAAAAGTACTGTCGGTTTCCAGCCACCAGCAGCTTACTGTACGCGCCTCATCAGGAGGTAACTGCACGATTCTCCGGATACCGCCGCAAGATGCCTGCAGTAACTGTTCCATCTTACCGGATGTACTGGCAGGATACTGTTTTCCAACATAGGCATGCGGGTCATTCAATCCTTTTTCCAGTATGTCGACCAGGTCCTCATGAATCTGTAGAATATCGGCGGCGGAAAACTGATTAGTCTGGAAACGCCAGTCCAGTTCCAGTAATCCGTGAATATCCTTATTGGAAGGATTGATCTGCATGGAAAGCGCATTGGGCTCATAGAACGAATAGTTATGCTCTATCTCGTAATGCGTATCCGGGATACCAGCGATATCAATCAGGAAGATATCTGCCAAATATTCCACGTATTGCCTGGTATGATCTGTGATTTCACGGGCTATCAGGTCGAACGGATACCGCTGGCTTCTGAGATTACCAAACAACGGCACCGAACAATTATTTTTCACCAGCGAAAGAAAAGTACTGTCTTCATCCAATGTTATCCTCACCGGCAGGAACCTCAGGAACATTCCCTGTGTAACGCGTTGTCTTTTTGATGTTCTTCCATGACTTACGCTACCAATCACAAGATCATTGCCACCATACTTCCCGGATACATATATCGCCAACGCCCCCAGGTAAAGCTTGTATAAAGAACTGTTATGCTCCTTACAAAAGAGGTGCATCTTGGTTCTCAGTGAATCCGGTACTGGTAATACCCGGCGGTCTGACCGGGGATCTTCCTCCGCATTTTTCCGCATAGCATTCAAGGGCGACGGGGGCAACGGATAAACAGCCTCCATCCAGTAAGCCCGGTCTGTAGTACATTGTTCCGACGCAAGATACTCTTCTTCATCAGCCAACGTATCCAGGTAAGAAGCATTCGGCGTTTCATCAGGAGTGATATGATTAAGCAGCTGTTGATAAATATCGTCCAATTCCTTATATAAAAGCGAATATGCCCACCCATCGGAAATAATGTGATGCATTTTCAAATAGTATCCGTATTCATTATTCTTAAACCGGATGACTGCAAAATAAAAAAGGTCTTTGTCGATGAGCTCGATATGCGCTTGTGTTTTTTCATTCACCCAGGTATCATAAGCATGATCTGGTGCATCGGTAAAATCAAGGTAATCAGCCTGATAATATTGTGGTGCTGCCACGTATTGAGCGGCCAGCTGTTCGTTTCCGTCGTTTATTTCAACGATCCGCAATCGGAACCCGTCATTTTTCTTCAGTACAATATTAAATGCCTGTTCCATTAGTTCATGGACCAGTTCATATTTGTATTTCACCGTCGCGGCATTGATCTCACATCCAGACTTTACAAATTTCTTCTCATTAAAATATATCATTCGCTGTGAACAGCTAAGAGGCAATAGGGGTTGTTTATAACCGGTATAACTGCGGATAAATGCATTTTCTGTTTTCAGTTTTTCCCATAGTGGCCTTGCATTGTTACTGTTAAAAAGCGTTGCATTGATATGCTCAAACGCTTCCTGATAATATTGTATGTCGGTATCAGTAAGCTGTACAAAAGAAGTAGCCTGCCGGTCCCTCGCTATATCCGCCGCCATGCGCTGTAACCGTTGCCGGTCTGTTTTCCCGTTCCCGAGTAGCGGAAAGGAGGTCATGGTCCTGAACCAAACCGGCACCATGTAACCTGGAAGTTTATCTACCAGGAAAGTGCGCAGCGCTGCCACATCCGGGGTCTCAACCGCCTCCAAAAACGCTCCCAGTACTGTTCTGCCATCCTGCTTAACGGCAAGCACCACTGCATTACCTATCTGCGGGTACAGCAAAATGGCCTGCTCTATTTCAGGTAATTCGATACGCACACCGTTTATCTTTACCTGCTGATCTTTTCTACCGGTAAAAGCGATAGTACCATCCGGCAGCCAGTGACCAGTATCGCCGGTCCTGTATATAACACGATCTTCCCAATAAGGGTCGGGCACAAAGCGCTGACGGGTTGATTCCGGGTCATTGAGGTAACCCTCCGCTACACCTTTCCCCCCAATATATAGCTCCCCGGGGATACCTGCCGGCTGCAACCGCATGTTTTCGTCACAAATGTATATATAGTATCCATCAATAGGGCGGCCGATATTGGCGGCGGTATCCGAATCATTTATCTCATGATATGTTGCACAAATAGTAGTTTCTGTCGGTCCGTAGGTGTTATACAGTTTCACACGTCCCGGCAGCCGGTCCACTTGTTCTTTTCTCAATACATCTCCACCACTTACCAATACCCGAAGATCCGGTAAACTATCAATAGTCTGGTTAATGGTTTCCACGACAGATGGCAACGTGCTTAATAAAGTGATACGCTCTCTTTGCATCAGGCGTACCAGCCCTGTGCCACTCCGGCTCTCTTCCGGAATAATCACCAATGTACCGCCGGTTGCGAGCACCGGAAAAATCTCTTCTATGGCTGTATCAAATGTGAGCGATGCCTGCTGCGCCACACGGTCTGCCGGCGATAGTTCCATCGTCCGGATAAAATTACCGGTATAGTTAGACACCGCGCCGTGCGTTATCACCACTCCGCGCGGCCGCCCTGTGGTGCCACTGGTATACATTACGTAACAGTGATCATCCGCCGCAGCCTGGTACGCGTCTTCACCTGCTTCTGGCAATTCGGGCAATTGCCGCATATGCAATATATGTGGCACTACTGTTTGCAGGCAATCTGCCGCTACTGCATTATATCCCGGCACATCATCTTCCACTATCAAAACTTTAGGGACCACATCTTCCAGCAGCTGGCAAACCCGTTCTGCAGGAAAGCGGGGATTGATCATCACAAATGCACCGCCGGCATGGAGCACTGCCAGCATCCATATTATCGTTTCATCGCTGTGAGAAGCCAGTATACCAATATAATCGCCCGGGCTTACATTCAACTGCTGCGTTAGTATTGATGAAAAGACGGCTACACGTTCGTGCAGCGCTGCATAGGTAATATGATGATCCTTAAAGGTGAGTGCCATTTTGTGCGGCGACTGCCGCGCTTGCCCGGCTATAGTGCGCAGCAGCGGCAACACAGCAACTTCTGCAACGTCGTTGTGTGTTGGTGGCGCACCTGTATTGGCCAGGGTTAGCGTTGTCCTGGGAGCAGTAGCATCCGTCTCCACCAGCCTGTTCAGCAGGCATAAAAAATGCGACGTCAACTGTTCTGTATACTCCGCTGAAAAACGATGATCATTAAAAATAAAATTAAACTTTATGTCGGCGGCATCAACATAAATCGCCAGCGTCAGGTCGTAGTGAGTGCGGGAGAAAAACTCATACCCGGTTATTTCAATCTCCTTTTCACCGGTATCTTCGGGTAAGGGATAATTCTGGAAAACAAGCAGCGTGTCAAAAAGATAATTGGTTTCCGCACAGGCCTGTATATCCGGTAATGGCATCGCGCTATGCCGGGAGTGATTGGCGACGGCAGCGCCGGTAGCCTGCAGGCAGTCGACGATGCTATCACCTGGTCCGGTTTTTAGCCGGAGTGGTAGTGTGTTAATAAACAATCCAACTGTATCCCCAATGGCCGGCAACTCCGGCGGCCGACCGGAAGTAGTGATACCAAATACTACATCGTCTGTATTGTTGTACAACTGCAATAATATTCCCCAGACCGTATATACCAGGGTAGCAAAAGATACCTTATTCCGCCGGGCATAAGCCTGTAAATGATCATATAGCACCTGCCCGGTACTCACCTGTTTCAATACTGGCACACCTGTACTTTGGGTTTGGAGCTGTGGTAACAATTCCCGGAATCCGTAACCATCCAGGTACTGTTTCCAGTATATACCGGCAGCCTGTTTATCGGCCGCCTGCAGCCATTTGATGAAATCTTTAAACGGCGTCTTCTGTGAGCAGGCAGCCCCGGGACTATTATAATAGTAGAAAAATTCACGTATCATGACAGCGCTGCTCCAGCCATCATACAGGATATGGTGGTTGGTAACCACCATTTCCCAGGTATGCCATCCTGTTTTACAAAGTGCCACCACAAAAGGCTGCACCTGCAGATCAACCGCTTTCTTGAGGTCATTTTTGAATATAGCGGTTTCAGCGACGGGGTCATCAGCACCAGTGGCATCAAAATAACGAAGTGCTCCCTGGTACTCCCTGAGAATGATTTGCAAAGGTTCCCTGGCCTCTTCCCAGCGGTAAACGGCGCGCAATATTCCATTACCAGCTATCACCTGCATCCAGGCCTGCTCTACCAGGGAAAAATCCAGCGGACCTTTCATCTGCAGGCTCACCTGCTCCACATATTCATCGCTCATCCCGGTCCTGAGATAATGAAACAGCAATCCCTTCTGAAGAGATGTGAGGGCTATAATATCCTCAATATCCTTTTTATTCAGTTTCATCATTGAAAATCTTAAATCCGTTTATGGAAATAAATACCCACCCCTGCCGGTAAACCGGCAGTATCAGACGCAAGGGGTTAGCCTCTAAAAGAAGTTTGTAATCAGTGTATATGTAAAAATGATTATTCGTCCCTCAGCAGGGATGTCGGATTTTTGGAGGTAGCTTTCAATACTACCCTGCCGGTAACAGCCGCCAGTACTGAAAATATAACAATGAAAGGTGTTATATAAAACCAGATACCCAGGCTTATCCGGGATTCATAATTCTTCAGCCATCCTCTCATAGTAACAAAGCCAATGATTTCTGCAATAACCACGCCCACCACAATTGCCCTTACCAGGTCTTTCAGGATGAGCCACGACAACTGCTTACCGTTGGCGCCAAACACCTTATGAACCGCAAATTCCTTCAAACGCTTCCGGATACTGTTAGACAATACAGACAATAATCCCAATGATGCCAGTGTGATGGCTACAATAGTAAGACTGCCAAAAATGAGCTGAAAATGTTTCTCGGTTGCATATTGCTGGTTGTAGAGGTCCTTTAGCAGCATATCGCCGTAAGGATGCTCAGGGAAAAGGCTTTCATACTTCTGCCTGATCAGCGGTACCACAGACCTTGGGTCTTTCCCACTAACACGAACAGAGAAATACTTGTGGGGAGAATAAGGGTGCATTTTAAAAACTACTGGCGATACTTTCATTTTGGCAGACTCCTGATGATAGTTTTTTAATACGCCTGCAATGCGCAGATTCTTGTTGCGATATCCCACCAGGAAATTACCGATGGCATTCTCCGGTTTGGCAAAACCGAAGAGCTTCACCGCTTCTTCGTTCAGCAAAACAGCATCATCTTCCACTACGCCATTTTCGGTCCGGACGCTATCGCCGGCTACAGGAGCTATCGCTGTGCCGCCAATAGAGGTGCGGTTAACAATATTCTGCCCGGCTATAATCTTTAACTTGTAAACATCTACAAATTTATCATCGATATATGCAAATTTCACCAGCCTGATATCGTTTTTTCGCTGTTGTAATGCCAACTCAAATTCAGAAAAATATCCTTCCCCCGGGTAGTTGGATAGCGTGACACCGTTAACGCCCGCATAGCCCGCCACCTCCTTCATAAAAGATTGCCCCCGCTGGATCACTGCATCGTCCGTACTCTGACGGGTAGGATTTGTTACTAGCAGAATATGGTCCAACTCAATCCCAGGTTCTTTATTCATGAGGTATCTCAATTGCAGAAAGACAGTAGCCGCCCCCAGCAACAGGAAGGTACAAACAGCAAACTGGACCACCAGGAACACCTGTTTCATACTGACTTTAGAAGTAGATCGGCTGATTTTCTTCTTGAATATTTCTATCGGTTTTATAGCAGAAAACAGCAACGCCGGATAAAGGCTACAAATCAGCATGCCTCCCACCAGGAACAGCAACAGGGTAAACCAAAGCTGCGAGGAAAATACATTCCAGAAAGTAAGGTTCAGGTTAAAGGCCGCATTCAGCCTGGATAACAACAACAACGCCACGATAACCGCAAGAACGCAAGACGCCACATTAAACAATGCAGCCTCCAACATAAACTGTGTAACAAGATCCGTACGGGAAGCGCCGAATATTTTCCTCAAACCAAGCTCACGGCCTTTCTCCATTGACTTAGTCAATGAAAGATTAATATAATTAACCCATGCTGTAATGAGAATAAACAGCCCCAAAACGATCAGGAAATAAAGGCTTCTCAGGTCCCCGCCTCCTTCCCATTTCAGATGGGAAGACCTGAGATGAATATCTTTCATTGGCTGAAGAGAAAAAGTTGCTCTTACATCCGGGCCAAAACGTTTTTTCAGGTAGCTGTTGATCTTATCTTCCACTACTTTTCCGTCCGCACCATCATGAAGCACCAGGTAACTGGTAAAACTATAATCGTTATACCAATCATTCATAGAATTCTGTATACGTGCAGGATCAGACACTACAAAATCAAAGTAGATGGAAGAATACGCTGGTAACGGCTGTGCCACGCCGGTCACCATATACATTTTTCCACCATAAGAAAAAGCCTTACCTATTGGATCAGCGTCGCCAAATAACCGATTGGCCATCTTTTCTGTAACAACGGCGCTGAATGGGTTTTTCAGCACTTCAGCAGGATTCCCTTTTTTCAGCCCGAAAGAGAAGACGTTAAAAAAAGAGGTATCAGCAATAGTAACATTGTCAATATAAAATTTCCGGTCCTTATAGATCGCTACATCCCCGCCAATGGGTGCCGTTCTGACGAAATTCCTTATCTCGGGTATCTCCTGCTCCACTGCAGGTGCCATCGGTACCGGTGTTCTGCTGAACTGCATCAGCAGAACCCGATTCCCTTCATCATACAGGTTACAGATCATTCTGTAAGTGTTTGCATGGTTCTTATGAAACCGGTCGTAGCTGAATTCAAATGAAACGTACAAGCCGATAATCAAAAAGATGGTCAGTCCAATGGAAAGCCCCAGGAGATTAATCAGGTAGTTTGCTTTGTTTTTGCTGAAAAATCTCAATATCGTTTTGATATAGCTGATAATCATCTCGTTAGGATTTTGGATAGTACATGAGTTAACGTGAAATCACTATAATATACATCAAATTCTTTGTCACTCGAATAATTTCTCCATATCTGAGTTCTCAAGATCTACCGTATCAAAACGCCTTTCTTTGCCAGGAGCTACAGCCGTTTCCACGGCTATTATGCTTGCTGTTAACAGCGGAATATTTGCTGCAATTTTATAGATCGTTTGATGTAACAGTATATCGGCCAGGGAAATCTGCACACCGGTGCTGTTGAGTTTTGCAACCATCTTCACCGCCTTGATGGAATCTCCGCCCAGCGAAAAGAAATTATCATGTATTCCGGGGGTATCAATGGCCAACACTTCTTCCCATACTTTTACCAGCAGGGCCTCTTCAGAAGTAGTAGCAGCTGTAATCTCCTGCCCGGCAGTAAGCAGTTCTGTCGCTTTTTCCCGTAACGCGGAGATATCAATCTTACCGGTATGGGTCAATTGAAAATGATCTACAGCAATGAGCCACCGCGGCATCATATATGCCGGCAAAACACTGTAAAGCGCTTTGCGGACAGCAGCTTCACTTTCTTCTTTCATAGCAGGCCGATAAAATGCCGCTATTCCCCCGTTGTGCCCGTCTTTTTCCAGGAACAATGCGAACGCTTCTGCAACAGCAGGTAGCCCCTCTATAGTGGCGGCTATTTCATCCAGCTCAATTCTCACACCGTTCATTTTAACCTGGTTGTCTTTCCTTCCAAGAAACGAGATATTTCCATGATCATCCATGACCCCGATATCGCCCGTGCGGTACACTTGCATTCCCACTTCTTCAAGCCAGACAAATTTTTGCGCGGTCAGTTCGGGATTATTCAGATAGCCGTTTGCCAGGCCGCGCCCTCCTATTACGATCTCTCCTGCTCTCCCAACCGGCTGGATATGCATCCCGCTGTCTACAATCCATACCGCCACGTTATCAATCGGACGGCCAATGGGAATGTATTCGCTACAGGGATCTACCAGATGATAGGTAGCACAGACAGTTGTTTCAGAAGGACCGTAGGTATTGTAAGTCCGGATGTCGGATGCAAGACAGGAAACCTGGTCAGGACGTAATTTATCTCCTCCGCTGATAAGTATCCGAAGCGGCAGCAATGCTGCAGACTTGTTCAATTCTTCCACGATGGCAGGCACCGTAGATAAAACGGTGATGCTTTCGGCCAGCAACAGCTGTTCCAGCGCCGCAATGTTACTTCCGCCATCGCGGTAGCAAACAATGGTAGCGCCCTTGACCAGTGCCGGGAAAATTTCTTCGACGATCACATCAAAAGACACGGACGACTGGCAAACGATACGATCGTTGCTGTTGATGCCGAAGTACTCCACAAATGCCTGTACATAGTTACTGAGTGCTTCCCGTCCGATGACTACACCTTTAGGCCTTCCTGTAGAACCAGACGTGTAGATAATATAAGCCGGAGATACCCGCGGCGGCAGCTCCAGCAAAGGTTGGCTGTAGTTGCCGGATAACAACTGCTCAGTAGTCATACAAACTGCTGGTATTTTCTGAAGATATGTTTGCTGTATATCATCCGTAATCACAATTTGTGCCCGGCTGTCTTCCAGCATCCAACTAATCCTTTCCCGCGGCAAAGCGGGATCTATCAGGATATAGGCGGCGCCGCACTTGAGTATTGCCAGCACCGCGAGGATCAACTCTGCGCTGCGCGGAAGGAGAATAGCAACAAGGCTACCGTGTCGCACCTCCTCCCGGACAACCAGGTAGGCCGCCATATTGTCTGTATAAGCCGCCAGTTCTCTGTAGGTCACTATACGGCTACCATCTTTAATGGCTATCGCTTCGGGATAATGCACTGTGCTCCGGTAAATACGCTCAACCAGGTCCGTTATATTGTTTCTCACCGGGCCGCATGTAAGTAGCTTCATATCAGCCAGACCACCAGGGCCGGCAAACAGTGAAAAAAGCGCCACAGGCCGAAGCGGCTCAAGCACCAGCTGGTGTAGCAGATAGTCGTAATATGCCGCCAGTTCTTTTATAGCAGCTTCTGTAAAAACACCTTTATTATAGCGTATATCAATAGTTATTCCCTGGCTGCCGGCAAACACTTCCATGTAAAGATCGCACAAAGAAGTATAATACGGCAAAGCAGCCCTGCTCACTGTCCAGCTCTCCACCGGTGGCGATTCGCACCAGTCGCCATCAAACCGCTGCATCACAAAGGCCGTGTTAAAAAGGCGTTCCCTTGCTGCCGGCACATGGTCAAGTCCATTCAGGACAAATTCAAAAGGATAAAGCTCGTATTGCAAAGCGTTAGCCACTATATCTTTCACCACTTTACAGATGGACGGGAAATTCATATCCGGTGAAAACCGGGAACGCAGGCAGATAGTGTTGGACAATAGCCCCGTGACCATTTCAGCCCCCGGGATACTTCGCTCTGCAACGCTGGAAGTTACCAGCAGCTCTTCCTGCCCTGTATATTTGAAAAGCAATACTTTAAAAGCAGCCAACAGCGTAACATACAAACTCTGGTGATATACGCCGGAGAATTTTACCGCAGCAGCAGTACTGTCTGCTGAAAGCTTTACGGAATAACTTCCCCCGCCGGCCGGTTGTTGCAGCCTGGCGCTTTGATAAAACGGAAAATTTATCGGTATAGCATCTTTTAGTGTAGCCGCCCAGAACTGTCTGGCCTCCTCCATATATGAAATATGCGGAACAGTTTGCCGATAAGCATAATAATCTTTCGCCTGTGGCAATACCTGGTTTACCGTGCTCACATCCGGACCATACTTGTACAATGCAGCCAGCTGCCGGAGCAAAAGCGACATCGACCAGCCATCACCGATAAGATGATGCAGGACCATCAGGAATAAATAATCGTTCTCTCCTGTTTTCCAGAGAAAGAAGCCTGCAAGCGGTCCTTCAGAAAGACAAAAATCGCGGTTCAATGCCACAATAAGCATCTCCTGAACCGAATCGTCATTAGTAAGCTCACGGTACGTAAACGGCACCTGCATTTTCTCTCTGACCTGTTGCATGGCCTGCCCGTTTATTTGTGAAAAAACGGTACGCAAGCATTCGTTGCGTTGCATCATCACATCACAGGCAGTTTGCATGGAGACCACATTCATCTCCCCTGCAATATGATAAGCTACGGCAATGTTAAGTGGATTCTGTTGTGGCTTTAGCTCATGCATGGTCCAGAAACGTTGCTGCCCGGGAGACAGTGGGTACCATTCCTGTTGTGGCGCCGCAATTATCGGACTGTTGTCGGTATGTGAAAGACCCGAAATATAACTGCTTAGCCGGCGGAGATCCGGGTGACTGATGATATGGCTTAGCTGCAGCCGAATGCTGCATTGGCGGTTGACATGTGCAATAAAACGGGTTAATTCCATGCTGTCAATACCATGCGTAAATAGATTATCATCCGGCGCCGGCACTGTCTTAAAAGATTGCCGGGCCAGTTCCAATAACTGGTCCACGGAGCCGTTAGCCTGCGACCGGCTTCCTGCTTCACGCATTTCTCCAGCAAGATAATCCTGTACGAGCCGGAAATGCTGCACCTTGCCGCTGGTGGTTTTAGGGATCTTCCGTACGGGGAGAATAGCAGTAATAATAACCGGCATGACCGCTGCAATACGCTCCCTGACTGCTGATGCCAGCTCTATGAAGCTGTCTGCGTTTCCTTTGTACAAAATAAACAACAACACCTGTTCTTCCAGTGGATTAACCTGTATATAGCCTGCTGCCACTACGCCACCTTTGCTAACCCCCGGTACCTCTCCAGCAATGTTTTCTATATCATGGGGATAATAATTTTGTCCTTTTTGTTTGATGATATTTTTTGACCGGCCTGTCACTATCAACTTTCCCTCATGCACCAGCCCGAGGTCGCCCGTCCTTAACCAGCCATCCGGAGTAAAAGTACTGCCGGTAATATCTGGTACCTGATAATACCCTCCCGTAACATTTAGTCCACAGATCTGTATATGCCCTATTGTATCTTCCGATAAAATAATGTCCTGGTCGTTGCAGATACGAAGCTTACAATCAGGTATCACACTGCCTACCTCTACGAACCCCACGCTGCCCGGCATCGCTTCTTCACGGTACACCACATTATCGCCTACATTCAGCCTGTTCCTGTCGAAAAAATGAACCTTCAGCGGAGTTTCCGGCGCCGGTATTGAAACCGCTACAGAGGCTTCAGCTAATCCATATACCGGCATCATGGCTGTTTTCTTCAGGCCATATACCTGCATAGCGTCGCAAAACTCACGACAGAGCCGGTAATCAATAGGCTCTGCTCCATTATAAATAACCCGGACCGCAGACAGATCCCAGGTATATTGTTTTGCCGGATCAAATGCTGCCAGCAGGTACTGGTAACCAAAATTGGGAGAATACAGGATACTGGCTCCATACTCGCTGGCCTTTTCCATCCATATTAACGGACGACGTATATACACCGGCGTAGGTATAATTACCTGGGATATCCCCGCCATTATGCCCACCAGGTGTACGCCGATAAGCCCCATATCATGGGTAAGCGGCATCCAACTCAACAGGCTGTCGGCAGTACTGATATGTGACGAGAGGATGATATCCTTTACATTGCTCAGCAGGTTCCGATGGGTTAGCATTACCCCTTTGGGCGCCCCGGTAGATCCGGACGAAAATTGCAGGTAAGCGATATCATCCCTTTGTATACCAGGTTCGGGTTGCGCCATAGCCCCATCCATTGTCATCTCCGCAGGATACAGGCAACGGCCGGCCATTTCTTCCCATATTTCCAGGTATGCGGTATTAACGCAAAAAGTCCTTAATCTTTCCGCGTCTTCAACACTCATCATTAACAGGGGATCTTTTAGTGTTTTCCATACCTGTACAATTTTCAGCTTGTGCATATCAGCTGTTCCCATAGCAAGAGGAACCGGGATGATTCCTCCTGCTATGCAGGCCCAGAATCCCGTCAGGAACTGTTGCGGATCATCAGCAATCAAAATGATCTCCTGTCCTTTCCGTACGCCACGTTGCCGTAGCGCATACAATAATGTCAATGCCTGTTGATACAGGGTCACATAAGAAACAAATTTGTCGCCCGCGCCGCTGCGTACCAACACGATACCCCGAGAGGTGTCAGCAGATAAATTTTCGAGTAATGCCAACAGATTATTCATGCACACCTATCTTTAACCGCTAACAACTTTTACAAATACATATGATGATATTGAGGATCGGTCATAGCAACCAATATCCTACGTTCTCCTTCATATGCTGCCCGGCCATGCGCCATCAGCATATTATCTACCAACAACACGTCACCTTTCTGCCAGAGAAAAGACACCTTTAATTGTTCAAAACACGACCGGATTTCATCGATTACCGCTTCTTCTATCTCTTCGCCATCTCCATAATAAGAAAGGAAACTGAAATCCTCCTTGTCCATCACCGTGAGTATTTCCTCCACAAACTGCGGATCCAAGCTAAGGATATTATAAAAAAAAGCATGGTTAAACCAGGATTCATCGCCCGTTTGTGGATGAATGCGTATGGCTGGCGCATAGTATTTCAGCTGAAGCCGGTTATCATCTTTCCAGTTAAACACAATATCTTTCTGTTTGCAGTACGCCTCCACCACACTCCGGTCTGTAGTCTGAAATACCACATCCCAGTTTAGTCCCATCATACCACCCAGGTTTCTAACGTACAGTACCCCTTTTTCCCTGAACTTCTTTTTTGTGCTTTTGCTGAGCATCGCCAACATCCGGCGGCTGTCAGCAATCGGTGTTTCTCCGCCACGGGCACTGGGTATATCACAATAGAAATACAGTTTAAGTGGCCATGACCTTGAGTAAGAATTTTCATTATGCATGTTGATCACCTGATCTGCCGGATGATCTGTAGACGTGTAAATTTTCTTTTCCACTTCATGTCTTGGGGACGAGCGCTCTTTGTAATCGATCATCTCACCTCCAAAAGCAGCAACAAATTTGTTGAAATCTTGTACCTGGTGTAATGGGAAATCCCTGAAAAGAATAGCACCAAAGCGATGGAGATCTTTCTGCACCATCGCCTTATGATCCTCCGCCCAACGGAAAGGATCAATACCTGTTTCCAGGGGTTTTATCACCAGCGGGTAATCCAATCCATGCAGATCGTAGCGCTCTACCCTGGCTGCATATTCTTGAAACATGAAGGATGTTTGCATAATTGTATTCCTTAATTAGTTTGAATAATATCCTGCAGGTTAATGACCTGTTGCGGGAAGTACGACAGCGGCATCGGCAGGCCATTCACTTCCGGATACAGCCAGTGCGCCAGCTACCGCCGCTTTTATGACCCGCGTCATAAAACCATAGTTGACGGTTTCCTGTTTATCGGCTGATGAATGATAATGACGATTCCTGCTGCCGGCTCCGTCTCCGATAAAGATGGCGGGAATGCCAGCAAACCAGAACGCAGCATGATCGCTGTCTGCCAGGCTGCCGGCCTGCAAACCATCCCCGGGCAACGACAATGACATCACTTTGAGTTCAGGAACGAATGCGCGTGCAGCACGGGTATACACATCTGATAGTGGTACAGATTTTTCGTTGGCGGCAATCAGTACAAAATTGCCACGGAACTGATCTTCCGACAATAATTTGTATTGTTGGGGAAATAACTGCTGATATATTTCCGGTACCTGCTGACTTTTCGGCTCTTCAGAACTATACCCAATCATATCAAAATTGACTACGCCGTCTATCTTTTCCGGGTATTGTTTTCCTTTTCCAAAAACAAATAGCTGACTGCCCAGCAACCCTTCTTCTTCCAGGTCGAAGGCGGCAAAGAGAATATTTTTCTCTGTTTGTATTGCCGATAATATCCGGGCCATTTCCATCAGGGCTGCGATACCGGAAGCATTGTCATCTGCACCGGGAGAATCAGAAATGCTGTCATAATGCGCGCAGAACACGATCGTGCCGGCATTTGCGTGACGGCTTTTTTTCAGGGCCAACACATTTCTGATATGAAAACTGGTAGTTGTGTCTGGCGTTACCGGGGCAGCCCCTCCCTTCAGCAGGCTCACTTCCTGCCGGGTTAGGATAGTATCCTGGAAAGAAGATTCCAGGCCATTCCTGGTGAAATGTTGTATGAGCAGCGATCTAACGGTTCCCAGGTGCCGCATCCCTTTTTGACTACGGTTACGCACACCACATATTTGCCGGTGAAAATAACGGATGCTATCCTGGCTGATAGTAGCAACCAGCCTCACTATACCGGTTGAATCGGGTAACCCGGGGGGAGTTTTTACCGTTTTCACCTTACCGGCGACAAATAATACTGCCAGTGTCCTGGTGGAAGGAAGAAGAAACATCACCAGCAAACCGACGGTAAGAATGTATGTCTTCATGTACTTAATTTTTCTTCTTGTCCATCAGGTCATCATATTCTGCATCACTGAGCGGTATCAGGTATCCCTCTCCCTCCATAGTAGTCAGATCAATGTCTGCCACACATTTCACCTTGTTATAATTGAGGGTTATTCCGCCTTCTACATGCGCTTTTCCCTTGCTATTGCTGAAGTCGGCCATGGAAAAATCGCACCGGTTGCTTTTAAGCTTAATACCCAACTCTGTTCCTGTTTCTTTGAAAAGTATATGGACATATCCTAAATCTATTCTTTCTTTCAGCGCGCCGGCAGACTTGTCGGGCCGGTTTACCTGTACCGGGTGTTTACCCGTAGATAATTTTTCTACTAATTCTTTCATGATAATATTAATTCTGGTTAAAAAATCTGATAACTAAAATCCGATGTTTAATTACCGACATCCATTTGTTCAAGTGTTGCCTGTATCCGCGGAAGGGAAAAGGGAACGTCTGCAGACCAGGTCCAGTAGCGCTCATAGTACTGGTTATCAGCAGCACTGTAAGCATAGGCGGTAATTGCGCGCTCCCATTCCATGGATACCTGGGAGCGATAGCAACGGATAGCGTTCAGTTTCACTTCAAAGTCGATCGCGGCGACCGTTGACTTCATTCCCAGTGAATGCAGTACATCGTGTAAAACTGCATACCGCAGATGTTGGTAGCTCATATAAGGCATGTCTTCATAAAAACCGATCTTATATCCAAGTGACAGCAATTCGATACCAATATTTCGTGTTGCCAGATGATCTGTATGTCCCAACCCCAATGGAAAAAAGCACCACACATCCGGGTCCGCGAAAGCCATTATTTTTTGCTTTAGCTGTGCAATCATCTCCGCATCAGGCTGCAGGCCTTTACGGACGGCCGCATCCGCATAGTCGAGGTAGCTGCAGCTATAAGGAATGATTTGTTGTGCCGCAGCTTCTTCTTTTTTTCTTAGGGAGGTCACGAGGTGTGCATCAGGCTGCAACCCTGCGTTGGCTGATATACTACCCGATACCCAGCTACTGAAGGAAAAAACGTACAATATTTCTATGCAGATGTGCTGTTCCAGCCATTGCGACAGTAAACCGCCCATGCTCAATACCGCGTCATCTATGTGCGGAGAAATAACCTGGTATTTCATGCTATGCTATTGTTTATCAGACGGGTAATAATCTCAACGCCCGCGCCAGCCTCTTCACGGCGTCGGAACTCGCGGCTCATACTATCCAGTTGCTCCCTGATATCTTCATTCATCAATATGTCCGTCATCAGATGGGCTATTTCCGGCGCTTTCAGCATATCAATCCGGCCGCTGGCACCAAGCCGATGAAAGATGATCCGTTCACTGTTCAGCACTTGTTCTGCGGTAATGGGGAATATGACCATAGGCACCCGGAACGAAATACATTCCTTAATGGCTCCCAATCCGCCGTGAATCAGCGCCAATGCACTATGCTCCAGCAGTTCAGGCATAGGTAACCAATTAAGTATGGTCACATTATCAGTAACGCCGGCAGCGCACTGCGCAGGATCAGCTTCCCGGCCAATACCGAGGAAAAGGTGCCATTCTTCCGCTTCCGGCAACTTCATTACCTCCAGCATTCTGGCAATGAATAGCTCGTTCATCTGGCGATACATGCTCACTTGGGAACCAAAAGAAGCCAGTATGATTTTTTTTCCGGCGGGTACTCGTAGCCGCTGCCGCGAAAGTGTTACCTGCCGTACAGATGGCTCTATGTGGAATACATTACCGGGAAATTCCATCCCCGGAAAGTCGAGTATCTCCGGGCAGGTGATCAACTCAGGTATCTGCTGTAACGGCGCTGCCAACTCCTGCAGGGAGTTCGCCTCCACTCCTGTCGATAACAACCCGGTGATCATCTCGTCCAGTACTCCCGGAGAAGACGCGGCTATCTTCATAACCGTTTCCAGGCAGTTATTGAATGGCGACTTAAACGGTTCGCGCAAAAAACTGGTAATCATTATCTGCGGCAGCCGGTATTTGTAATGTAGCAACAGTGCCTCCACCGGTAGGAAAAAACTTATAATGAGCAAATCAGGGCATCTTCTTTGGATGATTTCATCCAGTTCCCCCTGCAACAAGGGAAGCAGATGCAGGCAGGCAATGCTATCATTCACCTCGCCGCCATAACTGGTTGAAAATCGCCATCCATAAGGATATATTTCCCGGAACACCACTTCGCTTTCAAAACCGTATTCGTCCAGGTAAGCCTTGTTATCTTCTATGGTAAGATAAATAACCTCATATCCATGATCCTCGAGGCGTTGTGCCAGTCCTATGGTCGGAAATATATGCCCTTCGTCAAGATCCGGCAAAAACAGGATGGTCGCAGCCATTATTTCAGTACAATTTTTTCTTTCCAGTATTTCTCTGTACTACAGCGTTTGGCGGGTTCTTCGCCATCCATTGGCAGATATATCAGTACTTTCTGTTTGGCCGACCGCATAAATGAGTACAGGCGGCGGCTCTGTTCTTCCTCTCCGAAATGGTGGTGCAGGCTCTTTTTCAGATCGTCCGTTTCACCAATGAACCTGCAATTGGCAGGTCTGCCATTCACCCTTGCACAGATGGCATACACTGCAGGTATGGCAGGTATGTCAGATAAATTTTCCTTTCCGGCGATAAGGCTTCCGGCAGAAGCCATTACCATGGACCTGATATCCTCGCTGATATACATAGGGAAAAAAGAATGTAGTTCCGTATCCATCTGGTCAGACTATTACGTTGTGTGGTTAATTTTTTCCTTTCTCCTCACTACTGAATGTAATCCTGTATTGCAGGTTCGATAATTTCCGTTCTTCATTCAACCGGAAGCTAAAGTCATTGTACCGGCCTATTTCAGACCATACCGCACTTTCTTTCCCCACAACAGGCGTTACAAAGAAAATAGCCGCGCTCCGCCTGGTAAGCAGGTTCTCGTATGGCAGTTCCCATTCGTTAACCAGCCCCTGGTTTTTCAGCGTATCCAGATGTTCTTTTACTTCGATAATGTCAGCAACATGCATAAAATATTGGTTTTAATAGTTTGTGAGTGATGGTTGATGAACGGGAACAGGAGCATAAATGGAGTGCAGGATGGCCTTCTGGGCATGCAGCCTGTTTTCCGCTTCGTCGTAGATCACTGAGCGTGGACCGTCTACCACTTCAGCGAGCGTTTGCTCTCCCCGTATAACAGGCAAACAATCCATGTAAATGGCGTCTTTGTTTGCCCTCTCAAAATGTTTATTACTGATACGCCAGTCGTCCTGCACACGCCTGCGGGCAGCCAGATCATCTTCCACGCTCATATTAATAGCTTTCCAGCTTTTAACATAAATAACGTCGGCGCCTTCAGTTGCCTCCATAAGGTCATTGGTGAAGCTGATGGAAGCCTTTGATTCGGCTGCCATTTTCTGTGTAAAACGGATGTATTCCTCATCCAGGTCAAAACCTTCCGGATAAGCAAATACCATATTCATACCCAGCAGGCTTCCTGCAACCATCATGGAATGCGGTACCCCGAGAGATTTCTGTCTTTCCGTATATCCCCAGCTAAATACCAGTTTTTTCTTTTTAAACCCAGGCCCGAACTTCTCCCTCATGGTCAGCAGGTCGGCAATTACCTGGCAGGGATGGTCTTTATCATCCAATGCGTTGAGTACCGGGATGGACGCATTATCGGCCAGTGTTTGCAAAGCGCTTCTCCCCTCGCCGTAGTTTTTCATATTATACATCCGTACAATAATGCCATCCAGGAAACGGCTCATTACCTGGCCGGTATCTGTCAGGCTTTCGTGGTTAACCAATTGCAGCTGATCCGCATTCAGGTATTCCGCATGACCACCCATTTGGCGAACAGCAACCTGAAAAGACAAGCGGGTCCTTGTAGAGGCAATGCTGAAAAGCAATCCGAAAGTTTTACCTGAGAGTGCATCAGAAACATCTATGTCGCCGGCCTTTATTTTAGCTGCAAGAGCAATCAGGTTATCCAGGTCGGATGCTGTGAGATGTCTGAGGTCAATAAAATCTTGTCCCTTTAAGCTCATATAAAAGGTTTTATTTGATTAAACATGTACGCCTTCACCTATTGACAATGCTCTTTTATAATAATAGTCTGCAATAGCTACATCAAAGACAGCCATTCCCATCGGGTTGAAGAAGATAGGCTTTCCGCTCTTCAGCAGCGTCCAGTCACTGACAATAGAGGCGAGTGGTAGGGTATCGCTTTCGGAAAGCTCTTTCTCCCGGTACATTCGCTCTATATCCGTATTCTCCCGGCACACTTCTGTCCAATCGTCCACTACAATGTTTTCCGAAAAATGCCGGCACATTACCGGTTGATAATCGCGCAGGGATACATTCAGATGCAGCGATCCCGGCTTAGGTGGCAGGTTTATATAGGCTTCAGCGGATACCGTACAGGTAATAAAAATATCCGCATCAGTATATGCCTCCTCCCAACGGTTTACCGCGCGAAGTTTCCCGTCATGTTCAGGTCTTCTGTCGCTTGCAACATCATACACTACGCAATCGGCCAGTTTATCGCCCAGTAGATGACGGGCCATATCATAGTGATATCTGCCAATTGGTCCCCATCCTGTGATTCCCAGCTTAAATCTCTTTTTATTACTCGCGTTGAGATAACCGCGAAGCATTAATCCACTAACCGCAGCCACCCTCAATGTGCTTAGCAATGACGCATTGGCCACCATCACTGGCCGGCCTGTTGCCGCTTCATTCAGGATCATGATGCTGTGCGCACGGGGTAGGTCTTTCTCTACATTTCCCGGGAAACTGGCGATCCACTTAATGCCTGCCACATCGATATCGCCGCCTACATAAGCAGGCATTGCGATGATCCTGTTACGTGGCTCACCATAACGCAGATAGGGCTTTACCGGCTGTGCATATTGCCTGCTATGCAAACAGGTACAGGCATAACCAACAACATCAATTAGTGCATCCCAGTCAATCCCAATTGATTCTATATGTGATTCATTCAGAAAAAGCATAAGTATTGTTTTCTTATCAGACAACAGCAGTTTCCCTGACAACGGCCGACGTCGCCCCCCAGTTGCGTTCACACCACTCTTTATTATATATTGTATTGATATACTTCTCTCCTTTGTCCGGAAAGATAGCCATCACATTAACTTCTCTATCTGGAACATTCTGCCGGAAAAATTCGTTGACGGCATACATAATAGCACCAGATGATCCTCCTGTCAGCAAGTGATAATCACGGAGCATCCGGTAACACATATCCACTGCATCTGTTTCCCTAACCAGTACTTTATCATCTATAATCGCCTGCTTCAGTATTTCCGGGCGCATACTGGACCCCATACCAGGTATATAACGTTTACAGGGCGAATTAGTAAAGATCATGGAGCCAACACTGTCTACCGCTATCACTTGTACACCAGGATAATATTTTTTCATGCGCTGGGATAATCCGGCAATTGTCCCTCCGGAACTGACACCGATAAAGATGTAATCCAGTGATCCAAATTCCGAGCAGATCTCCCCTCCGATAGTCTCATAATATGCCTGGGCATTAAGTGGGTTCTGATACTGGTTTATCCAGTAAATGTTGGACGTACTATTCACAATTTCATTTACCTTACTGATCCTGGCAGCCAGGAAGTTGCCAAATTTATCCGGTGTTTCGACCTTCACAATATTTGCATTGAAGGAACGAAGCAAAAACTCATTCACAGGAGCTATATTGGGATCTACAACACAAGTAAACCGTAGCCCGAACATATCTGTATATGCAGCCAATGCTACGCCGAAATTTCCCGACGAAGATTCGATGATCATCGTTTCCTGGTCAATGACGCCATTAGACAAACATTCACTGAGCACATAATGTGCTGCCCGGTCCTTGATGCTTCCCGTAGGATTATAACATTCCAGTTTAGCATACAGCTGTACATTAGGCTGACCATTGAGGGGTAGCTTAACGACAGGCGTATTTCCAACATGCCTGAGCACATTTTGTTGTATCATACAAAAAAGGATTAAAGTAAGAGAGAGCTGCAAGCCATTAAAAGAAAATGGCCTTAAATAGGAACAACTATATGACTTGAGATGTCAATTGAAACATTACGTTGGAGAACTTGTATTTCGATAACGAGCCTGGAGCGGCCATTTTTCCGTATCATCAATCCTTCTATACCTGCAAAGGGACCATCTTCCACCCTTACCGCCATCCCGGAAATATAAATAGGATCGCCTGTTACCTCCGGTTGAGAATCGATTACTCTTCTCAGGGCCTCTATCAACTCCGAAGATACTGTAGCAGGTTTTCCTTCAAAAGAGATATATCGGACCACCTCTCTTATCTTCAATATGCCATATCTGTCCCCCGGTACCGAGTGTACGAAAATGTAGTTGGGAAACATAGGGACTTCCAGTTTCTTTCTTCTGTCTTTCCACACTCGCACCTCTTTTTGCAGGGGCAGAAACGATTCCACTCCCATATTGTTCAAGATGCTGTGTACTTTTTTTTCTGTTCGGGGAAGTGTATAAGCAACGAACCAGCGCTTATTTTTTTCGGGTGAGTGCATATGTGAGTGCATATGGAAGTGGACTAGGTTAAACTTATATTAGGGCACTATATCTCAGCCAAGCTGGCAGCTATTCTGTTAGCATACTGATATTAAATGTGGAATTTTCGTTGTTCTTACTAACGTTGAGAATTATACCGATCAAAACGGATGGAATTTTAGACTATATATTTATTTATGGCATTTATGGCTATTCAAAGAATAACGGCGTACGCATTCAACTCAACCGATCCGCTGCAATCAATTAGGAAAACAAACAACAGCATTACATAAACAGCTGCAATATTTGTTTTAAATGTGTGACACTGGCTCGCCAGTTCAAGCGCTGCACAGACTCTTGTAATGACATATTAAATAAGTTCCGGTAATTATCTGAGGGATTTTCCTGTAAACGGGATATACAGGTGCAGGCATCCTCTACAAAATCTTCAAGATTAAATAAATAGCCGTTTACACCATCTTTCACAATGGTTGTCAGGCCTTCTATTCTCGTTCCTATCACAGGAATACCATACGCATTCGCTTCACATAATACTATTCCAAAGGGTTCTGAGAAGGCTGGATGCAGTAAAAAATGTGTGCTCTTTAATATTTCGTGAAATAATGAAAGCTGCTCCGGAACTGCCTTGTCAACAATCCCGATAGTTCTTACAAATGGAGCGTTGACGATATCAGGAATATCTGGATTAGCCCCTACTATGGTCAATATGGAAGGAATACCTCTGTCGTTCAGTGCCGCAACCAAACCAAATGCAAGCGTCAGGCCTTTTCGTTTCCAGTCCTTACCAATAAAAGTAAAATGAATATTCGGTGAATCCAAACGGGTATTCAGTGCCAAACGAAGCAGATCTTCAGACGGAGGCTCATAAATATTTGCGCCAAATGGCACTACCCTGATTTTGCTTTCGGGTATCTGGTAACGGCTAATGCAGGCTTCCGCCACATAGTCAGATGAGAATACCAGCAAAGCTGCTTTGTCCAGTGAGGCTTTATCCCACAGATAAAGATTATAATAATTCTTCTTAAAATCTTCAAACCGAAAATCATCATAATATCCGTGCAGAAATGTACCCCATATACTATCATGCCATAGTACCAGTGGTATGGAATGGTTATAAAATGGAACTACTGAGTTGCCACCTTGACAAATTACATAGTCGTAATTTTTTACCTCCGACCGAAGGAAAGTCACCAGGCGATTGCTTATAGGTCTCAACGCCGATTCCAGCCCATCATTGTAAACTTTCCTATATAGCTCCGGTTCTTCAAAAGCATTGTAATGCACAATCTCGAATTGATTTGCCATCTCACGTGCCATAAAAAATGGAGTACCTGAAAATGCATTAATATCCGTCGGATTTTGATGGTTAACCAATAGTATTCTCATAGAAAAGAATTAACATTCCTGGGCATTAACATAGGTACTTACTTTATTTACCTGACAGCATTTACCTGACAGCCCTAGTTAAAAACAAATGGCACAGAAAAATGCTCCTCTATCAGTGATAAAGACGCATCATAATTTTATCGGTCATAGGAAATAAAAATACACTAGCCTCAATTGCTCATGGCTAAATACGGCTTCGCCGAAGTAAGCTACAGTTACAAGTCAAACAATAATTATTATACGGAAACTAAACAATGCGAATAAGTCATCTAAAAGGCATCAAATAAGGCTGTTGATTTGGAGTTTTTAATTGGTTAAAAACAAACTCAGAATAAAAATAACTATTTTTTTTAAAAATCAAAAAAAATTATCGCGCTTGAGAAATTCAATCCTGATACTGAAATTACTACATTTGACTGCTACATTTTGAGTTTATAAAGCCAATCTTCCAGTGTGAGGATTAGCAAGATAGTGTGTCACTACTTCATTACTTCTGATTGCAAGAAATACACCTTACCCCTTCTTTATGAAAAGGAAGTCCGTGCTTCATCCTATCATGAAAGGTAACAAGTGAAATGTGCAGTACCGCAGCGATTTCTTTACGTGAAAGCAGCAGCTCTGAGACTGTAATATCTTCTAAAATCGGGTTACGGACTGTCCCAATATATTCCGCCAATTTATGAGGCATTTCTATCCTCTGCTGCCACATTTCTGCACCGTGCACTCACCCTCCCTTTATCGCAGAGATCCCGTAGAAGTCAATTGAAGAATGAAACCCTTGCTCCCAAAAAGGATAAACATCAGGAGATAAATTTTTCACCTTTCTAAATAGGAACTCTTTAAACTTTTCTAAACTGCATGGCAAGCTTCTGTTTGTCTCACTTTTATTCTTCTCAACAAACTCTTCATAGAAGCCAACAAAATTTGCTTTAAAGCGGTGAGATGGTATATTAGGTGTTCCGGCGCTATTTACTGTAATAGTGCTTTGATCTTCAATATTGCTAACTGTTCCTTGTTGAAGTTCTTTTCTATCTGATCCTTCGCCTTGGCGCAGGTAAATATTCCAGAGGCTTTGCGCCGCCCGGGGCCCTTGCCCCACTCAAAGTAATACCATGGCCCGTGAGGGTTTGGTTGAAATCGTAATATTCATAACTGTTCGCCAATGTGTTCGCCGTTTGTTCGCCGCAAACGGTGTGAAAAGGTGAAAAAAAGGGTTAATATGCGACAGTTGCGAAAATAGAAAAAGCCCGTAAACACTACAAATGTAAGCATTTACGGGCTTTAGTCTGTGCCCAGAACAGGAATCGAACCTGCACTCCGTTGCCGAAACAAGATTTTGAGTCTAGCGCGTCTACCAATTCCGCCATCTGGGCAATCTTTTACAAGACCTTTCCGCGTCAAGCGGGATGCAAATGTAGAAAATCTTTTTTTAATCCGCAAAATATATTTTTAAAAATATGCGCGTATAACCTTCCCGGTTACAACGACATTAAAAATTACAGTAAATTCAAAGATGGAAAAAAGGATTTTAATAGGGCTCATCCGGGAAGAAAAACAACCGCACGATAACCGCGTGGCATTCACACCCCGGCAATGCCAGTGGATCATGGAACACTTTCCGCAGGTACAGGTACTCGTTCAACCCTCTCCCCACCGCTGTTTCCGGGATGAGGAATACCGCAAGGCTGGCATCCCCCTGCAGGAAGACCTCAGCAGCTGCCAGCTATTACTGGGTATTAAAGAAGTGCCGCCGGAATTTCTGATCCCGGGCAAGACCTACCTTTTTTTCAGTCATACCAAGAAAAAACAACCGCATAACCAACATATGCTGCAGGTGATCCTGGAGAAAAACATCACGCTGATCGACTACGAATGCCTGGTACACCCCGATGGTCAGCGTATCCTCGGCTTCGGTTTCTTCGCGGGCGTGGTAGGCGCACATAACGGATTGCAGGCTCTGGGCCGTAAAACCGGCGCATTTGCGTTTAAACCGGTACATACCTGCCACGATTTCCAGGAACTGATCACGCATTATTTCGGCGTGAAACTACCGCCGATGAAGATCGTGCTGACCGGCTCCGGCCGCGTAGCTGCCGGCGTACTGGAAATCATGGGACTGCTCGGTATCAAATACATACCACCGGAGGAATACCTGGTCAATCAATATGCTTACCCGGTATATACCCAACTGAAAGCAGGTGAACTCTATCTGCGCAGAAACGATAAAACCTATAGCCGGGCCGACTTCCACGCGCACCCTGAAAACTACGAATGCCGCTTCCTCCCCTATGTGACCGTCAGCGATATACTCATGAACGGCATCTATTGGGACCACAACATCCCGCAGTTATTCCAGGCGGCCGATCTGAAAAAGGACAACTTCCGCATCAAAGTGATCGCAGATATTACGGATGATACGCACGGTTCTGTGCCCTGCAACCTGGGCGATAGTACCATAGAAGATCCCGTATATGGCGTGATAAAGGAAACGATGCAGCAAACGGCGCCCTATCTGCCGGACACCGTGGATATGATGTGCGTCAGCAATCTGCCCAACGAACTACCCCGGGATGCCTCCCAGTACTTCGGCGACCAGATCATGAAATATGTTTTTGAGGAATTACTGAATGGTCACAGCAGCATGATTGAAAATGCGACCATCGCGGCCAACGGCATGCTAACGCACCATTTTGCCTACCTGGAGGATTATGTGCACCCGCTATAATTTCAGGTAATAAGGACGCAGTAAAGCTTCAAAGTCGGGGGTGTAATGATGATGCTCATCATAAATGCTCAAGTCGGAGACTACCGTCTCTCCTGCTGTTTTACTGAAGATGCCCACCGTGCGGAAATATCCGTGTTTAACACTTTGTTTTACCTGTAGTGCTTTCCGGAGATGATAACCTTTTGCTTCCGCCATCTCCCGGAACACTTCGAACTGCACATAGGGCAGCAATACGGAACACTCCCCTCCCGGCGCCAACTGCTGGTCTATGGCGGCCAACAACTCATCGTAAGCCAGGTTGGTAGCATGCATGGCCTGATCTTTCTGCGCATGCCCGCTCTTTAATGCCGCTTCATAAAAAGGTGGATTGGTAACGATAAAATCAAACGGCACGCCACCTGTCATTTTTCGTACGTCCTGCTCCGTTAGTTGTAACCGCTCCGCCCATGGCGATGCCTGGAAATTAGCCGCCGCCTGTTTCGCCGCTGCGGGGTCCAGCTCTACTGCAGTAACGGGCACGGCTATCTGCTGTGCTATCATCAGGCTCAGCAAACCGGTACCGGCGCCGATATCCAGTATAGCCGACACCGTTATAGCGCCGGAAGCCAGGTACTGCGCCGTAAAAGCGCCTTGTATACAGGCGTCTGTACACACTTTCATGGCGCAGTGCTCCTGGTCTATATTAAATTGTTTGAATCGGAAATACGTATTCCCCATATGGTTATCACTCCATCACAATTGATAAATTCGGCATCCGCAGGTTACGATGTATAGACACTGGCTTCGCCTGTCTTACTTCTATAGCCTGCTCTTTTCCGCCACCGCCCAGCTGTTGCGACAACGGCTGTATGTACATTTCCTGTGGCACCTGCCGGTGAATACCCCAGGACGATGTTTTGGCGAAACGGCTGTAATACTTCACCACCAACTGGTTTTTGCCGGCTTTTAAGGGCAGCAGCAATACTTCCTGCTGTGTACCACCACGCTCGGGATTATTATATACCGCCTGCTCTTCACCGTTCAAATATACGGCAATCCCATCACCACTGCTAAAGCCTACGAGATAGTCCCCGGCAGCCGGAGCAGTGATCTCCTGCAATACGTACCAGCCCAGGTTACGGTCGCCCGGCATGGTCTGTATGACATCGTTTTTCCAGTCGGTCCGCAGCTCCCATGGTTTACCGGAACGGGCGGATAAAGGTTTGGTAAGATCTATATGGTGAAGATCGCCGTGGGTACCGTTTATGCCGGAACGGTAAGGACCGGAATAATACATCGGTCCCCATTGCAGCGAGGCGGCATTATTGTTCAATGCCTTTACGGTACCACTGTTCAATACTACTTCCTGTGCTGCGCCGTTGATGGTCAGCTGCACGGTTTTGCCTTTCTCGGCGGCACTGTATACAACGCTCATTTTCACCGGCCGCGCCCCGGTAAAAGCCCAACGGTCTCCAACCTGGCTGCGGTAGTAACTATCGTAATCCACACCGGAAAAGCTATACAGCGGAACGGCGTTATGCCGGTTCAATGCTACCGGGTTTTTCAGCTGATGCAACGGGGTAATATGCACCCCGCCTTTACAGCTCAGTGCCAATACCTGCACGGACTGGGCTGGTAGTTGAAAACCAGCAGGCAATTGTATCACAGTTGCGCCATCGCGACGGCTAACTTTACAGGACAGTTTTTTATTGCCTTCCAGCAAGGTCACCTGCGATACGGCGCTGGTCAGCCCCGGCAGTACGATCGCTCCGTTGGCGGGTGTCTGCAACAGGTGCAGATACAACTTGCCGGGCTTGGTGGTTACCTCGCCCCAGGTGAAAGTGGTATCAAATGGATTGGCCTGTGCGCCGTAAATGGCTTCGCCGTTCTGTTGTAACCACTGACCGTTACGCAGCAGTACGTCCTTTTCAAAATCCACGACGGAACCGTCACCACGCGGACCGATATTCAATAAATAGTTACCGCCACGGCTCACCACTTTAATTAAGCCCAATAATTTCTCATGTGCTTTCTCTGCAGCCGGACCATGCTGCTGCCAGGAACGGTAACCCCAGGTTTCATCATATACGGATGCCGGCGTTTGCCAGGCAGATGCAATTTTATAATCAGGATACTGGTTATCTCCCATCACACAAAAATCGCCTGCATCGTTACCCAAACGGCCACTCACCATACAACCGGGCTGCAGCCGGTGGACAATCTCCGCCAGCTCCTGGCTTTGTGTGGCGGTCAATGATCCCATGTCAAACCAGATCTCTGAAACCGGACCGTAGTTGGTCATCAGCTCGGTCACCTGTTTCTTATTAAACTGATGATGTTCGGGGGTAATAGGATCACTGTTGCTGCTGGAAATAGGATAAGCCTGCGGATAATGCCAGTCTATCAACGAAAAATACAACCCAAACTTCAACCCCTGACGCTGACAAGCCTCCGCCAGTTCCTTCAGCACGTCGCGTTTAAACGGCGTAGCATCTACCACATTATAATCGGTATAGGCGGAATGAAACATACAAAAACCATCATGGTGCTTGGAGGTCATCACCACCGATTTCATCCCTGCTGCTTTAGCCAGTAATACGATGGAATCCGCATTCCAGTGCTCCGGGTTAAAACGTTTGGCTACATCGCCGTATACATCGCTGTAAATACCGGCATGCGACTGAATCTGTTCACTATATCCACGGGTGACCGGCTTGCCTTCCCATACGCCGCCCAGCGTAGAATAAATAGCACCCCAGTGGATAAACATGGAATACTTCTGGTTCTTCCAGCTGTGCTGCAAAACAGTGTCCTGCGCATAACCGGCAACGGTCAGGGATAATGCCCACAAAAAAACAATGACTTTCTTCATATGACTAACGTGTACTTTCGTTAACTATCTGCGCTAAAGCTAAATCGTTTAACTTCAGTAAAGGGATAGCATCTTATCTTTTTATAGTGGTAAATAAACGGAATCGCCTTCCACAGCACTATCGTGCCATGGAAGCCACTACCTGCTGTTATCTCCGCTGCTAAAATGCCGCTCTGGCTGTAGGCACAGCATCCAGCGAGGCAAAGGCGCCGGCCTGGTATTTATAATACGCTGCAATAGCGATCATACCGGCATTATCGGTACAGTATTCAAATTTGGGAATAAAGGTGCGCCAGCCGTATTGTTCACCGTACTCCTGCAAAGCCTTACGCAAACCGCTGTTGGCGCTTACCCCGCCGGCAATGGCCACATCGCGGACACCGGTTTCTTTGGTGGCTTTTACTACTTTGTTGAGCAGGATGCTGATAATACGTTGTTGAATGGAGGCGCAGATATCCGGCAGGTTGTTTTGGATAAACGCCGGGTCCTGCTGCTGGTTTTCCTGCAGGAAATAGAGAATGGCCGTTTTCAGACCGCTGAAACTGAAATTCAGCTCCGGGATACGCGGCTCAGGGAATTTGAACCGGCCAGGATCGCCCGTTTGGGCGTATTTGTCGATCAGCGGGCCGCCGGGATAAGGTAGCCCCAGTAACTTGGCGCTTTTATCAAATGCTTCCCCGGCGGCATCATCCAGCGTCTCCCCGATCACCCGCATGCTCAGCGGGCTTTCACAAAGCACAATCTGGGTATGGCCTCCGGAAACAGTCAGACAGAGAAAAGGAAAATCAGGTTTGGGATCGTCAATAAAATTGGCCAATACGTGCGCCTGCATATGATGCACCCCTATCAACGGCTTATTGAGAGCCATAGCCATGGACTTGGCGAAACAGCTCCCCACCAGCAACGACCCGATCAATCCGGGCGATTGGGTAAAGGCAATAGCACTCAGCTCTTCCGGCTTCACGCCGGCTGTCCGCAAGGCAATATCCACTACCGGCACAATGTTTTCCTGGTGCGCCCGGGAGGCCAGCTCAGGAATCACCCCACCGTATTGTTCATGTACTTTCTGATTGGCTATATGGTTGGACAGCACCTTACCGTCTACCAGCACGGCTGCACCGGTATCGTCACAGGAAGATTCTATCGCTAGTATTTTTATTGACATAAGCGGCAAAAATAAATAAAAAAGGCGGGAATACTCCCGCCTCTTCGTATGTACTTACTATCCATTATTTCATCTCCTGCATGCATTCTATGCGCACTGTCCGCCCTCCCATACAAGCGGTGGCCCGGTCTTTCAGCTCCATAAAATCAAACTTCACCACCTGGCCGGCTTTCAGGGTAAAACCCGGGATGGCAAACTCCACCGGTAACAAAGTGCTGCCATCTTTCATTTCAATCACCAGCCCACAACCGTCTATACCGCTCAAATCCTTTACCACACCGGTATACCGGCAACTACTGGCCGGAGGGGATGTCTTGCATGCTGCAAATATAAACAGAACCACGCATAGGGACACTGTTTTCATACCAGATTATTTGAGGGATGATCATTAATTGCTCCGGATGGCCACTACCGGGTCCAGCTTGCTGGCAAAATAGGCCGGTATAAAGCCCGCCAGCACACCTACCCCCGCTGAGATGGACAGCCCCATGATAATATTGGTCAGGGACAAGTACATCTGGAACGTACTGATCAAATTTATGACAATTGTACAGAGATATACCAGCACCAGCCCTAAAGTTCCCCCAATCAGGCATAATAATACGGCTTCCATGAGAAATTCTGCCAGGATAATGCCCCTTCTGGCCCCAATGGCCTTCTTCAGACCGATAATACCCGTCCTTTCCTTTACAGATACAAACATAATATTGGCAATCCCAAAGGCGCCTACCACCAGGGAGAAAAATGCAATAAAAGCACCGCCCATATTGATGGCGGCAAAGATGGAGTTCAGGCTCTCACTGGCAGAACTGATCTCGTTCAGGGCAAAATCGTCCTCCTCTTTGGGCCTCAACCGGTGCGCCGCCCGGAGAATCCCCCGGAGCTCATCCCGCAGCTGCCCCATAGACACGTTCGGCCTCGCCTTCACCTGGATATACGGGTCCGCATAACGCCGCTCATCTACCAGGGTACGCGCAAAACGATAAGGCAACATAATCGCGTTGTCATAATTCGCACCCCCAATCATACTTTCGCCTTTCTTTTTCAGCACCCCGATGATTTTCACTTCCCGGCCCATAATACGCACCGTTTTGCCGATGGCCTGCTCGGGTGAGGGAAACAGTCCTTCCCATATGGTAGCCCCCAGTATCGCGACATTGCTGCCGCTATTGCTCTCCGTATTGGCGAAAAAACGGCCATTCAGGATCTGTACCTGCTGTATCTTGTCGAAATCATTGCTGACAGCCATCACGTTCACCCCCTCCATATAATCGTCCCCATATTCTACCTTTTTGTTGGAGACATCAAAGTTGAACGAAACGTAACTGGCACTCTGCGCCTTGTCCTGGATGGCACGGAAGTCTTTATTGTATTCCGGTACCGGCCGGTTCATGTATTTCCACCAGGGATAATCACCCTTGCCTCCCCAGGGCCATTTCTGGACGTAAATAACGTCCTCTCCCAACTGACTGAGGTCACTCCGTACGTTCCGTTCCAGGCTGTTGGTAAGCGTCAGAACGGCGATAATACAGAAGATACCAATGGTAATGCCCAACAGGGATAAAAATGTACGCAGCTTATTCACCCGCAGCTCATCTACAGCCATCTTTAAACTGGTCGCTAATATTTTCAGGGTAGCTATCATATTTCAAATTTAGCGGATTTATAGCCACCTTCCTCACCAATAAACACGAAATATAGCCGGAAAAAAAATTTAGTTACCTTTGCAGCCATTTTTTGGTTATATATGAAGTACGTTAACGAAATCAATAAAAGAAAATCCTTTGCTATCATCGCCCACCCGGATGCCGGTAAAACCACGCTGACAGAAAAATTCCTCCTGTTCGGCGGCGCTATCCAAACGGCCGGTGCAGTGAAATCCAATAAAATCAAGAAGCACACTACTTCCGACTTCATGGAAATTGAACGGCAAAGAGGTATCTCCGTGGCCACTTCCGTTATGACCTTCGAATACCGCGATATCCTGGTTAACCTCCTCGATACCCCCGGTCACAAGGACTTCGCGGAAGATACCTACCGTACCCTCACCGCGGTGGATTCCGTAGTACTGGTCATCGACTGCGTAAAAGGGGTGGAAGAACAAACGGAAAGACTCATGGAGGTATGCCGCATGCGCGATACGCCCGTGATCATCTTCGTCAATAAAATGGACCGCGACGGTAAATACCCCTTCGACCTGCTCGATGAACTGGAAGAAAAACTCAGTATCCGCGTAAGGCCCCTCAGCTGGCCTATCAATATGGGCAAGGACTTCAAAGGCGTATACAACCTGTACGACAAAAGTTTTGTGGCCTTCCAGCCCAATAAAAAAGCGACGGATGAAGACGTGGTAGCCCTCCCCGACCTCAGCAGCAGCTTCGTAGATGAACACTTCGATGCCAACGACGCTTCACAACTGCGCGGCGACGTGGAACTGATCGAAGGCGTATACGATACCTTCAATAAGGAAGAATACCTCGAGGGCAAACTGGCGCCCGTGTTCTTCGGTAGTGCGGTAAACAACTTCGGTGTAAAAGACCTGCTGGATACTTTCGTAGACATCGCGCCTACACCCCGTAACCGCGAAACCAATACCCGCGAAATCGATGTGCATGAAGACAAATTCAGCGGATTTATCTTTAAAATCCACGCCAACCTCGATCCGCGCCACCGCGACCGTATTGCTTTCCTCCGCGTTTGCTCCGGTAAATTTGAAAGAAATAAATTCTATCATCACGTACGCCTCGATAAGGATGTGCGCTTCAGCAACCCTTACAGCTTCCTGGCCCGTGAAAAAAATATCGTGGACGATGCCTACCCCGGCGACGTGGTAGGTTTGTTCGATACCGGTAACTTCAAAATCGGCGATACCCTCACCGAAGGCGAAAACTTCTATATTACCGGCATCCCCAGCTTCTCCCCTGAACTGTTTAAGGAACTGGTCAATAAAGACCCGATGAAAACCAAACAGCTCGAAAAAGGTATACGCCAGCTGACAGATGAAGGCGTAGCCCAGCTGTTCACCCAACACGGCGGTAACCGCAAAATCATCGGTTGCGTGGGCGACCTCCAGTTCGAAGTAATCCAATACCGCCTCCTGCAGGAATATGGCGCCGCCGCCCAGTTCAATACCCTGCCTTTCTATAAGGCCTGCTGGATCACCGGTCCCAAAGACAAAATCGAGGACTTTATCCGCTTCAAATCCGCCAATATCGTGGAAGACAAAGACGGACATCTGGTGTACCTGGCCCAGTCCGAATGGTACCTCAATACCGAAAGAACCAACAACCCGGATATCCAGTTCAACTTCACTTCCGAAATACACAAATAATTTACGGATTTAGAGATTTACGGATTTACGAATTTGTACGAAGATAAAAGCGAAGACCTGAGCAAATATATATCGCTCAGGTCTTCGCTTTTTATAAATCCCGAAATTCGTAAATCCGTAAATCTCTACATCCATAAATCTTTATTCCGCCCGCTGATACGGGAAGATATACTGCTCCACCGTACCGTCCCGTTTCCCTTCTACTTTGGCGTCGAGGTGTTCTTCGTCTTTAAAGCGATAGGTCACTTTCTGCGGAAAATCATTCGCCAGGTCTTCCGCCACAAAGCCGATGGGTTTCAGCACCCGCAGCTTCAGGCGGATGGATGAGGTTTCCTCACGGCCTTCATAGGCCGGAATAAAGAAGATATCGTTGCCTTGCCGCACCAGGGCTACCGATTGCTGCAAGGAGCTGTCGGTGCCGGTTACGCGCCAGGTCTTGCCGCTCCAGGTGGAATCGTTGGTACGGGCCCATGTTTCCACCACCGCCCCCCTTCGTGTTTTCATGATCCAGGTGCCCCGTAGTTTCTCGAGCATCCTGAAATCAGCAGGACGTACCTGCGCGGCAGCGCCAACGCTGTCCGCCAGCAGTAACAATAGCACCAGGCTACTGCTCCACCACAGCTTCTTCGCCATAGATCTGGTGTTTATATTTGAGAGAAGGCGACGCCATAAAAGGCCCTATTTGCAGGTCTTTCCAGAGGGCGTCCACTTTTTGAATGGTCGCATCGTCTGCCACAATGATATTGGGCCAGTCCCGCTCGAAGTTGTCCAGCAGCCTGGTTTTTAACGTACCGTCCATACCGATGGCGCCGATGTAGCGGCCATTTTCGGCAGCGGGTTTGCGGATTACAAAGCTGTCACGCTTAGGGTCCATATTATTACAGAAACGCCACAGTGCAGAAGCCAGGTCGGTCACATCTACGGTGTGTTCCACATACAATACCATTTTGATACCTGCCAGTGCCGGCAGGGTATACAGCTGTTCGTTCAGCTCCCGCACATGGAAGGGACGGTTTTTCTGCACCGATACCAGGATGCAGGGAATGTCCATCGCCAGCAGGCTGCTGTTGATACCCTTTATCTCGGGGAACTGCTGCATGATGGCGGCACTGTCCAGTGTTTTAGGTGCGGCTTCCTGCAGGAAGGTGTTGTCCGTTTCTTCTTCGTATTTCCGGGTGCCGTCTATACACATCTTACCGCCGAAGCCCATTTTGGAGCAGGAATGGTCCAGCACGTCCATCGGGCCCTGGCTCAGGTAAATATCGGTAGCCGGGTTAAGGTTGCGGAATACGTACTGCGCCAGCTTCTTATAATCGGTGATACTTTCGCCTTCATCACTTACCACCAGGATTTTGTTGAACATCATCTGTCCGGCGCCCCACATAGCATTCATCACTTTCTGTGCCTGTCCGGCGTAATCCTTTTTGATCTGTGAAATCACCAGGTTATGGAATACGCCTTCCACGGGCATTTCCATATCGATGATTTCCGGTACCAGCGTCATTTTGATCGGCGCCAGGAAAATACGTTCGGTTGCTTTACCGATCCAGGCATCTTCCTGCGGCGGAATACCTACTATCGTAGACGGATATACGGCATCTTTACGATGGGTGATAGCGGTTACATGGAAACGCGGATACCAGTCGGCCAGTGAATAATAACCGGTATGGTCGCCAAAAGGCCCTTCCCATATCAGTTCTTCTGCGGGATCTACATATCCTTCTATCACAAAATCGGCATCAGCAGGCACCTCTATTTCGGGCTGGGAAATACATTTTACCAGTTCTACTTTTTTCTTCCGGAGAAAACCCGCCAGCATGTACTCATCCACATTTTCAGGGAGAGGTGCGGTGGCTGAGTAGGTATATACCGGGTCGCCGCCCAGTACCACTGCTACGGGCATACGCTTATTCAGTTTTTTATACTCCATGAAGTGTTTGGCAGACACCTTGTGTTTATGCCAGTGCATACCGGTCATGTCTTTTTCAAACACCTGCATGCGGTACATGCCTACGTTGCGGCTGCCGGTCAGCGGGTCTTTGGTATGAATAACGGGAAGTGTTATGAAAGGGCCGCCATCTTTAGGCCAGCAGGTAAGTACCGGCAGTTTTCCCAGGTCGGGATTGGTCATCACCACTTCCTGGCAGGCGCCTTTACCGCCCACTACTTTGGGCATCCAGGAGGCAAATTGGCCCAGTTTGGGCAGCATAGACAACTTGTCGAGGATGCTTTCCTTAGGTTTGGACAGCAGCTTAAACAGGTCTTCTATTTCGCGGGACACATCATCGAGTTCCTGTACGCCCAGGGCCATGCACATACGTTTGTAGCTACCCATGGAGTTGATCAGTACAGGAAAATCATAACCGGTATTTTCAAACAGCAGGGCTTTGCCACCACCGGGCATTTTGCTGACCCTGTCCGTGATTTCCGCGATTTCCAGCTTTGGATCTACATATGTACTGATGCGCAGCAGTTCGCCTTCCTGTTCCAGCTTCTCTATAAAGTGCCTGAGATTTTTATATGCCATTGTTAATTTATCTAATGAACCAATTAACAAAAGTAAACATACCGCACCGCAATAAAAAATGCCCCCCGGTATAATACCGGGAGGCACCTCATTTATCTGATCTCAGTTATCAATTGACAATAGTTACACCCGCATGAAATACGGCTCTGGGCCTGGGTGCGTAGTATGGTCTTGGCGGTGGTGGCGGAACGGGTACGGGTACCGGGTAATAAGCCGGTTCTACGTATACTACCCTTCTTCTCGGACGGTAGTAGTCATCATCCCAACGGCGGCAATCCCTGTCTCTGTCTCTCCATTGTTTGCGTTCCCATTTGTCGTAATGTTTGTCATGTCCGTGGCCCCAGCCTCTTCCGCGGTCCCAGCCTCTCTGGGCGTAGGTGGTAGCTACGGTACCACCCAGGAGCAGCATAATCAGCAGTACTTTTTTCATGTTTCGGTTTTTTTAAGATCGGTTGGCAAAATAAATGTTGCAGTGTGCTGTATTACAGGCTATACAGGGTAGCGACGGAATTAGCGGCGTATTGAGCGCCAGGATATCCGGCATAACTGTAGTATCTGTGTTTATGATGTTTGTATTTTTTATAATGTCTGCGGTGTGGAGGCATGGGTGGCCTGTGCGGATGATGCACATGCGGATGCCTCGGCGGCCGTGGTGGTGGAAAAGGGGGCCTTGGTGGCAACGGCGGATGTGGTAAGTGCCTTGGAGCCGGCGGCCTGGGTGGAAGCGGAGGTGCCGGTGGCCGATGTTGTGCTAAAAGAGTCATCGTGCCCGCCAATATCATCACTGCCGCTAAGTATATTATTTTCTTCATGACACTTTGATTTTAACTTTTAACAGGAGAATGCATACCAGCTTATTTTGACAGGGTAGTGTTTCATTACTCTCTCCGCGATTTCTGAACCATGCTGCAGCTACTTTAAGCTGGTGCCTGCGATTCTTTACCTGTTTAAACAAATAAATTCAACAACTATGCCAATAAAACCAATCCCTTTACCACAAAAGAAATCCCGGCTTTGAAGGGCCGGGATACAATTTATAAATGGACTTTATTGGGGGTTGAAAGTCGATGAGGGAAAGCAAACTTTATACCAATAACTGTTACCTGAACACCGGACATCTTGTCGCTTTCACTTTTCCCCAGCCATTGTTATTACCTCCACCCAGACGGTAGGTAATGGTAAAGCCGGTGAATCCATACCAGTCTTTATATTTACTGGAACCACGTATGGTGCCATCGGCAGGATACACACCCGGTGTTTGTTTGCCACTCAGTTCATCACCCCGGAAAGCCATATCTACGGCTTTCTGGCCACGATAAGCCAGCAAGGTGTTCTTATCTACATAGTTAGTGCTTAGATCATCCAGATAATCGGTGGTGGTGGGTCGCAGGCCCACTTCAAAGCCCAGGGTCCACTTATCGTTCAGGATAGCTTTCACGCCGGCGCCCATGGGGAAAGACCAGGCAAAGAGGTCATAAGGCTGGCGTTGCGGATATTGTGGAAGCCCCTGCCCTTCTGTACCCAGAGGACGCAGGCGTACCTGGTTGCCGGAGGCGTCTTTGGCTGTAGGGTCAAAACCAAAGCCACCTACGCCGATAAACACATAAGGCGTAAACCCTTTCTCATCCAGGTCCAGGAAATTGACTTCAGCGATCAGGCTACCTTCAAAGATGTTGCTTTTAAAGCTGAGATTACGGGCTACCAGCAAAGGATTCGCATTCGTGCTGTCAGCGCCGGCTGCAATGCCCCAGGTGAAGCCAGCCCTGAGCGACAGGTACCGGTTGATGTCCTTTCTAACCAGCAAGCCCAGTGCCGGCCGGGTGTACTTCATGTCTACCTTTTGCTGAACAAGATCACCACTGTAATTGGAAATACCGGCAAAAGCACCTACATGCCAATCCTGCGCGAAACTAAAAAAGGGTACTGCCATGGATAACAACAGTATTCCGGCAAATTGTCTGAATTTCAAAGTATTTTGGTTTTTAGAGGTTAGTCCTTTATTAAACGCTCTGATTAACAGTTTTATTTGGTGAAGTCCCTGCTAAAAATAAAGTCCTTCTCCGGTGAATCAACCATTAAAGATGTAAAAATAAACTAATAAACCAATTAAGTAATACGCTGTTGACAACTAATCCGAAAAAACGGCTCAGCAACGGATATACGACCAGCCCTCTGACTGCCTTTCTACCAGGTGTGCCACCGCTGCCGGCACTACTTCCACAAAAGGAAACAGCTGCTCCGGGGTTAACTGCTTACCGTTGATCGTATTCTGGCATATCAGCCAGCGGACGGACCGGCCATGCAGGTCTTTTACCTTGCCGGCAAACGGATTGCCTGCCGCAAACAACAACGGATAGGCGTCGCCGTGAACGGCTACTTCTACGGTTATACCGGCCTGCCGCTCATGATAATATTGTAACAGATTGTGAAGCTGACCTAATAATGCTTTCTGTGCCTCCGGAGTACCGGCAGTAATCTGAAAAATAACTTGCATGAAAACAAACCTACTGAAATACAGGTAAATACAAACAAAAAAATGCTGTGGGTAACAGCATCACCCGGGGTTCATATCATCGTTGTCCTCCGGCCGGGAGGCACCGGAATGTTTATTGCCCCGCCCCGGCGAAACAGTATTGCCCTCCAAAAGGGCCTTGTATTTACGGGACGCTTCGCGCAGCTGAAATACCAGCGTGGCCGACCGGATCTCCTGTTGATGCAGGTTCACTTCCGCTACCAACAAGGCTTTACGCTGACGTACCATTACCATCCAGCATACTGACAGTAATGCAGCCAGCAGGAAAAACATAGGTATCAGGATAAACAGCACCCAGGCCATACCACTACCGGCAGCCTGTACCGGCGGTGGATCCTGCTGCAAGGCGCCCCGGCTGGCACAACCCCACACCAGGATCGACAACATAAAAAATCGGATGGAAAATGAGAAACGCAATGTCTTTTAATCGTGGTTACCTGAAAATGGCCTATCATTAAAATTATCGAATCAACCGGACAAAAAATTGTCCATTCTGGCTTTTTTTTAATCCTCCACGGGGGAAAAACAAGAAAAATAATTCATATATGATCATTCCACATGAACTAATGCCACCTAAAAAACATAACATCATTAAATAATATGACTTTTAATAAGATCACCTTGCTGCGCACTGTGTCTTATAATCTCTTCATTATAAATCATTTCTATAATTGGTAAAGTTTTTCTCAAAAAAACAAACGTGTTACCATCAAAAAAAATTAACTTGGAAGATAAGTATAATACATCCGTGCCCGTTTTTAATCAGGACTTAGCAATCACCGATCCCGTGAAGTAACCAAAAATCGAGTATGTCAAAAACTGCTGTTATCACCAAACAACAATTGGAGCATCTTGCCTTGCAGGGATTGTCTTACGCCGACGATCATGTCGGCGATACATTCAGCATCAAAGATGTATCCGAACGCCTCGGTATCTCCTACTCCTATTTTTATCACAACTTTGCAGACTACATGGGAGAACCCTTCTGGCACTATGTTAAACGCCACCGCCTGGAACTGTCCGCCGGCCTGTTACGCCACAGCGGCCACTCCATCGGCATCATCAGCGATCTTTGCGGATACGCTACCACCGCAGCTTTTAGCAAGGCTTTCAAACAACACTTTAAGGAAAGTCCCAAAGAATTCCGCCGCATCGCAGAGCTACCCAACGAAAAAAGAACCATTCAAATCATCGAAACAATTACCACCAGCGCCGGCACAGACATCTTCGGAAATTTCTTCCGGTACGACCGCGGCGAAAGAGTACAACTACCCGATTCTATGTTGTACTACTCCCTGCTGTCCCGCGGCCAGAATCCCATCGGTGAAATGATCGTTAAAATGAACCAGTATTATACTGCCTTCTCGAGAATACTGGCTCAAATGGAAATATCTACCGCCAACATCATTACCGGCACCCTCGATTCGGTACCGGTAACCGATTATGAAAAAATATCCATCTACGCCGGTGTTAGTATACCACTGCACACCGCCGCTGCACATGAATACATGAATAACAACTACGGCTACCTTATGCGCAAACGCATACCCGGCGGTACATACCTCCGGCTGCCCGTCCCCATGGACTTTGCTACTGCCGGTATCCCAATGTATAATTTCATCAATCAGAATTGTAAGGAAGGGAACTTTAAAATGAGCGGTAACCATTTCTTTATGGTGCTCAATGGCTCCACTGCCTGCGAAATCTACATCCCGCTACTGCGAAAACATTATTAAATACGATCAACAGCGAGGCCCGGACAACATGGTTGCCCGGGCCTTGCTGTTTTATAACCGTTCCTTATTTGGTAAACAGTGCACGGAAACAATTGGCGCTGGTGGTATCTCCTTTGGGATCTTTACGGCGACCGTAAAACTCATCCAGGAAAGATCCGGCATCAGACCATACGGTCTGCATCATGCCCTGGTAACGGGGTTTCATCTCGGGAGTAGCGGTGCGGCGGAAATCATACATATCCTTCAGCTGTGCCACGGCATTGTCTGGCCTGCGCCAGGGACAGGTAATGACCGACAAACCTTTGGAGGCAAAATACACCGGCGTTTTATCAGGACGCTCGTAATGCCAGTCGCAGATGATCACGTCTTTAGGCACCAGGTCAATAGCCCGGTGGGTATTATTCATACTGGCTTCCCACATGCCCATACCGGTTAGTTTACCATCCAGTAAACGATCGCCCCACATCCATAAGGTACGGTCTTTCTCTGCCAGGTGGTTACGGATTTTCCATACTTCACCGGCATACAGCTCGGCTTTATCACGGCCACCGCAACGGGGGCATTTGTCCTCCCCGATGTAAAATACCTCATCCATACCGGCATGGAAGGCGGTAGATTCAAAAGCATCGCAGATCTCATCTACCAGCGCAAACACCACTTTGTGTACACCCGGATGCAGGGGACAATAACTTTTACAATACAGGCCATCCGCATTAGGCCATTCATATTTGGCCGGCATTTTAACCCAGGGTGTTTCATCGAAATCCGGGTATACCTTCAGCAGGTTCATAGTAGTGCCAGCCCAGGACTGATGCCCCAGCAGGTTGATTTGCGGGATCAGCTGGATACCCAGCTGCCGGCATACCTTCACCAGCTCTTTTACCTGGGCTTTGGTCAGCGGGTTGGGATCGCGCAGCTCCGGATGGGAGGTAAACTCATAGTTAAAATCTACCCGCAGCACCAGCGTATTGATATGACGCGGCGCCAACTCCTCGCGGATAAATTTCAGAAAAGCCGGCAAACCGGCAGCACTGGGAGCGCCAATACAAAAGCCCCGTACAGGTAAGGTGTCTTTCGGTAAAGCGCTTGAAGGAGATGCATACAGAATAGTGCCGCATAACAGCAGCAACAGCATGGTCAATAGTTTTTTCATAAAGGGTGTTTTTCCAACGTTTGCAACAAAATAACAAATGCGCCGCTTTTTCTATAGTGAAATCGGGCATTAGATAATTTTACATGCAAAAACATATGATTTTTAATAAATTTGATGCAAAAGCAAATCCATGACCGAGTTCAAGCTCCCTTTTAACGCCAGGCTCACGTTTACCCTGTTATCGCTTATCTTAATGATATATATCGCGCATATGGCCAGCGAAATCATTATCCCGCTGCTGTTTGCGTTCCTCATCTCTATTATGCTGCTACCCGTCGCCCACTTCCTGGAAAAATACCGGGTACCCAGGGGATTGGCAGCGGCGATAGCGGTGCTGCTGTTTATCGTCGTCGTACTGTTGATTATGCTCCTGATGGGCACGCAAATGCAGTCGTTCATCGCCGATTTCCCGGAATTGGAAAAGAAACTGATGGTCACCATCACTTCCCTGCAGGACTGGGTAGATCATAAGTTCCATATCGATTCCAATGCACAAATCAATTACCTGCAAAAAGCTGCATTGGGTACGTTGGGAACCGCCACCAGCTTCATCAGCCAGACATTCCTCTCCTTGTCTTCCCTGATCATCTTCGTGGTGTTTGTATTGCTGTACTCTTTTTTCATGCTGTTTTACCGGAAACTGCTCATCACCTTCCTGGTAAGGCTCTTCCAGGATAAACACCGGGAAACACTGCTCAGCGTGCTCGCCCGTACCCGCTTTATCATCAAAAGCTATGTAGGCGGCCTCATGATAGAAATGGTGGTGGTAGCCATACTCAACACCACTGTCTTCCTGATACTGGGTATCAAATACGCTATCCTGCTGGGTGTAATGGCTGCTATCTTCAATATCATCCCTTATATCGGCATCTTCACGGCACTCATTATCAGCATGCTGGTCACCCTTACTACGGGAACGCCTATATCAGCTTTACAGGTAGGTATCGCCCTGTTCCTCGTTCACCTGCTGGACAGTAACGTGCTCCTCCCCCGTATCGTGGGCTCCAAGGTAAAAATCAACGCCCTTGTCACTATCATCGGCGTGGTACTGGGTAATATGTTATGGGGCATCCCCGGCATGTTCCTGGCGATCCCTATCATCGCTATTATCAAAATCGTGTGTGAGAGTGTGGATTATATGAACCCCTGGGCTATTCTTTTGGGAGATGAACAAAAGGAAAAGACCGAAAAAGTTAACCAGATAGCCGACCAGGAAGGCCAACCAGGCGTAGATGACATCACCGAAACGCCGGAACCACCTAAAAAATAAAAATATCCTCCATACAGAAAAGCCGCGAGAGATCACATCTCCGCGGCTTTTTCCATTTTATAAGACAACCAACTATTACGCTTCTGCCTTTCTCAACATCCTGCGGTACACCCAATAAAACACTATCGGGAAAATAAACAGGTTGAACATAGTGTCTGTAATCAAACCGCCGATCACTACACGGGCCAGCGGGCGGGCTGTTTCAGAACCAATACCATGGCTCATCGCAGCGGGCAGCAAACCAATGGCCGCCATCATGGCTGTCATGATCACGGGCCTTATACGCGATTCCACCCCTTCCCGGATAGACTGCGCCAGCAACGCATCGGAATACTGGTGCATTCCCCGGATATTCGTTTTGAACTTGGTCAGCAAAATCACCCCGTTCTGCACACAAATACCAAACAAGGCAATGAAACCAATACCTGCGGAAATACTGAAGTTGATACCCGTCAGCCACAACGAAAAAATACCGCCGATGATCGCAAAAGGCACGTTGTTCAATACCAGCAAGGCATCTTTCATCTTCCCAAATAAAATAAAGAGGAACAGGAAAATCAGCAGTAAACTGATAGGCACCACCTGCATCAGCCTTTTGGTCGCACGCTCCTGGTTTTCAAAGTCACCGGCCCACTCCAGGAAATAATTTTTCGGCAATGTTACCTGTTCGTTTACTTTTCGCTGCGCTTCCGCAATGGTGCTGCCCAGGTCGCGGCCACGTACGGAGAACTTGATCGCGCCATAACGCTGGTGTTTATCCCGGTAGATCATACTCGGACCAATAATATGACTGATATCGGCAATCTCTTTCAGCGGAATTTTATTGCCCCGCAAAGTGGGAATGGTCAGGTTACCGATAGCGACCTCATTTTCGCGGAAGCTCTCCGGATAACGGATACGCAGGTCGAAGTTCCGTTCGCCTTCATATATCTTGGTGGCGGCTTTACCTCCGATCGCCATTTCGATAACAGAGTTGGCATCTTCTGTGGTAACGCCATAAAGGGCCATCTTCTGCTGGTTCAGGTTAATACGCAGTTCCGGCTGACCGATATTCCGCAAAATTCCCAGGTCCTCAATACCATCTACGGTCTTGAGTATTTTCTCAATTTGTTCTTCATGTTTCTCTACTACCTTAAAATCATCTCCAAAAAGCTTTACTACAATAGAACCTTTTACCCCCGATACCGCCTCTTCCACATTGTCCATAATGGGCTGGGAGAAGTTGAGCGTAACGCCGGGCGTGCCTTCCAGCTTCTTGTTCATCCGGCGGATCAATTCCTCTTTGGAGATACCGCTCTTCCATTCATCCTGCGGATAGATGTCCACATGGAATTCTATATTATAAAAACCCGTGGCATCTGTACCGTCATTCGGGCGACCGGTTTGCGACATCACCTGTCTTACTTCCGGGAATGTCCGGATCTTTTTACGCATCTCATCCGCTACCTTCACGGATTCTTCCAACGACGTGCTAAGCGGGCCTGTAGCACGGATGTAGATAGCGCCTTCATTCAGCTGTGGCAGAAACTCCGTTCCCAGGAAACGGAAACAGTAAAGGCCAACTACCAGCACCACGATGGAGATAGTAAATACTTTCGCCCGGTGATGGAAAGTATAATTAAAGAAGCGGGAAGTGATACGGTGTACAAACTCCAGGAAGAAGTTATGTTTCTCCCGCACATTTTTCCGCAGCAGCATACTCGCCATGGCCGGTACCAGCGTGAAAGTAAGTATCAGCGCTCCCAGCAACGCGAAGCCCAGCGTCCAGGCCAGCGGAGAGAACATTTTGCCTTCTACTTTTTCAAAAGTAAATATGGGCAGCAAACCGGTAATGATAATCAGCTTAGCGAAGAAGATGCCCTTACCGTTTTCCATACAGGCTTTGCGGATCATACCCAGTTTACTCAACTTGTTGAACCGCTCCATGCCCACCTGGTGGGCTTTCCTGTCCAGCACCACAAATATTCCCTCCATCATCACCACGGCCCCGTCTATAATAATACCGAAGTCGATAGCCCCCATGGAAAGCAGGTTGGCGCTCATTCCTTTTAAACGCAGACAGATGAAGGCAAACAACAATGCCAGTGGTATCACCACCGATACGATAATGGTGGTACGCCAGTCGGCCATAAAAAGGAAAACGATCACCGTCACGAAGATGATGCCTTCGATCATGTTGTGCAACACCGTATGCGTAGAGAAATCAATCAGGTCTTCCCGGTTGTAGAATGTTTTGATTTTTACATCGTCCGGCAGGATGCGGCCATTGAGTTCTTCAATTTTTTTCTTCAGCTCTACAATCACATTAGCGGGGTTCTCCCCTTTACGCATCACCACAATACCTTCCACCACATCATGGTCCCGGTCGCGGCCCACCTGGCCCAGGCGGGGCAGCGCGGACACCGCCACATCGGCTACATCCTTTACCAGGATGGGCGTACCGCCGATATGATCTACAATAACGTTTTTAATTTCCTCTACGTTGTTGAGTACCCCGATACCACGTACCACGTATGCTTGCGCGTTTTTTACGATCACATCGCCGCCTACGTTGATATTGCTTTTAGACAGCGCCTGGTACATTTCCTGGGCGGTAATACTGTACTGTACAGCCTTGTCAGGGTTCATAGTAACCTGGTAGATCTTTACTTCTCCACCAAAGCTCACAATGTCTGCCACACCGGGTACGGCCAGCAGGTTACGTTCCACTACCCAGTCCTGCAATGTTTTCAGCTGCTCGATATTGAGTTTGCTGCTTTCCAGCGTGTAGCGGTATATTTCGCCGGTAGGCCCGTAGGGCGGTTCTATCTCCGGGTCTACCCCTTCCGGCAGACTGGCAGAGGCGATATTATTATTAATCTGCTGACGGGCGAAGGTATCGTCTACATCGTCATCAAAAATTACTTTTATCACGGATAGCCCGAACAGCGAGGAGGAACGGATATGTGTTTTTTTCTGCGCCCGGTTCATCGCAATTTCAATGGGACGGGTCACGAACTTCTCTACTTCTTCGGCGCTGCGGCCTTGCCACTGGGTGATGATGGTAACCGTAGTATTGGTCACGTCCGGGAAGGCATCTACGCCGATCTGTTTGAAGCTGACATAACCCGCCACGGCCATAATACCGGCAGCGAAGAAGATGAAAAATTTATTCTTTAGGGAGAAAGCGAGTATCTGCTTAATGAATCTGTTCATAATGCTGGCCTTTAGGGTTTACTGCTGATCGGTCAGCGTGTCGTAAATAAATACCTGGCGGGATGCGATAATACGTTCCCCTTCTTTCAACCCGGAGGCGATAAAAGCGCGTCCTTCCACATTTTTAGCCACCTGTACTTCACGGATAGCAACACCTGGTTTGGTATTGGTGAGCACCAGCACATAATACTTATCGTGGTCAAAGATGATACCGCGGGATGGAATGCTCACCAGGTTGGAATCCACATGGCGCTTAGCTTTGGCACGGACAAACATCTCCGGTTTCAGGAAAAAACCGGGATTATCTACCACCACCCTGGCTTTCATCACTTTGGTTTCAGGGTCCAGCACATTATAAATTTTGTCGATTTTGCCGGTAAACATTTTGTCGGGATAAGACAAGGTGGTCATTGTTACCTGGTCTCCCTCCCGGATACCGGATATATCCGATTCAAACACGTTGATCATAGCCCATACGTTGTTGAGGTCGGCCACCACAAAGATGGGATCTGAATTATCAGTCCGCCACTGCATGTTCTCCGCTGCTTTTTTGGCGATCACAAATCCCGGTACGGGCGCCTTTACCATGTAACTGGTATGATGGGCGCCACCGTTTATTTCCAGTACGGCGCTGGATTTGTTATAAGCCGCAACCGCCTTATCGTAGTTGCTTTTAGCCTCTTCGTATTCTTTCTGGGAGTTAAGGCCGCTCTTATAGAAAGACTCCGCCACTTCCATGTTGCGTTTGGCGGTGGCCATATCACTGGCGGTTATACGCTGATCGGCGGTAAAGCCCGCCATTTCAGGGCTTTTTATTACTGCCAGCACCTGGCCTTTGTTTACAAAATCACCGGAATGTACTTTCACTTCGGTGACGATACCGCTTACCATCGGGAAAATGCGGGCGGTCTTGTCTTCGTTTTCGCTGATTTTGCCGGTCAGGTCAATTTCGTTGTCCATAGCAGCATTACTGGCGGTATCCACCACCAGCGTACGCAGCATAGAGTCGCTGAGGGCCCACCGGGCAGTTGTTTCAGGCGCCTTCTTGCTGCTACAGCCGGTGAGGATAATGCCCTGGATGGATATAATAAAAACAGCTGCAGGTATATAACGTTTCTTAATATTTTGCATGATTGGTGTTTGATCAAAGGTGGAAGATAGCAGCGCCGGTAGCGAAATTGATTTGCTCCAGTGCATTAAGACGGTTGTATTTCAGTTCGTTCATTTTGAGTACGTTGTTGCGGTAGGCGTCGTACAGGTCTATGAATTCCAGTAGTCCTATATTGTGCAGCCCATAGTTTTTTTCTACCTCGCGCATCATGGTGGTGTACTCCTGTTCAAACCCGGGATCAAACTCCTGTAACAGTTTTTCGGTTTTCAGCACCTGCTGCAAACTGTTCATCACATCGTGTTCCAGCTGGTCCTGGGTACCGCTGAGCTGTAGTTTACTGTTCTCCAGCCCGGCTTTTGCCATTTTAATATTCCCCTGGTTACGGTTAAAAAACGGTAGCGGCATGGCGATATTCAAACCATTGTAGTTTCTTTCAAAGTTGCCCTGCTTATCATAGGAGAAGCCCAGTTGTATGTCCGGTACGGCCAGGGATTTCTGCAGGTGCAGGTTCGTATTGTTGTACTGTACGTTTTCCTGTGCGATTTTCAGATCGTAACGGTTGGCCCGGGCGGTATCCAGCAGGGTCTGAAAAGACAGTGCTGCGGCAGGCGTAGGTGGTACAGGGTCGGGCAACTGTGGCTGTATACTAACAGTGGCGGGCACACGTATCAGCAGGGCCAGGTCGGATTGTGTTTGCTGAATATCTTTTTCCAGTTCCAGCGCATCGTGTTGCAGGTCGTAGAGTAATGATTTAATACGGATAATCTCTTTGGGGGCAATATTACCCATGGCCTTCTGCTGTTCAAATACCTTGACAATCTGCCGAAGGAAAGTAATCTGGCGGCCAAAGGTTTGCAACGATTGTTGTTTGTAATAGAGATCGAAAAAGTTATCGTGCAGGGAAAAACGGAGCGTGCGCAGCAAGTCGAAGAACTCGTATTCGGTCATCTTCACGTTGCTCTGCGCCAATTTCACGGCCTTGTTACGCTGACCGGCAATCTTAAACAACTGTTGTACCTGCAGGGCGTTTTGACCATTATATGAAAAGTCGAACCACTTTTTAGTCGTATGGTTATACAACACGTTTTCAAAAGTTACCTGGGGGTTGTCCCACAGCCGGGCTGTGATGACGGCCGCTTTGGCTGCGTCGATGTTGAATTTTTGGGCCAACAGCGGGATATTTTTCTGAAGGAGCTGCTGTTCCGCCTCCGGGAGTGTAAGCTTTAGGGTATCCGGGGTTTGCGCACGTACGCTACAGCCCCATAAGATGCCCGACAGTACAGCGAAGGTTTGTAATGCTAGTCTGATCGTCATACAACTTAATTTTCGTTGCAAAGATGGCGATAGGCTATTAAGCAGTAATTAGAATGAAGTTAAAACAAAATTAGATTTTAACATCCGTTGGAAAAAAAATGTTAAAGGTGGTACCTTCTCCGGGTACGCTGCTCACCGTCACTGTAGCCCGGTGGAGCTGGAAGATACGCTGGGCCATCGCTAAGCCGATACCATAACCGGAAAACGTATAGGCGTTGCCTGCACGGTATAGCGGGAGAAATATTTTATCCAGTTCATCCGGCGCAATGCCAATGCCTTTATCACTGATGGAAACCACCAGACACCCGGTATTGTAGCTAAGACGGAGACTAACGGGCTGGTTATACGAAAACTTAAAAGCGTTGCGTACAATGTTCTGCAACGCCAGCATCAACAGGGGGCGGTTGCCCCGGACAACCAGCAGAGAGGCTTCTGCCGGTAAATTATGGAGCACTACGTCTACCTCCTGGGGCGGTGTTTTATATTGCCAGTGTTCCTGTATCTCCCAAAGCAGTTCATCAAGCCGTACTTCTTCCGTATTGGCAGGTGTGAGGATCACATCTACCCGGGTAAGTTGTAAAAGTCCGTCGGTAATGACTTTGAGCTTTTCCGACTCATCCAGCACGGTGCCCAGGGTAGTAATATATTCTGCGTTGGTACGTTCCCGGTGGAGGGTCACTTCTATCTCACCGATAATGGTGGTCAGCGGTGTACGCAGCTCGTGGGAAGCGTTGGAAACGAAAGAACGCTGCATCTCGAAAGCCTGTTCCATATGTTGTAATAGCTCATTAAAGTTGCGGGCCAGTTCGTCCACTTCATCTTTATTGCGCCCTTGCGCTACCCGCATGTGCAGGTTGTTGGAGCGTATTTTTTTCACCTGCCGGTTAATGCTTTGGATAGGCTGTAATGCTTTGCTGGCAAACCATTGTCCCAGCAGGAAGGTAACGAGCAGGGATATACAGAGAATGATGCCCAATATGAGAGCCAGGTATTGCAGCTGTTGTTCGCCGGCACTGTTGCGGGCGGTCACAATCACCACAAAATCACCCTGGTTATCGGGATAAAACATGCCTACCCCATACTTCTCCCTGAAAGTAAAACGGTAGGTACCCACTTTACGGACGGTATTTAACAGCGAGGGAGGCCAGTTGTATTTTACTTTTTCAATGAAAACGGCTTTATCGTCTTCATCATAAATATTGCTGGATTCATCAGGAATACTCTGTTGATAGCTCTTTTCGATTTCCAGGAATTTCTTTTTGGTAAGCTCGTCTTTTTCGAGGTACACCTGTGCGGTGACCAGCGCTCTTACCTGCAGCAGTTTATAAAAGCTGTTCCGGATGTATTGGGCAGACAATAAATAAATCAATACAAACACCCCGGCGAGGATAATACCGGTGATGAGGGTGAACTGCAGGGATAGACGATGCCTTATCTTCATAGCTGTTGCTGCCAGGTACTTTTAACTTTCATCACGTACCCCATTCCCACTACCGTGTGGATCAGCTTCTCGCCGCTGAAGCCTTTTTCGATTTTATTGCGGAGGTAGTTCACATATACATCGATGGTATTGGTGCCGGTGTCGAACTCCAGTCCCCATACGGCTTCCGAGATCAGCGCACGGGACAGCACCTTGCCGGTATTTTTAAGCAGCAGCTCCAACAGGGCATATTCTTTGGCGGTGAGCGTTATCTCCTGCCCTTCTCTGCTGGCGGTTTTAGATGTAGTATCCAGTCGCAGGTCTGCCAGCGTAAGTATTTCCTTTTCCTGTTTAAAATTGTTTTTGCGGCGTGACAGTGCATTTACGCGGGCTACCAGTTCAGAGAAATGAAATGGTTTAGCGAGGTAATCGTCTGCACCGGCATTGAGGCCGTCCACAATATCATGAGTAGCGCTGAGGGCCGTGAGCATGAGTACCGGCGCCGTTACATCGCGGGCGCGCAGGTTTTTGCAGATGGTCAGACCATTGATACCCGGCAACATAATATCGAGTATCAACAGATCATAGTCCTGATCCATTGCGGCTTGTTGTCCCTGAAGCCCGTCTGCGAATACATCTACCTGGTGGTGATGTTCTTCCAGTCCTCTTTTGATAAAGGCGCCTACTTTGGACTCATCTTCTATTACCAATATTTTCATACTTGATGCATTATTATACTATGACCTATGCAAAAGTAGCAATGTTTATGTTGGTGCGGATTAAAGCCACATTAAAACATTTCCGGATTTTGAAATTTTGATATTTAGATATTTGCCGGGAAGGATTAGTTTTGCAACCAACCTAACCAGGTATTCAATCATGCAACAACCCGTCCTCCAATCAGCACAACTGGTGCTTCGTCCTATTACAGAAAAAGATACTGCAGCATTGTTTTCCCTTTTTTCCAATGAAGAAGTAACACGCTATATGGATATCGATGCTTTCAGCAATATAACGGAAGCTACACAGATTATCACATTTTTCCGGGAGCGCTGGGAAAAGCAGGAAGGCATGCGCTGGGCTATTACATTTAAAGAGAAAGACGAGTTGATAGGCACCTGTGGGTTTCACCACTGGAATAAAACACATCATAAGATAGAGCTGGGCTATGATCTGCAGCCGGCCTACTGGGGCAAGGGTATTATGACCGAAGCCATTCCGCTGGCGCTGAAGTTTGTGTATGAAGAGCTGCAGTTTAATCGTGTAGAGGCTTTTGTAGATCCGGTGAACGGAGCTTCGTCCCGCTTACTGGGGCGGCTGGGTTTCCGTCATGAGGGCATGTTACGGGATGCTTTTTTTGAAAAGGGGCAGTTTGTGGATGCGGACTTATATAGTTTGCTGCGCCGGGAATATGACCGGGAAATTAACTGGCAATAATTTTTTATCAGACATATGATGCATTTACAGTACCGGGATGCCGTCCTGGAGGATTTACCGGAGATAGTAGCGATTTATAACAGTACCGTGGCCGGCAGGATGGTGACAGCCGATACCACACCGGTGACGGTGGAGAGCCGGTTGCCCTGGTTCCATGCCCATGGTCCGGAGCGTCGTCCTTTATGGATGGCATATGATGGCGAAACGCTGGTAGGCTGGATCAGTTTCTCCTCTTTTTACGGCAGACCGGCTTACGACGGCACGGTAGAAGTAAGTATCTACCTGGCAGAAAACGCCCGGGGCAAGGGTTACGGCAAAGCCGTGCTGCAATACGCCATCGATGCAGCGCCCCGGCTCAGCATCCACACTTTGCTGGGCGTTATTTTTGCGCATAATGTTCCCAGCATAAAACTCTTTATGGACAAAGGTTTTGTTGAGTGGGCGCATCTCCCGGATATCGCCATCCTGGATGGAACACCCAGAAGTGTGAAGATCCTGGGTCTTAAAGTCAGCAATCCGTAATTTGTAATTCGTAATTCGTAATTGCCTATGTGGTGGATATATGCATTATTATCGGCTGCTTTTGCAGCGTTGACAGCCATCTTCGCCAAGATAGGCGTGGCTGATGTTCCTTCCAACCTGGCGACCGGTATCCGGACGATTATTATTTTGTTCGTTGCCTGGGGTATTGTGCTGGCGCGGGGAGAATATAAAGGTGTTACACTGACGCGGCACACGTTGCTGTTCCTGGTCTTATCCGGCCTGGCGACCGGTTTTTCCTGGATATTTTATTTCAAGGCCTTGCAGGTGGGCAAGGTATCGCAGGTAGCGCCGGTGGACAAGCTGAGTGTAGCGTTGACCATTATCCTGTCGGCCATTTTCCTGCAGGAGGCTATTACCTGGAAAACGGCGATTGGCGCCTTACTGATTATTTCAGGCACCCTCACCCTGATTATTTAGATATTTAGTTATTTTAATATTTAGATATTAAAATAACCAAGCATTTAAATAATTAAATAACTAAATAGCTAAATAGCTACATGATTAAATGGCTGGATTTTGTAGACGCAGCGGCGGGCGCCGTTGATGATATGATCCAGGCGGGTCACCTGTACTTCTTCTCCGATTACGCTGATAAAGGTGTTCATTTCTGAAGTACAGATATTGTCGCAGGTAGCGGCAGCGCAGCAGATGGGGCAATGGTTTTCGATAAAGAGGAAAACATCGCCTTCTTTTCTCCATTCTGCCAGGTAACCTTCGCCGGTGCGGATGGCCGCAAAGGCTGTCAGCCTGTTTTCGATGCCGGTTACCCCTTCCAGGGCGGTATTATATTTATCCTGTTGATTCTTTTCACGTGCTTTGATCACATTGGCCAGTGCTTCCGGCCCCAGGACCGTTTTAATGGTCTGGATGATGTCTACCGTCAGTTCAGTATGGCTGTCGGGAAAGCGGGCATTACCCAGGGGGGTGAGGCTCCATATTTGCATGGGGCGGCCAACGCCTTTGGATATGCTTTCAAACTGCAGCAATCCCTCTTCTGCCAGCTTTACCAGCTGCAGGCGGGCGCCTTCCGTGGTGATACCCAATTCACCAGCCAGTTCAGCAGCAGACAGGGGGCCCCTGGTCTTGATGAGCATCAAAAACCTGTCAGCGGCATTTTTGGTTCGTGTTGGATATTTTTCCAAGTTATTACTTGTTTTATTGTCAAATCTCGTAATTTTGTAGGAGCTAAAAAAAAGAAATTTGAGATTTGGATGATTTTGAGACGGCTTTCATCAAAAAAAAATCTCATAATCTTTTAAATCTCTAAACCTTAGGTATTAATGAACGTACTCATATTTAACGGCGCCACTGACACCCGCCCTGAGGCCACCTCCAACCGGTTGGCCGCCTATTTGTCAGATGCCCTGACAGAAAAAGGGTTAGCTACCGAGATTTTTAGCCTGGCCGAGAAGCAGATCCCATTTTTTTCCATGCCGGAGGCCGCTAAAAAACCGGAGAGTGTAACGGCGATGCTGGAGGCGTTTGGTAAAGCGGATCTTCAGATCTGGATGACACCATTGTATCATGGTAGCATGACCGGAGCGATGAAGAACTGCCTGGACTGGCTGGAGCTGACAAGCAAACACCAACGCCCGTATTTAACCGGAAAGGTTGTAGCTTTGCTCTCCTGGGCCGACGGCACACAGGCTATGCAGGGAATCAACGCCATGGATGCCGTGGCTAAAGCACTGAGAGCCTGGGTACTGCCCTACTCACTGCCTATCCTGAAAGACAACCTTTATGACCCGCAAACCAGCGGGTTTACTGCATTTTATAAAACCAAGCTGGATATGATGGTTTCCCTGCTATACGCTGCCCAGTCACATGTGACAGCCGGTATAACAGCCTGAGCCATCCGCCACAGCTTTAACAACATAAAAAATTCTGAATTATGATAACCGTTTCAGAAAAAGCAGGAGCATATATCAAGACATTGATGGAGACAGAACATCATGCCCCTGGCACTTTCGTAAGAGTAGGTGTAAAAGGCGGCGGTTGCTCCGGCCTTGAATATGTGATGAAATTCGAAACAGAAGAACAGGAAGGAGACCAGATATTTGAAGACAAAGGCGTAAAGGTAGTCGTACAAATGAAAAGCCTGCTGTACCTGTATGGTACCGAACTGGATTACTCCGACGGCCTCAATGGCAAAGGCCTTTTCTTCAACAACCCGAATGCAACGAGAACATGCAGCTGCGGCGAAAGCTTCGCGGTATAAATATCAAAATCGTATGATGAACAGTAACGAAATAATAGATGATATAGCCAATAAGGAGTACGAGTTTGGCTTTACCACCGATATTGAAATGGATATCGCTCCTCCGGGGCTTAATGAAGATATCATCCGCTTTATTTCTGCTAAAAAGAATGAGCCGGAATGGCTGCTTGAATGGCGTCTGAAAGGATTTGCCGCCTTTAAAAAAATGCAGTTCCCCAAATGGCAGCACTTTGAAATGCCGGAACTGGACCTGCAGGCGCTCTCCTACTATGCCGCTCCGAAAAAGAAAAAACAACTGAACAGCCTCGATGAGGTAGATCCGGAACTGCTGGCCACTTTCGAAAAGCTGGGCATTCCCCTCAACGAACAGAAGGCACTGACCGGGGTTGCCGTAGACGCCGTATTTGACAGCGTGTCCGTAGCCACCACCTTTAAAGGCAAACTGAAAGAGATGGGCGTTATCTTCTGCTCTTTCGGTGAAGCGGTACAGGAATACCCCGACCTGGTAAAAAAATACCTGGGCACCGTGGTTCCCCATTCAGACAATATCTTCGCCGCCCTGAACTCCGCTGTGTTTTCTGACGGCTCTTTTACTTATATACCCAAAGGCGTACGCTGCCCGATGGAACTGAGCACCTACTTCCGTATCAATGCCCAGAACACCGGTCAGTTTGAACGTACCCTCATCGTAGCCGACGAAGGCAGCTACGTGAGCTACCTGGAAGGATGTACCGCCCCCATGCGCGACGAAAACCAACTGCACGCCGCTGTCGTGGAACTGGTAGCGCTGGACCATGCGGAAATCAAATACTCTACCGTTCAGAACTGGTACCCCGGCGATAAAGACGGTAAAGGCGGTATCTATAACTTCGTGACCAAAAGAGGTATCTGCAAAGGCAACGCCAGCAAAATCTCCTGGACACAGGTGGAAACCGGCTCCGCTATCACCTGGAAATATCCCAGCGTAATCCTGCAGGGCGACTACTCCGAAGGCGAATTCTACTCCGTAGCGGTAGTACGCAACAAACAGATCGCTGATACCGGTACCAAAATCCACCATATCGGTAAAGGCACCAAAAGCCGTATCATCTCCAAAGGTATTTCTGCCGGCAGAGGCGATAACAGTTACCGCGGACTGGTAGCCGTAGGCCCACGCGCCGACAACGCCCGTAACTTTACCCAGTGCGATTCCCTGCTGATCGGCAACGACTGCGGCTCCCACACTTTCCCGTATATCGAATCCCGCAATAAAACCGCGATGATCGAACACGAAGCCACTACCTCTAAAATCGGGGAAGACCAGATCTTCTACCTGAATGCCCGTGGTATCGATACGGAAAAAGCAGTAGCCCTGATCGTAAACGGTTATGTGAAGGAAGTACTGAACCAGCTCCCCATGGAATTTGCCGTGGAAGCACAGAAATTATTATCAATCACCTTGGAAGGAAGCGTTGGATAATTCGCTTATCCAATTAACTACATACAGAACGAAATAAAACAATCATGCTGACGATTAAAAATCTGCACGCAGAAGTAGAAGGGAAACAAATTCTGAAAGGCATTAACCTCGAAATAGGTAAAGGCGAAACACATGCCATCATGGGCCCCAACGGCTCCGGCAAAAGCTCGCTGGCCTCCGTGCTCGCAGGTCGTGACAACTATACTGTTACCGAAGGGGAAGTATGGTTCAATGGTAAAAACCTGCTGGACCTGTCTCCCGAAGACCGTGCCCGCGAAGGCGTATTCCTGGCTTTTCAATATCCTGTTGAAATCCCGGGCGTATCCAACCTGAACTTTCTGAAAACTGCCCTCAATGAAATCAGGACCTATAAAGGCCTGCCTGCCATTGAAGGCCGCGACTTCCTGAAACTGACCAAAGAGAAACAGCAGCTGGTAGACTTTAACGCTAACCTGATGAACCGTTCCCTCAACGAAGGTTTCAGCGGTGGCGAAAAGAAACGTAACGAAATCTTCCAGCTGGCCATGCTGGATCCCCAACTGGCTATCCTGGATGAAACAGACTCCGGTCTGGATATCGACGCCCTGCGTATCGTTTCCAATGGCGTGAACAAACTCCGCGATGCAGAAAAATCTTTCGTAGTCATCACCCACTACCAGCGTTTGCTGGAGTACATCGTGCCTGACTTTGTACACGTACTGTACAACGGCCGTATCATCAAAACCGGTACCAAGGAACTGGCCCTGGAACTGGAAGAAAGAGGTTACGACTGGCTGAAGGAAGAGTTACATTTGAAAGAAGCATAAGAAGCATATAATTATGACGAGTGATATTACACTGCCTTTTTACCAGGCGTTAACTACAGATGTGAACGCATTATCGGCCTGCCAGGCGCAGGACGAGCTGCAGGGCATCCGCCGGGAGGCTTTGGAACGCTTCGCCGTGCTGGGCCTTCCCACACTGAAAACAGAAGCCTGGCGTTATTCCAACATACAACGGTATCTCAAGGAATTCCCTTATGAACTGCTGTATGCTACCACTACCGTACCGGCAGCTACGATAGCCCAGACGGCTATTCCGGAACTGGACAGCTACCGCATTGTGCTGGTCAACGGCCATCTGCAGGCTGATCTTTCCGAACTGCCCGCAGGCAAAGGCATCACCATCGGTGCCCTGAGCGCACATACACAGGCGCCCGGTTTTACCACCTGGTTCAACAAACAACACCACCTGGCACAGGAATCCCTGGCTACCCTCAATACCGCCCTCTTCGCCGATGGCCTCTATATTGAGCTGGCTGCCAATACTGTCATCGATAAACCGGTACATATCGTTCACGTATACACGACCACACAGCATGCCTTCATTCAGCCCCGCCACCTGTGGGTGCTGAACAGAAACGCTGCCGCTACCATTATCGAAACATCCGTACATCCGGACGCCGGCGCGGTTACCTTTACCAACAGCGTACTGGAAACCGTAGTGGAGGAAAATGCGGAACTGTGGCATTATAATATCCAGCAGGGCGACCAGCACTTCCGCGAAGTGCATACTACCGCCGCCCAGCAACAGGCCAACAGCCGTTACCACCACTTTAATTTCACACTGCCCGGTACCCCGTTCACCCGCAACAACCTGAGCGTGGCTCTCAACGGCAGCAATACGGAAACAAACCTGAACGGCCTGTACATTGCCAATGAAAGTCAGCATGTAGACAACCATACCTTTATGGACCACATCATGCCTAACTGCAACAGCAATGAACTGTACAAAGGCGTACTGCTCGATAACGCCAACGGCGTATTCACCGGCAGGATCCTGGTACACCGCGAAGCGCAGAAAACCAACGCCTTCCAGCAGAATAACAACCTGCTGCTGGGTACAAAAGCAGATATCAACTCACAACCACAGCTGGAAATTTACGCCGATGACGTAAAATGCAGCCACGGTTTCACCGCCGGACAGTTCAGCGAAGAATCCATGTTCTACCTGCGCTCCCGCGGTATCGGGGAAGACGCCGCCAAAGCACTGATGGTAAATGCCTTCTCCCATGATATTACAGACGCAGTGAAGGTGCCTGCCCTGCAACATTACCTGCAGGAACAGATTGCCGCTATCATGAACAACTAATTACCGATCCAATGGAACATATTGCTAACATAGAAACTGCAGCCCTGGACGTACAAACAATCAGGAAGGATTTCCCTATCCTGCAGGAACTGGTGCATGGCAAACCGCTGGTATACCTCGATAACGGGGCTACCACGCAGAAGCCGCTGACCGTGATAGAAACAGAAGCCCGGTATTACGAAGAATATAACAGCAATGTGCACCGCGGCGTCCATCATCTGAGCCAGGAAGCCACCAATGCCTACGAGAAAGCCCGCGAAATTGTAGCCGGCTTTATCAATGCAGCGCACAGCCACGAAATCATCTTCACCAAAGGCACAACCGACGGCATCAACCTGGTGGCCAACACCATGAGCCGCCGTTTCCTGAAGGAAGGCGACAGCGTGATCATCTCCGCGATGGAACACCACTCCAACATCGTTCCCTGGCAGATGGCCTGCGAGGAAAGCGGCGCTACCCTGAAAGTGATCCCCTTCAATGAAAAGGGAGAACTGAAGATGGAGGAATACACCGCCCTGCTCGATGATACGGTGAAAATGGTAGCAGTGACCTATGTTTCCAATACGATGGGTACCATCAACCCGGTAGAAGACATCATCGCACAAGCGCATGCCCGCAATATACCCGTACTCCTGGATGCCGCACAGGCCATCCAGCATATGAGTATCGACGTGCAGGCCCTGCAGGCTGATTTCCTTGTTTTCTCCGGACATAAAATTTACGGTCCTACCGGCATCGGCGTACTGTATGGTACCTCCGAATGGCTGAATAAACTGCCTCCCTACCAGGGCGGCGGCGATATGATCAAAACCGTAACATTTGCCAAAACAACCTATAATGAGTTGCCCTATAAATTTGAAGCCGGTACCCCGCATATTGCAGGCGCCATCGGTTTAGGGGCAGCTATCCGATACCTGCAACAGATCGGTCTGGACAAAATCCAGCAATGGGAAGAGCAGCTGCTCGCCTATGCGCTGGAACAACTGCGCCAGATCGAAGGTATCCGTTTTATCGGCGACGCCGCCCACAGAAGCGGCGCCATCTCCTTCCTGGTACACGATATTCACCCGTTTGACCTGGGCGAACTGCTGGACCAGCAAGGTATTGCCGTAAGAACAGGCCACCACTGCTGCGAACCGCTGATGGACGAGTTTAAGATCCCCGGTACCGTTCGGGCTTCGCTGACTTTCTACAATACCAGGGAAGACATCGATAAGCTGGTAACCGGTATCAAACGGGCCGTTTCCATGTTGCGGTAAAAGGAGAATATTTATTATGACGATTAACGACAGACAGGAAGAAATAAAGTCCGATTTTGAAGTGATGAGCAACTGGGAGGATAAGTACGAGTACATTATCCAACTGGGCAAGGATTTGCCACTCATCGCCGAAGAATTTAAAACACCGGACAATCTGATCAAAGGTTGCCAGTCACGCGTGTGGCTGCATACCGAGCTCAGGGATGGGAAGCTGTACTTCACCGCCGACAGCGACGCCGTGATCACCAAAGGGCTGGTAAGCCTGATGATTTACGTGCTTTCCGGGTATACCCCGAAAGAGATAGCCACCGCGGATATCTACTTTATCGACGCCATCGGTCTGAGTAGCCATCTCTCTCCCACCCGTTCCAACGGGCTGCTGAGCATGCTCAAACAGATGAAACTTTATGCAGTAGCCTACCAGGCAAAAACAAACCAGTCATGAGCGAAGCTACATTAAGGGATAAGATAGAAGAACAGCTGAAAACCGTATACGATCCGGAAATCCCTGTCAACATCTGGGAACTGGGACTGGTATACGAAATCAAGATCAAGGAAAACAACCGCATTGGTATAGATATGACCCTCACCGCGCCGGGTTGCCCCGTAGCCGGTGATATCATCCGCGAAGTGGATGAGAAGGTCCGGAATATTGAAGGCGTGTCTGAGGTAGATGTTCACCTGACTTTTGATCCACCATGGACCAAGGAGATGATGAGCGAAGAAGCGAAACTGGAACTCGGATTTTTATGATTAATATTGATTTCGCTGATTTGGGGGAGACCACCGGGGAGATCTTTAACTTGTGATGGACATGATTAGTGCTGATTTCGCTGATTTGGGGGAGACCACCAGATAGATTTTTGCGAATAGATTTTACCTTTTTGATAATACCTTCGGGATACATCTTTGAAATTTTTCTTTCAAAAATGTATCCCGAATTTTTTTGCTTTTATGTTGGGTTGATGAGGATGACGACGCTTGTATGCTTTATCTGATCCATCATGAAAAGCCTAGCCTGTTTTTTATTTTATGTTTATTATTAAATATGAGATGGAATGATTTTTATAATTGATAATCAGATTATTACAATATATTAACTAAACATCTTAAGAAAGCAGTTTTCTTTATCTTTTTACAGCCATCGCCTTATATTTTTTACAAAAAAATCCATTTGATACGATATACACTGCGCAGTAATAACCGAAATTTGATTACTATTTTATGAAATAATTTAATTTGTAGCATTATTCATCAACACCCCTTTTTAGTGTATTTTGATGTTCTGCAACAAACCAATAAACAACAAATAACCAAATATAAAAATAATTAAATATCAAAATAATTGGACCTAACGGAAGAACAGGTGCTGGCGATGGCACCCGATGAATCGTCCCGCAAGGCGGGAAAAGACCTGGGGAAAGCGGCTAAGTGGGTTAGTAAAGGCTTCAGTGAAGCAGCGCTCTGGGGAGAGTGCCAGGGCAGCGGCAGCAAACCTTACCAGACCCAGGTAGACATCAGCGACATGGCTTTCCGCTGTAGTTGCCCGAGTCGCAAGTTTCCCTGTAAACATGGCATTGGCCTTTTATTATATTATGCCCGGGAGAAAGCCTCCTTTACCCGGCAGGAACAACCGGCCTGGGTAACGGAATGGATCGGTAAAAGGGCGGAGAAAGCGGAGAAAAAGGTACAGCAGTCCGCCGAAGCCAAACCGGTGGACGAAGCCGCCCAAACCAAAAGACAGGAAGCCCGGCACCGCAAAGTGACCGACGGCCTCGAAGAACTGGTGCGCTGGGCCAAAGACCTGGTACGCAACGGTATCATCAGCTTACCGGATAAAGGCGCCGATATGTGCGACAATATGGCCAAACGTATGGTAGATGCCCAGGCATCCGGACTGGCCGGTATACTCCGCGAAATGGCGGAAATTGGCTACTACAGCGACGGCTGGCAACATAGCTTTATGGACCAGCTGCTGCGCCTGTACCTGGCAGCAAAGGCCTATGGACAGCTGGACAGGCTGGAACCCGGACTGCAACAGGATATCCGTACCCTCATCGGGTACTCCCAGTCGCAGGATGAACTCAAAGCCCAAACCGGTATCACCGATACCTGGCTGGTACTGGGTAAACAAAGCACCGAAGACGACCGCCTTATCACCGAACGCTACTGGCTATACGGCCTTACTACCCGCCGGCCGGCACTGGTATTACAATTCACTATCCGGCACCAGCCATCCGTACAACTGATGCCGGCGCCCGGCAGCTGCATACAGGCGGAACTGGTATATTACCCGTCAGCCGCTCCCCTGCGGGCACTGATCAAAACCCAGCAACCCGCGCCTGCTAATCCGGCTTTCCGGGGATACGCCGACTGGACCGGCGTGGTAACCGCACAAAGCCAGGTAAGCAGCCAATTCCCTTTGTATAACGACCAGGTATATACGATCGCCGCACTCACCCCCGTACAGCGTAATGGTCAGTGGTGGCTGCGCGACGAACAACAACAGGAAATGCAGCTCCGGCCGGACTTCCGCAGCCTTTGGAAACTACTGGCGCTCAGCGGCGGCCAACCCTTACCGATGGCGGTCATTGGCCGGGAAACACTGTATGAACCCATCGGTGTATGGTATGGACAGGGTTATAAGGTATTATAACATCTTTTAGCAATTGACATTTGAGTGCTTTACAATATGTATGGACAGGGTTATAAGGCATTGTAACCCTGGTTCCTTAAATAGCAAAACGGTGCTGAATAATACTCTTGCATAGTTGAAACACTTCGTTAACATGAGAGAACTCTCCGGCGGAAGGAATCTCTATGACAAAGCAATCCACCCCATTCACGATATGCTGTACCAGCACACCGGCCACCTCTTCATAGCTGCCTGCATGATAGGGACAATCTGCTTTAAAGTGCTCAAAGGGGAACAGGCTATAGGTTGTCTGTACAGGATTTTCCGTTAGGTGAATTGTTTCATGAAGTTCTTTTTTCCAATGGCTGTCTGTATTACCCATAGAATAGTCCAGCATGGCTTTGTCCATCTCATCACCGGAGAAAAGCTCCTTCATGCGCTGCCAGGCAGCATCCGCGTCGGGCCTTGCTACGATCCCGAAATGCAATGCTTGTTTGGCAGGAGGCTTCAGACTGTCTGACGGCGGGTATTTAACATCTTTGGCCATCCCGAAAGAAGAAGAACCAAAGAATGCGTTGGCTTTCCGGGCACTTTCAGAAGAACCGGCTATAAAGAACTCCGGCAAGATCTCGGCGGGTAGCTTGTCAGACAGCTGCAGATCGTTTACGGTGTAATACTCCCCCTTAAATTTCAGTGTCTTTCTATCTGTCAGCAGATGCCTTACTATCTGGATATATTCAGTGAGCCGCTGATATCGCTGATCATGTTCCAGGTAATCGTTCAGGTTAGCCATATCACTTTTGGAAGTGCCGGTAATGAAGTTCAGGTATATCTTCCGTTGATATAAGCTCCCCAGGGAAAGTATTTTCCGGGCCGCCGTAAAGGGGTGCATATAAACCGGGTTTACAGCGATAAAAGGGGAAAGTGTGGAGGAGTTACTTAATACTGACTGTGCAAAAACCCACGGCTCAAGGTTTCCCCGGTTGCTCTGAAAAAGCAGCAAACCTGTATAATTAAACTCATCACTCAACCGGATAGTATCAAGCACATTTTCAAAGTTGTACGACTGTATATTCTCATCTCTGTATAGAACGGAAAACACCTTTATTTTCCTGTCCCGGAAGGTCATTTGCATAGTAAGTATTTAATCGTTGAAAAGCACTCCCCCCTGAAAAGCACCAGCGAGGATCACAGCCAGGGAAAAACCGGCCGGGAAACACGGGGATTGTAATGCGTAGCGGAGTAATAGTCGTGGAGCGGCCAACCGCTGATCTGGCTTAAATGTATATGGTTCAGATCTTCCTTCAGCATCTGGAAATAACTGCCACTTCTGCCCTCCAGGAGTTTTCTGTGCTCTTTCAGCACATCGCCGGGCACCAGGGTGTTACCGGGATCAAAGTAACGGACCGCGCCATCTTTGTCCCGCAGCGTCTTCACCTTTCCTGCATTATAGATACTGGGAGAGAAAGGAACATCTATATAACCACAGGCAAATGCGTTGATAATGCTCTTTGCAGGATCGCCGTCACCGGTACCCAGTATACTGTCTACCATGCTTCTGACCGACCGTTCTATCATGGCCCGTTCATAGGCGACTTTTACCGGATCGTAGCTGCCGGAAAGCTCAAATCCTATTCTGGTAAGCTCAACCCCTTTTACATTCGCCTCCTCCAGGGGCACGTTCACTGATTCTACCGGCGACTTGGTCATGATCCTCGTTGCCCCGGCCAGTCGCGCTGTGACCGCGGATTCGATAATAATTTCCTCCGACATTTGCTGGTTCAGCGGAAAGGCCGCCATATACGTGTGAAATACGGTGGAGGTATAAACATCATGGTGCCCATACTTTTGCAGGTATTCCTGCGTAAGCATCTCCAAAGCGTGTATGGCTGCAATATCCTGCTCCCGGTTACCCTGTTCTGCATAACCCAGCGATAAATACTTTACGCCGTTCTGCGCTGCCAGCAATGCTTCCAGGATATTAACCGAAATAGCGATGGACGGCTCTATCAGCGTTGCGGTAAGAGTTCCAAAGAACTCTCTGTCAATCGGCCATCCTTCACGGGTGAGGTCTCCACTAAGACGGTCCACATACTGCCATGTTCTGATAGAACTTTCCAGGGAAACATCAGTGAAATAAGGGACATTATAACAGATCGCCCCGCCTTCAATAGCGGTAAATCCACTGGCGAATCCAGCTTCGGCCAGCAGCCTGCCATCATAGGAGCCATGCCGTACCTGTAGCGGAACATCCGGGAAACGGTCTATCAGTTCCTTGTTTCGCGGTACCCCAAAATTGATCAATGGATAGCCGTTCATCTCCTTGCCCGCCGCCAATAGTTCGTCCACATCTTTAAACTGGTGATGCCTGGTAGAGCTATCCACCTGTACCGACAGACAATCGGCGCCCGCTTCCTTCAGTTTGCGGAAAAGGACCGCCTGTCCTTCTACGGAAGGCACGCCACACCTGGGATGTATCAGGGTCTTTCCTGCTTTTTTAGCCTCCTGCAGGACTATTGCAAAACGGGTCGTTATCTGCTGCTGCCGGCGGGCCGTTTCTGCCAGCGGGCCTACTGCGGCATCATGTTCCTGTAAAACATCGTTTCTGTTATTAGACGGGACATGAGCGACAGGTTTCTTCAGGGAAAATCCGTTTTCAACCGAAACGATACCCAGACTGCTGAGATCTTTCTCCAGCCGTTCCAGAAAGATGTCCAGATCAAAATCCCCGGGCTTTGCATAAGCTTCTGTAAAGCCCATCTCCCGGAACCTGGCGCATACCTGTTGAGGATCTTCGTGTATACACAGGTTCCCCCCGATATACCACAGGCGCCTTCCACGGGCTGCTTCAAAACCAGCCATCTCCCGTCGCTGGTCTTCATGCAGCAGCCCGTTAGCATGCCCGTTCAGGGAAGAGATCAGTATGGCGTGCCCATACTTCGCTGCTTCCAGGAAGTGGGAAAATTTGTTCTGCAGTTTAAGGTCGATGATCTGATATCCTTTTTCCTGTAATGCCAGGGCGATCAACGACCTGCCGACGTTATGGGAATCGTCTCCATACGTCCCGATCACGATCCGGTAATCTGCCGGGTTAAATTGCTCCTTCATTTAAAGGTCTTTTAAGAATTTATTATCGCCATCTACCAGGAACTTCTTCGGTTCCTTTATATCATCTGTTACCTCAAAGGCAATGATGGTGATGACATCTCCTTCTTTAACCAGGTGCGCGGCGCCTCCATTCATACAGATGGTACCTGATCCCGCAGGGCCCTCTATCGCATAGGTCTCCAGCCGGGCGCCGTTCGTATTGTCTACCACCAGTACTTTTTCACCCACCAGTATATCGGCCCGCTTCAGCAGGTCGCTATCAATGGATATGCTTCCTGTATAGTTTACATTCGCTTCGGTAACGGTTGCTCTATGGATTTTCGATTTTAACATGATTCTCATTTTCATATATTTTGGGAAGTTTTAAAAAGGCCTTTTCCAGGCTTGTTTGTTATGAATATCAATTGGAAAACCGGAGCGCTGAAAATTGTGCAGGCAGATGCCCATCCGAACATCAGTCAGATGCCGCGACGGTTTTCTTATTTGGCAGTATGGCAGCGGAAATGGAAGCCGGCAGGGATCTTGTTGCACAGCTGTCGCAGGTGTAAGTAACAAACCTTACAAAAAACAGGGGAAACAGGCTTATATAGTCAGTAGCATCACTTCACCATACACACAAATGCCTGTCTATATCCAAGTTAATCTAAAATGATGCGCTTTTATTTAGTAGAAATACGAATTTTGATTGCAGGTTTTACTAAAAGCGCTTTAAAATAGTCTTGAAAGGATATGGGGCGAATCAATAAGCCAATCTTATAATTTTCTTTTCAATAGCATATTTTAACAAGCCAATCGTCGACCGGATACCTAGTTTTTGTTTCATATCCTGTCTGATCTTTTCGATGGACCGTACGCTCAGGAAAATCTCATCCGCAATTTCCTTGTTGCTCTTTTCCTCCCATAGCAGTTGCAGGATCTTCTTTTCCCGGTCATCCAGCGTCATCAAACTACAGGCGGAAGACACGCTTGCACTATGCTGCCTGTTCAGGTACAAGGCTTCCGTAAAAAGCTTATTACGGTACAGCTTACCATTGGAAACCGCTATGATGGCCCGAAGCACTTCTTCCGGATCATCCATTGTGGAAATATAACCATGTATACCCAGGTCCAGCAAATCACTGATCAGGCCAACATCAACAGGCCAGGACAGCACCAGAATCCTGATTCCGGGATACTTACTCCTGATGGCGTCCAAAGTTTCCATGACATTCCGCTGATCGACAAACAGGTCTGTTAACAGTACATTCGCCGAATGAACATCTAACTTCCTGAGAAGATCAAACAATTCTGATGCATGAAAACTAACACGGATGTTATCCTGATCTTCCAGATAATTTTTGAACACCTTACTAAATAACGTGTGTTCATTAAACAGGGCTACATTAATAGGATTTGTTGACATAGGTTAAATATTGAGAGGTTCTGACGATAGTATACCGGGTAACAAAAACGTATTGGGTTGTATTTTTAAAGCAACGATTTAATCCTCCGGGTAAAATATTCCATGTTTACCGGTCCGATCCAGACAGGACAGGTCATCTGGGGCATGATGATTTCAACTATCTGAAAACCAATTTTTTGAAAATTACTTTTATTTTTAAAGACATCGTTTACATCCATACATATACGTTCTTTTTTTTGTAATTTAGAGCTCATTTTCCCTGTCTGTTTTTAATTTAATTGTTCAACTAATGACCTTAAAATATAACAATAGTTTATCTGAATATTCCCGTATACCGGGCGATTTTCCCCGCTGTTTTCCATACATTTTTCAGACAACTATGCCTATCCACCACGGCCTCGTGTAAAAATAGCCGTACTCAAGAAAATGACCATGCAGTCCTGGAATGATATTATCAACATAGCCCTGTTGGGTACCGCCAAGAAGCAGCCGGATACCGGCAGTTTGCCCGGACCCTTACAGGTGGCGGCCCGGGAGGTATTCACCAACCCGGATACCGACCGGGAAGAACAGTTCCTGCAACTGGCCTCGCTGGTTTTTAACTACCGGCAAAGCGGCGCGATGGCGGTAGACGGCGGTGTAAGTACCATGACGGTCTGCCCGCCGGAGACCAAATCCTATTGCAGCGCTACTGCCGTGCAGGCGCTGAACCATACGCTGGACAGCGAAAACATACCGCTGCTGACGCTTTGGCTGGAACTATGCGCCCGCAATAATCAATTGCTTCCTCCCGAATACCTGCCGCGTATACTGGAAAATGCCAGCCGGCATAAAGCGCTGCGCAACCTCGCTGCAGCATGCTGCGGCAAACGTGGTGAATGGCTGGCACAGTTCAACCGCGAATGGAACTTCTCCGTAGCGGTAGATACTACCGAAGACATGTGGGAAAACGGCACCACCGCACAAAGACTGGAAGCGCTCACCCGCCTGCGGCGCGAACAACCGGCACATGCCCGCACTCTCCTGCAGGTGACCTGGCCACAGGAAAGCGCGGCCATAAAAGCGGAACTGTTGGGCGCCCTCGCCACCAATATCAGCCTGGATGACGCCCCCTGGCTGGAAAGCCTGTTGGCTGAAAAAAGTAAACAGGTAAAAGAAGCTACCCTGACGCTGCTCAAAAAAATCGCCGGCAGTGACCTGCATGAACAATACTGGCTGCTGCTGGAAAAAGCGATCCAGGTCAACAAAGGTAAAGTGACCGTCACTGCAGCGATTCCGCCGGATGCCGAGATCTTTAAAACCGGTATCGATAAACTCAGCAACAATGCCCGGGTATCGGACGATGAATACATCCTGTCACAACTGGTAGCCCTGGTACACCCCAGGGTATGGGAAACGCACCTCAATGCATCATTTGAAGAAGTGGTGGACCTGTTTCACCACCAGAAAGCGCTGAAACCTTTTGCACCCGCGCTGGCGCAGGCCATTGCCTGGTTCGGTGATGGTAAAAGGGCGCTTTCGTTTGTGCAGCACAGTGATACTTTCCATATGACGCTGCTGCCCCTGCTGCCATCAGACCAGCAGGATACCTACCTCCTCCAGCACTTCGATGCCCACAGCAACCTGGTGATGAACTATGTGGGGCAACTGCAGCAGGTATGGAGCGAAGAGCTGGCGATGAAGATATTCCGGTTTTGCGCCAAAAATCCGTATACCTATTCCCAGCGGACCATGGGCGATTTCATTGCGCTCATCCCCTCCTCGGTGAAATCTGCCCTGGATGACGTCACTACGGAGAATGAAACCTACCAGACCTACTGGAAATCTATTTCCCTTCACCTGGTCGGCCTTTTACAGATCAAAACATTTATACAACAATCCTTTTCAAAAAACAGCTAAATCATTATATACCATGTCTGACACCTTACGCCAACACGCAGAGGCCCTCTACGCCACCGAACTGGAAGAGCTGAAAAAGCAGGACAGCGGCAAACGACCGCATAACTGGCTGCTATCGCCACAAGCGGTAGTGACCTACCTGATCGGCGGTAAACTGAAAAACGGTTTTGAGGTGAGTCCGAAATATATCGGCAGTAAAAGACTGATGGAGATTGCCGTGGCTACCCTGGCCACCGATCGCGCCCTGTTATTATATGGTTTGCCCGGTACCGCCAAAAGCTGGGTAAGCGAACACCTGGCAGCCGCCATCAGCGGCGACTCTACCCGTATTGTACAAGGTACGGCCGGTACCAGCGAAGAAAGCATCCGTTACGGCTGGAACTACGCACGGCTGCTGGCTGAAGGCCCCTCCCGTCAGGCGCTGGTGGAAACACCGGTGATGCGCGCCATGCAGGAAGGCAAGATCGCCCGTATAGAAGAGCTGACCCGTATCGGCGCAGACGTACAGGACACGCTGATCACCATCCTTTCTGAAAAAACACTGCCTATCCCGGAGTTGAACAGCGAAGTACAGGCAGCCAAAGGGTTTAACATTATCGCTACTGCCAACAACCGCGACAAAGGCGTGAACGACCTTTCCAGCGCTTTGAAACGCCGTTTTAATACCGTGATACTTCCTGTGCCTGGCACCATGGAAGAAGAAATTGACATCGTGAAGAGACGGGTGGAAAGTTTTGAGAAAGTGATGGAACTGCCCGCCGAAAAACCGGCGATGGAAGAAATCCGCCGTATCGTTACCATTTTCCGCGAACTGCGGAATGGGGTAACAGAAGACGGGAAAACCAAAATAAAATCACCCGGAGGCACGCTCAGTACAGCAGAAGCTATCTCTGTGGTAAACAATGGCCTGACGCTCGCCGCTTATTTCGGTGATGGCCGTCTGACTGCCGCCGACCTGGCTGCCGGTATTATTGGCGCCGTGGTGAAAGACCCGGTACAGGATAAACTGGTATGGCAGGAATACCTGGAAACTGTTGTCAAAACCCGCGATGAGTGGAAAGATGTGTACCGTGCCTGCCGCGATTTGCAATAACCTAACTGAGTAATCATGTCTGTTCATATACTTGGAATCCGGCATCATGGGCCCGGCTCCGCCAGAAACGTCAAAAATTTCCTGGAGGAGTTGCAACCCGATATTGTGCTGGTGGAAGGTCCGCCGGAAGCTGATGCCATTCTTCCCTGGGCCAGCCATGAAGCGTTGAAACCACCGGTGGCCATACTGGTGTATCAGCCCGATGATCCACAGCATTCCTGCTTTTATCCGTTCGCCGAATACTCCCCCGAATGGCAGGCCATCGGCTATGCCCAGCGGCAGCATATCCCCGTGCGGTTTATGGACCTGCCGCTGGCACATGTTTTTGCCATCGAGAAGGAAAAACGCGCCGCTGCCGAAGCTGCCCGCCGGCAACAGGAAGTTACCGGCGAACAACCCGATAGTTCAGCTGCCGTCGACGAAATCACGCCGCTGCAGGAAGCTTCGCTGAACGTAGACGATACGGAAGACATTCCGGCCCAACCGCTTACCCCCGCTACTTTCCGCCATGATCCTATCGCCTACCTGGCGCATGCTGCCGGGCATGACGACGGGGAAAGATGGTGGGAACATATGTTTGAATACCGGCAACAGGACGACCAGGTGTTCGACGCCGTGAGCGATGCCATGCAGGCTTTGCGGGAAGAACTACCCTCGCGCGACAGCCGCATGGAACAACAACGTGAAGCCTGGATGCGGAAAATGATCCGCCAGGCAGAAAAGGAAATGTTTACCCGCATTGCAGTGATCTGTGGCGCCTGGCACGCTCCCGCGCTTAAAAATATGCCGGCCCAGAAGGTCGACAACGATCTGCTGAAAGGGTTACCAAAAGTAAAAATAGACTGTACCTGGATACCGTGGACGTATAGCCGTTTAAGTTATGAAAGCGGTTATGGCGCCGGCGTACCTTCTCCGGGATGGTATCAGCATATCTGGGAACACCCGTCGGACGATGGCACCCGCTGGATGGCGCTGGTAGCCAAACTATTCCGCGACCAGCAGAAAGATACCTCCGTAGCGCACGTACTGGAAGCAGTACGCCTCGCCAATGCCTTAACGTCGCTGCGGCAATATTCCCGTCCCGGGCTGGAAGAACTCAACGAAGCTACGCTCAGCGTATTATGCAACGGCGAAGATGTGCTGATGCAACTGATACGCGATGAACTGATTGTGAGCAACCGTATCGGACAGGTACCCTCCGACATCCCTAAACCGCCGCTGCAGGCCGATATTGAGCGGTTGCAGAAAAGATTGCGGCTACCGCAGACAGCGGACTTTAAGGATTATGTACTCGATTTGCGTAAAGACACAGACCTGGAACGCAGTATCCTGCTGCACCGGCTGCAACTGTTGGGCATCCGCTGGGGCGAACGCATGGAGACTTCCGGCAAAGGCACCTTTAAAGAACAATGGCGCCTGCAATGGGACCCGTCCTTTTCTGTAGATATCATTGAAAAAGGCAGTTGGGGTAATACCGTACTGGAAGCGGTTACCCAATACATCCTGGACGTTTCCGGCAAAACAGCCACGCTCCGGGAGGTTTGCCAGATGCTGGAATCCGCCCTGCCGGCAGAACTGCCGAAAGTAGTGGATGCGCTGATACTCCGGATCAACAATCTCGCAGCAGCTGCCGGTGATGTATTGCAGTTGCTGGAAGTGGTACCTTCCCTGGTGAACATCACCCGTTATGGTAACGTGCGAAAAACAGATGCGGACCTGGTGATGAACATCGTAGAGAGTATGATCAGCCGCGTATGTATCAGTCTTCCGGCAGCCTGCACAGCCGTTAGTGAAGATGCCGCCCTGGAACTGCTGGAACAGTTTCAGGCCATGAACGATGCCATCAACCTGCTGCAACACACCGACCTTACCAGTGCCTGGACCGGGACTTTAACCGCTATTTCGGGTAATAGTCAGTCGGCGCCGGTACTTGCCGGGTACGCTTCCCGCCTGTTGTTCGACTTTAAAATACTGGACAACGACGCCTTGTTCAACCGTTTCAGTATAGCCATGTCCGTTGCCAATGCTCCCGCCGTGACAGCAGCCTGGCTGGAAGGTTTTCTCAAAGGCAGCGGTACCCTCCTGCTGCTCGACGAAATCCTCTGGAACATGGTATGCAGTTGGGTAAGTCAGCTGGAAAATGATATTTTCATGCAGATATTGCCGTTATTACGCCGCACCTTTTCTAACTTTACCGCCCCGGAAAGGAAAAAACTGGGAGAAAAAGTACGAACAGGAAGCGACGGAAGTCCGGCCACCATCACGCTGGCTACCGGTGTAGATGATAGCCGGGCAGCTCTTGGCATCCCGGTAGTGATGAAGATGTTGGGATTTTTTCACCCTGAAAACCAGGCAGAATAATGGAAGAAAATATACGACGCTGGCGACTGATCCTGGGAGGCGATAATAATGATGGAACTGCTTTTTCCCTCAACAAAACCGACCTTCAGGTAGACAAAACACTGGAAGCCTTATACGACAGTAACCGCAAAGGCGGGCTGGGGGCTTCTTCGCCCAACGTCAGCCGCTGGCTGGGCGATATCCGCAGTTATTTCCCGGCTTCCGTCGTACAGGTGATGCAGAAAGACGCCCTCAAACGGCTCGATCTCACCGCCATGCTGCTGGAAAAGGAAATGCTGCAAAACGTGGAACCGGATGTACACCTGGTCGCCACCCTGATGACACTCAGCCGGGTGATCCCGGAGAAGACCAAAGACACCGCCCGGCAAGTGGTAAAAAAGGTAGTGGATGAACTGCTCAAAAAGTTGTCGCAACCCATGCAACAGGCCATTACAGGCAGTCTTAACCGGAGTGTGCGCAACCGGCGTCCCCGCCACAACGAAATCAACTGGGACCTGACCATCCGCAAAAATCTGCAACATTATCAACCGGAATATAAAACCATTATACCGGAAACATTGGTAGGCTATGGCCGTAAAAGATCGGCACTGAAAGATGTGGTGTTATGCCTGGACCAGAGCGGCTCTATGGGCACCTCCGTGGTATATTCCGGTATCTTCGGCGCCGTAATGGCCTCTATCCCGGCCGTACAAACGAAGATGGTGGTTTTCGATACGGCGGTAGCAGATCTTACCGAAGAGCTGCAAGACCCGGTAGAACTGCTGTTTGGCGTACAGCTGGGCGGCGGCACCGATATTCACCTGGCCCTGCAATATTGCCAGCAGCTGATTACGCGGCCGGCAGATACCGTGCTGGTGGTGATCACCGACCTGTTTGAAGGCGGCGATGAAACCGGCATGCGCAAACGCTTTACCGACCTGGCCGCCAGCGGCGTACAGGTGGTGGTGTTGCTGGCCCTCAACGATGAGGGCGCGCCCTCATATGATCATGAAAATGCACAGTTCCTCGCCGGCCTCGGCATCCCGGTATTTGCCTGCACGCCAGACAAATTCCCTGATATGATGGCCATGGCCCTGAGCAAACAGGACATTGCCCAATGGGCTGCCAGAGAGGAAATTGTCCTGAAAAAATAAGAACCTATTTAAGCCTTATGCCATATACTAAGGAAACTATACTACCTTTTATTGAGCGACAGCAACAGCTTTACGAAGACAGCAGCCACTATGGGCAGCTGCAGGACGGGGTAGCTTTCCTTACCGGGCAAATCATTCACCCGCCTGTATGCACCGATGCCGCTATGGCCCGCGAAATGGGTGTTTTTCTGCAGCTGCTGAAGCTGCCCGACCAATGGGACGACAACGACCGGCTGGTGTTACAGCTGCTCGCAGATCCCCTGGTGTGGCAGCAATGCAGGGAGAGATTCTTCCAACACGTGGTGCCCATGCTGGACACACCTGGCTCCGCATCCGCTATCGTGCTGCGTTTCAGCTATTTTACCAGCTATCTGCAACAAAGAGGCTGTTCCACGGAAGACATTGGTTCTATCCTGATTATCCATTCCGGTGACGGTAACAACTTCGACCTGTCACCACTCAAATTCACACCGCTGCGCAAGTTCCTCCAGGACCTGATCAAAAGCGCAGAATGGCCCGTAGTAGATGCTTACCTGCGTACCTGGAAACAACATGGATGGAACTCCCTGTTTTTCCGGCTTTTGTCCAAAGGTCACCCGGACCGGGAAATGGAGTACCTGGAACATATCCTTGAGCAACCGGACAAGGGTTTTGTCAACGTAGAACTATCCCGGGTACTGCTGCAAACCAACCAGGGCAAATACCAGCCGCTAATTGAAAAAGCAGTGACCCACCTGGCCACATTGCCCGACTATACCGCCCAACTGGGCGGGTATTACCTGTTGGCCCAATATCAGCCGGAACAATACCAGCCACTGCTACTGCAGGCATCCTATGCTTATCTGCAGGAATACAACAGCAGTCTTAGCAGTCAGGCTTTCCGCCAGCAACAAGCCGCTATGGGCGGATCTTCCGCATTGCCGGCACCGGATGTGATGGCCGTAGGTCAACTGCTCCGACAGGACCGGCGCAATGCCCTGCCATACCTGGATACCCACGTGGATGAAAAACGTTACCTGCATCCGGAGGCATTCCAGCTACTGCAGCAGGAACTGGGCAACCAGGCCGTTCCCCTGCTACTCAAAGCCATCCGCAACGATTACGAAGCCAAACATATTTTCCCGCTGCTGACACAGCTCGACGCCTCCCTGTACGCCGAAAGCCTATGGGATTTCACATTGCATAAACTGAAGTCAGTACGTACGCTCGTTGTCGTTATCCTTGCAGATCACCCGCAGGCACTGGAACGCGCCGGCGAGCTGCTACAGCATAAGAAAGCAGAACAAAGGCTGACCGCCGTTCAGATCCTGTGCAGGCTGAATACGCCGGCAGCCAAACAGTTGCTGCAACACGCCCTGCAGCAGGAAATCAACGACGATGCCCGCGATCTGATGCTCGATACCCTGGGTCATACCCTGCAAAGCGAAGACGATACCACTACCGCACAGCAACTGGTAGCTTTCGCCAAAAAGCGCGGCAAACTTTCCCGTCCACTCGAAAAATGGCTGGATGATACCGCCTTATCACCGCTGTACCTCCGTGATGGTACACCCCTCACGTTGGAAATGACGCGGTTTTTATTATACCGCATGTCACGCGTAGCAGCAATGCATGCCGATATCGAAGCCAAACCTTTGCTGCGGCTGATAGACCGCTCCCGCGGCGGCGCCTTTGCCATGCAGCTGTTCCAGCTGTATGTAGCCAGGAACGGCGATGCCAAAGCCAGATACCTGCTGGCACTGGCTGGCCTTACCGGCGACGAACAGCTGGCCACCACGCTGGAAACCGCTACCCTTCAATGGATCAGCGAAAAAAGATGGCGCATGGCCGAACATGGTGTTGCCGCCCTGGCTATTCATGGCAGCAAACAGGCGTTGCGCACCGTGGAATTCCTGTCCCGTAAATACCGTGTCCGCAAATCCAACGTAGGGGCGGCAGCGTTAGCCGGCATGCAACAAGCCGCCGCCGACATGGGCCTCAGCATGCATGAACTGGGAGACCGCATCGTACCCGATTTCGGTTTCAGGGGACTGTTCCTGCCTTTCGATGTAAAAGGAGATACCTACCAGTTATATATCGACCTTCAGTTCAAACTGGCAGTACTCAATCATAAACAACGGCGGCTGAAATCCATTCCTGTCGCCACGCCGGCCGCAACCAAAGAGGCTATTAAACAGCTGGGCAAAGCCATCACCGAAACCGTGAAGCTGCAAACCGCCCGGCTCGAACATTTCCTGGTAGTGCAGCGTAAATGGGAGCCTACCCAATGGCAACAGTGTTTCCTGCATAACCCGGTGATGTTCGTATATGCCAACCGGTTATTATGGGCGCTGTATGATGAACAGGACCGTTTGCTGACCGGTTTCCAGTGCCGTGACAATGGCGCACTGACCAACCTGCAGGGCCTGCCCGTAGACATACCTGCCGGTGCTTCCATCCGGGTACTGCATCCGCTGTACCTTAGTGCCGCGGAGATTATCCAGTGGAAACAACGGTTTGCTGCCGATGGTATTGAAGCCGTATTCCCCCAGCTGGACAGGCCCGTGGCCGCTTTACCGCCACAGCAGGCGGATACCACACTGGTACACGACTTTGAAGATATTGCCCTCGAAAGCACGCTGTTGAACAAACACATGGAGCAAAAAGGCTGGAAACTGAGTGAAGGCAGCGACGGTAAATACGTATATGCCTATCACAAAACAGATGACGAAAACCAGCTGGAAGTAATTGTGGAAATGAGCAGCATTTATAAAGAAGAAGGTTTCCGGTACAAACTGGGAACCCTTTATTTTGTAGATAAGACCAAAGTGCGGCAACGCTGGGCCCGAAGCGTGGACAAAGAAACCGACGACTGCCTGCTGCCTCTGGGCCATGTACCGCCTGTATTCTATTCCGAGGCGATCACAGATATTGCGATTTCACGGGATAAGGTAGAAGTAGCCTGAAGCATTTAAATATGATATTTTTTTCGTATTTTATCGTTCCTTAGATTTGTGAACAATAAAATACATATATGCTCAGACTTCAATCCATGGTCATCAGCAGTTGCCTGTTGCTGGCCGTGACTGCCAAAAAGTTGCAAGCGCAGCGCCTTATACCGCAACCCACGCAGGTAACCGCTACTACCGGCGTTTTTAAACTCTCCGGCGCCACTGCCATCATCGGCGGCAGAAGTGCCGGAGAGGCTAAATACCTTCAGGAAGCGTTTGACGATCGTATCCACCTCAAGCTTCCGTTACAACCCTCCGCTCAGAGCAATTTTATACGTTTAACATTGAATGAAAAGCTGGACTCTCTCCTGGGTAAGGAGGGATACCAACTGAAAGTTACGCCTGCCGGCGCGACCATTACTGCCACTACCAATGCCGGTATATTCTATGGCATACAATCCCTTCAACAACTCATCGCTTATAAAGACGGTAACTATTTCATTTCGGGCGTAGAAATACAGGATAAGCCCCGTTTTGGCTGGAGAGCGTTTATGCTAGACGAGGGCCGTCACTTTAAAGGCGCGGCAGCGGTTAAAAAGCTGCTGGAAGAAATGGCAGCCCTGAAGATGAACACATTCCACTGGCATCTGACCGATGACCAGGGCTGGCGCATCGAAATCAAAAAATACCCCTTGCTGACCAAAGTGGGCGGTCACCGCGATTCCACCCAAACCGGCAGCTGGAACAGTACCGTATATGACGGCAAACCGCATGATGGCTTTTATACCCAGGAGCAAATCCGGGATATCATCGCGTATGCCGCGGCCCGTCACATTACCATTATTCCGGAGATAGAGATGCCTGGCCACTCTGCGGCTGCCATTGCAGCTTATCCCTGGCTGGGTACCAAACATACGCCCATCAAGGTACCAGGTAAATTCGGCGTGCATTACGACGTATATAACGTAACCGATCCTAAAGTAATCACCTTCCTGCACGACGTGCTGGACGAAGTGATGCAGCTCTTCCCCTCCAAAGTGATCCATATTGGCGGTGATGAAGTAAAGTATGATCAATGGAAAGCCGATGCCGGTGTACAGGCCTATATGAAAGAACATCAGCTGGCCTCTCCTGCCGATCTGCAAATCTATTTCACCAATAACATTTCCACTTATCTCGCCGGCAAACAACGCCGTATGATGGGCTGGAATGAAATCATGGGTGCAAAGCTGCATGAATACAACGATAGCAAAGATATAGGTACCACCAAACTGGCGCCTGGCACGATTGTACATTTCTGGAAAGGGGAACTTAACCTGATCACCGATGCCGTGTCAAAAGGATACGACGTGGTGAATTCCTATCATGCGGCTACTTACCTGGACTACAACTACGAAGAGATATCACTGGAAAAAGCGTACAGCTTTGATCCTATTCCAGCCGGACTGGATGCCAGATACCACTCCAAAATACTGGGCACCGGTTGCCAAATGTGGGGAGAATGGATTCCGGATGTAATGTCCATGGAAGATAAAGTATACCCGCGACTGGCGGCCTATGCCGAAGACGGCTGGACTTTGCCCGCCAACAAAAACTTTAAGGATTTCCAAACCGCACTCCAGGTATTTTATGCCCGTTGGAGCAATAGAAGTATTTACTACCACCGGTAAATCATTTATGGATTTACGAATTTTGGGATTTACGAATTTTGGGATTTAAAAAAGCGAAGATCTAAGCGAATAAATACCAGCGCTTAGATCTTCGCTTTTTTAAATCCCCAAAATCCGTAAATCCATAAATCTCAAAATCCCTAAATTTTTTTCAGCGTGTAGGCGTCACCGGTTTTCACCAATTGATACCGGATGGTTTTGCGGGTGTCTTTTGCCAATACATCCTGTTGCCCTTCCTGCATCGCAGGATAGGAACGGATCAGTTCTTTTCCTTGTATATAAAACGAATCGCGCCCTTTATAATCTTTCCCTGACAGGCTGTCAAGTGCGCCTGTATTGATTTTCACCACACCTTTCGGTTGTATTGCGAAAGCATACACTTTACCATACAGATTAGTACCGGCAGAGGTACTGAATACGTATAGTTCCGGTTGCCCGTCACCGTTCAGGTCGGTCACCGCCACATCTGAAACAGCACCTTTAAAATCCTTTTCCACAATAGTATCTGCACGGGTGGTATCTTTTACGGAACCGATGCTGATAAACAGGTTGCGCAGTGTTTCATCTCCCCTGGTAGTTACACTAAAGCGATAATTTTTGAACGTGGTATCCATCTTGAAAGTGGGCCGTTCCGGCGCCTTGGGAGCCGGTGTAGCAGCTCTGGCACTGTCGTCGGCCTTATTTTGCTGTACTTTTTTTTGTTCACTCAGGTTGTTACAGGCCATCATCATCCACAACAAAAAGCCTGGCAACAGGTACTGTATTCCTTTCATAAGCTAACGTTTATGTTTGGCAGATTTATGTTCCTTTCGGTTGTGGGTGGTATCAGTTCCCTTAAAGTCCTGTTCTTCATTCTTGCGGCTGTCAAGGTTATCGCGGATTTCCGGCTTAGGCATATTGCTGAGCGGTTGCTGTTTGCTTTGATGCGTGTTTTCATTCCTGGAACTTTTCATAACCAATATTTTGAGGTGATCAATACAGGATGCGCTACAAAAGCAGTGCCTTAGTGCCGAAGCCCGCCGCAGGAAGGATTTCAGCGCATCGTTGTTGTCTAACCGTCTCCCCTGAATGCCCGTCAAAATCCACACAATGGGCGGGATCGGCCTCTGCAAACGTGTTTCAGTCACTCAACACAAGGGCTCCATTCTCAATAGCTTACGCTGGTCCGGGCCGTTAGCTGGAAAATTGAGCATGATATTGGTCATATATCTCCCGACAAAAATCAAATTTTATGAAGAATCTTCCTGCTACCATCGGACTTATGATCGTATTATTTGTATTCTTTCTGTTCCAGGGCAGTGATGACCGTGCTGTGCAGGCCAATCCCATCAGCCAGGATGAGTTGGTAAAACCGGGCGGATACCAGGAATTGCTTCAGGATACCATGCCTCCCAAACTAAGGGATACTATCAGTCCTGCACGCAAAGCGCACAAGAAAGAGATGAAAGAGATGAAGAAGAACATGAAAAAACATGAAAAAGATTCAACGCGAAGGGATACAATGAGGTAAAACCACTTTTAGCTCCGGCATTGACCGGAGCTTTTTTATGCGCTCCAGGATATCTCCTTTACGCCGCTGTCCGACTGAATATCGGCTATGATAGCTGAGAAGGTGGTTTTATCCAGGTTTTTAAAACGAATGCTGAGCAGGAAAAGCGTGTCTGTCTGTTCGATATTACATCCCGTAATGGTGAGCGCGTTGTTTTGAAAAAGTTTATCAATCAGTTCTACCGATTTACTTCTTTCAAAAGTTACAATACGGATACTTTTATGTTCAAAGCGGGCGAGGAATTTTTTCTCCAGCGGCTGTAATCCCCAGAGGATAATTAACGCTATAATGGTGGCAATGAGACCGGCAAAATACATTCCGCCGCCGGTAGCCAGGCCGATAGCCGCTACTGTCCAGAGACCGGCAGCTGTTGTTAGGCCTCTGATCACGCCTTCTCTCAGAAAAAGAATGGTACCGGCGCCGATAAAACCAATCCCGCTGATCACCTGTGCCGCCACCCTGGAAGGGTCCAGCACTACATTGGGCGCACCCAGGATATCTCCGAAACCATAGGCAGACACCATCATGGTGAGGGCGGCGCCCACGCATACCATCATATGGGTGCGTAAACCGGCAGCCCACTCCTTCCGCTCCCGTTCCAGGCCGATCATTCCACCGAAAACAGCAGCCAAAGAAAGTCTTAACAGTATTTCCGTCCACGGGATCATACTATTAAAGTTAAACTATTATTCTGTAACAGGAATGGCTGTACGCAGATCAGGCTTCCAGTGTGCCGAAGAGCCCATTTTTATAATCCGCTATCGCCTGATCCACTTCTGCAGCGGTGTTCATAACGAAGTTATCTTTCGCGGCAACCGGTTCATTGATCGGTTCAGCGCAGAGATAGAGGATACGGGAAGTTTCCCCGCAGGTGATCTGTATGTCTTCCGCTGCATCGTCCTTATCGAATACCACGAGGTGGTAACCGTTGACCGTAGTACCGTTGATAGTGAGTTGTCCGTCAACGACATACAGCAGGGTCCAGTAACCGGGGGTTGCTTTCAGGGTAACAGATTTACCGGTTTGGATAGTGCCCCATATCGCCGTGATAGGCGTAAAATTTTGCAGGGGGCCTGTTTTGCCTTCGTAGCCGCCGCTGACGAGTGTCAGTTGTACTCCGTCTGCCTGTGCTACAGGCGGCATATCCGCGCCTTTTACATATTGATAGTACGGCGCATCACCCTTGCGGGCTGCGGGTACATTGAACCAGAGTTGCAACAGTTCGTAGTTACCGCCCTGGCGGAGAAAATCTTCAGAAGGGCCTTCACTGTGCAGAATACCTTTACCCGCAAACATCCATTGCACATCGCCGGCAGTAACAGTCATAGCGTTACCCGCATTATCACGGTGATACCCCTGCCCTTGCAGCATAAAAGTGACCGGTGCAAATCCACGGTGCGGATGCGGATGCAATCTTTCCGCCGGAGCGCCCGGTTCGTAATATTTTGCCGGCATATGATGTATCACAATAAAAGGGCTGGCAAAACGGAACTGCATGGAGGGCAGCGGTTGCCGCACCACTTCAGTATCTGTAATGTGTTTTTCCCGGCCTTCGACAACGTGCAGGATTTTCTTTTCCATATGCAATGTATTAACGGATCAACTTTAAACGCGCCTTCTCCACAGAGCTGCGGAACATCTTCAGAATCAACACTTCGTAGTTTTCAATGACCAGCACTTCTCCTTCTCTCGGGATATTGCCATGAATATAGTTGATTAAACCAGAGAGTGTTTCATAATGTTCGCTTTCCGGGAGTGGGACCGGCAGTAACTCGTTGATGTCTGCCAGGTATTCATGGGCGTCTACGAGGTAGGTGTTTTCATCTTTTTTCTCTACGATCGGGGTTTCCTGGTCGTGTTCGTCCTGGATATCGCCCACCAGTTCTTCGAGGATGTCTTCCATGGTCACGATGCCTTCCGTATCGCCGAATTCGTTGGTGACTACCGCCAATTGCAGGCGCTGGCTCTGGAAAGTACGGAGCAGGTCCTTGATCTTCATGCTATCCGGCACGTAGAAGCAGGGTTTGAGGATATCCTGGATATTGGTGAGGGTTTTCTCCAGTACCCCTTTCACCAGGTCTTTCGTATAGATCACCCCTTTGAGTTCATCGAGGGTATTATTGTATACCGGGTAGCGGGAATAGCCGTCTCTGATCACCTGGTCCACCAGTTCCTGGAAAGGTTTGCTGATATCGAGCGCAGAGATGTCTTTCCGGTGGGTCAGGATTTCTTTTACACGGCTGTCGTCGAATTCAAACACGTTCTGGATCAGTTCCCGTTCTGTTTCTTCGATAGCGCCGCCTTCCTGGCTTTCAGAGATGATGAGTTTCAGTTCCTCTTCCGAATGGATTTCAGCCTCTCCTGCGGGCGTTAAACCGATCAGGCGGAGGATACTGTTGGCCAGGCCGTTGAGCAGCCATATAAAGGGCCGGAAAACGACGAAAAAGAACCGTAACGGCAGGGCTACGGCCAGGGTGGTAGGCAATGGTTTGCGGATGGCCATGGATTTAGGGGCCAGTTCACCGAAAACGATGTGCAATATGGTAATGGTCAAAAAGGCGATGGGTATCGAGATGTTATGCGCCATGCCTTCCGTCATGTGGATATGCAGTGCATCCATCAGGCGGAGGATCAGTTGCGTTACTACGGACTCCCCCACCCAGCCAAGGCCCAGGGATGCCAGGGTAATACCCAACTGGGTAGCCGCCAGGTAACCATCCAGGTTGGTTACGATGTGTTTAGCCGCTGTTGTGGCCCTGCTCAGGCCGCCTTTGCTGTTAATCTGTGAAGAACGTACTTTCACGATGGCAAACTCCGCCGCTACAAAAAATCCATTTAATAATACTAGAAAACAAGTCAGAAAAACCTGCAAAAGCATGAATGTGGTAATTGGTTCGCAACCCCAAATATAGGTAAATCAATTTTGATGCGTTGTTTTTTCTCGCAAAGCAGGGTAAGGGAAAAAAATCTTTTCAATAGTCTACTAATTTCATAGAGTTTATGTATTTTGTGGAGAATTTGGCCGGAAGATTTTTATAAAATGGAGAAAGCAACAACTACATTGGTCACCACAGCGCCTGCAGACGAAGCAGCACTGAAGCCCCTGCTGGTAAGCGGGGCGGCGACCGGCGGCGCTACCGCCGCGGTAAAAAAGCAGAAATGGATGTATTGGTTGACCGGGATCATCATCCTGGCCGTGACCCTGGTGCTGGTCTGGTACTTTGTACCGACGTTCAGGGTACATGTGGAAGACGTGCCGCCTACCTTTTATTATTTCCTGATAGCGGGGTTTATTTTTGCGATGATAGACGGGGCCATCGGCATGTCTTACGGCATCACCTCCACCACTTTCTCCCTCTCCATGGGCATCCCGCCTGCTTCGGCCAGTACGGCGGTACATATCTCGGAAATTCTGAGCAACGGCATTGCCGGATGGATGCACTTCAAAATGGGCAATGTCAACAAAAAGCTGTTTAAAATACTGATCATCCCGGGTATTGCCGGCGCTGTGATCGGGGCTTACCTCCTCTCCTCTTTGGAACATTATTCCATGTATACCAAGCCGGTAGTATCGCTGTACACGCTGATCCTCGGCTCCATCATCCTGAAAAGGGCCATTCAGGCGAAACGGGCCAACCATACCGGAAAGAAAATAAAACGTATCGGATTGCTGGGTTTTGGCGGCGGCTTCATTGACGCCATCGGTGGCGGTGGCTGGGGGTCTATCGTATTATCATCCCTAATCGCCGGCCGCCGGCATGCGCGTTTTTCACTGGGCACGGTGAAGGCTACCCGTTTTTTCATTGCGATGCTCAGCTCACTCACCTTCGTGGCAGCCTTGTCATTTATACACTGGGATGCCGTGCTCGGATTGGTGATCGGCAGTGCCATCGCCTCCCCTATAGCGGCAAAAGTGTCCAATAAAATTTCAGCGAAAACGATTATGGTAGCGGTAGCCCTTATTGTAATTGCTGCCAGCATTAAGAGCATCTATGCTTTTGTATTTAAACTGCTGTAATCTGATATTGAACTAATCATGCGTTACGGGCCGGTTAGCCGTCAGGGTGACCGGCTTATTTATTTCGTATTGTACCCAGGCTTCAATAATCACTTCATCCTTATCGTTGAAAGGTTTGCCCGGCAGGAAACGATCCGCAATATCCACGCGGATTTCCGCCGTACGGTCTTCCAGCAGATAAGTAGACCTGCCCACTTTTCCCGTGATATATCCTTTGATCTTTACCGTTACACTGTCGTACGTTAATTGACGCGCGTTTTTTAAAACCTCTCCCACCGTGTAGTACTTTTTTTGCGGCAGCAGGAACAGCGGTAGTAATAAACCCATTAACAAACATTTCATATGGACGATGTTGGTTTTTTATATGTAACAAAAAAGTGGCGAAAATGTTACAGTTTATTTACTTGTCTGTCACACCGGGTGAGGGCAAATGTTCGTATAGGCAATGGCGTTGTTCCGTTTATAGGCTCTCTGTCGCCATCCATTTCAGCGACAATCTGTTCATCGTTCCCATATAAATAAGTGAATTAAATGTACTAGCTTTCAGGAGAATAAATTTCCTTTTATGGAATTCATCAAAAATTACCGGGGTATGTTCTGGCTGTTGGGCGGCATTATAGCGGGTTCCGTAGCCGGACTGATACTTGGTCCCCGGGTGGAAGTACTCAAACCGATCGGCGATATTTTTCTGAACCTCTTATTTACTGCCGTCATACCGTTGGTGTTTTTCGCCATCTCTTCAGCCATTGCGCATATTGACGCTTCTCACCGGCTGGGGAGAGTATTGGGTGTGATGTCGCTCGTATTTTTAAGCACCTTGCTGATAGCCGCTTTCCTGACGATAGTAGCGGTATGGTTGTTTCCGATTCATCAACCCGTAACGCTCACGCCGGTGCAAGATCCTGGCAGTACCGGCACTTTCGGGGACCAGGTAACACGGCTGCTGACCGTCAGCGAGTTTTACGAACTGCTATCCCGCAAGAATATGTTGCCGTTTATTGTCTTTTCCGTGTTGACCGGTATGGCCGCTATGCGGTCCGGCGAGCGGGGAGCATCTTTCCGGCGTTTCCTGCATTCGGGTAATGAAGTGATGAAAGACTTATTGATTGTATTGATGAAAGCCGCGCCACTGGGGCTGGGCGCTTACTTTGCCTACCAGGTAGGAACTGTAGGGCCGCAGTTGTTCGGTACCTACCGGCATGCGTTGGGTATCTATTATGGTTTCGGTATTTTATATTTCATCTTTGGTTTTACCTTCTATGCCTTTATAGCCGGTGGTTTAAAGGGTATCCGGATTTTCTGGAAAAACAATATTATCCCTACCCTCACCGCAGTAGGTACCGGCAGCAGTATTGCCACTATTCCGGCCAACCTGGAGGCCGTTCCCAAAATGGGTGTGCCGGCCTCGGTCGGTAATGTGGTAGTACCATTGGGCGCCACATTGCATAAAGATGGTTCCAGTATCAGTTCCATTATAAAAATGGCAGTGGTGTTTGCCATGTTTGGCAAAGGTTTCGACAGTGTGAATGTGATTGTAATGGCCCTGGGTATCACGGTGATTGTAAGCATTGTAGAAGGCGGTATCCCCAATGGCGGGTATATCGGTGAGTTGCTGGTGATGTCCGTATATGGTTTTCCGCCGGAGGCGCTCCCGCCGCTGATGGTAATTGGCACGCTGGTAGATCCGCTGGCCACCATCTTAAACGCGACGGGAGACAACGTAGCCGCTATGCTGGTAACGCGGTTTCTGCCGAAGCGGTCTGCCGCAGGTGTGTAAAGGCCTGCTCCAGATCGGCGAGCAGGTCGGTTGCTTCTTCCAGGCCTACAGACAAACGTATCAGGCTGTCGCTTACACCGGCAGCCTTTCTTTTTTCCGCCGGAATAGATTTATGGGTCATGGTAGCGGGATGGCTGACCAGGCTTTTAATACCGCCGAGACTTTCTGCCAGCTTAAAATACCGTGTACCGGTAACGAAAGCCGTAGCTGCTTCGGCGCTGTCATCTTTGAGTGTAAAAGAGATAATGCCACCGAAACCTTTGCTTTGTTGTTTGGCCAGTTCATGACCGGGATGCGAAGGCAGACCGGGATAAAACACTTTATCTACTGCCGGATGTTGTTCCAGATATTCTGCGATGGTTTGTGCAGAAGCCACATGCTGGCGGATGCGGAGGTGCAGTGTTTCGATACCGCGTATCAGCAGGAAACTATCGAATGGAGATAGGATAGCGCCACAGGCATTCTGATAAAATTTGATCTCCTCTCCCAGTTGTGGTGTTTTGGCTACCACCACGCCGGCAATCAGGTCGCTATGGCCGCCGAGGTATTTGGTGGCGCTGTGAATCACCAGGTCGGCGCCCAGCGCCAATGGTTGTTGCAGTACGGGGGAAGCGAAGGTATTGTCTACGCAAAGCAAACAATTACTGGCTTTAGCGATACGGCTGATAGCAGCGATATCAGAAATTTTAAGTGTAGGATTGGTGGGCGTTTCCAGCCATATCAGGCGGGTAGCCGGTGTAATGGCCTGGAATACCGCCTGTGTATCCGCTGTATCCACGTAGTGTACTTTGATACCAAATTTTTCATACACTTTATGAAAGAGGCGGAAGGCACCGCCGTAGATATCATCTACCGCTACAATTTCATCGCCCGATTTCAGTAGTTTGATGACCGCATCGATGGCGGCAAGGCCGCTGGCAAAGGCCGATGCAGCTGCTCCCCCTTCGAGGTGAGCGATAATTTTCTCCGCTGTTTCACGGGTAGGATTGTTGGAACGGGCGTAGTCATATCCTTTGTTGACGCCGGGTGCATCCTGTACAAAAGTAGATGTCTGATAGATAGGCACGGCGATAGCGCCTGTTTGCGGATCTACGGGAATGGAATGGATCAATGAAGTAATGGTGCTCATCTTTACTTGTTTTTTAATTTGATGAAAAATGAATAAACAAGTTCTTATGCAGCGCCCACCAGGAAATTTGGTTATTTGATTATTTTGTTATTTTAATATTAATAAAAATGCAGCGAGACGGTTGTCATCGCTGCATTCCAATAATAAAATATCTAAATAATAAAATAATAAAATGTAGATACTTATCTTTCCCGGCTTTGCCGGGATGGATGCAGCACCTTTCATCGACGTAGTGATGAAGGTTGCTAAGGTATCGTCGGGCCATTTCCCTCCTCCTTTCTTGATAAGCGATTAAAAGAACTGGTGCAAAGATAGGACACAAATTCAATCTGCCAAATTTATTTCCTACAAATTTTGTAGACTATTGTATTTGTAAGGTTTGCCTTATCCCTTCTTCATAGGAAGTTGGTTTCACTTTAAAGTGATTTTCAAATTTGGAAGAATCGAAAATATAAGGGTAATTGTTTTGGTACAGCATCTCTTTCAGTTCGCGGATAGTGCCATCAAAGAGGCCGGTGAGCCCGATGAGGAAGCCATTTAGTTTCATGTATCTGGGTTTCACGCCCATCTGGTCTGCGATGAGTTGCATGTATCCTTTCCCATCCGGTGCGGGATTGGTAGTAGGCAGATGCCATACCTGGTTCCAGGAAGATTCATCCTGGGAAAGCAGGTAGAGACCTTTACCGGCATCGGGCGTGAAGGTATAGCTGTGTGTCACATTGTCTTTCCCCAGCCACATGGCAGTACTGTTTTTACGGAATTTATCGATGATAAGCAGGTTGAGAAAACCGGTTTTATCAGCGCCGGGGCCGTAGAAATCCGCTGCCCTAGCGATGCTGGCGGTAATGTTACCGGCTTTTACCTCATTCATCAGTTGGGTAGCGATAGCAGCGCGGATTTTCCCTTTTTTACTGACAGGCTTATAGGGAGTGGTTTCCGTCATAGGGCCGCTGACTAACCCGTAGGAATATACGTTATCGAAAAAAATCAATCTGGCGCCGGCTTCCTTGCAGGCTTCGATGACGTTGGTCATGATACGGGGCCAGGTTGTTTCCCATAATTTATGATCGTATTTAAGGCCGGCGGTCAGGAATACGACGGTAGAACCGGCCACTGCGCGGCGGGTTTGGTCAGCGTCGGTGATATCGGCAGCCACCAGGTCGGTGATACCAGCTGTAGATTGCGGGGAGCGGCTTACCAGGCGTACCTGTTTGCCGTTTTTTACCAGTTCTTGCGCCAGTTCATTAGCGATAACGCCGCCGGCTCCGAGGATAGTGTACATGTGCAGTGTGTTTTATGGATAAGAAGAAGACGAATATTTTTCACACATATTGTATGCCGTTATCAGGGATCGAGGGGGTCCATGGAATTAGCCTGTAATGATTCCAGGTTGGGTATAAAAGACAGGTAGTACAGGTCAGCCTGTTGTATGTCAGTTGCCGGCTGGTACCCCAGTTCTTCCTGGCAGCGCTTGCTAAAAACGGCGCTGTTGACGTAATACAGCTGTAAGGCATCCGATACGCACAGCATTCTTTTATGGAGGGGCATCCCGCTCTTCCACGCTATGCGGACGGCATTCCGCACATTGGTGGTGGTATGCCGGGCATGCGGTTCGAGGATAACGGCTTCCGCAGGTATTTTCAGTTCATTGACCAGGTACTTCTTCATTTCCACTGCTTCTGCATATGGTGTTCCAAAAGGGTGTACATGCCCGCCGGATACGATGATAAAAGGTGCGCTTCCTTTCCGGTACATTTCGGCCCCAATGCGGCAGCGGTTTTTACCTGCATCGCTGATCGGATCGTTGCTGCCCGGACCCGCGCCAGGTATCAGGAGCGCGGCGTATTTATATTTATCCCAATCGACTGATTTTACTTTCGTATAGGCAGCGCTGTTAGTTTTTTCCAGCGGCTGATAACGGGCGCATTCATCATGTTTATTCAGTTCCAGTAAGCCGATTGCAGCCGACAGGGAAGGTTGGAAAAACATTGCGCGACGGGGTGTTTTATGTGCTACCGTATGCAGGAGTTGTCTCAGCATTTTTTGATAGCCAGGGCTCTTTACATAAAAAGCGGCGGAATCAATTTTGGGATACCGGAAACCGGTGTTGTGCGTGTAGGCGTTGAGGATATAGTTCACCCCATGGGCCGCATCCAGCCAGGCATTAGCGAGCAATTCAGCGTCCGTTTTGCGGGCATATAACTGGAAGAATCCTGAACGGCGCATCTGTTGCAGCAGGTCGTCCATTTCTGTAGGATGTTGTTGCAGCAGCTGAGGCCAGTACCTTTCAAAGCGGGCGATCGTAGCTTCGTCGAAGCGAAGGGCGGTGAGGCTGTCGGCCGCCTGCAGGCGTTCCCGGTACAGGGTATTCCATCGCTGCAGGAGCGTGTCGTTTGTCAGCAAACGGTTTACGGCCGGCAGTTGTTCCAGCAGGGTAAACAGGTAAACGTTTCTGTTTACGATCTCATTTTTTTCTTTTAACAGGCGATAACCGGGGTCTGGTGGGGTGTTTTGAGCGGGAGCGGTGCTTATGCCGGTGCATAACAGCGCGATAATCCATATGACATGCTTCATATCGTCCACGAAAGTGTTATGGTTTTGAAATATTAAAGCAAAGTACAAATTACCTTTAAATAACATTTACTTGAATATAGAATTTAAAAAATCAATAATACATACATAATCATCATACATATCACAATTATTTAAAATCATATATCCATCAACATATTCGCTATAAGTAGCTTTTACCAGCTAACCGGAAAATGAGTTAATTTCAACGCGCCGGAGAGTACCAATCACTCTTTCGTGCCAACTTTCAATCCGTGTAATATCCGTGTAATAAAGAAATGTACAACGCCCACGAAAGAAAAAGTTTTTTCCGGTTTGCGGTAGTCATTCTGATGGTAGTCATCCTGGTCACCTTCTTTATGATCATTTTTTTGCGCAAGCGCGCATCTGATCAGCTGAGTGCGGGTGTCAGGGACCTGGTGGCGACCAAAACCGATGCCAGTCATATTGACCAGGCGATGCAGTTATTATATGCGTCCGACAACGACTTCCGTTTTTATACACTGACCTACGACCCGGCTTATCTGCATGCTTATGTAGCCTCTCTGGAAGCGGTGAGCGCTCATATTGACACCGCCATTGGCAAAGCCTCCAAACAACAACAGGTTCAGGACCTGCTGGCCGACAAGGAAGAAAAAACCCAACTGTTTTTGCACACCCGTCTGTATGTAGATTCGTTGCTGCAACTGTCGCAGCAGTGGGATACCACTGCCACGCCGGTGGTGATACAGGAACTGAAAAATATAAGGTTGCCCCAGCGGGAACAGATAGACACCATTATTACCTCCTCTTCTTCTACCGTAAAACCCAAAAAGAAACTGCTGGGCCGTATTAAAGACGCCATTTCCAACAAGGCTGCGGTACAAACCAACCAGGAAGTAAAAGTCATCAAACGGGATGCTGGCGGCGATGGGCAGAGCAGCGTTATTTCCTCCGCTGATCTGAAGAAGATGCAGCAACGCTACCAGCAGTTCATGCGGCAGGCGGCGCAAAGTCATGCTAACCTGAACCGCAAGGAATATGCCCTGGTGATGGCCAATCAGCGGTTATTCAACGCCCTGCAGCAGGTGTTGGTGAACCTGCGGAAAAACATGGTGACCGAAACCGACAAAAAGCGCTGGATGTTGAGCCAGCACATCGGCAACTCACTTAACCGGATGGATAAACACACCTATTGGGAAATTCCGTTACTGTTACTGCTGACCGCTATTATCATCTATGGTATTATCCGATTGTATAAATACGATCTGGTGTTGCTTCGTTCCAAGCAACAAGCCGAAGAGTTTGCCCGGCTGAAAAGTGAGTTTGCCTCAACGATGAGCCATGAAATACGGACGCCCATTCATTCGCTGTTAGGCTATACCAGTCAGCTCGAAGGCGACCAACCCGGAGAAACCGCGTCTGCCATCCGTAACTCCGCGGAGATGCTGTTATCCGTCGTCAATAACGTGTTGGACTACACGCAGATGGAAGGCGGCAAACCTCAGTTGAAGCAGGAGAAATTTTCTCCCCGCACCGCCATTGAAGACATCTGTAATAGCCTGCAGGTACAGGCCAAAATCAAGTCGCTGGTATTGCAACCTTGTATTTACTTTCCTACTACCCAACAGGTATACGGGGATGTATTCCGCCTGAAACAGGTATTGATGAACCTTATCGCCAACGCTATCAAATATACCGGCAAGGGAGCCGTAACCGTTACCGCCTACCTGCGCGACGGCGAGCTGTTACAAGTGTCGGTGAAAGACACCGGCAGCGGTATCCCGGCAGAAGAACTGCCCACTTTGTTCGATGCATTCACCCAGGGGCGCAATGGCATCTCCAAAGGCAGTGGCTTAGGGTTACATATCGCTAAAAAAATTATAGATCTGCATGATGGGAAAATAGAAGTGAAGAGTACACCCGGAAAAGGCACTACATTCTATTTTGAAATAAGGTATCCCGCTGTTGTTCAAACACCAGGTACCGTTAAAATTACCATGCCCGTGAACAATACTACCGAATCATCCGCTACCCCCGCCACACCTGCACACATCCGGTTGTTGGTCGTGGAAGACAGTGTGCTGAACCAGAAACTGCTGTCCCTCCTATTGGACCGCCTCGGCATTGCACATGTCATCACCGGTTCCGCCGAAGAAGCACTGGCCATTTATGCCGGTGAAACGTTTGATATGGTGCTGACAGACATCGATCTTCCCGGAATGGACGGTATCGCACTCACACAGCAGATACGCCGGATGCCCGACAAAAAGAAGGCCGGCGTTACCATCATCGCCATCACCGGTAATGTGCTGGATGATGATGTGGCTTCCTATATGAGCTGCGGACTGAATGACTATATCATGAAACCATACCGGGAGGAAGACATCCTGGAAAAAATCAGCGCCCACGGCCTGCTGGTATAAGTTTCAGGATATTCCCCGTTTCTGTCTTATCTTGAGGTAATGACATTCGCAGATCACATCATCGACTTCAATAAAAATCTTGTATTCAACGGCCGGCTGCCCGATGGTATCCGTATCATGAACCCGTTCCGGGAGAACCCCGAGATCAACGGTATCATGGAACAGTTCTATAAAAAGTACTACAACGACTCCTCGCAACGCCGTATGATTTTAGGCATTAATCCGGGCCGTCTTGGCTCCGGCGCCACTGGCGTGCCTTTTACCGATACCAAACGCATGGCTGAAAAATGTGGCATTACTATCCGGGGATTTAAATCCCACGAACCCTCTTCCGTATTTATCTACGACGTCATCGATGCCTATGGTGGCGTGAAGGCTTTCTACAAAAAGTTTTATATCAGCTCTATCTGTCCGCTTGGTTTTACCCAACAACAGCCCGGCGGCAAGGAGATCAACTATAACTACTACGACAGCCCGGCCCTTACCAAGGCGGTTACACCTTTTATCATATCACATCTCCGCTCCCAGCTCACCTGGAATATAGACACCTCCATTTGTTACGTGATGGGCACCGGCAAAAACGCCTCCTTTTTTGAAGCACTGAACAAAAAAGAACAGTTCTTCCAAAAGGTGGTACCATTGGAACATCCGAGGTTTGTGATGCAGTATAAGTCGAAGACAAAGGAGGAGTATGTAAATAAGTATATTACCGCCCTGGAGCTATAGTTTCTCCAACCGGCAGGCCCATACCCGCTCCACCTTTCCGGCATCCGCTTCCGGCTCCGTTTCAGGTATAATACCGGTGATTTTATACAGGTCGCCTTCCCGTTGGATACGCTCTCCCAATTGGGGGCAGGAGTTATCCTTAAATTGCACCGTGGCCATAATGCCATGGGAAGTATAACTGTTTATTTTCAGGATACTGGCAGGCCGTACAGGTGTCAGTAAACGGCTCCTTTTGCGGGCGTTGCTTTTGTATTGGAGATACAGCAACCATAGGGATAAGGCAACAATGCCTATGAATAGCAGGTTCACAGCTACGATAAGGTTTAGGTGATTTAGTTTAAATCAGAAATTGGCTGTCGTTGGCATCAAACAGCTTTACAATTTAATCAATTTGGCTGATAAAAGACCGCATCGCGGAAATAAAAAAGCCCGGCTGCCAAAGCAGCGGGCCCCGATTGATTCCATATGAACGATGTAAGTGACTGTCAGCTTATTAACCGCGCCCTGCCGGTGTAAGTGGCGGCGTACGGAAAGGTACCCATTCCGCAATTTTTCCGATGTCTTCCCGGATGGTACCCAGCACCTGATCTACAGCTTCGAAACGAAGATCTATTACGCTAAAGCGCATATCTATCGTTTTTTCCAGCGAATCCACTTTGTTCTCTAGCGAAAACATGCGCTGCTCCAACGAGCCTACGTTTTGCTCCAATGAACCCACCCGGTTTTCGAGAGCATCGAACCTGCGGTCAAATTTTCCATCCAGGGCATCCAGTTTGGTTAAAATCTGCTGTAATTCCATGATCAAAAATTTATTTTGTTCCACTAAATTAAAACAACTTTTAACACCAACCATCAGCTGACAGAAATCCGATCCTATTGACAACCACCTTATCAAAACCCGCCACCAAACAACACTTCATCGGATGGAGCATACAGGTAATAGTATATCCAGGATACGATACCCAACAACAAAAAAAGGATTCCTACCCAACATAAACAACGGAAAATAAACGGGTATTTTCTATAAAAAAGAGGGCTGATCATCCCATAAAAAAAGGCGCTCCACATAAACGCAGCACCCAGCCACCAGTCGAACAGCAGCGGAATAGGGTCCTGCAAACGGAATGTCAGGAAAGCTGCCACGAATAAGGGGAATACGGCAATCGCGCCCAGGCACAATACTTTTTTCAATTTATTGACCATCAAAAACCTGTAAGGGATCATCATAGATAAACGTATAGCCGAGCCGGTGTTTCAGCTTATCGGAATTTACGAGTTTATGCGGGGGTGCTACAGACGCATACTTTTCCGGTATATCCAGTCCCAACGCCCTGGCAGCGGCCCGGTAATATTGATACCGCAGCGGATGTGCACTGGCACAGGCATTAAAAACTTCTCCCCAGATATCTTTTGCAATCAGATCACAGATAATACGAATACAGTCATCGCGGTGTATGGCGTTCATCGGCGCATCGTTATTACGCTGTTGGGTAGCCAGTGTTTCAGCGTTCGGCAAACGGTTGTAGCCTATCAGTCCACCGAAACGGAGTATCGTTGTCTGAAAGACAACCGACTGCATCAACAGCTGTTCCACTTCCCGTAAAGCCATGCCATTAGGTGTTTCCGGCATCAGGGTATTCTCTTCCGTCACCGGGCCATCTACCCCGGCATATACGGAAGTAGAGCTGACAAAAAGCACTTTTTTTATACGGGAGGCTTCCAACCGGGTCCGTAATGCTTCTATTTCCGCTACATGTGCGGCTACTCCCCTTTCGCGGTTACGGGGCGGTACGTTGATAACAAGGATATCCGCATCCCAGAAAGATGCCGGAGCTTCCGGCACCGATGGCCGCAATACCACCTGATACCCATCAATACCGGCTGCCTGTAATTCCTGTACGCCTGCGGCAGATGTACGGGCGCCTTTTACAGCATAGCCCCTATCCTGCAACGCCAGCGCCAGTGGCTTTCCCAGCCAGCCACAACTTAAAATACTGATCACAGGAAGATGTTGTTCCATCATCATAAAATCATTAAATAACATACCCCGCAAATGAGCACAATCATCAAAAAAGTAGTCGCATGGTTGACATACCGTACCTTACGAAATTCAGCATGCGCAATATCCCTGGCCTGTTCGCCGATGTATGGCTTTACCACCACCTGACCATGATAGGTATTGGGACCACCGAAACGACAATGCAGAATACCTGCCAGCGCCGCTTCGGGGTAACCGGCATTGGGACTGGCATGCGCGCTGCCAAAACGTATTACATACCGGGCAGCTCTCCCGCTGCCGGTTACCAGTATCATCAATAACGCGGTCAATCTCGCCGGGATAAAATTAGCCACATCATCCAGACGGGCCGCCACTCTTCCGAAGTAGCGGTATTGATCGTTTTTATACCCCACCATGGAATCCAGGGTGTTGATCATCTTATACAACATCATCCCCGGCACTCCTAATACGGCGTAATAGAACAGCGGCGCAATGACGCCATCATTCAGGTTCTCAGACATAGATTCCATCACCGCTATCCGTATCTGGTTAGGTGATAGCGCCGACGTATCACGCCCTACTATCCAGGAAAGCCGCCGGCGTCCAGCTTCCAGTCCTTCGTGTTCCAGCGTATCAAATACTTCGCACCCTTCCTGCAGCAGGCTTTTGTTGGCCAGCGCAAAAAATACCATCACAGCGGAGAACAATGTGCTTGCCCAGGGCCAGGGCTGAAGGCTACGTACTATATAATAAAAGCCGCCAAAAACGAGCGCACATAATACGGTCGTCATCAGCGCCCCTTTCCACAGGCGTGCCTGGCCCCGATTGAGCCAACGGATAGTCCACGCAATAAGTTGACCGTAACCCTTTACCGGATGCGGCCACTTCCGCGGATCTCCCAGCAGCAGATCCGCAACATAACCTAACAGTAAAGGCAATACGAATTTTAAGTAAGCGTCCATTTGCGCAGTGCTGTTAACAGTAATGTGTTGTCTTCCTGGTTACGGCAGGCAATGCGGCAATGCCCCTGTTCCAGTCCGTAAAAATTGGACGCATCGCGGATAAGGATACCGTAATTGTTGACCAGCCATAGTTTCAGCGCAGCCGAAGTACCTGTTAGTGTTTCAAAGAGGAAATAATGTGTATGGGTAGGATGTACCCTGAACTCCGGCATCTTCCGTAGGCCTTCCCACAGCTGGTAGGTATCCGCCAACAGGGCATCTACGGGGACTTCAAATTCAGCCGGGTGGTCCATGATGTAATAGCCAGCTTCCAGCGCCAGGCTGTTGACAGCCCAGGGCATGCGGTAGGCGCGGATTTTATCCAGCAGGGCTTTTTGTCCGGCCAGGTATCCCAGCCGCAGGCCCGGAATGCAGCAGGATTTCGTCAGCGAACGCAGTATCAGTACGTTGGGTAACTTGTGCAACTGCGGCAGCAGACTGTCGGCATTACGGGTAAACTCTATATAGGCCTCATCGATAATAAAAGTTGACCTGCCGTTGAACTGTACCAGTTGCAGCAAGGCCTCTTCATTCATTGCCTGGGCCGTAGGATTGTTGGGATTACAGATAAACACCAGGTCTGTGATAAAGCGGGTATCCGGTTCCAGCTTATCCCGGAAAAAATAGCTGATCTCATGTCCGTGCAGTTTACATGCATCTGCGTATTCCGCAAACGTAGGTACCACCACGGTGGTAGATGCGCCGTGAAAAGCCTGTGCCACCAGGTAGATCGCTTCCGTGCCGCCATTGGTGACCATCACCATCCCCGGGGCCAGTTCCTGCCGCTGTTCGATCAGCTGTTGCAGTTTACCGGCGCCGGCGTCGGGATAGTGGTCTATTCCGCGCAGGTGGGTGGTGAGGTGTTGCACCAGTTTTTCCCGGATACCACCATAGTACACATTGGAGCTAAAGTCAGCCACAATAGGACGATCAAACAGGTAAGCGTCGTCTCCGTGTCCTTGTATCATAAACGAATAGCTTTATAGACCGCTTCCATGTCCAGGTGTTGCCGGATATGGGCAGCCAGTTTATCGTATTGGGCAGACCGAAAGGCCTTGTAATCGAAGCTTTGTGCGGCATCTGCCGTTTTGCCGCAGGAAGCGAGTAGGTCATCCAATACCGTGGCATTATCCAGGATACCGTGCAGATAGGTACCCCAGCATTTGTCATGCAGGAAATACCCGTCCGGTTGCCCATCGTCCAGTATTGTGAGCGGCGACGGTGTTTCACTTCCGGTAATACCCATATGTATTTCATAACCTTCACAGGAGGCCGTTTGTTGCCGGTAGGTAAAACGGCGCTGCCGGGTTACCTTTTCCCGGGTGAGGACCGTTGTTACCGGCAGGATACCCAGTCCCGGCATACTGCCCGGTTCCCCTTCCACTCCATAGGGATCGGCAATAGAGACGCCCATCATCTGAAAACCGCCACAGATACCTACCACCACTTTATTTCGTTTAAACGCCTCCGTGATAGCCCGCGCCGTACCGTTGTTCCTGATCGCCACCAGGTCGGCCAGCGTATTTTTACTACCCGGAATAATCACCATATCCGCTTCGGTAATATCGGCCGGATTATCAGTATAAAAAATATGTACACGCTCATCTTTCTCCAACACATTAAAATCGGTAAAATTCGACATATGCCGGAGCAGCACGACCGCAATATTGATCCTGCCTTCCGACAGCCGCCGGTGTTTGAGTGATAGCGCTACCGAATCTTCTTCTTCAATATGAATATCGTGATAATAAGGCAATACGCCCGTCACCGGGATACCGGTAAGGCTTTCCAGTTGCCGGCATCCATCTGCAAAGAGGCGGATATCGCCCCGGAATTTATTGATGATAATCCCTTTGATCAATGCTTTTTCTTCCGGTGGCAGTAACGCAATGGTACCATATACGCTGCCGAAAACGCCGCCCCGGTCAATATCTGCAATGAGATAAACCGCAGCATTGGCATGCAGGGCTATCCGCATGTTGGTAATATCGCGCTGACGTAAATTAATTTCAGAAATACTCCCAGCTCCTTCCATCACGACGGGGTTATACTGCGCCGCCAGCCTGTCAAAAGCCGCTTTTACTTCCTCAAACAGCTGGCGTTTATCATCTTCCATAAAATACTCCCAGGCCGTTTGGTTACCGGCTGGTTTGCCATGCAGCACCAGCTGGGAAGTCTTATCATTGGTAGGTTTGAGCAGTACCGGGTTCATATCGGTATGACAGGGAATACCAGCCGCTTCCGCCTGTACCGCCTGTGCACGGCCTATTTCAAAGCCCTCAGGCGTAGCGTAGCTGTTGAGCGACATATTCTGCGCTTTGAAAGGCGCCGGATGATATCCATCCTGTTTAAATATACGGCAAAACCCGGCAGTGATCACACTCTTCCCAACATTGGAAGCAGTGCCGACAAACATAACAGGCCGGAGTTGTTTTATGGTATCCATCATATCAAGCAGCAACGAAGATATTAACTTTCGTATAACTTACCTTTGCCGGGTATGAAACCACAGTTCCTGATAGCGGCACCCCATAGCGGCGCCGGTAAAACGACTATTACACTGGCACTGCTACGGGCACTGCAAAGGAGCGGCCGACGGGTACAACCTTTTAAATGTGGCCCCGACTATCTCGACCCCCAACTTCATACGATAGCAGCCGGGCAGGCCAGCATCAATCTCGACGCCTGGATGATGTCCGAAACACATTTGCAGGAACTATACCAGCGATACACCAGCGACGCAGCTATCAGCATTACAGAAGGCGTGATGGGACTTTTTGACGGCGCCCATAAGATGGAAGGCAGCAGCGCCGCGTTGGCGGCCTTGTTACGTATCCCGGTGATATTAGTGGTAGATGCCAGGGCGATGGCTTATTCCGCAGCAGCACTATTGTACGGGTACAAACATTTTTTCCGGGACATTACGCTGGCGGGTGTCATTTTTAATTTTGTTGATGCCCCCTCCCATTATCGGATATTACAGGAAGCGGCCGCAGATGTCGGCGTGCCGGTGCTGGGCTATCTGCCTGAGCGGCCGGATATCCGGATTCCTTCCCGGCACCTGGGGTTGCATACTTCTGCAGAAACCGATTACGATGCCATTATAGATGCCGCCGCTGATCACCTCAGCGGGCATATAGACCTCGAACTATTGCTGCAACAAACACTGCGGCCAGTGTCTGCAGCAGCTCCTACCCAAGCTGTTTCCACCGGCCGGTTAAAAATTGCCGTTGCACAGGATGAGGCCTTTCATTTCATCTACCCGGAAAATATTACTGCGTTGAAGCAGCTGGGCGATATTACCTATTTCAGTCCGTTAACAGCGGGCGCATTGCCAAACGCCGATCTGTTGTACCTCCCCGGCGGTTACCCGGAACTGCATCTTCCACAACTGGCCGGCAACACCGGTTTACTGCAACAGCTGCGCCAATACAAAGGCCGGATACTGGCCGAATGTGGCGGCATGATGTATCTCGGGGAACAAATCACCGATGAGAAAGGTGAGGCGTGGACGATGGCCGGTTTATTACCGGTTAGTACCACTATGCAGCCACCACGGCTATCGCTGGGTTACCGGGAAGTGCATATTGGTGATGTGGTGTTGAGAGGGCACGAATTTCACTATTCCCAATACATAAAAGCACCGGGTACAACGCAAACGGATATACGCGTATTGAATTCACGGCAGGAAACCGTGGATAGCCCTGTTTTTCACGGCCCGCGGATATTGGCAGGGTATATGCATTTTTATTGGGGAGATAATATCCGGGGATTATCACAGCTACTGGGAATTGACCGGGGATGATCACTTACCCTTCAGCTTTCCCAGCTTATACCAGGGAAAACCCAATGCGCCTTTGTGCATCTCGATGTTCACCGGGTCATTGATGTTCATTGCCTCGTACACCTCACTTCCTACGGAGAAAGATTTATTGGTTTTTACCGGTCCCCAGGGCAATACTGACAAGTGATAGCTGGTAGCTCTCCGCCTGCTGATCCATTTACCCGCCACGCTTGTCTGGTAATGATCTGTTTTACTGTTGTCAAAATAAACATTCAGAAAGGTAATTGACCCGAAAGCCACCATGACTAAAAATAAAGTAATGGCAACGACACCCCAGATTTTATAAGCCAGTTTGGGTTTCCATCCCTGGCTACAATAGATAGTGAGCACCACAAGCCCCGCGGTCACTATCAGCATCACCATCCATATATCTCCTGGTTGAACCAGGTATACATGGGCCGAATATATCAACAATCCGACACCGCAGCACATGATAGCCCAAACAATAGTGGGTAAGACTTCATGTTTCTCTACACTAATAGACAGGTAGCCTTTATGGTACCGCACCATCGCTAAAGCCGAGAGTGCCAGCAATATTAATAAAACAGGCAGCCAGGGAAGTTCATCTCTCAAAAAATAGGTCATGACGGCCAGCACGGTAGCGCTCACATTCAGGAAAATGGCCGTCTGTTTGGCACGTTTCATCTTTTCGGGGTCAATGGCTTTATAGGCTTCCACAACACGCGGATCGGCGTATTGTAGCCGCAGGTTCTGATAACGGCTGCTTACCCAATTAATAATTTCCCCCTGATTACGGCGGTAAAAAGAGACCTTAAACCTTCTCTTGCCTGGTATGTTCGATACCAGCACCAGTGTTTTGTTGATAATCCTGTAACCGTTTACATCCTGCCATAGCAGCTCCCGCTTGTATAAAAAGGACTTGTAAGTGATGCCATAACTATCGGAAGTAATCACGGACAGCCATTCATTACTGCAAAAGATCACTACCAGGCCAGAGAGGCATATAGATATCAGGCCGAATCCCCAGTCCTCGGAAGGTATCATGATCATGCTATAAATGGAAAGCAGTGGTATCAGCGCAAACGGCGTCAACAAACAAAACATAAAAATGCGAAAGCCGCGACGATAGGCGTACATATGCTGCATACAGGGTAACAATAAAAAGTCCGGCAACAAACATAAGGAAAAAACCTGTTTGTCGCCGGACTTTATAACTGCGTATATTTTATTACCTATTACTTAAACTGGTCGTCGCTGATATTGCCGTTGACCACAGCTTTCAGCACTTTTACGCTGGTATCGAAACCACCGGCAGTAGTGCGGTAGCGGAAGGGTATCCGTACACCGCTTACTTCCTGGTATTCGGAATAGTCCATCTGCACATTCGGCGCCGGCGCGCCTTCCTGTCCGCTGAGCGTCTGGGAGCGCACTTTCAGGCCTGACTGTACGCTGTAGTATTCTTTTAGCAGCGTGCCATTGGGCGTGGCAATAGTCAATACATAAGTATCTTCATCATTGATCTGCTCTGTTTGTGGCGCCAGTTCGACCTTTACGCCATCCGGCTTTTCGAGCCAGGACAGTTCGGGGAATAACTGCGTTCTGTCTTTCACCATGCCTTTTTCTGCAGGGCCCATGGGCACATCCCGGCCCATGGCGGATACTTTTACAGAATCGCCGTTGATAACTACCTTGCTCACAGCCGCATTTATAGCCGCCACCGTTACTTCCTGCCTGGCTTTGCCGGGTTGTTTGAACAGGGATTTAATTTCTACTTCCGTACCCTGGGTTTCTCCGGATGCTTCCATAGAAAAGGACGTCACCTGTTGCAGTTTGGCTTTACCACCAATAGCGTTGATATAGTGTTCCAGCACCGTAGTAGCCGTAGTACCGGCGGGAATGGGTTTACCGTTTTCCGCTTTCCAGCTGTTATTGGCCGGGTTGATATCCGGCATCTCCCCTTGCGGATCGATGACAACGCTGGACAGCTTTACTTTGGACGGATGATGATATACCCAGGTAGATCCGCGTTGCCATATTTCTACCGGTAATTTCACGGTATCCCGGTGGCCTTGTTCATCCCTGATGGTCATCACCACCGGCATAGGCAGTTTCTCCAGGTTCTGCAGGGTAATTGTAGCACCTTTAGCCGGATCATTACCGGCGTAGGTAACGCTTTTAACCGCCTGGTCCAGTTTCCAGGTATTAAAGAACCAGCCTTTCCAGAACCAGGCCAGGTCTTCACCTGCCGCGTTTTCCATGGAACGGAAGAAATCCCACGGAGTAGGATGTTTAAACGCCCAGCGTTTGATATATTCCCGGAAAGCGTAATCAAAACGCTCATGGCCGAGGATCTGGTCCCGCAATAGTTTGAGGCCCATGGCGGGTTTAAAATAAGCTGCAATGCCGTTGTACCGCAGCCCTATCACGTCCGGCGTGTTCATAATAGCTTCCGCATTGGCGCCGAACATCATAGGCGCCGCGCGTTGTGCGGACTGTTCGGAGTTGAATTCTCCTTTATTGAATTCCGCTGCCGCTACGCCGTTGATGAAGGTATTAAACCCTTCATCCATCCAGGCAAACTTACGTTCGTTGGAACCGACGATCATCGGGAACCAGTTGTGACCGAATTCGTGGCTGGTAACACCCCAAAGGCTTCCTTTGGCAGCCTTCCAGGAGCAAAATACGATACCGGGGTATTCCATACCCCCTACGACGCCTGCCACATTGGTGGCTACAGGATAGGTATAGGGATACCATTGTCTGGAATAATGCTCGATAGCGCCTTTTACAAATTCAGTAGAACGGCGCCAGGCAGCCGGATCAGCAGACTCCACCGGGTAAACGGATTGTGCCAGGGCTGTTTTCCCGCCGGGCAGGTTCATACGGGCAGCGTCCCAGATGAAGGCTTTGGAAGCAGCCCAGGCCACATCGCGGGTTTCCTTGCATACGAAATGCCAGGTACGGTTACCCTGCGCAGCCGCTTTAAAATCCACGGTATCGCGGATCATCACGGTAGCGTCGCTATTGCGGGCCTTAGCCATGCGCGAGGCTTCCGTGGGCGTGAGCACCTGCGCTTCATTCACCAAAGCACCGGAACCTACCACCACCATATTGGCCGGTGCGGTAATGGTATAATCAAAATTGCCGTATTCCAGGTAGAACTCGGAGGCGCCCAGGTAAGGAATATTATTCCAGCCGGACACATCATCATATACGGCCATACGGGGGTACCATTGGGCAATTTCGTATATCCATCCGTGACGGGTATTCAGCCGGCCTGTACGGTCGGTGCCATACTCTGAAATGGCGTAACTATAGTCGATTTTCAGCTGGACACTGCCGCCGGGTTTCAGGGCTTCTGCCAACCGGACCTGCATACGGGTATCATCTACCAGGTATTTAGCGGCGCTGCTCTTACCATTGGTCACCAGGTCTACCGATTTCAGCTCGAAACCATTGGTATAGGCCCGGTTGGCAAAACGCTCGCTGGTAGCGGACACCGTAGCGCTGCCACGGGAGTCTTTGCGGTATACGTTCTGGTCCATCTGCAGCCAGATAAACGGCAGATGATCAGGGCTGTTATTTTTATAGGTGATCCACAAGGAGCCGGATATACGGTGCTGCACTGTGTCCAGCGTGACCGTTATCTTATAATCGGCAGCATTTTGCCAATATTTCGGTCCGGGCTGTCCTCCCGCACTGCGGTACTCATTTCCATTGAATGGATAAAACAAAGGAGAAAATGCCTCATGCTGGTCATAGTTGGAAACCGGCGTGTTCTGCGACAGACAAGGCTGTGCTATTCCGCACAGCAGCAGGGAGGCCAGAGAATAGAGCTTGCGTAGTTTCATCTGGTTGCGATATAATTAGATTTTGTGCTCTCTAAATATACTGCGATTTGGGGATTTTGACCTATACGGATTTTAACTGTTATGGTTGTTTTATGGATTACCCTGGTGTAAAAAGTACTTTTGGGCTTAATGCTGTTTAGCATATCGCACAACAGCATAAAACAAGTACTGTCAAGTTTAAAAGAAAAGCGGACATCTCAAAAAGGATCGTTTTGAGACACCGCCTCATGGGTCAAAAATGGATAAAGGCCGGCTATTCAATTGCGAAACACACCAACATAGAGACATATCGGTCCTCCACCGGATTAGCACGGGCACGGCTAGCCCATCCCGACATCATTAAGATGACGGCCAGTATTATTTTCTTCATCGTTTAAAAGTTGGATGGTGAAAGATAATGCTAGGCAATCGTAAAGAGGAAGGAGGCAACGATCATCCATGCACCAACGATTATACCCAATATACCCAGTTGTCCTTGTTTGGGAGCCACTTTTGCCCGGATTTGCGCCGTCTTTTCCCGGGCCTTTTCGTTGCCGGAAAGAAAGAGCTTATTGATAAGCGGAAATCCTAACAGGAAACCCAGACATGCCTCCACCAGGCTGCCTGCCGTCAACGTGATCCACCAGATGGGCGCCGCGGTGAGCCAGCGCAGGTTTAAAACTGCTGTAATAAGCCCCCATATCCCCCAGAAACAGAAAATAATTCCTATCCACCCCTGGTAAGGCTCCACTTTTTCCAGCAACTCCTTTGCGTTGGGTTTCTTAGATAAAATCAGGGAAGGAACGGCAATAATACTCAGCAGGATTAATGTGATTCCGTAGATCATAGCATTACATTTTTTAGTTACAGGATGCTTTTTGTTATGCAACAAAGGTAGCCCCGTACGATCCCGGCAACAACATCCTATTCAGTGAAATTCAACACCCTGTTTTCAGGGGGTTAACCGAGAAGGCCTAGTTTGACGGCGTACCTCGTGAGACCGGCCAGATTGCGTACTTTCAGCTTCAGGATGAGGTTTTTCCGGTAACTTTCAATCGTATGTTTGCTAAGAAAAAGTTTGTCTGCGATTTCCTGGGTAGTGTATTCTTCCGCGATCAATTTCAGTACATCTCTTTCGCGGGAAGTGAGCATTTCAAGCGTTTCTTTTTCCTTATTAAAGACGCTTTTGAGATAGGCTTGTTTTACAGATTCGGAAAAATATTTCCCTCCTTTGAGGATCATTTTGACCGCTTCCAGCAATTCGCCGGAATCCGCATTTTTGGATAAAAAGCCGTCCACATGATGCTGGATAAGCGTATCAATCATATTCGTATCAGTGTGCATACTTACGACGAGCGTACTGATCTCCGGTCTTTTTTCCTTGATATAATTATTCAGTGTTATACCGTCCATATCCGGCATACTGATATCGGTGATCACAAGATCGACTTGTTCTTCCGGATGCTGATCGATATAGTTCACGACCTGCCTGCCATTATGCGCATAGTAGAGTACATGAAAATCCTTCTCCTGTGTTATTAACCTGATAAGGCCTTCCAGGAATAATTTATGATCATCGGCGAGAATAATATTATGCTTCATGAGATGCTTGATTTAAAGGTATTTCAATGTCAATAACAGTACCTTTTGAAGGGAAAGAGTTGATAGAAAATATACCGTCGAATAATTTCAATCGCTCACGAATATTCTGAAATCCGAAGCCATATTTCACCGTATCCACGGAAAATCCCTGACCGTTATCTTCAAACAATAATTGCAGTGTGCTGTCCATCCGGGTCAGCTGTATCTCTATTTTTGAAGCCTGGCTGTGTTTTTGGGCATTGGTGATCAGCTCCTGGATAATTTTATAAATCTCCACTTTCAGCGTGGTTTCGATCCGGTCTATTTCCTCACCGGGAAAGGCATGGAAGGTAATAGTGGCATTACCCGCCCCATCGAATTGCCTGATATAACCGGAAATGAGTTCGGTAAAACCTGTATGGCTGAACTTTTGGGGAACAAGATCATGGGAAAGATCACGTACCTGGCGGTAGGTATCGTCTACCTGACGGATTAGTGTTTCCAGACTATTCATTCCCTTTTGGTTGGAGAGCTGGAGTTTGATAGCAGCGAGATTACCGCCGATGCTGTCATGCAGTTCACCCGCGATCCGTTTCCGTTCCTTTTCCTGTCCGCTAACGGAAGCCTTCAGCAATTCCAGTTCTTTATCTTTCAGTAATGCTGCTATTTGCTGCCGGTTCATTTCCTCCAGGGTCGTGTTTAGTTTACTTTGGGCCTGAAGTTTCTGATAATACACATACAGCAACGCGATGATAGGCATCAGTATGACAAGAAACCCGATGAGCAGGCTGTATTGTACTGTTTTCTGATAGTTTAATTCGTTCTCCTTATTTAGGATCTCTTTTTCTTTCCGGGCAGTCTGGTATTTTATTTCGAGTTCGTTGATCTCCTTTTTATTCTGCCTGTCCAATACCTCCCGGTAAACCGCCTGGTACCGGGTCATAAGCGCATAAGCGTTTTTATAGTCGTCCGTTACCGCGTGCAGCGTACGCAGACTATTCAATACCTTCAATTGGGCCTCCAGATCGTTCCACTGAAGCGCGTTCGTATATACCAGCGACAATAAGACTTTTGCGTTATCATAATCTTTCCGGGCCATCAACAGGTCACCCATCCGTTGTCCTGCCCTGATATACAGATCAAAAAACTGGTGCTGCTGTGCACTGTCCTTTACTTCGTTGTAAATGAGATATGCTTCGTCGGTTTGTTGATTCAATTCCGCAATAATACCCAATGTCAGCCTCGCCTGCAGTTCTTTTTTCTCCAGGTGTTGCTGCCGGAAATAAGCCAATGCCTTTTCTGTATACTGTTTTGCCTGGCGCAGGTCTTTCCGTTCGAGAAAAATGGCACCCAGCCGCTCATACACTATCTGTTTCAATTGCTCGTCCGGACTTACGCTCAGCAGATCGTTGTAAGCTGCTATGGCTTTATCGTAATCATGACGGGCGGCATATACGTTGGCGATACCCAATCTGTAATCATTAACAGCGTTCCGGTTGTCCAGCGATTCCGCCATCCTGACGCCCTGAAGATAAAGGCGTAAAGCCTCGTCATACAGCCCTTCCTCACTATAGGCGTTGCCTAGTGCAAGATAAAGGGGAATTTGAAAGGCAAGTTTATCACCCGATGAAAGATCACTCCGGTCAAGCTCACCGATCAACTGATTGGTATAAAAGATGACCGAGTCTGTAGTGCCATGAGCAGCATGAAAAGCCAGTAGTGGCTGCATGGCCTGTATTCTTGCCCCAATACCGGTAGTGAGCTGTACTTTCCGCAACAGGGAATCGGGTGTCTTTACAGGTACGTCGCCGTAACCGGTGAAAGCAGTCCCATTTTGCGCCCAACAGGGGTAAAAAATGGACAATGAGCTGGCAAAAAGCAGTACCATCAAGCTATTTCGTCCGATTCGGGCGGCTATATTTATTGCTACAATCAAAAAAATATGGCAGTTTAGAAAGGGAAGATAGTAATTAAACAAAAGCCACATAACTTTTAGAGGTATACGGTCAACATCAACCTAAAGAGAAACAGGCGCCACCATTACGAAAATCTTTTTAGTAAATCAGCTTTTTAGAAGTGATATCCCAACACCGCTACACTGATCAGATCAGGCCAACAAACATGACATTGCAAGGGAGTGTAAAACAAACAGTATTAAAGAAAAGGGCTGACCAAAAAGGTCAGCCCCATTTCAAATCATCAGACTATTTCTGCCACCAAACTTTAGTAGCGATTTCATCGCCTCCCATGGCCTGTACTACATTTTGGTAGTTGGCCGCATTAATGGTTTGTACAATGATCGGGAATTTCATGCGGGCAGGCATATTCCTGTCGGCCGGAATCCCTTCACCACGGGGCAGCACCGGGAAACCGGTACGGCGGTATTCAAACCACTGTTGCATGTCGTTGAAGAACAAGGCGAAATATTTCTGGGTAAGTACCTGCTCAGGCGTATTGTTAAATGCGATGCCCGGGCGGGTCAGGAAATCGGCGGGTACCGGCACATTCCAGAAGGTAACCGAGGCTTTCACCCCATTTTCGTAAGCCGTTTGTGCGTTACCGGTAGCATAGCCACGCATGATCGCTTCGGCCCGGATCAATTCCACTTCTGCATAAGTCATAATCGTACCGATCAGGTTCGATTTTTTCAGGTCGGCATTCAGCGTAGCGGCAACGATGTTGGTCACCTGGTCGAACTGCTCCGGTTTATAACCGCTGGGAATACCTCTGTATACACCGTCGCTGGCTTTTTTGCACCATACCGGCAGCCTGGGGTCGTTCCAGGAGGTCAGTTTATCAGCGAAGAAAGTGGACAGTGCGCGGTCGCCGTTAAAATCGTAATCACGGGCGCTGAAGAACGGATTCTGGAATGGTTTGATGTTGGTATACTTCAACACAGCAGACTCGTCGTTGTTAGCCATTACCGGGTATTTATCCGGAGCGGCCAGCATGTTACCCAGTTCCTGGCGGGCTTCCGGCGATTTATGGGCGATACGCATCAGCAACCGCAGGCGCAGGGAGTTACACAGTTTTTTCCATTTGATGATGTTAGCGGGAACGGCTACACTGTTAAACAACAGATCATCGCCCTGCTCCACGCCTTTGCTGCCGTTGGTAACGAACAAGCGGTTAGCCGTATCCAGTTTGGCGATCAGGTCGCGGTAGATATCCTGCTGGGGATCAAAGCGGTTTTGCAGCTGATTTTCCGGATACCCGCGCAGGGCGTCCTGGTAGGGAATATCACCATATATATCGGTGAGGTTCTGGAAAAGCCAGGCCCACAGGGTGAGCGCTACCGCTTCACTGTTAGGCTCCGCAGCCAGTTTGGCGGAAGTGCGCATATCTCTCACGTTGTTCAGGGTGAGGTAGTAGTTCTCCCAGGGATAATCGGATTCCGTGTTTTTGATGAAGTACCGGTGCAAGTCGGTGGTAGAGATTTCCGTTACCGTTACCTGCATCAATTCATTATTAATACGATGCGATTCTCTCAGGCCGGTATTCACCCCATCGAACAGGATCGCGTTGAGGAAGTTGCCCGCCGGTACCACTTTCAGTGTTTCCGGGTTATGCTGCATGTCCTCGAAATTTTTAGTACAGGCTACGCTTGTGCATAGTCCCAGCGCGACACCCATATAAATAAAATACTTTTTCATATATGCCTGTATGTTGTATTAGAAGTTGAGTTTTACGTTTACGCCCATGGTACGGGTAGAAGGGAATTGACCTGTTTCAAACCCTGGTACAATGGAAGAGCTGTTCAGTGTGGCGGTTTCCGGATCGAAAGCCGGGAAGTTGGACCATACGAAAAGATCGCGGCCATATACGCTTACTGCTGCCCCTCTGATAAAAGAACGGCCAAACAGGCTGGCAGGAATGTTATAGCTCAGCACCATTTCACGCAGCTTCACATAGGAGGCGTCGAAGGTGTTGGACTCTACGTTGTTACGGTCATAGATAGCGTTGTAGTATTGGTCCATGTTGGTGACCAGTACATTGTTCGGCACATATTTACCGTTAGCGTCCAGCATCACGCCTTCCCCTACGAGGCCATTATCACGGCCGGGCAGTGTGGACTTGATTTTACCTTGTTCAGCCAGGATAGCGTGTGTGAGGGAGTAAATCTTACCACCTTTGCGCATATCGAACAGTACGGACAGGGACAGGTTTTTGTAGGTGAACTGGTTGTTCAGGCCGCCTCTCCAGTCGGGGTTGGCATTACCACGGAAAGTAGCTTCAGAAGACAGTTGTGCGAGGCCGTTTTTGAATACGATCTGACCATCGGGGCTGCGTTGGAAACCGATGCCGTACAGTTCTCCCAGCGGGTGGCCTTCTCTCGCTTCCAGCGTACCTCTCGGTCCTTCTGCGATGATCAGGGAAGTACCTACTTCAGGATTCAGTTTAATAACTTCGTTGCGGTTGCGGGACCAGTTAACGGTAGATTTCCATTGGAAATTTTTCAATTTCACGGGTGTTACGTTCAGCATCACCTCTACGCCCCGGTTTTCCACGATACCCACGTTAGCCAGCTGGTATTCATAACCGGTAGAACGGTCGATCGGTACGGCAGAGATCTGGTTGATAGCGCGCTGACGGTACCAGGTAACGTCGAAGCCTACACGGTTTTTAAAGAGTTTCCACTCGGTACCCAATTCCAGGGCGTTGTTACGTTGTGGTTGCAGGTTCGGGTTGGGGATAGTGTTGGGATTGGCCATGGTACCGGTGATAGAACCGGCTTCATAGTCTTTTTCCAGGGAGTAGGTCCCAAATGGCGCATCGAATCCAACGCTGGCGTAGGAAGTACGCAATTTAGCATAGGATACAAAAGAAGGCAGTTGCAGCATTTCACTCAGCACGGCGCTGGCAGCAATGGACGGATAATAGAACACATTGTTTTGCAGCGGCAGGGTGCTGGACTGGTCCCTGCGGAGTGTCATATCCAGGAACAGTTTATTTTTCCAGGAAGTGTTCACGAAAGCATACAGGCTGTTTACCTGTGCCACCGGGCGGGAAGAGCTGGACAGTACCGGGTCTTTACTGTTGGCCAGGTTGTATACGCCTACCGCAGCCAGTTTATCGGCACGTTGGTTGGTATAATAACGGCGTTGGTTACGAACGTTACCGCCTACACTGGCGATGATGTTAAAGTCCGCGCCGATATTTTTATTATAACGCAGCAGGAAGTCGTTGTTATTCTCGTAGTTCAATACGGTCTGCTGACGGTACATACCATCCTGGAATTTCTGTGTATTCTTCGGGCGGCGCTGGTTACGGAATTCGTAGCCCATATCAAGACCACCGCGGAGCATCAGTTCCAGGTTATCGAGAATTTTATATTTCGCCATCACGTTACCGGTTACGTTGTGCCGGTTGGAGGCATTGATCATTTCATTGACAATCAGGTACGGGTTATCGATCAGGGAGCTGAAAGGGTGGTTCTGCTCCACTCCTTCCTTACCTGGTTTCCAGTAAGGCTGGTACCAGTTCAGGTCGATATTGGGATTCTGGAAGTTGATGAAATAGGCGATAGACTGGTTGTTGTAACCGGAGTTAGGCAGGTTGTCCGCTATCTTGTTCGTATAGTCGATTTTGGTAGATACGGAGATTTTTTTGCTTACCTGGGTGTTGCCGGAGAATGAGATGGTGTAACGTTTATAGCCGGTATTAGGCATGATCCACTCATTTTTCATGTGCGTGAAGCTCAGGCGCATGTCACCTTTATCGTTGCTGCCGGACAGGGCTACCGTATTGGTATTGCTTACACCGGTACGGAAAAAGTCCTTACGGTTATTTTTATAAGGCACCCAGGGCGTACGTTCTGTTCTTACACCGTTGGCATCCATAGGGGAATTGAACTGGAAGTAGGACTGACCGTCGAACTTAGGTCCCCAGGCGGAGCTGGTGGAGGCAGTATTGCCGCCGTCAGCTGTTTTACCGTAGGAATAATATTTGGCGTTGCCGGTACCCTGGCCATATTCATATTGGTAGTCGGGCCAGTTGTTGATTTGATCGAAAGCGAGGTTGCTGCTAACGGTCACGCCCATACCTTTTGTATTGCGGGTACCGTGTTTGGTGGTGATGATGATAGCGCCACCTGCACCGCGCGCACCATAGAGCGCTGCCGCGCTGGGGCCTTTCAGTACGTTGATGGATTCAATATCATCCGGGTTGATATCAGTGAGGGCGGAGCCGAAGTCGATGGGGCTGTCGTTGCCGAGGTAGCCCTGGTGACCGGTACCATTGAAGGATTTGCTCACGATCACACCATCAACCACGAGGATGGCTTCACCGCCTTGTCCGTCGAGGATGCTTTCGCCGCGGAGTACGATGCGGCTGCTACCCATTGGTCCGCCGGCTTTAGTGAGATTGAGGCCTGCCACTTTGCCGCTGAGGGCATTCACAAAACCATTGGTAGGCGCGGCGCTCACAGCGCTGCCATCCAGTTTTTGCGTAGCGAAGCCAAGGCTTTTCTCCTCACGGGAAATACCCAACGCCGTTACCACAACGCCGTTCAGCTCGCGGCTATTTTGTTTCAGGGTTATTTTGATGGCATCTTCTTTCCCCGTGACGGTATACTTTTCTGTTGTAAAGCCCATATATGAAAAGATGAGGGTGCTGCCGGCCGTGGTTTTCACGGAGAACACGCCACCTGCATCCGTAGTACCCAGCATTTTGCCGCGTTGGTCGATGATGCTGACGCCGGGTAACGGCGTGTTGCTTTCATCGGTTACTTTACCCTGTACCACCTGGATATCGTTGGTAACGCCGGTAGCAGCGGGGTTGTACTTCACAGATACCTGATTACCTTCCAGGAGGAACTGCAGGCCGTAATTTTTTTGCAGGTACTCCAGGGCAGCTTTTACGTTGGACTGGTGGAAGCTGATGTGGTCTACCTTTACTTTTTCCAGTGCCTGTTGCTGGTAGGAGAAATGGTAACCGGGCGCCTGTTTTTGCAGGCTGGCCACTACCATTGCCAGGTTGGAGCCGTGCAGTTCCATCTGGATGGCCTGGGCCTGTACCTGGGCACTCATTACAGCTACCAGTGCCAATGACCAGCAACCAATCTTTGCGCGGTATTGCCATCCGGAAACTGGTTGGAACCAACGTTGCAGATTCTTTTTCATACTGTTTTTTTGAAGTTTTGTTTGCTTTACAGGAATAAATAGTATCCCCTGCATCGCTTTTGCGACGCATCACATGACCATGCAGGGTAAGTATGTTTGTTATTTTATGAAGATGCTGTCTGCCCGCTGCCGGAAATCAAGCTCCCAGATAAAAGCCAGGTGCTGTAAGACTTTTGGCAGATCGTTGACCGGGAAATCGGCCGTTACTGTTTGTTGTTGTGGTTTGCCGGTATAGATAAAATGCAGTCCATATGTATTTTCAAGTTGTAGTAATACTTCTTTAAATGGTGTGTTGACAAAGCTCAGTTGTCCTTTGCGCCAGCTGTCGGCCTTTGCGGGTATTAGTTGTGTGACCGTTGTTTGACGGGATTGTTTATCGAATACCAGCAGCTGTCCGGGTGAAAGGATTTTTTCTCCGGCGAGGCTGTCGCAGGTAACGCCTATTTTACCGCTTTGCAGGGCGATGCGGGTTTCTCCGGCGCCGGGCAAGGCGTTTACGTTAAAGGCGGTACCGTATACCCTGGCCGTGGTATTGCCAGCCTGTACAATAAAGGGGCGGTTAGCATCCGGATGGATTTCGAAGAAAGCCTCTCCTGCCAGTTCCACCTGCCTGTTTTTTTGATTGTAGGAAGATGCATAACGAACCACCGCATGTTTGTTGAGCGTTACGGTAGATGCATCCGGCAATTGGATGGTACGTACCCCGTTGCTGTCGTTACGGATTTCCGTCCAGGCCAATGGCTGGGAAGCCGGTGCGGACCATGTCCACCAGGCGGCGCCGGCAATGGCAGCCACACAGGCCGCTGCCGCAGCACTTGCCAGCCAGCGCCATTTTGCTTTACGGGCCGGCGACAGGGCGATCACCTGTGAAGCCAGATGGCGGCGTTGTTCCTCCGTAGAGGTTTGTGCGATGGCCTCCCAGTGTTGTTCCATGAACCGGTCGATCCATTCGGCGCCTTGCTCATCCAGCCACCGTTGCACCTGTCTGGCTTCTTCTGCCGGACAATGCCCCTGGAAATATTTGATGATACGTTCCTGATCCATTTTCGTATAATGTTTCCCGATAGTTTATTATCTTTCCGGAAACCGCGTTTGATAAATACACGTATACAACGGGAAATGCCTATACAAAAAAAGCTGGCTTAACAATTTGTTAATCTACGGGCAGTTAACGTTCGCTGTAATTTTGTGGCACACAAAAAACAATATGTCATTGGCACATCAACAGGAAGAAAGGCTGCAGCGGATAATAGACCAGACCTATGACAAACTTTTTGGGATATTGTTCGCACTTTGCAAAGATCATGATCTGTGTGCAGACCTGGTACAACAGGCTTATATCAAGGTATGGGAAAACCTGGACAGTATCCGGGACGATGAAAAAATAATTGCCCTGTTAAAGGTGTATGGCAGAAATCTGTTTTTGGATGAATTGCGTAAAAAAGCACGCCAGGAGCAGGCTTTATCGCAATATACCCCCGAGAGCATGTCCCCTTCCCCGGAAGAGAAATTATTGGAACAGGAACTGCAACGCAAACTGCAAACCACTATTAACCGGCTGCCTGCACAACAGCAACAGATTTTCCGGTTGCATAAAGAACATGCATTCAGCTATAAACAGATATCCACCCAACTCAATATTACTACGGGGACGATTGAAACGCAGATGAACCGGGCATTGAAGTTCCTGCGAAAGGAACTGGGACGGTAGTTCCCGCAAAGGCGCAAAGCAGCAAAGAGCGCAAAGTTTTTTGTTACGTTTTTTAAGAAAGCAAAGGAGCGAAGATCAAAGTATTGATTTTCGCTCCTTTGCTTTCTTATATTCGCTTATATCATCTTTGCGCTCTTTGCTGCTTTGCGCCTTTGCGGGACTATTGAAATAATTTCTTTACATGTTTGAGCCGGAAGGCGAAAACAATGCTGAGTACTCCCGTCACCCAGAATGCCGCTGCCATTACGCCCAGGATAGTGGCCACCCCCAGGGCGGGGTTATCCAATATCACGATGGCAATCATGATCAGGATGATCCCTCCTAACAGCACCCAGCCCCAGTTAGGGATTTTGTCGGTGCTCAGCGCAATCGCGAATACAATCAGGCTGATCCCTTTGAACATAAACCAGAAACCCAGGAAAATGGGAATGACGGCCATGCTGATAGCGGGATACAGCATGAGGATGAAGCCCACTACCAGGTCTATAATACCTGATGCCAGCGACCATCCCCACCCGTGCATGGAGCGCCGGTTGCCCGTAGCGAAGATGATTTCAAAGATGCCGGTTACGAACAGGGTTACACTAAAAAAGATGCTGAGCAGTACATAGCTGCTGAATGGGTTATTGAAGACAATGAAGCCGGCAATAATGAAGATAATACCGTTGAGCAGATAAAGCCACCAGTACTTTACATTGTTGCGAATAGCTGACAGGACCTGTGACATATATTAGTTTAATTTAAATGACATAAATTAATTATAATACAATGACAATACATATATTACCAACAGCTATCTGGTGAAAAAGTTCATATAAACGTTCCTGGGATTCGCGGGTGAAATGCCCTAACTTTGTCAAAATGATTTAAATCATAAATTTAATACAACGCGGAAACTATATTTGCAGAATGAATAAGGCGATCAAGCAAGACAGAAAGTCACCAAATTGGTGGCATCAAGTGGACTTCCTGGGGATTCATGCCATTCCCCTATTGGCGTTTTTTACCGGCACCACCGCATTTGACTGGATACTGTGTGGTGTATTGTACGTAGTGCGCATGTTTTTCGTAACAGCCGGTTATCACCGGTATTTTTCGCATCGTGCTTTTAAGACCTCGAGATTCTTTCAGTTTATCCTTGCAGGCGGTGCACAGAGCAGCTTACAGAAGGGCGCCCTCTGGTGGTCTGCCAATCACCGTATTCACCACAAACACAGTGATACACCGGAAGATCCTCACTCTGCTAATATTTACGGGATCTGGTACGCCCATATCGGCTGGATCATGGGACCCGAGTATAAGCCTACCCGTTTCGACCTGATTAAAGACCACAAGGCCAAAGAACTGTTCTGGCTCAATAAATGGCATATGGTACCTGCCGTTATACTGGCGGTAGCCGTATATTTTGTTGGTAACAAAGTCAATGGCACCGGATGGTTTGACTGGACAGCCGGTTTATCGACCTTATTGATCGGCTTCTTCCTGAGCACCGTGATCCTGTATCATGGTACTTTCACCATCAACTCCCTGATGCACAAAATTGGTAACCAACGTTACTATACCGGTGATCAATCCCGCAACAGCCTGGTGCTGGCGCTGATTACACTGGGTGAAGGCTGGCATAACAACCACCACTACTATCAGAGCGCTGCCCGTCAGGGTTTCTACTGGTGGGAAATCGACATCAGCTATTATGTGATTAAAACATTAGGCTGGCTGGGCATCGTATGGGACATCCGCCCTGTACCGGCTAAAGTACAGAACAGCAATAAACTGAAAGATATTAAAGCGGGTCATGCAGTAGCACAACCAGAACTGCAGGATTAGACTTTATCTGATATTATCTATAAAAAAGAAGACCGGAGCGAACACTGCTCCGGTCTTCTTTTTTACAGATAATTCGTATTTGATGATTATCTTGTTTCCCGGAAAAAATAACGTACATGCAATATACTCCTGCTACCGACAGATATGATGCCATGACCTACCACCGTTGCGGCAAAAGCGGGCTGCAGCTGCCAGCCATATCACTGGGCCTTTGGCATAACTTCGGCTCTATCGATAATTATGAAAATGGCCGTAGTATTATCCGGCAGGCCTTTGACAAAGGCATTACCCATTTTGATCTGGCCAACAACTACGGCCCTGTTCCTGGCAGCGCCGAAGAGAATTTCGGCCGAGTGCTCCGGCAGGACTTTACCGGCCACCTGCGCGATGAGCTGGTAATTTCCACCAAAGCCGGTTACCTGATGTGGCCCGGCCCTTATGGCGACAAAGGCTCCCGTAAATATCTCATCTCCAGCCTTGACCAGAGCCTGCGCCGGATGCAACTCGAATATGTAGACATCTTCTACTCTCACCGTCCCGATCCGGAGACGCCGATAGAAGAAACCATGGGCGCGCTGCACAGCATTGTACAACAAGGGAAAGCCCTCTACGTAGGCCTCTCCAACTACAGCGCCGAACAAACCCGGCAAGCGGTGGCCATCCTGCAATCACTCGGTACACCCTGCCTCATTCATCAGCCTAAATACAGCATGTTTGAAAGATGGGTAGAAGGCGGTCTGCTGGATGTTCTCGAGGCTAACGGTATCGGCTGTATTCCTTTTTCGCCGCTGGCACAGGGACTGCTCACCGATCGTTATCTGCACGGCATTCCGGCAGGATCCCGTGCCAGCAAGCCTAGCGGCTTCCTGCAGGAAAACGAGGTGTCTGAAGAAAAAATAGTGAAGATTAAACAGCTGCACAGCCTGGCGCAGGAGCGCGGGCAATCGCTTGCCCAGATGGCGCTGGCGTGGATATTAAAAGATAAACGTATCACCTCCGTATTGATCGGCGCCAGTTCCGTCGCGCAACTGGACAATAATCTGGATACACTGAAAAATGTTTCGTTTACCGGGGAAGAGTTGGAGAGGATAGAGCAGATATTGCATGGGGCAGGAGCAAAATGATGTTGTCGTTGAGAAACACCGGGGCAATCCAGGAAACCCAGGGCTGAAGCGCTGGGTTTCCTGGATTGCCTCATAACCTCGTGATTACCGGGGTTTGGCCCGTTCATATTGTACCGGCCATTTCACCGATGTATCGCCTAATTGATGGGCCGCATGCAACGGAAAATAGGGATCACGCAGCATTTCCCGCGCCATCAGTATGATGTCGGCCTTTCCCTCATCGATGATGCCGGCTGCTTCTTCGGCGGTGGTGATGAGTCCCACCGCGCCGGTGGCTATTTTGGCTCCTTTCTTTATTTTCTCTGCGAAGGGTGTCTGGTAAAGCGGCCCTACCGTAATTTTTTGATAGGGCACCAGACCGCCGGAAGAACAATCCACCAGGTCTACCTCTTCTGTTTTCAACAATGCTGCCAATTGCACGGACTGCTCCAGGTCCCACCCGCCGGGCGCCCAATCGGTAGCGGATATACGTACCAGCAGCGGCAGTTCTTTCGGCCATACCGCCCTTACGGATTCCACTGTCTGCAACAACAGCCGGGTGCGGTTTTCAAAAGACCCGCCATATTCATCCGTCCGCTGGTTACTAAGCGGCGACAGGAAGTTATGTAACAGATAGCCATGCGCCGCATGTATTTCCACCACCTTAAAACCGGCTTGCAAAGCCCTGGCGGCAGCCTTTCTAAAATCGTTCAGCACCTGTAAGATACCTTCCGTGTCAAGGGCTACCGGCATCGGATATACGTCGCTGAATGGAATGGCGCTGGGGGCGTATACTTCCCATCCGCCATCTGCCGGGGCAATCTTACCACTTCCCTCCCATGGCCGGATAGTACTGGCCTTACGCCCTGCATGCGCCAGCTGGATACCGGGCACCGCTCCCTGTCCCTCTATAAAGGCGGTGATACGCTGTAACATAGGGATATGTTCATCTTTCCAGATACCCAGGTCCTGCGGGGAAATACGGCCTTCCGGCGATACCGCCGCCGCTTCGGTGAGTACCAGTCCGGCCCCGCCTACCGCCCGGCTTCCCAGGTGCACCAGGTGCCAGTCGTTTGCAAAACCGTCTTGAGAAGAATACTCACACATGGGAGATACCGCAATGCGGTTACGCAGCGTAATGGTCCTCAGCTGCAACGGAGTGAACAAATTCGCCATGGGCTCTCATTTTATCTGCTTAAAAATAACGTATTCTGTGCGAATTGCCATTACCGGTTGCCGGCCATTGGGTAACGAGCATTGCTATGACCAGTAACCCGTATATTTGATGATGGAAAATATGGAACAACACCGGCAGGAGCTCGCTACGCAGGGCTATACTGTACTGGAAAATATTTTTTCCGGCGCTGAAGTGCAAAGGATGTTACAGCTGATAACCTCCTCCGCAGATACCAGTCAGGCTGTATTCCGCAAAACGGCCGACCTGTTTGCCATCCGGCAGTTTCTGCAAGCGGTGCCGGGTGTAAAAGCGCTCATTTTTACCACCGCCTTACAACATATTATTCATACTTTTTTTGGAGAAGATTATGTACCGGTGAAGTCGATTTATTTTGATAAACCGGGCCAGTCCAACTGGTTTGTGGCCTGGCACCAGGACCTGACTATTTCCGTTAAGGACCGGGTTGAAGCCGAAGGATTTGGCAACTGGATCGTTAAACAGGACCAGTATACCGTGCAACCGCCGTTATCGCTGCTGGAGAATATCTACACCATCCGGTTGCACCTGGATGATACCGACGCCCAAAACGGCGCATTGAAAGTAATACCCGGCAGTCATTTGCAGGGCATCGTGCGGCCCGATACGCTTTCCCTGGAAGAGACGCCCGATGTGACGTGTAGTGTCAAATCCGGTGGCATTATGATTATGCGGCCATTGCTGATGCACGCTTCTTCCCGTAGCACCAGCGGCGCTAACCGGCGCGTAGTGCATATGGAATTTTCCAATCGCAGCCTGCCGGGCGGATTAGCCTGGGCCGAGCGATGTGATTTACGAATTTTTTGATTTACGATTTAGGGATTTAAAAAGAGCGAAGATCACATAATAAAATGTTGGTCCTCGCTCTTTTTAAATCCCTAAATCGTAAATCAAAAAATTCGTAAATACTAGTATCCCGCATTTTGTTTCAGCACCGATGCACCGTCTTTCACGCTAAGGTCTATCTGGCGTTGCGGAATAGGGTAAAATTTATTCCGTGCGCCGAAATTACCGGTAGCAATATCAGAAGTGATTGTTTTTTCGTAGCTGAAGTAGCGGTTGATTTCTGTCTGCGCCAGTCCCCATCTTACCAGGTCGAAGAAGCGGTGCCCTTCCATCGCCAGTTCCAGCTTCCGTTCAAAACGGATGGCTTTGAGGGCGTAGTCTTTACCGCTACCGGCAAAAGTGCCGGCCGGATAGGGGCTGATGTGATAGTTGGCCGCAGGGTCTTCCGTATAACCGCCCATGGGGTCATCCGGATTGATATATTCTTTCACCCAGCCGACAGGGTTAGCGGCACGTTCGCGGACCATATTCACGTAATCCTGCGCTTTGTCGAGACTACCTGCATTAGCCTGGCATTCAGCGGCCATCAGGAGTACATCCGCAAAACGTATCAGTACGTAGTTGATAGCGTTACCGGGCGCCCAGGAGTTACCGTCATAAAATTTATCCTGGTTTACCTGCATGTATACGTTTTTGAGGGCAGCGTATGGACCGGCAGATTGCTGGTTACGTACCCAGGACATGCCCGGATGGAGGCCCCAGTCGAGGAAAGGAATACCACGGCGGCCTACCGTCCAGTCCAGGCGCGGGTCAAGATTACCGGCATCCGGCGTAAAGGCTACGGTATCCGGCACACCCATATCATTTTTCACGGGGTGCTGGTTGAAAGCGTCGAGGTAAGGAAGTCCATCATCATCGGTGCGGAAGGAATTAACCAGATCCTGTGAAGGCTGATAAAAACCGCAGCAGCTGAAAGGTCCGTTGTACGGGTAGTTGAGCATATCGCCCTGGTTGGCATTGCCGGTACCGCCGGAACCGTCGTTGGCACTGTATTGTATGGAGAATACCGCTTCCTTGTTATTTTCTGTAAATGCGTCGAAGTTATCGTGGAAGTGTTCCATCAGGCCATATTTCAGTCCTTTGGTGGTAACGCCGGAATTGATCACGTCTTCAAACAAGGGCATAGCAGCGGCAAACTTGCCCTGGTACAACAATGTTTTAGCCAGATAAGCCACCGCAGCCCATTTATTGGCCCTGCCTACTTCTTTTTGTGTTTCAGGCAGGTGATCGGCGGCAAACTTAAAATCCGCTTCAATCATCGGCCATACATCTTTATCATTCGGTATTTTATAATCATTTACCACCAGCTTTTTATAGTCGGCGGAATTTTCATCTACCCAGGGCACTTTATCAAACATCTTCTTCAGATCGGAATAATAGTGTCCGCGCAGGAAGCGGGCTTCTCCGGCTACAACATCCTTTTCGGCTGGTGTCATGTCTGTTACATTGGCCAGCACATGCAACGTAAAATTACAGCGGCGGATGCCTTCATAGTCCACGCGCCATTTATCGTTGAAGAAGCCGTTGCTGGAATTGGCGGCGAATGTAACGATCTGCAGGATAGAAGCCGCATCGCTGGGATCGCTGCCTTTGTGCGCATCGCCACCGGCCACGCTGCCGTAGATCCAGTTATCGGGGGCCACCGCGTAACCACTGCCGCCGGAGAGGTTTTTCATATCTCCGTCTGCGTAGTCTTGTCCGTCCAGCGCACCATAAGCGCCGATGAGCAGGGTATTCACGCCTTTTTTATTGGTGACGGCATCTTCCTGTAAAGCAGATTGCGGCTCCCGCTCCAGGAAGCTCTTGCTGCAGCCTGCGAGGAGTAAGGTAGTAAAAGAAGCGCCCAACAGTATATGATACAATGTTTTCATGGTCGTGTTTTTAGAATAAGCAACGATTAAAAACCCAGGTTCACCCCGATGAGGAATTGGCGTTGATTGGGGTAAGCCCCTTCATCCACGCCGAAGTCGGTGATGTTGGAACCGCCGATTTCAGGATCTATACCGGAGTATTTGGTGATAGTAAACAGGTTAGCTGCCTGAACGTATACACGGAATTTTTGTATGTGCAAACGTGACAGGGAGCCGGCAGGCAGCGTATATCCCAGCATCATGTTTTTAGCGCGCAGGTAAGCGCCGTTTTCCACCATGTAGGAATTGGGAACGCTTTGTGTGCTCACAGAACCATCTACTTCCTGTATAGGTGCTTTAGCGTTCATATGATCAGGGCGCCAGGAGTCATACAGGGCTGTTTTGCTTTTGGCGCTTTCAAACGAAGCATAGAAATCGCGCCACCAGCGTACGTTGTTCCATATCTGGTTGCCATGTGTGCCGAACAGGAAAATGCTGAAGTCGAAGTTTTTGTATGACACGCCGATATTGATGCCATAGGTGAAGTCCGGGTTGGGATTGCCGAGTACGGTACGGTCTTCCGGCGTAATGCGGCCGTCACCGTTCACATCTTTATAGCGGAAGCGCCCTACTCCTGCTCCCTCCTGGTAAAAAGCGTCCGGGTCGTTGGTCGCTTTTTTCACTTTGTCGTTGGCATCGGTCAGTTCCTGGGCACTGTTCCAGAAACCTTCGATCTGGTAACCGAAGAAAGAAGATACCGGTTGACCGACCATGTTACGGATGATGTTATTGCCTTCAAAGCGGCGGGCATCATCGGCATCGAAGTAATCTACCCCGTCGGCGATCTTCATGATTTCATTTTTATAGGTCGTGAAGGTACCGTTGATATTCAGCTTCAGTTTTTTGCCGAGGTCCTTATGCCAACCGATGGAGAAATCGAAGCCATGGTTTTTCATTTGCGCGATGTTCACAAACGGCTGGGCGGCCGTACCGGCGAGGCCTGGCAGTTCCGGGTTATAGAGCAGGTCTTTGATATCCTTGCGGTAATAATCGACAGAGAAGTCCAGTTCACCTTTGAACAGGGACGCATCGATACCGATGTTGGCGTTCACATCGCTTTCCCATTTAGCGTCTGGGTTACCGATCTGCATACCTGAGAAACCGGCCATGAGGCTGTTATTGGTACCGGCCAGGTCGTAATAGGTAGCGCTGCGTTTGCCACCATAGAGGAAGTACCCGTTGTTGACGCTGAGGTTTAACTGGTTGCCCATGATACCCCAGCCACCGCGTACTTTCAGGTCGCTGATCCAGGTGAGCGGTTTCATAAAGGCTTCCTCTGAAACGCGCCAGCCCGCAGTGACAGCGGGGAACCAGCCGAAGCGGTTATTGATGAATTTGGAAGATCCATCTCGGCGGATGGTAGCGCTGACCAGGTATTTATCGCGGAAGGCGTAGTCTACGCGGCCCAGCAGAGAGTACAGGCCTTCCTGTTCGCGGTTGCTGTAGTTTGTTTGCGTACCCGTACCGGTGCTGAGGTCCGGGAAGTTGGGATCGAATGTAAAATAATCTTTCGTAGTACCGCCGACAGAGCGTTTGCGGCTATCGAATGCTTCCGTGCCTGCCACAATTTTCAGGTCATGGATTTTATTGAAGTTTTGGTGATAGGTCAGCGTGTTGGTCCAGGTCCAGCTGTGACCGTTGTTGGAACCTTCCGTGTAAGAATTGGAAGTATTGTTTTCCTTGTTTTCATACTGGGGGTAAGTGAAGGAGTGGGACCACCCGGAATAGATCTCACCACCGAAGCTGGTGCGGAAGGTGAGGTATTTCAGGAAGTCCACTTCTCCGTAGATGTTACCAAACAAACGGGTGTTAAGGCCTTTGTTGTTTCTTGTGCGCACCTGCATTGCCACCGGGTTGTTGGCATCTCCGAGGGCGTCGCCCCAGGAGCCAGCAAAATTGCCTTTGATATCATACACCGGTATGATGCTTTGTTCGCGCATGGCGTGGCCGATGGCCGCGTCGGAGGTGTTAATTTCCACAGCTGGGTTTTCCGTCATCGAAAAAGCGAGATTTTCCCCCACTCTGATATGATCTGTGATGTTGTACTGGGTATTGGAACGGATGGTATATCTTTTCAGATAGGTGTTCAGCAAAGTACCCTGTTGATTAAAATAATTGAGGGAAAAGAGATAGTTACCACGATCACCCCCACCGCTCACCGCCACGTTGTGGCTGGTGATGGGAGCTGGCCGGAAGATTTCGCGGAACCAGTTGGTACCCGTTTTGTTGGCGCGGGTGATGCGGTAAAAATTGTTATAGTCGTTCTGATCAGTAAAGTTGGGGTTAACATAATACTTTGAAGGGTCTACCGCCGGATCGCCTTCTTTAGCGCCGTCCGGTGTGATATAGTCCGGGATGACCGGTGCAGTGCCGTTACCATACTGGGGCGTATGCGGATTCAGGCCGGAGTTGGTATAGGCCATCCAGCGCAGCTGTGCCTGTTCAGCAGGATCGAGGGTATTCCAGACGTTCCCGGTTTTCGGGTATTGGCGGCCGTAGTATCCGTCGTAATGCACCGATACTTTACCGGAGCCTCTGCGGGTGGTGATTACGATCACGCCGTTGGAAGCGCGGGCGCCGTAGATAGAAGCAGCGCCGGCATCTTTCAGTACCTGAAGGCTGGCCACATCGTTGGGGTTGAGGTCAGCGATATCGGTGGTGGGTACCCCATCCACCACGTACAGGGGTGAGTTGGAGCCGAAGGTATTCACGCCGCGGATTCTTATTTGCGGCGCTTCCCCAGGCTGTCCCGAACCGATGACCGTAACGCCGGAGGCTTGTCCCTGCAGCTGTTCAGTCACCTGTGCCGTCGGTTGACGGTTCAGCTGTTCGATGTTCACCACCGCGACCGCTCCGGTGAGGTCTTTTTTCTTCTGGGTGGTATAGCCGGTCACCACGATTTCATTCAGTGCGCTGGCCCCTTCTTTCAGGATGAAGTTCACCAGCTGTCTATCGCCGACGGCTATACGCTGTGTTTCAAAACCGATGAAAGTCACCTCCAGCTGGTCATCGCTTTTACCCGGAACAGAGATGGTGTACACTCCGTCAGCGTTGGTAACGGTGCCGATACTGGTACCGGGGATGCGGACGGTTACTCCCGCGATAGGATTACCTTTTTCATCTTTTACCGTTCCTTTCACCGGCCGGTGTTGCAGAAGAGTTGAAGACGTTGCCGGCGTGGGGACCGGTGTTTTCTCCGTGATCATGTAAAAGTGATCCCTGAGTTTTTCGAAATGCAGGTTAAATGGCGCCAATGCTTTTTGGAGCGCTTCTTCCGCTGTCTGGCAGCTGGTGACGGTTACCTGTACCCGTTTGCTTTTCACCAGGTTGCTTTTGTAGGCAATAGAAACGTTGAAGCGTTCTTCTATCAGGTGCAGTACATCTTTCAGGGAAGACTCGTCAGGCTGGTCGCTCGTTTTTTTAAGAGCGGCCGTGGAGTGGTTGCCGGCAGCCAGTGCCTGGCCCGCAACCGATTGAAACAGGAAATACAGGGCTAAAGAGGGCAATAACGCCACACGTAAACCTCTTTTCATGTGAACGGGTTTTGACGATTAATAATTAGACTTTGGTTTTCGGGTAAAAGGTGGCCTGCCTTTTACGCGGGTTTTATTTCTTTTGAATCCAGACTTCGTCGCCTTTTTGGTTGAATTTCATTCGGAAAACCTTTTCCAGCTGTACCAGCATGGTATCGGCATTATAGACAATAGGCATAGAGCCTGATACTTTATATTTCAGCAGTTGGGTATCCTGTACGATGATGGTTTTGCCGAATACCCGTTCCATAAAGGCAGCAGCATCTGCCAGGGAATAATCCTCCATCGTGAGGCGGCCTGTATGCCAGGACACGTACTGGTCGGCGTTAACGCTGCTTTTCGTAAAATCGCCGTCCTGTTTGCTGTACCGCACCATTTCTCCGGGTTGCAGGGCGAGGGAGGTGTTATGGCCTTCGATATGCAATAATATCTTTCCCTGCTGCAGTACCACCACTACTTCTTTGCCGGCGCTGTTGACATTAAACTGAGTGCCCAGCACTTCCACATTGACGTTGTCATAGGTATGAACGATAAATTTTTGATTGGAGCGGGTATGTTTTACATGGAAGAAGGCTTCCCCATCGAGCCATACCTCTCTTGGCTTGCCGTCGGTTCCCGCGTATAACAGGCGGGAATTGGCGTTGAGTGTTACTTCCGAGCTATCGGGCAGCAACAATGTCTTCACTTCTCCCAGGCGGGTATGCGCGCTGAGGATAGCCGGTGTATGTTCCGTTTGCCACCACCACCAGCCGCCGGCGATGAGCATGCCGAATAGTACCGCTGCCGCATATTTCCAGAGCTGCCACCAGTTTGACCGTGTTTTAGGAGCCGATGGCGCTTCGTCTTCCAGGCCGCCGCAGATCGCATCCCACAGCGCTTCCTTCTGCCCTGCAGAGAGCTGATACGGAGTAAAGCGTATGTTTTGCACCAGTTGCCGGGCTTCGCGGATATCAGCTTCCTTTTCCGGGTGCTGTTGCAGCCATCGTTCCCAGAACACATTCCGGGTGGCCGGTTGCAGTACCCATTGCTGGAAATCTTCGTCCAACGCAAAGTCGCGGGCGGTGTATGATAAATAATCTTTACGGGCCAAGTGGCAGTCTTTTTACTAAAGAGCAGGAAGTGGGTCTTTTCTCATCAGTTTTTTCAAAAAAAATGTGTTCATCTCCCTAAAAACAATAGCAGCAAGGGGAAAGGGAGATTTTTCTTCAGGATAGCGATGGCTTTAGAGATGGTATTATATACAGAATCCACCTGCATGGACATGATGCCCGCCACTTCGTTGTAGCTGAGGTTCTGATAAAAGCGAAGATAGATGGCCTCCCGCTGGCGGCGGGTGAGGTTAGCGAGAGCGGCCTGCAGTAGTTTTTTTTGTTCAGCGGCCGTTTCTTCCAAGATCAGCTGGTTTTCCTTGGGTGTGGTGAATTCAAACTCAAAGCCATCCCAGGAATCGCGGTGTTGCCAGCGGCGGTCCCGTTGCAGGGAGCGCAGCAGGCGACGGCGCAGGCTACTGATAAGGTAATAACGGATGTGCTGCACCTGGGGGCTGAGATGCTCCCGGGTGAGCCAGAGGTCCTGAAACAGGTCCTGGATATTATCGTTGACCCTTTCATGATCGCGGCAGAAATGCATGCCATAATGATACAGGTGATCGATATGGGCTTCATATATTTCAGCGAAGGCGTGGCGATCTCCCTCCAGCAGGCGTCCCCAAAGTGAGGAATGGGAAGGCACCACTTTCAGGTCCGCGCGTACTGCTTTCCCTGTATTCATACAATTTTGGTTGAGTTAACTAAAGCTGTGCAATTATTCTGACAAATGCAAATATTTTTTGGTACGGGATATGTAACGCGTTCATTTAAAAAGTATCCATGAAAAAGTTCACCTATCTTTTGTTTGCCATGATGGCAGTATTGATGAGCAGCTGCGAAGTGATTGGCGGTATTTTTAAAGCCGGCGTGTGGACCGGTATTATTATCGTAGCTATTGTAGTGGGACTCATTATCTTCCTGATATCAAGGGGTTCCAGGAAAGACTAAAAATGGAATACACCAATATTGCGGTTTACATTGAACACCTCTCCTATCTGGGCGTTTTCCTCTGGTTTGCCATTATAGAGCAGTTCACGCCCATACCGGAAGAGATTTCACTGATGAGTACGGGGTATATCGCAATACACACCGGCCTTAACCCTTTTCTTTGCGGTGCGGCAGCGCTTGCAGGGCTATTGACGCTGGATAATGCGCTGTTTTATCTGTCGATGAAGGGTAGTCATTTTACACAGAAACTATTCGACAAGCTCAATACCCAACTGGTAGACCGGGTACAGGAACAGCTGAAGAAACATGCCGTCAGAACGTTATTGATCACCGCCATGATACCTCAGTTGCGTTTTTTCAGTCCGGTGATAGCCGCGTTGTCGCATATCCGCTGGAAGCTGTTTTTCCTCGTGAATGGCGCCGCCACCCTGTTTTATACGGTCGTATATATGTTACTGGGTATCTTCTTTCATCAACAGCTGACAAGGCTTTTGAAGAAGTTACATCTCACACAGCATATTATTTTTATAGTGTTGATGTTGATTATCGCGGTTTACCTTATCCGGAAAGCAGGCAAGTTGCTGTTAAAAGCATCCAAAGCTAAATAGCTATTTATCAGCTTAAATATGAATTATATTTATATTAATATTCGTTATTCGTACATTGTTTTGTAAAGACAACCAACCAGTTAACCAGAGATTTTTCAAAAAAAGTGAACGCAATATTTTTTTAAATCAAATAATTACCTACTTTTGCATCCCCGTCAAACGGGAAACACACCGGAAAAAGTTTCGGGACGTAGCGCAGCCCGGTAGCGCACTTGCATGGGGTGCAAGGGGTCGCTAGTTCGAATCTAGTCGTCCCGACGAAACAGAAAAAGCCTGAGAAAATTTCTCAGGCTTTTTATTATTTATCCTTAATCCACTGTAGCTATGAAAATATTCAAGTATCCCACCATTCCGGCATTAATAGCAGTTGGCACCTTGTTGGTTTTCTCCTGCAAAAAAGATGGTACCCAAGGCCCGGAAGGTCCTATCGGCTTAAAAAGTCTGCTAGATGTACAGACTGTTCCTCCAAGCGAAAAATGTGAAAACGGCGGTTTGGTTGTGAAGAGTGGTATTGATAAAAATGGCAATAACATTCTAGATGCCGGCGAGGTTGAGAATACTCACTATGTATGTAATGGAAGTAATGCTATTTCGGACAAACAAGTCATACTAAAATTGGGCGGAGTGTCTGCCAGTTATGTTACCTATCCCGTACCTATTGCTGTAACACAGACTGCAATAGCGCTTCCCAGGTTTAACATAAAAAACTATCCTGGCGTAGATTCTATTATCATGTTCGCTGCTCCGTGGGGAGGAAGAAATAGCGGAGGTGATGTTAATAGTAAAACTAAAGTAGAACTGTACAACTTCACTGATAATGCTCCTATCAACAACAGTGCTGTAATTTCCTCTGCAAGCGCTGCGACAGCTAAATTTTCTTCCTCTGATAATATCTATTCCGTGTTTCCTAAAAGTGAATTTGATCTCGGCATTAAGGTTTCGGGAATGATTCCCGGCGATTTTGCTTTTTCAGGTGATGTGATAATGATTTTATACAGAAAATAATCTCTTGCATTGGGCACAAGGATACTAGTTCGAATCTAGTCGTCCCGACGAAAAAAAGGATAGTTTTCAACTATCCTTTTTTTATTTTTATCTATTATCCTCTCCTAAATATCTGTTATGAAAAAGATATTTGATGCCTTGTAACACCAATTGTGTTTACAAGTGAAAAAACAAACGCTTCTAAAAGAAACTGACCATCGCCGGACCTATAATCTTATCAGAAAGAATATCTACGCTATTTGTCCATATTGCAAATGGCACGCTAATTTCTATAGGGGCTGCTGCGAAAAGCCGTTCCCCTACTTTCTATATGAAGATGACGGGACAGATAAACCAGAGAAGTCAAAATTCACCAATCATCCAAATTGGAAAGCAGTCTTTAAAAACAAGAGACAATGGATGAAAAAAAGATTCCTGGTTGAAAGAACCCTTGTGTCTGACGGCAGTTTATTAATTCGATTCGGTTGGTAAATTTTCTGCGGCCTTACAACATGAAGTTGTAAGGCTTTTTTATTACCATCTATTTTCCTTTCTTTACATGGAATGCAAGGCTCATTGGAGAAGACAGCCCGGCCGAATTTTTGATAACCTTTCTTCAGAAAACCAATCTGGCTGCGTTGGCAAAAATATATCAGATTATTAATAATGCGATACGTTCACATGATCATCCGTATCAGAAAACAAATGTAGATCATGCATAGAAATTTCCCGACAATTACACCCGGATTACTCTATCATCATGCTCCCGAAATGATAGCATGGCTCTGTCAGACTTTTGGGTTTAAAAAGAAGCTGGTCATACCCGGAGAAGACGGAAAAATTCTTCACGCGCATCTGGTTTTGGGTAATGGAGGTGTTATGCTTTCTTCTGCTGAAGACTACGGATATCCCGATTTGTGTAAATCGCCTCAACAAACGGGCGCCAGCACAGTAGAGATCATTGTTTTTGTGGAAGATATTGACGAGCACTATCAGCATTCACAACAACAGGGGGCTAACATTGTCCTACCACTCGAAGACAAACCGTATGGTGGGAAAGGGTATTCCGTTAAAGACCCTGAAGGTTATACGTGGGCCTTCGGCTCGTATGATCCATGGCAAAGTTGATAATCAATTCCTGAACTATTTCAACAAATCAGCAACAACCTGCGCTCACCGGGCTTTTCCCTGGGCGCCCGGTGAACACAGGGAAGCACCTTACTTTCAGGATGGTCTACCGCAAGCCGCCATAGATTACCCAGACCTAAGCTGATCGGATGTGCATCAGGAGTAGCCTGATAGTGCAGATCAAAGAAATGTTCACTTAAGAATACGTCAAAACCTTCAGCTGGTCCATCATATAGTTTTTGGAGCTTAGCACGTATTTCCGGAACAAGCACTTTTTGTTGGGCCTGTGAATTGGGCAATATGTCACTGGGCTCACCGTAGTAGGTACATAAAAAAGTATCGGTTGGTACAGGAGAGCGATCTACGTGATAGGAATACACATCAGTCGGAAAAAAGGTATCATCCTGATCATAGTGATTGATCAGATTCAGCACCGGTGATGCTCCATGCGCTTTCAATGTTTCCAGGTCGTTTAACAGTATTTCACGGGCTAGCTGCCCTTGTTCACTCAACTGAAGTGCATGAAGTTCCGTAGGTTCAACTTCCGTTATATTGCCGCTTTGCCTTATCTTTTGAACAATCTCCCCAAAATCGCCTGTTAGTTTACGCGCCCAGCACATTGCGTTGATTTCTCCCTGAAATGGCGTGGCAACAAGATCCTGAAAAGACGTGACATAACGGATCTGAGATAAATCTATCATAATGGCGAAGATAGCTATAAAATCAGGAAGTCATTCCGGCTGCCCTGCATACAGCATCAAACAAAATAAAAAACTTCAACCGAAAACCAGTTGAAGTTTTTTATGTAGTGTTTTATTTGACAGGCTTTAACGCACATCTTTCAGTTTAACATCCAATTTATCACCATCTTTCCGGATGGTCACGGTTGTTTCTATTTCCGCTGTTGCACCGGAAGATCCATTGGCCGAATTATAAATAGGCGTGGATGACAATACGGCTCCACTTGGATGCACCAGGTTCGATGTTCCTGCATAATAGGAGTAAGAATAGCGGTGCGTATATCCAAAGGAAGTGAATAAGATATACTCTCCCGGCATCAGATTGGTGAATTCAAAATGCCCTTTGTCATCATACACGGTCGTTCTCTTAATACAGTCGGCAACGTTAGGATCAATGGGTACTTCGGACACCTTTTTGCGTTTCCGTATTTTCCGGTTCACTTCTTTCCATTCTTCGAGATACGCTGAATTGGGAATAATAGAGACCACCGTGCCTTTGGGCGCAAACTGTGCCCTGTTGATATTCACCAGCTGTCTTCCGGTACCGGCGTGATCCCTTGCGAAGGCAACACCCATAATAACGCTGTTCCCATTCTCTGTTTTTCTCAGATTTTCCGCTTTGTCGAACTTGCTGGCAATAGGCTGATAGTCCAGCTCCTCATCCACACAAATTTCTACCGTTCCGCCGCCTACGGGCATCTCCCGTTGCCAGATCCTGCGATCTTTCTTATCGATGATATAGGCATACACAGCTCCGGTACTCTCTTCCAGTACGTTCACCAACCAGCTTTCATGTTTACCGGTTTTATTCGAATAAAAGATATAACTCTTTACGTCTTTGATGATGTAATTGGACACCACACTGTCGGGACTAGCACTGGTACCATAATAGAATTCCTGTATCATCGCCTTATACCCTGCTTCCAGGGGCAATGTGGTAAAAAGAATTTCTGATACGTTAAAATCAAAATACTTTCCGGGGGCCTTTATCTTTAATGCGTGGGTTTTGCCACCAGTCAAGTCCTGACCGGTAACCTGACTGCCGAAAGTCAGATCGATCGAGCCTTTTAAACCTTTATACTTATAACTAACCGGGCTAAACGTTTTTGCATCGGCTACAGATACCCTGCTTTTAAACCATTTATCTTTTTCGTCGGTGTAGTCCGTTGCAAATTTGATCTCATTACCCGAGATAGTCAGGTCGTTGACAAAAGTTCCTTTCTTTTCCCACTGTTGATTTTTTACATAGTAAATCCGGTACATTGATTTGCCGGTTTTTAACCGGGAGGTGTTAATGTCTGGGTGTCCGGGTACAACGGTTTTCTGTGCGAAGCTGGCTAACGGCAATATCAATAACAATATTGCTTTCAATGAAATTTGCATGCAGTACTTATATTTTCTTACCAAATGATAATAATAGCCTCCCCCAAGGCCTTTTTCCTATCGTTGTGATTTTTCAAAGGCATTTGAGACATGGCTGGTTTCGTAAATGTATTCTAAAAAACAATGAATATCTTTTTTGCAAACAGGTACGAAAATAACCACTTTTAGCCTATTTTAAGTCATAAAGGGCTATATCCGTTCAATTTTTCCGGTATTTCCGGCAAAACACTTGATAAGTTTACATGCATACGGATGATGTCAGTGTCCCCGCAACTGCTTTACAAAAGCGGCAATGGCCGCCCCTATTATCTTTCCAAATTTACATAAAAAACCTCCCGGTTTTCGTATACCCTGCTCCGTTTGATTCAATAGTAGACCGGAGCATGTTACCTCAAAATGGGAGATGACAATACCTCGTAAAAACTACTTACGCTTATTTTCAAAATAATTGGCCAGTTCACTGATGGTCATTCCGGGATTCAGGTCGTTCAGATTAGCCTCTACCCCCAGCTTCTGTTGCAGCCTGGACATCAGCCGAACAGCCAGGATGGAATTCATTCCCTCCAGATCCTGAAAAGAATGATCAGGAGAGATGTTACCTGCCGGGATACCGGCGGTTTCACTGATGGCACTGATAATGGTGGATTCCATTGGGTTTTTCATATGTCATGGTTTTTTGAAGGTGTAAAACTGATAAAGTAACATTTCCGATTACAAATGGTTTAACACTGTTACCTGCATCATAGGCGTATTCCCATAAATTGCTCATCCAGTGCGTGAAAGCGAAAAAAGGAGGTTATTTCCTTTTACCACTTTGTTAACAATTAAAGTAGTACTTTTAACTGAACTAAATATATTACCGGACAGCGCTTTATATTTCCATCTATTCTCCTGGCATATTTGAGATTTATTCCTCGCTTCTATCAAAATTTCAAGTATGGCCATTTTTATTTTTTTTGCCGCTTTGTGGTATCTGTCACTATTTTCACAAACATTCTTTCAACACCGGTATGCCGCACACGGGGCCTTTACCATGAGTAAAGGATGGGAAAAATTTTTCTTCATCTTCACCTATATTACGCAAGGCTCCTCTTATATGAGTCCCAGGGCTTATGCCATCATGCACAGGCTGCATCATGCGCATACAGACACGGAACTGGATCCCCATTCCCCTTCCAATTCGTCAAATATATTCGCCATGATGTGGGGAACCAGAACTGCCTATCAGCAGATACTCCACAATAAAGTGGAAGTAGAGGCCAGATACACCAAAAACCTTCCTGATTGGGGCGCTTTTGACAGGTTCGCCAACAGTACTTTTTCCAGGCTTATGTGGGTAGCAGGGTATATCCTTTTCTTTATTGTTTTCGCAACCAATCCTTATCAGTATTTACTATTGCCGATCGTGATTTCAATGGGTGCTTTTCACGGAGCGATTGTTAACTGGTTTGCACACAAATATGGCTACATTAATTTCAAACTACGGAACACCGCTATGAATCTATTGTTCGTTGACGTGTTGATGTTAGGCGAATCCTATCACAACAATCACCATAAACATCCTTCTTCCGTTAATTTTGGACAACGCTGGTTCGAGATTGATCCGGTATTTTATATCATCAAACTGCTCAATTCTTTGAAAGTGATCAAATTGGCTTACATTCCCAAGCAACAGATGACTATCTCCTGAAAATATCAACAGAAAAGCCAGTTAACAAAATTTCCGGCACAACAGGCGGAAATCTTGTTAACTGGCTTATGAACAATACTGAAGTATTATCTTAAAATATCAGGGCTTGGGACCCGCTTTCTTTACCGATGCTGCAAAGTAACCTTTAGCATTCCTGTCGCGGAGAAACGTCACCTTATCTTTCTCCCTCACTGCCTCCAATAAGTCATTCATATGAAAGAATATGTCTTCCCCGGATTTATCATCCACAATAAATCCAAATCCCTTTGAATGGTTAAAGAATGAGACAGTCCCTGTTCTGACAGGGTCTTCTGCAGGCCGGGGCGTAGCGCCAATTTGGATATCCTTCGCCTCTATTTCAGCCCTCTTTGTTTCCCTGGGAGGAGAGGCACTGAGATTCCCATTTTCATCAACGTAGGCCAGCATATCCTCCAGGCCCTTCCCTTTGTTGTTATTCAATTTGCGCTCCTGCGTTCTTTGTGCCTTATTCTCTTTCGCTTTTGCCTTTTTATTTCTGTTTTCTTTCTTGGAAAAAGATTCTCCCATAACAACCTGTTTTAGTTAAATCGCACAATTGCGTAATTTTTCTATATAAAAATGGAACCGACTATCTTATAAACCTGTCAAACCAAAGCTGACAGGCGGTTAATCAGTTTGTCAGATCACTCAAATTGCCAACGAAAATATTCATAGCGTAAAAGTTTTAAATATGAAGAATATGGCCGCTGGAAGCGAGGACTGAGGAAGAAAAGAGATTATCCAGACTAAATCAGAAGAAGCAGGGGCAGGAGCCTGTAATCGGCTAAAGATAGGATATTACCTCGAATACCGCCCGAATATTTTCGCCTGCCGGTATTTTCGGTTGATTCCGGGTGATGATTCGAAAGCACCGGTATTAACAGACAAATCATTTTATTATGTCAACGAAAACAAAAATTATTCTCTGCATGCTCTTCTTAGGATTAACCGGTATTTGTCTTTATCATTTCTTCGGCTAAAAAAATTCAATATGAAAACAGCTGTCAACATTTGGGGAATTAAAGAATTTGAAGGCGATGGGAAGAGCTGTCCTGTTATTCCCGCTCAACTTCCCTGGTATAGGAAAGCCGCCCTCACTTTTTTTCGTTTCGGCGTATGTCCGCTTTGTATAACCATGAGCTTGCTTTATAGTCTAAAGAAAATTTTCAGGAACAAGGCAGGAGGATAAAAATCCTCCTGAGGAGCGTTATGGCACTTTTTTGGTAATATCGCCAACTGCTACGTTTATAATCTTGTGTAGCGCGGAAACTTATGGCACAAAGTGTGAAAGCGATCATTTGTATTTTATTGTTATTCAGTAGCTTAACAGGATACACTCAAAATCACCCCGATACAACGGCGGACAAACAAAAAACCATTTATTTTTTTAGTGGCCTTGGAGCAGACTCAACCATTTTTATGAACCTGGATCTTCCGGGTTACCATAAAGTGTACATTAACTGGGTTCCGGCATTACCCAGTGAAAATATAACACAGTATGCCGAAAGAATAAAAAGCCAGATTACGGTGGAGAATCCTTATATAATCGGACTTTCTTTCGGCGGCATCATCGCCGTAGAGGTATCCAAACTGATCAACGTAAAAAAGATGGTCCTGCTCTCTTCCGTAAAAACAAAAAGCGAACTGAACAAAAGGCAATTTTTCTTTATGCGGTTAGGGCTTTATCGGCTCATCCCCAGCGGACTGATAAAACACACCAACTTCCTGACGTTTCGTTATTTTGGAGCACGCTCTCCCAACGACAAAAAAGCGCTCACCCATTTACTGTTGGACACCGACGTTGCCTTTTTCCGTTGGGCATTGAAAAGTATTGCTCATTGGGATAACAAAGAAGCGCCAGAAAGAACCATTCAAATACATGGAACTGCCGACAGGGTTATTACCAGCAAACTGGTACATCCTGATTACCGCATTAAGGGCGGTGGTCACCTGATGGTGTTAAATGAGGCGGATACCATCAGTAAGATCATTTTGCGTTATTTTGGTGAAAACAGCAATAAATAATAAGGGAAAAATTTGTTTGTATCTTTAGTTCAAACAAGTGAGCAACCTATATATTTACCTATGAAATTGAATTTCTTTAAGAAAGCTAAGCCAGTGGTACCTAATTTTGAAGCGCTTTATCATTCACCGTTAAAGGATCAATACTTTTATCGCACCAGGCAATGGCTCCGTGGCAACAACGATAATATCACTATCATTGACAACACCGCTCCCCGGGTGATCACGATGGATCCCTGGCCTCAGATGATTTTTCTGGATGCAACAGGCAAACAAACCATTAACGAATATGTGAACTTCATAGCCGGCAAATACAAAAACAACGTTCCTGCTGATCTGGATACTACTATTCTTTCGATGATCGACCTTCTTCTCAAAGAGAATGTTATATGCCTGTCAACTGTGCCAAGAGAACCGGACCCTCAACATCAGGTTCCAGTCAGTAAATAATTCCTTTCCGGAGAACAGCCTGATAAAGGATAGCTCTAAGCGATGTGACAATCAAGTATTACTCCCCGCTCAACGCTGTAACAATCTGCCTGGCCGTAGTATTCGTTGAATCTAACGCCAATGCACGTTTATAATAACGCAACGCATTCTTTTTGTCATTTTTTTTATAATACGCTTCACCAAGGCTGTCGAAAACATTGCCGGAAGCGGGGAAAAGCCGGGTATTGCGGGTGAAGATAATAATGGCATCATCCAGCCGGTTATGATTCATATAATAATAGCCCAGGTTATTGAGCGCCGACTCATTGTCAAAATTATACTCCCCGGCATGGCGGCTTTTTAATTGTTGATATAGTGTTAATGCCTGTTGAGCATTGAGCTGGTCCAGTTTTCCGTTAAAAAGATCCACGACCGGTTTTTTAGGCTGCTGATAAGGTTTCCCGTCGAGAATAGCCTGTATGGCGGTATTGATTTCGTATAGGTTTCCCTGTTTGTTATTCGTCAGGAGGATAACCGTGCGTCCCCGGGGCGGATCACTCACCAGCAGCGCGTTATAGCGCAGTGCGGAGCCATCATGTATATGCCGCGTAATATGATCCTCTGCCATCTCCCCTCCTCCTAATCCGGATTGTCTGTTGGGGCCGGAGGGGTAGAGTATTGTCCTGGTATCTGCAGGAGACAGCAAACGAAAAGTGTTGATAGCATTGGACCATTGGTAGAAATCATCTGCCGTTACGGCCGTCCACCCGGATATAGCTAAGATCAGGGGATCGGCCTGGCGTTCATTATTAAAAGCGATGGCGATCGGTGTATCCTTCTCCGTAGGATCTACCACAGCAGCATTCATCCCGCAGGGCCGCAATAATTGTTGCTCCACAAACGTATTAAAAGGCATGCCGGTGATTTTCTCAATAATCCGGCGTTGCAGGAACACACAATTGTTGCTGTACAAATAGTTACTCCCTGGTGTAAAAAGCAGCTGCTGTCTGTCTCTCAGGTCCTGCATAATATCGGCATCTGAGTGGACCGTTTTCCAATTGAGGTCCGGCAAGCCGCTGGTATACTGTAACAGGTGCAGGATACTGACAGAATCGGACCAGGCCGGCAGCCCGGGTATATACGCCGACACTTTATCCTCCAGCTTCAGTTTCCCCTGCGCTTTCAGCATCATGATACCCACCGCGTTAAACTCCTTTGCGATAGACCCGATATGAAAGCGATGTTGCAGGGTGAGTGGTATTTTACTTCCCGGATCAGCAAAACCGATGGCTGTTTTATACAGTACCTTGTTATGATCGGCCACCAGCACATTGCCGTTAAACAGGCCCAGGCGGTTCGTACGGTGTATCAGGGAATCTATTTCGGCAGCCTGGCCCCTGGCTATCATTGAAAAAGTGGACACAATAAATAAAAACAGCAGATTTTTTCTCATAACGTGCCTGGTTAAAATGGGTAACTAAAGTTAATCCAACGCCTTTATATTTGCAACAGGGGTAGTCCTAAAATGCCTCCTGATTGTCGTATTTGCCCATGTCCGGTTTTGAGCAGGCGATGTATGTTTGTATCAACAAAAATGAACATCATGAAAAACATCCTGCTACTGCTCACCCTGATCCTGTTTACCATGACCACCTCTTACGCACAGCAAAAACCAACCACCTCCGGATATGCGCCTGTTAACGGTTTAAAACTCTATTATGAAACCTATGGAGAAGGCACGCCGCTGGTATTGATTCATGGCAGTTTTATGAACATCGGCATGAACTGGGGCCAGCTGATCCCGGCCTTATCCAAATCCCACAAAGTAATTGCCCTGGAAATGCAGGGACATGGCCGGACGGCGGACATCGACCGGGCCTATTCCTACGAAGGACTGGCAGGCGATGTAGCCGGACTGCTAAACTATCTGAACATCAAACAGGCGGATGTGGTAGGCTATAGTTTAGGCGGTACCATAGCCTATCAACTGGCTATTGCCCATCCGGAGATGATCAAAAAACTTATTATTATTTCCGGGGTGTACAAAACGGCGGGCTGGTTGCCACAGGTGCAACAAGCTATCAAAGGACTGACACCGGAAACCCTGGCCCAGACACCGCTGAAACAAGCCTATGACGCGCTGGCGCCAGACCCTTCGCATTGGGCAGCTTTCATTAAAAAGCTGATGATATTGGAAGGAAAGGATTTTGATCTGGGAGATGATCACATCAAACACTTACCTCCTACGCTGTTGATTATGGGAGATAACGACGGGTCGGACCTTCAGTATACCGCCCACACCTACCATCTCATGGGGGGTGGTGTATGCGGTGATCTGGAGGGGCTACCCAAATCACAACTGGCCATCCTGCCAGGCGTTACCCACGTAAGCCTGATGATGGAAACAGCCAAACTAACGGGATTAATACTTCCGTTTATCGATAAGTAAAAACGAAAACCTTGCAGGCTTTAAACCTGCAAGGTTTCATAACCCTGTACCGTTTAAGACTGTTATCAATAATAAATATCCACGATACCATTAGGTGTTCCGGGTGTCACCACGGTAGAGTGTTGACCACAATCGGTGATGTCATTCGCTACTGTCCAGGACAACGGCGCCTGTGCAGTACCTACCTTCAGCTCAATACCACTCAGTCTTGTTTTAGCAGTATTAGGATAGTTGGAGCAGGTTACCACTCCATAGGCTTCCATTGACTCAGCAGCCCAGTAAAGTTTGGGAATACTGTTAACCGTAAGCGTAATGGAAGGATAACCGGTGAAAGCGGAAGTATAGCTATAATAGCTGCCACTGCCACTTACCAGGCTCATAATACCTTGCAGATTTGTACCAGGGGCAACACGGATCAGGTTACTAAACACGGAGTTATCCCCTACGTACCAGTTAGCGATGGCCCAGTAGTTGCCACCACCAGCGGCAGATGGTCCCCATTGCAATACCGGCTGCAGAATATTCCCGGAATTTTGTAACCCGTTGAACAGGAAGATGGTTTGACCGGAGTTGACAGCCGGTGCCGGTGGCACTACCCAGCTGGTACTAAAATACGAAATGGGTGTGGCGGAAGTGTTGGTCCAATAAGTGTAGGTGATCCAGCCGGAACCCAGCGGGAACCTGTCTTTTCCTGTTTTTGCATTGTTGTTGATAAAAGGAACGCCGTTGTTTTGTTGTACGATAGCGCCGTAATCGGCCACCATTTTACCCTGGCGATCGTATTGGCGAAGCCGGTTACCTTCTCCGCTCAGGTATTCGCCTGTTTGTACGTGATGTACTTTTGATTTATGCACCCAGCCGGCGGGGGTCAGTACTTGGTCCTGATGAGAGGCTGCCTGTACTTTTTCAGCAGCGGGAAGCGTGTTGTCAGTTGTAGTGCCTGCCTGTTCTTTTTTACAGGCCGTGAAGATGGTAGTACCTACCAATAGAAAGGTGAGAATGTATTTGCTCATAAAATTGGAGGGTTGGGTTAAGAATGTGGTTAAGAGAGTAACGGTTGATTGGGTTACCACTAAAATAAAACAACCTACCGCAAACCATTTGCACACATTCCGCTACAGTACCTACTTAGCGCTACCTCCAGGCATCGCGGAGTATCCGCAGCCAGTTGCCATGAAATACCTGTTGTATAGCAGCATCGGAATAACCCCGCTGCTGCAGTAGCCCGTCCAACTGCTGCACGTCAGCAATTGTTTCCAGGTCATAGGGTGACTGCTCTTTGCCATACATCCCGTCCAGATCGGTACCCAGGGCTATATGATTACAATTTCCCGCCAGCTGGCAGATGTGATCGTAGTGGTCTACCAGGGCCGCCAGCGGCACTCCGTCTTTCACCGGATCGGAAACACCCCGCACCCACCCGTTGGTGAGCATCCAAACATCCAACGCACCGCCTATCACCGCGTTCCTTTCTATCAACACTTTTATCTGATCGTCAGTTAACTGCCGCTGGTGCTGTACCAGGGAGCGACAGTTGTGATGACTGGCCCAAACCGGCCCTTTGTACAACTTCATCGCCTGCCAGAAGGCTTCATCTGTTAAATGCGTAACGTCCAGTATCATATGCAGCCGGTCCATTTCTTTCAGCAGCTCTATCCCCTTGCCGTTCAATGGCCCTGTTGTACCCGTTCCACCGGCATAACGCCCCGGTCCGTAGTGTGCAGGACCCAGCGCCCGCAAACCATCGCCATAGGCTTTCTCCAAATAGGATAGGTCTACCAGCGAGTCAGCGCCTTCCAGGCTTAGTATAAATCCTACCGGTTTGCCGGCATCTGCGATATCATCGTCTTCCCAAAGTCTAAGATGTTTTTCCAGCTGTGATCTGTCAGCGATCTGTATCATCTCACCCTGCTGTTCCATTGTTTTATACCAGGCTAATTGTCCCTGGCTCTGTGCCCAGGCCTGTTCCGGAGAATGCCAGCCAGGCAGCGTGCTTCCCGGTTCCACTACCCGCGCAATCTGAGTGGCTACTACCAAACCGATCTTTCCCTTTCTCAGTTCCGGCAACGAAACAACGCCCTTACCCCGGTCCAGCTTATCTGTCATGCCGGCCTCCCGGTCACGTATATGCTGCACCGTAGTTTTCAGGTCCCTGTTCCACTCCAATGCATTCATCGCCAGGTCGAGATGCCCGTCGATGATAAACTTTGATTGATTTCCCATATCATCCTGCTGTTTTACGTGCGGCAAGTTTTCTTGCGATCACATCTGCGGGATATTGCAATGCCAGTTCCCTGATCTTGTAACTAAAATCGGCGAAGGTTTCTTCCCATAACTTTGCTTCTTCTTCGGTGTATTCATAAAACCCTTTGGCGTTGGCTACGCCCCTACCGCCGGCATTGACAATATCTGTTATCAATCGGGGAACGGCGGTACTGTTATTAAGGTCCGGGAAAAGGTCCTTCATTACGTTGTGATAGGCGGGTACACCGGTGAGATCCATCCACCGGAAGATACCGACGAAAGTCATGAAATAACCTGCATTGTTACGGCATGATCTGTCTACATCTTCTACAGTAGCATATCCGTTTTCCACCAGGTAAAATGCCTCCCTGTACATGGCGTACATCAACCGGTTGGTAACAAATCCCCGGATGTCTTTACGCACCAGGATCGGCTCTTTGCCCCAGCGGTGCGACAACTGATACAGGTATTCTCCCAGCTGCACATCACTATCATCCCCGCAGATAACTTCCAGAAAACGGGTGGTATGCGATGGTTCGGCCCAATGTAATCCCAAAAACCGGGAAGGATGTTTGGTCAGCTTTTGTAACATACTGATGGGAATAGCAGAAGTGTTGCTAACCAGCAAACAACCGGGATCAATGACCGTTTCAATTTTATTATAAACCGCTTTTTTGATCTCCAGGTTTTCAATGGTGCTTTCTATCACCAGTCCGCATGGCTGCAACAATGTATAATCCTCTGTAATCACCAGCGCCTGCAACAACTCAACCGGGTCTTTCCGGGTGATGCCTTCTTCAAATGAGCGGTGTAAATGAGCAGCGATGCGTTTGGAGGCATGTAGTAAATCATCCGGAATGGGCGCAACCGCAATTACCCGGTGGCCGGCCATCAGCAGGCAGGCCGTAATACTGCAGCCCATTAAACCGAGTCCAACTACGCCGACTATTACATCGTTTGTTTCAGTGTTTATCATAACTGTATTTTTTTTATCGCAATCGTTTTTTCAATTCTGCTGTCAGGATATGAAATTTAGTATCTGTGGTCAGTTCCCCGGAGATCGTACGGGGATGGACAAACGTTGTCCGGGCGTAGCTCATAGCCGCCGCCAGTGCTACATCCCCCCACCCGATGATGCCCGGTAAATGGATCGCCATACTGTAATAGTCTGTTACGGGGGTTTGCAGCTGATAACTGAGCGGCGCGTCCCGTAATACCACCTGGTTTACATCTCTGGTGAGGGCAGATAAAAACAGGGCAGCCAAACCAGTTTCTTTTGTTCCGTCTATGGAGATGTTACCTGCTTTTTGATGCTGTTTTAAAAACTGTATGGTTACCTGTAGTTCTTCCATCCACTGTCCTATGATGGTTTTACCCAGCCAAAGGGAAGTCCTGGACAAAGTATGAAAAGGTACCAGTCTGGCATCGAAAGCGGCAGCAGCAGCCGAATTGTTCTCTCCTGTTCCTAACAGGTCTATCACTATAATACCCATCCCCTTTTGTTCCAACTCGTGTATCAGCGCGGGGTCAATACTATCCTTTCCACCGGGGTTGCAGATAATCGTATAATCGTGCCCGTTTGACGGCGACTGATGCAACAACGGCAATCGCGTACCTTCCGACAACTCTAACACCCAACGGTCCCAGCCTTTTACGCGGGGGAAGGTATCCAGGCTTTTCAGCCCAATGTTTTTCTCCCGGCGCAATATTTGTTGCAGGTCCTGTCTTTTTGCAGCGGCATCGATGAACTTCTTTGATAACAAAGCCTGGTGTAGGGCAGCGCCTTGTTCCGCACAAAAGGCGGCCGTACTTTTTACGCCGGTATCCCGCCGGTTTGCGGCAAATGTCATCAGTTGTTCGGGCGAAACCGGCTGCAGCCGGTCTTCTGCAACGGGACTTCCATCTCCCACCCTTTTCAGATGCAGGTTAAACCATCCCAGCATGGCTTCCCGGTCTTCTTTTTCATATCCGTGCGGCAGATCAAATACCTGGTAACTGATGTTATTGCCAACACCCAACATGTCAAACACCGGGTGCGCCTTTTGAAAACTCCGCAGCATCTCCGATGGATAAAAAGTTGGATTACTATCTTTATTGCCATTGCACATTTTGATGGCCCGGGGCGCCACCATTGCCAGGAGCGCGGCTTCTTCCGTATAAGTCAGTCCATCCGGCAGCAGTTCACAGACACAGTTGCTTTGCATCACATAGGACTCGAATGTACCCACGCTCACCACCGGTACCGCAGCTTTGATACGTTCATCCATTGCGGCGAGGTACATGGTTTGGTTGCCACCACCACTGGCGCCGGTGGCTCCAATGTTTTTGCGGTCCACAAAAGGCAGGCTTTCCAGCAGGTCTACCCCACGGATATTATCCGTCAGCTGCATTCCCATCAGTGTTTCGCCGATGTCCATCAGCGAAGCGCCCCGGTTAGCGCCATGATATTCAAAAACGCCATGGGTAGTGGTTCTCTCCCCCGCGCCCCAGGGATCTATATGCAGCGAAACATATCCATTGAGCGCCAGGACCTGTCCTACCGCCTGGTACTTTTCGTATAGGCGGCCATTGGGGGAATGCCCGCTCATGGTGATTACCGCAGGAAACGGGCCTTTTCCATCCGGCACAAAAAGCGTAGCAGTGGCATATACGCCGGGTCTTGTCTGGAAGAATATATTCCTGATTTCATAGCCGCGCTTTTTCAGGGTACCGGTTTGCTGCATCCGCAGCGGAAGCTGGTGATCTACTACCAGGTGTGTGCTTTGGATGATCTTTGTTTTGAGACTGTCGCGGTATCGCCACCAACGCTGCGCATCTCCCGGCAGCGACATAACGCCGGCACGGGCAGCGGCAGCGGATTTGAAAGCAGCGGCGATCCTATCCGGTTGGATACTGTCGTAAACGAGGGGTAACACATCTTCATCAGCCGTATGATATAACAACGAAGCAAGATCCATCTTTTTGTTGGCCGGGTCTCTTATCACTACTTTCAGGAGATATTTAGGGGCCGCGGTGTCGATATACTGTAACGTAATACGATGGAATCCTTTCATTAACGGCATAGCGCCGGTACGCTCAAACCTCACGTGGGGAATGGTATTATCAGCGACTATTTCATTGTCAATACTGAGTTTGGAACTCGCTACAGAAGCGAGCGAAAAATTGTAAATGCCTGTACTGTCTATCCGTAACCAGCCATCATAAGTTAACCCGAAAGGGGTTCCATATTTCCGGAAGGTAGCTGCATCAACATCCTCCGATACGCCACGTTCCTTTACAGTACCGCATTCCAGCGCTCCCATATCCGAAAAGAAACCGTTTCGCAACGTATACCGGATGCCGGGACGTATATCCTTTACCGTTACCGGCGGCGCCGGCAAACGGTTATACATCACCGTACGGGTGGCGACACTTCGTCTGCCTGCCGGTGTTATCACCAGCGTGCGAAGCATTCTTTTTTCATTTTCAGGTACCAGGAAATGCAGCGGGCCGGTATATTCCAGGTCTGTATCATCGGGTATCCTTCCATTCAGCGTATAGTATATTTTTGCGCCTGGTATAGTGGCGGCAAGATCAAAGGTAAAGTCATGGCCAATCATCGTAGTATCGCTGACACCCATTGCCGGCGGCACTTTGTAGTTAAGTCCTTCCTGTTCCAGCCGGGCCAGGTGCAAAGGCACTGTTTGATGATAAAACCGGTCGAAGTTTTTTTGCGCTACCGGACTCCATGCCACCTCCGCCAGCGCCAGCATTCGCGGCAGTATCATGTATTGCAGCTTGGCCGGCGTGGCGATCCACTCGGTCCAGATATTGGCCTGTACGCCCCATATACAACGCCGCGCGGCTTCCGGTAAGACTGCCGGCACCGGATCATAACTGTAAGTAAGCGACAGCGGCGCATATCCCCATCGATTCACCGGTTCAGTATCTGCGCTGCTTTGATATACATCAAAATACATTCCGTTGGGCTCTGAACTCATAATCACCGGATGTTGTTGCAGTGCCGCCGCTATTCCTCCTTCTTCGTTTCTCCAGCTCATTACTACCGCCCCGGGTGGCAGTCCGCCTGCTACTATTTCATCCCAGCCAATCAGCTGCTTGCCTTTGGTACGCAGGAACTGACCGATACGTTGTATAAAATAACTTTGTAGTCCATGCTCATCCTTCAGTTGCTGCGTACGGATAAGCCGCTGACTAACGCTATCCTGCATCCAGGGAGTATGGTTTACTTCATCGCCGCCCACATGGATGTATTTACCCGGAAACAGCTCCGCCACCTCCGACAATATATCTTCCAGGAAATGAAAAGTTTCTTCCGTTGGCCGGTATACTACCTGGTAGGCGGTGGAGTCCTTCACACCTGCGGGCAGAGGGCATTTTAACGCCGGGTAAGCTGTCAGCGCAGCGCCGGAATGGCCCGGCATTTCAATTTCAGGAATAATATTGATATAGCGCTGTGCTGCATAGGCCACCACCTCGCGGATGTCAGCCGCGGTATAAAACCCGCCATACTTCACACTATCCAGCCAGTCTCTGTTGTCATGGAATTTGGTGAGCCATCTGTAGGCGCCTGTTTCCGTGAGCCGGGGATATTTTTTGATAGCGATCCTCCAGCCCTGGTTATCGGTGAGATGCCAGTGAAAATTATTCAGCTTATATCTTGCCATCAGGTCGATGACCTTTTTCACTTCCGCCACAGAAAAAAAATGCCTGGCCACATCGAGCATCAGTCCCCGGTAAGCAAACCGGGGCTGGTCCACAATCTCCATACAAGGAAGTGCGGCGGTGGAACCTTTCTCCACGGGAAACAACTGGATCAGACTCTGTATACCGTAAAACAATCCGGCACCTTTCCCGGTGAGTGTAATACGGCTACCGGATATTAGCAACCGGTAACCACCCTCCGGCAGTTTATCGGCACCCTGTGTGGTGATCAACAGCATATGCCCGTTACCGTTAGCAGCGGTATTCCGGAACTGTATAGCCTGTTGCCAGTGCAGGTGCTGTTGCAGGTAATCTTCCAGGAAACGGCACTCCGCCCTCGTGTCAGGATCGGCGAGGATAACGGTATGCGTATCGAATGTAAAGGTTCCTGCGTGTTTTACGACAACAGCAGGCGCAGGAATGATACCCCCATTGTCTCCGGCGGCATATAAAGGAAAAAAACAGCAACATAACCAGCCGATATAACCTACTAAATTCTTCATCCGTTATTTTTTCACAGGAACAAATAGAATAGCATCTGCTGCCACCATACCTTCCGTTCCCGCATTGGTAATTTCAACAAAAGCGGATTTGCCCTTTTTTAATGTTTGTGTATCCAGCAACACCCAGCCACCGGAAGACTGCCCCTGTACACGCATCGCCGCTTTATGTATCTTCTTTTGCTGCATCTGTTTTCCGTCAAACATCCGGATCACCGTTTCCGGCGCTGCCGCTCCCAGAACAGGAAAATAGCCGTATACGTTATAAGCGCCGGCGTGGATGATATCCGGTGTAAACGTTACACTACCGGGTTTATCAGTAGTACGTCCGGTGAGAAAATCCGGGCCGTAGCCGCCATGTTTTGCCTTCGTCCATTCACCGCTGATACGGACATGCGCCGTATCGCTGTTGTCTACCAGCACTTCGGGAATACTACCATCCATTAAAGGATTGGTACGCAGTACTTCGCGGAGCCTGTCAACACGCACCTGCTGCACGGGCGTCCCTTCATCTATAGCCATACAAGCCGCTACTGCCGCCGATTGCGCCATCACCATAAAAACAGGTTCCATCCTGATGGAACCATAAGCAATATGGGAAGCAGACATACAAACCGGTACCAGCAGGTTATCCGCTTCGGACGCCCGTGGTACAATGGCGCGGTAAGAAACCGGATAAGGCCCGAAGCCGCCTTTTTCAATATTACCTTCGTTTTTAACCATCCCGTTGATGACCTGCCGGTCGCAGTTATGGGAATCCATGGTGTAAGCAGCCATCGCAATGGGATCGGTCACCGCTTCCCGGCCTTCGCAATGATGTTGGGTCATCACCAGTTCACCGATCATACGGCGGGCCTCCCGGATATACAGCTGATGCGACCAGTGGCCGTTGTCGGTATATTCATCTGCCGGATATCCCCATTCCAGCATTTCTTTGCGGATAGCGGGTGCTACCCGCTCATCATGTCCCAGAAAATACAATAACCCTTTGGTGTAATCTTCATGCGCTTTCAGGATTTTTGCACGTACCGCATATGATCCGTCGGGATAGTCCCAGTTCATACCAATCATATCCGTGGAAAAACCGTTCCTGTTATTGATATCCGTTTTTCCGTTGGGCATCAGGCTCCAGATAAACCCATCTTTCAAAGAAGACCAGGGATGCTTGTTCATCAGGCGTAAAAGCAGTTCATACCGTGCAACGCTATAGTTGTCCGGCCTCGTAATGGGTAACCTGTTGCCGGGTACGTTGGTCAATACAATCCGGAAATTATAGGCTTGTACTTTTTTATCGCCGCTGCCATCGGGCAACGGAGAACCGGTGTTGATACCCCATAGCAGTCCGCTGGTGGTATCGCCCGGCTTTACATAAGGATCTATCCCATCCGGCAGCTGATGGCCGTCCAGCAGCTGTACGCCGTTGAATGTCTCGTTGTATTTTTTGTTATCTTCCCTTCCTACGGTATAGGATACACGCGCGCCCGCCATCAGGTCGCCTTCGTAACTACAATCGATGAATACTTTGGCCGTTATCCGGTAAGAACTACCCGGAACGGATACACGCTCAACAGCTATGCTGCTGATATGATGACCGGATTGCTGTACGTCTAAAAGACGATGTTCATACAATACCGGTACGCGGGCCTTTTTGATATAGTCATTAAACACCCCTTCGGCTACTTTGGGCTCAAAAGTCCATTGCTCAAAACTCTGGTAATGTTGCCCTATCTTCCGGTAAAAATCGCGGGCCAGGCCGGTCACTACATATTTGTTGCCAATATCGGTGTAACCTAAACCGCCGGAGCTCATGCCACCCAGGTGTTTTCCCGGTTCTATCAGCAATACTTTTTTTCCGCTCATGGCAGCGGTGTAAGCAGCGATCACCCCCGCGGAGGTGCCGCCATAGATACACACATCTACCTGGTCGGCGTTTTTTGTTTGCGCCCCGGCAGCAGACATATATAATAACAATAATAATACAGAAGGGAGTTTGCGCATAGTGGTAAGACAATAACGTGTAGTGCTTAAAGTAAATAAAATATCGGATGAAATCCTAAATAAAAGACCGAGACCGTTCTCGGTCTTTTATTTGGGATTTCAGATAAATTTACCCGCTATTATCAATACTTTAGCAGTCAACCACTCACCATATCTGCACATGATAACAACGATACCTATTCAACGTTACCTGAAAATATTACTGGCGTTTTTACCGCTGTTGGGCTTTAGTCAGCGCAGCACGGCACAGGAGCTGCAACTGGTCAAGGGTAGCACACAGGCTACGATTATTATCGCCGTGAATGCCAACCCCGTAGAACAATACGCCGCGCAGGAATTGCAACGGACTATCCAGCTGATGTCCGGAGTTACCCTAACCATTGCCGAAGCCGGCCAAACGGTCACCGGGCCGCGTATTGTGATCGGGACACCCGCCTCCAGTACAGAAATACAAAGCAAAAGCGCACAGATGGGACTTGGCGGGTCCAATGAAGAACAGACTGCCTTACTCAGGGATGGTAACACCCTTTATCTGGCGGGTAATTCCTCCAGGGCTGCTTTGTACGCTACCTACACATTCCTGCAGGAAAGACTGGGCGCCCGTTGGTTCTGGCCTGGCAGCACCGGAGAATTTCTGCCCAAACAAAAAAACATCTGTGTCAACGACCTGAATATCTCCGTGGCCCCTTCCCTGAAGTTCAGATCAGTGGCTGTTACGAATCCTCCTGCCGGCGATCCGGATACCGATACCTGGATGGCCCGGAACAGGATGAATGTAATCAATATTCCGGCGGGTGCAGATTCGGATGGCGCTAAAACCAACCTCCGTAAACAAAAAGGATTCCTGACCAGGATTGGCAGTCATAATATTGTATTATCGGTTGACACCTTGATGGCACACCGCGAATACGGCGCCCTGGTAGGCGGTGTGCGGCAGGTTGGTACCGCCGCAAAACCGGCTCACCTATGCTGGAGCAATGCCGACTTACAATCAGTAATAGCCAACATGATTGCAAAATGGTGGAATGATAATCCCTATAATGACATCATTCATTTTTACCCCGCTGATCAGCCGCAGTTTTGTGAATGTTCCGTCTGCGCTGACATGGGCGATGTAAGCACCCGCTGGCAAAAATTTTCTTCCCTGGTGATCGCTAAAGTAAATGCCACGCACCCCGAAAAAAAATACTGGACCTACGCCTACCAGGGCTACCGGCCAGCGCCACAGGTAACACCGGCCCCTTTTGAATATATCGGTTATACGCTTTACAATGGCAACTACCGTGGCCTGTTATCCGGTACGGATGCCGTGAATGCGGTCCCCAAAGGAGAAATGGCCGGATGGCTCGCCAAAGGCGCCCAGCTGGGCATCAGAGGGTATGAATATATTATCTTCAAAGATCCCATGACCGTTCCCCTTGTGTCCTGGGAAATAGACCAGTTAAACTGGGCACATAATAATAACCTCATCGGAAGTATGTCCGAGACACCGGCCTACGGCTACCCTAAAGGCACCGCCCCTGAAAACACCACCTGGACCGTTAACCGGATGACGCTTTATGCCGCCGCCCAGGCCATGTGGAACAGCAGTGTGTCTCCGCAGAAACTGGTGACTGACTGGTGTACTAAAATTTACGGTCCTGCCGGCGGGGACATGAGCGCTTATTACTGGTACCTGGAAGGCGCCTGGAGAAATGCTCCGGGAAGTGTTACCTATTTCCTGAATGCTCCTGCGTCAGAAGTAGACAACGTTTTTTCTCCGGCGAAATTTCAACAATTATTTACCCATCTTGCTGATGCCAGAACGGCCGTACCGGCTATTGTTGACGCCACCAAACGCAGCAGGGCGGAACTGTCCATCGCCACAGAAATGAACATGCTGCTCAACTGGCAAAAAAACTACTACTATAAAACCGGTAACGCCGGCAATTATAAAACCAATGTTATCAAAACAACCACAGTAAATGAAACGTTGTGGCAGAACACGCCTAAACTGCTTCCCTTCAGGGAACTGACCGGACAAGCGGCAGCGGAGCAAACAGATGTAAAAATCGCCTGGACTGCCACGTCACTTGCCTTTAAAATTGTGTGTAACGACAACGCGATCGGAAGTCTGAAAAGTAAGTATCTCTCGCGCGATGAAAATGTGATGGCTGATGATTGTATAGAACTGTTTATTCAGCCTAATCCTGCCAACGCCGCCTATTACCATCTGGCCGTAAACGCGAAAAACGTTCGTTACGATGCGGCTTCTACCGGCGGCAGCAACGAGGACAAATCCTGGAATCCTGAATATACAACAGCTACCTCCTTACAGGCCAATTCCTGGACACTCAATTTTGAAATTCCTTTCAGCTCCCTTGGCATCACTGCGCAGGATGCCGCACAATTCAAACTGGGTATACGCCGTGGCCGTGCCGGCAGGGCGCCCAACTCCGGCTGGCCGGAAGCGAGCAGCAATCCCGGAAGTTTTGGGACCGCTACCCTGTACAATGTAACACCGCCGACTAAACGTATTATATTCTACGATGCAGGCGGCGACAGCGGCGACATGTCTGTAACGTTTCAGGAGGGGGGCTGGGATGCAGCACGGGTGGACACTTTGGAGGCAGACCTGACAACACAGCTCGACAACCAGCACACCGACGTACTGCTGATCCGGTATACCACCGCAAAATTCAAACTATCCACTGCTTATATGTCCGGCAAGATAAATGACTTCATGCAAAACGGCGGCGTCGTTATCCTGACGGCCAATGGCGACATTCCTGTAAATACCTGGTTTACCGGTACGCCGAAAGTAGACTGGTCCGGCTCCGCTTTTGACCCTATACGGAAAAGTATCTACGTACGCGAGGGCACCTGGCTCGACAGTACCAATAATATCAATACAGTGATCAAAGCCGGCGTAACACCCGCCTCCGGTTATATGCCCGCGGATACAACTCCTGGCGTAGGATGGCAAATAATGGCGAGCATGAAGATGCAGGATGCAACAGCAAAACCGTATTTGCTTATTCAGAAAAAAGGCCAGGGAATGTTGGTACTCAGCAGCTCTGCCATGGGATATAGCGGCGGATATGAAATGTTTGGCAATCGAAACACGCTTAACATCGTGAAGCTGGCAGAGAATCTTCTCTGGAGAAACAAACACCCAAACTAATTAACGTATACTGGATGCCCTTTTAATCAAAGTCCCGGGCAGTGTGATCTCCCGGGGCTGAAAATATTTTTTCCGGATATGTTTCAACAACAATTCGCAACTGGTGGTACCTATTTCAAAAGCGGGTTCCGCCATCGTTGTCAGCGAGGGAGATACCAAATCACAAGCGGGATCGTTGGTAAAACCAACGATCCCTATTTCACTACCGATCCCGATTTTTTTATTTTTCAGCGCCACCATGGCGCCGAGGGCTTTTCTGTCGTTAACGGCAAAAACCGCATCCGGTGGTATCGCCGCCTGCAACAACCGGTACATATCCTGCTCGCCGCAATGTTGTGTAAAACCGGAATGAACCACCAGCGTTTCTTCAAAGGGAATATCATACCTGGAAAGGGCCGCCATATACCCCGCCCGCCTTTTGGCGGTGAGCTCCAGGTTTTCGGGGCCGGTGATATGAGCAATCCTGGAATAACCATTGCGGATAAGATGTTCCACGGCTTCAAAAGCACCGTTAAAATCATCCTGTACCACTTTCGATGAAACAATATCCCCCGGTACCCGGTCGAAAAAAACAACCGGTAACCCTTTGTGGATGATCTCCTCAAAATGCTGACAGGCGTCCGACGGGGAAGAGATAGACACCAATAGCCCGTCGAAACTGGTCAGGGATAGGTTGCGGATAATCTCCCGTTCTCTTTGGGCTGAATCGTTGGTGACATACAACACGATATTAAAATGTTCCTGGTAGGCTACTTCCTGTATCCCATTGATAACCGCAGCAAAATAATAATGGGTGATAGCCGGCAGAATAACACCGATATTACGTGTATTCCGCTGCGCCAGACCGATAGCATTGAAGTTAGGTTTATAGTTCATCTGAACCGCCTTCTCCAGCACTTTCTCCCTTGTCTTCCGGCTAACATCATAAGTATCCCGCATAGCCCTGGACACGGTCGCCACTGAAATATTCAACTCCCTGGCGATATCCCTGATGGTGATAAAACGTTGCATTGGTAATACAATTGAATTATAACACTAAAAAACTGGCAGACTTAGCATCATTAGCTGCCCGGATCTCCAGGAAATAAATGCCGGTGTTTAGTCCGGAATTTTTCAGGTAGATGACATGCCCGCTTTCCAATCTGCTAACGGCGGCATTTCCCTGGTATACCACTTGTCCGTTTACGTTAGTGATGATGAGCCTGGCCGTTTCCCCTTTCAGTCCTTTCACCCGGATATTGATTTCATCACGCGCCGGATTGGGGTACACCGTCGCCATGGAAATATTCCCTTTGGTATAATCAGGTTTTGCCAGGATCACGTCTTCCACTGCCGGTCCTGCCGCCAATGGCGCTACCGGCGCAGCCGGAGCCGCCAGCGCATAATAACCCGGCAGACCGGCATTATAAACCCCCGTTGCGGAAACGACCGCTTTATCGGTGTTGGTACCATTTCCCATATTGCTGTAACTTCCGCTCAGCGTGGAAGATGAAGCGATCATCGCATTAGCCTGGGATACCTGGTCATCTTCCCAATAGTCGATAGACATGCCGGTAAATTTTCCGGGAGAGCCGGAGACCACGCTACCGTAATATCTTCTATCAGGAGACAGCACGATACCATTCGCCCCGGTGCCGCCACTCGCCGGCACTATCACAAACCTGACTACCAGCGCTCCGGAGGCTGCATTCAGTTCGCTGAGCACCACTTTCCGGTTGCGCCCTGCCGCTCCTACCGGAAACGTTTTAGTACCACCGGTAGTATTGGTGGTCAATGCTACCCCGCCATCTACATAACTATTATAAACACCGGGAGTACCCATAAAAGCAGAGTTATTACAAATCAGCGTTTTCCCCGCAGCCACGGTAATAACGCCGGAAGTCAAGGTGATGGCGGCAGTCGAGGTTTTTAAGGTAAGGTCATTAGTAATCAGTACTCCATCGGGATTGTCTGCAACTATTTTATGAATGGCCCTGGAAGCAGGGATCTCATTGCCTTCGGTAATCCTGCCTTCGCCCTCCTTACCGCTATAAACAACGTATAACACGGCGGCAGCAGGCACGGTAACCGGACTGCCCAGGGAGGACAACGGAGACCGCTGTACCGTACAACTGGCGGACGTAGTGCCGTTCCCGATATTGGTCTGGTCCAGCGTAAGCACAGCACTGTTTGACAACGTACCTCTCAGCAACTCCAGTTTACTGGAAATACTGAGCGCACTGCTTAACTGTACATTCTTAGGATTGTCAATCGTTAGCTGCCGCACAACGCCATAAGTACCGGTACCTGTGATGCTGGTGGCATTGGCACTTTCGCCCATCGTCAGCACGGTACCCGTTTTAGAGAAATCGGCAACGCCGTTGTTGAGAATATTGCCCATCACCGTTACCCGCGCTCCGGCAGCGCCGTTATAGGCATTCAGTATGCCGCCGTTATAGATATTCAGGTTCCCTTTTATGAGCAGCGGTTCGTTCACATTGAATTGCAGGGTACCTTTCAGATCCAGTCCGGCGATATTGGTCGCTCCGAATTCAGCGCCGTCGATGGTGACGGTGCTACCGGCCACGATCTCGGCAATATCATAGGGTTCCGGCGCCACGCCTCCTTCCCAGGTGCAGCTGCAGGACCAATCGCCGCCTGTGGCGGTAGAGCGGACTGTTATCTGTCCGGTGGCGGATTGCGCTAATACGCATAACAAACTTAGAATAGTACAAAGGTTTTTCATGATATGGTTATTTCCAAAGTGGGTTTTGTTCCATGGCTTTATTCACTGACATTTCCAGGCTGGGTATCGGCAACAGTTTATGTTTTTCCGCTACGTTATTATACCCCCTGACAGCATACTTCAATGCTGCCGGCGCATTCCGGTTAATATCATCACCGGTGGCTTTCATCACGTCTATAAAAATACCCCAGCGGATCAGGTCCGCCTTTCTCAGCGCCTCAAACGCCAGTTCACGGGCCCTTTCCTGCTGTATTGTTTTCCGGAAAGTTTCATGGCTTAGTCCTTTCAGGTCAGCTTCTTCGGGGTTTACAGCGCCGGGTAATAATTTCCCATATCCTCTTCTCCGCACCGCATTGATAGCCTGATATGCATCAGCAGAAGGCGCACCATTCACTTCGTTGTCAGCTTCCGCAAACATAAGCAACACATCTGAATAACGGATGACCGGAAAGTTGGTCGGCCCGTAATCTGTATTCCGGGGTAGCACCGTTTCATACTTTCTTCTCCACTTGCCACAACTCCTGGAATATATATCCGTGGCGGTTTTCGCCACTTCCTCTGTGCCTTTGTTTCCTTTAAAACTATACGGCGCTATACACCAGTCTCGTCTCAAATCAGTAGCGGCATACATATTATACAATACACCGGTAGCGCCTATACGTTCATAGGCATACCCTGCTGCCGCATCGGTATTTAAGGTGGTGGCATAATTCACAAAACGGCCGCCCATTCTGAGAGAGCCGCTGTTGTTGCCATAAAATTCGATTTCCCACAACACTTCTCTGTATTGGTTATCATACTTATCTGCTGTTTCATTGATGAACACCTGTTTATAGTCCGGGTTGAGCTGATGCAGTCCGCCTGCGATCACACCCGCCGCCCATTTCCTGGCGTCGTTATACTTTTCAGTATCCTTTAACGGCTCACCGGCCATCTTCAGGCACACCCTTGCCAACATGGCCTCTATGGCCGTTTTGGAGATATGCACCGGTCCCCCGTTTTCATCATATCCGTTTACCAGTTCCCTGGCGGCGGTCATATCTGTCAGTATCTGCTCATACACCGCTTTTTGCGGCGTTCTGGCCTGCCCGGGAGTACGGCTGTCGGTAGTAGGTTCCAGCAGCAACGGCACATCTCCCCAGTTACTCACCAGGTGGAAATACATAAAAGCTCTCAGGAACAGGGTCTCCCCCTTGATGGCCTTCCGCTTGCGGTCATCCATAACCGGTTTATCGATGTTGGCCAGCAAATAATTGGCGCGGTTGATACCCTTGTATAAATCGCGCCAGGTGGCGTCTACATATACATCTGCCGGATTATGATCATACGCCATGGCGTTGGCGGTCACGGTATTCACCTTGTAAAATGCTTCATCGCTGCCATGCGCCAGGAAAAGGGAAAGATATAAACTGTAGGTACCGTCTGTGGTAAGGGAGCTGTAAACACCTGCCAGCGCTTCGTTCAGCTGTTGTTCGGTATCGTAATATTGTTCCGGCGAACTAAAATCGACCGGTTTGGTCTCCAGCAATTTTTTACAGGAAAAACCTGTCACACACATCACTATAACCCATAAACCCATTAATTTTTTCATAGCGATCACTTTTATAATGATAGGTTTACACCGAATGTAATTGTCCTGGCACGTGGATAGGCCGAATAATCAAACCCCGGTGTTAAGGCAGATTCAAAAACAGATACTTCAGGATCAAATCCCTGGTACTTTGTCCAGGTCAATAAATTCTGTGCAGATGCGTATACGCGAAGATTACTGATTTTAGCCCGCTTCAGCATCTTCTCCGGGAAAGTATACCCCAGCGCAACGGTTTTCAGCCGCAAATAAGAACCATCTTCCACTACACGGGTAGAGTAGCCAAAATCAGTGGGACCGGCGCCATTTACCCGGTAATACTTATTATTCTGATTTTCGGGTGTCCATCGGTCCAGGTAAGTGGCGTACATGTTCTGGTGTATTCTGCCGGCGCCTTCAAAAATGATCCGGTTGGCGTTAAATACATCCTGGCCGACAGCAAACTGAAAAAACAGGTTCAGGTCAAAGCCATGATAAGTCAGGTTATTACTAAAACCTCCGATAAAATCAGGATTGGGATTGCCGATGACGGTCCTGTCGAGAGAGTTCACCACCCCATCACCGTTTACATCCTTATATTTAACATCTCCCGGCTGTGTTACCGCCCTGTTGGTATTGTAGGTAGGGATACCGGCTTTCAGCACGTAACCGCCGGCAGGCGTTTTATCAAAATCGCCGTACTGATAATTGCCTTCCCAGATATACCCATAAAAGCGGGCGATAGGCTGGCCTATTTCAGCGATATATAAAGGCACCTTGCTGTAGTCCAGGTTCCAGGGCAACAATGTCAGCAGGTTATTTTGATTATCGGCCAGCTGTAATAGTTTGTTTTTATTAAAGGAGATATTAAACGATGAACTCCAGGTAAACTGATTTTTCCGGATATTATCGGTAGTTAAAGTCAGCTCCAATCCCCTGTTCTGTACCTTGCCTATATTTTTGAAAGCATTGGTAAACCCGGTAGAATAAGGCAACTGCGCATTGAGGAGCAGGTTGGAAGTGATCTTCTGGTAAACATCCATTTCGAGGATGATCCGTTGTTCGAAAAAACCCAGGTCAAGCCCCAGGTTCACCTGCCCTGTGCTTTCCCATTTAAGGCCTTTGTTACCCAATGATGATATGATGGATGCTTTTACCGGTTGGTTATTAAAACTGTAGCCGATAGAAGATGGAAGTGTTATCGCAGAGAGATAGGCAAAATCCGAAACCCGGTTGTTGCCGGTCACCCCGTAACTGGCCCTGATCTTAGCATTGGAGACAAACTGCAGCGGCTTCATAAACGCTTCCTCACTCAGCCGCCAGGCTACAGAGCCCGATGGGAAATAGCCCCATTTATTACCAGCCGGGAATTTGGAAGAACCGTCTGCCCGCATGGAAACGGTGAACAGGTATTTGCTCAGTAACGAATAGTTCACCCTTCCCAGGAAAGAAGCAAGTGCATAGGAAGAGGACATGGACGTGATGGAAACCGGCGTACCCTCATCCAACCCGGCAGTGCCGAGGTTTTCATTGGGTACCTGGTTGGCCGCCGCACCATACAACGCGCTTTTATTACCCTGCACGGTAAACCCCGCTACGGCATTGACCTGGTGTATGTCGCCCAGGGTTTTGTTAAAAGTCAGCGTGTTTTCATTCAGGTAACTGTTTCTTTCTGTGAAGATGACCGACCCGTTTACCCCATTATTTTTTCCGGTGGGTGTTAACGGACTGCCGGAAATGGTTTTACTGTTGTTAAACACATCGGCGCGCACCTTTTCCCTGGTTACGCCTCCGCTCACCCTCAATTTAAGATAGCGGCCCAAATCATATTCACCGTAGCCATTGGCCAGTAATATATCCGAAGCTGTTTCCCGCAGTTCATTGCGAACAGTGAACAACGGGTTAAACCGCAGATCGCCCAGCGGGTCTACCGCCGCATCCACTTCGTCTTCCAGCAACTCCGTACCCGGATTACCGGATACCGGACGGTACCCCCAGATACTGTACATCAGGTTGCTGGAATACACAGCGCCGGTACCGGCAGACGGATTAGCGCCGTATCTTTTCAAATGACTGAAATTAGCATTGACGCCTATCCGGAGTTTTTTGCTGATGGTTTGCTCCAGGTTCACCCTGGCCTGCGCCCTGTTATAACCGGAGTTGATGATAATACCGTCCTGGTTTAAAACAGAACCGGAAATAGCGTAGCGGGTCAGCGCTGAACCTCCGGTGATGGACAGGAAATGGTTTTGCATAGGCTTTACCCGGAACACCTCATCCTGCAAGTCGGTACCTTTTACGTTCCGGTAATCCTCCAGGGTGCGGCCATCTGTCAGGTACACCGCCTGGGCAATAGCCGGGTCGCGCTCCAGCTGGTACTTTACAAACTCATAGCCATCCATCAGCTTTATTTTACGGGTATTCTCCTGTATCCCGTAATAGCCGTTGTAAGTAACCACCGGCTTTCCTTCTTTTCCCTTTTTAGTAGTGATGAGGATAACCCCATTCGCGCCCCTGGCGCCGTAGATGGCAGTAGAAGAAGCGTCTTTCAACACTTCTATAGACGCTATTTCAGAGGGATTGATAGCGTTGTTATCGGGGTTTTCCATGGGGAAGCCATCGATCACGTATAAAGGCGAGTTGTCCTGTGTAACAGAGTTATTACCCCGTACCACAATTTTAACGGCGGCGCCCGGACGCCCATCGGCTGAACTGACCTCTACCCCCGCCACGCGCCCTGCGAGCGCTTCTTCAAAAGATCTTACCGGCGCTTTCTGCAGGTCGCTCATTTTTACGGAGCCGATAGCGCCTGTCAGGTCTTTACGCAACACCTGCCCGTATCCGGTTACCACCACTTCTTTCATGGATTCGGAGGATTCTTTTATGCGTATCTCCAGCGGCCCGCCGTCAGACACCGTTTCCTTTTTTTCAAATCCAATGTAACTCACAACGATGACCGCATTTTCTGTAGCCGCAATACTGAAATTACCGGTAGCATCGGTGACCGTCATGATTTGTTTTCCTTTTACCATGATGGTGGCGCCGGGTATCCCCTCTCCTGTTTTATCACTCACCACACGGCCTTTTACCAGGCCGGCAGGCTGCTCCGCTGCCGCTTTTTTTCCACGGATCAGGATCGTTCTGTTGTCGATGATAAACGTTAGCGGCAACCCCTCCAAACATTGACGCATGGCCTGTTCTACCGTCACATCTTTTACCTGGAGGGATACATTGCCAACACCGCGGACAAGGTCCCGGTTATACATCAGGTCATAACCCGATTGTTCCTTGATCTGTTTCAATACCCGCTCCAGCGGAACATCCTTTTCACTGATACGGATGTTTTGTCCATAAGCACGCACCTGCAGGATGATCAGCAATAGCAGTGGTACCAGTAACTTCATGACAATCGGGGATGGTATGGCATGCCGGGGTGGCTTACCACAACTGGTAAATTTTCTATACATGTAGATAATGGTTTTAATAGCGGAACGCTATACGCATTTATAAACCGGTGGGCCTATTCTGCACCCACCGGTAGTCTTCAGGTTTTATGGCGGTTGATATTTATTTGGTGACTGTTATCGTTTTTCCTGCTACGTTGAATTTCACATCTCCGGTTACTTCCAGCATTTTCAGTACTTCCTCCATACGCCTGCTCCTGGAAACCGTTCCTCCGATATGCAATATGCCCGGGTCGTAATCGTAGACAACTTTTACATCGTACCAACGGGCAATCATGCTCATCACTGTCCTGAACTCCTGTCCGTTAAAGCTGAACAGGCCATTTTTCCAGGCCGTTTCTTCTGTCACCTCTACGGGTACCACCGCTACGGTGTTGGCCGTTACCACCGCCTGCTGCCCGGGCTTCAGCAGTTGTGGTCCGCTACCCGGCAGCGCTACACTGATAGCCCCTTCCAGTAAAGTAGTACGGATGGCTGCCTCCTCCGGGTAACTGTTAATATTAAACTGTGTGCCCAGTACCTTTACTTCCTGTTGAGCGGTTTTGACGATGAAAGGATGCGCCGCGTCTTTCGTTATCTCAAAATAGGCTTCTCCCTGCAGCTCCACCGTTCTGTTAGCGGCACCCCGGAAAGTAGACGGGAACCTGAGCGATGAGGCGGCATTCAGCCATATTTTGGAACCATCTTCCAGTATGACCTGGTGCTGGCCGCCATTAGGCGTTTCCATTTTATTATAAGCGACCGGGCCACTGGCAGCACTTTCCTTCGCCGACTCATATACCAGCTGCCCATCAGCGGTTTTCGAAATATGAACGCCTGTTTGTTGTGCCAGCGTTCCGTTGGCCGCATCGGACAGCGAAATTACAGATCCGTCTGCCAGTGTGAGGATGGCTTTATTGCTACCGGGCCGGATATCATCGGTATGTGCAACGGCGGGCGGAGTATGGATGACAGGCCGGCTGCGCTGAAAATAGTATCCGGTCGCCATCAGCAGCGCAACGCAGGCTGCAGCAGCATACCAGTAAACAGGTATCTTCTTTCTAACAGGTGTTTGAGCCCTGTTTTTTACCCTTTGCAGGGCGCTCTCCACATCGAACTGTTGCTGGTTACGCATCACCGCCTCGCGGTAAACCGGGTCCCCCAGGTCCTCCAGCACCTGCCCATTATCTGCGGAAGACTGGCTCCAGTTGCGCAGTTCCTCCGTTTCAGCGGCAGACAAACTATGGTTGATATGCCGCTGCAGCAGGTAGATCAATCGTTCTTGTGGTTCCATGCAAAGGCTTTATACATGGAATACACCATGCTTCGGAAAAAGTACTCTGAATACATTCATTTTTTTTGAACTAGAGAAGATGATGCCCCGGCATTTGATGGAGAACGCCGCTCCATAATACCAGCCAGGCGCCAAAAGGCATGCGGGTTCTCAATATCAGCAATCCTTTGGTTTTATAGTTTTTCACGGTTTGTAGTGACAGCCCCAGTACTGCTGCTATCTCTTCGTTTTTAAGCCCTTCCCGGTAACTCATCTTTATGACCCGGGCATATTGTTCCGGTAGTTTTTCAATTTCTTCATAGATGATTCCCATCAGCTCCGAACGTAACAGGTTGTTCAGATAGGATTCTTCCGTCAGGTCCGATTTCAGGCCAAATGCCTCCTCCCGGCGTAACTGGCGCTGGCTGTCCCGCAGGATGTTCAGGCTGCCGTTGTAAGCCGCGCGATATAAAAAAGCCCTGGCATGCTCTTCACTTTCAAATACCGGTTTTTTATGCCACAGGTTTACAAACAGCTTTTCGATGGCTTCTTCTGCATCCACTTTATTTCTTACATAACGCTCGGAGAAATCACATAACCGGGCATAGTACCGGCGGAATACCTGGTCAAAAGCCGCTTCTTCTCCCATATTCGACGGGAAGCACAGTGGCACTCTATTTTTCTGGACAACAGTCATCTGATAATAACGGAACGTGAAATGAACAGGTAGTGATACATTAAACCTACATATAATTACCAATAAAAACAATCCCTATCTGCTTTTAGGACTCCCGGAAAAACCAAAATAAAATCCGACATTTACACTTGCCGGAGTACAGTCACACGAAACCCTACCAACAGGCGGGGCCATTTTTTCTCCCGCCAGCGACCATAGATACAGATAGTAAATGTTCACACATGAAGCCACTTTTTTCCCTTTGTCTGTTATTGCTTCTTGCTGCCAGCGCACGCACGCAGTACCGGCTGGACAGTATCATCCATAATACCAAAACAGCCCGCCATATACACGTTCCGGGTACGCGCCTGTATATTATTCCACCGCCGGGGTATAAGATAGCCACCAACTTTATCGGCCTGCAACACAAAGAGCATGGTATGATCAACGTATACGATCTGCCGGGCGGTAACTTCTATACCAATGCGGCTACCTTCAGCAAAGACGGTTTCGCCCAAAAAGGCGCCACTGTTTTCGACTACCAGGAGCTGAACATTAACGGGTACCCTGCCAAGTTTGTGGCGGCACAGGGCGCTCTTACCCATAAAACACTGGCCCTCGTTTTCGGAGATACTACCTTCTCCACCTCCCTCATTGCCGTGTACCCTGCCGAAAACAACGCCGCCGGCAAGGAACTGCTGGCCAGCCTGAAAACCATCTGGTACGATCCGGGGCAGACAGTAGATCCTTTTGAAACGGCCAATTTCACGCTGGATACCCGTCAGTCGCCTTTCCGGTTTTTTAAATATGCGGCCAACCTGTATATCTACACCGTCAACGGTGCAGATACGCAGGCAGACCCCGACGGGCCAATGGTGATGGTGACCCAGTTCCCCAATGATAACACCGCTACGCCTAAAGACATCGCCGGTATGATGGTAGGCAAGCTGCGGCAGTTCGGTCTTACCAACCCGGTCACCCGGCAGGAAGACTCTACCCGTATCAACAACTACAACGCTTACCAGGTAGAAGTAACCGGACAGATGAAAGACAAGCCTATGATGGCCTATTGCTGTGTAGTGGTGAAAGGAAATCAGGCAGTGGTATTACAGGGCATCAGCAAAAAAGACCTGGAACAAGACCTGCAAGCATTTAAAAAACTATCAGCTACCATACAAGTAAAATAAGATGATCAGCCTTACTACACTGGACCCATCCGCACTACCGGAAGCCCCCCGGCGATTAATGCGTTACGTGCTGGTTTACTGTCATAGCGGTTCCCTGGTGATGACGGTAGACCACCGCGATTTTACGTTACAGCCCGGCGATGTGATCACCATCACCTCCGGCCAGATACATCATATCCGGGAAAACCATCAAGCCAAAGGTTACCTGCTGGAATTTACCCTTGATTTTTTCTGTAAAGATGATAAAGACATAGAACTGATTTTCCATAACGGGCTGTTCTGTCATTTTGCGATGAATGAAGTGATACCCGTCGGCCCTGAAGTACTGGCGGCGCAACTGGCCCTCATACAGGAAGAAATTACCGGGCAGCCTTATCAGTACCTCACTTCCGTACATGCCCGTATTACGCTGATATTGGTCGCTATCAACCGGGCCAAGGTGCAACGCGGCGATGAAATATGGAAACCGGATGCCCTTTTCCTGAAGTTCCTGGAGGCTGTCAGGGACCATTTTGAGCACAACTACACCCTGAAAGAACTGGCTGGCCTGTTGGGCACCACCGAAGCCAAACTCAATGAACTGGCCCGGCTGCATGCCGGCAAAACCGCCCAGCATGTCATATACGGCCTGGTCACTTCGGAAGCCAAACGGCTGCTGACCTACGGCGACCTTACCGTTAAAGAGGTGGCCTATAAGCTGGGATTCAACGATCCTTTCTATTTCTCCAATTTCTTTAAAAAACAAGCCCAACTATCTCCCAAACAATATAAAGAGCAATACGCGATCTGAATATTACATGCTTTTTACAGGATTCTCTATTCTCTGATCACCCATTAACGCGCACCTTTGTACTGACAAAACAAGCAGTACATGACATCATATCAGGACATCGCCGCACTCTTATTGCGGCTCTCACTGGGAAGCGGTTTCCTTTCCGCGGTGGCCAGCAGGTTAGGACTTTGGGGCAGCCATTCTTCCGGCTGGAACAGTTTTCTACAGTACACCGCCCAGGTTAATTCGTTTGCATCCCCGAGGCTGATACCAGCAATCGCCGTCATCAGCACCATATTGGAAACCTCCCTGGGCGGGTTGCTTTTACTGGGCTACAAAACCCAGCTGGCTGCCATCGCAGCCATGGGGCTAACCTTATTATTCGCGGCCGCCATGACCTGGTCTTTCGGGTTAAAGGAACCGTTAGACTATTCCGTATTCGCTTTCAGCGCCGGCGCATTTTTACTGGCTACCCTGCCTGTTCACCATTGGAGTATTGATCAACTTTTAAATTCATAAACATGCATACAGACATTCAACATTACATTACGCACAGCAGCCAACAGGAATGGCAACCGCTCATCGAAAAAGGCATTCATTACAAAGGTATCTTTGTTAAATCCCTGCGGTATGACGAAGCCAGCCAGCGCTCCAAAACCATTTTACTGAAGTTTGAGCCGGGCGCTACCTATCCCTACCACAACCACCCTGCCGGTGAGGAGCTACTGGTATTAAGCGGAGAGGCTATTATTGAGCAGGCATCGCTTTCGGAGGGAGACTACCTGTACACGCCACCAGGATTCAAACACTCAGTTAGCAGTCCTACCGGATGCATACTATTATTTATAGTACCGGAAGAAGTGGAAATCTTATAAATAATCAGGCCCCGCTCGCCGGGGCCTTTTTTATAGCACCACTCACTTATTCATTTTATTCATTCATCCTAATACAGACTATTCTATTCAACGTGCCCTTATTACACACCACATGCAATTTTTTCGGTAAATTTCAGCCTTTAGCCCCTGAATTATACAATGAAGCCCCTCATTTCTGTCGCACCACCCTATTTCCGCAGCCTGGATGCTTTCAGAGGCATCGCAGCTATTGCCGTAGTAGTATTCCACTGGCAAATGTTTTTTTACCCTGACGATGTATTTGAAGCTGGTGGCGGGCTCAACACTGCTTTACCCTTCTATTCTGTCCTATCCATATTCTATACACATGGTACGTCGGTGGACATCTTCTTTCAGATCTCCGGTTTTATTTTCTTTTGGTTATATGCGGATTCTATTACCAGTGGGAAAACGACTTTCAGAAAATTCTCCATTTACCGGATATCAAGATTGTACCCGCTTCACCTGGCCACTCTGGTAACCATAGGTATACTACAGGTGATCATGTTAGACCGTACGGGGCACTATTTTGTAGTCCAGTATAACGACACCTATCATTTTTTCCTCAACCTGTTTTTCATACAGAATTGGGGATTCGAAGAAGGCCTATCCTTCAATGCACCTTCCTGGTCCACCTCAGTGGAAATATTTCTCTACCTGGTGTTTTTTCTTATTTGTAAGATGAAATGGCATACCAACAAGGTGCTATTATTATTAATGATCCCCCTAGGCGCGCTAATGCAACATTTCTCCCTGCTGACAGGCAAGGGAGTCTTCTCTTTTTTTCTTGGAGCGATGTTATACTACATCTATGTCTACTTCCTTCAACAAAATAAAACCCGTCAATATTTCCGGATATTAGGCCCGGCCACCCTGTTACTTTGGGTGTTCGTCATTGTAGCGCATTATTATTCTTTCCTGCAACCTGCGTGGGACCACACCGTCAGCCGGTTCCGTCCAAACCTCAACGCGGAGCAGTCTGCCGCCGCATATACCAGCGTGAGAAACCTGATATTCCGGCTTACCGTCGCCCCCTGCACCATCCTGTCTTTGGTGTTATGGGAAACCGTCAGGGGCCAGTTTCATCCGCGATGGACCATATTGGGTAAATGCAGCTACGCCATTTACCTGCTGCATTTCCCATTACAGCTCATAGTGGTACTGATCATGCGTGAATGGCACCTGAACCGTCAGCTATTGCTTTCTCCCTGGGCCCTGATCACTTTTATCAGCGGACTTGTTTTACTCAGCCTCGTTGTTTACTATTATTTTGAACGCCCCATTCAAAACAAGATCAGGCAATCCTCCCTCTCCAGGCAAGGTATACTGACGCAGTAAGGTGACGATGATCACCGTCATATGATACCGGAAAAATAAAAATCCATAAGCTATCCGGCCCCCGCTTGCCGGGACTTTTTACAAGCGGGCATTTTGCGCCTCGAAAGCGGCTTTTGTATGAGGCGGCTCCATTTTAAAACGGTATACGTGCACTATCTTTTCGTCCCCGGAAGAAAGATCGTATAAGGTTAGGGCGTAACTGCCATTTTCGTCCGACCAGTCATACTGCAATACTTGCCGGATCAATGTTTCCACTTCCAGCGTGGAGTGGCATACAGTGGTATAGTGTATAGTTTGTTCAGGTCCGCTAAAGTCTATCCTGTATTTCATGTTCGCAGGTTAGGAGTTCAAAAAAAACGATAAAAAAACATCCGCTTAATTGCATAGATTGCTACATCAATATACACAAATCTTCTTAACGGCACACGTTGCTTATTCATTTTGTTCAGCCACCCCCAACCCGATTTTTTTATTCAATACATTCTCATCACTCCATCAGAGATAAATTCTTGGTAACTTCCCAATTATCAGGAAACCTACATTCAATTGAAAACCTTTTAACCCTAGATGATATGATGGAAGCCCGCCCTCCTGTTGTTCCGACCTATTTTCATAGCCTGGACGCCTTCAGGGGCATCGCGGCTATCATTGTGGTATTATTCCACTGGCAAATGTTTTTCTATCCGAATGATGTGTTTATACCCCGTGGTGAACGCAACATAACAATGCCCCTCTATCCTGTTTTATCCATATTCTATACCCATGGAATGGTTTCTGTGGATATTTTCTTTCAGCTTTCCGGTTTTATCTTCTTTTGGTTATATGCTGATTCCATTGCCAAGGGTAAAACAGATTTCAGGAAGTTCTCCATCTACCGGATATCCAGGTTGTACCCGCTTCATATCGTCACGCTGATAGCGGTGGGTATTCTGCAGGCCATCATGTTGCGTCGTATGGGGCACTACTTTGTGATTCAGTATAATGATGCCTATCATTTTTTTCTCAACCTGTTTTTTATGCAGAACTGGGGATTGGAAGTAGGTCCATCTTTTAATGCACCTTCCTGGTCTATTTCGGTGGAGGTGTTTATCTACCTGTTATTTTTTCTTATCTGTAAGATGAAATGGCATACCAACAAGGCGTTGTTGATACTGCTGATACCAGCCGGCGCGCTGACACAGCATTTCTCCCTGTTGATAGGCAAAGGTGTTTTCTCCTTTTTCCTGGGTGCCATGTTGTATTATGTGTATGTATACCTCCTGCAACAGCAAAAAGCCCGTCAGTACTTCCGGGTATTGGCGCCGCTGACGCTGGCACTGTGGGTACTGGTCGTTGTATTCTATTATTATCCTTTTATAGAACAGGCGTGGATCCATAACATCGGGCGTTTCCGTCCTGGTCTTACTGAGGAGCAATCCACCGCCGCCTATGGCACCGTCCGAAATCTCGTGTTCCGGGTTACCGTAGCTCCCTGCACGATCCTTTCTTTGGTGTTATGGGAAACTATCCGGGGACAGTTACATTCCCGGTGGTCCATGCTGGGCAATTGCAGCTACGCCATTTACCTGCTGCATTTCCCGCTTCAAATCACTACCGTATTGATCATGCAACAATTGCACCTGGACCGCCGCCTGTTGCTATTGCCCTGGGTCATGATCGCCTTTATCAGCGTAGTAGTTTTACTCGCAGGGTTGGTCTATTATTATTTTGAACAGCCGGCCCAGGACAAGATCCGACAAGCTACCCTTTCCCGGAAGGGCATGCTGGCTTCCTGAGATAATGATCGCCGCCGTGAAAAGCAGGCAGGCCCGACATACATATTGAATTTATAGTTATCATTTAAAGCGTCAGATACCCGTATGCAGTCATTCCGTGTGACCTTGCTGGTGCTATCCATTTGGATGGCAGGATGCACCGGCAGCAGAAAAGCGACTTATTTTAATGATATTGCTGCCACTACCGGCACCGATGCCGTCGGCCAGTATCCACAGCTAAAAATCCAACCGGGGGATGTACTACAGATCACCGTCAGCGCACCGGACAAGGAGGTGACCCAACTCTTTAATCCCAACGTCACCACTCCTTCCGGCTCTTCAGGAACAGGCATCGATCAGGGATACCTGGTAGACAGCGCCGGCTACATCAGCCTGCCCGTTGCCGGCAAACTGTATGTCAAAGACAAAACCACGGCAACGATCAATGAGGAGGTGATCACCGAACTATCGAAGACGCTTAAAAATGTGTATGTGTCCACACGGATGGTCAATTTTAAAGTCTCCGTACTGGGCGATGTAGCCCATCCGGGCATCTTCAGGATCGGCGCCGAAAGGGCCTCCATCCTCGATGCGCTCAGTATGGCCGGGGACCTGAACACCACCGCCGTCCGTAATGACGTGATGGTGATCCGCGAAGTAGATGGTGTGAAACACTACACCACCCTTAATCTTAACAGTAGTAAAACATTGAGCTCACCGTATTACTATCTGGCCAATAACGATGTGGTCTACGTTAAACCCGGTCCGGGTAAACAGTTTCCCACATCGCGACTGGTACAGCTGCTACCAGCTATCCTCAGTGTTATTTCACTGGCAACTACCATTGTCCTTCTTAGTAGATGAAAAACCGTCCTATGGCACCACTCAAAGCAATCCATCACCGGCCCGCCGCCATCGATATGGGCGACCTGTTCCGGAAAATGCTCTTCCACTGGCCTTTATACCTGCTGGCTATCGCACTGGCCGCAGCGGCAGGATGGGCCTACCTCCGGTATACCCCCCCTTCTTATATGTCATCGGCACGCCTGTACATCAAAGACGAGAAAAAAACAGGCGGTGAGGAAACAGACGTATTAAAATCCCTATCCCTGTTTAATAGTGGCAAAAACATGGAAAATGAAATGGAACTATTGCACTCCCCCATCCTGCTGCAACGTGTCATTAGCATCAACCATTTCAATATCCGGTATTTTACGCCACAGCACCTGCAGGATAAAGAATGGTACCCACAGGCACCGGTGCTCATGAAAATACTGAGCGACAGCTCCCGTACCGGTAACTACACCTTCGATGTCACTACCAACAAACAACCATTCGATATAAAAATACATACCGGTAAAAATAAACCGGTCCTTCACGTAAGCGTAGCCGCTAACATCCCGTTTGTAGTGGGCAGAGATACCTTCTCCCTGCAACAAACCCCGCTATCAGCGATGAACGCCGGTCCCTGCCGCATCGAGGTAGATTCCGCCATAGAACAAAGCTACAAATCAGTGGACGATATCACCACAGCCCTGGTCAACCGCGACGCTACCGTGATCGCTATCACCTACAAAGATGCCCTGGCCCGGCGAAGCGCCGATTTCCTCAACGCCCTGCTGGATGAATACAACGACTATACCCTGAGCGATAAAAATAAAGCCGGCATTAAAACGATCCATTTCCTCAACGCCCGGATCGATTCCTTAAAAGAAGAACTAGGCCTGCTGGAAAAAACAGAAGAAGAATTCAAGGTACAACGTGGTATCACCGACATTGATGCCAGCTCCGACCTTGCCCTCGAACAGATAAAAGATGCTGACATTAAACTCAATGAAGCCAACCTTCAACTGGCCGTAATGGACCAGGTAGAACAATATATCAACAACCCCGATAACCGTTATCCTTTCACTCCGGTTACCGGCAGCGTGGACCAGACCCTCACGGGAATGATCAATCGTTATGAAGAAGCCCTGGGGGAACAACGGAAATTGTCGCTCTCCGTACAACCTTCCAATTTCCTCATGGAAAACCTCAGCGACCAGGTGGATGCCGCACGTAATACCATCCGCAACTATATCAGCGGATACCGCCGCAATGCAAACGTGGCCCAACAAGCCACACAACAAAAGGTAAATGCCATACAAGACCAAATAGCCAATATACCGGCTTATGCACGCGAATATATCAATATTAAAAGGCAACAAAGTGTAAAGGAAAACCTCTACCTCTTTCTGCTGAAGAAAAAGGAAGAAGCCTCTGTTACCAACGCCAGCAATGTGATCGACAATAAAGTAATTGCACCGGCTTTTGTACCTGAAAAACCAGTATCCCCCAAAAAACCGATGGTGCTGATCAGCTTCATGGTACTCGCCATCGTGGCAGTGAGCATCTATGTGTACATCAAGTATTTCCTCAATCCACGCATCCTCAGCCGTAAAGAGGTTGAACAAATATTTAACCTGCCGGTGATCGCGGAGATTTTTCAGCATACGGAAGGCACACGTGACTTTTCCCTCAAAAACCACCATATATTGACTGAACAAATTTTTAATCTCCGTACCAATCTCCGCTTTCTCCTGGCAGATCATAAAGGTCCCGCTACCGTGATGCTCACCTCCAGCATCTCCGGAGAAGGTAAAACCTTCCTGTCGGCACACCTAGCCAATTCACTCACCGTTAACAATAAAAAGGTAGTGCTGCTGGAAATGGACCTGCGCAAGCCGAAGCTCTCCGCCTTCTTCGGCCTGGATCATAAGACCGGCATCACCAACTACCTCCTGGGTAATAAGTCCATGGATGAAATCATACGCGAGGTACCCAATACCAGCAACCTGTACCTCGTATCGGCCGGACCGATTCCGCCTAATCCGATAGAACTTATCGAAAGTCCGCGGATGGCTGGTTTGCTGGCAGAGCTCAAAAACAGGTTCGATTATATCGTCATCGACACCTCCCCGGTAGGCGTTGTATCAGATGCGAAGAGTATTGCCTCCTATGTGGACTGTACCCTGTTCACTATCCGGTACAACTACACCCATAAAGCGAGACTGATCGCCCTGGAAGAGAGTATGCGGGAAACAGTCTTCCGGAAAAAAGGACTCATTTTCAATGGCATCGTACAAGACACTTTTTATCCATACTACTATTACGGCAGATATTCGTACAACGAACAAAAGAGCCGTAAGAGCAACTGGGCGACCATCTTCAAAAAAACAGCGAAACGAATTGCGTAGCGTATTTGAAAACAGCAGCTGGCTGCTGATCGATAAAATCAGTAAGCTCTTCCCGGGCATACTGGTGCTGGCCTTACTGGCCAGGCACCTGGGCCCCCGTGTATTTGGTATCTGGAACTACACCATTGCTTTCAGCGCCATAATGGGCAGCATCGCCATACTGGGCATGGACAAGCTGGTGATAAAGGAACTGATGGCCAATGAGGAAGAGCCCTCCCGTATCGTGAGCACCATAGCGTTTATGCGCCTGGTTGCAGCCCTGCTATGCGTAGGTATCAGCATTTTCCTGGTGCACCTGATGAATCCCGACCCGGTATACCTGCTGTGTATCAGCTTTACCTCTTTCACCGTAATATTTCAGTCGTTTGATGTGATGGACGGCTTTTACCAGGTCAGCAACAGCCTGAAAACAGTGATCGTACCCAAGGTGATGGTCTTCCTGCTGTTTTGTATTTTTAAATGTATCGCCATATTTTATGATGCCCCCCTGCGCACCTTCCTCTGGCTGTCCCTGCTGGAGCTGGCCACCACCTACGCCTGGATACTGGGAAGGTATACGTTGCACCATGCGCCGTTATCACTGCGGCAGGTAAGTTTCCATATGGCGCGGCGCCTGCTGGGCAACAGCTGGATGCTCATTATGGCTAACCTCCTGGTAGTGTTGTTTATGAAAGTTGACAACGTCCTGCTGAATATATTGTCCACCCCGGAAGAACTAGGCAACTACGTAGTGGCGGTACGTATCTCTGAATTATGGTATGCCCTGCCTACCGTAGTATCCACCGCCATGTTACCGATGTTGTTCAGGAAGAAGGAAGAAGACAAGGCAGCCTACCTGCATGCCCTGGGCCGATGGCTGCGCATCTCCTGTCTCATCAGTGTATTGCTGGCGATCGTGATCAGCCTGTCAGCCGGCATGCTTATGCAATTGCTTTACGGCGCGGCCTACGCTACCGCCGCCGGTATTCTCCGCATCCATATCTGGTCTGCCATACCGGTGTTTATGATGATGGTAATGGTACAATATCTTTTTGTGGAAGGAAAATACAAGTTATACTTCTATAGCAATATGATGAGTCTTGCGCTAAACATCGTCATCAACCTTGTACTCATTCCACGCATGGGTGGCAAAGGCGCCGCTATTGCCACCGTAGCAGCCTACTTCGGCGTGTATATCATGATGGTCGCGCAAGACAAAAGTAAACAGGCCTGGCTACTAACACGTAAGCTGATACATCCTGCCAGTATATATGGCGATGCAACAGATATCCGTCATACGCTGCGCAAATCATGGAATAACTATTTACTGCCCGGTTCCCATAAATCAATTACCCATGAATAAGGTAAAAAATATAATCAAAAAACTCCTGTCCTCCCTTTTTCCCCGCATCCGCTACAGTGTGGTGGCCTATAGTGCCGAAGGTGAAGACCTGATCCTCAAACGGCTCTTTGAGAAAAAGAAAAAAGGCGTATATGTGGATGTAGGCGCTCATCACCCTTTCCGGTTTTCCAATACCTATCTTTTTTACCGGAAAAACTGGCGCGGTATCAATATAGATCCGCAACCCGGTATGCACCTGTTATTCAACAGATACCGGCCCGGCGACATCAATCTGGAAATGGGTGTTTCCGGCATCCCACAGGAACTTACCTACGCTATTTTTAATGAACCGGCGTTGAATACTTTTTCCGCCGAAAAAGTACAGGAATACACGCAAAAACCCTGCTACCAGGTAATTGATCGCAAAAAAGTAAAAACTGCACCATTGGCGGATATACTGGACCGGCACCTGCCACAAGGCACCTCCATTGATTTTATCACTATCGACGCAGAAGGAATGGACCTCGAAGTACTTCGCTCCAACAACTGGGACAAATACCGCCCGTCCTATGTGCTGGTAGAATCACAGCCGTTTGAACTGGAAAAAGAAGGCGATAGTGAGCTGCTCGGTTTCATGCGGGAAATGGGCTATTTCATTTTTGCCAAAACCTACTATACCTATTTCTTCAAAAACAATCGCCTGAAAGGCAATGAATGGTTATGATACAGACGCCCGTTTTGATATTGGTATTTAACCGGCCCGATAAAGCCCGGGAACTAATGTTGCAGCTACGGCAACAGCAACCCGCCATTTTGTACGTCGCGGCTGATGGCCCCCGTGCTGATAAGCCGGAAGAAGCCCTTCAGTGCGAAAGAACGCGGCAGGCGGTGTTATCGGCCATCGACTGGCCCTGTGCAGTAAAAACCTTGTTCCGTCCGCACAACCTCGGTTGCGGCAAGGCAGTGAGCAGCGCCATCAGCTGGTTTTTTGAGAATAATGAAGAAGGAATTATACTGGAAGATGATTGTATGCCCGACCCTACTTTTTTTACTTTTTGTACTGCGATGTTACGGCACTACCGCCATGATTCGGCCGTGATGCATATCAATGGCAGCAACTTTCAGTTTGGCCGGCAACGTGGCGATGCCTCCTATTACTACTCCCGCTTTGCACATATCTGGGGCTGGGCATCCTGGCGCCGTGCATGGCAGCAATACGATTTCACCCTTCAGCGTTACCGGGGCTTTTCAACAGAAGGACTTGGTCCCGCACTGAAACATGATATGCATGCCATTGCTACGCAACGGCTGGACACCTGGGATGTGCAATGGTTCCTCAGCGTTTGGTTTAGCCGCGGATGGACGATCACGCCCAATGTAAGCCTGATCAGGAATACCGGCTACGGTGCCACGTCCACGCATACACTGCGTGAACCTCGCTGGTTTAAAAAAATAGTATATGGCGAGCTGCCCGCTATCACTCATCCTTACGTACGCCGTATCGATGAAGCCGCCGACAGCTACGCCGCCACAGTGATGTTTTCGCCCAGTCTCTGGTATACCACTGTTCGCCGTATTATCAAAGGAAGCCCTGCACTCTTCCGGCTATACGAAAACCTGGTTATACGAAGAAAACTTTTCAACAGGAAAATAACCAAATAAAAAAATAACCAAATAAAACCATAACAACATGGATACCGCTTACCTGGACGTTAAAAGCAGCAATATCCTGGTGGAAATTTTCAGGGAAAGTATGCCCCTGCTGATTGCCGCATGGCTGCTGACGGCCTACCACCGCAGGCGGATCAATGTCCTCGACATGTTGTTATATGCCACCGCCACCGAGGCTTACGCCATGATGGTCATTGGACCTACTTTTAACGCAACCTTCTTTGTATCCCTCTTTCTTACCATTGATCAAATACACCAGGTACTGACCGGCCGTTTGCGTATCCGGCGGGAGTACCTGGTACTGCTGTTGCTACCCCTACTTTCACAGATGATGGTCATGATGCTGAGCCAGCTATATCAGGACCCGTTTTCCCTGAGCGGCAGTATGACGGCCTATTACATCCGGCCTATTTATTTCTATCTTAAAAATTACCTGCCCCTGCTGGCAATTGGCTCCCGTATTCTACAGGAGAGAGATAGCCTGTCGTTTGAAGGAATGCTGCGTACCATAAAAAAAATAGCGCTGTATTCCGCCGGTATCGGGATGTTACAGCTGTTTGTACAGGTAGTGCTACAAAACGATATACTGAGCGAGCTGCTGGGACTACAGCAACGTTATATGCTGGAACAGATCAACGGTCCCATGGGCGTAAGGATACAGGCATTTTTTGCCGAGCCGAAGGTCTTCTGCGCTTTTATATCCCTCACCATCCCGGTATTTTTGCGCGACCGGCAATACAAGGCTGCGATCTGGGTTTTCCTGATGGCGGTACAAACTTCTTCCCAAACATTCTGGATCAATATGCTGTCGGCCCTTATTGTATTCCTGCTGCTGAAACCTATCCGGCTGGTGCGTTTTAAGGCGCTGGCCAGTTTGGGCGTTATCATCGGTATTTTCCTGGGGGTTGCGGCAGCGAAGGATTCCCTGATACAATATTACCTGCAGAACAGGAATGGGGCGATTTCACGGATGTTGCTGGAACGTTCCGTCAGCCGCTACGATACACAGTACTGGCAGCAAGACAACCAGGTACTGGGCATTCCGCTGCAACGCGATATGGAGTTACCGATAGTGGACTTTTTAAAAGATCATCCTTACCTGATATGGACCGGTTATGGACCGGGTAACAGCTCTTTTATACCAGGACACTATTTTTCCGGGCAGCTGCGGTACATGCAACAACTCGAAGGTGTAGGCGGGCATAACCTGAATATGCGCTGGTTTTATATCCTCGCGGAATTTGGCATAGCGGGACTGTTGTTCTTTTTTTGGTTGTTCACACGGGCCGACAGACAACTACCTCCCTTTCAGCGCAACTACCTGGCGTATATAGTCGTCTGCTTTTTTTTCAGCCAGATAGATTTGTTCCTCGTGATCACGGCGATGTTATGTCAGACGGACGTTGCGGAGGAAAGCATAGAGCAACCGGTTTTAACTTAAAAAGATGAAAATATACCTGGACAATATCGTTTTCTCCATTCAACAGGCAGGCGGTGTTTCCGCCTACTGGCACGAACTGCTGAAAGGCGTTTGCCACAGCGGGCTGCCGGTATACCTGCTAAATGTGAATCCGGCGTCCACCAATGTTTTCGAGCGGCAGATACCCTATCAGCAATGGCCTTGTATACAGGAAAGCATCCTGCCGCGGAAAGTCCTGCGTTATCTGCCGCTTCGATGCCGGCTGCCGGCCAGGTCCATTTTTCATGGCGGTTATCTGAGGGTATCCCCGCAAAAAGACGTACTGAACATCCTTACCGTACACGATTTTGCACATGAGCGGAAACTGTCCACCGCCTTTCCCAGGGGGCTTGTCAACATACGGCAGAAAGCCTATGGCATCCGTAAAGCAGACGGTATCATCTGTATCTCCGACAGCACCCGGCGGGAGCTGCTGCATTTTTATCCGCATACTGATCCGGATAAAATCACGGTGATACATCATGGTATCAGCGACGATTTTTTCCCGTATGTACTGCCTGTCCCACCCGGGCTTCGTCCGCCTTTCATACAGCAACCATTTGTGTTATATGTGGGTGGCCGGCATCACTACAAAAATTTTTCCGCCGCGGTAAAAACTGTCGCGCTGTTGCCACCCGAATACCGGCTCGTCGCTGTGGGTGGCGGACCAGCCACCAAAGCGGAAAAAACGCTGCTGCAACAATTTATCCCGGGCCGGTATCAATTATTCCCCGTAGTGAACACCCCCGAACTCAACTACCTGTACAACCAGGCTTTTTGTCTGTTGTATCCTTCCGTATACGAAGGGTTTGGATTTCCGCCGGGAGAAGCCATGAAAGCGGGGTGTCCGGTGGTGGGCTGTCGCTGCACCTCTGTGCCGGAAGTAGTAGGCGATGCGGGACTGCTGACTACCACGCCCGATGCAGCAGCCTTTGCGGCCTGTATCCGCAGCCTGGAATCGGCCCCGCTGCGGCAGGAGCTGGTTGACAAAGGTTACCGGCAGGCAGCGCTGTTCTCCTGGAAAAAAACAATCGCCGCCACTATCCGCTTTTATCATCATTGCTGGAACCATAAATTTTCAGAACATGAATATCCTGTTTAAAATGGCGGATGCCGCCAGAATCATGATCCGGTCGGGAAGGGGGCCCGGCGCCCTCCTGCGGGGTGGCGCGTCCATTGCCTCTACCCAGCTGGTGTACAACTGCAGCCATTATATCCGGTCGCTGCATACGATATTGGACGTGGGCGCCAACATCGGCCAGTTTGCGCTGGCGGTAGCGCATCGCTATCCGCAGGCGCGTATTTATTCCTTTGAGCCAGAACCGGATACCTACCTCCGCCTGCAACAACATACCCGGAAAATACCCGCTATCCGGACGTTCAATTTCGCACTGGGCAGCAGCGATGGCGCGCTCACCTTTTACAGCAACGCCTACTCTCACGCCAGCTCAGCACTACAGGTATCGGCGGAACAGATACTGCTGAAACCTCAGACCGCCCATACCCGTAGTATGGAAGTGCCGGTAAAACAACTCGACCAGCTGCCGGACCTGCCGATGAAAAGCCCTACCCTGCTGAAGCTGGACGTACAGGGATTTGAACAGGAAGTGCTGCGCGGGGCTTCCGCCACCTTACGGCAAATAGACTATCTCTTGTTTGAAACCTCTTTTATTCCGATGTACAATGGAGAACCCCTGTTTGATGAGATGCATCATTTTGTAAAATCGCTTGGATTTGATTTCATAGCACCGGTCGGATTTCTCCAGTCCGACAACCTGCAGATCCTCCAAATGGATCTCTTGTACCAGCGAAGAGATAATTGTTAGAAGAATCGGTACGTGATTAACTAATCGTTTATGCATATCTGATTATGAAAACCGCCCTTAATGTCCCCCTACTGCTCCGGCAACTGGTAGATTGCCTGGTACTTACGACAGCTTATCTGCTGGCTCAGCAGACTGTTGCAGTTTTTCAGCATATTTCCCATAACCCCTTCAATGTTGTTGGCTGGTGCATCAGTCTCACGGCCTGGCTCATCGCCGGGTCATACCTGCACCTGTACGACGATTTCCGCTCCCGCCCCTTTTCCTATGAGTTTATGGCCATCGTTAAAACACTGCTGATGCATTTTTGTATCCTGACGTTTGTCATATTCTACTTCTTCAAACTGTTTTATTCTCCCAGAGCCTTCATTGGCATATACAGCGCCTATATATTCGTTGGTATGATGTTTTCTAAAATCCTGATCAAAAAACTATTTCTCCGTATCAGGATGAAAGGTTACAATATGAAAAACATACTGATCGTAGGCGCCGGGGAAACAGCAATGCACTTCCACAATACCATTGCTTCCAATGATCATTATGGATATCAATGCGTGGGGTTTGTAGATAATACGCCCAATCAATCTATCAATGGTAAATACCTGGGACCTCTTTCTTCGCTCGGGCATATCCTTGAAAATCATGAGATCGACGACGTAGTGCTGGCTATTCCGGAAAGCAGCCGGGAAGAAACGGAAAGCATCATCATTGCCAGTGAGAAAGCGGCCAAAAGGGTGAAGATCATCGCCGATTGTTACCAGCACTGCACCGCTACGGTGAGTATGAGCCTGTTCGGGCATTTCCCGGTCATCACCATTCACTCTTCCCCGCTGGACCATACCGGTAATCAACAGTTCAAACGCCTGTTTGACATCTGTTTCACCCTTTGTCTGCTGATCACCTTTTCCTGGTTATTTATATTGATTGCTATACTGATAAAAATTTCTTCTCCCGGACCTGCTATCTATAAACAGGAGAGATGGGGACTGAAAAATAAAAAACTGACCTTTTATAAGTTCAGGACCATGAAAATGAACAGTGAATGTAACAGCGATGGCACCTTTCAACCTACGCTGCGCAACGACCCACGGGTAACCAGGATCGGTAAGTTTCTGCGGCGTACCAACCTCGACGAACTGCCACAATTTTTCAACGTCTTAAAAGGTGATATGTCTTTCGTCGGCCCGCGGCCACATGTTACTCCCATCCACCTGGAATTGCAGAAAACAGTGCAGCACTATATGCTGCGTCACCTGGTAAAGCCCGGCATCACCGGCTGGGCTCAGGTGAATGGCTGTCGCGGTGAAAGCGAACGGCTGGACCGGCAACAGCAACGTATCAACATGGATATCTGGTATATCGAGAACTACAGTTTCTGGCTCGATTGTCAGATCATTTTTCAAACCATCGTGAATATGATTAAAGGAGATAAAAATGCCTATTGAAATAAAGCCCTCCGGTAAACGTATCCTGATGATCACCACCAACTATGCACCGGAGCCCAATGGCACCGGTAAATACAACGGTGAACTCATCAACTGGCTGGCCGCCAGGGGTTACGACTGTACCGTACTCACCACCTATCCCTATTATCCCGAATGGCAGGTCAGCGCGGCCTACCGTCCTAAAAAGTATTTTTTCTCCCGGGAATATATCGCCGGTGAAAGCAGGCCCGTGCGGGTGTATCGTTGTCCGCATTACGTACCCGCGTTGCCTTCCGGGAAAAAACGGGTGCTGCAGGATTTCAGTTTCAGTCTCGCTGCCTCCGGAAAAATGATGCACCTGTTGCTGCAACGCCGTTACGACGTGGTGATCACCATTGCTCCTTCGTTTCACCTCGGATTACTCGCCGCCGGCTACAAAACGTTGAGGCGTACCCGTTTTATTTACCATGTGCAGGACATGCAGATAGAAGCCGCGCGCAACCTGGGTATGCTGCGTTCTCCGTGGTTATTGCAGCAGCTCTTCCGGCTGGAAAAATTTATTCTCCGGAAGGCAGATGTGGTGTCCTCCATTTCCCCGCAAATGGTGAGCAGTATTGCCGCCAAAGCCAATCGTGATGTACAGCTGTTTCCCAACTGGGTAGACGTCACGCGTTACTTTCCCATAAACAACCGTGCCGCGTTAAAGGAACAATTTGGTTTTCCGGCAGATAGTAAAATAATATTATACTCCGGTGCGCTGGGTGAAAAGCAGGGACTGGAAACCATGCTGGCGGCCGCCCGGCAGCTAAAGCATGATCGCTGTCTGCGTTTTGTGATTTGTGGCGACGGGCCTTACAAACAACAACTGGCAGCGCTGGCGGCCGAATGGGGACTAAAGAATATCTCGTTTCTGCCCTTACAGCCCGCGTCTCGTTTCAACCTGTTCCTGAACATGGCCGACCTGCACCTGGTGATCCAGAAAGGACAGGCCAGCGACCTGGTGATGCCTTCCAAACTGACGACTATACTGGCGGTAGGCGGCGTACCTATTGTAACCGCCAATGAAGGCTCCGGTTTGTACGAGCTGATCAGCAAACACCGTATAGGCATTGCCGTGAAAGCAGATGATGCCACGGCGCTAAGTACCGCGATTGTAAAAGCATTACAGGAAGAAACAGTAGTAATGGCGGAGAATGCCCGTCGCTATGCATTGGAGCAACTGGCCCTCGACGGGATCATGGAACGTTTTGAACGAACGATTTTGCAGGCGCCTTGATGGCCACGATATTCTGGAAAGAAAAAATTTCATAGTGGGCGGGGTTGTATTTACCAAGGGGTTGCAGTCCATCCGGTAATAAACGATAAAAATGATATCCCGGCAGGAGATCGATAATATCTTTAAAAAAGGTGCGGGATATTACATTCATCTCATTAAATTCTATCTGTATCACTTTTACCATACCAGCGGCAATACACTGCCGGGCTCCTTTCAGCACGGGCAATTCATGCCCTTCCGTATCAATTTTCAACAGGGCGATCTCCCTGATTTCCCGGGAATATACAAAATCATCCAGCGTAGTTTGGGTAATAGCCACTTCTTCCGCCACACCATCGTGTAATGTTTCAATTACTTCCCGGTACATGCTGGCATGTTCAGAGCCACCGGCGCCGGAATAATCGTAGATCACGGTATTGGTTTCCTCTTCGCCGGCAGCCATCTTAACGGGTATAAAATCATTTTTGCCGGCGCTGATCTTCAGCTTCTGATAGGCGACCGGATGGGGTTCAAAAGCAAAAATAGGCAGGTGTATATCATATCGCCGCAGCATCTCGGAATAGTTCCCCACATTGGCGCCAATATCGAAGATAACGCCGGAGGCTAACATCCCTTTTCGTTTCAGGTATCGGATAAATGCTCTTTCTCCTGAAACCCGTTCATTTTCGTGGTTTCGGATGCCTAGTCCCCACATGCTGATTTTGTAAACGATGAGGTGCAGGGGATAAAACAATTTTCTAACAAACAAAAAAACGAATAACTGCTTGAAGGCACGATTCACTATGTGCATATGTTTCCGGTATTAAAGGGTAAATATTGCAGTCATTAATACAACATGAAGATACGTCCTTAATAAGGACAAACAGCCATTCATTTTGTTCATTCCCTTATGTAAAAACCGGTCTGATCAACATCAGAAAGGAGTCCTTATTAAACGACAAAACCTTTAAACGGGGTAGTTTAAAGGCTTTGTCGTTTTGTTTCATTTTACGCGGGCTTTCACCGCTCAAACCGTTCCGGATGGAAAGGTTGCAGGTCCATCGATGTTGGTTGGCCAGCGACCAGTTCAGCCACCAGTTTACCGGTAGCTGCACCGAGACTGATACCCAGCATCGAGTGACCGGTGGCAACTGTCACATTGCGATAACGCGACAGGTTGCCGATATAAGGCAGGCCATCGGCGCTGCAGGGACGGTAACCGTACCATACCTGGTCTGCCGGTGGCACTGCCATATCAAAACCGGGGAAGTACCGTTTCACCGAATCGAAGATACCCTGCACGCGCCGCATCCGCGGCGGAGTATGCAACGGGGTGATTTCCATGGTACCACCGAAGCGGATTTTATTGCCATCCATCGGGGAGATAGCCACCCTCGCTTCACTGAGGATGATGGAATGATGCACTTTAAAAGGTGTATTCTCAAAGGTGACGGAATAGCCCCTGCCGCCTACCATAGGGATGTTGAGTCCAAACTGCCGGGCTAAGGCAGTACTCCACACACCGGCGGCCAGTACTACATGGTCCGCTTCATGGGTAGCAGCGCCGGAGCGCACCCCCGTGATCCGGTTACCGGCCGTCACAAAGCCGTTCACCTCCTGCTCCCGCAGGAACTGAACCCCTTTTTTTTCGAGGAAGGTCAACAGGCTGCGCATCAGCAAATTGGGATACAACTGCGAATCGCCGGGAAAATACACCGCGCCCAAAGCCTCCATAGGCATGTCCGGCTCCATTTGCGACAACTGCTCCCTATTCAGCAAGCGGGCTTCTATACCCAATGCAGCCGCTTCTTTGATGGTATCCTGTGCATGATGTGCGTTCTGCTCCGTTTGAAACAGTTCCATCATACCGATAGGCGCGTAGGCGAAATCAAGCCCAGGTACGGCAGCCCATGATTCGTAAAGCTGTTTGCTCAGCAGGGCAATATCACGCAGCGGCACGGCCGAACGCTCCACATGTTGTTTGGTAGCGCTTTTCATGAATTTCAGTCCCCAGTTGACCAGGTCGCGGTTAAGGGAAGGCTGGATATAAAACGGACTGGAGGCATTGAGCATCCATTTAAGTCCCTGCCGGATAATGCCCGGCGTAGCCAGGGGTACAAAATGGCTGGGACAAACATAGCCGGCATTACCATAGGAACAGCCCTGCAGCAGGTCGCCACGGTCAATGACAGTAACGCTGTAACCTGCCTGTTGCAGGTAAAAAGCGCTACCCAGCCCGATAATGCCGCCGCCGATGATGATTACTTTCATAGTATCAGATTACCTGTAGTCCGTAAGCGTAAGGATCGTCTTCCGGATCAATAGAAATAGTGTTGTATCCATATACCCTGGCCCATCCTTCGATGCTGGGACGGATAGCCGGCATGCCACCTATGGTGGTCTCCTCTTCTATCCTGCCGGTGAAGCGGGAACCGATGATGCTTTCATGTACAAAAGCATCGCCGCTTTTCAGCTTTCCTTTGGCATACCATTGCGCCATCCTTGCGGAGGTACCGGTACCACAGGGAGAACGGTCAATCGCTTTATCGCCATAAAACACCGCATTGCGTGCCGTGGAAGTGGAATCCAATACAGCGCCCGTCCACAGCACATGCGAGCAACCATTGATCTGCGGATTGTCCGGATGCACGAAACTGCGGTTTTCGTTGATCCGTTTCCGTAGTTCCCTGGCCCAACCGATCAATTGGGAAGCAGTGAAATGTTCCAGTCCCGGGAAACGTTCCTGTACATCCACGATGGCGTAGAAGTTGCCGCCATAAGCCACATCGACTGTCAGCGGGCCCAGATCGGGGCAATCTACCACGATACCGGTAGCCGCCAGGTAAGACGGAACATTGGTGAGCTTCACGCTTTTCACTTTGTTACCCTGCTGCTGGTATTTTACTTCCACCAATCCGGCAGGTGTTTCCATTCTTACCCGTCCCCGTGTCTGCGGATGAATGAGCCCTTCTTCAATAGCGATCGTAATGGTACCGATAGTGCCATGGCCGCACATAGGCAGACAGCCGCTGGTTTCGATAAAAAGCACTGCCACATCATTGGCCGGATCATGAGGCGGATACAGGATACTGCCGCTCATCATGTCGTGGCCGCGGGGTTCAAACATCAGGCCTTTCCTGATCCAGTCGTACTCACGGAGAAAGTGGTCTCGTTTTTCGCTCATATTACTGCCTTTCAGGACAGGGCCACCGCCGGCCACCAGCCTGACGGGGTTACCGCAGGTATGTGCATCGATGCAGAAAAAAGTATGCTTCAAGTGGATATAATTTGCTGGTTAATAAAATGGCACGCGCTTAACGGGTGAACTGGTTATCCACCAAACGCCATATAGCACGGGGGTTGGCGGACTTGAGTTCATCCGGCAGCAGCGTGTCCGGGAACTGCTGGAAACATACCGGTCTTACCCAGCGACGGATAGCCGCAGTACCGACGGAAGTGAAACGGGCGTCAGTAGTGGCCGGATAGGGACCGCCATGTACCATGGCAGCGCATACTTCCACACCGGTAGGGGGTCCATTCAGGATGATACGGCCGGCGAGGGTGATTTGTACATCGATGACTTCCTGCCATTGGGCGAGGTCTTCATCGGTAGCCATCACGCTGGTGGTGAGCTGCCCTTTCAGGCTGCGCAGCACGGCCAGGAGTTCCGTTTTGTCTTTACAGTTAACAAGCAGCGCATGTGGTCCGAATACTTCTTCCCTTAGTACCGGGTTGGCCAGAAGGGCAGCGCCTGTAGTAAGTGCCAGCGACGGCCGTACTGCGTCGTCGTCGAAATCGGGTACCGGTGCGGATGGCAGTGTTACCTCACTGTTTGCAAACATACGACTACGGCCCTGGATAAACGAAGTACGAATGCCGGGATGCAACATTTTCTGCGGCGCCGTTTTTTCCAGCGCAGCACCCAGCTGTTGCTGGAACTGCGTAAAAGCAGGGCTTTCCAGCCCTATCAGCAAACCGGGATTGGTACAAAATTGCCCGGCTCCGAGCGCAATGGAGGCGGCAAAGGTCTCCGCCAGTTCCCCGCTACGGGTATGCAGCGCCTGCGGCAGAAACACCACCGGGTTCACACTGCCCATCTCGGCAAAAACAGGGATCGGGTTCTCCCGCTCCGCCGCATAGGCGCAGAGGGCTTTACCGCCCTGTAAGGAACCGGTAAAGCCAACGCCTGAGGTATAGGGATGAACGACCAGTGCTTTGCCGGTATGATAGTCGCCGGTAACATGTTGCACCGTATGCACGGGCATACCGCATTGCGCCACAGCCGCCTGTATCGCTTCAAAAACCAATAAAGACGTACGGGCATGCGCCGGATGACCTTTCACCACCACGGTAGCACCGGCGGCCAGTGCGCTGGCGGTATCACCGCCGGCAGTGGAGAAAGCAAAAGGAAAATTACTGGCGCCAAATACCACTACCGGTCCTACCGGCAACAACATCCGCCGGATATTGGGGGTGGTGTCTATCACGGCTTCCACCCAGCTGCCTTCTTTTATCAGGTCGGCAAAACGTTGCAGCTGTGTGGTGGTGCGTACGATTTCGCCATTCAGCCTGGCCGCAGGCAGATTGGTTTCTTCTCCGGCAGCCTGCACCAGTACTTCGCGCCGGGCGGTGATCTCCGCACCGATGGCTTCCAGGAAAGCCGCCCGTTGTACGGGCGGAATATCTTTATACTGTTCGTAGGCTGTGGCAGCCTGTTGCATTATCTGATCTATCTGCATCCTGTTGAAATTATAGAGAGAGATAATCGGGCAGTACAGGGCGTTGGGCTACTGCCGTACGTATTACCTGCAGCACTTTTTCCCTTTCGGCACCCTCCAGTACTAAACGCGGCGCTCTTACGAATTCGCTGCCCAGTCCTACTTCGGCTTCCGCCAGCTTGATAAATTGTACCAGTTTGGGATACAGGTCCAGCTCCAGCAGTGGCAGGAACCAGCGATAGATATCCAGCGCTTCTTTAACCCTGCCGGCCTTTACCAGGCGGTAAATGGCTACTGTCTCCGCAGGGAAAGCATCTACCAGTCCGCCTACCCAGCCATGCGCGCCCAGTACCATTTCTTCCAGTGCTAACGTGTCGAGACCGCATAATATTTTAAAGCGGTCGCCAAAACGGTTAATCATCCGTGTTACATTGGATACGTCGCGGGTAGATTCTTTAACCGCCTGGATATTAGGCAGTTCCTGCAGCTGGTCAAAGATATCGAGGGTGACTTCAATTTTATAATCGACAGGATTATTATATACCATGATGGGCAGGTCGGTGGAAGCGGCTACGGTTTTAAACCAGGTAGCGGTTTCGCGGTCGTCGCTGCGGTAGCGCATAGGTGGCAGCAGCATAATACCGGAAGCGCCCCATTTTTTGACTAACCCGGCCTGACGGATGGCTTCACGGGTAGCGCCTTCGGCGATGTTTACCACAACGGGAATTTTACCGGCTACTTTTTCTACGGTGAATTTTGTCAGGGATTCTTTTTCAGCCGTTGTCAGCGTACTGGCTTCTCCCAGTGAACCGCCGAGGATAATACCATCAATACCGGCTGCCAGCTGAGCCTGCAGATTTTTCTCAAACAAGGGGAGGTCCAGTTCATCGCCTGCGGTAAATTTGGTAGTGATGGCGGGAAATACGCCTTTCCATTCGATAGACATCATGTTTTCTTTTTTCCTCAAAAATATCCCGGACGCCCGCAGGCGGCTTTCCCGATAGTAATCAATTATAGCCTGATATTAACCAGTTTTGAAAAAAACAGGCATACCTTACCGTTTTTTAACCAGTTCCCCGACCAAGCGGTTACAATACGGTTAATATTCGTAATATTGACCCATTCACCAACAATCCGCCAATGTTATGAAAGTCTTACAGTTTACCGTACCTGTGGCACTCGATAAATCCATCATCGTGCAAAAAGACGTATTACCCTTTTTTTACCCGCACCTGCACCGGCACCAGGAAGTACAGCTCACCTGGGTACAACAGGGAGAAGGCACCCTCGTCGCCGATAACAACATGCATGCATTCCGCCCCAGCGACATCTTCTGGCTGGGCGCTAATCAACCTCATATCTTTAAAAGCGACCCGTCCTATTTTGCACCGCGGAACCGTAAAAAAATTATGGCACTGGTGATCTTCTTTAATCCCGATGGCAACCTCGCATCCCTGTTCAACCTCCCTGAGATGAAACCCCTGAAGAACTTTGTACAACAGCAGCAATGCGGTTTTAAAGTACCTTCCCTGCAAACACCGGACATCTCTGCACAGATGCTACGCATATCCAACAGCAACGGGCCTGAACAACTCATGCACTTTGTGGAACTGCTCCGCCTCCTGTCCGGCTACACGGATATTAGCCCGCTGGCTACCGTCAATAAAAAGGTAACGGTGAGCGATCATGATGGTATCCGCATCGGGAATATCTATAACTATATCATGCATAATTATGAACATCCGATCACCCTGGAAGATGCTGCCAGTCAGGTTCACATGACACCACACGCTTTTTGCCGCTTCTTTAAAAAACATACGCTGCATACTTTTGTGTCGTTCCTCAATGAAGTGCGTATCAACGAAGCCTGTAAAAAACTGACGGACGGTAATTATGATAATATTGCTACAGTAGCCTATACAAGCGGGTTTAACAGCATCACCAATTTCAACCGGGTGTTTAAATCCGTTACCGGTAAGTCCCCCAGCGAATATCTTAACAGTTATTTTCAACATGTGGAGAAAACAAACTAAGAAGGCTGACCAAATGGTCAGCCCGGTAGTTTTATCGTGTATCCGTTATCGTAAGTTAATTCACTTCACAGGGATTTCCATATTCCTGCCATTCTTTTTGGAGTCTTCATTTTTGGGTAACCTGATTTTCAGCACACCATCATCGTAATGTGCATCAATCTTATCTTTGGATACCCCTTCGGGAAGATGAAAACTGCGGGAAAAACTGCTGTAGTTATACTCCTGCCGGCTGTATTTGCCGCTCTTTTCTTCTTTCTCTGTTTCTGTTTCCGCACTGATAGTCAGCAATTCGCCTTCCAGTTCTATTTTAAAATCAGATTTCTTTAAGCCAGGGGCTGCCATCGACAGCCTGTAACTTTCTTTGTCTTCTGTTACATTCACCGCAGGAACAGTCAATGCATGTACCCCGTAAAAATCGCTCGCCCAGTCTTTCCAGGGGCGGAAAAAATCATCAAATACAGATGGTAAACCTGCACGTTTGGTTACTGTTTGTGTAGCCATAAGTACCTCCTTTTTTTAAAACAAACCTACAACATCGTATACATGCAAAGAATGAGGCCAGTCAGCCGGAAACCTGATTAAAATCAATCTTTTACCCGTCTCAACAGTTATAACATTCATTGCAGGATAACTGTTAATAGGGTATAAAAACTTATCAGTCACCCCTATAAATAATAACCCCATGCGCATATATCAGCTGCTGATGCTCATTCCCTTCTCATGGATATGTTATCACACTTCACAGGCACAACAATCCGAAAGTAAAGCCGCCGCTGCCATCCGGCATATCAAGGAAACAACCAGGGCAGGACTGGATTCGCTGGACCGCGAACAGGAGAAAATAGATGGCGATGCCATCCACCTGAAAAAAGAAGCGATCGCTGACTATAAAAAAGAGATAACCGATATCCGGCGCAGCGAGGTTAAACTGCGGCGACGGGTCAGAGAAGAATCGAAGATAGCGGATGAAAAATGGGAATCTTTCAAGACCTCGGTGGAAAAGGATTTCCACACGATTAAACAACGGGTGGAACATCTCCGGGAAAAAGTAAAAAAAGGGCTGCCGGACAACGACCAGCAGGGGCCACCATCCGAAAACAATTCCGCTCCCACTACCCTGCTGACATAAACAGTTTACATCACCAGCACCGCAGCGCCTTTCACATGGCCGCCCCGCAACGCCAGTATCGCTTCATTAGCCTGTTCCAGCGGATAGGTTTGTATAATGGCAGATACCGGTACATGCTGCAACAGTTCCATCAGCAACTTCCCGTCCTCGCGGGTAAGATTGGCTACCGAATGAATGCTGCGTTCTTCCCACAACAAACGATAAGCAAACCCGGGAATGTCGCTCATATGGATGCCGGCGCAAACCACCACCCCGCCTTTGTCTGTCTGCGATAACGCTTTCGGCACCAGCGCACCATCCGCCGCAAAAATGATAGCCGCGTCCAGCGGTACCGGCGGCTCGTCCAGTGAGCTACCCGCCCATGCGGCGCCCATCTTCAGCGCAAAACTTTCGCCGGCCTTATCATCGGGACGGGTAAAAGCGTAAATGGATTTATAATGAAACTGCGCTATCTGCACAAGGATATGTGCGGCGGCGCCAAAACCATAAAAACCAATATGCTGCGCGTGTTCGGGCAGCATACGCCAGCTGCGGTACCCGATCAAACCAGCGCACATCAGCGGCGCACCACCGGGATGCACATAGGTTTCCGGTATAGGTAAACAATAAGCGGCCAGTGCAACGGTGTATTCGGCATAACCGCCGTTAACGTTGTAACCGGTAAAGAGCGCATGTTCGCACAGGTTCTCCTGGCCGTGTGAACAGAATTTGCAATGCCCGCAGGTATACGCCAGCCAGGGTATGCCCACCTTATCGCCTATCGCCGGAGAAGTTACACCATCTCCCACAGCCACTACTTCACCAATAATCTCATGCCCGGGTATGAGTGGCAATTCAGGCGTCGGCAGTTCACCATCGATGATATGCAGATCTGTTCTGCAAACGCCGCAGGCGATCACCCGCACCAGCACCTGTCCGCCTTCGGGCACAGGTACCGGTACCGTTTGCAACGTCAGTGGCTGTCCTTTCTTTTCCATCACCATAGCGCGCATGGCGGAGGGGATATTATTCATGATAAGAGCGTTTATTGCGTTCCATACAAAGTCATCTCATGCAGCAGTTGAGCGCCGGACCAGCCACCGTTGACTATCAGGCGGCGGAGCGTAAACAGTACCTTTCCCGGCGCAGGCAGGTGGTTCAGCTGAAAAGCAGCCTTATAACCGGCCTGCTGTACGTGTGTGATGATGCTGTCGTTGTACGCACCAAAGGGATAGGCGAAATACACGACCGGTCTGCCGGTGATTTTTTCCAGCTGCTGCCGGGGCGTCACCAGTTCCTGATGCCAGTCCTTGTAACCCTCCGGAAAAGGATGGTCCCAGGTATGACTGGCCACCACATGCCCCTGGTCTGCCAGTGCTTTGATCTGTGCGGATGACAGGTAATGCGGTTTGTTTAAAGTAACCGTCATCACAAAAAACACGCCTTTAAAATGATACCGTTCTAACAACGGCGCTGCTACCGTGTAATGCTCGGCATGGGAGTCATCAAAAGTGATCATACAGGCATGGGCAGGAAAAGGTTTACGCTGCTGTAGCAGCGCCACCATCTCATCCGGCAGGATGGTATGATAGCCGCTGTCAGATAACGTTTTCAGCTGCCGTTCGAACTGATGACGGTCAATATGCAGCCCGTCGTTTTTATGTGTTCCCGGTTCTGTGATATTGTGGTAACACAATACCGGGAGTTGCTGGGCGGAAGCCATGAGGGAGAGGCAACAGCCCCAGATAACAAGGAAACGTTTCATGGTTATTGGTATTGAATATAAACCGGGCGGGGAAACAGTGCCAGCACTTCTTCCGGTTCCATCAGGTGGCCGCCCGTGGCGATGTCTACCTCATAAAACAGTTTAAAGCCGGTAAACTGTACCGGTTGACCGGCAATCCAGCTCCGGTAAGTGTTTTTCTTTTTTGCCACGCTGCCGAATCCGTCCATGTCCATCACCAGCTGTACTTCCGGGCGCAGTTGTATGTTTTTATAGCCGGTGACCATGCCTTGCGTAAAACGGTGCACCACCAGTATTTTCGGCGGCAGCTGATGTTGTTTCACCAAATTAGCCAGCCAGGAACTGGCGTAGTTGATATCCTCCGCATCCATGGTGCCAATTACGGAACACGGTACCTCGCCATGTTTCATGGAATATTCCGGATCAATACCCAGGTGTACTTCCGGCCGCAACAGGTATTTCTCCAGCAGCGGCAGTTCTTCCTGTACGGTGCTGTGCCCGGGTTGTATATCCAGGAAAACGATCGCATGTGCCTGCGCGGCTATCTCCAGCGCTTTATTGATCGCGGATTCCGGCATCCGTAAGCGGTATTTACCGTCTTTACCCGGGCTACGCTGGGCGGTGACCGCGATATAATGAAAAGCCGGCAATACAGGCATAGACGAATCTGCCGCCTGCCACATCGCAGCGGCAGCGGTCAGATGCGCCAGCATGGTATCTACCGGCACGGTACCCAGCACGCCCAACCTGGGGGTATAAAAATTCCCATAGTAGGCCACAATGCGGTAAAAAGGCAACAACGCCCCCGGCAGCGGGTAGTCACGCTGATAAGGCCAGGCAATGGCAGCAGAATCATGCAACAGGTGCAACATCTTTTGCCGGTAAACCAGGGTATCCGGCGCCGTTGGTTGATTGACAGGAGCCGTTTGTTCGGTTACAACAGGTTTGGAGGGCCTTTCTTCTACCGGAGACCGGGAGGGCTTCCATATCATCCATGCCAGCAATAATAAGATCAGTAACAAGATCAGTATAACAATGATCAACTTTCCTGCTTGTTTCATCGTAGTACTTTATAACACTGTCATAACAAACTCCGAAGGCAATCGGTTGTGGATAAAACGTATATTGCTGGTATGACAGACAAAAAAGAGGTAGGTTTATTCGAAGACTGGTTAAAAAGAATTGTGGAGCATCCGCTTGAAGCAGAAAAACGCCGTTTTATATGGGAAGTGATGAGAAGTCCGTTTGTGGAGTTTCATTATAGCCTGTTAAAAGACAACTCCCTGGATGAACAATTCAGAAGGGATTTAATGCACCGGTTCAACGAACACGGAGAAAAAGCCGAAACACTTTTACTATCAAAATTAGATAACGGCGAAGACAAGGATTTCCAGGCAGACATGATTTTCCTGTTGGGGAAAATGAGTAAAAAGCATAAAGCCACTACCCTCGCATATGCCCGCAAATTTGCCGAAAGTAAAAACATCTATGAAAGAGACCGGGCCATTATTGTACTGGGCTGGATAGGCACGATGGAAGATACCCACATTTTTGAAAATCATCTGTTACAGGATACCGATATGCATTGCAGAGCCTGGAGTGCCTCTTCCTTTATGCAATTGTGGTTCAAAGAGGAAAGTGAAATGCTGAAACAAAAGGCATTCCGGGTCTATAAAATCGCGCTGGCAGCCGAAAAGGACTATTTTGTGCTTTCCGTGATCTTGTCTGCTATCAGGGAAATGGGCAAAACCAAACTCGGCATTTCCCAAACTGCCTTAGATGAATTGGATACCGAAAAAATCGATGCATCAAAAGTCAAAGCCCTGAGATTTTTGGATAAAGCGTTAAAATCCTGACGATCATCGGGAAGATGATGGTTGTTTTTCCCTTTCGGGAGATGACTATAAGGGAGAAAAAACAAAACGTACCATATTCTTAAAACAAAAAGTACAATTCCCGTTATCATTGGCATTTAGCTAAAAACGCTACTGTAGCCAACTCTCACCTATCAGGCATTTTCAATAATACACCTGATAATACACCTTTCTGTACACCCAATGCGTATTATTAATAGAATAGCACTATCTAAATCATTATAAATTGATAGCATAAACATTAGACAAATTTATATAGCTATTTTATTCAAACGTTTTGCAGCCTTCCACCTGCCAGGGTATCAGCGCCAAAACCAATACTGTCAATGATTTCCAACATATTATCATTTTATCCAATTATACGTTTCGTTCGTACGCCCCTACAGTCAGCCAATTTTTTTTTAAGTGCCTTGTCACAAAAAGTCCACTTCACCTGTCCTTGCTGAAAATGGATTTTATGACTAAAAGCGCTCATGCTACCTCCTGCAGCAAAACAATTCATTACTGGTCAGGTATTACCCTATCCGTATTTATCGGTTTTCATCTTTTTAACCAGCTGACTTCATTGATAGGCGCCGACGCGCATATAAAAGTGATGCAGGCTTTCCGGACCGTATACCGGCATCCGGCAGTGGAAACCATTCTCCTGATAGCGGTCCTGTTCCAGGCAGTAACCGGGCTGAAAATGGTTTTTACGCGTAAACGCAGCAGTACCGTAGAAAAGATCCAGGTGTATTCCGGGTTATACCTCTCCTTCTTTTTGTTTTTTCATGTGGGAGCCGTGTTATACGGCCGTTGGCTGGGGATGAACACTCATTTCTACTTCGCGGCAGCCGGACTGAATATGTACCCGGCTATGTTCTTTTTCATTCCGTACTACCTGTTGGCCGTGGCGGGGGTAACCTTACATGTGGCGGCTGTTCATTACCGCAAAACCGGCTCCCTGGGCTGGTCACGGGCCATTGCGATCACCGGGGTGCTGGCTGCCCTGTTGATTATCATCGGCTTCACCAATCGTTTTCAATGGCGGGAGATACCGCCTGCCAACAAAGCCTTTATCCAACAATCGTTCGGGGGCTAACGGAGCTTGTCGGGGTTGCGTACAAAATAAACCGTATGGATACCTTCCCCGTCCATCGATAATAGCATAATGGTATCCACCGCACCGGTGGCGGCATTGTAACAGATGATGCCTGGTTCGCCATTGATACCGGCTACCTCGTAACGCAGTTCCCGATCGCGTTTGGTATAGATGCCCAGCAGGAAAGCTGTTGCTGCAGTACGGCCGGTTAACGGTATGCGGGCGGCGGCAGCTTTTCCTCCACCATCGGAGTAGATGGTAATATCTTCTTTGAGGCAACTCATGAGGCGCGCTGCATCGCCACCGGAGCAGGCTTCCATAAATGCCTGGAATAAAGCGTTGCGCCGCTCACTTGCCGGCGTATACCGTATTTTACCGGCTGCTATTTTTTCCTTCGCGCGGTGAAACAGCTGCCGGCAATGATCCGGCGCGAGGTCCAGTATCGCCGCAATTTCTTCATAATTATAACTCATTGTTTCCCGCAGGATAAACACCGCCCTTTCCGATGGATTGAGGGTTTGCAACAGGATCAGCAAGGCAAAGGAAATATCCTGGTCATGGATATACGAAAAACGTTCCTGGAATATGGGGGAGGGTAAATCGATACCGGGATAGACCGTTTTTTTACGTGCTTCCAGCAGGGAAAAACAACGGTGCATCACCGCTTTAACGAGGTAGTTTTCCGGATGCCGAATGGCGGCTGTGTCCTGCCGGGAATACGCCAGGAATACTTCCTGTAGTATATCTTCCGCATCCATGGCATTTTTGGTCATCTTATAGGCTACCGCAAACAAAGTGCTGCGGTATTGTTCAATCACTGTCATCTAACAATTTTGGGAACCTTTTATGGCATAGTAGGCATCGCCCCAGTCGCATAACGCCTGGATAGTGGGCACCAGTTGAATACCGATGGGGGTGAGTTTGTATTCCACGCGGGGTGGTGTTTCCGCATATACTTTCCTCTCGATGATACCGTCACGTTCCAGTTCGCGCAATTGCAGCGTGAGCGTGGCATGGGTAATGTCTTTCATCTTTTTGCGTAATTCTCCGAAACGCATCGGGCATTCCTTGCGGATAGCATTCAACAATAACAATTTCCATTTCCCGCCGATTACCTTCATGGCTTTTGTCATGGCACAGTTATTTTCTTCTTCCCATAGGAGTTTCCCCGACTGTGTATCTATCTGAATATCATCAATAGTATTTTTTTTCATACCAGGTATTGTTCTTTAAACTACTTGTTACAATTCGCCACCATGCTCAACTTTGACATCCTAAAGTTAACGAAAACAGGATATTATGAACAGACTGTCTCTAAAATGGTTATCGCTGGTGATTGTATCAACATCCGTATTTCTCGCCGTCATCGATATTTTTATTGTGAACGTGGCTTTGCCCTCCATTCGCCAGGGGGTGCAAGGTACTGAATCCGATATGCAGCTGATTATCGCATTGTATTTATTGGGCTATGCCGCCTTCCTGATCACCGGCGGACGGCTGGGTGATCATTACGGTAAAAAAAGGGTATTCATCGTATCCATGCTGGTATTTACTTTCAGCTCATTGTTGTGTGGCATTGCTCAAACGGCGTGGCAGCTGAATACCGCCCGTTTCATTCAGGGCATCAGTGCCGCCTTTATGATCCCGCAGGGTATCAGCTATATTCATGTGTTGTTCCCCGAACATAAGGAGCGTATCAAAGCACTGGGTGTTTATGGCAGCATTGCCGGTTCTGCTTCTGTAATCGGGCAGTTCCTGGGCGGTATCTTACCGGATATACACTGGATAGTATCCGGCTGGCGTTTGTTATTTCTTATCAACCTGCCGCTGGGATTGGCTGCTGCGTTGTTAGCAGCCCGCTATCTTACAGACACGGTACAACAGCGGGAAGGCCGTTTTGATATCAGCGGAGTGGCCTTGCTCACCATAGCACTGTTCGGACTCGTATATCCGTTGATCCGTGGCCGTGAGTCAGGCTGGCCGCTGTGGAGCATACTTGCCCTGGCAGGCGCTGTAGGAGCCTTATTCCTGTTCCGCTACGATCAGCAACGCAAACTATCGGCCCGGAAAAATCCGCTGATCGATATGCAGTTGTTTTCCTACAAGGATTTTAACATCGCCTTATGTGCCGTATTGTTTTATTTTATGGTGCAGGATTCTTACTTCCTCATCAATGCTATTTTCATGCAAACGGGCCTGGGATATAGTTCTTCCGAAACCGGCGTCCTCTTTGTTTTTCAGGGGGTGGGCTACGTTGTGGCGTCACTGTTATCTATCCCATTGGTAAAACGTTATGGTAAACGGGTATTGCAGGGAGGCGTGCTGATCATGATGGTATCGCTGGTGATGCACCTGGTGTTTTTCTCCACGGGCAGCATTCCTAAAGCAGCGTTGCCGGTTATTCTATTTTTCTATGGTACCGGCTGTGGTTCCGTATTACCATCACTGCTGACCATGGCGCTGAAGAGTATTCCGGTACGTTTTGCCGGCGCTGCCTCCGGTACCTTTTCCACTTTCCAGCAAACCGCTATCGCATTAGGCATCGGCGTCAGCGGCGGGATATTCTTCAGTTTACTGGGGCATGTGCCTTCCCTCGCCGCCTATATGGGCGCCTATCAGGTCGCAACAGGCGTCAACATTGGTTTTCTCGCGCTGGTCAGCATCTTCCTGTACATCCTGCCCGAAGGGCAGCAAACAACAACGGTAACGGCTATACACTAGGTCTCTTTTTTTTCTCATAATGCCGGTGGAACCAGTTTTTCACCACCTGCGTCAACGCTACGTAAGCGATCAATATCAACACCAGCCAGCCCCAGAAAGCCGCCGGCAGCGGTACAAAACCGAAAGTACCTGCCAGCGGTGATACGGTGAGCCAGGCGCCTGCCGCCACAATAGCCACTGAAGTAAAAATCAGTGGCCAGCTGGCCCGGCTCTCAATAAAAGGAATGCGGTTGGTACGGATCACATGAATGATCAGCGTTTGCGTAAACAGCGATTCTATAAACCATCCGGTGTGAAACAGGTCAGGATTGTGCCAGGCATTAAATCCATATAGCAAAAGGAAAAAAGTAATGTAGTCAAAGATGGAACTGATAGGACCTATGACCAGTATAAAGTTCCGCAGTTCTCCCATCGTCCATTTGCGGGGTTTCACGAGCCAGCCGGCGTCTACATTATCGGTCGGAATAGCGGTCTGTGAAAAATCATACAGCAGGTTGTTGATCAGCACCTGTATGGGTAACATCGGCAAAAAAGGCAGGAACGCACTGGCGCCTACCACGCTGAACATATTACCGAAATTGGAGCTGGCCGCCATACGGATATACTTGATGATATTACCAAAAACGCGGCGGCCTTCTTCCACCCCTTGTTCCAATATCAACAGGCTATTTTCCAGCAGGATGATATCGGAAGCTTCTTTGGCGATATCTACGGCAGTATTCACAGAGATACCCACGTCTGCGGCTTTTAATGCCGGTGCATCATTGATACCATCGCCCATAAAACCTGTCACGTGGCCGTTTTGCTGAATCGCTTTGATGATACGCAGCTTATGAACAGGCGCCAGCCGCGCAAATACGTGATAATTCATGACGTCTGCCACCAGTTGTTCGTCTGTCATTTGCTCTATTTGTGGCCCGGGCAGGATGCGGTCCACATTCACTCCTACTTTGCGGCAGATGTAGGTGGTGATGGTTTCATTATCCCCCGTCAGTATCCTTACATCCACTTTCAGCGCACCCAGTTTTTGCAGGGCTTCGGAGGCTGTTTCCTTGGGCGGGTCCAGGAAAGCGAGGTAACCGGACAGTATCAGATCTGTTTCATCTTTAACACCATATACCGGCGCATCCGGCGCGCCTGGCATCCATTTGTAGGCCAGCGCCACTACGCGGAAGCCCTGTGCATTCAGGGCCGCTACCCGCTCCAGGCATTGTTGCCGTTGCGCCGGGGTTACCGGCATGGCGCGACCAGTAATTGCCACCTGGGTGCATTGTTCCATCACACTTTCCACCGCACCTTTGCAAATGAGAATATTGAGTCCTTCCTTATTTTCCAGTACAACAGACATGCGTTTACGCACGAAATCAAACGGGATCTCATCAATTTTACTGAATGCCTCCCGTACCTGCAAGGCAGCCGCCATCTCCTCATGGTCCAGGATCGCTTCATCCATGAGGTTTTTGAGGCCGGTATGGTAATAACTGTTCAGATAGGCATAATCCAGCACCTGCTGGTCGGCATCGCCATCCGGATTGAGGTATTGTTCCAGCACGATACGGCCTTCCGTGAGCGTACCGGTTTTATCGGTACAGAGAATGTCCATGGCGCCGAAGTTCTGGATGGCATTGAGTTTTTTGACGATGACCTTTTTACGGGACATGGCCATAGCCCCCTTGGAAAGGTTCACCGTTACGATCATGGGCAACATTTCCGGGGTAAGTCCAACGGCGACAGACAAGGCAAACAGGAACGCTTCCAGCCAATTGCCCCGGCTGAATCCATTGATCACAAATACCGCCGGCACCATCACGATGATAAAACGGATCATGAGCCAGGTGAAACTGTTGATACCTTTATCGAAACTGGTAACGACCTGCTGGTTGTTCATTTGCGCAGCCAGCGCGCCGAAATCGGTAGCTTCCCCGGTGTGTACCACCAGTGCGGTAGCGGAGCCGCTTTCCACATTGGTGCCCAGGTAACAGTTGTTGTTGGTATAACCGGCAGGTTCCGGTGTGGCAGTTTTCTCTACCGGCAATGATTCCCCGGTCAGCACAGCCTGGTTGAGAAACAGGTCTTTGGCATTGAGGAGTCTTACGTCTGCCGGTATCATATCTCCGGCGCCGAGCCGGACGATATCGCCGGGAACAAGCATCTTCAGCGGTATTTCCTGGTCTTGTCCATTGCGGCATACGGTGGCATGGGTGCTCACCAGCGCTTTTAGTTTCTCCGCCGCTTTATCGGCCCGCATTTCCTGTACATAACGGATGGCTACGCCCAGCACGACCATGGTAAAAATGACGATAGTAGAACGCACATCACCGGTCAGTAAGGATACTAATCCAAGAACCGTCAGCAGGATCACCAACGGGTTTTGCAGGCTGCGCCATAACCGCCGCCAGGGCGACAGCGGCTTTTCCGCCTTTACTTCATTGAGACCAAACTGCGCTCTCCGTTGCGCTGCTTCTGCGTCCGTCAGGCCTTCCGCCACAAATCCAACCCTCGTCTTAACATCTTCCAGGGGAAGCTCCATCAGGCTTCCGGTTTTATGATTGCTCATCGGGAAATGATTGCATGATTAACAGCCGGCATAGCCTTCCTGTTCAATATAGGGGGTTACGGATGGGTGATAAATATGGGGATATTGGCGGTGCGCAATACATTCTCCGCGTCGCTGCGGTGGAAAAAACGGGAAGTAGCGCTACGGCCGTATGCGCCGTAGGTAACGATACAATCATTCCGGCGGATCAGGTAAGCCAGGAAAGCAGTGGCCGGCTCACCGGTCAGTTTTTCGGTGGTTACCTGGTCATAGTGAAGCGACAGGTAGCTAATGATCTTCTCTTCTTCCGGGATATGATAATGGTTCTTTTCCTCTACATACAGCAGTTTTACCGGGGTACTGCCATACTCCGGAAAGAGGGAGGTAAAGGTGCGGATGGCATAAACGGATGAGAAAGTTCCGTTGTACGAAAAAATGATTTCCCGGACAGGCCGTACTGTTTCCGGCAATACCATCACCGGACATTCGGCAGCAGCCAATGTTTCCTTTACAAAACGGGTAGGTATGCTATCCGGCATGTCGCCAAAGGAAATGTCAGCGGTGAGTAACAGCAGGTCGGCGAAGCGGCTTTCTTTGACAATTTCCTGTACCGGGAAACCATTTGTTTCCACTATCCGCAGCCCGACAGCCGCTTCACTGCAGACATCCTTTAACTGACGGATATTGGTAGTGCGTTGCCATTCCAGCGCAGCCCTCCCTTCGGCAGTGATCTGGGCATAATTCACCGCATAACACTCGGGATACATGGAAGTCATGGGTACCATTTCCGCAGAGAAATTATCCAGGCATATGATAGTCAGCCTGGCTTGCTGTTCCTGAGCAAAATAGCGGAAGGCTGCTATCTGAGAGGCAGAAAAATGCAGCGCATCCACCGCCGCGATGATCTTTTTCATGGTAATATGATTTAGTGGTGAGCGACAAATACAGGCTGACTAACCAGTTTTACAACCGGCTTCATTGGGTTCGGCACAAACAGGTTGGACAACTGGTTTCTGCCGAAGGCTCCCATCACGATCATCACTTTTTCCTTCATAAAAAGGTATTCCATCAGGGTAGCTTGTACATTATTATCTTCCAGTATCTCCAATGAACTGTCGACATAGTGCATATGCAGCCATTCTTCCAGCTTTTCCCTATCGCCTTTTATCGGTTGTCCTTTGGGCGTTACACTGAGCAAGGTGGCCTTGACCCCGAAGAGTTGCGGTAACAGGTAGGTGAACTGTTTGATGGCATACATCGCGGCATGGCTGCCGTTATAGGTAAAAATAATCTCGTCTATTCCTTCAAAATTTTCCGGGGCAATGAATACAGGACATTCCGCCTTTTCCAATATTTCCTCTACAAAGGAGGTGGGAGTAGATTCCCGGCGCCAGGAGAAGGAGGTGCTGCCATCTACTACCAGCAGATCGGCATACCTGCTTTCCCGCAATACAGCAGTTAGCGGAATACCTGTATGCTGATGAATGACACAGTTTACGCCGCTGTTTTCACAATGGTCGCTGAAGCGTTTGATATTCTCGTCCCGGTACAATTCTTTCTGCTGTTCAATACGCGCCCCCGGAACCGGTGCTATCACACCTTTTTCCCGGATTTCATCCACCGAACGCAATTCCATTTCCTGGTTTTCCAGGAATACGCCGGTCAGCCTGGAATGCGTGAGATTGCCTAAATAACAGGCAAAATCCAGGCAACTTTTGCTCATGCAAACAGCATCTGTTATAAATAGTATCTTTTCCATAAACTGTGGTTTATTCAGTTTCAGGTTCTTCCGGCAATTGGAAAGCGGTCGCTTTTTCGCTATCACCGGCATTTAATTCTTCGAGGGTAAGGTGGCCGGTAGTAGTGGTTTGTAACCAGAGATTACCTTTTTTGTGCAGGACGCGTCCATGCAGGCCGAAAAGGCACTTCAGGTCATGTTCCACTGCCAGCGCGGTACGGTAGTGGCTGACATCCAGCCAGCCAAAGCTGTGCAACATTCTGACTTTTTCAATAGGGGTATTGGAGGATAACCGGTCTTTTTCATCCGTACATTCACCGGGCAAACCGGATTTGCGGAAAAATGCCAGCTTCAGCCCCGGATACAGGTGGTGAAACCGTTCCTGTATATCGGATATAATCGCTTCTTCACTAATATAGATCTGCATAACCCAAGCTTTAAAATGCTGATACAATATTACAACAGGCTCTGTTTCCTGGAAATGAGATCAGTCAGGACAGACCCTGACAGTGGTCATATTCTTTGCCGCAAGCGCATAAATCCTTAACTTTCGGGCGATAGTGCCTTTATACCTGAAGAATCATCGATATGAATTTACATGTCAGCGATCTGGACATAGATTTACAGCTCAGCATTTTCGCCGCGCTGATGCAAAAAACGCCTGGCCTTGTGGCGGTGCGGGAAATAGGCTCCGGCAGGTTGAAATACATCAATGAAACCGGTACCAAAATGCTGGGCACAGACGATTTTCCATCACTGGAACTACTGCTGGAACAACATCAGCTCGGCGCCGGAAAAGTAGCCCTCGGCAATGCGTTTCTGCAGGACGAAGCTGTATTACAGGAACGGCAATGGCATAATATACAGGGAGAAACCTTTACCGGTCTCTATGAAGAAATGGTATTTAAACACGGTAAAGAGCAGTACTGCTTTTTCCGTATTTCAGACAGCCAGTCCGACCGCCGTTACCGCCTGCAACTCAGCAAAGAACTGCAACGTTTCGGCGCATTGTTTAACTATGCCAGCATTGGTATTATCGTTGCCAACCAGGAAGGTAATATCATCCTGATCAATGATTTTGCCCTTTCCCAGTTCGATTACCGCCGGGAAGAGCTGACCGGACAGAAAGTGGAAGTACTCATTCCCCGGCGTGTACATGATAAACATATCGGGCACCGCGAAAGATACAACAACGCACCTCAGAGCAGGCCTATGGGCATCGGGCTGGATCTTTTTGCAGTACGCCGCGATGGTTCTGAGTTTCCGGTAGAAATCAGCCTTAGCCACTATTCCAATGAAGAAGGGCATTTTGTGATCGCCTATATCAGCAATATCACCGAAAGGAAAAAAGCGGAAGAAAGAATAGAACGGCTCAACAATGAGCTGGAAAGCATGGTGGAAGAACGTACCCGGCAGCTGGTACAGGCACTGGCCGATCTGGAAGCATCCAAAGAAGAACTTACGGCGGCGCTGAGTAAGGAAAAAGAACTCGGTGATCTTAAATCCCGATTTGTATCCATGGCCTCCCATGAGTTCAGGACACCGCTGAGCACCATCCTGTCGTCCGCCTTCCTCGTCAAACACTACGCTGCCGAGGCAGAACAGCCGGTGCGCAACAAACATATCCAGCGTATAGTCAACGCCGTTAGTTTTCTCACCGATACGCTCAACGACTTCCTGTCTGTCGGCAAAATCGAAGAAGGCAAGCTGCAGGCGCGGTATTCCATGTTCCAGATCAATGATTATTTCCAGACTATTATACAAGAGATGCAGGGCATCATCAAAGAAAGTCAGACGATAAGCTATGAACACACCGGTGGAGACGTTTGCTGGCTGGACACCTCGCTGCTCCGGCATATTGCCATGAACCTGCTGGGCAACGCCATTAAATTTTCCCCTCCCGATAGTACCATTGAGATGTATACCACAATGGAAGATAACCTGTTCACCCTGATGATCAAAGATTATGGCATCGGTATGTCGCAGGAAGACCAGCAACATCTCTATGAGCGGTTTTACCGCGGCGCCAATGTGAGCAATATCCAGGGTACCGGCCTGGGACTGCATATAGTACAGAAATACAGTGAACTGATGAATGGCGCTATTTCCTGCGCCAGCGAACTGGGCAAAGGCACCGTGTTCACCATCACCTTTCCAACTGATCCGATAAACACCCCGTAAGCATATGAAAACGATTTTGCTGATAGAAGACAATGAAGAATTAAGGGAAAACACCGCAGACATCCTGGCCATCGCCGGCTACCAGGTACTGACGGCTGAGAATGGAATGACTGGTTTTGAGAAACTGCTGGAACACCAACCAGACCTGGTGATCTGTGATATCATGATGCCTGTGCTGGATGGTTTCGGCGTACTGCACCTGATGCAACAGCATGAAGCGGTAAAAGACACTCCTTTTATTTTCCTGACAGCTAAAACAGAAAGAGCCGATTTCCGGAAAGGCATGGGCATGGGAGCCGATGACTATCTCACCAAACCCTTTAGTGGCACGGAGCTGTGGGAAACCGTCGCCAACAGGCTGCGCAAGGCCGACATCCGCCGCAAAGAATTTCCGTCCAACCTGCAGGGGATGAACAGCCTCATGTATGAAGCTACCGGCAAAGGTACTTTGGAAGGACTGGCCGAAGGACGCAACACCGATAAATACCGCAAAAAACAAGTGATCTATACCGAAGGTAACCACCCTACCCGCCTCTTTTTTGTACAGAAAGGCAAGGTAAAAACCTGCAAAACCAACGATCAGGGCAAGGAACTGGTATTGGATATTTATGCAGAAGGGGATTTCCTCGGCTACAACGCCCTGCTGGAAGGCACCATATACAAAGAAACAGCGGTGGCCATGGAAGAGAGTGAAATTGCCGTGATACCGGCTTCGGATTTCCAGGAGCTGTTAAATAATAACCACGAAGTAGCCGCGCAGTTGATTAAAATGCTGGCCAAAAATGTGACCGATAAAGAACAACAGTTACTCGGACTGGCTTACAATTCCCTGCGTAAAAAAGTAGCAGAAGCCCTGCTGAACCTGCTCAAAAAATACAATCCGCCTAAAGGCACGCCGCTGGTGATCAACATCAGCCGGGAGAACCTGGCTAATATTGCGGGTACCGCCACCGAATCATTGATTCGTACCCTGGGCGATTTCCGCGATGAACAACTGATCGAGATAAAAGAAGGTGCGGTGGTTATTCTCAACGAAAAGAAGCTGGCGAATATTCTGGCTTAAACCTGCGGGAAAGACTGTTGCAGGTAGTGCCGGAAATCAGTATCGAGCCGGTCAAAATGCTGCTGTACCATGGCAAATCTTTTTTCTATCATCCATTCCGACGCGGCGGCTGTCTCCAGTTCCACGGTGGCCGGCACGGATGCCAGTACGCCCTGTTGCTCACTGATCTCGTGACGCAGCAGGGCTATTTGTTCGTCCATTTTAAGAAACCGGCTCTGAAAATGTTCCAGCCACCCCAGCTCCTCCCGGTCGAACTCTGTTGATAAAATACGGGCCAGTTTCAACTTAAAACGTATATTCCCGTCTTCCAGCACTTTCAGCAGGTATTTACGTGATTCATGCTGAGCCCGCAGTTCTTCCAATTTGTCCTTCATCTCCGTTGTTTAACGTAATCCGGCACAAATTAAAACAGCGGCAGGTCCCTATCTATGACCGGAATCAGATCCGTTCCTGATATCCGTCATTGCTCCTGCTTTCGCCTTATATTTCAATGCCTTCCGGCCCTCACGGCTGTTTGGCTGCGGTCAGGGGGCGAAGCAATTTATCCAATACATTGATGCCGGTGGCAGGGATTACCACCGATTGTTTGATCATTAACAAACGGGAGATAGTATAGTTATCACCCCGGATCTGTGAAAGCAGCACCACTTGCCCCTTCCGGGGTTTGTCTTTCCAGAGATAGACACGATTGTTTCCTTCCGTATAGTGGTCAGCGTTAGTACCCATCAACGTCTGCAGCTGCGATACGATTTCAGCATTGCGCGGACTGGCAACACGGTTGGTTTCCGTCATCTCCACGCCGGCCTTATTGGTACGGGCTTCATCTTCAAACAAAAAGGAAATGTTTTTATCCCAGCCATGGACATTATCGGAGTCATCTGTCAGCAGCAGGCCACCATAGCGGTAATCACCTACCCTGTCTACCATCTTACGGGGCAACCCGGTTACCGGGTCGGTATCGGTCACATGTTTTTTGAAGGCCAGACTGCTGTTTACATCCATGGTCCAGTAATACTGATAAAGATCTGTCCTGATATTACAGGCACCGGTCATCATCAACAACAGGCACATCACCCCATAAAAAGTAATACGGTACATACGATAGTTCAGGTTCGTGTTTCAGTAAACGGTGAGGCTGCAAAGGTATTGCATACCATTCATAAAAAATTGGCAGGAAAGCCTTGCAAACTAAATCGTTTAAGCTTATTTTTATTCAGACTGCTGCAAACTTAAATTCCACGACATGAAAAAAATGCTTCTCCTGTTGACCACGGCCTGTATACAGCTATCGGTCTATGCCCAACAACCTTTCAATGGCCTGGACATGAACCTGGGCAACCTCTCCCGCCTCTCAGATGCCAAAACGCGCTCTATCAGCCCGGAAAACATTACCGGCGAGCCCGGCAAAGGCGGCATGGCCTCCCTGGAACAGGGCAATGCCCGTCACGCGGCCCGCGAACTGGGCCAGGGCTGGAAGGTAAACCCCTATATTTTCATAGAACCCGGCAAAACCGTTACCCTGGCAGAAATTACCGGTCCGGGTGCTATCCAGCATATCTGGATGACCCCCACCGGCAACTGGCGGTATTCTATTCTCCGTTTTTATTGGGATGATGAAACCACTCCTTCGGTAGAAGTACCTGTAGGCGATTTCTTCGGAATGGGCTGGGGCGAATATGCCCAGCTCAATTCCCTGGCCGTATGCGTGAACCCCGGCAGTGCTTTTAACTGCTACTGGTCCATGCCTTTCCGGAAAAAATGCCGCATCACCATGGAAAATATCAACACAGAAAAAATGACCCTGTATTACCAGGTAGACTATACGCTGACCACCGTTCCGGAAGATGCCGGTTATCTCCATGCGCAGTTCAGACGCGCCAATCCCGTGAAAGACGCCAGTTACACGCTGGTGGACGGCATCCGTGGAAAAGGCCAGTACGTAGGGACTTACCTGGCCTGGGGTATCAACAATAACGGCTGGTGGGGAGAAGGAGAAATCAAGTTTTTTATGGATGGCGATAATAAGTTTCCTACTATCTGCGGTACCGGCACAGAAGATTACTTCTGCGGTTCCTATAACTTCGATGTGAAAGGAAAATACCAGGAGTTTTCTACACCTTATGCAGGGCTGCCACAAGTGATACGGCCCGACGGACTGTACAAATCACAGCAACGGTTCGGACTGTACCGTTGGCATATCATGGACCCCATCCGTTTTGAGAAGGACCTGAAAGTAACTATACAGGACCTGGGCTGGCGTAGCGGCGGCCGTTATCTGCCACAACAGTCCGATATCAGCAGCGTAGTGTTCTGGTACCAGCGCGAACCGCATGCCCCTTTCCCGAAACTACCGGATATGAATACACTGGAAGTGAACTAAACTATTCCCATTTAAACATTCTCACAGACAATACCGCAATAATAGCCGCCCATACGGTAAGGCCGCCCAATTCCACCGGCACCTGCCAGATATGAGCGCCTTCAAAGGCGATTTTACGCAGGCCGTCCACAAAAAAAGTCAATGGCAGGTATTCGCAGAAAGTGCGCAGCCATACCGGGTAATTTTCCACTGGGAAAAAGAGTCCGCATAACAATATCTGCGGTACCGTAATGGTATTGGCTACCGGGGCGATGGAACTTTCATTGCGGATTACGCCGCTGATCATAAACCCGATACCGGTGAAGATGACGAGCCCGAAAACGGAGAGCAGCAACATTTCCAGGAAAGTGAAGATACCGTTGATCAGGGTGAAATCGAATGCGAAATAGCCCAGTGCGGTGATGATGATAAAACAGATGATCTGGAACACCAGCCGGCTCAGCATTTCACCGAACAACAGCGAAGCGCGGCTGATAGGCGTTACAAAAATACGTTTCAGTACCAGCGTATGCCGCAGGTTAAACAGCAGGAAAGCGGAGCCGAATACGCCTGCCATCAGCAGGGAAAAGCCCAGCTGTCCGGGGAGGATAAAATCGATCTGGCGGTATACGCGGCCGGGAACCGTTATCACATCCATTTTGGCGGCGATTGGCTGGCCTTGCAGTACTTTTTGATTGATGCCGTTGGTAACCGACTGCAGCGCCGCTTCTACCAGGGGCCTTTTATCGGCTACCGCACCGGAGCTGAGCAGTGTAAAACCATATTGCGGCACAGGACCCGTTAATACGGGGCTGGCTATACGAATAATACCGGCGATACGTCCTTTCTTTAAAGCGTTTAGCTGTGCCAATGAGTCTGTTTCCTTAGACAGGCTGAAGATGCTGACTTCTTTCACCGCATGGTAAACAGGGCTGCTGGTATCGCTGCCGGGAGCAATGGCTACAGGGATTTTCACGGCGGTATTATCTACCATCGCACCAAATACCGTTACAAAAATAATAGGAAATAATAGGGCGAATACAACTGAAGTAGGGCTACGCAGGGTAGCTATCAGGCTTGCCCTGGCCATGACCAGGCCCGCCTTCAGCTGACTATATTTTTTTGTCATACGGGGCCAAAGCTACAGTATTCTTTCAAAGATTCATTTTCCCGGAACATATTATATTTGCCGATTATCTTGCAGCCCCCTAATACCCAAGCTACTCATGAAAAAAGTGATTACAGGCAAAGATATCGTCCGCCAACTACGGGCAGACCTGATCGGCAAAGACTCGTACCGTGGCGTAACGCTCACTTACACCTGGCTGGCTAATCAGTTCGGGCATTTCTCCCTGGGTTTTATTCCCACTTTTGTCGGATTCCTGATACTGAAAAAATACGTCACCGAAGAACAAGCCGCCCTTTATGCCGCCGGTGCCGTCAGTTTGTTCTGGCTGGCCTTTGAAACCTTCAATTTCCTGGGACCGTTACTGTCCCGTAAATCCAGGAGCGCCTATGTTTTTCAGCCTGCCTGGGGCAATATTGCGTTTGATACCATCACCGATCTGATCTATTTCTGGTCAGGCGCCCTGATGGCCTCTATCCTTTGCGCCTATACGACCATGGCGCTCGTTATGTTGCTGATCCTGACGGTGATGGTGTTATACCCTGCCTATTACTGGTATCTCACCAAAATGTACCTGCAAACGCCCTCCTACCCTTTTCAGTTCAGGTTGAGCCAGTGGAGCACCGAACATATCCCCGACCAGCAAATTGCCCTGATACGCCGTTTCCTGGATAACAGGGACCAGGGCATGCACCTGTTCCTCTTTGGGCCCAAACGCAGCGGTAAAACGAGTCTGAGCGTAGGCATCGCCACGGAACTGTCTATCCGCCACCATACCGCCGTATATACCTCTGCCATGAAGCTGTACTGCATGTTCTTTGAACATGACGACGATACCGCTGCCGATGTGTTATGGACCTGGCGTAAGGCTTCTATCCTGGTGATTGACGACATCAATCCGGGTAGCCCTATCAAAAACGACCTCATTACACCGGAGCAGTTCCTGAGTTTTGTGGATACTTTTTCGACCAATGATATTAACCGCACGGTGTTGCGGCAGACCAACGTGATCTGGGTATTGGGTGATGATGATGTATCACGGAAACTGTCTGAACGATGGCAGGATATGCTGCTCAGCATTGGTGTGGAGAAAGAGAAACTGTTGTCTCTCAATCTCCAGCTATATAGTCAGCCTGCACCTAAGGCAGAATATGATTTGCATATGCAAAGCTGATCAGATGTGTGAGGCTCTTCACCTCGAAACGTTTATACATCGGGATGATCCGCTTTTCGATGGCCGATTGGGACACCCCGAAACGGGCAGCGATTTCTTTAAAAGAGAATCCTTCCGCCACGAGGGACAGGGCCTCTTTTTCCTTTTCTGAGATAGCGTAGTGGCGGAACAACTGTTTATTCAGCTCTTCCTCGAAAGCTGATTTTCCCGGACCGTAGGCGGCGTAACGCATCACGTTGCCCAGCTGGATACTTTCATTTTTCTGGGAATGCCCGATAATGGCTGTCACATGGCCCTCTTCTGTCGCAAATACACCTACTTTGGAGATGAGCGGCACATGCGTACCGTCTTTATGTATCTTTTTCAGTTCGATGGTAAAACTGTATTGTTCGAGATCCTTCTCCCCGGTCATGTTATGCAGGAACATCAGGGCCTTATCGTTCAGTTCATTGGAAAAGGGGGCATATTCCGGGGCGGTAATGTTGACGATGGTCATCATGGTAATTTCATCGTCGCGGTACCCCAGGAGTGGTTCCCAGCCATCCGCATATAGCATGCGGTTTTCCTTAAATGAATAGATATAGATCGCCTCATCCGGGAATCGCCGGATGTTTTGTTTGTAAAGCCTTGCTTCCGGACTGTTCAGGTCAGCCGGTACGTCTGTAATAAATGTTTTGGAATAATGCCCCAACTTATCAGGATCCATTCGTTTTTTGTCCTAAAAATAGAAATAATATCACAACCTGCGTAATTACACAGTTGACTGATTATGAACCTACTGGTAATTTTGCGCCTGTAAACCATCCGTAATGGATCTGCAGGAAAGACCGTTCAGAGGCCTTTTGTCCAGCGAATTCACCCGGCTGTTGGTCCGGCAGGAGGCAAGAACCGGTGACCACAGCAGGGATGGGTTACCAACCCGAAGTTGACTTTAAAGAATGTGTTAAAAACCGAGGAAAAGTTTGTTAGAAAAAACCCCATCCTCATTGTTGCAATGTCCCCCCAGGGATACAGTTACGGAGCATGGACCGGCTCCATCCGGGTCCATGCCTGTACTTATCCTGACCGGAGAACAGGCAGCGCCTTAAAAAGAGATTTTGTGTTAAGGTTGTCATGATTTTTTTGACTGTTGAATTACCCGAAAGTTGTTAATCCTACTTGTTTCGTTTGTGAAGCAGTGAGGTGGAGCTCCCCGGCTCCACCTTTTATTTTAATCCGGTATCCGTTATATTTGTTATACGCAATTGTAACACCCAAAGACACCCAGCAAAAATGAAGATTATTATTTTCGGGGCCTCCGGCGCCGGTACCAGTACCCTGGCTAAAGCATTTGCCCGGGAAAACGGTTATACGTACGTAGAGGCAGACGACTATTACTGGCTTAAAACCGAACGTCCTTTCGAAACCAAGCGGAACCCTGCCGAACGGAACCAGCTGTTCCTCGAAGAACTGAACAGCCACGATAAAGTAGTGGTAGCCGGCTCTGTTTTTAATTGGGGTCCTGACATCCCCGGCCTGTTCGACTTCGCCGTATTCCTCTGGCTGCCCCCTGAAATCAGGATGCAACGGCTCATACTGCGGGAAAAACAACGCTACGGTACCCTGCTGGACTCCGACCCCTGGTTTAAAGCAGAAAATGAGGCCTTTATTACCTGGGCATCCCGGTACGACGAGCCCGGTTTTGCCGGCAGGAGCCTCACCCATCATAAACACTGGATCACGCAATTAAAGGTGCCGGTACTGGAAATCAGCGGAGACTTCCCCCTGGCCGAAAGATTGCGGCGGGTGCAGGAGAAACTGGCCATTATCAGTCAAAAGGAGCCGCAACGCTAAGGCAAACCCCTCTTCCTGCAGTGATATGAAACAAAGCGCAGGCATCCTGCTCTACAGAAAAAATAACCGGATCACGGAATATTTCCTGGTACATCCCGGCGGACCTTTTTTTGTTAAAAAAGATGCCGGCTGGTGGAGTATCCCCAAAGGAGAAATAGAGCCAGGCGAAGCTGCGCTGCAGGCTGCTATCCGCGAATTTGAAGAAGAAACAGGTTATCAGCCCCACGGTACGTTCATTCCTTTACAACCTATCGTACAAAAAGGCGGCAAACAGGTTATGTGCTGGGCCACCGAAGGAGACCTCGATCCTGAAAAAATTATCAGCAATACCTTTGAAATAGAATGGCCTCCCCATTCCGGCAAAAGAAAACAGTTCCCGGAAATTGACCGGGCCGGTTGGTTTGATGCAGATAACGCGAAAAAGAAAATCAACCCGCAACAGGCTGCCTTTATTGAGGAGTTATTAAAAACCCGGCGCTAAAGCACCGGGTCAGGGCACTAATATTTTATGATCAATTGCTCTTTTAATGAGCATCGCAGTATTGCGGGCGTTTAATTTCCCCAGCAAATTACGGCGATGGCTATCCACCGTGTCACTGCTGATAAACAGTTTTTCGGCTATTTCATGGTTGGTATGCCCGTTGGCGATGAGCCACAACACCTCCTTTTCCCTTTTGGTGATATGCAGCTCCCGTGTACGCGCAGCACCCGCAGCTGTCTGCAGTTCAGCCGACAGATACGTGTGACCACTGTATACATCATGAATAGCCCTGAGTAACTCTTCCTTATCAGCGTTTTTCATCAGACAGCCACTGGCGCCGCTTTCCAGCATCTCCTGGATACCCCGGTCATCTTTATGATAACTGAGCCCCAATACCATCACCCCGGGATGATTTTTTTTGATGCGTAAACATAAATCAGCCCCGGCAATATCCGGTAACATGGTATCCAACAAGACAACGTCCGCCTGGTGATGCAACAGGAAATCCAGACAAGATTCCCCTGTTCTCGTTCCACCTGCCAGTTCTATATCTTTTTCAAAGCTGAGTAAAGCGCGTAGTCCCTCCAATATCAATGGATGATCATCCACAAAATATAATCTGATCATGGTTTTTCATATTTGCTGTAACGTTGGCATGCTTCGGCATGGCATTCCGGGCAAACAACCTGTTTTAGATTTCATTTACTACCCGTAATATATAAAAAAAAGAGAGATGATGCGCATCATGAAAAGTTCATGATATTAACAGGCTATTATTCCATCCCGGTTTTACGTCCGGTTGCAGAAAACCTAATAGTGACAGTCCCACGCCGGCAATACCTTCGAGTACGTTATAACTGTTGTGATAATCGGGATGATGAAAAAATTTATACCCGGCGGGCCCATCCTGCCAGGTGTTCATACCAAGCGTTATTTGCAGCCAGTTGGCCGCTGCTTTTTCTATCGCGGGATCACCGGTAGCCATTGCGGCCTGTTGCAATATATGGGCAATACCCGCACTACCATGGCACAGGCAAGCATCGTATACAGCGCCGTTTTTTTCATTGCGGTGTTTTGCAACATCGTGGAAAATAGTGAGCGCCGTTTCAGTATAATCCGCCCGCTGCAATCTTTTCCCCGCACCCAGTAACATAGTAGCGATACCCAGATCCCCATAACACCAGCCCAAACGGCTATGGACATCGCCAACGCTGTTGCCGGAAGCGTCTTTTAAAACCGGGAACAACGACTCCCCGTCTTCCTTCTCACTTTTCCGGGTAGTCATCAGCCAGCTGATGCCTTCCTCTATCAAACGACGCGCAGTATCCCTGGCAATCCCTTTTTCGTATATCCGTCCCAGTATGGCAAGGATAGCCGGTACACCATGCGCCAAACCGAGGTTGTAGAGGTCGGTTGTTTTATACTGTTCACTGCGGGAAGAAAATACATCCTTCCACGTAATGCCCGCCGGATAACGGTGCGCGGAGCTGGCCAGATAACCCACCAGTCGCTCCAGTACCGGTTTTGCCACGGGCAATGGCCGTTCCAGGAAATACAACGCGGTACCCAGGCCTTCATGCAGAAAATCATTTTTACCGGCTGATAAGGTCTCCTCCATAAAATCGGCTACCATCCCGTCAATCTCCCCGAAAGCATCTTCCAGCTCATCTTCTTCAATAAAGCCCATTTGTGTAAGATGCTGCACACACCACCCTACACCCGCCACGCCGCCGCAGAAAGAGCCATTCATAGGTTGTTCCGCCAAAGCCTGTATACTCTTTTCCATTATCATCAGCACCTTATTCAGGTGTTCATCACCGGAGGTATGCTGATAGTAGTAGGCATAAAACAACGCGCAACCGGTATATCCTCCTAAAAGCCCGGCATTGTTATCGTTGGCAGTAAATACGTCCAATTCCCGGCTGATATTTTCCAGCACGGTTGAAATTTCTTCTTTATGGTTCATCGTTCGAGATAATAAATCGTCACCAGGTTCCCGGATTAAAATCCCGGGTTATGAATGTTTGTGAACAGCATTTTTTGCATACCCCTAAATATAATAGCCCCGGGCTTTAACCCGGGGCAGCCGTAATCCGTGAATTCCGTTTAATACACGCAGGAGTCTACACTGCAGATCGGCGCGCCTGTGCTTACGCACTTGCGGGAACCCGCCAGGTTTTCTGCACCGGCAGTCTGTATGTTTTTGCTAAGGTCAGATACCCTGATCTTGCCTAAGCTGAGTTTTTTTTCAGTTTGCTTTTTCATCAGTATCGTTTTTAAATACAAATGTTTTGTTTAGAATCTGCAGGAGCCCTCGCTGCATACGGGTGCGCCCTGACTCAGACAAGCGAAAGGGTGAGAGTTGCAGGCAGCAGAACGCTGCTCAGCAGCGCCGGTAGCCAGCGTACCTTTGCTAAGGTCAGATACTTTGATCTTTCCCAGGCTGAGCTTTTTTTCAACTTGTTTTTTCATGTGCAATGGAATTTATTTTTTATAAACAATTAACCACCTTGGAAGCCGGAGGCGTACATTTTGCCATCAGGCTGCATCCTGTATAAGTAGGCGCTTTTACGTCAATATTACCAGGTTGGGAAGCATTCAGTTTAGCTACTTTAATTTTGTTGAGCACAAGCTTTTTCTCAAATGTTTTTCTCATAAAACAAATTTTATAGGTTTAAATAATAAAGAAGAATGATAAACAGATAAATGAATTTTGGACAGACATCATTTATTTTGAGGGTGATAAAACAGGTTTTCTTTCGGATTACAGGATACTGATAAATATAAGCAGAAACTATGAGATCCCGGCTCACGGAAAAACGTGATTTTTAGGAAAATATTTGTTGAAACATGAAATTTAACGGTTTTACGGGATAGCCATTCGCGCCTTATTCTATTATCTTCAGTGATTTAAGCCGCGCACGAGAACCATGATCCAGGCCGAAAACTTTTATGTTGTCAGAACGCCGCTGCTGCCGGTAGACACCGCCGGCAGCCTGGCCCACCCGCACCTCGCTCAACAGATACAACAACTGCTGCAAACACCTTATATCCGCGAAGCTATCTACATCGCTTCTCCGGAATTATTCCGGGAACTGGAAAAATGGGAACAGGGACAGCCCGACGATAAACTGCTGTATTCCCTGTACCGCTATCTGTTACGCATGAGCAGCCGTTGTACGCCCTACGGCCTCTTTGCCGGCTGTGCTACCGGTACTATCAGCGATCAATCCGGTATACGCCTGCATCACCACCGGCACCATGTGAAACAAAGCCGCCTCGATATGAACAACGTAGCGGAACTGGTGGCTGCCTTTACGGCGATACCGGCCATCCGGGAACAACTGCTGTATTTCCCCAATAGCTCCCTGTACTTATCAGGTAGCCGTTACCGTTATGCCGCCTATAGCCTCTCCAATAAATTCCGGCACTATTTCCTGACGGCCGTCAATACCAGTCACTACCTGGATAGTATACTGGAAAAAGCGGCGCATGGTATCACCCTGCAGGCCATACGTAATAGCCTGATAGACGAAGCGGCCGGTATCACGGCAACAGATGCCGCCGGGTTTACGGAAGAACTGCTGCAAAGTCAGCTGCTGGTCAGTGAACTGGAACCTTCTGTTACGGGTGAACTGTTTTTCCGGCGCTTCCTGGAACGGGTGTCGCAACTACAGCATACCGGTCCGTGGTTGCCCACCCTGCAACGGATACAGACTTTGTTGCAAGACCAGCAAAGCGGCATTCCCGCCTACCAGGAGATACACGCGCTGATCAAATCCTTATTACCCGATACCAGCGAAAAAGATCTTATCCAGACGGATCTATTTATGGCCACCTCGCAGAATACGCTGAGCCATAGCCTGGTACAGGATATTACCCAACAGGTGGACCAGCTGCGTAAACTGATGCGGCACCGTCCGCATACCGATCTGGATAATTTCCGGCAGGCTTTCAGTCAACGGTATGAAGAAAGAGAAATACCCCTCTCCCTGGCGCTGGACCCTGAAGCGGGCATCGGCTATGGCAGCCAATCAGGGCACCATACCGATCATACACCGCTGGCAGACGACATCATCATCACCACACCTGATACGCCCATCACACAAACCGGCAGTAAACTACAGCAGTTCCAGCAACGCCGGTTATACCGCTGTCTACAGGAAAACAGCGCCGAAATTTTACTCAGCGATGCCGACCTGGACGAGCTGCGGGAAAAAGAACTTCCTCCGCTACCCTACAGCATGTACCTGATGGGCAGCATACTGGGCGCCAGCGCCGCCGCTATAGACGCCGGCGATTACCTGTTCGATCTCAATGGTTGTTCAGGGCCTTCAGCCGCTAATTTACTGGGACGGTTCTGTCACGGCGACGAACAGCTGACCGCCCGCCTTAAAGCCAGCCTCGACCGGGAATCCGCACAGGAACCGGACAAGATCTTCGCCGAAATTGTGCACCTTCCCGAAGCCCGCACCGGCAACATTCTCATGCGCCCACCCTTACGCCCCTACGAAATTGTATACCTCGCTCATTCATCCGTATCCGCCGATCATCAGCTACCCCTGTCCGATCTGATGGTAAGTGTGCAACAGGGCCGTATAATATTACGTTCCCGCAAACTGAATAAAGTGATCGTGCCACGGCTCAGCACCGCCCATAATTATCGCCATGGTCTGCCGGTGTATAAATTCTTATGTGAACTGCAATACCAGGACTATCCCGGTAACCTGGGCTGGTCCTGGCTGCTGCAGGGCAACGAAACATTCCTGCCAAGGGTACGTTACCGCAACATCCTCCTCAGTAAATGCACCTGGACACTGGATAAAAAAGATTTCCCTGAATCCGACAGCGGCAAATCCTCCCTGGCTATCTTCCAGGCCTTTAAAACCCAATGGCAACTGCCCCAGCACCTCGTCATCATAGAAGGAGACAACGAGCTGCTGATAGACACTTCCCAGGAATCCGCCCTGCAACTGCTTCTCCAGCAATTGCGCAAAAAGGGCCGGCTCACCGTACAGGAGTTTTTACATACGCCTGAAAACTGCTGGATAGAAGGTCCGGAAGGCAAACATACCAACCAGCTCGTGATACCTGTATACGACGCGGTACCCGCTGCTATAACCCCAACGGACACACGCCCCGATACCACCTCCCTGCCCCGGCAGTTTATGCCCGGCAGTGAATGGCTATACGTAAAAGTTTATTGTGGCACCCGTACTGCGGAGGATTTCCTTGAGGTAACATTACTGCCACTGGTACAGCAACTGGAAGAAGCACAGCTGATCGACAAATGGTTCTTTATCCGGTATAACGACCCCGATCATCACCTGCGTATCCGTTTTCACCATGCTACCAATACTGATTTCTGGAAGACCGTGCTGGAACAGTTCTACGCCGCCGTGCAGGCTTTCCCGGGTAAAGACCTGCTATACCGTATACAAACAGATACCTATGAACGGGAAGTAGAGCGTTACGGTGCTGCTACCATGGAAATGAGCGAGACCGTTTTTTATTACGACAGCGAAGCGGTCCTGCAAATCATTCAGCTATTGGATGAAGAAGAAGGTGAAGATTACCGCTGGCAGCTGGCACTACGCGGCACAGACATGCTGCTGCATGATTTCGGTTTTACGCCCGACGAAAAAACCGCTTTTATGGAAAGACTGCAACAGGGATTTTTCCGTGAATTTGGCGGAGACAAAGCACTATTGCTACAACTCAATAACAAGTACCGGCGCGAAATGCGTACCGTACAGCAGATCCTCAATCCTCATGAAGATGAAGCCAGTGGCTTCCTTACGGCAGTGTCCTTCTTCCGGCAGCGCTCAGAAAAGATCCGCCGGTTGCTGCATCAATATGGGCCACTGCCGGAAAAAGCAGCTTTATTATCCAGCTATATCCATATGTTCCTGAACCGTATCTTCCTCGCCAATCAACGTAAACAGGAACTGGTACTCTATCACTTCCTGCACAAACACTATGCTTCCCAGGCCGCCATCCGGAAGCAACACACTCCCTCCGGCTCTATTCATCACATAAAATCAATACAGTATGAAAAAGAAAAATGAGAAAAAAATGAAGCTGACCACTATTAAAGTAGCCAGACTGACCAGCGCTCAAACTGAAAAAAACGCCGCCGGCGTTATCCATCCTACCACTACGGTGATACGGACATTTGATTGTTAACAAAACCAGGGTTGCGTTACCACCCGTAACGCAACCTATATATTCTCAAAAAACACTTCCTCGATCTTTACAGCGGCGGGCGTTGTTTCAGTCGCTATATGCGCAGCATAGCCACCATGGAGCGTTAACGGCGTCAGCGTCCAGGTAAACCCTTGTAATTCCACTGCTTCAGCAGAGAGGATATGTATTGATGGCAACTCCACAATACCGACCCCATTTGCTTTTCCTACCGCTTCCTTGATGGTCCAGTATTCATAAAACTGTAACTGTGGGTCCGGGGCAGATAATACCTGTTGCCATTCCGTTCCGGTAAACTGATCCTTAAAATCACCGATATCAATAGCACCTCTTGCTTCAATATCGATCCCTATTCTGCCGGCGGTATCTACCGCACACACCACCATATTGCCCGAATGAGAAATATTAAAATCCGGTCCTGACGGCCAATACGGCCGCCCTGACGGCGTAAAACGCAATCCTGCCAGGTCCAGCGATTTGCCCAGGTCCGCAAATGCCCGTAGCAGCAGATGTTTCCCCAACAATGAAGCATGGGCGTCCTGCCAGCGATGAAATCTTAAGACTTTCTGTTGCCCCTGTTCCGGTAATTTATCCAGCAGCCGGTTAAAACTGCGATCAGACAAAGGCGTATCAAAAATGGAATAATAAATAGAGACAGCCATAAACGGAAGTTATATTCTTTTCTTCGATTTGGCTATACTGGGGTGATGATAAATTTATACCCGCTCCAGCTGAGAGAAGGCATCTCCCGGTATCCAATAGCCGGAGCCGGCTGCGCAGGGCTAAAATTGGGAAATAAAATATTATCTTTAAACGCTTGCTAATTTTAACATCTGATTAATATTCGGGTTAGTATTCGGGCAAAAGAGCTTTGGGAAAGCTGCTTTGTCTTTTATAACACAATGGTCGTAATCTTCCCCCAAAATTGTCGCAACGCCCCCTGAAGCATTATCTGTACTTACAATAGTTTTGCTTAAAAGCATGTTATGTCACAGATTAATGTATACCTCAATTTCGACGGAAAATGTGCCGAGGCGATGAAGTTCTATCATTCCTGCCTCGGCGGCGAGCTGTTCCTTCAGACAGTAAAGGAATCTCCTATGGCCAATGACTGGCCCGCCCATAAACAGGATCATGTGTTGCACTCCAGTATCACCAAAGGACCATTACTGTTGCTGGCCTCCGATATGGGTGAAAACCCTGCCGGTAATAACATCAGCATCAGTCTCACCTGTGATAGTGCTGCAGAGCTGGAAGAAGCTTTTGAAAAACTATCCGCCGGCGGCGAACGCACCCGGCCTATACATGATTTTTTCGCCGGCAAAATAGGCGCACTGAAAGACAAATACGGCTTCTATTGGGTACTCTATTCCCATAACGGAAAACAGTAAAGTTGACAGTACTCCTGACCAACCTGGCAGCCACCGCCGGCGTATATTGCCAAAACGGCGGAATTTTAATCTGGATACATATTTGAGCGCCTTGCCATTATGGAAAATGCACTCACTTTTTTAACTCATCATCCGGTAAACGACGCCGGTTTACTGGATGCATATTCTCAAACGGTTACCGGTGTGGTAGGCACGGTCGCCGAATCAGTCGTACACATTGAAGTACAACGTCCTGTCAATGACAGACGCAACCCGGAACGGAAAACACAAGGCGGCTCGGGATCGGGCTTCATCATTTCTTCCGACGGCTTTATTATCACGAACAATCACGTGATTGAAAAGGCAACCAGCATCCGGGTTTCTTTTGTTGACGGCAGGAAAGTCAACGCAGAAATAAAGGGCGCCGACCCTTCTACCGATATTGCCGTGCTCAAGATTGATGAGACCGGGCTAAAAGCCATGTCTTTCGCGGATTCGTCAGCGTTACAGGTAGGCCAGATCGCTATCGCCATCGGTAATCCCATGGGCCTGCAATACACCGTTACTGCCGGCGTGGTAAGTGCATTGGGCCGCACCCTCCGCGCCAGCAACGGCAGGCTTATCGATAACGTGATCCAAACAGATGCCGCACTCAATCCCGGCAACAGCGGCGGACCGCTGGTCAACTCCCAGGGACAAATCATCGGCGTTAACACCGCCATGATCCCCGCTGCACAGGGACTCTGTTTCGCCATCTCCTCCAATCTCGCCGCCCAGATAGCCGGCCAGCTCATTCTTCACGGCAAAGTAAGACGCGCCCAACTCGGCATCGCCGCCCAACCCGTGAAACTCACCCACCGTATGATCGCGGCCAATAAACTTACTGCCGAAACCGGTGTATACGTTTTTGAAACCGTTCCCGATGGGAATTATGATAACAGCCAGTTACATACCGGCGATATCATCGTGGCCTTCGATAACATACCGGTGGCTACGGTGGATGATATGCATCAGCAACTCACAGAAAAACAGATTGGACGGAAAGTATTGGTGGATGTGTTGAGAGGAGGACATAAAATAACGGTTACGGTTATCCCAGGGAACGCTGATAGCCATGATTATCAAGGGTTTCGCTGATTAGCAAAGATCGAACCGAAGATCATCTTTAACTCATTAAAACTGAAAAGGCTGACCGTTTGGTCAGCCTTTTCAGCAATTATTTCAATCTCCGCATATATCTTCGCTAATCAGCGATAATCATGGCCATCACAGTTATGTTTTGGCTTTCTCGAAATTTCCTCCTTCTTTATTCCCCTCTTTTGTACTTGTTTTTAGCAGGATGACCACCGGAACGTCCGACTGTTTGTTGGGCAGACGCAGGAAATACTCTTCTCTGCCGATCAGTTCAGGTGTGAGCGGAACATTATTTTGCAGCATGGAAACACCTGTCAGGTAGGTACGGGCAGGCATTTTCACCCGGAGATTACCGGAAACGGGCATATTGAACACTACCATGTATACGCTGTCGGTACCGGTTTTGCGGATATAATAACCCCAATCCTGTTTTTCAAAACCGGCATAGGTGCCGTTATAAATAGCGTCGCCATTCACTTTCATCCAGGCGCCGATGTTGGTCATCAGGTCCTGTTCTTCTTTGCGGAAGGTGCCGTCGGCTTTGGGACCGAAGTTGAGTACGAAGTTGCCGTTGAGGGAAACGCTTTTCACCAGCATCTCCAGGATTTCGTTGGCCGACTTCACATGTCCCATCCATTTGGCATGGTAGCCCCATTGGTTTTCCGGTACGGTCATGACTGCTTCCCAGTCGTTGCCATGCACATCTTCGATTTTTTCGGGGAGTTTTCTTTCCCATCCTTGTTCATAATCGCCCATCAAGCGGCCGTTGGAATCGAAGTGGCGGGCGCCTTTTTCATCGGCACGTAAGCGGCTACCCATCACCAGTCCGGGGTGGATGGATTGCAGGTACTGTTCCAGTTCGTCCGTGAAAGCGCCGTCGTTTTTCCAGGACGCGTCCCAGGTACCGTCGAACCAGAATCCTTTAATAGTAGGATAACGTTGCAGCAGTTCCGCCAACTGATTTTTGACGAACACCTGGAAACGTTTTCCGGCAGCGGAATCGGCGGCGTTCTTCAGAGAAGGCCGGTAGTCCGGATGATTCCAGTCAATGATGGAGAAATAGAGATATACGTCGATTCCGGCTTTGTTGTAGGCATCGATCATCGGTCCCAGCAGGTCTTTTTTCCAGGGGGAAGCGGCGATATTATATTTGGAATATTTGCTGGGCCAGAGGCAAAAACCGTCGTGGTGTTTGGTGGTAATGATCATATACTTCGCACCCATATCCTTCGCCTGGGAAGCCCACTGCTGCGGGTTGAAATTCACCGGGTTAAACTGACGGTACAGTTTATCATATTCCTCATGTGGCATCTCTTTCCAGGAGCGTATCCATTCCGCGGCGCCGTTATAGACCTTACCATTCCATTCACCGCCGGCGATGGCATATACACCCCAGTGAATGAACTGTCCGAAGCGGAGCGACCGCCAGCGGGCCATATCAGCGTCTGTACGGTTGCCGATGCGATGCGCACCATGTTGCAATGCGATCGTATCTTTCTTAGGCGGTTGGGTTTGTGCGGTAGCCTGCATCATCAAACTGCAGCAGGCAGCGGCCAGCAGGCCGGTAAACGTTTTATTCATAACGATGAAGTCTGTAATGTCCAGGTGATAGTGTCGGTCAGTGTTTTGCCCTGCTGTATACCGGTGGCAATAATGGTGTTCACACCCGGTTGCAGGGTAACATGATCGAACAGGAAATCTTTTTTGTTGGCGCCGGTTTTGCCGGGCAGCGGCTTGCCTCCATTCACGGAAATGGTAACGTGATCCATATTACTGAATACTTCTACCTGTACGCTGGCTTTCTGACGAATGTTGTTGCGGCGTTCCGCGATATAGATCATCGGCTCCGGATTCCAGTTGGCTTTGTACCAATAGAAAGCGTCTTTTTTCTGCTTACGGTCGTAGGTAATCAGTCCTTTCAGGTTGCGGGCATTCACACCTCCCCTGTTCCACATGGGTACCGCAAACTCAAAGGTATTCCACAAATAGGAAGCCGCTATATACGGATGCTGCTCGATAATAGCCCATTGCTTCACATGCGTGGCGGTTTGATAGGTTTCCGGGAAAAACTGCCCGCTTACCGGGTTAAAATGCGTGGACAGCGTATCGGTGTGTTGGTTGATATTACCATCAGCTCCATACTCGGTCAGCATCAGTTTATAATCCGGATATTTTTGTTCCAGTCCTTTTACCCAGCCTTCCAGGTCTCCGATCTTTCCTTCATACCAGCCATAGTAACGATTAATGCCCTGTATATCGGCAGCCAGGTTAGCGGGACGGTCCATCTCGCCATAACCGCTCACCGCAGTGGTATAACGGTCAGGATCTTCTGTTTTAGCCACATCATTCAGTTGACGGGTGAGCACCGCCACATGTTCATCGGGTGTTTTGGCATACACTTCATTGTGCAGGCCCCACACGTAAACAGACGGGTGGTTGAAGTTCTGCCGGATCAGTTCTGTCAGTTGCTGTTTGGCATTATCGCCTTCTTTACCGGAAGCGTTGTTGACAAAAGGTATTTCTGCCCAGATCACAAAACCCATACTATCACAGCGGGAATACAGGTACTCCGCCTGCTGGTAGTGGGCAAAACGAATCGTGGTAGCGCCTATTTCACGGATCATGTCCAGGTCGGCCTTGTGTTGGGCGTTGCTGAGCGCGTTGCCGCAGTCCTGCCATTCCTGGTGACGGGTAACGCCGTGCATAATATACGGCTGACCATTCAGGAAAAAACCTTTGCCGGGCACCACTTCAAAACGACGGATACCCAGTGGTTGCGTCACGGCATCCAGTGCTTTACCATCCACGATAACCGTGGTGGTCAGCGAATACAGGTAAGGGTCTTTCAGGCCGTTCCACAAATGCGGACGGTTCACCTGCAGGTCCTGCCGGATGATATTAATGCCCTGCGGGCTGACATTGATTTTTTTACTGTTGATGGCCACCTGCTTGCCTTGCTGATCTTTGATCACGGTTTGCACCACGATGTCTTTATGATGCAGTTGTTTGTTTTCGATTTTAGCCGTGACGTTGATCGCCGCTTTTTGTGCACTGACATCGCTTTGACGGATATAGATGCCAGGCGATGCATAGTCGGTGGTGGAGATATTGATATCGTTGGTAACGATTAAACTAACCGGCCGGTAGATACCACCGAAGATACCAAACAGGAAATGGTTGATAGGCAACACATCTTCCCGGGCGCTGTTATTGGCTTTCACCACAATGGTATTTTCAGCGCCATACTTCACGGAATGGGTGATCTCATAACAGAAAGCAGAATAGGAACCTTTGTGTTCGCCGATCAACCGGTTGTTGACATACAAACTGGCGACAGAGCCTACGCCTTCAAAACGCAGGAACAGGCGTTTACCCTTTAATTGCGGATCTACGGTAAACACTTTACGGTAGCAGGCTTCGCCGGCATAAAAGTTTTTACCTTCCTGCATATCCTGGTTATTCCAGGTATGCGGTACCGTTATATTTACCCAGCCGGTATCCGGCTGGTCTTTATCGGTTGTAAGCGCACCTTTACGGAAAGACCAGCCATCGTTAAAAGACTGTACTTTACGGCCATCCTGCGCGTAGCCCTGTAAAAACAGGGTTGCGCACAGGATGGCGGTTATAGAGAATTTCTTCATCATGTAAATTTATTTCTGGTAACCATCGTTCTGCGTCAGCACCGCATCTTTGTTGACATCGATTTCAGATTGCGGGATCGGCAGGTGTATATTGAAATCGCTGATGGTAGGCGCCGTTTTCGGATTGTACTTCCGTACACGGTCCACCAGTTTTTTGGTACGCACCAGGGTCAGTCTTCTCAGCTCTTCTGCGGTGAGTTCCCTCGCTCTTTCATCCAGGATGTAGTCCATGGTTACCTGGGCAGCCTGTACCGGCGTAGCATGGGCACGGCCACGGATTACGTTGATACTGGCAGCAGCATCGTCCAGGCGGCCTTGCAGCAACTGGGCTTCTGCCAGCAGCAGGTAGGTTTCGCCCAGGCGCATCTGTATCCTGTCTTTATAATCCTGCGCCCCTTGTATGTCCTGTGGCTGGAACTCATACCACTTGGTGGTATGTGCATAGATGTTCTGAATGGTATCAAATCCGGTCACCACTACCTGCTGACCATACTTCGGAGAAGCAGGATCGTTGTAATAATAAGTACGGCGAATGTTGTACGGTGAGTTACGCATGTCTGTTTTTTCATACAGCTCGTAAGTCCACCAGTTAGTAGGTCTGATCCTGCCAATACCGCGGCCACCGAGGGAATCGGCGACTTTCATCCCCGCCACGTTGACGTAGAAAGGTCCCCACTCACGACGACGCTGGTCAAATTCAGTAGAGCCGCCACCGGGAACATTGTATTGCTGCTCTATCACCCAGATAGCTTCTGTATTACCCTGGCTGCGGCGCATGTTACCGTAGATAAACATATCCGCGAAAGGATCGCCGGGCTGTGCTGCTTTTACACCATAACGGGCAGTAACGAGATTGAAAAATTTACTGTCGATCACTCTTTTGGCAGCGGCTTCTGCGTCAGCAGGTTTATTGGCACGCAACAGCGCTTCTGCCAGCAACTGCGAAGCAGCGAACTTATTGATACGGCCCTGTTTTTTTACGTTGGCCGGATCGGGCAGGTTCTTTTCTGCAAAAGTGAGATCATCAATCATAAACTGTATCACGTCCGCTTCAGCAGCACGGGTATAATCCGTACGCGGTACGGTTACCGGCTCTTTGATGATGGGCACGCCACCAAACAGGATAGACAACTGGTTATACGCATAGGCACGGAAAAAGCTGGCCTCCGCCTTGTAGAAATCGCGCTGTTGCTGGGTGAGCGATGCTTTAGGATTAGCCGCAGCTGCAATAATATTATTGGCAGCATTGATCACTTTGTAGTTCCAGTTCCAGATGGAAGACAGGGAGCCCGTTTGCGGATTGAGATTACGGTAATCTTCATAAGGTACCTGTATTGCAGCAGCCTGACCGGTAATAGCCATGTCGGTGCCTACATAAAAAGTAGCCAACAGACTCTGTATGTTACCATAGTCATTACGCATAATACTTTGCAAACCAGTACTGGCGGCTTCGAAGCCCAGTTCATCTACCAGCGTATTGTCTGGTGCATATTTGGATTTTAATTCTTCATCAAGGAAGTGTTTACTGCAGGACGTGCCCCCGGTGATCACCAGGCCGGCCAACAGGATACCGTATATATAAGATGATTTTTTCATTGTCTTACATTTTTAAAATTACAGACTGATGTTAACACCAAACACAATTGTAGCCGACAGCGGATAGAAGTCCGAGCTCTGTTGTCCGCCACCCTGACCATTGTTCAGTTTGGAGGTGACAGAAGTAAAGCCCGACGGTGCTGTTTCCGGGTCCCATCCCAGCCACCTGGTGAAAGTACCCAGGTTACGGCCGCTCACATACATCATCAGGTTACCGATCTTACGGCGTTCCAGCATTTTTTTATCGAATGTATAGCTCAGCGTCACGTCTTTAATGCGGATAAAAGAAGCATCCTGCGCATACTTATATCCTTTGGGATTGTTGTATGCCAGTGATGGATTGGTATTGATTTTATTTTCTGAAGTCCAGTAAGGCAGATCAGCCGGCAGGTTCACGGTACCTCCCTGGTCACGGATATCGAGGATATTGTTGGGACGCAGCTGCCCATGTACATCCTGGATGAAGATATTCAGGGAGATGTTTTTGTACGTGAAGGTGTTCGTCAAACCGGCGATGTATTTCGGCAGTTGTGTACCCAGATAGGAACGGTCCGCAGCGTCAATTTTGCCGCTGCCGTCGCGGTCCAGGAATTTGATGTAACCTGGTTTAGCGCCCGGATCAACCTTCATATCCTCTCCTTCCTGCCAGATACCGATCATGGTGTAATCGTATATGCCATACAGTGGTTTACCGATGAACAGGTTATTACCAATATCATCTTTATTATCTCCATAGAGGGCTACTACTTTGTTTTTATTAAAGGAGATATTGAAAGATGTCTGCCAGGTGAAATTATCAGACTGGATGTTACGGCTGTTGAGCAATATTTCCAGGCCTTTGTTGGCGGTTTTGCCGATGTTGTCGAACACGGAAGTATAACCGCTGATAGCAGGGATTTTTCTGCTGAGCAGCAGGTCATAGGTATTGTTGCTATAGGCCTCGATAGTACCACTCAGGCGGTTATTCCACAGGGAGAAGTCCACGCCTACGTTCAGTCCTTTGGTTGTTTCCCATTTCAGGTTGGGGTTACCGAGTGTATCGGGTACCACACCGATGGTAGTAATACCATCGTAAATGTATTGCACCGTGTTCATGCGTGTCAGCGTCTGATAGGCGCCGATGGCCTGGTTACCGGATTTACCGTAGGAAGCGCGCAGCTTCAGTTGGGAGATCACCGGTGCGAGATCGGTCATGAATTTTTCGTTGTGGATGTTCCAGCCTACAGCTACGGATGGGAATACACCGTATTTGTTATTGCTGCCGAAGCCGGAGAAACCGTCACGGCGGATAGTAGCGGTGAACAGGTAACGGCTGTCATATACATAGTTGGCGCGGAACATCTGTGATAACAGGCTCCCTTTGGAATAACGGGATTCTGTTTTCTGTACCTGACCGGCGGTGAGGTTGTTGAAATCCAGGTTATCGTTGATAAAGGAATTGGCTTTCAGTTTGGTAGAGAACAGCTCATCCTGTTGGGCACTGTACAACGCGGTGAAATCGAGCGCATGTTTTTTGATGTTGGTCGCATAGCTCAACAGGTTTTCCACGATCCACTGTTTGTTCTCTTCGTTGTATACTTCTGCAGAACCCAGCAGGTCGCCGCTTTTGCGGCCGGTGTAGCTGGCGGTGCGGAGCGGCCGGTAACCATAAGAGCCGTTGATACGGTATTTCAGGCCTTTCAGGAAATTAGGCGCTACTTCCGCATAACCACTGGTCACCATATTTTTGCTGCGGTTCAAACCTGGATCGTACAGGTTCACCAGCGGGCTTTGATACAATGTTTGCGGCGCAATCGGATACACTTCATAATCGCCTTTGGCATTGTAGAGCGAACCGTATGGGCTCAACGCGTTAGCATCGAACAGGGTGGCTTTACCACCGTCGTTGTTATTGTTGACGAGGAACATGTTTAACCCGGTTTTCAGCCAGGAAGTAACGTTCGCGTCTATATTAGCGCGGATACTGGCGCGGTTATACTGGAAACCTTTAATGGTACCGCCTTGTTTGAGGTAGGTGCCGGATACATAATATCTGACGTTATCGGTACCACCGGATATGCTCAGTTCATGGCTGTGGATATAGCCCTGCTGGCTGATTTCCTTCTGCCAGTTCACTTCAGGCGCCCCGTTGGCGAAGTTCTGTTGTTCGGTGAGATAAGGCAGATCCGGCGCTGTAGGGCGGCCCGCCTGGATGTTGTACCAGTGGTTTTTGGTACGGTATTGCTCCCCGTTCATGTTCTTCATTACATTCGATTGAAATTCGGGGCCGGCATAACCGTTATACGAGATGACCGGTTTACCGGACTTGCCTCTTTTAGTAGTGATCATAATCACGCCGTTGGCGCCACGGGCGCCATAGATAGCCGAAGCGGAAACATCTTTCAGTACATCGATGGAAGCGATGTCATTAGGGTTGATGTCGTTATAGGTACCGCCGAAGGGCACACCGTCCAGTACAATCAGTGGGGCATTGCTGGCATTGATGGATTTAACACCACGGAGATAAAACGCCGGCGCACTGCCTGGTTTGCTGGTGTTGTTCACAATATTGATACCGGCTGCAGAACCTTGTATGGCTTGCAATACGTTGGTCACCGGCAGGTTTTTAAGTCGTTCGGCAGGTACGGAAGAAATAGAACCCGTTACATCGCTGCGTTTTTTGGTACCATAGCCAACTACCACCACTTCGTTCTGTTGCTCTACCAGCATTTTCATGGTAATGCTGAGTGTAGTGCTGGAAGTAACGGTTACTTCCTGCGGGGCCATACCCAGGTAGGTAAATTGTAATACCACCGGTCCATCCGTGGGCGTACGCAGGGAAAAGCTCCCGTCGTTGCCGGTGGAGGTACCCAGGGATGAGCCTTTCACCCGCACGGATACGCCGGGCAGCGGGCTACCGGTTTCGTCGGTAACCCTGCCTTTGATATCCAGCGGTGCCGCCGCTTCCATCGTAATGGCCGGAGCAACATGGGTAGTTGTTTTAGGAGAAATAAAGATGGATTTGTTTTCAATGACATACTTCAGCGGCTGGTCTTTAAACACCAGTTCAAGGAATTCCGCCACCGGCATATTCTCTACGGAAACAGTCACCGGACGGGCATTGCGGAGCACGTCCCTGCTGGCAACGATCGTGTAACCGGATTGCTGCCGTATCACACCGAAGATTTTCTCCACCGGCACATTCCTGCCCGACCAGGAAATCAGCTGCGCGTATCCCGCGGCGCTGGCGTGCAACATCACAGTGGTGAGAAGAAAAAAGGTCAGCTTCATAACTAACAACATTTTGGTTGGCAACCATCGATGGCTACGGCTACCTGTTGGCACAGGGACATAGCACGCCTGGTCGCAAAGAGCAGTTTTTTGCATAACTTTGCAGCGGTTTGGCTTGTAAAAAATAATGTTCTGGAACACTTTACTTTTTTTGCATGACTATAACCATTCAGCCGAAAGTGGGTCGAAACACTTTCGGTTTTCTATTACAGGCAGGCATGAAAGCTGATATCTGAAATTGTTGTTCACTGTTTTTGCATAACGCCCCTTCTAATGGGCATAACGACTGGTTGATGTTTATTTTTTCATTGTTACAGTTTCCCTATAATTAATTCTCTGTTCTTCAGTTGGAATGCTACTCCTGACTCCTTTAAAAAAGTCAATACACTCGAAAGATTCACATCACTGCCGATCTCTCCTACAAAAGTAATGTCGGGCGGCGTAGATGTATAAGTTACTTCTATATCGTACCAGCGTGCGATGATAGCCATCACGGTGGTTAATTTCTTATCCTGGAAATTAAGGACGCCATTTTTCCAGGCCATGACCGCCGAGGTATCGGCTTGTTTATCCAGCGTCACCGTTCCTGCTGCTTTTTCAAACAACAACTGTTGTCCGGGTTTCAGCACACTGGCATGTTCCGCCATATTCACCTTTACCGCCCCTTGCAGCAAGGTGGTGGTAATACCCGGATCGTCGCTGTAGGAACTGATATTAAAATGAGTACCCAACACGGTGACAGAAGCCTGTTTACCCAGTGTTACCACAAAAGGTGCTTTCCCTTTGGTGACTTCAAAATATGCTTCCCCGGTCAGTTCCACTTTTCGCTCCGCGCCGGTGAAGGCGGTGGGGAAAGTGAGAGAGCTGGCGGCATTCAGCCATACCAGCGTACCATCGGGCAACTGCATTCTGAACTTACGGCCTCTGGGCGTGTGCAGTGTATTGCTGACAGGGTCACCGCTACCGGATGCCTGATATTCTACCTGTCCGTTTTTTAAGATCACCGTAGCGCCTTGTGCACTGCTGATCAGGCCATCATCGCGGTTATCGAGCACCACCTGCTGACCGTTGGCCAGCGTAAGGATAGCGCCGTTTTTGCCCGGCTGTACATCTGCGGCTACCGCCACAGTTGCTGCAGGCGCCGGTTTCCGGTTGTGCAACAACCGGTAACTGCCCGCTGCTGCCAGTATCAATACTGCCGCAGCAGCCGCCCATTGGCGCATACGCCGCATAGGACGAACACGGCCCTGCTCCTGCTGCCGTAAAATATATTGTACTACCGGTTCATATTGTGCCGGATTGTACTGCGGGTCGGCTGGTGTATGGGCGTGTAATTCATTGAGCAACGCCACCCATTCCGCGTCGTCGGACTGTTTACCCAATTCGGCAAACAGCTCTTCCTCCTCTGCCGCTGTGGCGATGCCAGCGTGATACCGCTGCAACAAAAACCTGTAATATTCTTTGGCTTCCACTATAGATCCCCGCTTTTAACTGACTAGACGCATAAAAATTCCGGGTGTACTATGCCGTCTGAAAAAAAATTAAAAAATTCTTAACAACACCCCTACCAGGAACAATGGCAGACAGTCGCCCGTATATTTTTCCAGGTATTCCCGGATGAACTTCCGGGCGGTTACCAGCTGGTTTTTGACCGTATGTTCCGAAATATCCAGCGCTTCCGCGATCTCTTTGCGCGACTTGCCTTCCTGGGTATTCAAAATAAATACTTCCCGGCGGGAGGCCGGCAGCTGGGCAATAGCATTGCGGATATGCAGCTGTAGTTCCTTTACATGGAAACCGGCTGTCATATCCTGGTTATCTTCTATTTCATCGTGTGTGATGGCTTCTACCCGGATTTTTTCACGGGCAATTTTTCTGAGGGCAGAAAGGGAATAATTGGAGGCGATGGTATACATCCAGCCGGCCGGATTCTCGATATCTTCCAGCGTATGACGCAACTGCCATACTTTCAGGAATACTTCCTGTAATACCTCCGCAGCCGCTTCTTCTGAACGGAGTAATTTCCGTACAGAGGCTACCAGTACTGCATTATAACGATGATACAGTATACGAAAAGCTGCTTCATCCCCACCTGCAATCCGCGAAAAAAGTATCCTGTCCTCCTGTAATTTCACAGCGTATTACTGATTTTCATTCCGGAAACAATATATAACAATTTGGAGATTTTCGGATTTTGTGATTTTCGGATTTCGGGGATTGAGGATTCTATTCCCCGGGATTCACCGGCCTAAAAAGGAAAAGCTGCCTCAAATATCAGAGACAGCTTTCCAGATTGGGTCAAATCAAAAAATCTCAAAATCAAAAAATCCGTAAATGTTACGGCCAGTCTGTTTCCACGCCACGGGCGCGGATATAATCCTGAAATTCAGCTAACAGTGAAGTGTTTTCCCGCACCAGCCGGGGCGTTACATTTTTGCTCCGGGCAAAAGCCACCAGCAGGCCCACCGCTTCGCCAATGCCCCATTCTGTCGGATGAAGACGGTAGCAGCCGTTGGTAATATGGGTGGTGCCAATATTTTTATTGGCCGGCAACAGGTTTTCCATTCGTTTGGGTAACAAGGCTCCCAGCGGGATCTGGTAGGGCAAAGAGCCAAAGTCAACATAGTTATTGCCACCGCAGGTAGGATGCAAATCGATGTGGTAATACCCCACGCCAACGCTGTCATGGAACTTTGCAGCGGTATTTTTTTGCGTTTGACCCGTTTGCTGTGCCCGTTGTTCGGCGCCTACATGTTCTTCCAGGATAGTAAACACGGCTTTGATACGCCGGGCTTCGCGGATATAGGGGTATTTAGCCATCCCATCGGCGGTACCCATCATATCCTTGCGCAGGCGGATACCGGGCCATCCTTTACCCCCGTCGGGACGGGGCGCTTCGGTTTGCAGCCAGTAGATCAGCGACAGGTTGAGCTGTTTGGCCCTTTCCACATGATGCCGGAACTGCTCCGGGCTGGCGCCGATCAGGTTACCCAGCATATAATCATTCTGCGGCCAGTTCACGATGGTAGCGCCGCCTTTATAGGTACCTGCCTCAAAATTGTCTTTGTTGATGATACGGCGGTAGTTCCAAAGATTCAGCGTATTGCCGGTGGGCACTCCTTCGGGGTGAAAGCCCAGCAGCTTGGGCGCCAGGGTACGCGGATCGGAATAATGCAGGTCCAGCTGTTTACCCGACCAGGCCGGCGTGAGCCGGGGTACATGGTTCCGCCAGAACTCATACTCCGCTGGCTTTTCGATGACAAAGTTACCGCCGGGCACATAATCCAGCGCGAAACAAACGGTAAAGGCCTGGTTGTTTTCCGGATCACGTTTTTCGGGTGCGTGCAGTTCCCCGGTATCCTGTTTGGATTCGGTACCGGTGACAAACTCGGTGCCGGTCAGCGGCAGCAGATCGCCCATTTCCGTGGCATCGGCAAAGTAGCTGCCCTGCAGGATCACCTCCCGGTCATGGCGCAGGTCCTGCGCTACGAGTGACAGCACTTTGTTACCTGATACGTTGGCACGTTCTACTTTGTGTTCGGTGAGCAGCACCAGGCGGCCGTTGCTGATAAAAGGCGCGAGCATGTCCAACATCACGGCCAATGCCACACGAGGCTCGTGACAGAGCCTGGACACCGAGCCGTCACCTGGGTTCAGGTGAGGCCGTTGCCGGGCATCGGCAGTGAGCGGATAGTTGCGCACATAGTATTCACGGATACGGTTTCTCAGTTCACGATAGCGGGCAGGTGCGCCATGCGTTTCAATCCATGGATGCTCATCCGGCGGAACGGCCTGTTGGGTCAGCTGTCCGCCGATCCAATCTGTTTCTTCGGTGAGCACCACTGTCTGGTTGTTGTGCAATGCCGCCAAAGCTGCGGCCACGCCTCCCAGTCCGCCACCGGCTATCACCAGGTCGGCAGTAATGGTTTCCGGTTTCGCTTTGCCCTTTCCCTTCCCTTTCGGTTTCTTTTCCTGTGCCAGCCCCAATGCAGGCTGCGCAACCACTGCGCCTCCTGTGAGCGCCAGCATCTCTAAAAAGTTCCTCCGTTTCATCATGTCATTTAATTATTTTTTCATTTAGCTATTTAATCATTGGCTGGTCATCATCCCCACAAGTAATCCTCCTTAAAACTCATCAACAAAACATATTCAACAAACTACTATCTCCCCGAATCAGCGTAATCAAACATAATCATGTTCATCATAGTTACCAGCCTGTGTTCTGCGTCAGCCCCCTGTTAATATCCCTTTCCGATTGCGGTACGGGCATCAGCATCAGCTTATCAGTCCAGAAGCGGGTTTCACGGGTCTTGCGCAGGTCCAGCTGGCCGCTGTAATCTGGAATGCTGTTCAGATCTGTTTCGGCGGTTGTTTTGAAATTCGGTACCGGCGGCATGGCAGCGGGATTTAAAGCGATACCCACTACTTTACCCGGCATCACGAGGCTGGCAACGTTCCAGCGACGGATATCGAACCAGCGGAAACCTTCTATGGCCAATTCCACGGTACGTTCACGACGGATCAGTTTACGCATTTCCAGCTGGTTGCCCTGTATTTCGGTAGCTACCGGTGGTTGCCCGGCCCTTTGTCTTACCTTATTGATAGCGGCAGTAACAGTACCATCGAGCTGTCCCAGTTCTATTTTGGCTTCTGCGTAGGTCAGCAGTACTTCAGCATACCGCATCAGGATGAAGCTCACGCGGGAAAGGAACACGTTTTCATCCGTCATGGTGTATTTGGTCCACAGGTAACCCACACCGCTTTTATTGGGACCAAAAGCGTTGTCATAATCGGCATTGCCTTTTACAGACCAGGTGCCATCTGCATTTTTAAAGGAAGTCTTATCGCTGTAGATGTCATATACAAACGTGGTATTATTCATCATCAGCGTATCCCCCGGCAAAGACACGGTGTATTTCAGGCGCAGGTCGCGGTTTTTGGAAGGATGCAATGGATCGTACTTAGTGGATTCATCGATTCTTTTACCATCGGTACATTCAAACATATCCACCAGGCGCTGTGTCGGGAAACGGCCCGACTGGCCACCGGCGGCGCGGGAGGCGTTGCCCAGCGGCAGGTAGGTGAAAGAGCTGGCGAGGGCATCTGTATAAAAAATCTCAAACATGATTTCATTACCGGCATTGGGCTTCTGTCCGCTGCGGGTAAACAGGTCCTGGAAACGCGGGTTGAGCGAGAGCCCTGCGTTGTCGATGACCAATTTGGCCGCATCGGCAGCTACGGCGTAGTCTTTGTTGTTCAAAGCGGTACGGGCTTTCAGGCCAAGGGCCAGGGATTTGCTGACCCGGCCTCTCACAGAGGGCGCCCAGTCGAGCGATTTGGCAGCTTCGTCCAACTCATTGTAGATGAATTTAACGATGTCCTGTTTAGGTGTCCGCAGCTGATTGTAAAACTCACTCGGCTGCAGCGGTTTGGTGATCAGCGGTGCATCACCGAACATAAAGGCCAGGTAAAAATAAGCCCAGGCACGCAGTACACGGGCTTCTGCTTCCATGCGGCTATAGATGGCCGGCGTTACATTGGGCTTGGCTTTCACCATGCCGTCCAGCATGGTGTTGGCACGCTGGATGGTGGTATAGGCGAACTTCCAGATCGTTTGCGGATGTGTGTTATAGGTATCGAAGGTACCTTCTCCCAGCTCGTTGGCACGGAGAATGGCGATGTCGGTCCAGCCATCGGTACCGGATTGATAAGGCACGGTACCAAACTCCCATTTAACCGATCCGTATACTGCTGTCAGCGATACGTTGATTTCATTTTCATTGTTCAGGAAGGTGCCTGTTGCCGGTGCGCTCAGCGGCTGCCGGTCCAGGAATTTATTACAACCTGACATACCTGCCAGGAAAAAAGTGCAACCAATGATGCTATAGAAAAGTTTTCTCATGGCTTAGAAGTTTACGTTAAGACCGATGGTGTAGGTTTTCATGATCGGGTAGTATTCTCCCGCGGTATTTGTCTGTTCCACGTCGAAGCCGGGGAAGAATTTATCCACGGTGAACAGGTTCTGGCCACTGGCGTAAACCCGCACGGAGCGCAGCCTGGCTTTGCTGGTCAGCGACTTGGGCAACGTATAGCCCAGTACCACGTTTTTCAGGCGCATATAAGCACCGGAACGCATCCAGAAAGACGAGGTGACGTAGTTGTTGGCAATAGCGTTGTTGGTCAGCCTGGGGTAAGCCGCATTCGGATTCTCCGGGGACCATGCATCTGTTTGATGCTGGAAGATAGTACCCTGGAAACTGGCAGAATAGAACGGTTGTGCACCTGTACCGGACATATAGTTATTCCGTTTACCTACCCCCTGAAAGAAGATATTCAGATCAAAACCTTTGTACTGGCCATTGAGAGACAGACTGTATTCATAACGGGGGAAGGAATTACCCAACACCACACGGTCATAAGCATCTATTTTACCATCCGGTTTACCATCGGGACCGCCGATATCTGCATAGCGGATATCGCCGGGTTTCGTGTTGGCAAAGTGGAAAGGCGCGTGGTCCACTTCCTCCTGTGACTGGAAGAAGCCCAGTGCCTGATAACCAAAATAGGAATTCAGCGGATAACCTTCCCGCATGATCAGTGAACCATTGATATATTCTTTACCGCCAAGGCTGACCACTTCATTTTTCACATCAGAAAGATTGGCCTGTACAGCATAGGTAAATTCACCGGCACGATCTTTCCAGCCGATGCCCAGTTCCCAGCCCGTATTGCGCATAGAACCGATATTCACGAAAGGTGCACCCAGCCCTACATACGCCGGTACCCCATCGAGTTGCAGCATATCCGTAATGTTCCGTTTAAAGTAATCTGCTGTTACCGTCAGGTGATCGTTGAGTGCGGTAAAATCGATACCGGCATCCAGTATTTTAGATGTTTCCCAACGGATAAAAGGATTAGCTGCAGTACTCAGCCCATAGCCGGCGTTTACGACATTGTTGAAATAATAATCAAACGAACCACCACTGCCATACATGGCATAGGTAGGATAGTAATTAGGCACACCATTTACCACCAGGTCCTGGTTACCAAGGGAACCATAAGAGCCTCTGATCTTGGCACTATTGATCACATGACTGATAGCTTTCCAGAAGTTCTCTTCAGAGATGCGCCAGCCGGCAGACACGGACGGGAACAGTTTCCACCAGTTTTCTTTCCGGAAGCGGGAGGATGCATCGAAGCGGCCGTTGAGTTCCAGCAGATATTTATCCTTGTAGCTGTAATTGATCCTCGAATAGGCAGATGCCATCGCATATTCGCTTTGGGAACCTGACATGGTTTGACCCAGCGGATCTGCCGCATCCAGATAGGGCAGTTTAGTAGAGAGCAGGTTCTGACGTTGTGCGTTGACATAGCTGGTTTTAAACAGTTCGGTGGTGAAACCGCCCAGCACCTTAAAGCTGTGTTGTCCTATGCTCTGGTTATAACTGGCCTGCGAGCGGAATACGTTACGGGTGGTTTGTGAGCTATTATCAGCCAGGGAGTTATTGGCCGGCCAGTTCTTGGAAAACAACAGTTGATTATTAGCCAGATCGGGTACATAGTATTTGTATTGTTCTACCAGCGTGCGGGCGTGTCCGTTAGCGGTATTAGAGCTGTAGCTGGCCAGCAATTCCATACCTTTAATGGGTTTGTAGGTCAGCGTACCGGTGAGGATACGGGAATCGGTCACCCGTTTGTCCCAGCCACCATCCAGCGCTTGTGCCGCCGGGTTCAGGTTGGACCATCCTTCGCCCCATTCGCCGGTATTGAACCGTCCGGGTGCGATAGCCGGCAGGCCAATCATACCGCGGATAATACTTTGCGGGTTGGATTGTCCGGGCCAGTTACGTTCTGTTCTGTTGACCACCACATCGGCAGCAGCAGATAATTTATTGGTGATAGCAATGTCTGTATTAAAACGCAGGTCCAGGCGTTTGAAATTGGTGTTGGCGGTAAGACCGTTCTGGTCCAGGTATCCGCCGGAGCCGTATACTTTAATTTTTTCACTGCCGGCAGAAAGGCTCAGGTTGTGGTTATGCATGATACCGTTGTTAACCAGTATCAGGTCTTCCCAATCCGTATTAAAGCGGGCAAAATTATCCGGGCCCATTTTTTCATAGTCGGCGATCTGCTGTGTGAAAGCTGGTGGCAGCCCGCTGTTCGCCTGAGCGATGTCCCAGTATTTCATGTGATCGAGGCCGTTGACTTTTTTCGGCAGCGTGGAGGGAGTCTGTTTAGCCACATATCCGTTGTAGGCAACACTCACGCCGCTGATACCCCGTTTGGTCGTGATGAGTATAACGCCGTTGGCTGCGCGGGAACCGTAGATAGCCGCTGCAGCAGCGTCCTTCAGCACGGAGATGCTGGCGATATTATTAGGATCGATCGCATCGAGACTCATTTCAACGTTATCGATGAGCACCAGCGGATTCTGGCCCGCGTTGATAGAACCGATACCGCGGATACGGATAGTACCGCCGTCGCCGCCCGGTACACCGGACTGCTGGGTCACCGTTACGCCGGGCGCCGCGCCCTGTAAAGCCAGCGAGGCAGAGGCCACAGAGCGGGTATTCATGGTTTTACCATCGATGACAGATACAGCACCGGTGAGGTTTACTTTTTTCTGTGTGCCGTAACCGACCACCACTACTTCACCGATTTGTTTGTTGGAAGATTCCAGGAAGATGTTGACTTCGCGTTGACTGACCGCCTCCAGCTCCTGTGTTTTATATCCGACAAAAGAAAAAACAAGTGTAGCCGTTTCCGTAGTACCGGCGAACTGGAAGTCACCGTTTGCGTTGGTGGTACCGCCTTTAGTGGTGCCTTTCATGACTACGTTGACCCCTATCAGCGGGGTACCGTCTTTGTCTTTCACACGGCCTTTGAACAGATAACTTTTTTGTGCGTAGGCATGTGGTTGTTGCAGGATGGCGAGCAGCAGCAACAATAAGCTGCTTAATCGCCAGTGACGGGTAAATTTTCCCATACAAAACGAATTTTGATTGATAAAAATGCTTGAAACAGATAGTTGGTTGATGACCGGCCGACTGCGCCGGTGAAGCCGATTACAGGTATTGTTTGATCCTTTTTATTGTCTAAACATATGGTTGATGACAGATGGCATTTTTGTTTTCACAGCTGACTGCCGGGTAAGGTCCCAAAAATTTTGCTGCTGTGCGGTGAGCACCTGTGTAGCCACTATCCAGCTCTGTGTCCAGCCGGTGAGCGTATTCCAGGCGCCCCAGCCTACATCAGCATTGGAAGCCCAGTATTCCCAGCGGTTAAATTCAAATGCACGGAACCAGGCCCCGTCCAGGTCCCGGTGTTGTTCGCTTTTCACCTGGATACGGGTGAGGAAGTCAGCCAGCTTGCCGACAGCCGCCTTATATTCTCCATTGCCGGTTGCATGGGCAGCTTCGTTAAGACTAAAAAAGGCGAAGTTGCTGGTGTAGAGCATATCTGCAATAGGATCACCATTGGCGAAAATAAGCGGCGCTTCATGCAGCCCATAGTCTTTATTACTGAGCGTGCGGCCAAATTTGCCTTTACCACTGCCCAATTCTTCCCGGATAGCGCCGCAGGCGTCCTGGTTGCGCAGCAGTTCCCGTACCAGCGTATCAAGCCAGCGGCGGTGTTCCGGTGTATCTTCCACTCTTACCAGCCATGCCAGCGGCAGCACCATACGGGCGCGTTCCTGTTGTATACCGTTGGTCCATTTCCACTGTGCGGGATAGGCTTCCATCGTTATTCGTATAGCCGTTTTCGTTTTTTCCAGCAGGGGCTGGTAACCTGTTTTTTCGTATAGCCACAGATAGAGCGCCCACATCCAGGATTCGAAATGCGGCGCCGGATTGATCACATCGCGTTGTTGATAGTATTGCCAGCCATGCTGTTGGAGCGCTTTGTCTTCTATCCGGTCGGAGCGGAAGCCGTTTTTGCCGGTCGTTCTGAAGTTGGCGAGAATATTTTCCACGATCTGCAGGTCCCATTTGTCTGTACCGAGATAAGCGGAAGCGCCGAGCATACCGAGAATAGCGCGGGCGTTATCATCGCCGTAATAAACGTAGGGATGTGTATCAGACCATCCGAGCAGACCGTAGCTGGCGCTACCGGGTTTATTTCGTTCCTGTGCGCGGAGGTTGGATACGTTGAAGACGAAGTCGATCAGGTTAGCAGCGCGTTGCAGATCGTCGGCATTGTGCAGGTATTTGCCGGCCGCAGCCAGTGCATAGGCCGCTTCTCCCTGTACATCTGCACGAAGCCAGTACCGGTATTGCTGCTGACCGTTGTAACTAATGCGGGAAGCATGTCCTTCCAGGAGGCCGAGCAAACCGTTCCCGTTTGCTGCATCTGCCGGCAGTGGCGGGCCTACCGGGTTGCGGCCATCACTTTGATATTTTTTCCATTGGTCTTTCCAATCGGGATGAATAAAGAAACGTGCCTTCGAAAACCACTCCACCCCTTTCCGGATACTTTCTGCCTGTGCATTGGCCGGCAATTTTTCCGAGCGTGTATACATTGGCGTTACATCCGCCGGCCAGTGCTGAAAAGCCGTTACTTCCCTGCCCGTGAGCCAGGTAAGAATGTAAGCCCATACTGCTTTCCAGGCATTGTCCGGACCATAACGGCCGGTTGCGAAGTTGGTCATTTTAGTGGCCGCCAACAACATATTATCATGCCGGAATAATAACGGAAAAGTGGGTACGTCGCTGATTCCATAGGCTGCCTGGTCCAGCCCCGCTACTTTAGCCAGTACTATCAGCGGACTATCCGCTTTGACCGGTACCAGATAACAATCATTAATGCCCAGGATGCTCATTGGTTTCAGCTCACTGCCAAATGCGGTAGTCGTCACCACACCACGTTCCAGTTGTGTGTGCAGCGTATCTCCGGTGATATCCAGTCCGGCCACCGCCTGCGGATATTCCATATATATCCGCAGCTGTTTCCGACGGGCCGCCTGTAATAGTGCAGCGGGGATATTTGTTCTGACCGCCGGATAACCATCCGCTACGATGATAAGCGCATCCCCTTTGGCAGCGGCATGTACGCCCTCCGCAACCGTACCGGCCAGCCGCAATGGGAATGCCTCCTTTTGCAGCAGGCGATATAAATCGTTCTCTACAGAACCACAGAATATTAATGTGTGGCCATGACCAGCATAGGCAAAATGGCATAGCAACAGCCAGCAGCTGGTGACCAGTAGCTTTAGTTTCATCAGAACGTGCGTAGAATTTTGGTTGTTTATTTATAAAATTTCTGGCCGAAAGAAATCCACTTTATAATATAACCGACTTGATAAGGCCCAATATAGTAATTGTTTTAATTAATAAAGCCATAATTATTTAATTTTTTTAAAAACAAAACAAAAGGGCGGGTAATAAAAATCTTAAACTTATCAAGTAACAGAAATAAGACCTCGTCCCCGGATCACCGCGCACACTGGCAACCGAAAATCTTCGGACTCGTTTCCTCTCTCTTAATCCTTATTCAACAAACGTTTCAACACCGCAGGATAACAATATCCGGTATCGGTACCCGCGCCTTCCATAAAGGCGCCATAGGTAATGCTATCACCGAAACACAGGATACGATGATGTTTGCGCAGCAGGCGATGCTGCTTCAGGTAGGCATACAGTTGTTCCGCCATCAGCCGGTAACCGGCAGCAGTAGGGTGAATACCATCTTCCCGGCCCATATTGGCCGCATTGATGATCAGCGAAGCTGCCGATCTTTGAGGCTCACCCCGGCGTAAAAAAATATCGTGGAGATCGAGGCAATACACTTTTTCAGCAGCGGCGATAGCTTTTACAATCGCAACAGCACTGTCTATCCGCTGATTGGGATCAATATCGTACAAAGTACGTTGGTGGCGCTGAAAGAGATACCCCGTATCTACCGGCAGGGAAGTCATGAGCACCACTGTCGCCCCATGCTGCCGGAGACGCTGCACCAGCTTACGATACTGTATATCGTACTGTGTAAAGGGAAGTAACTTCTGAGAATTGACCATATCATTGGTACCGGCCATCATCACTACCAGATCGGGTTTCAGGGTTATCACATCTTTCTCTGCTCTCAACAGCAGATCGCTGGTACTATTACCACCAATACCTTTATTGATGACGGTATACGGACGGGAAGCACAGGCCATACAAGCCATCAGACAGCATAAGAGCAGATAACGGTAATTCATGGCAACCAATATACTCAAAACAAATCCGAATTACCAATGATTAGTAATTGGTGATTGTTTTCAGTATTTTTATGGTTCAATTTTATAGCAGGACCAAGGGATGGGAGATCAGTATAACAACGAGGATGCATTCATACAGCAACTGGCGGCAGGAGACGAACAGGTTTTCCGGCAGCTGTTTGACTGGCATTACCAGGCCTTGTGTTATTTTGCCGGCTCCATCATTGCACATACCCATGCGGCGGAAGACCTGGTGCAGGAAGTCTTTTCCAAACTATGGGACAAACGGGGCGACTTTCAAAGCACCGCCAGCATCAAGGCTTTCCTGTTTATTGCTACCCGCAATGCCTGCCTCAATTATTTGAAACAACAAAACAGACTATCGGAAAGGGAACAGGAATTCCTCTATCACCAGGAAGCACAAACCGTCCCCGCCCCTGCCGGCTTTGACCCGCTGCTGGCGGAAACAGAACTACTGCAACACCTGTACAACGCCATTGAACAACTGCCCACGCAATGCCGGCGCGTGTTTAAGATGGGTTACCTCGAAGGCAGGAAAAATGAAGAGATCGCTACAGCGCTCAACATTTCCTATAATACCGTCCGTACCCAGAAACTGCGGGCGCTTAAACTGCTGCGCAGCAGCGTACTGAAAAATCAGGTACTGCCCTTACTGCCACTGTACCTGACATTGCTGAAATATTATGACTATAAAGGATAAAACCATGCTCCAACACGCTAACCCCATCATCGTTACCTTACATGATGCCATTCAACAGGGACTGACCACCGGTATCCCCTACGATTTTGATTTGCTGGAAGAATATGCCGGTCAATTAAAAGTGCTGATTTTTGAAACCGCCGTACAGTCCGATGAGCAGCTGGACCTGCACGATTTATACCTTGAAAAAGATATTGCCGGCATGATATTCCGCAGTGATCTGCAGGTAGATAATACCATTTTCGATTTTGAGCTGGACACCTACTCCTGTTTTCTGCAGATAGCCGGCAACCTCCGCTGCCGCAACCTGGTAGCCGGTTGCGCCATCATACACGTAGCAGGGAATGTAACCGTAACAGATACATTACTTGGTTTTTACAATCACGGCGAAATCACGATCGGCGGTGATCTTCATGCTAAGTTGTGGATAGAAGATGATCACCAGACCCTTGTAAAGGGCGCCGTACATGCCGTTAGCTTTATGCCGGATGAACCCATTGCCACGCCTGATTATACGGACTGGCACGATATATTACTGCCGGAAGCCGCCACCACCCTGCTGGACAAGGAGTATCTTTTTGGCGGCGATGTACGGCTGATACAAATGATCATCGACGGGCAACCTGTTTTCCGCAGTGACCTTTAAGTTCAAATCAGAACATATCTATTTTAAAAAAATTTCAAAATTTCTGTCTTTTTCTTTCATCGAACTTAACAAGTTGTTGTTTCTATAGTAAAATATCAACTTTGGGAGTTCCAGACAGCCAACAACCGGATACATTTTTACAAAGGGTCGCCTACCTGATCAGCCGGCACCAGCAAGACCAGCTCACCGCCGGTGAAGCCGAAGAGCTGCGTGCCTGGCGGGATGCCTCACCGGAAAACCGCTTTTTCCTGGAACAGTGGAACGATACCCGGCTGTTAGGAGAAAAACTGCAACAATACACCCGGTCCGATGTAAACACCGCCTGGGAAACCTTTCGGAGCAGGCACTTCGCTCCCGCAACAACAAAAAGATTCCGGTTAACCTGGTGGCAATGGAGTGCCGCCGCCGCCATCGCACTGCTGGCCGGCGCTACCTGGTACCAGCAAAGTATCCGTCCCGCTAAGCCCCTGGCCCAACACCAGCCGCAGGCGCCGGTAGTACCCGGCAGCAGCAAGGCCACCCTCACCCTGGCCGACGGCTCCACCATCACGCTCGACAGTACCGGTAGCCAGGTGATTGCCCAGGGCGCTGCCAGCATCCACCAGCACAACGGACAACTCCGCTACGATATACAAGACCCGGTAGCCACACCGGCACTGAATACACTGACGACTCCCCGCGGTGGCCAGTTCCGGGTAACGCTCCCGGATGGCACCGCCGTATGGCTTAATGCCGCTTCCTCCATTACCTACCCCACCGCCTTCCGCGAAGGCAACAGGCAAGTCAGCATCACCGGCGAAGCTTATTTTGAAGTCGTAACCAATGCCAACCAACCATTCCGGGTGACGGTCAATGACCACACCACCGTAGATGTGCTGGGTACCAGCTTCTGTATCAGCGCCTATGCCAACGAATCCGCCATCAGTGCTACGCTGGTGAGCGGTGCGGTGAAAGTCAACACCGGCAACACTTCCCGTGTACTGGCGCCCGGCCAGCAGGCACAAATCGCCCACGGGAATATTCAGGTGGGGCAGGCGGATGTTTCCGCCGCCATCGCCTGGAAAAACGGGGAGTTCTATTTTCATAATGCCGATATACCGGCCATCATGCGGCAACTGGAAAGATGGTACGATGTGCACGCCATCTACGAAGGGAATATCCCTGTCCGCACCTTCCAGGGCGAAATACAACGCAACCTGCCGCTGGAAGACGTACTGGAAGGCCTGCAGTCAACAGGTATCCACTTTCATATGCAAGGAAGAAACATTATTGTACAACCATAAAATGTCATGATTCACAACGAAAGCAACCAGCCAACCAATTAAAACACCGTGCGGCTGTCTGTTCCAATAAAAAACCGGAGGTGATTGGACCCACCCCCGGCGAAATGTCCGGACAAAGACAGTCATGATTCAGGCTCGACACCTTAAACACTGATTTACTTACATCCAAACCAATGCAAATCTATGCAATTGAATCCTTATGCGAAGACGCTTTCTATACCAGCGTCTTTACCAACCAAAATTGCACTAACAATGAGATTAACAGTGATGTTACTGATTGCGGCCACACTCAAGGTTTCTGCCGGCGCTACGGCGCAGACAGTGTCCCTTTCTGCGCGCAATGTCTCCATGGAAAATGTTTTTTCGGCGGTGAAAAAACAAACCGGCTACCTGTTCTTTTATGACCGGGCCATGCTCCGCGATACTAAACCGGTGAACATACAGGCGCAACAACAATCACTGCCCGATTTCCTGTCTGAAGTGTTTAAAGGTCAGCCGCTGGACTATACCATCAAGGACAAAACTATTTTCATTAAACGGCGCGACCTGCCGGCGGCTCCTGCCCCACAGCAGCAGCCCGTTACCGGTACGGTGAAAGATGCCTCCGGGGTACCCCTCATCGGGGTAACCGTAAAGGTAAAAGGCACCCATAACGGCGCTATCACCAATACGGAAGGGAAGTTCAGCATCAAAGCCCAACCCGGCGATGTATTGTACATCACCTATGTAGGCTTCGAGCCTAAAGAAATCACCGTTGGCAATACCACCGACTTTCCGGTGGTATTACAGGCGGCCGTTAACGCGCTCAATGAAACCGTGGTGGTGGCCTACGGTACTACCAGCAAAAGATTTAATACCGGTTCCGTGACCAGCATCAAAGCCAATGATATTGCTTCCAACCCCGTGATGGACCCGCTGGCCGCTTTACAGGCCAGGGTACCCGGACTACAGATCAACTCCACCAACGGCTTGCCCGGTGCAGCGTTCAATGTCCTTATCCGGGGTCAGAACTCCGTATTACAAGCCAACCAACCGCTGTTCATTATCGACGGCGTGCCTTTCATCTCTGACCCCCTTAATGAGTTTACCTCCGCCAATGGCAAACAAAGCCCGCTGGCCTCTATCAACCCGGCCGACATCGAACGGATCGATGTACTGAAAGACGCCGATGCGACTTCCATCTACGGTTCCAGGGGCGCCAACGGCGTGGTACTCATTACTACCAAACGCGGCAAAGCCGGTAAAACAAAGACTGATTTCAATGTTTATACCGGCGCCGGTAAGGTAGTGAACATGGTAGACATGCTCTCTACCCCACAATACCTCCAAATGCGCAGGGAAGCGTTTAAAAACGATAATAAAACGCCGGACGAGGAAACGGCTCCGGACCTCCTGCTGTGGGACCAGCAAAAAACCACCGACTGGCAAAAACTCATGATCGGTAATACCGCCCATCTGACAGAAGCCCAGGGTAGCGTATCCGGCGGCAGTACCCAAACACAGTTCAGATTAAGTGGTACCTACCGCAAGGAAACCACCGTCATGCCCAACAAACTCGGTATCACCAAAGGCGCCGGCAGCCTGAGTGCAGACCATAGTAACAAAGACGGCCGTTTTCATATAGGCGCGGTGGTTAACTACTCCTCCCTACGCGACAACTCTATCGCCGCCAGTCTCGCCAGCTTTACCGACCAGGCGCCCAACTATCCCATCTACGATTCTCTGGGCGGTTATTACTGGACACTCAACGGATTAAATCCGATGGCCTACCTGTTGCGCAGTTCCAATGCCCGCACCAACAACCTGGTGGCCCAGTCAGATATCCGATATACGCCGGTGCCTGGTCTTAATCTAAAAGCCAACGTGGGTTACACGCAAACCAATATGCAGCAAACACTGTTGCTGCCCGGCAAAAGCTTTAACCCCAATCAAGGTATCGGTAGCTCCGCCCAGTACGGAAATACAGATGTCAGCACCTATATTGTGGAACCACAGATAGATTATACCACCACCATTGCCAAAGGTACCCTGCAGCTACTGGCAGGCGGCAGCTGGCAACAGGCGCTCCGTCAGGGCAGTTGGGTAATCGGTGAAGGCTACTCCAGCGACGCCATGCTGGAAGACATGAGCTCTGCTGCCAAACTCACCCCTAAACAAACCAGCTACGCGCTGTACCGCTATAATGCCGTATTTGGCCGTATCAATTACAACTGGGATGAAAAATACCTGGTTAACGCTACTTTCCGCCGCGATGGCTCTACCCGCTTTGGTCCGGGCAACCGTTTCGGCAATTTTGGCGCTGTCGGCGCAGCCTGGATATTCAGTAAAGAATCTTTTATCCCCGAAGGTTCCATCCTTAGCTTCGGTAAACTGCGTGCCAGTATTGGTAGCTCCGGCAATGACAATATTCTTGACTATGCCTATCTCGACGCCTGGTCAACCACTTCCCTCCCCTATGATGGTATCACCGGACTTACGCCCGCCAGGCTCGCCAACCCTGAGTACCATTGGGAAACAAGCCATAAAAAAGAAGTGGGCCTCGATCTGGGTTTCTTTAAAGACCGTCTGCTGATCACCGCCGACTATTATCACAATATGTCAGATAACCAACTGCTGGACTATAAACTATCACCACAGGTAGGATTCCCCAGCGTACTGCGTAACTTTCCGGCCAAAGTGCTCAACAGCGGCTGGGAGTTTGAAATCAATTCCATTAACATTCAACGGAAAGCCTTTACCTGGCGCAGCTCTTTTAATCTCACTATCAATAAGAATGAGTTAAAAGAATTCCCAAATATTGAATCTTCCACCTATAAAGACCTGCTGGTGGTGGGCAAGTCGCTGACTATCCAGAAAGGTTTCCAGTTCACCGGCATTGATCCGCAAACAGGTCTCGCCCTTTTCCGGAAAGCGGACGGCAGCACCAACAGCACCGTGTACGACCCGGATGACAATATTATCCTCGGTGATAAAACGCCTAAGTTCTACGGCGGACTGCAAAACACCTTCTCCTATAAAGGCATTAGCCTGGAATTCTTCTTCCAGTTCGTAAAACAGGAAGGTGGCTCTTTCAACTATGGCTATGGCCTGGCCCCCATCGGCTCCGGTGCGAACCAAAACCTGGACGCCCTTGGACGCTGGACTACTCCCGGACAGGGAGCCAGTGCGCCGAAGGCCACGCTCGGCAGTGGTGCGGCCAACGCCCGCAGCTTTGCACTCTCTTCCGCGCAATGGGGCGATGCATCTTTTATCCGGTTAAAAAATCTCTCCCTGCGATATGATCTGTCCAAATATGTACAGCAATGGAAACTGGGTGGCGCCAGCATCTATGGCACCGCACAGAACCTGTTCACCATTACCGGCTATGAAGGGTATGATCCTGAAACACAGGGCCGGTCGATGCCTCCCTTGAAATCATATACCATAGGATTACAATTGTCTCTCTGATAAAAAATATTGACATGAAACGCATTCATATATTCTTCGTTTTACTGGCTATCTCCGCAGGCGCCGCCTGTAACAAGTTCGTAGATACGCCTTTGCCTAAAAACGAACTGGTGTCCCAACTGGTGTTTACAGACGATAAGACCGCCACCGCAGCGGTAACCGGCCTGTATACCAGCATGAACGCCTATAACTACCAGTTTGCCAACGTGCTGATGAATTTCCTCTCCGCCATGCAGGCCGATGAACTGTACTATTACACTACCTTCGACAACTACGACGTGTTCCGGGAAAACCGGCTGGTTCCCAGCAGCCAGTACGTGCAAAGCATGTTCGCTGATCAGTACTCCTTTATTTACCATACCAACGCCTGCCTGGAAGGTTTGCGCAATAACAACGGCCTCTCTCCCGCGGTTAAAAACCAGTTGATCGGAGAGTCCCTGTTCATGCGCTCTTTCTTCTATTTTTACCTGGTCAACATGTACGGAGACGTACCGCTGATCACCAGTACCGACTACGAAAAAAACGGTATCATACCCCGTATAGCCAGGTCCGTTGTATATGACACCATTATCAAAAATCTGAATGAATCCGTAGCCCTGTTGAATGATGCCTATCCAACGGGAACGCGTATACGCCCCAATAGGGCCGCCGCTAATGCTTTACTGGCAAGGATTTACCTATACAACCAACAATGGACGCTGGCAGAAACCTCCGCAACTAAGGTTATCGGCGACAGCAAATATTCCCTGTTGCAAGACCTGAACAAAGTATTCCTGGCCAACAGCGGAGAAGCCATCTTCCAGCTGCAACCCGTGAATGTAGCTTTTGGCCGTAATACCTGGGAAGGATTTACCGCCGCACCCGCCAATGCCACGGCCGCAGCCGTGTTCCGGCTGGATACGCTGCACCTGATCAGCCGTTTTGAAACCGGTGACCTGCGGCTCGCCAACTGGACCGGCTTTCGTAAAACTACCGCCGGCGCTACCTATTACTTCCCCTTCAAATACAAAGTGAGGGCTAATACCGCAGGTCCGGTAACTGAATATTCTATGGTACTCCGGCTGGCCGAACAATACCTGGTCCGTGCGGAAGCCCGCATACAACAAGGGAAACTGGATGATGGCCGCGCCGACCTCGACGCCATACGCGTTCGGGCTGGCCTACCCAAACTGGCCACCACTCTCGGAAAAGAGGATCTGCTGAAAGCCGTGGAAAAAGAAAGGCACCTGGAACTATTCACCGAATGGGGCCACCGCTGGTTTGACCTGAAACGGACCAAACAATCTACCGCTGTGTTGCAACCCATCAAAGGCGCTAACTGGCAGGCTACAGATACCCTGTATCCTATTCCTGTAAATGCTATCAGCACCAATCCCAATCTCACCCAAAACGAGGGCTATAAATGATGCGTTATTTTTCATTTGCCATATTGTTCCTGATGCTGCTGACGGGCGTTGTGCACAACGCCCGCTCACAGCAGCGGGTAACCATCGTACCGCAATATCCGCAGCGCGGCGATGTGGTAACGGTGACCTACGATCCGCAGGCGCCGGCAGCCACCATCCCTGACAGCGTTTCGAATATCAGACTGGTGTTTTCCTACTCTAATTTTTATGATGTAGCCACCACCATACCCCTGCAACGACAGGGCCGTCAATGGACAACCTCCTTCCGCCTGGCAGGTTTCGCCACCTATGCTACCTTTTACCTGGAAAGCGGTGAGTTTACCGACAAACCCGCAGCAGACAGCCATTACGCCATCCCCGTATACGCCGGCCACCAGCCGGTGAAAGACGGCTTGCTGTATAAGGCCTACAGTCTCACTGCACAAAGGGGGAAATCGCCTAAACTCGCCGCGGAACAGGCCGCCCTGTATCAACAGGAACTGGACCTCTACCCCGATAACTACGAGGCGAAAGTGCGGCAGCTGCACTACCGGATGCAGACCTCGCCGGAAGCCCGGGAACAGGCACTGAACGTGATTGCACAGAAATTCAACAGCGCCCCTTCCAATCCCGGCAACCTCAACAAAGTGACTATGGGTTACCTCATCATCGGAGAGAAAAGCCGCGTAGACTCCATCCGCCAGGTAGTGATGCAACGGTATCCTGACAGCGAACCCGGTATAGAACAACGCGCCGCCACGATCGCCAAAGAACGCGATACCACTACCCGCATCCAACTGCTGGAACAGGCCCTGCAAAAGGAAACACCGGCCAATACACAATATTATACCGGCATGCACCAACAACTATTCGATTTGTATGCCGCCCGACATAACACCGCAAAAACGTTGTACCATGCCCGTAAAGTGGCTACCCAACGCCGCAATCCCTGGACCACCACCACCTGGAAAGAACTGGCTTCCACGCTGCAACAATACCAGCTGGCGCCGGATACCGCCCGCTACTATGCGCAGCTGGCACTGTCGCAGGCAGATAGCTTTCCCGCAGGTATTATCCGCTACTTCCCGGAAACAGGTTATATCTATCCTTATGTAAGCGCTGATACCCGCATGGCGGTTACCCGCAAAGCACAAGGCAACCTGCATTCCCTGCTGGGGCTCATCGCCCTCCAACAGGGACGCCTGCACGAAGCTGCGCAACAAATGGACTCCGCACTGGTCATCTCCCCGGACAATGAAACACTGGACAACGTTACCACGTTTTATACCCGTACCGGTAACAACGAAAAATTGAAAGCCGTACAACAGCTGCGGGAAAAATTACTGCTCGATAAAGTACGGCCACAGCTGATTAACCGCCCCGCACCTTCGCTGCAGTCCTTTGTGGACATGCAAGGCAAACCGGTGTCAGCAGCGCTGCTGAAAAATAAAATAGTGCTGATTGATTTTTGGGCTACCTGGTGCGGACCCTGTATGCAGGAAATGCCTTACCTGCAACAACTGTATGAACATTATAAAGACAATCCCAGGGTGGTTTTTATGGTAGTCAACAGCGGCGCCCGCAATACCCTCGCCGATGCCCGGGGATGGTTCGGTCATAAAAAATATTCCTTCCCGGTATATTACAATACCGATCCGGATATCAGCGATAAGTTCAGATTCAACATGATTCCGGCTACCTATATCATAGACCCGAAAGGTAATATCCGTTTCGCCAACGTAGGTTTTGAAGGCGCTGAAGTAGCCGCTAAACTAAAGCTGCAGCTGGACCTGGTGGAAGCCGCCTCATTCTGATGCCAGTACAGCCGCTATCGCTTTGATCAATCCCTTGTCTGTTACCCCATCCATTTTCCAACCGCTTTTCATTCTCCTGATAATGCCCTTGCTTTCATCATTCAGGTAGACATCCCACTCCACACAATCCCCTTCCTTACAGGTTTCCATGACGGGAATCGCTTCTCCCTCATAGGCTGTATCCTTATATGAAAACTCCAGCGGCACGGCAGCGCTCTTCAGTTGGGTAATCATATCTTCCAGGAAACTGATCATGCGTTTGCGCTGGTTGCTGAAGGAAGCGCTCCACTTGTTTTTACCGGCGCGTTTATGTGCCAGCTTAAATTTGAAGCCGGACATCTTTGTCGTATAATCGTCTGCGTTAATTTTATCCACCTGCTGGTTGGCGAGGATGTACCAGTGATAACCGGTACCTACCGGAACGCCGGAACCTTCCGGGGCATGGCCGGCGCGGCGTTTGATCACATCGTAGGAAATTTCCCAGAGATCGGGCGTGATTTTGGTTTCGCGCCATACACCGGCATCGTAGTTCCATTTATGACTACGGCCTATTTTCATGCCGGTATATTGTTTTCCTTCAAACTGTTTCCAGGCGTTATAATTACCGGCAACGGATACTTTTTTCTTCGTTGCCGGCTTTTTCTTTGCTACAGCAGCCTTTTTACGGGAAGGCGCGGAAACCGTTCTGGTTGCTGCCATCGTCAATCATTTTTAACAGGATGGCATCAATAATCAGACCCGACTTATAACAATACCAGCTGCTGGTGCAGGTGTTGCAGGGTAGTGGCGGCATCGATACACAATCCCCCATGTGTTTTGGAGGTTTGCACAATCGTGCTCCGCGTAGCGGTGAGCCAGCGGAAACGGGAGGCCAGGTCGAGCATACCGATAGGTCCGCCCTGACGGCCACCGGCACATATTTTTTCAATGGCACAGAGATAGGATGCCAGCTCATGAATATCTATGGTCGGGCACAAAGCGCGCAACCTGGACTCATCCAGTATGTAGCGCATCTGCAGGAATTTTTGTTTTTTACAGTAGAGCATGACACCTACGTTGAGAAACTCTTCCCGCTCTACCCGTGGCACTACGCGTATAACGGCGTACTCATATAAGTGAAGTTCTTGCATATACTGCTTCTTTTACAAAAATATCGGAAGAGGCAATCCTCCTGGTTAAAAACTGTACATATACTTCGCGTCTTTCTGCGGCAGTAAGGCCGTCCTGGCCGGTCAGCCATTCTTCCGGTACCAGGTCCACGATAGCGCGGATACGCTCAGGCGTAAGGATAGCCCGGAAAGCGCTGTCCACCTCCGCTATCTGCGAGGCCTGTGGCAACAGTACATGGTCTTTCACTTTGGCAAAAGGCCGGGTGGACTGTTCTTCCCAGTTATCCCAGGAGTGATGGAAATACAGGGAAGCACCGTGGTCTATCAGCCACAGTTCCTGGTGCCACATGAGCATATTGGTATTACGCACGGTACGGTCTACATTGGTCAGCAGACAGTCCAGCCATACAATTTTGGACGCCAGCGTTTCATCGATGGTGGTCACCACCGGATCGAAGGTGATGGCGCCGGAGAGGTAGTGCAAAGCCAGGTTAAGGCCTACACTGGATTTGAGCAGGTCCTGAATTTCTTCATCGCCTTCATTTCTGCCGTAATCTTCTGTGAGTGCCGCGAATACGATTTCCGGCACTTTAAGGCCCAGCGCCCGGGCCACTTCTCCGCCGATCAGCTCTGCAATCAGCGCTTTTACGCCCTGACCGGCGCCTCTGAACTTCAGCACATACAGGAATCCGTCGTCCGCTTCTGTAAGCGCAGGCAGGGAACCCCCTTCCCGCAAGGGAGTTACATAGCGGGTTACCTGTACGGTCCTGAGTGGATATTGATGATGATTCATACCTGACATAACTGTTTCCATCCTGCTGTAAGGACGGCCCAAAATAGGTCATTTTTTCCAGAAATCAGGAGGGTAAGGCATTTCAGGGCACAGCATCCACAAAAATATGCTGCCAGTCATTTTTCATGCTGATAACACCCCAGCCATAACGGTGGGCATTATTGAGCGATTCGTTATCATCTTCTTCATAGGCAAATTCCCGTTCATCATCATCGTGATGTACCAGCAGTTGCAGGGAAGGATACTGGCTTCCCTGGCAGAAACGAAGCATACTGATATCTCCGCCCCCGCCGATATTACCACAGGCCAGTATGGGGCGTTTACCGATAAAATATTGAATGTTGACCGGTTTTTCTTTTTGATCGTTCAGCTGATAAAGGCCTTTGAGGAGCATGATGTCATTTACACGGGCGCTATCTACATAGGCATAATGAAAGGTACTCCCGATCACCTGTTCCGGCGGAATACCATAATATTTCCAGGAGATAGCCCTGATAAACTCCACCGTACCACCGGAGCAGATATAAATTTTGAACTGGTTGTTTTTCAGGTATTCCAGCAGTTCCAGCTGGGGCTGATATACCAGCTGTGCGATGGGTACGCCCAGCACCGGATGTCTGGCGTTGTCGAAAAACAGGCGGACAGCCTCGCGGAAGTCGGTTTCCGTCATGCCGGTATGCGTAATGTTCATCAGGTCGAGCAAACCGTTGCGCCCCATGGCTTTCAGGTAGGCCCGGTTTTTCTCCAGCACCGCCTTGTAGGGTTGTTTGTTGCGTAATGCCGGCGTTTTGGCCACCAGCTGGTTGATACGGAAAACAACGAACAGCTCCTGTATGACCGGTTTTTCCGCCCATAGGGTACCGTCGTTATCGAAGGTAGCGATACGGTCCTCCGGCGGTACGTACCCGGAAGATTGTCCGTTGGTGACAGCCGATACAAACCGGATTATAGATTCCTTCACCGCACTATTGTTCCAGGAAGGCAGGGGATCGCCCTGTGCCTGCACAAAGAAGGACAACAACTGGAAACAGGCCACCAGCCACCAGTTGCCGCCTTTAAAGATATGGCCGGACAAGAGGGTCATTTTCTTTCTTTAACAAATTTTCCATCCTTATCAAAAAAGAGGCGCCGGAAGTCGTTGTCCTTTACCACCATTACCTCCCATTCCGCCTGTATTTTTTTGGGAGAGATCAGCCGGTGCACCTTATCCTTCACGATATGGTACCCCGGATAATGGTCAGCCAGGTACATGCCGATATTTTCCGGCAGTTTGACATTGATGGCTCTTTCACGGGCCCTGATCAGGTTACCGTTGCGGTCGTATAACGCTTCTATGTCCAGCTTGTCGCCGGTCAGCGTGAGGGTGTAATATTCGTCCTGCAAACTCGGTTTATTTCTCTCTTCAATCTCCCAGTCCCGCTTATACAAGCCTGTCGGTATCTTCATGATCTGGTTCAGGCTGGCATTGGGGAAACGTTTCTGATAGGCTTCCAGTATTTCAGGTGGCAGGTCTCCTTTTTTGATACGCTCCGCTTTCAGGATGGTCTCCTCGTCCTGCGCCCCTACGCTCAATGCCGGAAGTGTTAAAAGCATCAGCAGGAGCCAGTATACCTTCAACGTTTTCATACCATAACATTTAAAATGTGATGAATACAATAACTGTTGTAAGAACAGCTGGCAGCGGTAAATAGTTTAGCTTCCCCCGGCAGGCGGAGAAGTCCGGATTCCGATTTGTTTCCTATATTTAGGCGGTAGAAAAAATCCAACACATATTGTCAAAGTCATCTATCCCGGATGAAAGAGAGCAATTGAAAGCGATAGCTTCAGGTAACGAGGCCGCCTACACGCGCATGTTTAACACCTACAGCCAACAGGTGTTCAACGCCGCCATGCTGTATCTCAAAGATGCTCCGGCTGCGCGGGAAGTAGTACAGGAGATTTTTCTGAGGGTATGGTTAAAGCGGGAGATGCTGGATACTATTGATAATTTCTCCGACTATCTTTTTATACTGACCCGTAACCATATATATGACAGCTTCCGGAAACAACTGGTGAAACAGAAAGCCATGGCTTACCTTGAAACCCAGGAGCCAGGTTATGCCAACGATACCGATCACGTAGTGCAGGACCATCAGTATCAGCAAATACTGCATAGTGCCATTGATACGCTTCCCCCTGCCCGTAAACAAATTTACCTGGCGCGTAAACAGGGACTGAGCAATGAAGAAATCTCCCATCAGCTGAACATCTCCGTTCACACCGTCAAAAAACAATTACAGCTGGCCCTGCGGTCTTTGCGATCCATTATCAAACAACAACTCAATAATTTTTGGATTTTTTGATTTACGGATTTAGGAATTTATTTAGACATTTTGCTATTTAGAGGATGTCAAATATTTCAATGTTCAAATAAATTCCTAAATCCGTAAATCAAAAAATCCCTAAATCCTTCATTATCAGCTTAAATTTTTTTTTCAGCGGGAGTACTCCCTTTTACTTCATCGTTCGTCTTTATAGCTGTCACCAATTCTAAAGTCGCAATGACCGTCGCTGAAATCAGGCAATTACTGGAGAAATACAAGCATCAGCCGCTGAGTACGGATGAGTTGGAGCAACTGCAACAGGCAGTGGCCAGCGGAGCTTTTGAAGAAGAAATCAAAGCTGATATCCTGCATACACTATATACACAAGCCGCCCCTCCCGCCGAATGGGCACAGGAGGACCAGGCTGCCATGTTACAACAGGTATTGCAGACGGCGCCATTGCAGCCGGTGCGCAAACGCTGGATGTATGCCGCTGCCGCAGTGCTGGCTGCTGGTATTGTCACCAGCGCCGTATGGTTTATGCGCCGGCCGGCAACACCGCCACAGGTAGTAGCCGCCGTTAAAACCAATCCACTGGCGCCGGGCAGCAACAAAGCCATGCTCATATTGGCCGACAACAGTACCATCTCGCTGGACAGCACCCATAGCGGCTCATTGGCCGTACAAGGCAATACCCGGATCAGCAACACCAACGGCGCCCTCACCTATAAAGGCAACAACGACGATCAGCAACCGCTGTACAATACCGTCGTAACTCCCAGGGGCGGACAGTACCAGCTCACCCTGGCCGATGGCAGTAGAATATGGCTCAATGCCGCCAGCAGCATCCGTTTCCCGGCAGCCTTCACCGGCAAAGAGAGATTGGTGGAAGTAACCGGAGAAGTATATTTTGAAATCAGCCGGCAAGCCAATAAACCTTTCCGGGTAAAAGTGAAAACCCCCGGCGTGGAAGAAATGACCGTCACCGTATTGGGTACCAGCTTCAATGTAATGGCCTATGGCGATGAACAGGCCATCCGCACTACCCTGGTAGACGGCGCCGTACAGGTAACACGCGGCAGCCGGCAAAGCCTGTTGAAACCCGGTTACCAGGCCAGCATCGCCTCCAATGGCGGTACTTTCGAAACCACCGAAGCCGATATTGAACAAACCCTCGCCTGGAAGGAAGGCAAATTCCGTTTCCGTAATACCAATATCCGCACCATTATGCGGCAGCTCGCCCGGTGGTATGATATAGCAGTCGTCTACGATGGTAACGTATCTGACATAGACCTGACAGGGGTGATCTCCCGGCGGGAAGATGCCGGCGCGCTGCTGAAGGCACTCGAAACTACCCAACGCGTAAAATTCACAGTGGACGGGCGCACTATCACGGCCAGACCCGTGGCGCCACACTAGTACTTATACCTGTAACAATTATATAACGCTTAAAGATTTTCATGTTATGAACACTTGTTAATACTATCAACCATTACAGGTAGTAAAAAACCGGACCCCGATTGCAGTCAGGGCCCGGCAAAAATGGCTACCAATTTCACTCGTCATTAGAAACTGATTTTTTAAAAGCCACGAATACAAAAATATGCAACAACTTACTACTGGCAAAGCCTGCCGGTCAGGCCGGCCTTTGCTCCGAAAATTTCTGTTGGTTATGAAATTAACTGCCACCCTTCTACTGGCTGTCACCCTCCACCTGAGTGCCAAAAGCTACTCACAGACGGTTACCCTCAAAGGCAAACGCCTCGCCCTCTACGATGTGTTCAACAACATCAGCAAACAAACCGGCTACGAGTTTGTGTACGATGAAAAACTGCTGCAAGGTGCGGCGCCTGTTAATATGAACGTCAGCAACGCCCCGCTTACCGACGTGCTGGACAAATGCCTGAAAGGCAAGTCCCTGGAATATGCCATCGTGAACAAAATCATCGTTATCAGTCCCAAACCGGCGCCCGAAAGCGTGTTACAAGCCGCTCCCATCAAAGGTACCGTTACCGGCGCCGATGGTAAACCCCTGTTCAACATCAGCATACAGGTAAAAGGTACTATCCGTGGTACCATCACCAACGAACAAGGCGGCTTCTCCATACAGGCAGATAAAAAAGATGTGCTGGTATTCAGCTCTATCGGTTATGAAACAAAGGAAATCACCGTTGGCAACAATACCACGCTGACAGTAGTGCTAAACGCGGCCAATACACAATTAACAGGCGTACTGGTAACCGCCCTCGGTATTAAACGCTCCGAAAAAACCATCACCTATGCCATGCAGCAGGTGAGCGGCGGAGAGCTGACCAAAGCCAAAGACCCTAACCTGATCAATACCCTTAATGGTAAGGTAGCCGGTCTTTCCATCTCCCCCAGCGGCTCCGGTATAGGCGGATCTGCCAAAGTGGTATTGCGTGGCGGCAAGTCGGGTGTAGCCAGTAATCAGGCCCTCTATGTAATAGACGGGGTACCGATGAACAACAGCCTCACCAACCAGCCTTCCAGCGTTTTCGGTGGCAGCAACGCCTATGATGGCGGAGACCCGATCTCCAATATGAACCCGGAAGATATCGAAAGCATCTCTGTATTGAAAGGCGCCTCCGCAGCTGCGCTGTATGGCAGCCAGGGCGCTAACGGTGTTATCATCGTTACCACTAAAAGCGGCAAGTCCGGTAAAACGCAGATCAATTTCTCTTCCAGCGCCAACCTGGCACAGGTAGCCTATAAACCGGAATTTCAAAACAACTACGGCGCTACCAACGCCACTTCTCCGCAGAGCTGGGGGGCAAAACTCAGCAGTCCTGGTGGAGACAACCTCTCTTCCTTTTTCCAAACCGGTCAGACTTACACGAACTCCATCAGCCTGTCTGCCGGCTCAGAACAAATGCAGACCTATTTTTCCTACGCCAATACTGCCGGTACCGGCATTGAGCCAGGCAATAAACTGGGTCGTAATAACATCAACTTCAAGGAAACAGGTCATTTCCTGAATAACAAACTGACCGCAGAAGCAGATGTGAACTATGTAACACAGAAAATCGATAATACGCCCCTGTCCGGATTTTACCTTAATCCCCTGACAGGTTTATATCTCTTCCCCCGGGGCAGAGACATCCGGCCTTTCAAAGACCAGTTTGAAACACCCGACCCTACCCGTAACTTCCTGCCAGTGCAGAATTGGGCCTACCTGGAAGATATCCAGCAGAACCCCTGGTGGGTCACCAAACGTGATCCGAACTCGCTTAACAGGAACCGCTTGTTACTCAATGCCAGTCTGAAATATGAGATCAATTCCTGGCTTAATGTGCAGGCTCGTGGTAGTATAGACCGTATCAACGATGTATATGAACAAAAAATGTACGCCGGTACTTATAAAGTATTAGCACCCGCTAATGGTGTATACAACTACAACAATGCCACCACCACTCAGCAATATGGCGATCTGATGCTGAATTTTAATGTTCCCATCAACAAGGACTTACGGCTGACCGGCCTGGTAGGTGGCGCACTGCGTGATCTGAAAACCAGCGGCGTGAAATTCAATTCCGGCCAGGACGGACTGAAAATCGCCAATATATTCGTGATTCAGAACTTCAATACCATGAATGCCGTCAATTCCGGTACCTTGCCGGAAAACCATGGTCAATACCAGTCTCTCTTCGGCAGCGCCAATCTCGCCTGGAAAGAGATGGCCTATCTGGACATCACTGCCCGTAACGACTGGGCTTCCAACCTGGCTTTCACGCCCAGCAACAACTACTTTTACCCTTCCGTGGGCCTGAACCTGATCCTGAGCCAGATGATGGAGATGCCTAAGGCCATCAGTTTCCTGAAAGTAAGAGGTTCTTATGCAGAAGTGGGCAACTCTCCCACCAACTACAAAAGCCATCCGGCAGATAATACATTTGGTGTAGGCAGTGTTACCGGTAATCCACAAACACCTTTCACCAATCTGCGGCCGGAGAAAACCAAGTCGCTGGAGTTGGGTATGGAATGGCGTTTCTTCGACAACAGGCTGACTGCTGACATCACCTACTATAAAACCAATACCAATAACCAAACGCTGAATATCGACGCTTCAAACGCTTCCTATAACCAGGTGTTCTTCTTTAATGCCGGTAATGTCCAGAACAGAGGTATAGAGGCGGTGTTCCATTATGACGTGTTCCGTGGTGGTAAATTCCAATGGAATACCGGCATCAACTACTCCGTGAACGACAACCGTATCCTGGAATTATCCGACATCAACCCTCAAATTGTATTGAGTGGAGCCTCCGGCGCCAACTTCATGTCCAAGTTCAAAGTTGGCGGTTCCTTTGGAGATATCTATGGAACGGTGTTACAGCGGGATGCACAGGGCCGTATCATGATCGACGACAAAGGCGCTCCTATTAAACAAGGCGGCGACTTTGTATACCTCGGCAATGCCAATCCCAAATGGCAATTGGGCTGGAACAACAATCTTTCTTATGGCGACTTCTCCCTGTCTTTCCTGATCGACGGTAAATTCGGAGGCCAGGTAATGTCAGTAACGCAGTCCGTGATGGACCAATACGGTGTTTCGAAAGCTACCGGCGATGCCCGTGATGCCGGCGGCGTGGCTGTCAATGGCGTAGGTCCCAATGGACAGCCTGTTACCAGCGTAGATCCACTGAAATGGTACAGCTCCATTGGTGGTCGCGAAGCGGTATCCGGCGAATACATGTACAGCGCTACGGTAGTGCGTTTGCGGGAGTTGTCTCTGGGCTATGCTGTTCCGGTAAAAAACAGCTGGGTAAAAACCCTGCGTTTCAATCTGACCGGCCGTAACCTGATTTATTTCCACAAAAAAGCGCCATATGATCCGGAAATGACCATGTCTACCGCCAACGACCTGTCCGGTGTAGACATTTTCATGCCACCTGCTACCCGCAACTATGGCTTGTCGCTGAACGCAACCTTCTAACCCTTGCTTGTCACTGTAAAAACTGAAAACATGAAACGTCTCAATATATTCCCCGGTAAATATCGTCTACCCGCTATCGTAGCCGGGATGCTGCTGGCAATGAGCGCCTGCACCAAAAACTTTGAGCTCTACAATACCGATAATACCGGTGTTCCCAATGGTATGCTGGAGGCCGACTTCTACAACCTCAGCTACCTGAAGACAGCCACCATGGCTATTTATAATTTCTCCGGCGGTGGAGACCCAAACTCGTTCCAGGTACAACAAAACCTGAACGCCGACTGCTTCTCCGGATATATGGCTTCCGCCACCCCCTTTAATGGTGGCAGAAATAATCTGAGTTATTTCATGATGACCGGCTGGAATGGTGAAGCCTTTAAAGTAGGTTATGTCAACGTCATGAGCAACGTGGCCCTGTTACGTCAGTCCAATATTCCCAAAGACTTCCCCGCCGTATGGGCAGTGGCACAAATTGTACAGGTAACCGCGATGAGCCGGGTAACCGATATCTACGGGCCTATTCCTTACAGCAAGGCCGGTACCGCCAAAACCAATATCGATTACGATAGCCAGCAAGACGTGTATGCCCGCTTCTTCAAAGAGCTGGACACCGCCAACGCCACCCTCCGCGATTTCATTGCCAGCGGCAAAACATTGCCATTTAAATTCGGCGATTTCGATCTGGTATATAATGCCGACTTCACCAAATGGCTGCAGTTCAGCAACTCGCTTCGTTTACGTTTAGCCATGCACGTTATCAATGCCGACGCCGCACTGGCCAAAGCCGAAGCGGAGAAAGCCCTGGACCCTGCAAAAGGCGGCGTGATCACCGGCAACGATGGTAATATGAACGTAAGGATTCCCGGCGCCGGCTATACGAATCCGCTGGTATTCATTGCACAGAACTGGAATGATATCCTGATCAACGCCTCCCTCCAGTGTTACCTCACCGGTTACAAAGATCCGCGCATCAGCAAGTACATGTCCAAATCCACCGATGCAGCTATTCCCTCACAATACGTAGGTATCCGGCTGGGCGCTGTTACCGGCTCCAACTCCAAAAACGACTACGTAGGTTATTCTGCGCTCAACTACCAGGACGGCGTATTTAGCCTCAATACCCCCGTACAGCTGATGACGGCGGCAGAAGTATACTTCCTGCGGGCGGAAGCGGCGCTCAACAACTTCGCCAACGCCGGCGGAACGGCACAGGACCTGTATGAAAAAGGCATCAATACTTCCCTGGACCAGTGGCATGTGGCAGATGCCAACTATGTGAACAGTACCAACAAACCGGATGCTTATGTAGATCCCAAAAATGCGCAGAACAACCTGCCCTCTCCTTCCGACATCACCGTGAAGTGGGATGAAAGCGCCGACAAGGCACACAAACAGGAACGTATCAGCACCCAGAAATGGCTGGCCATGTTCCCCGAAGGGCAGGAAGCCTGGACAGAGTTCCGCCGCACCGGTTATCCTAAACTGTTCCCGGTAGCGGTCAACAACAGCAACAATACCATCAGCACTACCCTTCAGGTGAGAAGGCTGCCCTTCCCGCAAAATGAATACAATACCAACAATGCCGCCGTTACCAAAGCCATTGGTTTGCTGAGCAAACCTTCAGATGACGGCGGAACCGCACTGTGGTGGGACAAAAGATAACGTGACCCGTGACGTGGAAATGATATCGCAGGATAACTGTGTAGCTTGATAATATCTAAAAACCCAATGCTCCTGATGAGCAAAGCGCATTCATACAAAAAAGCATTTTTTGCTTAGCGCGCCGGTAACATCCGCGCCTGCCCCTTTTATGATCCGCGCAATACCCCGTTCATCAGGAGCATTTATTATCATCATATCAATCACCGTTAAAATTTACGTATGAAAAAACAAATCCGCGTATGGTCGTCCATCCTCATGCTGACCTCCTGTTCAACCCTTCTCTTCATGCCCTCCTGTAAAAAAGAAGAGACAGTTTCCGGTAATCAACAGCTCAACAACAAACCAAAAGAAGAAACCGTCACCAAAGCCGGTGGCAAATCTGTCTGTTATGTAGAAGTCAACAGTAACAGCCTGCTCAACACCGGTAAGTATACCCTTACCACCGGCGGCCAGCAACTGTTTGACATCGCCATTATTTTTGCAGCGAACATCAACTACAACACCAGTACCGGCAAAGCCGTGCTGTACAACAATCCGAACGTGACAAATGTACTGGTGAACAAAGCAACACAGATTGTTCCGCTGCAAAACAAAGGCATGAAAGTATTATTATCTATTCTGGGCAATCACCAGGGCGCCGGCTTTTGTAACTTCACCAGCCGCACCGCCGCCAGGGCGTTCGCCCAACAGTTGGCCGATACCGCCAATTACTACGGACTGGATGGTATCGATTTCGATGATGAATATGCCGACTATGGCGTCAATGGCCTGCCACAACCCAATGACAGCTCTTTCGTGATGTTGCTCGATGAGCTGCGCAAACTGATGCCCGCCAAGATCATCTCGTTTTATTATTATGGACCGGCAGCTTCCCGGCTTTCCTGGGGCGGTAAAAAAGCAGGCGACTTTGTGAACTACAGCTGGAATGCGATCTATGGCAGCTATTCCGTGCCTAACGTAGCCGGTTTGCCCAAGTCCGCCCTGGCCCCCGCCGCCGTGGATATCCAAAGCACCAGTCAGAGTACCGCTAATTCACTGGCCACCCAAACCAGGAATAACGGGTATGGCGTGTACCTGTGGTATAATCTTACCAGCACCGATAAACATGTGTATTTCTCCGGTGTGTCCAATATTCTGTATGGCAGTAGCGTAACGTATACGCCTTGATATAGCGCCCCCGGGACTGAAGTCCTGGGCTAAATCCTGTGAAGACCCTTTATTTACAGCGATAACATGCTCCACCCAGGGCTTTTTGCCCTGGGTTTTGTTTTAGGTAGATAGATGAGCTGTTCTCTATAGGCTTCCTTCTTCCACTACCTAAAAATATTTTTCGGTGTAACCCTGTCATTATCAGTCCCATCCGGATGAAATGGCCGTTATTTCTATCTTTCACCTTGACAAATTCAAAAAAATTCATTTATCTTCATAGAAGAATGCAATCGATTGATGCTAGTCAGCGATTGTATGTCCCGGAGACCATTGTACGGAGAATAATAACGTAGCAACACCTATAACAAACGGAGACCCATGACACTGCAGCTGAACCCTTTCCCAACGAAGATCATAAGCAAACATCCTTAACAGACGGAGACCCATGACACGATAGCCGAACGAAGATCGTAAGCAAACACCTGTTACAAACGGAGACATTGTACTGATGCAGTCAGACCTACAACTGACAGCGCCCCGCTATGTAATTACCTGAACGGACAACCAGGATCTTTTCTTTAATAATTCACCTAAAAACAAACCCTTATGATCAAACATTTATCGTTTTTGTTAGCAGTACTGTTGAGTACTGCCGGCATTTGCGTACAGGCACAAAACAAGCCTTTTCCGCAAGCCATCAGTTACCCCAACTGTATCAAGCCCAACAACGTTACCCAGGCAGCCATGAACGCCAGCGTAGCCAGCTATTACGATTACTGGAAAGCTGCTTATCTGAAAAACAACCTGACCACACTCCCGGGTGGTTACTATGTAAAAGGCGATATTACCGGCAACCCGGACGGCTTCGTAGCACTGGGATCTTCAGAAGGACAAGGTTACGGCATGGTCATCGTGGCACTGATGGCCGGTCATGATCCCAATGCCCAGACTATCTTCAACGGCTTATTTAAAACTGCCAGAGCGTACCACAGTGTCAACAATCATAAGCTGATGGGTTGGGTAGTAGCCAATGCCACCGCTGCGCAAGGTCATTTCGACTCCGCCACAGACGGTGATATGGACATTGCCTACGCACTTATCCTGGCACACTACCAATGGGGCTCCGGCGGCACCATCAACTATCTCGCAGAAGCCAAAGACATGATCAACAACGGCCTGAAAGCCAGTTACGTTACCAACAGCAAACGCCTCGGTCTCAGCGACTCCGATTCCAAATCCACGCTGGATACCCGTCCATCCGATTGGATGATAGACCACATGCGCGCCTTCTACCAGGAAACCGGCGACGCCACCTGGAACACGGTGATTAACACCTGTTATAGCGTATATTCCCAATTCTCCGCTACCTATACGCCTAACACCGGCCTCATCTCCGACTTCGTGGTAAAGAACCCTCCGGAACCAGCCCCCCAGAACTTCCTGGATGAGTACCCCCCTACCAATGAGTACAATTACAACGCCTGCCGCGTACCGCTGCGCATCGTAATGGACTATGCCATGTTTGGCAACAGCAACGCCCTTACCATCACCAACAAGATGGTGAACTGGATTAAAACCAAAACCAATAACAATCCCACCGCTATTGTAGACGGCTACAAACTGAACGGCAGCAACCGCGGCACCGGTCAGGAAGCCGTATTCATCGGGCCCTTTGTGGCAGCATCTGTCGTTAGCAGCAATAACCAGGCTTTCCTCAACGCCGGCTGGAACTGGCTAAAGTCCGCCAAAAGCGGCTACTACAGCGACTCCTACGGACTGTTATGTCAACTCTTTATCTCCGGTAACTGGTGGATCCCCGGCAGTGGCGGCGGTCCGGTAAATGTACCGCCTACCGTGAGCATCACTTCCCCTGCTAACAATGCCGCCTATACGGCGCCGGCTTCCGTTACCATCAATGCCGATGCCGCCGATAGCGATGGTACCGTTACCAAAGTGGAATTTTTCAATGGCAGCACCAAACTGGGCGAAGATACCTCCAGTCCGTATTCCTATACCTGGAACAACGTAGCAGCGGGCACTTACAGCCTTACCGCCAAAGCCACCGACAACGGTAACAGCAGCACCACCTCTTCGGCTGTCAGCATTACCGTAAGTGCCACACCCGGCTGCAACCCCGTGGAGGCCAGCGGCGATGACGGCAACGTAGCCGCCAATGTACTGGACAACGACCTGAACACCCGCTGGTCTGCCAGCGGTGATGGACAGTGGATACAGTTCTGCCTGGGCAGTGCCCAATCGGTCACCGGTGTGGATATCGCCTTCTACAAAGGCACCGAACGCAAAGCCAAATTCGATATCCTCGTGAGCAACGACGGTACCAACTGGACCACCGTAGCCGCCGGCCGCCAGAGCAGCGGCACCTCCAATGCGTTTGAATCGTTCAACTTTACGGCAGTAACGGCGAAGTATGTACGAATTCTCGGTCATGGCAATAACGTGAACGCCTGGAACAGCTATACCGAGGTAAAAGTAAAAACGCAGACAGCCTTTGCTGCAGCGTCGTCCATCGCTGTCATCCACCCCGTGAATGATGCGCCCAAAGCTGCTAAGCTGCAGGTAGATGCTTATCCGATCCCCTTCCGGGAAGATTTACATGTGACCTATACACTCGAAAAAGCGGGCGTGGCCAGTGTCATTGTATACAACCTCACCGGCCAACCGGTAGCAGTGCTGGCGAACGGACAACAGTCCGCAGGCAGCCATCAGGCTACTTTCCATGGCGGACGTCAGGCAGCCGGTGTATATATCATCAAATTGGTACAGGATGGTAATACCGTCATTAAAAGGATCGTGAAAGAGCAATAAATTTGAGTATTTGGTTATTTGATTATTTAGAAAATGCGGCGGATATCAATCGCTGCATTTTCTAAATAATCAAATAACCAAATAACTAAATCATCAAATTACCGGTTGGCGTGTATGCGCCAAATAACATTACCGGCATCATCCGTCACCGGTAAATCGCCGTCCGCCAACATATGTGATGCCTACCGGACGGCCATGGCCCCATAGCTGCCGCCTACCCGTCACCCGGTCCATTCCTACAGGGTTACGCAGTTCCGGATGGTGGCCGATCCTACGCCAATATAAAGTCCTGTTAATACAACTCCCATACCTTCACATTAGCTGTCGCAACAATATATTACTGATATTATTATTTGATTTTATGTTTTTATTGACCGATATTTATACACCCTATGAAAATATCAAACTGAGAAATTTAGCTAGGAATTTTTCATTTGTAAACCTGATTTAACCATATAACATGAAGCCACACACCGTCCTTGTTATCGACGATGATGCTGATGACAGGATTTTCTTCAGTGAAGCCATTAAGAAAGTCTCGCCAGAAGTGGAGACTCATTACTGCGAAAGCGGTATCCAGGCCATAGATCTGCTTTTCAGTAAAAAACTGGTCAATCCGGACTACATTTTCCTGGACATGAACATGCCGATGATGAACGGCAAGGAATGTTTAATAGAGTTGGGGAAGCTTATTCAGCGGAGCATTACCAAGGTAGTGGTGCTGAGTACCTCCAACATGGTGGAAGACGTACAGGAATCCATGGCGCTGGGCGCCCGCCTGTTTCTCACCAAACCGGATTCTTTTGATGCCCTTTGCCGTATTTTAAAAGATGTGCTGGAAGAAAAATGGCACAAATGTTTTAAGTAGTTTTCTTCACCAGGAAACTAATCCTTCCGTTGCATTCCATGTATGCTTTCTCTATCCTTTCCAGTGAGTCCTGTTTTGTTTCGAGTTTAAGACTTTCCATCAGATCAGATTTACTCAAAGAAGCGAACTTCATGTTTTCCCAGTGGATTTGCCCGCTCTCGCAGAGTAACAGGGGTTTGCCCTTTATGATACCATTGACCTTATCATTGGCAGCGCATGCCCATGCTATCAGCCGGTTGATGGTCACCATTACAGTTGCCGCAACAACGGTGGACCAGTAAGGCGACGCGCCTACTACTCCCCTGGCGAGAATAGCACCCAGCATGATAATGATAATGGTGTCGAAAGGAGAACGTTTTCCGAAGATGCGCATACCGCCCAGCCGGATGAGGGTTAGTGCGATAAAAAACATACAGCCCGCGCGTACAGACATTTGCAGTACGTCCAGCTTTTCTCCGTCGCCCCAGATGGTATCAAGGAAAGACATATCACACGAATTTTATCTGTTCATAGGCCGGCGCAGCGTCGAGGTAACCGGCAGGTTTGAATATTTTGCCTTCCAGTTCATGATAGGCGGTAAAAAACCGTTCCAGTTCCCGCATCATTCTGTCCGGCACCACATCCAGCTCCTTATACATCCTGGAAAGGAAAGGTACCGCCACGTAGCGGTCCCGGCGCACCGGCTGCCCATCTGCCTCATATATAACCGCCTTGATAGCGCCAATTAACCGGCATTTCATCATACAGCCGGTAAATGTTTTGAATTCAGACAGCACCATCACATCCAGCGGATTACCATCTTCCGTCCGGGTGCCCGGAATAAACCCCATATCAAAGGGGAACATCATACCCGCAGGCAATGCCTGGCTTAACACAAAGAATCGCGACACGGGGTCGAAATCATATTTTTCACTGCTCCCTTTGGGTGTTTCAATCACCACATGCAGCTCTTTTATAATCATGAATACGCAATTAACCTGGTCAACAATAAAAGAGATAAATAGGCGGACAGCTGCATCGATCAAAAAAAGTACCAATCGAAGAAGGCTGATTGAATATTTACATAGCAGGCAAAACAACATTAAAGACGGCGCCTTCGCCCAATGCGCCAAATGCACGGATACATCCTTTGTGGTTAATGGCGATCTTGTTGCACAGCGCCAATCCGATACCGGTGCCTTCATATGCCGTGCGGTTATTGAGCCGCTGGAAGATCTGGAAGATCTTGTCTTCATACACCTGGTTAAACCCGATACCATTATCTTTCACGGATATCAGGTGGTAGGTACGGCTGGTATCCAGTTCGGGATAACCGGCAAAATCTTCGGGCAATAACAAGCGCGCGCTCACGTGAATATACGGGTCGCGGTCTTCTGCAGTGAACTTCAGCGCGTTGCCCAGTAAGTTATACAACAGTTGAGTCATCTGCAGCGGCACGGCCGGAATAGTGGGCAACGGGTCCACGATGACCGTTGCATTTTTCTGACCAATGCTCACCTCAAAATCGTTGAGTACATGTACCATTATCTCGTTGAGGTCAGTAGGCACAAAGGCTTCGTCGGTCCGGTTAAGGCGGGAGAAATTCAGCAGGTCATGAATCAGCTGCGACATCCGCCGGGCGCTGATCATCATTTTTTCGATGTACAGTTTACCGGTGTCGCTGAGCATATCCTGCCGGGAATCACAAAGCAGGCCTGCAAAAGTATGGATCTTGCGCAAGGGTTCCTGTAAATCGTGACTGGTGACAAACGCAAATTGTTCCAGTTCCTTGTTGGACTTCTCCAGGTAATAGTTGGCCTCTGTAAGTTCAATTGTCCGTTGCGCTACGATGGCCTCCATTTCCTGGGCTACCTGCATATACCGCGCTTCACTTTCCTGTAAGGCGGAGAACAGCTTTTTCTGCTCCGTTACATCGCGGGCAATTTTTGAAGCGCCTACAATACGGCCCCTGGCATCTTTCAAGGGAGAAACCGTGAGGGAAATATCCAGCAGCCGCCCGTCTTTGGTACGACGTTTTGTTTCAAAGTGCTCTATTTTGACGCCTCTTCTCAGGCGGTCTATGATCTCCACCTCTTCCTGCGCCCGGTCAGGCGGAATAAGCATCATGATCGATTGACCGACGGCTTCACCGGCAGTATAACCAAACAGTTTTTCCGCCCCGGGGTTCCAGCTGGTGATGATCCCCTCCAGTGTTTTACTGATAATCGCATCATCAGATCCCTCAACGATGGCTGCTAAGCGGGCCATATGAATCTGGGCGGCTCTCAGCTCAGTGATATCGATCAGCATATTAACGGCGCCGGCTACACGACCGTCTTCGTCTATAATAGGATCGGGGTAAGGTTGTACATTTCTGCGGGTACCATCCGGTCTTTCCACTATAATTTCCTCCTCGCGGACCACTTCTCCTGTTTGTAAAGCCCTGGCCATGGGACAGGTTTCCAACGGCATCGGGGTGATACCATCCGTATCAAAGATTTTCCAGGAGCCGCACCACATGTCTTTTCCCACAACAGGCGCCCGGCCCCATAAAGCTACTGCCGCCTCGTTATACCAGAGAATACGGCCTTCTGCATCACAGGTATAGATGGCCGCCGGCAGGTTTTGTAACAAATGCCGGTAGTAACGTTCACTGCTGGCCAAGCGTTGCAGGGCCCTCACCTGGTCCGTTACTTCCACCGCTACCATCATAATACCGGTAATGCTGCCCTGGTAATCCTGTATAGGGTGAAACACATAATTAAAATAATGTTTGACATCCAGCCGGCGGTAGGCCAGGGTCATCTCCTCCCCTTTGCCTTCATAAGGTTGGCCGGTCAGCAGTACATTGTCCAGTATTTCCCGGTACCCTGCATCCTGCAGCCAGGGTACTACTTCCAGCAGTGGTTTACCGACAAACTGCGCTTCCGTTAAACCGGTCAATTCCAGATAGCGGCTGTTGGCCAATTCTACGATATGATCTTTACCCCTTAGTAACAGGATGGCCACCGGGGCCTGCCGGAACACGTCCCGTAGCTGGTTGGCTACATGGTTCCGCACTTTTGAAGTATTGACATTGGCATCTACCCTGGATATCAGTTCCCGGGAAGAGAAGGGTTTAGCCAGATAGTCATCTGCTCCTGCTGCCAGCCCTTCTACCGTAGCTTCTTCACCGGCTCTTGCAGACAACAGCAATACCGGCAGATGCATAGTATCGGGGTTATCCTTCAGTAGTTTCACCAATCCAAAACCATCTACCAATGGCATCATCACATCGCTGATCACCAGATCAGGCAAACGCCGCTGAATAGCTTCCAATGCGGCAACACCATCTCTGACAGCGATCACCTCGTAGCGGTCGCCCAATAATTTGCAGATATAATCCCGCATGTCTGCATTGTCATCCGCCAGCACGATACAGGGTTTTTCCGGTTGTGCCGTACCGGATAACCGCTCCTGTTCAGGGATATCCCAGCGGGAGGCTTCCTCCACAAAAGCATGCTCCCCACCCGTATAGGCGTGACCGTGAGAAGGAGAAATTTTGTCCGCCGGCAGGTGTGCATATCCTAATGGAATACTGACCGTGAAGGCAGTGCCTTCGTTTTCCTGGCTGCTGACCTGTATATTGCCGCCATGCAGCTTTACCAGTTCATGCACCAGCGAAAGCCCGATACCGGTACCTTCCTGGCTCCTGCCACTGTTGTTGTGCACGCGGTGAAAACGTTGAAAAAGATGTGGCAATTCCTGCAGCGGAATGCCCACGCCGGTATCTTCCACGGTTAACTCCAGGGAATCGTTATGTTCCTCCAGGCGAATGGTAATCTGTCCTTCCAGCGTGTATTTAAAAGCATTGGAAACGAGATTCAGTACAATTTTCTCCCACATATCCCTGTCTACATATACCTCCCTTGATAACGGCCGATAGCTGGTTACCAGCGCCACGCCCGCCTTCCGGATAGCCGGCTCAAAATTGCTGACCAGGTCGCGGGTAAATGCGGCGATGTCTACCGGGGCGTAGCTGGCATGCATTCTTCCGGCTTCAATGCTGGAAAAATCCAGCAACGAATTCACCAGTTTCAGCAGGCGGCGGGTATTGCGTTGTGCCAGCTGCAATTCTTCCTTCATACCCACAGGCAGTTGATCAGCGTGTTGCAGCATATCTTCCAGTGGTCCCAGCATCAGCGACAGCGGTGTTCTGAATTCGTGGCTGATATTGCTGAAGAAAATGGTTTTGGCGCGGTCTATTTCCATCAGGGAGTTCACCCGTTGTTGTTCTTCTTCATAAGCCCGGGTACTGGCTATCGCGGCGCCAATGTGATCGGCCACCAGCTGAAAAAAGGACTGATAGCGCTCATCCAGCTGCCGGTAAGGATTGAGGCCGATGATGAGCAGACCATAGGGTGATTCTGCATTGTTGTAAGACACCGGCACTACCCAGGCCTGGTCGGGCGACTCTTTCCAATCTCCCCCCGGCAACGCTCCTACCTTACTCCGCAAATGTTCCACGAGCAAGGGCCGGTTGAGCCGGAGTGTCGCCGCTACCGGCCAGAACAGGCTTTCATCGTGCGTGGTAACCTGGCGGGGAAAAATATTTTCCGGCAGGTCATTTACCGTATAGCCTTTCAGGTTAGCAGACGCCTGATCCGCCACATAAAAAAAAGCAAAGGGGAAATCCGACCGGTTTTCCTGTAATGCCAGCAAACTGTTGGTATATACTTCCTGTATCCGTTTGTTATTGAGATTAAAACGGGCCAGGTCTCTCAAAGTACGCATCTGACGGGCAGATACGATACGGTCGGTATCATCCGTATTGGCGCAGAGGATACCCTCCGGTACGCCATTATTGCCGGGGATAGGGCTATATGAAAAAGTGTAGTAGGTTTCTTCCGGGTAACCGTTGCGTTCCATGATCAGCTGCAACGCCTCGTCGTACGTGCCTTCGTTGTTGCTCAGGCACTGCTCTACGCGCGGCTCAATCGTATCCCATATTTCCTTCCATACCATATGGGCCGGCTGTCCCAGGCAGGCAGGGTGTTTGCCCCCCACAATCGCCCGGTAAGCATCGTTATAAAAATTAAGCAACTCAGGTCCCCACCAAACAAACATGGGCTGACTGGAAGTAAGGATAATCCGTAAGCAGGTTTTCAAGCTGGCAGGCCATTGATCTACCGCGCCAATGGAGGTTTTCTCCCAGGGGTAACTACGAATCAGGGCGCCGGTTTCACCACCACCGGCAAGAAAAGGATATTTATCGCTATTAACTGTATCAACAATGGCCATCAGGTGTATGTCGTTTAAATCCGCTATAAATATAAGGATTTAAATGAACCGGCTAACACGAAATGGTGATGCATCAGGCCGCCACGGCCTTGTTCAGAGAAAGCCGCCATAAGCCGATCACGCTGATGATACATACCACAACCAGCACCGCCCAAAACACCACGAAGCCCCAGCGTTCGATGATAAGCGTTCCGCTTCCCGGTCCCAGCACCAGCGCCACCGACCAGGTCAGCGAATAAGCCGCTGCATAACGTCCCCGGTTACTATCGTTGGAACGTCCCATGATAACGGAGTTGATAAATGGAAAAGCCATCATTTCACCTATGGTAAAAAATACCACTGCCAGCAATGCCAGCAGAATTGGCCATACCGGCGGCATCAGGAAAAACAGGTACCCGACGGTGGTTACCACCACACCGCCTATAATGTAGTACATGGCTGTTTTACGGGATTCCCAGTGCCTTACCAGCACCATCTCAAACAGGGCGATGATGATACCGTTCAGGCCCAGCAACAGTCCTATCACCGATTCATTGATATGCCAGTTCTCTTTCCAGTAGATAGGTACCAGGCGGAAAATAAGACTGAAAGAAGTGGTATATATCGCTACCCAAATCAGGAAACGGAACAGGAATTTATCTTTCCAGATAGGCAGGTCCCGGGAAACGCCTGCTACCGCCGCTTTTTTGGGGACACCCTGGCGATGAGGCAATAAAAAGGTGATCAGCAAACCTACCAGGATATAGACACAGCCTTCTGACCAGAACAACAGGTGATAGTTGATGGCAGCCAGTATCCCACCCAGGGAACTACCCAGGGCCCAACCCAGGTTGGTGGCCAAACGATTCAGTGAATAAGAACGGGTGAGGTTCTCCGGTTTGGAGTAAGCAGCAATAGCAGCACCATTGGCAGGGCGGAAAGCTTCGGCTACAAAGCTCAGCACCACCGTCATCACACACAAGACAGGAAAATGGGTGATATACCCGAAAGCAAGGAATAAAAAGCCGCCGATCACAGATGCAAATATCTGTACGGCACGGAAACCCAGTTTATCAATAAAATAGCCACTGGCTAAAGTGCCCAGCACCGCCCCCACTCCAAACAAGGTAATGATAAGCCCTGCATCCGCAATATTCCGGTGCAGGCTTTTGGTGAGGTAGATACTCATAAACGGCGCCACCATCGTCCCCGTACGGTTAATCAATATCACCAGGCTCAGCAGCCAGGTTTCCCTGCTCAGGCCACTGAATGAAGACCGGTAAGTCTGCGCAATCTTTGCTAGCATGTTCCCTTCTTTGTTTCTTTAAATGATTCGTTTGGAAAAATATGGTACGCTTTTTAGTATGTAAATTTCACATTAAGCTGCTAGTTTTAATTAGTCCAGTTTAGAGATTTCAGGTAGACCAGTTCTCCTGCTATTTATTTAGCTTTGTTACATGCCATCTATGAAAGTTAACTTTACAAAACGCATACAACAAAAGATCCTGTACCTTGTAGGCCCTCCCGAAACCGTTACCCTGGAGAACCGCATTTTCAACTCGATGTGTTTGATTGCAATGGTGGTAAGCCTGGTGCAGGCGCCGTTTAACTATTTCACCGGCCTGCAGATGACCGGCTTTATTTTCGGCATCCTGCTGATAGCCTTATGTGGCCTCTATTACCTTTCCCGCTTCAGAAACCGCGCAGCACTGAGTATAGCCATTACCGTTGTACTGGTCAACCTGTTGTTTGCCTGGATCTATTTTGTCAGCTCCGGTATTTCCGGCGCCAGCCTGATGACGTTTACCCTCACCTTTTTTCTTATCATGATGGTAGCGCCCCGCGGGCAGTATGTAATATGGCTGGTATTCAACCTGTTGCTGATGGCGGGCATTATATTGACAGAGTACTATCATCCCGAACTGGTGCCCAATATGTATCCCGACCACGCGTCTAAAATAGTGGACCTCTCCGCTACCTATCTCACCAGCGTATTGGTTATTTTCTTCGGTACCATCTACCTGAAAAATGCCTATAACCGGGAGAAACAGCAAAGAGAAGAGAAAACCCGGGTACTGGAAGTACTGAATACGGAGAAGAATAAACTGTTTTCCATTATTTCGCATGACCTGCGCAGCCCCATGGCTTCCATTCAATCTTATCTTGAACTAATGAAAGATATACAGCTGCCGCCGGAACAAAAGCTGCAACTGGAAGCAGAGCTGTTGCAGATGGTGAACAACACGCAGGACATGCTGTACAATATACTGCTATGGTCCAAAGGCCAGCTGCAGGGACTTAGCGTACACCTGGCGCCTGTCAACGTGCACAAGGCGGTGATGCCCGTACTGGACATTCATTCGACCTTTATCACCAACAAACGACTGCAACTGCATACCGATATTGATAAAGACCTTACCGCCATGGCAGACCTCAACATGTTGCAGCTGATTATCCGTAACCTGGTGGGCAATGCCATTAAATTCACGCCGCCCGGCGGGCAAATCACCCTGGAGGCACACCGGCAGGACCAGCAATGCCAGATTGTGATCCGCGACACCGGCACCGGCATAGATCCCAAACGCACGCCGGAGATCTTCTCGCTCAAAGCCCGGTCCACCTTTGGAACCGGCAATGAGAAAGGAATTGGCCTCGGCCTCTACCTCTGCAGCGAATATACCGCTGTACAGCAGGGCCGTATCTGGTTTCAGAACAATCCGGACAAAGGTTGCTCGTTTTTCCTGTCTTTTCCTTTGGCCTGATCACAGAAAATTGTATCTTTGCCCCATCATGTGAGCATTACCCACACACATATAATTCTTTGTTCCGCTCCGGAACCTTGCGTCCAGCAAGTCATTTAGCATATAATTTTATTGACATAAACAAATCGGCCCGGCATGCCCGGAGATTATTTTTTCACCTAAATTTTTACCCATGAGACAAGTAGCACACACCATCACCCGGAATTTTATTGTTTATATGACAAAGAAAAAACATGCTACTTACCGCACAACATATCCATTTTCAACTGCCACCCAACCGCGTATTATTTGATGACCTGCATTTCACCCTTGACAAAAACGACCATGCCGCCATTACCGGCGACAATGGCGCCGGCAAGTCTACCCTGCTGAAAATACTGGCAGGCATACTCGCGCCCCAAAGTGGCACCATTATCCGAAATGCGCCACTGTATTATGTTCCGCAACATTTCGGGCAGTTCAACGACCGGACCGTAGCGCAGGTATTGGGTATAGACGCCAAAATACACGCCCTGCAGGCCATTCTCAACGGCGATACACAGGAAAGTCATTTCGATGTCCTCGGTGACGATTGGGATATTATGGAACGCTGCGAACAACTGTTCGCCCGCTGGAATATTGCCCATATTCCGCTGACAACGGCGTTTTCACAGCTGAGCGGCGGAGAAAAAACCCGTACTTTCCTCGCAGGCAGCGACCTGGTGGCGCCTGCCGCCATCCTGCTCGACGAACCTACCAACCACCTCGACAAGACCGCACGGGCACAGCTATACGAATGGGTGGACCGCAGCAGCAAAGCTTTACTGGTGGTGAGCCACGACCGGCAACTGCTGGAATTGTGCCACCCTATCTGGGAACTGTCCAACGCCCGTATGCAGGTATATGGCGGTAACTATTCTTTCTATGAAAGTAAAAAAGCAGAGGAGAAAGCCGCCCTGCAACAACAGATCGCTCATGCGGAGAAAACGCTGAAAGAAGCGAGGGCCGCGCAACAACAGGCTTTTGAAAAACAGCAGCGGGAGAATGCCCGGGGCAACAAAAGCCGCAAAGAAGGTGGTTTGCCCAAAATCCTGATGAATGGCCGCAGAGACCAGGCCGCCAAAACCACTGCCCGTCAGCAGGAGGCGCACGCGGAAAAAGTCGCCGGGCTGCAAGCCACACTGGATGCCGCTTCGTCCAACGACCAGGTGGCCCGTATCATGAAAGGGCATTTCGCCACCCCTCCCGGCCACAAAGGGAAAATACTGGTGCAGGCAGAAAAGCTCAACTATGCCCATCCTGGTAATGAGCCACTGTGGCCGCAGCCGCTCGATTTTATCATTAAAAGCGGCGACCGCCTCGCCATTGCCGGCAACAACGGCAGCGGTAAATCCACCCTCATTAAACTGATCACGGGAAAACTGCCGCCCCAACAGGGACGCCTATACGTAGCTTCCTTCAGCAGCCTGGTATTGGACCAGGACTATAGCGATATAGACCGTAGTAAAACCGTATGGCAACAGGCGGCTGATAACAATGAAATCAAGTTGCCGGAAGGTGCGCTCAATACGATGCTGGTGCGGTTCCTCTTTGGACCCGATACCTGGAGCAAATCCTGTAGCGCATTGAGTGGCGGGGAAACCCTGAGGCTGGCGCTGTGTTGTATGACGCTCCGGAGCCAATCGCCCGATATGATCATCCTGGACGAGCCCACCAACAACCTCGATCTGACCAACATCCAAATGTTGACGCAGATATTCGCGGCCTACCAGGGAACGCTGGTGGTGGTATCGCACGACGCCCGCTTCCTGTCAGAAACGGGCGTCACGGAAACATTACAATTATAACTTTAATTGCCCAGTGTTTTCAGGGCCAGGTAAGCCATCAGACCGGCGCCTGTTTCCAGGGCCTGTTCATCGGCATCGAAAGTGGCGGTGTGCAGGCCGGAGACAATGCCCCTGGCCTCATTGCGTACACCCAGGCGGTAAAAGCAGGCTTCCGCATTCTGTGTGAAGTAGGCAAAATCTTCCGCCGCCATCCAGATATCCAGGTCAACCACATTATCCGCACCCAGGAATTCTTCCGCATGGGTGCGGGTAATGCTGGTCAGTTTTTCATCGTTGATGAGCACCGGGTAACCCTGGTGTATTTCAATATCGCAGGCGCCTTCCATGCCTTCGGCAATGGAAATTGCCATCTTCTTAATTTTAGCATGCGCTTCCCGCCGCCATTGCTCGTCCATAGAGCGGAAAGTACCTTCCAGTCTTACCTGATCGGGGATGACGTTGGTAGCGCCCTGCGCCAGCATCTTCCCAAAAGATAAAACAGAAGGCAGCAACGGGTTCACCCGGCGGCTTACAATCTGTTGCAACGCTATCACAATATGACAGGCAATCACCACCGGGTCTATACCCAGGTGGGGCATAGCGCCGTGACCGCCTTTACCTTTCACCGTAATAAAAATCTCGTCGTTGCTGGCCATATAACGACCACCCCGGAAGCCCACCTTACCTGCCGGCAGTTCCGGCATGGTATGTTGCCCCAGCACATGGTGGGGACGCGGATTTTCCAGCACCCCTTCCTTGATCATCATACTGGCGCCGCCGGGGATCAGCTCTTCCGCCGGTTGAAAGATAAATTTCACCGTACCGGCAAAATCGTCTTTCATTCTGCTGAGGATAGTAGCCGTACCCAATAACGACGACGTATGTACGTCGTGGCCACAGGCATGCATTACCCCATCGTGCTGCGATTTATAAGGCACCTCATTGAGCTCGCGGATGGGCAGGGCGTCGATATCTGCCCGGAGCGCCACCACCTGGTCACTTCCCGGCTTATTGCCCTGCAACAGGGCTACCAGACCGGTATTGGCCATAGGTTCAAAAGGAATGCCCAGGTCCTTCAGTTTGCCGGCGATAAAAGCAGCCGTATTGATCTCCTTATAGGAGAGTTCCGGGTGCGCATGAAGATAACGCCTGTTGGCGATGGTTTCTTCCTGGATACTGCCGGCCAGCTGCCGGATTTTTTCTTTAAGCATTGACAATATTTTTTTCCTTTTCCAGGAAAGCGCTGATGAAATCATCGTCTGTCAACTGCGGATAAGCGGCGATCACACGGTCTATTTCTTCCAGCTGTCCCGGGGATAAAGTTTCGGCTTCATCCAGGCACCAGATACCTTCCAGTAGTCCCTGCCGCCGCAATACCTCGTGGATACCGGCGATAGAGCCATGGAAAGCGTGGGATGGATCGAACAGGGCCGCATTCATATCCGTTACCGCGATCCCTTCTTCCAATAGTTTTCCTGCACCTGAATAATCCTCAAGTATACACTTTTTTATGCGATCGAAGAGCGGCACTACTTTGCCGGTCCATACAGACCAGTGCCCCAGCAAGCCGCCGGCAAAACGTTTGATCACCTCGCGGCCGTCGACCATAAAGCGATAGCTCGTCAGCAGGTCCGCCACAATATTGTCGTCGTTGCCGGTATACAAGGCAATATCATTGCAGCGGGAGGAATGACAGACCGCTCTTACCACGTCCAGCGTCTGATAACGGTTAAAAGGCGCTGTTTTGATGGCTTTCACCCCTGGTATCTCCACCAGCTGTTCCCAGAAATGATAACTCAGTATTCGTCCGCCTACAGAAGGTTGCAGGTAAAACCCAAAGATGGGGATGATTTCCGACACCGTCCGTACATGCGCGATCAGTTCGCCTTCCGACAGATGATTTAAACCACCCAAACTTAATAAACCTATATGGTAACCATACTTCAGTGCGGTCTTGGCTTCTTCCACTGCTTGCGCCGTAGGGCCGCAGAGGCCGGCCACTTTGATAAAAGGCCGTTCCAGTTGGGCCGCTTCAATTTCTTCCGCAGCGAGGCGGAGCACGGTTTCATACAGTCCGACTTTAGGGTCGCGGATGGCGAACTGGGTAGTGTGTACACCTACTGCCACGCCACCTACGCCGCTGGCGATATAATAGCGGGTCAACCGGCGCTGACGGCGTTCATCGAGTTTACGGTCGGGGTCCAGCGCCAGCGGGTGCGCCGGGATAACAGTACCACTGTATAATAAATCCGGTATCATGATTTGTGCTGTTAAGGTTGATGATTAAAACTGTCCTTCCCTTTCCTGGAAATGCGTAGCCTTGGAGATGGTACGGCCGCCCTGTTCCAGCCAGGCCGCCGTGAGCGCGATCATCTCTTTGAGGGATACCTTCGGGTACCCAAACAAGCGGAAACTCTCTGCCGCATTGCTCAGCAGCGCGGTGCTCTGCTCTTCGTTGTGGAACACCGGCGTTTTACCGAGGTGTTTGCCAAACTCCGCCGCAATCCAGCGTACCGGCGCTGTTTCCGGTCCGGTGATGTTGAGCAGTTTAGCCGGGGCAGAACAATGTGCAAAGCTACGCAACGCCATTTCGTTGGCATCGCCCTGCCAGATCACGTTTACGTGTCCCATGCGCAGATCGATCGGTTTTTCATCCCGTACCGATTTCGCTATTTCCAGCAGTACGCCGTACTGCAGATCGTTGGCATAATTGAGGCGATATATCAGTACCGGTGTGTTATATTTTCCGGAGAAGTGCTGAAATACCCGTTCCCTGCCGAGGCAGGACTGGCCGTACTCCCCTACCGGCGCGGGCGCCATGGACTCGTCGGCCCCGCCGTTTAAAACCGGCGTCAGCGGATATACGTTACCGGTAGAATATACTACAATGCGGGAGTTTCGGTATTTCTCCGCCACCCGTCCCGGCAGATAGGCGTTCATAGCCCAGGTAAAGGCCTCCTTACCGGTAGTGCCAAATTTGGTACCGGCCAGGTATAGTACGTTTTTTACGTCCGGCAGCGCGGCGAGATCGGTTTCATTCAACAAATCGGCGGCAATGGTTTCAATACCATCTTGTTCCAGTTGTTCTTTCAGTCCGGGTTCCGTTAGCCTGGACACGCCGATCACCCTGCGGGGCACGCCGGATTTATCGATGGCCTGTTTGGCCAGTTTAGCCAGGCTGGGACCTATTTTACCGCCTACACCGAGCAAGAGAATATCGCCGTCCAGCGCCGCCATAGCGGCTACCAGAGCGTCTGATGGTTGCAACAGGGCTTCTACTGTTGCCTGTATATTGCCTGTCATTGGATGGATGGTTTTATGTGGAAAGATGATAAATCTATTTGTTGCGCACTGTCGTTGTCGAGATACAGGATAGCTGAAGGATGGGTACGCAGGATTGAAGATGGATATTTTTCCTGTATCGCGTCTTCCAGCGTATGACGCACCGCCGTCGCCTTCTTTTCACCGGGCACCATGCAAAAGATATAACGGCCACGCATCAACGCTGTTACGGTAAGCGTGAGCGCCCATTGCGGCACTTCGTTGAGCACGGTGAAACAGCCGTCGTTGACCTGTTGCTGACGGCAGGCCTGGTCCAGGTCTACTATCTTCACCAGTGCCGGGTCGTTAAAATCGGCGACATGCGGATCATTGAAAGCGATGTGTGCATTTTCGCCGATGCCCATATATACGATATCAGTAAGATATTGTTCCAGCAGCGCGGTATAACGCAGGCATTCCGCGTCCTTATCCGATGCCTGGCCATCCAGGTAAAACACATCCCGGAAGGGTACTTTAGAAAAAATACGCTCCCGCAGGAAGTTGCCAAAACCCTGTGGGGCATCGGCCGGCAGGCCGGCATATTCATCCATATGGAAAGCGTTGACGCGCGACCAATCGATACCCGGCTGCAATACCAGCGCCTCCAGGAACTCCTGCTGAGAGGGTGCTGCCGCAAAAATGATATTGACCATGGGTTGCTCCGCCAGTAAACGGGTCATCACCGCTGCCGCCTGTGCTGCCGCAGCTTCGCCCATGGCGGTGCGGGCAGGATATACCTGCACCTGCAGCGTGTCTTTTAAAAAAGAAATCATAAAAAACGTATATACTTTCAGGTTACCATTAGCTCATTTCCGCTTTACCTTCAATGATTACCCTGCTAACCCTGATTTGTTCGTCAAAGAAAATAATATCGGCATCCTTCCCTTCTACCAGGGAACCTTTGTGGCCGGCAATACCAGCGATGGCAGCCGGTGTAGCCGTTGCCATGCGTACCGCCTCTACCAGCGGCACTTCCGCCAGGTTGACCATTGTGCGTACCAGCTGGTCGGCAGTAGCCACACTGCCCGCAAAAGAGCTGCGGTCCGGCAGTTTGGCAACACCGTCTTCCACAATTACCGGAAGGCCATTGTCCAATCCACCCAGGATACTGGGACCCGGCCCCATACCCGCCGCCCGCATGGCATCGGTGATGAGTGCCGTTTTACCCGGCCCTTTGATTTTATAGACCAGTTTCAACAATGGCGCCGGCAGGTGTACGCCATCGGCGATGATCTCTACCGTCATCTCATCTATCAGGTAAGCGGCTTCAATAGCCCCGGCATAGCGGAAAGCATTACGCCGGGTAACACCCGACATAGCAGAATACATATGTGTAATATGCGTATAGCCGTTCTCGTATGCTTCCAGCATTTCTTCATAAATAGCATCGGTATGGGCCGCAGCAGCCAGAATACCTTTTGAACGCAGGTAACGGCCAAAAGGCAACGCTCCCGGTAATTCCGGTGCGGCGCTCCAGCGCGTGACGACTTTGGAAGCAGCCAGCACTTCCATGTATTCTTCCGCATCGGGATGGCGGATATATTTAGGGTCCTGCGCCCCGCGCTGGTTCATGGCTACATAAGGACCTTCCAGGTGAAGTCCCGCGAAACGGGCGCCAGTCGTATTACGCAGCTTAGCCGCTTCGTATATTTCAATCGCTTTTAACAGGCTGGCTTTATCACTGCTCAGCGTAGTAGGCACGATAGTGGTCGTCCCAAACTGACTATGTTTTTTGGCGACTTCCAGGAAAGCCGTTACAGTGCCATCCATAAAATCATGACCACCACCGCCATGCACATGCAGGTCAATAAAACCCGGGGACATATATAGTCCTTTTACGTCGATTACTTCCGCACCGGGCGCCTCCACATCACGGTCACTCACCGCCAGGATGCGGTTTCCTTCCACTACCAGGGTACCATTACGGATCATCCGGTAGGGCGTTATAATATGACCATTGATAAACTTAATTCTTTTCTGCTCCATGTAATTCTTTTTCAGGGTGAACGATCACTGATGGTTTTGAGGACAACCATCGCCTGATTTTATGACCATAGAAAGCATAAAATATCAGGTACAGATAACAGGGGAACAATACCCAGTAGGCATGCCGTACATCGAAGTGGTCCGCGAAGTAACCATACAGTGGCGGTAACATCGCATTACCGCTCAATCCCATGATCATCAGGGAACCTCCCAGTTTGGTAAAACGCCCCAGGCCATCGAGTGCCAGCGGCCAGATACCCGCCCATACCAGCGAGTTCGCAAAGCCCAGCAACACGACAAACCAGATGGATATGTCCGCCGTATGTCCCAGCATCGTGACCGTTCCTTTCATATAAATAATACCAATAGTAAACAACGCGCCCAATAAAGTACAGATGCGCAGCGCGTTTACCTGGCTGAGAAACTTCGGAATAGTGACAATCCCCAGCAGATACCCGCAGATAGTCACAAACAGCGTATAAGAGGGGAATGTTTTCGCTTCCATCAGCGGGATATGCATAGAAGTAGCATAACCGATGATCGTATCAATGGCTACCACCTGCGTACCTACATGCAGGAAAATAGCTACGGCGCCCAGTATCAGGTGCGGGAAACCAAAAATATTCTTTTTGCCGGCATTGGCAGCCGCCACTTCTCCTTCTTCTTTTTCCGTATCAATATCGGGCAAAGGAGAGTAACGTACCAGCAATCCTAACAAAAACAATACGACGGCCACCACACTATAAGGCATGATTACGCGGCGGATCAGCAGGTCCAGCTCCGCCTCCCTGGCAGCGCCGCTCATATGTTGCAACTGCGCAAACAAAGCGCTGTCCGTAGGTTTCAGGATCACGGCAGCAAAAATCAACGGCGCAATAATACCCGCGCCTTTGTTGCAGATGCCCATGATACTGATACGCTGCGCCGCACTCTCTTTCGGACCCAGGATCGTGATATAGGGATTGGCGGCCGTTTGCAGCACCGCTAACCCCAGTCCGATGGTGAACAGTCCCAACAGAAATACTTCGTATGTCCGTGTGAGTGCCGCCGGGATAAATATCGCCGCACCCAGCGCCATCGTCCAGAAACCAATCATAATCCCGTTCTTAAACCCGACTGCTTTCAGCAGGTACGAAGAAGGGACCGACATAATAAAATAGGAAATGTAAAAAGCGAAAGCCACGAGATAAGACTGAAAGTTGGTCAGCTCGCAGGCAATCTTAAAGTACGGTATCAGAATAGCGTTGACCCAGGTAACGAAGCCGAAGATAAAGAACAGCATCCCGATGATCAGGATGGAGATGAAAGTATCTCTGCGGCTCAGCTGACCAGGATCTACCCGGTTGGTGTTTTTCATATCAGCTATTTTAGCATGGGCGGGCAATGATGAATCATTACCCGCCATCTATTATAAAGTGGGTTCCCACCCTTTTTCATATTCGCGTTTCCAGTATTGCTGTGCAGCCGCATCGTTGAGGATATGGCCATTGCTGGTATCTATGTGCAGCGCATTGCCGGAGCGCAGCGAAATATTACCCAGCTGGCACAGCAGCGTGCTCTGATAACCGCCAAGGATGTCTGCATTGAGCTTACTGCCTTTGCGGATACCTTCAAAGAAGTTCTGGATATGCAGCGCATCCAGGCTTTCGGCCGGGTTCATCAGATTCCGCGGATCAATGATGACCTGGTTCTTCACTTCCTTCACCACTTTATTATCCAGGTCATAAATCGTATAGGCGTTACCATCGATCACCAGCGAACCTTTTTCGCCATAGAAAATAACGCCAACAGAGTTGCCTTCCACCGTGCGGCCATTACAGCTGCGGCCTTCCCAGGTCATGCTGGTATTGTTTGGAAACTCCAGCGTGATCACCTGCGTATCAGGTGTTTCCCAGTCATCGGAATAACGGTAACGGCCCCCCGCAGAAGTTACGCGGCTGGGATAATCCACCCCAAGGCCCCAACGCATCAGGTCAATCATATGGGTACCGTTGTTCAGCGCTTCACCGGTACCCCAGTTCCAGAACCAATGCCAGTTATAGTGAATGAGGTTATCTTTTAACGCGCGGCGGGGCGCCGGTCCCTGCCACAGGTCATAGTTCAGCCATGCAGGAACTGCTATTTCCTTACCACGGCCAATAGATTCCCGGTTGTTGGTATACCATCCTTTGGCGAAGTAAGCGCGGCCGATAGTGCCGCCGTGCACTTCGCGGATAGCCGCTTCCACATTAGGCCAGGAGCGACGCTGGTTACCCATCTGGATCACCGTTTTATATTTATCAGCGACTTTTACCAGCAGCTCGCCTTCATGCGGATTATGGCTGCAGGGTTTTTCGAGGTATACATGTTTGCCTGCCTTCGCCGCCAGGATAGCAGCCGGCGCATGCCAGTGGTCCGGAGCGGCTACCACCAGGGCATCCATGTTTTTATTTTCCAGCGCCTTACGGAAGTCAGGCACATTATTCGGTTTTTTCTGTGTGATCTTAAACACACTGTCAATACATTTGGCCGCTGCGCGGGTATCCACATCAGACACCGATACCACCTCACAGTTCTGCTGGCGGGAATAGTTGTTCGCCAGCGCCAGACCGCGGGAGTTAACCCCCATCATGCCCACCCTTATTCTGTCGTTGGCGCCCAGGATGCGGGCATAGCTGGCTGCGCTGATACCGGGCAACATGCTACCCAGCATGACCGCCGCGGTGCCTTTGGTTGTTTTCTTCAGGAAGTCTCTACGGGACGCCTTCATAAGTTATCTGATTTATTGGTATTGGAATTACAGGTTTATATATTATTGACATTCGCCAGCGCAACAGGTTTTCCTCCTTTGCGTTTGCTTTCATCCGCTGCTTCCATAAAAGCCAGGATCTCCAGTGTTTCTTCCGGTTTCACCGGCGCTATGCCCGTACGGAAAAATTGGGCGATTTCCTGCAACAGCGGTTCATAGCCTTTAAAAGGTCCCAGCAGCTGGTTACCTTTTTCTCCGAAAACGCGGCCGCCGAAGTCATCGGGACTGTTGCGCGTACCTCTGAAAGTGCCGATACGCTCATCTGCCCACTGCCCTACTACTACATCGCTGCCGGGTGTAGCGAAACGGGTAACGGTTTTACACCCGCTGCCCATGACCGCAAAGAGCGTTTCTACACCGTGGATACCATACCAGAAAAGATCGGGATGTGTTTTTTCCAGCGCAGCCGGACTGAAAGTATCCGCGCCCGTTACTTTACCGATAGCGCCCTGCTGCACCTGTTTCACGCTTTCCATAAACCGCAGCGCGGAGGAAGAAAAGACAGGTGCGTTATATTTTTTCGACGCTTTTACGATAGCGATGCCATCGGCCAATGAGGCGGCCAATGGTTTGTCGATGAACACTTTTTTACCGGCCTTGATGGCAGGCATCGCTTGCGCCAGGTGCGGACGGCCATCATTGGATTCTACCAGTATCACATCCGATTTATCCAGCAGTGCCTGCATGGAGTCCACGATCTCCACGCCCATTGCTTTTACCTGTTCTATATATCCAGGCAGTCTTTTTTTATTGAGTTCTATATCCGGGCTTGTTTGCGGGAAGGCCGCTACTACGCGCATTCCTTCGAGTCCGGGCACCGTTACCGGGTTATTGAAACTTTTGGTGAAGGCAATGGCATGGGAAGTGTCCAGTCCGATGATGCCGATGCGTATCCCCTTCGTTTCCTGTACAGGGCTGCTGCCATACAAAGGCCGGAGGCTGCTGAGTAGCCCGGTCCCGATGCCTGCCAGCGCGGTATTACGGATAAAATTGCGGCGACTGCTTTTCATGTTGGAATTTTTACGCTTGCTTTTTTTATTTGATCGGGACGAGTTGATAAATGTCCTTTTTATATCGTATTAACAGTTGGCCTGTTATGGTAGTTTCAGTTGATCGCTGCGCCGCCGGAAGTATGGAAATTTCATTTTCCGGGTACGTACCCGAAAAATAGTTCTTTTTTTGACAACACCCAATGTTTTTTTATGGGAGAAGGATTTTTTTATTTTTCCGGAGAGATGATAAACGGTATAAAAACAGCCATCCCCGGACCAGGGCCCGGGGATGGTATATAAGCGGCGATTTAGCCGGTTATTTATTGTACATAGTCTGCAAAATACGAAGGGCCCATAAAAGCGTCATCCTTCTGTGAGTCTATAAAGTTCCTGTAGGAATAAGGTTTCCCCTGGTGCTCCGGCTTCTTTTTTTCGTTCAGATAGTTGCCATAATAGGAGAATCCGCCACCAGTGGTAGACCACTCCAGGAACACGGGACTTTGTTCACTGATGACCGTTAAATTACCGGTAACGGTTTTGTTACTATAATACGCCACGGTACTGTTGGTATTCCACAAATAATACAGACCGTCCTTATACCATACCTGGTTGGTAAAGTCTTTATTCCGGTAATGGAAATCGGTTTTACCCAGTTTTTCATTCAGCAGTTTATCTAATGCCTCTGTTGTTTTTTTTGTTTCAGTACGAAGTGCGTAACCGCTTATCTTATTATTTTCCTTCGTCAGGAAAAAGTCAACCTTATTGGCAAAGCCATTGTCACCTTCACCACCGGGACCCATGCTACCGGTAAAAGACTGGCCATACAAGTGCAGCAGGTCCGGTTGTTCACTGGAGTACTGGATACATTCACCTATTTCCATATCTTTTTCCAGCTGATGTTTACTGATAAAGCTGGTATCTGCCATAGGCAGCTGGAGGGCAGAAAGGTCAAAATTGCTGCTATTCTTACAAGAGAACATAGACACACACAATACGAGATACAGGAAATTTTTCATCATTTATTACAGGTTTAATCAGCAGGATGACTATCCTAATTTCATTCCCGGCTGAAGGGTTAGCGCTTAAAAGTATTACTTTTCCCGCTTTTTTTGATGAGTGGGTGAAAAATTTCTTTTCTTTCCGAAAGAATGTGCCTATCTTTCGGTAACGTACCCGGAAAAACGCCGGTTATCATCCAAAATCAGTACTACAGGGTATTTCATCCCACCACAGCCAATTTCAGCAACACATCCGAAAAACGCAAAAAATCAACCTGATGTCATCAACTGGAACAACAACGGAAAAAACGCCTGTTCATACACAAAATGGCGTGCAAAAAGGCAAACAATATAAAGCATGGTTACAGTCCCTCGGTCCCGGGTTGATCACCGCCGCGCTGGTATTCGGTCCCAGCAAGGTAACGATCGCCTCCATCATGGGCGCCAGTTATGGTTTCTCGCTGTTGTGGATTGTGGCAGTCGCCATCTTTTTTATGATCATCTTCACCACCATGGCTGCAAGAGTAGGCATCGCCACCAATGAATCGCTGCTCAGCACCATCAGCCGCAAATGGGGCACACCGGCACGTATCGCTATCGGTGTAGGCGTATTCCTCGTAACGGCTTCTTTCCAGGCGGGCAACTCCATCGGTGCAGGTATCACCCTGGCGGAAGCTACCCATACCAACAAAACCGTCTGGATCCTGCTTTGTAATGTAGCTGGTATCAGTATCCTGTTTTTCCGTGCTTTTTATAAGATGCTGGAAAAAATCATGATTGCCCTGATCATCATGATGTTGTTTGCTTTTATTGTGACCATGGTACTCTCCCATCCGCCGGTGGCCGGCATTGCTTCCGGCTTTGTACCTTCTGCGCCGGCCGGTTCACAGAAACTGGTCATCGCATTCATGGCCTCCTGTTTTTCTATCGTGGGCGCCATTTATCAATCTTACCTGGTACAGGAGCGGAAACGTATCCGGCCGGATGTAAAACAAACCGGTAAAGAAACCTTACCTGGCATGCTGATACTGGGTTTTATGAGCGCTACCGTCATGATCTGCGCCGCCACCGTATTACACCCGGCAGGCATCAAAATTTCTACTGCCACTGATATGGCCATTGCACTGGAACCGGTGTTTGGTAATGCCGCTTCCGCACTTTTTCTCATAGGCCTCTTCGGTGCGTCCTTTTCCTCCCTGCTGGGCAACGCCGCACTGGGCGGCACCTTGCTGGGAGACGCCCTGGGTTATGGCGGTCAGCTCAGTTCAAAAATGGTCCGTACTTTCATTGCCGTGATTATGCTCATTGGCGCCGGGGTAGCCATCACCTTCGGCAAACTGCCGCTGGAACTGATCGTACTGGCACAGGCGGTAACGATTTTCATTGTACCTTTCATCGGTATTGCTCTATTCCTAGTAGCCAATGATGCCAGCATCATGGGACCCATGAAAAATAAAACCTTTACCAATATAGCCGGGGCCGCCGGTCTGATTGTGATGCTGCTGCTGGCGATCAGCAACGCTATCACGCTGTTCTTTTCTTAAACCAACCATCCTGTTACCACGTATGAAACGTACCAGTATTTTCCTGTTGTTTTTTATCACGATACTCACCTCCATCAGCACGGTTTTCCTGATGAAGCGGAAAAAATCCGGGTTTCGTCAGCCCATCGAAGCTACGCTGCAACTGGATAAAACAACGTTGGGCATCAGCACCATTGTCTCCGATCTCAACGTTCCCTGGGAAATCGCCTGGGGACCGGATAACCAGATCTGGTTCACCGAGCAAAGCGGCACCATCAGTAAAGTCAATCCGCATACCGGGGAGAAAAAGCTGCTGCTCACCATTCCGGATGTGTACCGTCAACGTACACTGGGATTACTGGGCATGGCCATTCATCCTGATAAGAACAAACCCTATGTGTTCGTAGATTATACCCATCTCAACAAAGATTCTTCCATCGTTTCCCGGCTGGTGCGCTACACCTATACCGCCGATACGCTGAAAGATCCTTTGCTGCTACTGGAACTTCCGGGTAATACCGGCCATAATGGCTCCAGGGTGGCTATTTCCCCCGATGGTAAAGTATTGCTTTCCACCGGCGACGCCGCCCGCGATCAGAACGCGCCCGATACCGCCTCTCTCAACGGCAAAGTACTGCGCCTCAATATAGACGGCACCGTGCCGGCAGATAATCCTTATCCCGGTAACTACATGTGGTCCAGGGGACACCGCAACATACAAGGCCTTGTCTTCACCAGCAAGGGAACCCTCTTCGCTTCCGAACATGGAGATGCTACTGACGATGAACTGAACCGCATCGAAAAAGCCGGTTACTACGGCTGGGCGCGTATCGAAGGATATGCCGACCGCCCGGATGAAAAAGCCCATGCGGACTCCTTCCCTTTCATCGCACCGCTGAAAGCCTGGACACCTACCATCGCGCCGGCGGGCATCGATTACTACCATTCCGATAAAATTCCTGAATGGAAAAACGCTTTGCTGCTGGGCACCCTCAAGGCTGCCAGTCTGCATGTGATCCACCTGAACGATGCACAGGACGCTGTTACCGGCGAAGACATCCTGTTCGCCGGCAAGTATGGCCGCCTGCGTGATATCTGCATTTCTCCGGAAGGCGATGTATATATCGCTACCAGCAACCGCGACTGGAACCCTGGCAAAGGTTTTCCGTTACCGCATGATGACCGTATCCTGCGCATCGCTGCGCTGAAGCCTGGTCAGGAGATACCGGCTACGGCTACACGTGAAACCGCGAAATCCGCCCCGGTAGCGGCTACTGCTACCAGCGGCGCCACCTTGTATAAAAATTATTGCGAGGCCTGCCACAAACCAGACGGCAAAGGCGTTCCCGCTTCTTTCCCGCCACTGGCCGGAAATGTGTTAGTCACCGGAAAAGCAACACCGCTGATACAGACCATCCTGCATGGCCGTACCGGCAACACCAAAAACAAAAACAGCGCTTATGGCGAGCAGATGCCCGCTTTCAATTTCCTGAAAGATGAAGAAATCGCCGCCATCACTACCTATATCCGTAACAGCTGGGGCAACCATGCCGACAGTATTGGCGCGAATGCCATCACCAAAGAAAGACAACCCTGACACCATGAAACAACGCATTATCTTTACCGGCATCACCGCAGCCATGTTGTCCTGCGGCACCCATACACAAAAACAAACCGCCATGCACCTGATAGCATTAGATCCCGGGCACTTCCATGCCTCGTTGGTACAACAACAGATGTACCCCGGCATAGATTCCACTATCCATGTATTTGCACCCGGAGGACCGGAAGTGAAACAGTACCTGGCCAGCATTGAACGTTTCAATCAACAGACGGAACCGCTTGTACACTGGGCGACCGACGTATATACGGGTCCGGATTACCTGGAGAAAATGTTGCAGGAGCCACCGGGAAACATCATAGTGATAGCCGGTAACAACCGGCTCAAAGCCACTTATATACGTCGCGCTGTCAATGCCGGTCAGCATGTACTGGCCGACAAACCCATGGCTATCGACGCTGCAGGCTTCGACTCCCTGCAGGCATCCTTCCGCGAGGCAGCCACCAAAAAAGTACAGCTCTACGATATCATGACCGAACGGTATGAAATCCGGAACACCCTGCAACGGGAGCTATCCCAGCTGCCCGATGTTTTCGGCACCCTGGAAACCGGCACCACTGCTAATCCTGCGGTAGTGAAGAACAGTGTGCACCACTTCAAAAAACTGGTAGCCGGCAAAACAATGGTACGCCCCGCCTGGTATATGGATGAAACACAACAGGGAGAAGGGATTGTAGATGTTACCACCCACCTGGTAGACCTGGTACAGTGGACCTGCTTCCCCGGACAGACACTCGATTTCCACCACGACATCAAAATCGATAGTGCCCGGCGCTGGGCCACTACCATGACTTTCCAGCAATACGCAGACATTACGGGGCAACCACAGTACCCGGATTACCTGCTGAAGAACGTGGATAAAGACAGTATTCTTCATGTATATGCCAACGGCGCCTTCGATTACACCGTCAAAGGCGTGCATGCCAATATCTCTGTTACCTGGAACTACCAGGCGCCCGAAGGCACCGGCGATACCCACTATTCACTGCTGCGGGGTAGCAAAGCATCGCTGGTAATCCGCCAGGGTGCGGAACAACAGTATAAACCAGTGCTGTATATCGAGTCTGCGGAGCATCACAATACCGCCTATGCGAAAACCGTCGCGGACCATATTGCCTCCCTGGCCCAAAAATATCCGGGGCTGGCCCTCAAAGCCAACGACAACGGTTGGGAGGTGATCATCCCGGAAGCATTGGCTAAAAAACATGAAGCGCTTTTTGGTAAAGTAATGCAGCAATTCCTCGAATATATCCGGCATAACAATATGCCTGCCTGGGAAGTACCCAATATGCTGGCGAAGTATTATACCACCACCCAGGCGCTGGAACTGGCGAAAAAACAGTAAACCGGCATTGTAGTATATTTGGAAAATATAATCATCAACCGATATGAAGAAACAATCGGGCGAACAACCCCTCGGTGTCAAGGAAATTGCACGGAGGGCTAATGTCGCTATTGCCACCGTGGACAGGGTTATCCATAACCGTCCCGGTGTCTCCCCCAAAACTAAAAGTAAAATAGAGGCTATTATACGGGAACTGAACTATCAGCCCAATATACTGGCCAGACGGCTGGCATCACGGCATGTGCTCCGGCTGGCGACCCTGCTGCCGAAAGTGTCCTCGGAAGAAACCGATTTCTGGACACTTCCCGTAGCGGGTATTCAGAAGGCGGAAGAAGAAATCAAACAGTTTGGTGTTAAAATAGAACCCTACTATTTTGATCTCAACAACCGGAAGTCATTCGCCAAAGTAGCCAAACAGATCCTGAAGAATCCGGCTGACGGCATTTTGCTGGCTCCTTCCTTTATTGAAGAATCTGTTTCGTTTATTCGTTCCTGTAAGGAACTCAAGATTCCCTACGTTTTTATCAATTCGGATATCCCGCAACAGGAGAGCCTATGCTACATCGGTCCTGATCTTTTCCGCAGCGGCTACCAGGCCGGACAGCTCATCCACTACTGTACGCCCCGCGATACCCGTGTGCTGGTACTCAACGTTTCCCACGAAATAGAAGACCATCACCACCTGCTTCGTAAAGAAGAAGGGCTGCGGGCTTATTTCGCCAATACGGCAAGGCCGATCGTTAAAAAGGATATCCAGCAAACCGATCCCGCTTCTATCGAAAAAGTCTTGACCAAAGCCCTGCAACAACATCCCGATACACGTGCTGTTTTTGTTACCAATTCCCGTGTAGCGGCTGTTTCCCGCTTCCTCGAAAAAAGAGCGCGGAAAAACAAGGACCAAAACATCCTGCTCATCGGCTACGACTTCACCAAAGAAAACGTGTCACGCCTCGATCAGGGGCATATCGATTTCCTCATTTGTCAGCAGCCGGGCGAACAGGGCTATCGTGGTATCATGGCCCTCTACCAGCACCTCGTTATGAAAGTGCCGGTAGAGAAAACACATTTTATGCCGATTGATATTATTACGAAAGAGAATCATGCGTTCTATATCTAGGCATATACAATGTAGAAATACAATACCACGGCCGTAATCAGTCCCCACCATAAGGTAGGGTTGCGTAGCCCGCGTGATTGTTGCAACAGATCCGGCGGCAGTTTCAGGCTGTCGCGGTTCCAGATCAGTCCTTTCAACTCCGCTTCCGGTACAGGTTTGGTAACCAGGCTGACCGCCACACAAAGTGCAATGCAGCTCCAGAAAACAATGCCGGTACGGTTAAAGAATGGCATGGATGGAAAAATGATCTCCATGGCTATAGACATCGGAATGGTGAGTATGCCTGCCGCCAGCGCGCCGGCATGGGTAGTACGTTTCCAAAGGATGCCCAGCAGGAACATGGCTGCAATGCCGGGAGTAAACAATCCATATGCATTCATCAGGTAGAGGAATATCGGTTTTTTTGAGTGCGTCAGAAACAGTCCTGTACACAAAATACCGATCACAATAATCACGGCGCCGGCTATACGGCCAAAACGCACGGCTTCTGCTTCTGTCGCCTTTTTACGGAAATAAGGCAGGTAGATATCTACTGTCAGGATGGTGGTGCAGGAGTTAATGGCCCCGGAGAGATGCGACATCACCGCCGCTATCAGTCCGGCCATTACCAGTCCCACAAGTCCTGAAGGCAACAACTTCTCTACCAGCGTAGGAAACAGCAGGTCCGGCTTTTCCAGGTTGGGAAAGAGTTTAGGAGCCACCAGTGCCGGCACCGTGATAATGATGGGCACCAGGAATTTCAGGTAATCACCAAATACTACCCCCATACGGGCATGCCATTCATTTTTGGCAGCCAGTACCCGTTGTACAATAAACTGGTTGGTAGCGCAGTAAAATACGCTGATACAAAGCACACCGCCCAGGTACATCGTCCAGGGAAAATCCTGGTCATTGGCGGGTAGAATCAGGTCCCAGTCCTTCACGGTATCGGTAATCGCAGATACGCCGCCGGCTGCATTTACAGTGGCGATAGTCAGCGCAATTCCCCCCATCACCAACACTATCAGTTGTAGCATTTCGGTATAGATCACCGCCCGCAATCCGCCGGCAATGGTATAAATACCCGTGATGACCGCCAGTATAATCACACTGGTCATAACAGAGATACCTAATAAGGAGTGTAGTGACAGCGCGCCCAGATACAGTACCGCGCTGATTTCCACGAGTACATACGTGAGTAATATCAGGCCTGCATAAGTAGTGCGGGCGGCGGTACCAAAACGTTTCTCCAAAAACTCCGGTACAGTATAAAAACCGTTACGGATATAAAAAGGCAGAAATATCCATAACAGCGCATTAAATCCCATCAGGATAGCGCCCCATTCCATCGCGATGGCTACAAAGCCGCGGCTGTAAGCCACACCCATAGCTCCTACCAGGTGGTGACTACTAATATTGGCAGCAATGATACTACCGCCGATCATCCACCAGGGCAACTTGTCACCCGCCAGAAAATAATCGCGTTTAGTCTGCTGTCCTTTACGGGAGGCGTAGATACCCAGGCCAATAACGCCGAGGATATACACGCCGAAGATGACAGCGTCGAGCAAAGTCAGGTTAAGGTTCATGCGGTTTGAATCAGTCGTTGTGAAATAGTGGTGGCAGTGCGGATCAATCGTTCCAGCGAGCCTTTCTCAAAAGGTGTTTGCCATACCGCATAACTTTGATGGTTAAACGATGTTTCCGGTGGCAGGTAACCGGCATAACCATTTACAATATTCATCACTGCCACCGCAGCCGGCGCCAGCTCCCGCCGCAGTTCCAGCTGAAAATCCGAGTAGGCTTCATTAGGCTGCCCGGCGAGAAGGGTATTGCCCAATCGCCAGATCCACAGCGGCATTTTAGCGACAGCACCCTCTCCTACCGTTTTACGGATACCCCGTTGCCGCCATAAACGTTCCTTGATGACATGGTCTTCACAGATAGCCCAGGCGGCTTCTATTTCCGCCAGCGATGGCATCGGTTTCAGCGCCAGCTCCACCTGCACCATTTCCGCTGCGAGCGTGGTATCTGCGTCCGCCGGTTTCTTTTGCCAGATCGCCAGCGAGGCGCCGGATTCCACGACGCCGGTATAGATCAGTTCCGTATCAGGCGGTAACATGCCTTCCAACGCAGACAATACCGCGTATCCCAACTGCCGGCCGTAACCATCCGCCAGCGAGGTATCGCCGCTGTATTGTTCTGCAGGCGACAGTTCACCGGAAGCGCCTTGTAAAAAAAGACAGGGAGCCCCGGTAGCCCCTTCCACCACGGTACGCATACCGCCGATATAATCAGGCGATAATAACTGGTTATCCCAGGCCAGCGTGGTAGGGTGACAGGCATAGTTAACGATCGTGCCGATCGTATATCCTTCTCCGTTAGTAATGCGTCCTACCAGTAAAGTGTCATCTGCTGCTGCCTTCGGATTATAACCGACTACCAGGCGGTTGCCGCCTGGTTCGGGAAAATCGCGGTTAACAGCCAGATTACAGTGGCCATATTGCCAGGTGAGCGTAGCTGATTGAGCCGCAGCCATGGCTTCACGGGCGGCGTTGATAGCGCTTTCCTGCACCTGTTGCAGGAAAGGAATAATCAGATGCCCACCGGGCTTACCGGCATCTTCACTGAAAGTGCTGGGACCTGCATGGGTATGTGTCAAACAGAACATCAGCCGTTCTTCCGGCAGGGACAATGCATGCAGGATACCCTGCCGCAAATTTCTTTCATCCGCAGCGCTCTTCCACCATCCCAGGTCAGCGGAAATGAGGAGCAGCGGCGGCGTATCTTTGTCCGTTTGAAAAGTAACAGCCGTCAGCGTGAGCGGCATATGTACGCCAGCGGCCACATCATGTGTGGCAGCGCCCCAGTTGCGGGCAAAGATGCCCACCGGCGGCGTAATATCTGCTCTTGCAATGCCTATGATTCCGTGATAGTTCGTCATGTATTCGGTTTGTTACAAAAGAGACAAGCCACCATCCATCAGCAATACGCTGCCGGTGATATGCCTGTTTTCCGGATCACAGAGGCGCACCACTTCCCGTGCTACCTGCTGTGGTGTAATCAGCTGCCGTACCGGCGTTTTCAACCGCGCCTGCTCCTTTTGATCCGGTGCCTGTTCCCATACCACGCGGCTAAGACCGGCATCTACATATCCCGGTGCGATTTCATTGACCATAATACCGTGGGGGGCCAGTTCCAGCGCCATACATTTGGACAACATCCGCAGACCGGCTTTGGATACCGAGTAGGCCGGAATATGCGCATGCGCTACCTCTCCGGCCCAGCTGCCTGCAAATACCACGCTGCCGGTTATACGTTGTTCCAGCATACGGGCAGTGACAGCACGCGTTACATGGAAAGCGCCGTCCAGGTTCACCTGCAGCTCTTTGCGCCATTGTTCCGCCGTAACCTGGTACAGTCCCGCTATGGTGACGGTAGCAGCATTGGCGACTACCATACTCACCGGTCCCAATGCCGCCTCCGCAGCCTGTAGCCAGCGGTCTACCGCCACCGCATCCGATACGTCTACGGATGTATAATGACAAGGTACACCTATCGTCGTTAGTTCCTGCAGCAAAGGCGCGGCGGCTGCTTCGGGTTGTATATCCCCCAGCGCTACACCGGCGCCCTGCGCAGCAAACGCGAGGGCCACAGCCCTGCCAATGTCGCCCAGGGCGCCACTGATCAGGACTGTCTTTTTCTCCAATAGTTTTTTCATAACTGCTGTTTTACCAGTCTCCTACACTGCCATCTTTATAGAATGTCCGCTGTAACACCTCTTGTTGAAAAGGATGTTTTTTCACGGCATCTTCGTTAATCTCAATACCCAAACCCGGACGGTGATTAGGTTTTACGATCCTTCCTTTTTTCTCTACGGTAAAGCCTTCGCTTACTACTTCCTCGCGCCATGGCACATCGTTGTGCACACTTTCACAGATAGCATAGGAAGGGGTAGCAAATCCCAATTCGATAGAAGCCGCTGTACTCACCGGTCCCTGTGGGTTGTGAGGCGCCACGGCTACACGATACGCTTCTGCCAGCGCGGCTATTCTTCTCACCTCACTCAAACCACCGCAGTGGGTAATATCAGGTTGAATCACGCTTACCGCCCGTTTTTCCAGCATTTCACGGAAGGCGCTCACGCCTACCAGTCTTTCGCCACTGGCGATCGGTGTTTTCACCGCCCGCTGTATGCGTGCAATATCTTCCATCGTTTCCGGCCAGCAAGGTTCTTCAAAGAAATACAATCCATATGGTTCCAGCGCTTTGGCAAACTGCAGGCCCATCAGCGGACTGGGGCGCGCATGGCAATCCACCATGATATCGATATCTTCTCCTACCGCATCACGCATAGCCTTTACACAGGCTTCCGCATAACGGATAGGTTTCAAACCTTCCAGCGGCATAGTTTCCGGTACCGCCATGGATTTAAAAGCAGTGAAACCATCCTCCACAGCACGCTGCGCCAGTTCGCCGAAACGTGCGGCATCGTCCGGTCTGGTTTCATAGAAGTCTTCCATCTTACCACCACCTAAATGGCAATACAGGCGGATATAGTCTCTTACGCGGCCGCCCCATAACTCATGACAGGGAACGCCGTGTATTTTGCCCAGAATATCCCACAACGCGATATCGATACCACTGATAGCGGTGCCCCGCACGATACCGTTGCCATGCCAGAAATGCTGGCGGTACATCATCTGCCATAAATACTCGATACGGCGCGGATCTTCACCAATCAACAGCTGGCTGATATCTTCCACCGCTCCTACCACCGCTCTCGTATGCCATTCCAGGGTAGCTTCTCCCCATCCCCACAGGCCAGGCTGATCTGTTACGATTTTAATAAAGATCCAGTTGCGCATGCGCGCGTGACAAACCTGTGTTTCTATCGCCGTTATCTTCATAGCGCTGATAATATTGATTTGGTTTTTTCTAATGTTTCTTCAATGTCTTTGGTCGTATGGGCATATGAAATACTACCTTGTTTGATTGGTAACGGGAAGTTAAAGATTCCTTTTTCAATCAGCTTCAAACGGTATGCTTTATCAAACGCAAAATCATGGTGTTTCAATATATCATGATAATCCACCGGCATATGATCCATAAAATACACACAAAAAGCGGAACCTTGACGGGCCACATAAAAAGGCCGGCCGGATGCGCTGAAAACATCTTTCAAACCATCTTCCAGCAGCTGTCCCAGCGCGTTTACATGATCATATACCTTAAATTCAGAAGAAGCTAATTTTCGTACGGTGGCAATGGCGGCTGCCGTTGTCATCGGATGTGCGTTGAAAGTACCGGCGATCAGTACTTTTTTACTTTTCTCAGGATGAATAAAATAACCCATGTATTTTTTCTTTCCTGCAATAACACCCACCGGATAACCATTCGCCACGGCCTTACCGAAAGTACTGAGGTCCGGCGTAACGCCACACAACTGCTGATACCCGCCCAATGCATGACGGAAACCTGTTTTCACCTCATCGAAGATCAGCAGGAAACCATGTTCATCTGCCAGCCTGCGCAGTCCTTCCAGGTAGCCGGGTTGCGGTTTCACGATACCGATATTCTGTAAGACAGGCTCCAGCAAAATACCTGCTACCGGGTAACGTTGCAGGATATACTCCACTGAAGCGAGGTCGTTATAATTGATCACATGTACCAGGGAAGAATGTTCTTCCGGAATGCCGGCAGAAAGGGAATCAAACGGATATTCACCCGGACTTACCCGCTCTCCCACATCTGCGAGGCTGCTGATAACGTTGCAGGCAACATCGTTGTGCCAGCCGTTATATCCACCCTGCATGACGATAATATGTTTTTTACCGGTAACGGCACGGGCTATACGAATAGCATGATAGGTAGCTTCAGAACCGGTGGTAGTGATTTCGATGCTTTCCGCGGACGGTACACTGTTGCAGAAAAGTTCAGCAAACTCACCCTCCAGATTGGTAGGTCCGGCGCCCATTAACAGCGTTTCCTGGTCCAATGCGGCACGTACGGCCTTGTTTACATCGGGGTCGTTATGCCCCAGGAAAGACGCCGCAAAACCGGCCTGGTAATCGATGTATTCATTTCCTTCGAGGTCTTTTACCCGGCTGCCTTGTCCGCTAACAAAACAAATATTGGGATCTGACTTACGGTTCAGCGATACCACCCCACCGGGTATCCATTGTTCATTGCTCTTTAAAAGCGAGGATGATTTGGGCCATGCGTTCATAATAGCGATGCTGTTAAAATTTTATGTAAAAATCTCACCTATTCCCTGGTTCCGATGGACACCCCGTTAATACGGCTGTTTTTAATGACCGCACCGGCAGCTTGCAACAATAGGTTGCCTTTTATTTGCTGATGCCGGATGTCTACCTGGTTTATGTTGAGAGAATCGATAACAGTGTGTTGATCAAATGAAAACTGAGGATTGGCATAACGGCGCTCATCGCGGCTTACCTGGCCGATGTCCAGCCGGTCAATGATCGATTGTTTCACGCAGATAATGCCGTATTCCGTGGGGAACCACGCCTGTGTGGAACGGCCATATACATTGGCGCCCGACACATCTTTCACCCGTACGTTGGAGAAATAACCGGTCTTATCAAAAAGTCCGTAAAACAGGACAGACGCCATAGCGGTGTTACCATGCACTTTTTCAATGGTGATATCGCTCACCTTCCTGTTTTCAAACGTATAAAAAGCCACTCCTTTCAGCGTGGGAATAGAATCGTATATACTCTCAGGATTTATATTACGTACGGTTACATCCCGGTAATCGACCGCAGGGAAAGCGGCCATTTTGCCCTGGAAACACGCGCCGCCAGCGGCGAAAGCGATCATATCATCGTTGGTGAATCCGGAGATATTTTCGATGAGTACGTGGTTGCCACCACCGGTGACACCGTCGCCGTTTTGTCCGAGGGCACTGGTGCGTTGCGCATCTTTAAAAGGGTTCTGCTGAAAACGTACATCATGTATATGCACGGTATCACATTCCATATAGGCGATACCCCAGCTCCGGGTACTGTCTATTTGCAGGTTTCCCACTTCGAGTTGCCGTACTTTATAGAAAAACATACCGAAACAAAAGGCGGAACTATCAACCGTACTGCGAAGCGTACGTGTCTGCGTCCAGCCGTTGCCGTTCCATTTACCACCGGTGACTTTAATATGTACGTTACCGTTTACCTGGTCTTCGTTTTGTAACAGGTACTGATTACAGGAAGGCTTCAGTTCAATATAGGCATCGGGACTGGCCTCCAGCGTAAAATAAGAAGGCAGTTTGATGGGCTGCGCGATCAGATAGTGCCCCTTAGGAATGAATATCTTGCGTGTTCCATTCTTTTGGGCCTTTACAATTGCTCGCCGGAAAGCTTTGCTGTCGTCTGTTTTACCATCCGCCAGGGCACCATGAGCGCGCACATTGGTCACATGCTGGGCACGGGACATCATACTGCAAAATATCATTATGCCGCATAGTATGATTCGTTTAACTGTTTCTTTGCTGTATAACATCCTGTACGGTTGAGCGTATGATTGGTATTTGATTTTAATAGCCGTCGTTTTGTTTTAACACACCGGGTGTATATTGATCGATTTGCCGTTGTGGTACCGGAAAAACCGCCATGTTGGCTTTGGGCACGAGGGTTACTTTAGTAGCAGTGCTGGTAGCCGGATTGTAATCCCTTTCTTCGCTGGTCATCACGGTCATAAAACGACCGGTACGTACCAGGTCGGGCCAGCGTTCATTTTCGTAGGCCAGTTCCAGTTGTCTTTCCAGTAACAGGATGTCCAGGAAACTGTCTGCATTGGCGATATCAGCAGCGGTATAATCGTGAGTAGCGTCCCCGAAAGCCCGCTCCCGCACTGCATTCAGCTGTATCAGGGCATTGGCTTTATCGCCGGTATTGTACAACGCTTCTGCATAGAGCAGGAGCACATCAGCCAGGCGTAACACCGGCAGGTCCTGCCCGGAAGTGGCGCCGGTAAATTTGGTAGCATATTTTTTCACGTAAGGGCCCCATGCAGGCGGATCATTGGGAGAGGTAGCCTTTACCACATAATCGGAAATAGTGGATGCTTTACGGCTATCACCGGCGATGTATTTTTTATTGAGGCTCCAGGAAGGAAAAGCATACTGGTTACCTGATCCCACGATACCGGCAATACCGCCTATAGGCGCAAAGTCAATACCCAGGGAGTGCCCGTTGGCGCCATCGGTATATTTGATTCCAAGGATGATCTCTTTATTGTCTTCTGAAGCCAGGCTCCACAAGGTGGCGAAGCTGGGTTCCAGCTGGTAACCGAAATCGCGGACTGCTTTTTCCAGGTAGGTTTTGGCATTTGCCCAGTCTTTACGGTAGATATATACTTTACCCAGCAGCGCCGTGGCGGCGCCTTTGCTGGCACGGCCGCGAACAGCGGTACCCGGCGCTGGTAACAGGTCAATGGCGTCTTTCAGGTCGGATATAATCAGCTCATAAATCTTGTCGGCCGATTCCCGCGGCATATTTTTCGCTTCGCTGATGGTAGGTGTTTTAGTCACCATTGGCACACCACCATATAATTTCACCAGGTCGAAATAAAACAAAGCACGCATGAATTTAGCTTCACCGGTGAATTGTTCCTTTTTGCCGGAGGCATAATCAGTCGGACGGTCAATGTTCTCCAGCACCGCGTTAGCGCGGCCGATACCATAAAAACATTTTTCCCAGAAATCGGCTACGGCGGTATTATCAGCGTTCACCGTCAGGTAATCCAGGTCGTTTACGCCAGGCATAGCGGTCCCCATGTACAGGTTATCGCCAGGCATTTCCATCAGCAGGTAGTCTTTCGGTTTACGGTCCTGCATACTGCTGTACACGCCGATGACTGCCTGGTCCATATCGTTGGACGTTTTATAAAAATTGTTGGTGGTCAGGGAAGAATCCGGCGTCATATTCAGCAGGCTGTTGGTACAGCTGCTACCTGCAAGCGCCAGGAGTATCACCGGTATATAAAGTTTGTTCTTTTTCATGGAATACGCTTTTGTCGGTTAGAAGTTAAAATTGAATCCCAGTGCGTAGATACGGCTAAGGGGTTCCGCACCATAGTTAGCGCCCGGCATGCTGGCTACGCCGTTCACCTCTCCTTTCGTATAACCTTCGGGGTTATATCCATGAAATTCTTTTTTGGTGAAGATGAACAGGTTGCTGGCAGAAAGGTATACCCGGAAGTTAGTCACCCGTAGTTTGCGGATCAACGTTTCAGGTAGGGTATACCCCAGGTTTACGTTACGAATAGCGAGGAAGGAGGCGTCTTCTATATAAGCGTCAGACATAGTCTGGAATCCCAAAGTATTGAGCGCGCTGGCAGGCACCTTGCCATTACCGGGATCGGAGGCAGACCACCACTGATTCTCTACCAGTGAGCGGCGCATAGCGCCCAGCAGGGAACCCTGGTAGAACTGGTTTTCATAGTTGTACATTTTAGCTCCCAGTGATGCCTGCATCGCGATGCTCAGATCAAAATTATTGTAAGAGAAATTGTTCACCATTCCAAGGATGGCCTTCGGCTGGAAGTTGCCCAGCAGCTGTTTATCGTTGGCATCAATTTTTTTGTCGCCGTTGGTATCTTCGAATTTGGGGTTACCCGGGCGGGAACCGGCGATACCCGGATTAGCAGCGATATCCGCGGCATTCTGGTAGATACCGGTGATTTTGTAACCGTAGTAGGAGAACATCGGTTCACCTACGCGGAGTATCCAGTTCATATTGGAAGAAGGGTCTGCCACGATCACGTTGTTCACACCGCCCAGGTCTTCAACTGTATTTTTGTTACGGGAATAGTTAAACGAAGTTTGCCAGTTGAACTTACCCACAATATTGCGGGTATTGATTTCAAATTCTATCCCGCGGTTACGGATTTCGCCAATGTTGGTCATGGTGTTGTTGAAACCAGTGGTAGCCGGCACCGGCATGCTGTACAGCAAATCGTAGGTACGTTTGTCGTAGTAATCAAACACGATGTTGATACGGTTGTCGAGCACAGACAGTTCAGCGCCCAGATCTATACCTTTGGTTTTTTCCCAGCCCAGCTGGCTGTTGGCATAGCTGACAGGCGCCTGACCTTTGGTAACCACGTTACCCGGTGAATAGAAAGTATTGCCCATCAGACCGAGGTATTGAAAGTCGCCGATATTGAAGTTACCCGTTACACCCCAGCTGGCACGCAGTTTCAGGTCGCTGACAGGTTTGAAGTCTTTCAGGAAGGATTCCTGTTTCACCCGCCAGGCGGCGGACAGGGAGGGGAAATAACCCCAACGGTTATCCGGACCAAAGCGGGAACTGGCGTCTGTACGGATAGAAGCAGACAACAGGTATTTATCTTTATAACCGTAGTTCACACGGGTGAAGTAGGAAATAAGGCCCCATTTACTTTTAAGTGTGTTGCTGTTGGGCGCCAGGGTAGCGTTGCCCATCGTATGTACGATATCGTTATTGTAACTGCCGGCAACCGCGTAGAGGTTTACCGATTTGCTGTCATTGCGCTGATAGGAAGCACCGGCAATGGCTGACAGATCGTGACCACCTTTAAAAGTAGTGTTGTAGCTCAACACGTTTTCATTGAGCACATTGATATTGTTACTGGTAATATCGGTACCGGAGTTTTTAGCGGCGCTGGTAGCCCAGGAAGCCTGGAACTCGTCGCGGTTGCTGAAGTCCATGGTAGTACCGACAGAGGAACGGAAGCTCAGTCCTTTTGCCAGGTTTAATTTCAGATAGGCTTCACCGATATTGCTAAAGCTGCTGCCGTAATATTCAGAGCCCTGTAAGGTAGCCATTGGATTTACCTGCCCGGTTACCACGGCGCCCCAGTAGTCGCGCGCAGTGGGATAGGTACCATTAGCCCGCTGTACTTCTACAAAAGAAGGGTATTTGGAATAGTTAGGAATTTCGGAAGGGTTGTAGCGGCGTTTGGAATAAGAGGGACTGAGCATAAATCCGACGCTTACTACTTTACTGGCCTGTACGTCTACATTAGCACGGATACCATAGGTTTTAAACCAGGTGTTGGTCATCGTGCCTTGTTCATCCTTATAGGTCGCCGCCACATAGTAGGTAGCTTTATCCGTGCCGCCGCTGGCGGAGATGTTATAGCTCTGAATCGGCGCGGTACGCATTACAGCATCCTGCCAGACAACATGACCGGTTTTCAGCACATCGCTAACCTGGTAGGCAGCGGGTCTTCTGGCATCACCCCATACCGGCAGGGTTACATCGCCGTTTACCCAGGCATATTCCCGGTTCTGGTATTTTACCGCGTAGTTGTAATAATCATCGCCGGTGAGCCAGTCGTTGTGAACGATGGCTTTACCCAGACCGGCATAACCGTTGAAGTTAAACTTCGGTTTACCGGCTACCCCTTTTTTCATGGTAACGAGGATAACGCCGCCGGCTGCACGGGAACCGTAGATCGCAGCAGAGGAAGCGTCTTTCAGCACTTCTACCGACTGTACATCGTTCATGTTGATCATACCAAGGTTACCGCCGGGAATGCCGTCGATCACGATCAGCGGATCGTTGCCGGCGCTGATAGAGCCGATACCACGGATGCGGATGGTGGGGGCCGATCCTACCTGGCCGCGTGACTGGGAGATGTTTACCCCTGCCATACGACCTACCAGTGCGGCTTCCGGCCGGCCTGCCGGCATCTGGTCCAGTATTTTATTTTCCACTTTTGCCACGGAGGCGGTCACGGAACTTTTCTTTACAGCGCCATAGCCGATGACTACCGTTTCATTCAGGGTAGTTTTATTTGGTGAGAGGGAGATAAAAATGTTGTTACGATTGCCTATCGCCGTTTCTTTTTTGTCATAACCGATGTAGGTGAAGGAGAGCACATCTCCACTGGCAGCACGGATCGTGAAGTGACCTTCGGCGTTGGTAGAAGCGCCGGTTTGTGTGCCTTTGATAAATACCGTAACGCCCGGAAGCGCGGCCTGCGTAGCACTGTCCAGCACAGTCCCCTTGATTTCCCTGACCTCCTGTGCTATCAGCTTTTGTGGTTTGCAAAGACCTGCGACGAGCGCCAGCAGGGTTGCAAATAGGTAAAGGTGTGTTCCTTTCATAATTCTGGTTAGATAAAATGTTAGATAATCCCGCGCGCATGGCTGGCATGCACCGGTGCTGTTGACATATCACCTGCCGGATACAGATTTAAAAAGCAGGATGAGTTTTTCGCGTTTCATTCACCGCTCACTGCCCTGCTGATGGCAAGAACACATGTCGGCATTACAGGTTGATAATACGGGCGCGACTACACGCTGCGCTGGCACCGCCCGCAAGTTTCACATAACGTTAGCTTTGGTACCGACCAGGAATAGTCAGTCGCTCGCTACTCTGTTTACAAATATATTCAAATTTTGTAAACAAAAAAATATTTGCGAAAAATTGAAAAGAGGGGGAAATATGGAGATGCTATCTGTCAGGAAGGGGGTTACTCTACTTCCAGGGTAGTTACTTCTCCCCGCAGCAAATGCTTTACCAGTGCTTCTTCCGCCTTTTTAATGTCTTTATTTTTCAGGGCTTGCAGAATAGTACGGTGTTCTTCGTCGGTTTGCTCATAGTCATCCATCTGTACCAGCATTTTGCCCAGCTTCATATGAAACAGGGGAATATTGCTGGACTGGTACATCTCCATCAGTTTGGCATTACCTGCCAGGGAAATGAGGGTTTCGTGGAATTTCATATCGGCTTCGCAGGCGCCGCCCATGTAGCCGCTTTTCACCATATTGGAAAAATCGTCACAGATCTTCTCCAGGGAAGCGATTTCGGGCTTACCGATTTTCTGGATAGCGATGCGGATAGCACCCAGCTCCAACAGCTCACGCAGTTCCCGTATCTGGCGGATATCTTCGGCTGTCATGGACTTTACGAAGTAACCACCCTTCTCTCCAAACACTACCAGGTTCTCACCCAACAACCTTGTCAGCGCTTCGCGGACTGCCATACGGCTTACTTCCGTCTTCTTGGCCCATACATCTTCTTTCAGGCGCATGCCAGGCACCAATTGATTGGAAAGTATCTTACGACGCAGCTCTACATACACTTTATTGGCTAATGAATCTGTCTTCATAGTAAATAATGTAAACGAAATATTTATTCAAAAGTAAACAATTTTGGGATAGCTATATGGGTTTAGCAGTTACCGCTCCCAAAATTTACAAAAAACTACTGCTTTTCCGCCATCAGCTGCTCAATATATTCCTTCAGCCGGTGGCTGCTATAGTTGGCAGCCCCTGTTTCCCGGAAAACGATCCGGCCTGCTTTGTCAACAATCAGCGTGGTAGGCAGGGTACCACTATAGAGATTACGAGGTATTTCTCCGGCCTGTAACGCTACGGGCAACTGGTAACCATGCTCCTTCATAAAGGCAGCGGCCTTCTCCGGCTGGCTATCTGCATCCACTATCAGAAATACGATGCCCGGATTATCTTTCCAGCGCAGGTACAATTCGTTCACAGAGGGCATCTCCGCCCGGCAGGGAGGGCACCAGGTAGCCCAGAAATTAATGAACACCACTTTGCCTTTCAAGGCCGACAAAGCTACCGGCGCTCCAACAGCATCACGGAAAAGCATCTCCGGCGAAGCGATAGCATCTGCCTTATTTTTGGGCACAGCAGGCTGAAACAACCCGACTTTCATCAACTGTTGCAAAAACCAAACTTTACCACCGGGGATAAATACAATGCCCAGCAACCCTGCAAAAAGCAGCGTATAAAGGATGTTGGATAAAGAGAAAGAAGAACGGCGCATAGCCGGCAAGATACTAAAAATACCCAGGCCGGAGGAGCCTGGGTACAGCTATCAGCAGATTACATCTTAGCGTTTGTTACGCCAGGTTCCGCTATTAAGAATTAAACAAACTAGCACCTGGTTTCCGTTTCAGGGCCAGGCTGGTATTGCGGGTCCAGGTATTTCGCCAAAGAATTGTTGATAATATAATTCCAACCGCCTGCAAAGCTCTCCCTGGTAAAAGATTTCAGATGTTGCGGGAAAGTTTCCAGTCCCTCATGGGTCAGTACCAACTTTGTTTGATCGCCTTCCGGCTGTAGTTCAAAAGTTAATAACGACTCTCCTTCATAATTATCATATTTCCAGGTGTAAGCCAACCGCTTATTTGGTTCCACAGCTGTGACCCTGCAACGATGAACATACTCCACCCCATTGTCGCTAGCAGCGAAAGAAAACTGAAAGCCTACTTCCGGTTTAAAATCGGATACATCAAAGTACCATTGTTTCATTTTCTCTTTGATGGTCAATGCCTCCCAAACTTTTTTAACAGGTGCATTCAATAGCCGTTCAACGACCAGTGGCTGATTTTTCATAAAAGCGTAGTTTATAGGTTTATATTATTTGCTTCTCTTCTTCTTTTTCTTCCCATCTTCCGTCAGGAAAGCTTCCAGGGCATCCAGTTTATGGTTCCAGAACTTACGGTAATGCTCTACCCATTCTGACACCTCTTTCAACTGCCGCAGATCAGCCTGGCAATGGCGTTCCCGTCCTTGCTGCCGGATAATCACCAGCCCACATTCCGTTAATATTTTCACGTGTTTGGATATCGCAGGCCGACTTACATCAAAGTGCTCCGCTACCATATTTAGGCTCAATGACCGGTCTGCCAGCAGATGAATAATTTCCCTTCTGGTGGGGTCTGCTATTGCCTGAAAAACGTCTCTACGCATACTGCTAATTTTTATCTGTAACCATTCAGTTACAAATATAAGTAACCAATCGGTTACAAAAAAATTTTATCCGGAAAAATTTAGTGTCGGCCACCGGGTACAGTTGGGGCGAGGCGTTACGTATCAACCCATAACAAACAAAACCCCCACAGGTATAAAACCTATGGGGGTTATATTTATCCGCTCTAATCTACACATCTATTCTCCGCCAATCATGGCCATCAGGACTAATCATGAAAATCATAATTCCCTGATCCTACCTTGTACACCGCATATCCATCTTCCATCTTCACAAACTGAATATCCTTATTGTCCGCTACAGGCTTCCCTCCTTCTTTCACATTCTTCGCATCTTTCGTTGGTACATACACGGTAGCCTCGGTATTAACAGGGACGGTTATACGCCATTTAAAAGCGTTATCTGTTTTCTCCCAGTTGCTTCGTATCATACCATAACCAGAATGATAAGCGGCATCCACTTTCTTCAGATCACCTACCACCAGTGGTTTCATGATGATCTTTTTAAAACCGGGTGCAGCAGGATCTGGTTGTATAGCACCTAAATGCTGATAGTACCATACTACCAGATCGCCCAGCAGCATAACGTGGTTACCGGAGTTCATGGCCGGATCAGCCGTATTACCATTCCATAGCTCCCATATGGTGGTGGCGCCTTCTTTAGCCATGTAGCCCCAGCTGGGATAAGTAGTGTTAGTGGCCAGTTGATAGGCGATGTCTCCCCTTCCGTAATTGGTGAGTGTACGCATCAACCATTCCGCGCCTACCAGACCGGTACTGATATGCCCCTTATAATCCTGGAGCGTTTTATCTGCGATATGCCGGAACACTTGTTGCTGCTTCGCTTCCGGCGCCAGTTGATAGGCCAGTGAGAAAATGTTCGCTGTAGGCGTATTGTTGGCATAAAAGCCGCCATCATTGTTGAGGAATTTTTTATTGAAGGCTGTTTTTACTTTTTCGCCCAAATCTTTGAAAGTCGCCACATCAGCGGTATTTCCTGTGAGGGTAGCAAAACGTTCCATCAGCGTAAGCAGATGATAATAAAAGGCCGTACCCAGAAAATCACCGGCAGTTTTACGGGCCGGATCTTTGGAATGGATCAGCTCCGGTGATTCCGGCGGCATACACCAGTCGCCGTAGGTGTCTTTGGTGAGGATATAGTCTTTCATATACTTATCCTTCATATAAGCCATCCATTTTTTCATAGAGGCATAATGCTTACGGATAGGCTGATCATCTCCATACTGCTCATACAGCAGGTTGGCGATAATCAGGTAAGCGGCAGGCCAGGTCATGTTATCAGAGTACATACGCCAGTAGGAAGGCGCGACGTCAGGCACACTACCCTCAGGCTTTTGGGTATCTTCAATATCCTGCAACCATTTAGCATACAACAAATGATTATCGAAGATAAAGCTCTCTCCTCTTGCGCCTACGGCGCGATCACCCAGCCATCCCATGCGTTCGTCGCGCTGCGGGCAGTCAGTCGGCATACCCCGGTAGTTACCCCGGATACCCCAATACGCGTTTTTATATACCTGGTTAATCACTTCATTGGAAGTGGTAAACTGGCCGGTAGTGGCCATATCATCATACACCACCCGGCCTTCGATGGCCGCGAGATCCGGTTTTCCAGGGTAACCGGTCACCTCTACATAACGGAAACCATGATACGTAAATCGCGGTTCCCACACTTCTGTGCCGTTACCATTCAGTGTATACTTGTCCGTTACTTTTGCAGAACGAAGATTGGCCATATACAGTGAACCGTCGTCGTTGACCCTCTCGGCAAAACGCAGCGCTACCTGTGTTCCACGGGAACCTTTCACTTTCAGCTGAACCCATCCTACAAAGTTTTGCCCCATATCGTAAATAAAAACACCGGGTTTTATTTCCTTTATTTGCTGTGCCTTAACGGTATCCATTACACGAATATTATTATTCATCTGTGCCACCAGCAGGTCGCCAGGCTTGGATACCAGTTGCACCGGCAGCCAGGAAGCGGCATTAAAACCGGGTTTGCTCCATCCGGGCATTTCTTTGGTAGCATCATATTCCTCTCCGTCGTATTCGTTATTGGCGCCCACAGGTCCTGCTGCCGTTACTTTCCAGCTGTTGTCGGTGACAATTTTATCGGTAGACCCATCTTCATACAATACATTTACCTGGCAGATCATTTTCGGATACCCGAAATTGGTGATGGGCGGTAAACCGGAGCCATTGCCTCTCATGCTGAAATACCGGCCGTTACCGAGGACAGCGCCAATGGTGTTATCTCCCTGCTGCAGCTGGGAAGTGATGTCGTACGTGTTATAGAACGTGCGTTTGTTATATTCCGTAGGACCGGGCGCCAGCACATCTTTGCCGGTTTTGCCACCGTTGAGGTATAACTCATACAACCCTACGCCGCTGATATAAGCGGTTGCTTTTTTTATTTTTTTAGAGAGATGGAAATCTTTTCTGAGATACCTGGCGCTGAGCCGGGTAAAGGTATCGGTCGGTTTATCCCCTGCGAAGGCGCTATCCAGGCCTATCCATATCGCCTGCCAATCGGATGGCTGCAGCAGTCCCATGCTCCAGGAAGCCGGTTCACTCCAGGCCGATTCTTTCCCGTCGCTGGTCCATACTTTTACTTTCCAGAAACAGGCATCACCACTACCCAGCGGTTTACCGGCATACACTACGTTGAGCGACTGATCTGAACTTACTTTACCGGAGTTCCATAAGTCCGCCTTATCTGCTTTCAAATCAGCCAACGAAGAAGCTACCATCACCTGGTAAGCCTGTTGTTTCAGGTTACGTTGATCGCTGTTGATTTCCCAGCTCAGCCGGGGCGTAGTAGCATCAATACCAAGCGGGTTTTCACGGAATTCACAACGCAAACGGGTAAGCGCCGAATGGCCTGTTTGTGCGGTACAGGCAACCGTGATAAACAATAACAAAAGAACATACTGTCTGATCATGATAAAAAATTTAGAATACTATTGCGGATTTTGAGTCAGGTTATCCAGGTTGATATCAGTCTGTGGAATAGGCAACAGCAAACGATTAGCGGTTACCTGGTAGGCATTGCCCGGTATATAATTTTTCTGTTGTTTTTCGCGTACACCGTGGGCATTCATGATTTCCACCGCCTTACCGGTACGTACCAGGTCGTACCAACGATGGTTCTCAAAGGCCAGCTCCACTTGTCTTTCATGATACACCGCTTTCCGGAAATCCTCCTGGCTGGCTATATTCAACGCTGGCACCGCATTTCCGGCAGTCTTTTGTGGCAAGCCTGCCCGAAGGCGCACCTGGTTTAACAGATCAAATGCTTCTCCGTTGGGTACAAAAGCCTGTTCATTCAAACATTCGGCGATCATCAGCACCACATCAGCATAACGCAGTAATGGGAAATTATCGTTGGTACGTCCTACTTCCGTAAAGCCGTGATTAAATTTTTTCACATAAGGTATCGCTACAAAAGAGCCATCAGCCGCCTTGTATCCTTCCGCCAGGGATATGTCCCTGCGCTTGTCGCCCTGCTCATAGGCACTGATCATATCTGCCGTTGGTATGTTCCAGCCGGAACCGCTGCCGTTAATGCTGGTCTTGGTATCGCCGGTAACCGCGCTGCCGGAAGTATACGGCGCAAATATGTACATAAAAGTGCTGAACAATCCTGTCTGCGAGCCCAGGTACTGGATCTCAAAAATCGATTCCGCCCCGTTCTTTTTTCCCGGATCAAAATTATCCGCGTAATTGGGCAGCAGGTTGTAACCTGTTACCTTCTTCAATGCTGTCAATGCTTCACCATACTGGTGGCGGGTAAGGTACACCTTACCCAGCAAGGCCCAGGCAGCGCCGGCAGTGGCCCTTCCTACCGCAGCGCCGGTATAGGAAGCCGGCAGCCTGGCCGCGGCATCGGTCAGGTCTGCGATAATGCGTGCATATACATCGTCCACCGAAGCCCTTCCTTTAGACAGCGACCCGCCCGGAGCCACCACCGCATGCTCCCGCAGCGGCACCCCTCCGAACTGACGTACCAGGTTAAAATAGTGAAAAGCACGGAGAAATTCAGCTTCTCCTGTATATTGATCCTGTTTACCGGCAGAGAAACCTGACTTTACATTGGGTATGTTGTCCAACACGTCATTGGCCCTCGAAATACCGACGTAACTGTTTTTCCAGAGATTGGTGATACACTCGGCGGTAGCGCCTACCAGGAACTCATCCGCAAACTCCCATTGTTCATGCCCTCTGTCGGCGGTATTGTACTGGAAAGCGGTATTGTCGGAACGCATCTCGCCGAAAATCCAATAGCTTTCAGATCCCAGCGGTTGCAAAATATTATAGGCGCCGTTGACCGCCTGTTCTATCTCCGCCTCCGATTTATAGAAAGAAGCGCCGTTGATGGACGTTTCCGGGTTAAGGTCCAGGAAACTCTTACCACAGCTGCATAAACATATGCTGATACCTAAAAAATAACGAAGCCTGTTCATAGCAACACAATTTTTCTGTTAAAAAGACAGGTTAATACCCAGGGTGTATGTTCTTGCCAACGGATAGTTGGTAAAATCTTCTCCCGGCGTTAATGCCGTGCTGGTAGCGTTTCCAGACACTGTTTTACGGCTCACTTCAGGATTGGCGCCGGAATAGCCGGTGAACGTATGCAGGTTCTGTACGCTGGCGTATAACCGTGCCCGTGAAATAAAGCGGGTACGCTGCAACCATTGTTTGTTCAGATTGTATCCCAGCGTGATGTTCTGTATACGCATAAACGAGCCATCTTCCACCCAGGAGGAGTTTACATCCCGGTAAATCACACGGGCGCCGTTGGTGGTAGGCGTTTTACCATCTCCCGGATTCTGGGGAGAACGCCAGCGGTTCAATACGCTCCTGTCGGTATTAAAAATACCATCGATATTCTGCAGGTATTGGTTAGCTGTTTTTAATACCTGTCCGCCCTGCGCTCCTACCAGCACAATACCGAGGTCAATGCCTTTAAAAGAGAAGTTATTGGTGAGGCCCCATACAAACTTAGGATTCGGATCACCGATGATCGCAAAATCATTCACCGGCTCAATGATACCGTTGCCATCCACATCTTTATACTTAATAGAACCCACTACAGAAGTGACATGTTTGGGCGATTTATCCAGGTCAGCCTGATCTTTATAAATCCCTTCCACTACGTAACCGTAAAACAATCCTACGGGCTTCCCTACTTCCGTGATATGCGTAAAGGAGCCTTCCCCGCTTCTGCCGCTGTAGATAGGATCGTTCCGGTCGTTCAGCGCCAGCACCTTGTTCCGGTTGAAAGCGATGTTCGCGTTGGTGGTCCAGGTGAAAGCCCCGGTGAGGTTTTCACTGTTCACCCCAATCTCCAGCCCATGGTTCTCCACCTTGCCGGCATTGATGATCACATTGGTATAACCGGAAGACAAGGGTATCTCTGAATTATATAACATGCCTTTGGTGATACGTTTGTAATAGTCTACGGTAACGCTTACACGATTACGCAGGATACCCACGTCGATACCCGCATCCAGCTGCGATGATTCTTCCCAGGTGAGATCCGGGTTGCTAAGGGAAGAAGTGGTACGGCCGCTTGCTATCTGGCCGCCCAGCACATAGTTGTTAGTCACCACATTAGACATATACGTATAGTTGCCGATGTTATAGTTACCGGACAGTCCATAGCTTACACGGGCTTTCAGGTCGCTAAGCCAGGACACCTGTTTGAGGAACGGTTCTTCCGAAGCTCTCCAGGCCACTGCCGCTGAAGGGAAGGTACCATAGCGGGTATTGTACCCGAAGCGGGATGAGCCATCAGAGCGGACCGTAGCGGTGAACAGGTATTTATCTTTAAAGGCGTAGTTTATCCTCCCGAGATAAGAAAGGATGGCCCATTCCTGTACATCCTGGGAGTAGGAAGGAATGGTAGCCGCCGCCCCGATGGGTTTTATCAGGTCATCCGGATAGTTGCTGGCATTGATCACCAGCACATCTTCCCGGGATTTCTGCGCTGTATAACCCAGTACCACGTTCAGGGAATGATCTTTATGGAAAGTACGGTCGTAGGTCAGCAACATTTCCCCCAGCCAGTTAAGGCCGTTGGCCTTGGATTGGGAAGAATTCGGGATACTGGGCGGCGGATTGTTCACCCCACCCAGGAAAGAAGGATTGAAGACAAACGTAGATCCATTACCGTAGCTTACGTTAAAACTGCCTTTTGCTTTCAGTCCGGGGATCACTTCATATTCCGCATAGGCCGTGGCCAGTCCTGTCAGCGATTTGATTTTGGTAGCGCCATATTGCAGGGAATTCAGCGGATTGGCCGCGTTAAACATACCGGGCGAATTGATATAGGGCGTGCGGTTGCCGTTTTTGTCGTATACCGGTATCAGTGGACTTAACCACAGGCTACGGGTTAGCACGTCTGTAAAACCGTTCTCAAAATCATTGACAGACTGCGTATGATAGGTAGGCGCCAGGTTAAGGCCTATTTTTATTTTCCGCCCGATATTACTTTCTATATTAGCCCTAACGGTGTAGCGGTCATAGCCGGTATAGCGCAGTACCCCGTCCTGTTTAAAATACCCGAAGGAGAAATAATAGCGGGTATTGTCAGAACCGCCACTAACGCTGACGGTTGTATTATGTTGCGGCGCCTTGCGTAGTACAGTGTTGTACCAGTTGGTACCTTCGCCGTACTGCTCCGGGTTCCGGTATTCAGCCGGGATATCCGCATCGGTCGCTGTTTGTCCGCGGGAGGCAAAATCATCCACGATGATATCTTTTCTGAACTGGGCAAACTCGCGCGCATTCAGCATCTGCGGGCGGCCTTTCTGCGGCACCTCCTGGAAACCATAGTAGCTGTTGGCCTGTACCAACGGCTTGCCCCGCTGTCCTCTTTTTGTAGTAACAATAGCTACACCGTTGGAACCCCGGCTACCGTAGATAGCCGTCGAAGAAGCATCTTTCAGGATGGTGATGTTATCGATATCATCCGGGTTGATGAATCCCAGCGGACTGGCTTGTTGGCCGAAGCTGGCTGCGATCGGGAAACCATCGATGACAAACAACGGATCGCTGCTGGCGCCGAAAGAGCCGGAACCGCGGATTTTAATGGCCGCTCCGCCGCCCGGGGTACCGGAAACAGTGCTGACCTGTACGCCGGGAATCTGTCCGGTCAGTTTCTGGTCTACTCCCGCTACCGGCAGGTCCTGCATTTGTTTGCTGTTCAGCGTAGCCACCGCACCGGTCAGGTCTTTCTTTTGCCGGGCACCGTAGCCGATGACCACCACTTCACTCAAGCCTGCCGTATTGGACTGCAGCTGAATATTCATGACCGGCTGGTTGCCCACCACCACTCTTTTTTCTTCATAACCTATAAAACGGAAAGCCAGTGTTTCACCAGGCGAGGCCATAATCGTATAGGCGCCCTTTGCATCGGTTTGGGTACCGATCGATTTTCCGATTACCTGCACCGTAACACCGGTTAACACACCCGATGCGGAATCCGATACGATGCCGGTAATCTTTTTCTGCTGGGCCAGTACCAGCTGGCAGCACAGTAATGGCAACAGACCACATAGCCAGGCACGGCGGTGCCATTGCCGTAGACGTGCATAACGTTTAGACATAACGTGAAATCTTAGGTTAGACAATAAATTTTCGACTATCGGACAATTTTCAGGCACAACTGTCCCGGCACGGGCTACAGCACCGTGTAACAGCAACGGTTATACGACGAATATTCTTCTATGGAACCAGGCTATGGCAGCCTGTTGGTTGATGTTATCATTGGCTTTTCCGGCATAACGTGGAATTTTAGTATGCAGTAATATGAAAGGTAATTTAGAACAAAATTCCAGGGCAACTATCCTGTCCCATGCTGAGATAGGTAAAACAATGGGTGGAGGCATAATTGTTGGAGCCTTTTGGAGGTATCAATCTGTGGAATTATGGGGCCATCATTAGCAGCAAGCGGACTCGTTCCGGCACAGCATCAGGGCGGACAATCCAATACCAGCTATCGTCATCGTACCGGCAGTGAAGAAGCAGCCATCGTGCTATACGAAGTGGCGCGGCGCAGACTGCTCGACATCAATCACTGGCACCTGCTCAGCGGACCTCTCAGCGGCCGGTTCCAGCTGGTTACCCCTGCCGGGGCGTTATTGAACCGCAGGGCACAGGAAGGCGATTATATCCGTATCAGTCTCCCTGGTCCGCGTACGCAGACCGGTCAGGGTTACGACTGGGTACAGATCGAAGAAATCCTCAGCCAGGAAAGACGTTATACCGGTATTCGCGTACGTCCGTTGCCGCTGCCACAATCAGCGGACCGGGAGGCAGCCCATTTTTTTAAACATTATGCTACCAGTTCGTTTATTGTAGAGAAAAACGGCCTGGAAATAAAAGCAAGTGTCTATGGCAGAAACGAAATTCCCAATACCGGTGTGCGGCGGCTCCTGGACAAGGTGAGAAATTTATTAACCGGTATAGGCGCCATCCTGGGACTATCCAAAGCCCAGTGGGGAGCCCTGGTAAAAGGTATTGTAGAAGGATGACAAACTATTTATATAAATGCTGGTCCTGTATATAATCGATACCGTGTTTTTTCAGATAACGGACGCCCCACTCACTCACAAATTCGTATAGGGGAGCCAGTGACTTCCCTTCTCCCGACAGGGAATACATCACGCGGTAAGGTTTCCTTGAAACTACCTGCTTTGTTATCAGTAGATCCCGTTCCAGCTCCTTCAACTGCTGGCTGAGCATTTTTTCCGATACGCCCGGTAAATTTTCCTTTAAACGCGTGTAACTGCTTTGCTCCTGCCAGTGCAAATGCGACAATATCAGCAGTTTCCATTTACCACCAATAAACCCCAGGGTAACGTCCACCGGGCAGGTATACTTTTTATCATGCAACGTGATCATACGGTTCCCTACTTTTTGGTAAGTTGTTGCTCCCCACACCTATCTTCCCTACATTTGACAGCAAATTAACAAGATGGCAGCCGATAAAAAAATTCCTACTTTATATGAATGGGCCGGCAGCATGCCCGCATTTGAGAACCTGACTAACATTTTTTACAGCAAAGTACTGCAAGATCCCTTACTGGAGCCTGTTTTTAAACACATGAGCCCGCAGCACCAGCAACATGTGGCGCACTTCATCGCAGAAGTATTCGGTGGGCCAACTACTTACAGCGAGGGCGAAGGATCTCACTATCAAATGGTACAGAAACACCTGGGCAAACATCTTACCGAGCAGCACCGCAAAAGATGGGTAGAACTGTTACTCCAAACCGCCGATGAGCTGGGTATGCCGGATGATCCGGAGTTCCGGTCGGCTTTTGTGGGATATTTGGAATGGGGAACCCGTATTGCGGTGATTAATTCGCGGGAAAATACATTGGAAATGGATGAACAGCAGCCGATGCCGAGATGGGGCTGGGGAGAGACAGGAGGACCGTATGTGCCGTGAGCGAACGGCCACACCCTTGCAGGGTATGACCGCTAATGGTTTCTATTTTTGTTTTTCCTTCAGATCAGCCAGTTCCTTTTTCAAAGAACCAATTTCCTGTTGCAGGCCATCTACTTTCTGATTCAGTTCCTGCATAGCCTTCACCAACAGGGCAACAGTATTGGCCTGGTCAATACCCAGGCGTTGTGGCGCCGCCATTTCTTCCGGTGCATCTTCTGCTATAAAACCGATATGGGTAATGGCATTCTTATCGGCCTTATACTTAAATGTCTGTACAGCCGCACTATTCAGGATACTTAACGCAGACTTTTCAAATGGCTGAATGTCCTTTTTCAGCTTGCGTTGAGAAGATTGATAAATTCCCAGTACTTCCAATTCCCCGTTAATTTTTGTGGCTCCATACTGGCTGACATAGAGAAGTGTGTCTTTGGTGGCACCTACCTCTTTCACAAACGAAATCCTCGAACTATCCAGCGTAAAGAGCAAAGCATTAGCGGCCTGGGACCAGCTCATCCGGGCACCGGTATTCCTATCGGCTTCCAGCTGAGCAACGCCACCTGTTGCAACCGCACCAAATTTAACTCCTGTTGAACGTATAAGCATATACGAAGAATCCGTCATACCGTTCCTTGCCCGGAACAGCAACGAACGTCCGCCTGCATCCAGCGTTCTATCGGCCGTTAGCGCTCCGTCTGTTGTATATATATTGTTGCCGCCGGTGATAAACTTCAGTCGTAGATTACCGGCAGTATCTGTAGATAACACACCATCGCCGGCCAGGGTATTTTTGTATTTTCCCAATACCACGCTGTCTTCGATTTTTGCCGTACCGCTGATCCACAAGTGGGCCATCTTTTGGGCGCTGTCTTTCTGGTTTTGGATAAAATTGGATTCCGCGTAATCTTTAAATAAAACCTCCCGCCACTCGCTCCAATGCGGTTTAGTATCATCTTTTACACGGAAGAAAACACCATTGGGCCCCCATAGTTCGCCATCCCAGTTCACCGCCATATCAAAACCTGTACTACCGTTACCTACCATTAAACCATTGTAGTACCGCATATTTCCGACGCCCTGAAACGCCTGCCTCGATAAACGGGGCATGTCCAAACCGGAATAAATATCATAACCCACCACCTTAAACATAGGCCATTGTTGAAACGGCGCGATGGTAGAATCCTTTATCTTCCAGTAATTGGTACTTTTCAGGTCATAACGCTCATCGCCCCACGGACTTAAATCCAGGGTATCCTGCCCCACGATAGACAAGGTATTGGGCCCCGTCATTTTCAGCCGTAGCTTTCTAAACTCCGTGCGGCCCATTCCTTTATTAAACAGGAACCCCTGCGTATGCTGGGTATGGTTTTCAATAATTAGTTCAGCCGTATCGCAGGCACTGTATATCCGGACACTGTCGGCCCGTATCTGGTAGGTTTGCTGCGCGTGAAGCGCCGTGTTCCATCCTGTAATTAACAAACATAATAACCACCATCGTTTCATAGTTCTCATTTATAGGGATTCATTATTTCTTTTCTGCCAGCAACTGTTTCACCAATGCTTTCAACTCAGCCACCTCCTGTTTTAAGGCTTCATTCTGTGCACTAAGTTCTTGTACAGCTTTCATCGTGATAGCCAGGGAACTGTTGGTATCGAAACGGTCTCTTTTTTTGGTAGAAAAATGCCAGTCAGTGTTATCCGCAATGATACCGACCCTTACATTTTCTTCCTTATCATCTTTATAAATAAATTGTTGGATGCTCACGTTATTCAACAATGACAAGGCATTTTCCCTAAACGGGTGGATATCTTTTTTGAGGATAGCTTTGGAACCCTGGAAAAAGCCGTTGGCGGTGAGGTTGCCGTTGCCGTCACGCAGTGCAGCACTATTGGCGACAGCGGTGACCTGGGGATTGAGATTCCCGGCATGCCATAAGACGTTGTCATTTGTTGTCCAGGTTTGTATGCTATCATTCCATAACAGTATCCATTTTTGCGTTGTTTGTTGATAGAATCCACCATTATTATATTTATCAAATAAAATAGAAGGTACTTTGCTGCCATAGGAAAAGTTAAGTCCAGACCAGTATCCCCAACTTCCATCCAGAATCCAGCTTCCAAAATTGTATACATTGGTATTGGTACGGAGGCCAAATATCTTTCGTTCATCCGGTGTATTGGAGGAGATGTTGATTTCACTTCCCAAAAGATAAGTGGGAAGATACGTTTTCGCAGAACGGTCATATCCCTGGAGATAGGTGCCGCCACCGAATGTACCAACTTCCATGGATTTACCTTCTCCGCTGTTATACCAGCCTTTAAAGCGGCCCATCTGATCACAATCAATCTGCTGTGCGAAATTATGATTACCTATTTCAGCGTTGTAGAACATTCTGTCCTGCTTTGCACCGATATACCCAACTCTTTTATGGGATGGTTCATAAAGGCTGATATAACCAGACTCGGTGGTAAGTCCGGGGCATAGTTCAACAGAACCGATGCCCGTAGTGCCTCCCACGATAGAGTGATCGCTTACCCAGAGCGCTCCTTTTTGTGCAGTATTTTTCTGATTCCATATATATTGCGGTGCTCCCTCGCTGGTAAGATATTTCCTATCCGCATAATCCTTAAACACCAACTCCCGCCATGGGCTCCAGGTAGTGCGGTTATCATCTTTTCCGCGGATAAATGCGCCTCTTACACCCAGGTCCTCCGTGTCCCAGTTAACCGCCATTTGATATCCCTTATTGCCTTCCAGCACCGTATGCCCCACGTAATAGTCGCGTGTAGCCGGGCTGATCCCTGTCGACTGCTCTGAGGTAAGTGGCATATCCGGAGAGTGGTACGCCCCGAAACCCGTTACCTTCCAGGGGTTAAAAATTTCGGGGCCGTAGGTCTGTCCTGCCGGGATAACATAAAATGGCGAGAACGGTGCATATACCTGGGTCAGCTTTCCGCGTTTACGGTAAACGATATTATCACCTTCGCGGTAGACCGTATCAATACCACCAATACCTGGCAGTGTACCCAGATCCAGTGTATCCTGTCCCGTTATAGCGATTTGGGTATCTCCTATCTTTTCCAGGCGTACTTTCCGAAACTCCGTACGGCCCGCACCTTTGTTATAGAGGAAGCCGTTAACTCCCTGTGTACGGTTTTCAATAATCAGTTCCGCCGTATCGCAAACGTTGTAAATACGGACACTATCAGCCCGGATCTGGTAGATTTGCTGGGCGCAAAGTGTGCTTGTCCATCCGGTCAGTAACAACAATAGTAATTTCTTCATAACAATCATTTCTTCTCCTTCAGTAATTGTTTCAACAGGGTTTCCAGTTGCATTACCCGTTGCTGCAAAGCTTCGTTCTGTTCACTGAGTTCCTGCACGGATTTCACCAGCAGGCCCACTGTGCTGGCCTGGTCCACTCCGCCTCTGCCGGGAATAGATATTTCTTCCGGCACTTCATCAGCGATGAAACCTACATTTACTTTACCGGTGGTATCTGCTTTAAACCGGAATGACCGTACCTGTGTTTTTTTCAGGATAGGCAATGCCGCATACGGTAACGGCTGTATGTCTTTTTTAAGGCTCCTTAACGAAGTCTGATAAAAAGAAGTTGCCTGCATCTGGCCGCCGATATAGGCGTTGCCGGCAGCATCTGTTCTTAGTCTCCAGGTATGGGTACCACCGTTAACAAACCCAATATCATTGTTGGCGTCTGCATAAAAGCAACCACGTTCGGCGCCCTCGCCTGTTTGCAGGGAAAGCCAAACTGAATTAACAACCCCTTGCTCGGCGCGGATTGCCCAGCTATTGGGACTGTCGTTGAACAGGTATCGGTAACTCGGTGTATAAAGCCCCGTATTCTCTCCTACACGCACCCAATTCTCTATTCCCAGATGACCGTTGTTGTCCGTTTTAATGGCAACGTTGGTTCCTTTTATGGCTACCGAAAGATTGCCTTCATGCCATATTTTATACCAGGGTTTCCAGATATTCGCATCTCCATTTCTTACCCTGAAAGCAATTTCATTGGTTTCGTTATAACTGGCATTCAACTGGCAATCGTAACCACCGTTCAACCCACCAAAAGACAATAGCGGTCCATGATATGGAGTATTACTCATGTAAGAAAAAGTAGATCCCTGGTAAAAATGATCGGCATTCATACCATCTGATGCTGGTATACTAAAATAGGATTGTCCTATTGGCCGATTGAGGTTCCAGCCATTCCACACCGGCTTTCCCATATAGCTAAAGCGGTTAGAGGCTAATGAAAGTACATCTGTTTTAACAGGATCACCGTAGCCCCAGCTTCTGAATATCCATCCTTCGTCCCCGTTATCTCTGGATTCAAAAATCAGGTTACCCGACGGCGTGTCTTGAAATGATTCGACAAATATTTTCCAGGTATCTGTATTATATCCCCAGTAGAGCCCATTCGTAGAGTCGCTCCTGGAGGATAGGAACTGAATATTATTCGTTAGCGTATACCCCCTGTCTGTAATACTTTGAAGTGTTTCAGGACCCAGAAAATTCCGCACTGCTTCGGCATTAAATGCCCGAATATAATTGTCGTAGCTACCGAAGAGCTTTATAGGAGTAACAGACTCTATTGGAGTATCCGTATTAAAATGGGTAGCGAATATCTGTCCGTATTGATTACGCCGGGGGATAGTATTGGGCACCGCCTCCTCACTCACATTTAACGCCGGAGCATACACGTTATACGTCAATCCTCTCTTTATATAGGTAATATTATCTCCATTGCGGTATATCGTATCCACTCCGCCAATACCCGGCAGCGTGCTTAAGTCCAGGGTATCCTGTCCGGTGATGGCGATTTGTGATTGACCGATTTTCTCTAATCGTACCCGGCGAAATTCAGTCCGGCCGGCGCCTTTGTTATACAGGAATCCACGGGTACCCTGGGTCCTGTTTTCTATGATCAGTTCCGCAGTATCGCAAACATTATATATGCGGACACTGTCGGCCCGGATCTGGTAAATTTGTTGAGCATGGGCACCCTGTACCAGCAATATTGCTACCATCAGTAAATAGAAGTATTTCATAGGTAATATTTTATTCACAACCATCTCCATATTCAAAAAGCTCAAAATAGCTACCATCACTAAACTTGTAGCGATACGTAAGCTTACAGTAACTTTTTCCGTTCTTTATGATGAGTTCACTGTTCCACAGTGTCTTCTTCGCCGTCTCACACACACCATTGATAACCTTTTGATCAAAACCATTGCAAACCGGCGCCACCGCTTTAGGAACCAGTTCCTGCCATACCGGCAACCGGCCATTAGCAGGCAACTTTGTCTCATCGATACTCAGCCATAACTTCGCATTGGCGGACGTGATACAGGCGTTATCCTGCGGAATCGCCGCGAGGTTCAACGCTGTAAAATATCCCTCCGCTACCTTCTGACGGATTTCATTATGGGTAACGAGATAATTATTCTGCGCCACCCATACTTTATGCACATTCAGGCCGATCACTAATGTGGCAGGTTGTAGTTGTGCATAGGCGCCCTGCATCAGCAGGATGGGTAATAACAATGAAAAAATATGTTTCATAGGATGATCAGGATTTTTTTTGTAGCAGCTGCTGAATAAGCTGTTCCTGCTGTTTCAGTTGCTGCTGCATATCTTTCAGCTGTTGCTGTAAATCTTTTAACTGTTGTTTTAAAACAGCTTGTTCTTCATTCAGTTCCTGTGCTGACTTTACCAGTAAGCCTACCGTACTCGCCTGATCCACTCCACTTCTTCCCGGTGTAGCTATCTCCGCCGGCACTTCATCTGCAATAAAACCAATGTTGGTTTTCCCGGTACTGTCAGCTTTGAACTTAAACGAACGGACCTGGGCTTTCATCAGTACCGGCAAGGCAGCATACGGTAACGGCTGTATGTCTTTTTTCAGGCTTCTTAATGAAGTTTGAAAGAAAGAGGTTGCCTGGACTTGTCCGGTTACGTAGGCATTACCAGCGGCGTCCGTTCTCAGTCGGTATCCCTGCGCCAACGCGTTAACAATACCCATATTGCCCGTACCATCAGCGTAAAATCCGCCGAGGCTATATCCACCTGAATTCTGTAACTCCAGGAACATCTCAGCGTTGCCCGCCTCTGGTCTAAATGACCAGATCACGGGTGTTCTGGGATAAAAGTGACTGCCGGCAGCAGTATAAATACCGGTAACAGGCGCTACACGTATCCAGTTATCCAGGCCGAGGTAACCATTGGCCTCCGTCCGGAGAACCATATTAGCTCCTTTGGTGGCTACTTCCCCATCATGTATAAACCGTCTCCAGGTATCCCATGCCTGACGATCACCATTTCGTACGCGGAAAGCAATCAACCCGCTACTTCCATAATCTGCATTAATCTGACAATCATATCCTCCGTTCAATCCTCCAAATGATAATAAAGGGCCGATATAGGGGGTACTGGCGCCATACGAAAACGTAGCGCCTTGTGCAAAATAATCCGCGCTGGTACCATCATCAGGATGTAATCTGTAATTGTGCTGCACCAGGGGACGGGGCGCATTACCGGAATGCCAGAAGGTAACATCCTCTCCATGATTACCACGGCCTTTGAGACGCAGGTAATCATCTGAATATAACGTCCAGCCAAAACGATTCGGCCGGTGAAAACCGATACCGGGGTTATTAGCAGACCTTAGCTCCAGATTACCCATATGATAGGCTTCATTGTCAAAAACGTAGTCATTTACAATGGCTCCCTGCCCTTGTATCTGGAAGTTGGCAATCTGTTTGGCGGTATCGTTTTTAATGTACCCGTTGTCGGCAGCGTCTCTAAACAATAACTCACGCCATGCCCCCCAGGTCTGCCTGGTGTCATCTTTGTTCCGGAGAAATGCCCCCAGGACACCCCTTTCTTCACCGTCCCAGTTAACCGCCATCTGGTATCCACGGCCATTTGACAGGACAGTATGCCCCGTATAAAATTGCCTGGCCTCTAATGGCGCTGTTTTTAGCCGTTCCGCTACAGGCGGCATATCCGGAGAGTCATAAGCATCAAAACCAACCACCTGGTTGTTGGCAAAACCTTCCACACCGGTAGCTCCCTTATGCGGAACAAAGACAAATGGAGGTAATGGCGCATATACGCTGTAAGACTGTCCGTTTTTGATATAAACAATATCATCTCCCTGGCGGGAAATGCTTTCAATACCACCGATGCCACTTAAAGTCCGGAGGTCTATCGTATCCTGTCCGCTTATGGCAATGCGGGAGTCGCCTATTTTTTCCAGGCGTAGCCGGCGGAATTCCGTACGGCCCCCACCTTTGTTGAATAGGAAGCCCAGCGTGCCCTGCGTCCGGTTTTCGAGAATCAGTTCAGCGGTGTCACAGACGTTGTAAATACGGACACTGTCAGCGCGGATCTGGTAGATCTGCTGGGCACGGGTGGTGGCGGTTAAGAGAACAATGGTGATGAATGGGAATAGAAATTTCATGGTATAGGAAATAGGGATATACTTGTTTATTTATACTTCCTGATATATCTTCAAAATAAAAAAAAAGGTCTCAGAGTTTTTTTCTCCAGGAAGTTACATTGCAAGGTTAAATCTCTAGAACATTTGAAGCATATCGAAGCATTCTTATACGACATGACTCTTGTTGAACGCTGACAATGGAAATACATAAGGTATTTTACACATTAAATCTAATAAAAAAAGAAAGATTTAATTGGCTCGAATTGTAGTCCTGACATCTTTCGTTCCAAATAAAGACGGTAAAAATTTGCGGTGGCATACAAATCTATTCCATACTTAGGAAACGAAAACAGATCAACCTTATCAATTAATTCCTTTTTCAAATACACTTCATCAGGGTAAACCGCAAATAGACTTTGCCTCTTAATCTGCAAATATCTTTCCTCAAAGCGCTGCCTATCCTCCTCTTCTATCAATATATCGCTATCCACAAAACCTTTTGCTATAAACCGGGACTTAGCATAATCTATAAAATCATAAAAATTATGATCAAATAAATTCACCCAGTAACTTCTTGACAACTTTTTTTTATTTAATGCATTAATCCTTAAGGATTGTTTAGGAGGAAGCTTAAGTTCCTGTATCGACAACAGTGCTTCTTCACTACATATAAGTCCTTCATGGCAACCGCAGTCGATTACATTTAAAAAATCCGTAAAATTTGCCCCTGCCACAACTTTAATCCCACTAGTCACTTTAGACAAATCTGAAAAATAGCTTATATCGTCCGAATCGACACCTTCAAAATAGCTAAAACTAGCTTGCGGAAAGACCCCTATTTCTAACGGATCTGTAGAATAACTTATGCGATAAATATCACCTTGTATCATAGCATTATAATTTTCTTCCTGATTCATTTAGCTCTCGAAAATATTCATTTATTCTTTTATCAACTTTATTTTGATCTTGCATTATTTCCTCAAAAGCATTGATAATTTTTTCGTTCATTTTGCTAACTCTCTGTCGAGCTTCACCTAAGGTGATTATGGAGTTTTTAAGATCGTCGTTTATCAATGTTAACGTATTTGCCACATACTTGTTATACTCCGGATGACTTGCATGCATACCATCTGTCAAACCTCTGGTTGAACTGTATTTTGGTAGAATTGTACCATTCTCAAGTCCTTCAATATCAAACAATCCAGCTTTTGTTAATTTCTTAACCAATGGATGATCAGCCAACCCTTTGGGTATTATATGATGAATCTCCCATGAAGATGAAAAATCAGCCCACTTCGTTCCGAATTTTTTAGCCGCTTTGTCAAAGTTACTAATAAACTTGTCCTGAAGGGTACCTTTAAGTTTGCCAAGTTTAACACCCGGCAGGAGAACTGCGGCAGCGTCTAACCCTCCTGCCACCATTACATCTTTCTTAGTGGCTTTGGGGTTTATCAGAGCAAATAACGTACTTCCTCCAGGAAAGAAAGCGACCAAATTCCCTTGTAGTTCTAAGACCTTCTCCGATTTCTCGGCTATATCAGCGACTGCAGCACGCCCACTCGCTAATGATGACTGCCGTTCTGCCTCTGCCTCCCGATCGTTTGAGTGATTACCTCGAACTGAAATAAACATTCGGACAAATCGACTCCATAGAGAAGCAAGGCCCTCTTCGGCTCCGTTCACATCAACAAAGGCAATTGGCTTATTTCCCGCAAAAGAGTATGGTGTATAATGTGGGTACTGTTTGGTCAAAGGATCTACACTCAAAAACCGTCCTGTTCTCGGATCATAAATCCTCATTCCATAATCCTGCTGGTTCCCCTCTCCTTTCACTTCATTATCATTCTCCTGCCCATTAAATCCATAACGATATCCACCACCCGCACTCCATTTCCTACCCGCCATCATCATCCCAAACGGATAATAATCCTGGGCAGATACAATATTCGCTTCGTAATGATCAATCACGCCGCCTGTACCGGCAACTGCTCGTTTGTCGTCTCCTACAGTAGCCAGAACATTCCCCAGGTGGTTACCCAATTCAAAGAACTTATCTCCTCTGGTAAATGTAGTAAAAGTTCCTGATCCCAGTGTACCTAGCCGCACAGATGTAGGTGGCTCTGGATTATCGACCAAGGTAGTAAAATTACTAATCCCCAGTCTACCGCTACCATACAGATGCGTTTCTGATTGTGTCAGGTGACCGTTATTAACAGCTGTATTACCAGATTCATACACGCTCATCACATTGCCTGAAGCATCCCACACATACCGCGTAAGACGGTCTCCCACCTTTTTGCTGATACGGTTGCCAGCTACGTCATAGGTATAATAAATCTGCGTGTTATCATCTTTGGTTATCTGGCTGATTTTACCATAAACATTCCATTTAATGGAAACACCAGCCTGCTTGTCATGAACAAGGTTACCAATACTGTCATAGGCATAGTTATTATCATCCTGACTATCAATATCGATATCGTATTGTTCTTTCGCTACCTGGTCTTTGATATGCAGTAACCGGTTGGTACCATTAGTATAAGTGTAACTCAACTGGTCCATTTCCAGGGGCTTACCAGCCCATGTTTTATTACCGTTACGGTTATAGTCCCGGATGTTACCATTCGGATCGTAGGTAATCCGCTCTGCAAAATCATCCACTGTTATGGGAGACCAGGTATTGGTAGTGACATCCAGGTTATGCGCCGCCTTCATTGCTTTGAGGCGGTTCAATATATCGTAGGTATAAGTATAGAACAACGGTACCCCTGCTTTCGGCAGATTCACGGTCATACCGGCGATGTTACCATTATACAGGGCAGGGAGACCGGCTCCCGCGGAAGCAAATGGCTTCACAGCCGGGTCCAATGGCTTATAGTCGTTATCACCAAAGTAATGTAGGGAGAAACCAAACGCATCTTTAGCGGTAATGCCGTTGGCAGCCCCATCATGGCCCATATCAAAACTGGGTGTGAGGGCGGTGCTGTTCACGCCTTTCAACCAGCCCTGCAACGTATAGGCGTAATCGAGGCCCTGTACCTGTTGCTGACCGATCACCGTTCTTGCCAGTGGTCCGTGTTTATAGTATTGATACCTCGCGTCTTTTTCCCAATACACGCTGTCACGGCTTGTTTCCACATCTGTCAGCCTGTTCTCAGCATCATAGGAGTACCGGTGATAGAAGGCATCCGGCATGCCGCGTTGGTAGCTGACATTATTCACCTTACCGCTAACCAGGTCATACCCGTAATCGATACGTTTGAAACGGTTACCATCGTTACCGGGACCGTTATTGTATTCCTGCACCAGCGTACGTACGTTACCGTGAATATCATAACTGTAGAAGCTGGCGGATGCCTGGTTACCAGGCAGGGTATCGGTAATACTGTTATATACCGCGCTCCAGGAAACCCGGTTACGCAGGTTGGTCGCCTTCAGGATAGGTCCGTCGCCTGTATAAGGCAGATCATATACAGTACGGGTGATCTGTGACCGGTTGCTGCCGGCATTTAATACCCACTGCGCCAGATCGGCTGCACTTCTGCTGATGGCATCATTCATCGGCGAACTGCTAAGCAGCTCCCCTACTTCTGTAATACGGCCTAATCCGTCGTACAACGTATAACTGTATGCGTTATTCTGCGCCTGTTGCAGGTTCTGGGAAACCGCCAGTCTGCCCAAACGATCGTACCAGAAATGAGAAGTTCCACCATCGGGGCTATGCTGTGCCACCACCTGGTTGAGGGTATTATACCGGTAGTCGGTGATCAGTCCATGCTCCGGAGTAAGCGATTGACCGGTCTTTCTGGCATTGGCTACCCGGTCTGTCCAGTCTTTTGAACGGTCAATTTTCACACCGGCTGGAGGCACCGTTTTCACCAGGTTACCTGCCTGATCGTAGTAATATAGCGTATGCTGGTATTCTGCGGAGGTATAGGATACCGCGAACTGCTCCAGTTTATCCGCCCCCAAAACGGCGCTGATATAGGCGATATCAAAATCATTACGGATAGAATCCCGGTAGATGAAGTACAACTCCATACCCTTGGTTTCCGACATGATGGTAGTGTCTGAACAAGCCGTAATTTCCGGTACTTCTATTTCTTCAAAGGCGCTGGTAACATTACCACAGAGCATCGGTCCGTCGTATACGAGGAAACAGCTGTCGATACCCGGACAACCCTGGGCAGTGATGATCGGAGTTGTCAACAGGCCTCTGAGCGCTACCGTACTGATATTGTTGGTATTGAGGTTGACGGTAGTCTGTGTTGCAGGGGCTTTCAGCACCACATTACTCCTTATATCAGTAACAACGATATTCTCCGTGGCATCATTACAACCGGTACGACCTTCTTTATTAGCCCGCATCAGCAGCCCATGATTTTTAGCCGCCTGGGATTCACCAGCGGCAGCGTAGGTACCGTCGGGATGTTGTACCACACGGCGCACCTGTTCGGTCTGACCATTGATAACACCGCGGCGGTTCCATTCCAGGTTGTTACCTGCATTGAACTTATACCAGTAAGCATCGATATTGGCATGAGCGGCTATTACGCCACCATCGGCTGTAGCGGCGATGGTCCAGGAGTCAGGATCGGTTTGCCCTATTGCCGGCATCGGTAGCTGACGGGCAGCGGTAATACCGCCGTTTTCAGCAATATCCATCAGGACACTGTTGTTCCCACTGCTCAGGGCTAACTTGTAACCATCTGAAGCAGCAAGGATATTGCCGGTAGTATTGGCTTTACCGTCAATGTCATATTGCTGGGAACTGATCTGCTGACCATCTTCTTTATTGATTTTCAAAATCACCGCATCGTAATCGCTGCCTTCCATAATGGAGCTGGCTGCAATCAGGGTATTCCCCCTTTCCGTCAGACTGATATTTTTACGGGTTTGAGAAGAGCCGGTTTGTTTCATCCAGCGTAATTCCCCTGTATTCGTGAGTACACCGGTTACCCAGTCGGTGGCAGCTGTACCGGTACGGCGAAGACCCGCCAGTGCAATATCTCCTTCAGCTGTCTCCAACACATCTTTACCTTCACCACCATGGTCCGAACCAAAGTCAACGACTTTATTCCAGAGCACATCACCATAGGCATCTACTTTAACCACCAGCATGGCCCCGTTATCATAACAGTTGGAGTTGGTGGTACCAATGGCAATGTAACCGCCATCGCGGGTGGGCGTGATCTTGTTGAAAACATCGTACATATCGCCACCATAAGTCCGGCCCCAAAGCAGGTCACCGGTCTCGTTGGTTTTCACGATATAGGCGGCCACAATGTTGTTGATAGTAGTAGAACCGGCCATGACAAAACCATTATCGGATGTTACCCGGACATCCCGGAAAATGCTGGCATTACCATTCATAAACGTGCGCACCTGTTGTTTGGAGGCGGCGCTACCCGGTACGCAGACCATCTTACCGCTGCCGGAAGGCACCTTACCACAGCTGTCGATGAATTTCAAATACTCCCAGGCTTCCATGGTATAACCTAAACGGTTATTCATATACTTCGCAAACAACAGGTTAATGCTCACCTGTACAGAATCCACGCTACCCACCGCCGGTTTCAGACCGGGATATGTGAGCTGGAAAGTTGTCACCAGTGAGTCCGTTACCTTACAAGGAACACAAGACGGCGCCACCCCACAATCCAGGAAGGCCGGGATACTGATCGGTTTGGAGTAATAGGTACAATGGTCGTTTTTACTTTCGTTACAGGCATTGATCACCTGGTCCAGTGTATACTGGGATATTTTAATATTCCTTACCCGTTTCAAGTAGGCGGCCAGTGTAGTGTCTGCACTTCCTTTCCGCTGTTGGTACTCCATCTTCAGATTTGCCAGGTTTTCACACTCGCAGTCTTTTGGCCGGGTATATTTGCCGGGATCACCCATAGCCACCTGCTTGTCATAGGGTCTGGGTATAGTGATTAATTCGGTATTGCAAATTAATGGATCTGTGATCTCATGTTTATCATTATAGTCTTTTAATACCTCCTCAAAAGAATGATAGCGCGGATTCTTAGCCGCAGGGCTTACACTGCTGGCGCCACGTGGGTGGGCGCTGTCAGAACCAGCCTTACATACCGCCACCATCTTCTCCATGATCTCTTTCAGCGCTGTAGTGTCATACTTACAAGGGGCTAGTTGTTTCACCCAGTTGGCCACATAAGCGCGACAGTTACTTTCATACAGGCTATCCATCTGGCGCTCCAGCTCCTGCCTATCCTTGACCGTGATCGGTATATTAGCCTGCCTGGCGGCATCGGCCGCATTATTGAAACGGGTTGTTTTTCCCCAATTGATTACTGTTCTGGCATCATAGGGGCACTGCTGCCCATCCAGCCATTCCAATATGTACTGGCGCCGGTAAGCCAGATACAGGTTACGGAAACTCCGCCAGGCCATGTCCAGGTCACCTGCACACATGATGCTATCGTTAAAGGCATAGGCGTTATTCTTGTAATGCTCGGCACACTCGGGAGCTTTGTTCACACACATCACCATCTGAGTGGCAGCAGCCCAAAGAGAGTATCCCGGTTGAAACACCTTCAACTTATTTTTCATACTCGCTGCGGCTGGTGCGGGCAGCGGGTCTGGCGTTACAATAGGGAAAACCGTCATCTCACTCATTCCCATCGGGTTGAGGTAACCTTTCTGTTTGGCTTCCGCGTAACTATCTACTTTCTCAAAATCCTTAATCCACCGCTGCGCGCTTTCAATACGCCGCATAGCCTCCAGCTTACAGTATTCGGGGTGAAAACGGAGCAGGGTATTAGCCCAGGAGGGCTGAAAAGCATTGGCAAAATCCGCCGGGGTTAATGTTTGGGGAGTAACAAGTTTACCGGTTACCGGATCTGTGACTGTCATTGGTTCACCTTTTGCATTCAGATACTGAAGGCTCTCATGATTATAACGACCAGTTCCGTAAAAGATAGAATACACTTTGTCTGCCTCCGCTGATCTGGCATATTGGCCGGATGGCGGCGACACATCCTGCAACATGGCCTTCAATATATCATCCTGTTCTATCTTCGCGCTATCGCAGGTACCACAAGCAGGGCCACAGGGCAGTTGCTGGTATTCCAGTTTCTTTTTGCGGATCAGCGAGTCCATCGTGATGCACTCACTACCCGGCAGAAAGATACTGTCACGGTAAAAATCCATTACCTGTTTGCTTACTATCAACTGTTTGGTGACGATATAGGAACCTTTGGGTAACAGCTTCTTAAACGTCGCCGTGATAGGCGCAGGTGCCTCGCAATTATTCGTCAGCTGAAGCGCGTTATAGTTCTTTAAGGTGATCACATAAGGCTCTCCACCCAACCGCTGATTGAAGGCGTCGTCGGTGATGGTGATCTTCAGATCATAAGAACCAATATAACAATGCTCCAGCCCGTTGCAATCCTTTTTCTTTAATACCGGCGGGGTCAACTGATAGCTAAACGTATAGTCGCCAGGTTTAGGCACCAGCAAGGCATATTGACTTTCCAGTCCTCTTTCGCTGATGGTGTTTTTACCGGCGCCGGATAAACTATCGGTTACATGCTCTGATATTTTGTTATCCAGGTCTTCCAGGTTCAGGTTGTCTGCACGGCCTGCCAGCGCGGTAGCAATCGTTCTGCCATGCATATCCGTATAGCTCACGGACACCTGTCCATTAGCATCGGTCACCGCATTCTTGAAATAATGGGAGCTAAGCCCTACTTCTGTCCCGAACATGGCATCCAGTTCCTCCTGGGTGGGCGTATTGTAGGAATACTCTGTTTCATGACCACTCCCCAGTTTGAAAGTAGGTCCAACTCCACTCTGACGGCTGATGCGGCCGGTATTGTCCTGGGTATAGGAAGTTTCTGTGAAAGCAAAACCTTCCGCGTCCGGAATATATTTATTTAAGGGATAATTGTTCTTATTCGCCGGGGAATAGTACCAGTTAGCCCCACTGGTGGTATCCATAGGTGCGGCAGCGGCATTCAGGAAATCTTCCTCCCTGGCCAGATAATCATACTGGTCTTTGTCGTATTCCTGCCGGTTCAGGGCGGAGTTCAGGTTACGGGTATATTTGATCACCTTGTCCAGCGTAGGCGCCGGCAGTACCTGAATGACCGGCCTTCCCTGATAGTCATAAAAAGATTCAGCAGCCGTGATTGTATTGGTGGTATTCTCTTTGGTAACCGTCTGTCTGCTACGAAGACTACCATCAAAATATTGTACTACTACTTTGCGTTTACCGTCTTCCGCGAAGGAAATGGATGATTGCCAGTTTAACTTTGATTGATGACCATTGAAAATAAATTTACCAAAACCAGAACTATAGCTGCTGCTCCACGCCGTCTCCCAGCGCACATCATTACTCTTCTCCTGCACCGCCCTCACCCGGAAATACAGCACGCCTATTTTATCATACAAAAGCGGTATCGCATAGGTATTGCCCGGTACGGTAACGCGTGTCGTATTGTTGGCGAAAATCTTTGAAGCCATGACCGGGTTACCGTAACGACCGGATTCCAGCGCGCTCGAATCTACATAGGCCCACTCCAGGTCGTATACATCGGCCCCCTGAATCGCCGGCCAGGATACCACTAGCTCATCCGGCTCCGGTACATCCGGCGTTGTCAGATATACTTCCTTCACCGCATCCAGGTTGCATTCCAGCTTATATTTGGGATGCACCTCCATCTCATTGTCCAGCACCAGCACAGGGGAAATATCTTTCCCTGCGGTATGGGTAATGCCCATCACCTGCACCCTTACCTTATGCGCATTGTTGAACACAAAGCTCCGGCGCATGGTATATGTTCCGGCCGTATCATAATTAATCACAAAATCCTGATCGGTATAATTCTCGCCTCCGGTAGCGCCGGTATAGAAAACACGCGCTTTGAGCGTAGCTGTAAAAGGTACCCCAATGTAAAAGTTGCTGTGTTCATTGAGCCGGAATGTAACAATATTCCGTACCAGATAAGGGGTATCTAACTTGGGAGTAAGACCGGCATCAAAATAAATACTGTCTTGTATCGCCACCACAGAATCCTTCACCAGCTGACCGCGGGCGCCTTCCAGTGATTTTTTCAATACGATACCGGTACCAGTCTGCGCCTGGCTTTTGTTCATCATCAACAGTAGCAGTAACAACCAGCTTAAGCGGGATACTACTTTCAGCAAAATAGGTTTCATATATTTCTATAGGTCTGGGGATGCTTTAAATACCTGGTATCCGCTAAACGCCGCCGCCGGCTCGAGCGTTGTTTCCGTTTTACGGAAATAACGCAGTTCATCAAAAACAGCCATATCAGGTTTATATTTTTTATCCTGGGTATAGGTAACGCGCACAATGGCATAGTCGCCAAACTCCTCATCTTCGTTACTATGCCCGCTGCCAAAACGTTGTAGCTGGTTAGCTGGAATGAGATAACGCATTTCTGTCAGATAACCGCCGGCCATATCCCGTTTTACATCCAATGATATAAACGGAAGACCGGGGAGAAATTCTGCATGGAAGCTCCGTTCATTATCCTGCTGAATAACAGACCAGCTCTTTACTGCTGCAACGGGGAACCCCGCCTGCATCACTTTCAAGGTCTGATCACCACTGCGGGGTTTTGAAACATGCATTTTTTTCATGGTGGATTGCAGGATGATATTATACCGGCCATTGGTGATACTGATGCTGTTTCCCATGGTATAATAGCACTGCCCGTCAGCTACTTCCAGCCTTCCGGTGGTGGAATCAACGATCTTCTCCGGTTTGAGAGCTGAGGCAAAAGTATAGCGCATATCAAAAGCATACTGTTTACTGGCATATACCTTAAACATGACTGCCATCTCAGCTGCCAGTCCGCCGGTATCGCGTTGCAAAGGCTGCGCATATAACGGCGCCGCATAAACGATCACCAGCAACAGAAATAGGGTATACAAGGATTTTTTCATCATTGCGCGGTTTCTTTAAGGAGTGCGCTCCTGGTTTCTTTAATTGTTTTAACACCACGCTCCGTTTCTTTCTTTACCCGGATCAGGGTACCATCGTCATCATACTCATAGAGGGTGGCATAGTTATTCTCATCCAGTTCGGCCATCAGTCGCAGGTTTACAGGGTCGTACACGAAAGACTTCATGTTGGCGTTGTAGGGATGGATCCGGAGATCGTCGTAATATACGTTCACGTTATTTTTAGGTACAATCACCACGTTAAAAGCGGTGGAACCTTTCGGCACGTCAATCACCCCTTCATATTGTTGCCATCCATCGATGATGGCGCCTTTAGGCTGTGCCGTAGCAGTAACCCTCACCGGGCCGCCTACCAATAACGTGATTTCACTACTGGTATAGGTGGTGCACTTACAATCCTGTTCTTCTTTTACCCATACACTAAACAGGAAACGTTTACCCGCTACCGGTGAAAAATCAGGAACCAATACACCGGGATTCAGTCTCACTGCCTTTAGTACCGTCATGTTACATTTTTCTGCCTGCTGGAAGTCCGGCGCTGTCAATTGCCGGTCACTGTCAGTTACCAATGCAGATAACATAATACTGTCGCCTTTGGCTGCTTTCAGGCTATACCGGCCGGTATGGCTCTGCTCCGTGGATAATTTATTTTTGTAACGGGAGAAGTTAAAATGACGGCCTACAGGGCAAGGATCGTCTCCACAGTTGCCAGCCACAAAACTGTAGTCCTCGAAGCCATCAAAGCCTGACTCACGGTAACGGCTATTCTGTACTACGGCTACCGGTACAGCACCGTCATAACCATATAACCCGGCGTTATATCTTCCCAGCGGATCCTTGTTCTCCAATTCAAATCCCTTTTTACTGAAAACGGTACTTTCTGCATTCCATACCCAGCGGGTGGTATCCTTCCGGGGCGTCCAGGAAGCAGTCTGTTTTTCCCAGAAGTTCATGAAGTCGTTGTAGGCGCCGTCTTTCCGGATATCCGTTTTCACCCCCGGATCCGCTTCTGCCCTGGCGCCGTAGTAGACATAACTGCGGAAAGGACGCCAGTTGCCGAGTAAACCGTGGATATAGGGATTGACACTGGTATCGGTTACTGCGCTATAGCAGCGGACGGTATAGGGTGCCACTTTCATATCAAATTCACCCTTAATAGGTTGCCCACACAAATCGGAGTTGATAGTAACCTTATACTTACCAGCCCAGGAAGAATCAATATTGTAAATAATCGGATTTTGTATACTTTCTTTTATCTGGCCATTAGGAAATTCCCACCGGTATTGTTTAGCGCTGGTGGGTAGGTTAATTGCCTTCAAATAGGCAGTGTCACCCACACAGAACATGGGTTTGTCTGTTGTGATGATTTGATAGGTGGCGAAGTCCAGAATCTGAACATCCTGGACGATAGCATTTCCACAGTTATCCACTACCCTGATGGAATAGTTGGTGTTCTTCATGAGTGAATAACGACTATTGGATGTAAAGTAACCGGTAGTATTGCTATCAAGGAACGGACCGTCCTTACCTTTACCTTGTTCTGCCAGCTTATAGGTATAGGTGTTCAGGCCGCTATAACCACCTGCCGCAAAAACACGAATGGTACCCGTATTAGGAGCAGCCCCGGGGCAGACATAACCTAGCGTGGTGCGGCGGTCAATACTCAGTTCATTAGGCAGGTTATATTGAATTTTTTTTACGTTAACAATACGGTCACCGGGGTACGGACTCGCTCCGATTGCAATTCTATAGCTACCCGGTACAGAGACGGTAAAACTCCCGCCATTTCTTATAATAGCCCATTTTTGGTCAGGACCGTCAACGATGCGATAATAAACATCACTATCAGTCCTTCCTCCAAATGTTTTAGTTCCATTTGGTGTTATCCTCAAACCGCCACAAGTCTGTTGACTGGTGATGCTCCAGTTATATCTGTAAACATCCTTTTCTGCTACAACAAAGGGTACATCATGAACGCCACAGGAATCAGTTATCCTGAATAGATAACTTCCAGGCGTAAAATATTGAGGAGATGTATCCGTTGACTCACTTATGTAAAAGTATCCGGGTGATGGCGGATTATCCCCAAAATCCTTATAATATTTCATGTAGGAAGGGCTTATCAATTCCACCTTAGTATTCTTCTCCCATGTTCCCTGCTTAAAAATACCAAAGTTGGTTGCTCCCTCCTGCCCCATCGCACCCAAGTCATCAAATAATCTAACCAGGTATAACGCATCGGCCGAGATAGTTATGCCAGTGGTCAATTTCATACCATCTGCCGCCGTCATTTCGGCTGAAATGTAACCAGGATCCATGTTCTCAATCGTACGCAAAATGGTGCTGGTACTGTAGGACCATAGGGTATCATAATAGGATAACTGCCGGTCATTATTTGTTATTTTTATAGATACCGGAAAACAAAGCAGGTCTGCTCTACCTATTTTATATGAATAATCAATCTTACCGTTACATTCGAGCTTATAATCATTGGCTATATTTACTTCATAAAACCATGAATCGTAATAGGCGGTGTCTCCACAATCCGATTTAATGTGAAGCCGTATTGGTTGCCCATATACTCCCTTCATCGTTGTGCCAGGAGGCAGCATAACTGTATCCTTTTTTATAGTATTCTCCTCAAAAGGGCGGAAATTCTCGATTGGGCCATTGCCAAAAGAATAAGTGTAGGTAAAATGTGATCTAAGTTCCTTCCTGTCGTAAAAAACAGGAGTCCCGGTGACATAGACCTTACAGTTATTTACATCCCCGGATATAGAAAGGGATCTGGTCACTGACAAATTTGCTTTCACTACTTTAGTACTATCCACAATCTTTAATGAGCCGCAAGCGTCCTCAGTAGAAATTTTAAACTTACCTTCGTTTAAATTCGGGATTTTAAATACGCGGTTACTTGTAGTAAATGTTCGTGGACCGGTATACGCAGCTGGTACATCTAAAAGACTCACTGTAAAGGGAGCATTTCCATCTACCAAACGACACTCAATTTCACCAAACGCACATTTACCGATAGTCGGCTGAGTTGACGATGTGAACAGTTGCAGTTCTTTCGCAACTCCCGGAACGCGTACCTGCACGGACTTAGACACAGGAATTCCATTACAAACCGCCTCTACCAATACTTCGTAAGTCCCAGGAGACACCGTCGTAAATACCGAACTTGTACTTTTTACTACCTCAGTGATACCACCGATAGGTTTAAGACTATACAACAAACTCCCCAAGTTCGTTTTATCCGATCCTGTTAATGTAATGGCAATCCTGCCATTGGCTATGCAGGTAGCGCTGTCAATCTGCGTCTGGATATTCCAGTTTTCGCACTGTGCCCAGGTTTTTGTGTTTCCTGCCAGGAAACACAAAACAGAAAACGTCAGCAGAATATATAATCTGATTCTTTGCATACAATACATTTGTTACACCAGTACATCATCATTATTTCCGGCTATAGACACATCTAAACTGCCGCTTAACAGGTATCTTGCGTTTGTCATCCATGTAAAATGCTGCCGGCAAGTCCACCTCCAGTTGAAGAGTTTCGGTAATGGAATACTGCCAGCTCTTATAGTGCAGGGGAGCACGCCCATCCCTGGCGGGTTCCCATAACACCAGTACATAAGACTCCCATCTGCAGCTATCTCTCTCGACCCCTCCGCTGCCAGTGATGGTACATTCTCCATCCTCCACTAAAAGCGACAAAGGGATCTGGCTGCCAGCCATACGGATAGAATCTCCGGTAGTCCAAACTTTACGTTCCAGCACCTTATCATCTCCCTGGCTAAACAATGTAGAGACAAGCCTGGTAACTTCCCAATGCCCCCGCATATCGGTCTTTACCGGCGCAATCTGTGCATATCCGCTCACGAACAACAGCATCAACCCGGTCAATATGATTATTATACGTGTATTCATCTCCGTTAAATTATTTGTAAGCACATTCTTTAAATGAATTCTTTTTATCTTCTACATGCCAGTTCTGTTTATACTCTGTCATGGAAGCGCTGAGAATCTGTTTATCCTTGTTAATCTCCAGCTGATATGCCCCATTATTCCATACCAAAGGGCTCTTCATCATCGTCACTGTACCAATCTGGGCCTGGATATTTTTACGGCCGGAACGTATAATCTTCATTGTTACATCATTGCCGGTAAAGGGCGTACCATCTGCTGTCACGAAATAAATATCCGGAGCGCCGCCATTGAGCACATTCGCATCCAATGCCCATATTTTACCGGAGCTGGGGAAAGTCGCTAATACGGAATCACACTCATCACCAGCTACACGATTACGGGAATAAGTGATAATTTCATCACCGGAAGTAAAGTATCGTTTCACCTCCTCTGCAGACAGTCCCTTTTCAACTCTCCCCCCTTTCACATACACATTTTTAGCGGTGGTATTAATATTCTTATAAGCGCCACTCATCCCATCATAGGCCCAGTGAGCCGGATAACTGAACTGATAGGTGGAATCCCCGAATTCGTTCTGGATCGAAGTCAACAACACATCCCCTGTTTCTGCATCATACAACAGGTTACGGGTCACCACCCTGCTCCCGTTCTCAATGGCTTCTACCCTTTCCAGGATGCCATGACGATGAATGACTTTTGTTATGGCAACAGAATTAAAGATATTCTGCTCACTCTCCGGCATGGGAAACGAGGAGGGAACAGGTATCGGCAGGAAACCAATCTTGAAAGCGTCAAGGTCCACTACTACGTTAGCCGCAACACTTTCAAATGTCTGACGACGCATATCTGTCATCAGTTCCACGTCTTTGCCAATGAAGGAAGGAGTTATGTTACCTGATTTATCGATAGCCAGTACTTCATTGTCAAGGTGCTTCTGCAGAGCATCTTCCCGGTCAACTTTATAGAAATAGGTAGTCGATTTAATCATCTGCGGCGACTTACCAGCGGTATAAAATTTCTGCGACCGCATTTTGCCATGCATATCATTCAGTTCTATTTTGAAACCCTGGCTAAGCGCGAGGTAATAAACAGCATCAACGTTCAGCACACTGCCCAGCCGGGGCTTATACATCGCTTTGCTGTAGGGACGTTCAATTTCTGAATTGGCTACAATGGTTGGAAAATCATAACTGGTATAGAAACAGGTCTCTTCATATCCTTTAGCAGAACGGACATTTTTGGAATAAATGGACTTCGTCTGTACTTTACTGTATCCTACAGATGCCGCAGGGAAGAAAGCCTCACCCAGTGGTGTTTCCACGTAGCTAACCGTCGTTGGCGCTAATGATGCCAACTGATCTTTATACAATACCGGCGTATGCCAGGGGTTCTCCTCTCCGCCCAATATAGGCTCATAGGTAGCTACACCACTGCTGATCTGCCTTTCCTTGCCATCTGCCTGAATGGTAGTGGTATAGGTATATTCTGTACCGTATTTCGATTCCTTCTGACCCGTCATGGCATTCCAGTGGTCATAAACCTCTATACGTTTTACACGAAGGCCCCCACCATACTTCTTATATAACGGATCATTTAACCTGGCGTGAGAACGTTTCAGATCTACTTTCATAGCCCAGCCATTGCTGCGGGCGGTTGCATCAAATTTTCTCAGCTTGGCCGGCAGGTTAATTCCCAATTCGGTGATCACCTGTATGGCTTTTATAAAGTCCATATCCGGCATTTCAGAATCCGGAAATGCTTTGGAAGGCAGGTTCAGTCGCAGGAACTGTACAGCAGACTTGGCCAATGGACTATACTTCCCGCCCTCATCACCATTCGCTTTCAGTGGGCGTAACTTGACAAAGATGGTTTTGCCATTGTTGATAAAACCATAATCATTGCTGTCGAGAAAAGCGTAGCAGGGAACATACTCATATCCTGATCCATAGGCATCGGAAGGCATTTTCACATGCAACCGGAAAAAGACAGTATCGTGCAACTCCGACAGGTAGTTATCAAAGACTTCCTTATTGGAAGTAACAGGCAACTCCGCATCAAAAGCCACATACATATTATCCGAAGAACCGATAAATCTGGAATCATACAGGTTATCGGTAAGATCGTTGATTGAATTCGGCCTCGAACCCGAGAAACCGGCTATCCGTGTCATCTTGGCGGCGCGTCGATGCTGCACATAGGCATAATCGTCCGACTCGTACGTAATTTTCATGCGGCCGCCGAAAGGCAGCTTGATAGAATCCAGCGTCCAGGCAGCGGCATTTTTGGCAGCAAGAACACTATCCTGTAAGGCATAGGGCATTTCCACATTGCTGATAGGGCTGTTATCTGTATAGCCCGGATTGTGCCTGGGATCTTTATAATTACCCCACCTATCGTACGACTTACTGTTGTATCCCGGATTGTTGCCATTATAGTGGAATTCATAAGCATTCTGCCTGTTACGGGCATCATTGGTCTTGCTTTCATTTCCGTTATAGGAGAACCAGAGCTTTTTCAGTGTAAGTTTACCAGCAGGATTTCCTGTACCGTTCACCCCCGGACATAACTCATACGTATAATCGAAATGGACCGTTTTCACCGGTTTAGCATTGGCAGCATCTTTCAGGTACTCCGCTTTTACATATAAGTTGATTTCTTTCAGTCGTTTAACTTGTTTGCTGCCCAATATTTTGGTCCCATCGCGGTTAATGGGCAGTAAATCATCCCGGTCCGCAAGTGTAAATATGGCAATCATATTTTTAGACTCAACGGAATTCAGGTACCAAAGCTCTTTTTCACCATATACATAACTGCCTTTGTCATCCCGCCAGTCCGTTTTCAGGCCTTCATTATAGGTAGCGGATTTCGTATAGGGAGACCGCCATTTATAAGGATTATCAAATCCTGCCGTTTTCGTATAGTTAAACTTAACAGCATTTCCGGCATCATCATCTGTAATACCGTCCCCGGTGATGTCTACATAATCCGGCGATACGATACCGGTTAAAAGAAAAGAGTGGGCATATGCCGGAATTACTTCCTTACTGAAGTAGTGTTCATTTCCCTTGTTATTGGTAGTGGAGTCATCACGGTTGTTACCATTGACGGCATTGTAATCCACAACACCTTCTGCCGCGTTGGCATTGGCTTTATCCGCCGAGAACGTCACTTCTTCCTGCGCGAAATTATAAACAGGTAACCCATATACATATCGTTTGCCGTCTCCATTGAGCACGCTCACTTCGGAGATATGATGCGGCTTACGGAAGCTGTTTATGCGTTTCTCCTTATTCAATTTACCGGGAACTACATCAAAGTTGTCCGGGGGATTAGGTTGGAAAATATCATCATCCGTAACAGAAACATTACCACATTGCCATCTAACATCCAGAAAACCATCTGCGTCTGTGTTGACGTAATACACCTCCACATCATACATCTTTCCCTTTTCAAGGTTGATTTTATAGTTTTCGTCATGATTCTCCTCTCTTCCGTTCCAATCCCGCGCAACGTCGGATAAATCTGTTCCATTTATTTTGATGTACAGACGATCATTAAACTGGGCCCAAACGTTATAAACACCGGTCGCCGGAGCTCGCATCCGGTATTTATTGATCATCCAAAAATAGCCCCTTGGTATATTGATAGAAGGCGCCAATGGCCTCAGTTTATCTACCCCCCAGAAGGTATTCCCACTTTGAATACAATCTCCTAAGCGTAGTCCGTCTTTACCCCAATATTCAGTATACATCCCCCGCTTCTCCTCCGGATCACCCGCATACTTCGTATTACAATTATCAAACGTATACTGGTTCTCCTTATAGTTCTCAATGAACCGGGTTAACCCTGCTTCACTCGCATCTTTGGCGTTCAGATAAGTAATCAGCTGCGTCCTTTTGTCCCGCTCTGCCTTACGGGCTTTACCTGCCGGGATGGGGAACAAACCGGTATGTTCACCGTTTTTATAACGGTAAAGATTACCCGTAGTGCCGATATTCCGGCTCGCGTCACCGGAAAGTTGTGCAGTTACTATATCATCTCCACCTACCGCATCATAAAATGCTCGGGGATTAATAGACATCTCACCAGGATTTCTGAAATAAGAGGCTTCATAATTCAGGTTCGAAGAGGTAAAAGCCAATTGTGTGGCCAATTTATTGTCTGCCTGCCATGCTTCTGTGGTGGTATTGGAAGAGGTCATATCCAGGTTGGCGCCAAGATGGAAAAGATCACCAAGACCAAAGTCCAGCCCACCGGTAAGTGAATTGTCCTTCGTTCTTACATAAGGGTCGTACATATAACCAACATCGCTGCGATAGGCTCTGAACATGCCGCCGGTACCCTCCCCTGAGATCGAAAATACATCATAGGTGTAAGCGGGAATAGCAATGGTTTTCAGCGCTTCTTTAACAGGCAGCTCCCGCTCCCGGTTGAAATCGAGCAACGCTTCGGGTCTTCTCGCAGCATCTTCATAATGCAGATAACCAAATGCGGGTAACTTGCGTGTCTGATCCCCTGCTGCGATCGTTTGTTTAAGCTGATAACCCACGCCAAATATATTGTAGTGGACACCACTCACTTCAAAACCGAACGCCAGTTTACCGGTAAACATACTGTTCGTATAGGGCATCCCGATAGCCGGCGTAGCACTGGGATAAGCAAAGGAAATCTTACTGGAAGCCAGGCCGGTAAAAGTGTATTTTCTATTTTGTTCAGTAAACATCCTTACGCCACCGGAAAACTGCAGTGCTTTCATGCCGGAGCGGGTGTTATAGGTAGAGCCAATGGACACATTACCGATAAAAGAGCCTCCATCGCTGTGTTTGAGGGTAGAAGTCTGAACATCCAGACTGGGACTGATACTAACACCATCGGAGGTACTGTTGGAAAGTCCCATCCCCGCTGTCAGGGAACCGGCGCCCTGTATACCTACACTCAGGCTCGTACTAAAGCCCACCTCGGCTCCCCAGCCCCGGTAGGTATTATAAAAAGCGCTGGCAGAAGCGGTAAAACCACCCTGAATACTATCCACCACTACTTCTCCTACCTTCTTCAGGGGAAACCCAAATAACTCAGTGGTTACCCCCAATGTCCCTCCCGTAGTTACGTTAGGGTTGATAGACATCGTTTTGGTGATCTGGTCTTCTCCATTAAAATCATCCGGAATACCACGCATATTTCTGGTAACGGAACCAGGGTTCAGGTTCCATCCCAGTCCCACCCAACTCGCTTCCTGGTCCATGGAAATACCACTGTTGTAGCCTAACGCCAACGGATATCCGCCCACGTCCATCAAGGGTATGCCGTAGGAGAAATCGCCGGTAAAAAGATCTACCATGTTATCACTTCCTACTGAGGTAAAAGACGTAGCCTCCGGCTGCGTAGGCCCGCCATCTGCTTTTTCCACAGGCACAGGCGCTATTTTTCTATGCTCCGGTAAATCCGGAAGCAACGGTATCCTTTCACGTACGGACGTTCCCGTTACCGCCACCGGCCACCGGCCAGCACGCGTTCCCGCCAGCGCATAGCCCGGTACCACGGTTTCTGCATACATTATTGCCAGCAGAAAGCACGCTATTACTTTCTTCCGCTTTTCAGCAATCGCCAGTATCATTTCACTTTATTTTATAGGTATAGGGTGTCGGTTTCAATCAGTTTCCTTTGTTGTAGATGAATTTCAGCTGCCAGTATTCTCCACGGGAATTTAGCAAGCGAAACAGATACGAACGCCCACTGGATAAACCACTGCGCTCCAATGGCACATCGAAACGATTATGCCCGCGTATAATCTTCAACAGTCCTTCATCTACCGGCCGTTGACCGGTTTCCAGTGGTATGATTTCATAACGCAGCGTACTGTCAACAGCTTCATTGGTATAACTTACATGCAGTATCCGTCCAGTTCTCACTACAGCGCCATCCAACTCTTTTTTCAACTCCACATAAGCATCCGCTGGTTCCTGACCGGGTTGAGGCAAGGACTTTACCCTGAAAGTCCACACCTCTGTCTGCGCGGCAAACAACCTTCCATTACGCGCGGTAACTGACCAGGCATATTGCCGGCCGGTATCCAGCTGCACAGCGCCGGAGGGATAGTTGGCAAAAATATTCCGCAGCCCGGGTGCCCGATACACCGGAATATTTTGCTGTATGGCTTCCTCCGGAGATTGATTGGCATATACCTCTGCCAAGGTCAGGTCATAGTTCAGATCGTTGAACAAATTCAACGGAGCCGGTGGTATCCATGAAAACTGCGGCAATCGTGTATCCAGCTCACTGCTGTTCGCCGGCATATTCAGCAACGGCGGGCTCACCGGCTCAATGGTAAACGGGATGCAGTCCTCTCCGGGCTGGTTACCGGATTTATCGCCTTCTACTACCATACTGTAACAGGCCATATAATTACCGGCAGGAAGAAAACCATTGGCGCTGCGATCAATCGCGGCAGAAAGGTATTCATACTGCACCGGCATAAAATCCTGCAACTGCAGCTGCCGGGCGCCTTTATTCAACGGGATAGTACGGGTAATGCCGGTCAATAGCGGTTGATTAGTCTGCGGGTCAGTAAGACGCATTGTGATACGTATGTTCAACGGCGCATTGGACGCAGATACCACCACAATATTCCATAGCTGGGCTTTCAGCATCACGCCCGCCGGTGGCAGCTGTATCGTCATGCTAACCTGGGCGGCTACACGCCAGGATAGTCCTATGGCTAACAACAGGAATAGGGATCTTTTCATACAATATTTTTAAAATACTCTGGTATAGGTTAATCGGCCGGTTTCATTGGATACCAGCTGCCTGTTCACACCTGGTACAAATCCTTTATCCGCCATCAGCGCTATTTCTCCCACCTTCGGAATATTAATCCTCGTATTGGCAGAATAGCCGGTTTGCTGCAATTGATATACTGTCTGATAATTATATTTAACACCACCGCCAATCTCCAGCCAGTTGGTAATCCTGTATTGAATTCCCCCATCGGCTCCATATAAGGCATAGTCCTGGTTAGTAGCGGAAGATAATCCTCCGTTCAGGGTAAACTTCCCTATAAACACAGTGTGACTCAGCAACAGGTTGGTACTATTGAAGTATACAAAATTACTGTCTGCCTGCCGGTTATAAAACCGGGTACCTGAAAAAATGGTATTCATATTGGCCCGGCCGGACTGATAATTATAACTCGCGGTACCGGACATCGTATAAAACAGGTTCTCTACAAACCGGTCATCACTCAGTTTCATCAGCTGGGAAGTAGGATAATAACCTACAGATACTACCGGCCATTTTTTCCTCCGGAAAGTGGCTTGTATACTCTTAAATACTGTACTGCTACGATAACTGCTGTGTTCAAAAATACTGGTGTACACATTTTGTTTCAAACTACCGGTAACTATCAGTTGCTGCTGAAAGAAAGGCTGGTCTACTTTTATCATCCATGCATTTTGTGCAGCTCCTGAAGCATACAAACTGAACGACTGGAAATTGGCGCCCATCCGCTTAAACATGGCATTGACCCTCGTTTTCGACAATGGTATAAAAGAAAAACCGCTAACAGCATAAGCTTCATTACTGCGATCTCCGAAACTGGCCATGCTGCTACCTAAACCACTATGTTGCTGTTTCCGCTCGTAGAAAGGCAATGATGATTTCGCCACTTCTCCAATCAGGTAATTATTCCGGTCTATCTGCCAGCGGCCTTCCAGCGACATACCCATGATCCGAAAGTCCGGCATTTCTACTGCACCATTACCCGGAGCAGTCGTATTAAAATTGTATACCTGCTTTTTACCGGTATAAAAAGAGAGGATAATATGATTGTCATCCCGCTGCCCCACACCGGCCCGGATAATATTCAGATATTGTCTTATCCGGTTATCGTTTACAATAAAATCGCGGAAACGATAATCCACAGCACCGGTTGCAAAGGCAATATAGTAGGATGGGTTAAACTCAGCCTGCCCCCCGGTGATACTGATATTTTTAGCGGTTAATTCGGAATAGTCTACCATAGTACGTCCTATTCCTGCCGATTTTATGGCCAGCAACGTCTTATAACCCTTTGGTAAAATACTGTCCGGTAGATTCATCGCTTCCAGGTCCTGCATGAGCTCCCGCGGGTTTTTACTGTGTTGCAATACATCCATCAGGTATCCCTTTTTGGCTGTATAGGTCTGCTGTTGTTTCGCATACAACTTCTCCGTTACGGCAAACGTTTTCTCCAGCGAGTCCAGCTTTTTTTTCTTCTCTTCATACAGCGCCAGAAAACGATCATCAATGGAATCTCTCTCTATAGCAGATTTCAGACTATCTACCCTTTTGCGCACCATACCTGAAATAGTAGATTTATATCCTTCCGGCGTTAATACCCGCTGCAACGAATCGTTGACCTGCTGCCGGAAAGCCTTTTCCTTCAACTCCACCATCCGCTGTAACTGTGCAGGTGAATTAAACCAATACCGTAGCTTGTTCAACTCATCCCATTGCTGGTCCAGCTTCACCTTCAATCTTTCAAGCTCCTGTATCTGCTTGCGTTTTCCGGCATCCCAGTCACGCGCTTTCGCTAACAACAACTGCCGGAAATCCTGCTGTGTGTACCGGAAATTAATACCGGTAATATCCCTGAACAGATAAGAATTTCCTCTGTTGGTATTAAGTGTCAGGTGAAGCGGGTAACGGTCTTTTACCAGGATATCCAATGTAGTCTGAAGGGTATGCTGATAGATCTCTTTTTCAAGATAAGGCGTGTCTGTATGAGACTGATAATAAAAGTCATACATCACATTCCCATGTATACTCAAAAAAGGTGTATGTATGGGTACTACAGGTGCGGCAGGCGGTAGCTTTCGTTTGATAGCGACCAACCTGGTGTCCCCTCTTGGCTGTTCATACAACATCACCAACACGGGCATTTTCATTTTGCATCCGGTATGAATGAAGTAATAACCAGTATCCGAAACCTTATTTTCTACAGGAAGATGAAGCTGCGCAACACTGTCCAGCGTAAGGAATAGGGACGATAATAACAATATAAATACTACACTTCTCAAAAACGATCCACTTCGTGGGCTATTGGTTAACAAAAATAGGTATCAGGACTTTTATTCTCTTATGGGCAAATCTATAAATTAATTTCAGATAAAAAAATTATCGCATGAAATATTTTTCCCTGTATCACCATAACACATTTTTCATAACACTAAGTTAATCTACCAAATCAACACCTCCCCATTTAACACCAGATAATTTTTACCAGTATCAATATCCGTCAACATACTAATGTAACTTTTCCCTGCAGCAAAACGATCCACTACAGATCTGCTCTTTGCATCCATCTTCCATACAGAATCCCTGTCAACCAAAAACAGATAGTTATCTACAACCCCCAACTGTGGCTCACCCACAACATCGAAATCAGCGCTCCAATTCACCTGCAGATGATTGTCATCAATACTTTTTACAGTAACTTTTCTCCTATCTGCATCCTCCTTCAGATGATAATCAACTGAATAAACTATCAGTGCATGATGACATCGTATAACTTTGTTGATATCAGCAGTAAATTGCTGACCACCGATTTTCTTTCCATCCTTTTTATCCAGCTTCAACAGGTTATTGCCTGTTTTAATGATGAATGAATTCCCTTCATTTATCATATCGAGCGGTGTAGAAGAGGATTGTTTATAAGTAGTTTTATAACTCCATCTTTCTTTTCCAAATGTGTCCACAGCAACTAATTGTATACTGTCCGATGGAAACCCATTTCCTGCAATAAGTGTTAAACCCGAATCTATAGGAAAAGAAATATTACCGGATAGTGGATTTACAACACTGGCATTATCCTGATAAAACTGAACCGTATTCGTCTTAAAGTCTAAACGGCTGGTTCCATACGTCCCTTTTAAGTAATACAGCTGGTTGTTTTTCGAGATGATATCACCCGCGTTCAAAGAGCGGTCAGGAGAGAACGAATAGGATGTCTGAACTTTTTTATTGAAATCATAAAAAAACAAATCATGGGGATGGTACACTGAGCAATAAATCAACCGGCTTTCATTAAAGTCAGTTAATATTTCATAATACCGGAGTTTACTAATCTCCAATGAAGCAATTGTTTGCTTTTGGGGAATATCAATAAGCGTTAAGGTGGGATGATCATTTTTCGCTGTCGTGGAAATAACCAGCACCCGCCCTTGCCGTATCTTCATACCAATGGGCCGCTGACCTTTTTCTAAAAGGTAGTTGATGTTCAGAGAATCATTACTATGCTTTAAAAAGATTGACTTTTCCATGCTCACACCACAACCCCAAAGCAATCCCGGTAACAAACTTAAAACGATAAATCTTAAGTACATAGGCTCAAACAAAACCATCCCCTAAAAATATAAAAATAATCTAATATTACCTAGCAGTACAAATTATAGATATCTTTATCCGCCACCGATCCTTTTATAATCAGAACACATGAAAAAAATGAAACGCCTCTCCTGGCTGTTGCTGTTGCTTTTTAGTCAACCGGGCTACAGTCAGCAAAAACAACCCAACATTATCTTCATCTTTTCAGATGACCACGCGTATCAAACCATCAGCGCTTATGGCAGTAAACTGGCGCAAACGCCTAACATCGACCGTATTGCAAAGCAGGGCGTATTGTTCCGTAACGCCCTGGTGACCAACTCCATCTGCGGCCCCAGCCGGGCCACATTGCTGACAGGCAAATACAGTCACATCAACGGCTATACGCTCAATGAAAAGAAATTTAATGTGGGCCAGCAACTGTTCCCTAAACTGCTGCAGCAACACGGGTACCAGACTGCCTGGATCGGTAAATGGCACCTCGGTAACCTGCCGGAAGGCTTTGATTTCTGGCGTATCCTCAATAACCAGGGTCAATACTACAACCCGGACTTCATCGGTCCCCGCGATACTACGCGCGTGGAAGGTTATGTGACGAACCTGATCACGCAATTCTCGGTCGACTGGCTTAATCACCGCGATACTTCCAAACCGTTCTTCCTGGTGGTAGGTGAAAAAGCGACCCACCGCGAATGGCTACCCGATATACAGGACCTCGGCGCCTACGATGATAAAACCTTCCCGCTGCCGGCGACTTTCCGCGATGATTACAAAAACCGCATCGCCGCCCAAAATCAGGATATGACCATCGACAAAACCATGCGCCTGAAGGAAGACCTGAAAGTACATGCTAACTACGAAAAAGGCATCTATGGCCGGTTTACGCCGGAACAGAAAGCTGCCTTCAAAGCGTATTACGAAGGAAAAATCAGCAAGGAATTCGATGAGAAAAATCTCAGCGGCGATGCACTGGTGGAATGGAAATACCAGCGTTACCTGAAAGATTATCTCTCAACGGCACGTTCGCTGGACCGCAACATCGGCGCCCTGCTCGATTACCTCGACAAAAACGGGTTGGCGGAAAATACCGTGGTGATCTATGCATCGGATCAGGGCTTTTATATGGGCGAACACGGCTGGTTCGATAAACGTTTTATGTATGAAGAATCACTCCGTACACCCTTCATGATCAAATATCCGGGCGTCACCAAAGCCGGTACCAGCGTCAATCAGCTGATGCTCAACATCGACTGGGCGCCTACTATCCTGCAGATGGCCGGTGTACCGGTGCCTGCGGATATCCAGGGCACCTCTTTCCTCCCCCTGCTGCAGAAAGATCCGAATAAAGTGGCCTGGAGAAAAGCGGCGTACTACCATTATTACGAATTTCCCGAGCCGCACCACGTATATCCGCACTTCGGTGTTCGCACGGAACAATATACACTGATACGTTTCTATGGCGCCGGCAACAGCTGGGAACTGTATGATCTGAAAAAAGATCCGCACCAGGTCGATAATATCTATGGCCAAAAAGGAACGGAGAAAATTACAGCCGATCTCAAAGCTACCCTGGAAAAGCTGATCAGGCAATACAACGACCAGGAAGCATTACAAATACTGCAAACACATTAACACCCTACCAGTCACGCAAAGCACCTTGTTTTGCGTGACTGCTCTCCGCTAAAAATCCGTATCTTCAACGGATGAATTACCAACCCAGCACCTGGCACTTCAATATTGGAAACCGGAAAAGAGCCGCCTGGGGCGTTGTAGCATGTGTCTTCGTTATGATGGCCCTCATCATCCCCGGTCTCCTGCTTAACCTGCATATCACTATTGTTATCGGCGTTACCGTTGTCGCCGGATTAACATCGATCCTGCTGATGGTTAAATGGATGTGGCAAAAAGAGACGCTGACACTCTATCACGACCGTATCGAATCAGCCCTGCACGGCGTCATTTATTTCACCGATATCCGGAAAATTACCACACCCTGGATAGCCGATAGCGCCGCCATTAAACTACACCTGCGCAAAGGTTCAGTTGCCTGGTATATGACCCGTAACCCGCGTGCGTTTGTTCAAAATACACCGGAAGATGTGTTAGCGTTTGAAGATTTCCTGCGGCAGCTGGAAGCTGCACTCGGCAAACAGGAAAAAAAACAGGTCAGGACCGGTAATGACAGCCCTTCTCCCGCTGCTCAGCTGGAGCAGATCAACCAATCACGCCGGCATCAAACGGGCCTTATTATCGGTATCTCATCCGTGTTTTTATTGGTAATAGCCATACGGGCTTGTGCTCCGCTATGGCGTGAACCTAATTTCAAACGCATGAAAGCCGCTTCAGAAGAGCGTTTTCATGCCGGCAAACAAAAAGTGGATGCTCTGGTCGCACAAAAAATACAACAGGAAGGCGGTGCTTTCCTGTATACTAACGACCACGCAGCTACGATAAAATTATTCCCGTATATCCACACGGATAACCCGCTGAACATAGACCTGTTCCAATACACGGAAGCCAATAAGGATATCGCAGCTATCCTTCAAAACCCGGATTCCGTACAACTCGATATCTATATCATCAGTGGCGACTCCAGTATCCGCCGGATGCGGTCAGATACTGCCAGCCGGCAGCTTTTTTTCCGTACCTACGATCCTGCACAACATATCCGCCCCCTGGGCACGCCCCCGGGCGATACTACCGCCGCCGAAAACTACCCGGTATTTGATAGAATCTGGCGTATCCCCCTGCAGGATACCAGTAACCTGCACCATGCCATGGAACGCAGCATCCCCGGCATCAACATCATGCTTAGCCAAATCAGGCTACGGCCCTCTTTTTATTTTTACATGACCGGGAAAGTAAAGCAGGGAATGAATGAACCCGCCTTCAGAGAGGCCATCATCACATTGAACCAGTTATTGCATCAAAATAAAGTGGATACCAGCACTTTTATCACCACCCGGATCTAAGCATTTTCTTGACAATTCCGGGCAAATGGCTTAATTTCGCCTGTTGTGAGAGAAGCCGCATCAGCTTTGCCTTGATGCGGCTTTTTTATAGATAGTTATTTTCAAAGTGATATGAAGACATACTTCCGACTTTTAGCTTTTGCCAGACCGATTAACAAATTCGCCATTCCCTATCTCCTCTGCACGCTATTGTCCATTATTTTCAGCACGCTGAACCTGGCGCTGCTGGCCCCCCTGTTGGCTACCATCTTCAGTAATGTAACCAAGGTGCCACCTGAACCGAAAAGCTGGGTAGACATTTTCGCGGTTTTTAATTACTACACCGCGGTCGTTTTTAATAAATACGGCGCTGTACAAACGCTCCGCTTCGTATGTGGCTGTATCGTAGCATCCGTACTGCTGGGTAACCTGTTCCGCTACTTCGCGGACAAAACCATGGAAAGTCTGCGTATCCACACCCTGCTCAACCTGAGAAGATCTGTTTTTAACAACGTGATGAACCTCCACCTGGGTTATTTCAGTAATGAACGCAAAGGCGACATCATCTCTAAAATAGCGAGCGATGTGCAAACGGTACAATATACCGTAACCGGCACCCTGCAGGTGATCTTTAAGGAACCGGTTACCCTCCTGTTTTACCTGGTGATGCTGTTCATCATCTCCTATAAACTGACACTGGCTTCTATGCTGGTCATCCCCGTAGCGGGCTTCATTATCTCCAAAATAGTTAAAAAGCTGAAAGAACATGCGGTAGAATCGCATCGTACCTACGGCATAATGATCAGCTACCTGGATGAAGCCCTGCACGGTATCCGTATCATTAAGGCTTTCAATGCGGTGAAGTATACCACCGACCGTTTCAACGATGAAAATGTCCGCTATTCAAAAATTGTCCGCGCTATGGCCAGAAGACAACAACTGGCCCCTCCGGTATCAGAAACACTGGGGGTGATGATGGTGGCCGGTATCGTATTGTATGGCGGTACACTGGTACTCTCCAATCAGGGCGACCTCAGCGCTGCCGCCTTTATTGCCTACATCGCGCTTTTCTCCCAGGTAATGCGCCCTGCTAAAGCAATCTCTACTTCTTTCTCCAACATCCACTCAGGTGTGGCCGCAGGTGAACGCGTACTGGAACTGATCGATGAAAAACCAGCTATTGTGGATGCCCCCGATGCGGTAACCATCAAAGGCTTCGAAAAAGAAATTGAATTCAGGAATGTATCTTTCGCCTATGGCGAGAAAGCCATTCTCAAAAATATTAACCTGGTTATCCCGAAAGGCAAGACAGTAGCACTGGTAGGCCCTTCCGGCGGCGGTAAATCCACCATGATGGACCTCATCCCCCGCTTCATACAGCCACAATCCGGTGAAATCCTGATCGATGGCGTGAACCTGCAAAAGGTAACCATGGAGTCCCTGCGCGACCAGATGGGCATGGTTAACCAGGAGTCTATCCTGTTCAACGACAGTATCTACAATAACATCGCTTTCGGCAGACCGGATACGCCGCCCGAAGCAGTGGAAGCTGCCGCCCGCATCGCCAACGCACATGAATTTATCATGGGGACGACAGATGGTTACCAAACCAATATCGGGGATAAAGGCTCCCGGCTCTCCGGTGGACAAAGACAACGCCTCTGTATTGCACGCGCCGTACTCAATAACCCGCCGCTGATGCTGCTGGATGAAGCCACCTCGGCACTCGATACGGAATCCGAAAAAATGGTGCAGGATGCGCTCAATAATCTCATGAAGCATCGTACTTCCCTCGTCATTGCCCACCGCCTCAGTACCATCCAGAACGCCGATCTCATCGTTGTACTGGAAAACGGAGAAATCGTGGAACAAGGATCACATTTCGAACTATTGGCTGGTAACGGCCTCTACAGAAAACTGATCGACATGCAGACCTTCACTAAAGAGGAAGTATCAGAACAATAAATAAATTATAAAAAATATACATACTAATATAACCGTATGTATATTTACAGTCATGATCAAACCCAACACTATATGCCTGATAACGGCACACTGTTGAGCCGGACCGGCGCTGTTTGATACGAATCTGAAATGCAGGAGGGGAAAGATGTGGACCTCTTTGTACGCCACTGGTATTTACTATTACCGGTGGCCTGGCTCACCGATACGCTCCTGCTATGGTTATGCATCGTGATAACAGTGCCGCTGGCAGAACACCTGACCAACTGGTTTAAAGCCCATCCCGGTAGGCAAAGCGTGGTCACTGGCCCTAGCCGTTCAACTCATGTGGGTAAAAAATTGCCGGGAAGCCGGCTATCTGTATGATACTTGTTTACCGGTCGGTATGATGGGTTCACGGAAAGAACAGACATGGGCTTCGTAAAGAAACACCCCAGCTCTTACCGCACCAATCGGTGGAAGATTGTAAAAACAGTGTTACTGCTGATTTTAGTGATTATAGCCGTTTGTACAGTAGGTAATCCCTCTCTTTAACGTGTCCAGATAAACGCGGTAGTTAACATTCTCATGAACCCGGTCATTCAGCGGATGGTACAAATGATAACAAACCGCTTTCATCTTTACCTTCTTCTGACTCAAACCAGAATTGATAAAACGGGCGGCCAGTTCAATATCTTCATGGCCCCACCCTTTTAGTTCATTATTATATCCGTTTACCCGCAGGAAATCTTTTTTCCAGAAAGCGCAGTTAGCACCAATAAGATTGCGGGAACGCTTGCTTTTCTTGATCAGTAATGGCGCCAGCAAAGGAATACGCAATGCGTTGAACCGGTTCTTGACCCCCCGGTCAAATGCTGTTACTGTTTCAAATTCACCAGACCGCAGGAAGTAACGGGTACGCTCTTCCGGTAATAATACACGGCTGCCACGGATATAGAACCCTTCCTCCGCCTCACTGATATGGTCCCTGATGAAATTTTCATGAAGCACAATATCACCGTCAATCTGAATAATATAATCAGACTTGGTTCCGGTGATGGCTTGGTTGATGATGATGGTTTTCCTGAAACCTTCATCCGGATGCCAGAAATGTTTAACCGGAATGTCAGTACTCCGTTTGAATGCTTCAATAACATATCTGGTAGCGTCCCCCGATCCATCATCTGCAATGATTACCTCGTTCGGCAAAATGGTTTGCCGCAGCACACTTCCCAGCACTAGTTTTAACGCTTCAGGCCAATTGTAGGTAGTTACCAATAAGGCCACGGACATGCTATCACCCATATAATCTGAATCTTATATTATTTTTTAATTTCTTTTTTGAGCCGCGTGTCGGTGCAACTGTTACTTGTTTGGTTTAACGCCTGCCTCCTGCCGTTTATTACAGCTGCAGTCCCGCTTACCTGGCGGTAAAGGTAGCACGGATTGCTGCTATCAGCGAAAATTGTAGGTCTTCTCTTTGTCAGTGTCACACCGTTTGTTTAACAATCAGTCATTCTCTATTGTAAGCTAACGAATTAAGGTCTTCATATGTTACACATACATTTGAACAAAGGTTAAATTTCAGAATAATGGCAAAGTTAACTATAATGATCACAATGATAATGAGCGTATTTTATACATTTATTTCTGTGACCAGTTAAAATTTACGCTGCTAAAAATATGGCATTTTTATGCAATTTATAATTAATTATTACAATGACATAATAATTTTTTACCCTGCATCTACCTACCGGTTTCCTGGTAAAAGAAGATCATCTCCGCAACTTTCATGCTAACCTCACTATTCTCCCGTGTCTATCTTGCGAACAAGTTCCTCCCGCACCGCGGCCGGCACATTGGACAACAACCGGTAACCGGTTGCCTTTTCAATGTCTGCTATAGAGGTCAGATAGGCCGACCATTTCGTGTTGACCTGGTTATCATTGGGCGTATTCACCGCAATAATCCGGGTTTGCCGGGATATCCGCTTTAAATCATTATTCCCCTCAGGTAACACCACAATCACTTTCCAGATACGGGCCGGCACATTCACCCGGTTGCCTCCTATTTTTTTAGACATCCCCTTACTACCGGTGCCGCCCGTTCCATAACTCCCCATAATAACATATACCTCATTACCGGCTTTTACCAGGGACCGGGTGTAACTCTCCAGATTGGACCATAAATGCTGGTTATGATTAGGCGCCTGCGGAATCATATTCGTCATCAGAAATGTAGCCTCATTGGCTTCCCGGGAAGCGGTACGGTCTCCCGACGGACAGTTATGCCCCCGGTCAAATCCGCTGCCATTGTAACTGAACTGCGTTACCTGAAACCAATCTTCCGGCACATCTGCATCCGGACGGAAATCATTCCCCCTGGCCATACTACCCAAGTCATCGGCAGTAATATGCCAGCTTACCCAGTTCGGCGTGCCGTTATCCCGGTTATACGACAAGATATAAAAACCTTTGTCCATCAGGTAATTGTTGGGCACTACCAATGCTGTAGTCGCATTGCTTGGATTACCCAGCAACAGATTATTGTCATCCCCCGGCACGGCCCCTGCTCCCTTTTCCGGTTTCACCACCGGCGCCTCTTTACCACCGGTACTCACCCGGAACCCATCGAAATTAAGACGGCTATCCTTATCTGTTTTCTTTATCCTGAAACGAATCGTTTTTTGCGTGGAAGCTGTAAAAGTGATAGGCTGTAAACGATTACTGCTTACGCTTACCGCATCCCCCACTTTCGTAAAGCGCTGCCCCTGATTCACAGATGCCCATAATTCCCAGGTACCTTGCTTGTCTTTTCCATACAAAGCATATTGCAGTGTAACCGTCACCGTTCCACTCACAGCAATATCAAAATCCATCGTGGCCATACCATTATCACGGATACGCAACGCCTGCTTGCCTGCTTTATGGTCTTCATCCAGTCCACCGGTTACCGCATCTTTAAATATCCAGTTACCGCTGGATAAACTCACTGTCTCAGCATTATAATTGGTCTTACTGCCTTTTTCAAAATTTTCCTGCAACAAATATTTGTTGCGCTGCTTTTTTCGATGCGATTTGGCGGCAGTCTTACGGGGAGGTTCTTTTTCCTTTCTCCCGGCTATTTTCCGGGAACAGGTTGTCACTGCAAAAGTGATCAGTATCAATATAACGGCTACGGCTAAACTATTGTTTTGCTTACTCTTTCTGTTGGGCTTCTTCTTTGGCATAGGGCCGCGAAGATAAGAACTTTGACGTACATGATTGTTGCTGATTTCACTGATTTGAGCAGATGTAAACAGAGATGTAATCGAAGATGTAAGCAGAGATGTGATCGAAGATATCAGCGAAGAGGATCAACATGTAAAAGAGCTTGCCACATAAATGGCAAGCCCTTTCCACAGGCTAATTATCTTGCTAAAATCTTCACAAACATTTCTATAACATCTTCGCTCACACCTTTGCAAATATCTTCGTTAAGGTCTTCGCTCACATCTCCCCAAATCAGCGAAATCAGCAACAATCATGTCCAACATAGTTCAGTTTAGAAAAACAACTGCGACAACACATTCGTCGCATCGTTCGTTTTAGGTTTTAATCCCAGAAATTTTGTGTACTGCGCGGCGGTTAGCAACAATTTCAGTTTGGAGAAAAGACCTCCCTGCAAACCGGCAAACTTAGACGCATAAGATGCGGGATTAGTTTGTTGCAATGGCATAATACCGGCCTTCTGTTTCAGAAAATTAGTCAACAGGTTAGACACCTTTGGCTGCTGTACTGCCGAAAGCCCCAATGCGGGCGTTAATTTCTGAAGAATGCTACCGGCGATGCCACTGGTATTAATCAATGGATTTTGTGTGGTACCAGCTGCATTTTTTGCCTGGTCCAATATACTTTGAGCCTGCACGGAAGTGGCAGTAAAAAAACAAACACATAACATCGGAAGGAGTACCTTTTTCATGTTGCAGGTAGTTTTAAATGAAAGGAAATGAAGGGTGACAGCGTATACACCATAAATATAACAATAAAAACCATGCATTTATCTGGCCGGAACTAATAAAAATTTGTCCCAGATGCACAAATCAGCCAACGGAAACCATCCTAATATTGTACCCGCAATTCGCGAGTAACACTTGCCTTTGTTTTATACCTGCACCATGTACGAAGAACGAATCAAGAGAAGAGACTTACAACAAAAGATCATCAGCGCCGAACAAGCCGCCACCTTGTTTAAAGATCAGATGGTGGTTGCCTCCAGCGGTTTTACCAAAGCGGGCGACAGTAAAGCGGTATTAAAAGCACTGGCATCAGCAGCTCCTGCTAATCCTCTCAGAATAACGCTGCTCACAGGGGCCTCCCTCGGTCACGATACAGACGGGGCCCTCGCTGAAGCAGGCATACTACGCAAACGCATGCCCTTCCAGGTGGATCCGGCATTGCGCAAAAAAATCAACAGCGGCGATGTGCTTTTCATCGATCAGCACCTCGGCGAAAGCGCCATGCTCGTGGAAGAAAAAATCATTCCCCGCGTAGACATCGCTGTGATAGAAGCACTGCTCATTGAAGAAGACGGCAGCATCGTACCCACCACTTCGGTAGGCAACTCCGCTGCTTTTGCAGCGGCAGCGGATAAAATCATTGTGGAAGTCAACCTGTCGGTCCCCCTGTCTGTATACGGAGTACACGACATCTTTTCTGCCGGGATATGGCCACATAAACAGGTCATCCCTATCATGGAAGCAGGCGCACGGGTAGGCCGCACGGCTATTCCGGTAGATCCAGGAAAAATTGTGGCGATCGTGCTGACGACCACCACCGATAGCCCGGCCTCTATCAATGAAAGAGACGAAAAAACTACCGCTATCGCCGGTCATCTGCTGGATTTCTTTGCACATGAAATCAGCAAAGGCAGACTATCACATTCCCTTCGCCCGCTACAATCGGGCATTGGCAAAGTAGCCAACGCTGTCATGGAAGGTTTTATGGATGGTAATTTCCACCACCTTTCCATGTACTCTGAAGTAATACAGGATAGCGCCTTCCACCTCATCGATGCCGGCAAACTGGAAGTAGCTTCGGCTTCATCGATCACCGTATCGCAAGCATGCTATAACAGGGTTTTCAGCAACTTTGACAAATACAAACGGCATATCGTATTGCGGCCACAGGATATCAGTAATGCGGCGGAGGTAATACGCCGGCTGGGTGTTATCAGCATCAATACAGCCATCGAATGCGATATCTATGGAAATGTCAACTCCACCCACATTGGCGGTACGGCCATGATGAATGGGATTGGCGGTTCCAACGACTTTGCACGCAATGCTTACCTGAGCATATTTGTAACACCGTCATCTTCCAAAGCCGGCAGTATTTCGCACATTGTGCCAATGGCTTCTCATATAGACAATACAGAACATGATGTAGATATTATAGTAACAGAGAACGGTCTGGCCGACTTACGGGGACTAGCCCCCCGGGAGCGGGCCAGACTGATCATATCCAAATGCGCGCATGCCAGCTACCAGGACGAACTGAACAACTATTTTACCAATGCCTGCAACCACGGAGGCCACACCCCTCACCTGCTGCAGGAGGCGCTTAGCTGGCATAGCCGCTTTAACGAAAACGGAACCATGCTTAGAACTGTTCATGTATAGTGTGTGTGAAAGGATGAAAAAAAGAAACCGGCTCTTCACTGCGAGCCGGTTTTCTTTTTATAATGCCGGTACTTATCATTTTCTTCTATAAGGGCATCAATATTATTATTGTGCTAACAGAACACGGGAACAAAAAGGTTATTCTATTTTTACAGCTTGATCTAAAACCGACAGACTGTGACACAAGAACATACCCGATCCGGCTATTTTTTCCTGATATTAATTCTGGGAACCCTGACGGCGCTGGCGCCATTTTCCATAGACATGTACCTGCCGGGGTTTCCGGCCATTGCTAAAAGTTTCGGTGTAGAGCAGCCCCGCGTGGCCCTTTCTCTCTCCAGCTTTTTTATTGGTATCTCCGCAGGTCAGTTGCTGTATGGTCCGCTGCTGGACCGCTTTGGCCGTAAAACGCCGCTCATCCTGGGCCTGCTGGTTTACATCGCAGCCTCGCTGGGCTGCGTATATGCATCTACGCTCAACAGCCTGGTGATACTTCGTTTTATTCAGGCGCTGGGTAGCTGTGCCGCCACCGTGGCCTCAGTGGCTATGGTGCGGGACCTCTTTCCGGTAAAGGAAAATGCGAAAGTATTTGCCCTGCTGATGCTGGTCGTGGGCGCCTCCCCCATGCTGGCACCCACCATCGGCGGTTATGTAACCGCCGCTTTCCACTGGCATGCAGTGTTTATCGTATTAGGCGCCATGGGCCTGCTGATCCTGCTGGCCGTTATCTGGTGGCTGCCGGAAAGCTATAAACCAGACACCACATTGTCCCTCAAACCGGGGCCCATCATTCAGAGCTTCTGGACGGTGGCCACTACACCACAATTTTATACCTACGCCTTCACCGGCGCCATCGCTTTCTCCGGCCTGTTTGCCTACGTTTCCGGCTCTCCCCAGATCTTCATGGACGTATACCACCTGGATGGTAAAACATATGGCTGGATCTTCGCCGGACTCTCCATAGGCTTCATCGGCTGCAGCCAGGTCAATAGCCTGTTGCTCAAACGATACGAAAGCAAACAGATCGTACCGGTAGCGCTGACTTTACAGGGTATCATATCTATCATACTGGCTTTTAGTGCCTGGAATAACTGGCTTAGCCTTACCAGCCTGCTGGTGCTGCTGTTTCTTTACCTCTGCTGTATGGGCTTTATCAATCCCAATACGGCCGCCCTTTGCCTGGCTCCTTTTACCAAAAACGCCGGCACAGCCTCCGCCCTGATGGGCGCCCTGCAAATGGGTATCGGCGCCATGGCCGCTACCATCGTCAGCCTGTACGATAGCCACAGCTCCGTGCCACTGGCCCTTACAATGTGCGGCAGCGCCCTCATCGCCACCCTGGTACTGTTTGCCGGTCGTGGCCAAATCAAAAACACCGTCGCCGCCGAAAAAGGCAGCGCCGTTCTATCCCACTAGAAAATTCCATCTCCCTGGCAGCAGGGAGATGGACTTACGCCAATTTTCTCCGATATTTACATCAGTATTGCCCTGTTGCTGTAAGCCCAATGATTACCGGAAAAAAGATTTCTCCGGATGAAAGAAAGATGCTATTTTATCAACATATTTAAAAGGTGGATAGAGAAGCCGCTGTTTTGTTTGAAAAAAACCCGATTTTGATATAGTACTTTTCACGGCGATACCCTGTTTTAAATAATGGCAGTTTATCTCCGGCATAAATAACCATGACTTTCAAACTGACCTATTCCAATAAGGAAGGATTATGTAGTTACATGTGTTTAATCGTATTTTTTTATGGACGAACAAAATACCCTCAAGCCCACACCAGAACGGAAAATACTACTGATAGAACGAGACGACCAGTATTTTACTCCATTGGAACTGATTCCGGAAGATTTTAATGACACCGTGATCCGCTTTGCGCGCCAATACTTCAAGCAGGACAATGAGTGTGACATGTTCTGCCAGAATATTAAAGTGAGAGATTTTTCTATCTGGCACCACGAAGTGCTGGCTAAGAAAAATATCCTGCTTATCCCGTATTCCCCCCGTCATATCCTCGCCCTTCATTTTAACCAGGCAGACGCCGTGGTAGCCAATATTTACGGCAGAGGCAACTTTGACATGGTCGGAAGGCAGATATGCCTGTTCAACCTCCCGGAACAAATGCATACCGTTCCGGTAATCCCCGGCGGACAAATCAGCAGCTTTCACATCAACATCATTCCGGGGTGTATGGGGGCCCTGGTACGTGAATTCCCGGAACTGAAAGGCCTGCTGACCAAAAAAGTCACGGACCAGGCCGAACCCCTCAATCAGCGCGATTGTACCACCAACGTCGCTATCCAGCTCCTGCTGGATGTGATTAAAAGCTGCCGCCTCATAGAAGACCAGGCCGAATGCCTGTTACGCCGCTGCTGTGTATCTATTTTTGCCAATTACCTCTGTCAGGATGCCACCCCGGAGAATATCCGTCGCCCGGTAGACGATACTGCCCTGTTAAAGGTGTTCGACTACCTGCAAAACAACGTGCACCTGGAATGCCCCCTGCGGCACACCGCTTTTGTATTTAACCTGCCGGCCGTAGTGCTCGCAGCCGCCTTTGAAAACATGTTCTACATTTCCCTGGAAGATTTTGCTTTCCAGCAGAAAATGCTGAAAGCCTATCATCACCTGGTGTATAAAGATATTACCATGGCTGAAATAGCCCGGAAAATAGGCCTTCCGGATGAAAAAGCCTTCCTCATCGCATTCACGAACTATTTCCATTGCGATCCGGTATATATCCGGCACGCCCAATGACCATGTCCTACCAAACTATCCGCTGTCGCCTGAAAATTTCAGGCGACAGACGGAAGTACTTCTTCTTTTTGTTTCCTTTGCACAAATTTTGTTTTCATGCGTGCATCGCTGCCAGCGTTCCTCCTGTTGTTATTATCCATTTTATCCCAGGCTCAGTCCTTCTCCGCTTTCACAGATAGCATCCGGCAGCACCATCATATCCCGGCCCTCGGCTATGCGGTAGTGTCATCAGATGCTATTATTGATATAGGCATGACAGGTGTCGGAAATATTCATACAGCCAGCCCCGTTACACCGGACCACCAGTTCCGCAATATACAGGCTGAGGATACGCCAGACATCGTCGACCACCTGCTGCAGGCCCTGGAAAAAGAATATGGGTATTAACTTTTAAAACAAGCTGCCTTGTATCACCGCCGGCGGCACCGTTGGCGGGAATAAACCCGCGATCGTAAAAGGTTGTTTGCTGCTGGCATGCACCTGCTGCGTGGTACCCAGGAAAAAATGCAGATCGCTGTGTTTGGCGTATTCAAACAGGTATTTTTTTCTGATCTCATGAACAGCTTTCAGCTCCTGCTGAGGCGTGCTGTTCTTTTTTACACTTTTCCAGTACAGCGATGCCAGCTGCCAATCCTCTACGGGTAAAGTGAACTCCTCATTCTTGCTGTCAATAAAACGATAGGAAAATTTGTAAGGCAATTTCTTCATCACGCTAAACGGATCTTCCGCCTGCTCCACAAACCGGCCACTGTTTTTCTCTTCCTCCAGCTGCGCTATCCGTTTGCTGTCCCATTCCCGGTCTGTTTCTTCTACTATAAAATCAAGTATCCGCAACGGTTTAAATACAGCCAGCGAGGTATAAAAAGCTTCATGCTTTGCTTCTACAATCAATGTAGACATGTCCTTGTATACTGTCTTTAACACTACGGCTTTCCGCTCGGCCCAATGGTCATCCGTTCCCAGGTGACCGGTTACCATTACCGGTGTGTCTGCCACAGGCCGGAAACTTTCCAGCCTGAAATCCCTGGTATGGCGCACCAGGTCAAATTTCATCCAACTGTAGAGCTGATATTGTTCATCGTAATTTTTTTTTGAAAACGGAATGGGATATATCCTGATAAAGCTGCCATCTTTGGTAAAACCGGCTATACTAATTTGTTCATCATAATGTGAAGATACAGTGGGGTAACTTTTAACAGTGATCAATACTTCTATCACGGGCATGCTCGAATGTTTTATAAAATACCAAATACAGCGGTTATTCTTCATGATTAACCATCCCCAAAACTAAGGTTTCTCCCTGAAAAAAACATCAGCAAACCTGTGCATCATGATGATATACACCAGGTTGTGTCTTGGGTTATCCGGTATTTTTTTTATCTTTAGCCCGATTATATAGTCTGTGTGGGATAACCTAAACCTATAACCTGCCGGGGCTTTACGCCCTTTTTTTGTTCTTGATGGAAATTTTTTCAGGCAGACATTACTATTTTCAATCTATATTCTTTAACTGGCATTATCTGGAAAGCTATGAACACTTTTACAATTATTACGGCTTTAATCACTATCAGTGCGCTGATTTCCTACATCAATAACCGGTTCATCAAACTACCCGGAACCATTGGTGTGATCGTGGTTTCACTGCTGCTATCTTTATTGATCCTGTTTACCGGTAAAATTTTTCCTGACGCCTATACGTTCATTAAAGATCTTACCAGCAGCATCGATTTCACCCAAACCCTGCTGGATATTATGTTAGGCTTCCTCCTCTTTGCGAGCGCCCTGCAATTCGATTTCCAGAAACTTAGGGAACAACGGTACCCCGTATTGATACTGAGTACCATCGGCGTCATCGGCTCCACGTTTATTTTCGGCTACCTGTTATACTGGGCTACCGAACTGCTGCACATCGAACTCCCCCTGCTGTATTGCCTGCTGTTTGGTGCACTCATCTCCCCTACTGATCCGGTGGCAGTGATGTCGGTACTGAAAAAATCTAAAGTACCGTCTTCCCTGGAAACCATCATCGGCGGCGAATCCCTGCTCAACGACGGCACTGGCATCCTCCTGTTCGTGATCCTGAAAGAACTGGCAGTGCAGGAACAGGCGCACGTATCCTTTGCGCACACTATGTCCCTATTCTCTCAGGAAGTATTCGGCGGTATCCTGCTGGGCGTTATTTCCGGCCTGGTAGCCTACCGCACCATGAAACGGGTAGACGATTTCCAGATCATCGTAATGGTGTCCTTATCCATGGTGATGGTCATTTCAGTACTGGGCGCCATGCTGCATGTGTCTATCCCGCTGGCTGCCGTTTCCGCAGGCCTCATCCTGGGTAACACCTCATTGGGTACCAAACAATCTGAAGACATGCAGAAGTACTTCCATAACGTATGGCACCTGATAGACGAACTATTAAACACCATCCTCTTCGTAATGATAGGCCTGCAAATTGTGGTGATGCCGTTCCTCAAAAACTACTGGCTCACCGGCCTCTTTGCAATCGTATTTGTACTGGTAGCCAGGGCCATGAGTATTTATATTCCTTCCTTACTGCTGAAACGTTCACTGAAAACAACCTATAAAGGCATTACCATCCTGGTATGGGCCGGTCTTCGTGGGGGCATTTCCGTGGCACTGGCTATGTCGCTGCCGGAGTCCCCCTACAAGGAAATTATCCTCTCCGGTAGTTACTTCGTGGTATTATTCTCCATCATCGTACAGGGACTTACCCTGAAACGGGTGGTGAACAGGATGATTGCACAATAACGCATGAAAAGAATGCCAGGACGAAAGCCCTGGCATTTTTTTTCAACGTACTAAATACCTTACCTTGTAAATAAAATACCCGACAACGATGAGCAAATGGGAAAAAATAAGAGCTGATTTTCCGGTATTCAATAACTGTACTTACTTCTTCACCAATGGAGGAGGACCGGTCAGCAAGTCATATGTAGCCAAAGCCCAGGAACTGCTGACAGCCCAAAGTGAGTTGGGCCGTGGTGTCATACCCGCCTGGGATGCCGAAGTCGAAAACATCCGGGCTATGCTGGCCCGCACCGTCGGCGCCACACCTTCAGAGATCGCGTTTATTACCAACACCGCCCAGGCCATGGGATCACTGACGGGCATGTTCCCTAAGACGTTTGAAATCCTGACCATGAAAGATGATTTCCCCACCAGCTTTGTTCCGTGGATACATCATGGTCATACCGTGCGACTGGTAGAACCGGAAAAAAACGGGGCCATCCCGGTCAGCCTTATTGAACAACACATCACGCCCAACACCCGTATACTGATCCTCAGCCACGTAATGTTCCGTTCCGGTTACCGGCACAACCTGGAAGCCATCGGCGCCTTATGCAAAAAACACGGCCTGATACTGATTGTAGATGCCACCCAGTCCTACCCCATCAACGAGATAGATGTGAAGGCCTGCCATATCGATATACTCATCTTCCACACCTACAAATGGGCAGCAGCAGGTTATTGCAGCGGTGGTATGTATGTATCCCGTCAACTGCTGGAAAAATACACACCCGCCACCATGGGCTGGTACAATGTTACCTATCCTAATCCGGACTTTGATACCACACAAGACTATACGCAGTTTACGCCTAAGAAAGACGCCACGGTATTTGAACCGGGAACACCCGCTTTCGTGAACATCCTGTTACTGGGAGAGGCCATGCGGACGATCGAAACTCTGGGCATTGCAGATATTAACGCCTATGTACACACGCTGATCAGCTACCTGCATGAACAAGCGGCGAAACATGGCATAGAAGTGTTGTCCAACTTTGAACCACAGCATGCTTCGGCTATACAGCGACTGAAAATAACACCGGAACAATTCCTGCGACTGGAGCAGCACAAGATCATGGCCCGTTATAAAAACAATATGCTGACGATCGGTATCAACTTCTACAATAATAAGGCAGATATTGATGCCATCTTTGCTGCACTGCAATAGGCCTATACTTTCAAGCCCCCGAACATACTGAACAGGATGATGCCCAATACAATCAGGGTAATCACCACGTAGAGCCGGTCTTTTTCCACGGCAAAACCTACGAGGGAGAAAAATACGCGCAGTATAGGCGTAGCCAGTAATATCAGCGCACCAAACTGAATCACGGCGGAGGGCTTGAATGTAGCCAATCCGCGGAAAATACCGCTGAAAGTAGTGTATTCTTTCCCTTCGCCGGTAAAAGTGCTGTAATCCGGCATACTGTCGGCGCCATGCCTGGACAGGTACATCACCCCGCCTACAAAAGCAATGGCACTGGCAGAGATAACGCCGGTACGCAGCACCTGGCCTACAAACAAAGCGATATCACGGTCGCCGGTTAATTTTCTGATCAACTTCATAACTGTTGCTTAAAACTGGTGATGTAATCCGTTGTAGATCATTTCCAGCGCCACAAAAGAGATGGCAACGCAGAAAATGTAACGCAACGTTTTCGGATTCAAAACAGTGAGTAACCTGGCGCCGGTAAATGCACCTCCCAATACGCCCAATACCACCGGGAAAGCAATACCCGGATCAATATAACCCCGCTGCAGGTACACTACGGCACTGGCCGCAGCGGTCACGCCGATCATAAAATTGCTGGTGGTGGTACTTACCTTAAACGGTATCTTCATGGCCCCATCCATCGCCAATACTTTCAAGGCGCCGGAACCAATACCCAGTAACCCCGACAACACACCGGCGAGCAGCATGATGGAAAAACCACCGCCGATATTGGTGAGTTTATAGGATACTTCTCCCTGCGGGGTAGGATAACTGCCATTCAGTTTTAATACATAGGATAAACGGCTGCCTTCCTGTAAAGCATGTTCATGTTTTTTACGAACCGTCATCAGGGCAGAAAATATCAGTACTACCCCAAAGAGGACAGCAATGGTATTGGTAGGTGTGAAAACCGCTATCAACGCGCCTCCCACGGCGCCCAGTGTGGTGGCTATTTCCAGGAACATGCCCAACCGTACATTCGTGATCCCTTCTTTGATATATGCCGATGCCGCTCCGGACGAATTGGCAATAGAGGCCAGCAACGCCGCTCCTATCGCATAACGGATGTCTACATGGAATACCAGCGTTAATAATGGAATTACGACCACGCCTCCGCCCAGCCCGGTCAGTGACCCTAAAAGCCCCGCTACATAAGCACCTGCCAGGAGTATCAGGCTAAAAATAAGTATGTTCATCTTTCGGAATGTTTAGTAGTTGTTGTCGAGGATATCTTCCATAGCCTGCCGTGAGAGTTTGATATTCCCGCTCTTAATCGCTTCAAAGAGTTGTTCATGCAGATGGTGACTGATAGCAAAATGACTGATGCTCTCCGTATCCCTCTTAGCAAAAAAATCCCGGATCACCGCCGTGAAGCTACGGTAGAGGTCTGCCAGTACATGATTACCGCTGGCTTTGGCAATAGCCATATGAAAAGCAATATCAGCCTCCATACAATCGTGGTACTGTTGTCCCAGGATAGCTTTTTTGCGCAGGTCCAGGTACTTCTTCATGTCCGTCAGCGCCGCTTGGGTATGATGCTGCGCTGCCAGCTTCACTATTTCATAGTCCAGCATACGCCGTACCTGGTTGATTTCCTCAAAATCAGCCCGCCGCAGACGCTGATCCAGCGATTCTGTTTGTACTGATTCATTCACATAAGTGCCTGAGCCTTGCTGTACCCGCAGTATACCCGACATAGCCAGGGTTTTTATCGCCTCCCGGATGGTGGAACGGCCAACGGCATACTGCACCATTAATTCGGGTTCTGTAGGTATCTTTTGTCCGGGTTTGTAAATACCCTGGGAGATGTCTTTCTGAATAGCGTTGATCACGCGGTTGGAAAGTTTCGATGTCTGGTCCATAAATGTTTCATTTACCGATGTCGGCACAAAGGTATGATGTTTATTTAAAACATCAGATGTTTTAATGGGAAAAATAAAAAACCGCCTCTGCTGTGTAGAGGCGGCCAGGTACAAGCATGATCCGTATGCTTTAAAAATCAATCCATTAGAAATCAAAACTATCCGGGTTCGGGCCAAATCTTTGTTCACGGTCCAGCGCGTCAATAGCAGCCACGTCTTCCGGCGTAATCTCAAAATTAAATACTTCGGCATTGGCGATAATACGCTGCTGCCGGATACTTTTGGGAATAGTCACCACGCCTTTTTGTAAATCCCAGCGCAGCACCAGTTGCGCTACTGATACGCCGTATTTTTGAGCGAGAGACACCAGTTCATCTACTTTAAATGCATTACCCTGCATCAACGGGCTCCAGGCCTCGAATTGAATATGATGCTGGCCACAGAAATCAAGCAGCGATTGTTGTACGAGGTATGGGTGGAACTCCAGCTGATCCACCATCGGTAATACCTTAGCGCTCTGGAACAAATCCTCCAGGTGATGTTGCAGGAAATTGCTCACACCAATCGCCTTCACACGGCCATCGGCATACAGTTGTTCCAACGCCCGCCACGTTTCTTTATACTGCCCTTTTACCGGCCAGTGTATCAGGTAAAGATCGAGATAATCGGTCTTCAGTTTGCTCAGGGAATCATCAAAAGCTCTCAGGGTTTTATCATATCCCTGGTCAGCATTCCAAACCTTACTGGTAACAAAAATATCCTTGCGGTCTGTTTTATTATTCGCTATCGCAATACCTACCCCTTCTTCATTTTTATAGATCGCGGCGGTATCGATATGACGGTAACCTGCATCCAATGCATAGGTAACGGCATCTACTACTTCCTGCCCTTCATTTGTCTGCCAAACGCCTAATCCAAAATAAGGCATATGCACACCGTTTGCCAGTTGTACGGTACCTGTAAGATCTGTAATCTGCATGGTCTTCAAATTTATATTAAAACAATACACAAATGTACGGGCCCTGCATCAAACAACACCGGTACAATCCGGTGATTTTTCTGTAAAAGTATGAGACATATCATCTGCACGCTTTGTCGGTATTGTAGAAATAACTATATTTGCATCGCAAAAAATAACTTGCAAAACAGATGAAACATACCTTTAAATATCAGACAGGCAGGAAAAACAATTCCGTTATCAGAGCGGTAATTGCAAGCACCCGCATTGTCTTTATTCAAGACGGGGAGGCAAATCCAACCCGGATATAAGAGGTACATCAAACAGTAATAGCTCCCAATATCATACTGGAGGCCTCTTTACCCGAAGAGGCCTTTTTATTTTGTCTCCCCGTAGAATACCGACTTTCCTTTTTACATGCTGTAAATGATCACTGCCATATGAAAGTATTGATCAAAACAATGACTGTATACATCCGGCCACACCGGTAATGTCTGGCATACTATTGCATTCACGCAAGGCCTCCCATTACCGCATGAGAGGCTTTTTTATTCCATTTTTTAAAGAAGATTATATGAGACAACAACTGTCCCGATTCAGAAATATAGGTATCATGGCGCATATCGACGCCGGTAAAACAACACTCACGGAAAGAATGCTGTATTATACCGGCCTTACCCATAAACTGGGCAATGTGGATGAAGGCAATACCATCATGGACACCGACCCCCAGGAAGAAAAACGCGGCATTACCATCTCTTCTGCCGCTATCACTACTTACTGGAATTATGCGGGCAATAAATACCAGGTCAATATTATTGACACGCCCGGCCACGTGGACTTTACAGCAGAAGTGGAACGGTCCCTGCGGGTACTCGACGGCGCCGTTGCCGTGTTCTGCGCCCGCTCCGGCGTACAACCGCAATCAGAAACCGTTTGGCGCCAGGCCGATCATTACCGCGTGCCCCGCATCGCTATGATCAATAAAATGGACCGCCAGGGTGCCGACTTCCAGCGCGTTGTCAATGAAATACGGGAACGGCTACACGCAAATGTGATTCCGCTGCAACTGCCCATCGGTCAGGAAGACAGCTTCATAGGCGTAGTAGACCTTATCCGTATGAAAGCGCTGCTATGGCATGATGATGATGGTAAACTGTTTGAAGAAACAGCGATACCGGAACAGCTGCTCGCGGCAGCCACTGCGGCCCGTCAAACGATGATAGAAGAACTGTCGCTCCTGTATGAACCGCTGCTGGAACAATACACCAGTACGCCCAACCAGGTGAGCGAAAGCCTGCTGGTGGAAGCGATGCGTTACGCTACGCTTCACATGCTGGCCGTGCCCGCCCTCGCAGGCGCTGCATATAAAAACAAAGGTATACAGCCCCTGCTCGATGCCGTGATAGCCTACCTGCCATCTCCGGAAGACATCCCGGTGATACAGGCAACAGACCCGGATACTGATGAACCGGTCAGCATATCCGCTACCCCGGAAAACAACGTGGCGGCACTGGCTTTCAAAATCATGGTAGATGATTACGTAGGCAGGTTAACGTTAGTACGTGTATACGCCGGTAGTTTACGTACAGGCGACATGCTCCGGAACAGCCGCACCGGCCGTACCGTACGCATCAGCCGACTGTTGCGCATCATGTCCGATAAATATGAACCCGCTGCGGAAATCATCGCCGGCGATATCGGCGCGGTAGTAGGACTCAAAGACGTAAAAACAGGTGATACGCTCGCACACCCCGATCACCCGGTACTGCTGGAACGCATCAGTTTCCCTGAACCTATGATCGGTTACGCGGTGGAAGCCAAAGCGGCTAAAGACGCCGATAAACTGGGAGAAGCGCTGGCAGGACTGCTGGATGAAGACCCCACCCTGTCTGTTGAAGTGGATAAAGCCTCCGGGCAAACCATTCTCAAAGGCATGGGCGAACTGCACCTGGAAGTGGTACTGGAAAAACTGGCTACCGAATACCAGCTGCAGATTAACAAAGGCGCACCGCAGATTGCGTACAAGGAAATATTCACGCAAACCGTTACGCACCATGAAGTGCTTAAAAAACAAACCGGTGGATCGGGCAACTTTGCAGACATCACGTTTGAACTGTCACCCCGTGAAGACGGTAAACCAGGCCTGGAATTTATCAACGATATCAAAGGCGGCGTGATCCCGAGGGAGTTCATCCCTTCCATCAGCAAAGGCTTTGAAGCAGCGATGAAAACCGGTCCGCTGAAAGGATACCCCGTACATGCCATGCGTATCCGGTTGCTCGATGGTAAAATACATACCACCGACTCCCATGCGCAGGACTTTGAACAGGTAGCCATGATCGCCTTCCGCAACATTGCAGGCCACGCCGGTCCTAAAATGCTGGAACCGGTAATGTCCGTGGAAGTGACCACACCGGAAGAATATACCGGCGCCCTCACCGGCGACATCAACAGGCGCCGTGGCGTAATCCGTCACATGGAAATCAAAAACAACGTGCAGGATATCACTGCCAGCGTACCGCTGGCCGATCTTTTCGGTTATGTAACGGTACTGCGTACACTCTCTTCCGGACGCGCCAACGCGTCGGTAACCTTTGAAGAATATCAGCCGGTCAACCGCTGATGATATACACAAGAAAGCCCTGATGCTGTAAGTATCAGGGCTTATCACAAAAAATAAAACAGAGAGGGTTGACCTCTCTGTTTTATTTTCAATTCATTCTTCGCTTCCATCTCCGCTAATCAGCGTAATCAGCCATAATCATGATCATCACAGTTTACAGTTTTGATGATAATCAATCATCTCTATCGGCTCATTCGTTATTTCGATGCCTTTATAATACGCTTCAACTTCATCCAGCACCGCTTCCACTTCGTCCACTGTTTTCTGTGTCACCAGCCGGCTGCGGAACTCTTTGATATTAGGCAACCCTTTCAGGTAATTGGCGTAACATCCTCTCATTTCATTGATGCCTACTACGGGTCCTTTCCATTCTACGGAAAGGCGCAGGTGTTTTTTGCTGACGGCAATACGCTCTTCCAGTGTAGGTCCGGCCAGTAATTCACCGGTTTTCACATAATGTTTGATTTCGCGGAACAACCACGGATAACCGATTACAGCTCTGCCGATCATGATACCATCCACACCGTAGCGGTTTCTGTACTCCACCGCTTTCTGCGGAGTGTTAATATCACCATTGCCAAAAATCGGGATATGTATACGGGGATTATTCTTCACTTTACCAATAAGGGTCCAGTCGGCTTCTCCTTTGTACATCTGACAGCGGGTGCGGCCATGAATGGCCAATGCCTTGATACCGACATCCTGCAGCCTTTCTGCCACCTCTTCAATGTTTTTGGTATCATCGTCCCATCCCAGGCGTGTTTTAACCGTTACCGGCAGCTTTGTGGCCTTTACCACGGCGTCAGTGAGTCGCACCATCAAATCGAGGTCTTTCAGTACACCGGCGCCGGCGCCACGGCCAGCCACTTTTTTTACCGGACAGCCAAAGTTGATGTCCAGCAGGTCGGGATTGGTGACATCCACGATTTTAGCGGCCATAGCCAGACTATCCTCGTCGCCCCCGAAAATCTGGATACCTACCGGCCGCTCATACTCGAAAATATCCAGCTTACGGCGGCACTGGATCGCATCGCGGATCAGGCCTTCACTTGATATAAATTCAGTATACATCAGGTCCGCCCCGGTGTCTTTGCAGACAGCACGGAAAGGCGGATCGCTCACATCCTCCATGGGAGCCAGCAACAGTGGGAAATCGGGCAGTGTTATGTTGTCAATCTTAACCAAAATCTGTATTTTCAGGAGCGCAAAGATACAGCATTTTACGCCAGGGCTAAAAGCCACGGAATAATATGTTTGTCAAAAAAATCCTCCCTTCCCCCGGCTCGGGAACGAATATTGATGCTCCCAAAAATAAAGCTCATGGAGAATTTCGATGCAATTGTAATCGGCTCAGGACAGGGCGGCAATCCCCTGGCGAAGAAAATGGCGGAGAAAGGATGGAAAATAGCCCTGGTAGAACAACGGCAGCCCGGTGGTACCTGTATCAACGACGGCTGTACTCCCACCAAAACCATGATTGCCAGCGCACGCATAGCACACCTGCTGTCACGCAGCGACACCTGGGGCATCCGCAACCAGGGCTATACCGTGGACCTTCCCGCGATCATAGCCCGTAAAAATGAAGTGGTGCAACAATTCAGAAATGGAACCGTTAAAAACCTGGAAAAAGCCGGGGTTACAGTACTAATGGGCACCGCCGTTTTCTCCGGCGTAAAAACGCTGACAGTCACCATGCACGACGGCAGCATCCGCGAACTAACGGCAACACATATCTTTATCAATACCGGCGCAGCCCCTTTTATCCCGGAAATACCCGGCCTCCGGGATGTGCCCTACCTCACCTCCACCAGCCTGCAGGAAGAAGTGAAAGTGCCACCTGAACTGATTATCCTCGGCGGCGGCTATATAGCCCTTGAAATGGGCCAGCTGTACCGGCGTTTGGGCAGTACGGTCACCATCGTGGAGAAAAGCGCACAGCTCATGTCTAAAGAAGATCCAGATGTGGCAGCAGTGATAAAAAAAATACTGGAAGCGGAAGATATCGAAGTGTACACCGCCACCACCACGGAAAAAATCAGCGGTACACAGGATCATATTGAAGTACAGTTACAAACCGCGGGTAAAAGCCATATCATCACCGGTACCCATTTACTGGTGGCTACCGGCCGCAATCCGCAAACGGCTGCATTACAACTCAGTAAAACGAATGTCACCCTGGATGAAAAAGGATATGTACAGGTGAATGATCAACTGGAGACCAGCTGCCCGGGTATCTATGCGATAGGCGATGTGAAACCCGGCCCCGCTTTCACCCACATCTCCTACAATGATCATCTCATTCTTTACAAAAACCTTTTCGAAGAAGCAGAACTCAGTACTAAAACCAGGCAACTGCCCTATTGTATGTTCACCGACCCGCAACTCGGACGTATCGGCTTATCCGAAACCAGCGCCCGGCAGGCCGGGTACCCGGTAAAAGTAGCACATCTCAGTATGGACAAGGTAGCCAGGGCCATCGAAACCGGTGAAACAGCAGGATTTATGAAAGCCGTCGTACATGAACATACTGGTCAGATCCTGGGCGCTGCAGTCATCGGTACGGAAGGCGGTGAAATCATGTCCGTACTGCAAATGGCCATGCTGGGCGGTATAACGGCAACGCAACTACGGGATATGATTTTCGCTCATCCCCTCTACGCCGAATCACTCAATAACCTGTTCATGACACTGGAAAAATAACGGTCAATATGAGTATAATTTTCCCCAACACCGTCTATTTGATATTATGATTAAAGTATCGCATGTTTCAAAAAGTTTCCGTCACGGTAAAAATGCAGTCAATGACCTTTCGTTTGAAGTTCAGCCAGGTGAAACCCTCGTGCTGCTGGGTACCAGCGGCTGTGGCAAAACCACGACGCTGCGCATGATCAACCGCCTCCTGATACCGGACCAGGGAGACATTTTTATCGGAACGAAAAATATCAGAACGGAGTCCCCCGAAAACCTGCGCCGTAACATAGGCTATGTATTGCAGAACACCGGTCTATTTCCGCACTACACGGTACTGGAAAATATCAGCATCGTACCACAGCTGCTGCAATGGGACAAATCCCGTATCCGCAACAGGGCACTGACGCTGATGGAAAAACTACGGCTGCCGCCTGCCACCTACGCTCACGTATATCCGCAACAACTCAGCGGCGGTCAGCAACAACGGGTGGGGCTGGCCCGCGCACTCGCTGCCGATCCACCCATACTGCTGATGGATGAACCTTTCGGGGCACTGGACCCGCTCACCCGCATCAGCGTCCGCAACGAATTTAAACTGCTGGATGAACTGAACAGCAAGACCATCATTCTTGTTACACATGATGTGGAAGAAGCATTTGAACTGGGCAGCCGTATCTGTATCATGAACGAAGGCCGCATCCAGCAGATGGGCGCCGCTACGGAGCTGCTGTTTAACCCGGCCAATGATTTTGTGCGGCACTTCCTCGACAAACAACGGCTGGAACTGGAGTTGAAGTCGCTCCGCCTCCGGGATATATGGCCTTACCTGGATGGCAGCAATAGCGGAAACGGCACGCTGCTTTCGGCCGATACCAACTGTTGGGACACGCTGGAATACCTGATACAGGACAAAGCCGGCAGTACTTTCAGGAATGAAGAAAAACAACTGGATGGAAACATTCTGATGAATGCTATCAACGCTTATAAAAAAACAGTCAGCCAGCATGGACACACCTGAAACGTTTTTGGATTTTGTCCGGCAGCAGTCCGGTAAACTGCTGGAACAAACCCTCACACATACCGGTCTTACGTTTATCTCTGTACTGATAGCCGTCTGTATTGGGGTACCTGCCGGTATCCTCATTTCCCGCCGTCAAAAACTCGCTGGTCCTGTATTAGGCATTACCGGTATCCTGCAAACCATTCCCAGTATTGCCTTACTGGGATTTATGATCCCGCTGTTGGGCATTGGCCCCAAACCCGCCATCGTGGCCCTGTTCCTTTATGCGCTGCTGCCGGTGGTCCGGAATACCTACACCGGCATTCAGGGTGTAGATCCGAACGTGATGGAAGCAGCAACCGGCATGGGGTTGAGTCCACGGCAACTATTGCTGAAAGTACAGCTTCCATTGGCAATGCCGGTGATCCTGGCCGGTATCCGCACGGCTACGGTGATTAACGTGGGCGTGGCCACCCTGGCGGCCTACATCGCTGCCGGCGGCCTCGGTGAATTTATCTTCGGTGGTATCGCACTCAACAATACCCATATGATGCTGGCGGGTGCAATTCCGGCGGCCTTGCTGGCCATCCTGTTCGACTGGGGACTGTCGCGCCTGCAACGCCTGAATATGCGCAAAGCGCGTAAAACCACGCTGGTATTGCCGGCTATTTTGTTGCTGCTGTCTTCTTTTTACCTGCTGCCGGAAACCTATAATAGTCGCCTCAAAGCGGGCTTTACCCCTGAATTTATGGGCCGTAAGGACGGCGCTATCGGACTGGGCACCGTTTACGGTCTCCACCTCCGTACCCTTGTTATCAGCGATATGATCATGTACAAAGCGGCCTATGAAAAGAAGCTGGATGTCATCAGCGGCAGCAGCACCGATGGCCGTGTAAAAGCCTTTGATCTGGTGGTTTTGGAAGATGATAAACATATTTTCCCACCTTACTATGCCGCACCGGTCGTCCGGCAGGCTGTGCTGGATAAATACCCCGAATTGGCGCCGGCACTGGACCAACTCTCTGGTACAATTAATGATAGCATCATGACGGAGCTCAACTACCGGGTGGATTATCTCAAACAAAATCCGCAACAGGTAGCGAAAGATTTCCTGGTATCGGCCGGTCTCTGGAAACCAGCCCGAAACGGTACCAAAGGCGTCATTCGTATTGGCGCCAAAATCTTTGGCGATGGCTATATTCTGGCCAATATGTACAAAATGCTGATCGAAGGCTATACCGATCTGACCGCCACTACCAAAACAGGCCTTGGCGGCACTAAAATCGTCTTCGATGCATTGGTCAATGACCAGATAGACATGTACCCTGAATACACCGGCACCGGCCTGCTGGTGATACTGCAGGCGCCGCAACAAACCGTCGACAGTATCATCGGTGACAGCCAAAAGGTATACGACTATGTGAAGGAAGGGTTTGCCAGGCAATACCAGGTACAATGGCTGAAACCCATCGGCTTTAACAATACCTACGCGCTGATGATGCGCCGGGAACAGGCTTCCAGGCTACACATCAGCAGCATATCAGATTTAGCAACATATGTGCATCATTAATAACCACCAGTATCATGCAACTGAAAAAAGATTATCTCACAGTACGCAAACGAACGGAAGATATTTGTGCACCACTTAAAACGGAAGACTATGTAGTACAACCAGTGGTAGATGTAAGTCCGCCTAAATGGCATATGGGGCATACCACCTGGTTCTTTGAAACGTTCATACTCATACCTAACGCAAAAGGCTATACGGAATTTGACCCGCAATATAACTTTGTCTTTAACAGCTACTATGAATCTGTCGGCGCCCGCGTGATCCGTACCGACCGGGGTAACCTAAGCCGCCCGGCCGTGGAAGATATCATACGCTACCGCCGGCATGTAGACGAAGCCATGCAAACCTTCCTGGAAACACCACCTACACCTGAACTCGAAGCACTGATTACGCTCGGGCTCAATCATGAAGAACAACACCAGGAATTGTTATACACCGATATCAAATATATCCTGGGCCATAACCCGCTTTTTCCGGCTTATGACCCTGCTAAAACATCGCCTGTTACAACAAAAACAGCCGGTTCATGGTTAGAGATGAAGGCAGGGACATATGAGATCGGCTTTCCCGGTAACGGCTTTTGTTTTGACAATGAACTGGGCCGGCATAAAGTATATCTCGGCGACTATAGCATCAGTGATACACTGGTGACCAATGCAGAATACCTCGACTTCATACAGGCAGGCGGTTACCGCGATTTTCGCCACTGGCATGCAGAAGGATGGGACTGGGTAAAGAAAAACGAGGTTACCATGCCGATGTACTGGTACAATATCAATGGCCAATGGATGCATTATAACTGGCAGGGATTACAACCCCTCCTCCCCGATGCACCGCTGTGCCATATCAGCTTTTACGAGGCAGCCGCCTTTGCCGCATGGAAAGGCATGCGCCTGCCAACTGAATTTGAATGGGAAGCCGCTGCACCACAATTATCATGGGGGCAGCGCTGGGAATGGACGGAAAGCGCCTATCTCCCCTATCCCGGCTTTACCAAAGCGCCCGGCGCCATCGGCGAGTACAATGGTAAATTCATGGTAAACCAAATGGTTCTCAGGGGTGGCTCTGAAGTAACGCCCCCTCATCATAGCCGTATCACTTACCGCAACTTCTTCCATCCTTCCCTGCGATGGCAGTTTACCGGTATCAGGCTGGCAAAATAGGCTTTTATCTAAAAAGATTGCGTATGCAAACCACTGTAATTCCAGGCCATACGGTTCTTTGTAAAAGGAAACCGGTGACCGGCACTTTTTATCAGGAAGTAATAAAGGGACTCAGCGCACCACAAAAATACCTGGACTCCAAATATTTTTATGATGCGGAAGGTGATCGCCTGTTCCAACAGATCATGCAATGCCAGGAATATTATCTGACCGGTTGTGAAATGGAAATATTCGCTACCCGCGCCGGTGAAATAGCTGCGGCACTGGCACAACAAGCCGGTACCTTTGATGTAGTGGAACTTGGCGCCGGCGATGCCACCAAATCCATTCATCTGTTACGGCAGCTGCTCGCCGATGGTACAGATTTTACCTATTTCCCCATCGATATTTCGGCCAATGTGATCCAACAGCTGGAGCAACAGTTGCCGGTCATGCTGCCGGAACTGCGCATGAAAGGGCTCAACGGAGAATACTTCCACATGCTTGAACAGGCTAATACGTTTAGCCATAAACGAAAAGTAGTGTTGTTCATGGGTGGTAACATCGGCAACTTCGATACGGCAGCCGCACACGATTTCTGCCGGGAACTCAGGGATTACCTGCGCCCCGGCGATCTGCTACTCACCGGCTTCGACCTCAAAAAAAATCCGCAGGTGATCCTTCGCGCCTATAACGATAGCGCGGGCATCACCCGTGCGTTTAACTTCAACCTGCTTACCCGTATCAATCGTGAGCTGGGCGCTGATTTTGACATCACTCGGTTCGAGCACTACCCCACTTATGATCCGGGTACCGGTGCCTGCAAAAGTTATCTGGTCAGCCTGGAAAAACAACAGGTGAAAATTGGTAGTGATGTATATATTGATTTTGAAGCGTACGAACCACTATATATGGAGATCTCACAGAAATATTCGCTCGAAGATACAGGTCAGCTCGCGCTGAAATCAGGATTTCAGCCGGTGGGACTTTTCTTCGACAGTAAAAAATGGTTCGTGGATGCGCTCTGGAAATGCCTGTAAGCAGCTATTTCCAGGCATTTAACAACCGGCGTATGGCTACGATCTCACCGGTATGATAACTGGTGTGGTCAGCAATCAGTACCGCTTCCCGGAAAAGATGCTGCCCGTCGCCATAAGGAAAAGGAGTGAACAAGTCCGCCTCCGGCGCTTCCAGCAATTCTATAAACGCATGCGTGTCGGCCTTGATCTGGTCCAGGCTCTTCTGCCATACATGATCATTGGCCGGCGCCGGCGATGCAGGCCAGTAACCTTCCGGCCAGCGGGGTGATTTATAATCGGCATCCCGGCTAAACTCCAGGATGTCGGCCTGCGTAATGCGGATATGTTCTACCAACTGCCAGATACTATAGGGCAGCTGTTCCGGTACCACGCCCCGCAAGGCGGCCGGCAAACCTTTCACCGCATCGGCAAAAGTCACATGCGCATTGGCTTTTAATAATAATTCCTTCAACGTTTTTACCATCTCCTTTTTAACGTCCATCATAACACAGTTTAAATTAGTTTACGGATCATTCCGGGAAATATAAACCCATGAAAGGGCAACATACTATACCAATACAATTTTCCTGCTAAACCTTTCGCTTTAAAGGAAGCCGTCTGTACCAGCCAGCCGTCTTCAATACAAAACTCAAGCCGGGCTTCACCGGGAACCTTCATTTCCGCTTCCAGTAACAACCTCCCCGCTTCCCGGTCCGCTACCAATACCCTCCATACATCCAGGTAATCACCGGCCTGTAAATCGGATGGATGCCTGCGCCCCCTTCTTAATCCAGGCCCCCCTACCCACTCATCCAGGTAACCACGTAATACCCACATCCAGTTGCCGTAATACCAGCCCGTCTTTCCACCGATGGCCCATATCCTGCGTAATGTAGCCTCCCTGTCTGTTATCTTCGCGATGCGCCTGTCCTGAAAATACGTCATCAAAATCTAAAAAAAATTATCATCTTTGCTATGCCATTATCACTCCGAATATAAAAAAATCTCCTAACTCCTTGTAAATCCTACATTTTAGTTTGTCAACCGTTCTTCGATAACAAATGCTTAACAGCGTTTACGAAATTGAATATCCGCTATAAACGCCACAAATGCGAACTTAGCCATCATTCAACAGCATACACCAGCCGTACAACACAGTTTGCGGCCTACAACAAAACTGACAACCAATACACTAACCCAGAAAGCTATTCACCTACTCATGTACTTAAACAGCTGATGCAGGTAATTAAGACCGGATTTAACCAAATCCAGCGGAAACTCGCACTTCTCCTTATAGGATGTTGTGCCTGCGCGACCCTGCACGCGCAGCATACCATCAAAGGAACCGTCTATCAGAAAGACACCCGAAAAACGCTCCCGGGCGCTACGGTCATGCTCTACGATGAAAAAGCCCGTGTAAAAGCCCAGACACAGACTGATGAACACGGCAGCTTCATCATCGAAAACGTTCACGTAGGCTTCTATCGTCTGCTGGTGAGTTTTATGGGGAACCGTACCGAAATGATTCCCGTAGAGATCAACCCGAGACAAAAAACACTCACGTTCGGCTATATCCAGCTGTCTCCCAGTATTAGTCTCAGCAGGGTAGAAGTTAAGGCGGACCGACCGCTGATGGCGATCCGTAAAGATACAATTGAATTTAATGCCAACGATTTCTCCACGCTCCCCAATGCCAACATGCATGAGCTCATTGACAAAATTCCAGGGCTCACCATGGATGACAACGGGAACCTTTTCTACCTGGGCGCTCCTATCAAAGAATTGTTCATTGACGGAAGGTCGCTGCTTCAAAATATGAGCAATGCCAAACGTGTCATGGAAATATTGAAAGCCGACCTGGCTGATAAAATCCAGATATCGGATAAAAAAAATATCAGCGGCATCGCGGAACCAGGTAAAAATGAAAAAGTACTGAACATTGTGGTGAAATCGGAAATGAAAAAAGGTGTCAGAGGTACTGTTACCGGTGGCTATGGTACACATGACCGTTACAACGCCGGCGCTACCTTTAATATGTTCCGCAAAAAAATTACCGTACTCGGAGATGTACTCGCCAACAATAACAACACCCAAAGCGATGCCAGCACCAACTACGCCGGCGGCTATATGAATAACAACCAGGGTACCAATAAAATATTTAACGTCAATACCTACACGACAATGGAGGTCTCTAAAAAAATTAAATTAACAGTGAACCTCCGGCACCGGGAGCTGGATATGACCAGCAGCGAATTACAGGAACGGGAAAATATTTTCCGGGACAGCAGTACCTTCTATCATAGCAACACTCAAAAACACCTGACTTCCAAAATCAATGGCGGCGAAGCTTTCCTGGAAATGCAACCCAATACCAACAACAAAATTATTGTGGCGGCAAACATACAACGGGAAACAAAAAAAATAGATAACAACCGTCTCTATAATACAACCGATAGCCGCCAGGATACACTCAACAGTGGTATGCTACACAACCTGGACAGCGCCGTCAATAAATCCATGGATGTAATAGGCAGCTACTCCCATAAATTCGGAAAAACCGGACGCGTACTGTCTTTACAGGCCGGCTTCAGGAAATCCTGGCAATACAGCTACCAACTCAACGCCAGTGAGAACGATGTGTTCTTACCCATTTTTAGTGCCGATACCCTCAATCAAAAAGTGTCTCCTAAAAATGAGACCACCGTGGCGAATGCGGCCGGAAGCTACAGTGAACCTATCGGAAAATACTGGACACTCGGACTGGCATATACCTACGATGGACTAACCACCAACAACCGGCAAAACACATCAGACTTCAGCAATACATGGCACAGTTATATTCCCAATGACTCACTGTCCTACCGGTTCCATAGCGTTATTAACAATCACGTAGTAAGACCGGCACTGACCTATAACAAAGGGAAAGTAATGGTAATCGGATCAGCGGGGCTTTCACTTAGTACACTCAACAGCGACAACTACACTACCGGCAGCAAATCCGTACGGCATACGACCTACTTAAACCGCAACCTCAACGCCGTTATCAAACTGGACCCTTACAAAACGCTCAACATAGGCCTGATGGGAATGACCATGCCGGTAGAGGCACAAATGTTATGGCCAGTCAATAACAACACCAACCCGCTGTATGTACAACTTGGAAACCCAAATCTGATCAATAGCTTCGTCAATATGCTAACAGCTATGTATGTTTCCAACAGTATCAAAGGAGTAGCCTTCGCCCATAACCTGTCAGGACAATATATTCAACATGCATTTTCAACAGCGGTATATACTGACTCGCTAGGCAGACAGGTAAGTATGCCCATCAACGTATCCGGCAACTGGGGTATATCAGATAACAACATGATCGGCTTCCGGATCAAACATCCGGGTATCACCGTCAACTATGTCACCAGTGTCGAGTACAACAGAACGGCTTCGCTCATCAATCACCTCAACAATATCACCAAAAAATATTCAATCGTTCAAATACTCGCCGCCTCCTTCACCTGGAAAAAAATACTGGAACTCACCACCAAACTGGGAATGGACTACAGAGGCAATATGCTTTCCCTGCAAAACGATTACTATACGGACTTTATCCAATACTCCCTGTCATTGAATGCCAATGCCTGGTTGCCTATGGATTTCAATGTTGGCGCCAATGTGCAGTATACCAATAACACGGATGCAAAAGCACAATTCACCCTGCTCAATGGCTGGGTGGGTAAAACATTTCTGCCCGACAGAAAACTGTCGGTTAAATTGTATGCATTTGACCTGTTAAGGCAAAATAAAACCGTGGTGGCCTATTATGGCGCTACTTACCGGGAAAGGCTGGAAACCACCAACCTGTCCCAGTATTTTATGCTAAGTCTTACCTATAGTTACGGCCGGAAAGGCGCCCAAAATCCAGGGCAACGGATACCCGGACTAATGCGTCCATAAGGCTCCGCCGCCGGCGACCGTTACCTGTAACTGCTGTTGCCGGCGGAAACCGTCCAATTGCGCATAGGCGGACTCCATCGTCAGATCGTTCAATACCGCGTATTCTTTAGTGGTTAATGCAGGGAAATAGGAAAAAGTATCCAACCCGCGGAGATACGTGCGTGGCTGGGCTTCGGGGTACAACTTATGCAGCGCCGTGGTAAACACAGGGTAAGGTTTGGCGCCATATACCAACTCTCTGCCGCCCGCAGCATTCACCAGGAATATTGAAGGAAATCCTCTCACCCCCATTTGCTGACGCAGTAACAAATCCTGCTCAAACAACGCTGGCGCGGTATGATCAAAATCCTGTTGCAGCCGGGCGGTATCCAGCTGAGCATAAGCAGCAGCCTCCATGACCGGCTCCACACGGGTAATATTCTTTTTTTGCAGGAAAAGCATTTCCCGCAGGCGACGCAGGAAAATAACACTTTTGTGTTCATCCTGCAGCTGAGCTGCTTTAAACCAGATCGAAGGCGGATAAGAAGAAGGTAACGGATCTTCCAGCCATACATTACCATCTATCGGCATTTCGTAATGTCCGGCCACCTCTTCCCAGTGATGGGCTACATCTGACGGACCGCTGATACCGCCGGAGTTATAGACGTCCCAGGAGGGCAACAGCCCGCCCATATGGTAACGGATATCGAGCAAATGACCGTATTCCAGTTTCAACCGGCGCCATTGAGGCTCAATACCCCAGCAGGTGGAACAGATCGGGTCCGTAAAATAAATCAACTGTAACGGCTTGTCAGTTGGCAATGTCGTATAGTCCTGATGGTTAGCAGTGAGCGCGCCGGGAATCTCACATACACCGGTGGACGGGTCACAGAATAAAGGTGCTTGCATGATATAAAAACGTAAAAACGGGAAGGTACAAAATAAAAAAGAAGGTCTGCATACACGCAGACCTTCTTCGCTATTGTAACAGGAAAAGATTAGTTGGCTGGTTTCTCCAGTAATTTGAAGAACTGATCCAGTTGCGGCAGGATCACGATCCTGGTCCGGCGGTTAGCGGCACGTCCTTCCGGCGTATCATTGGATGCTACCGGCTGGAATTCGCTGCGGCCCGCTGCCGTCATCCTCGCAGCTGGTATCTGATACTGGTTCTGCAGAATACGTACCACAGAAGTCGCTCTCTTCACGCTCAGGTCCCAGTTGTCGAGCAATACATTCGGACGGTAAGGCACGTTATCGGTGTGACCTTCCACCATAAACTCAATTTCAGGCTGATTGATCAGTACTTTGGCTACTTTGCCCAGTACATCTTTCGCCCTGTCGGTAACGTCGTAGCTACCGCTCTTAAACAGCAGTTTATCAGAGATGTCAATATACACCACCCCTTTTTCTACCTTAATGTTGATGTCTTTATCGTCCATATTACCGATCGCTCCTTTCAGGTTCATCACCAGTTGCATGTTGAGGGAGTCTTTACGGGAAATGGCAGACTGCAGGTCTTTAATATAAGCATCTTTTGCACCGATGTTATCCAGTGATTTTTTAATGCTTTCCGCCTGTGAATTGGATATAACGGACAGCTCTTTCAGGTGTTCCAGCATCTGTGAATTGTTGCTTTTCAACTGTGTCTGTTGTTCCTGCAGGTTGTCCATCTTGTCTTTGTAGGCAGCTGCAGCTCTGGCGGCTTCTTCTTCACATCTTTTGCGCTGGTTCTCGCTTGACCTGTACAGACTGTCCAACCGGGCATATCTTGCCTCCGATTCTCTCAGTTTCCTGGGTGCAGAGCAGGATGCCATGATGGTAATCAGTGCCACAGGTAAGGCTAAGTGTACTATCCTCATAAAATAGATTTTAAATAAAATTAATCTAACAAATAAAATATATAAAAATTGGCAGAGGTTCAATGGAGGATGCACGAAAATAACAAATAACAAGCCGAAGAATACAGGCATTAAGGAATTCTAATACAGTTGCATTAAACTAGTTTTTCATATCTTCAGTTAACCCCTGTAAATTCAATTCCTTAAATGAACCCATAAAAAAAAGTTAATATTATACTAATAACAAGTAACTTGGCAACCAGACGTATATTGCTGATATCTATTTTCCATTAATTGCTGTAAAATGTATGAGAAAGGTGGTTTCTTCGGGTCAACCAACAATAAAGGAAATTGCAAAAAGGCTGAATATCTCTGTATCTACCGTATCAAGGGCTTTACATGACCATCACAGTATAGGATTGAAAACCAAAGCCAGGGTAAAAGAACTGGCTGCGGAACTGAATTATGAGCGAAATCAGACAGCTGTTTATTTTCAGCAGGGGAAAACTTTTACCATCGGTATCCTGTTACCAGAACTGTCTGAAGCCTTCTTTTCCAGTGCTATCAGTGGTATAGAAGATACCGCCTACAGTAATAATTACACCGTGTTGCTGGGACAGTCGCACGACGACGAAGACCGGGAAAAACAGATCATACAGAGTATGAAACAACACCGGGTAGACGGTTGCATTGTATCTATCGGAAAAAATACCCGTAACTACGAACATTTTGAAATGCTGCGCCAGGCCCGCATTCCGGTGGTCTTTTTTGACCGGGTGCCCGACCTGCCTAATATCCATGCGGTTTCAGTTAACCTGGAATCAGGCACGATACAAGCGGTAGATTTCCTGCTGAAAAAAGGTCACCGCGTTATTGGTATGATCAACGGTCCGGAACAGCTGGTAGCCAGCAAGGAAAGAGCCACCGGCTACATCAAAGCCCTGCGCAAACACCGCCTCAAATACGACCCGGAACTGATTGTCAACGCCGACCTCACTGCTGCCGGCACCGACAGCGCGATGGAATACCTGCTGTCCCTGAAAAGAAAAGTGACGGCCATAGTTACCTTCAACGACTACGTGGCCATGGATGCGGTACAATACGCCCTTAAAAGAAAACTGGAAATAAATAAAGACATTACTTTTGTATCTTACGCCAATACGCCGGTCAGCGGATACACTGCTTTCCCACCAGCTGCCTCGGTAGAACAATTCCCCTATGAACAGGGACAGGCGGCTACAAATATGTTGTTGTCGCTGCTGAATGGAGAGCATCCGTTGAACGACTATACCAATACTATTATGGAGTCTCAACTGGTGATACATAACCGGTAAAACCGGTCTTATTTTGGCGATAACCTTGCCACAGTAGAGCACCGTGGCACAGGCTAATCGACCTCATTGTTCGCTGTTCTGTAATTGCTGCTTTTGGAGCTATCTATTTTCTGTAATTGCACCACTATTTTAGAGAATTCTTTTCATATTCCGCGTACGCAAACGCTTGCGTTATCCGCGCAAGCGTTTGCGTAACACCTCAAAAACGTGCTTTTCTCTCTCTTTTCCTGTATCTTGTCCGGTGCTAACCAATAATCACGTATGATGAACAAAACGATGCTATCCCTGACAGCACTGCTATTATGCTGCTGCAGCCTCTTTGCTCAAACGCCCACTCCCCTTGTTTACCACGATGCGATGGAATTTCCTGTGATCGGAAAATACCACGGCGAACACAACTACAACCGGTTGCCCGCGAAATATGAAAAAACTGTCCGGCCTGTTGTCTGGAACCTGAGCCGCAACGCCGCCGGTATTGCCATCCGCTTCCGTACCAATGCTACCACTATCGGCGCCCGCTGGAAAGTACTCAACAACACATCCCTGAATCACATGACAGCCACCGGCGTGAGAGGCCTCGATCTTTATGCACTGGTGGGTGATAAATGGCAGTTCGTTAACAGCGCTATCCCGGAAAATAGTTTCAACTCTGAACGTACCATCCTCAAAAAAGGGGATGGCGCCTGGCGCGAATACGTGCTGTTCCTCCCCCTCTACGATGGTGTAGATTCACTCGCTATCGGTGTGAATGCCGGTGCGGCAATCGAAAAACCACAGCAGTCCCTGCTGATGGATAAAAAACCAATTGTATACTACGGCAGCAGCATCGCACAGGGCGGCTGCGCTACCCGTCCGGGTATGGCCTATACCAATATCCTCGCACGTCAACTGCAACGCCCGATCGTTAACCTCGGTTTCAGCGGCAACGGCATGTTTGAAACAGCCGTCGGCGAAGCGATCTGTGAAACAGACCCTTCCCTCATTGTGATCGATTGTAATCCGAATACGGCGCCTGAACTGATACATGAGCGCGCAGTAAAGCTGGTAGAGCAAATACGCGCCTGTAAACCGCAAATACCACTATTGCTGGTGGAGAACTTCACGTATGAGCATGCTTACTTTGAAAAAGACATCATGGACATCGTATACCGCAAAAGAGCGGAACTGAAAAAAGCCTACGACGATCTGAAGAAAGCCGGCGTTAAAAACCTGCACTACCTGGGCGGCGAAGGTTTCCTGGGCGATGACCATGAAGGCACGGTAGATGGTGTACACCCTACCGATGTAGGCATGGAGCGCTTTGCAGCGCATATCTATCCTACGCTGCGTAAACTTACCAAAGGCCAATAATGTTTATATGCCGGATGATCATGTTGACATATGTTAATTTCTCTATTTAATGAATGTTAAAATTATCATCCGGCATTAGCTCTCTCATCCTTGCTAATGCCCACGTCAAGCCCTCGTCCCTCACCCGGCTGATTTTGCCTCCTACCCGTTCCAGCCCCGTCCTGCGCAGTTATCCGGCCAAATGAGCGAACTTTATAAGGCAAAAAATCTATTCATCTACAAAATCTTAAGATTATGAAAAAGATGATGATTTATCTGTTAGCCACAGGAATTGGTGTGTTTGCAGCTGTTCCTTCCCATGCCGGCGATACCATGCACCGGCACAGGACAAAAGAGGAAAGACGGGAAGCGAGAGCCGAAAGGAAGGAAGCCAGGGCTGAAAAAAGAGAGGCAAAAAGAAGCGGTATGGTCATGCACAATGACATGGCCAGTCCAATGCCATCCACTACCAACAATACCATGCGGTATCCAGAGGCAGCATTGCCGGTAATGGAAGACTACATTCCTTCCAATATTATGTCCAATCTGAAAACAACCTACGGCTCAGATCTGTATGATATTACTTCCATGAAATGCACCAGTGGAAGTGATTGTTATACGGTACGCGTTATCAAAAATGGCGTTGTACAATCTTTCGTAGTAAATGCGGATGGTAATACTGTTGTACAATAACAGTTTTATTATCTCCTGTTCAACAACCTGACCGGCACCGGCCAGGTTGTTGTTTTTTACCCTTCCTGTAGTTTTATCGTTTCCTTGTTTTTTAGTTTATATATTGGGCGCCAGTATTTATTTTAAACCCACGATAGTGAAAAAGAAATTTCTTGTACTCGGTAGCCTGATCCTGGCTTTTTGCAGTGCTATGGCCACTCCGGCGGATAGCATCCGGATCAAGGGCATACCCTATCCCTGTAGCTGGATTAACACACCGCAAAACTTTAATGTGGCTGGAGACAGCCTCACCATCACCGCCGCCAATGGCTCCGATTTTTACAATTATCCCGGCGGTAATTACAACATCGCCACGGCGCCTATCCTTACCTTCAAACCGGATGAGAATTTCGTGCTCACCGCTAAAATCAGGGTGGATTTCAAAAAAACATATGACGGCGGCGCTATCTATGTGATGGCGGATTCCACACAATACATCAAATTCCTCTTTGAAAACAGCCACTACGGAAAATTCGCAGTCTGCTCCGGGGTAACCAACACCTATACGGACGACAGCAACAATGCCACCACTATTAAAAATGAAGTATACTTCCGGCTGGCGAAATCAGGGAATATGTTCGGCCTTTTTTATTCTCCCGAAGGGAAAACCTGGGAAGCCATACGCCTGGTCAATTTTGTACCCAAGGCACCCATCAGAATAGGCTTCTCCTCCCAATCACCACTGGGGGAAAACTGTACCAGTGTTTTTTCAGAAATCACTTACACACCCGGCACCTTTAAAGATGCTAAAACGGGCGGTATGTAGTCTCGCAAAGGCGCAAAGCAGCAAAGCGCGCAAAGTTTTTTTGTTAAGATTAATAAGAAAGCAAAGGAGCGAAGATCAACATTTTGATTTTCGCTCCTTTGCTTTCTTAATATTCGCTTATATCATCTTTGCGCGCTTTGCTGCTTTGCGCCTTTGCGAGACTACTTCAGCTGTGCATCAAAATAATCAGTGATCTTCTGCATTAAATGCACCCTGTCTTTACCCAGCACATTATGCAGATGGCCAGGGTATACAAAATAATCTACCTGTACACCATTATCTACGCAGGCTCTCAGGAAGTTGATGGAATGCTGCCAAACCACTACGTTGTCATTGGTACCATGAATCAGCATCAGATGTCCTTTCAGGTTTTTGGTTTGGGTAAGCAGATTGGAATTGGCATAACCTTCCGGATTCTGCTGCGGTGTATCCATATAACGTTCGGTATACATCACTTCATACATGCTCCAGTCAATCACCGGTCCGCCGGCTACCGCCGCCTGAAACACGCCGGGATGGCGCAACATCAGCGATGTAGTCATAAAGCCGCCGAAGCTCCAGCCATGTACGCCCATCTTCTGTTGATTTACATAGGGTAATGATTTCAGGTAGGCGACACCCTGCAGCTGATCATTCATTTCCACGGTGCCCAACTGCCGGAAAGTAGCCTGCTCAAAAGCCATACCCCGGTTGGCACTGCCCCGGCCATCCATGGTAAATACGATATAACCACGTTGTGCCATATACTCGTACCACAAATTACCACTGGCAGGGAACGTATTACGGATCAACTGTACATTAGGCCCGTTATATAAATACACGATCACCGGATACTGACGGGTGCTGTCAAAATTCAATGGCAGTATCAGTTTACCGTAAAGCGGGGTACCATCATCGGCCTTCAGCGTTACCTGCCTGATTTCCGGCCGTTTGAAATTTTTCAATGGATCTTCCGCCTTCAGGATAGTCTCCTGGTATTTGCCGTTTAAGCCGGTAATCACCGCGGAGGAAGGCGCATCTTTGGAGGTGTAGGCATCCAGCACATAATCACCTTTACCACTTACCTGTATGTCGTGCCATCCCGCTGCCTGGTCCAAACGACGCATGGCAGCGGTTTTCAGGTTAACGGCATAGGCATGTTTTTCCATCGGGCTTTCTTTTGCCGCGGTGATAATTATTTCATTACCAGCGCTATAAAAACCTTGTAATTCATTCACTACCCAGGCGCCTTTGGTCAGCTGTTTCTGTAACTGTCCGGCAGTGTTGTAAAGATATAAGTGCGTATAGCCGTCACGGTCACTCCACCAGATAAACTGATCGGGTTTGCCCGGCACAAAAGTCAACGGGTGAGAAGGATGTACATATTTGGGATCCGTTTCTTCAAAAAGGGTTTTGACCAGTTCACCGGTAGTGGCGCTGTATTGATTCAGCCACAGGTGGTTCTGGTCCCTGTTGAGCAAGGCTACGTAAACAGACTGCTGGTCAGGCGCCCAGGTAACGCAGGTCAGGTAATGATCCGCCTCCCCTGTTGTTTTCAGGAAGATAGTTTTACGGGTAGAAGGCTGATATATGCCTAATGTAACTTCGTGGGATTTACCGCCGGCCATGGGATACTTGATAATATTGGCATGTGCAGGCACTACTGACCAGTCGATAACCGGATAATCATTTACCATCCGTTGGTCCATCCGGTAAAAAGCAACGAGATCACCCTGCGGAGAAAAGAAAATACCCTTATCGATGCCAAACTCTTCACGGTGCACACTTTTACCGTTCACGATGTTGATATCTGTATCCTGGGTGATAGGCTGTTCCTGTCCGTCTGCAGTACGCAGGAAAAGATTATTCTTAACAGTATAGGCTATTTGGCGGCTTTTAGGATTCACCGTTACATTTTCCACGCCTTCGGGCAGCGTGCACCAGTTGCTGAAAGAGATCATCCGGTCGGTTACCGTGCCGCCGTACAACACATTACCGATGGCGAACCAGGCATGGCTGTTGTCTGTCCAATGCAGGGCAGGCAAGGCACGCAGGGGGCGCTGGGAAAAAAGTTGCTGGTTGAGCGTGTTTAGCGTCAGCAGGGTATCAGTAGTGGGTAAGGCCCTGCCGCCTAATACGGTGTATTTCACCCAGTATTGCTGGCCGTTGGCAGCTATAGCCCTGGTATAGGCGTTTTCACCGGGCAACCATTCAAACTGTTTCAATCGTTCCGGCGCCAGTTCTGCACGCAGCCCGTTGGTGGCCTGTGCCATGGTGTACATCTGCTGCTGGGCATGTGCGTATTGCGCACCGCCAGCCATACAACCTGTCAAAAGCAATATCAATCCTCTTTTCATCCTTACATTTTAAGGTTCCAAATGTAAAGAATTACGAGGTATGCACCGCCGTTAGGGGAGCTATGCGGACAAATATCAGGATAAAAGGAGGAAAAGATGTGGGGTGGACGGGGTATCAACCTTTATTCATCACCAGGTTGCGTTGTATCCATTCTCTCTCTTCAGGCAATAGGTATTCCGCCCTCTTTTCAGTGATCCAGGAGAAAGTCTTTTTCACTTCGCTTTTAACAGTACGGAAACGGAACAAAAATTCCATGCCCAGCATCAGGTCAGTAAAGCCGTTTTTGAAAGTTTCCAGCGAAAGGCGGCCACTGGTGCGTCTTTTAGACAACAATTCTGTAATGCGGGTGATCACGGCCTGTATGGCGCTTTCATCTGCATACTTATAAATCGCCTCCATCGCTTCGGATTTCAGCTGACCACGCAGCAGGCAGCGGGCGTAAAACAATGCTTCCTTCTCTTTCTCAATATCCGCGATGGTAGCAAATGCCAGTCCTTTTACATCCTGGCGGGGGTGTTCCAGCAAGCGTTTGAGAGCAGGGATACTTTTTTTGGTCGCTACTTTATGCAGCAGTAATACTATATAATATATATCATATTCATTTACAGTCCTTTTTAAAAGATTTAACGCCCAGTCTTCTACGTTCGGGTTATTAGTACCCCGGAGGGCAAATAAAGCGGAGCGGCGCACATTGTTATTGAGCGACAAAGTATTGTTCAACAGCGGGTCCAGGTTCATATAACCCGGAATCTGCGGACCACGTTCCAGGTCCTGCTGAATAGCGGTTATCATATCCGGCTCCTGTTCTATCCGCAGGCGGTCCAGCATAAACCGGATCACTTCCGGATCATTGGTATTCCTGGAAAGCTGAATAATAATAAATCCGGCGGCACGACGTTTTTCCTTGTCTGTTTCTGTAGTGATATATTGGTACAGAATCGGCACGTAGGCATGATTGGCCAGCTGTTCGGCCTCCCGGAGCGCCTGCCAGCTGATGGTTTGGGTGTCGTTCAACTGTTCCGAGCGGTCGCATATACGTGTGACAAGGTTAATGAGATAATCATTCATCCTGAGTTATTTTGATCTGCTATCCCACTGTTTTCAATTATCATACCAACCTGAACAAAACCGGAAAAGGGCCGCAGGAGGGCTTCATCAATTAACAGTTTTATGTTACATTTGCCCCTGTATTTTTGGACAGGTTTTGATACTGAATAGAACGTAAAGCATGCACATATTACTCAAAAACGTAAAGGTTATAGCGCCTTCTTCTCCCTTTCACGGGCAGCAAAAAGACATTTCCATTCAGAACGGTATTATCCAACAGGTGGGCGATCACCTGGAAGATGCACGTGCCACGGTGATCTCTGGTGAGAACCTGCACGTATCCGCAGGCTGGATGGATATTTTCGCCCATTTCTGCGACCCCGGGCTGGAGCACAAGGAAGACCTGCGCACCGGCGTAAAAGCTGCTGCTACAGGCGGTTATACCACGGTGATGGTAGTGCCCAATACCCAACCGGCCCTGCATACCAAACCGCAGATTGAATATGTGCTTAGCCAAACCCGTCACGCTGCCGCTACGGTACTGCCTATCGGCGCTATCACCAAAAACCTGGAAGGCAACGGCCTCGCCGAAATGTATGAAATGCAGCAAACCGGCGCCGTAGCTTTCTCCGACGGCCTTAAACCGGTACAGTCACCCGGCCTGCTGCTCAAAGCATTACAATATATCAAAGCCTTCGACGGTACGCTGATTCAACTGCCGGACGACCAAAGCATCTCCGCGCATGGCCTCATGCATGAAGGGATCTACTCCACCCAACTGGGTATGCCCGGTAAACCGGCCCTGGCAGAGGAACTGATCATACAGCGCGACCTGGAACTGGCCCGCTACACCGATTCCCGCATCCACATCACGGGCGTAAGCACCCGCAAATCCATAGAACTCATTGCCGCCGCTAAAGCTGCCGGTATCAAGGTAACTTGCTCCGTTACTCCTTACCACCTGTCGCTCACCGATGGACAGCTGGTATCCTACGATTCCAACCTGAAGGTAAACCCGCCGCTGCGCAGTGCAGATGACGTGCAAGCCATACAGGAAGCAGTGGTGCACGGTACGGTGGACTGCTTTGCCACCCACCACGTACCCCAGGAATGGGACGCCAAACAGGTAGAATTTGAATATGCCAAAAATGGTATGATAGGCCTGGAAAGCAGCTTCGGCGTCATCCGCAACTACCTGCCGCAGCTGCCGCTGGAACAACATATTGTTATGCTGACGGAAAAACCGCGCGCCATCTTCAAACAGCCGCAGCCTGCCATCCAGGAAGGCGCCGCCGCTAACCTGACGATCTTCAACCCGGCAGCGGAATGGGAATTTACCAATGACCATATCGCTTCCAGATCAAAAAATTCGGCTTATATTGGCAGTACACTGAAAGGCAAGGTTATTGCCACTGTGAACGGTCCTATTTTTCACGTCAACAAATAATCCTATATGCAACAGTCATCTAATCCCGGGGTGAAATGGGGTATCATCGCCGGCGTTGTCCTTATTTTGTTGAATGTACTGTCCTGGATTGGCGGCACCAGCATGATGTTTTCCTTCTGGAACGGCATATTTCAATTGGCATTAATTATCGTTTTTGCGGTGTTGGCCGGAAAAGAAAGTAAAAAACAGGCCGGTGGTTATATCGGGTTCAAAGACCTGCTGAAACCACTGTTCACCACCTTTATCATCGGTACCCTGCTGATGGCTGTTTTCCAGTTCATCCAGTTTAAATTCATCGATCCCAAACTGGCGGATGCCTTGAGAGACCATACACTGTCCACCACGGAAAGTTTATTGAGACGTTTCGGCGCCCCCCAGGAAGAAATAGACAAACAGCTGGACAGTATCAGCGCCACCGATTTTGGTGTAACGCCTGCCAAGTCCCTGATGAATTACCTGAAAGGCCTGATCTTCTATTTCGCCGTATCTGCTATTATAGCGCTGATCCTGCGTAAGAAAGCACCGGAGGGCTTACAGAAAGATGCACCCGGGCATAAACAATTATAATACTATTCTATCAAGATGAACATATCCGTAATCGTTCCTTTAAAAAACGAAGAAGAATCACTTCCTGAACTGGCTGCCTGGATTGAACGGGTGATGCAGGAGCATCGCTTCACCTATGAGGTCTGGATGATCGACGATGGCAGTACCGACAGTTCCTGGGAAGTGATCCAGCAACTGGCCGTAAAAAACCACTGCATCAAAGGCATCAAGTTCCAACGCAACTATGGTAAATCCGCCGCTCTTAACGAAGGCTTCAATGCCGCCCAGGGCGATGTGGTAATTACCATGGATGCAGACCTGCAGGACAGCCCGGATGAAATACCGGAACTGTACCGCATGATCGTGGAAGATGGTTATGACCTTGTCAGCGGCTGGAAAAAGAAACGTTACGATAACGCGTTCACCAAAAATCTGCCGTCTAAATTGTATAACTATACTACCACCCGTATGAGTGGCGTAAAGTTGCACGATATGAACTGCGGCCTGAAATCCTATCGTAAAAAAGTCATCAAGTCCATCGAAGTATACGGAGAAATGCATCGCTATATACCGGTAATCGCCAAATGGAACGGTTTCCGCAATATCGGCGAAAAAGTAGTGGAACACCGCGCCCGTAAATACGGGGTCAGCAAATTCGGGCTGGAACGTTTTATCAACGGCTTCCTCGACCTGGCCTCCATCATGTTCATCGGTAAATTCGGGAAACGCCCCATGCACCTCTTCGGCGCATTGGGTACCCTGTTCTTTTTCTTCGGCTTTATCATCGCGTTTTACCTGGCTTTTGCCAAAATATTCTACGATAAATACAACATGACAGACAGACCTATCTTCTTCCTGGCCCTGCTCTTCATGATCATCGGTTCACAATTGTTCCTGACCGGATTTATCGGCGAACTGGTTACCCGCAACGCCCCTGAAAGGAATAGTTACCTGGTAGAGGCAAGACTGGACAAAACAAACTAACCTAATGGGCCGTACTAAAAAGAAAATACTTATTCTCGGCACAGCCTATCCCTTCCGGGGTGGGCTGGCTGCTTATAACGAAAGACTGGCGGAAGAGCTGCAGCTAACAGACGATGTGGAAATATTCACGTTTACCGTGCAATATCCCGGATTTCTGTTTCCGGGCAAAAGTCAGTACTCTACCGATCCGCCGCCTAAACACCTGAAAATACAGCGGCTCATCAATTCCGTTAATCCGCTCAACTGGCTCATCGTAGGCCGTAAGATCCGGAAGATGAAACCTGATATCATCATCTCCAAATACTGGTTGCCCGTCATGGGCCCTTCCCTGGGCACCCTGCTCCGGCTGGGTAAACGCGGCAATACCAAGGTAATCGCCGTATTGGACAATGTGGTGCCACACGAAAAAAGAGCCGGCGACGTAGCTTTTACCAAATACTTCCTGAAACCGGTGGATGCTTTCATCGCCATGAGCCAATCCGTGCTCGATGACCTGCGGGTGTTTGAGCCTGCGAAAAAAGCATCGCTCATCCCCCACCCGATCTACGACAACTACGGTACGCCCATCTCTAAAGCGGAAGCCCGTCAACGGTTACAGCTGCAACCGGGTAAACGTTATATCCTGTTCTTCGGTTTTATCCGCCAGTACAAAGGCCTGGACCTGCTGCTGAAAGCTATGGCCGACGAACGGATGAAGAAGCTGGATGTGCATGCGATCGTAGCCGGTGAATATTATGAAGACGCCGCTCCCTATCAGCAACTGTTACAGGAGCTGCAACTGGGCGACCGGGTAATGATGCATACCGATTTTATTCCTACAGATGCGGTAAAAAACTATTTCTGTGCGGCCGACCTCGTTGTACAGCCTTATAAAAGCGCCACGCAGAGCGGTATCTCACAGATAGCCTATCATTTTGAAAAACCGATGGTAGTCACCCGTGTAGGCGGTCTGGTTGAAATGGTCCCCGACGGCGTAGTAGGCTTCCAGTGCGATCCTGAGCCAGCTTCTATTGCCGCCGCCATCGAAAAATATTTCGTGGACAACAGGGAGGCTGATATGACTGCCGCCCTGCAAATAGAAAAACAACAATACTCCTGGTCGCGCCTCGCCCGGGAAATTCATACATTAGCAGCATCCTGATTATCCGCTTAAAAAAGTAAAAAATTGATCTACAGAAGTAAAGCACCATTACGTATAGGCCTGGCCGGTGGAGGCACCGATGTAAGCCCGTATTCCGACCTGTATGGCGGCGCCATTCTCAACGTTACTATCTCGTTGTATGCCCGCGCTTCCATAGAACCATTGTCTGATGGAAAAATCATTTTTGAATCCGCCGACAGAAAAGAACAACTAAGTTACGACGCCGTATACCCGCTGCCGTTAGACGGCAAACTGGACATCCTCAAAGGCGTTATCAACAGAGTACAAAAAGACTATGGCGGCCTGCCATCCTCCGGTTTCAGGCTCACCACCTACGTGGACGCTCCTCCCGGCTCCGGCCTGGGCACTTCCTCCACTTTGGTAGTAGCAGTGCTCGGCGCCTTCGCCGAATGGCTCAAACTGCCACTGGGGGAATACGATATGGCACACCTCGCCTATTCCATTGAACGGGAAGACCTGCAACAGGCTGGCGGCAAACAAGACCAATATGCGGCCACTTTCGGCGGCGTAAACTTCATGGAGTTCTATGGTGGCGATAAAGTGATCGTGAACCCGCTGCGTATCAAAGAAGTACATCTGCATGAACTGGAAAACAATCTCGTATTGTTTTACACCTCCACCAGCAGGTTGTCTTCCACGATTATCTCCGAACAACAGAAAAATGTGAACGACAAAAAGGACGATTCCATTGCGGCCATGCACCACCTGAAGGATCAGGCCGTGATGATGAAAGAAGCCCTTTTGCGTGGCTCCATCGATAAAATAGGAGAAATCCTCAACTACGGTTTTGAATATAAAAAACAGATGGCCAAAGGGATCACCAACCCTCAGCTCGATGAGATCTACGAAGCGGCCCGCAAGGCAGGTGCCAGCGGCGGCAAGATCTCCGGTGCCGGCGGTGGCGGCTTTATGATCTTCTACTGTCCGAAAAACACCCGTTTTAAAGTAGTAGATGCCCTCAACAGCTTTGGTGGAGATGTAAAACGTTATACCTTCACACATCATGGTATTCAAACCTGGAGTATCTAATCTTAAAACAATCCGACATGAAAACAAAAATCGCCCAGACCATCCGTGAAAGCATTGCCGTGAAAGAAGCTATTTGTCAGGATGAAAGGCTCTTACATACCATCCAACAGGTAGCCGAAGTGATCGGCCTCAGCCTGAAACAAGGCCACAAAGTGCTGTTCTGCGGCAACGGTGGCAGTGCCGCCGATGCGCAACACCTGGCCGCGGAATTCTCCGGCCGTTTTTACAAAGACCGTGAACCGCTTTATGCAGAAGCCCTGCATTGCAATACGTCTTATATGACCGCCGTAGGCAACGACTATGGCTATGAACATGTATATGCCCGCATGCTGCGCGGCATGGGCCAGCCCGGCGATGTGCTGGTAGGCCTTTCCACCTCCGGCAACTCCTCCAATATCCTCGAAGCCATGAAAGTGGCGCGGGAAAAAGGCATGATCATCGTGAGCCTCACCGGCGCTACCGGCGGCAAAATGAAAGAAGATGCTGACTACCTGATCAATATCCCTTCCACTGATACGCCCCGTATCCAGGAAGCCCACATCACGGTAGGCCACATCATCTGCGAAATAGTGGAAAATAACCTCTTCGGCGAATGAGTATGGAATGTATCGTACTGGCCGGAGGCCTGGGCACGCGCCTACGAAGCGCCGTAGCTGACAAGCCCAAATGCATGGCACCCATCGGTGATAAACCTTTTCTGTACTTCCTTTTACAATACCTGCACCAGCGAGGCATCCGCCATGTGGTGCTGTCACTAGGCTACCTGTCTGAACAGGTGATAACCTGGTGCCGGCAAACACCACTGCCGCTACGTGTATCCTTCAGCGTGGAACAGGAACCACTCGGCACCGGCGGCGGCATTCTGCATGCCCTGCCGCTGCTGGAAGGCGATCAGCTGTTCATCGTCAACGGTGACACCTTCTTCGATGTGGACCTGCTGGCAATGGTCCGGTTCAACCGCAACAACCCAAGTCCACTAACGCTGGCTCTGAAGCCCATGCAGCAGTTTGACCGCTACGGCAGCATTGTGCTCAGCGCCGGCAATAAAATTGATGCGTTCCGGGAAAAACAATACTGCCACCAGGGCCTGATCAACGGAGGCATCTACCTGACCAGCGCCACTTTCCTTCAAAGCCTGTCATTGCCGGTGAAATTCTCTTTCGAACAGGCAGTGCTCGAACCTCAGGCCGCCCAGGGTAACCTCAACGGCTATATCAGCGATACCTATTTTATCGACATCGGTATACCGGAAGACTATAACAAGGCGATCGATCATTTTTCCAAAATATAAATATGTACCTTTTTCTTGACCGGGATGGTGTTATCAATGATGAAATAAAAGACGGGTACGTGCTCAATCCCGGCATGTTCCGCTTCAGCGAAGGCGTGCTGGAAGCGGTGCCGCTGCTGGCCCAACACTTTGAACGGATTTTTGTGGTGACCAACCAGCGCTGTATAGGACGTGGCCTGCTTACCGTTGACGGCCTGCATGAAATCCATGCGCAAATGCTGGCCGCGATTCGGCAGGCCGGTGGCCGGATAGACCACATCTATTTCTGCCCCGACGTGGAAAGCAACAGCCCATGCCGCAAACCCAACGCCGGCATGGCCACGCAGGCAAAAAACGATTTCCCGGAAATTGATCTCACCCAAGCCGTCATGGTAGGCAATACCCTCAGTGATATGCAGTTTGGCCGTAACGCCGGCATGCAGACCGTGTTTATCGCTTCTACCCTGCCGGACACGCCTTTTCCCCATCCGCTGATCGATAAAAAATATCCCGACCTGCTGCGGTTTGCACAAGACATACAATAATTTAAAGCCAGAACCGTATTATAGATATGATAAAAAAAATAATACTGTCACTGTTATTCCTTGTACCAACCGCCGGTATATGGGCGCAAAGGCCTGATGCTGCCGGCTATGCACGCCTGCGGAAAGATCAGGACACCTTGCAGCAGCTCAGCCGGGAAATATTCGCCGGGAAAGGCGACGCCGGCAGGGAAGCCGCTACCGAGCGGTTTATCCCGGCACTGGTGCATGCCCTTAAAACACCCTACTCGTTCCGGTTTTCATTCGACTCCCTGCGTACCGTGTCTATACAATATCCGCAAGATAGCAGCTTCCGTATTTTCACGTGGGCACTGGAAAGGGAAACAGGCTTCTACCGCCACTATGGCGCCATACAGATGAATACGCAGGATGGTCAGCTGAAACTGTTCCCGCTGTTTGATATATCCGATTATATCACGAATACAGATACCATCGCCGGCAACAAAGCCTGGTACGGTTGCCTGTATTATAACATTGTACAACGGCACTATTTTAACCAGGAGTATTACACGCTCTTCGGTTGGGACGCCAATAATCCACGCAGCCAGAAAAAACTGGTAGAAATGCTCACCTTTAAAAACGGTACTCCGGTTTTCGGCGGCCCTTTCTTCAGCTATGCGGAAGACTCCGTGCCAAAGCCCACCCGGAATCGCTTTATTCTTGAATATAAAAAGGAAAGTACCGCCACGCTCAACTACAACAAGGAACTGGACATGATCGTATTTGATCACCTGATATCCGAAACCAATGAGCCGGCAAAAAAATATACCTACGTATCAGATATGGATTACGAAGGCTTTAAATGGAAAGGCGGCAAATGGACGCACGTCAACAAAATATTCCATGACGCTATTCCTTTAGGTAAAGGCGCTCCGGTGCCACAACCGCTGGACCAGAAAAAGAAAAGCATGACCAACCCGCGGTCGGCAGAGGATTATCAAACGGAGCCAAACAACAAACAACCCGCGAAAAAGAAACAATAGCTAAATTTTGAGATTTTTTGATTTACGATTTTTTGATTTCGGGAATCATCAGAGCGAATAAAAAAGAAGACCAAAGCGAGCGAATCGCTTTGGTCTTCTTTTTTATCATCCACAAAATCAAAAAATCGTAAATCAAAAAATCTCAAAATTTAGAATAATTCGCCTTGCACCTGTGAGTCGTCATTCGGGTCCGGATCTTCATCCTCAGACAATAATTCTGCACTGATCAGGTCATCGCCGGCAATACGGGTACCTACTGTTCTCCAGCCGGTTACCTCCACAAATTCGGAGAGGTCTATTTCCTCTTCTTCCGGACTGCGTTTTTTGCCGGTTTTCAGCAATACAACAGGCTGGGTATGTGTGGTCACCATTTCCAGGTAATTGCCGTTGCCTTCCTTGATGAACAGGAATTTATTATTCAACGTCTGTGTTTCAATACGGAAACGTTTTACGTTGAACTGTTTTTTATCAGCGTCAAAGTAAATTGCCGTTACGATCTTTTCCGGGTTGAATTTCTCGATATACACCACATCATTGGATTCATAACGGTTGGTGAGCTCGAAGTTTGTCAGCTCATAAGTACCGTTTTTGAATGCCACGAAGATTTTATCGTCTCCTTCAAAGCTGCCGATGTACACGCCTCTCTCTTCTGTATTCAGGCGGCCTGTTTCTGAATCGTACCAAATTTTCTGGCCGGCCAGGGTGGATACGCCTTTTTCTTTGAATTTCACGCCACGGATCGGGTATTTGGTCACCTGGTTACCCATGGAACTACGGCCTTTGATGGCAATGGTTTCAAAGAACAGGTCAAACTCTTTGTTACGGGCAGAGCAGTTCGGGCTCAGTTTGATAGTGACCACTTCCGCTTCCCCGTTCGGGTTGGCAGAGAAATAGTGCACCTTGGAATTTTTCTCTCCTTTATGCGCCAGGTCATATTCTTTATCACGGGTAACACCGGTAACGTTGAAACGTTTGGCGTAGCTTACGCCTGTTTTACCTTCCACATAAATCATGTTGTAGGTAGTACGTTCATCGTTCTTACGGAACACGTCCACATGAATAATATCCTTGCCCACAAAGGTTTTGTCCGCCACTTTGGTGACCATCATCTTACCATCGCGGCGGAATATGATGATATTATCGAGATCGGAGCAGTCAGCCACAAACTCGTCTTTCTTCAGCGAAGTGCCGATGAAGCCGTCCGCACGGTTTACGTATATCTTGGTATTGGCAATGGCCACCTGTTGTACCTGGATGGTATCAAAGGTTTTAATTTCCGTTTTACGTTCGCGGCCTTTGCCGTATTTCTTCTGCAGCCCTTCATAGTAGGACACAGCGTAGTCCACCAGGTTTTGCAGGTCGTTTTTCACCTGTTTGATGTCTGCTTCGAGGCCTTTGATCTGTTCATTCAGCTCATTGATATCGAGGCGGTAAATGCGGCGTACGGGCTTCTCCGTGAGTTTCACAATATCTTCGCGGGTAATGTCGCGTTTCAGTTGTTTTTTATACGGAGCGAAACCTTTATCAATCGCATTCAGCACTGTTTCCCAGTCTTTATGCTTTTGTTCCAGTTCCTTGTAAATCCCTTTTTCAAAGAAGATTTTTTCAAGGGAGGTGTAATGCCATTTGTCCTGGAGTTCCGCCAGCTTGATTTCCAGTTCCTGTCTCAGCAGTTCTTTGGTGAAGTCAGCAGATGCTTTCAGCAGTTCGGAAGCGGTCAGGAAGTGTGGTTTATCCTCAACGATCACGCAGGCGTTGGGCGAAATGGATATTTCACAGTCCGTAAATGCGTAGAGCGCGTCGATGGTGATATCCGGAGAGATCCCGGGCGCCAGCTGCACTTCAATTTCCACTTCAGCAGCGGTGTTGTCCACTACTTTACGGATTTTGATTTTGCCACTGTCGTTTGCTTTTACGATAGACTCCATTAGCTGGGTAGTGGTGATGCCATAAGGCACGTCTTTGACCAGCAGGGTCTTTTTATCTTTCTCCTCGATATGTGCACGCACCCTTACCTTACCACCGCGTTTGCCGTCGTTATAAGCGGCCACGTCAACCATACCACCGGTAGCGAAATCGGGGAACAGTTCAAATTTCTTTCCTTTAAGATATTTGATGGAAGCGTCTATCAGCTCGTTGAAGTTGTGCGGTAATATTTTGGTGGACAATCCTACCGCGATACCTTCAGCTCCCTGTGCCAGCAGCAGCGGGAACTTCATCGGAAGGGCCAGCGGCTCGTTTTTACGGCCGTCGTAGCTCAGCTGCCAGGTAGTGGTTTTGGCATTAAAAGCCACGTCCAGCGCAAACTTAGAGAGACGAGCCTCAATATACCTGGCGGCGGCTGCGTCGTCGCCTGTACGTACATCCCCCCAGTTACCCTGGGTATCTATCATCAAATCCTTCTGACCGAGGTTTACTATGGCATCGCTGATGGAAGCGTCCCCATGCGGATGGTACTGCATGGTTTGCCCGATCACGTTGGCCACCTTATTAAAACGGCCGTCGTCCATTTCTTTCATGGCATGGAGGATACGGCGTTGTACGGGTTTCAGCCCGTCTTCCACACTGGGTACGGCACGCTCCAGGATTACATAGGATGCATAGTCCAGAAACCAGCTTTCATACATACCTCCCACGTGGGTGATATTATGCAGCGATTCGTCTGATGTTGTATTTTCAATATCCATGTATAATACGCTTACTATTTTTCGATAAACATTTTTTCGAGATCTGTTCTCCAAATACGTACGCTGTCTTTCTGCACATCGGCCATGGAGTTCAGTTCTATAAAGCAGCAGTCCGTTTCGGCGATCAGCTGGTGCCATACGTTGATGGGTACTTCCACGCGGGCTGGCGCCACTACTTCGATGGTAAGGATTTCATCCCCTCCTACAGGGCACCAGTGTATCAGCGCTTTACCAGTAAGCAGGAACATGATCTCCGGGTTTTTATTGTCGCTGATACCGGTATGGTAATGCTGGCCGCTGCTGCTGCCGGCATACCGGTAACAAAGCATAAATTCCCCGGTGCGGGCACAGTCCCAGAGGTAGTTGCTTCCCCGGTCGTCTTCCCCGGCGAGTGACAGGGTGGTTACTTTTATCATTCCGTTACAGGATTTGTAGTGTTAATGTCTTCTCCCGGCAGCTTCACTTCAAAGTCACGAATTGTTTTCAGGTCTCCTTTGCTTTCCACTTTGCCTTCTTTCACCAGTTCTTTCAGGCGCCATCCCAGGAATTGGTCCATTACCGGGTATTTCAGCTTACCGGTAACCTGTTGCACTACTCTCCACGCTTTGACAAACTCTTTACCGGTTTGTGCCAGCAGTTCCTTATCATAAAACAGGGTCGGTTCACCTTTAATTTTTTTGCCGCCATCCAGCATGCGGATACCGGCATTTTCATTCATCATCCGGTGCCATTCGTCGCCGTCCAGTTCAAATTCCGCCAGGGATACAGGTCTTGCCAATCCTTTTGCCTTCCGGAATTCCGATGGTAATATCTGGTGCAGATAGGTCGGGAAAAAGACTTTTTTATCCTCGTTCAGAAACGGCAGATTATTGAGATAGATGATGTGGATACGGCCTGCAAAATCATACAGTTGACTCACCAGCCAGTAGTAACCACAAACATCGCGGGCGTTCTGTCCGGCCCATATCCATATTTCCAGGGATGGATCTTCTTTCAGCTGCGCTTTCATGGCTTTGAGCCTGTCCGCATCACCGGGCGCTTCTTCCACTGCCGGAGCGGCTTCAGTGTCCATCGTTTCCGGCAACAGTTCTGGTTGCACTGGCGGTGGCACAGCAGCCAGCTGCTGCCACCACAAACGGCGGTTGGCTTGTCCTTCTTTGGTATCCAGGATAAACAGCGGGCCAACGGACAAGTCGTCTTCAAAGCTGAGCAATTCGCCCTGTAACTTCTCATCCAGGTTGATGGCTTCTGTTAATACCGGTACGGCTGCCTCACCAAACACAATGTGTAAAAGCCCCATCTTTCTTTATTTAGATTTCTTCTTCAATCAGGTCCTTTTCGTACCGCAGGTTATTGATGATGAATTCCTGTCTGGCCTGGGTGTTTTTGCCCATGTAGTATTCCAGTAACTTCTGGATGTGGATGTCTTTAGACAGGATGATCGGCTCTATACGGATATCATCACCAATGAAACGGCCGAATTCGTCCGGGGAAATCTCACCCAATCCTTTAAACCGGGTGATCTCTGGCTTATTGCCCAGCTTTTTCACTGCTTTCTGTTTCTCTTCTTCGGAATAACAGTAGATGGTCTGCTGTTTGTTGCGTACGCGGAACAGCGGTGTCTCCAGGATATATACGTGCCCGTTTTTCACCAGGTCAGGGAAAAACTGCAGGAAGAAAGTCAGTATCAGCAGGCGGATGTGCATACCGTCCACGTCTGCATCGGTAGCTACCACAATGTTGTTGTAGCGCAGCCCTTCCAGCCCTTCCTCAATATTGAGGGCGTGCTGCAGCAGGTTAAATTCCTCATTTTCGTATACGATCTTTTTAGTGAGGCCGAAGCTGTTCAGCGGTTTACCCCGTAAGCTGAACACCGCCTGTGTTTCCACGTTGCGGGATTTGGTGATGGAACCGCTGGCGGAATCACCTTCCGTAATGAAGATGGTGGTTTCCAGTCGTTTTGTTTCCAGTTCCGCTTTCTCCTTGCCGGTAAATTCGTCATTGAGATGAAAACGGCAGTCACGCAGTTTGCGGTTATGCAGATTGGCTTTTTTGGCTCTTTCGTTGGCCAGTTTTTTAATACCGGCCAGCTCTTTTCTTTCGCGTTCGCTCTGCTCAATCCGTTTCTTCATGGCATCGGCCACAGCGGGATTGCGATGCAGGAAGTCGTCCAGGTGTTTGGACAGGAAATCCAGTATAAATGCTTTGACAGAAGGACCACCTTCAAACACCACCTGGGAGCCGAGTTTGGTTTTCGTTTGGGATTCAAACACCGGTTCCTGTACCCGAACGGAAACAGCCGCGCAGATAGATGAACGAATATCGGTGGCTTCGTAGTCTTTTTTGTAAAAGTCACGCACCGTTTTCACGAAAGCCTCACGGAAAGCCGCCAGGTGCGTACCGCCCTGGGTAGTATGCTGACCGTTGACGAAAGAATAGTATTCTTCACCATATTGGTTTTCGTGGGTGATGGCCACTTCAATGTCTTCACCTTTCAGGTGGATGATGGGATAGCGCAGGTCTTCCTCATTGGTTTTACGCTGCAGCAGGTCCAGCAGACCGTTTTTGGAGAGATATTTTTTTCCGTTGAAATTCACTGTCAGTCCAGCATTCAGGAAACAATAGTTCCAGATCTGGTTTTCCAGGAATTCAGGGATGAAGCGATAGTTTTTGAAAACTGTATCGTCCGGTGTAAAGGTCACCAGTGTTCCGTTGGGTTCGGATGTGGCGGTTTCCTTGTGTTCCTTGATCAGTACCCCACGTTCAAACTCTGCCACTTTCATGCGGCCATCACGCACCGACTGCACGCGGAAATAGCTGGAAAGGGCGTTCACCGCTTTGGTACCCACCCCGTTGAGGCCTACCGACTTCTGGAAGGCCTTGCTGTCGTATTTGGCGCCGGTATTGATCTTACTCACCACGTCTACCACCTTGCCCAGCGGAATGCCACGACCAAAGTCGCGCACAGTCACATTGTGCTCGGTCACTTTCAGATCTATCTGCTTGCCAAAGCCCATAGTGTGCTCATCGATACAGTTGTCGGCCACCTCCTTCAGCAGGATGTAAATACCGTCGTCCATGCTGGAACCATCGCCCAGTTTACCGATGTACATACCTGGACGGAGCCGGATATGCTCCCGCCAGTCCAGTGACCGTATGGAGTCTTCCGTATAGGAAGCAAATAGATCCTTGTTATCCGTCTTGTCCGTGTTTGCCATATTATATTAAAGTTTCCTAAATATTTATTTTCCTAGGGTTTAAAAAGCTGCTGCAAGGATACTAAATCTTTTAGCAAAATCCGATTGCTGGCAAAAATAAAGGATTCAGTGAATCATCCCAAGTATTAGTTATACAATATGCCTAGATGATTAATTATCAATGTATTGACCATGTTAATTTTTTTGGGGAAAAGGGGAACGTCTATATATTATTTTATTTTTGATCCCAGGCTTTCGAAAAATTCTATAAAAAATATTTTTTATTTAAATAATTCGTTATATTTACTGTAGACACACACTTATTGAAAACATCCTAACCTATGTCCTTATGAAAACACTTTTTATCATTCTCGTTTTAATCGCCCTGGTCGCGGCAGTCATCGCAACTTACATGATTCGCCGGGAACAGGAAAACAATATCGGTAATAAATTCCTCCGCCTCATCCGGAAATTTGATTCCTGGCAAATGATGCGGTAATCTGTCACCCACAGCAAGGTCTTCCTGCATTACTATCAGCAAAAAAGCATCAGTCTGGCTATCGCCTTCAGAGGAGTGTCATGTTTTTGTACACAGGGAAAAATTATTTAACCATACAATCCCATCCTATGAAAACTGGTCTGTTATTCAAAACGGCATGTCTTATTATTGCCTCAGTGGTATTATGTGCTCACTTGTTGCGCAAACACGCAACAAAGTAAAGAGCTATAAAGGGTGTACGTGAAAATCCCTTTCAGACTTTCACGTACACCCAATTTTATTTGATCGATAAATCCCCCCTGTACCTGTAACTTCTCCATACTGTCTTCGTTTTAAGATATTGACATGACCATTGAGATCATCACTCCTCTATCGCATCACTCTTCCCCATTTAAGGTATCTACTGGAAAAGTATATTATTAAATCAATATACATATCTAACAAATTATAAAACAAACATTTAGAATATTTAACTTATTTTCTCTAGCTTTGCCGCGAATTCATTATCGCAAGCCTGACATGAGTAAAGTCCTTTTCACTTTTCCTTTAAATCCGATAGAAAAAACCAGCGGCGCACAAACCCGCGTAATTACGTTGTTACAGTATTTTAAGGAACGGGGCATAGAGGTTGATTTTTTTTCGCTGACCGACTATTGGGGCGTGACCTCACCAGAAAACATCAAAGCGTTCAAAGAAAGCGGACAAGTCAGGAACGCATGGTTTTATCCCAGAAAACCGGCTAAGAAAAATTTCTTTCAATACTTTTTCTCGTATAAAATACCCAAACTGCTGCACCGGGTAAAAGGCACCATCCCTAACCACGTAAGCCCATATCTACAGGAGAAATTCAATAACATACTGGAACAACATCAGTACGATTATATCATTGTCAGTTATGCTTACTGGGCTGACCTTATCAAAGACAACCCACGCATAGGAAATGCCATTACCATTGCCGACACGCATGATCTGCTGGCAGCACAACACCAGCACGACAAAGGCGTGGACCGGGGCATAGCATTGGGCGATGAATTAAAAAGATTATCGCGGTTCGACCAGGTATGGCTGTGCTCTCCGGAAGAAAATTATTTCTTCAGCCAGTTCCTGAAAAACCAGGTAAAATATATTCCGACCATGGTAGAAGAACCAGTGAATATAAAGAAGGATGTTCCCGGGAAATATGACCTGCTCTATGTAGCCTCACATAACCCGCATAATCTTGTGGCGGCAGACTGGTTCTTCAAACAGGTATTTCCTTTGATTCCTGACCACGTCACGCTTTGTGTGGTTGGATCAATCTCCCGTTTTGTTCCCGGCGGCCATAAAAACATTACGCTGGTACCGTTTGCAGAAGACCTCAGCGAATATTACCTGGCGTCAAAAGTAGTGATATGTCCTATGCTTTCCGGAACAGGCGTGAAAATAAAAGTGGTGGAAGCCATGTTATTTGGACTGCCTGTTGTATGTAATGAAAGAGGCATGGATGGACTGCCGGACAAAAACAATTGCGGCTGCCTCGTAACGCAGGACCCACAGGAGTTCGCCGGCTATATGCTGAAATTGCTGGAAGACAAAGCCTTTCATGCAACACAAAGCGAACTGAGTGCCGCTTCATTCAGAAATAATTTCGCAGCAGCCAACGTATATAAAAAGCTGGACAAAGCACTCAACTACACCAGCGCCAACTAACACTAATCTCGTAAAATCACCGTCAGCATGGCTAAACAGCAACGCGTTTTATACTTCTTTCCTTATAATCCTATCGGCAGGCAAAGTGGCGCCCAAACCCGGGCCATCACCCTTCTCCGGTATTTTAAGAGCAGGAGCATGAAAGTAGACCTGGTGTCCCGCCAGGGTGACTGGGAGAAGATTACACCCGAAGAAATGGACATGGTGAGAAACAGCGGATTTGTAGAAAATGCCTGGTTCTGGTTCCGTAAGCCTCCTAAAAAAAATCCACTCGTTTACTTTTTTCAATACAAGTTGCCGCACATGTTGTTCAACCGTAAGCTCAACCCCATAAAAGGTGGCTTGCCCAACCTCGTGAATCTGCACCTGCGCAGGGAATTCGACAAACTGCTTCAACAACATACATACGACTATATCATCATCTCCTATGCCTATTATGCAGACCTGATCAAAGACAATCCATTGATCAACGGTGCCTGCACCATCATGGACACACATGACCTGATGGCTTCACAACACCAGCTGGATAAACACGTGAACGTAGGCGCCGCCCTGGGGGATGAGATCAGAAGGCTTTCCCTGTACGATCAGATATGGGCCTGTTCGGGTGAAGAGAATTATTTTTTCAGCCAGTTCATCCGGAAAGAAACACTCTACATCCCTACCATGGTGGAAGAGCCAAGACAAGACGACGGCCTGACAGAAAAGAAATACGATATCATCTATGTGGCATCGGATAATGAAAACAATAAAAAATCAGCCGCCTGGTTTTTTGATAAAGTGTACCCGTTATTGCCACAGTCGTACCGTCTCTGCATTATAGGCAAAATTAATGCACATATTCCGCAAGGCCTCAGCAATGTAACTTATCTTCCATTTGTGGAAGACCTGAGCGATTATTACCTGGCTTCGAAAGTAGTGATATGTCCTATGTTGGCCGGCACCGGCGTCAAAATAAAAGTACTGGAAGCCTTCTCTTACGGAAAGCCCGTTGTTTGTAACGAACGGGGGCTGGATGGGCTGCCGGAAAAAACTGACAACGGCTGCCTCGTATCGGAAAGCCCTGCCGGGTTTGCAGATCACATCACCCGCCTGCTAACCGATCCTGCATTGTTTGCACAACAAAGCGCATGGAGCGCTGCTTCCTTCAGGAAAACATTTGCAGCAGAAAAAGTGTACCAGCGAATGGACGCCGCTTTAAAGGTTAACCAGCCATAAAATATTTCAGGATGCCATCTCCGCTAGTAACAGTCATCATTCCCGTCTATAACCTTGCTCCATATCTGGAAACTACCATCCAGTCGCTGGTCGGGCAAACCTATTCCAATACGGAATTGCTCTTTGTGAACGATGGTTCTACAGACAGCTCAGCGGAGATATTAAAGGCCGCAGCGGAGAAATACCCGAATGTCAGGCTCCTGCACCAGGACAACGCAGGGCAGGGAGCCGCCAGGAACAACGGGCTGGATAACGCTACCGGCGAATTCGTTCTCTTCCTCGATGGCGACGACTGGCTGGACCCTGTTACCCTGGAACGGGCAGTGGAAGCGGCGTTGAAGGAAAATGCAGACATAGTCTGTTTTGGCTACAAAAGCGTAAAAAAACAAGACGATGGTAAGCTGGAAGAACTATATAAATTCGAATATGACCCTTCTGTCATTTATGAAGACCTTGTTTCCTGTTTCCTTGCGGAAAACACCGTGAGGAAAGATGCAGTGAACACCGCCACTCTGGGCAAACTGTACAAACGTTCGCTGATCGAAACACATCATATTCGTTTCCGTCAACGTATCTTCGAAGACTCCCCTTTTATGCTGGAAGCGGTTTATCACGCCACCAGGCTTACCTGTATCAGCGGTTATTTCTACTACTATCTTCAAAGGGGAACAGAAGGAGAAGCGTCTACCATGAACAGCGGTTTCAGGGCAGATAAAGTAGCGCTCTTTTATCAGGCAGACCAGCAAATGAAATCATTTCTCCTTTCCAAAGGAATATGGTCCAGGTACCGCAGCGATTTCAGACGTTACCACAATGCCCGTGTGATTATTTACGGTGGTTATTTCGAATTGTACAGGTACAGCGATGCTGCTACAAATGAAGCATACCGCGCCTTTATAAAATTGCTGCAGAAGCACAGTACCGACCTGGGATGGGAAAGAGATTCCCTCTTTAAGAATTACAGAAAAAGAGTCCCTGTTCTTCACATAGGCTTATTCCTGAGCAGGATCAGTCCGCGGCTGGCGGACCGCTACTTCAGGACTTATGAAAAAAAATATGCGTTCGACCGGCCCTTATCCGGTAATTGACATGGCCGTGTCCAGGCGTTTGGAAACTTCCTCAGCGGAGAAACATTGCAGGAAAGTATTCTTCGCCATGTCACACTGCTTTTTGTAGAAATCATGGTCCTGTAAAAGCTGATCTACAAATTGTGCAAAATGGCCGGGCGTTTCAGCCACCAGGCAACCGTTATTGCTTTTAAACGGTAAGCCATCTGTTCCTCTTTCCGTACATACTACCGGCAGGCCGTGCGACAAGGCCTCCACCACTTTTACCTTCACGCCGGTTCCTTCCAGCATAGGCGACAAAGCCACACGGGCATTGACATACATCGTTTCCAGGTGCTGAACGTAAGGAATAAGTGTTACGTTTGGCAGGTCTTTGGGCACATGGCCGGTAATAGAGCCTACCACCGCCAGCCTGATATCAGGAGACAGCAATGGATACACTTCACTGAAGAACCAGGCCGCCGACATAATGTTCTTAGCGTTATCACTGGCTACGTATACAAGATCATATTCCGGCGTTGCCTTGCTGCTGACAGGTATAGGATCAGGCAGCATCATAGGAATGTATTTTACGCGGTCACCCAGGAACTGAGAGAAAAAATAACTCTCTTCCGGCGAAATGGCCCATACCTGGTCAAAAAGCTCCAGGCGCCTTAACTCATCGCCCAGCGCCACGCTTACGTCAAACCCAGGCTCATGCTGAAGCAGTGAGGATTCCAGGTCATGTGTATCTATGATGGTCAGCGATTTGGCAGCAAGGGGATTTTTATAGATCAGGTCGGCCCAGAAAGCATAGCTGATGATAATATAATCGTAATGCTTCCGGGAAAGCACCTCATTGAACTGCTGCTGCAGATGTAAAGTTACGCGGTTAAGAATCCCTCCTTTCGGGCTGGTTTTCCTGATGAATGATTTGTTCCTGAGTTTATATCCAAAAAAATAAGAAACCGGATTCTTTTTCTTCGGTTTCCTTTCCAGCAGGTATACTTCATTTACCAGGCCTGTTTCCTTCAACCCGGCTATCCCTTCATCAGTAAAGGTTCCCCAGTGTTTTTCGGACACAAAATCGACTTCCAGGTTTCTTTTTTTGAAATATTCCAGGAAACCTAAAGCTCTGGTCACATTGCCTGCATTTTTCGACAATGGGTTGACCGGAAAATAGAACAATAATCGCTTCACCTATAAAAAATTAAAACGTATGGTCTTTATAACATAATGACAGAGTCGATCTTCGACACTTCTTTGTAATAGTTGATCACTTCTTCTTCGTTCTGCACCAGCAGCTTTATGGTAAATGATCTGTATTTCCCGTTAGAAGAATTGATAGCAGTGATCTCCGCCGGCGTACCGGCAAATACCGATTTCAACGCAGCGATCTTTTCTTCCTCCGCCTTCACGATGAACTTAAAGGTATAGATAGCAGGAGAGATGATAGACTGTTGCAATAGCGCCCGAAAATTCTCATATGGATCTCCGCTCAAGTTGGCATCTCTCTTCTCTTCAATTGCCATTTTCTGTGTTTATTAAGTACAAAACCTGCAAATTAACCAATTTTAGGCGCTTACAGCCAACACATTAATAATAAAATGATATTATTTTGCAAAAGTTACTTCATCAATAGTTTTGTGCGGGACAGCAGATTGGAAACACAGGAGGCAGACGAAGGCTGGGGCGTAATATTGTTTAGATAAAATGAGGCGGGCCTGAAAGCCTTTATGGCTTCAGGCCCGCTCCTGATATGTTTAACGGTTGTAGTATTTATTCACCGCATCGGTCCGGCTCCGGACATGCAGCTTTTCATAAATATTATGAACGTGCCGTCTTACTGTTTCTATACTGATAAACAGGTTGCTGGCAATTTCCTTGTAGAGGAATCCTTTGGATAACTGGTCCAGGATTTCTTTCTCACGCGTAGTCAACGCTTCCAGTGCAGGATTGGGTTTGGCCTGTTTCTGGAAAAAAGCCACTACCCTTCTGGCAATCTGCGAACTCATAGGAGAACCTCCTTCATGCAGGTCTCTGATGGCTTCCAGCAATTCACCGGGAGAGGTTTTTTTGAGGATGTACCCACTGGCGCCAGCTTCCAGCGCCATGAAAATTTTGTCGTCATCTTCATATACAGTGAGCATCATAAACTGCATGTCCTGGTACTCTGCTTTCAACCGGGCAATACATTCAATACCATTCATCCCACCGGGAAGATTAAAATCCATCAATACCACGTTGGGCAGCAACTGAGGGATTTGCTCCAGTGCGGTTTCTGCATTATTGAAGGTGCCAACACAGGCATAACCGTCAGAACCATTAATCAGCAATTCCATAGCCGTGCGAATATCATGGTTATCCTCTACTATTGCAATAGAAATGATGTCCATGTTATCCTGGGCCTTCTTCTTTGAGTATACCGTCATGTTTATAGGAATTATAACACTTAAATGTTACTTAAAACAAATGTATGTTAATTTAGTGGGATATCGAGAAAAACTATTGTTCCATTGTTGGAAGTAATATCTGCATTGCCACCAACAGCCATCATTCGCTTCTGGATATTTTTCAACCCGTTGCCAAACAAACGGACCTTCTCCTGGTCGAAACCTTTTCCATTGTCTTTAATCATGATCGTCATGTTTTTATGCATTTTCACTTCTATGATCACCTCCGTGGCCTTGGCATGTTTCATCACATTATGCAACGATTCCTTCACGGCCAGGTAAATGTTCCGCCGGGTACCACCGCTAAGTTTGATGTCCGGAATAACTTCAGGGAAGAAAAATTGATGCGAGATGTGCGCATGCTCCAGGAAGTCGGCCGCAAAACTGCGCATATAAGCGATCAGATTCGCCAGGGAATCATTGGAAGAATTCATCGCCCAGATGATCTCACTCATCTTGTCGATCATCTCCCCGGCTGTTTCACTAATCCGCTCAATCTCTTTCGTTTGAGAGGTATCCGGTATCTTTCTTTTGGCTATTTCGCTCAACAGTCTGATCGTGGACAAACCAGACCCCAGGTCATCGTGCATATCGCTGGAGATACGCGCCCGCTCCTGATCTACTGCCTGCTCTTTCTCCAACTTCAATTTCTCATGCCTGATTTTATAATCAAGATACAACGTAGAGAAATAATATGCAATGCCTAATAACAACAACAACAATAAAAACCTGAACCACAAGGATTGCCAGAACGGTATACGGATCTGGATCTCCAGCGTGGTAGGCGTAGTATTCCAGCTGTCGTCATTATTGGATGCTTTTACTTTAAAGATATAACTGCCGGGATGCAGGTTGGTATAACGCGCCATCCGGAAAGTTCCTGCTTCTACCCAATCTTCATCGGCTCCCTCCAACTTATACTGTACCTTGTTTTTCAAAGGGTTGGTATACTCCAGCGGCACAAATTCAATGGCGATCGTATTCTGATTGTAAGGCAGCTCTACCCGCTTCAGCAGCGAAACAGCGGTATCGGATTCATAAGGTTTGTCCAGCACTTCCATCCGCCGGATAATCACTTTGGAATTAAAAGGGTTTTTCCGGAAATCTTTCGGATAAAAACCATTCACGCCACGGATACCGCCAAAAAACAACTCGCCGTCAATGGATTTATAAAAGGCGCCGGTATTAAATTCGTTGGACTGCAGCCCGTCTTCATGATTAAACGTGGTAATCTCCCGGGTAACCGGATTGATCTGCGTAACACCTTTGTTATGACTCACCCAGATACGGTCTTTATCATCCAGCAGCACACCATACAGATAATCGTTGATCAGTTTCGGATAGTCGTAGCTGTTATAATGTATTTTCAGCCGCTCGTTGGCATCAAATACAAACAGGCCTTTATTGGTAGCTACCAGCAATTCTTTATGCGGTGTTTTGTTGATGCCCTTCACCGAAGTGCCATCGGGCAACCTAACATACTTCCAGTGAGAGTCCGGTAAATGTTTGATGTACAATGCCGATTTCGTACCTACGTACTGGTTACCCATATGATCTTCATAGTAGGTGGTCAGCAGCTCGTCTTTAAAATCATGCACAACGGACACCGTATAGTCGCTACCGTTCCATTCATGAAAACGCAGCAGGTAGCAGCCATAGTTAAAATACAATTCCCCATTGGCCCGTTTAAACAGGAATGGGAATGGATCCCGCTGCTGGGGCAGGTTCAGCGCGTTCACCTTACTGGTCAGGTCACGGAAACCTTTGGTCTGTACGTTAAACAACCCGATATGCATACCGGAAAAATGCAGCCACAGGTGTTCAAAATCTTCCCGGCAGATAGCTCCCAGGTCATTGCCCGGAAACTTATGCGGATACAATTCATTGCTGATCCTTTCCAGGAACCGGCCCCCGTCTGCATAGATATTCAGCCCATCACGCATCAGGCCCACATACAGTTTGCCGTCATCGTGCTTGTACACGGACTGTACCATGTTGTGAGAAATATACGGGGAACGGTACAGGTTAAATACCTTTTTGTGGGGAGAATATTTTTTCAGTCCATCACCATCAGTACCTACCCACATGTTATCAGAGCCATCACGGTAGAGGTAGCTAACAAGGTTAAAGGAACGGGTTTCAAAAGTATTGAAACTCACGATATGCCGTACAATCTCATTGCGGGCGATACTATAAATAAGGATGCCGTCTGTACCGCCAATCCAGGCGTTGCCGTCATGGTCAATCTCCATGACGTTCGGCCTGAAGCTATCGCCCCATTCGTTGTGGTAGTCATAACTCAGGTCACTGAATTTATTCCGTCGTTTGTCGAATACCACAATATGGCCTTCGCTGACGATCAATATGGAATCGGCATTCAGGTTCCGCATGATCGGATTTTTGCCTACCCCGGGCAGACAATAGGTTTGTAACCGTAAAGTCTTGATATCGAGTGCCAGCAGCTCCCCTTCGTCGCCGCTCATCCAGATGGTATTGCCGTCTTTGAGCAGGGCAGCAGGAATGATGCCCATCCGCTGGAACTGCGGCGGATACAGGATAATACGCCGGGTGGCGTAGGTGCTGTCATCCAGCACGTAAAGACCTTTCATGGGACGCCATACCCAAAGCGTCCGGGTAGTGGGGTCTTCTCCCAATATCCGGTATTTCACATTGGCATCCCGTTCCTGCGCATTTACGTTGGACGTATCCACCAACACATTCCGGAAATTATTACGGTATTTGTCATACAGACTGATACCGTTATTATGGGCCAGCAGCAGCTGACGGTGGCTATCGAGGTAGAAGGAATACCCTTTGTATCCTTTCAGGTCAAACTGATTGATCACGGCCCTGTTGCCATTGCTGCCACGTGGTACCAGCTCTCCTCTTCCCTCTCCTGCCCTCAGTTGGGAACTGGGCTTAAAACGGTATTCATTGAAAGTATAGCCATCAAACCGGTTGATCCCATCGCGGGTAGCAATCCAGAGAAAACCCTGATCATCCTGGGTGATATCGAAAACGGTGCTTTGAGAAAGTCCGTCATTCACACTGTAGCTGTCAAAAATATACGGCTTATCCTGTGCATATAGCATGCTGGTGCCCATTAGAAGGACGCATAGGCTCAGGTGAAAAAGTTTTTTCAATTGGCGGGAATGAAGCACGCTGATTTAGTTATTGACAGTAAGCTGGTTTAGGCTGTTTTTGCAAATATATAATTCTACGCCACACTTTAAAGCTATTTTGTAATTTTCTTGCGGTTTAACAGATTGGAAATAAATATTATAATTAATGCCCATACTTTCTAATTGCTTTCAACAGGCTTCTTTTATCGCTTTCAGGAAGATGATTTCCGCGAAACAAATACTGACCCGTAGCCTGCTGCTGATGCCGCTTCTGGCCGGTATGCTTTCCTCATCGGCACAAAAACAACTCCACATAACAGTGGCACAGCCCCCGCTGAAAAGCATAAGGGGACTGAGCGCTGTCAGTGATGACATTGTATGGGCTTCTGGCACCGGTGGTATGGTAGGTCGCAGCCTGGACGGGGGCAACACCTGGGAATGGCACCAGGTAAAAGCCTGCGACAGCTGCGATTGGCGCTCCCTGTACGCCTTCAACGACCGTAAGGCGGTCGTAATCAACGCCGGTGAGCCGGCGCATGTGTTCCTGACGGAAGATGGTGGAACATCCTGGCAAAAGGTATACTTCAACGCCACACCCGGTATTTTCTTTGATGCGGTAGCTTTTTATAATGACCGGGAAGGCATGGCTCTTGGCGACCCGCTACAGCAGCACTTTGCAGTACTCCGTACCCATGATGGTGGCCAAACCTGGCAAATGGATGCCCCTGCTGTTTCCCCTGCGGCTGTTGCCGGCGAATCCATCTTCGCAGCCAGCGGTACCGGTCTCATTGCCCGCAAAGGACTGACAGCCTTCGTCACCGGTGGCACCGTAGCACGCCTGCATACACTTTCCGGCGACCGCTGGAGCAGCAGCCCGTTACCATTGTTACAGGGCCAGCCCAGCGCCGGCGCATTTTCTGTCGCTTTCCTGGACAACCGTACCGGCATTGTGGTAGGTGGTGACTATAGAAATGATACGCTTCGCCGGCAAAACTGCCTGTTAACCAGCGACGGCGGTCGTACCTGGACCATACCGCATACGGCTCCGGGCGGTTTTAAATCGGCCGTTACCTGGTATAATTCCCGGGTGTTGGTCACTACCGGTACCTCCGGCACCGATATTTCACTCAACGGTGGCAAGGACTGGCAGCGGATTGGAGAAGGATTTCATTGCGTAGTAAAAGCAAGAAAAGGAAAACGCCTATTTTTGGCAGGCAAATCCATCGCATATTTAGAGATTTTCTGATTTGCGATTTTTTGATTTCGGGAATGCCGGGCCTTTTCTAAATCCCAAAATCGAAAATCAAAAAATCCCTAAATAAAAAGGTGCTCCTGGAAAGGCGCACCCGTAAAAATAGGTTAAAGCAAAAAGTACATTTACCATATGAAGTTACTAACTAATCAAGTCACTTTTCGTTCTTTTTTGTCAAAAGAATGATTTAAACAGTAAACGCAGGATTATGCGCCTCTAACGCGAATGTCTGCACTACTGTGATTTTTTTATGTAATTTAAGACCATGCAACAGCCGGGAGTTAATCCGGTATAAAACAAGCTGTTGTTCGTGATTCACAAAAAGAGATTATGCAAGTTGAAACCTCGTCCAGTAAATACGGCATCAAACATTATCCTGATGCTATCAAAGAATGGAAAAAAGAAGGAAACTATTTTTGTTTTTATACCAGCGAAACCATTTTGGAAGTAAGGGTAATCGCCGACAAGATCATCCGTTTCCGTTACGCTGCCGACGGTACTTTCCAGCGTGACTTTTCCTACGCCACCAGCGATACCCTCGAAGAATCTCCCATCAGCTTTGGCATAAAGGAATGGGAAGAGACTTTTGAAATATATACCGATGTGCTCAAAGTATTCATTGCCCGGGACAACCTGCGTATTACCATTACCGATAAAGACGGGAAGGTGATCAACCAGGATGAGATGGGCTTCCACTGGCAGCATTACCTGCAAAAAGGGGGTAAAATCGTTTATTGCAGTAAACTGGTACAGGAAGAAGAATGTTTTTACGGCCTGGGGGATAAACCAACGGAACTGAATCTCCGTGGCAAACGCCTCGAAAATTACGGAACGGACGCTTACGGCTACCAGAAAGACACCGATCCGCTATACCGCAACATTCCTTTTTATTACGGGTTGCATAACGGTATCGGCTATGGTATCTTCTTCGATAATACTTTCCGCACCATCTTCGATTTCGGTAAGGAAAGAGAAGACGCCTGCAGCTTCTGGGCCAGGGGCGGAGAAATGAACTACTATTTTATCTACGGCCCTGAACTGCTGGATGTGGCCGCCTCCTACACGCGCATCACCGGTACACCGGAGTTGCCGCCCCTGTGGACGCTGGGCTATCACCAATGCCGCTGGAGCTATTACCCGGACACGCGTGTCCGGGAAATAGCCGCCGAATTCAGGAACCGCAATATTCCCTGCGATGTCATTTACCTCGACATTGACTATATGGAAGGTTTCCGTTGTTTTACCTGGAGCAAGGAATATTTCCCGGACCCGGCCGGACTCATCAGAGACCTGGCTGCGCAAGGTTTTAAAGTCGTGGTTATCATCGATCCGGGTATTAAAGTAGATCCGGATTACGCCATTTATCAGGAAGGCGTTAAAAACAACTACTTCTGCAAACGTGCCGACGGCGCGCTGATGGAAGGCGATGTATGGCCGGGCAAATGCGTGTTTCCCGATTTCACCAATCCGGAAGTCCGGGAATGGTGGAGCAGTCTCTTTAAAGGCCTCGCCGAAACCGGCGTGCGTGGCGTATGGAACGATATGAATGAACCCGCCGTTTTTGAAATGGGTACCTTCCCCGAAGATGTACGCCATGATTATGACGGCGAAGAAGTGAGTCACCGTAAAGCACACAACATATACGGCCACCTGATGAGTAAGGCCACCGCAGCGGGCATGAAAAAATACCTGTTGCCTAACCGGCCTTTCCTCATTACCCGTTCCTGCTACGCCGGCGCCCAACGCTGGTCTTCCGTATGGACCGGCGACAACGTGTCCAGCTGGGAACATCTGTGGCTGGCCACCATACAGTGCCAGCGCCTCGCAGTGTCCGGGCTATCCTTCGCCGGCAGCGATATCGGTGGTTTCATCGGCGAACCCGACGGAGAACTGTATACCCGCTGGATTCAGTTGGCTACCTTCCATCCGTTGATGCGTACCCATTCCGCCAGCAACGAAACCGGCTTTAACCAGGAGCCCTGGAGCTTTGGCCCCGATTATGAAAAAGTAGTCGCTAAATTCATCTCCCTGCGTTATGAACTGCTGCCTTATCTATACACCACCTTCTGGCAATACGCTACACACGGCACCCCCATGTTGCGCCCGCTGGCATTTGTGGCGCAGCACGATGCGGCCACCCACAACTGCACCCACGAATTTATGATGGGTGATGCGTTGCTGATCAGCCATGTAAGTGAAGAAGGCATGAAGGAAAAAGCAGTCTACCTCCCACAGGGGCAATGGTACTACTTCTGGAATGACACCCTATTCCAGGGAGGTCAACAGGTAACCGTTGCCACCCCGCTGGAAGAAATGCCGCTGTTTGTAAAAGCCGGCAGTGTAGTTCCCCGTTACCCGGTGATGCAACATACCAGTCAGGCGCCCGTGACCGAAATGCTGCTGCACGTGTATTATGGCGATGCCGTCACACTCAGTACCCTGTACGAAGATGCCGGTGATCACTACGGTTACAAGAATGGCCAGTATAATGTCATCAACTTCAAACAAATGTCTACAGCAACACAATTTGTGCTGAAGAAAAAGTACTACATCAACTACGAAACAGCGTATAGCCATCACCGTATTGTCCTGCATGGCCTGCCCTTCCAGGCCGGCACCGTGCTGGTAGACGGAGCACCACTGACCTTGAACAACGACAACCACTTGCCGGACGGCACTATTTCGTTTATAGTGGACCGCGGGTTTGAGAATATTACGATACAGCAAGCGTAATCGTTTGCCAACAAAACGTAAGCATTGTGTTACGTCAAACGCGATCGTTGCCGACAAAAAAAAGCATCGTGCTGCACCCAACGTGATCGTTTGCCAACAAAACGTAAGCATTGTGTTACGTCAAACGCGGTCGTTGCCGACAAAAAAAAGCATTGTGCAGCCCCCAACGTGATCGTTTGCCAACAAGACGAAAGCATTGTGCTACACCAAACGTGATCGCTTGCTCACAAGACGAAGGCATTGTGCTACACCAAACGTAATCGTTTGCTCACAAAGCAAAACATCAGGACACACAAAGTATCGTCGTTTTCCAGATCGAAAACAGGATGATACACGTTTTACAACAGGCCGGTCATGTGAACCTCAGCAGGTTTCCATGGCCGGTCTTGCTTTTTTCGGGAGATAATTAATACCTGCCTGCATGAATATTGCCATTATTGGAGATTACGATCCGCACTCAGCCACCCATCCCGCTACCGGTGATGCGCTACAACACGCCGCCGGGGCGTTAGGTATAACCGTTTCCTTTGATTGGATACCTACCGAAAACATCATTCCGCAGTTTGAGATTATCCGGGATCATTATGATGCCTATTGGATTGCGCCCGGAAGTCCCTACCGGGATTTCGCCGGTGTCTTGCACATCATCCGCTATGCCAGGGAAAACCGTATTCCTACAATCGGCACCTGTGGCGGATTTCAGCATATGGCGATCGAGTTTGCCCGTCATGTACTGCAACTGCAGGATGCCGAACATGCAGAATATGATCCGTATGCATCCCGGCTGGTAGTCACGCCACTTAGTTGTTCTCTCGTCGGACAAACGCTCACCATCCACATCACCGACCCACACTCCAAAACAGCAAAGGCGCTGCCATCCGACCAGTTAACCGCCCGGTACTATTGCAATTTCGGACTAAACCCGGATTACCAGGCGATGCTGCACCAGCATGGTTTTCATATTGTAGGTACCGACGATCAGGCAGAAGCCAGGATATTGGAACTCGCAGATCATCCGTTTTTTGTGGCAACACTTTTTGTACCGCAAACCAGTTCTACCGCAGCGTATCCACACCCGCTGATTACAGGCTTTTTAAAGAGTATCACCACCAGAACATAGATAGCATCCGTTGTAGCGTGTTGTCAGGCTTTATCGCGCATCATTTTATGGAAAAATGATCAACCTCTCTCCGCCACGCGGCGTGGAAGGGGACGCATCCCTAAACCCAGGGCTTACAGCGCCGGGCTAAGATCTTATTCAATTTCTTTTAGTGGAAGAACCTAGTCGTATCGGTTGATCTACATCTCCTACCGTAGATATTCCTGATCGAGGCGCTATGCAATTCATGCCAATAGCCAGCAGCCATTTACGCATCATAAACACCTTAGCCCAAGCCCATAAATCACTCAACCCACCCTACTTACGAACTATTCGTTTACATATCATAAACTTCTTAGCCCAGCGCTGTAAGCCACGGGTTTCGGGGTTTTCTACATCTTCTTCATCCCTCAACATTCTTCAACATCTCCCAACATCCCTCAACATCCCTCAACATCCTTCAACATCCTTCAACATCCCCCAACATCTCCCGACATCCCTCACCCCTCCCCATATCACACCCAACATCACCCTCACACAAGCCTCCGCCCCGCGCTTCCATCATCATTGAAACGCAGCAGTTCGTCAGCAGCAAAAGCTTGTCACAGCTCTTACAGTCAATCATGGAACAACTAAAAAGAATGGGTAAAATCAATACTGGCGAAGAAAGAAAAAAAGGCTCTCAGATAGAGATCTGCCGCCGGGTTCCTAACCTATGCCAACTTTAGAGACTGTAAAATTAATGGCTTAAATGCGATGCACAAAATCCCGGCAGGCTTAAAAAGCACAATGAACAAAATGAACAAATTCATTAACATTGAATTAAGAAAATAGTTTTTCCATAGCAATCACACTCCCAGCAAACGCAGGTCTACAAAGCATTTCAGCAACAAAATCAATTTAGCAACACGAACAAAAAAAACCGGATATTCTATTACACTTGTGATCACCACAAGTGTGTAAAATATCCGGCTTATATATCCGACTCAATAAAAAATCGACAAAAAGAAAATGGAGATCAATGCACAAAATACCAGCAACACAAAAATCGCACGAAACAAAATCTCAGTCCTATCCGGAGTAGTCTCGAGGCCATTCAATTCATGAGGTCCATCTCCGTGGTTGATTATCAGGTTTTTCATACAAACAAATTAAAGGATTTACAATAAAACAGTTCAACTCATTGTCACCAGCGCTTATTACCTCATCTACTCCTTATGAAAGTACAAAATAAAAAGCTAAAATGGACAACTTTATCCTTCCTTTTGGTACAAAAACCTGTTCATTTTGTTCAACCCTTTTAATTCCGCTTCTTCCGCTTACCAGCATCCTCATGGGGCAAGTGCGCAGGAGCGGGTGCCGTAGGGGGCGTTGCGACAGTGGTACTGTCTTCTCCCATATCCTCCGGGGTGACCAGCTCCCCTCTTTTGTAATACGACTTCACCATTTTACCGGTATCTTCATCATATAATTTCCACACACCGTTACGCACAGAATTACCCTGCCGCACAATCTCCACCGGCGTCTCTTTCTGGGTAACAGGGTCTACTGCCATCACCGTATCCCGTTGCCCCTCTATTTCTGTTGCCAGATAAGCACCTTCCTCACTCCGCTTGCCATTCGGATAAAAATACTTGCAATACCCATCCAGCACATTGTTCTTATAGGTTTCCTCGGCCATCACATTGCCACCCAGGGAAGTCTTCTTCCAAATCCCTTCCTTACGGCCGTTTTTATAAACTCCCTCCCAGATATAACCCGGTTCTCCCCTCAATTCATCTACCTGCTCTATCCAATACCCCTGCTTCCTTTGCTGGGCATCCTTCTGATTCCTGGGCTGCTTCGCCTGCACTACCTGTCCTGGCTGCCCTTGTCCGTAACTGGTGGTAGCCAGCATCAACCCTATGATGGTTCCTGCAATAATGATTCGCATAAGCTCCTATTTTATCACAAGTTAAAAAATTCCCACATGTATTTGAACAGGTAATAAAAAAGCCGGCGTTCCCTGCAGGAAACACCGGCTGTACTGTTTTTTAGTTGCGTTACTATTTATGCAATTTAATATCTCCCAGCTTGGTATCCTTACCCCGCTCAATGGTTACATTCGTAATGGTGGTGTCTTTGTACCCGTTGGATGTATTCACAAATACATTCCAGGTACCTGTTTTCAAACCACGCACTTTAAACTGACCGCTTCTCCACGGCAAGGCATAGAGTGTGTCTTTGTTGCTGTTGTAAACGGAGACAACAGGGTAGGCATCCCAGGGCGTAACGCTGCCGGAAAGGCTGCCCATTTTCAGGATAGTGAATACGTTAATGTATGGTGTCAGGATAAACTTACCATTCCAGGTACGGATAATGGAACGCTGTACGTCGAAATCCAGCCACAGCTGCAGGTTGTCGGTAGATACTTCATCCCATTCGTTATGCCTGATCCTTACAATAATTTTTGACTGTCCAGACACGGAAGCAACCGGATAAGTCACCCCGCTTTTCACCAGGGAATTATTGCTGCCAATGGTGATCCGGATCTGTTTCATGATACCTTTTTTCACCAGGCCACCAGCCAACAGCGTATCTGCCCCATTGCGCAATGTCAGCAGGTCATACACGCCCGGATGAATGCTAAGCGAATCCCACACCTGGCAGGAATCTCGGCCCTGACGGTCATGATCATGATCTTCATCCCACCAGCAACGGTCACGGTCATTCCAGCTGTCATTATCCGCCTTACCGCAGGTGTCTACCAACACCTCTACCTTACGGATGTCCAGCAATACCTTGTCAAACAACCCGGGGTCATCAGAAAGAAATAAACTCACCTTTTGCTGATTGGGGGGAATCGGCTCATTAGAGGATGACTGATCTTTTTTACAGGAGTACAACATAACGGCGGCCAGCAACGGAATCGACACTGCCAGCAGGCCTCGCTTAAGGAGAGCACTTTTCATACTTAGATGGTTTTATACAATAAAAAATTATGGCTGATGGCATCATAGCACTTAGCAGAAAAACCGACTGTTACTTATGGCTGATCATTGGTTTTATATCTGTCTTCTTCTGTTTCGTCATCCAGGCGATGACTAATTACTATGTGCTACAAAAAAACGTCTGTATCTCTCCTCTTATTGCAGTCTCTCAAACGTTCTGATAATAGATGGGACAAAATGGAAAAGGTTTAATACAAGAAAAGAAAAATCCGATACCCCGCCGTAACCGGGTATCGGATTCAAATAAAATGTATGTCAAATAATTACGCAGTAACAGGTTTCAATATAGTTATGCCCAGTGGCGGAAGACGCAGTGACAGGGTGAATTCGCGGCCATTATAAAATTGTTTGACGGCCTTCAGCTGCCCCGTGTTTACCACCCCGCTTCCATAATAAGCAGGATCATCACTGTTTAATATCTCTTCCCATAAACCTCCCAGGGGAAGACCTACCGGGTATTGCTCCCGTGGCACGGGTGTCATATTCAGTACCACCAGCATAACATCACCGGCTGTTTTGCCTTTTCGTAAATAAGCCAGCACACAATTGTCATAGTCGTTGACGATCATCCATTCAAAACCGCTCTCTTCAAACTGTAATTCGTACAAGGCGGTAGACTCCCGGTACAACCGGTTCACATCTTTTACAAAGTCCTGTATCCCTTTGTGGGTAGGATATTTCAACAGTTGCCAGTCCAGCTCCCGTTTGTAATTCCATTCCGATGTCTGCCCAAACTCGTCACCCATAAACAATAACTTGGTACCGGGATGCGTATACATATAACCATACAACAACCGCAGGTTGGCACATTTCTGCCAGTCATCGCCGGGCATTTTATACAACAACGGCGACTTCCCATGCACTACTTCATCATGGCTCAGCGGCAGCATATAATTCTCCCCGAAAGCATATACCAAACTAAATGTCAGATCATTCTGGTACCATTTGCGGTGAACGGGATCTTTTTTGAAATAGTCCAGCGTATCATTCATCCAACCCATCATCCACTTCATACCAAAACCCAAACCACCTACAAAAGTTGGCCGGGATACCCCATAATGATTGGTGGAATCTTCGGCGATGGTTTGTACATCGGGGAACAGGGCATAAACAGTTTCATTCAGTTTTTTGAGAAAACTGATGGCTTCCAGGTTTTCGTTACCGCCCAGTTCATTGGGCTCCCAGGCTCCCCGTTCCCGGGAATAATCCAGGTGTATCATCGAAGCTACAGCATCTACCCGCAGCCCGTCAATGTGAAATTTGTCCAGCCAGTAAATAGCGTTGCTCAGCAAAAACGACCGTACTTCGTTGCGGCCATAATTGAAGATATAGCTGTTCCAGTCAGGATGATATCCTTTGCGCATGTCAGCATATTCATACACATGGGAACCATCGAACCGGTACAGACCATGGGCATCATGCGGAAAATGCGACGGTACCCAATCCAGGATCACCCCGATACCCGCCTGATGAAAGGCTTCTACCATCAGCATAAAATCCTGCGGTGTGCCGTAGCGGGATGTAGCGGCGTAATAACCGGTCAACTGGTAACCCCAGGAGCCGTCGAACGGATGTTCCATCACCGGCATCAGCTCTACATGCGTAAAGCCCATTTCTTTCACATAAGGCACCAGCATCGCTGCTATTTCACCATAGGTATACACACTTTCTTCGTTGTTGGGGTCTGGCCGGCGCCAGGAACCGAGGTGTACTTCATACACGGAGAAAGGGCTGTTCAGACTGTTTTGTTTTTTTCTGCCCTGCATCCATTTTTTATCGTGCCAGGTATGATCCAGCGGATGCACCTGGGAAGCGGTTTTAGGCCGCACTTCCCAGCGGGTGGCAAAAGGATCGCCTCTGAAAAGTTCTTCGCCGCTGTTGGAGCGGATAAAATACTTGTACAGGCAACCGGCTTCTACCCCGGGAATAAAGCCTTCCCAGATACCGGAGCTGTCCCAGCGGGGTAAAAGGGTGTGACTGTAATGGTCCCATTGATTAAAATCGCCCATAACGGCTACAAAGGCTGCGTCAGGAGCCCATACGGCAAAATAGGTACCCGGTACGCCTTCATACTCCAGCGTATGTGCACCGAATTTTTCGTATAGCCGGTAGTGTGAGCCTGCCTGAAACAGGGCAATATCTCCGGATGAAAAAAGGGAAAATGGCTCTACTGACTGCAAAGGGCGATTGATAACTCCGGTCATAGTAACGTGTGAATTGGGTGTCTGCATAAACAAGATAGTCTAAATTTGGCTATTTTGACATTTAGTCGTTGGGTTATTTGGTTATTTGGTTATTTGAGATGTTGGAATTTAGGGATTTTTTTGAAGAGAAGAATCATCAGGGGCAAAATGGACTTTCCGGCAGCGGCAGCAATAACAAAATATAAAAATAAAAAAATAAAAAAATCCCAAAATGAAATTTGGGTATCTCAATATCCGGGTGCTCTCCGCAACCAGGATATCAAAATACCCAAATATTAAATATCAAAACGAATTAGTACTTACGTTTGAACGGAGGTTTGCCACCACCGGAGAACTCACGTTTCTCACCGCTACGGGGACCGCCGGGAGACCAGGTTCTTTTACGCGGGCCACCTTCGCCGCCACGGTTGCCGTTGAAACGACCACCGCCGCCACCGCCGCGTTTGTCGCCGTCCTGAGACATTTCGATCCGCACGCTGCGACCGTTGTATTCCACTTTTTTGAAGCTCTGTGTCACTTTCTCTAATTCATCATTTTCCACTTCAAAGAAAGAGTATACGCCTTTCAGGTCGATACGGCCGATTTTATTGCCACGAACACCGGTGTTATCACACAGGTAACGGAGCATATCGCCACGGTTGAAATCGTCCACAGAACCCAGGTTGATGAACAGGCGGGTGTACTTGCCACTACCACGGCGGTCACGTCCTTCATCGCCACCAAAACGTTTTTCGTCTTTTACGTTCAGGTCCGGAGCGTCCTGGTAGTATTCGAGGAACTGGTTGAATTCCAGGGAGGCAAAGCGTTTGATCAGCTCTTCCTTGCTCATGGCAGAGAATTCTTCGTATATACGTTCCAGGTATGGATCGATCTGTTCTTCGTTCACTGTTACGTTATGTACTTTATGAACGAGGCCAAACAGTTGTTTTTCGCAAACAGCGAAACCATCCGGTACTTCAGCTTTCACGAATTTTTTGCCGATCACTCTTTCGATCTGGCGGATTTTTCCGGTATCACGGCCGCTGATAATAGCGATAGATACACCGGATTTACCGGCACGGCCGGTACGGCCGCTGCGGTGGGTGTAGTTTTCCACGTCATCCGGCAGGTCGTAGTTGATAACGTGTGTTACGTTATCTACGTCGATACCACGGGCGGCCACATCGGTAGCTACCAGTACCTGGAGGGCTTTTTCACGGAAACGTTTCATCACCTTATCACGCTGTTGCTGGGTAAGGTCGCCGTGCAGGGCGTCTGCATTGTAACCATCCTTGATCAGGGATTCAGCGATCTCCTGAGATTCAATTTTGGTACGGGTGAAAATGATACCGAAGATATCGGGGTTATAGTCCACGATACGTTTCAGGGCAGCATATTTATCGCGTGGGCGAACCACATAGTATTCGTGCTCGATGTTGGCGTTACCGCTGTTTTTGGTACCAACGGTCAGCTCAAACGGATCTTCCATGTATTTTTTCGCGATACGGCGCACTTCCTGTGGCATCGTAGCGGAAAACAGCCAGGTAGTTTTAGATTCCGGGGTATTGGACAGGATGCTGTTGATGTCTTCCTGGAATCCCATGTTCAGCATTTCATCGGCTTCGTCCAGTACGGCATAACGTACATTGTCGAAGTTAACCGCGCCACGGTCGATGATGTCGAGCAAACGGCCCGGAGTGGCTACCACAATGTGTACGCCTCTTTTCAGTTCGCGCAGCTGTTGCACGATGCTGGAACCGCCATATACCGCAACAATACTTACCTCGCCGAGGTATTTGCTGAAGTTTTTGAGGTCATTGGTGATCTGCAGACACAGTTCACGGGTAGGGCACAGGATCAGTCCTTGTGGTTTGTTGATTTTCAGGTCCAGTTGCTGCAGCAATGGTAAGCCAAAAGCAGCGGTTTTACCGGTGCCCGTCTGGGCCAGTCCCACAAAATCGCGGTCTCCGCTTAACAGAACGGGAATAGCCTGTTCCTGGATCGGTGTTGGGGAAACGAAACCCAGGTCCGTAATTCCCTTCAAAATAGGCTCTTGTAAGCCCAGTGATTCAAATGTTGTCATTGATTTGCATTAATCGGGCTCCGTCGGGAGCCATGTAAGGCCCTACGCCTGCGGGCGGCGGGCTGTTTGAAATATTTTCCTATACTAATTCACCTTCGAGATCGTAATCAAACGCTTTGGTGATACGTACATTCACAAAATCGCCGGGTTTGAGGCGTTTAGAGGTATTGATAATCACTTCATTGTCCACTTCCACAGAGTCGAACTCCGTACGGGCCAGGTATCTGCCGGCCTCTTTTTTGTCAACGATGACCTTCAATACTTTACCTACTCTTTCCTGGTTTTTTTCCAGGGAGATTTCCTGCTGTACTTCCATGATCTCCTGTGCTCTTCTTTCTTTTTCTTCAGCGGGGATATTGTCTTCCAGGGCATAAGCACTGGTACCTTCTTCATGGCTGTAGGTAAATACGCCTACCCTGTCAAAACGCATTCTTTCGAGGAAACCTTTCAGTTCTTCCACGTCGTCTTCCGTTTCACCGGGGAAACCGGCAATAAGGGTGGTACGGAGACAGATACCGGGTACTTTGGCGCGGATCTGGTGTACCAGCTCCTCGATGTCTTCACGGGTAATCTGCCGTTTCATGGCTTTGAGCATGGCATTGGAAGCGTGCTGCAAAGGCATGTCCAGGTAATTGCAGATGTTCGGAAACTCGTTCATCACATCCAGCACTTCCATGGGGAATTTGGTTGGATAAGCGTAGTGCAGGCGTATCCATTCCAGGCCTTCCACACCTGCCAGTGCGCGCATCAGGTCGGCCAGGCGACGCTCTTTATACAGGTCCAGACCGTAATAGGTCAGTTCCTGTGCTATGAGCATGATTTCCTTCACACCGGAGCGGACCAGTTTCTCTGCTTCTTTTACCAGCTCTTCGATAGGGCGGGATACGTGTCCGCCGCGCATCAACGGGATGGCACAGAAGGAGCAGGTACGGTTACAACCCTCTGCAATCTTCAGGTATGCATAGTGGGAAGGAGTGCTGAGCAAACGTTCGCCTATCAGCTCGGATTTGTAATCGGCGTCAAATTTTTTCAGCAGCAAAGGCAGTTCCATGGTGCCAAACCAGGCATCCACACCGCCAATCTCTGATTCCAGATCACCACGATAACGCTCGCTCAGACAGCCGGTTACATATACTTTGTCCAGCTTGCCGCGTTGCTTCAGCTCTACCTGTTCGAGGATGGTGTTGATGGATTCTTCTTTCGCTTTGTCGATAAAACCGCAGGTGTTGACCACCACGATATTATGGTCTCTTTTGGTGCTTTCGTGCACAACATCGACCTCATTGGCCAGCAGTTGCCCGCTCAGCACTTCTGAGTCAACCATGTTCTTCGAACAACCAAGCGTAATAATGTTAACCTTGTCTTTCTTTAAAGTTTTCGTCTTCAAGGGCGAATGTTTTAGAGCATGCAGCCAGTATTTACTGACCGACCCGCTACCGCCACGAAGACACACAGACACTAATTGAATAAAACAGCAGACTTACTGTACGTGACTTTGAGCCTTAGTGGGGGTTGAGTAAGGAAGTGCAAAGGTAGGGAATTATTTGATTACTTGGACATTTTGTCATTTGATTATTGAATTTACGGGTATGGAGCGTCCGAAAATGCAATAATCAAATGACAAAATAATTATATAGCTAAATTTGCCAGCGCCTTGTCCGCCCGCTCTTTAGCCAGTTCACGCTTTTTATGGTACCACCATTGCGGCGCCAGTTTAATCAGGATGTTGTTCATGCCCCGCAGCCCTACTATATGGTACAGGCCGTTCAGTTTACCGGCGAGGGAGGCGTCCAGGGCACGCAAACTCATGGCGAAACCACTGTCCATATATTCCATATGATGCCAGTACCCGGCCGGCATAAACAGGGTATCTCCATGGTTGAGAACGGTGGTAAGCCCTTTGGCTTTCCTTAAAGCAGGGAAATGTTCTTCGTCGAGTTTTTCGTGCCAGTTGACGAAAGAAGCGGCACTTTCTACCGTAAAAGGCATGCGGTAGATAAAAGGGGATTGTTTGTTTTCCAGCAGCAGTACCCGCTTACGGCCCAGGAACTGGGTATGGAAGATATGCGACATATCGATGTCGTAATGCATATGCGCCACCGACCCGGCCCCGCCCACAAACAGCATGGGGTATTTTTTCAGGAAACCTTTGGCTAACTGGTCCGGCCAGACAATGTCCTGCGCCAGCTGCGGGGCATGTTGGAAAATGTTGAAAAGGAATATACGCAATTGTACCGGCCCTTTCCGCACCATATCAATGTACTCTCCGAATGTAATGTAATCATCTGCCCCGTTCACCAAAGTGTTGGCATTAGCACGTTCATTGTTGTAAACGCCGACCCGCTTGTCGCCTACGATACTTTTAAAGTAGTCCCAGGTCCATTCTGTGAAAGCTGGCCATTGTTTACTCAGCCCTGCTGCTGAGATGACAACTGGTTTACGGGGTAAGTAATAATTTTTGCGAAACTCCTCAGGTGTGATATCGTCAACTCGGTCTATGTTGTTTATGATCATAACTACGAATTGTTAAGTAGGATTACAAAAAAATACTATAAATCAAATGTAACAAATGCAGACTTATAAACAGACAAATTGTGAAAGAGCGAAAACGTGGCCAAAAAAAATCCGGGCTTTATTTGACAGCCCGGATATGCTACTTATTTAAAGTAAAAATCTAAGTGGGCGTGATTCAAATTTCAAAACAACACACACAAAACTATATCAATCAATCATTTACGCTAAAGAGCGTTTCTACAAACGCTTCTTTATCAAATACTTGTAAATCTTCCATTTTTTCCCCGATACCAATATATTTTACCGGGATTTTAAACTGGTTAGCAATAGCCAATACCACGCCACCTTTAGCGGTGCCATCCAGTTTGGTGATGGCCAGGGCGGTAACTTCGGTAGCAGCAGTGAACTGACGGGCCTGTTCCACGGCATTTTGCCCGGTAGAGCCATCCAGTACCAGCAGCACTTCATGGGGAGCATCCGGAATCACTTTTTTCATGACCCGCTTAATCTTACCCAGTTCGTCCATCAGGTGGGCTTTGTTATGCAAACGACCGGCGGTATCCACAATGATCACATCCACATCGCGGGCAGCGCCGCTTTGCACGGTATCAAAAGCTACCGCACCAGGGTCGGAACCCATTTGTTGTTTCACGATGGGTACGTCAGCGCGTTCACTCCAGATAGTGAGCTGGTCTACCGCAGCGGCGCGGAAAGTATCCGCAGCGCCCAGTAATACTGATTTACCGGCTTTTTTGAAGTTATGGGCGAGTTTACCGATGGTGGTTGTCTTCCCTACTCCATTGACGCCTACCACCATGATCACATAAGGTTTTTTACCGGCTGGTACATCGAATTCGCGGAATCCGCTATCGGGCGCATCCACGAGAATAGCTGCAATTTCTTCCTTCAGTAGCCTGTTCAACTCACTGGTTCCCAGATATTTATCTTTCGCTACCCTTTGTTCTATCCTGTCAATGATTTTTACCGTCGTATCAACGCCCACATCGGCAGAAACCAGGGCTTCTTCCAGGTTGTCCAGTACTTCGGTATCTACGGTTGACTTACCCGCGATGGCACGTCCTATCTTACTGAGAAAGCTTTCTTTGGTTTTCTGTAACCCCTGATCAAGGCTTTCTTTCTTCTCCCTGGAAAATAGTTTGTTGAAAAAGCTCATAGTTAGTTTAATTGGGCTGGAATTTCCTTGATTCCATTATCTGCATTATCCGGGTGCTGGCAGGCAGCATTCGAACTGTTCCAAACAGGCTGCTAAAATACAGCTTTTGTGTTAACAATCGCACCCAGGGGGATAAAGAGACAAACTTATGGTAATAATGAGGGTTTCGACCGGTTACAACACAAAAAGCTGTCCTTTAACGGGACAGCTTTTCAGTATTATTAGTAAAGCCGAATTACTTTTGATTAATGTGCTCTTGAACTTTGTCCTTGTGCACGATTGCTTCTTTGAAAGTATATGCACCGGTTTTAGGAGAACGTACCGCTCTGATTACCTTAGTCCACACTTTAGATTCAGCTGCTGCCTTAGCATCTTTTACTTTCGAGTTCTTTGAAGCTGCTTTTGCCATTGTATTATTGTTTTTATGGTCTAATGGCGTTATGGCCATCCAGAACAGCCATTCACCATTTCACAATTACTTATTTAATTTCTTTGTGTACAGTCACTTTCCTGAGAATAGGATTGTACTTTTTCAACTCCAGACGTTCAGGAGTATTCTTTTTGTTCTTGTTGGAGATATAACGGGAAGTTCCGGGCTGACCAGAAGTTTTATGTTCTGTACATTCCAGAATTACCTGTACTCTATTACCTTTTTTTGCCATTTTGTATACAAATTAAGTGAGTCCTGAGAATTAGATTTCCGTACCAGCTGCACGCAATTCTTTGACTACTGCATACAAACCTCTTTTGTTGATGGTTCTTAAACCGTCAGCAGATACCTTTAAAGATATCCATTTGTCTTCTTCCGCGAGGAAAAAGCGCTTTTTCTGCAGGTTGGGCAGAAACCTTCTCTTTGTCTTAATGTTGGAGAAGGAAACATGGTGACCTGTAATCGGCTTCTTTCCTGTCACCTGACATACTCTTGCCATGATTTAAAAAATTTAGGAATGCAAAAATCCAATTTTTTTATGGAATTTGCAAATATTATTAGATGAATTTATTCACAATCCCTCTAAATCCGTTTAATCCCAGGTATCTGCCCGACTGGCAAATACCATACAAACTATTGATAATCAATGGCTGCAGGACGAATTTACATCTGTCCGAATGAGGTCGATATTTTTTATATAAATTTTATAACAATACGACCAGACTACGCAGTACCGCCCCTAAACGAACAGCTTCCAGTACGCGGAGCTGTTCAGTACCTTGTTTCAGGACTGCTTCTTCATGCGAAGTTACGCACATTTCGCATCCGTTGAGCGCAGATACCACGAGGCTCAGCAATTCGAAAAATTCTTTGCCGATTACCGGGTTGGCCATAATGCTCATCCGGATACCTGCCGGAGTGGCGGTATAAAACTCCTTGTTCACGAAGTGACGGAAACGGTAAAACACGTTATTGGCACTCATCAGGGAGGTACAGCTGATTACTTCAGCAATTTCTTTTTCAGTAGCGCCTTCTGCGGTAGCCAGCTTCCCGAAGGAAGCCTGCAGCACCGGATGTTTGTCATTCACCGCTACGGCTACGCCAATCAGGTAAGCTTCTTTTTTATTCAGGGTACCCGCATTCAGGGCATTGGTAACATTGATCTTCAGATCTTTCAGATAACGCGCATCGGCATTTACAAGGGACTGCAGGCTGGCGGAGGGGGTGGTGCCTGCCAGACCGACTGCTTCCAGCAGCTGCACGGCCGTGTCCTGGTTAGTGGTTGCGAACATAAGTTGTATGCTTTATTTAAAACAAAGCAGCAAAGTTCTCTTTGCTGCTTTGCGGATCGTTATACGAATAAATTAAACTGCGAGGGTAGCTTCGCCTTTGTTCCAGTTGCAAGGGCACAGCTCATCTGTTTGCAGTGCATCCAGTACACGCAGTACTTCTTTCACGCTACGGCCCACAGACAGGTCGTACAGGGATACCCAACGTACAATGCCCTGAGGATCTACGATATAGGTAGCACGGTAAGCCACTTTTTCGTTCGCTTCCAGGATACCCAGCTCATCTGCCAGAGATTTGGAGGTGTCAGCCAGCATCGGGAATTTCAGATCGCGCAGATCTTCGTGATCTCTTCTCCAGGCAGCGTGTACAAACTCGCTGTCGGTAGATGCACCGATCAGGATAGCATCACGGTCAACGAAATCCTGCGCGTGTTTGTTGAATTCAGCGATTTCAGTAGGACAAACGAAAGTAAAATCTTTGGGCCACCAGAACATTACCATCCATTTACCGGAAGCTTTCAGCTCTTCGGAAGACAACTCATAAAATTCTTTACCTTTTTCGATGGAAACAACTGCCGTTTTTTTGAATTCGGGAAACTCTGACCCTACGGATAAAATAACATTTTTCATAATTCTATTCGATTTTTGATTTATAGTTCAAGGTTCTGTTTCAATTTACCGGCGCAAAGATCACTTTACCTTCATTATTAATCAAATAGATTTTTAAAATGTGACATTGAGTTTGTCTATATATGTACCTTTTAGCAGACACAGGAAGGATGTCCGCACCCTTTTGCCTTATAAATAAAAATATTCTCCCGGACTTAACATTTTAATGCTATTTCTGTAACTTTTTGGCACGTTATTTAGTTATATAAGCAGAGATTTTTTTAAACTAACAACAGCATGGAAATGAAAAAAAAATACGTATTACTGGTGATTATAACGATTGGACTAGCTTTGATTCCGTTTATTAAAAACAGCATCATCAAACAGGATGAATTTGACGCTACCAAAGATCTGTTCATCTAGTGTTTAGCCGGTCCCATTGTGCCGATCAAAACTGCCCCGAGCCGGGGTCGGGCTTCCATTTGCTGTTTGGTTCGTAATGCTGCCATATTGCACCCCCTACTTTCCTTAACAGTTCCCACGCCTCGTTATCCCGGTCCCAACGCTGATCAGCGTTGTTTTTTGTGATGATGCAATACACATAGTCGCCGTGCGGCGCATTTACCAGGATTACTTCTGACCTTGACGCATCCACTGCCCCGTTTTTGGACGCAGTCCGGATATCCGGAGGCACCATCCGTAAGCCTTCCGAATCCCAGAAATTGCGGGTAAGATTACGATACATCCGTTCACTCGCCGCACGGCTCACCACTTCCCCCTTATAAATCCGTTCCATCAGCGTAGCCATCTCCCGTGGCGTCGTTTGCCCCCATCCATATATTTCCCAGATAGACTGCCTTCCCGGTGTCCTGGAATTCACCCGCGTATCCTTAAATCCATTGGCTTCCAGCCAGGCATTGATCTGTGCCCCTCCCCCGGCCAACGACTGTAGCCATAAACTAGCCGTATTGTCACTCATCGTCAGCATCAGCATCATCACTTTATCCAGCGTGATCTGCTGCCCGTCTTTAAAAGCGCCCAGAATATCGTCCCCGGGATATAACAGGGTGTCGCGGTAGGTCAGCAACTGCCGGTATTGCAGTTTTCCCTGCCGTAACTGGTCAAAAATTCCGGCCTGTATGGTCATTTTAACCATACTCGCCGTGGGAAACACGCTGTCGGCATTAATAGCTACCGTGTTGCCGGTCTTTAGATGATGTACATATACACCCGCCACACCATGATGCGCCGCCAGTAATGGCGCGAGTATGTTATACAGTTTTCTGTCAGTCTGCTGCGCGGCAACCGGTTGTAAAACCACTACCAGCAACAGGAGAAGGAATATCTTTTGCATGTTGGTTGAATTGCTCCGGCTCCGGGGCCGGACGTGAAGAAATACGAAACCCTCCATCACTCCCCTATCCAATATAAAACAAAACCCCGGGCGCTGCAAAGGCCCGGGGCGATATTTTTGGCGGTATACTGACGTATTGGCGTAACCGTTAGCCAATGACGTATATCCGGCAACGTGAATCAGGTAACTTCGTTGATCAGGTCAGCAAAGTTGCGGATACCGATCATTTTGGCGGAGGTATAGCCTTCGGCGTAGTCCACTCCTACCATTTTTCCCAGCATTTTGGCGCGGTAAACAACGCTGTCGAAGAAACCGGAGCCGGAGATATAGGTCTGCGGTTCATGGTCTTTCGGTGCGAGGAATTGGGAGCTAAACGCCCGGATGGCATCCAGTTTCTTTTCTATTACCGGGGTGATATCCACCACAAAATCCGGTTCATGGTAACGGTCCTGTATAAAGTGGAACACCTGTTTAGGGCGCCAGGCCTGCTGCGGCACACCGTCCACGGAAGTTTCTATCTTACGCAGCCCTGCCAGGAAACAGCTGTCGGCAATCAGTTTGCCGGCACGGCCATGATCCGGGTGTCGGTCATCCATCGCATTAGCCAGCACGATATCCGGCTGGTACTTACGGATGGCGGTAATGATGGCCATTTGTTCCATGGTGTCGTTTCTGAAGAAACCATCGGCCAGACCCAGGTTTTCCCTGATTTCCAGTCCCATGATCTTTGCCGCGTCCTGCGCTTCCTTTTCTCTCAGTTCAGGCGTACCACGGGTACCCAGCTCTCCGCGGGTGAGGTCTACCACACCTGCTTTCATGCCTTGCTGCGCATGTACCATTAATGTACCTGCACAACCCAATTCCACATCGTCGGGGTGTACAGCGATTGCGAGTATATCCAGTTTCATGCTGTAAATAAATTGAGGTGCAAAGATGGGAAATTATTGCGTAAGGCATCACTTTTCCGTGCTGACAATACGCACACCGGCCTGCCGGTTTTTGATATGATAAATCTCTTCCAGCACCTTGGGAGAGATGATTTCCAGGGATACAAACGTCCGCTGGTCCAGCGTCATCAGCCGGGTTTCGTCTGTAGGCGTAATGGGAACATCGTTGACGATGTATTGAAACGTGCTGTCGCTGCCATAGCGTTGCAACAGGCTATCGTAGGCCGGAGCGGCAGCGCTGAGCAGGCGGCGTACCCGTTTACGGGCAAAAGGTTTTGTTTCTACATAAACCACCCCGTTGGCAGCCTGACTGCCATATTTCAAAACAGCTTTTTTTCCGTGGGCAATGGTAATAAGACCAATCTGGTCCGGAGCAAGATTTTCCATCAGGGCGGGAGAAGCCAGTACACTGTCGATCACATAAACCGGTACATCTTCTTCACTTTGTGCCAGGGCGCCCAGCGTGGTTAACAACAGGCTACATAACAATATCCGTGCTTTCTTCATACAGCTAAGATAACCATTTAATTAAAAGCGCGGTACCGCTGGTACATTTCCAGTTCCTGTACAATCACTTCAATATCGTGGTCTTCCTGTTTGTCGTAATCGCTTTTCAGATTTCCCCCGAAGAAGAAGGCTACTGTTTGCCACACACGGGCATTAAAGCCGCCTTTCAGTTCTTTGATGATCTCATAGCAGTTCTGCCCGGTTTCGCGGTCAATCAGTTTCATCAGCACTTTCCCCTGGTATACGGAGAGGTTCTGCAGTTTATCCCCGAATTGTTCTTTCATTTCCTTTTCCTTGGAGGCCAGGAAAGCTTTCCGCTCTTTTTTGGAAGACATGGTAGCCAGGCGGCTGTTCACATCTTTCAGCAGCCGGGCGGCAGTACGGGCGTATGGATAAGTGACATATACGGCGTTGCGGAGGCGGTTATAGCGCTCTTTTTCTTTCCGCAGGGCTTTGGGCATTTTGTCCACCACATCGAAGATAGCGAGGGTGATCACCGGAATAGTATCATGGCCTACCACTACTGCATGCAGGGCCACGGTGTCCACACCGTGAGGCTGCGACTGCGCGCTGGCTTCCTGCCGGCACAACGAGATGCCCGTGAGCAGGATGGCAGATAAAATGAGTCGATGGCGGCAATGCATACTATTTCTAACGGTGCTGATGGATAAATGTTACCACAAGTTAAAAAACATTTCAGACTATAGTACAATTAAAAAGGACTTGAAAAAACAATCAGTATACCGGCTTCATGCTCAATACCGAATCGGCAAAACCATTGACAGCATTGGCTACAGCGGGCAGATCGTGGCCGGTAAGCCAGCAGCCCATCACATGGGCACCGGCACCCGGAATGGGGATAGCCGCTTTCTGGTTTTCGGGCGTGGCGAGCAGCTGTTCCATTTCCAGGATAGCAGATACCCTTACTGTAGGGTCCTGGTGTTGTTCGTCTTTATAATAGTAGAGATTGAGCACCGGCTGATGCACCTTTTCAAAAGTTGCCGGCGTCATGGATGTTTCCACGAGGTTTTGCAGTTGTACCACCGCTTCCAGCCGGTATTTGTTAAACCAGTACTGCGACCGCAGTTTGCTGGTATCCACAGACTCCTTGTATTTACCGCCTTGTACCAGGCGGGCCAGCTGTAAACCCCAGGGGTCGTTGGCCAGGAAAGCCAGGTTATCATTGATAGCGATGTTGGGCGACATATTAATGACCGCATACACATCCTGCGGATAGGTAGCTGCCAGTTTCAGGGCCAGGGTGCCTCCGGTAGAGGTACCCATGAGAATCACCTTCTGCCCCAGTGCCTTGCCGATTTGCAGGGCTTCCTTGGCGTCGTTCCATAAACCGTCGGCCGTCATGGTGAGCAGCGGGTCGGAGGTATCTACCCCGTGGCCATCCAGGCGGCTGAGGTACATATTACAGCCATAACGCCGCGCAAAACTGCGGTGGATGGAGTCCCCCTCTTCCTGGCTGGCAGAGAAGCCATGCAGGTACACGACGGCATAGGGAGTAGTATGATACGGCGAATCGGCCCATACAATACGGGCTTCATTATCGGGCTTCAGGCGATGGTGTGATTCTTTATTACGGATATACTGTTCCAGCGCGGGGCCATCTGCAGGGACCGTGGGCAGCGTGGCGGAGTATACCGGCTTGGCTGGATGTGGTCCGACCATATATATGGCTGCCAGGACAATTAGCACGATCAGCAAATTGCGTAGAAATCGCTTCATAGCGGGGATGCTTGTTTAAAAAACCAGGGGATCTGAATTACCTGAAAATCTACGCAAAATTTTCAAGTAATACAGATCCCCTGTATGAATAAATCTAAAAATCTTTAAATATTAGCTGCTTCTCTTTTTGCAGCGGGTTTATTTTTTTCCGTTTTACGGGTACGTTGGATGATGCTCATAAAAGTACCCACGATAGTGATGATAACACCCAGCCACAATACGTTGATGTACGGGAATACCAGCGCTTTCATGACCACATAGTCGCTGAAACCGGCGGTTTCTTTCACTTTCAGCTCGATCTTGTTTTCTGCCGGCATGATCTTGGAAAACCGTACGCTCAGGTTCAACGGCGCCAGTGTATCTTCTATACTGTACTGGTAGCTGCTGTCGCGGATAAAATAGATCGGCTGCAGGTTGAAGTGATCATCTGTTTGTGTAAACACTTCCAGTTTGGCGCCTACTGCCAGGTCATTTTTCTCCGGCACATAGTTTTTATTGGTCGGCGTTGTCTCCAGCGATTTCAGTACCATAAATCCTTTAGAGAAGAAAACGGAGTCCCCTATTTTGATTTCATGCGGCACATACGCAGTGGTATCGGTAGCAGCAGCTTCCGCCTTGTTAGGGGCGGCAGACACGTACGTGAAGATATCGCGGGTAAGGTAGTGTTTGGAAGCCGGGTTGGAAGACAGTGCGTTTTCCTTCTTGTTCACAAACGCATCCGGATACAGGGTAAACCTTTCCTTTACTTCACCGGTAGTTTTGTCTTTGCGCTCATAGTTCATCACGTAGTAGGTCTTCGGATCGCCTTTGGCAATGGAATCACCTTTATACGTCACGTGATAATCGCCCATCTGTATCTGCACATCTTTAGGCAGCATGATGTTTTCACGGGCGTTCTGTTTGCTCTCTTTACGGAAGAAACCATCGTTGAGCATTTTCATGCGATCAATAGAAATCACCTCCATTTTGGAAGAAGAGATCAGTGCGCCGAGCAGCACCATCCCGAAACCGATGTGAGCTACAGAGGCGCCCGCATTTTTCAGTTTGCCTTTCAGGCCGGCGAAGATGTAGGTAATGTTACCGACGATCGCGTAAATGCTGGCAAACAGCATGATATAGATAGCGGTGAGGAAACCTGCACCATATTTATCAAAGGTGATAGGACCTTTCCAGGCAATGAGCAATGTGAACAACAGTGCCAGTGCGGTAGGCAGCCATACTTTGCGGGTAAAGACGCCTTTCGGTGTGTCTTTGTATTTCAGGAACTGTACAACAGCTGTCAGCACACCCAGTACAATGGCAATCCAGATCTGGATTTTGTTGTAGTGGAACATGACATCAGAAGGCGGTGCCAGATCGTCTAATTTAAACAGGCCTTTCAGACCGGTGAGTGCCAGCAACTGATTCCATACGGGGATGGAGGTCGTAAAGGTCACCTGGATGGCTGCAATCAGCAGGATCAGGGCGCCTACGAACAGCCAGAACTCCCTGGAATAAGTGCTTTCTTCTTTATTATTACCCGGGATTTCTTTCCGGCGGGCAATCAACAGATAAATAGAAGGGACGGTGAACACCAGTATGGAAAACAGCAACTGGGCGGTCATACCCATATCCGTGAAAGAGTGCACGGAAGTGTCGCCCAGTACACCGCTCTTCGTGAGGAAAGAGGAGTACAGGATCAGCACGTAGGATATAAAGAAGAAAAAGACGGTCGATTTCAGGGCATGGCCGGTATGTTTATATGCCAGCAGCGTATGCAGGCCAGCCACCATCGTGAGCCAGGGCACCAGGGAAGCGTTTTCCACCGGGTCCCAGCCCCAGTAACCGCCGAAGTTGAGGGATTCATAAGCCCAGGCGGCGCCCATCATGATACCGGTACCCAGCAGCGCTACCGCGAAGAGGGTCCAGGGCAGTACGGGTTTTACCCAGCCGGTGTAGTCGCGGGTCCAGAGGCCGGCGAAGGCGAAGGTGAACGGTACGATCATAGAAGCGAAACCGAGGAACAATATGGGTGGGTGGATCACCATCCAGTAGTTCTGCAGGGTGACATTAAGACCATTACCATCATGGATATGCTGCAGGTAGTCTGCCTGCTGGAAGATAGGTGCAGCCTGGTTTTCAGGCGCCTGTCTGAGCAGCATGAACGGATTACTGCCCACTTTATAACCCAGGATGAAGATGCCCAGCAACATGCTGGCAAAAATCACCTGAGCCAGGGAGAATATCGTCATCACCGGTGCTTCCAGGTTCTTGGAAGTACGGATCAGGATAAGGCCGAGGATACTGTTCCAGATGCTCCAGAGCAGGAAGCTGCCTTCCTGGTCAGACCAGAGGCTGGAAAGCAGGTATTGAGTAGGCAGGTCGCGGGAGGTATTGCGCCACGCGTATTTATATTCAAAATAGTGATTGAAGAGAATATAGAACAAACAGCTGAAGATGGCGACTACGGCAGCTGACTGTATCACAAATGACCAGCGGGCCAGCTTTTTCCATGAATCACGTACCAACGGCTCTTTGACTTTAACAGCATTATAATAAGAGACCGTGGCTACCAATGACGCTACAAATGCCAGAATGGCGAAGAAATGGCCCAATTGGCCCGGTAATAAATGTTCCCCTTCAAATTTCATGTGAAATGGTATATAGATTGAAGAATTTAAATATTTTTTTATTTGGTTATTTTACTATTGAAAACCAATTCAATAACTAAATATCAAAATATCTAAATCTGAAAATTTTTAAAGCTGTTTGTCACTCACGACTACCTGGTCGTCTTTGTATTTAGACGGGCATTTCATGAGAATTTTGCTGCAATGGAACTCATTTCCCTGCATTTTTCCGGTGAGGACCACGGACTCCGCTTTTTCAAAATCTGTAGGTTTGGCGCCGTAGAAAACGACTTTGCGGGTTTCACCTGTTTTATCGTGTACGAAGAAGCTGAATAAGTTGGCATCTTTAATGGGATCATAATGCATAGCCTGCAGGGTATCCAGCTTGCCGATCACATGAAATTCTTTCCCTTCTTTCTCTCGTGCGGTAGCGAACGTTTCATAGGTACTAAAGTCACCTACCATGGTCACAATCACACCAATTGCAACCGCAATCACCACCAGCAGAATAATATTTGTTTTTTTCATATGAAAATTATCTTCCCTATTGTTGTGACACAGGCTGTAAAATCCGCCACCAGCAAAGCTTCTCCATTCTTCTTACCTTACCTGCATTTATCTCTTTCCAATTCACGGGGCAAAATTAACGCAAAATGACCGTCTTCCGACAAAATTTATATAAAAGGTAATTCTTTTTATAGGGAGGAAGGCTGTAAGTAAACATAATGCTATCTTTGCGCGGAATTTTGAAATGTAAGATTTTATCATGGCTGATTTATCTCAATTTGACCCAAACTCGGTGGGGTTGTTATCCAACAACATTTTCGGTTTACCTTTTTCTGAAGAAGAAGCCAGGCTGGTATTGCTGCCTGTGCCCTGGGAAGTGACCGTATCCTATAGTAACGGTACGGCACGCGGGCCGGAACATATTTTCCGGGCTTCCTTCCAGGTAGACCTGTACGATGCCGATGTAAAGGACGGCTGGAAACAGGGCTTTTTTATGCGCGAACCGGATAAACACCTGCTGCTGCGCAGTGACTATCTGCGTAAAGAAGCAGAACTGTACCTGAAATTCCTGACCGAAGGCGGAGATATCTCTGAAAATGAGTTTCTGAAGAAAACGCTGGTAGATGTCAACAACGGTACCCGGGCAATGAACGAATGGGTGTACAATCAAACCCGCGGTCTGCTCGAAAAAGGCAAACTGGTAGGTTTGCTCGGTGGCGACCACAGCACCCCGCTGGGCTTTTTCAAAGCTATCGGCGAGCACAAAGGCGACTTCGGTATCCTGCAGATCGACGCCCACTGCGATCTGCGTGACAGCTACGAAGGTTTCCACTACTCCCACGCTTCCATTATGTACAACGCACTGGCCGAAGTTCCCCAGCTGACCAAACTGGTACAGGTAGGTATCCGCGACTATTGCGAAGAGGAAGTGGATTATATCAACGCCAGCAACGGCCGTGTGGTGACATTCTTCGACAAACAGATCAAAGAGCGCCAGTTTGAAGGGGAAACCTGGAAAGCTATCTGCGACAGCATTATAGACACCCTGCCACAACAGGTATACATCAGTTTCGATATTGACGGCCTCGATCCTAAACTGTGCCCGCATACCGGAACCCCGGTAGCCGGCGGTTTTGAAGCCGAACAGATATATTATCTTTTCAAACGCTTATTGGCGAGCGGCCGCCAGTTGATTGGTTTTGACCTCAACGAGGTGAGCGCTTCACATGACGACTGGGATGCCAACGTAGGTGCCCGCGTGCTGTTCAAACTTTGTAACCTGCTGGTGAGCGCTAATTCATAAGTATATGTACCGTTTGCGTATCCTGCACCCGAATACAGCCAGCAGGCTCCGGCTGCTGCCGGTGATGCACGGGCTGGCAGGCATCCTGTTTCTCTTTGATGCCATCGGCATTTATAAAGGACCTCAGCCCAACTGGTTGCTGGTAGGCTTTTTTATGGCCGTAGGCTTCCTCTCCCTGGCCTTCCCTTTTGTGGTGAAGCGCACACGGAAATTCAGCGAAACCAACAGCGTTGCCCGGCTGATACAGGCATTCATTTGCCTCAGCGGCAGCCTTTATTTTCTGGGACATCAGCAGCCAATTACCGGTCTGCTGATGTTCGTGACTGGTCTGGGCATGGCCTACATCGGCTGGATGGAATACAAGCTGTTCCAGCCTTCCTATGTGAAGATGGACAATACCGGCATCAGTCTGCCTACCACCTTCTCTGAGAAACGCATTGGTTGGAACGAGCTGAATAACGTAATTTTGCGGAATGACCTGTTCACCATGGATTTTAAATCCAATAAAATCATCCAGCTGGAAATAGTGGATGAGCCCGGACAGGAAGAACGTGAAAAAATGAACGGATTTTTCCGGGAAAGACTTGGATAATTTTGGAATTTTTTGATTTACGATTTTTTGATTTCGGGAAAGCAACAAATTTTTACACTCCCGAAATCGTAAATCAAAAAATTCCAAAATCGTAAATTTATTATATGCTGAAACAAACACCTTACATATTATACTCCGACGGGAAGGGAAATATTTTTGAAGATACCTCCATGCAAGTGGTAGGCCGTAGTGGCTGGGATGCCTTTCCGGTTGATCCCGAAGAATGGATCGAACTTCCTGAAGGCGGTAATCTGTATGAACTGCCTGGCCGCCGTGGTATTGGTATCGACGCCGAAACCGGCGAAATGGGCCTGTGTGACAAAGGTTGGGCCGTAGCGGCGTTTATCCCGCCTGCCCATACCGGTTTTTACCTGGCTGCCTATGAAACCATGCCGGACGCTCCTACCCTGCCCCTGTTTTGTTACACGGCAGTAGGCTGGCTCGATGGCAAGTTCTATGTGCCTGCCACCCGTATCGAAGCCGATATCCGCCAGGAATGCGCCGGTTTTGACGCCAAAAAAGTAAAACAGGGCGTAAAACAGCTGATGGACGCCTATCCGCATAACAGGCTGGTAAAACACCTGGCGGAAAATTGCGCCCTCACCTACGAATGTCCTGCTGCCCGTAATTATTTTATGGGAAGATGGGAATGCCCTATTCCTTCCTCTCCGGCCTGTAACGCGAACTGCGTGGGTTGTATCTCCTTCCAGCCGGAAGATGAGACCATCGTATCCACGCAGGACCGCCTCCGCTTCAAGCCTACGGCGGAAGAAATCGTGGAATATACCGTACCGCACCTGGAAACAGCGCCTTTCCCGATCGTCAGCTTCGGCCAGGGTTGCGAAGGTGAACCACTGCTCATGTGGGAAACCATCCGCGAATCTATCCTCGAAATACGCAAACACACGCCTAAAGGCAGTATCAATATCAACACCAACGGCAGCAAGCCCGATGCAGTGCGCGCCCTCTGTGAAGCGGGCCTCAACAGTATCCGGGTGAGCCTCAATTCCGCCCAGGAAAGGTATTATACGCCGTATTACCGTCCCAATAACTATGCTTTTGAAGATATCATCGAAAGCCTGAAAGTGGTACGGGAATTTAATGGCTGGACGTCCATCAACTATTTTGTTTTTCCGGGGATGACTGACACGGAAGAAGAATATGAAGCCCTGCGTAAACTGATCCGGGAAACCGGCCTGAATATGATCCAGTGGCGCAATTTCAATATTGATCCCGACTGGTACCTGGGCAAACTGGGTATTACCGATCCCGGCCCCTGCATGGGCATTAAACAATTACAGGAAATGATCCGGGAAGAATTTCCGGACCTGAAATTCGGATATTTTAATCCGCCGATAGAACGTATCCAAGGCGATTACATGGCTGATTTCGCCCACTAAAGCGCTACTTCCTCCCACTCATTGATAAAGCCGCTCCTATGCGCGTTCTCTTGCCCGAAACGGTATTGACGCGCATAGGCAGACGGCGACATACCTGTCACCTTCCGGAATACCCGGTTAAAAGTGATTGGGTTGTTATACCCCGTGGCATACGCTACCGATGCAATACTCTCCGCATCACCATTAATAATTTTTTTACAGGCCGCATTGATACGGATTTCATTGAGGAATTCGAGGTAAGTCTTGCGGGTGTGTTTCTTAAAGTATTTACAAAAGGCGTAGGTAGTCAGATGCGCCACAGACGCGATCCTCGCCAGGGAAATATTTTCTGCATAATGTTCCAGTGTGTACTGGTAAATATCATTCATCCGGAGCCCTTCCGATTCGCTGTAAGCATGGCGCAGGAAACCGGTGGACAATGATTTCCAATCCTTCACCTGCCGGGAAAACCAGGTCAGCAGCGACATAAAGGCAAACAACCGTTCCGCCCCGGTAAGTTTACAAAGCCGCAGGATTTCCGCTGCCGTTTTTTCTTCGTGTACCGCCGGTAACTGCAGGCTGGAACGGGTGAGCTGCAGGAATTTGCGGACAGATTCCAGCTCCGGCAATGCCAGCATACCTTTCAAGGCATTGTCATGGTCGAAGAAAATATGGATGGCGTGGATATTCTTTTCTTTCAGGTTTTCAAAATAGCGGGCATCGCCTTTGAACATGTGCGGCTGGTTGGCGCCGATCACATAAATATCACCCGCCTTGAACGGCTGGGTGTAACTACCCGCAATCAGCGTCCCCTCCCCTTTGATGATCAGGGTTAGCTGCGCCTCTTTATGACGGTGCAGGTAATTATAAAAATAAGGAAGTATGTCCTCCTGGATCACCACAGAACCTTCCTCAGCAACCGGAACAGTAAATTGAATTACTTTCATTTACCAATTTTACTCCTTTTTGGGCAAAATTAGTCATTCCAGGACAATATTCGTAAACTGTTGAACAATTACGCAGCCATCAGTTGTTCCACGCGGGCCCTTTTCCGTTGCAGCCACATAAAACCGAGTGCAGATATAACACAACCGCCGGCGGTGATAGCCCACCAGGCGGTGAATCCAATATGCTGTACCACAAAAGCCCCGCTGGTAGGCGATACAACAGTGGCCACGGAATAGGAAATCGTGTATAACGCGGCATATTGCCCGCGGTTATGGTCCTGGCTGCGGCTGATCCAGAAGCTGTTCATAAAGGGCAGACAGAGCATTTCACCGAAAGTGACTACGATCATAAACACCGCTGCGATGCCCCATACCGGCGGCAACAGGCAGAGCAGCACATAGGCCAGGCATACCATCATGGCCCCTCTTGACACGTATACGAGGTTGGGGCGTTTTCCATCGAGGTGATGCACCATGACCATTTCCACCATCACAATCAGCAGTCCGTTGAGTGACATATTCAGGCCGATAGCCCATTCCTTCAGGTGTATGACTTCTTCAAAATACAGCGGTACCATACTGGAAAACTGGAAGAGGCAGATGGCGTTGATCATCCCGAAGACCAGGAACCAGAGATAGAGGCTGTCGTTCCATACGTTATCCTTTTTTGCGGCGACAGCGGTCTTTTCCGGTTTAGCCGGCGCCGGTACCGACGGCAGGAATATCCGCATCAGCAGGGCCGCAGCAATACAGGTAGCGCCATCTACCCAAAACAGCCATTGATAACTGATGCTGGCGAGGAAGCCTCCCAGCGCCGGGCCTACCGACCAGCCGAGGTTTACCGCCAGCCGGTTGAGTGAATAGGAACGGGTGCGGTTTTGTGGTGCACTATAAGCTGCAATCGCAATACTGTTGGCCGGCCGGAAAGCGTCGCCCACGGAGCTTAACACAAATACGCACACGCATATCTGCGGAAAGGTGCGCATCTGGCCCAATAAAATGAGTAATAAACCGTTAAAAAGGAGGCTCCAGAACTGTACCTGGTAAAAACCGATCCGGTCTGACAGCCAGCCACCCAGCAATGCACCGATAATAGCGCCGGAACCAAAACAGGCCATCACCAATCCGGCCTGGGCAATGGAAAAATGCAGGTGTACAGTGAGATAGACCGTCAGAAAGGGGACTACCATAGCGCCGCTGCGATTGATCAGCAATACCAGTGATAACCACCAGGTAGCCGCAGACAGGCCCGTATAGGCATTTTGATATAGCCGGATAGTTTGTTTGAGCAAATTCATACAACAGCCGCAAAATAAAATGCAACGAATAGGATTAACAGCATAGTTTTTGCAAAGATGGATAAATTCAGCTTGCTGTATCTATATTTTTTTTCATTCAAAAGATTAACTTTGACGCTTACAGGCGCTTAATCAGCTATCATGGAGGAAAACAACCGTAAAAAAAATATTCAGGCAATAGGAGTAACGATCGGCGTACATGCGCTGCTGTTAGTAGCGCTGGTATTTGCCGGTTTTTCGGCGCCACCACCACTACCCGACCAGGACCTGGGGATGGAAGTCAACCTCGGTACTTCCGATGACGGTATGGGCGACGAACAACCTCTTAACCCGAATCCTCCCAGTGCAGCAACGTCCACCCCTGCCCCCGCAGAAAGTGAAGCCGCTGCTACTGAAAAAGATAACAGTGCCCCACAGGAAGTAGCTACCCAGGACGATGAAGAAGCTCCGGAAATAAAAAAGCCGGAAAAACCGGTAGAGAAACCGAAGGAAATGCCTAAGAAGCTGGAGCCGAAGCCGGTAACCAAACCGGTGAAAAAACCGGCAGCGGAACCCAAACCTGCTCCACCAGCACCCAAACCTCAGCCTAAGGCCGTGTATTCCGGCGGAACCAGCACCAATGCCAATAGCGGCAATGGCGCGCAGGGCTCTAATAACTCCACCGGTGAAGGTAACACCGGTAAACCCGGCGACCGGGGCCAGCTCAATGGCGACCCTAACGCTAAAGGATATACGGGCGGCGGCCTCGGTGGCGGACGTTCCGATTTCCACCTCAATGGACGCAATCTGATTAGCCGGCCATCCGTTACCTACGACGGCACCGAGTCCGGTTATATCGCTGTTAATATCAAAGTAGACCAAAAAGGGAATGTGATCGCTGCTACCTTCAGCATGAAAGGATCTACCCTCAGTAACCCGCAACTGATAGACATTGCGCGGAAAGCTGCACTCAACGGTCAGTTAAAATACAATGCAAATCCCGACGCACCCGAAGTGCAGTTCGGTACCATCCGCTTTTATTTCAAAGCCGAATAACCATACAAATTTTTTGATTTAGGGATTTTTTGATTTACGGATTTCTGGGATTTTGATTGCGTTTGCACTGGGAACAGAAATCAGCATCCCCCGAAATCCGCAAATCAAAAAATCCGTAAATCAGAGAATCATTGAGAAACCTGTCTTACACAAGCCAACAATGAGAATGCAGCGAATCCTATTCAGTACTATTCTATTTTTATGGACGGCCAGCACCGCCATAGCACAGTCATTCCCCGGTTATAATACCAGCAACTATGCCGGTATATACGGCGTACTCTCCAATCCGGCCAGCGCAGCAGGCTACCGGTATAAGTGGGACGTCAATATTATCGGGGCCGATGTAAAAGGAGGCAATACCTACGTGAAAGTGCCCAAGTCCATCCTGTTCCACCAACCCGCTACCAACAACTGGGTACGTAACCAGGACTATTTCCTGGACACCACTGCCAACCGCCGGCAAAACGGCTGGGGTATGGCAGACATTGTGATGCCTTCCGTGTTGTATGCGATCGATGAAAAACAATCCGTCTCCTTCGTTTGGCGTATGCGTGCCAGTGCCAGCGGTGGCAACCTGCCCACTCCGCTGGCCAACTTTTTTGGTAACGACTTTCCCAATATGCAATACCGTGGCAAAAGTCTCACGATCGAAAAAGTAAGCGCCAGCGCGCACATCTGGAATGAACTGGGGCTTAGCTATGCCCGGGTGATTCATGAAGGATACAACAGCCGCTGGAAAGCTGGTGTGACGGTGAAACTGCTGAGCGGCGTGGCCGCCGGTTATGCCCAGGTAGCCAATACCAACTTTGTGCTTAATAATAAACGCAGTGCCGATATTACCAGCGGCACCCTTCGGTATGCCTACAATACAGAACTGGACCACTGGCAGAAGCCGGATAACCGTAACCTGCAAATCTTTCACAATAACGGTGTTGGCTTTGACCTGGGCGTTATTTATGAATACCGCCCCGATAACGGCGGCTTTGGCAAGTTTGAAGGTACCGACGCCGATGAATACAAGTTCCGCGTGGGTGTATCCCTCACGGATATCGGCCGGATCAAATACCAAAAAGGCGCCAATAACATGGACCTGGATCTCCGGAAAGACAATATCAATCCCAGGGATATCACCTACCGGGACAAAGAAAGCCTGAAACAATATTCCACCCGGTTGAACCGCTATTTCTCTCCTGCCCATCCCAATCCCACCACCGACAGCGACAGCTCTTTTGTGATGGCATTACCCGCCACCCTCAACCTGATGGGCGATTATAATATCGACAGCCGTTTCTTTGTCAGCGCCAATGCGGTGATCGCATTGAATGCCGGGAAAAACGGACTGGCCAGAACATATGCCCTGACCCAGTTGTTAATTACACCACGCTACGAAACGGAGCTATTTGGCGCCTATATGCCGTTTGTGATTAACCACAACGGACAGGCCGATGTAGGGGCAGGTTTCCGTGTGGGGCCGCTGGTAGTGGGTTCCTACAGTCTTTTTACCACGCTTTTCCAACATCGCATCAACCATACGGATGCTTTCGTAGCTTTGCGGCTCAACCCGAGCATGCTGGGCCACCGTAAAGACAAAGGTCAGCTTGGCTGCCCGGTAAATTATTAATTTACCCTTATGAATGCATATCAGGAAGCACTGGACTATCTCTACTCACAACTACCCATGTTCACCAAAGTAGGGGCCAGTGCTTATAAAACAGACCTGCATAATACGGTCGCGCTGTTACAACAACTCAACAACCCGCAGCATACTTTTAAAACCATACACGTAGCCGGTACTAACGGGAAAGGCTCTACCAGCCATATGCTGGCCGCTATCCTGCAACAGGCCGGCTATAAAACCGGTTTGTACACCTCGCCGCACCTGCTGGATTTTCGGGAACGTATCCGTATCAACGGACAGGTAGCTTCCGAAGATTTTGTGGTGAAGTTCACTAACGATATGCGGCCGTTTATCGACAGTATCGCCCCTTCTTTTTTTGAGCTCACCGTAGCCATGGCCTTCGAGTATTTTTCACAGGAAAAGGTAGATGTCGCCATCATAGAAGTGGGACTGGGCGGCCGGCTGGACAGTACCAACGTGATTACGCCGGAACTGTCTGTCATCACCAATATCAGCTTCGACCATAAAAATATCCTGGGCGATACGCTTCCCCAGATAGCCTTCGAAAAAGCGGGCATCATCAAAGAAGGCATTCCTGTAGTGATCAGCGAAACACAGTCTGAAATACAGCAGGTGTTTGTCAGCAAGGCCACTGATATGAATGCGCCCATTTTCTTTGCAGACCAGGAATGGATGGTAGATGGCAGCGATATCAAAGGCAATCACCTGGAGCTAACGGTACTGGATACACGTCAAAATAAAATGTATCGTTTCCGGTTGGATCTGAGCGGGCAATACCAGGAGAAAAATGTGATGGGGGTATTATCTGCCGTTAAACAATTACAGCAAAAGGGCTGGCATATTACGTGGGAGCAGGTGTCGGCAGCATTATCGCAGGTACGTAAACTGACAGGGCTGCGCGGACGCTGGGAGATAGTGAGCGAGCATCCCCTAACGGTGATGGACGTAGGTCATAACGAAGCCGGTATCCGTGAAATAGTACAGCAGCTGGAACATGTCAACTACCAGCACCTGCATATTGTGACTGGTTTTGTAAAGGATAAAGAGGTAGAAAATGTGCTGCCATTATTTCCCGTTACAGCCACCTATTATTTCTGCCGGGCGCAGTTACCACGTGCCATGGATGAGGTAGCGCTGGCGGAAATGGGCGCCCAACACGGGCTGCAGGGCCGCGCCTATGAATCGGTGCAGGCCGCGTTGCAGGCCGCACGCCAGCATGCTAAACCGGAAGATATGATCCTGGTATGCGGCAGCTTCTTTATTGTAGCAGAAGCATTATAATTATTTCATTTCCATTCGTCCCAGGTGCATCAGCGCATACATCAGGCCGGTAACATGCAGGCTGTGAACAATTTTATTGTCCAGTATCAGCTGTTGCACTTCGGGAACAGACATCAGCACCACTTCAATTTCCTCGTTGTGGTCCAGCTGCTGTTCTTTTACCTTACGGCCACCGGTAGCGAGAAACATATGGGTGTAGTTGTTACTGGACGCCGTATTGGCAGCCACTTTTCCCAGCGATATCAATTCTTTGAATTCGTATCCGGTTTCTTCCAGCAACTCCCGTTGCATCGCAAATTCAGGAGACGGATCGGTGTTGTCCATGGTGCCGCCGGGAATTTCGAGCAGTGTCCGGCCAATGCCCTGGCGGTATTGGCGGATCATCACCACCTGCCCTTCTTCAGTGAGGGCCACAGCATTTACCCAGTCGTTATACTCCAGTACGTAATAAGGCTCTACAATCGTCCCCTGTGGGGTGACACATTTATCTACCCTCGCGGTCAACCAATTGTCTTTGAAGAGGTATTCAGATGACAGCAGTTTCCAATCCATATTCATAATAATACTTTACCAGTTCATCCGCTCTTTCAGTCCCTGTATATGGCCGAGGTGGTGCTTTCCGTGCCAGGCGTAGTTGGCAACCGTGGTTTTCAGGTTAAAGCGCCGGCCATGTTCGGGATGAATGAAAGAACGTTCCCATTGTTCAGGTGTCAGGCGTTCCAGGAGGTTGGCCCAACGGGTGTGCAGGGCATGCAGCAGCGTAACAGACACGTTGATAGGCGTGTTTTTCACATCTTCCAGTTCCGCCCATGCCGCTTCATCGTATGGTTTAATAATAGGTTTTTCTTCTGTCAGCGCCATTTTCATGCGGGTGATCGCGTTGATATGGCTGTCTGCCAGATGATGTACCACCTGAGCGATATTCCATCCGCCGGGCCGGTAGGGCTTCTGCAGCTGGAAAGCGTCCAGGTTTTGTACGGCCAGTTCCACATGGGTGGGCAGGTCGCGTATATCAAAAATATACTCCCGTAACATAGCGGGACTATAGTCAGGCAGCGGTTCAAAACGACCGATAGGATATTGTAATGCTTCCATAAGCGGGTTTATTAAGACTCGCGAAGATCCTTCCCGGTGAGGTGGATAAACACGTCTTCCAGGTTGGCTTTCTTCACCTCTTTACTACGCTCGAATCCTTTGGATACCAGGTTGTCGATCAGGGTATCCGGGGAGTCAATGGCAATGACCTGTCCGCTGTCCACGATCGCGCAGCGATCGCACAGGAACTCAGCTTCATCCATATAGTGCGTGGTAATAACAACGGTAGTGCCCTGTGATCTTACCTGCAGGATCAGGTCCCACAGATTGCGTCTGGCCTGCGGATCGAGGCCGGTAGTGGGCTCATCAAGGAAGATGATCCTGGGTTTGTTGATCAGGGTGGTGGCGATGGAGAAACGTTGTTTCTGGCCGCCGGAGAGTTCTTTGTATTTGGATTTAGCCTTGTCTTCCAGGTTGAAGAGCCGCAGCAGTTCCATGGGTTCCACCGGTTGATTGTACAGGCCGCCGAACATCTCGATGAGCTCTACCAGGTTGAGCCCTGGGTAATAACCGGAGCTTTGCAGCTGTACGCCGATGATTTTTTTGATATCGTTGGGCGCGGTGTCCAGGTCGAATCCGCCGACGGTCACCTTGCCATCCGTTTTGTCACGAAGTGTTTCAATGATCTCCAGGGTAGTAGACTTTCCGGCGCCGTTAGGCCCTAACAGCCCGAATATCTCATGTTCATACACATCAAAGCTGATACCCTTTACTGCAGTGAATTCCCCGTATTTTTTCACCAGGTTGTTCACCTCAATGATCTTGTTCTTTTCCATGCCACCAAATTATAAAAGATTTACGGATTTTGAGATTTACGTATTTGCGAATTTTGGGGAAATAGCCCGGAGAGCCTTTTTATTTAAATATTTAAATATTTGATTATTAAAATAAACACGGGCTTCCGCGCTTCCAACCCCGAAATCAAAAAATCCGTAAATCCCTAAATCCGCAAATGCAATTGATTTAGTGTTTGATGAACACCTGGGTAAAGAAGGTAATTCTTCCTTTACCGGCGGCGCCTATACCGATGAGGTTATAGTCGCCCAGCATATTACGCCGGTGGCCTGGACTTTTGATCCAGCCATCTACCACTGATTGGGCGTCGAGGGTGCCATAGGCCACATTTTCTGCGGCTGCGCCTACTCTGCCCATTTTTTTGGAGATGACAGCCACGCGATCCTCAAAACCTTCGTGTCCGAAACCAGTACTGCCATTAGCCATATCCCGGCTGTGGCGGCGAGCTTGCTGGCTGATGGTTTCATCCAGCTGCAATGGTTTCAGGCCTTTGGATTGACGGAATTTGTTGGTGTAATAGAGGATCTGTTCTTCCAGGCTACCTCCGGTTGTGGTGCTGTCTGCGCGACTGGTGGCACGTGAACACGCGCTTACCTGGAATGCGGCAAACACTGCGAGCAGTAATACAAGGATACTGCGGCTTTTCAAGATGGACATAAAAATTGATGGTTAATAATTAGAACTTTCGGGATGCAAGCAAGCGCTGTACCAAACTATTCAAGGTGGATAAATTGTTACCGCATTTTTCAAAAACGAAGACCCGGACGTTGCTATTGTACGCCCGGGTCTTTTTTGATATGCAATTAACAAAGCGTGTTTCCGCTATTTGTTCATGATGTCTTTCCAGGTCTCCATCATGTTTTTGGAGCCGATGAAAATAGGCACCCGTTGGTGCAATTGTACCGGCTTCAGTTCCAGCAGGCGCTGACGGCTATTGGCCATAGACATACCGCCGGCTTTCTCCATAATGAAAGACATGGGGTTACACTCGTAACAGAGGCGCAGACGGCCGGACGCATATTTGCCGAAAGCCGGATACATAAAGATACCCCCCTGAATAAGGGTACGATGTATTTCCGCTACCATGCAACCTACAAAACGGTGCCGGTAGATCCGGTCGTTTTCATTGCGGGCCATAAAATGATCGATAGACTGACGCACTCTCTCTTCGTACAGATAATAATAACCCACGTTCACGGAGAAGATATCGCTTTCCGGCGGGCATTTCAGGTTGGGATGCGACAGGCAGAACTCTCCGATGGAAGGGTCCAGGGTAAAACCCTGTACACTACGGCGGGTAGCATATACCATCATGGTAGAAGAACCATAGATGATATAACCGGCAGCGATCTGCTGGGTACCCGGCTGCAGGAAATCCTCCAGGTTACATTCCTCTCCTTCCGGCGACAGGCGGCGGTAAACAGAGAAAATGGTGCCGATGGATACATTCACGTCGATATTGCTGGAGCCATCTAACGGATCAAGCAATACTACATATTTGGATTTTTTAGAGTGTTCGTCAGTAAAGGCGATGAAGTGTTCTTCCTCCTCGGAAGCCACGCCGCAGCAATAAATGCTGGTACGTAATGAGTTGATAAACTGTTCATTGGCAAATTCATCGAGCTTTTTAACGGATTCGCCCTGCACGTTGGTTTTGCCGGCTTCTCCCAGGATATCAGCAATACCGGCTTTGTTTACCTCCACATTTACCCTTTTACCAGCCAGACCGATATCGCGCAGTAAACCTGACAACTGGCCTGTAGCGCCGGGATAGTTACGTAACTCCTGGATGGTAAATTCATCCAGGGTCATTACTTTTTCCTTGTGATTCATAACGTTATTTCAGTTTTCCGGGACGAAATTACAGGAATACGCGCTTATTTTAAGGGAAATGTCATTTCTCTGTAAACAGATTTTAAAACAATTCTAAACTTGCCGTAATTTGCCAAATAATTTTTCAAAAGGACAAACTATCATATGAAGGTTTTCAAGTTTGGCGGCGCAAGTTTAGAAAGTGTTGAACGCATTAAGCAAGTAGCACAAATCGTCCAGTCATTTCCGGACGACAAACTCCTGATTGTTATCTCGGCCATGGGCAAAACGACCAATGAGCTGGAGAAAGTGGCGCAGAACTACTTTATGCGCAAAAGGGAGATAGCCGCCCAGTTGCTGTATAACGTAGAACAGCAGCACATCCAGGTAGCCGAAACCATTCTGGGGACCCGTCAACACCCACTTTTCCAGCAACTGCAGCAGTTCTTCACGGAAGCAGAATGGACGCTGGGAGAAAAACCCATACGGGCGTACGACTATTACTACGATCAGCTGGTAGGTATGGGCGAACTGCTCAGCACCGCCATTGTCAGTGCATTCTTTAATTCCGTCGGTTTATCCAATACCTGGGTGGATGTGCGCGATGTGTTCCGTACCGACGATAACTTCCGCGATGCCAATATCGACTGGGCTTTTACCCAGAAACAGGTAACCGAAAAAGTAGCCCCGCTGTTCGATACCACCAATATCGTGATTGCACAGGGTTTTATCGGCAGCACCGACCAAAACGAAAGCGTGACCCTGGGCCGTGAAGGCAGTGACTACTCCGCTGCTGTATTTGCCAATATGCTCAACGCGGAAAGCCAAACCATCTGGAAAGATGTGGAAGGCCTTAAAAATGCCGATCCCAAACTCTTCCCCAATACGGTGAACATTCCGGAAATCAGCTATGGCGAAGTAATTGAGATGGCCTACTATGGCGCACAGGTGATTCACCCGAAAACCATCAAACCACTGCAGAATAAACAGATACCCTTACTGGTAAAATGTTTCCTGGATAAAAACCTCCCCGGTACTGTTATCAAAGAGCAGGCAGACAGCCGGCAGCTGCCTCCCATTATCGTGCTGAAAAGAAACCAGGTGTTGCTGACCCTTACTTCCAAGGACTACGCCTTCATCACAGAAGATAAGATCAGTGATATTTACGAAACCTTCCACCGCCTGAAAGTGAAGATCAACCTGATGCAGAACGGCGCTATCACCTTCTCCTGCTGTATTGACCACAATGCGGAAAAGATTGAGCTGCTGATTAAAACCCTGCACAACGACTTCAAGATCTCCTACCACGAAGGACTGGAACTGCTAACCGTACGGTATGACCAGGATGGTTTGCTGGAAAATCTCAGCAACCACCACACCATACTGCTGGAACAACGCTCCCAGGTAACGGTACAGCGATTGCTGAAGAAATAACCACGCAAAGGCGCAAAGCAGCAAAGGCGCGAAGAGATAAATATCTTACAAGATAAGTAAACATTCTTTGCGCCTTTGCTGCTTTGCGCCTTTGCGTGAAACAACCGTTTATCCCCGGAATTTAACAACCTATCCTATTCCCTGCCGCCGCATTTCATTCCCTCTTATTTTTATATTGGTTTCCACTGCTTTGAGATTGGATGAACAGCCCCTGCCCTGCCCGGAAATTTTTTTTCGTCGCCGGTGCAACCTTTTTTCTGACAGGTCGTCTTTAAGATGTTAAAAGTGCTATGATTATGAAAAAAGCCGCCCTGTTACTGATAGTTACCTGTTGTATCGCGCTGGTCGTTGCCTCCAAGGGCCTGTTAAAAGATATGGCACCCATGCAAAGCAGTCCTCCGGATGTGCTGCCTTTATTTGTGATAACACAAGCCAATTGCCCTGCTCCAACGTCAAGCGAGGTGAATGCAACGGTTACCCCTGATAATGCGCTGATTCGGACCAGACCCATCCATGACGCATTTAAAACTATATTCAATATATACCGTACACAAAACCAGATCAGACAGTAATCAATAAGCTGTCTTCCTCATTTACTTATTGAATCGCTTCTGAGAAAAAATCTAATCTAAACGACTGTATGAAAAAATTCATCGTCGTGCTGGGGATACTCATGTCTGTTGGCATGTATTCTTTTGCACAAAAAACCACTCCTTCCGGCTCTATTTCCTTCAAAATAACAGACGCCTCCGGCAAGCCGCTTCCCTTTGCCAGCGTACTTTTACGTAAAACAAAAGACTCTGCCCAGGTAAAAGGTGAAATGTCATCCGAAGCGGGCGACGGCCGTTTTGAAAAAATCCCTTATGGCCAATATTTTCTCCAGGTATCCCAGATGGGGTATAATACCCAGTATGCCGCTAATTTTTCGGTAGATGCCTCCCATACTTCCGTTACCCTGCCTCCTATCAGCCTGCAACAGCTGTCCAAAAGCCTGCAAACGGTGAATGTGACCGCCACCAAGCCCTTTATTGAAAAAAGTGCCGGTAAAACCGTACTCAATGTAGAAAGCAGCGTGACCGCCGTTGGCAACAGCGCCCTCGATATCCTGAAAAGGGCACCGGGCGTACAGATTGACAACAACGAAAACGTAAAAATGAAAGGCCAGACCGTAACCGTGATGATCGACGGTAAACTGACTTACCTCAGCGGCGAAGACCTGACCAACCTGCTGAAAAATACACCCGGCGAATCTATCGCACAGATAGAACTACTGACCAGCCCATCAGCAAAATACGATGCCTCCGGCAATGGCGGTATCATCAACATAAAAACAAAAAAAGGAAAACTGACAGGTATTAACGGAACCGTTAACGCTACCCTGTCGCAGTCCCGCTATGGTACCTACAGTGCCAATGGCAACTTCAACTGGCGCACGCCTAAATTCAACCTGTTCGGCGACCTGGGCAGAACTGACCGCCCTTTCCAGATCACCCGCCATTATAGCAGACGTTTCAATGACAAAGGTGTGATCACCGAACAAACCCAGGATATTTTCCAGCGGAACCGATTCCAACGCAATGCGGCTAAAATAGGGTTCGATTATTTCCTGAATGATAAAAACACTATTGGCGTACTGGTAAATGGTTTTAAAAACCGGTTCAACAACCAGATATACAGCAACACCAATTTTATGAGTGCGCCCGGCGCTCCGGCCGACTCCATCGTCAACTCCTATTCCACCAACAATAACCATTTCAATAATATCGCCATCAACCTGAACTACAAAGCAGTACTGGATACGTCCGGCCGCGAATACAGTGTGGACGCCGATTACGCCCGCTTCAACAGCGACCGTTCCCTGCTGCTGAACGACAGTATGCTGGACGTTAAAAAACAACAGGTACGCAACCCTAATGGCATCCGTAACCAGGGCGGTACCCAAATCACCATTAAAAGTCTGAAAGGCGATTTCTCCTGGCCGCTGGGTAAAAACGGAAAAGTAGAAGCCGGCCTGAAAGCCAGTCTCGTTACCACCAGCAACAAACTGGCGTACGACTCCCTGCAAAATGGCACTTACCACTTTGCTCCCAGTCAGAGCAATGAATTTAAATACCAGGAAGATGTATATGCCGCCTATGCCAGCTATAAAAAACAACTGACGCCCAAAACCGGTATCCAGGCGGGGTTAAGGGTGGAAAACACCAAATCCGACGGCTACTCCGTCACCCTTAAAAGCCAGGTAGTACGCAGTTACACCGACTTCTTCCCGAACCTCACCATCGATCAGAAACTGAATGAACAAAATAAAATCAGCCTCGCCTATTCCCGCCGTATCGAACGCCCGGAATACAGTCAGCTGAACCCTTTCATGTTTTATCTTGATAAATACACTTTCTTCCGGGGCAATCCCTACCTGCGGCCGCAATACACCAACAACGTGGAACTGGCGTACACCTTCAAAGACAAGTACATTGCCACACTGGGATACAACCGCACCACTGATGTGATCAACGAGTTCCTGTACCAGGATGATAGCGCCAAAACATCCACCAGCACTTTGATGAACTATCAAAAGAGCCATGTGTACAGCCTCGCTGTGACCCTGCCTTTCCAGGTTACCAAATGGTGGAATAGCGATAACAATCTGAATGCAGCCTATAACGATTATTACTTCACCAACAACAAGAACCAAAAGGAGATGACCAATAGCTTCACCTACAGCTTTAATACCACCAATACCTTCACCCTGCCGAAGGATTTTAAGCTGGAAGTGTCCGGTTATTATAACTCTCCGTTTGTATACGCCATCTTCAAAGGCTACAGCGAGTATAACCTGAACCTGGGTATACAAAAAACATTCTGGGATAAAAAAGCCACCATTAAATTCAACTATAACAACATCCTGCGGAATGAATCCTACAGAGGGATTGCGCAGTACAGCAACCTGGCCTTGCATATCTTTAACACCTGGCAGTTCAGAACAGCCAGCCTCTACTTCAGCTACCGCTTTGGTAACAGCAGTATCAAAGCAGCCCGTGACAGGAAAACAGGTACCAGTGATGAACAGAAAAGAGCAGGTTAAACAATCATTTTCATCATCTGCTGGATCAGTTGCATCATCGCAGTGGGATATATCCCCAGTCCCACCAGCAACAGCGTCAGCAACATCAGCGTGATATTACCGGCTACAGGCAGCGAGGGTTTGATATACGTCACCTCCCCTGTAGCCAGTGACTTAAACATCATGGCAATAATGCGGATATAATAGTACAGGCCAATCACACTGTTGATCACCAGCATAAACAACAGGAACCACATATGCCCGTTGACGCCCGCCATCACGATATAAAATTTCCCGATAAAGCCCGCTGTCAGCGGAATACCGGCCAGAGACAGTAACATCGCGGTAAATACCGTCGCTACCCAGGGATAACGCCAGAACATACTTCTGTAATCATCCAGTGTTTCCGCATCCTGTATACTGCTGCTCATCACGATCAATACCCCGAAAGCCCCGATACTGGTGATAAAATAAGCCACCAGGTAAAAAGAGATCGCTTCCAGACCCGTTTGCACCCCCGACAGAAAAGCCACCAGTATATATCCCATGTGTGCAATGGAAGAATATGCCAGTATCCGTTTGATGTTCTGCTGTGTCAGCGCCAGCCAGTTGCCCACAAACATAGAAGCCACCGCTACGATTGCCAGCATCCACCAGATCATCGAGTAGTCGTTGCCGTGAATATCTACATAAAAACGGATCAGCACAACCAGCATACCGCCTTTGGAAATGGTAGCAATAAAAGCCGATACCGGTAAAGGCGCGCCTTCGTAAATATCCGGCGCCCACATGTGGAATGGCACCACTCCCAGTTTGAAACCGATGCCAATCAGCATCATACCGAATCCGGCCAGCACAGTAACGGGTATATATCCCGCCTGCCGGAGTGCAGCACCGATACCCGGGAAGTCCATATGCCCCGTAAACGCGTACACGAGCGCCATACCGAACAGCAGGAAGGCCGAAGATAAGGCCGCCAGGATCAGGTATTTAATCCCGGCTTCGTCTGACCGTTCCCGTGCCCGGAGGTAGGCAATCAATCCATATAAACTGATGCTGAGTATTTCAAGGCCCAGGAACAACGACATAAAGTGGCGGCTCACCACCAACACCAAAGCGCCGGTAGTAGCCAGCGGGAGCAAGAGATAATATTCTTCCTTACGTTCCTCCCGCTCTTCAAAATAGTTGTAGGATAACAACAGGATAATCAATCCCGATGTGAGCACCAGTCCGGTGTTGAAGAGGGAGAATTCATCCACTACCAGTAAAGGCGGCACGGTATGCGGAATATACAGCATAGCCGGGATGATGGCCGTTAACGCCATCAGGTAGGCTAACAGGGAAAACACATAGGTAATGCGGTGATTCCGTTTGAAGGCAATCAGCAACATAGAAATCACCACTGCCGTAAACAGCGTGATCAAAGGCCCCAGGCTTATGAAATCAGCGAACGACATAATCAGTTTTTTGTGAAGTATTTAAAACCGGCTGCGGATGTAATCCCAATAACAGAATCGCCGCCACCAGCGCCACGATGATCACCAGTTCCCGTTTGTTGAGGTCTGGTAATGCATACTGCTGATGACTGGGCCCGAAGAAAACCTTTTGCATGATGCGCAGCGAATAAGCGGTAGCCACTACCAGTCCGATGGTGGCAAACACCGTGATCCAGCGATCGGCCTGCCAGCTTCCCAGCAGGATCAGGAATTCTGCCACGAAGTTGCCCAGTCCCGGCAACCCCAGCGAGGCCATTACAAATATCATGGTAGCGCTGCCCATCACCGGTACTTTAGACCATAGTCCGCCCATATCCTGTATGTTGCGGGTATGAATTCTTTCATACAGCGCGCCGGCAATGATAAACAGGGCACCGGTACTGATACCGTGGGCGATCATCTGCATGACAACGCCTTCATAGGCGAGCGTGTTGAAGGAAAAAGCACCTACCAGCACAAATCCCATATGGCTAACACTCGTATAGGCGATTAGTCTTTTCAGGTCGTTTTGGGCATAAGCCAGCATCCCCCCGTAAATAATGCCCAGCACGCCAAGGAACATGATCCAGGGCGCATAATGGGCCGCCGCTTCCGGGAACAGCGGTAGTACCAGCCGGAGAATACCATAAGCGCCCGTTTTCAACAGCAGCCCGGCCAGGATAACACTGCCGGCAGTAGGCGCTTCCGTATGCGCATCCGGCAGCCAGGTATGAAAGGGTACCGCTGGCAGCTTCACCAGGAAAGCAATGAGGAAACCCAACATCAGCCAACGGGCCGTGTCCTGTTGCATGGGTGTATGCAGCAGCGAAAAATAATCGTACGTATATACGCCGGTGTTAGCCCCATGAATAAAGTACAGCGCCAGGATGGCCAGCAACATCAACAGGCCGCCAGCCTGGGTGAAAATAAAAAACTTGTTGGCTGCGTATTCCCTGCGCTCATGTCCCCAGATACCAATCAGGAAATACATCGGTATCAGCATCATCTCCCAGAAAAAATAAAAGAGAAAAAGGTCCATGGTCAAAAACACACCAGTGATGCCTGTCAGTACGAACAACAGGTTGAAATGGAAGAACCCTACCCGCTGATTGATTTCCTTCCAGGAGATCAGCACCGATAACGCACCCAGGAAAAACGTGAGTACCAGCATCAACAGCGATAGACCATCCATAGCCAGGTTAAGGCTGATTCCAAAATGCGGTACCCAATCAGCCTTGTATTGGTATATCCACTGCCCGCCGGTAGCAGCATGGGTAGCCCATATCTGGCCCACGATCACCAGGTTGACCAGCAAACTGGCCAGCGCGATACAGCGGGACCACAGCACATTCCGCGAGGCCGCTATCCAGGATAAGAGCGCACCTGCCAATGGAATGAGGATCAATAACAAGAGGATCATTATAATAACATTTAACCGTTAACGTTAGACAACCCCGTGCAACCGCCAAATCAATACCGATAAGATAGCGACCGCCCCCAACACCACACCCATGATATACCATCGGAGAATACCACTCTGCGTACGTGCCATCAGGTTATGACACATCTCCATCAACTGTGCCGTTCCGGTATATATTTTATCGATCAGATCTTTACGATTGATTTGGGAGAGATATACAAATGGCCGTACGATGAGCGCATCGTTCAAGGCGTCCATGTCCCAACCACGTTTCCAAAAGCCTTGTAACCACACCTGTCCCGGCATACTGAGAAAGTCCACCATACCCTGCGGCCTTTTGAGCACCCATACATAAGCCAGACATATACCACCCAGTGCCACTGCTGCCGAAGCCAGCTGCGACAACCATTCCATAACCACGCTGTCCTGCGCCATTTGTACAGCCGGCAATACAGGAAGCAACCAGTTGCTGAACAACGTGACATGCCCCAGGGTATGCGGCAGCTCTATGAACCCGGCTACCGTAGTGAGAACTGACAGGATATATAAAGGCACCATCATCACGGGGCCGGGTATACGATGTACCGTTGTTTTGGCCTCTCCATAAAACACCAGGAAAAACATACGGAAGGTGTACATGCCTGTCAACAAAGCGCCCAGCACCGCCGCCAGCCAATACACTTTATGTCCGCCTGCAGCGGCGAAAGACAGCCAGATGATCTGGTCTTTACTGTAGAAACCCGCTGTTATAAAAGGAATAGCGGTAAGCGAAGCACAACCAATCAGGAACACCCAGCACACTGCCGGCAGCGACTTTTTCAATCCCCCCATTTTGAACATATCCTGCTCATGATGCAAAGCCACAATCACTGCGCCTGCTGCCATGAACAATAATGCTTTAAAAAACGCATGTGTCACAAAATGGAAGATAGCCGCCGACCAGGCGCCACAACCCAATGCAAGGAACATGTATCCTATCTGGCTGATGGTAGAATAAGCCAGTACTCTTTTGATATCCGTTTGCACCAGTGCGCTTACACCCGCCATCAACAAGGTGATGGCCCCGATAACAGCCGTGGTGGTTTGTGCCGCAGGCGATAATTCAAATACTACATGCATGCGGGCAATGAGGTATACCCCCGCAGTAACCATCGTGGCCGCGTGTATCAATGCGCTCACTGGTGTGGGGCCGGCCATGGCATCGGGGAGCCAGGTTTGTAGCGGTAGCTGGGCCGACTTACCAACGGCGCCGCCCAGTAATAATAAGGCAATGAGCGTAATAGCAGGATCGCCCTTCTGCCATAACACCGGCGCTTCCTGCAACAGGCGCTGAATATTGAGCGTACCCATGTATTGAAACAACAGGAACAGCGCAATGGCCATCGCGGTATCACCTACCCTTGTCACCAGGAAAGCTTTACGGGCCGCATAATTATTGGCCGGATCTTTATACCAAAAACCAATCAGCAGATAACTGCAGAGGCCTACGCCTTCCCAGCCCAGGTATAACAACAACAGGTTGTCTGCCATTACCAGCACCAGCATAGCGCCTACAAACAGGTTCATACAGGCAAAAAAACGACCATAGTCCTCATCATCGTGCATATAACCGGTGGCATATACATGGATTAAAAATCCAACAACGGTAATCACCAGCGTAAACACTACCGACAGGGCATCCATCCGGAAATCAATACCAGCAGCAAAACCCGGCACCTGCATCCATTGCCATACGTGCTGCACCAATGGTTGTTTACCGGCAGAAGCCACCGTTGCTGCTACGATCAGCGCCACCACAGCGGACAGGCCCACACTACCGCAGCCAATAACGGTTACGGCACTACGGCTGATACGTTTCCAGCAAAGCATGAGTATGCATGCGCCGAGAAAAGGAATTGCTGGTATGAGTGCAGGCAGCATCTGATCATGTTTTTAAAGGTGATAAGGAAGATTATCCATTCATCCTGCTGGCTTCGTCACTATCCAGGGAGCGCAGCTGATGGTACAGTTGCAGTATCAGCGCCAGTCCCACCGATACCTCCGCCGCCGCCATGGCGAGGATGAACATAAACATCACCTGCCCGTCGGCCTGTCCCCAGTGGGAGGCGGCCACTACAAAAGCAAGACCGGCAGCGTTGAGCATGATCTCCACGGACAACAACATAAAGATGATGTTGCGCCGGATCAACACGCTGATGAGGCCCAGCACAAAGAGAATACCGGCCAATAGCAGGCCCGCCGTTGTAGGATGCAGGTTCATGTGTCTAAATTATTTTCAAGAAATCGATGTAAGGTCTTTTTGTGTTGCCGTCCCAGGTGGTATGCGCCTACAATACCCGCCATCAGCAGGATACCCGTGAGCTCCACCGCTATCAGGTAAGGCCCGAATAAAGCCATGCCTACCTGTTTGGGCGGCACTATCTGTATACCCGCTGCCGGTTGTTTGTTCTGTAGAATCAGGTACAACAGTTCCGCCAGCAGCACGAAACAAAACACGCCGGGTACGATCCATATCCGGGGCCGCAGCCAGGCTTTTTCATTTTCCGCCGTTTCCAGCCCGAGGTTGAGCATCATCACAAAAAAGATGATCAATACCATGATAGCCCCGGCGTAAATGATAATTTCCAGCACCGCCATAAACGGCGCACCATAAGTAAACAATACCACTGCCACTGCCAGCAGGGACACTACCAGGTACAGCAGTGCATGCATGATATGGTAACAGGTGATGACCCGTAAAGTGGCCAGCACTGCTATGAATGCGGCAATGATAAATGTGATGTCCATGGTACTTGCATTTATGGTAACAGGCTCTTGATATCTACCGGTGGTTCTTCCTGTTCTGCCTCTCCTTTGTCTTTATCCTTAATAGCGAGTCCCGCCACCCTGTAGTAGTTATAGCCCGGATACTTTCCCTGGCTGGGTATCAACAGATCATGCTTTTCATATACCAGGTTCTGACGATTATATTCCGACATTTCAAAATCGGGTAACAGCTGAATAGCGTAGGTGGGACAGGCTTCTTCACAGAAACCGCAAAAGATGCAGCGGGAGAAATTGATCCGGAAAAATTCCGGGTAACGCCGGCCGTGTTCATCTTCCGTAGCTTGCAGCGAGATACAGTCTACCGGGCAGGCTGCAGCACATAGATAACAACCTACGCAGCGCTCTTCTCCGTCCGGGTCCCGTGTGAGGGCGATGCGGCCCCGCCACCGGGCGGGCAGCGGCGCTTTGTGTTCAGGATACTGGTAAGTATCCCGTTTATGGAACATATGCAGGAACACCAGCCACATACTGCGTAATAGACTAAACATACATTTTGATATTTTGAAATTTAGTTATTCGGATATTAACCAAAGTTTGATCGCCGCTGTCACCAACAGGTTAAGCAACGATAACGGGAACAACACTTTCCAGCCATACTCCATCAGCTGATCATACCGCGGCCTCGGCATGGAAGCACGCAGCAGTATGAACAGGGAAATGAACAGGAAAGTTTTAATCACAAACCAGATAATAGGCGGCAGAAACGTTGGCCCCAGCCAGCCGCCGAAATAAAGCGTTACCACCATGGCGGAAATCAGCGTGATACCCAGGTATTCGCCGATGAAAAACATACCGAATTTCATCCCGGAATATTCCGCGTGATAACCCGCTACCAGTTCGCTTTCCGCTTCCGGTATATCAAAAGGCAGGCGGTGCGTTTCAGCGATACCCGCCACCATGAAGATGAGGAAGCCCAATAGTTGCGGTACCACAAACCATACCGTACGCTGTGCTTCTACTATTTTTTGCAGATTGAACGAATCACTCAGTACCACCACGCCCATGAGCGACAGGCCCATGAACACCTCGTAGCTGATCATCTGTGAAGCGCCTCTCATAGCGCCCAACAGCGAATATTTATTATTCGAGGCCCACCCGCCCAGCACAATGCTATATACTCCTAACGACGACATCGCCAGGAAAAACAATACCCCGATGTTCATATCTGCTACCACAATGCCCGGTGCAAAAGGGATGATCACAAAACTCATCAGCACGCTGGCCACTACCACAGCGGGTGCAAATACAAACACCACCTTGTCTGCAAACGGCGGAATCCAGTCTTCTTTAAAGAACAGTTTCAGCGTGTCCGCCAGTACAATAAACAGTCCGAAAGGACCGGCCCTGTTGGGTCCGTAGCGGTCCTGCCAGAGGGCCAGCATCCTGCGTTCCAGCCATATCAGTCCTGCGGCTGTATTTAACAGTGCGAAAAGTACGCCTCCTATGATCCACCAGGCATTTATCATAGCTTTAAATTTTAACCAGCAGCGGCGCTTCCGCCACCTGCATATGCGGCAGTCCTACCGGGATACCGGCAGCGCCTTTTTGCAGGGTATCGTTGATAACGACCGGCAACGCATACTGATGACCATTATTCATAAAATAGAGCAGATGTCCTGCTGCCACCTGAAAACGGCGGGCGTCTTCACTGTGCAGCATAATGTAGGGAGCAGGTATACGCTCGGCAATGCCTGGCGTATGAATGCTCAGTTCCTCCGATCCGAAGATGTGGTAAAGCGGCACCAATAGCAGGTGGCCCCCCACCGGTATAAACGGATCGGGAATATTAGAATAGAATTTCGTTTGACCGTTTACGTTAGGTTCCAGGAGGCGTTTACCGGGATTGCCGTCGTGCAGGGGACCACCGGTTTCTACCTGGTACTTATTAACCGACTGTACCGAATTCCAGCCTGGCGCCCAAAAGAAGGGGATCATGGAGGAAGGAGGCTCTCCCCGGTAGCCTTCCATAGTGAAGGAAAGCGCCGTATCTGAATCCTCCGCCGGTTTGGGTTCGCTCACGTTTATATTCGCCAGCATGGCAGTTCGGCCGCTGTAACGATGTGGTTCCCGGGGTATTTTTTGTCCGGCTATCCGGAAATCTGCCGGTGGTGTCAGCGTGTCTATACCCGTGAATACCGGGTATTTGGCAGCGATGGCTTTCAGCAGATCATCATAATGCATCAGGGAGCGGAGGAAAGGATCTCCGCAAACGTCCGCCAGTTGCAGCAACCAGCGCCAGCTTTCCTGGATGGGCACTTTGGGGGTGAATGCCTGCAGGAAACGCTGGGCACGTCCTTCATTGTTGACCAGCGTACCGTCTGCCTCGGCAAAAGTGCCCGCCGGCAGCACGATACCAGCCTTCTCTGTCGTGGCATTATGCAGATGGTCCAGTACGATCACCTCTTTACAATGCTGAAAAAACTGGTTGGCCGTGTGATGGTCCAGCCGGCGGTATAAATCATTTTCCAGTATCAGAACGGATGCAGCGGTACCATTCAACACTGCATCTACTGCAGATTCCAGGCGGTGCCCTCCCAACATCTCCAGTCCCATGCTGTTACATTCCGGTACCGTAAAGGAAAGCATGGCCTCCGCACCCTGCTGTTGCAGGGCCCAGGCCAGGTTGGCGGCAGCCCTGATCACCTGTTCACTACCGCCGCCATAGCCGGCGATCACCAGCGGTTTCTTCGCCCCCTTGAGTGCAGCGGCGATAGTAGCAGCAGCCTGCTTCCCTTCCTCCGACATACCGGTTACTTCCGGTAAGGTACCATCTAACAGATGACTAACAGCAAAGGCTATACGCGCAATATTATCCGGCGCAGTATGATAAACACCCGTAGCCAGTTCATCGAGTTTGGTGGCTACAACGTTGAGTATAAAAAGTGGTCCTTTTTCTTCCTGTACGGCCTCCCGTACGGCGGCATCCTGCCAGGCGGGCATATGGATGTTGTTAATGACGTTCTCCACCGGCATGCGGCGGATAGCCTGGCGGACGGACAGTGCCAGCATCGGCGCCGTATTCGTCAGGTCTTCTCCCAGTATGACCACCGCATCAGCCGCTGCAGCATCCTGCAGGGAGGCCGACCGTACAGGGCCTTCCCGCAGGAGTTTAAGCATCAGGCCGACTAATTCGTGTTCTATCTCTCCTATGCCCAGGTAAAAATTATCTTCCCCCACCAGTTCCTTCAGCACATAATTGGATTCCACAGAGGCACGCGGAGACCCAATACCGATCGTTTTTCCGGGTACCATACGATGACGTACGTGTTGTAGTACGGGGAGACCATTGGAGCCATCAGCGGGAGAATGTTTTACCAGCGGTTCCCGGATACGGTCTTTACTGTTGACGAACTCGTAGCCATAACGGCCCCGGTCGCACAGGAAATAACCGTTCACCGCGCCGTTGTAGCGGTTAGTAATTTGCCGCAGCGAGCCATAACGTTCGCCGGCAATGATATTACATCCCAGGCCGCAGCCCTGGCAAATGGATGGCGCGGTAGTCAGGTCCCATTTACGGGTATAGTGCTGTTTGAGGGTTTTATCCGTGAATACACCGGTCGGACAAACTTCTACCAGGTTACCGCTGAATTCACTCTCCAGGGTGCCGTCCTGCTGGCGACCGAAATACACATGGTTATGAGCCGCGAAAACATCCAGGTCCTTGCCTCCTGCGAAATCTTTATAAAAACGTACGCAGCGGTAACACTGAATACAGCGGTTCATTTCGTGATTGATCAACGGACCGAGATATTGGTTACGATAGGTTCGTTTGGAGAAGTGATAGTCACGGTAAGCGTGGCCCGTCATCACCGTCATATCCTGCAGGTGGCAGGAACCGCCTTCATCGCATACGGCGCAGTCGTGCGGGTGATTGGTCATAAGCCAGCCGATGACATTACCTCTGAAATCTACTGCCTCTTTATCGTTAACGGATAAACGCATACCATCTTTCACCGGCTCCATGCAGGCCATCATCAGTTTACCACGGGTATCCTTTTCATCCTTGAAAATTTTGACCGCACACTGGCGGCAGGCCCCTACCGATCCAAGGGCCGGATGCCAGCAGAAATACGGCAGGTTGAGGCCCAGCGACAAACAAGCCTCCAGCAGGTTTTTACCGTCTTTCACCTCGTAGGGTATATTATCAATGTTGATGATGGGCATAAGGGCATTTTTTTTCTTTGATGTGTTGCTCAAAATCCTCCCTGAAATATTTCAGGGCACTTTGCAGGGGTTCCATTGCTCCGGGCGCCAGTGCGCAGAACGTGTTTCCCGGTCCCAGCAGTTTAGTATGTCTTTCCAGCAGTTCCAGGTCGTTTTCTTCGCCGGTGCCGTTTTCCAGTGACCATAATATTTTCTCCGTCCAGGGCAGTCCTTCCCGGCAGGGTGTGCAGAAGCCACAGGACTCCTGTGCAAAAAAATGTTCCAGGTTGTGTACAAAGCCGACAGGGCACGTGCGGTCGTCGAGTACGACCATCGTGCCGGTACCCAGCCTGCTGCCGGCGGCAGCCACTCCTGCGAAGTCCATCTTCACATCGAGGTGAGCATCAGTCAGAAAATCAGTAGATGCGCCACCGGGCAGGGCTCCCCGGAAACGGTAGCCTTTTTGCATGCCACCGGCATATTCTTCCAACAGTTCGCGCATAGTAATACCCATTGGAAGTTCCCATGCACCGGGCTTGTTGACCCTGCCACTGACGCCATAAATTTTCGTTCCCCCGTCGGCGGTATAACTCAATGATTTAAACCAGGTTTCCCCGTTGTTGACGATATGGGAAATCCAGCTAAGGGTTTCCACATTGTTTACGATAGTAGGTCTTCCAAACAATCCACTTACCTGTGGAAACGGTGGTTTCGCACGCGGCGTGGCCCTTCGGCCCTCCAGGGAATTGAGGAGGGCGGTTTCTTCTCCACACATATACCGGCCCACGCCGGTATGCAGCTGCATTTCCAGACTGAAAGCGCTGCCCAGAATGTTTTTTCCAAGGTATCCTGCCGTATAGGCGTCTGCGATAGCCCTGCGCATTTCGCGGGCGGCATCTTTATAAGCCCATCGCAGGAATACAAATGCGTCTGTAGCCTGGATGGCATAAGCCGCTATGATCATGCCTTCCAGCAGCTGATGCGGATTCCCTTCCAGCAGCCAGCGGTCTTTGAAGGTGCCCGGTTCCATTTCATCCGCATTGGCAATAAGGTATTTGGGGCCTGGCACATTCATAGGTACGAAGCTCCATTTCACACCAGTGGCGAAACCGGCGCCACCACGACCTTTCAGGTTGGCATCCTTCACCAGTGTGCCGACCTGCGCCGGGTCCATTTCCTTCAGGGCTTTGCGCAGGGCGGTATAACCACCCACGGCCTCGTACTCCCGGAGATGCAGGGTAGCTCCGTTGTCAGGAATATGTTGTGTGAGTGGTCTTTCCATCGTATATCAGTTTGGGTTAGTCGTATTTTTCCAGTATTTGTTCCAGGTCTTCCGGCTTCAGGTCCCGGTACAGGTCATCGTCTACCATCAGCGCCGGCGCATGATCGCAGGTCCCCAGGCAAGCATTGGGCAGCAGGGTAAAGCGATCGTCAGCGGTGGTTTGCCCATAGCCAACCAGTAGTATTTCGTGCAGTCGTTGCCGTAAAGCCGTAAACCCCATCACATAACAGCTGATACTATCGCATAACAGGATCACATGGCGGCCAACGGGCTGGCGGAAGATGAGGTTGTAAAAAGTAGCCACGCTATCTACTTCCGCCGTGCTCATTTCCAGTATGGCGGCAATATCTGCCACGCTCTCATCCGATATCCAGCGCCGCTCCTGCTGCACAATTTTCAGTGCTTCAATGCAGGCAGCCTTTTTTACAGGTACCTGCCGGAGTTCGTGTGTGATTTTTTCTATTTCGATAGCGGACAACATATCATTTACGGATTTTGATATTTTGATATTTTTGTTTTGTTAGCACATGCCTTTCGTTACTGAAATATTTAAATATTAGAATGATTAAATAATCAAATTTTACCGGTCGATATCCGCCAGCACATAGTCCATTCCACCCAGTATCGATAACAGATCGGCCACCGTATAACCCTTACTGATCAACGGTATCATCTGCATATGCGGGAATGAGGGGGTGCGGATATGTGTACGGTAGGAAGCGGTATTACCATCGCTAATGAGGTAATAACTGTTCCATCCTTTGGTGGCTTCCGTACATACCATGGCCTCTCCCGGCGGAATAACCGGTCCCCAGCTGACGTTAAGAAAATGGTGTATGAGCGTTTCGATGTCGTGCATGGTATGTTGTTTCACGGGCGGGGTAGCCAACGGGTGGTGCGACTTAAAATCGCCGGCAGGCATATATTCCAGGCACTGCTGTACAATGCGGAGGCTCTGTCTCATTTCTTCCACCCGTACTACCGCGCGGTCGTAACAATCACCATTGTGGGCGACCGGGATCTCGAAAGCAAAGTTTTCGTAGCCGCCATAGGGTCTTTTCTTGCGCATATCCCATTCCAGGCCGCAGGCACGCAGCCCCGGGCCGGTAACGCCCCACTCTATGGCTTCTTCGAGCGTATAGATACCAATACCTTTTGTACGTACTTTAAAGAGATAGTTTTTCATCACCATCTTATCGTATTCGCGCAGTTTGCGCGGGAAATAGTCGATGAAGTTTTTCACCAGGGTATCCCAGCCTTTGGGCAGGTCCTGCGCTACACCGCCAATGCGGAACCAGTTGGGGTGCATGCGGCCGCCGCAGATGGCCTCGATGATTTCAAATACCCTTTCCCTGTCGGTGAACATATAGAAGACGGGCGATAGCTGGCCCAGATCCTGCGCGAAGGTGCCATACCATACTAGGTGGCTGGCTATGCGGAACAGTTCGCACAGCATAATGCGGATCACCTGCGCCCTCAGCGGTACGTCGATACCACCGAGCTTTTCCACCGCCAGCAGGTAAGCCAGGTTGTTGTTCACTCCGCCGAGGTAATCAATACGATCGGTGTAGGGAATGTAGGTGTGCCAGGACTGCCGTTCCGCCATTTTCTCCGCTCCCCGATGGTGGAAGCCGATATCCGGTACCGCGTCGATGATGTTTTCGCCATCCAGTTGCAGGATAATACGTAATACTCCATGGGTACCCGGGTGTTGGGGACCGATGTTAAGGAACATAAAATCCGCATCTTCGCTATGGCGTTTCAGTCCCCATTCTTCGGGGCGGAACTGCATAGCGTGCTGTTCGCGGTCTACTTTATCATCAAAGAGTTTAAAAGGTCCCATTTCGGTAGCGCGGGCGGGGTGTTCCTTACGGAGGGGGTAACCTTCCCAGGTACGGGGCATCAGGATACGTTGCAGGTGCGGGTGACCATTAAAGCGGATGCCAAACATATCGTATACTTCTCTTTCGTACCAGTTGGCAGCGGGCCATATATGCGTGATGGTGTCGTGGGTAGGGAATTCACCGTGGAGGCCTGTTTTCAGGCGCAGGAACTCATTTCTTTCAAAGGAAAAGAGGGTGTATACCAGGGTAAAATCGTAGGGCTTGTGGCCGTTCTGCTCTTTTTTGTACGCACGCTCATCGATGGCCGTCAGGTCATAGAGCATACGAAAGGGCATGTTTATATCGGATTTAAGGTATTGGAGGATGGCCACAACTTTCTCCCGTGGCGTCCTGATGGTGGGCGTCTCATCCCGTGTGAGCAGTGTGATGACGGCGTCTTCGCCGAAACGGGCGCTGATTTCCTCCGTAACTGTGATGGGCATGATGGTTGCTGATTCAGCTGATTATTTTGATGCTTATCGATTGTTTATCCTGGTCTTATTTTCATATATCCGTTACTGTTAGTTTTATTTTATATTTCGTCAGGTGTTTTGAATTGTGTCATTTGTTGCCTGTGATCGTGTAACCGTTCCCGTTGTGACGGCATTTCGGGGCGTATCACGCCATGGTCGCCGATTACCCAGCTGAGCGGTCTTTGTTCTTTGCCTACACTATCCTGCAGCAGTAGCAGTCCCTGCATAAAAGCGTCGGGTCTGGGCGGGCATCCCGGTACATATACATCTACCGGCAGGAATTTATCCACGCCCTGTACTACGCTGTAGATATCGTACATACCGCCTGAATTGGCGCAGGAACCCATGGAGATCACCCAGCGGGGCTCCATCATTTGTTCATGCAGGCGTTGGATAACGGGGGCCATTTTAATGAATACGGTGCCGGCGATGATCATAACATCGGCTTCACGGGGAGTACCGCGAATCACTTCCGCGCCGAAGCGGGCGAGGTCGTATTTGGGAGTCATAGCGGTAGCCATTTCCACGAAGCAGCAAGATAGTCCGAAGTGAAAGGGCCACATGGAGTTTTTCCGGCCCCATCCGAGGAGGCGTTCTACGCTGGAGAACAGCACACTTTGCTGCACTACGTCTTCCATAGACGTATTACCAGCTACTTTACCAGTGGGGTCCCCGGCTTTTGTTAACCACCATTTCATAATGCAGGTGTTACTGTTGAACAATGAGCACGGAGCATACGGTGTTACATCATGGCCTGTTGTTGTTGAAGCGGCGTAACAGCATCGTTGTGAGCCAGGCTTTCCTTTTTACGTTTCTTGTATGCGCGTAAAATTTTCCGGCCATCCGGACCGAAGTCCAGCGCACCATTCCGCCACTCGTAAATCAATACGGCCAGGAGAATAACGATAAATACGGATACGCCTGCGAAGCCTACCCATCCCACTTCCTGGTAGGCGATAGCCCAGGAAATGATCATCACTGTTTCAATGTCAAAAATGACAAACAGCATCGCAATCAGGTAGAATTGGGAAGGGAAACGAAGTCGTGCAGAGCCTGTGGAAACGATACCGGATTCATATGCTTCACCGGTAGCACGGTCTTTATGGCGCTGACCAAGCACATACGACAGCGCGAGTATGAGACTTACCAGTATCAATACAATGCCGCCATATGCTACAAATGGCCAAACAGGGATGGTATCATTAACAGCGCTTTGCAAGGTGTTCGCCCTCCCGAGCGATTACTTTAAAGTTCCGTTTATTATTACCAATCTTTTGAATCTGCTATCAGAGAATTGTGTCTTTGATCAAAACCGTTTTGGGGCAGGAAGAAAATATTGTTTCATAGTTAGTATCATAACGTCAGAAACCTCATAACGGTATAGGCTATATGCAATTTGAAATTACAAACAATCCGGCAAAAAAACAAAAATGATTTTCACTGAATCAGGTGTGCGTTCCGGATATATAACATTCCAGGCTGGTGATGATATGACGCTGGTCATCAATAATAAATTTCACCACGTCCCCAATAGAAATAAGCCCGATCAACCTTCCCTGTGCATCAGTTACCGGCAGGTGACGGATACGTTTGTCTGTCATCCTTACCATACAGTCTTCAATAGAATCATCTTCTGTAACAGTAATAGGACGTTCTGTCATAATTTCACGGATCAGTGTTTCCTTGGAAGCACGTCCTTTTAAAATAACTCTGCGGGCGTAATCCCGTTCAGAAAAAATCCCCAGGAATCTTTCATTTTCGTCTACAACAGTGAGCGCCCCCACATTACGGTCAACGAGCATTTGCAGGGCTTCAAAAACGGTGTTGTCCGGACGGATAGAGTAAACTGCATGACCCTTGCCCTGCAGGATATTACGTACTGTTCCCATGGCAAGCCAATTTTAGAAGTTAGAAAATATGAAAAACCAGTTTACCTAAGTTAAGCAATTAAACCGGTAAAATCAAGCAGTATTCCAATCGCCTTGCTGTGCACGGATTTAGCGCGAAAGGGTGAAATACGGCTGCGGAGAGGGGGTTAATTGGCCCTCGTTCCCGGATTCCTTGGGGGCTAATAAAAAATCCCCGGAGGATGAACCGCTCCGGGGATTAAAATGTGGTAATATGTTTCTATATATTTCCTTTCTTCAGTTCACTTACTGCATGATCGCAGGCCCTTGCTGTGAGCGCCATGTAGGTGATAGACGGGTTCACACAGGAAGAGGATGTCATACAGGAACCATCTGTAATGAATACGTTCTGCGCAGCATGCACCTGGTTAAAACCATTGAGCACGGAGGTTTTCGGATCTCTGCCCATTCTGGCGGTGCCCATTTCATGGATACAGTGGCCCGGAGGCGGAGCGGAATCATAACCGTGTATATTTTTCAGGCCGGCAGCTTCCAGCATTTCCTTGGCGCTCTCCTGCATGTCTTTACGCATGGCCTTTTCGTTTTCCTTGAATTCGCAGTCAATATCCAGGGTAGCCAGACCGTACTTATCTTTTTTCTCTTTGTTGAGCGATACCTTGTTTTCAAAGTATGGCAGGTGTTCACCCCAGGAGCCAATACCCATGCCCCATTTACCGAGGCCGGTTTGTGCTTCTTTCAGAGCCGCGCCGATACCGTCGAAGCTTTCGCCCCGGCCTCTGCCGGCGCCACCCTGGTAACCGAAGCCACGTACATAATCTTTCTGTTTCGTTTGATCGTTTACGTTACGGAAGCGCGGAATGTAGATACCATTGGGCCTGCGGCCTGCACCATGATACTGGTCCTCAAAACCGTCGAATTCACCGCCGGCGCCTACGCCGAAGTGGTGGTCCATCAGGTTGTGGCCCAGCTGTCCGCTATCATTACCGAAACCGTTGGGGAAGCGGTCAGACACGGAATTGAGCATGATCCAGGAAGTGCCCAGTGTAGAGGCATTCAGGAAGATAATTTTAGCGTAGTATTCCACTGTTTCCAGGGTGTGAGCGTCCATTACACGGACACCGGTCGCTTTGCTGGTGTCTTTATCGTATAATACTTCCAGCACGATGGAATCCGGGCGCAGGGTGAGATTACCCGTAGCGGCGGCGGCCGGCAGGGTCACACCATTACTGCTGAAATAGCCGGTGAAAGGACAGCCGCGTGCGCAACGGTCGCGGAACTGGCACGGGCCACGGTTGTTGAGCCCTTTGGTCAGGTGGGCAGCACGACCGATGGTCATGATACGATCGTTGAATTTTTCCTTGATACGGGCAGCCACGTGTTTTTCCAGGCAGTTCATTTCCATCGGAGGCAGGAAAATGCCGTCCGGCAGTTGTGGTAACCCTTCTGCCTGTCCGCTTACACCGATGTATTTTTCTACGTAAGCATACCAGGGAGCGATGTCTTTGTATCGGATAGGCCAGTCTACCCCGTGCCCATCTTTTGCGTTGGCTTCAAAGTCGAGATCGCTCCAGCGGTATACCTGGCGGCCCCACATCAGGGAACGGCCCCCTACATGGTATCCGCGCAACCAGTTAAAGGGCTTTACTTCGTTGTAAGGGTTCTCTTTATCGTTTACCCAGAACTGCTGGGTAGCTTCATCAAATGCATAACAGCGGCTTTGAATGGGGTGGTTTTCCCGCATTTCATTGCTTGTCTGCAGCCGGTGTTTGAACTCCCAGGGGTCCATGGTGGCGGTGGTGTAGTCCTTGATGTGTTCTACATTACGGCCTCTTTCCAGCACCAGCGTTTTCAGTCCTTTCTCCGTCAGCTCTTTGGCAGCCCAGCCTCCGCTGATACCGGAGCCAACCACGATGGCATCGTAGGTATTTTCTTTAGTGGCTTTTATATTCAGGTTCATGATAAATTTCGTTAGTACGGGGTTTCAAAATTGAAATGCAGCGATACGAATCGCTGCATTTCTTTCCCTAAATTTTACTAAATCAAAAATTTCAACGTGCTTAGATATTTCCTTTCTTCAGTTCTTTCACAGCGTAGTCAGCAGCGCGTGCGGTGAGGGCCATGTAGGTGAGGGACGGGTTTACGCAGGCCGCGGAGGTCATGCAGGCGCCGTCTGTTACGAACACGTTTTTCACTGCGTGCATCTGGTTGAAGCCGTTGAGCACGGAAGTTTTAGGATCACGTCCCATACGGGCGGTACCCATTTCATGGATAGCCATACCCGGATAAGATCCGTTGTCGTATGTTTTCACGTTTTTGAGACCGGCGGCTTCCAGCATTTCGGCAGCGTCGTTCATCATATCTACGCGCATTTTCTTTTCGTTTTCCTTGAATTCGGCATCAAATTTCAGGACAGGCTGGCCCCATGCATCTTTTACGGAAGTGTCGAGAGTTACCTGGTTGTCTTCGTAAGGCAGACATTCACCGAAACCACCCAGACCCATACTCCATTGGCCGGGTTCGGTCAGCATTTCCTTGAAGTCTTTACCCACGCCCATCTCTGCGATACCACGGCTCCATCCGCCACGGCCGGCGCCGCCCTGGTAGCCGAAACCGCGCAGGTAGTCGCGTTTATCGTTACCGATGTTGCGGTAGCGGGGTACATAGATACCGTTGGCACGGCGACCGAAGAAGTATTTGTCGTCGTAACCTTCTGCAGTACCGGAAGCGCCTGTACGGAAGTGGTGGTCCATCAGGTATTTGCCCAGTACGCCACTGTCATTGCCGAGTCCGTTGGGGAAGCGGGAAGAAGTAGAGTTGAGCATCACGAAGGTGGAGCCCAGCGTAGAACCATTAATGAAGATGATTTTCGCGTAGTATTCCACCATTTCTTTGGTGTTTTTATCGATGACCCTTACACCGGTAGCTTTGCCTTGTTTTTCGTCGTAAATAACGGAGTTTACGATGGCATCCGGGTAGAGTGTCAGGTTACCGGTGGCCATCGCTGCCGGCAAGGTAGATGACTGGGTGCTGAAATAAGCGCCGAACGGACAACCGCGGCTGCACAGGTTACGGAACTGGCAGCTGCTACGGCCGGGCAGTGGCTGGGTGATGTTAGCCACACGGCCCATGGTGATGATACGGCCTTTATATTTGCCTTCGATGGCTTTTTTCACGTCTTTTTCCACACAGTTCATTTCCATCGCTGGCATGAACTGGCCATCGGGCAGCTGAGGAAGACCTTCCTTCTGGCCGCTGATACCTGCAAATTTCTCTACATAGTCGTACCAGGGGGCAATTTCTTTATAACGGATCGGCCAGTCAACGGCGATGCCGTCTTTCAGGTTGGCTTCAAAATCAATGTCGCTCCAGCGGTAGGACTGACGGCCCCACATGATGGATTTACCACCTACGATATCCGGACGGTACCAATCGAAGCGTTTTACTTCGTTATACGGACTTTGGGAATCGTTGATCCAGTATTTTTCGTTGTGTTCACTATACGGGTAGTCGCGGCTCAGTTTAGGATGCGTTTCGCGCTGGTCTACCGTAATACGGCCCCGGTGAGGGAACTCCCAGGGATCTTTGGTGGCTGTTTCGTAGTCTTTCACGTGTTCCAGTTTCTTGCCACGGTCCAGCATTAAAACCTTCAGTCCTTTTTCGGTGAGTTCTTTGGCAGCCCAGCCACCGCTGACACCGGAGCCGATAACGATCGCATCGTAGGTGTTCTGCTCCTGTGCTTTGATATTTAAGTTCATGGGAAGTCGTTGTGGTTTGAAAGAAAGAATACCGGCCGGCAAATATGCCAGCCATTCCAGTCAGGTTTAATCAGGGTGTTGATTAAACAGCCCAGGCTTTATCTCCTTTTTTGTAAGGAATGCAGCCTTCATACTTGCCAGGTACCGGCACATAGCGTAATGCCTGTGTAGCGCCTTCTTTGGACGTAAAATAGCCCAGCAGGGTCAGTTCCTTCAGGTACTGGAAGTAATGGGTAGGATCGCCTTCTTTTTTGTCTTTCCGTTTGTTGTACTCGACTCTTTCCTTGTCGATTTGGGTCAGCAGCTCGGTACGTTGTTCCGGAGTGATGTCCATGAAGCCTTTTTTGAACTGTTTCTGGCTGGCAGCGTCAATTTTTTTCAGGCCTTCGAGGAATACCTCCTGGTCGCTTTTTTTGTAGCAGTCGTTCATCATCACTACAATAAAATCATCTACCTTGGCAGCCTTCGCACCAGGAGTACTGGTGGTGGGTATGATGGTTTCCGCTATTTCTGCCAGCAACGCTTTGGTTTCAGGCTTGTGCAGATCATAATTTTTCGGAGCGGAACCTGTGCAGCTTTCTAATGCTGATAACGTGGAAGCGGAAATGGCAGTCCCCAACAAAATCGCCACATTCCTGATTGCGTCTCTTCTGTGCATAAATAGTTAATTGATTTGACCTTCGGACAAGTTTCAAAAAAAAAATCTAAAAAACAAATAGAATAATGATGAAATACGCTTGACAGTTGCCGGATTGTTGAAAAAAACGAAGATCCGGGCAATTTATTATATGCCCGGATCTTCGTTTTGCTGGTATGACTGGTCAGGAGCGGCTCCTGCCTTACATAATATATTTACCGCGGTCGTCTACCATCACTACCGGCAGACGGTGGTGTTTCTCAAAATAATCATAAGCTGTTTTCAGCTCTACCCAGAACTGCTGGGAGGAATTGTCTGTCAGCGAGAAATTGCCCAGATAGTCCACAGAACGGCTGTTACTGAATTTCACCGGGAATACGTGCACCGGGATAAAGTCCTGCCCGGCATTTTTGGCATTTACCGCCAGGATATACACTTCATCAATAAATTCGTTGGTCAGCGGAATACAACCTACGGTGATACAATCGCCATGGATATATATTTCACCGCCTGGTTTTTTCGGATCGCTCAGGATGCGGTCGGAAAAGTTGGGATAGTTGATACCGAGCGACAGGTGGTAATTGCTGTTCGGATTAAAATCGTTGATATAATAGAACCCTTCCGGTACCTGGCGATCGCCTTCTTTTCTTTTCGGGCCCATTTTACCGGACAAAGTACATACCCGGTAAGACTTAAACAGGCGAAAAGTGTCTGCCACACTGTTTTTTACCCAGATTTCCATTTCACTGTCCAGCTTGAACGAGCGGACAAAAATGTATTTAGCCGGATAAGTGAGGCCTTTTTTCGCAAATTCCTTCTTCAGCATTTCCTCTTTTTCCCGGTATGCCTCCCCTACTTTAGGGAACATTTTTTGGTTATCCAGGAAAGACTGTTGTGCTGACAGGGTACCTACCCCCAACAACAACATAACCAAAACAACAAGTCGCTTCATATCAGATTTTCACAAAATTTTAAGAATTACGCCAGATTTATGTAGGCAAGATAAAACAATAAGAATGATAAAATGAAATATATTACCATGCTTACTTTCCTGCTGGCTATCTTCAATATATAGTGATTACTTCCTTGATAGATCAGTATTGCGGTAAAAGCCTGAAAAATCCCTCCTAACAGAAACAGTATGCCAAACAGTGTTTGTAAGCTCATAAAAAACGAAACAGTGAGTAAATATATTGTTTCTGTAAAGTTACACGAATATTACGATCCTCAGAGCTTTGTCCATTCCAGTTTAACAGTTCCTTCGTCCATACCGTTGCGGAAGGTTCCTTTTACCGGGAATTTGCTGGCATTATAGGCGTAGGTAAAAGTGTGGGTATAGGCCTGGGAAGTGCGTGCACCGTTAACACTTTCAGACAGTACGTTGTGGGTGGACATGTTCGCCGGGGTAATATCGGTGAGATAAGCCAGTTCCGGGCAGAGCTGTTGCGGGTTCTGCTGGCGGTCGTAGGTATAGGTAGCGCTGGAGGTCAGCTGGAAGCTGGAATAACCGGGTACTTTACCGTAGTTGTCCATTTGGGTTACATCCCCGTCCTTATTCCAGGTATATTCCTGGTAACCGGTGATTTCCAGTTGTCTTTTTACCGGGTTGATGGTTTGGTGGTAGCGGGCGCTTATTTTACCGGTTGCGTTGTACACGAGGGAGTCCGTCATGTAAACGGCGTTGTTGCGGTAATAGTTGATGAATTGGAGCTGACCGTTGGCCGTGTAGCTGTAGGTAGCGTTCAGGTCGCCGGTAACAGCGTTGGCGTCATCTGTGGAGAACGTCTTTACCAGGCGGCCGTTTTCATATACCGGCAGTTGTATGCTCAGCCAGGAGTCGCGGCCTGACTGGTGAAGCCGGGTAATTTTACGCAATGTTTTGTCTGCGTTGTATTCGAAGGTAGTCTTCCCTGCCGGGGAGGAGATTTTAGACAGATAAGTAGCGCCGGGGGCATTATTATCTGTCCGGAAAGCGGTGGCAAAGGTCATGGATACTGCTAACAAAGCGCAGGTTGCCAGTTGAGTTTTTAGACGGTGTATCATGGTTTATAGATTTACATGTTTAAAATTAATAATATGTTTTAAAATACGCTAATCATATTAAAAATAATTATTCATAGTAAATAATAACAATATATATTGGCATAGGTATGAACTTCATTGAGTGGCCTCAATGCGGCATTACCTGCTTACGAAAGCACCGGGATCCGATTCCGATAATAATTGGAGTAAATGAAAGCCTTGTTGGCTTAGGCTAACCCTTTATTCGCAGTATCATTATTTTCAGGCGCTTGCCTGTGTTGCATTTCATCCGGCTGGTTCACTATGACTATTCCGTTTCTTCTTTTTCCGCTTCTCCCTAATAAAGACAGTTCAATATTGGCAATAGGTGCAGTTGGCAGCGAAAAAAATTTCGCGCCCGCAAGATACAGATACGTAACAACTTTATTATCAACATTATATTATCAAAATATGAATAAAAAAACCGCACCGCAAAAAAAGCGGTGCGGTGCAGGTGGCTGAATGTTGTAGCCTTCAGCAATGTAACGGGGGTTGTAACCAAAAACCGGGCAAGTTGGGTAAGGACCCAATACCTTATAAATTCCCGCGCAGGGCCTGTTCCCTTTCGATAGATTCAAACAGGGCTTTAAAGTTCCCTTTACCGAAAGACTGGGCGCCTTTACGCTGGATAATCTCGAAAAATACGGTCGGTCTGTCCTGGATAGGCTTGGTAAAGATCTGCAACAGGTATCCTTCATCATCGCGGTCTACCAGGATGCCGAGTTTACGCAGCGGTTCAATAGACTCATCAATTGAGCCTACCCTTTCCAGCAAGGTATCATAGTAGCTGGAAGGTACTGTCAGGAATTCTACGCCACGGGCCTGCAGGTCGGAAACGGTCTGGATAATATCGTTGGTAGCGATGGCTACGTGCTGCACGCCCGGGCCACCATAGAAATCCAGGTATTCTTCGATCTGCGATTTTTTCTTTCCTTCAGCAGGTTCATTGATCGGGAATTTCACACGGCCATTGCCATTGCTCATCACCTTACTCATAAGTGCCGAGTATTCTGTGGAGATATCGGCATCGTCGAAAGAGATCAGGTTTTTGAAGCCCATGACGCGCTCGTAGAAAGATACCCAGGTATTCATTTCGTTCCAGCCTACATTGCCCACACAATGGTCTACATACTGGAGCCCAGCGTCTTTCGGGTTGTAAGCGGTTTTCCATTCTTTGTAACCGGGCAGGAACGGACCCTTATAATTTTTACGCTCTATGAACAGGTGTACGGTATCACCATAAGTTTCAATACCGCTGCGTACCACTTCGCCGAATTCATCTTTTTCCACTACTGGTTCCATGTAAGGAGTAGCGCCACGTTTAACAGTTTCCTCGAAAGCCGAGCGGGCGTCATCTACCCAGAGTGCCAGTACTTTTACGCCATCGCCGTGTTTGGCAACGTGACGGGAGATATCGTTATCCGGCAACAGGGAGGTGGTGAGTACGAAACGCAGTTTGTTTTGTACCAGCACATAGGAAACGCGGTCTCTCACGCCGGTTTCAGGACCTGCGTAAGCCACGGACTGAAAACCGAAAGCGGTCTTATAGTAGTGGGCAGCCTGTTTGGCGTTTCCTACATAAAATTCAACATAATCAGTACCGTTCAATGGCAGAAAATCTTGACCGGTCAGGTTGGAAGCGTTTGCTACTGCGGTTTCCATAATTCAGTGTTTTAGATTTTTGTTGTTAAGTTGTTTTGGTGTTTTATCTGTTGATGTACTTTTTTTATTCAGCCCAACTCATCACATAACCTTCGTCTTCGATACCCAGGGCCGCTTCGGTGATCTGCAGCGGATGGAAAGTATCCACCATCACGGCCAGCTCTTTGGTTTCTTTGGCGCCGATGCTTTTTTCTACAGCGCCCGGATGCGGGCCATGCGGAATACCGGCCGGGTGCAGCGTGATCATGCCACGGGTTACATGTTTACGGCTCATAAAATCGCCATCTACATAATACAGCACTTCATCACTGTCGATATTGCTGTGGTTATAAGGCGCCGGAATGGCCAGCGGATGGTAATCGAACAGGCGCGGACAGAAGGAGCATACTACAAAGTTGTTGCCTTCAAAGGTCTGGTGCACCGGCGGCGGCTGATGCACCCTCCCGGTGATCGGTTCAAAATCATGTATAGAGAAGGCAAACGGATATTCGCAGCCATCCCACCCTACTACATCAAACGGATGATGTTTGTAGTGAATAGGATAAATGACGCCTTTCTTTTTTACGTTGATGAGAAAATCCCCTTCCTGGTCAATTGTTTCCAGGTCTTTAGGCTGCCGGATGTCGCGTTCACAGAAAGGAGCGTGTTCCAGCAACTGTCCGTATTTGCTCAGGTAGCGCTTCGGATAACGCATAGGGCTAAACGATTCTACAATGAACAGCCTGTTGTTTTCCGTTGCGAAAGTGATCTGGTAGATAGTACCGCGGGGCACAATGAGGTAATCGCCATAACCAAATTCCAGTTGACCGTATTGTGTTTTGAGCACGCCATTGCCTTCATGCACAAAAATCATTTCATCTGCGTCCGCATTTTTATAGAAATACGTTTCCATGCTTTTGCGTGGCGCAGCCAACACAATATGCAGGTCATTATTCACCAGTACAGGTTTGCGGCTTTTCAGAAAATCGTCTTCCGATTTGATGTTAAAACCCTGGAAGCTGCGGTGTTTCAGCATTTTTTCCTCTGCCACTTTCGGCGCCACGGAATATGGCTCATCTACCTTCACAATTTCAGTCGGCGGATGGCAATGGTATAAAAGGCTGGAATTGGAAGAAAACCCTTCGGTAGAAAACAACTGTTCCGAATACAGTCCCCCGTCCGGTTTGCGGAACTGGGTATGCCGTTTATGAGGAATTTGTCCGAGTTGATGATAATGTGGCATAACGCGTATAAATTAAAAAAGATTGTTTTGGTGTATGAGATTGTCCTGGTGTATGATTGCTGCAAAAAATTTGCTGTATTGGAAAATATCACGCAGCACAATAAAGGCTGATGCTAAAAGACAAATTGCCGGTAAAACGATGTGCGCACATGCAGTAATAGCAATCAAAAAGGCCATTACAAAGTTACGCGATATAAACAGGATAAGCAGCCGGAAGGGGCTGTTTCGGAAGAGTTATGCCAAAGCCGAATCCATGGCGAGAGTGGCCATGAGAAAGTAGTAGTTAAGCTGACTGTTGCTTGTATATTTCAGTGAAATGGACAAGTGGCAATAAATTTAGTCAGCTAAAGTTAAGGATATTTTGTTTCCATCCAAGGAAATTATTGTTTTAGCACAGAAATTAGCAGTACCGAAACCGTTAACAGCATTTTTACAGCAGTTGCTTCCGCCATAATATATATCTTAGTGCCTTTAGCACATACACCCATGAAATATTTCCTGTTATTATTGTTGTTGCCCCTGTCTGCTTTGACAAATGCGCAAGCCCCTGCCGGATTCAGCGTTCCCAAAACCTATAAAAAAGTGGCCGAAGCCGCCGGTGACCTGGATAAAGACGGCAAAGATGAACAAGCCATGATTTATGATACCGATCCTGATAAGGAAGATAACTTTAAAAGGATACTGTACATCTGCCGGGTAACCGATGCAGGCTTAAGTCTCTGGACCCAAAAAGTACTGGCCATACTACCGGCGCATTCCATGCCGCAATACACCAATGTGAAAGACCTGAAGATAAACCGCAATACACTGGTGCTTAAACAGGAAGAATATCCTGGTGGCCGTAACCTGACCCAGTACACGCATATTTTCCGCTTTCAGGACAATGGCTGGTACCTGATTGGCTCCAGGACCTCATTAAACACCAATTGTTACGGCGCCCAGATCTCCGAAATCAATTTCTCCACCGGTGATGTGGTGGTGTCCTTTGTTCCTGACGGCGGTTGTGACGGAGAAGATAATCCGCAACCTAAAAAGAGCCGCAAAGAATACAAGTATAAGTTTAGCAAGCTGCCGTTACTGGATAGCCTTGATTATGGGGAGAATCAATTGCACATTCCGGGATGTAAGGAGACTATTTATTATTAAGTTATTTTATTATTTAGTTATTGGGCTGGATTGTTCTGTCAGGTGTTTGTGACAAAACAATCCGGCTTTTTTGTTTCGTTCCAGTCAGGTTTTGTCATAAAATTGTCTTTAAAACAATAAAAAACATCTCCTATAAGTTATCCAATAAAAAACAACTATCAAACAAAATCACACAAAAAAGCACAAATACTCAACACAAAACACTTTAATTAGAAATTATCTAAAACACAACCCGTAAATTAAATAATTAAGAAATCTCCTCACTGCACTTTTATTTACCGGTGGAATTATAGACTTTTGTTACACAATCGTCATAAACAATAGTGCAAGCTTTAGCTACATATCAACTCTCCTCCGCCACTCCCTCCATCCAAGGGGGATGCCTGAGCACTATTATTACGACCACCACCATTACAACCCCACTGCGGGGTTAATATACACATATCATCCAGCGACCACAGCCTGTGGTAACCACCGGAGAGACCGGAGCATCCATTCGTATAAACTTTATTCACTATGCAAGTACTTAAGTTTGGCGGCACTTCTGTCGGAAGCGCCAAAGCCATAGAACAGGTTTGTCAGATCCTGAAAAAACATAAGCCGGCCGGCCGTTATGCCATCGTTGTATCAGCATTGGGCGGCACTACGGACAAGCTTATACGCTGCGGACAACTGGCCGGCGAAGGCCAGGAACAATACAAGTCCGTATTACAGGAAATAGAAAACAGACACCTGGATACTATCCGCGAATTATTCCCCATTACCGCACAAAGCGGCATGATCAGCCAACTGAAGAAACAACTCAATTCCCTGGAAAACCTGTGCGATGGCATCTTCCAGGTAGGTGAGCTAAGCGCCCGTTCCCTGGACAAAATCATGAGCTACGGAGAACTGATCTCCTGCGTAATAGTAGCCGAAAAGCTCAAACAAACGGGCTTCTCCGCCATCTGCAAGGATAGCCGCGAACTGATTGTCACCGACAACAATTATGGCCATGCAGCGGTCAACTTCCTCACCACCAACCACCTGATAACCGAATACTTTGCCCAACATCCGGCAGACTATGTGGTATTGCCCGGTTTCGTTGCCTCCGCCCCTAACGGTGACACCACTACGCTGGGCCGCGGCGGCTCCGACTATACCGCCGCCATCATCGCCGCTGCCGTGCACGCATCAGTACTCGACATCTGGACCGACGTCAGCGGCATGATGACCGCCGACCCACGCCTGGTTTCACAAGCCATTCCCATTGCGCACATCTCTTACGAGGAAGCCATGGAACTGTCGCACTTTGGCGCCAAAGTGATTTATCCGCCTACCATTCAACCGGTGATGGATAAACGGATTCCTATCTGGATCAAAAACACCTTTTCCCCCGAAGATCACGGCACCCTTATCAAAGACAGTGTAGAACGCACTTTCCCGGTGACCGGCATCTCCGGTATCCAACATATATCGCTGCTCACCCTCGAAGGCAGCGGCATGGTCGGCATCCCCGGCTTCTCCAAAAGACTGTTCGAAGCGCTCCTACAGGAACGCATCAACGTTATTTTCATTACCCAAAGTTCTTCAGAGCACTCCATCACCGTAGGCGTTCATGAAACAGATATGCTGAAAGCCAAAACAGCGGTAGACAGCGAGTTTGCACAGGAGATACAGGACAAACGCATCGATCCGCTGCTGGTAGAAAAAGACCTCTGCATCGTTGCCGTAGTAGGCGATAAAATGAAAAACCACCACGGCACCAGCGGCAAACTATTCGGTACCCTGGGCCGCAACGGTGTGAACATACGGGCTATCGCCCAGGGCTCTACGGAGAAAAACATCTCCACCGTGATCAATAAAGGAGATCTGAAAAAAGCGCTCAACCTCATCCACGAAACCTTCTTCGAAGCGCCCCTGAAGCAGGTCAACCTGTTCATCGCCGGCGTGGGTAACGTAGGCAGCAAACTATTGGAACAACTGCAACAGCAGCAACAATACCTGCAGGACGAACTGGGACTGCAAATACGGGTCACCGGTCTCGCTAACAGTAAAAATGCACTGTTCAGCGAATACGGCATCGGGCTGAACGACTGGAAAAACCAACTGGCACAGAGCGATTCCATGGACCTGAGCGCCTTTGTAAACCGCATCAAATCTATGAACCTGCGTAACAGCGTATTCGTGGACAATACCGCCAGCGGCGACGTAGCCGCCGTTTACCATGAGTTCCTGCAACATGGTATTTCCGTGGTGACCTGCAATAAAATCGCCTGTTCATCAGACTATGCCTACTACAAACAACTGAAAGACCTGGCCCGTAAATACAATGCCTCTTTCCTTTTTGAAACCAATGTAGGAGCAGGTTTACCGGTAATCAATACCCTCAACGACCTGATCAGAAGCGGTGACAGGGTACAAAGCATTGAAGCTGTACTCTCCGGCAGCCTCAACTTCGTTTTCAACCATTTTGTGAACGGCAACAGTTTCCGGAGCGTGGTAAAAGCCGCACAGGACGAAGGTTATACCGAACCCGATCCACGTATAGACCTGAGCGGTAAAGATGTGATGCGTAAAATCCTGATACTGGCGCGGGAAAGCGGCGCCGCTATCGAAATGGACGACATTACCAATCAATCCTTCCTGCCGGAAGCCTGCCTGGATGCGCCGTCTGTAGCGCATTTCTACGACACGCTGGATGAACACGCCGACCATTTCCAACAGCTGTACCGCGATGCTGCCAGCGCCGGCAAGAGACTGAAGTTCGTGGCCCGTTACGCCGACGGACAAGCCTCTGTAGGCCTTCAATGCATAGCGCCCGACCATCCGTTCTACCAGCTGGAAGGCAAAGACAATATTGTGTTGTACACCACCAACCGTTACCAGGAACAACCGCTGATTGTAAAAGGAGCCGGCGCCGGCGCAGACGTTACCGCGTCAGGCATCTTCGCAGACATTATCCGGTCAGCCCGGTTGTAGTTAACGTGATAGTATATACGATCTGAAATGATTAAATTAATGACCGCAACCCGTTTATATGGAAAGTATTAAAGTTTTTGCCCCCGGCACTGTGGCTAATGTCGCCTGTGGGTTTGATGTTATCGGTCTGGCGATGGACGCTCCCGGCGATGAAATGATCCTGCGCCTGAGCAATCAACCGGGGATCCGCATCAGCGCCGTACATGGCGCCGACCTGCCCACCGACCCGGCTAAAAATGTAGCCAGTGTAGCGGTACAAGCCCTGCTCCAAAAATACGAACGCCCCGATATCGGTATAGAGATTGAAATCTTCAAACATATACATCCCGGCAGCGGTATCGGTTCCAGCGCGGCCAGCAGCGCCGGCGCCGTTGTAGCCGCCAATCACCTGTTAGGGGAGCCGTTTACCAAAAAACAGCTGGTGCGTTTCGCCATGGAAGGAGAACGACTGGCCTGCGGCTCCGCCCATGCCGACAACGTGGCGCCCGCCATCCTGGGCGGTTTTACACTGGTACGCAGTTATCGCCCGCTGGATATTACCACGCTGCACACACCGGGAGAACTATGGGTGACCGTTATCCATCCGCAGATAGAAGTCAAAACTTCCGATGCCCGTGAGATACTGAAACAGAAAGTACTGATGACAGATGCTATCCGCCAGTGGGGCAACGTAGGCGCCATGGTAGCCGCACTGTACCAGGAAGACTATGACCTGATCAGCCGTTCACTGGAAGATGTGATCGTAGAACCGGTGCGTTCTATTCTCATCCCCGCTTTCCAGGAACTGAAACTTAAATGCAAGGAAGCCGGCGCCCTGGGTGGCGGTATTTCCGGCTCCGGTCCGTCTGTATTCATGCTCAGCAAAGGCGAGGCTAATGCCCGCCAGGTAGCCGAAACCATGAACAGCGTATATGCGCCACTGGGAGTGGACTATAAAATATACGTGTCCCGCATCAACACCGCCGGCGTTAAAATCATTGACTAATTTTTTTTTCCAATCTACTTCGCATGCAGTATTACAGTTTACAAGATCCACAGCACAAAGCATCTTTCGAAACCGCCGTTGTACAAGGGATCGCGCCCGATAAAGGATTATACTTCCCGGAGCGGATCCCTGCACTGGACCCGGATTTCATTACTCACCTGCACACCTATACGGACCAGCAGATTGGGTACGAAGTGATCCGCCCGTTTATCGGTGAGGAGATCCCCGAAGCAGCCCTGAAGCAGATTGTAAACGATACGCTGCATTTTCCTTTTCCGATACAGAAAGTAACCGGACATACCTACGCACTGGAGCTATTCCACGGCCCTACCCTGGCGTTTAAAGACGTGGGCGCCCGTTTTATGGCGGGTTGCCTGGGTTATTTCCGTCGAGGCAGTACCCGCCCCGTTACCGTACTGGTAGCCACTTCCGGCGATACCGGCGGCGCCGTGGCCAGCGGTTTTTATAACGTTCCCGGTGTTGATGTGGTGATCCTCTACCCTTCCAAAAAAGTGAGTACCCTGCAGGAAAAACAGTTGACTACCCTGGGCGGTAATATCCACGCCCTGGAAATACAGGGAACCTTCGATGACTGCCAGCGTATGGTGAAAACCGCTTTCCTGGATGCAGATATCCAGTCGCACCGCCAGCTCACCTCCGCCAATTCCATCAACGTAGCCCGCTGGCTGCCGCAGATGTTTTATTATTTCCTGGCCTACAAACAAATGAAAGCCGCCCATCCCCGGCTGGTGTTTGCGGTGCCCAGCGGCAATTTCGGTAATATCTGCGCCGGTATGATGGCCGCCGCCATCGGTTTACCGGTATCCCATTTTGTAGCCGCCACCAATATCAATGATACCGTACCCCGGTTTATGCAAAACGGCCAGTATGAGCCGGGCAAAGCTGTGCCCACTCTATCCAACGCCATGGACGTAGCCGATCCCAGCAATTTCGTACGGGTATTGCAGTTATTCGGCAACAACCTGCCCTCCCTGAAAGAAAAGTTCACCGCCTATTCCTTTAATGATAAAGATACCGTGCGCACGATGGAACAGGTATGGAAAGAACATCACTATATGCTGGACCCTCATGGAGCCGTTGGATACCTGGGCTTACAAAAATACCTGGCCGGCGTACCGGATTTAACCGGCGTATTCCTGGAAACCGCCCACCCGGTGAAGTTTGAGGACACCGCCCCCAAAGCGTTGCAGGATGTTATCTATACACCGCCCCGGGTGATGTCTTTATACGGTAAAGAAAAAGAGGCCACCTTACTGGCGGCCGACTACGACGTTTTCAAAAAGTGGTTAATGCGCTAAGGATTGCTTAGTTTTGGCGGCGTATGAAGTATTTACCTATCCTGGTGGTCATGGCGGGCGTCGTGGCCTGCAACAACGACCATAAAAAGCCTGAACAGCAAACCAGTGCAGACTCCGCGCTGTATAGTGATATCATCCGGCCGGTGACCGATTCTATTCAACAGTATCCTGATCAGGACGCGTTGTACTATCGCCGGGCCTTGCTGTTATTCAACACCAATCCCGCCCTGGCGCGCCTGGATTTTGAAAAGGCAGCTACCCTGAAACCGGGCAATCCCGACTACTGGGCCGGCGCCGGAGAAGCCGCCTTGCTGGAAAACCACTACGACAAAGCGGAACTTTATTTCAGCAAAGCGCTGGCTAACGCTCCTACCTATACGTACCTGCAATACAAGCTGGCAACAGCTATGGTAGAGAACAAACATACCGTGCAGGCAGATAGCCTGGCCAACGTACTGGCCGGCAGTGCCGACGGAAAGGACAAGGCTTTTTACCTGAAAGCACGCATGGCGGAGGACCGGCAGGACACCACCGCAGCTATTGCGCATTTAAAAACCGCTGTTGCAGCTGCCGGCCCTCGCGCAGAATTTGAAGCCGTGATGGAACTGGCCGATTTACTGCGGGCACGTAAAACACCGGAAGCCGTGCAGTATTATACACAAGCCTGGCGCCAGGACACCCTCAACGCGGCGCCGCTCTACGATGCCGGACAAGTACAGGAAGAAATGGGCAACACCGACGCAGCCATGAATACCTACCGCAAATGTATTGTGGCTGATCCGGGATTTGCGGAGGCTTATTTGGCGATGGGCAGGATTTACAGCGCGCGGAAACAATGGAAAGACGCTTACGAAGCATACAACCTGGCCGCCAAATCAGCGCCCTCCAGCGCGCTCGCCTATTTTAACCGCGCCCGTTGCCAGGAAGAGCTGGGCAACAAACAGGAAGCACTGGCAGATTATACGAAAGCCTCCACTTTCCGTAAAGATTATAAAGAAGCCAGGGAAGCCATACAACGGTTGAGCCGCTAATGTGAATGTCCCGGGCATTGCTTACATTTATATAAAACTGATTGCTATTGGAAAACGCGCCTGTAATGATAGCGCCGTCTTTGCTGGCGGCTAATTTCCTGGAACTGGGGAAAGAAGTGGAAATGGTTAACCGCAGCGAGGCTGACTGGTTTCACCTGGATGTAATGGATGGCCGCTTTGTGCCGAATATCAGCTATGGACTGCCGGTGATTGCACAGATCAAAAAGCTGGCACGCAAGCCCTGCGATGTTCATCTGATGATAGAGGAGCCGGAGAAGTACGCCGCAGAATTTAAGAAAGCCGGTGCAGATATTCTCACCGTACATGCAGAAGCATGCGTACACCTGCATCGTAATATTCAGCAGATTAAAAGTCTGGGTATGAAAGCGGGGGTGGCGCTCAATCCACATACGCCGGTGGTAGTGCTGGAAAACGTGATCCGCGATATTGATGTAGTGTTGGTTATGAGTGTGAATCCGGGTTTCGGCGGGCAGACCTTTATCGAACAAACCTACCAGAAAATAAAACAGGTACGTCAGCTGATTAAAGACGCCCAGGCTACCGCCCTGATAGAAGTAGATGGCGGCATTGATACCGGAAATGCGGCTCAACTGGTACAGGCAGGCGCCAATGTGCTGGTGGCAGGCAGCGCGATCTTTGGCTCGGCAGACCCTGAAAAAACAATTGCCGCACTTAAGCAAGGTGCGCTATAATCTCTTTGGACAGGGGTTTGGTAAGGTAACCATTTACCACCGGGTAGTGACGGACGCGTTCTTTGTCTTTCTCATCGATAGAAGAAGTCAGTACAAAAATACGGATCGGTTTGGGCAGCTGCTCGTGAAAAACGCTGTATTCATCCAGGAATTCCCAGCCATCCATAATCGGCATGTTGAGGTCCAGCAGAATAAGGTCGGGCAGTTCGTCCTCCTTATCTGCATACTGCCGGATATGGTCCAGCACATCCTGCGCGTCTGAAAACACCCTTATATTGCTGCTTATCCCCTGCCGTTCTATCATGATTTTAGCAATTTGCTGGTGAATAGGGTCGTCGTCTACTATAAAAATCATATTGATCAGCTTCATAAAAGGGATTATTCCGGCCTAAATGTAATAATAAATTTGGTTCCATGTCCCGGTGAGCTTTCTGCCTTGATACTTCCACCCATTGCCTCTACCTGTGTCTTGGTAATGAATAAGCCGATACCTTTGGCATCCTTATTACGGTGGAAAGTTTTTCGAAAGCCAAACAGTTTGTTTCCAAACCGTTCCATATCGATACCCATACCATTATCCTGCACCGTTAGTACAATATTATCATTTTCCCGCCAGGTTTGCAGATGCAGTTCCGGCTCCCTTTCCGGTGAGCGGTAGCGGATAGCGTTGGTAATGAAGTTTTGCAGGATACTGTCGAGATACACCCGCGGATACTCTATTTGCGGCGCCTGATCAAAATTGTACGTAATCCTGATATTACTGGTTTCAATATCCACCAGCAGGATATCCTTCACTTTTTGTACCCGGTCGGCGAACAGCAGTTTTTCTTTTTCCACATTCACATCTTTCCGGATCTGCACTACCTCCACCAGGTCGTTGAGGGTTTCATCTATTTTTTTGATCACTTCATGCAACATGCCCAGGTATAATTCCCTTTCCTGTTGCGAAGACGCTTCATTATGCATTTGCATCAGGGCACGCAGGTTGGCAATCGGCGCACGCAGGTTATGAGAGGTAATATGGGCAAAGTCTTCCAGTTGTTTGTTCTGGTTGACCAGGTTTTTATTCAGGTTAGACAACTGGTCATTTGCTTTGCGCAGCTCTTTCTGCATTTTGCGGCTTTCCGTGATATCGCGCATGAAGACCGATATACCACCGTCCTGCATGGGTGTGAGCAGGAAGTCGTACCACTTGTCCTGTTTGGGGAAATAAATGCCGAAGGACTGTGATTGCTGTAGTTGTATACATTCCTGGAGCCGGGCATAGAATACGGTACCGGACAGGCGGGGGAACACTTCGAAGATATTACTGCCTCTTTCCACTTTCTGGCCGATCATTTTTTCCGCCTTCTGGTTGAGGAAATTCAGTTTACCATCCTGTTCCATAGCTGCATAACCCATATCCACCGTATCAAAGAAAAGGCTCATCAGCTCCGTGTTGCGGGTTAGCGCCTCTTCGATGGCCGATTGTTCGGTAACGTCCTGTATAACGCCGAATATGCGTGTCCGTTTGCCGTTAGCGTATCCGGGCTGGCCGATGGAGCGAACCCTTTTGGTTTGTTGTTTAGCGGAAACCAGGGTAAGTTCCGCATCAAATGGTTTGCCTGTTTCAATACACTGTTTGACCATGCCCACCAGCATTTGCTGTGATTCGGGCGTAAAGAAGCTCATAGCCTTTTCATAATTGATGGCCATGCCTGGTTCACAATCGTGTATTTTATAGGCCTCATGGGACCAGCGTACCGTTTCCGTTTCGAGGTCCATTTCCCATCCGCCGATTTTTCCGATTTCACCTGTTTGCTGCAGGAATTCCTGGTTTTTGATATTTTCCAGTTCCTGCATTTTTTTATCCGTGATATCGTTTACCAGGGCCACCACGATCATTTCCTTGTCTACCGGTTCAATTACCGGGAACACCGTCAGATCGAGGTATACTTCACGGCCCACAGTAGTCCAGCGTTCATCGTTACTGAAATCGATTTTCTTTTCCACGCGGAGGGTTTGACCTTGTTCCAGTGCCTGGAGGAATAGTTTGTCCAGTTCAAAGCGGGTCGACAATTCATCGTTCATCACGTTGAAATTGCGGCGGGCCGTAGGATGCGGGGAGTTAAAGAAAAAGCGTTGTGTTTGATTGATGCGGCGGATAAAGCCGAAGTTATCGAATTGTATATAGCCGATAGGCAGGTTTTCGATGATATTGTCGAGTAGCCGCTCACTTTTCTGGAGGCTGATTTCCGCTACTTTTTTCTCCGTGATATCATCGAGGATGAGGAAGTAGTTGGACATTCTGCTTTGGCGGTCTGTCACCGGAAAGACGGTAGCCTCGTAATACAGCGGGAACAGGCGGGTAACGTTGCCGTAGTTTTTTTCCGCGTAGTTGAGCAGGATTTCCCGTTTCAGTGTTTTGCCGGTATCGCGGGCTTCCTCAAACATGCGGGCGAGGCCATTGAGGCGATAGAACGGATCTTCCAGCCACTTATATGCCGGGTTGGAGAGGAAAGCGTGGTCGGCGCCCCATATCTGGCGTTGGCGGCTGTTCATTTCCACACAGGTACCATCAGGTTCGAACTGTTGCAGGCCTATAGGGAGATTTTCCAGTATTTGGCGGAAGTATTGTTCATCTTCCATGACCCGGAGTTCGGGCAGTTTACGGTTGGTGATATCGAGGCCGATGAGCAGGCATTGCCGGAGGCCATCGGGGCCTGTAGAAGGGTGGATAGCCGCTTCCAGCCACAGTTGGGTTTTCCCGTGCAACAGAAAACAGATTTGTTCCTGTACAGCGTCTCCGGCCAGCAGTTGTTGCCAGATCCGGGCCCACTGTGCTTCATCGGCGGGCAAGAGCAGTTCCCTGAAATAGCGGCCGGTGGCCATTTCCGGCAGTAGCTGCAAGGCGCTGGCCATACCAGGGTTCAGGGTAGTAATGCATTCAGCGGCATCTATATTCACAGACAATGCGCAGGCATTGATGGCAGCCTCCAGGTGCTGCAGATGCCGGTAATGCTGTTCCAGCATAACATCCTTCATTTAATTACTAGCGGGATTGTAAAGTCGTTGTGTATTTAAGCTCAAAATAGACATTATATAACAAAAAAGCGCTATCACAACAATAAAAGGTACACTTTTCGTTGTTGTTTTCCCGTTTTCGGGTCATCTTTCTTTAGTGGTAGTACCTGTTTCACAAGGAATTATCCACCAGTTGTGGATTTTCAGTTTTCAGATTTTGTTGTTTGATCAATATCTTCGCATTCATTTCCAGTCAGCGCTGGGCTACAAATAAACTAATTTTCACATAAAATAAAACATCAATTAATGAAAGTTCTGATTATCATGGGATCCGAGAGTGACAAACCAGTAATGGAGGAATCACAAAAATATCTCCAATACTTTGGCATTGAAGGTGAAATGGTAGTAGCTTCTGCGCATCGTAATCCGGAGCAGGTACGTGAGTTGTGTATCACCGCGAAGGAGAAAGGTTTCGGTGTAGTAATTGCGGCAGCCGGCATGGCAGCACACTTGCCGGGCGTAGTATCTGCTTTCACTTCCTTACCGGTATTGGGTGTTCCGTTGGAAGGCGGTTTACCTGGCGGTATAGATGCATTGTATTCCATTGTTCAGATGCCTTCAGGCGTACCGGTAGGTACTTTGGCAGTAGGTAAAGCAGGCGCCCGTAATGCTGCGGTATTAGCTGCGCGTATGTTTGCACTGACCAACGACGCTATTGCTGCGAAAGTGGAAGCATTTAAGCAAAATGGTTACAGAATTTAGTGATAGCTTAACAATACTGCTCTCCAGGTTGCCTTTAAATTCATATATTCGGAGTAAGAATTGTCGAATATTTTCCTGGACTTTAAATCATTGAATCATTGACTGAATCCATTATTAACTTAGATAGTATTAATCCCATTGAGTTTTTCGGTGTTAACAACGGAAAACTGGATTTGCTGAAGAAAAAATTCCCGCTGTTGAAGATCCTGTCCAGGGGTACCCAGTTAAAATTGAGTGGGGCGCCGGAAGAAGTGGCCACTGCGGAGGAAAAAATCAGTCAAATCGTCAAATATCTCGAGCGTAATGGTAATCTGACGGAGAATTACTTTGAGCAGATTCTTGGAGACGAAGAGGGCACGGTAGTAGATCATTTCAGCGACCGTAACCCCAACGAGGTGCTGGTATTTGGTCCGAATGCCCGTACAGTGCGGGCCCGTACTGCCAACCAGAAAAAGATGGTAGCACTGGCGGATAAGAATGACATTGTATTTGCCATTGGACCTGCAGGTACGGGTAAAACCTACACAGCAGTAGCGTTGGCAGTACGTGCATTAAAAAACAAAGCTGTAAAAAAAATCATTCTGACCCGTCCGGCGGTGGAAGCAGGTGAAAGCCTTGGTTTCCTGCCCGGCGATCTGAAAGAAAAGATTGATCCTTATCTGCGGCCATTATACGACGCGCTGGACGATATGATCCCTGCGGAGAAGCTGAGTTATTATATGACCAACCGGGTTATAGAAATAGCCCCACTGGCTTATATGCGTGGCCGTACCCTGGACAATTCCTTTATTATCCTGGACGAAGCCCAGAACGCCACCGACCTGCAGCTCAAAATGTTCCTGACCCGTATTGGCGCCTCTGCGAAAGCCATCATTACCGGCGACCTTACCCAGATCGACTTACCAAAGAACCAGAAATCGGGGCTTGAAAAAGCCAACCGTATTCTGCGTAACATCGATGGCATCGGTTCTGTGGAGCTGGATGAAGAAGACGTGGTACGTCACCGCCTGGTGAAGGCTATCATCCGGGCTTACGAGGGAGATAAAGACAAAGAATAATGTAGAAATTTTTTTATTTGGCTATTTTAAAAATTATAGTCTCGTAGCAGACCATTAAATTTTAAAATAGCCAAATAAAAAAATTTCTGAATATTAACGCTTTTTTAACGGTCTTTGCAGTAAGTTACCTGTTTTTTTAAGGGGATAATTCAGTTCGGAAGCCTGTGATTCAGTATTGCGGTGATAGTACTTTGCAGATTTGAATGTTTAACCCTATTTTTGTTCTGATACAATAATTATCGACCGCATGACCAATTATCGTCGAATTCTGACACTGGCAGTGATGGGAATGATGCTGTTAAGCAGCTGTAAGAAACGGGCCACCCCTCAGGAGGTAGCGCTATCATTTATGCACGCTATACAGGATTCGAACTTCGACCAGGCAAGAGATTACGCCACCAAAGAGTCTCAACAGGTAATACAGATTTACTCCATTTTTGACGGTCGCCGCAGCGATGCAGAGCGCGAAAAGATCCGGAAAGCGAAAATTGAAGTAGTAGGTGTAGAAGAAAACGGTAGTACTGCATCTGTAACCATCCAAAATTCCTCGGCCAATCAAAAAGAAATCCTTCAATTGGTACAGGAAGGAGGCCAATGGAAGATTTCCCTGACATTTGAAAGTATCATACCTAATTATATTCCACCGGCCAGCCAGGGCCTGGACTCCACCTCAATACTGCCTTCGGACACTACAGCCGGGGGCGTGGCAGTTCCTGCAGTTAAATGATTTTTGCCTTCTCCTGCGCTTTTTTGAGTAAGAAAGGGATAATTTTTAGCTATTAATGATCAGTTATCTTAATTTTGCCTTTGCATGAATGGAGGGCAGGGTAATTGATTTCCAAAGGCCAACACCGGAAATTCTGACCATATCTTCATGAAAAGTGAGGTGAATAGCATATTCACTTTTCAAACACTAATACAATATTGAACAATAAACCTTAAAAGCAGAAAAGTAGATTATTATGATGACAAATCCCTGGCACAGTGTGAGCCCCGGAACTGAGGTTCCACACGTTGTAAATGCCATTATCGAGATTCCAAAGGGATGCCGTGCCAAATATGAACTGGACAAAGAAAGCGGCCTGCTGAAGCTGGACCGCGTTTTATATTCCTCTGTATATTACCCCGCTAACTATGGCTTCATTCCACAGTCTTACTGCGATGACCATGATCCGCTGGATATTCTCGTACTGTCTCAGGTAGAATGCGTACCGATGTGTATCATCGAAGCCAAAGTAATTGGTGTGATGCAGATGGTGGACGGTGGTGAAGCGGACGATAAAATCATCGCCGTAGCTGCCAACGATATGAGTGTAAACCACATCAACGATATTTCTGAATTGCCTCCTCATTTTATCGACGAAATGAGACACTTCTTTGAAGAATACAAGCGTCTGGAGAAAAAATCCGTGATCGTGGAAGAGTTCCAGAACAAGGAAAAAGCAGAGAAGATTATTAACCAGAGCTTTGAAGACTACAGAAAGATCTTTAAACAAAGCTAGATAAAGCATTTTTTGATTTTCGATTTTTTGATTTTGGAATTTTACTGGTCGTCCACTAAATTCGAAAATCAAAAAATCGAAAATCAATGTATCTTAGAAGAAGCGTTTGATAATCCGCAACTGATGTGTTCTGACGTTTGTGTCAGCATTAATGATACCCTGGTTATCGATTGGATCGATCCTTACTTTACCCGAAGAGTGGATGATCTCATGATCATTGAGTAACAGCCCGACATGTGTAATTCGTCCTTCCGGGTTATCAAAAAATGCGAGGTCCCCCAGCCTGGCTTCCTGGAGAAAGTCGACCGTAGTGCCTTGAGTAGCTTGTTGGGACGCATCCCGGAGCAACGGAATACCGGACAGCTTAAATACATTTTGTACAAAACCGGAGCAATCCACCCCAAAGACATTCCTGCCACCCCATAGATAAGCCGTATTCAGGAATTTCATGGCATCTGCCAGCAAATGTCTGGTATTAACCGGGCTGCCTGTTGGCGGTAATATGGTGGGTTTCTCTTCCAGGGCGACCTGTACATTTCCCCATTTTGCGGAAAGGTTGGTATACCCTTTCAGGAGGCAACCAAAAGGCACCACCATCCGTTGGCCGTTGAGCAGTACCTCATTGGACCATTCCGGCAGATAATGGGTAGCGGGAGCCAGCCAGGTTTCTTCCGGCACCTCTTCCAGGTGGGACAGGGAAGCCCAGCCGGTGTAACCATCGTATTGGTTAACCACCTCCACCCAGCCGTCGGGGGCCGTGTTGATGATTTCCACTCCTTCGCCCCAGAGCAACTGGGAGATCATCTCACTTCTGTGTGCGGCGGTAGCCCTGAGAGGCGCTACAGGCACTACAACGATCGCGTATGGCATATAAATTGTATAAATCCGTTTTTTAATTCAATATTCTCGCGTCTGAATGAACTTTTTCCGCTTTTATACGTAAATATAGAGTAATAAGTTTATGCATCAACAGTTAACCAATTTATCAGATAAGGAACTGATATCCCGCGCCCGGAAACAAGACCGGGAAGCAGAAGGTGTATTGATGGACCGGTACAGTCATTTACTGGTGGCCATTACACTACCCTATCTGGATAAAGCCCCGAAGCCCGACCCCAACATCGTATTCCCCACCCTGTTGCAACGGCTGAGCGCCAGCGTAAAAACCCAAACCATCTACAAAGCCAACGAATGGATCTTACATATACAGCAGGGATATTTCACTCATCCTGACAAAAATATTCCATTCTACCCGTCACGGGATGGCAGGGACCTGTTGCATATTGAGAACAAAGTAGAAAAAGCAGGTACCAATATTATTGACCGCCAGGACCTGGCCGTAAGGCTGGAACAGGCCCTCGGACGGATGAATGCCGAAGACCGTGCATTGATAACAGAGTTCTATATTGATAATAAAAGCTTTGCCGATTTGACCGCTGCCAGGGGAACAACACGTGAAAAACTCAGAGATCAGTTGAAAGCAGCCAAAGGAAAACTTGCCAAGCTATATATGAATCAGGGTTATGTTTAGTAGTAAGCCAAACAATGAAAAAATTTTAAAGGTATTTTCCGGCATCCGTTGTCTCAGCAAAGACCAGCTGCCCCGATATATGGAAGGGCGACTGACAGACATTGAAAAACACCTGGTGGAACAACACCTGACCGACTGCGATCTGTGCTTTGGCGCCCTACAGGCCCTGGAACAGGAAAGCGGTAACGAGCGGTACCAGGATTTGACCGGAAAGCTCCAGCGTTATATACAGGATAGTATACAACCGGTTTCGCATGTCCATAAGGTAGCCCAGTATACCAAAAAGGAAAAAACCAAAGAGAGCCTGCTGGTATACTTCTGGCTGATCGCTTTCATCGCTATCGGCGTGGCCAGCGTGTACGTATTACGCGGGCATATCCGCAATCAGCCGCCACCGCCGCCGCCACGGGTAGCCGCTACCCTGCCCCCTGCCACCGATTCAGGCACAGCACCGGCTACGGCCACAGAAAGCACCAATCAACCGGTTGTGACAGCACAGCCGCCAGCTACCACAGCGGCTAAACCGGTCACTACTGCGCCTGCTGCTGCTACACCAGCCGGTAAACCAGGCGCTACCACTGCTCCCCCCAATCCACCGGCAGCACCACACCTGTCACCCGCCGACTCCATCGCCAAAGCGAAAGCAGCCGCGCTGAAAGCCCAGCAAAGGAAACAGGCGGCAGATAGTATCCGTAAAGCCCAGCTCCTGCAAAAACAACAGGATTCTCTCAAGAAAGTAAAAGAAAAAGACAAGGATAAAGACTCCGATAACAGCAAAAAAACGGAGCCAGCACCTGAACCCAAACAGGAAACGAAGGAGCCGGCCCCTCCGCCCAAAAAAGAAACCGCTCCCGTGGGTGAACCCATCAACAGCGATGAATACCTCTATAAAGCCGCGATGGTTTACCAGCAACAAGGTAACCTCGGTGAAGCAATTGACCGCTACAAACGGATTGCCTCCAACAGCTCCGGTAAATACGCGGAAATGGCCACTTATCAGCTGGCTATCTGCTACCGCAGCAAAGGGCAAATGGGTAAAGCCCGCCGGGCCTTCCGCGAAGTAATCCGCATGGACGGTAACCTGAAAGTCAATGCACAACAGGCACTCGATAGCATGTAATCAATTACGAATTTTGGGGGACTGCTTCCCGCAGCGGTTACTAAGTAAACGCACTGTTGGGTAAACCCTTAAAATTCGTAATTCGTAATTCGTAATTCGTAATTCGTAATTTTATGGAAACTTTGGCTGTCTGCATCTAACAGACAGCATTCTTTTTAGCCTGTGAATAATCCAGCGATACAACAACTGACAGACCAGGAGTTACTGCAACGGTTCAAAACTGATCAAAACAGTGAATGGATAGGTGTGCTTTTTGACCGCTATGCCCTGCTACTACTGGGTATGTGCATGAAATACCTGAAAAATGAAGAAGACGCGCGCGATGCCGTGCAACAGATCTTTCTCAAGGTGTTGTCTGACGTCAACAAACATGAGATACAGTTTTTTCGTGCCTGGATATACCAGGTTGCCAAAAACTATTGCCTGATGCAGTTGCGGCAACATCATGGGAAATACCGCGAGGAGATTACCGATAAACATGCCGGGGAACTGGCTGCAGATCCGGAAGAGAAACGGGTACACGAGGAAAAGGACTTACTGTTGCAGGATATGGAGCAAGCCCTCAATTACCTGAACCCGGAACAGAAAATCTGTGTAGAGCGTTTCTATCTGCAAAAAAAATCCTACCAGGAAATAGCCGACCAAACAGGTTTCAGCCTGTTGCAGGTAAAAAGCTATATCCAGAACGGAAAACGTAATCTCAAACTAATACTGGAAAAACAACAACGCGCAAACAAGCGTTAATTTGCATCAATACTGATATGAACAAGCATTTCAATGATATATTTGTCGCTACGGGCTGTCCTTCCCAACAGCAGCTACTGGACTATGTGCAGGGCAAGCTGTCTTCCGAAGAACAACACGAAGTGGAAATGCACCTGATGGATTGTGAATTTTGCAGTGAAGCGCTGGAAGGCCTGTCCAATATCAAAGACAAGGAGAAAATTCCAGGGTGGATCAGTGAAATGAAGTGGGACCTACTGAAGAAGTTAAGGAAAAAATACCGCACCCGCAGGAAAACAGAAAATTATATATCCCTCGCCGTGGTGATCCTCTGTATCCTGTTCCTGTTACTGGCGCTGTTCTGGGGATATCATTTTGCGGTAAAACACTAGCTATTTTTTTATTTGATTATTTAGTTATTGAATGAATAATGGAATCCATCAATAATTAAATAACTAAATAAAAAAATAGAAAAATTAATACAGGGTTTTATTATTCATCTGTTTCCACTCCCTGAATACTTTCAACGCATCTTCATCCCGCAGTTCAATCAGCGGGATTTTTTTTGCCTCATGCGGCAGTTCAATCTCGCGGTAAATAAAAGAATCGTCGAAGTTAATAGCGGCGGCATCTTCCTTGGTGTTGGCATAATACACCTTTGCCGGCCGTGCCCAATAGATAGCGCCCAGGCACATGGGGCAGGGTTCGCAGGAGGTGTAGATTTCGCAGTCTGTAAGCTGGAAAGTACCCAATTTCTTACAGGCATTGCGGATAGCCATCACTTCCGCATGAGCAGTAGGATCATTTTCACATAAGACCTGATTCCATCCTTCTCCCACAATTTCCTCCCCTTTGACAACGATAGATCCGAAGGGGCCGCCATCGCCCTGTTCCATTCCCCTGCGGGACAACGCTATCGCGTATTGCATAAATTTCCGTTCTCTTTCGCCTATCATAACACTACAATATTGATTCAATCAAATTTACCGAAAAGAAGGCATAAAAAAACCCCGCGAAGAATCGCGGGGCTTATCGTTAACTATGTATCGTCGTATTTAGAATTGCTCGTTATAATTATTTGTTTCTGATCACTACCACGCCATCGAACACATCGATCAGCACGGGCTTGGATTTATCAATGTCTCCTGCGAGTATTTTTTTACTGAGCAGGTTGATGATTTCTTTCTGTATTAATCTTTTCAGTGGCCTTGCGCCAAACTGCGGATCGTAACCCTGTACAGAAAGATATTCCAGCGCATAGTCAGAAAATTCCAATATCATGCCATTTTTCGCCACCATGTCCTTCAGTTGCTCCAACTGAATGTTAATTATTCCTTTAATTTCATCTCTCATGAGTGGCTGGAACATGATCACTTCATCCACCCTGTTAAGAAACTCGGGCCGGATGGTGGTCCGCAACAGTGTCATCACTTCTTCCTTGGTTTTATCAACGATTTCCTCGCGGTTTGTTTCGTTAATGTTTTCAAAATTTTCCTGGATGATGTGACTGCCCATGTTGCTGGTCATGATGATAATGGTGTTTTTGAAGTTCACCACGCGGCCTTTATTGTCTGTAAGACGGCCATCGTCGAGTACCTGCAACAAAATGTTAAAAGTGTCCGGGTGTGCTTTTTCGATTTCATCGAGCAGCACTACGGAATATGGTTTACGACGTACCGCTTCGGTCAGCTGTCCACCTTCATCATATCCCACATAACCCGGAGGCGCGCCCACCAGGCGGCTTACGGAGTGTTTCTCCTGGTATTCACTCATATCGATGCGGGTCATCATCTGGTCATCATCGAACAGGTATTCCGCCAGGGCTTTGGCCAGCTCTGTTTTACCTACCCCGGTAGTACCGAGGAAGATGAATGAACCGATAGGGCGGCGCGGGTCCTGCAGACCGGCGCGGCTACGGCGGATAGCGTCGGATACAGCGATGATGGCTTCTTCCTGTCCTACTACGCGGCGATGCAGTTCTTCTTCCAGGTGCAGTAATTTATCTTTTTCGCTCTGCATCATTTTAGCAACCGGGATACCGGTAGCTTTGGCTACATTCTCTGCGATATCTTCCGCATCGACTTCCTCTTTAAGAAGACGTTTATTGTGAGCGGATATTGTATTTAATTCTTCCGTGAGTTCCTGTACCTGTTGTTCCTGTTCCTTGATCTTACCGTAACGTATTTCCGCTACGCGGCCGAAGTCGCCGTTACGCTCCGCCTGTTCCGCTTCCAGCTTCAGGTTTTCGATGGCGCCTTTAGCGGCCTGGATTTTATCAACTACTTCTTTTTCCGCCTGCCATTTCGCTTTGAACGTATTCCGTTCTTCGCTGAGACGGGCTATTTCTTCACTCAGTTCCCGGAGTTTATCTTCATCATTTTCTCTTTTGATCGCTTCTTTTTCGATTTCGAGCTGACGGATCCTTCTTTCCAGTTCATCCAGTTCTTCCGGCATGGAGTTCATTTCCAGGCGCAGTTTAGCAGCGCTTTCGTCGATCAGGTCGATCGCCTTATCGGGCAGGAAACGGTCTGTGATATAGCGGTGAGAAAGTTCTACCGCTGCGATGATCGCATCGTCTTTAATGAGCACGTGGTGATGGCTTTCGTACCTTTCTTTCAGGCCGCGGAGGATGGAGATTGCATCTTCCACGCTGGGTTCGTCTACCAGGACCTTCTGGAAGCGGCGTTCCAGCGCCTTATCTTTTTCAAAATATTTCTGGTATTCATTGAGGGTGGTAGCGCCGATAGCACGGAGCTCACCACGGGCCAGGGCTGGTTTCAGGATATTGGCAGCGTCCATAGCGCCTTCCATGGCGCCTGCGCCAATCAGCGTGTGGATTTCATCAATAAAGAGGATGATTTCCCCGTCGCTGTCTGTTACTTCCTTGACCACTGCTTTCAGTCTTTCCTCAAACTCACCACGGTATTTGGCGCCGGCCATGAGTGCGCCCATGTCCAGGCCGTAAATGGTTTTTGATTTCAGGTTTTCCGGCACGTCTCCATTGAGGATACGGTGTGCCAGTCCTTCTACGATAGCGGTTTTACCTACACCGGGTTCCCCTACCAGTATCGGGTTGTTTTTAGATCTGCGGGAGAGGATATGCAGTGTTCTGCGGATTTCCTCATCGCGGCCGATTACCGGGTCCAGCTTGCCTTCACGGGCCAGCTCATTCAGGTTTTTGGCGTATTTCTGTAAAGTATTGAATTGGGTACCACCGGTTTGAGAGTTAACGGTTTCGCCCTTACGTAATTCCTTGATGGCTGCTTTCAGGCCTTTCTCCGTGAGACCGGCATCTTTCAGCAGTTTAGAGGTATCATCGCTACCACCCAGCAGGGCCAGCAGCAGATGCTCCACGCTTACAAACTCATCTTTAAACTCCTTAATGGTAGCGCCTGCACGCAGTAACGTGTTGTTAGCATCACGGCTGAGTACCTGTCCGGCTTCGCCACCCACCATTTTAGGGTACTTCTGCAGTTGCTCATTGAGTTTAGTATTGAGCAACCCGGTATTGACCGCATTCTTTTTCAGCAGGTATTCTACCGGGCTATCGTTATCTTCCAGCAGGGCTTTTAATATATGCCCTGTTTCGATGGCCTGGTTCTGATTATTGAATGCCAGTTGTTGTGCTTTTTGCAGTATTTCCTGCGATTTTATAGTGAAATTGTTCAAATTCATACAATAATTGTTTTCTCCTTTTTCTGTGATTTACAAACGTGTTTTTGTAGTAACAAACCCTACACCAATGTTGTTTTCCGGAAATTATGTCATATTACGTATAAATTTCCTGCATTTTTAGCAGAAGATAAGGTTATTAACTGTTAAAATAGCATGAGACTCTTTGAATCAACGCCGTATATTAGCGTTTCTTTAATATGTGAGCGATGAAAACAATCCGCCTATATGCGTTCCTGGTAACAGTCCTGACGGGCGCCCTGTCTGCCAGGGCCCAGGACCGCCCTTCTTCCGACACCGTTTTTGTGCCGCTCCGCGCTGGTGGCGTATATGCCACGGCTGAGCTGCAACAATCCCTCCGGGAGAAACGGCAGCAGTACCCGGATAAAACCCTGGCCGTCGTGTTCCAGGAACCGGGGACCTATTATTTCGATACTACGCTGGTCATCACGCCGGAGCTGACGAATGGCAAAGGGAGCATCATTTTTATGCCTGCGCGTATAGGCGACAACGTTACCCTCAGCGGAGGCCGGGCCGTAAAAGTAAAATGGCGGCGCTGGAAAAATGGCGTTTATAAGGCCTCGCTGGACCTGCCCTACACCTTTGACCAGTTATACGTTAACGACGAGCAGCAGGTGCGGGCACGGTATCCCAATTACGATAGCAGCGCCCGGCATTATAACGGCAGCGCCGCCGATGCGATCGGTCCCGAACGTGTGAAAACATGGCAACATCCACAAGGCGGTTATATACACGCCCTGCATAAAGGAGAATGGGGCGGTTATCACTATCGTATTACCGGGGTAAACCCGGATTATACCCTGCAACTGGAAGGCGGCTATCAGAATAACCGGCAGATGGGCATGCATGCCATCCATCGTTTCGTGGAGAATATTTTTGAAGAGCTGGACACCACCCGGGAATGGTATTACGACCAGCCGCATAAAACATTGTATTATAAACCCGTGCCCGGCACCCGGCTAAAAAAAGCCCTGGTAGTAGTTTCCCGCCTGCCGCAGGTGATTGCCCTGAAAGGCAGTGCCGACAAACCGGTACGAAACGTGACCATCAGCGGACTGCGTTTTGCGCACACCGCTCCCACGTTTATGGATACACGGGAACCGTTGCTGCGCAGCGACTGGACCATCTATCGCGGCGGTACCCTCCTGCTGGACGGTACCGAACACTGTACCATACAGGATTGTGTGTTTGACCACAACGGCGGCAACGTGGTATTTGTGAGCAACTATAACCGTCACGCTGTGATCAGTGGCTGTCATATCCACGATGCCGGTGGCAGCGGTATTTGTTTTGTTGGTAACCCTGATGCCGTACGCTCTCCCCTGTTTGAATACAATGCATCGCAGGCGCTGGCGGCCATAGATACCGTAGCGGGACCTAAAACCAGCCACTATCCGGATTCCTGCACTGCTTACAACAACCTGATATACCGTACCGGTACCATCGAAAAACAAACCGCCGGTATACAGTTGTCCATGGCCATGAATATCAGTGTGCTGCACAACACCATTTACGACGTACCCCGCGCCGGTATCAACGTGAGTGAAGGTACCTGGGGCGGACATGAGATTGCGTATAACGATGTGTTTAACACTGTGTTGGAAACAGGCGACCACGGCGCCTTTAACTCCTGGGGGCGGGACCGTTACTGGCATCCCCACCGCAAAGCGATGGACAGCCTCGCAGCCGCCCATCCGGAGCTGATACTGCTGGACGCCATTTATACCAATAAACTGCATGACAACCGCTTCCGCTGCGATCATGGCTGGGACATAGACCTGGACGATGGCTCCTCCAATTACTACATCTACAACAATGTATGCCTCAACGGTGGTCTTAAATTGCGGGAAGGTTTTTACAGGACAGTAGAGAACAACGTAATCCTCAACAACTCCTTCCATCCGCATGTATGGTTTAACAACAGCCACGACATCTTCCGGCATAATATTGTAACAGCCAGCTACAAACCTATTGGTATCCGCTTCTGGGGCGATGAGATAGACAACAACCTTTTCCCCGACAAAACCGCGCTTCCTACGGAAACGGATAAACGTTCCCTGGCAGGTGACCCTGGATTTGTGAATCCGATCGCCGGCGATTACCGGGTAAAAGCCGGTTCACCGGCAGGACGTATCCTGTTTAACAATTTCCCCATGGACAACTTCGGGGTAGTATCGCCCGCACTGCGCGCGCTGGCGAAGAAAGCGCCGTTGCCTGTACTGGCGCAGCAGCGCCTGTTGGGCACCTCCGAAATCAACTGGCTGGGCGCCCGCGTAAAAAATATTGAAACCCTGGGAGAGCGCTCCGCTGCCGGGCTACCGGACAACAATGGGGTATTCATCGTCAGCGTGCCGGAGAAATTCCCGTACCGTCTACAGGCCGGCGATGTGATCTTAAAGGCAGGAGAGACAATTGTACAAAATGTGGGGGATCTGCAAAAAGCGTATAGCCGGGGAGGTGACAGACCTATCAAATTGGTCATCTTCCGAAATCAGCAACAGCAGGAGATTTTTTGATTTACTGATGTACGGATTTTGGAATTTTGGGATTGAAAAAAGCGAAGACAGCAGCGAATGATTTTTTGATTTACTGATTTACGGATTTTGGAATTTTGGGATTGAAAAAAGCGAAGACTATAAGGGATAACTATTTGCTTCGATCTTCGCTTTTTTCAATCCCAAAATCCGTAAATCAAAAAATTCCAAAATCCGTAAATGCTACATCCATTCCTTTACCAGCGCTTCATGTTCGCTGATCCATTGTTTAACCGCCGCCTCTTCTTTACCGTCCGCATCTGCGAGGGCGTTCATGAGAGAGCTGAGTTCTTCCGTATTCAGTTTGAATTTGCGGAAGAAGTTGACAGCAGCCGTATCTTTCACAGTAAACTCACTGTTGGCAATGGTTTGAATCTTCTCAGTTTCACCGAATACTTTTTTAGGGTCTTCCAGGAAACGGAGTTGGAAGCGGGCGAACATATGGTGTGGCGCCCAGCCGGTTACCACCACGGGTGTTTTTTCATCTATATTTTTTTTCAGGATAGCCATCATCGCTGCTTCGCTGGAGGACTGCAGTTCGTATTCCAGGCCGTATTCCCGGATAGCATCTTCCGCTTTGGTCATGATACCGGCGCCGGCGTCGATACCTACTACTTTACCACCGAAAGCCGCTTTCTGTTTAGCGAGGTCTTCGATAGAACGTGCGCTTACATAATCCGGCACTACCAGGCCAATCCGGGCACTATCGAAGTTGGTATTGAGCACGGTGATCCTGTCGCCGTATGTTTCCATATAGGTTTTATGGGTGACCGGCATCCAGGTATCCATAAACACGTCGGCATCACCGCCGGCAACGGCTGCGAAGATAGGCGCCACATCGGCGTTTTTAAGGGCCACTGTATAACCTTGTTGTTCCAGGAGTACCTTTGCCAGATGGGTCATGGCTACCCCTTCCGCCCAGTTGACATAACCGATCGTAATTTTTTTACCGCTTTTTTTATCGCCCTGCTGACAGGCAGCGAAGGTCAGCGTGACCGCTGCCAGGGCAAGGAGGAAGATCTTTTTCATACGTTATATTATTTAGCGTTTTTTCTGAGTTTCTTTTTACCGAAGGATTGAGTGATACGGTCCAGGATAATGGCCAGGATCACGACAGCGATTCCGCCTTCAAAGCCCAATCCTATTTTAAGCTGGGTGATTCCTTTAAGTACAATCTCTCCAAGGCCACCGGCAGCGATCATGGCAGATACCACTACCATAGACAGGGACATCATGATGGTTTGGTTCACACCCGCCAGGATGGTAGGCAGCGCCAGCGGTAGCTCCACCTTAAACAGCAGTTGCCGTGGCGTAGCGCCAAAGGACCTGGTTGCTTCTACGATATCTTCCGGTACCTGGCTGATACCCAGCGTGGTGAGCCTTACCGCAGGCGGCATGGCAAATATGATGGTAGCGAATACACCGGGCACTTTACCCAGGCCGAAGAAAAGTACCGCAGGTATCAGGTATACAAACGCCGGCATGGTTTGCATAAAGTCGAGCAGCGGGCGCATGATGCGACCGGCTGTTTTACTTCTGGCCGCCCATATCCCCAGCGGTATCCCTATCATTAACGCAATAAAGGCCGATACCAGTATGAGGGCGAGCGTTTCCATAGTAGGCGCCCAGTAGCCCATAGCATATATCAGCGACAAGCCCAGTGCCGTCACCACACCAATGCCCCATCCTGCCCTTCTCCATGCAAGGATAGCTACCAGTGCGATGACCACATAGAAGGGAAGGAAGGTGAACAACCCCACCACCCCGTCTACCATGGTTTCCACCCCTGTTTTCACCACCTTAAAGAAAGGGCTGAAATTGTGGGTGAGCCAATTGATAAATTGTTCAATATATTTTCCGATTCTAATCATACAAAAAATTCGTTTATGCTTGTGGGTTAGCCTGGCTACCGGTTGTTTCGATAATCAGGGAAGTTTGGGAGATGAGTCCCAATAATTTATTATTCATGGGGTTGACTACCGCTACCGGTTTGTCTGTTTCTGCGATAAAGGGCAGCATCTGTTCCACCGTCGTATCGGGGTGCGCCACGGGTACATCGCGGTGGATGGCCGCTTCGATGGTTTTATCGCCCCGTTGTTTTACCTCCAGGACTTCGTGCAGGTAAACAAATCCGAGGAAATGTTTATCCACTGTTACTGCCGGTAATATTTTAAGGCCGGTAGCTCTCATTTTACGGAGGCTACCTTCCGGGCCATCCTTACGGAATACGGCCATAGTAGGTTTGGTATCCATCAGGGAAGAAGCCGTGATAATCGATTTGCGGTCCACTTTTTCCACGAAGGAGCTTACATATTCATTCGCCGGGGTAGTGAGGATTTCTTCCGGAGTGCCGATCTGTATCACTTCTCCATCTTTCATGATAGCGATACGATCGCCCAGGCGGATAGCCTCATCGAGGTCGTGGGTAATAAATACAATGGTTTTATGCATTTTCTCCTGGAGGTCCAGCAGTTCATCCTGCATTTGTGTACGGATGAGCGGGTCCAGCGCCGAGAAAGCCTCGTCCATGAGCAGTACTTCCGGGTCGTTGGCCAATGCGCGGGCCAGTCCTACCCTTTGCTGCATACCACCCGACAGTTCGGATGGCAGCATATTTTCATAGCCTTTAAGGCCTACCAGTTCGATAACGTTGCGGGCCTTATCCATTCTCTCCGCTGGCGGCGTGCCTTGCAGTTCGAGGCCGAAGGCTACGTTTTCCAATACAGAGCGGTGTGGCAGGAGTCCGAATTTCTGGAACACCATGGCTATTTCCTTACGCCGTACCTTTTGCAGTTCCGCATCCGGGAGCGCGGTGATATCAACGCCATTGAGCAGTACCTTGCCGGCACTGGGTTCAATGAGGCGGTTGAGACAACGCAGCAGGCTGGATTTACCACTACCGGACAGGCCCATGATCACAAAAAACTCCCCCTTTTCGATATCGAAGGAAGCGTTTTTCACGCCCACCGTAGCTCCGGTGTGCTCCAATATTTCCGCCTTGGATTTACCCTGTTCCAGCATGTGCAGCGCTTCTTTTTGTTCACGGCCAAAGACCAGGGTAAGATTTTCTATTTTCAGTTTAGGCATCATCGTTGTTTTAGCGTTTAGAAATAGTACCCGATATTCAGATTGAGGCGGCTATGCCATGTAGCATCGGGTGTACCTGTCGCCAGGGCTTCGTTCCATACAGGGCCCAGCCAGGGATGATTTTTACCCGAGGCCCAGTCGAGATACGTGAATATGTGACCGGCCGTGATCATACATCCCAACACATTCATTTGGGAATCATGAAATCCTTTGGCCGTTTTTTTCATATAGGAGTAGTCGTTATAAAACGTCAGTGAGCTGATAGGCCCCCAGTGTACCGGTTGTGTATATGACAGTGAGGCCGTATGCAGGAAGGCTTCCGACGCCACCTGGTAGGAAGCGCCATAGGCCGCCATACTTATATTGTCCGTCAGGTGTGCAGAATCAGCCGCGTTATACCGGTAGTACATGGATTGCAGTTTAAGGTTCCAGCGATCTTTGTTCAGATTGCTATGAACTGCTGCCGCCCAGTGGCTGCCCATATTACCGGAAGGAATGTTATACAATCCGCCCAGCATCACGGACGCGCCTATACTGTTATTTTTGTTGAGGAAATATTCCGCGCGGGCATTTCCCTGATTGACTTCCTTGTTACGCCCCGCCACATCGTAGGAATAGCGGCCGGGGTCTATTTCCGACTTATCGCCGAAATTGAGTTCTTCTGCATTTTTAAAGAAGGCCAGTTGATACAACCATTTGTTGGCGCGGCGTTCAAACTTGATTCCCATATCATAATCATCTTCCTTACCCACATAATAAGGCAGGTTAAAAAACCAGCTATGTGAGTTATAGGTCACATTACCGAAGGGTACCTGTGTAAGGCCGATATCCACATGCGTACTATCGTTGAATCGATACCGTACATATCCTTCCTTCAGAAAGCCGCCGCCAAAATCTTTGGAATAAAAGCGGTATTCAGCGTGCAGCGACAATTTTTTCCAGGAGGCATCTGCGTTGACGCGGAACATATCGAACCCGAAGTCACCGCCTCTTTTCATTTGTTCCTTTTTCCACGAGGAGAGGTTATAATTGAAGCGCAGTGCTCCGCCGATGTGGAAAGTGGGTTTGTCTGATGTTTTGGTGTCCGTACTATCCTGTGCAACAATAACCAAAGTAGGCAAGAGAAGCAATAAGCATAGCAACAACCAATGCAATGATTTAATCATAGTCATTAATTATTTAATATGTTTAAGCTGATCTATTCCTGGGCGACATAGGGGACCTATGAGCAAGCCACTGTACTGTTGACAGCGAGCGTTAGAGGAAAACCGGGTGCGAAATGGCCCGACAAATGATCAAATTTCCAATAAATATTGACCGTTATAGCGTAATGCGTTGTGCTCGGAAGGCACGTTAAACAGTCGGATTTTTGCGTTAAGCATGGCGAAGGTACGAAAAAATGGCTGAGCCGCCAAGCATTTTTTGAAATTCATCAAACAACCGTGCCACAGCGATTGTTATAAGGACGACTGAAATTCAATCTGTTCCAGCACAATTTCTTCACATTAAACCCTACAATTATGTCATTTGACTTACTTGAAAGTGCAAAAAGTATTTTTAACAGTAATGTTGTTAGTCAGGCTTCCTCACAACTGGGAGAAAGCGAAGGCGGCATACAGAAAGCATTAAGTGGGATTGTACCGGTGGTATTAACGGGGCTTTTGAACAAAGCCGGGTCTGGTGGAGATGCCGGAGGTTTGTTGAATATGATCAAAGGCGTAGCCGGCGATGCCAATCCATCCGTGGTGGCCGGAGCGTTACAAAGCGGTGGTGGCGGCCTGCTGGCCAAGGGAGGCGATTTGTTACGCAGCCTTTTTGGGGATAAAATCAGTTCTATTACAGGCATGTTATCCTCTTTTGCGGGCATCAAGGAATCTTCTGCCAGCACTTTATTACAAACGGCTGCTCCGGCCACTTTAGGTGCGGTAGGGCAATATGCGACACAGAACAACCTGACGCCTAATTCGTTCCTTTCTTTTCTGAACACCCAAAAAGACAGCATATTAAACGCCGTGCCGGGCGGGCTCAACCTGGCCGGTATACTGGGGCTCTCCAGTCTGGGAGACCTGGGTAAAAAACTGGGCGGCCTCGCTGCCGGTCTGGGTGCCGCCGGCATGGGCGCCGCTGCCGGCGCAGCCAACAGCACCGTCAACGCCGTTAAACAAAGCGGAGGCGGCCGCTGGATATGGTCTCTCCTGCTGCTATTGGTAGCCATCGTATTATTATGGTATTTAATGAAAGGTTGCGGTGGCAAGAATCCGGAAAGTACGCCTGTCAGCGACAGCATCACCACCAGCCAGCTGGCTGACTCTGCCGCCAACCATGTTACAGAAGGAGGTCCGGTAGTAAGCCGTGAAAGCATACAGGTTACCCTGCCCGACGGCAAAGTATTACAGGCTTATAAAGGCGGTATCGAAGATCAGCTGGTGACCTTCCTTAAAGATGACTCCCGCCCCGCCGGAAAAGACGTATGGTTCGATTTTGATAATCTCAATTTCAAAACCGGCAGTGCAGAACTTACTACCGAGAGTATGACACAGGTGAATAACATCGCCGCGATCCTCAAAGCATTCCCGAAAGCTAAGATCAAGATCGGCGGTTATACCGACCGTACCGGTGATAGCACCAAAAACCTGAAACTGTCGCAGGAACGCGCTACCGCCGTGGAAACAGCGCTTAAAAACGAGAAGACGGATATGAAACAACTGCTTGGTGCAGAAGGATACGGCTCCCAGTTTGCCAAAGCTGCAGCTACCGCTCCGGATGACGAGCGGAAAAAAGACAGGCATATTTCAGTGAGTGTGCGCGAAAAGTAACGCTGATAAACATGATTTTTGCTGATTTCGCTGATTAGGGGAGATTGAAGCGAAGATCATTGATATAAAAGACAAAGCGGTTGACATGTGGATGTCAACCGCTTTGTCTTTTGTGCGTTTTTGTTTTTGTTATTCTTTTACCAGCACCATCCGGTTGCGATCGGCGCGATAGATGGCGGTGCAGAATTTGGCGAACTCGTTGTATTCGGAAGCCGGGAAGGTGCCTGCGTTTCCTTCCAGTCTGCGGATATAGGTAATGGTATTGCCTTTCATGGCAGTGATGGCGCTGTAGTTCCCAAATTTTGTTTGCAGGGCAACAGGCGCCGGTACTGATTCCGCTTTATAACCCGCTGGTACGGTAATGCTGACAGAATCAACATGGGAAAAGGCGTATTTGAGTACTACGTCGGATACCCGGCTGCTGTCCTGTTCCAGTTTACCGATTTCATGATTCAGGATATTGGGACGCACAAAAATACGTTTACCCGTTACGGAGCCATAGGCGTTACTGCTAATTTCCAGTTGTTCGTCTATCTCAGGTATCAGCGAAGATTTCTCCAGGCATTCATATTTACTTACATCATAGCTGGCAAGTTCCAGGGTCCGGCGTATGCGTTCCAATTGTTTGTCTTTGCTGTAGGCATGTAATACGTCATGCAGATCATCCTGTTCTTCGCCCGTACGGGTGGTCGTCGCAGATAATTTCAGGTCCCCGTTATCCTGCATCACCGCATTTATGGTACGATGCTGGCGGTTTTGCTGCATGGTCAGCGTGGGCGTATGCACCAGTTTTCCGCCTTCTTCCGTAATCAGTAACACCGCACGATTGGAGGTAAATGAGCTTAGGTAGCCCATAGATGTAGTTGGGCTGGTACATTCCAGCCAGGTAGTATCTTTACCCGGCACGCAGAGGATCATGTGATTAAAGTAATTTTTAGGGAACTGTTCATTCACATAACGCGCCTTTGGTCCGGCGCTTACCAGTGCGCAGTATGATTTAACACCTGCTTCTTTCAGCATGGCCATCATATAATTAGACAATGCCTTACAATCACCATATCCTTTGGCAGCCACGGTTTTTGCATCGAATGTCTGCATCCCGCCAATACCCAATTGAATACTGATGTAACGATAGTTTTGCTGCAACCATTTGTACAGCACCCTTATCTTTTGTTCGTTGGTGGTTAAACCGGCGGTCAGTTCCTGTACTTTCTGCCGCATATTGTCCGGCAATTCGTCCCGGCCAGCATTGAGTGCATAAACGAACTTACCTAATCCTTCCCAGGTACTGGCATCGCCTTCGTAATCGTCCAGTTTGAAAGCGGTTGGTCCCAGCTGCACATTGGTTGACAATTGTGTAAATCCTTTTGAATAAGGTTCCGCTTTATAGGCGGGTAAGTTTTTCACTTCCCAGGTGTAGGTCACTTTTCCTTTTTCGTTCGTAGTCTGCTGCACCTTACAGCCTGTCTCCAGGAACCGTACTTTAAAATCTGCCGGTGCTGTCAGGGTAAACTTTGACTGTTCTACCGTATAGTCGTCCTGTGGTTGCGGCAACCAGGATTCGAGATAAAAGGCGCTCCGGTGTCTTTCTTCCAGCTCATACTCAATCGTATAGGGGTATATGTTATGATAAAACCGGTGCTCTTTGTAACGGGTATCTGTCATCAGGTTTCCATCGCCAACCATGCTCCGGTCTTTGATGTCGGACTGCTTCATCCGTCTTATCAGTTTTCCTTCCGCATCATATAATGCACCACTCATAGACCTTATCTCAGTCAGCTTATTATAAGCAGCCTTCATGGTAGTTTCCTCGGCGCCTGTCTGGTCCAGCACTGTGAGTACAAAGCGGCTCACTACGATTACTTCCCTGGGGCTGACAATGGTTTGATTGACTTCTTCAAACCGTTTTACAAGGTGTGCATTTTTCATGATGGAGTCCGGAATAGCCTTCACAGGGTACACCGGATCACCGGCCATCAGCCTGGTGCTGCAAAGTGTTGCCAGCACAAGAGACGACAATAATTTGTACATGGGTTATTTTTTCTTTTTTAACACAATCTGTTCTGCTTGTTTTTTCACCACCAGGTCGAAGAATGCCCGCAGATTTTCATATTCTTCCGGCGGGAAGTTGGCTTTATTCAGTTTCACCCGGGAACGTAGCTGAATGTGACTGCCATCGCTCTGGATCAGGTACTGGAAGAGCCCTTCATCTTCATTATACTTTGCCATGGATCCTTTCGGCAGCTCATCCACTACATATCCTTCCGGGACCTCCATATTGAAAGAGTAGATTTCATCAAAGACAGCATTCATTTCCACCGGGAATTTCCGTTCCGCCGACTTTAACGGATTACGGCTGGTACCTTCGGTGAACATGGGGTTTATATATATCAGGTCCTTGTTATCCAGTCTCACCTTAAAGTCGAATTTCACCATTACCGGGGTTTCCAGTGCTTTCAGGTCTTCAATCTCTTTATTGGACATTTCCAGGTCACCCGCAAACCCTTTACGGATACCTTCAAAGTATTCATCCTGACCTTTTTCCTGTACTTTTTTACGCACTGCGTAAGACTCAAAGTAGGTAAGCCTTTGCTGGAAAGAACCTTCCATCATACCATCTTTAATGGCACCGTACATCACGCTGGTGAATTTCTGTTCCCGCAGGGAATCCGCCTCAAAAGAAACACCGGAAGCCTCTTCATCCACGATACGGGCAGGTCCGTTGTAGCATTTGCCCGCCAGCCGGGCGAAGCCCAGGAATGGATCAGATGCATCCATGCTGATAACCTTATCGCCTATACGTACACTCGCAATGGTGTAGTTAAAGCGGGACATCAGCGGGTAGAACGGGTAGATATAACCATTATTCCGGGTGCTGAGGAGCACGGGGTAAGCATCCATCTTCGCGCGTTTCAGCATCGCCACCAGCAGGAGATTGATTTCAGGAACGGTACCATTTTTACTGTTGAAGATGGTTTTCAGGCTCCTGAAAATATGAACGCCGTAAGACTGGGTACAGGTAAAATTACTTCTCACCCAATGATAGATAGCAGCAGCCTTTTCCTCGTCTGTTTTAGCATCTTTTACGAGGCCATCTACCACATCGGCAAGGAAGCCGTTGTTATTGCCCAGGGCGGAGCCGAAGTTTTCGTCCTTTATCAGTTCCTCCATCAGTTTGGGCCAGGTGCTGCGTACAGGCTTAGGAGGCTGGTTGGGCCAATTGATGGAAGATAGCTGGAATTCTACCTTGTTGGTGTAGTTGTCCAGTGTAGTGATAAAATCTTCATGCCGGATAGCCTTTACGTTTTTCAGCGTCCATTTGTAAATCATTACAGACGGCGTTACCGTAAATACTTCAGAGGCCGAGGTAGCGCCGTTCCTTTCCGAGCGGAAGGTCATGGTAGTGCGGCTCGCTTCCTTGGTGAAGTCGAATTTTTCATATCCCTGCGGAATTTGTATATAATCGAAATATTCAGGTATTCCTACACTGTATTCACTATAGCGGACCGGGTATTCGCCCTGGAACTCCCAGTCACGCAGGTATTGGAAGTAAGGAGAATGAATGGTATAGGTGTATTCTATAATCGTTCCTTCCTTTACCGCCGGTATCGCGAATTTGCGGACGACATAATTTTTATCCTGTTTATCGGTGAAGATATTTTTGCTATCTATTTTGGTTTCCACCACTTCCCCGTTTTCGAGGTTATAGGCAGACGCTTTCAGGTTCTGGACTTTCTCCTCCTCGGAGCTGCCTTTATACAGGCGGACTTTCACCGTCGCCAGGTCGTAAGCGTTTTGGTCGATGATTTTAATACGGGTGTGGCGTTTGAAAGCCAGGCGGAGTCCATTTCCATCAGATTCAAAGCGGGAAGAACCGATATCCGACAAAATGATCGCGTGAGCGCCGGAATCGCCGGCCACCGGGGTTACATTAAAATCTTCCTTATCTATCTTACCATATTTGATTTTGGCGTCCTGGGCCAGGGTTGTTATGGCACACCAACAACCCAGTATAAAGGTTAATAAACCAGACTTGCGATTCATACAGGTATAGGGGGATTGAATTACTAAGATAATGGAAATTATGTATCACTATGCTTAATTTTGCAGGGATGAACAACACCTTATACATTAAACAGCTGGCGGCGGAACTGGGATTTGACCATTGCGGCATTGCCCGGGCGGAGCAGTTGGACGATGATGCGCGACGGCTGGAACAATGGCTTCATAAGGGAATGCATGGCAACATGCAATATATGGAGAACCACTTCGATAAGCGGATAGATCCCCGTAAACTGGTCGAAGGGGCGCAGTCGGTGATCACCTTATTATTTAATTATTTCCCTTCCGAGCGGCAGCGGCCGGACGCCCCTCAAATTTCCAAGTACGCCTACGGGCAGGATTATCATGAGGTAATACGGGCGAGGCTGAAAACCATGCTGTTGCGTATGCAGGAGCATATCGGTCCGGTGCAGGGACGCGGCTTTGTAGACTCTGCTCCTGTATTGGAGCGGGCCTGGGCGCGGCGCAGCGGGCTGGGATGGATCGGTAAAAATGGCAACCTGATTCACAAACAGGCCGGGTCATTCTTTTTCATTGCCACGCTGATCACGGATATACCGCTGGAATATGACGGTCCGGTGGGCGACTACTGCGGCAGCTGTACCCGTTGCCTGGATGCCTGTCCCACCGGGGCGCTGGTATCGCCGGGGGTGGTAGATGGCAGCCGTTGTATTTCCTATTTCACTATAGAGCTGAAGGAGCAGCTGATTCCGGAGAAGATGCAGGGACAGTTTGACGACTGGATGTTTGGGTGTGATACCTGCCAGGACGTGTGTCCGTGGAACCGTTTTTCCAAAGCGCATTCCGAAGCCGCCTTTACCCCTGTACCCGCTATTCTCAATTTCAGCACGCAGGATTGGGAAGACATGACAGAAGAAGCATTCCGGGAGATTTTCCGGCATTCCCCGCTCAAGCGCAGCAAATACGCCGGTATCCGCAGGAACCTGCAATTTCTGCAGACAAAACCCTAACGTTTGGCCGGCACCTGTTTTTTGAGCCAGGCTGTGAGGGCAGCGGCAGCCTGGTAGTTGTGGTATTCCGCCGGCAGCCTTTTTCCATCTACGTATTCATTATAGAACCAGGGATCGCCCACGGCAAATACAGTACCCTTCCCTACTTTGGCCACCGCCATCACCGTATAGCCGTTGTCCGTAAAAACCGCTCTGGCCGGGGATTTTATAGTAAGGGAGGATAATTCCTTGATATACACTTTTCCTACGCCCGGGAAAATCTCATGGTCGGGTGGCAGTATAAAAGCACCCTGTTCCCAGTTACGGCCCTGAACGCGGTTGCGGCTATCGCCGTTAAAATGGATACCGAATTGTTCGCTGAGCAGGTTAAAATGATCAAACTCCGCATTGAGCGAATCGTTTTGAAGCAGTACCAGCACTCCTCCGGCCTTTACCCAGTTGTAGATAACTTTAGCCGCTGCGGGAGTCATATAATTCGGCCGGGGCGATTCTTTGTCCGTGTCCGGGTCTACCATCATATAAATATCGGTGTTCCGGAGGTTGGCCGCCGTAGGGGCGTCGTGAAGCGTATCGCGCCGGACACCGAGCGAATCGAAGATATGTCCCCACAGGGAGAAACCGCCGCTTTCCTGTTCTTCCCAGGTATAATGCCAGCGGATGGTATTGCCGGCTTTATCTTTCTTATGTTCGTAATTGTAGTGATAATCCAGGGTAACCCTGGGCTGTTGGCCTTTCTGCTGGGCTTGAACGGAGCCGGCTATGACAGCGCTGCCGGCTATGGCGTATAAAAAACGTTTCATCATACATGGAATTGGGCGATAAAGTACGGATTATACCGGTGACCTCATAATACTATCGTATTAAATTATAGGCATATATTGTTAATAGTGCCCATTTGTCTTTTAACAAAATAATATCTGCTAAATACTTGACAATGGATTTAGCATCACCTACTTTTGTACTCAATTAATTGTATTCAATCAATTATATATATCCCGGCTTGCCGGAAGATAACTGATTCAACTTTTTATGGACCTGAGTGCCATAACGTGGAATTTTAGCGATAAAGGTCGAATTCTTTCGACCTTTTTTTATTCGCAAAGGCGCAAAGCAGCAAAGCACGCAAAGAATCTTGTTTTTACGGCCTGGCTTTCTATCATTAACGGGATGAAAGCCCAGGGAATAATATTGTTCCTGTTACCCGAGAGGGCGCATTTTCTGAAATGAGGCAAAAGCGCTATCTTCAGCAACCAACTTAAACTTTCACAACCATCTGTCATGGAAATAAAAGTACTGACTGCCCCCGGGCTGGGCAGTTCCGGTCCGTTGCACTGGCAAACCCTTTGGGAGCAGGCTATACCGGGTACCCGGCGAATCGAACAACGTTCGTGGGATGCGCCGGTATGTGCAGACTGGGTAGCGGCAATAGAAGCGGCGGTGGCTGAAGCCGGCCCGCAGGTAGTGATCGCAGCGCATAGTCTTGCCTGTATTGCCATGGCGCATTGGGCGCAACAAACGCGGTTGCCTATTACCGGCGCGTTGCTGGTAGCCCCTGCAGATGCAGAAAGGCCGGATTTTCCCGCTGCAGCCAGCGGCTTCTCTCCTATCCCCTTACAGGAACTTCCTTTTCGCAGTATTGTGGTAGCCAGTACCAATGACGAATATTGTAACATTACCCGCGCCTCCTTCTTTGCTAATCATTGGGGCAGCCGTTTTGTGAATGCCGGTCCCAAAGGGCATATTAATGCCAGTTCCGGAATAGGTGAATGGCTGGAAGGTCAACGGCTGCTCAAAGAACTGGTTCAAAACTGGCCTACACTGTAGTCCATTTTTTTTACAACCGATACCTAAATCGATTTTCTACAGGCATAGAGGCCAGACAATTAACATAAACATAAAATACGGGAACATCGTCAGCCATTACCTTTGCCCTTCTTTTTTCATACGTTAAGTCGTTAAAATCCAGACAATTGAAAAAAATCATTCTTTTATGCAGCGTATGGTTGTCGGTTAACACCTACGCCCAAACGAAAACCTACACCCTCGCCAATGCGCATTCCCACAACGACTATGAGCGGAAAATGCCTTTTTATCAGGCTGCGGCCCTGCAGTTTGGTTACATTGAGGCAGACATTCACCTGAAAGACGGCCAGTTGTATGTAGCGCATGATAACAAAGACATCCGGTTCAACCGAACCTTTACCTCACTATACCTGGAGCCGGTCATCCGGCAGTTTGCCCTCAACGATGGCAAAGCCTATGCAGACAACACACCATTACGCCTGTTAGTAGACATCAAAACCGCCGGCATACCTACCCTGCAGGCCTTACAAACCCTGCTGGCGCCCTATCGTCAGTATTTTGATCCGTCGGTAAATCCCCATGCGGTGCAAATCATTCTTTCCGGTAACCTGCCACCGGTAAGCGCCTGGTCTGACTTCGATAAAATGTTTTTCTTCGATGGCAGGCCGGACAGCACTTACCCTGCTGCCGTGAAACAACGCGTAGCATTGGTAAGCAACGATTTTCACCTGTACAGCAAATGGAACGGCAAAGGCACCTTTCTGCCGGCTGAACTGGAAAAAGTAAAGGAAGTCATTGCCAAAGTACATCAACAGGGCTTTCCTTTCCGCTTTTGGGGCGCCCCATCTGCCAGAACCTGTTACTATAAACTGATGGACCTCGGTGTAGATGTGATTGGTACCGATTACCCCGAAGACCTGGCCGATGTGCTTAAAAACACCGCCGCCACCACTACCGGGAATCTTCCGACCCATGCGGTTTACACTCCCACCTTCGCCTCCGATGCTACCCGCGTCAAATCAAAAAACGTGATCCTGTTCATCGGCGATGGTACCGGTCTTGCTGAGATGTTTGCCGGTTATACCGCCAACAAGGGCGCGCTCAACCTCTTCCAGATGCGGCAGCTGGGCTTATCCAAAACCGCCTCTACCGATAACTACCACACCGACTCCGCCGCCGGCGCCACCGCTCTCAGCGGAGGTACCAAAACCAATAACCGAGAAATAGGCATGGACAATACCTACCACGCCATTCCTGTTATACCGGAGATACTGGCTGCCAAAGGCATTGCCAGCGGCGTTATCGTTACCGAGGAAATTACCGGCGCTACCCCCGCCGCATTCTATGGTCACACCGCTGACCGCGATAACACCCAAACCCTTCACCAGCAGTTGATTGCCAGCAAACTGCAACTGGCCGTTGGCGGTGGTAAAGAAGATATGGCCCGTGATATCAAGGGTGACCTTCGTCAAACTCTTGCCCAATCCGGTATTCGTTTCTATGACGATCTTAACGCCTGGGATGCCGCCACACAAGGCCGTACCCTCGTGATACTCTCCGATAAAACCGTCACCTCCATGCGCGACGGTCGTGGTGCATACCTGAAAGAAGCGCTTAAAAAAGCACTACAGCAGCTCAACGCCTCCGGTAAAGGTTTCTTCCTGATGGTAGAAGGTTCCCGTATCGACCATGGCGGTCATCATAACGATCTCGACTACCTCGTCCGTGAAATGCTGGACTTCGACGATACTATCGGAGAAGCACTTCGTTTTGCCGATAAAGACAAACAAACGACCATCATCGTTACCGCCGATCACGAAACCGGCGGGCTGGCATTGATGGATGGCAACATAGCCAACGGTACCCTGCGCGGCCATTTTGCCACAAATGACCATACCGGTATCCCGGTGATGGTTTTTGCTTATGGGCCTAACAGCCAGGAGTTCCAGGGCGTGTATGAAAACAATGAGATATTTAAGAAGATATTGCGCGCAATGAACCTGAAACGGTGATGAACATGATTATCACTGCTTACGCTGATGAGCGATGATTGTTTTAACTGTGTTGAATGGGGCTGACCGAAAGGTTGGTCCCATTTTTTTGATACCACCTCAATGCTTCAGCATATAGTAATACGCCCCTCTTTTCGAGCTTATTTTCTCCTTATCGGTTTGTTTTACCAACGTGCCTGAAGCCAGCATTTTGCGGCTGAAGTTACGTTTATCGAAGGTGCGGTTATGTATAGTTTCGTATAGCTGTTGCAGTTGGGGAATGGTGAATTTGGGTGGCAGCAGTTTGAACAACAGCGGTTGAGCCGCCGACTTATAGCGGATATGTTCCAGGGCTGTTTGCAGGATACCGCGATGCGCTGTTGATAATGGCGGCAGTTCATGAAACAGGTGCCATTCCGGACGGAAGCGATGCAACGTCGACAGTTTTTCACTGCGTATATACATCAGCGTGAAATAGGCAACAGAAGCGGCACGTTCGCCGGTACTGTGTTTGAACGGACCAAAGGCGCCCAGTTGTTCCTGGTGGATTTTTTCACGGCCTGTCAGCGCCCGCTGGATGCGGGCTGCCGTTTGATCAAAATTTTCCCTGGATTGCAGACTGTCACCGGGCAAACACCACCTGTTTTTCAGGGTATTATCAGGATGCTTAACCAGTAAAAGTTTCAGGTCCTGACCGTCGAAACCGAATATGATATTTTCGACAGTTACCTGTAGGGATGACCACCCGGTATGATATTTCATAGCAGCTTAACAGTTGATGCCGGCAATTTATGCCACCCGGGCGATAATAAAAAAATTATCGCCGCAGTTACACCGTTGTTGTTATCAGCTGCTGCAATGCAGGATCAGTATAATCAGTTACGAAGGCACGGATATTATTGTAAGCGGCAAATTCTTCCCGTGTATGCATGGTCGTTAAGGCAATAGCTTCCATACCAGCGTTCAGCGCGGCCTCCACACCTTTGGGCGCATCTTCAAACACGATACAATCCGTTGGGGCTACATTTAAAGCAGCCGCACATTTGAGAAACACTTCCGGATTGGGTTTGCTGGTCTCCACATCTTCTGCGCCCACTACCGCTTTGAAGAAATGACGGAGCTGCAGGTTATCAAGTACATAACTGATATTAAAATTATTGGCCGCAGAACCGATGGCCATGGGAATATGTTGAGCGGCAGCCTCCCGGAGGAATTCCGGCAAACCGGCAATCAATGACAGGTGCGGACGAAAAGCTTCCTGGTACAATACTTCCTTTTGATGGGCGATGTCCAGCATTTCGGGCAGGGAGAAACGGTCCTTTCCGAAGATACGCATCAGCAGTTCTTCATTTTTACCATACATGTGGCCTCTTACTTCCTCGCGGCTCATGTTGGCTCCCAGCTTGTTTAACATACTATGCCAGCCATCGAGGTGATATTCCATGTCGTTGATCATGGTTCCGTTGAGATCGAAAATAAACGCTTTCATGGCCGCAAAGATAATATTCCGCCTACAGTTTCTCTCCAGAATTAAAGCAGATTTTTGGAATCCAAAAGCACCTCTATATGAAAAAACTATTGTTGCCTGCGCTGCTGGTTACCATTACCGCAGCGTCCGCGCAAACAACTTCCTGGCATGTATCTGCCACCTATCCCGTAAAAGGAGATGGTAAATGGGATTATATCGCCCTGAGCCCTGTCACCCAGCAATTGTATGTGGCACATGGCACCGAAGTGAACATCCTGGACAAAGCCAGCGGCGCGGCAGTGGGCGAAATTCCGCATACGACCGGCGTACATGGCGCCGCCTTCGCGGTTCCGTTTGGCAAAGGTTTCACCAGTAATGGCAAGCTCAATACGGTGACCGTTTTCGATCTGCATAACAACCAGGTGCTGGGAGAAATCCCTGTTGGCGGTAATCCAGATGCCATCCTGTTTGAGACCTTCTCCGACAAAGTGATTACCTGTAATGGTGCCAGCAAAGACCTCAGCGTGATCAACCCCAATACCTTAAAAGTGGTCGCTACCGTTCCCTTACAGGCGCGGCCTGAAACAGCTGTTTCCGATGGGAAAGGGCGCCTGTTTGTGAACCTGGAAGATAAAAGCCGTATTGCCGTAGCAGATATGAACAATTTCCGGGTGATCCACGAATGGCCGTTGGGCAAAGGAGAAGCACCTACCGGGCTGGCCATTGACACGGTACGTCACCGGCTCTTCGCCGGCTGCGACAATAAGGTGATGATCGTACTCGACGATCGTGACGGCAGGATCATAGCCACCTTACCGATTGGCGACGGTTGCGACGGCGTAGCCTATGACAGTGCTACCCAAACCATATTTGCCTCCAATGGTGAGGGCACCTTATCTGTTTACCAGCAACAAACAGCGGACAAATACCAGCTGGTAGCGCATGTGCCCACCGCCAAAGGGGCAAAAACGCTGACCGTAGATCCCCTTACCCATACCGTATTCCTGCCCGTGGCCGACAGGGGGGCTGCCGGTGCCGACGGGAAAGCTCCCATCAAGCCAGGCACCTTCCGGGTACTGGCCGTAAGTAAATAGTTCCGAACGGAACTATTTACTTATATTTAACCATTGTTATGAAACCAACTGTTTTCAGCTTCTCAAAAGACCAGATTTGACCAATGGATCTTAGCAAGAAACATAATATCCATTTTGCCGGTAATCCACAGGCCAGCGAGACCCTCGTTTTTGGTCATGGCTTCGGCGTAGACCAACAGTCTTTTTCCCGGATCATTCCCGCCTTTGAAGAGCGTTATCGTATTGTGCTGTATGATAATATCGGCGGCGGGCAATCGGACATATCTTCGTATAGCTATGAACGTTATGCCACCCTGGAGGGTTATGTAACAGACCTGATGGATATTATGACCTTTTCACAAGGCACTCCTACTACCTATATCGGTCATTCTGTGAGTGGTATGATAGGGCTGATGGCCGCCAACCGGCGACCGGAGCTGTTCGACAAACTGGTATTGATCGGCTCCAGTCCGCGCTACCAGGACGATCCGGCCACTTCATATACCGGTGGTTTTGACAACGCTTCCCTTCAGGCATTATTCGAAGCCATACAAACCAATTATGAAGCGTGGATCATTGGCTTTTCAGCGTTGGCCATGCGTAACAGCGACCGGCCGGCACTGGCGGAGCAGTTTGCCCGTTCGTTGCAGGCTTTGCGCCCAGACATTGCGCTGGGGGTAGCCAAGGCTATTTTCCTGCTGGACCAACGGCAGGAGTTACCGAAAGTATCGCACCCAACTTTTATACTTCAGACCGCAGACGACATCGCTGTTCCAGCAGTCGTCAGTGAATACATGGAACGGCATATTCCCGGCAGCACCAGGATTCAAATAAATGCGCAAGGCCATTTCCCGCAGATCAGCGCACCCGATGAAGTGATCCACGCATTGCAATCATTTCTATAGTTTATTCAGTTTTTAATCTTTATACCGTGAGTAAATGGGAAAGTAAAGCACTCGAATTCATTAACCAGACCAGCCGCTGGGACAAGGAGAAACATATTTCTTCCTTTCTTGCATTCAGTATCTCACTGATCAAAAACTTGTTGCAGGCTGATGTAGTATTGCAACTGGAATTTGAAAATGAGCATACCGCGAAAGTCAAAAATGCCTCCCCTAATTTTCTTGCCGGAGCGGTGGTAAACCCCGACCCGGTGCGACAACTGCTATACCGCAATGCTTTCAAAACTATTTACTGGCCTACCATTCCGGCAGATAACCCTTTAAAGGAACAGCTGCGCGACCTGCTGTGTGCCGTTGTAATGCCGGTTAACATAGAACCACATCATAGTGTGCTGGTACTGGCATGGTCTGATCCCCAGGAATTTGAGCCGGGTTTCCAGGATTGTATGGAAACCATCCGGCTGCGATTAAAAGAGATACTCAGCCAAACACAGGAGCGGCTGTATTTTCAGGGCATTGCCATCCGTTTTGCCGCCATTTTGCACAGCCTGCCGCATGCGGTCGTATTCATTAACAGTGACGGATATGCGGGTTGGGTAAATCAGAAAGCCGCGGACATCCTGGAATTGGCCGGACCCGGCGAACAGCTGCCAGCCATTCTTTCAGACGCAATGACCCACCTGCGCAATAAAGCAGTGAACACAGAAGATCTCTACAATACCTCCATACAATTGTTTGCATCACCGGAAAATGCGATTACCGGCTGGGAATGGAAGCTGGAAGGGGCCGCGCCTAAAACCTACCGGGTGTCCTGTATACCCGTTGCTTCCCAACGGATCAATGGCAGGCTCTGGATTTTCGAAGAATAGCAGCCGCTATGTTTTACGCCACAGAAAATAGAAGGTGCTGCCCTGGCCCGGTTCAGACGTTACCCATACCTTGCCTCCCTGTTCTTCCACCAGCATTTTAAAGATATTCAGGCCTATACCGGAGCCTTCTTCGTCCCCATGGTAGTCCAACCGCTCAAACAGCCGGAATACCCGGTCGGTATCCCGTTGCTGTAAACCCGGCCCGTTATCTTTGACATAAAATTCGTAGAACTCTCCCTGGTCGGCCACTCCCACCGCTATACGGCCGTCTGTTTTATCGTTGTATTTGATAGCGTTGGATAGGAGGTTCTGGAATATCCGCTGCAGTTTCAGCCTTCTGGCGGTGACAACGGGCAACGGCCCTTCCGTGTGGATGCGGATATGGGCTGGAGGGAACAACAAACGCGTGATGTCTGTGATTAACAGGTTCACATCTACGAGTTCTGCTATATCCGCGTTGTTCGTTTGGCGGGCATCGTCCAGGATGCCAACGATCATTTCCGTGAGATGATGCGTGGCACTCAGTACCGTGCTCATCTGATCTTTTATTTCGGGAGATTGTTGTATACAATCTTCTTCATTAATCATCGACAACAAGCTGATTGCTCCCGCCAACGGCGATTTCAGGTCATGTGCCACCATGTAGGTAAACCGTTCCAGCTGTTTGTTGATTTTTTCTTTTTCCGCGATGACATTTTTTAATTCCAGCCGGGAGAAATACAATTTTTCAAACACGTTGACCTTTGCCCTGGTAACGTTTACATCCAATGGTTTGGAGAGATAGTCTACCGCACCGGTAGTGAAGCCCCGTATCACATTTTGTTCATCTTTGTTGATCGCCGTTACGAAGATGATAGCGATATCGCGGGTTTTGGGATTAAGTTGTAACAGGCGGGCCACTTCAAAACCATCCATTTCAGACATTTGCACATCGAGGAGAATGAGGCCTATATCATTGTTGCGGAGCACTATTTTCAGTGCTTCATTACCCGAGGTAGCGCTGTAAAAGCGCCGGTTATCCCCTTCCAGCATCCGTTGCAGGGAAATCAGGTTCTCCATTTTATCATCTACCAGTAAAATGGAAAAATGTGGAGGAAGCTTATTGATCATGGGTGGCGCTGATTTTAAATTCCTGTAAAAAATGTACCATCGCATCCAGACTCATGGGTAATACTTCCGGACAAAGTTCCAGCGCCGCCCGGGGCATGGTATCAAATAAAGCCGACTCAGGATCCTGTACGATACCTGTTCCGCCGGCAGCGATGATGCTTTGTAATCCTTCCGCGCCGTCTTTACTGGCGCCGCTCAGCAGGATACCCAATGCCCGGGGGCCATATACCGCTGCCACACTCGCAAAACTCACATCGATGGAAGGCCGGCTGTAATGCAGTGCTTCCGCATAATCCAGCGCAAAGGCATCCTCATTTTCTACCAGCAGGTGATAATTCTGTGGCGCCAGATATATCCGGTGTGGCAGTATGGTTTCTTTATCATCCGGTTCTATGATAGGTGTTTTGAAAGACAGGAGCCTGTCCAGATCACTGACCACATTTTTGAGGCGGTGTACAATAATCATCATGGTAGCGTTGACGGAAGCCGGTAATTGCTCCAGCAACGCCGCCAGCACGGGTAAACTTCCGGCTGAGCCGCCAATAGCAATCATATCATATGGTGAGATGTTTTTCAATAGTTAGTTTTTACGTCTGAAAATTTTGTAGGCGGCGCTGACAGGCTCAAAGCGCCGGTGTTCCCCGGAGAACAGCATGGATTCCTTCAAGCCCAGTGTGAGGTATCCCAGGGGGGCCAGGCTATCGTAAAACAAGCGCAGTACCCTCTCCTGCAGTTGCCGGTTAAAATAGATAAACACGTTGCGGCAGCAGATGAGCTGAAACTCGTTAAACACCTGATCAGTGACCAGGTTATGCTGAAAAAAAACGACGTTACGGCGAAGTGTAGGATGGATAATCGCGTGTTCATGATCGGCAGTATAGTACCCGGAAAAATCTTCCATCCCCCCCATCTGCTGGTAGTTCTGGGTATAGTCTTTCATACATTTCAGTGGGATAAACGCTTTCTCCGCCTTGTCGAGATTAAGCGCATTGAGGTCCGTCGCATAAATGCGGCAGCGTTCCAGCAGACCGGCTTCGCGGAGGAGTATGATCATAGAAAATACTTCTTCTCCGGTAGCGCAGCCGGCATGCCATATTTTGATGATGGGATAGGTAGCCAGCCGTGGCAGTACCAGTTCCCGCAAAGCCCTGTAGAAAAGCGGATCGCGGAACATTTCCGTTACATTGACCGTAATGAACTGGGTCATGCGTTCAAAGAAGACAGCATCCTGTTGCAGGCGGGAGGTTAATTCCCCTACTTCCTCTATGGCAGCATGGTCCATAAAGCGCAGGAAGCGCCGCTTCAGGGAAGAGGGGGCGTAGTCACTGAAATCGTAGCCATATTGCCGGTGAATAAGGCTAACCAGTACATCCAATTCTTCGTTGTCAATGTCTTTCATCACAGGTATGGGGTCTTAATGATTTTCAGTATAACCATGTATTCAGGAGTGACAGCAGTTGATTACTGTCAACAGGTTTTGCAATGTAATCTGATGCGCCCGCGTCCAGGCACTGCTGCCGGTCGCCCGGCATGGCCTTGGCCGTAATAGCGATGACTGGCAGTTGTATCCAGCGCCGGTTTGTACGAATATGCCGGATGGCCTCAAAACCATCCATTTCCGGCATCATCATATCCATCAGCACCAGGTCCACTTTGTGGTGCTCCTGCAGCACTGCCAGGGCGTCCTTACCGTCAGCAGCCGTGAGTACATTCACCCCTTGCTCTTCCAGCAGGGCGCTGATGGAAAACACATTACGCATATCATCATCTACCAGGAGTACCTGTTTTCCTGTCAATACATTTTTAGCTTTATTTCCCATCCGGCGGGGAGCAACTACCGGGGGATTTTCTTCATTACGCAGCCTTTCCAGCTCATCTTTCAGGCGGTCTGTCGGAAATGGGGTTTTACGGATAATAGCCGCTACCTGTTTCCTTAACTGTTGTTCTTCGGAAGCAGATATATCTTCATCAATATATACAATAACAGGCGTAGGGGCTATAGTGTTCATTTCCAGTAAGGATATCAGCGAAACTTTTCCTTCTTCCAGGTGCAACCCCATATCCAGCACAATGCAGCTATATTTTCTAATGGACAATAAAGTGGCTGCAGCCGTGATATTGACCACCCTGTCATGAGGTATGTTCAATGTTTCGGAAAACATTTCCGTTCCGATGAGCAGCACCGATTGGCCGTTAGCAGCATGGTGATGGGAAGCATCTTTGTATTCGGCAGGAAGGTGTACGATGGCATTCTGTTCAGCCTGACCTGCATCGTCGCGAAGTTCCGATGACATTCCGTGCAGGGGTAGTATTATGGTAAAGGTACTGCCTTGCGGACTACTATGTTCCAGGTGTATTTCCCCTTTGAGCAGCAGCATCAGTTCCCGGCTGATGGACAGCCCCAGCCCTGTACCGCCGTATTTGCGGGTAGTGGCGCCATCGCCCTGGTGAAAAGCATCAAAAATGAGTTGCTGTTTTTCTGCAGGAATACCCGGCCCCGTATCCGTTACGCTGATACAAAGCGCATTTTCCGGTTGCATGTACCATAACAGGCGTATACAGCCATCGGCAGGCGTGAATTTAAAAGCGTTGGACAACAGGTTGCGGATGACCTGTTCCAGCCGTAGCCGGTCCGTAATAATGATAGCCGGTACATTCACGGCTACTTCCGTGGAGTATTGAATCTGTTTTTCCTGGGCCACTATCCCGAAAAGATTATCCAGGTCTTCGATGATAGCTGTGATACGTACCGGTTCCAGGTTTAACTCCACTTTACCGGCTTCTATTTTGGAGAGGTCGAGAATTTCGTTGATCAACCGTAGCAGGTCGGAGCCTGACTTATGCATGATCATTGCATACTCCACCTGACGGGGAAGCAAATTACCTTCCTTGTTTTCCTCCAGCATTTTAGCCAGTATCAACACACTATTGAGCGGCGTACGCAGCTCGTGCGACATATTAGCCAGAAATTCAGACTTATAGCGACTATTGGCTTCCAGTTCAGCAGCTTTGAGCGACAGGGCCTGACGGGCGGTTTCCAGCTCAGCGTTTTTCATCGCCATTTCCGCATTGACCTGCCGCAGCTCTTCTTCTTGTACCCGTAGTTCTTCTTCGGATGCCTGCAGAATTTCGGATTGACGGCTTAGTTCATCATTAGACTGGCGCAGTTCTTCCTGTTGACAGTATAGGGCTTCCCGTTGTTCCTGCACCTCCTGCAGTTTGGCTTTCAGTTTTTTTCTAACGATCTGCCCATAATAAAATTCTTTATAAAAAAAATACATCAACACACAACCAATACACAGGAGCAGGAAAAGTACAGGAGCAGAAACCGGTTGATCAGGGCCAGATGTGCACCAGGCAAGGAATCCGCCCAGCAACATCAGGGAGATGATGGCAGCCAGTCCCAGGTATAGTCTTTTTGCGGGAGATACTTTCATAACAACATAACAACATAACAACATGCCGTTAGGTTGAAGTAAGGTACAGTTGAAAACAGGCGCTGACCATAAACAAGATCCCCTCCCTTTTACAGCATACCGGCCGGACATGTTTCCAGCCGAAAAGAGTCCTGCAAAAACCGGGGAAGACCAATCCCTTCCAATGTGAGATGTTTACTAACGTTGAACCATATACGATTTGGGATAATTATCATTAATGACAGTCGTATCCGGGCAATCCGGTCGGCATTTTTGGTACCCGGATTAACCAGCAGATCAACAATACCGGTTATCAGCAACAGCATGATATCCAGAGGGGATTCTAAACAGTTGATTCAAAACAAGTTGCACAATCATCTCTCAAAATATTTAATTTATATTTGGAAAATAAACACTGTTCAGTATATTTGCATCGTAAACATTCCAACATGGGCATTGCAGAAAGAAAAGAGCGTGAGCGGGCTGATATGCGCAGGCGCATTGTGGACGCAGCGATGAAAATGTTTGTGGAAGAGGGTTACGAGAAAGTATCTATCCGGAATATAGCTGATAAGATAGAATACAGCCCTGCCACTATTTACCTGTATTACAAAGACAAGGATGAACTGTTATACGACGTGCAGAAAGAGGCGTTTGTCTCGCTGGCGGATCATTTTGCGCGGAGTTTAACCGCTGCGGAGCCGCTGGAAAGACTGATGCAACTGGCCTGGGCCTATATCGGTTTTTACCGGGAGAACCCGGAATTATACGATCTGATGTTTATCATCAAAGCACCGATGAATGCAGAGGGAGAAGAGGAAAAATGGAAAAACGGGGATTCTGCCTATGACGCGTTGTATCACCTGGTGGCGGAGTGCATAGAAAAGAAGTTGCTGCGCTTTCAAAATCCGACGATTGCAGCGATGTCTATCTGGGCCTTTGCCCATGGGCTTATCAGCCTGGATTTACGGTCGCGGCTGAAGGTGTGCAAGCTGCCGGAAAAAGCGCTCAATGTCAGCATTGATGATGCCATTACTGAGTACCTGGCAGCTGTAAGATGTTAACACATCCCCGGCAGTAAAACGTGCCAACACTTTGCGGCGGTAGTAAAATTAACTTCATAAAGGCCATCCGTGGCCTTTTTAAAGCGACAATATTAAACACTGTTCAGTATATAAACATTGACAACAACAGCCCTACGGGCTTATTTTTTTCAAGATAAATAAACACTGTTCATTATGTCAACATTCATCACAAAAGGAGCAATGTTAATACCCTTGCTGGTCGCAGGATTCAGCGTGATGGCACAATACGCAGGACGGGGCGTAAGCCCGGGAATAGCCCTGGCAACAGCGTCTCCCCTGCCACGGGATACCACGCGGAGCGCTGTCTCTCCGGAAAAACAAACCGGCAGTAACCAGCTGGACGAATACATTCAACAGGCATTCGTCAACAATAAAGGGCTGAAAGACCAGCGTTTTCAACTGGATAAATCATTAGCCGCCCTACAAGAAGCCAGGAGCCTTTTTGGTCCGAATGTGGCCTTCCTGGCCAGTTACACCAAATCCGGCGGTGGCCGTACCATCGACATGCCTATCGGCGACCTGCTCAACCCGGTGTACAAAAGTTTGAATCAATTGACCAGCAGTCACCAGTTTCCGCAGGTAGACAACGTGTCCGTTTTACTGAACCCCGATAACTTCTATGATGCCAAACTGAGGACCAGTCTGCCGCTGATTAACGCCGAGATCTATTACAACCAGCAGATCAAAAAAGAACAAATCACCCGGCAACAGGCGGCGGTCAACGTATACAAACGCCAACTGGTGCAGGACATCAAAACCGCCTACTTCCAGTATTACCAGGCATCACAGGCAGTCGCTATTTATCGTAACGCCCTTTCCCTTATACAGGAAAACATCCGGATCAACGAAAGCATGGTACGCAACGGTATCCGTAATAACACCGCCCTCTACCGCAGCCAGACAGAAAAAGAAAAGACAGACGCCGCCATCAGCAAGGCACAGAACGAACAACAGAATGCCCGCGCCTACTTCAACTTCCTGCTGAACCGTGACCTGGATGCCGATATTACATTGGACAGCAGTCTGCTTACCCGCCTGCAGCCTATACCCGATGGCAATATCAGCGGAAGAGAAGAACTACTGCAATACAAAAGCGCCGCTACCGCCTACCGGCTAAACGAAAAACTGCAAAAAGCCTATATCATCCCACGCCTCAGCACTTTCCTGGACCTGGGTTCCCAATCCATGGGCTTCCGTTTCGACGATAAATCACGCTACTACCTTTTTGGCGTCAACATGGAATGGACACTGTTTGGCGCACATAAGTACAAGTACCGTATTAAGCAAGCCAGCCTCGACGTACAAGCCAATGATAACGTTACCGCACAAACGACCGACGCCCTCCAATTACAATTATACCAGGCCGGCAATAACTATCGCACCGCCCTGCGTAACCTGGGCACCGCACAAAGCCAGTTATCTTTCGCAGAACGTTACTACCGCGATCAGCTGAAAGTCTACAAAGAAGGACAGCTATTGTACATCGAACTGCTCGATGCACAGAACCAGCTCACCCAGGCCCAGCTGCAAATGGCCGTTTCACAGGCGGCGGTACAAACGGCTTACGCCAGCGTAGAACGCGCACAGGCCTCCTATCATATTGAATCCGTACAACTATAAACATACTTCCATGAAACATAATTTGTTTTTACTTCCCCTCTCCCTGGTATTGTTTGCCTGCGGCCATCAACAACAAGCCGCCAACAACGCCGACAGCACCGATGTGATACCTGTTAAAGTGATGGCCCTGGAAAAAAGCGGCAGTGCAGGATCTATCCATGCCTCCGGACAGTTCACCACCGATGATGAGGTGAACCTCTCCTTCAAAACCAATGGTATCATTCACCACATCGCGGTAAAAGAAGGCGACGCTGTTCGCAGCGGACAGGTACTGGCAACGCTCAATCTCACGGAAATAGACGCCCAGGTACAACAGTCGCAACTGGCTTTGGAAAAAGCGCAACGCGATTACCAGCGTACCCTTAACCTGCACAACGACAGCGTAGCTACGCTGGAGCAGCTGCAGAACAGCAAAACCGCGCTGGATATGGCACGGCAGCAGCTGAGCACCGTGCAGTTCAACAAAAGCTATTCCGCTATCCGCGCCACCCAGGACGGCTATGTGCTGCGTAAACTGGCCAATCCCGGCCAGTATGTTACCGCCGGCACCCCAATATTACAGATCAACGGCGCCCGCACCGCGCATTGGATACTTCGTATAGGCGTTACCGATAAAGAGTGGGCACAAGTCCGCAACGGCGATAAAGCGACTGTTGAAACCCCTTCCCTTCCGGATGAAACATTCACCGGTACGGTTACACGTAAATCTGAAGGCATAGACCCCGCCAGCGGTACCTTCGTGATGGACGTACAACTCAACGGCAGCAAGCCCGCCGCCATTGCCACCGGCATGTTTGGCAGATGCCGCATCACCACAGGCGGCACCGGCGGCGGCACTGCATGGAGCATCCCTTACGCCGCCCTGCTCGACGGCAACGGTAACAACGGCTACGTATTTGTGACCAACGATAACAAAACAGCGCAGCGTATACCCGTCACCATTGCCGGTATGGAAAAAGACCAGGTGATTATCAGTCAGGGTATGGAACAGGCCCGCTCCCTGATCATCTCCGGCAGCGCCTATCTCAAAGACCAATCCCGCATCCGTATCATCCAATAATCATTACCATTATGAAAATATCCGGTTACGCCGTCAGGAACTACCAGTTCACCCTCGTGATATTCCTGATGATCATTGTGCTCGGCATTACTACCATCTTCAATATATCCCGCTCCGAAGACCCGGAGATGAAAGCGCCGCAGTTTGTAGTGGCGGTTATCTATCCCGGTACCAGTCCCAAAGACATGGAAGACCTGGTGGTAAACCCGCTTGAAAAAGACATCTACGGCCTGGCCGATATCAAACGGCTGCGTACCACTATCAGCGACGGTGTGGCGGTACTGCGCGTGGAATACAAATATTCCTCCAATGTAGATCAGAAATACCAGGAGCTGGTGCGGGAAGTGAACAACAAAAAAGCCTCGCTGCCGGCAGATATATACAGCATTGAAGTGAATAAAATGGAGCCTACCGATGTAAATGTATTACAGGTAGCACTTATTTCCGAAAACGCCTCCCGCGACAAACTGCGTTATTACGCAGAAAAATTGCAGGAAGACCTGGAAAAGGTACCCAGCCTCAAAAACGTGAAAATTCACGGTTTACCTGACCAACAAGTGCGCGTAGAACTGGAGCTGGACAAGATGGCCCAGCTGCATCTCCCCTCCGCTACCGTACTCAACGCCATACAGGGAGAGATGGCCAATATTCCCGGCGGCAGTATCGATGCAGGGGAAAAAAGTTTCAACATCAAAACCAGCGGCAACTATAAAAACATCGACGAAATCAGCAACACCATTGTAGCCGCTGCCAATGGCAAAAACATCTTCCTGAAAGATATTGCACGGGTGTACTATGGTTTTGAAGATGAGAAATATTTCACGCGGCTCAACGGGCACCGTAGTGTGAGTGTATCTGCCTCCCAAAAGCCCGGCGAGAACATCAGCAAAACACAATTGCAATATAAACCGGTGATTGAGCAGTTTAAAAAGACGCTCCCCGCTAATATAGACCTGGTACAGTATTTCGACCAGGCCGATGCGGTGAATAACCGCTTGAGCGGACTGGGAAAGGACTTTCTCATCGCCATCCTGCTCGTAGCGTTTACCCTGTTGCCGCTGGGGCAACGCCCAGCCCTCATTGTGATGATATCCATTCCCCTCTCCCTTTCCATAGGTATTGTATTGCTGCAACTTTTCGGCTACAACCTGAACCAGCTGAGCATTGTAGGACTGGTAGTGGCCCTTGGGTTGCTGGTAGACGACAGCATTGTGGTGATAGAAAACATAGAACGCTGGATGCTGGAAGGACATACCAGGATGGAAGCCACGCTGAAAGCCACTTCGCAGATAGGCATGGCCGTTATAGGTTGTACTGCCACGCTCATTATCGCCTTTATGCCGCTGGTGTTCCTGCCGGAAGGCAGTGGCGACTTTATCCGCAGCATGCCGCTGGCCGTGATCTTCAGCGTACTGGCCTCCATGATCGTATCACTCACCATCATACCGTTCCTGGCCAGCCGGCTACTAAAAGTGCATACCGGTCACCCGGAAGGCAATATCTTTATGCGACTGCTGAAAAAGCTGATCCATGGCAGTTATGCCAGGTTGCTGGACAAAGCCCTGCATCGCCCGGTATTGACGATTCTAGTGTCATTGGTACTCTTCGGCGGCTCCATGGTAGTGATGAAAGCCGTTGGCTTTGGCCTTTTCCCGGCTTCAGAGAAACCGCAGTTCCTTATCAATGTGTTAGCGCCGCCACAATCCAACCTGGCGTATACCAACCAGATTGTAACTGCCATTGAGCAGGAACTTAAACAGGAAAAAAGCATCCGTTATGTAGCCAGCAACATCGGAAAAGGCAATCCCCGCATTTATTACAACGAATCGCAGGAGAACGAGCACAGTGACTATGCCCAGCTGTTCATCCAGCTGGACCCGCATACCAGTCCGGCGGAGAAGATAGCCCTGATTGAAAAACTCCGTAAAAAATGGACTCCTTATCCCGGCGCTAAAGTAGAAGTCAAGAACTTCGAACAGGGGCCTCCTATCACGGCTCCCGTGGAAGTACGGCTATTTGGCGACAACCTCGATACTCTCCGTTCGCTGGCCGGCCGGGTGGAAAAGATGCTGGAAAAAACACCCGGCACCATTTACATCAACAATCCTGTCAGTACCCTGAAGTCGGATATCCGCATTAACATCGACCGGGAAAAAGCGCAACAGTTGGGGGTCCCCACCATCAATATTGACCGTACCGTCCGTTTAGCCGTTGCCGGTATCAACCTGGGTAAATATAACGACGAAAACGATACCGACTATGACATCCTGGTGACCAAACAAAAAAGCGGTAAGCCCACGCTGGACGCCTTCAGGGACTTGTATGTCACCAATACCGCCGGCACAGCTATACCGCTGTCGCAGGTAGCCAGCATCCAGATGGAAACTTCGCCTTTAAGCATTAAACACCAGGAGAAAAACAGGATGGTAGCGATCGGCGCCTTTGTCAAAAAAGGTTTTTTGCCGGACCGTGTTATCAACGAGGTTATCCGCCAGATGGACCAGCTGCAGCTACCCAAGGGCTATACCTATGAAATGGGGGGCGAAGTAGAGAGCAGGAAAAATTCCTTCGGTGGTTTTATGAGTATCATCATAGTGACCGTCTTCCTGTTCATTGCCGTACTGGTACTGGAGTTCAAGACATTTAAAAGCACGCTGATCGTATTATCCGTGATACCGCTGGGTATTGTGGGCGCGGCGGTTGCTTTGTGGCTGACCGGCAATTCTCTCTCCTTCATTGCCATTGTAGGATTGATAGCGCTGGCAGGTATCGAGGTAAAGAACACTATTTTGCTGGTGGACTTCACCAATCAGCTGCGGGCGCAGGGCAAACCACTGGAAGAGGCTATACGGGAAGCCGGTGAGATCCGCTTCCTGCCGATCGTACTGACCTCTCTGACTGCCATCGGCGGGTTGATACCTATTGCCATCTCCACCAATCCTATGATTGCGCCGCTGGCTATCGTATTGATAGGCGGGCTTATCAGCTCCACCTTGTTATCAAGGGTAGTAACGCCTGTGGTATATAAGCTGATGCCGCCGAAAATAATCGTTGAACAGCCGGTTCCGGCGCATCATAACGGTAATGGACATGGGTATTCGCAGTCAATTCCGGAAGAAGCCGTGCTGAATTCGTAATTCTTCCTTAAATTTGGTGCAATTACGAATACTACCACCATTTCCTCTGAAAATTTGTTCTTATGAAAAGAAACATCCTGGCGTTTATTGCAGTCATGTTGACGGTATGCATCGGTGCCCAGCAATCGCAGGCACAGTTAAAGCGATTCAGTATCGGTCCGTATGTAGAAGCTGGTTTTCCTACCGGTGATTTCAGCAACTCCCACAAGCCAGGTTTCGGCGTAGGGTTGGGTGCTGACGTGAAGCTGGTAGCCGGTTTAACCGCCGTAGGTTCCGTCGGTTTTATGTACTTCAAAGGCAAAACTGACAACAACATCAGCTATGCTTCTGCTAAAGTAATACCTGTAAGACTGGGGCTTCGTTACAACCTGGTATCTATCCTATATGTAAAAGCAGAAGGTGGTACCGTAAACTTTACCGGCGACTACAACAATGGTATGGGCGCCTTGTTTGCTCCCGGCGTGGGCATCCGTTTGCTCGGCCTGGACGTGGAAGGTAAATATGAAGCCTGGTTTAAAGACGGCACCCATGGGTTCTGGGGCCTGAAAGCCGGGTATAATTTCTAACGTTGCTATTTCTTTCATTTTATGGGGACTGGTCTTTGAAGATCAGTCCCTCTTCTTTTAAATAGTGTTAACTTCCTTTCTATCTCATTAAAGATGAAAAAAGAAATATTAAAACTTTTATCAGCAACACTGAAGGAAAGGTATAAAGGATTATCATCCGGACATATTTTCCAGCCGGATAAGATGCAAATTATATTTGAAAATGAAAGCAGTCTTGAAATCAGGTTTGATACGTTAAAAGCCGGAATTAAAGAGAAGGGTGCTTTTTTGATTAGTTATTCCCTCACCGTTAACAATACGGAATTATACCAAATCAAACAGCAAACAGGTACAAACACGCTGGAACATCCGTTGCTATACTTTGGTAAAGAAATGTATATACTCCCGGAATCCATGAGCAGGCATGACCGTTATATTGTATGTGCCAAGGTACCTGCTGAAGTGGTCATCTTCAATATCGTTGCGGATTTCGATGCGTTTGTATTGCCGCTGGCAGCGGCTCTCTGCAAGGATTACGCGTTATTACTGCCCTATTTTGATAACAAGGATTTTCTTTTATGCCTTAAAGATGCCTATGCTACGGCCTATATTGCAGCGTTCCTGTCAAATTCAGAAAAATGGACAACGGAGCAGTTGCCAGGGTTGGTAGATAAGTACGCAGAGGGTCCGCTGATGAGGTTTTATGACTATAGGAAGTCACCGGACCCGGAGCAGGACATTGCGAAAAAAATAACAGTATTTTTTGATAAAAAGTAAAAGCGGACTTTGATAAAACTAATTTGAAATTCCATTCATATCAAAAAGCAACTATCATATACATGGGAATATTTTTTAAAATCACCTGTGAATCTCAGGGAGCAAAAACGGCAGAAAAAGCTTTCATAAATAACCGCGTGTTAGATTATATTCTTAATAGTTTAAATGATTACACCTGGCAGGATCAAATCTCATCCAAACTCAGGACGCTAAATCCTCAATACAGTCATATTACACTTGGAACCATTCTTAGACTTTTTCTTTCTAAGAATATTGAAGCGGGTAATTTAAAATCATTTTCAAGATATGTAAAGAAAGATGGTAAACTAGTGATCGATCAGATGCTTGTTGCAGACAAATATGAATCTTTATCTGAGGATGCAACCAGACAGGCTATCTGTGACGAGGTTTACAATTATTTTGAGGAAGTAATTTTAAAAAACAAAGCTAAGTTTCAGGATTTTGATGCTGTTTCATTTGTTCCTTTACTGAAGAAGGGATTTCAGGATATTAAGGAGAAAAATTTACAGAATGGAGGAAATCGCCTGGAAACTCAGGGCTAAAGCCCTGAGTTAAATATAAACTTCGGTGTAAACCCGCCCTGGGTGCATCCTGGCACCGGGATGATATTATCTCCGCTCTGATCTACATGTGGCAGATTAATCACATTGGGATACCAGCTTTTTCGTATAGCCGGGTCCAGTGCTGCCAGTTCCACCAGCACATGATAGCCGCCTCTTGTTTCGATGGTAGTAAGGCAGGATGGGTTGACGTATTCCTTTATCTTTTCCAGGATAGCAGGATCTTTCGCATCCACATCGATATCCATGTAATACTTATTGCTGCAGGACTGCTGGATGATGTTCATCACTTCCTGATGTGGATTTTTGGTGTTGGCATTTGCCTGAATATGCTGCGCAAAAGTAACCAGGGAAGTAAAAGTGGCCTTCCACAGATCGCGGGGATTGATGCTGATATACAATGCCAGTGCTTCCTGCGGAATGGGTAATCCCCGTTGTGTATAGGCTCCCACCGCGCACTCGAGCTGCCGGATTTTCTCCACCATATCTTCTTTGCGGCTGGTAAAGCGTTTCAGCTGCTGTTTATCAGATTTAAAGCCATGACCTTCTTCCAGGTATTTGGTACGGGCCAGCAAGGTCAGGTAGTACTGCTCCTGTTCATTACAATCGGGGAGCCAGTCGATGAACGCTTTCAGGGCTGTTTCATCGTTGATGATCTTATAATTCATGTTATCGTCTAAAAAAAAGTGGCCGTCCAGGTACGTTCAAATAATGCGCCGGGGGCTAGTTGGTTGATGCCTTCTTTATCTGCCAGTTCACCCGTCGCCGCCACATTATCGGCGATGCCGCACCAGGGTTCAATACATACAAAATCCGCGTTTTTAGCGGCCCAGATGCCCATAAACGGAAATCCTGCGAAGGCGACCGTAAGGCCATGTGGTGTTTTATTACTCCGGATGCTGATAGCGTCGGAAGCCAGTCCCTTGAATACAAGGGCATCTTCGAGGAACAATGATTTTTTCAGGGGCAGTTGTTGCGTGTGTTCCAGCATGGGAATGGGTTGCAGCTCTACCTGTCCGCCTGCCGACAGTGGGTAACGACCAGCCGTTTCGGTGTGATTGAAGTCCAGGTAATAATCTTCATAGCCCGTTCCATCCGCCAGGGGCACCTTAAATGCCGGGTGAGCACCTACAGAGAACAGCATCGTTTTTTCATCGGTGTTTTGCACGTGGTAGGTTACTTTCAACGTATCAGCTTCCAGCACATAATGCACGCGAAAATCGAACCGGAACGGATATACGGCCATGGTAGCATCATCGTCGGTCAGTCTGAAAACCACTTCCGTTGCGGATTCCGACAGTACTTCAAATACTCTTTCACGGGCAAACCCATGCCGTCCGAGCGTATAGGAGTTACCGTTATACGTATAGGTGTTATTTTTCAGTCCGCCTACAATCGGGAACAGTACCGGGCTTTTTTTGCCCCATACGGCCGGGTCGCCACTCCAGAGGTATTCCAGTCCGTTATCCCGGCGGACGATATGTTGTAGTTCAGCGCCGGCAGCGGCCAGTGTGATAGTGAGTTGATCGTTGGAAAGAGTTACCATAAGTGTAAAGCCTTAAAAAACGAAGATAAACAAAAATTAACGCGTTCATCTGCCTGCCGTTCGTTTCATCGGGGTTATCTTTGTACTCTTAAAAGCAGTTTCATATGGAATCATTACAAGGAAAAAAAGTGCTGATCACCGGTGGCGGCAAAGGCATTGGACGTGCTGTAGCGGTAGCATTGGCAAAGGAAGGGGCAGACATTGCTTTAATAGGACGCAGCGAAGGACCCTTACAGGAAGTGGTGGAAACCATAGCCGGCATGGGGGTTAAATCGGCCTACGCTATTGCAGACGTAGGATCTATGGAGGAAGTCAACAAGGCCGTTGGCACACTGACCCAACAACTGGGCAGTATCGATATCCTGATCAACAACGCTGGTATCGCGGCTTTCGGCGGTTTTATGGATCTCACGCCCGCACAATGGGAGGATATTATCCGGGTTAACCTGCTGGGCGTATACTACGTTACCCGCGCCGTTTTACCTGATATGATCGCCCGTCAAACCGGCGATATCATTAATATATCCTCCACTGCCGGTCAACGCGGAGCGCCGCTCACCAGCGCGTATAGTGCTTCTAAATTCGGCCTGCTGGGACTTACCGAGTCACTCATGCTCGAAGTGAGGAAACATAATATCCGCGTGAGTGCGCTTACACCCAGCACCATTGCCACCGATATGGCCAAAGAACTGAACCTGACCGATGGTAATCCCGAGAAGGTGTTACAACCGGAAGACCTGGCCGAGCTGATTGTTATGCAGCTGAAGATGAATAGAAGGGTGTTGCTGAAAACGGCAGCTGTGTGGTCTACCAACCCATAATCCACAGGGCTGATAATTTCGCTGATATAACAGTGATGGACATGATTAGTGCTGATTTCGCTGATTTGGGGAGATTGGAGCGATCGATGAAGGTGGAGATAGGAGCGGATGATAACGAGAATAAAGAGTATGATAGAAGCTGGGTTTATGAAGAGGAGGAGGATTTTGGCGGATGATTGACCCGATTCTTAAAAGGCCTGATCAGAGCGAATTACATGGGATCTTAATGAAGGCTATATAGAGCCCCTGGTGAAGGTTTCACCGGGGGCTCTTTTATGATGGGTGAGTTAGTGGCTGCTGTTGAGGCGAACGATTTCTTTGGAGAGGGCGAATTTAATCCCCAATACCGCGAGGATATTGTCCATTTTGTCAAAGTTTTTACCGAAGGCGGCTACGGCATAAAAGCTGTCGCTGATCATGAAGTTGGACACGAAAGCGAGGCGGTCGTAGCGCTGACCGTTTTTAAGATCGTGGCGGTTCACGTATTCGGCCGTAAGGTCGAAGCGGCCTTTCTGGTAGTTGGCTGCCAGGCCATAATCCAGCAGCTGGCTATTATAGGGGAAGGAGCCGATGCTTACATCCTGGCTGTTCCACATATAGCGGCCTACCGCGATAAAGTCGAGCGGAAATTTATCGGGCGCCCAGCGGACGTTGGTCCATATACCGGAGCGGGAAGCGGCCAGGTCGCTGAAACGGTTGCCCGCAGCGCTGCCGGCCAGGGCGCCGGCCAGTTCCACGATAACGAGGCCCCTGTTACGCTGTATATCGAACATACTCCGCAGTTCAGCGTTCTTTTGGGCCAATGCCACCGTATCCAGTTGTGACGGATCTTCCACGGCCAGTAAGGCTTCTATTTCCTTCTTTTTCTGCAGCATCGCTTCCCGGTTGCGGCGGTAATAGTACCGGAATACCTGCGTACGGAAACCCGCCGACAGGCTGGTCGTGGTATCCGTTCTGAACGTGGCTGCTGACACGTTGAAGGTTTGCAGAATGGGGAAACGGTTGTTGAGATAACGTTCAAAAGTGAGGTTGGGCTTATTGGTCAGCCAATAAGGCGTGACCTCCACAGCCCCACCCTGCCACAGGTTGATCAGGCTTATCCCAAATGCTTTGGGGTTGACAGGCTTATCAATAGCTGCCGGGGCTTTGTCGGCCAGGATTAGCCCGGGCGACGAAGGCATGGTCATGTCGGATATCTTCAGGGAATCCTTTAACTGGGCATAGCCAGGATGGGCCACTACCAGGAGCAGCACCCACCAGAATAATTGCTTCATGGTTTACTTAAAATTAAAGTCCAGTAAAAAAGACATAATATCTCCGTCCGTCTTCACTTCATCCTGGTAAAGGATAACAGAAGGGGTACAGGAGCTGAAAGCGTAGGTAACGACAATCCCGTTGGTCAGGCTGTTGGTGTCCAGTACATTGGTGGTCACCTTCAGTGTTTTTCCTTTCAGGTCGGCAGCTGTACCCAGGCGGAGATTACGGATATCTCCCTTGGCGAGGGCATTGTCATCTTTGTCGAATCGTACCACGCTGGCGCCTATCTGGGCATTGCCGATGGTAATGTTGAGGATAACGTCCGATCCGGGGTTAACCGTGAGGTCGGCACTCTCCTTTCGTTTTCTGATGGACATAGGATATTCAATTACGAATTAGAAATTACAAATTTGGGGGCGTCCTTTTGAGGGCTGTTATAACAAAGGTAAATGATCACTACGCAGAGTATTTGCATTACCGTAAAGCGCTTAACCATCCTGCTACAAAAAGCAATACTTCCTGGCGATTGATTTCGTTGTGCAGTTCGTGGTAGTCGCCGGGCCATTCGCGGTAGGTGAGCAAACCGGCGGGCGCTCTTTCCGCAAAAATCCGGGAACCTTCCACGGCGGTGAAGCTGTCATCGCTACCATGAATCAGCAGGGAGCGGGTTTTCAGGTTAGCCGCATGTTCCAGGCACCACAACCCGTTGTGCACCATATCATGGGCCAGGCGGACACTCATTTTATCGTGGCGGAGGGTATTCTGACGGAATTTTTCGACCGCATCGGGGTCGCGGGATATTTTATTGATATCCAGTCCCTGGTTTAAACGCAGATTGGGGACTATGCGGTTCAGCACCCGGAGCAGACCACGGAGGAAACTGCCGGGGTGTTTGGCTACTATCAGCGCCGGTGCTGAAATTACCGCTCCCAGTACCGCAGGGTTTCTATGCAGCAGGAAGCCTGTTAACAGACCGCCACCCATACTATGCCCGTATACTATGACCGGTAGCTGGTATAATTCTTTTACATAAGCCAGGAAAGCTGCTTCATAGTCGAACATGTATTCGAAGCCGGGCGTAACGCCCCGTTTCCCGTCACTTTTACCGTGGCCATAATGATCTATGCCCAGTACAGCATATCCTTCCCCGTTAAAAAAGCGGGCTACATGATCGTACCGGCTTACGTCTTCCCCTATACCATGGATGAGGATCATGACACGGTTAAAATGCTCAGGGACCCAGCTAACAGCGTGAAAACGCGTATTCCGGAATGACCAGAAAAATTCGTTCATGTTAACGAATATAAACATTATTCCCACGCAAAATTTCGTGCGGGTTGTTAAGTCGTTTTTATATTTTTGCGATCTTATCAACTTTAATCTGACATACAGCATGAGTCAAGATGACAAAGCCGCGCCGGTGTATACCATCCCCCTGACGTACCGGAAAATGGAAAACCTGCATATCGTATTCTGGTTGTTGAAAGATATCAGCTGGTGTATGATCTGGAAACCATTAGGGGTGGCCATGATCTTTCCTACCCTGATTATTTCTCTCGTGATCGCCTGGCGAACGAGGCAGTTTGTGTCGGAGTTATGCCATAATGTGGCGATTTCGTTATGGATTACCGCCAACTCCTACTGGATGATCAGCGAGTTCTTCCACTTCGATGCTCAGGTGATATGGGGAGCCATTACGTATAAACACGTAGCCCTGATACCGTTTATTTCCGGGTTGCTGATACTCGCCTATTACTATATCTGGTATCAGCCAAGACATAAAGATACCGCAGAAATTCTGTCATAAAAAAAGCGAAGGGTTAACCCTTCGCTTTTTTTATGACAGGTGTTTTATCAGATGGCATCTGACAAAGATGTAAAGGTAAAATCACGCAGTTTCATAGGCGGCAGAATCGCGCTCTGCCCACTTTCACCACTCACCGCTCTTTCCGGTATGCCCAGGGCTTCCACGTTGTTCAGCATGATCACCGGGCTTTCATTGAAGCGGAAATTTTTCACCGGATGTTTGATCGCCCCGTTTTCGATGTAGAAAGTTCCGTCGCGGGTAAGGCCTGTAAACAACAACGTTTGCGGATCTACGGGGCGGATGTACCACAGGCGGGTAACCAGGATACCTTTTTCCGTGCTTTTGATCAGTTCTTCCAGGGAAGCGTTGCCACCTTCCATGATAAACCCATCCGGGCCGGGAATGGCTTTCACATTATCTTTCTGCGCCCAGTAGCGGGAGTAGAACATATTTTTTACCGTTCCTTTATCGATCCACGTGATTTTTTCCTGTGGCCGGCCATCGTTGTTATAATAGGCTGTAGGCATATCCGGATGCCAGGGATCAGAGTAGATGGTCACCTGTTCATCCATGAGTTTATCGCCCAGTTTGGTTTTACCGCCGGCTTTGCTGAGGAAACTCCGGCCTTCTTCCGCACTGCGTGCATCCATGCTATTAATGAGCTGTTCTATCAGTACGATAGAAGCCGCCGGTTCCAGGATCACCGTGTACTTACCCGGTTCTATGGCTTTAGCGCCTTTAGAGCCGGTTGCTTTTTGCGCAGCGATGCTGGTATCTTTGGACACGTCCAGTTTCCGGACGTCGTTGTATGCTTTGGAGGCATAACCGGAGCCGGTACCGTCTTCCGAGCGGACGGTAATGCTGAAATTGACCTGTGTAGAATCGTGGTAGGCGAAGAGGCCTTTGGAGTTCATAATAGCAGAGAAGCCCGTATTGTTCTCCAGGTAACCTGCCGCCACCAGTTTATTTTGTTTGGTGATGGCGAGGCTTTTGGCCACTGCATCTGCACGGAATGCAGGATCGATGGCGGCGGTATCCTTGTTATAACAATCGGCGGCAGCCGCGTATTGCTGCGGTCCCAACACCGGCATATATTCCGGGTTTTCCGGCGCCAGGCGGGCCAGTTCTTCTGCTCTTCTGACTACTTTTTCGAGCGAGGCATCATCAAATTCATTGATGGTGGCGGTGCCCAGTTTTTTCCCGAAGGCGGCATTTACCACCAGCATGTTTTTGCTATTAGCGCCACTGGTAGACACTTCATTACGTGCATAACGCACATTACCGGAGTCACCACCGAAAATAGACACTTCGCACTCGTCTGCTTTTGAATAGGCAAGCACTTTTTTCAATAATGCCTGTGCTGCATCTTTACTGAGTATCGGCATATATTAAATTTTTCTAGCTGTATTAATAACGTTTACGCCATTGAAGCGGGCGGTTGCTGAACCATGGGATACGGCGCTTACCTGCGAAGGCTGGCCTTTTCCGTCGAAGAAGGAACCACCGAGGCGGTAGTCTCTCTTATCAGCGATGGCTTTACAGGAGTTCCAGAATTCCTGGGTATTGCTTTGGTAGGCTACGTCTTTGAGCATGCCAACGATCTCTCCGTTTTTGATCTCGTAGTAGAGCTGACCGCCGAACTGGAAGTTGTAACGTTGCTGATCGATGGAGAAAGAGCCATTACCTGCGATGAAGATGCCTTTTTCCACATTTTTGATCATTTCAGCAGGTGTGAGAGAAGCAGCACCCGGTTGCAGCGACACGTTGGCCATACGCTGAAACTGCACATCTGACCAGCTTTGCGAATAACAGCAGCCCTGCGATTGTTTCAGGCCGATGATATGCGCCTGATCGCGGATAGCCTGATAATTGACCAGCACACCGTCTTTGATCAGGTCCCATTTCTGGGTACCGACGCCTTCGTCGTCGTAGCCCACCGCACCGAGGGAGCCCGGTTGTGTTTTATCTGCCACGATGTTGACCAGGGGACTGCCGAACTGGAATTTTTTGCTTTCCCATTTGTCGAGGGTAAGGAAGCTGGTGCCGGCGAAGTTGGCTTCGTAGCCCAATACGCGGTCCAGTTCAGTGGGGTGCCCTACCGATTCGTGAATGGTCAGCCACAGGTGAGATGGGTCCAGTATGAGGTCGTACTTGCCCGGTTCTACTGATTTGGCTTTTAACTTCTCTCCTACCTGTACGCCACCCAGACGGGCATCTTCCAGCATATCATAACGGTCGCGGTACAACGTAGTTACTCCTTTGATCTTATCTGATTCACGGGGGATCATGTATTCGTATCCCATACCGCGTGGGGCGCTGAGGGCGTCACGGGTTTCAAATTTTCCGGTGGTCTTGTCGATTTTGGTGATCTGGAAAGTGGGCCAGATGCGGTGTACATCCTGATCGATGTAAGATCCGTCGGAGGAAGCGAAATACTTCTGTTCATTCACAAGGAACATAAAGGAGCCTACGTAGTCAGCGCCGCCTTTCATCGCAGCATCGTTGACAGAGAGGAGCAGGTCTGCTTTTTCTTTGACAGGTACTTCAAATGCATTTTTTTCGATGGGGGTTTTCCAGCTCACTTCTCCGTAACCTTTTTGTGGGGCCAGTTGTACGGGGGTGGTGATGAGCCGGGCATTTTCTTTGGCGATGGCCACCGCCATAGCAGCGGTGCGGGCGATGCTGTCCCTGTCCATCTGATCGGTAGAAGCAAAGCCCCAGCTACCGTTGGCCAGCACACGGATACCGATGCCGTAGGATTCTGTGTTAACCACATTTTCTACTTTGTCTTCCCGGGTGATGATAAACTGGTTGAGGTAACGTCCTATACGTACATCCGTATAGGAAGCGCCTTTGCTGCGGGCAGCGTTGAGGGCTACATCGGCAAGTTCTTTTTTCTTTGCCACGTCGATGGTATACCAGGGGGATTCCAGCGGAACGGCTTTTCCGATGATCGGAATCTGGGACAGCAGTCCTGCGCCCAATCCGAGGCCTGTGTAATGGAGGAATTCTCGTCTTTTCATTATAGCAGGATTAAGAGATGTTCTTGAATGTTGCAAAAAAGAAGGAGGTATTACTATGTGTTGTGTTGTTACATGGGCAGCGGTTTGGCGTTAAGAATCAGGTTGAGGGTTGTTATTAAAAAGAGATGGATGTCCCGTTCGCTGTCGTCATTATTTTAAAGATAACAAGTTACAGCGAACAAAACATCCATCAATTCCATCAAGATAATCTTCTATATAGCGTCTGAAAGGGACGTAAAGGTAAAGTCCCGTATTTTCATCGGCGGAATGAGGTAACTACGGTAAGATTCTATACTGATACTCCGTTCTGTTTTCCCGAGTGCTTCCACATTGTTGAGCATAATTACCGGGCTTTCATTAAAGCGGAGGTTTTTGATCGGGTATTTGATCTCACCGTTTTCGATATAAAAAGTTCCGTCCCGGGTAAGGCCTGTCAACAGTAGTGTTTGTGCATCTACCAGGCGGATATACCAAAGGCGGGACACGAGGATACCTTTCTCTGTGCTTTTGATCAGTTCTTCCAGGGAAGCGTTACCGCCTTCCATGATAATATTGGAAGGCATGGGTACCGGTTGCACCCCTTTATTTTTAGCCCAGTACTGGGAGTAGGCCAGGTTTTTCACCACCCCTTTATCGATCCAGGTAGTTCTTTCCAGCGGGAATCCTTCGCGGTTCCAGGTACTGGCTGGTAAATCAGGATAGAAAGGATCGGAGAAGATGGTCACTTTTTCGTCCATGAGTTGTTCCCCGATGCGGTTACCGCCGCCGGGTTTACTCATAAAGCTGCGGCCTTCGTCCGCGTTGCGGGCATCGAGGCCACGGAACATGTTTTCCAGCATATAGGTAGCTGCCACCGGTTCCAGGATGACGGTGTATTTACCCGGTTCAATCGCTTTAGCGCCTGCGGAGCTGTTGGCTTTGGTCGCCGCTATTTTAGTAGCCGAAAGTGTATCCAGTTTGCTGACATCGTTGTAGCCACGTGCTGCGAAACCGGAGCCGGTACCGGCACTGTTACGGGTAGTGATGGTAAAGATCACATTGGTATCCGTATCGTAGGCAAAGAGACCTTTGGAATTGAGGATAGCGGAGAAGCTGGTGGTATTTTCAATAAAGCCGGCCGCTTCCAGGTTAGCCTCTTTTGCCACCTGGATACTTTTCGCCACCGCATCGGCGCGGGTATCCGGTGTGATAGCGGCAGTTGCCGGCACATAGGTTTTAGATTCCTTAAAATCTGCCGGGCCGCGCAGCGGCATATATTCCGGATTTTCCGGCGCGAGGCGGGCCAGTTCTTCCGCGCGACGCACTACCCTTTCGAGGGCGGCATCAGTAAACTCGTTGATAGTAGCGGTACCGGAACGTTTACCAAAGGAAGACGTTACAGATAAGGTGATATTATCGATATCGCCGGCAGTGGAGATGGCATTGCGCGCATAGCGGATATTACCGCCTTCTTCCCCACGGAGCGACACTTCGCATTCATCTGCTTTAGAGTGCGCCAGCACTTTCTGCAGTAATGCTTTTGCTTCTTCTTTTTTTAATATAGCCATTTGCGTTAGATCAGATTTTTCTTGCTGTGTTAATAACATTTACACCATTGAACCGGGTTGTGGAGCTGCCATGGGACACGGCATTGGACTGGCCTGGTTGTCCCTTGCCATCGTTGAAGGCGCCGCCGAGACGGTAGTCGCTCTTATCTGCGATAGCAGTGCAGCTGTTCCAGAACTCCTGCGTATTGGCCTGATAGGCCACATCTTTCAGCATGCCGGCAATTTTTCCGTTTTTGATTTCGTAGAATGTTTGTCCGCCGAACTGGAAATTATACCGTTGCTGATCGATGGAGAAAGAGCCGTCGCCAATGATGTAGATGCCTTTTTCCACGTTTTTGATCATATCGTCCACGCTGAGTTTTTCTTTGCCGGGTTGCAGCGACACGTTAGGCATACGCTGGAACTGTACATCGGACCAGCTTTGCGCGTAGCAGCAGCCCTGTGAGTGGTCCAGGCCGATGATGTGCGCCTGATCGCGGATAGCCTGGTAGTTGACCAGCACACCGTCTTTGATGAGGTCCCACTTTCCGCATTGCACGCCTTCATCGTCATAGCCTACGGCGCCGAGGGAACCAGGCTGTAATTTATCTGCCACCACATTCACCAGTTTGCTGCCAAACTGGAAATTGCGGGACTTCCATTTATCGAGGGTGAGGAAGCTGGTACCGGCATAGTTGGCTTCGTAGCCCAGTACGCGGTCCAGTTCTGTAGGGTGTGCTACCGATTCGTGGATGGTGAGCCAGAGATGGGAAGGATCGAGTACCAGGTCGTATTTACCCGGTTCTACCGATTTGGCTTTCAATTTCTGGTCAACATCTGCGGTGGCATTTTTTACGTCTTCCAGGATATCGTATCTGTCTTTATAACGCGTTACGATACCATTCACTTTATTATCTGCCGTGGGCGTGAGGTATTCATATCCCATTCCTACCGGAGAGCTGAGTGATTTACGGGTTTCAAATTTACCGCTGCCGCGGTCTATTTTGGTGACCGTAAAGGTGGGGAACAGGCGATGGATATCCTGATCGATATAGGAGCCGTCGGTAGACGCAAAATATTTCTGTTCATTGATCGCCAGGATAGCGGAGTTGACAAAGTTGGCGCCGCCTTGCATGGCAATGTTGTTCACATTCAGCAGGAGGTCTACCTTGTCTTTCACCGGAACAGTAAACGCGCTTTGTACGATGGGCGTTTTCCAGGATACTTCGCCATATCCTTTTTGCGGAGCCAGCTGTACCGGTGCAGCGGTTACCCGGGAATTGGCTTTAGCTACTGCTACCGCTCTTTCCGCGGCTTTAGCCACCGCTTCTTTGGTGACTACGTTGGTAGCAGCAAATCCCCAGCAACCGTTGGCGATCACGCGGATGCCTACGCCAAAGGATTCCGCGTTGGCGATGTTCTGCACGCGGGCTTCGCGGGTAACAACAAACTGGTTGAGATACCTGCCTATGCGGACATCCGCATAGGTAGCGCCTTTACTGCGGGCCGTGTTAAGGGCCACATCTGCCAGTTGTTTTTTGGTTTTTACGTCCATACCATCATTCAAAAAGCGTGATGGGTCGACGGGTGTGCCGAAAGCGGAAAAATTCGGCAGGACGAGCGCTCCCAGTCCCATGGCGGAAAGCTGGATAAAATCTTTACGTTTCAATAGAAAGTCCTCCGGTTTAGTTTGGTTTAGATTTTAGTTGACAGTGGGTATCTATAATTCCATGCACCATTCGTAGCATGGTGATGCAATTCTCATGAGCATAAAACCTTGTAACCCTTTTACAGAATCCTAAGCTAATTTTTTTTTCTTACTTTTTTTAGCCACTCGTCACATTTTCTTTTCCCACCATAAAAAGATGAGGGACAACAACAGCGGGAGCAGCCACCAGGCCGGGGAGAGCCGCACGGACATTGTTTGCGGGGAAAGCGTTTGTTTTGCCGGAGTGACAGTGGCAGACAGGTTCCGCCAGTCTTCCGCCCCGAAAATATACAGCCAGGAAGTGGTGGTACCGGTGGCGATTTGTTGCCAGCCGTGTTTTACCGGCCACCAGGTGCCGGTATAGCGGTATGACAGCCAGGGATGTTGTGCCGGTGCGAGGGTAATACCTCCTGCCTGAAGCACCGGCGAGACGGTGGTTTCCAGCTGTATGTCCACCGGCTGGCATACCCGAACAATGGCCGGCGTGGCGGTGATTTTCTCCGTAGCCGTTTTCCGGCGGGCGGCGGCCTCCAGGAGGGTGGACCAGTATTGCTGATAGGCATCGTTATGCCCTTCCAACTGCCAGCTATAGGTGTTCCCCAATTGTGTACGGAGCAGTTTACCCGCACCTGCCAGCGACACCGTTACATAGGCGCGATGCAGGCTGTCCGTTACCAGGGCTAATTGCCCCTCCCCTGCCGGCAGGTAATGCCCCGGATCTGTTGACAAGGCTGGTAACCGCCGCCCGGAGCCAAGTTGCAGCGATACAGACCGCAGCTGTGTTCCGGCACTGTCTGCTTTCAGGATCAATCCGATGCCTGCGTCTTCCAGCCGGGAGCGGGTGTTTTTGTCGATAGCGCCGGCATGTGCGATCACGAGGTCAAATTTATTCAGGAGAGCAGGCGTCAGCACATCGAGGGACTGCTGCGGGAAGTTGGAAAAACGGAGCAGGTATTTATTTTTCGCTACCAGGGTGCGCATCGCCACTGCATGCCCTTGCTGCACCAGCCAGTCGGCCAGGAAACGGTTTTCAAAATCGGGCGATTGTGCCAGGAAAAGCACTGACAGCGGCATTGCCGGTGTGACTTCCAGCGGCAAAGGTTGTTGTTCCAGTGTATCCGTTCCCGATATAGCGGTGATACGGTATACAGCCCTGCCCTGGTGTAAAGGTAATGCCTTCAGGGAGAAAGCAGTGTCGTGTTGAGGCGTAATGGTGACCGAATCCAATACCGTATCGAAACCTGCCAGTCGCAGGGTGACGGGCTTGCCGGTAGTATTCCGGTAGCTTCCCTGTACCGTCCATTCCTTGCCGGCGGATATATTCCGGGGCCAGTCGCAGGCCACGATTCCGGTAGCCGGGATTGTAGTTGTTGCTATCGCTGCCGGCGGCTGCACCATACGGGTAACATATACCGGCCATCCAACGACTACCAGGCTCACCACGGCTATAACGGTAGCCACTATACGTATTGCCAACCGGTCCTTTTTCGGACGGCGGATTTCCTGTGTGATTAACCACACAGCGGCAGCCATACCGGCAACCAACAACATATAGTTCCAGCTGGTCATGGCGTACCGGTTTTAAGGTTATGGAAATAATGCTGCGGCAGTGAAGGTGCTACCGGCGCCAATGCCGGCTGTGGTTGCAAAGGCGGCGCTTTTAATATTTTTTGCAGGCCCTGTTGTGCAGTACGTATATCCTTTTCCGTGCCTTTATGCAGCTGTATGCGGCGCATGGCTTCCAATGCAGGCAGGTATACCGCCGGCGTGGTGGCAGCCTGTGTAGCGAGCACCCGCAACGCATCCTGAAGGATGACTGCGCCGGTGACTGTATCCCCTGTTTTCCTCGCGTCGAGCACTGATAAGGCCTGGCGCACCGTTAGCAGTTCGTCCTGGTAGCTGCGGGTTTCCTTTTTAGTGGCAGGCTGAATTTTGTCCTGTTCGCCGGTCAACCGTTTCTCCGGCTTCAGGGGCGTTGTTTTAATGCCCGTTTTCGCCACGTATACCCTGGATTGCTGCTGGAGGTCTTTCAGCAGGCGTAACGCCTTGTAAGCAAATGGTAAGGCTTCCTGCGGCTTATATAAACGCAGTTGTAATTCCGATTTCCACATTTCCGTGAGGGTAGCCCTCAGTTGTTTTTTTATTTCCGGATCGAAGAAGGTAGCATCTTCCGCGTTATCATGTTTATCGGTAAACTCATCGAGGACTTTGGCTGCGTTACCAAAATCTTTAGGGTCTTCGGCGCCATGTTCCGCCTGCCCGTGGTGATCGTGGTCATGGTCCTCATGTCCCGTCTCGGCCGCCACGCGGGGATCGCCGATGTTGGACTCCGATTCTTCACCCAGGAATTTGCCATAGCGCAGGCGCAGCAGCTTCTGATCTGTTCCCAGTTCATTACTGCGGCTGTTGAATTTCGCCGGACCTATGCTATCTTTTTCGCGGAGCAGTTGTTCCGCGTCAAGGATGATCTGGCGCTGGCTACGGAAGTATTCCGGTTTAAAGGCCACGCCGGTGACCATGCCTTCCATACTGAATAGTTGCGCGGTATCAGGCAGCGTTACGATATATACATCGGAGCGGTTTTCCTGGCGGCGGGTATCGGTCACGCGTATATGAAAATAGAGTTCATCCCCGGGCTTCAGTCCCATCGCTGTCAGGTTGAGTGTTTTAGCCACCTGGTACTGGGTTGATTGCCCGCTGAAGCTGTTATCGAAAGACTGCTCCTGGTCTTTAAAACGTACCGCTTCCCCGTTACCGCTGGCGATGGTCAACGAGATACGCGCATCGCGGATACCATAATCATCTGTTAAAGTGGCCTGTACATTGACTTTGGCAGACTGCCCGAATTCGATGGTGGTATAAGGCTGCGGGCTGGTGACCCGGATCACCGGCAGCTGGTCCGGTATCAGTTGCAGCTGGTATAGTTCAGACAACTGGCCGTTCAGCGCCACCTGGTAAAAGCCGGACTTATGCGGTGTTCGTGTAGCCGTCCAGGTAGTATGTGCGGCGTCTGGTTGTAGCGGCAGCCGGGTACTGTCGTTAAACAACAGCGCCAGTTGTGTGACGGCGCTGTTGGTATGTATTTCCCATTTGATGGCGGAGCTGTCCGGAGTGGTAATGTTAAAGGTCGACTGCGTGCGGGCCGGGCGGCGCATATAAACAGGTGGTTGTAATGTAACCTGTACGTTGTTGATACCGGGTAATACCTTTTCCGGATGAGCCGTTTTCCCTGCCGGTGTTTGCAGGGTGACCGCCGTAGTGCTGACCTGCACACTTAACCAATGCCAGGCGCAGGAAAACAACACCATAAAAAGAGCCGTCCATGCAGCCTGCCAGAGCGGGCGGTAAAACCGGGCAGGTAGTTGCAGCCCTTCCAGCACCGGGGTAATTTTATCTACCTGTAAATTCTCCAGTAAATTACGGTCAGTCGCTGGCTTCAACACCAATGCCGTGCTGTCTTCCAGCTCCGGAAAAGCCTGGTTCAGATAACGGGTCACTTCTTCCTCCGGCAGCTGCCAGGGCCGGTGCCACCATAACTGCGCTATACATCCCAATACCCATCCGATGAGTGCCGGAATGATGCCAAACAGCGCCAGCGGCGCCGCGACCGCAATGGAAAGCAGGGCATACCGCAATAGCTGACTGCGCACCCACCGGGTACGAATGTCTGCTATTTTCCTATGTCCGTTTCCGTTATTCACGCGTGAAAGCTGTTTTAGATGAAAGATATCGTTCTATACAAAACACCCCGAAAAGGATGATCCAGGTTATTTTCTCCAAAGAAGTTTCCTGTTGAGGTACCCCCCAGTGCTTTACCGCTGCTTTTTCTACCGGCAGTACCAGTTGCCGGGTGTCTATGCTGCGGCGATCGTGTTGTTTTCCGGAGGCTACAGGATACATGAGTTCCAGCAGTTTTTCCGGGAACTGCCCGCTCCAGGGCAGTTCGTTCCATGCCGGGTTCAGGTGTGTGTACAAAGTGGTGCCGGTTAATAATGGTGTGCCGTAACCATCCCGCCAGATGGCGCCGCTGGTATCTGCTAGCGGCAGGCGTTGAAAGACGCGGATACCAGTACCGGCGATGGTGGATGATTGTTGTAATGGTTTACCTGTAGCGTAACGGATGATCCGGCCGGCTTTTACGTGCGTAGGCACCTGGCTGTCGGACAGCCACCAGAGCCAATCCTGCGTTGCAGGCACGGCGGTTGATTGTTTCACGAGACGCAGGCTTGTTTTCCGGCGGGTATATTGTTGTACCGCCTTCAACGCCGCCTCAAGGTAGCGGGCATCTTCCGGATATTTATCGGTAAAAATGGTATAAGTCAGGGTGGAGGTATCCGTGCCAGGCAGGGTATCGTGCCAACTAAAAGTAGTACCGGCGGAAGTACTGCTCCCCTGTCGGATACGCAAACTATCTCCATCCGTTAAATACGTATAGTCGTTCCAGTTATTAACTGAATCAGCAGGCGTCATGGTTTGCCAATGCAGCGGCAGGGCCACGGCAGGCATGGGACCGGAAAAACGGGCGAGGCGGTTGCCGGTGAACAAATACACCGGCAGATCGGCCGGTACTTTTTGTGAAAGTGATTGCACCAGTTCCCAGTAAGAGCCGGTAGCGGTATCCGGCGGAAGGTCGGCCGGTTGCCGCAGGCGGGCAAAACCGGTATCCGGCGAATGTAATTGAAAACCGGCTTGTAACAGGGAATCGATTTGTTTAGTAAAAGCAGGATAGGCTGCTTTCTCCGTTACCACCCATCCTTTCACCGTACGGGTGGTGAGGGGTTGGCGCCATACCGGTTGAGATAACAACAGCGCCAGCAGGATGATGAGCAAACAGCGCAGCAACAACAGCCACCAGTCGGATATCCGCCAGCTGCGGGCATGTCGTACCGAAGCGGCGGTGAGTAATTGCACGCTGCTGATCTTCAGCACCTTACCCGGACGACGATGCCACAAATGAATAAACACCGGAACGGCTATTCCGGCGGCGAGTGTCATCCATATGGGTTGTAGCAGGTGCAGCAAAACCTATTTTCTTATTTTTTTATTTGGTTATTTTTTTATTTTTTTATTTTATTACGCTGGTTCAGAAAATCGCGCAGGGCCGTATCCAGCGGCGCCTGCAGAAGCAGTTGCCGGTAGTAGATACGTTTCTGCAACAGTTGTGTACGCAGGTGGTTGTTGTATTGTTCGAGTTTTGAGGGATAGTCAGTATCCGCGATGCCTGTCAGCTCCAGCCGCTGGCCGGTTTCCAGGTCTTCCACCGCATCGTAGCCCCGGAAATCACCGCCGCGTTCTTTTTCTCCCAGCAGGTGGAATACCAGTATTTCATGGCCCAATGCCGATAGGGTTTGCAGTAAGGCGGTGATTTCACCGGACTGTTCATAATAATCGGTGATAAAAACGAGCAGTTGCCGGTTATGCGGACCGCTGAACAAATCGCGGTAATGGGCAGGTTCGGTGAAAGTACCGCCAGGCTGGATTTTCTCCAGCTGGTAATACAATCGTGCCATATGCTGCGCTTCCCTTCTGGCAGTCATGTTAAAAAGACTGCCGTGATGCAATACCGCCAGGCCGGCGGCATCGCCCTGCAGGTGGGCCAGGTAGGCCAACGAAGCAGCAAGGTAGCGGGCGTAGTTTATTTTAGAAATACCATCTTCCGTATGGAGCATGGAATTGCTCGCGTCTACCAGGAAACTGATATCGATGCTGGTTTCCATTTCCGATTCGCGGATGTAGTACCTGTCGGAGCGGGCATACATTTTCCAGTCGAGCCAGCGCAGGTCATCTCCCGGCTGATAGCTGCGGTACTGGCTGAATTCCAGTCCCGCACCCTTCACCCTGCTGGCGTGCATACCCGCCATAAAGCCATCCACCGCTGTTTTAGCAGCGAGGGGCAGGTCTTTGATGGCCAGTAATATTTTCGGGTCCAGCAGGTTACTCATAACAATCAGGATAAGCGGGTGGCTGTACGGGCGACTTGTTGCAACAGTGTTTCCGTTACTTTATCAGGATGTACTCCTTCCGCTTCCGCGCGGAAGTTCATGAGAATACGATGTCTTAAAACGGGATAGGCCATAGCGGTAATATCTTCCGAGGTGACCGCATAGCGGCCCTGCAGGAGCGCATGTGCCTTAGCCGTGAGGATGAGTGCCTGACCCGCTCTGGGACCGGCGCCCCAGCGGACCCATTCCTTTACAAAATCCACCGCGGAAGTATCCGGCCGGGTGCTGCGTACGATGCGGCTCACCCATGCCACGAGGTCCGCATCAATCGACACTTCCCTTACCAGTTGTTGCAATTGCCGGATGTCGTTGGCATCCAGCACCGGTTGCACCTGTACCTTATTAGTGCCTGTAGTTCCTGCCAGGATAGCCGTTTCCTCCTGTTCAGACGGATACCCGATTTTCACGTACAGCAGGAAACGGTCCAGCTGCGCTTCCGGCAACGGATAAGTACCGGACTGTTCAATCGGGTTCTGCGTAGCGAGAATAAAAAACGGTCTGTCCAGCGCGTAGGTTTGGCCGGCATAGGTGACTTCGAATTCCTGCATCGCCTCCAGCAGTGCGGACTGTGTTTTAGGCGGGGTGCGATTGATTTCATCTGCCAGGATAATATTGGCAAACAGGGGACCTTTATTGAATTTAAAAAATCTTTTGCCGGTGACATGATCTTCTTCCAGTACTTCAGTGCCCACGATATCCGTTGGCATGAGGTCCGGTGTAAACTGAATGCGGCGGAACGACAGGTGCAGCGCTTGTGAGAGCGTGCGTACCATCAGTGTTTTGGCGAGTCCGGGCACCCCTTCCAGGAGGCAGTGACCTCCGGCCAGCATGGCTACCAAAATCTCGTCCAGCACGGTTTCCTGGCCCACGATGACTTTTCTGATTTCCTGTTTGAGCAACGGCAATTTTTCCAGCAATTGTATACCCATTTGATTTCGTTCTGATTTTGGCATCGGGTGATTAAATTCTCAGCAGGTAGTTCTCCAGCAAAATAACCAAATAATAAATTAGTAAATAACGAAATAAAAATATGAAATTGAAGAAAATTTAGATTGACGGCAACAGCCAATGATAAACGCATGCAAGGGAATACATTTACATTTGTGAGATTAAGGTACCGGTCGGGCGACTGGGATACTGATCAGCGGATGCCTTCCAACCTGCTCAATTCACTCATAGAATATACCACCATCCCGGTGGCGATGCAGGAGAAGGTGATAGATCTCAGTAGCAGCGAGTTGTTTCAATACCCGTTCTGTTACCTGAGTGGTCATAAGCTGGTACAGTTTGATAGTGCCGAAGCGGCTAACTTTAAACAGTATGTTAACCGGGGCGGCTTTGTTTTTGTGGATGATTGTAATCACGATATCGACGGACTGTTTGCCCGTTCCTTTGAAACCCAGATGGCACAATTGTTTGGCCAGCATGCCTTAAAAAAGATTCCTGTCTCCCACCCTATCTATAATAGTTTCTTTCATTTTGAGAAAGGTCCGCCTAACACATCCTTTGAGCTCAACGGCTGGGGTGACGACCTGGTACATGATTACCTGAAGGCCATTGAAGTCAATGGCCGTATCGGTGTGTTATACAGCAACAAGGACTATGGCTGTGAATGGGATTATGATTTCCGGAACAAACGATTTCTGGCGGAGGATAATACGAAGTTCGGGGTGAATATTATTGTGTACGCATTACAGTAACGGTGATGGATATGATTACTGCTGATTAGCGGAGACCGGAGCAGATACATTAACATGGCTGGTGTCTACTATCACCGGTGGACTAAATGGTGGTTGCTTTTTTCGTTTATCCTTATCAGGTAGATGATCGGCTATCTCTTCTCTTTGCTCCAGGGGAATAACTGATCTGCCGCAGAAAAAGACGGCGGCCACCAACAACGGATCATGTATTTTATCCCTTAATTCGGAGGAGAAAAACTCATCATCACCCTTCATCGTGACAATGGGACTATATAACGGCATAGCATATACGCCACCCTGTTTTAGCACATAGTCTTCCATAAAACCGGGGGATATTCCGGCTGCCACTGCTTCAGGAGAATTATTTCGCTGGTAAAGCCGTTCAATGCTATATTTTACGGAGGCATAGTAGCCACAGAATCCAATGATGGTTACCAATGACAATCCCGCACCAGACATAAAAGCCATCCGGCAGTTATTATCTTTCCAGATTGAGTATCTGATGATTCTCCAATTGTAATAGGAGAGCAACAATGGGACAAATGCCATCAATGGAAGTCCAAACAGCCAAAAAAAGATAATACCCAATACATACACCGGTGACAAATAAATTACCAGGTATAGTGGTACCCATGCGGTAAGTCCCAGTACCAGCGCCAGCAGCTCCCGAACCCGCGGAGGCATTTCATCAATATAAGCCAGTAAGAAGGTGTTAATCCATATCAGTAACAAAGTACCTGTATACCACGGAGTCGGCATGCCCAAAACAGGTTCCGTTGCGTTTACCCAGAGGGCTGAAATCATGTACATGCATAGCCATACTGCCACTATCTTTCGCCTGAGCGGACTATCCCGCGCTACACATTTCAGTATCATAGCAATGAGCACCCAAATAAAACAAACCACATAAAAGAAAATCACCAATTTCTTCACTTCGCTTTCATCCGGGAGTGCATAACCTAAAAAAGAGACAGCCACATAACAGGCAAGTATAAACTGGCCGAGGCGAAACATCACGAGCGATGCGCCTGAAGGGGAATCATTCATATGGTAAAGTTGTGATGTCAAAGTTATGGAAAGTACTTTGTATTTCAAAGTGAATTTAAAACAAGATGTTTTCAGGATGACTTTTTCGTTTTGGGAAGAGTAATGGTAATGCCTTGTATAGATGTATTGTCATAGGAAGACATTGTATGATGGAAGTACTTGATAAGAATTGAATGTTAAGCATGATGATCATCCATAACCTGGTTTGGTTCCCGACATGTGAGGGGAATGGGACCATCTTAGCATGCCGGGGGCTAAAGCTATAGCCTGGTGGCTTACCACAAGGAATTTTGAAAAAAACGGTTACCAGGAAAATTATAAAAAAATCGCACCACCCATTATGAACATATCCGGCACAGTACGCGACCATGCTTTAAAGCTGACAACAGCTTTCAGGATTTTCACTGAACATATTCAACAAAAGCGGAGATCAGCAACAACAAGACAACCTTTTCTGAATAGAGGGTATGCCATACCCGGCACGTTTAAAAGGGATGTACAGACCGCTATAAGTCTGATTGTCAGCGGAGCTGTATTTTTTAAACCAACTGTTAATAGATAATTAACACGCATCCCGTAACGAAGAAAAAACTATACGCTTAATTTACATAATTCATTAACTTGTCTAAAATAAATAGTATCGACCAAAAGAGAAAAACCAACAACTGTATTTTCCATTAACATTTTGTGCTTTCATGTTTAAAAAGATGTTTAAGCCAAAATCCCTAGCTAAATCGATATAGCTAGGCAGGATATCATATGTCGGGAATCAACAAATGCCAGCATCAGCATACATCAGGCGAATCATTACTTGTCCATCAAAGTTTTTTTTAACGCTCATTTCAATTCACTATGAAGTTTTCCTTTCTTAGAAAAACGGGCTTTCTGCTGGTCTTTCTCTGCATTATTGCTGCAGTGGCCTTTGCACAAAGAACGATTACCGGTAAAGTAACCGGCGCCACTGATGGTCAGGGGCTGCCGGGCGTAACCATCACCGTACCCGGCACCAATGCAGGCACCAGCACCGATGCCAACGGCGTATATAAGTTAGCGTTACCCGCCACCGCCCGTACACTCAATTTTTCATTTATCGGCTACGAAGCTCAATCTGTTACCATCGGCAGCAAAGAGGTGATCAACATCTCCCTGCAATCTACCAGCAAAGGACTAGGCGAAGTAGTGGTGGTAGGTTACGGCGTACAAACCCGCCGTGACGTAACCGGCACCATCGCCTCCCTGAAAGGCGCCGACATCAAGAACCTCCCCGTGAGCGATGCCGCCCAGGCCATGCAGGGCCGCGTGACCGGCGTGGACATCGTTCGCTCCGACGGAAAACCCGGCAGCACCCCCAGTATTCGTATACGCGGTACCGGTACTATCAACAACTCCGAACCTCTCGTGATCATCGATGGCGTACCAGCCAGCGGCCTGAGTGATATCAACCCCAATGATATCGCTTCCATGGAAGTACTGAAAGACGCGTCATCTTCCGCTATCTATGGTACCCGTGCGGCAAACGGCGTGATCATCATCACCAGTAAAAAAGGCAACTTCGGTGAGAAACTGCGTGCATCCGTGAACGTATATAAAGGCGTATCCAATGCCATCAAGTATATTCCACTGCTGACAGCCCCCGACCTGGCCATGCTGAAAAAAGAGCGTTATACCAACGACGGTAAACAAATAGATCCGATCTGGAATGACCCGTACTATTCCACTCAACGGACCGACTGGCAACGCGCCCTCTTCGGCTCCGGTCAGATCACCAACGCCGATGTGAGTCTCCGTGGCGGCAGCAACAGCTCCAACTACCTCTTCAGCGCCGGTTACTACAATGAAAAAGGTATCATCACCAACTCCAGTTTTAAACGTTATACCGTTCGTATCAACTCCGAACACAAACTGGGTAAACGTTTTAAAATAGGCGAAAACCTGCAGCTGACCTACCGGCAGAATGACGGTTTTGATGCCGGCTCCATCTACTCCTCACAGACTGGCCTGGTATTCAGCGCGCTGCGTTTCAACCCGGCTATCCCGGTATTCAACCCCGATGGCAGCTACGGCTCCTCTAAAGCCAGCAATGAACTCGGCGATATCAACAACCCGGTATTTACCGCGCAAACTACCAGCGGCTGGGGCAAAACCTACCGCATGCTGGCCAATGTATATGCAGAACTGGAAATCGCCCAGGGCCTTACCCTTCGCGGTAACTTCGGTTATGATGGCAGCATCTACAACCAATCCAGCTTCGTACCCAAAGTACTGGACCAGACACGTACCCGCGACCATGCCGAACTGTGGAACCGCAGCGAATCCAATAGCTCCGAGCTGAGCGAAATATTTCTGACCTACAACAAATACTTTAAACAACACCATGTAACCTTCACCGGCGGTTATTCCCAACAGATCGCCAAAGGCTATTATTTCAGAGCAGACCGCTGGGGCTTTACAGACGAATCCCCCGACGTAAGGGTGCTGGACAACGGTAACGACATCCACGATGCGACCGGCAACTTCAACCCGCAGAATGCCATCGCTTCCGGCTTTGTAAGAGGTTTCTATGGTTTCAAGGATAAATACCTGCTCACCGTTACCTTCCGTGTGGACGGATCTTCCCGCTTTGCTCCTGACAGACGCTGGGGCTACTTCCCCGCTTTCTCCGCAGGATGGCGCATTTCCGATGAAGCATTTTTCAAAGACAATGTTAAGTTTGTCAGCAACCTGAAAGTGACCGGCGGCTGGGGCCAGCTGGGTAACCAGAACGTACGCGACTTCCAGTACCTCTCTCCCGTGACCAAAGACAGACGCTACAACTTCGGTGAAAGTCCGTATGTAGGCGTGTGGAACTCCCGTCTCGCCAACCCAAACATCACCTGGGAAAAAGCCGAGATGACCAACATCAGCCTGGAAGCCGGTTTCTTTGAAAACAGGCTGAGCACCGTGATCACCTGGTTCAACAAAAACACCAAAGACATGCTGGTACCCGCCGCAGCCATGGACCTGCATGGCACTTCTGCTATCCCCGATCAGAACATCGGTCAGCTGAACAACAAGGGTTGGGAAGTGGAAGTGAGCTACCAGGGCGGTAACGACAAGTTCCGTTACAACCTCTCTGCCAACGCATCGTTTATCAAAAACACGGTTACCCGTTTGTATGAAGCCGGTAGCTATATCTCTTCCACCAACTACGGCCGCCAAAACCAGGAGATATCCCGCACTTACGAAGGACAGCCGCTGGCATCTTTCTATGGCTGGAAAACTAATGGCATCTATCAAACACAACAGGAAATCGACAACGATCCTAATATCGCCAAAGATCCTAACCGGGAGAATATCAAACCGGGCGATGTACGTTTCCTCGATATTAACGGCGACGGTGTTGTCAATGACCTCGACCGCACCAACCTGGGCGATCCCAATCCCCGTGTAGTATATGGTTTCCAGGCAGGAGCGCAGTACAAAGGATTTGACCTGAGCCTGTCCTTCGCCGGCGTAGGTGGTGTAAAACTGTACAACGCCGATAAGATGCAGGGCATGGACCCCACCTATCCGTACAACATGTACGCAGAAGCACTCCAGCGCTGGCATGGCCCAGGTACCAGCAACAGCGTACCACGTATGAGCCTTTCCAGCGACAACAGCAACAACCGTACTTCCGACCGTTTTGTGGAAAAAGGAGATTATCTCTCCCTGCGTAATATCGCGCTCGGCTATACGATTCCTGCTAAAGTATGGGGCCGTACCGGCATCTCCGATCTGAGGGTATACGTAGCAGCACAGAACCTGTTCTTCCTCACTTCCTATTCCGGACTAACACCGCAGCTGGGTTATAACGACGCCACGCAGGATGGTAACAAACAACGTGGTGTAGATGTGGCGGCCTATCCGCAGGCAAGGACCTTTACTTTTGGCGCTACGCTCAACTTCTAAAACTGACGATCATGCAATCAATGAAACATATACTGTTGGCCGGCTTTACCGCCGCCCTCTTTTTATCCGGCTGCAAAAGCGTGCTGGACGTGCAGCCACAGGGGAACTTCACCAGTGATAACTACTGGCGTAACCAGGACCAGGCCGTAGACGGTATCACCGGTATTTACAACATCCTGCTGGAAGAAGATTTTACCGGCTTCAACGAGTTCGTCTTCGATAACTGTTCCGATGACCAGGTACGCGGCGGCGACCATGACTACGACGATGCCATCGAAGCCTTCACCTACGATGCCTCCACGCCTACCGTGCGTGCCGGCTGGAGATGGAAATATGAAATGATCAACCGCGCCAACACTGCGCTGATCAATATTCCGAAGATCAGTAACATCGACGCCGCCATTAAAAAACGTTGCCTCGGAGAAGCCCATTTCCTCCGCGCCTACGCTTACTGGAGGCTGTTGCTGGTATACGGCGAAGTACCGATCATTACGGAAGATGATGTCATCAAAGTGAACTATAACAAACCTAAAGTGAGCGCTGATGAATTACGTAAACAGATAGAGGCCGACCTGTTGCTGGCAGCCGACGAATTGCAGGAAACCAACGGCGATACCGATAAAGGCCGCGCCAGCAAAGGCACTGCATGGGGGCTGCTCTGTAAGCTATACATGGAATGGGGACAGCTGGACAAAGCGATCGCCGTTGGCAACAAAGTTATCACCAATGCCAATTACGCCCTGGCGCCTAAATACGCTGATAATTTCAGTGTAGCCACCGGTAATAATTCCGAAATGTTGTTCGCCGTGCAAACGCTTGACGGGTATGGTTATTCTGACTTCGTGACGTATCATGCCCCCCGCAAATGGAATGGCTGGAGTTTCTTTTATCCCACCAAAGGGCTGGTAGATGAATTTGAAACAGGCGATCCCCGCAAGGATATTTGCATTATGGCACCCGGCGATAAAGTGAATGTTGGCACCAGCATAGAAACCGTGACCGCAGACCTTTCCTGGTCAGGTTACCACTACAAAAAGTTCTGTGCCTGGAAACCTTCCGGTGGTTTGAACTATTCCTTAAAAACACCGTTGATGCGCAGCGCGGATATTTACCTGCTTGTTGCTGAAGCGAAGATCCGGTTGAATGGTCCGGGCGCCGGTGATGCAGAGATACAGGCTATCCGTACCCGCGCATCTGCTTTGTTGCCAGCCGTACACAATGCCGGTATGAAAGAGTTGATGCATGAACGCCGTGTAGAGCTGTGTGGTGAAAACGAAAGGCAACAGGATTTGCTGAGATGGGATAAAGCCAAACTGATCGACATCGTAGCGATCAACAATCAGCCTAAGCTGGCGTATGATGGCACTGTGATGAGCAGAGGTGGTTCACCGCGTAAGTTTATGCGGCCTAAACATTACTATTTCCCGATGCCACAGCAGGAAGTAGACAAGAGCAAAGGTATACTGGTACAGAATCCTAACTACTAAAGCACTTATTATCCAAAAGAAAAACGGTGTTGCAGCAAATGGCCGCAACACCGTTTTTTTATTATTTGGTGGAGAATTTATACACCGTTGTTTGTTGATAGGTTTCTCCCGGTTTGAGTATCACATTGGGAAAATCGGCCTGGTTAGGCGAGTTGGGAAAGTGTTGTGCTTCCAGGCAAAGGCCGGCATGTTGCACGTATTTTTGTCCGCCGCGGGTATTGGACAACGTACCATCCAGGAAATTACCTGAATAAAACTGTACCCCTGGTTCCGTCGTCATCATTTCCATAAAACGGCCGCTGGCAGGATCATACAGGGTAGCCACCGTTTCCAGGTTACCGGCAGCTTTATCGAGCACGAAGTTATGGTCGTAACCACCTTTCACCGCAGCGATATCCTTTCCTACTTTTTTAGGCGCCGTAAAATCCATCATGGTACCTTTCACCGGTTGCAGTTGGCCGGTAGGGATCAGTTGATCATTTACCGGCGTATAGCGGCTGGCTTTCAGTTGCAGCTCCTGGCCCAGAATAGTGCTGTCTTTTCCACCGGAGAGATTGAAGTAGCTGTGATTGGTGAGGTTCACCGGTGTTGCTTTATCGGACGTAGCCGTATAGTGAATTTTAAGCGCATTGTCCGGTGTGAGGCTGTATACCACCGTAGCCTTCATATTGCCCGGGTAGCCTTCTTCACCGTCTTTGCTGGTATATTCCAGTTGCAGGGAACTATCGCCCGCCTGCGCAGCAGACCAGACTACTTTATCGAAGCCTTTCAAACCGCCGTGCAACGTATTGCCGTGATCGTTAGCTGCCAGCGTGTATTCCTTACCGTCCAGTTTAAACTTAGCACTAGCAATACGGTTAGCATACCGTCCTATCAGGGCGCCGAAGTAAGGCTGACCTTTTTGCTGGTAACCGTTGAGTGAGTCGTAGGATAATACCACATTGGCTTTCTGACCTTGCTTATCCGGTGTGATGATATCCGTGATAATACCGCCGTAGTTCAGGATTTTCACTTCCATGCCGGCAGCGTTGCGGAGTGTGTACTGTAACACTTCCTGGCCGTCCGATTGTCCGTAGCTGTGTGCCGTGGTAGCCGTAACGGCAGTAGTATCCGTGCCTGTTTTGCCCTCTTCTTTCGGAGCGGTATTGCCATTACAGGCGCCCAACAGCGTTGCGCCTGAGATCATAAGGGTTGAAAGCCCCCTGAGATTGATTTCCATAACGTATGATAAGGTTAAGTGAATAGTATCGTTAAATATCGTGATAATTAGGGAAAAGAAGAAATTTACCGGTATTGTTAATTGTTTATCAACGGGGATGTATTAACAAAAGCGAGGTTAGGGTGAGTGGCTTCTGTTTTTCTCCGTTCGAAGTCTTAATTTTGGCCGCTGAGAAAACATTCATATGAAACATATTGTACTGGCCAGTACTTCTACCCTCTATGGAGAAGCTTACCTGGCGTATTTGCAGCCGGTGATGAAGACATTATTCGCTGGTGTTACAGAAATTATTTTTGTGCCCTTTGCCCGTCCGGGTGGAATTTCGCATGATGAATACACGGCAAAGGCCGCAGCGGCCTTTGCGCCTTTACAGATACAGGTGAAAGGATTGCATACTTTTAGTGATCCTGTAGCTGCTATCGGAGCGGCGCAAGGTTTCTTTACCGGTGGCGGCAATACTTTCCTGCTGGTAAAAGAACTGCTGGAACGCGGATTGATGGCGCCGTTGAAAGCTGCCGTAGAGGCGGGCCGTCCGTATATGGGTTGCAGTGCCGGCAGTAATATCGGCGGTGTTTCCATGCAAACGACCAATGATATGCCGATTGTGCATCCACCCGGTTTTGAAACCATGGGACTGGTGCCTTTTAACCTGAATCCTCATTACCTGGACCCTATCCCTGACCTGCCGCATATGGGCGAAACCCGTGAAACCCGTATCCGGGAGTTTCATACCCAACATGCCACACCGGTAGTAGGCCTGCGTGAAGGCGGCTGGATCGTTGTAGCCGGCGATAACATTACGCTGGAGGGTACTCCTACCGCGCGTATTTTTGAAGCCGGAAAGGCCCCTTATGAAGTAGATCCGGGTAGCAGCCTGAATTTTCTCCGTTAAATAAATAAAACGAACGGTTATTCGCTTTATCTTTAGAGCGTTATGCGTGTAAAAGACGAACAAAAGGCGGTCCTGATACGGGAGAAGGCCATCGAAATGATCGTGCGCGAAGGTTTCGATGGCCTTAGTATGCACAAGCTCGCCAAAGCAGTGGGCATCTCGGTTTCCACGATATACATCTACTTCAAAAACCGCGAGGAGATGCTGAACCAGCTGTATATCGATGCCATGGCCCTGTTTTCCAGGGAGACGATGCGGGGTTTCGATCCTGACATGGACTTTGAAGCGGGCCTGTGGCTGCAATGGCAGAACCGTTACCGTTTTATCCGGCAATACCCTTTGTACTACCAGTTTTCAGAGCAATTCCGCAACTCGCCGCTGATATACCAGACCGACAACCGCATAGATGATTTCCGGCACTCGATGCGGCAATTTCATGCCAATGCCCTGCGCCGTAAACAGATTCCGGACCTGCCTGTAGAAATTTACTGGGCACTGGCTTACGGCCCTTTTTATATTCTCGCAGGTTTTCATCTGCAAAACGCCGCACTGGCCGGCAAACCGTTCAAACTGCATGAAACATTGCTGAAACAAACTTTTGACCGCGCTATTTTATCTTTAAAACCCATTGTATGACCACCACATTATACCGTCCTGTAGGCGAAGCAGAACTGCTGCTGATCGAACAATCCGGCTGGAAACGATTTCCTCCCCGGTTACCCGAGCAACCTATCTTTTATCCCGTGATGAATGAAGCCTATGCCGTGCAAATTACCACGGAATGGAACGTTCCTGCTTACGGTAAGGGATATGTGACCCGTTTTGAAGTCAATACCGAATTTTTGAAAGCCTACCCGGTGCAGAATGTAGGCGGCATTATCCACGACGAACTCTGGATACCTGCTGAAGACCTGGAAGCGATGAATGATAACATTGTGGGAGCGATTGAGGTAACACACCGGTACGAGTAAGGCTATTCATTATCCAAACAATTCATTGTATGACCACCACTTTATACCGTCTTATAGAAGCAACAGAACTGCAGCTCATCGAACAATCAGGCTGGAAACGATTTCCTCCCCGGTTGACCAGCGTAATATATTTTCACCCCACGCTGACTGAAGCCTATGCCTTAGAGATCGCTAAGGAATGGTTTACTCCGCCATATAGCCAGGGATATGTGATCCGTTTTGAAATGAATACCGAATTTCTGAAAGCTTATCCGCCGCGAAAGGCATTCAGTAATCCCAACGAATACTGGATACCAATTGAAGACATGGGAGCCGTGAATGAACAGCTTTCAGGCTTGATAGCGGTAATACACCGGAATGAGTAATATTGAAACAATAAGGCCGGAAGTGATTCCGGCCTCTCTTCATTACTTCGCTATTTCTATTTTTACTTTCTTATTCTTCAGCCGTTCGTCCTTGATCAGTTGCAGCGTATGTGAGGCTTTGGATTTCACGATGGCTGCAAAAGAGAAGAAGTCCTTCACATCTATCAGGCCCACATCTTCTTTTTTGAGCATTCCTTTTTTCGTGAGGAAGCCCACAATATCTATTTTATTCACCTTATCCTTTTTGCCTACGGAGATGTACAGCGTAGTCCATTTAGGCTTTTGCGGTAAAACAGCTTCCTGTGGCAGTTCGATGGTTTCCACCTCTTCGGTCACATAAGGCATCAGTTTTTCATCCGGCGCCAGGATGACGATAGCGGTGCCGCTGGCTTCCATTCTGGCGGTACGGCCATTACGGTGTGTCCAGCTGTCTTCCGTATGCGGCAGGTGGAAATGGACGATATAGCGGATATTGGGGATATCCAGTCCGCGGGCGGCCAGGTCGGTAGTGACCAGTACGTTGACGGTACCGTTGCGGAATTTGCACAGGGCACTGTCGCGGTCGCGCTGCTCCATAGCGCCGTGGTAAAATTCGTTGAGTATTCCTTTTTCCCGCAGCATGGTGCTGGTACGTTCTACCGCATCGCGGTGGTTACAGAACACGATGGTAGAGCGGTTTCCGAGGTGGCAGATGAGGCGGAAGAGGGTATCTACCTTATCGTTTTCCGGGGACAGTACCTGTTTGTAAGCCAGACGGGCCTGGGGAGTACCGTCTTCCGGGAGGAAATTCAGTTTCTCAGGCTTGTTGAGCTGTACAAAATCGGGGATTTCCACCGCTTCGGTAGCGGAGGTCAGTATCCTTTTGTTGATATTCTGCAGAGATTCAACGATAAACGCCACTTCTTCCTGGAAGCCCAGTTCGAGGGTTTTATCAAATTCATCAAGCACCAGTGTCTGGATAGTGTCTGTGGTGATATTGCCTCTGCGGATATGGTCACCGATACGGCCGGGAGTGCCTACGATGAGGGCTGGTGGCTGTATCAGGTTGTTTTCCTCGGTTTCCCGGAGGTGGCCCCCGTAGGTAGCTGTGATTTTATGGCCGGTGCCCATCAGTTTAAACACTTTTTCTATCTGTAGTGCCAGTTCACGGGAGGGCACTACAATCATAGCCTGTGTTTTTTTCAGGGCCGGGTCCAGCCGGTCGAGGACGGGCAACATAAATGCGAGGGTTTTACCGGAGCCGGTGGCCGACAGGAGGATCACGTCCTGTTCCTGTTGGTTGGCCGCCACGGACGCTTCCTGCATTTCGTTGAGCGCTTCAATCTTGAGATTGGAAAGAATATTTCCTAATGAGTATGTTCCTTTTTGCATTTGCAGGCAAAAGTACGAAAATAAAAATTGGGGCCGTTGTTAGCGGACCGGTTCGCTAAAAAGGTCGGGTAATACCCAGCGGGCCTTGTATATTTTAAGGCCGGCCTGCATAAATACCCGCTTTCCCTGTGCGTCCAGGACTTCGTCTGTCCACCAGGAGACTTTAGGCTTGCAGACGATCACCGGGAAACCTGCCGGACCGGAAGATACGCTCTTGATATTGGCCTGGATAGTGGGCGCGGGCGACAGTTTCCGCGTATTTACATCAAACCTGTACACATGGGTGGTGTTGGTGAGCCACAAACTGTTTTCACCATAAACCGGGTAGAGATCGTGGGCTTCAGTACCGGGCAGCAGCATACTGGTATCCCGCAGCAGGTCGGGCGCCTGGCGGTCGTTGTTGTAACGGTATGCGATCATACTATCCATGGCGGCGGTCCACAGCCGTTGACGGGCAGCATCCCATACTACATTATGCCCGAAAGCCACCTGTATCTTTTTCGTATAGCCATTGGCATTATATCCGGTGGTATCTGTTTTAAACACCATCAGGTAGTTACCGGTACTGGAGGCGCTGACGATATTACCATCCGGTAAAATGGCCGCCGAGTGGGTATTACCGCCGGCATAGCCATAGAAGACCGTCTTTTTATCCGCGATACGGATCAGGGCTACTCCCCCGCCGGAAGCGGTAGTGAGGATATATTTACCATTATTTACCGCTTTCACTTCGCTGGGGTTGTTGAACCATTTGACATGTTCCGGTTGCACTCCACACAGGGCGGGCTTCCATTCCCAGATAATTTTTCCGGAGGATACATCAGCGATCACGACACGATGTTCCGCCTGTTCAGCCAGCACTATGCAACGTTGACAGTTGTTGACAGCCGTATCCGGCGAGGCTATACACATCTTCCCCCCAAAAAATAATATAAGGACAACAGCGATAAATTTATTCATTGTTCTAGTTTAGATTTTTAAAATTTGTTACTTTAGGTTATGAAGACACTACCTTATTACTTACTGCTGGCAGCTATCGTTACGTCCTGCGGACAGGCCGGCAACCAAACTAATAAAAATACCGACAGTTTAAAAATTGACGTGACCAGCGGTGACGCCTGTTTTTTGAGAACGACGGGAAAAGACAGTATATCGTTGCAATTGCACATACAGGACAGCAGCGTTACCGGCGATCTTAGTTATCGCTATTTTGAAAAAGATAAAAACAACGGTACCCTTAGTGGCAGTATCCACAACCATATTATCAGAGCGCAATACACGTTTATGAGTGAAGGTACCCAGAGCATCCGCCCGGTGGTATTCCGTTTGCAGGACGACAAGGCCTACGAAGCTGTACCTGACAGCATCAACCCGGAAGGCATCCCTGTTTTCCCTGGAGAGGAGGCCGCGCTCAAATTTGACACAACGCCTCTTTTAAAAATTCCCTGTAAGTAAATAGGGGTAGATATAAAGTGAAGTGTCGATATCGAAACCGATTTTATTTTTTCGATATGGTACACTTTCTTTCCAGCATTCAGACACGGCTCACGCAGCAGCCGGTACGTATTAACCTTGCATACTGGCTGCTGCCGGTCCTTTTACTGATAGCCGGCACCACCAAAGCACAGCTGGGCGCCAGTAGTCTGAATGCCCCGGGCATTGCTATCAATGCCGATTATCAGCCTTCCAGCCATTATATACGTCCGGAAGATTCCCTCAAAATGCCTGCTACGACTGTACAGCGCCGTCTTAGCCTGGGCGCGGGTTTTTGTTTATCTCAAAGAATAGATACTGCCACCGGCAAAATACGGGCATGGAACCTCGGCGTGATGGGCAGTTACACCAGTTTCTCCAACAAGGATTACGAAGGAGCCATATTTCCGAAAGAACTGCTGGGAGCATCCATAGGGTTGCAACACATACGTACGCTCAACAACAAATGGAGCCTGATGGCGATGATATCCGCAGGGTTGTTTACCGATATGGAAAAAATAGATTACAACGATGTGTTTCTCAACGGTGGTGTGATCTTTATCCGCAAAATAAACCCCAAATTAAACCTGGGCTTGGGTGCCGCACTCACCAACAGCTTCGGTACACCGATGATATTACCCGCCCTGCTGGTACAGTGGCGTACAGGAAACCGCTTCAAGGTGGATATCAACTTCCCCGAAAACATCAGCGTCAGCAGTGCGCTCAGCAAATACGACGATCTGGCGCTCGCTTTCCGCTTCAACGGTGGCGCTTATGACGTGGAAAACGGAAAAGACGGTAAACGCCTGATGGGATACCAGGAAATGAGTCTGGGCCTGGAAAACACGCTGCATCTCACGAAGAAAATAGATTTTAACCTGGCCGGCGGTACTGTGTTGTTGCGTTCTGTAACGTTTAAGGATAAGAAACTATCCGATATCTTCTCTGAAAAGCCGCAACACCGGTTGGCAACGAACCTGTTTGTAAGCGCGGGTATACGCTGCCGGTTCTAGGCCCCATGGCTAAAGCCATGGGTTAAGATGTTTGTCTTGCGTGAATAATAAAATTCTCTTTTAAAAAAGGACCGGCGGGGCCATCATCAGATGGGCCGCCGGTTTTTTATCAGGCTTTACAATTACCCTTATTAAAATTGAGGATATCCGGGTTGTCAATTCCATTCAATCTATCCAGTGTATACTGGTAAACCGGCAACTGGTGAGCGCATCCCGCTCCGGGTTTTACCTGCGGATATTTTGAAGAATCAATCTGGTAACCACCGGCTACCGGAACATAGATATTGGGGCCGTTCAGGGGGAATTGCGGAAGACTGGGAACACCATCCGGCAGATTATGTATGCGGTAGTTTACCTTTACGCTGTCGTTGTACGTAGCGGCAAATGCGGCGTTGCCGGATAGCGGCGACGCGTAGGTATACACGCACAGATCCATTCCCTGACCTTTGCCTACTGCCAAAGCAGCAGCAAGATAGGTAGCCAGTGACGCTCCCAGGCTATGGCCGTTCACCACGGTCCGTACCTTCATCACATCAGGCATCAGCGCTGTGGGATCAGCCGCCAGTAACGGCAATAAAAGCGGTATCACCTGTAAAGGAGAGTCCGGAGGAGAAACGACCAGGCCGGATTCATACAAATCATAAAAACCGGCTGGAACCACCGCATTGTTATTAAACTCCTTAAAGGCCGTAGGCACAAAAAAGCTGTCCGCAATGGCTTCCAGTAAATTTTCCGTACCACGGATAGCCACCACGTACTCCTTCGTAGTTTTGTTTTGCGCTATAAAACCATAATAGACCAGGTCAAGACCTGCTCCGGGAGCGATGATGTCATTCATCTGAATATTGTACAACAGGTTGTAGTTGGTGAAAAAGTCCTGGTCCACCAACGACTGGAAGGCTGTATTGTCACAAATATCCTGATACGCCTGTAAGGAAGGATTCAGCTGGGTAGCCTTGTCTTTCTGTAACACCGCCTGTTTGAAGAGAATATCTGCCAGGTTGGTGATTTTGGCGTACTTAACGGCCTCTGACAGAGAAACGGCTAAAGATTGAACTTCGGTTTCCATGGAATAATGGTTTTGAGGGTGAAAAAAGGAAATGATACTTTGAGGTGTTGTTAAATATAATCCGGATTAATTAGTTATCCTAATTTAATGCATTTTATTCTTTTCCAAACATTATGAGTTCCCACAAACAAAAAAAAGATCGCAGGAGATAACCTCCTGCGATCTTTTTTTGTTGTGACTTTTACTATTTATAATAAATATCCACTAGAATTTATAGGAAACAGTACCCACGAACTGGGTTGGCGGAATCGGGTTGATGCTGTAGTTTTCGTGTATGTAGTAGTTATAGGTATTGGTGACGTTAGACACTTTACCCATGACTGCAAAACGTTTGAAAGTATAACCGGCGCTGAGGTCCAGGGTAGTGTAACCCGGAACGGAGATCAAACGGTTTAAAGGACCGGCAGGAGGCGCTTTCTGTCCTACTGTATTATTCCAACCGGCATAACGCTGACCGATATAATAGAAACCTGCACCTACTTTCAGGCCTTTGATAGCTGATTTTTGGAAAGTATAGAAAGCGCTGGCGTTAGCAGTATGGTTAGGGTTACCCACCAGGCGTTGACCAGGGATCACAGAGCCTTTGGAGTCAGGCGTTTTTTCCACGGTCATGCTGTTATAGCTGTAACCACCAATAACGTCCAATCCTGGCAGCGGATGACCAGCAATGTCCACTTCTACGCCCTGGCTGAGGGTTTCACCGATCATCATTTTGATGTTGGTATCTGTGTTGATACTAGTCCCATCAGCTTTGAAAGGTGCTGTTTGTGCGTAGTTATTATTGCGGATACGGTATCCTGTTACATTTACAGACAGCAGACCTTTAAAGAAATCATTTTTAACACCTACTTCATACTGATTGATAATAGATGGTCTCAGGTTGTCGCCATATATATCCTGACCGGTATTGGGTGTAAAGGAAGTTGAATAGCTGGCAAACAAAGCCGTAGTAGCAATTGGTTTATAAACGATACCGAAGCGGGGAGATACGGCGTTGTCATATTTACCTTTACCTACCGTTTTGGAACCATCTTTAAAGCTGTAGCTAACTGTTGCTTCATTTTGCAGATAAGATACGCGAACACCAGCCAATACTTTCAGTTTCTCGGAGATGCTCACCAGATCCTGGATATAAGCACCCAGCCTGTTAATAGGCACGTTATTCACGCTTTGCAATGTAGCCTCCGGCATATCTGTACGACGGGTATATTTTGCCGGATCATATACGCTGATACTGTCATAAATACCTGCTGTTTTAGGAAGTACAGAAGGTACACCGTAAGTATAAGTACCCGTTACGTAACGGTCTGCATCTACTCCGGCCAACACGGTATGTTCGACTGCACCGGTTTTGAATTTACCGGTCAGGTCTATCTGCGCAGCATAATAATCTTCATTAGTAGCGTTTCTACCCAGCGGGCGCCTCCAGATACCCAGTGTATCGAACTGAATTCTTTCAATGGAATAATAGTCGCGGGTATATTTTGAATAAGACACCAGTCCGTTAATAGACCAGTTGTCGTTGAATTTATGTTTGATGTTCGCAGAAGCGGTAGATTGCTGGGTATGGGCATACTGCCAGAGGGCACCGTAAAAAGTATTACGGGATGCTTTGTTGATGATGGTATCGGCAATGGACCCCAGGCCGAAGTCCGGTGTAAAATCATGTTTCAGGTAATCGCCCTGTACCAGCAGTTCGGTACGGTCGCTCAGTTTGAAGAGCAGGGATGGATTTACATAATATCTTTTGGAGTGTACCTGGTCACGGTAGCTGTCTGCCGTTTCAAAGGTACCGTTTACGCGGTAGGCGATTTTGGAAGAGATAGGGCCGTAAACATCGAAAGCTGGTTTCAGCAGGCCGTAGCTGCCGGCTCTCAGACTTACTTCTCCACCGAAGTTAAATTTAGGTTGTTTGGTCACCATGTTCATCACAGCACCGGGAGCTACGTTACCATACAGAATGGCAGCGCTGCCTTTAAGGATTTCCACTCTTTCGAGGGAGCTCATTTCGGGCATGGCGCCGGAGTTTACACGGGTACCGTTTTTAAACATATTAGTGCTGGAGAAACCATAACCGCGGGCGTTGAAAGTTTCCTGGGTACCGGCGCGCTGGGAGGCCATGTATACGCCGTTCACGTTTTTCACCACATCGCTGAGGCGTTGTGCCTGCTGATCTTCCAGCACTTCATGACCGATGATGGCCACGCTCTGGGGGAGGTCCATTACCGGCACCGGCAGTTTACCGATGGATACCGGTTTGCGGTTGATGGTGCGGGTGCGGGTACCGTCTACTACTACTTCATTCAGTTGGCTGGCCGTATTCTGAAGGTCCAGGTGGATCTCCGTGGCCTGGTCAGGTCCGACAGTGATTGTTTTTTGGATAGTCTGACAACCGGTGCAGGTGATCACGAGTGTGTACACGCCCGGTTTGATGTTTTTAACGGTAAAAGTCCCGTCCTCATTGGTAAGGGTGCCTTTTTTGGTGTCTTTCAGTCCAATCGTCACAAATGCTGCAGGTTCGCCATCGGCTGTATTGATTTTACCTTTGATAACGCCGTTCTGTGCCATCACAGCAACATTTATCAAAACAAAAACAATCAGGAAGTATATTTTTTTCAACGCTCTAAATTTTGCGCAAAGGAACGCCGGGATCGCTTTTTTTAATGAACGAATCGGGAAAAGCATTTACGCAAAGCGGAAAAACCTGCACCAGATTATTTTACTGCATTGATATTTAATTATTTATATATTATTTAAATACCTGACGCCCGTAACAGATGCCAGGTATTTTCCGGATTGGATCATTGTTCGTTCCAGATTCCGGTTGCGGCAGTGGCGTGGGCATAGTTCCCAAAATCGCGGGGCGTTCTTTTAAGAGCCCGTTGCACGCCATTGCCCAAACTCTCATTACGACCGTCGAGCACTTCGGTAAAAAGGTAGGATATCAGCCAGATATGGTCTTCGGGGATACCATATTGCCTTAACATGTCGATATACTCTCCCATGGGAACATGCTGGTACTCGATGGAACGGCCGGTGGCCTGCGCCACTTCGGCAACCGCTTCCGCGAAAGTGAGCAAACGGGGACCAGTCAATTCATACAGTTCACCGGCATGGCCATCTTCCGTTAGCGCGGCCACTGCAACGTCTGCGATATCATCGGCATCAATAAAAGGCTCGCGCATCCCACCGGCAGGAAGGGCCACAAAGCCAGCCTGTAAAGGCTCCAACAGGTACCCTTCGCTAAAGTTCTGGCTAAACCAGGCACAGCGAAGGATGGTCCATTCCAACCCGGAATCCATCACGATTTCTTCACAAGCCTGGGCTTCCGGTTCACCACGACCGGAAAGCAGCACGACCCGCTTTACACCACCGGCCACCATTACCTGTGTAAAGGTGCGGATCGTGTCTACCGCCCCTGGCACCGCCAGGTCGGGATAATAACTCAGGTATACGGTGGCAACACCTTCCAATGCTGGTTTCCAGGTAGCAGGCGCTTCCCAGTCGAACGCCGGAGAACCGGAACGGGAACCTACCCTGTAAACCCGGTTTTTTGCTTCCAGTAATTGTGCGATCCTTCTGCCGGTTTTACCGGTACCACCTAATATTAATACGGTTGTCTGTTGCATGGTTCGTTTGTTTTTATATGTCAAAACTAGCACCCTGCACATCCGGAAAATAGAACAAAACCGACACCGCCTTTTTTTGTACCTTCTGTACATGAAAACTATTATACCCCTGTTACTAATGGCCATCCTGGCCTTCGGCTGTCAACCAACAGATAACATGGTCAGCGCGGCCGATAAAAAAGCCCTGCTCAAAACAACGCAAGCTATCCGCGATGGCTTCGCCCGTGGCGATGTACCAGCCATCCTGGCCCTGCATCATCCGGAAGTCATCAAATATTTTGGCGGGAAAAATGTGGTCATCGGCCGGGAGGCCATGAAAAAAGGATTAACAGAAATGTTCGCTCATTCAAAAATGGAATTTGTGGACCATGAGCTGGAAAGCCTGGTGTTTCATGATAATACCGCCGTGGAGACCAGCATATTCACCATCAAGGTAACCCATAAAAATGGCGCCCCTCCTACCCTGGCGCATGGCCGGGCCATGGTGGTATATGTGAAGTATAAAGACAGCCCGACTGGCTGGGCTTCTATCAGAGAGATGGCGCAGGAAGCACCATGAAATATTCAGGGATTTTTTGATTTACGATTTTTTGATTTGACGCAAACCAGGCTTCCTTAAATCAAAAAATCCTAAATCAAAAAATCCTTAAATGACTTTATTCTCCCAATGCTGTAGCCGGCAGCCGGGTAAAATAAAAGATACCGTTATTCAGTCGTCCATCGCAGGCTTTGGTGAGCGCCTGTTTGAGCGAATCGACCTTTTGCGGGTATTGGGCGGCCAGATCTTTTTTTTCCTGTTTATCTGTAGGAAGATGATATAGCTGGAAAACCTGTTTGTTGTTCAACAGATAGGTACGCAGTTTCCAGCCATCATGCGTAACCAGTGCCGGCCCCATAAACGAAGAAAACACCACCTGGTCACGAGGCTTAAACGGTTTCCCGAGTAAAGAAGGCAGATAAGAGCGACCATCTTTCTGATCAGGTACTTTTACCTTCAGCAAATCTGCCATGGTGCTTAGCAGGTCGTAGTTGGCTACCAGCTGGCGGTTTACCGTTCCTGCCGGCACTTTGCCAGGCCAATAACAAATAAAGGGTACCCGCACACCACCTTCCCAGTTGGTTTCCTTCAGCCCCGCCAATCCGCTGTTACCATTAAACACGTCCGCTCCCCCATCACTATAAAAAGGCGTGGTGATATTATCATACTTCGGTTGTTTGCCTTCGTAGTACAACCAATGCCCGTTGTCTGATCCGAAAATGATCAGCGTGTTTTTACTGAGGCCCAGTGAATCTATCAGGTGCGTAAACCTACCCACATTATCATCCACCATTTTGATCATGGACGCATACATTTTCTGATGCGTTGTTAACCGGGGATTGTTGGCAAACAGCGGATCGATGGCAGGCACGGACACCGGACCATGCGGCAGATTGGTAGGGTAATACAGGAAAAAAGGTTTGTCTTTATTGCTGACAATAAACTGCTGCGCCTTTTCCATGAACAGGTTTTCCGCGTACTGTGGTTTATCCTTCCCCTGTAACGCAGCGCTGTCCAGGTAAGAATCCGGGCGGGTATTGCCTGCAATACGTACCGGTTCACCGTTTTCAAACATCACCATGGGATAGAACCCATGGCACATGCGATGATCGAGGTAGCCGTAATAATAATCCCATCCATGGGCGGCCATTTGTTTACGCGAGGTAGCAAAACCCCATTCCAGTTTACCTACCTCCCCCGTTACATAACCGGCTTTCTTAAATACCTGCGGCAGCACCATTCCAGGCTGTTCGGACTGCTCAAAATGTTCCAGGCGGGCATCTACCTCTGGCAACGTAAGCTGCCCTTTCAGGTAGTTAATGTAGATACCAGCGCGGTTGAGTGCAAATTTCCCTTTCCGTACATCGCTGTAACCGGTGAGCATACTGGCTCTGGCGGGTGCGCAGTACATGCTGCCATAGATATTTTCGAAGCGCATGCCACCGCGTGCCAGGAAATCGATGTTCGGCGTGGGAACAATCTGCTGACCGTAGCTCGACAACATGCCCCGCCCCATATCATCGGTATAAATAAAGATCACATTGGGCCGGGATGTTTTCCCGGGCTGCGCCTGTACGGCGACAGTTACCAGGAAAGCACTCAGGCATAACAAATATCTCTTCATGGAGCATCATTTTTAACGGCTGCGGCCGCCGGACTTAATCGTTTCGAGCATAGCTGCCATTTCCTTCACCATTTCAGGATGAGCAGCAGCCATGTTTTGCTTTTCCGCCAGGTCGTTTTTCAGGTTGTACAGCTGAGGAACGGTATCCAGACCGGATTCGATATTCACCGCCTGCAACAGTTTAGGGCCGCCCTGCGGCGCAATGTACTTCCAGTCGCCTTTTACAAGGGCTAATGTATTAGCCTGTTCCACCATGCTGCTGCGGCCTTGCTGCGATTTACCCAGCAGGGTACTCAGGATATTCCAGCTATCCGGCGCATCGTTTTCCTGCAGCGGTTGCCGGAGCATGGCAGCGAAAGAAGCTAACAGATCGACCTGGCTCACCAGTGCACCGGATACGCCGGGTTTCACGGTACCGGGCCAGCGCAGGATGAAAGGCACGCGGGTGCCGCCTTCCAGGATGCTGTATTTACCGCCGCGCATAACGCCGGCCGGTTGGTGACCGTTTTGTTGCGTAACGGCGCCGTCAACATAACCATCGTCGAGTACAGGACCGTTATCGCTGCTGAACACCACGATGGTATTTTTAGCGAGGCCCAGGTAATCGAGCGTTTTCATGATTTCGCCGACAGACCAGTCCAGCTGCATGATCACATCCCCACGGTATCCCAGTTCACTTCTTCCCTTAAAACGGGTATCCGGCATACGGGGTACGTGGATATCACTCAAAGACAGATACAGGAAAAAAGGTTGTTTGCGGTGTTCTTCGATGAAGTGTTGCGCCTGGTTAATAAAATCACCTGCCAATGATTCGTCTGTCCAGCGGGCTCGCTGACCGCCGGTCATCCAGCCGATGCGGCCGATGCCGTTCACGATGGTCTGGTCGTGCCCCTGACCGGGAGAGGAATGCATTTTGAGCAATTCCGGATTTTCTTTGCCGGTGGGTTCGTTGCCGATTTTATGATGATAGTTGACGTGTATGGTATCCTCCGGATCAAGTGCTACTACGCGGTGGTTTTCTACATATACGGTAGGCACCCTGTCGGCCGTAGCGGGGAAAAAGAAAGCATAGTCGAAACCCGTTTCCAGCGGACCGGGTTTAAGTTCGCCGTTCCAGTCCGGTTCCCCTTGTGTTCCCAGTCCCAGGTGCCATTTACCGATGCAGGCCGTACGATAGCCCGCCCGCTGGAACACTTTGCCCAGTGTGGTTCGGTTTGTCGGTACAATCAGTGCTGCGTTGCCGGGGAGAATATTGGTCCCTTTTTTCCGCCAGGCATATTCACCGGTGAGAATGGAATAACGGGAAGGGGTACACGTAGCTGCCGTAGCATGCCCGTTTGTAAAACGGATACCCTGTGATGCCAGTTGATCGATATACGGGGTTTTCACACGGGTAGCGCCATTACAGCCCACATCGCCATAACCCAGATCATCCGCATAGATGACGATCACATTGGGTTGTTGTCCTTTCTGTTGCCCTTTCACTGCTGCATGGGCTATACCCATGAGCGCAGCGGTAAAGAGTATTTTTTTCATGTAATGCATATTATCTCAGATTAGGGTTTATGTCCTGTTCAGATTGCGGGATGGGCCATTTTTCATCGGTACCGGCACGGAAAGCCTTGGTGGTAACGAACCAGCGGCTGTATGGATCTACCGTACTACCGTTTTTACGCAGGTTGACCGCACCGGGGAAAGCAGCTCCGTAGAAGCTACCGTTCAGCACCTGTGCAATGGTACCCCATCGCAGCAGGTCCCAGTAGCGAAGCCCTTCACAGGCCAGTTCATTTCTGCGTTCCCGGCGCAGGATCACCCGCAGGGCGGTGGGATCTATGACCGTTACCGGCGGCATGCCTACCGAAGCGCGGGCCCTCACCTGGTTAATGGTAGCATCCAGCAAACCCTGGTCGATGGCCTCGCCGGCTTCCAGTTTGGCTTCCAGGTAACTGAGCAGTATTTCCGCGTAACGGATCACCGGTACATCGATGCCGGAGTTCTGAAGGTCTCCGGAGAAATTATCCGGCAGGAACTTACGGATACAGTAGCCGGTACGCGTAGCCTGACGGGTAAGTGTCAGCTGATCTACCGATTTGGTAGAATCCGGATGCGTGATGTACAGGCGGCCGTTGAATGTTTGCATGTTGTACAGGATCGTATATCCCAGGCGCGGATCCCTGTTGGCGCCCACATCTTTCGGGTTATAACGGGGATCAGTAAACGAAAACGGCGTACCATCCTTAAACTCATAACTTTCTGCGAGGCTACCCAGTGGGTTTACCAGGTGCCATCCACTGTTGACAGCCGGGAAGAAATGTTGTAACATTCCGTTGGGCACCAGGTTAGGCACATATTGGATGGCAAAAACCAGCTCTTTGCTGCTTTCGTTGGTACCATCGAAAAGACTTTTGTAATTGGCATCGATGATGTTGTCGTTAAAGTCGATGATCGTTTTGTAGGTAGCAGCAGCATCGCCGTATTTTTTTTCTGCCAACTGCATACGGCCCAGGAAAGCCAGGGCAGCCTGTTTGCTGGCGCGGCCCTTTTCGGAAGCCGGGAGGTCTTTAAAGCGGGGCAGATCAGCAGCAGCGGCGGTGAGCTCAGCCATGACAAAATTCACGATCTCTGCTTTGGTCGCTTTTTTCACCGTATTGGCTTCATCCACGGTCAGCGTTTTGGTGGTGAGTGGTACGCTGCCAAAATACTGGGAAAAATAAAAGTAGATAGCAGCCCTGATAAAGCGGGCTTCCGCTGTCATTCTTTTGATTTTATCGGGAGATGCCGGCACTTTGTTCACATTCTCCAGGAAGTAGTTGCAGCGGGCGATGCGCAGGTAGCCGGTATTCCAGTAGATACCCACCTGCCCGTTGGTGGCCGTTAACCCGCCACTGGTAAGTTTATTCACATCCGAGTTATCCCCTCGACGGTCATAAAGATTATCGGTAGACATATCCAGTAACAGGAGGCCGTAGTAGGACCACCAGTCGGACATGGTTGTTTCGGTCCCACCGGCGATATTACCCCGGTATACCGCTGCCAGCGCCAGCATGGCGTCGCCCTCCGATTTCCAGAAGTTTTCGTTGGAGAACTGCGACAGCGGCGCTTTATCCAGTTTTTTACTGCAACCTGTGCCCAGTAGCAACAACAGGCATGCCGCGATGATATATTTATAATGAATTTGCATTGATCTCACTTTTGATGATTAGAAACTAACATTCAGGCCCAGCGTGTAGTTACGCAGAATAGGGTAATAAGCTCCTCCGGAATTAACTTCCGGGTCCCATCCCTTACGGTAACCACTAAACGTAATCAAGTTCTCCGCGGCCAGGCTTACCCGTAACCCCTCGATGCCCAAACGGCGGGTAGTAGCTGTAGACAGTGTATACCCCAGCTGCATATTTTTGATACGGAGGTAAGATGCATTCAGCAGCCAATAAGAGGACAGCACTGTGTTGCCCGTACCGGTATTGGGTATTAACTCCATCCGCGGGTATTTGGCGTTAGGGTCAGGGTTCTCCGGTGTCCAGCGTTCATCAAACTGCCAGCGTTGTACGGTAGCGGTGTTGTTGAGCGCAAAACCCGCATAACCATCCAGGCGTCCTTTTACGCCTGTCACCCCTTGCATCAGTACGCTGAGGTCAAATCCGTGGTAACGGGCGCCCAGGTTCAATCCGAACGTATACCGGGGAATATTGCTGCCCAGCACTACCCTATCATAGGCCGGTGTGATTTTGCCATCCGGTTTTCCATCGGGACCGCTGATATCTTTATAACGGATATCACCCGGTTTTTTCTGGGAACCCAGGACAGATTGATCGGCCCAGGAAGCAGCTTCATTGGCATCTGAAAAAAGTCCATCTGCTACATACCCGTAATAAGCATTTACGGGATAACCAATAAACAATGGCGTGTTGGCATTACCTACCAATCCGTTGGGCTGTACCACATTACCTACGCCTACATCCAGCACCTTATTGTTGATGATACTGAAGTTACCGTCAATGCTATACCCGAACTTACCGATGGTATTATGATGACCCAGGGTAAATTCCCAACCGGTATTTTTCAGTTTACCGGAATTTTTCACGCCCACATTAAATCCTAATACCTTGGATACGCTGCCTCCGGGGCTTACCAGGATGTCGTAAGTATATTTATCAAAGTAAGTCGCACTACCTGTCAGTAATCCGTGTAATAAAGTGAAGTCCACACCTACATCCGTAGAACGGGTAGATTCCCAGCGAAGCGTGGGATCAGCCAGATCCACCAGTGTTACGCCGGTAGCTACCTGATCACCGAAACTATAGTTGTATCTGGTACCTGCGGTCATGATGTTTTGCCAGCCATAATTGGCGATATTCTGGTTACCCAATGTACCGCGGGAGGCTTTCAGTTTCAGTTCATCCACCCAGGTCACATTGTTCTTCATAAAAGGTTCTTCCGAGATGCGCCATCCCACCGCCATAGCCGGGAAGAAAGCATATTTTTTCGTAGCCGGGAAACGGGAAGAACCATCATAACGCAATACGCCCTCCGCGAAGTATTTACTGTTGAAGTTGTATTGCAGGCGGCCAAAGAAAGAAGACAGCGCCCAGGAAGCAGCGCCACCGTCGTTGGTTTGCCCGTCAGCAGATCCCAGGTTGATAGATGTCAGGGAATTGCCGGGGAAGTTCCGGCGGAAAGCGGACAAGCTATCTCCATTAAATTCTTCAAAAGAATAACCAGCCAGCAGGTTAAAACTGTGTTTATCGAACCGTTTATTGTATTCCGCGAGCGCCTGCATGGTTTTATAATTGGAGTTGTAGGTATTCTGCGTTAAAGTAGACGGTGCTAATGTGGTATTGGTATTAATGTATTGTGTAGCGAGGAACCGTTTGTTATCGCCATAGTTAATATATCCGCCTCCGATAGCAGAGAGTTTCAGGCCCTCAACTACGTTCCAGTCCAGCCGCAGGTTACCATTCAGGTCGATGCCTTTTTGTTTGAAGAAAGATTCGCTTTCCAGGTTGGACACCGGCGTGCCTTTACCGTTGATACCCGCGCCCCAGTCTCCATTGCTCATATGAATAGGATAAATGGGGGAATACCGTACCACTTGCCCAATCATGTCCAGCATGGAGTTAAAGTCCAGGGTAGCCGGTGGCGCCGGTTCATTGGTAGTAGCCAGCGAAGAAGCGATACGGGTGGTCAGCTTTAGTTTGCTGTTGATATTGGTGAGCAGGTTAAGGCGTACATTGTAACGGTCGTAGTTATTTTTTTTCACGATACCGTTCTGCCGCAGGTAGCCGAAAGACAGCTGGTACTGGTTTACCTTATTACCATTAGCCAGGGAGATATTGTGGCCTGTTTGTATACCAAAGGGTTTAAAGAACTCTCCGTAGAAATTGGAATTGGGGTAGTTGTCCGGGTTGCTGCCATCTTTAAACATTTGTATTTCCGCAGGGGAGTAAGAGCCCGGTACCGCCTCGTTCATGGCCTGAGCGTACTCCCAGGAGTTGACAGATTGTGGTAAGGCCGTTGGTTTCTGCGTACCCAGGTAGCCGTTATAATTCAGTTTCAGTTTACCCGTGGCACCGCCGGATTTGGTGGTCACCAGTATCACCCCGTTGGCCGCTCTGGCGCCATAGATCGCTGCAGAAGATGCATCTTTCAGTACAGATACCGCTTCCACATCGTTGGGGTTTACGTCGTTAAAGGAGTTGACAGGCATGCCATCCACCAGGACCAGCGCCGCAGGCGTGGCGCCGAAGGAACCTACCCCACGTACCTGTATTTCACCGGCAGCATTGCCCGGCCTTCCGGAGCGTTGTATCACCGTTACACCGGGCATTTGACCGGTGAGCGCGTTGGACAACTGCGGTACGGTTCTGTTATTGACTTTCTCCGCATTGATTTGTGATACCGATCCGATGAGTTGTGATTTTTTCTGGGTACCGTAGCCTACCACCACTACTTCGCTGATAGCGCTGGCTTCGGGGTGCAATATCACATCCAGGGTGTTGGCATTTCCTACCTGTACCGTATAGGGCTTATATCCCAGGATGCTGAACTTCAGCGTTTCGCCGGCGGTAGCATTCAGCACATAAGCGCCTTTTGCGTCGGTAACAGCACCACGGGTAGTACCCACTACACCCACCGATACGCCTGGAATGGGGTTGCCTTGTTCATCCTTTACCGTGCCACGGATATCGTTGGTTGCCGTGGCTCTAACAGCCGGTGTAGCCGGCGGCTCCGGTTTCCTGGAGATAACGATCATTTTGTCTTCGATCGTAAACGTAAATGGCTGTCCTTTCAGGCAGGCATTCAGTACCTCCGGTACGCTGGCTTTGCGGAAATCGGCATCGATGGCCGATGATGTTTTCAACTCCCGGTAGTCGTAAAAGAACCGGTAGTTACTTTGGTGTTCGATAGCCCTGAAGATTTTCTCCAGTGACATTTGTTTTCCCGAGAGGCTTATTTCCTGGGAATAGCCGATGGCATTTACCTGTAAAAAGACCACCAGTAATAGTGCTGTCAATTTCATAATAAGCAGACTTTTACTTACTAAAAGCCCCTTTGGTGGCGAAGCTTTTGCATAACGAAGGGAATGCATACATTTGTCGTGTTAGGGAATTAAATAATCAGTTGATCTTAGCGGATACATTGGTTGATAATCTCCCGGCAATAATCCACCAGGGGCGGGTCCAAGCGCTCCTGGTTTTTTATTGCCGGGCAGTTCATTGTTCACGGACTTTTATTCATAAACTGCCTGTTTGGTTGATCGGTTTATATTTTACGAGATGACAATAATTTTTCTTCCCTCCACCCTGAACCGCACATGACTTAGTTCCAGCAGTCGCAGTACTTTCGACAGTTTTTCCCGGCGGCTGATGGAGCCTACGAATTCCCTGGCTGTAGGCGTGCCTTCATAGATGACTTCCACATCGTACCAGCGGGCAATCTGCCGCATCACGGTTTGTATATCGGCTTTATCGAAAAAGAAATAACCGTTTTTCCAGGCCAGCACTTCCTCCACATTAGCCGGCACCACTTTAAAGGACTGGCCGTTGTGTTCCAGTATGCCCTGGTCCCCCGGGCGGATCACCGTATTGGCATTACCTTTCACCAGTTTCACCGAACCTTCCGTGAGCGTGGTTTTCACCGTTTGTTCATCGTTGTAGCCGGCCACATTAAAATGGGTGCCCAGTACTTCCACGCTCATATCGCCCGTTTTTACGCGAAAGGGGCATTTATGGGTACCGCCGCCTTTATTGGGTACCGTGATACCGGCGATTTCAAAATAGGCTTCCCCGTTCAGTTCTACTTCCCGGCCATCTTCCCGGAAACTCACGGGAAAACGCAGGGAGGAAGCCGCATTGAGCCATACCTTGCTGCCATCGGGCAGTATCACCTGGTATTGACCACCACGGGGCGTTGTAATGGTATTATACATTACCTTACCAGTTGTAGCAGCGCCTTCTCCTGCATAAGCCAGTTCACCGTTATTAAGTTTGATGACCTTCACGGCTCCCTGTTGGCAGATGGTGCCGTTTTGCGCATCGTCCAGCACTACGGTATGGCCGTTCGCCAGCGTGAGTACCGCTTTGTTGCCTCCGGGTGCAATGTCCTGACGTGCCAGCTGGTCTGCCTGCCCGCCTGCGGGCGTTGTAGTATGGTGACCGGCAAAGTACCATCCCGCAGACAAGGCACCCACCAATACCGCAGCAGCGGCGGCATAGCGCCACCAGCGGACCACCTTCCGGGGTTCCGTTTCCAGCGCGGCGATCTTTTCGCGGACCTGGGCCAGCAGCTGCCTGTCCGGCTTCGGGGTAGCCGGCGCCCGTAATACCACCTGTTCGTAACGGTCCATCATTGCGCGGAACTGTTCTTCCGGCAAGGCGGACATATATTGCGATAACGCCTGCTGCTCTTCGTCCGACAGCGTAGCGCCGCCGGCAAATTTTTCCAATAAGGCCGTAATTTGATCCTGTTCCATAGTGCTGTTAATAGTAAGACTGACAGGCTTCCCAAAAGGACACCTGCGAAACACCTATTTTTTTAAATTATTTCAGGGAGTTAAAAATGAGCGCCAGCAACACGGCATCGAGGCCGGCGTGTTTTTTCAGGTAGGTTTTTACCTCCTTCACCGCTTCGTACAATTGCTTTTTTACGGCGAACTTGGAGATATTCAGCTCTATAGCGATGTCATCCAGGGAAAGGCCGCCTTCATTGCGGAGCATGAAGATACGGCGGCGCTGTGGTGTAAGGCCGGCAATAGCCCTGCGGGCCATTTCATGATATTCGTTGAACTGTACTTTTTCCTGTACGTCGGCATGCGCTTCTTCCTGGCGCTGTAGCAGTACCTCCCGGGCTTTCGACTGCCGTGCAGCCGCCATGCGGAGGTCGTACAGCCTGTTTTTGGCCATCATAAAAAGATAGGCCTGTAACGATTGTACCGTTACCAGTGTTTCTTTCCGTAACCACAGTTTTACAAAAATATCCTGGACAACTTCATCCGTATCCTGCCGGGAAAAGCCTGTCAACGGGAAGACAAAAAGGTACAGCTTTGGTTGATAATGTTCATACAGCCAGGTAAATGCATCTTCATCTCCCGCCGCCAGCCGCTCACAAATGACAATTTCTGATGACACGCTATTCATGTAGCTTCGATCATTGTTCCGCGTAAAGCTAAGGAGTTGGCAGCAAAGAATAACAGGAGAGCCCGGAGAAATTTTGCTCGGGGGTTCATGACAGATAAAAAAGGCAGCCGGGTTTTCTCCGGCTGCCTTCCACTATTGCTTGTATTTACCTTAATCAACAGGCTTCATCTGCGCAATCCATTGCGAGATAAGCGCCACTCCTTCCTTGTGAATGACCGTGCGGGCCAGTTCCGGCATAGCGGTACCGGGTTCCGTACTGTTCATGCGATGTACGAGGATAGAGTGTAACGGATCACGGGGCACCACGTCGTAATCGAGCCCTCCGGCGCCGCCGCCGGCGGATACCGGTTGCTTCATGATACCAAGATGATCATCCTTGGTTTGTTCATATTCGAGGAACAGGCCTGTGTTAAAGGCATCGCCGCCTTTGATATGGCAATGGGCGCAGTTTACATCGAGGTAAGCGCGGGCACGCTGATTAACGGTGAAGTGTACACTATCCTTCCAGTCGGGCAGTTGCGGGATATTCTCCGTGGGCAGTCCTTGCAGCAGGCCTGCGGAGGCCCACTGCTGCAGCTGTCCGGCTGGTTGACCGGCCAGCGTGAAGTTCAGGTTACGCGCTTTCGGGCCTATTGGCGTGAGCACGCTGTTGTTGATATGACAACGTTTACAATCGTTGGTATTGGGCATCTGATATACGGTAGATATTTTTTCTCCGCTATCGTCCAGCAGGGTGACCGGAATTTTTTTACCCAGTATCCATTTTACCGCTTCGGTTTGTTGATCGTTCCAGAGGTAGTTCATCACCTTCCAGCTTTTATCTGCCGGGTCTTTGAACAGCAGGCGGGTTTCTATCATCACCTTTTTGTGTTCAGGACTGGTATATGCGAAATTTTTGATGATGAACGTGGAGTCCGGAAAATCCAGTGGTCCATGATCCGTGTAATGGGCCGTCTTTCCTTCGGGCAGTACGACGAAGCGGTCTTTCACCGAATAATCCGTAAACAGCGGTGTAGACAGTTCATAGTGCACCACGCCTTTGCGGGGCGTGAGCGTTTTCAGTTCACCGGTAAAAAAACCATAGTCAGACAGTTTTTCCTTAAACTGAAACCCGGTATTTTTCTGCCCGGCAGGTTGCTGCTGGCAGCTGTTGAGCCAGGCCAGCAGCGAAACAAACATCCATAACAGCAAACAAGGCTTCCTCATCTCTCTAAAAAAATTAAACATAAAAATTACTTACACAAAAACGGTGTTACATCAGTATCCGGGCGCCATGCTTTGGTGCCCATTTGCAGGGCGTGCACATTCACAAACAGGTTGGACTGTTTTTGGTTGATACACAGTGAATCGGGGTTGGCGGCAGTACCTTTCGTGAGCACGTTGCTGGTAATACCGTCGTAGGTAATGAAAGGCAGGCGGGCATTTTTACGGGCGGGGTCCTGTGCGTTGAGTTGTTGCTCCAGGGCCACCAGTATTTTACCGGTATGGTGTTCATACACTGCCGGCGGGAAACTGTCGCCTACCTGCATTTCATTGTCATGGATGCGAATGTTCTTAGGTATAGGGTCATAGTGATCGTTTATTTTAGCGCCTGCATTGGTATCAATAAAAAATCCGGATACCACAGAGATGGCGCTGGAATTGTTATTGATGATACGGTTGTTATACAGTTCAATATCGGAAGCGGCCAGTATTACCACTCCACTGCCGGGAGCGGCATTTCCCACGCCCCAGGTATTACCGAAACTGCCTGATTTGGCGAAGTTACGTTCGTTGTTATCGTGGAAATGGTTGTTATAGGCTTTCACATGCCCACCGCGCCGGGAAAGGTCCGGCAGATCGAAGATGAGGAAACCGGCGGTGTTACCATAAAAATCGTTGTCGTATACCTGTGCGTTGGCTGTATTTTCAATTTCGCAACCGGCCACGTTTTTATAGGCTTTACAATTGCGCACGATGGCGGTGTCGGTTTGTCCGACGTAGATGCCCGCATCGGAAGCGCCTTGTGCATAGCAGTTTTCTATCAGTACGTTTTTACACATCACCGGGTAGATGGCGTAGCCGCCGCTGGTGGAATCGGACTTGGACCAGATAGCATGCAGCTGGGTGATGACCACCTTTTCACTTTTATTTATTTTGATGAGATCTCCTTTGGAGTCTTTCAGCGTCATACCGTGAATGGAGAACCCTTTTACATCCGTTACCCGGATGCCTTCGCCACCCTGGCTTTGGCCGGAGAAGTCCAGTATTGTTTTTTCGGGGCCTTCACCTTCGATACGGATATGATTCACCTGCGCGATACTGAGATTATCGAACTTATAGGTGCCTTCTTTCAGGAAGATGCTGCTGCTGTCTTTCAGTGTGAGAAAGGCTTCCGCGATTTTGATTTCATCGCCGGGGCCGAAGGTTTGTTTTATTTTGTAGCCGTCCTTATCGCCCTGCGACGAGTGGCATGCCATCAGCAGGCCTGCCAGGGCGAGGGCCAGCATAGGATATCTGTTGTACCGTTTCATATGATTTCCTTGTTTATAAATGATTAAAATACGTTGTATGCGAAGCTGGCATAGTACATCCCCCCTATTGCCGGGCTACCGAAGCCGTTGCGGTAATAGGTATTGGTAATATTGGTACCTCCCAGTTTGATCCTGCAATGTGCCTGTAACAAACGATAACTGATCTGTGCATCTACTACGGCCGAGGCTGGCACTATGCCACTACCGAATCCTATCTGATAGAAATAACCCGGCCGGTAGCGGAAAGTTGTACTGAATGCAAACCGTTCTTTATTGCCAAAACCGGTATTTCCGAAGTCTATATTGAATTTATAATTGGGCGTATTAAAATTATTGACCTGGCTGTTGTTCCTGTTTTTGAGGAAGTCGGACGAGAAATTGACTTTGGCCATAAAGTTACGCGACATATCTACACTTACGCTGGCAGCGTAGCCGTAGGTGTTTACTTTTTCCGACCCGTTGTAGGCGATGTTGTAGGCCATATAGGTATTATGGTTTTTGAAAGCCGTCAGGTCGTCGGTACCGGGCGTATTGGCTACGTTGACATAGCCGATGAAGTTTTTCCAGGTGGAGTAGTAACCGAGTACATCTATCAGTACCCGTTTAGCGATGAGCGAGGAATAACCTAACTCGAACGCATCAACGGACTGCGGTTTAATATCATTGAGGGCAAATTTTTGCAGATCGGCTGTATTGTTGCTCTGCTGGTATTTGGTAACGCTTTCCAGCGTATAGGCCGGGTAGCGGTCGAACTGGTACACGCCGTTGAGCAAGCGTGAAGAGCCACCGGAAGCGAAGCTGTTGTAGTCGATGGGCGTACTTTGCAGGGCCTGGATATTGGAAGGGAAACTATAGGCGTTCTGGTAAGAGAAGCGGATAAAACTTTCGCGGTTCACCTCTCCTACTGCCGATACCCTGGTAGTGATACGGGGTTTTTCAAAAAGGGTGTTTTTATCATAACGGAAAGCGGCGCTGAGGCTCAGTTTATCTTTCAGTACTTTTTTAGTGGCATGTACGTAGGCGCTGTATTCTGCCACATCGATGGGGCCGTCGTTATCCGGGAAGAGCGTGCCTTTGGAATCGAGACGGTACAGCCGGTAGTTGAGACCAGCAATCAGTTCTGCTACTTTGACCAGGTGGGTGAAGTTATACTGTCCTTCTACATTATACAGTTTGCTTTTATCGAGGAACAGCGTACCACCTTTGGAGGTAGGCAGGGAAGCGATACTGTCTTTCAGGTGCTGAAACAGGGGACTGGAAGCATCCGGGCGGCCCTGGTCGGCAAACGTTCTGGCGATGTTACTGGCGTCGAGGTAACTTTTACCGCCGGCCATGGCTTCGAGGAGGGCGCCGGTATATTGTGGATACCAGCCGTCGCCGGTGTTGCCGTCGTAGCTGGGTTTCCAGGCTTCGTTGATCAGTTGCGCCGTAGGACTGGCGATGATGGTATTACCGGAATTTTCCTGGGTGGTGTATCCGCGCAGGAACCAGTGTTCCGCTTTCAGTTCCGCGCGGTACTGGCCCAGCTGGAAGTTGGTGAGCGCATAACGGGTATCGTTGCTGTACACTGCATTGCCTTTACCGAAGGTACCCGACACGATAGCTTCCAGCCGGGGCCGTATCTTATACCGCAACTCTACGTTGGCTTTTAATAATTTGGCGTCGTTGCTCAGGTAGCCGTATTCGGGGTAGCCGGTACGGGCCACATAGTGACTGCCTTCTGCCAGCAGGGGGTTGATGAGGGGCGCCAGTTCAGGTGTTTGTTGCAGCGCTCCCTGCAGGAACTGGTTGAGGTCCTGGGAGGTTTTGCTGCCGTACATATTCACCCCGTTATAGTTGGGGTCTGAAAGCGGGCCGCCGGGACCATTGGTATTAGTCGTATCAGTGGCCATCCATTCTTTGGCCTGGATATACTGCACATTGATCTTAAAGGCGAACTTATCGCTTACTTTTTTGGCCCAGCGGACGGTCCAGTCGTAGTAAGGCGACGGTCCAAAAGGATCATTGGATTTGCCTTTACTGACATGGTTTACGCCCTGGGTGATCTGGGCGCTGAGGCCTTGGTATTTAAACGGGTCTTTGCCGGTCATGACGAGGGTGCCATTGAGGCCGCGGGAGCCATACAGGGCGGATGAAGCGCCTGACAGCACCTCAAGATTGTCCACATCCAGCTCCGTGAGGCCGATAGCTGTTCCCAGCGGGAAATTGAGGCCGGGCGCCTGGTTGTCCATACCATCCACGATCTGGGTGAAATTGGTGTTGCCACTGGTGTTGAAACCACGGGTGGTGATAGTGGTGAAGGTGAGGCTGGAGGTAGTGACATCCACTCCTTTAAGACCCTGTATCATATTAAAATAGCTGGGTTGGGGGGAGTTAATAATTTCTTTGGTACTGATCCGCTCAATCGTTACCGGGGATTCAATCTTTTTCTGGGTAAAGCGGCTGGCAGAGACTACGACTTCCCGTCCCAGTACAGACACGGGACTGAGTTCTATTTTCAGGGCGCCGGCGCCGGAAACGGTTACTTCTTTCGTTTCAAATCCCAGGGAAGAAAAAATCAGAGTAACGGGGTATTGTTTTCGGGCAGAGAAGCGGAAATTGCCCTGGTCGTTGGTGTAATCGCCATAGGGTGATTCTTTCATGGTCACTGAAACGGCGGGTACCACCTCTTTGGTGTCCGCATTGCGCACGTTACCCGAGACCGTGATCTGGGCCTGCGACAGATGGATAAAACCCATCCAGCAAATAATGGTTGACAATAGAACTTTGAACATCAGGGTGGAATTTAGACAGGTTGATTACGACGATATTAATAAAAACGTCGCTGGGAACATGCCTATAGCAGCGGGTTTGGGGCGAAATGGGCTGCATATGGGGCGAAATAAACGATTTACGGATTTACAGATTTTGGGATTTACGGATTTTAGGGATTCGGGTTCATCATCAGCCGAAGGCTGATTGAAAAACCGGCAGGTAAGTTCCAGACACCGGTACGGGGGTGTCTTCCATTCCTTCGATCTGCAAAAAATAACCTTTTGTATTTTTCTTAAAAAGTACCACTTTCGACAGGTTCACCAGGTAAGAGCGATGTGCTCTGGCAAAACCGTTGGCCGTGAGTTGCGTTTCCATATTTTTAAGGGAAACCCGGATCAGTTCTTTACTGATAGCAGTACCGTTGCGATAGAACACCTGCACGTAATTATCTTCCGCCCTGATCATGAGTAACTTGGCCGGGTGCACCGACAGCGCAGTCTTTCCTTGTTCATCTTTGATCTGCAGGCAGGCATCCGGAGCGGCGACGGGTATACTGGCTACCGGCGCCTGTGATACCTTGTCTTCCAATGATTTCAACTGTTTATATTTCTCCCGGGAGAAAAACCAGAGCAGGGAAATCATATAAGGTAAGGGCATGATGAGCGCGGTATATCGCAGGGTATTGACAAATTCGCCCCAGGTAAAGTAAAAGGTATCGGTAAGCAATACATCTACCGCCGTAACGATGGTTGTTACCAGCACAATTTCGCCCAGCAGCCAGAACAGGTAGGTAGCGTTGGTAAGCCGGCGCCGCCACTTCCAGCCGGCCAGCAGGAACTGTGAGATGGTGAGCCCCAATATACCGCAACCGGTGAAGATACCGAAAAACACCACCAGGTGCAGATGCTGGCCTTCATACCACATATTGATATTAAAGGGCAGGAAAATGTACATAAAGAAAAAGCTGAACACACTACAGAAGGTGATCAGTTCAACTCTGTTGCGCACAGGGTCCAATAGGCTGAAGCGGGGCTGTTCCGCCGCAAATTTCGCTATCAGCGGAAGTGTTGGCAAGCTTTTCATACCACAGTGGATTTACGGTAATTAAGATACGGTATTTCGAGCAAAGCAGCAAAGCAGTGCGAAGGGGCAAAGATTTTTTTTCACGCAAAAGCGCAAGGCAGCGGGAATTAAAAAACCGGGGTTTCTCCAGCCTTCAGTTCCTTTCCTTTTTGTTGCAGTGCGCGGGTGAAGACCTCTTCCGGCAGTGACTGAAAACCTTTAGGCGCTTTATGTGCCGGGCCTTCGTAGATGCCCACAAAACGTTTATGATAGGTACGCCGGCTCACGGGGTCGGTCATACGAAAATACTGCGGGAACCATCCTTTCACGGGTCGCATATCTTTGGCAGGTGTTTGCCGGCCGGCCAGGATCTGCGCCAGTGTTATCTTTTCCACCGCAGCCGGTGCAAAAAAATACACCCGTTTACCTTTCAGTGCCGCACCCGCTTTAAACACGCCCGCATGATGCCATTCCGTAGCAAACGGCGTTAATTCCGCCGCCGTAATTTTTTCGTTGAATTTTTTAGACAACCACTTCGCTACCTCACCTGCTTTCAGCAGGCCTTTCTCTTCCGCATCCTGGTAGTTCTCCGATTTTCCCTGCCGCAGGTATTGGCTCATTTTCATAGCGGCAAGGTACAATTTATTTCATGGGATAAGATGCCCGGTAGCGGTTATCACCTGGAATATGGGTATCACGATCAGCATCATTTTATCAAGGTATTTAAACAATTTACCGGGAAAGCGCCGGGCAGTTTCTGCAGGCAACACCAAATTTGCTACAGTAGGGGATTACAACTTTTATCTACAAAATAGATCTCCTTTCCATTGGATTTGTTTCTTCCGAAATCCATTACATAAGTATTATACATTTGATAGTCGCACAACCTAAAACTCACATCGGTGGATGGTTTTGCCATTCTTAACGACAATACCTACAAACGCACTTAGAGACTTAACTGTTAGCAGCACGGTACCTGCGTAGCACAACGATATACCTATATTCTGTCACATGAAACTCCACTTCTGGAGCCAGGACGTATATACCTATTCCCCTTTTGAAAACGGCATTGAAGTGCTGAACTTCCGGCCTAGCCAGCCTGGTAAGGATTTATGGATTTATGGCTTTATCAGGCTGAACAAAGACAACTCCCTGTTACTGGCCTCTCTTCGGGCCGAAGTCGCATATCCGGCAAAGTCCGTCGAAGACCAAAATATTCTTCTCCGGTGAAAACCTGGAGCGGTTTCCCAAATACCGCGACTACTGTGCAGACATCGTGGATGTATCAGCAGGCTTCGATGAGATAGACCGTCCCGGTTATGTCCGGTTTCCGTTGTGGCTCATGTTTTTATTCCAGCCTGATAGCGACTATGCCGCTATCAGCGCCAGGATGGAGGAAATCAACCGGAACATCAAAAGTGTGATGCAGGATAAGGTGCAAAAAGGGGTAACGCAAAAACGGGTCATGGTTTAAGATACAAATCTCGTATTTTTTAATGTTTCGGGTTAAAAATTTGGATTTTTACGAAAATCATGTTTATTTTGTGGCCCCGAACAAAATTACGGGATGTAGCGCAGCCCGGTAGCGCGCTTCGTTCGGGACGAAGAGGCCGCTGGTTCGAATCCAGTCATCCCGACTTGACAGGACAAAGTGGAAAAAGCTCCATTTTGTCCTGTTTTATTTTCGCCAAAAGTCTTGTCCGGCGTATATATTATTAAGTGGCTTTTTTATTTTGACGTTTCCGCGTTAACTCCCTTCAATCTAAATTCCTGAACCCGACAGTTAAAAATTTGTAGTATTTCCCAAAAGCGTGTAATTTAACTGTAACAGCGATGCTGTTTTAGGTCCTCTTTATAAATAGGATAGAATTGTTATTCAAGGTCAGCATTTATTTGTCCCGAAAAACAAAAGATTGATATGAAACGCTCTTCACAAGCAGAAAACATCCTGTCTCAAATCAATACTGAAACTAAGCTGGGAGACCTACGAAAAATTGCGGGTGAGATTAAAAAAGATCACGAATTGGCTTTGGAACTTTGGTCAACAGGTCAATTTTTACCACGACAGTTGGCAATTTTGATTATGGACAAAAAACAACTTTCGCAAAAACTCATTGACAATTTAGATAACGACATCAGGCAACATAATGAAGATGAAAAACTTCAACTAATTGACTGGTTAATGGCAAACCAACTTTCCAAAGACAAAAAGACAATTTCATTGATGGAAACTTGGGAAAACAGCCAGTCTTCACTACAAAGAAGAGTTTTTTGGTATTATCAGGCTCGTTTACGTTGGGTTGGGCAAACACCACCGCCAAACAGTGAAGAATTGCTTTCTAAAATTGAAACCCGCATTGAAAAGGAAGTGCCGGAAGTACAATGGGCAATGAATTTCACTGCGGCTCAAATCGGAATTTTTGAAGAAAAATATCGTTCAAGATGCGTTGCACTTGGAGAACGTACAGGGCTGTATAAAGATGAAATAGTTGCTAAAAATTGTACCCCTAATTATTTACCCCAATTAATAGCCATTCAAGTAGATAAGCTGAAAAATAAAACGAGTAAAGCATAGATTTCATGAAGCGTCCTAAGACGAAAGACGCTTCCAATTGCTAAAGACATAACGGTGAATAGCTTTTAGTCCAATAAACATTGGGATGGACACCACAAGGGCAAGAGGTGCTTTAGCTTTGAAGGTGGTAGTGCGGGTAATTCGGCAACCGCCCTGATTGTTATCGGTAATCTCGAACTGTTCTAAAATAGATTCGATACAAGAACCAAAGTATAAGTCAGTTTTCACCAATTGGAACGACAGTTTATGTTCAGGGGCCCACTCAGTGATGCGCTGTTGAATCGTACCTTTATCAGACACACATTCCCGGGTACTTCCTACTCCCCCCTCGCTGTCAGGCAGTCTACACTCCAGTGGTTTTGGCAGTCCACATAACAAGTAACAGGGTTGCCTGGCATCCATTTTTGAGTTGAAAAGCAAAGGCCAAAGCTTTGCAGCGCTCACGTTATAATTGTATGTAGTCTGAACGACCATGCTATGTGTTATTTACGAAAAAAGGGTTTCAGCTTCAGCCTATCCAAGCGTAATATAATTATAAACTGATCAGTTTTGGACGGAAAGATTTTTCTTAAGCGCTAATTTCAAGTTTATATCCTTTGCCGCGTACAACTACAATTTTGATGTTCGGATCAGGTTCCAGTTTTTTCCTGAGCTTTGATATGAACATATCCAAACTACGTCCAACTATAACACCTTCATCTTCCCATATCTCTTTTTGCAGCCTGCTTCTCTCAATTATCTCATTTTGAGACTTTGCGAAAATGCTGAGTACACGGGCTTCAGTTCCGGTCAGGTCTGTAGTTGTACCGTCTATTACCAGCTTCCGGTTCTTCGTATCGAACAACACCGTTCCCAAAGTAATCATGTTCGTATGCTGATCATCCACCGGTAAAACTTTTCGCGGTTTAACAGGTCTGAAGAAAATAAAACCGATAACTGCCAAACAGAACAAGCCTCCCCTCAGCAAATATCTATTCTTTGCGGTAGTGATACCGGGCGGTTTAAATTTAATGTTGATGATGTAACATGCTACGGGCTGCTTTCTTCCTAAACAGGCTATAATATCATCCTTCTTATTTTTTGATATAGCATATCCATAAGCTACACTGGCATCGGCACAGTTAAGTACGTTGACAACATAATCTGTTGTGAACGGGGCCTGGGCCAACAAACGCTGAGTAGTACTTACCAGGGAATCGGGTTGAAAAGTAAGTTCTTTCTCAAACCTTATCCGGTATTCATTGTCACCGGATTTTTCTACCGGCAGTACCCTTGACGTACTGTCACCCGACTGTAAGAGCAGTTCATGTCCGATTCTGCGGAGTAAAACTTCCCTTCTGGCGATGTCAAAATCGTCGCTTCCTTTCATGCTGAAAGCCACACAGATTACGGAGATAAACGAAAGCAATATCAATCCGACCAGGTATTTGCGTTTCCCCGAGAGGAGAATTCGGCTATCCGACATGCTATTTACAGTTTATTTACAAAGGTTACATTATTATTTACAATCCAGATTTCCAGGCTGAAAAGCAGGAAGTTAATTTCGTTGACATCAATTTTTTAAGCTATGAAAAATAAAAAAAATGCCTTAAACGGATCTGATTTATCTGGAGATAAATCTATGTTAATTAAACCTGCCAAAAATATGAAAAAAGTCATTTATGCGCTGATCTTACCGCTAATGGTGGTAAGCGGACTGGCATTTGCCAATCGCGAATTCAAAAATGAACCTTCTAAAAAATCAGCCTCCAAACCACTCTCTGCTGCAGCGATGAAAGCCGAAAGGGAAAGATGGGAGACTACCCCTGAAGGTATCAGGTACAAAAAATGGGAAGCGTCTCCCGAGGGTAAAAAAGTGCTTGCCGGGGCTGCTAACATAGGGAAGTATATAAGTACTTTTACCGACATGGAGGCTGTTGTAACTTCTCTTTCTCTTCCGCCAGGCTCACAATTAGGCTTTGGTGTGATGGCCAGGATTAATGGAGACGACTATATTCTTAGTTTTGGGACGGAAAAGTCTGACAAGAATTTTTTGAGCTTTAAAAGTGAATTTCAGTCGTTACATAGCCTGAAAGTTAACGACAAGATAATTATAAGAAGCCATAGTGTATTGCACGCGCCCAAGTATTCCTATCCAATAATATCGGGCGACTATGTAGAACGGGATAGTAAAATACTTTATAAACGCGCCCCTCGCAAAGACGGTTGCTGAGTACGTAATTCAAACCATAAAACAGTGAGGCCGATAGTAAAACAGGAACCCGCTCTAAGGGCGGGTTCCTGTTTTAAATATTTCCTATTCTTCTGTTTTCTATTGATTTTAAAGGTATTGAGATTTGAATCTATTTGTTATTTAAGACTTATCATCAATTATCTCCCACGTCGAATTTTATGACGGAATTTGATTCCGGGCGTTCTGCAGTAATCATCAATGGAGCAGCATCTTTTACCGGCATCCAGCGATCCTTGCCAAATCTGCTAAAATCAACATATCTGCCCAGAACCGTAAAACGTTCAAATACAAAAGGAATCCCCTCCGCACCCAGCGCTGAATGCTGATCTGCAACATGGAAGTGAAGATGCGGACCGGTAGTCTGACCAGTAAACCCGACAGCAGCAATGACATCTCCCTTTTTTACGCGTTGGCCGGGTACCACTTTGATGCTGCCTGGTTGCAGATGTTCGTAAAATGCGATACAGTTATTTCCTATATCCATTGCAATATAGTTTCCTGTCGCCTTCTCAGCGGGGTGTGCAGGGTGGTTTGACAACGTGTTACTTTCCCGAAAATCATCCCTGGTGGTTGATATAACCCCATCACTCACCGCCAATACCGCTGCTCCATAGCCGTACCAATTTTTCACCACATCATTATCTCCGTTTGCATAGTGCCCCAATTTATCAAGCTTAATGAAATCTATGGCAAAACGCCCCGGAATCCGGGCCTTCCCACCAACAGTATAAATTACCCTGCGATGCCCACGGCTCCAGGAAGGATCGTAAACTGCCACCCAGGGGCCACCATTTAAAGGCGCTCCAAGAACTACCGGCGGTTTCTCTGATAAGCGAATGGGTGCGCCCTGAACCGAAAAGGGGACCTTTTTATTACCCTGGGATAATGCGAAACCAAGACGATGTATCAGTTGCGCATTACTTGTATCATTTTGCCATTCAAGATAGACTACCCTTGAATTACCTGGTGCAATTATATTCTCTTTATCGTTTAATTGTAACCCCAGCCTGCTAAGCCTATTTATCAAATCATCCTTGCTAAAGGAAACAACAACTGTAGAATCAACCACATTCAATACTTCCATCTTTTCCAGGCTGATAGAATCATTGGAGAAATTAGTCAACTGAAGCTCATAGTAAACAGTAGGTTTTCCGTTTATCATTACAGTACCAGGTATAAAAGGAATACGCATATCGATAGATTGCCGGTATTCCTGGCTAAAACCGGACTTAATACCTGCGATAACTATAATGAGGAAGTATAATAATCTGCGGACTATTGCCATGCTTTACTTTTTAGATGCCAGCCTGACTTAAATTTAAGTAAAAAGATGTGAAGTCAGATTATTTTACCCAAATGATCTGTATACGTAGCCACACAGACATTGAGCCATGCCCCGGTTGATGAAGCTCTCCGCAAAATCATTCATTTGTGACTAAAGTTACAGTCTATAGGAAACAGACAGCGTAAATTTATGTAACGTACAAAAACAGTAAAAAATGAAGAATTATCTGAGGAATTGGAATTTTATGCGGATGTTTCGATTGGCATTGGGCATCATCCTTATTGTACAGGGCATTATCCTTAAAGAATGGCTGTTCGCAGGTTTGGGTGGGTTGTTCTCACTAATACAGTTGATGAATACAGGTTGCTGTGGCACATCGGGTTGTAGTATCTCCATTCCGGGAAGCAATAAAAAGACAGAAGGAACATCGTGTGAAAAAGTTCGCTAAACAATTCCGGAGAGAAAGATTGTCGTATTCATCAACGTTTATGCCCCGGTTTAAAAGATGGCTGATAATAGCAATATGGATTGCTTTTCCCTCAACTTTAACTGCACAGAATCATCACAATGCCTGGTTACGCGGCACATTGGGCGTTCCTTTGTCAGAAAAGTTAAAGACGGATATTGAATTTCAGCACAGGCGGCAAAATGGCTTTCAAAACATGAATATGCTGGATCAGAACCTGATGTTTAGCATCAGGCCGTGGATACACTATCAGTATCGTTCCAACTTAAAGTTTTCCGCTTCGCCGTTCTCCTATTTTTCCCATTACCGTATTATTCAGGACAAGGCAGATAATGAGGTAACGGCCAACAGCGAAGTCAGGGTCTCAATAGCGGAAGAATTACAACATAAAATTTCCAGGCACATTTACCTCCTTAACAGAAATGCTTTGGAATACCGTATTTTTAATAGCCCCCAACCCAATATCACCAGGTTTCGCACGCGCTTCGGCGGACAGTATGAATTAACCGGGCACGTTAAACTAGCCCTGTTCGATGAATTCTTTATAAACCTGGCGGGAACTTCCGCCGGACATATTCCCGACCATAACAGGACCGGTTTTAATATTGAATACAATGTTTCACCACAGCTGAAATTTGACCTCGGCTATATTTACCTTGTAAGGTTCTCTGTTCCCACGGCGGCCGGTAATATCAGGTCGCACGAAAATAATATATTCCTGCATCTCACCTACCAACTGAAAAATAACAAATAGAAGCACTATTTTTGGCATATTCAAGCCATTCCTCAGCGGTTTTAATGGAGTAAGCCATCTTCTCTGAAGTATTGGGTGATGAATACTGCTAAAACATAACCTCAAAAAATGGAAATAATAGCATACCAAAACGGTTCTAAAGAAAGCGTTTCAGCATTGGAAAAGCGCTACAAAACCAAGCTACCTCAGGACTATAAAGCCTTTTTAACCACCAGCAACGGAGCGATCATTAATAACGCATACCTGTATGTAAGAGACCTGAAAGAATATATGCTGATGGGTAACTTTTTTGGTACAGGTATCGACAAGCCCTTTGCTGACATTGTTAAAATTAACGAGGAATACAACGATGATATTCCTGAAAGCTCCTTGCTGATCGGGAGTGATGCCGGAAGCGGGTTGCTGTTATTGGTGAATGATGGAGAAAATGACGGGATCTGGTACTATGACCATACTTACTTTTTCAAACAATCAACGGATGAATTAAACACCTATTTTATTTGCGAGACTTTTACAGCGTTCATGGAAATGCTTAAGGAAACAAAACTTCCCGGGTAGTAATCGCTGATATTCGCCAACATTAAAACCTATTCTCCCGTATATGACAACAAAAATATTCCTATCAACAGCTTTAGTACTCCTGCTTGCTTCCTGCAAAGACAACACTACACAGGAAACGCCCCAACCAGAAACACCCAAGGCATTCAAAGAAAAAAGCTCTTATGAAATTGTCTCAAAAGGACCACGAGCCGGCGATTTAGTTGATGTCCTTTACGAGGAACTACTCAGCAAAGACACTGGGTTGCACATGCTGGAAGCCCAAATAAATGATCTTAATCGCAGCAAAAACGACTCCGTTAAATCATTCAACAGGTTTCACGGGAGAATGCAATCCTATTTTGAATCTACAGACACCCATGTTTCCGAAATCAGGGACTCACTATTGAGAGACAAAATAAAACTCATCATCGCCAGCCACCTGGCAAAGTACGATGCTCGCGTTGCCCGGCACCATGAACTACTGAAAGTGCTGGCCGCTAAGGATATCAACATTTCAGACCTCCATACCGCTTTGAAAATTGTAAAAACCTTGCCTGTTATCGAAAAATACCAGCAGACCAACCTGCCAGCTATCCAACAGATTGAGGGATATATTAAACAACAGGACCAGGCTATCCATCTGGCGGATACGCTTTTGAAAAAATAACAACCCGAAGGGTTCGTTTGGATACCAGGCCAAACAAACGTGCCGGATTTGCAAATGATAGTTTATGAACATATATTTGTTTAATACAATCATTTACATATAGTACATATGCGTACACCCAAACTATCCACCATTCTCATATTGGCAGTGATTGCGGCCCTTTTTTTCATTCCTTTCCTGGGGCGTGTGCATTTGTTCGATTGGGATGAAATCAACTTTGCCGAGTGTTCCAGGGAAATGCTCAAACTGGACGATTATACCCGGATTTATGTCAACTTTAAGCCATTCTGGGAAAAACCACCTATGTTTTTCTGGATGCAAAGTCTGTCCATGAAGATATTCGGGATCAATGAATTTGCAGCAAGGTTTCCCAATGCCATTTGTGGCATCGTGACCCTGATTGTGCTTTTCGTATGTGGTACCCGGTTATATGACCGGAAATTCGGCATCCTCTGGGCGCTGGCTTTCGGCGGGTCTCTTTTCCCTAATATGTACTTTAAGTCCGGTATCATTGACCCTTGGTTTAACCTGTTTACCTTCCTGGCCCTTTACTATTTTATATTGTATCACTGGAAACGGAATGGATTTGATAAAGAAGACCTGAACAAAAAACCAGTGTTTTACGCCGTTTGGTCGGGTATTTTTATGGGATTGGCCATTCTCACCAAAGGGCAGGTAGCCCTGATGGTGTTCCTGCTGGTACTGGGTGTATACTTCCTCTACAACCGGTTCAGGATATTTTTCAACTGGGGGCATGCCCTGCTGTTCCTCCTCGTTACGGCATTGGTTACCTTAACCTGGTATGGATATGAAACGGCTAAAAACGGTCCCTGGTTTATTACTGAGTTCCTGAAGTACCAATACCGCCTCTTTACCACCCATGATGCGGGACAGGCAGGATTCTTCGGGTATCACTACATTGTGCTGCTCATCGGTTGTTTCCCGGCTTCTCTTTTTGCCATTCCGGCCTTCTTCAAAGGCCACTATAGCAGCCGGTATGATAAAGATTTTAAGATGTGGATGATTATGTTGTTCTGGGTGGTGACGGTCCTGTTTACCATTGTACAGTCGCGTATTATCCACTACTCTTCCCTGGCCTGGTTCCCGATTACTTTCCTGGCTGCGTATTCCTTTTATAAATGGGACCGGAAGGAAATGGACTACAAAAAATATGTGGGTGCACTCACCACTATCCTGGGAACAATTATTGCCATAGTGCTGCTGGCCGTTACGCTGATAGCCTTAAATATCAAACGGCTGATCCCGTATGTACACGACACCTTTGCACAGGCCAACATGGCTGCCGATGTACACTGGAGCGGACTGGAAGGCTCCGTGGGTATTTTAATGGTGGTGACGATCATCGTGGGATTAAGACAGCTGCGCAAACGTGCCTTTATCAATGCCGCCACCACTTACTTTGTGGGAACAGGCCTGGTTATCTTTATGGCAGCAGCGATCATCGTTCCGAAAGTAGAAAAGTATTCACAAGCCGCGGCAATTGAATTCTTTGAGCAGCGACAGGGAGAAGATTGTTATGTCACCTGCCTGGGGTACTGGAGCTACGCGCCTTTCTTCTACACACACAAAGAAAAACCGGCGAATCAAAACTCCTATGAAGAATCCTGGCTGTTGAGCGGCGATATTGATAAACCTACCTACTTTGTTACCAAAGTAGACCGGGTGGATGATTACAAACAATACAATCTACAGGAACTTTATCGTAAAAATGGATTTGTGTTCCTGAAGAGAGAAGTGCCGGGTAAGTCTACCGTTACACCGTAACTGCCATTATATCGTGCTTACCATTTTAGCCGCTCTGTATACACGGGGCGGCTTTTTTGTGCGTCCCCACAACAACCTATCTTGTTCATGTTACATAAAAAATACAATACTATATAAAATAATAAATATAAATCACTTACAAATAAAAATTCATACTGTCATTGTGTTAAAAAAATTGTATTTTAGATCAACTGTATTTATGTATCTCAAATAACCTTTTTCAAACAACTGTTTATTAGGTATTACTAATTCCACTTTTGGAAAGGACTATCATTACCGGAGGTTAAAAACTCAAATGACCTGCAACACTTCGCTCTCTGTTAGTACCGGTAATATCTATCAGGATATTTGAGAGGCATCATTCAATTTTCTGCAACCCTAACAGAACGACCCAATGATAAAACCACTGATAAATAACGCTCCTAACAAGGAGGCGTTTATTTTAGCACCTGAAGCGAGTAAAGCCATCGGGCGCATCATCAATATTCTTTCTTATTCTACCTCCGCCCTGGCAGCCATCATGGCCACGCTACTATATGGTATGTCGGGTCAAAAAATAATAATCTACTCCGGCCTGGCGGAAAGTATTTTATTTCTCATCGTACCCCTGCTGAAATACCGGAATAAGCTGTTTGCGGCGGTCACGCTCTGCTTTGCTCTGCAATCTTTTGCCGTTCTTTACTTCGGGTTAATATTAACCCCCGCTGCTCCCATTTGGGCCATGGGTCTTTTTCTTAGCTTAATTGCCTTATTAATATTCAGCGAAAAACGAGTAAAAATAGCAGCCTTATTTTTCGTCGTATCGATTATACTCACGTTAGAACTAAATTATCAGTTTAAATTCATCCAGCCAATTGCCTTATCCTATCAATATGAGGAGATTCTCCGGAGGCTGGTTATAGGAACGGTATTGTTTCTTAACTCCATCATGATTTACTTCTACATGAAACAGCTTCACGCAAAGCAAAAGGCAATTGACATCAACACAGCCGCATTGCAGAAAGCCAGAGAAGAATTACAAAATTACACTTCATTTGTAACGCATGAGATGCGTAGCTCCCTGAACGTTATCTATGGTATCACCGAACATTATAAACCATCTATACAACACCACCAACCAGATGAGGCCCTGGTAATGGAAGTAAAACATTTCCAGTTGCTTAGGCTGGCCACCGGAGAACTACTGGATCTTGTAGGGAATGTGCTCAACTGGAGCGAGATTGAATCTGGCGCCAACAGGGTTTTGGTAAATGAAGCCTTCCATCTGGAACAGTTCATCACGGAGTTGACAGAGTTTTTCACGGAGCAAGCCGTTCAGCGGAATGTCACCTTTACCACTCTTAAGCAACCTGATCTACCGCAGACAATCATTGCAGATGCATCCAAACTGAAGCGCCTGGCCGGAAACCTGCTGACGAATGCTATCAAATTCACCCAGGAAAAAACAACGGTGAAATTGATGGTTGGCTTTAAAGCCAACATACTGGAGTTGAAAATTTGTGATCAAGGGAAAGGTTTAACGGAAGAACAACAGGCCGATATCTTCAAACCTTTTTATAAAGGTCCGAATAAATACTATGAAGGGAATGGTCTGGGACTGCCTATTACCAAAGCATTAATTGAAAAGATGGGTGGAGAAATTACGGTCACCAGTAAAGTAAACGAAGGCACAACTTTTACCGTACAGCTTCCCGTGAAGGTAACCTCCCTCCCTGCTTTCGGGCAGAAAAAATCTGAAGAGAGCTTGTTGATGCAGATTTCAGGGATTTCTGCCTTGTATATAGAAGATGAAATACTGAGCCGGTCCATCATGAAAATGCATCTGAAACAGCTGGGAATAACGCACTATGAAGCAGACAGCTTTCCCCAGGCACAACAGATTATTCAGGAAAACATACCGGACATTATTCTGTTGGATGGTTCATTACCACAGACAAGTGCTATCGAGGTGCTGGAGCAGCTCAAAACTGTAAAATCCGCGGCAAATATTCCGGTCATCATCGTTTCCGGAACGGCCACACCGGATTTCGTAGCTGGTACCTTAAAAGCCGGTGCAAAAGACTATCTGTTAAAACCTGTTTCTCCTTCGGTGCTCAAAAAAGCTATTGAGAAAATTTTAAATCAGGAAAAAAACAAGCATACATACATAAATCCATTGTAAATCCTACCGCGGTGTAATAACTTACTGTAGGTATATTTTTATCTACTGTAAAAAAATAAGTTATGAGAACGCAAAAAATTCCGGAGCTGCTAGCTCCATTCCCCCCGCTTGTCAACCAATTTGCTGAACAGTCAAAGGAAAACACCCGGAAGTGGGTCCGGAAATTCAGGCTACACGAAGGGAGCGACTACGACGCCTACCTGAAAGACAACCTAACTTACATGACTGCCCGCTTTTATCCAACCGCTTCCCAGGAGCGGTTTTTTATTGCCGACCAGTTTAATACATTGTTATTTGCGATGGATGATCGTATGGACCACCAGGATAACAAAGACCTGATTATTAGCAGCAGAGAGCGGTTTAGCAAATTCATTGATGCCTGTCTGCTTATTATGAAAGGGGAGTATGATGCCCCGCTTCCGCCAACAGGGCACCTTGCAGCCCTGAATGATGTATGGAGCAAGGTAAAAACCATCAGTACACCGGCCTGGCAGGCGAAATTCACCGCAGGTATCAGGAAGATGTTTGATGCTGCCTTATGGGCGCACGATAATTTTTCCGCACGGCAAATACCTTCTGTTGCCGGTTTCTATACGATGCGTCCCTTCCTGGGAGCCGCCCATACTTCTTCCGACATGATTGAAATCATAGAGCAGGTTTACATCCCTAACACAATCCTTGAGCTTCCCTATTTTCAGGAGATAACCAGGTTATGTCAAATAACGGTTTGTCTTGCCAATGATATGTTTTCGGTGATGAAAGAAATCGGGCATCAGGACTATCATAACATGGTGTTGATTATGATGCGGGAACACGATATCAACCTAAAGCAGGCGATGAAACAAACCCGCCGGCTCTATACCGCCGATATGAGGCAGTTTCTCCGGTTGATGAGCATTCATTCACATCAATTGTTTACCGGCTATGAAACGGAAATACAGCGATACAAACAATGCCTGCAGGCAATCATGAGGGGCAATATTGACTGGAGCACGAAAGAAACCAACCGGTATCCCAATTTTGTGTATGGAGTGCAAAAACGTGTTAAAAGAAATGAAATCTAAATAACGCGGCTAAACAACTACTACCTGTCTTCACTGGAAAGACAGGTAGTAGCTATCTTTAAATAACCTGCTGTTACTTCTTTTTACGGGAGAAGAACCGTAATACGTTACTGATCACTTTATCGTTTGATCCCAGCATGCCTTTGATTTCCGTATAAACAGCCACCATAGTATTATCCAGCTTCACCATCCATTTTTTCTTCTCTTCACCCGGACGCACCATGTAATGGGTTGCTCTGCGGAAAGGCTGTGCCTCTTCGGTATAATAATACAGCGCGATAGATCTCCGGTGCCGGTCTTCCGGGCAGGTAGTAGGTTCCGGGTGACCGTGATAGGAATCGGCGTCTGTATTAAAGATCACGCAACGATTAAAAACGGGCAGCACTTTCTTTTCACAAGCTTTCATCTGTGTATCCCACAGTTCCAGCTTACCACCCCATTCCTCCACCCAGTCCGGATTGAGATACACGAGCACATTTACCCGGCGTTGCCAGTGGCGGTGGTGCGGATGTACCGTAAAATCGGCATGGATGTTCAGATAGCCTCCCCGCTTGGATTGATGGATGCCGCCGCCTTCGAGCAGGTCGTCTTTCATCAACCCTTTTATGCCGGTCAGTTCACTGAGAAACTCCAGGAATTCCGGGGAATTCAATTCATTGATAGTCCGCTTGATGGTAGGCGGCAACAAATCGAGTTTATTCAATCCCGCTTTGTTTTCATTGTAGTGAACATAGTTGATCCATCCCTCTTCTTCATTTAATTTATCAAATTCCCTGGCGCATGTACTCAATACATCCGGGTTCAGGAAATTTTCTAAAACAATGTGGGGGTAAGGACTGGCTCCCTGGTAATCTTTGCTTAACGCAGGAAGTTGACTGTTCCAATGATCGTAATCGAATAACTGCGTGTTTTCGGCAATTTCAGTGATAGTTTTCACTTATTGAGTTTTTGGGCATGACTTTTCAAAGGAAGCATAAATATAGCGCAAATATTATTCGCTGCAATAAGGGGATGGTTAATTTAATTTTGCGCCGGTATAAACAACCGTCCGCCGGGGGTATACCGGCGTCGACTATCCGTTGTCAGTGCATTGGGAAGCAAGAGTCCGGCAGTTCCACCACTAAAAAGGGGGCGGCGTTTTTTCCGCGCTAAAAGCACTATCTTGTTACGATGAATCCCGACTATGTCATACACCCGCTTGGAGACCGTGCTGTTACCCTCAGATGGGAGCAGAAAATAGACCCGGCGATACACCAGGAAGTGATGCGCATCTACCATCACCTCCGCGTTCCGTCATCTCCCTATATCCTTGACCTGATACCGGCATATGCGGCTTTAACGATTGTGTATGATACGGCACAGATCAGGCGCTACGAGCGCATCTCCGGATTACGATGGATAACAGGCTATATCCGGGAGAAAACAACATCGCGGGAAAGCATCTCTTTCCCCGCTCCCCGGGAGCTGCAAATCCCGGTATGTTACGATCCTTCACTGGGGCTGGATATAACAGAGATGGCCGCATCCCGGCATGTCACCATCGCGGATATCATCACCTGGCATACACAAACCATATACACCGTATATCTGACCGGTTTCCTGCCGGGATTTCCTTATATGGGAGAAGTCTGCCCGGCGCTGGCAACACCGCGCAAAGCACAACCACGGCTAAAGGTACCCGCCGGCAGCGTGGGTATCGCAGGCCTGCAAACGGGCATCTATCCGCTGGCATCACCCGGCGGCTGGAATATCATCGGACAAACGCCGTTGCGGATGTTTGATGCCCGCCACAGCGATCCCTGTTATTGCCGGCCGGGGGACCGTGTGCAGTTCATACCAATAACACTGGACGTTTTCAAACAGATACAACAGGAGCAATGAGCATAGTAGTATTACATCAGGGCCTCCTGGATACGATACAGGACAAAGGCAGGTATGGTTTTCAACACCTGGGCATTAACCCGGGCGGCGTCATGGACCGTATAGCCATGTCTGTAGCAAACGCGCTTACCGGTAACCCGGCTGATGAAGCGTTGCTGGAATTACATTTCCCCGCAGGTAAATACCTGTTTGAAACGCCTGCCCTGATAGCTTTATCAGGCGCCGATTTCAGCGCTGCTGTCAACGGCGAGGCCTTACCGTTACATCAGCCACGTTATGTTCCCGCAGGCGCCATCCTAACTTTTAACAAGCTAGCTACAGGCGCCCGTTGTTACCTGGCCGTTCGCCATGGCTTTTCACTGACACCCTGGCTTGGCAGCTACAGCACCCATCTTAAAGCAGCGCAGGGAGGCTTTGAAGGCAGGGCCCTCCGGAAAGGGGATAAACTCGCCGTCCGCCTACCGCTGCCGCCTACCGGTAAAGCACAAACGGACTTATTCCCCTGGAAAGCCGCCACCGGTCATCTGTATAATAAGCAGGACACCATCCGTATATTACCGGGTATTTGTTGGGATATGCTGGACGACTCTTCCCAACAACAACTCCTCACCGGCAGTTTCCGGGTAAGTCAACATAGCGACCGGATGGGATTCCGGTTAAGCGGTACATCCCTGCATACCCGTAGCAAAGTTGAACAGCTGTCTTCCGGCATCTGCAAAGGCGCTATACAGCTACTCCCCGACGGCCAGCTGATCATCCTGATGGCCGACCATCAGACCACGGGCGGTTACCCGGTAGTGGCCCATGTTATTACCGCCGATATGCCCGCGCTGGCTCAATATCAACCGGGGCAAATTTTGCAGTTCAGTACTATCGGCCAGGAAGCGGCGGAAGAAATGTTATTTCAACAGGAAAGAGCCATCCGCTACCTGCAACATGCCTGTCAGTTACGTTTGGAAAAATGGTTACCACCATATGAATTATATTGATCTTAACTGCGACATGGGCGAAGGGCTGGACAACGACGCCGCCATTATGCCCTTTATCAGCAGCGCCAACATCGCCTGTGGCTATCATGCCGGTAATGCTGATACGATGAAAAAAACCGTGCTGCTGGCTATGGAACATTCCGTCGCCATCGGCGCACATCCCGGATTTGCAGATCCCGAAAACTTCGGACGCCGGGAACTACAACTCACAGATGCCGCGCTGTACGACCTGGTGACCACACAGATATATGCGCTGCAAACCGTTTGCCGCGCCTATGGAGCACCGTTGTATCATGTAAAACCACATGGCGCCCTGTATAATATGGCAGCCCGTACCCCCGCGATGGCGAAGATCATTGCCAAAGCAGTGAAGGATGTTGACAACCGCTTACGCCTGTTCGGCCTGAGTAACAGCCTGCTGATCAGTGAAGCCGCAGCCGCCGGACTGAAAACCGTCAGCGAAGTATTTGCCGACAGAACCTACCAGGATGACGGCTCACTGACCGCCCGCTCACAACCGGGCGCCATGATTGAAAGCGAAACGCTGGCCGTTGAGCAGGTATTGCAGATGGTCACCCGACAAACCGTGACTGCCCAATCCGGAAAAATTATTCCCCTGAAAGCGGAAACCATCTGCCTCCACGGCGATGGCGCCCACGCCCTGGAATATGCCCGTGCCATACATACCGCCTTGCTTCATCATCATTTAACGATCCAACATCCGTGAGTAAACAGAAATCTACCGCCATTATGGGCGCCGCTTTCCTGATGGCTACCTCCGCTATCGGACCGGGCTTCCTTACCCAGACCACCGTTTTCACCTGGCAGCTGGGCGCAGCTTTCGGCTTTGTGGTACTGATATCCATCTTACTGGATATCGGCGCGCAGCTCAATATATGGCGGGTACTGGCCATCACGGAACGCCGCGCACAGGACCTGGCTAATGATCTGCTGCCCGGACTGGGCTACCTGCTGGCAGCGCTGGTAGTACTCGGCGGACTGGCCTTCAACATCGGTAATATAGGCGGGTGCGGACTGGGTATACAGGTGATCACCGGTATAGATCCCACCTATGGCGCCTTACTCAGTTGCGCCATTGCCTTGTTTGTTTTCTGGATAAAGGAAATGGGTTATATGCTCGACCAGTTTACCCGCTGGCTGGGGTTATTGATGGTATTGCTGACCATCTACATTGCCGTCAGCTCCCACCCTCCCCTTGGAGATGCCATCCGGCAAACGTTTTGGCCTTCCGTGATAGATACCAAAGCCATCGTGACCCTGGTAGGCGGTACCGTTGGCGGCTATATCAGTTTTGCCGGCGCCCACCGGCTGCTGGATGCCGGTATCAGCGGCACCGGGCAATTAAAGCTGGTCAACAGGAGCGCTGTCAGTGGTATCATCATCACCGGTATTATGCGTACCGTGCTATTCCTGGCCACCCTGGGCGTAGTAGCCAAAGGTTTTACCCTGGACAGCAACAATCCGCCGGCTTCCGTATTTCGTATAGTCGCCGGTATGGCTGGCTACCGGTTTTTCGGCGTGGTGATGTGGAGCGCTGCGATTACCTCCGTAGTAGGCGCCGCCTATACCTCTGTATCTTTTCTTAAAACGTTCCATCCGCTGGTGCCGAAATACGAACGCTGGATTATCTCTTTCTTTATCATTTTCTCCACCATCATTTTTATTTTCATTGGAAACCCGGTACGGCTCTTAATTACAGCCGGTGCATTCAACGGGCTTATCTTACCCGTAGCCCTGGCGGTGATATTAATTGCCTCACTCAAAAAGAAACTGATGGGCGACTACCGGTATCCGGTATGGATGCAGGTAGCAGGATGGTGCGTGGTGCTGATCATGGGTTGGCTGAGCGCTGTTACCCTGGTAGCGTGGCTGAAATAACGGCGGCCGGCAAAGTATCAGAACAAAACCCTGGTTGGTAATTACCCGGTACTATTCCAATTGACAAGGCCACAAATGGTTGTTTGTACCTTGGTGTTTTTAGTCTTCGTTAAATGCTTCTTTGGCAAAAGCAGCCAGCAGCCGGTTAAATTCTTCCGGTTGATCGAGGCTGGTGAGGTGACCTGCGGCAGGTAGCGTATGTACGCCTCCCCGCCATTTCCCTGGCAACACCGTATCAAGATAGCTATTATCGATGATGCGCTCCTCGCTGCCATACACAAATGCCACAGGAATGCCCGCCTCTTCCACCTGAAGGATCTGGTTACTCCATTCACCTCTGCCCAGGGAGGCCGCCAGACCGGACCTGAATGCAGGATCAGTTTTCCGGTAGTCTGCCGTAAGCACTTGCAGTGTTTCAGTGGCCGGCACTGCCACCAGGCCGGATACATATCCCTGCAGCCGTTCTTCAGGAGGGGTAGCTTCAAACAGAACAGCCGCGTGTTCAAATGGAATCATGACAGTAGCCGGTGTTATTGCTCCTCCCAAAAGGCAACCGCCGGCGATGAATAGTCCTTTACAGCCTTTTAGCTGTGGCAGCGCTTCCGCCGCAACACTTCCGGCCAGGGATATAGTGACAAGGATGTACTCGTCCAACTTCAGCTGTTGCAAGGTATCCGCCAATACGTTGCCCAATAGGGGCAAACTATATACATCAGCCGGACCGGATGCACCGTGTCCGGGGAAATCAATGCAGATACGGGTATATTGCTCCAGTAAGGGATCATTCACCTGCTTATCCCAGGTGCGATGCGAACCACAGGCCTGGTGAAGGAATACGAGCGTCCTGGGGCCGTTTCCTTTTGTTGAAATCGATAATTGCATATGGGAGATTAAATAAGACCACGTTTGCAGGCAAAAGCCACCAGCTCCGCCACATTTTTAGTACTGGTTTTCTTCAGCATATTTTTCCGGTGGTTGGCAATGGTATTTTCCGCAATATTGAGACGGTCCGCTATCTGTTTACTGCACCAGCCATCAGCCATGTATTGCAGAATTTGCTGTTCCCTGACAGAAAGTAGCCTGTCTTCCTCACGGGGGTAATAGGTATGGGCTTCCAGCAAATCACAACCGGCAGTACTGGTTTTTTCAATAGTATGGTGCATTAAAAAATCTTTCTTAAAAGGTGTTATGTTCATCACCATCCCGATGCTGTACAAAGGCAGGCCAGTATCGGGGGAAGTGAGATAAGAGCCCCGCTGGTAAATGGGTATATAGCGCCCGCTGCGATGCCGTACCCTGAAGTTATAGGAAAACACAAACCGGTGATGGTCTTCCACCGGCTGCGAACGCAGAAATGCCATATTGGTGCTGAACACATGTTCGTTGTACACTTTGAAATCTTCGGGGTGATATATGTCCAGCAATTTGGGGATTCCGCCTTCCAGGAAGGCTTCAGATGGTTCGCCTACCAGTTCACGGGTAGCGCTGGTCATCAGCCGGTAGCTGGCCTGCGTGTAGTCAATTGCGTAAAATAAAGGTTGGGTGTGAAGGATGCCGGCACCAAGGCTGTCGAACCCCGAAACGGCAGCACGGACCTGCTGTTCATTGATTTTTTCATTTTCACGGCAAATACTTTGCAGGTGCCCTTCATACGTTTGTTCGAACTGGCCTCCCCGGTAATTTTTTTTGCTCATAGGTGATGGTTGAAATATTCAGCAATAGCTATAAATGGCTATTGTCCTCTGCTCACAACGACGCTATTTTTGTGCTGACAGAAAAAAACCATGAAAAAGTTACTACTTTTTATTCTTATCTGTGCATTATTTTATTGGCCTGAGCAGGTATTATCCCAGGGCAAAGCGACACTAGCCAAAGATGCGCGGCCGGAAAAATATGTGCCGCCCAAGGGAGGTAAGTCTTCCCAAAAAACCTATTCCTCCCCCGCATATTCCAACACCACTCCCCAACCGGCTACTGTAGCTACACCGCCACCGCCCAAACCGGTCAAGATAGCCATCCCTGCCCCTACCACAGCAAACAGGCCAGCCATAGCTCTCCCTCCGCCCCCATTTCCCAAACCTGTTTTTACACAGGCCGATGGCGACCAGTTCTCTTCCGGATTTAGCAGCGGCCTGCAACAAAGCACTGGTAAAAGCCAGGCACTCGATCAGCAGTTGTCTGACCTGGCAGATGAAAAGGCGCAACAGGAAACTGATTTGAAGGAAACAGCTAAAAATGGCTTTCTCAAAGCCCTGGAAAGGGAAAAAGAGAAAAACAAAACGGTTAATTGCGGCGGCGGCGGAGACTACCAGGTGGTGCTATTCGACGATTCCCTGCTAACAGTACAGTATACGCTCTCCACTAAAGACAGCAGGTCCTGTACCTACGTCAATACCTCGAAAGAAGTAATTCTATTTTGTGGATACTATTACCAGGCGACGTGCACTATTACCAACAAAAGAGGCCGGCGCCTGCTGCTGAGGGGTTATGTGATGGGCAGTCCCGGTCTTAATGCTAAAACACATATTAGTCCGCATGGGGAAACCGGCCATTGTTTTGGATTTGACCGGGACGGATCTACCTTCTGGAACAACTTTTATATCTCCTGGAATGGTGAGCTACCTCCCGGAGAAACCATCAGCACAGGCAACTTCTGGACGGAAATACGGGGTGAGCGGCCAGCCTGGGAGCTTTCCTATTCCATCATTAAATAATTCAAACCTGGTATCTATCATGAAAAAACATTTATTACTGGCACTTACATTCACAGCCGGAAGCCTGCCGCTGTGGGCCCAGCTATCATATAACGATGTTGGCCGTGCCGCCGGAATGTTCGCCGGTGAAATATCCAATTCTATCAAAGAAGGGCAGACCAATAAAATGCTGCGTCAGAAACAATCCCTGCAATTGCTCCAGGGGGCAGTGAAAGAGTTGGGCGAAGCGCGTTACGATAATGCCTTCGGACAAGCGGAGCAGGCTATGATACAATACCCTAAATATTCTCTCTCTTACCTGGTGATGGCCTACACTGCATTACAAAATGATGATTATGTCAATAGCAACCGTATGTTGCAACTCTATCACAAATACAACCGGAAAGCCTATAACCGCAACCTCAATCTCACCGTGCCAGGTGAGTTCGTACAAATGGTAAAGGAAAAAAATGAAAAAGGTTTCGCTTCTCTCTCCCAGGAAAGTAAAACCAAACAATACAGTAAGGAACCATGGCTCAATAACAGCCTCGTTATCAAACTGACTGCGTCTGCGCTCTTTCTTTCGGATGAGGCTTCACGGTATACGGGGTATGGCACTCAAAAATATGACGCCATACCAGAAATTATCAGCGATAATACCCTCAGCCTGTTATACACACGTAATTTCTGGTTTAGCCGCGGCCGCTCGCTACCCTTTACCAACAATAATTTTGGCCTTTCCCTCACAGGCGGAGTTGATGTCAACCTGGATTTTCCCAACACCTATTTTCCCGGCAGTTACAAGGCGCATATAACACCTGGCCTGTTTATGAACAAAGTATATTTTTCACCCGGTCAGCTGCGGTACCAACGTCCGTTGGGATACCAGCAACGCAACGACAATACAGACATTGCCTCTGCAGGCGTCATATTCAGCCCTGAAGTCCGTTGGTACCTTGGTGTGTTAAACGCCTATGCTACCGACATGCGGCAGTTATCACAGGCTACGCGCTCCAGCGGTAAATTCGGCTTCGGCTACCTGCTTTTCCGCCTGGGTCACGAACTGTACGCCGGCTATAAGGCGAATGCTTCCAATGGTCAGGACTACTATAAAGAAGAGAGAGTTGAGTTTATGTTTGGTTTCAGCGGTTACGCCGGTAAACGACGAACAACGGAATTTGGGTTTATTGCAGGTCCCGGCGGTATTAACAACCCGTTTGCCGATGGCGATTATTGGCGGGTAGGGCTTTCTATATCCAAAAGAATATTATAACCCCAAATAAGAAGAGGAGAACAAGGCGCTTGATAAGAGCGCCTTGTTATTACGCGTATTATCCACGATAAAAAATCCCTGGCAACTTTCGTCACCAGGGATATTTATCATATCTAAATCCATCCGTTAGTTATAACCCTTATTCTGTTCCAGGTGGCTGATATCGAGCTCACGCTGTGGAATAGGCAATACGTTGTGCGTGTCATTGGGTTGCAGTACAATTGGTTTCCAGTGATCCGCAGCGTCTCTTGTCAGTGTTTTCTTACGTCTGATGATATCGAAGAAGCGGAATCCTTCGCCGAACAGTTCTTTGCGGCGTTCGTTTTCTATCTCCGTTTTCAGCGCGTCACCGGTATTCACTGATTTTACAGCACCGGTAATCGCTCTTTTCTGCACCTCAAATAACGCCGTCTGTGCCGCTGCATCATTATTCAGTTCAGATTCGGCTTCTGCTTCAACCAGGTACATTTCGGCAGAACGGATCAATGGCATATCCAGGTCCAGTGTGCTTCTGTAGTAGAATTTATTCATCAGGTAACCGTCGCGGGAAAATACAATATCATCCCGTTGCAGCGCATCCCCTTTACCATTGGCCACTTTGCCTACGTTTACATAGAACTGTTTTTTACGGATATCGTTGTCCGCAAAAAGGGTCAGGAATGATTTGGATGCACGGAAAGTGCTGTAACCGATATCATACGGTTCCTGGAAGGATGCCAGCATCAGGAAGCCGGTGTTATCATCCGTACGGTAGTTCAGTCCCCAGATCCATTCGGGTGTTTTGTCCACAAAACCTTTCAGCAATGTAGTTCCCGGCTCCAGTGGGAAACCGGCGCGTGCTTTTTTAGCGTAGGCGCTGGCTTCTGCCCATTTGCCCATATCCAGGTACAGGCGTGCCTGTAACGCATACACAGCGTTGAGCGTAATACGGTAGCTGTTGGTGCGTTTATTGGACAGGCTTTGTTCCGCGAACTTCAGGTCATCCAGCATGAAAGCGTAGATATCCTTTACAGAAGAACGGGTTGGTGTAGGATCGTCTGCTTTCAGTGGTTTGTCCACTTTAGGGATACCGACACCATCAGGATTTACGGCATAGGGTTGTGCGTATAGGCGTACCAGTTGGTGATTGGCCCATGCTCTCAATGTACGGGCTTCTGCGAGGTAGTCCGTTTTAACGTCTTCTGCAATAGGCGCTTTAGGTATGTTGGTGATAGCCTGGTTACAGCTGGAAATCATTTCAAAAGCTCTCTTCCAGAATATAAAGGAAAGGGCGCCGGTACCACCGTTTGCCACTTCCGTAAACTGGTATTCCGTTACAAAACGGTTATAGTTACCCGCCAGTACGATCAGTTCGTCACCACCTTTCACATCTGCCGTGAGGAAGATGTGGTTGGTAAACTGGCTGGGCTGCATCAGGTCATATAACCCGATCATTGCAGCGTTTACACGTGAAGGTGAGCTAAACGCGCCGGACGATTCAATAGAGACCGCCGGGAACGTATCGAGGTAAGATTTCTTACAGCCAGAGAACGCAAGTCCCGCTGCAAGCATATATGTGATATATAAATTCTTCTTCATGATTGACTTTTTACAAGGTTTAGAATCCGATGTTAACGCCTACAGTAAATGTTTTTACGTTAGGGATATCATTTCCGTAAAAACCATCCACTTCCACTTCAGGGTCCATGCCTTTATGTTTGGCCCATGTAAACAGGTTTTCTGCGGCCACATAAATTCTTGCACGCTGGATATGCGCGCTGTACAACAGGGATTTAGGCAGGCTGTAACCCAGGTTCACTGTTTTCAGGCGCATGTAGGAACCATCGAACAGGAAACGGGAAGAAGTGCTGGAGCCCAGATCTGTATTTCCCTGCATAAAACGTGGAACATCAGTCATGTCATTTGGTTTCTGCCATGCACGGGCGGCCACATCTCTGGCGATGTTGGTGCCAGGGTTAGCACCGTCGTTGGAGAGGGCCTGAAGATAAGAATCATAGATCTTGTTGCCATAGTTGAAGAACAACATCGCGCTCAGGTCAAATCCTTTGTAGGTAGCTTTAAGATTGAAACCGCCATAGAATTTAGGCAGGGAGCTACCCATCTGATAGCGGCTGGCCTGTGTGTATTGTTTGGTAGTAGTACGTTTGCCGGTCAGATTACCATTGTTATCCGTTTCGTTCATATACCACATGGGTCTTCCATCAACAGGATCTACCCCTGCATAATCCGGCAGGAAGAACTGATAACGGTTTCCACCTACTTTCCAGAGTTTGCTGCCGGTTGGCGCAATCATAGAGTCGATGCCGGTCAGATAAACAATTTTGTTACGGTTGCTGGTGAAGTTAGCGCCCAGGTCCAGGGTGAAATCGTTTTTACGGATCACATTGGCCTCTACGGAAGCTTCAAACCCGGTGTTATTCAGTTTAGCCAGGTTTGTTTTCACTGATTCAAAGCCGGTGGTCATGGACAGTGGTTTATCAAACAGCAGTCCATCAGAACCACGACGATAGTACCCTGCTTCCACGCGGATTCTGTTGATAAAATAGGCTTCGATACCCACATCTGTGGTGATAGCACGTTCCCAACGGAGAACAGGGTTACCCAGCTGTGTATATTTCGTACCTGCCTGACCGTTGTAGTTGGCGCCGGCATCGTACAGGTCCAGGCGGTCATAACGACCGATATTGTCAGCACCGCTCAAACCGTGGCTGCCTTTAATTTTCAGTTCATTCAACCAGCCTGCGGTACTGCTCATGAAGTTCTCACGGGAGATCAGCCAGGCACCACCTACAGACCAGAATATACCATATCTTTTCTGCTCTCCGAAGATAGAAGAGCCATCTGTACGGAGGCTTCCGGAGAGAATATATTTACCGTCGAAATCGTAGTTAACCCTGGAGAAATAAGAGTTGAATTTTTTCTCCGTACGGTCTGATGTGGGGTTGGAAGCAGTAGAGCCAGCACCCAGTTCAGAGATACCTTCAAACGGGAAACCGGTAGAACCTGCTGTGAGGTTGGTATAAACATATTTAAATGCTTCCTGCCCCGCCAGTACGTTCACGTGATGTTTATTAAAACGGTTATCAAATATCAGTGTATTAACGATCGTTGTTCTGGTATCTCTTGGCGCGTATTTGTTGCTACGGCCGTTCACTGCTTTACCATCTCCATTGAGGGGGTTGTAGTAGCGGCTTTCGCGCAGGTCAACCGCATCGGCGCCCACCTGTGATTTAAAGGTGAAATGCTGCAGGAAATTAACTTCCGCATAAGCAGAGAGGATAGCTCTCAGTGTTTTAACGTTGTAGATATTGGATTTGCTCAAACCAACCGGGTTATAATCCTTCATCACCGGGTTGATATAGTTATAAGCCAAACCACCGGCAGGATCTGCGATTGGATTACCGCTGGCATCGCGCTGGTAGAGGGAATATACCGGAGCTACCCTGTCAGCGAAGAAAATCGGGTTCGCAGAACCGGTTGATCCCGGAGGGGTGTTTTGTTCTGTAGAAGAGAAAGTAGTGAACACGCCAAACTTCAGGAAGTCCGTTGCCCTTGTTTCCAGGTTCAGTTTAGTATTATAACGTTTGAAGTCGGATGCCAGTACTACCCCTTTCTGATCAAAGTAACCAGCAGAAAAATAGTAATTGGTTTTATCCGTACCACCGGAAACGTTGATACCATAATCCTGGGTAAGGCCGGTTCTGGTTACCGCATTTCTCCAGTCGGTGTCATAATATTTGGTAGTACCGGGTGTCAGGTTACCGTTCGCATCATAAGGAGTGGTGCTGCTGAACGGATTGGCCTGTAAAACGGCGATCGTACCTGCGTTGGCTTTAGTAGCTGCATCAGCAGCAGTAGCGCCGCCGGCTATTTCTTTCCGGTAGCGGGCATCCCACCAGTATTTGAAGTATTCCTCTCCTGTCAGGAAATCGTGCCTGTCGACAGCGATACCGGCCCAGCCATTGCTACCGGTCACGTTTACACTGATACGGCCTGCTTTACCTTTTTTGGTGGTGATCAATACAACGCCATTAGCTGCGCGGGAGCCATAGAGTGCAGCAGCAGAGGCATCTTTCAGCACCGTTACATTTTCAATATCCTTAGGATCGAGAGTGGCCAGTACGTCGGCAGTAGCTGTAGCCTGTGTAAAGTCGCCCGTAGTAACGGCGATACCATCTACTACATATAAAGGGCTGCCGTTGGCGTTAGCGTTGGTGCTGGTACCGAAGCCGCCCACACCACGGATACGGATAGTAGTAGCACCACCCGGCTGGCCGGACACGCTTTGTACCGTTACACCGGAAACATTGCCCTGCAACGCTTTTTCAAAAGAGGTAACCGGTCTTTCTGCCAGTACTTCCGCTTTCACTACTGCAGCAGATCCTGTAAAGGTTGCTTTTTTCTGTGTGCCGTAAGCTACGACCAGTACTTCATCCAGTACTTTATCATTTTGTTTCAATACTACACGGACATCAGTCTTGTCACCCAATGTCACTTCCTGTTCTTCATAACCAACGAATGAAAAACGAAGCACCCGTTGTTGCCCCTGTACCGATACAGTGAAGGCGCCGGATGCATTAGTAACGGTGCCGATAGCTGTACCTTTAACCTGTACAGTTACTCCAGGCAATGCATGCCCGTCTTTTGCGTCGGTTACCGAACCGGTGATGGTCCTGTTTTGAGCCTGCAGCCCGGCTATTCCGGAGCATAGCAGTGCCAATAGAAGTAGAACTCCTCTCATGGTGATGGATTTTGGTTTAGATAAATAGATTCCTCTGCTCATCCGGGAGGATGAGTCAAATGCTCACGTTTATATTTTCTCTAAGCTGAATTGCTTTTGGTAGTACAGACAAAGCCCTCTCCGCTGCTTTCATGGAAAGCAGTCAACAAAAACCAACTACAGTATTACCTTAAATGTTTTTTTTAATCGATCGTTGTTTGAAATTCATGTTTAGCTTCAACAATTACACAAAAGGTCAGGGAAATCTAAGCAGGCCCTTATTTTGGTCAATTTCATTTACTTTCTCTCATATAGCAAAGCTGGCTTATTAAACAGCTACTCTTCTCAAAATGCTCTTGATAAAATGTTCCCATTTACGAATGCAAGATAAGTTAACAAAATCATAAATTCAAAATATATTTATCGAGCAGTAAATATTTAAAGGATGAAAACCCGGATCGGAAAAAGCCGGGAAAGATAGCAGCAATCGCCTTTTCGGGCAAGACATACGTGGAATGAATAATGCATCTGGTCAGGGAATATTGATTCTTTGTTGGCACAGCAATTTCCCGGTTTTATCAAACAGGCAAAGCCAATAGCTGTCACTTTTCAGCGGAAGATGAACAGCTGTACTTGCGGGGTAAGATGCGTAAACCGGTACCAGTCCATTGATCCGGCCGCTTTCTTTATATTCCTGCCATGAATAAACCAACAATAACATGTCAACCGGCGCAGATATAATGGGAACATTCCAAGGGGTAGGCACTATATTGTCATCAACCAGGTTATTCGGGTAATGCACCTGCAAATCATAGCGCAATGGTCTTTTATTGACCGGAATCATATGCCGGCATAAAATATAAGGCATGGAATTGTCTATACCGGTATATCTCACCCTGTTGGCGTTATCACTGTCAATGCTATACGGGTTAATACCTGACATCCGTTGGAAATATACGGCCATGGGAACAACAGCTGCATTGTCCACTTGTTTGAAAATATGATCATGCCCTGCCAATACGATTAGTTTACCGGTGTCTGTTGTATTTTTCAGTTTCTGTGTGATGTTAAATGCTTGTACAGAATCCCTGTGGTTCCATTCGCTAACTCCGGAAGTATCTTCATAGTTAATGAGCGTAAAACCTTCGGCAAGTGCTATCCTGATAAGATTTCCGTAATTGGGCTCACAGGTATAATATCCATTTTCAATAGCACCTGCCGTTACACTATCCCTACCGAGTGCTTCCAGTGCCAGTTTATTATATCCCAGTTTTTTTAACCCCGGCAACAGGCTTGCCAGGAATATCCTTGTTCTTACGTCTACATGTGATTCGTTAAAAAAAAGCGCCTTCTGCGTAACTGCCTGCTCCAATATATACGCCCCGGCAGCTGTAATATTAAAACCGATGCTGTCTTTCAGCGAAACGGTCCTTACCGGTAAACGTTGTGTTGTATACTCCCCGGCTTTCTGTGCATTTCCAACCAAAGTATACTTGGTGGCCAGGCATTGCAGCAACATATCCCTTTCGTTATCGGTCAGTGCTTTATCCAGGTAACCCTCCAGAGTAGCAATATCGCTTGCTGTAGTGACATAAACATTTTTATCCGGCCCCCGTGCATCTTTATCTATGTCAAAAAAATTAATACCCATGACCGGTATCTGTAACTGCAGCGATCGAGCGATCTCACGCGCGGCTGCGACAAATTTTTTCCTTGCCTCCTCTTTATCGGCCCGGGTGTTCAAATGAAAAACCAGTGAATATTGTTTTGTTTTATAAAAATCATACATCGCTGTTAAACCTGAACCGGTATCATAAAAGACCTGCTCAAACAACCGGGTATCTTCTGCCGGCAAGGAATCCGATAAATACATTCCATTTTTATTTGCATCCAAACCTCCCCCCTTCAACAGGTACACCTCCACGCCCGAAGAAGCAGTTCCCATTAAAAGGATAGTGTCTTCCATCTTCAGTGCCTGATGCAAAGATTTCCCGAAGTATTTCCCGGATTTGTCGGTTACTTTATAAAAAGTAAAGTTGTCACCAAATGTTAACTGTAGCCCCTCCTTCCTAACCCTGACCAAATGATGCCCATCAAAAGTGGGGATGATATTTTGTTTATCTGCCGTTACTTTTACGGGTAACTTACACGCGGCTGTCAACAACATCAGTAAAGTACATTTCAATAAATTCGCCGGATAAGGGATAACGGGAAATCTGGATATTTTCATAAAACAAACATTTGGACTACGCTGTAATTTAAACAATAATTACTTATAACTAAGAATTTAGTTGATGTTCATATTCGTACAGCCAGCTGTGTCAAAAGCGGACATTTCAATACCTGCAAATAGAGCATAACAGATTAACAATCAAAAAATTACTATACTGGCACTTTTTTCGAGGCCCGCTACGCTATGTTCAAAAACTACTTCCACATCGCCTTCCGCAACCTCACCCGGAACAAAGGTTTTTCACTGATCAATATCAGCGGTCTAGCCATCGGTATGGCTACTGCCATATTGATTTTACTTTGGGTGAAGGACGAAGCCGGCTTTGACCGTTTCCACAGCAAACTTGACCGGCTGTACCAGGTATGGTCCAATGATAGTATTCAGAACAAGATCAGGTCGATGACGATGACACCGGAAATCATGGCGCCCACGCTGAAAACGGATTATCCGGAAATAGAAGAAGTATCCCGTGTACGCTGGACCCGCAACCTGCTGGGTACTCCTCAGCAGGACAAACGCCTGATGGCCGCCGGTGCAGTGGTAGACCCCGGCTTTCTTTCGATGTTCTCTTTCCCGCTGGTTAACGGGAACGCACAAACGGTATTAAAAGACCCCAACAATATTGTTATCACAACACAACTGGCCCACAAATTTTTTCAGCAGGAAAACCCCGTTGGAAAAATCATTGAGCTGGGTAATACACCCTACACCGTATCCGGTGTGCTGCAGCGCCTACCCGACAATACACAGTTCAGCTTCATAGAATACCTCGTTTCCTATGAAAGGGAAACCCTCGCCGGTAATATCGACAAAGACTGGAGTAACTTCTCTATTCCTACTTTTGTATTACTACGTTCTCATACCGACGCCACCGCCCTTAGCAATAAGTTAACGCATATCATACGGCAACACACCCGGGAAGCATCCACTACAGAATTTCTCTACCCTGTCAGCCAGTTACGGCTATACGGTCATTTTGAGAATGGCGTGGCGGTAGGTGGCCGTATCACCACGGTGCGCACCTTTTTCCTGGTCGGTATCGTGGTGCTGCTGATAGCCTGTATTAATTTCATGAACCTGTCCACCGCCCGCAGCGGTAAAAGAGCAAAGGAAGTAGGCGTACGCAAAGCCATCGGGGCACAAAAACAGGCACTCATTTTTCAGTTCCTGATAGAATCCATTTCATTGGCATTTATCGCCGGCATACTGGCCTGGGGTATCGTGATGATGGCCCTGCCGTTCTTTAACCAGTTCACCGGCAAACAACTGCAGCTGGAGTACGGTAATCCGTTTTATTGGCTCTCCGGCATCGGCTTTATTCTATTGACAGGCATCCTGGCAGGTAGTTATCCGGCGTTCTTTATGTCTGGATTCAAACCCATTTCCGCACTCAAGGGAAGCGACAAAAGTGTCCGTACACTGGTGACCCCACGCCGGGTATTGGTGGTACTGCAATTTACATGTGCCATCATCCTGATTATCTGCACCTTCGTGGTGATCCAACAAATCAGGTTGGGCGAAGAGCGGAAAACCGGTATCGACATGAACAACCTGGTACATGTATTTTCCAATGATGAAATGGATAAGCATTTCCACCTGATCAAACAAGCATTGATCAGTTCGGGTTATGCCACCTCCGTATCCAAAGTATCTTCTCCCCTGTCAGAAAACTGGGGATATGGACTGAGCCTGCGCTGGCAGGGCAAACCGGAAGACATGAAAGTACAGGTGAACCGGTACACCACCGGCGGAGACCTCGTTAAAACAGCGGGCATGCAGCTCATACAAGGCCGGGATATCGATGTCAAAAAATACCCGACGGATTCAACTGCCTGCCTGATCAATGAAACAGCCGTAAAAGTAATGGGCTTTAAAGACCCTATAGGGCAGGAAATTTTTGATGATCCCGACAGCTGGCATGTGGTGGGCGTAGTACAGGATTTCGTCCAGGAATCGCCTTACAGGCCCGTCAACCCGATCGTCATTAAAGGGCCTAAATACGAAGGGGGTACTATCCTGATCAGGTTAAATGAGCAGCGACCCCTGGTAGCAGATATTGCCGGTATGGAAGAAGTGTTTAAAAAATATAATCCCGCCTTCCCGCTGGAATACAAGTTTGCAGCCGATGCCTATGCAGGCAAATTCGGGAACGAGCAATTCACCGGTAAACTGGCTGCACTGTTTGCTATACTCACTATTTTCATATCCTGCCTGGGATTATTTGGCCTGGCCGCCTTCATGGCTGAAAGCCGTTTTAAGGAAATCGGTATACGTAAGGTACTCGGCGCTTCCGTAAGTCATATCGTCCTGCTGTTGTCCAAAGACTTTCTGCAGCTGGTGATCATTGCGGTGGTGATCGCCTCCCCCATTGCTTATTGGATCAGTCATCAGTGGCTGCAGTCTTTTTATTACCGGATCAATCCGGGCATCTGGATGTTTTTGGCAGCAGGTATGCTGGCGGTGGTGATTGCCCTGTTAACCATTAGTTCGCAAGCCATTAAAGCGGCCCTGACCGATCCGGTAAAAAGTATCAAGCTGGAGTAGGGAGCTATCAGCGATAATTTCAAACAGAGACAGGAAAAGGCGGACGTTATTCTATAATTCCGCCCAGTAGTTGATGCAAGCCCTCTTTTTCAAAGAGTAATTTTCCGAACTTCAACTGCGACCATCCTTTTTTGAGTACATAGGTATACCGGGGCATTCCGGCTTCCATCATAGCTTCCAGCTGGTAAGCGGCAAAACAGTCCTGCGGCAGCAGTTCATCGAGCTGATACAGATGCGTGGAAATCATAAAAAACGATCCTTTAAAATTAGCCAATCCTTTCACAGCAGTACAGGTGATATCAATCGCATCGTCGATATTGGTCCCACAAAACAGTTCATCAAAAACAGCAAAACATCTCTTGCCTTCGGTGGCCTGTTGTAGTATATTTTTCAGGTTGATGATTTCCTGCATAAAATGACTATACCCGCTTTTGATATCGTCTGTCACATTCACAGCAATCAGGAAGGCCTCGTAAAACGGAATCTCGCATTTGGATGCCGGAACCGCGAAACCCAGATGCGCCAGCAGTACACAAATGCTGACCGCTTTCAGCACAGTAGATTTACCGGACATATTAGGACCTGTCAGCAGCACTACCTCGTTACCGGCGGTGAAATTATTACGAACAGGTTGTTTGAGTGTGGGGTGATAAAAATCTTCCAGCAAAAAGGCGCCGGTGGTAAATACCGGGAAAACAAAATTCCCCAGCCGGATACCTTTAGCTACTGACCAATAGGCTTCATATTCAAACATGGACTGCCAGAAAGCGAACATCTCGCCCACTGTATCCCTTTTCACCAGCCACTTCAGTAAATGCAGCGTATCATTGATGGATAAGGTAGTACCCCGTTTCACCTGTACCGCCAGTTGTTCTACTTCCATTCCGTTCAGCAGCGCCATGATCCTGTCTATACACACCTGGAATGCAGGAGGAAATTTAATCTGGCTGGCCTGTTGAAAATACAGTGTATACAGACGGTCCAGTAACAAAACCACCTGTGCGCAACCACCTTTGATCCGGTGTTTATCCTTGCTGAGCATTAACGTGATCCGGTCGGGACCTTCTTCTCCGTAATGATTTTTCAGGGTGGTGGTAAACTGGTAAACTTCTTCAAAATCGTACCGCTGGTAGCTGAACTTTTCCAGTACAGACCAGTGTTCGGCAAAGGTGCGCAGCAGTTGCTGCCGGGCCACTACATCTTCATAGGTCAGGCGGGACCTGTCAAACAACCCTTTCAGAAATGCCTGTGCGCCGGCATTATTGGTATAATCAAACAAAGCTATAATTTCCTTGTCAGTATAGGCCTTCTCTGTCATTATCTTAAACGCTTTCGTTAACGGAACGGAAAAGCAAAAACCAAGCCTATATGCTTTACCGTTAGTAAAGTCCTAAAAAACCAAACCGCCCGGGGCTGTCCCGGGCGGTTTTATCTAGCAGCAGTATTATCTAAACTTTCAGCGAGCCCCTGAATCCTCTCACCGCATAATAGGAAGAAGCGCCGTTATGGTACAGGAAAACATGATCATAACGCCGGTCGCAGAAAAGCGCTCCACCCAGTTTTCGGATAGGCGCAGGCGTAGCCACCCAGCTCGATGTTTTCAGGTCAAATTTTCCCAGTTCCTGCAATGACCGGTATTCTTCTTCCGTGAGCAACGCAATCCCCATGGCATCAGCCATGTCTACCGCGCTGTCTGCCGGCTTATGCTCCTTCCTGGAGTCCAGCGCTTCCCGGTCGTAACAAATGTTCCGTCGCCCCGCCGGCGTTTCCGGTGAACAATCATAAAAGATATATTCATCTGTTTTTTTATCATACCCTACAACGTCTGGTTCGCCACCGGTTTCTTCCATGATCTGTAACGACCATAGCTTTGCGCTGTCGGCTTTCAGCTTCTTTTCAACCGCAGCCCAGTCGAGGCCTTTATGCCGGGCCATATTCTTTTCAAAACGTGTTTGCAGGGTGTGTAGCAGGGTAGCCTGTTCCGCTGCTGACAACTTTGGTTTTTCAGCACTACTTTTACGCATGCTTCAAAGATAATAACCCTGTTGAAAACCGGACAGATTTGTTTTAAAACCGAACAATATATAATAATATTTAAAATTTAATGTTTTGATATTTAACACCTTAATTTATGGCATATTATTCAGGCGGGTTTCCTGATCAATTCCTTTAATATGTTGCGCAACTACTTTAAAACAGCCTGGCGTACGCTGATCAACAACAAGGTATACAGCCTGCTGAACGTATTCGGACTGGCACTCGGTATGGCGGTAGCGCTGTTGATCGGTTTGTGGGTACACTACCAGTATTCTTTCGACCGTTTTCTGCCGGGTTATCAGCATACGCAGCAGATAATGTACAGGACCGTTTATAACGGCGACATCCTCACCCAGCGGTCTACCGCCTATCCGTTGGCGGAAGTATTGAAAAAAGAGATACCGGGTATCCAGCATGTGACTCAGACAGACTGGGTATCGTGGCATGGCCTGGTAGCCGGTGATAAAAAACTATACCTGGGCGGTTTAACGGCCAGCACCGATTTTCTGAAAGTATTTCAATACCCTTTGTTAAGCGGAAACCCGGGCGAAGTACTGAACGATATGCATTCCATTGTGCTCACTGCCTCCACCGCCAAATCACTGTTTGGTGATAAAGATCCGATTAACCAGGTAGTGCGTATAGACAACCAGACAGATCTAAAGGTAACGGGTATACTAAAAGACGTTCCGGATAATTCCTCTTTGCGCTTCAGCTATATCGTACCGTTGGAGTATATGATAAAAGTGCTGCACTGGGGTACCCAATGGGGCAATAACAGCCTGCAGACATTTGTGTCCCTGCAGCCCAATGTATCCTTCGACCAGGTGTCTGCCAATATCAAACCGATCTTAAAAAAATACAGTCAGGATGAATACAGTATCGCTAAAAGCGAGGTATTCATGCAGCCGGTGAAAGACATTCACCTGTATGGCAACTTTAAAAATGGCGTGGTTGCCGGCGGATTGATCGACTATGTGAAGATGTTCAGCCTGATAGGCTTGCTGGTACTGCTGATTGCCTGCATCAATTTTATCAATCTTTCTACGGCGCGTTCTGAAAAACGGGCACGGGAAGTGGGTATACGAAAAGCGATCGGCTCCCATCGCCGCGACCTGATCCTGCAATTCCTGATGGAATCCCTGATGGTGACGTTTATCGCTTTTATACTGGCGATCCTGATGGTGCAACTGGCCATGCCGGCGTTTAACAGTCTCACGGGCAGCGCTATCCACATCCCTTATAACAACGCCATTTTCTGGTGCATACTCGCAGGTTATATATTACTGACAGCGCTGCTGGCGGGCGCCAGACCGGCCTTCTATCTCTCTTCTTTCCAACCGGTGAAAGTATTGAAAGGTCGCCTTCAGGCAGGCGCCACGGCGGCACTTCCCAGAAGGGCATTGGTAGTATTGCAGTTCAGCTGCTCCGTAGCCCTGATGATCAGCACCATCATTATCTACCAGCAAATACAACACGCCAAAAACAGACCTACCGGTTATGATACCAATCGCCTCCTGATGACCAATAACAGTCCGGACCTGAACCAGGGTTACCCCGCGCTAAAAAATGATTTGCTTCAAAGTGGCGTAGTGGCCAGTGTTACCAAGTCTTCCTGTCCGGTTACCGAAATATGGGTCACCAATAACATCCGCGAATGGCCGGGCAAACAACCGGGCGAATCGCTGGAACTGGGCACCATCGCCGTATCCGACGCTGATTACTTTAAAACGATGGGAATCCCTATTGTCGCCGGCAATAATTTCTCCGGCAACCTGGGCGCCGATACGCTCAACGTTATCATGAATGAAGCCGCCATCAAACGGATGCGGTTGAAAGACCCCGTTAACCAGATCATACGATGGAGTGATCCTGTGGTAACCCTGCGGATCATCGGTGTAGCGAAAGACGCCCTGATGGGCTCCCCTTATTCATCCGTACCCCCCTGCATGTTCCTGTATAATCCGGAATGGGCCGATATCATCACTTACCGCCTGGCTCCCGGTGTCTCAACTGACAAAGCCATTAATACACTGACGGCCATCTTCACTAAACACAATCCATCTTATGCCTTTGGGTATAGGTTTGTGGACCAGACTTATGCTGATAAGTTTGGATTTGAAACCCTGGTTGGCAAGCTGGCAGGTTTATTCTCCGCCTTAGCAGTGCTCATTTCCTGCCTGGGCCTCTTTGGCCTGGCTGCTTACATGGCAGAGCGACGCACCAAGGAAATCGGTATCCGTAAAGTAATGGGCGCCTCTATTGCACAGGTATGGCTGTTGCTCTCCAGAGAATTTGTGCTACTGGTACTGTTAAGCTGCATAGTAGCCGCTCCGGTTACCTGCTACCTGTTGCAAAGATGGCTGCAGCAATATGAATACCGTATCCATATTGGCGCCGGGGTATTACTCTGTACAGCATTAGCGGCAATTGTGATTACCATTATTACCGTAAGTTTCCAATCCATCAAAGCTGCGCTGGCTAACCCGGTGAACAGTTTAAGAGCAGAATAAAATTCGTGTAGTGACGGCCGTTATAAGCGGCCGCCACTATGTTTACTGCACCTTATTTTTGATCCACGCGGCCACATAGGCCAGTACATCCGGCGCTATGGTTTCTTCAATATCAGGATACTCTGAAAGCAGCCCTGTTTTCGCATTTTGGAACAAATGATTTTTCCCTTCAAACGCTTTGATGGTCACCTGTTGATTACCACCCGCTTTCAACGCTTTTTCAATACGTTTCAGCTCTTTGGGCAGCACCTGTACGTCTTTACTGCCGTTGATCGCCAGCACCGGGCATTTAACCCGCTTTAACACGCCTGCCTGGTTACGGAGCAGATCTGCCCGCCGGGGCCCGGATAAAAATTGAAGGAATTCTTCCACATGCAGCGGCTGCGTGAGCTCCATAATTTCCCGGTCACGGGCAGAGAGTTGGGCGATCTCCTTATCCAACGGCAGCAAGGCGGCGGCTATCCTTATTTTCGCGACACTGTCATTCGGCTCCGATTTTATTATGGAAAACACATCATGTATCAGTCTTGCATTTATTTTGATAGCCGCTGGTGTAGCGCCGCTTCTCTCGCCCATCACGGCAACTGCTTCTTTAACGGCGGTCTCCATATCAGAGGCGGTGCCAGCCATCAGCACCGCATAAGCCACTTCCGGCGAAAGCGCTGCGATAGGGGCAATATCGCCTCCCAGGCTATGACCAATCAGTCCGATGCCACGGGACAGGATCTCTTTGCGGGTATGGAGGTATTGTACACCGGCAAGGGCGTCCGCCGCCAGGTCTTCATTGGTAGCCGATTCATAATCGCCGGTACTTTTGCCTACGCCCCGGTCATCTGCCCGCAGCACTGCAATACCCGCCCGGGTGAGGTAATCCGCCAGCACGAGGAAAACCTTATGGGTGAAAATGGTTTCGTTGCGGTCATTGGCGCCGGAGCCGGAAATAAGTACCACCGCTGGAAACGGACCTTTACCCGCGGGTAAACTCAGTGTGCCCGCCAACGTTACACCCGCAGCGGTATTGGGGAATAAGATATCTTCCTCCTGATAAGGCAACGGGGGAACTGGCTCCTGCGGCCGCTTTAACTTGGCTACCGGTAATGAAGCCCGTTTACCCAGGTTCAGGGTAAACTTGCGTTTGTCATTCATCAGGAAAAAACCGCTGATAGTACTGTCATTGACCAGGCTGCCTTCGAAGCGGGTACTCATGGCAGGGATGTCCATTTCCAGCCGGCCGCCGGTAGCCACCAGGTGTTCCGTGGCTACATCAAATACTTTCTGGTTAAGAATATGTATGCGCGACTGCAGCTGCCCCTGTGCATTGGCAGTTATTTCAAAGGCTACCTCCGGCGGTTCTTCCCCCATGAGTTTCAGGGTGCCTATCCAGAATCCCTTCAGGTCCTGCGCCTTCAGGGAAAAATTAATAACCAGGAGCATTAACAGAAAGTAATACCGTTTCATATGTTGTTTTTTGCGCAAACTTAGCATCCCTGCCAACACCGGCTAACGGGAATACATCAACGCAGTATCCTGCTGTTTGTAGCCGCTTGTTTATCTTTCCAACGCAGTTCAAATAAAATAACCGGCAGTTCATCAACTCTTTTTTCCCGGACAACGGAATAACTTTACTTTCATAACAAAACACCGCACTTGAAAAGAAAACACTTTGAAATCATTATTCATGTTTTCATCTGGGTCAGCGCCTACCTGCTCTTCGCGCTGCTTGCCGATACCATAGGCGTTTTCAGCAGCAGGCAGCACACCCTTTTTTATCCGCTGACCATCGGCACATTGATCAACGCAGCGATGTTTTATACCGCTGCCCTGGTGATTATCCCTCGCGGAGCCGCACTAAAAAAAACGAAACTGCTCGTATTCAGGCTACTGCTGCTGTATATGGGCGCCACGCTGATAAAATCCTTCATTGATTTTTTCTTTTTTGATAGTATCGTGTCTACCCAAAAAGAACCTTTTGAAGAACAGGTAGTCATCAATGTAGTTTTCGACTTTATACTGATAACGATGGCCATGGCTTATGGTTTTACACTTACCTGGCTGAAAAGGGAAAAACAACAACAGGCAACCCGGCAGGAAAAGTTAGCAGCAGAATTAAACTTCCTCAAAGCGCAGATTAATCCGCACTTCCTTTTTAACACCCTCAATACTGCTTATGCCAGCGCCTCGCTTTATGGTGACACCCGCACCGCCGGCATCATTGACAGACTTAGTTATCTCATCCGGTATATGTTGTATGAAAGCAATGAAGACCGGGTACTACTACAACAGGAAATCAGGTATATAGAGCATTATATTGAGCTGCAACAGCATCGGATATCCGATGAAATCAAAGCCGATATCCGCTTTCTCCACACCATAGACGCGCCGCAGTATATCGCGCCTTTGTTATTACTGCCCTTTGTGGAGAATGCCTTTAAACACGGTATCCGGCTGGACGAGCCTTCCTATATCGATATACAGTTAACGGTAGCAAAAGATATTTTATCTTTCTCTGTAAAAAACAGTAACGGAGGAACACCGGTGACCGTTATCCCCCAGGTAGGCGGCGTAGGCCTCACCAATGTAAAAAAAAGGTTGTCGTTGCTGTATCCTGCCGGCCATCAATTGCGCATCAACAACCACCCTCCTCATTTTGATATCCGGCTGGAAATAAATTTAAATAGCTATGAAATGTATAGTGGTGGATGACGAACCCTTAGCCCTGGCGCTGACATTACAGTACGTCGAACAGACACCGTTGTTGCAGCTGGCCGGCAGTTTCACCAATCCTTATAAGGCAATGGACTACCTGCTGCGCGAAGAAGTTCAGCTGTTATTCCTGGATATCAACATGCCCGGCTTGTCGGGTATACACCTGCTGGCATCCCTGCCAACGCCGCCCATGGTGGTTTTTACCACGGCCCATCCGGAATTTGGTGCAGAAAGTTACGAATACAATGCGGTGGACTACCTGCTGAAGCCGATCAACTATCCCCGCTTTCTGAAAGCGGTTAACAAAGCCATTGCCACCGCTCATACGAAATCTCCGGGCAGCGCCGCGGAAGATGAGCTGGTCATCAAAAGCGGTGCCCGGTGGCACCGGGTACAGGCAGACGATATTCTCTACGTGGAAGCAGCCGGTAACTACATGCGGTTTCATCTGCGGGACAAAAAACTGCTGACCCTGATGACCATGAGCGAACTAATGGAACTATTGCCGGCACAGCATTTCATCAGAATCCACAAGTCGTATGTTATCTCGTTGCGCCATATTACCATGTACGAAAAGAACATGGTCACCCTGCAACAGCTGTGCCTTCCGGTAGGCCTTACTTACCGGCAACAGTTCCTGGAGCGGCTGAACCGGAAATAATTTTCTATATTTAGCCCTTCATCAATGCTTTTCATCCATTATGGACCAATATCTGATTGAACTGATTGACCGCATGAACGACACCAGCGATATGCCGCTCCCACAGGGCGTAAGCAGTAGCAAGTCCATTTCATTTATCGCCCTGAGAGAAGCGGAAAAAATACAGGATGCACGCTATGTTCCCCAGTTGATAGATTTTATCAATATAGAAAAAGACCTGAAAAAACGGCACAGGGCTTATTTCACGCTGGCGCATATTGCCAAAAATACCGACAACGAAACCGCGATGGTTTTCCTGATAAGCCGGGTGGACAAGGAAAAGGATAAATACGTCCTGTCGGCGCTGCTGGAAGGTATTGCCGATCTGAAGAAACCGGCGGGCACCAATCTCACACCGTTGATAACCGCCACTAAAAATAAAGCCTGGGATGTACGGCAGAGCGCCATCAAATCGCTGGCACATTCCGCAGAGAAAACCGCCGAAACTGCGCTGCTGGAGGTGATTCACACCAGCAAAAACGAATATGACCTGATATATGCCAACATGGCCTTGTCCAGCTCCGGCACCCCGGAGAGCCTGCCTTCCCTGGTAAAATTGCTGGAACACAAAAGACAGGACGTATCCGGTACCGCGCTGAGCGCTATTCTCAAACTAGGTGATGCATCTTACCTTCCCCTGTTCCTCGAGCAATTAGAGAAAGGCAAGAATAAATTTACCGCCCTCTATGGCGTTATTAAACATGGCGGCGAAGCCGTCGTCCCAAACCTCGTTCACCGCGTGCGACAACTGGTGGCTAAACAACGGGCCATCGAAGCGATGAATACCGCCGGTCAAACGGAGATCATGGTGGCATTGGAATTCCTGGTACAATATGCTGCCGGCAACCAGGAGATCAGGAAACTATACGAGTTGCTAACCGGTAAAAAGAGTGCGTTGCTCTGGGATAGAGAAAAACAATGGCTGCAAAAGTTTCAGCAGCATTTTAAATAAACATCTATTTTTCAAATCTATTAACAGGAGAAGGAGGATGGTCTGCCATCTCCCTTCTCCTGTTAACGCCAGTTCGCTGCTATCATACCATCTGGATGTTACTTTTCCTTCCATCAACAGTTGATAAATATATGCTCCCCGCTGATGGTGCCACTTCCGGGAGATGACAAAGCCTGCGCGCAGTGTCTTTATTTCCGGCCCCGGAATGGTAGTTACCTGTTGTCCGATCCTGAAAGCGTTTTCATCACGGATTTCCTCCTGGTAGAACTTCTCCCCCACACGCCAGCAAACTTTTTCGGGCACATGAGCCGTCAACAGGCTCATTACCCGGATATAGAACTGATGCCGGTAGCTGAGAGCAGTAGCCTTTGAAACTGTCTTTTGCATCAACTGTTTTTGTTGGAAGATGCTGAAGTTTACTTCATCCCCGGCGGTAACAGTCCACTGTAGCGTTATTTTCCCCATAGCATGCGGAAGATCGTGTGTCCAGCTTTCTCCCTCCGGAGAATCGAGGGAATGCATCATGAAATCCATGAATCCGATCATGGTATTGAGCGGTATTGCATTTTTTTCATCCCACACCATTACGTCCCCGAATCCCACCGATAGCTCACAAAGGCACCAAAGCCTGGATTTAGGCGTCCAGGAAACATAATCTGTATTAGGAATGTTATTGCTGAAAGTAACGATCTGTATGTTTTCAAACATCATATTTCACAGGAGGATCAGTAGCTAAAATAGATAATTCCATCTATTCTATTGTGATAAATACGCCTCTATTGCACCAATGCCGTTTTGCAATCCAATGGTCTTGATACATAAAAAGACCTGTTTGTCCAAAGACAAACAGGTCTTTCCAGTTGTGTTATAATTATTACCGCAGCGTTATTTTCCTGATCTGACGTAAATAATCTTCCACGATGTAGATATTACCCTGTTTATCTACTGCCATAGATCCCGCCTGAACAGGTGAAATAAGGGCTTCCTGGAGGGTACCGTCCTTATTACCGCTATGCCACGGCTCATAGGTGCCACCGGAACCGGTGATGGTGCTGATAGTGCCATCTGCTATTGAAATACTCCTGACAGAAAAGTTGTTTCCATCTATAACATAGATTTGTCCGCTTACCGGGTCATAGGTTAATGTGCCCGGGCCATCCATTTTACCGACACCGCGTGGCCCATCCTCGTAACCTGACTGGAAGAAGGTACCCGCAAAATGTTCTGCCTGACCGGTAACGATGTTATACCGGTATATGGCGCCGCCATCGGAGTTGGTCCAGTAGATATACCCGTTCACCACGGTAAACTGCGACGAGAACCCACCTCTCGACATCTGTTTGACCTGTGAACCATCGGCGGCGATACGGAAGGTACCACTGTACTCAGAGCCGACGTATACGTTGCCCGCAGGGTCCAACGCAATATAACGCGCCGGATTATCCAAACCGGAATAGAACGTTGTTACAATACCGGCTTGCGTAATTTTCCGTACGCTGTTGTTCCAGCCATCTGCGACAAACAGGTTGTCATTCGCGTCGAAGGCCAGGCCACAGATACCGTTGAATTTCGCGGCAGAACCCATACCATCCGTATTACCGGAGTTATCACCACCCGCGAACAAGGTTCCACCGGAGCCGTCCGGATTGATCCGGTAGATTTTGTTACCGGCGGCTACATATATATACCCCCTGCTATCAATCGCCATACCTCGCTGGTTGGTTTCTACCATAGGTCCTTTGTAGAACAGGCTCACACCCGCCCTGCGAAAAACCGGTCCGGTAGCAGATAAACTGCCGGTGCGTATTTGCAATGTTCCGGTAGTAATACCTGCCGGGATAGTAGCGGTCAATACGCTGTCCGATGCAGTGTTGACAACCAGCGCCAGTCCGTTGATCGTTACCTGGTTATTGGTGGCGATAGGATCAAAACCAGTACCGCTGATTTTGATAATCGTTCCTGCGAGACCGTTATCCGGCAACAACTGCGATATACCCAGGGCCTGCACCGCATACTGCGGTCCGTTGACAGCCTGTCCGTTGACTACCACCCGGAGCGTGCCGGTCGTAGTACCAGGCAGTACGCTGACCACCAGCTGGCTTTTGGTTGCACTCAGTATAGTCGTGGCCGTACCATTGATGTACACGGAATCTTCATCCGTGATATCGCTGAAGTCTGTACCCTGGATGGTGATGGTGCTGCCTACCGGTCCGCTGAGCGGTGCTACCGTTTTAATAGCAGGCACCGGCACCTGTGTAAACAATGGTCCTGTGGTTTTCTGCCCGTTGACGGTCAATGATACCGGGCCTGTTTTCACATTATCCGGCGCCACTACGATCATAGACGTAGCAGTTGCACTGATAACGGTAGCGGCTACTCCGTTGAACGCCACCTGGTTATTGACCAGCGTCTGGTCAAAACCAGTACCGGTAAGCGTTACTTTAGTACCGGCGCCACCTTTGGCAGGTTTTATCTGTGTAATGGACTGATAGACGAATGATGGTCCACTGGCATGTGCACCGTTCACTTTCACTTCTACGGCGCCTGCACCCGCATCTGCAGGCACGATGGCTACCAGCAAAGTATCATTGGAATTGGCAATCACGGCAGAATGACCGTTGATGGTTACTTCCGCCGGCCCATCGGTAGCGGTAAAACCCGCCCCTGAAATGTAGATATTCGTACCTGCGGGACCGTTAGCCGGAGCGATGTTATGTATACTCAAAGCCTGATAGGTATAGGTCCCCCCTTGTGCATTACGGTCACCATTTTTCACTGTAAGCGGACCAGTGGTCCCTTTCTCCGGCGCCTGTACCACCAGCATTGAATCGTTGGCACTAAGCACCCTGGCAGCAGTGCCGTTAAAAGCCACCTCGTTGCTTTCCAGCGTACGGCTGAAACCTGTTCCACGTATAGTCACCACCGTGCCGGCGTTACCGCTGCTGGGTAAAAAGCCTGTCACCGACAATGGTACCGCCGCCTCTTTATGGTCTTTTCTACAGGCCGCCAGGAAGAACACCGTACATGCCAGAAAATATATAAAATGTTTCATCACTGTATGTTGATATGATTACTTAAAATGAATATCTCATCCCCAACTGCAATTGGTAGCGGGAGTTAAAGAAGTCAACTGCATAAGGCTTACCCGGATCGGCAAACATATACACCGGATAATTCTCCTTGCTCTGACGTCCAGGATAAAAAGGCGTCAGCCCTACACTCGCGGTGGAGTTAAAGGTGTTGGGAGAAAAGTATACCCGCCCCCATTCCTTGTTCAACAGGTTAGTCAGGTTCATCACATCCAGGGTAAACGTCAGGAAACTGCTACCCGGACGATCAGAGAAATGATATTCCTGTCCAAAGTGAAAATCAGCCTGTGTATTCCAGGGCGTACGACCGGCATTTCTTTCGGTAAAATCACCGCGACGAGTACGCAGGTACGCATTACCATCTACATAACGGTTGAATGCTTCTGCTTGCGCAGCGGCTGTCACCGCATTACCGGCGCCATCGGTATAATCCTGGAAATAACGGGCCGCATCCGCCGCCCGTGGGATGTACACCAGGCTTACCTGTTGCGGCAGCCCCTGGATACTGTTGTTCACAATACCATAGGTAAACGGAGAACCGGATTGCGCACTCACAAACAAGGAGAAACTGCTGGTCCATTTTTTATCCCAGGTTTTGCGGTAATCTACATGCACCACTATCCTGTGACGGATGTCAAAATTGGAATAAGCCAGGCCGGGATTGTTAGGATTCAGCGCCTGGTTCAACTGCCAGTTACTTTCCATAGAGTTACGGATACCATTGGATATATCTTTGGATTCTCCATAAGTGTAAGACACGCCCGCATTTAAGCCGAAAGCATAATTGCGGTTCACACTACCGGTAAGACTGTAACGATATCCTTTATTGGTATTGCTCAATTCGTAGGCATTCGCAAAACGCGGATCTACGCTGCCGTTAAATACAGGCTGCGCCTGATTTACATCATATCCGTAATAACGCGGATCATCTTTGATATTCACCTGTCTGAACATCACATCTTTCAGGCTCCTGGTGTAGATGCCTTCCACGGTGAACTTATAACCTGACGGGGTGGTATAGTCGGCAGCCAGACTGGTACGCAGCACTTTCGGCATTACAAAATTGTTATCCACTACATCGACCTGTGTTTTACCACTGTTTTTATTATTCAATACAGCGCCGTTCTGTCCAATGAATCCACCGATGCCGTTACTTCCGCCTCTCAAAGGATCTGTACCTTTTACGAAAGCCTGTTGGTCTGCTTTCTGATCAAAAGCGCCATAGGTATCACCGTTGTTGTAATAAGCGTACGCCAGCCATGCCAACGGAATTCTGCCGGTAAACATACCGACACCGCCGCGCAGGACCAGCCGTTGATCACCCGTCCAGTCGTAGCGGAAACCGAGGCGGGGAGAAAGCTGTACCCGGTTAAAATAACTATTCCTGATCTGGTTCAGCGGGGTGTAGTAATACGTTGTTCCCAGGAAACCGTCCTGCAGTGCTGTTTGTGTTTTTTCACTCAGCTCCGGCTTCACGGGCAACAACGTATAGTCAGCACGGATACCCGGCGTAATTTTCAGTTTGTCGGTCAGCTGAATTTCATCCTGTGCATAGGCGCTTAACAGATCGAGGTTAAAAGCCTGCGGATGCGCCATAATGTATTCCCTGCTGTTATCGGTGTAGTTATAGCTGCCCCGTACTCTCCAGGGATTGTTGTTCAGGTAGTCGTTGATGCTGAGATAATCTACGCGCCCATTCCAGCTGTTAACAAAACCGTATTTGATATGATACAGCTCATTATGTGTACCGAAGAGAAACGTGTGTTTGCCTTTATAGAGCGTTACGTTGTCCGTGATTTCCCAGGTACGTTGCTGCATATTAAAAATAGCCGCTTCCCTGTCGGTTCCCAGGTAAATGGTAGTTCCCGGTGTACGGCCCATGATCTGTACCTGCGGCAGCGCCGGATCGGATTGCGGATCACGTTTGTCATTTACAACGGTGTATCCTACAATCAGGCTGTTCGCCAGTTGGGTACTGAAGCGGGATTTTAATTCTGCTACCGTAGAAGTCTGGTTATTCGTTTGTTTATAAGCCATGCTGGTGAAACGAAAATCAGCCTGGTCCCGGTCCATCATCATGGCTTCGGAGAGGATGGTATTATTACGGACAGACAGCTGATGAATGGCGTTGATGTTCCAGTCGAGGCGATTAAAAAACTTCCGGGAGCTGCTGTTAGCGCTGTAAGCACCGCCGGTACCGGGATCGAAGGCGTTACCATAACGTTGCAGGGTAGCATTGCGGATATCCTGTTCGTCTTTCACGCTCAGTATCTGCGCGGTTTCCGCCTGGCCTGCCAGCAGTTGCGCCGGATCGCGGCGACCGGTAAATTCTTCATTGGTAAAAAAGAACAGTTTGTCTTTGATAATAGGGAAACCCAACCGGACACCGGTTTGATAATCATAAAAATCATTATTCATTTTACCGAGAGCGCCTGCCTTGTCTTTTCCCGTGATAGCGGCGTTGCGGCCAAAAGCATATACGGAGCCGGTGAAGGTATTGGTACCGCTGCGGGTAACCGCATTGATACTACCGCCGGTGAAGTTACCGATCTTCACATCAAAGGGGGCCAGGTACACCTGCATATCTTCGATCGCATCCATCGATACCGGGTTGGTATGCGTACTGGCGCCCGGCATACCGGAAGTACCGGTGACACCGCCATTAGAAGGACTGAAGCCGATCGCATCGTTATTGATGGCGCCATCGAGGGTAACGTTATTGTAGCGGAAGTTCGTACCCCCGAAAGAGTTATCTTTCGATGCCTGGGGTACCAGCCGGGTCATATCCTGTAGGCTACGGTTGATGGTAGGCATGTTCTTCAGCTGTGCGCTGCTGATGTTCTGTCCTGCGCCATAGGTATTGGCTTTGGCCTGTTTGTTACCTTTCACCACCACTTCGGACAATTGTTTCTGATTATCCTCCAACACCAGCACCAGCTGCAAAGGTTCTCCCAATCTGATTTGCAGTCCTTCCCTTACCTGGGTACCCATGCCCATCATGGAAGCCTGCACCGTATAAGGGCCGCCTATACGCAGTCCTGCGAGATGATAACGGCCATCATTACCTGCCACAGTACCATAACGTGTGCCCGTTGGCGTATGTACCGCCTGCACCGTTACACCGGGCACGGGTTGGCCCTTTCCGTCCAATATACGCCCGTCAAGCCTCCCGCTGGTTTCCTGCGCCTGCAACTGCGTGACCAGCAGCATACACAACAAGCTAAAAAGTATATGTAATTTTTTCATTTTCGGTTCATTTTAAGTAACGCATCATAAATTTTCGGTCAGCACCTGGTCTATAATATGCAATACCCCGTTGTTGGTCAGCACATTTGACTTCAGTACCTGCGCCGGTTGCAGGTTACCCGCTCCGGTGATGGTAATGTTATAGTCATTGCCGTAGTTTTGCAGGTTCACCGTGGTACTGCTGCTGTTCAGCATATTCTGCCGGGTCTGATTACTGTCGTCGGTAATGAGTACATAGTCATAGACAAACCGACGGGTAGCCATCATATGGAACTGCAGTATATTTTTCAGTATAGCCGGGTCCGTTTGTACGATACTATCGGTGGTGGGGAAACCTGCTGCGATAAAGGCAGCATTACTGGGTGCAAACACGGTGAGAGGCCCATCTCCCTTCAGCAGCTCTTTCAGGCCGGCCCGTTGCAGGGCGGCGTTGAAATAAGTCAGCGTAGGCTCGGCAGCGATAGCATCGCTCAATTTATCCTGTACCAGCGGATTCAGTACGGTATTGATCACCTGTATCAAACCATTGCTGGCCGGCAGGTTCAACGCGGTTACACGGGTGCCGTTCACTACGATGACGGTATCCTCTCCATGTACCCAGTGTGTAACAAACAGCGAAGTACCGGAGGCGGTAACAACAGGCTGATTAAAACGGAACGGCAATTTGTCCAGCTGCCATTGTCCGGGCAGGGTATGGTATTTCACCAGGTTAGTTAACACCATGCCTTTTTCTTTGGCTACATCTTCCGTGGTATTGTAACCGCTTTTCTGAAAGGCGTTATCATCCGGAATCAACACGGTATAAGGACCTTTTCCCAGAAAGGTATTACCATAATTGGTAACGGTCAGGGCTGTATTAAAAAAGGAAAAGTTGAACTTGTTATCCTGGATTACATACAGGATGTTATTATTGTCCTTGTTGGGCCCGGATGGCTGGTTATCATCCTTCTTACAGGAGAACAACAGCGCAGTCATCATCCCAAACAATATATATTTCTTCATCTTATTAAAAATATTTTTGGGTGAACCTTAAGGCATCAACAGGCCGTCATCTATCACATGAATAACACCGTTGCGGAACAGCAAATCGGTGGTGACCAGCTTACGCGCCGGCAGCGCCGAGTTCAGCTGTTTTACCATGATACTGCCACCGGTGTTGGCAAAGGAAAGCCGGATATACTGCGGCGGCTCATGCATCTGCGAGCCTGCCCTGATCATAAAGCCTGGTAACAGTGAATTATCGGTCAGGTCATTGGAGAACAGCACCAACGGCACGTTTACGCGCATGGCACTATTAAAATCCAGGTGATTGGCCGACAGAACAGAATCCAGCGAAGTAGTAGGACTCACGTAAAACATATGATCGTCATAGTAGGAGTAGTCTACCGGGTAACTTAACGCCCTTTGCCGGAGATCGTCCACCGTATTAAAGCCTGCTTGTTGAAACGCATGATTGGTAGGCGCAAACAATGTGAACGATTTGTTCTCCGGTGTGTTCATCAGCAACCTGGTCACCATCGGCGTTTTCCAGGTAGCCTGATAAATACTGTCGCTGATGCGGAACGCCTCCAGGAGATAACTGAATTCAGGTTTGCTTTTCAGGTAGTCGATCATATCCTGTTCCGGTTTGTTCAATACAGCATCCAACACATAGATAGTACCATTAGTGGCTTCCAGTGCTTTCAGCGTATAAGGCTGACCGTTTACCATCAGCTTCCCGCCATGGTATCCCAGGTAATGGTAATAGATATAGGGATCGTTGGCATAGAAACCCGGCAGATCGCTGCGTTTCAACAGCGTACGCATACTGTTGTTGCCGATCAGGTTCTTTAACCCGTCACCGGATACCCAGGTTTCCAGGGTATGATAAAACAGCAGGGTATCTAACTGTGCTACCGGCATGTTATTCACTTTATCGAGGGTGATACCTGCTTTGGCAAACCCTTCATCAGTAGGCGCCAACAGCGTATAGGCCTGCCAGCCACCTTCCAGGATCACGGAGTCCATGTTGGCCTTTTTCCAGATAGCCTTGAATACAGTGAGATTGGTACTATCGAGCAGTTCACGGATTTTACGGGTGGGACCGGCATATTCCAGCGGCTTGCCCACCGGTGTTACCTGAGCATCTTTCAACCGGCAGGCGGAGAGAAACAGCAGTGACAACGCAAACGTATATATGAAATAATTTCGCTTCATCAGTTCCGGTTTTATTGGATTAAAAGTGAGTCAGGATACAACAGGATATTGTTCAGCCGGTTCACGACCCCGTTGGTAGTCATGATATCCTGGCCTTTCGCCCCGTCTGCGATATTGATACCGTTGTTGGGACTGTGATAGTTCCACTTCTCACCAGGTGCATATACATTGAAAGTACTGCCTGGATTCAGGGTATAACCATCTCCCAGGTCGACACGCGCACTGGTAGCACCTATCACCCACAGATCATTCATCAGGATATGATGCGGTTGTAACCTCAGCGTATACACGCTAAAAGCCAGCGGTTTATAACGGGATAGATCTATCCTGGCAATACTATCCGGCGTAAGCTGACAATTACGGAAAGCCTCGTTCACCGGTGCATACACGGTAAAAGGCCCTTCCGTTTTCAGGGCATCCCATTGATTGGTTTTTTTCAGCAAGGCCACAAAAATGGACAATGTGGTATCCGCTGCCAGTATTTCCTGCGTATTTTTTTCCGTGTATTTGGGCACCGCTTTCAGCACATGAACTACCCCGTTTTTCATAGCCAGGTTACGCTTACCAGGTTCGTATACAATGCTGCCGTTAAAGGCGGTGGGAAAAGCATCAGCGTTAGCGCCAATGGTTCCCACGGAAACATAGCTCAACATACCACCCAGACAGGTATAACGATTATCCAGCTGCGTAGGAATAACGGAAGTGTATAAACGATCGCTGAACATCAGGTTTTTCAGGGCGATGCGGAGACTGTCCGTATTCATGCGGTTAAAATCCTCCGGTTTGTTGATCCCCAGAGCATTATATGCTTTGTTATCCGGCGCCCAGACGGTAAAGGGTCCATCGGTATTGAGGCTATCGAGCAGGCCTGTTTTCTGCAAGGCTGCCGAAAACAGGCTCAGATCGTAGTTGTTGTGTATAAAATCTCCTATGGTACGAATGCCGGAAACCCGATCGTCCGGGGTGACATCGATCTTCTTACAGGCAAAAGCCAGTAAGGTCAACAGGAAGATATAACAGGGAATATATCGCTTCATGATTTGTTTATTTATAGATAGGCGGATCATAACGGCGTTGCAGGGTAGTGATATACATATTGCCATTCACATATTCCACGGTATTCACCGTTGCAAACGACCGCGGGTTATAAATACCGGAGTATACAGAAATGACCATACCGGAACGTACATCGCCACCGAGGTTAAATATAGCCACCGGCGCTTCGGGCCCTAATGCAAAAGAAGTGTAGGTGCCTTTACTGTCGTCGGTAAGACCACCAATCAGCTCCGGCGCCATACCCGGTACAAGGAAATTGAACAACTGACCGGAAGTACCGGCGTAGATATGACTGGCCGTGGAATCCGGGAACAGCGGGAAACTGCTGTAAGGATGTACCACCGGCTCCTGCGAACGGATAACGTTGGTCATAAACGCATTCACATATCCTTTGATTTCCTTGCGGTCTTTTGCATACAGCGAGTAGAAAATGTTCATGGTATCCCGCATACTCATGTTATTGGCGCTACCAGAGATAGCCACATAGGTATTCGCATATCCTTCGGAACTGAGGTTGTAAAAATTCGTATATACCAGCGAATCGGACAAGGGTATTTTGGTAAATATTTCCTTGCGGAGATAAATACCTGTCTTTCTTGTATACACCGACCGTTCCAGGATATTCATGGTATAAATTTCTCCCTGCTCCAGGTTGATGGTGGTATCTACCAGCACCGCTTTCCTGGAGTTGACCGGCAGCGTATAAAAGGGATCGCTGCTGCGGGGCCTGGTGAGGAACATAAAACGGTGCATACCACTTTTTACCATACCGTAACCGGAGAGATCGTAGCCGTTGACAATAGGCCCAACCGGAATTTTAGCCGTACCGGGAAATTCCTTTTGCCACAAAGCGGTGTTACCGGCATCGGGATACGGTCTGGCAAGCGGTCCTCTGGGCCCCATAAAATCGAAGGTCACGTCTGCACTCACGGGAATACCGGAAGCATCCAGCACCGGGTCTATCAGCATGGTCAGGAAAGGCGGCGGTGCGTCTTTATTATCGATGGTGACGTTGTAGGTAAGACAATTGAACACACGGAGATAGGCCGGTGAACTTACATCCGGGAAATCCGATTTACGGCAACCCGCTGTCAGCATACAAACCAATGCGATCAGTCCTCCTAAAAAATGAATGTTATTTTTATATACCTGCTTCATGGTTCATTATTGGTTATGCTTGATGATAATCATTCTGGCGGCGGCTTCTCCGGGATTTTTCGGATGCAGACTACCGGTTAACGCTACCGTATACACGCCCGTTTCATAGGGGGGCAGGCCACTGGTATACAATTCCGGGCGGGCAATAAAATCAGTGCCCGACAGTTGCGGCACTTCCTGTACCCAGTCGCCCGGCAGTACGCCCGGCTGGGAGGCGTATACCGCCAGTTTGTTAATACCGGTTAAGGGAGAAAAGAGCATATACGGTTGATCGGTGATCACCTGTCCCCTTTGGATATGCTGACTGGCGGTGCCGCTATACGTCAGGAAACCGGTCAGCAGCGCGCCGTTGGCGCCTGTAAACGTTACCTCCGGTATATCGGTGGAAAGATTCAGGAAACGTACCTTTAACGGCATGGAATAGGAATATTGATCGTTGCTGCCGTCATCACCTTTGGGATTATTGCCGAGATAGAAATTACCACTCAGGTTGTTGGCGATCAATTTCAGTACCGGCTGGCCGTTTTCACCGGGATATACCCAGGCGGTATAGTTATCGCTACCCTGTATACGTAGCGTTTGTTCCGCCAGTTTTTTACCACTGGCATCGGTGAGCTGCACCAGGTGGGTACCGTTGATCAGCGTTTTATAACCGGTCGCTTTACCAAAAGCCAGCGCCCCTTCCTGCAAAGGCATATTATCAGCACTCACGGAAACGGATACACCGGGGATTACACTCACCGCCTGTAAACGGCCATAGGTAATATTCAGTGCTTCTTTGTTATCCGCAATAATGCGATAGCTGTTCAATCCCACAGGAGAAGCGCTATTACTACCGGCATCGAGCGCACTAAAACTCATACTGGCGCATACCATGATGGTATACACGCCTCCCGGCTGGAAAGTACGTATAGGCGCATAGGTGAGTTTGGTATCCACCACCGGGTTCTGGCCGGTGGTCATCGTGCCGGTGGTGCGACCTACCTGGCTTAATAGTTCCTCTGCATTCACTCTCACGGCCGGCAGCACCTTACCATCGCTGGTCATCACCTTAAACTGGCAGGTACCATAAGGCAATTCGATATAATCAGAATATTTCCCGGAGGCTATATCGCTGGTAGTGGTACTTACTTTGGTCCCATCTGCCCATACCAGGGTCATATCACCTTCAAGAGAAGCGGCGTCCGGTGAGGAACTGAGATTCAACAACCTTATTTTAAAATGTTCCGGATTGGCTGGTGGTGAGATAGAGCGGGGAATAGCAAACAGTGAGTCCTCCGTTAGTATGGTATTCCCACCATGTGCGCCATACAACACGTTATAAAAATCAGTCGGGTTATTAACATCTTCACGGATGTCAAACTCCTTCGGATAAACCAGTTCTGTATGACCATACATCATACCGGCAATTTTGATATGGGTACTACCATCCTGTCTGATAAATTTTTGCGGGATGGTATAACTCGCTCCCAAGCGGCCATTCTGAAAATACAAAGTAGGTTTTGCCCCGATATAATATCCTTCAATGTTGGGTTGCGTAAAACTGGTCAACGGCGTATCGTTGATGATCAGTTCTGTGGCCGTCCGCCCCATATTCATCAGCCGGACAGTAGATCCCGTCAGTGGCGGCTGTTGCGGCAGCTCCTGGAACAGGTAGTCCGCCTTGTCTTTCTTACAGGCCCATAGTCCCGCCAAGAGCAGTGTGACGAAAAAATATTTTACAGCTTGCATGATGTTCATTTTGCGTTCATTCCCTTTAGAAAATGTTATAATTCAGTCCCAGCATAAACTCGGTGCCTCTGTAATAACTGCGGCGGATATACGTATTACCGTAATATTTACCACCGGTACCGGGATTGGCATACACCTCTCTCCAGGCCGGGTTGAGGATGTTCTTCGCATATCCTTTCAGTTGCAGTCTTTTGGTGAGATACTGGCTGAACACAAAATCCAGTACCGGAGCGGGTCTGCTGTACAGGTCCGGCTCACCGGTGAGATTAATCTGGATCAGCCGCTCCCCTACTTCGTTGAACGTCAGCGTGAGGTCGGTACGGGTACGGGGATTATTGTAGTTCAGGTAAGCGTTGATGGAATAAGGGGCCTGTTCAAACAGCGGGCTGTTGGACGGAGCGCGGCGGTCTACAATCCTGGAATCGTTCAGGCGTTCGGGTGATTTTTTGATTTCACTCTGTGCCAGCAACAGGTTGGAGCCGAGGTAGAAATTTTTAAGCGGCGCCCACCAGCGTCCCAGGTGCTTCACTACTTCCAGCTCTATCCCATATACACGACCGCGGTTAGGGTCATTTTCAAAGCGGATAGCCGGGAATTCCGGGAAACGTGCGTCCAGACCGGCGGAATTCTGAGTATACACTTTTGTCAGCTGATGATCGATCTGTTTGTAAAAGGCAGAAGCTGCGATAACTTCACCAGGATGGGGGAACCATTCCCAACGGAAATCGTAGTTGGTGGTAGACTGGTTCACCAGTTTGGGATTACCCACTACCAGCGCAAACTGGAACGGATCAAATTCAAACACATTGGTGATTTCACGCAGCTCCGGCCTTGCCAGCGTGGTGCTGTACCCTAAGCGGAAATTCATGTTTTCCTGCAGGGTATAGGTCAGGTTCAGGGAGTAATAGGGCTTATAATCTGTTTTATAAACGGAATAAGGTTGGGTGAATACCAGCTTCACGGTTTGCCCATCCTTGTTCGGCGTAGTCAGCGCGGGGTCCAGGAATACGCCGGCAGTATCTACCGCTGTCCGGATATCCGTTAATTCGAAACGCGCACCGCCGGTCAACCGGAGGTTATCCAGCAGATGCAGGTCCAGCATACCATAGAAAGCGCGTGTTTCAAAAGAGCCTTTATAGTTATTGGGGGATTTCTGTGCGTTATACAGGAAACCACCCACAGCAGGCTGTCCTTCTCCGATAGGACCAGCAGGCGTTTTAATACCGATCTGATCATATCCTACCAGGTGATCGAGGTTGCCATGCACAGTATATAGCGCCTGGTTGCCGGTAGACGAGAAATTGGAGCCGGGTAATGATAACACATTCTCCATAAAACTACGATCGCGGAACAGGTAGTTCACACCGCCTTTAAACTCCTGGCGTTTACCGAACAATGGGAAAGGAAGGGTCAGGTCCGCTTTGTAGTTGTAGTTGGTTTCTTTCAGGCTACGATAGCGGCGGCCGTTAGGATCGGCCTGGATAATACCGTAAGGACCGTAACCATTCACATAACCGGATACCAGGGAATAATATACCGGCGTACCCGTATAGTCGACGGAGTTAGGCAGACTGCCCGGGACACCAATCGTTCCACCGCCGACAGGCTGATAGGCAGCCAGGTTCACGAAGCGGTAGTCAGGATCTTCCTGGCTGGAAGTGGAAGTCGCCATATTGTAACTCAACCTGGGCGCATATTCGCCGCCGGTCAGCTTATGTTCTCCCTGCAGGTTAAAGGTATTAAGGGTACGGTAGCTGCGTTTCAGTGAATACACGATGTTGCTCACGTCTCCTGCCAGACCGGTATACTCATAAGCGCCATACAGATTGGTCGCCTGTACTTCCGCTCCCCTGCTGCCCATGTACTGCATACTGATTTCATGACGGGGATTAAAGCGGTAGGTAAGTCCACCTAAAAATCCATAGTTGAGCGTGGAGGTACCGGTATTTTCCTTGTAGGAGATATACTTTCCCAGGTTGATATTATTAGGCGTAATATAGTTAGGAATGATACGGGTACTGTTCACCTGGTTGTTACCCGTCAGTACGCCCTGGTAGATGCTCCACTGCGTGAGGTCTCCGCCGTGGATATCAGTAGCACGCTGATAGTAGTTAACGCCGGCAATCACTCCCAGTTTATGTTTCTTAAACAGGTTGAAGCTATTTCCGTAGGTCACGGAATAAATCTGGTTCATTTTGGCCGGTGCATAACGGGTAGTGAGTACCGGATCAAAGCCGTGCATAATGTTGTTGATGCGATTCACTTCCTGTTTCATCTGCGGATCGTTACCACTGTTGGCGATCATGGACTGCACCTGTGAAAATCCACCGGGGTATTGATTTCCCAACGCAATAAAATCTTTTGACAGGCCGGCTTGTTTTACTTTCTGCCCGAAAAAACCTGGGTCCGCATTATTAAAACTGTTGAGGGTGCCGCCTATTCCGATGTTGGAGTTAAAGCCGGTCTGTGCAATAATACTCAGCACCGCAGTATCAGGAACAGAGCGTGTTTTCAGTTCGATGATACCGGCAGCGGCATCTGCCGGTTTATCCGGCGTGTAGGTTTTATAGATGGTAATATTGTCCAGCAGCGCTGCAGGTACCAGGTCCAGCGGAATAGCGCTGCGGTCGGGATCAGAAGAAGCGAGGCGGACGCCGTTGAGTTGTCCGATCACACTTCTGTCGCCCAGGCCACGGATCGCCACATATTTATCGTCCGTGATGGTAACCCCGGAAACACGCTGCAATGCCTGTGTAGTGGTGATACTGGCAGTCTTCTCGATATTGGCAGCCGAGATAGCATCCTGTACAATGGCCGAGGCTTTTCTTTCTGCCAGCACAGAAGCTTCGGTATTGGTTTTACGGCGGGCCTGTACCTGCACTTCATTCAACTGTGTACGGGACGCTTTCATGGCAATTTGCAATGAAGCAGTACCAGCCGCCACTTTTATTTCCTGTGGCTGATAACCGATATAGGAGACTACCAATACCGCTCCTTCATCCGGGATGCTGATACTGAACTGACCATTGCCATCTGTGATAACGCCGGTGCTATGGCCTTTAATACGGATACCTACACCGGGTAGTGGCGTACCGCTGTTTTTGTCGGTCACCACACCTTTAACCGGCGGTGGAATGGCGCTCAGGGGCACAACGGTAATTTTATTATCGCTATACACCTGCGCCACCAATCCGGCCGGGGCAAGTAATTTATCCAGGATCTCGAGCAGCGGGGCATCATCGGTATGGATAGATACCTGCCGGGCGTTGTCTACTTTAGCATCATTAAAATAGATCCGTACGCCGGATCTGGCGGATAGCTGTTCCAGTGCCGTTCGCAGCGGCATCTTCCTGAAATCGGCCGAGAGACGGATCCGTTCCACGGACTGCCCTTTTGTACTCACGCTGGCCATCAGGTTAGTTGTAACGATGGAAGCCACCATTACATAAAAGGAGATACGCATAACCCATTTAAAATAAGCACAGGGTTTCCCCAGGAAAAAATTCATACTTTTACCTTGTTAATTAGTTAATCCTTCGGGTTAGTTAATGACAGCGACGCGATGATGCGGTTTCTCAGGCCTGGTATCATCAGCATCGCACCTTAAACCGGGTACGCTTGCGTGACCGGTTTTTTCTTTTACCGTGTTATGTAAATCTTTCCGCCATCATATTGTTTTTAAGGATCAGGAAATAATGATCATACCATTTGCCTGCCGGTTGAAATGCAGGCCGTATACTTTGTTTAATATTTTCAGGATATCATCGAGTGATTGGGAATGGTCAAAGATGCCGCTGATCTCCATATTTTTCAGCTGCGCTTTTTTAAAGGAGAAAATAACGCCATAGCGGTTTTGCAGGGATATGGCCACTTCCGACAGGAAGTCTTTTTCAAAAGTAAGGCTGCCGTTCTTCCATGACATTTTTGTTTGCGCGTGCACTGCTCTTACCTGTTGTGTGCCGGCATCTTCATTGATGCGCAGTTCCTGATCGGCTGTCAGGTAAGCAATACGGCTACTGTCGGCCGATTTAAATACGGCTACCTTTCCGGAAGCCACGGTTACTTTATATATCTGCGGCGCGGCATAGGCGCGGATACTGAAGGCAGTTCCCAGTACCCTGGTGCGGTAACCACCGCTCTCAATGATAAAAGGATGTCCCGGATCGGGGTGAATATTAAAATAAGCTTCTCCCTGAAGGTATACCGTACGGTCGTCGGTAAACGCTTCCGGATAACGCAGGTGGCTGTTGGCATTGAGCCATACAACGGAACTATCTGTCAGCGTGATTTTAGTCAGTTGTCCTCCCAGCGTACGCAGGTCCAGCATACGGGCTACCGGTTTACGTGTTTTTATCACGGACTGGTACCACCACCCACCACCGGCTACCAGCGCTGCTGATATAACGGAAGCGGCAATACGCCATCGCATCATGCGGGAAATGCGGCGGGGCGCCACCTCTGCAACAAGCCCGGATACAACAGGTATTTCCAGCTGCGCCTGTACTGCTGTAAAAATACGCTGCCCCAGCTCCTGCCGGTCGCCCGTTTGCTCCGCGCCGGGCGTATGCAGCTGTTCGAACCAGTTATTTAGCCGGATGGTTTCTTCCGGCGTAGCTTTTCCGTTGAGATACTGATCTATCAGCCTGTTTAATTCATTCCTGTCCTGCATGGAAGTATTATTATCAGCGCGGTTTATACCGGCTTTCAATCATACTTACCGCAAACAGGCATTTACACCTATTCCGGTCTACGTTAAATTAATGTTACCTGCGGAGCGACAAGAGGATCAGCAAAGCGATATAATCTTTCAGGTTAACCCGCATAATACGGAGCGCTTTTACCAGGTGGTTGTTAACGGTTTTGGGAGAGATATTGAGCATTTCAGCGATCTGCTGTGTATTAAAGCCTTGTATCCGGCTCATGGTAAATACTTCCCGGCATTTATCCGGCAGTTCGGCGATACGTTGTTGAACGACAGTATTCAGCTCATTAAAGGACAGCTGTTCGGTGGTATTATGGGTGATTTCCTGTACCGGTACCTGTTGCAGGTATTTATGGTGAGATAATTGTTTCCGGTAGGTATTGAGTATTCTGTTTTGGGTAACGCCATACAGCCAGGCGCCTATAGGTTTGGCAGGGTCCAGCTCTTCCCGCTGCAGCCACAGCGCAACAAACACTTCCTGGGTAATTTCTTCCGCCAGCGCCTTTACGCCCAGCTTGTAACAGGCCAGGTCGTACTGTTTTTCCCAATAGAAATCATACAGCGCGCGGAAGGCTTTTTCATCGCCCTGCCGCAGCCTTTCTACCAGCAGCCCTTCTCCCGGAAGTTCACCCTTTTCGATTGCCATATGATACTTTTCATTCCAAAAGTAATCAGCCGCCGGTAAGATAGCATATAAAATAATTGTTAAGACATCTCCCTGCCTTCCCCGTTCATCAAAATTTCCCGGAAGAACCAGGGTGAGGGGTTATTCCCTCACCGCTGTTTTATCTTTTAAAATCATACGAGCTATTTCATCCTTGCGTTTAAACCGTACGCCATCGTGTTGTTGTATATAACGAATGATGTCGTGTGCGGCTTTCACCAGTTGCGGCGTACCGCCGATGCGGTCATGAAAACTAATGGACAGCTGCCGGCGCCGGGAGTTACTTTCTGTATACAGCTGATCAAACTCCATTTTCACCTGTGCAACAAACTGATCGGCAGAGAAATTTTTACCTTCTATCAGCAGAATATCATTGCAACGGAGGGTGTAAGGTACCACGGCAAAGTCTTTTTCATTCACCTGTATTACAAAAGGTTCATCTCTGCTGAGATCATCAATATGATAGATAAAACCCAGCTCCTGTAATATTTTCAGGGTATTCTCCCCTCTCCGCAGCCAGTTGGCGTTGTAGCCGACGGGCGTTATACCGGTCACCTGTTGAATGGCATCAGCGCCATCTTTGATGAACTTCTTTTCCTCTTCGTAGGAAAGGTTATACTGTGAACTCCAGTTCATACCATGAGCGGCAGCCTCATGGCCACGGTCAACGATCTCCTTCGCCAGCTGCGGATGCCGGAGCACAGCGGTGCCTACCATGTGCGACGTTACTTTGATACCCAGCTTATCCCAGTTGTCGAGCATCCTGGGGATACCTTCCTTGTAGCCGTACTCATACCAGGTGGTTGCCGGCAGATCACGGTATCCTTTTATCATGTTTTGCGGAAAAGGGCTTTCTGCATGATCCGGTTGCCCGCCTGCCTCAAATTGCATGGACACCGAAACCACGAGCCGGGAACCATCTGCCCAGCGGGAAGGCGTTTGCCGGTTAGTGGCTGGCTGACTGTAAAGCTTTGAAAAAGGTAAAACGCTCAAAGCGCCGGCGGCGCCGGCTTGTTTAATAAAGTTTCTGCGAGTGCTCATATAATCGGACGGTTTATCGACACAAATGTCGTCCGGGGAAATCCCATAAATTTGTACTTACGATTGAAAAATCAGTAAAAGTTGAGGATGTATGAAACGAATTGTCACGATTACATTCAACCCGGCGATTGACAAAAGCACCACTGTGCCCGCCTTGCTTCCGGATAAAAAAATAAAATGCGCCGTACCGGCTTTTCAGCCGGGAGGTGGCGGTATCAACGTTGCGCGGGCAATTGTAAAGCTGGGGGCTGCAGCCACTGCGGTATACCTGGCCGGTGGGCATACCGGGGCATTCTTTCATGATCTGCTGGAAGCAGAGCAGGTGGAATCCATCCGGATTCCTATCAAAGGTATTACCCGGGAAAACCTGATTCTGTATGACGCCTCCACCAGGGAACAATTTCTGCTTGATATGCCCGGCCCCACCGTTGCAGCGGAAGAATGGCAACATTTCCGGCAACAACTGGAAACGCTCACCCGTGATGCCGCTTTTGTGGTAGCCAGCGGCAGCCTCCCTCCCGGCATCCCGCCGGATGCATTCAGCGTTACAGGCAGCATAGCCCGGAAAAACGGGGCCGCTTTTGTGGTAGATACTTCCGGCGAACCACTAAAACTGGCCGCCCATAGTGGTGTTTACTTCATAAAACCCAACCTGGGCGAACTGGCTTCGTTAACAGGCAAAACAAAGCTGACCGGACGGGAAGTAGTTCATGCTGCGCAGGAAGTACTGCGACAGGAAGGGTGCGAATTTCTGGTTGTATCGCTCGGCGCTGCGGGAGCAATGGTGGTCACGCCAAAATATGTTCATCGGATACAGGCGCCGGTGGTAAAAAAGCTCGGCACTGTAGGCGCAGGAGATAGTATGGTAGCGGGTATCATCACTAAACTGGCAGCGGGAGAAGATATTTTACCGGCAGTCAAATACGGTGTAGCCTGTGGTACAGCTGCCACGATGAACACCGGCACTACTTTATGCAAAAAGGAAGATGCAGATTTGTTATACCGTAGCATGGAATAAATAATAAAGCGCAGTATTGCTGCGCTTTATTATTGATATTCGTTTTCCAGTATACCGTATACATACGCGTCATGCCATCCGTCTTCCAATGGCAACACCCGTCGTTTAACACCTTCCCTCGTCATGCCTGCCTTTTCCATTACTTTCCAGGAACCGGTATTATGAATGCTGCAACCACTTTCAATGCGATGCAGCTGCAGCTGCCGGAATCCAAACGACATGATCCCTTTCAGTGCTTCCGTTGCAAAACCTTTTCCCCAGCAGGAGGGCAATAGTTTGTACCATACCTCTCCCTTGCGGTATTTCTCCGGCCCGAGGTCCAGTGAAATGATACCCAGGAAGGTATTGTCCTGTTGATGAATGATGGCAGCGGTATAATCTTCCCTCCGGGGAGCGGTAACCTGTTTTGCCCATCCATGGACTAACTGTCGCGTAGCATCTTCATTTTTCGGATAGCCGCTGGGGTTATACCGGATAGTCTCCGGCAGCATATATAACCGATGTAACGCCGGCTGGTCGCTTTCCAGGAAATCGCGGAGTAATAGTCTCTCTGTCCGGATATTTAGTTGCATAGGGTAATTTATAGCTTTTTCAGCTATTTACCAGCGGCACTTCCATGCGGGTGCTCACCCCTATTCTTGTTAAAGCATTCATGGAGATGATAGCCAGGATCAGGTGGGAAATATAGGTCTCATCAAAATGCAGCAACGCCTGTTGATACGTTTCTTCACTCAGGCCGTGTTGATGAATCAGTGTTATTTCTTCCGTCATCAGCAGTATCACTTTTTCCTGTTCCGTAAAAAGTCCCGCTTCCCGCCAGCCGCTGAGGGAAAACAAACGCTGGACATTCTCGCCGTTTTGCAGGGCATGGCGGCTGTGCATATCCATACAGTAAGCGCAACCGTTGATCTGGGCGGTACGGATATCGATCAGGTCTTTGTGCGCAGCTTTCAGCGGACTGTTGGATAAATACGTATCCATACCCAGCAGTGTTTTGTAACCTTCGGGTATTAGTTTTTTCATATTGAGACGTTGACTCATGGCTGTTATCTTTTTTGTTACAGCACAAAACTACACCGCCTTGTTTTCCTAAAAATTAAACTGGCTTAAGAAATACGCCTGGCCCTGAGTTCACTGAGGTATTCGGGGGTAAGGCCCAGGTAAGAGGCCAGCAGATGTTGCGGTACGCGTTGTACAAATTCGGGGAACTGGCGGCTGAAATGGAGGTACAGCTCCTCCTTGGAAAAATCCCACTGGTAGCGGATACGATATTGGGTGGCGGCATGCGCCCGCTGGTGTACCAGCCGGAGATACCGTTCCATTTTCGGGTGAGCGGCGAGCATCGCTTCCTTATCTTCCCCACTGATAGCCAGTATTTCTGACTTTTCCACGGCCTGTATATAAAACTCAGACGGGGTTTGAAACAGCAACGAAGTATAGTCCGATATCCACCAGTTTTCGATGGCAAACTGGGTGGTACGTTCCACGCCTCTGTCATCAATAAAAAAAAGCCGCAGGCATCCTTTCAGCACAAAATAGTCCTGTTTACAAACAGCGCCTTCCTGTAACAGGTTGGCCTTTCTAGCCGGTGCGAGCGTTTTGAAAAAAGAGAGGATAGCAGTCAGTTCATCATCACTGATAGTTATAAACTTACGGACGTGTTGTTGAAAGGTGGTGGACATGGTATACCAAAAGTACCGCAAAAATCGACAAAAGCCTTATCTTCCGTAACGATGAAAACAACACCTATGAAGCTGGCCCAGCGTTCCCTGTGGGGCTTATCTATCGGAGATGCCTTCGGTGAAACATTTTTTGGTAAAGAAGCCGCAGTGCTGGAACGCATTGCTAACCGGGCCCTACAACCGGGAGAATGGTTATTTACGGACGATACCGTACAAGGAATAGGCGTCGTAAATACCCTGCATGCCTGTGGTCATATCGACCAGGACTACCTGGCGCAGGAGCTGGCATGCAACTATCAGCTGGATGACTACCGCGGATATGGTGGCACCGCACATTCCATCATGAAAAGTATTGCCGCCGGAGAACCGTGGCAGACAGTCAGCAAAGCAGTATTTGACGGAATGGGATCGGCAGGCAATGGAGCAGCAATGCGTTCAGGGCCTATTGGCGCCTGGTTTGCCGGTCAACCGGCGATGACGGTAAGGCAGGCACAACTGGCGGCCGAAGTAACCCATGCGCACCAGGAAGCTATTGCCGGCGCCATCGCTGTTGCGCTGGCAGCCTGTATCTGTGCTGAAGCCCGGGTAAACGCAACTGCATTGTCAGCTACCACTTTCTTTGATTTTGTATATCATCACCTTCCCGAAAGTGATCTCAAATATAAAATCAGAAAAGCAGCCACTTTACCTGTGAGCTATGATATACGGACCGTTGTATCCATACTCGGCAACGGTACCTTACTAACCGCCGCCGACACGGTACCTTTTGCGTTATGGTGTGCGGCCCATCATCTCTCCGATTATGAACATGCCCTGTGGACAGCTATCAGCGGCCTGGGGGACCGCGATACCATTGCCGCTATTGTTGGCAGCATCGTAGTGCTGTATGCGGATGATAACACAGTCCCTGAGGAGTGGATAACTCATACCGAAAAAACGGAAACGTCCGTATTCTATAAAAGTACCCCCTAAAACGCCGCGTAACGCAGTCCTCCGTCTACCGTCACCATGGTACCGGTTACATATTTAGCCCGGGGTGATACCAGGAAAGTTACCATATCGGCAATATCCTGGACTTCTCCAAAATCACCCAGCGGAATTTCACGGGTAGCAAATTTTTCTCTTTCTTCACCCGGGAAAAGCGGGCGGATATTTTCCGTGTCAATCAGTCCCGGTTGCAGGTTATTAACGCGGATACCGTATTTCCCCAATTCCCCGGCCAGCTGTTTAGACCATACCACCATCGCGGCTTTAGCCACAGAGGAAGCATTAATGGTACGTAACTCAAACGTGCTGGCCACATTCAGAATCACCCCTTCCCGGCGTGCTGTCATTTGTGGCAGCAGCAGCTGTGTGAGCTGACGCACGCGGTCGAAATGCAGCAAAAATGAAGCGGTCCAGTCTTCATCCGCTCCGATCACCGGCAATGCAACGCTTCTACCGGCATTATTGATAAGAATATCAACCTGTGCCAATCCGGCTATAGCCGCTTCGGCTATCTTCTGCGGTGCATCTGCCGTCATAAAATCCTGCGCCAGTATTACCGGTTCCACGCCGCCCGCTGCCAGTACCTCTTCCCGGAGGCTGGCCAGTAATGATTCATTTCTTCCGGTCGCCAATACCTTAACGCCTTCCAACGCCAACTCTTTGGTAATAGCTCTTCCCATACCCTGACTGGCGCCTGTTACCACGGCTGTTTTTCCTTTTAAACAGAGATCCATAACTGTTGTTTTAAATTTCTTTGTAAAAGTAGAATGGAGCCGTTAATTTTATATCATGTACAATCAATTGTGTGGTACATACAAACATGTAAGTAATGGCAACACGGAAGCTGAATTCTACCTATAGCCGCAATGAACAATGCATGATCGGCTGCGATCTTACCTTCGCTATTTCCATGCTGGGCGGCAGATGGAAACTCCTGATACTCGACAAGCTCGCCCAACGCAAAATGCGTTTCAGCGAGCTGAAGAAAGAATTTTCGTATATCACTGAACGTATGCTTACGTTACAGCTGAAAGCTATGGAACAGGACGGTCTGATAACCAGGACCGTTTACGCGGAAGTACCACCACGCGTGGAATACGAGCTAACCGATATGGCAAGGGAACTGGAGCCTATTTTGAATCAGCTGAGCAGCTGGGGCAACAGACAACGGCGATTGACCCGGCAACAGGTGTAGTTAACTTTCTGTAGTGATATAATCTATTCCCCGCTGATCATTCCATTGCACCACTATCAGCAGGTCCTGGAACTCGTCGTCAATTTTAATACCGTAGTCAAAAGTAGCAAATTGAGGGGCTCCGTATGCTCCATCCGGATAAAACCCTACACGTTTCAATTGAATCCTGGATAATAGCGCGGCAGCTTTCTCTTCGTCGCTTCCTGCCTCTCCGACCAGCCCGGCAAGTTCTTCCGCTGTCAATTCTTCCATCCAAAAACGGGTGTACTCATAAGTGGAACTGTCTGCTATCTGGTAATCTTCCTGAATAGCCGTTAAACATTGCTGCTCTAATGCATCCAAATCCTGCAGATACTGCTTGATAAGTTCCGCGCGCTCAGCATCGATCGAAGTTTTATCAAAGTTTATATCAAGTGATACACCGGTGTCTGTATCAGCGTCATAACGCTCTTCCAGCTGTTGCAGGTTAATTTCTCCGAAGTAAGGTAATGAAAATTGCATGTGTGTTTTTTAAAAGGGTGAACAAACGTTCTATTCAACCACTAATGTAAATCTTTTTTATTTTCTATTCGTTGCCACCCGTATATATACAATAAGGCTTCTTATTTCCGTTAAAGTCATGCTATCTCTGAAATGATGATTGTAATTAAGTCCCCAATACTGTCCTATTTCGATAGCATAGGTATCCCCTGCCTTTTTCAGCGCTTTGCTGTCCTGCACATAACGGATAAAATACAGAGTAGATGGAGCGGGCATCCTGTCAAACAAGTGGGAAAACATATAATTATCAGCCATCTTTTTCTCCGGTGGCGTGTGACAGGAAGAACAATAGCGGCGAAATAAACCTCTACCCTGCTGATACCCTGCTGCCAGTTTGATAACAATACTATCTGCCTTTACCGGTACTGGTGAAGCCTGACGACAAGATATACACCCTATCAGGCTCATCAGAGTGAACACAAAAAGAATATATAGACGCATAGGGCATTGGATGATGCACTAAGGTACTTTTATTCCTCCGCTTTTCTTTATATCTTTTCCGGGAACATTTTATCTTTTCCTATGCGCAGATTCACTATCCTGGCATTACTACTTTGCCCGGTCATGGCTTTTTCCCAACTGAAGAAAAAACCGGATGCCCGGCTGCAACAAGGTTTGCAGCAGATTGTCGACAAATTCAAAGGTACCGCAGGCATATATGTACAGCAGCTGGAGACCGGTGAATGGGCTGCAATCAACGCTGATACACTTTTCCCCACCGCCAGTATTGTAAAGATCCCCTTGCTGGTAGGTCTGTTTGACAAATTGGACAAAGGCGAACTGGGCTATCATCAAACATTGTATTACCGCGATTCCGCCAAAACAGGCGGGTCGGGACTGATGCAGTTCTTCAAAGACAGCTCCGAAACGGAAGTCAGCATCCTGGCAGCGCTCATGATGGCTTACAGCGATAACACTACTTCCCTCTGGAATCAGCAGCTGGCAGGCGGTGGCGCCGCTGTCAATACCCTGATGGAAAAATATGGTTTAAAGGATACCCGCGTAAACTCCCGTACACCCGGACGGGAAGAAAACCGGAAAATATATGGCTGGGGACAAACCACTCCCCGCGAAATGGCTACGCTGGTAGCAAAAATTTTCCGGGGAGAAGTGATCAGCCGTCAGTCCAGTGAACGGATGTACCGGCTGATGACCAAAGGCTATTACGATGAACAGGCGCTTACCCAGATACCGCCCTATGTGCAAGCCGCCGCCAAAACCGGCTCTGTCAACGAATCCCGCTCGGAGGTAGTGCTGGTCAACGCACCTCATGGTAACTATGTATTTTATATCGGCACTAAAAATATCCAGGACCAGCGCTGGGCGGCTGATAATGAAGCGGTGGAAATGATCCGCAGCATCTCCGCTTTCCTGTGGAAACATTTTGAGCCGCATAGCAAGTGGACCCCTGTTTTCCGGAAAGAGAAATATTAACAGGAAAGCCCCGGCATCTCGCCCGGGGCTTTCCTGTTTAAAGAGATTTATCTTTTAATCAGATGTTTATCGATCAACTGCATCAGTTCATCTTTATAAATTTTACTGACAGGAATCTTATGTGCACCTATGGTGATTTCATTGCCGGAAAGGGACTGTATTTTATTCACTGCTACAATAAATGATTTCTGTATGCGTAAAAACTTTCCCGGTGGCAGCTGTTCTTCTACAGACTTCAGGGTAGTCAGTGTCAGGAACTTGCCCTGCCGGGTGTAGATAGTTACATAGTTTTGCGAACCTTCTATATAGAGAATATCATCATAATTTATTTTCTCATAACTGTTATTGCTTTTGATGAAGAAAAAATCCACTTCCGGCGTAGCCGCCTGTTTAACGCTAAATACCTCCCGCGCGCGGTTCACTGACCGCAGAAAACGTTCCGGTGTGATGGGTTTCACCAGGTAATCCAGCACATTCAGTTCAAAACCTTCCAGTGCAAAATGGGGATAAGCGGTGGTGATGATTACCAGTGGCGGAGCGGTAAGTCCCTTCAGGAAATCAATCCCGCGTACCCGCGGCATTTCAATATCCAGGAACATCAGGTCCACTTTTTCTTTTCCCAATACCTGACTGGCTTCCATGGCATTGCCACAAACCGTTACGAGGTCCAGGAAACCCGTTTCCCGGAGCAGCAGTTCCAACCCTTCTCTGGCTAAAGGCTCATCGTCAACAATAATACATTGCAGGTTCATATATTTTTTATCGTCAGTATTATTTTATAAATAGTATCCCCCGGAATGATCTCTAAATGATAATGGCCCTTATAAATCAGCTCCAGCCGCCGCTTTACATTTTCCAAACCGATGCCACCGGCGCCATTGGCAAGCGGACGGTTGAGCACCGGCTCTACGCTGTTCTCCACCGTCAGCAGGAAAGTACCGTCCTGATGATCCAGGTGTATCCGGATATGGTTCGTTTGCTGCGTATAGGTAGATACGTACTTAAAGGCATTTTCCACAAAAGGAATCACCAGCAATGGCGCTATCGCAAAATGCCGGACGTTTTCACCGACCCGGTAGTCCAGCTGCAAGGCGTTGCCTTTACGAATTTTCTCCAGCTGCACATAGTTATTGAGATACGCCACTTCCCGGTCCACAGGAATAGTTTCGGTATTGCATTCGTATAGCTGGTACCGTAGCATGTCTGCGAAAGTAGCCAGCGTACTGGCAGCCATTTCCTGGTCCTTGCGGATCAATACATAAATGCTGTTGATCGCGTTGAAAAGGAAATGCGGATTCATTTGCGATTTCAGGAAACGTAATTCGTTTTCCGCCCGCGCCTTTTCTGCTTCCCGGTGATGACGGTCCGCTTCCAGCTTATCTTTTACGGCCTTCGCCGCTATAAAGAAAAAACAAACATAAAAATTGGTGATGGCAATAAAGAAGGAGAAATAAAGCACACTACCCAGTTTCACATGGGGATGATCTCCCTGTATGAGGGTAGTCATCAACCAGGATATCAGCAGGGAGATAACTATCAACAGTGCCACGGAGCTAAGTCCGAACGTCCAGTAACGTTTGCTGTAAAAGAAACGGGGCATCAGCCAATATAAAATAGTATATACCAGTATCCCCTGACCAATCAGCCAAAACCCGTTGTTACGCAGGGATTCCCATACGCCAACATGATAGCTGTTCATCGTGGCATAGGTCCATATTATCAGACTAACTACCCAAAAGAGAATATGTACTCCTTTATATTTGGTGAAAAACGATCGCATAAGGCAACAAGGTAACAAGGCTTCTTTAAGTTAACAATACTTATTGACGAAAACAGGCTGACAGAGGATCAAATGCGGTTCCGGTCCGTTACCGGTCGACAGCAGGCGCCTTCTGTCCGGAAACCGTTATTTCGTCCTTTGGAACCGGCTTCTTGTCAAATTGATTTTTATACTGAAGACAGAATATTTCTCTTTGTACCGGCATTCAACCACCTAAATCAACTACAATATGTTACCGTTCTTTAAATACGTCCCCGTGCGCATCCTGGTGCTGGTCTGCGTTTATATCGCCTTCAATACGCCGGAAAGCCATGCACAGCATTATTCCTTTGCCGTTAAAAAAGAAGGAAAGGCCTCCCGGTGAATACCCGCCAGCCAGCGGATGATACTGTGTGGCATGTACCACAAACCGGCCTGGTTCTTAAACGAAGCAGATAATTTCCTGCGTTGGTTGAATTAAAAAACGACAGCCGTCTCTCTAACGGAGACGGCTGTCTGTTTTCTAATATCCTGGTTGATGGATGGCAGGAAGTAATTATAATTGGCTTTCCGGCCAGATGCCGGATTGCACATCAGATATATGTTTACGTTGTAAAAGGAACATGCAGAGGCGTGACTGGCCAATGCCGCCACCTATACTCAACGGGTATACGCCGTTCAGTACATTGCTGTGAAACAGCAATTCACTTCTTTGCCGGCAGTCTTTCAGCGCCAGTTGTTCCCGCAGTGAAGATGCATCTACACGAATGCCCATGGAAGACAGTTCCAGCGCACTGTTCATAGCCGGGTTCCAGAGAATCAGGTCACCATTCAAACCAAAGAAACCTTCTTCGTTGGCCGTAGACCAGTCGTCATAGTCCGGGGCACGGTCATCATGTACCGCCTGATCAGACAGGGGGCCACCGATACCCATGATAAACACAGCGCCATATTCTTTGGCGATACGGTTTTCCCTTTCTTTGGGCGTAAGGCCGGGGTAACGTTTCAACAATGATTCACTATCAATAAAATACACGGAAGAAGGTAAGTCCAGGGTACGTTCATGTGCTTCTTCCAGCATAGCATTGGTATCCAGGATAGCCTGGTAGATTTGTTCTACCGTGTCTTTCAGGTAGCTGATGCGGCGGTGTTCTGCCAGGATACGTTTTTCCCAGTCCCATTGGTCAACGTAGAAGCTGTGAATCGGCGACACCACTTCATCCGGACGGATAGCCCGCATGTCGGTGACGATGCCTTGTTCCGGCTCCAGGCCCAATTCAAAAAGGCGGGCGCGTTTCCATTTCGCCAGTGACTGAACAATTTCCACCGGATAGGGGACATTTTTCAGGTTGAATTTTACTGGTTTTTCAACGCCGTTCAGGTCGTCATTAAATCCGGTACCGGATTGAACGAACAAAGGGGCTGACACCTTGGTCAGCGATAACCGTCGGCCTAATTGTGCCGGGAAAAAATCCTTGATGAGGGATATTCCCTTCTCCAAATGGAGGATATCGTTTGTTTTTGCAGTTACAGTGATCATCTTGTTAGTTAGTATAAGATTGCTTTGGATATATTTCAACATTTAATGCAAAACTATAAATATTCGCTAACAAAACATCGCACTTAGAAATATTTTTTCAATAAAATATGGATATAGTTAATGAAAAACCATAAAAACTATGCAGATTTTGCAATTTTACTATACAGATCTTGTTAATATTATTTAATATTATTATTATCAATCAGATAAATAATTAAAAATAATATAATATTTAAGATTTACTACATATTCGCCTCCAGCCACTTCTTCAGCGTTTCCCGTTCCCCTTCGGTCAGTTTTACATCGTTACCCAGGGGCATACGGCCTTTTACAAACACCTGTTTATAGATGTCTTTTGCATTCCGGTCCATATTCCTTTCTTTAAAAATGCGGAAAGGATTATTACGGACATGGCAGCTATTACATTTGGTTTGCAGCACCAGCAGGGCTTTTTCTTTATCGTCTTCGGGGGTGGTGGCGATAGCGGCATGGGTGGCGCTTAACAGCGTAAGGAGCAGGATCAGGTGTTTCATCTTCTTTTTTCTCCAAAATTACCTGCCCTTAGCGCCGGAAAATAGAACAAAACCGACAGGGGTTAAGCAGTCTGTTCACACAGCTTTTTAATCAGTCCCAACGCAATAGTCCAGTAAAATTTGATATGTTGATGAGTGGCGTATTTACCGGTATTCGTCTGGGTGAAGTCCAGAACAGTAGCAGCCCCGGTGCCGGTCAGCCGGAAGGTGATCACACCGTATTCCCCTGGTTCATCCGGCCGTTCGGACAAAGTACTCCAATGGGTATAAGCCAGCACCTGCTCCGGCTCCAGTGTTACGATTATTCCTTTGTGTTCATAGGGAAGACCATGCAAGTCGCCCCGGAATACCAACGGACTACCTGTTTTCCAATCGGAATAAACCTGTACGGGCGTATCCATCATCCATAAGCTAATCTTATCCGGCTGCGTAAGCATCTCCCATACTTTTCCGGCCGATGCCTGTATCTGTACCGATAAATGCACCGTGTTGCCGGCAAACAGGGCAGCATCGATCCTTTTTTTCTGGCGCAGGTGGTGTTGCAGATGCACTTCCGCAAAACGCAGCCACTCCGCCGCCGTAAAATACCCAAAACCGGGATGCTGTGTTTTACCCCTCGCGTCGTTCAACTGCATCGCCATTACCTGGTCCCGTATAGATAACAACCCTTCCTTTAAGACATCCAGGCTTTCCGGTTGCGGAATCACCGTATTGGTGGCCGGGCCAGCAATCTGAATATCCGGGAAGCCGTTGGCCAGTATCTGCCGGCCTTCCTCCGTCATCTCCTGGTCGTGATGGTCATCGCCCGACAGGGCCATAGCGACTTGTTCCAGGTACCAGCCGGTATCATCGATAATATGCACATATACCTGGCCCAGGGACCAGGCCGCAGCCGATGTTGGCCTGCACATCATCTCCAAAGAATAATCATCCAGGAACGCCACCCATTGGTCCAGGGCATGCGTTAATTGTTGTTGCGGGTTCATATAACTTCCAAAGTAGGAAATGTAAGGCAATAAACCGGTATCCCACAGGTTACCACCCCTCAAAACGCCGCTCCGGTAGCAAAGTTTACCGTAACTTTGCGGCGATTAAACATTACTAACCCAACCGTAGTATACACGTATGATTCAAGGACCACCAGCGCCAACACAGCATATCACCCAACTGTTGAACCAGCGGCCTCTTTTTGTTTTTGCACTCAGTTCAGAAGCAGCGGAGGAATTTAATCATGATAATATCCTGATCGCCGGAATCGGGAAGGTGAATGCCACTTTTAACCTGACTAAAAGACTACAGGAAGAAAGACCCGGCCTGATCGTCAACCTGGGTTCCGCCGGCAGTAACACCTTTAAACGCGGTGAAATCGTTTGCTGCACCCGGTTTATTCAACGGGACATGGATGTTACCGGCCTGGGCTATCGCAAATATGAAACGCCTTTCTCCAACCTGGAACCAGTGCTGGAGTACGGCCTTTCGTTAGATGGCCTCCAGCAGGGGATCTGCGGTACCGGCGACAATTTTGAAACCGGCCATGTAACGGCCGATTACAATGTCATCGACATGGAAGCCTATTCCCTGGCGATGGTGGCGATGAAAGAGAATATACCTTTTTTGTGCCTGAAATATATCACGGATGGCGCCGATGGCGCCGCAGCAGAAGAATGGCTTGTACAGGTTCACAACACTGCCGTCGCTTTCCGAAAAATTATTTCCGGCCTGCAATCATAAAAAATGTGAAAGATGAATTTTACAGACTATCTGCAGTTGTTTGAAAACATCCTGCAAGAAACCAACCCAAAAGCACCCTATAACAATCCCGACTATCTCAACTATACCAAACTCAACTGGTCGAGACAACAACGCTGGCTGAAAACCGGTGTTATCAACGCCGCCGTGACCACAGCGGCGAAAAACATCACCGTCCCTCAGCAATGGGTGATCATCACTGAACCCTGGTGTGGCGATGCGGCACATATCGTACCGTTCCTGTCTAAAATAGCGGCGATCAACCCATTGATACAACTGGATATACAGCTCCGCGATGCACCGCCCTTCCTCATAGAACAATACCTGACCAACGGCGGTAAGTCTATCCCTAAACTGATAATCCGTGACAACGACGGCCAGGATATGGCGGTATGGGGCCCCCGTCCGGCTGGCGCCCAGGTGTTGTACGATCAGCTGAAAGCGGAAAACGCAGATTTTGAGCGCGTGAAAATTGAGCTGCAACAGTGGTACAACCAGGATAAAGGTCAAAGCCTCCAGGCAGAACTGCTGGAAGTACTCACACAGGTAGCCAGCATAGCCTGATCACGCGCTTTTTAGTTCTATCCATACCGGAGCATGATCGCTGGATTTGTCCCAGCCCCGCACGTGGCGGTCTACCCCTGCTGCTGTGAGACGTTTATCCACTTCAGGGCTCAGCAGGAAATGATCTATCCGCAGGCCGGCATCCCTTCCATAGGCATTACGGAAGTAATCCCAGAAAGTGTAGATTTTCTCATCAGGATGCAGCTTGCGGATGGCATCTGTCCATCCCTGTGCCACCAACGTATGAAAGGCTTCCCTTACCTCGGGCCGGAAAAGGGCATCATCTACCCAACGCTCCGGCTTATATACATCTATATCCGCAGGCATAACATTATAATCTCCCGTGAGGATAACCGGCGTCTTTTGTGACAGCAACTCTTTGGCATGGTCTGTCAGCCGTTTGAACCAGCTGAGCTTATAATCGAACTTCGGTCCCGGTGCAGGATTGCCATTAGGCAAATAAAGGCATCCAATCAACACGCCGTTGATAGCCGCTTCCATATAACGACTGTGTACATCCTCCTCATCTCCCGGCAATGTTCTCCTGATTTCCTGCGGCATCCCTACCTTCGACAGGATAGCGATGCCGTTCCAGCTCTTCTGGCCATGCCAGATGACATCATAGCCCGCTTCTTTGATGGCCAGCTCCGGAAATTTCTCCTGCGGCGCTTTCAACTCCTGCAAACACGCCACATCGGGCGCTGATTCCTTTAACCAGCGCAACAATACCGGCAGCCGGGCGTTAATACCGTTGACATTATAAGTAGCTATTTTCATGGGACCTGGTCTTGGTTATTTATCCAAGTTAATAAAAAAAATATCAACATTTTCGGCGCATTGAACACTCCTGCTACTCACCTGCGCCATTATCAGCATAAAAAATTGGTCGTTGAAAAAATCATTATTATCTTAGTAATCTTTAATGATTAGGAAAACTAACTATCCATAAAAAACCTTTCACCCTCAAAATAAGACATTCAGCAAAGGCAGTTACTATCACCAGGACCGGCATTTTCCTAAACCTACATTTCATGATTTGTATAGGCAACATTGTTTTTTTGTTCCCGACAGAACTATCAGGCGTACCTGATAAGATCTGTCTATTCCATCACTCCAAAACATTTTCCCATTTATGGCAAAGACCCCTGCAAATGTGCAACGCTGGACACGGGACTACGTGTTCGACATTCTGAAAGACCTGGGTATCCATTATATTTTTGGCGTCCCGGGCACCAATGAAATCCCCATTATTGACGGCACCAGTTATGAAGCCAATGGCGTCCGTTACATAGAATGTCTGCATGAAAACATCGCCATCGGCGCCGCGATGGGCTCCGCCCGGATGACCGGCAAACCCGGCGTATTGGTGGTACATGTTACGCCGGGTATTGCACATAGTATCGGTAACCTCTTCAACGCCTACCGCTCGGAGATGCCGCTGGTGATTCTTTGCTGCCAGCAACAGAATGAACTCGTTACCCAGGAACCTTTATTGGCCTCTAACCTGGTGGAACTGGCCCGCGAATATACCAAATGGGCGCATGAAGTACGCACCCCGGCGGAGATACCGCTGGTACTGCAACGTGCTTTTAAAGAAGCCATGGCGCCCCCTAATGGTCCCGTATTCGTATCCATTCCGTGGGACTTCACCATGGTCGCCATCAAAGATACCGACAAGGTAAAAGGTGTTACCCGTATCTCTCCTCATTTCACCGGCGACGAGGCTAGCATCCGCCAGGCTGCCGACCTGCTGGCGGCCTGCAAAAGTCCCGTGATCGTTGCCGGCGATGCCGTAGGTTACGCCGATGCCTGGGAAGAAATGAAGGAACTGGCTGCACTGATCGGCGCACCGGTAGTACTACAAACTTTCAGCAGCGTCGCCAACTTCCCCAACGACGACTACCACTGGCAGGGCGAACTACCCGGTACCCAGGGCGGTATCCAGGACGTATTTAAAAAACATGATCTGGCCTTTCTCATAGGCTTCGGCGCACAAGCCCAGCTGGCTGTTTTTAAATATGCAGACGGCCCGCTTTTCCCAGAACACCTCAAGCAGATTTATCTTACCAATAACACCTGGGACATCGGCAAAAACTACTACGGTGAAGCCGCCATCTTTGGTGATATCAAAACCACGCTGCCCATCCTGAATAAATACATCAAAGCCAAACCACCACAAGGCGCGGCCGCACGTAATGAACAGATGCGGGCGCTCGATGCGGAACGCACCGAAAAATGGAACAACTACCTGCAAATGGCTATGGGCGAGAAAAAGATATGGAGCGTGGTGATCGCCAAAGCCTTAAAAGACGCCATCGAAAGACGCGGCCTGACAGACAAATATGTATATGTTCATGAAGCCGTGTCCGACAGTGCACCCTTCCAATATTATCTGCCTTTTGGCCCCAAGGGATCCAAACCGATCAGCTATTACTGTGTAGCCGGCGGCTCGCTCGGCTGGTCTATGCCGGCATCTATCGGTATTAAGCTGGAACAACAAACCGTACAAGGAATTACGCCTCAACTGGTCATCAACGCAGTTGGTGACGGGTCTGCCCTTTTTTATCCGCAAACCTGGTGGACTGCCGCACATGAAAAGCTGCCCATCCTTTATATCATCACTAATAATCATGAATATCATACCCTGCAGGTAGGACTGCAACAAGTGGTATCCGCCTATGGAGAAGCTCCCGGATATCAATGGCATCCCAAAACCATGGACCCCTCCTATCTCCGGCTGGAAGCGCCGGTAATCGATTATGTCAGCCTCGCCAAAGCATTCGGCGGTCAAACCGGCGAACTCGTGAGAAAACCCGGCGATGTAATGGATGCCATTGAAAAAGCAATAGAACATGTGCTGGCACAAAAAACCTCGTACATACTGGATATGCGTATAGCACAGGATACGCCTGCCACCCCGACAGACACCTCAAAAATTGCACGGGATGCTGTCATTAACCAGCATTACTTTATGCAACCGCCGCTGGATGTATTTCATAGCGACGGCGTAGCAGCGCTGGCCAAGTCGGCTGCCGGCAGTAAAAATGGCAATGGACACGTACCTGTCAACATGCCCGCTCTTTTTTGACTACTCACTATAACCTGCTAAACAAACACCCCATGACAAACGAAAAACTGGATATCGCCATCATCGGTGGCGGCGTTTCCGGCGTCTACAGCGGCTGGAAACTCAAACAACAACATGGCGACTCCAAGAAGATCGCACTCTATGAAGGCTCCGACCATATCGGCGGACGGCTGCTCTCCTTAAGACCTCCCGGCTCCGACAATATGGTGGCCGAATTAGGAGGCATGCGCATCCTGGAAGCAGTACAGCCCCGTATTAAAGACCTCATCGGTAAACTGAACCACGAGCTACCGGAAGCAGAAAAGATAAAACTGTTCGACTTCCCCGTTGACAAGCCCCAGAACATCGCCTACTTGCGGGGTACACATCTCCGGTTGGATGACTTCCAACATGACCTTGCTAAAGTACCGTATAAACTCCCGCCGGGAGACGACAAAGGTCCTGGCGCTATCATCGTCAACGCTATCGAAAAAATTGTTCCAGGTATCCTCGAGGCCACCGAAGAAGAACGCCGCAAAATGGTACAAACAGCCGAGTATGACGGCGTACCATTGTACCAATGGGGCTTCTGGAACCTGCTGTATATGGTGATCACCAGCGAAGAATACCAGTTCTGCCTGGATGCAGGCGGTTATAATACCACGCTGGTGAACTGGAACGCCGCCGATGCTATTCCCTGGTACCTGTCGGATTTCGGTGTTGACGCGAAATACAAAGGTTTCACCAACGGTTTCCAACAGGTACCCATTACACTGGCGAAATTCTTCGAAAACCTCGGCGGCACCATCCATCTCAACAAAAAACTGCGGGGCTTTGAATGGAAAGAGGGTTACTTCGAGCTTGACTTCGGTAGTGAAACAGTACTCGCCAAAGAGCTGATACTCGCCATGCCTCGCCGCGCGCTGGATCTGCTGACACCTGCCAGCCCGAAGTTACAGGAGATACATTCCCTTATTGCCAGTGTTACCGGCAGACCGCTGTTTAAACTTTTCACTACCTACGACGAACCGTGGTGGGCGCATTTACCAACGTCTAAAAATTACGATCACATAAAGGAGGGTCGTACTGTGACCGATATCCCGGTACGTCAGACTTACTACTGGCCCGATGAACACGGTAACCCGATCAAAGAAGGCAAATCCATGCTGCTGGCCAGTTACGATGATGGCGACAACACCGGTTACTGGGATGGCCTGCGTCCACAACGTAGTCTCGCCTGGCGTATCGGCCGGGTCCAAGCCTACACCGACACGTTTGAAGGCGCCGATGATAACCTGGGCATTCCTAAAGGCGTCGCTATGTTTGGCCTCAACCAGGAATGGCAACAATATGAAGCACCCCGCCGGATGGTGAATGAAATATCCAGACAATTGGCGCAGGTCCACAACATTCCTGCCACACCCGAAGTTAAAAGCGCCGCTTTCCGTGACTGGGGCGAAGATCCTTTCGGCGGTGGATGGAACAGCTGGAACATCGGCGTGAAAAGCTGGGAAGTAAGGGAAAAGATTGCCCATCCGATCCCTGACTGCCCGCTGTATATCTGTGGCGAAGCCTATTCCGACGCCCAGGGATGGGTGGAAGGCGCTTTACAGACAGCAGATATTATGCTGAAAAAAATGGGCACATTCAAACATGCAGCCGTTGTCATGTAATTTTCCCTATCCGTTCTACCCCAACAGCCATCCACTATTCACAGGATGGCTGTTGTGTTTTATAACAGCTTCCACCCCAACCAAACAAACCACGACATACAGCTGTTAAAACACCCAAAACAACCGTATGAAAAAAACACACCTTCCCGCTCTGATCTGTTTGATAGTCTCCGCTGCGCTTCTGAGTTGCAATAGCGGCAACACCTCCCGGCAAAAACAAATGCCCGATTCTATGTCCGTTACACCCGCGCCAGCCCCTGAAACAGCGGCCTTTAACGCGGGTACATTTAAAGGCACCATTCCCGGAGGCGCCCAAAAACGGGATGTTTCCATTACTTTCAATACCGACTCCACCTTCAACATGAAGGAATCCTATCTTTCCAAAGAAGGCAAACCCGAACATGCCATGGAAACTACCGGTAAATGGAGCTATAATAGTCAATCCAAAGATATCATCCTCGCATATAAAAATCTCGCTGACCGGGGAACAACTTTCTCCATTATCGATGACAATACCATTCAGTTGCATGACCGCTCCATGCAGACCGAACAGACTGGTGGCCCGGAGTATAATTTACGCCGTGAATAACAGTGGTGACCATGATTACCGCTGATTGGGCCGATGAGCGATGATCTTATTTTTGATAGTGGGACTGACTTTCCCGTCAGTCCCACTTTTTTTAGGGAAGCGGCCGCTGACAGACCTGTTAAGCTCCTGTTAATCGCTGATTTTTAGGGAGATCAGGAGATATAAAAATAGGTACTGTTGTAGTATTGCAGTAACATGCCGGGACCTGTTGTTACCGTAGCACCCCCGGCTCACCCATATTGTTGACTACAACTAACCAATTGCACGATGAAAAACACTTTTACACTGCTGATAGCAACATTCTTCTGCTGCCACTCCCTAGCGCAAAACAGGGATATCAATTCCACCGGGCTGTATATCCATACGGACAAACAAATCTATACGCCCACAGAAAAAATATGGTTTACCGGTTATCTGCTGAATATCCAGGCGACGGATACGATCCCTTATCATACGCTTTTTGTAACGTTGATTGATCCCAATACCCACCAACCGGTGCTGCATGATTGTTTTGCGTTTGACCGTGGTGTTTGCAAAGGCTTGCTGGCATTGCCCGACAGCGTGCAACCAGGAGATTATTCACTGGTAGCCTATACCAACAACTATATTACCGATAATCATGAACAGGAATTCCAGCAATGGATATCTGTCCGTAAACCCAACCATCCGCCTTTTAAAGTAAAGAAAACACCTGCAGATACCACGCGAACGGCTAAACTAAAAATACCAGACTCCAATATCAGCGTACGCCTGGATACTGATTCTTCAGACTACCACCGCCGCGGAACGGTTACCTGCCGGGTAATGCTGACAGATACCTCCGGCAAAGCCATACAGGGCCTGTTCTCGGTTGCCTGCGTCTGCGAAAGAAGACTACGCCCACAAAGCACCTGGGATATCTGCCACTATTATTTCATTGACCAGTACCGGCTTCCATCATCGGTCGACCTTACCACCGCACAACAGCAACTGAACCCGGTTACCGGCGTTGTGACCAAAGGAAAGAAAAAAATAAAAAAACCGGTATCGATGTTGTTGATGAAAAACAATGAAATGATCACGCTCAAAACCAATAAAGACGGAATCTTCAGTCTCAACTCCTACCAACTGATTTCTACTCCCGGTCAACCGGATGCCATCCTCAGCGTAGTGAAAGGCAACCAGTCCGAGTTTAAAATCAATTTTCTGAACGATATAGGCCGCGTGAATGAACAACTGGGTAGCATCGACTACCCCTATACCCAGGAAAATATAGAAGACAGCTGCATCTTTACCCAGGAAGAGCGGACAGCGTTTGCAACCCGAACGCCATCCAAACCAGCTACCACCAAACCTGCTCTCTCTAAACCCAAAGCGCCGGCGCCACCAGCTGAACCTACCTATGTAAAAAAAATTAAACCGGTGTACCAGCCACCTGAATTTCAACAGGCAAGCGACTCCTCCGCTATGCCCAACTACAACACCACCCTGTACTGGAACCACCTGCTGAACACTGATAAGGATGGCCGCGCCTATTTTTCTTTCAGGGCCGATGACCTCCCCGGCGTGTTTGTATGCGTGATCCAGGGCATCTCTACCATGGGCGTCTTCAGCAAACACCTGCGATTTGAGGTGAAATAGCTATCATGTTCAACACATATAAAACAACCACCATTTGTAAAAAGGCGAATAAACACTATCTTGTTCTGCTGAAAAATTTCACGAATCAGCTAAAAACAAGATACATATGCGCAGAAAAATCCTGGTACTCGGCATGACCGGCTTATTATGCCTGGGAGCCATCGCTCCGGCACTGGCATCCGGCCGCCCGCAACCCGGTACCACACAGGCGCCTGCAGATGCCAAAGCTCTGATAGGCCGCTGGGACATCACCATCGACGAAAACGGTAAACCTGCTCCGTCCTGGCTGGAAGTAAAACTCTCCGGCTTCCGTACCCTCGTAGGATATTTTGTAGGCAGCTCCGGCAGCGCCCGGCCTGTTGCCAAAGTCAACTTCGACAACGGAAAATTCAGCTTCTCCATTCCGCCACAATGGGAAAGCGGCAACCAGGACTTCCTCATTGAAGGCGAACTGACCGACGCCGGTATCCAGGGAACCATCACCACCAGCGAAGGCAAAAAATACAACTGGAAAGGCGTAAAAGCACCTTACCTGAAAAGAACCGCCGCTCCGGCCTGGGGTAAACCCATCGCCCTGTTCAACGGCAAAGACCTCACCGGCTGGAAAGCGGTAGGCGGCAAAGAAAACCAATGGGTAGTAAAGGACGGCGTGCTCACCAGCCCCCACTCCGGCGCGAACCTCATTTCTGAGCAAAAATTCACCGATTTCAAACTGCACGTTGAATTCAAATACCAGAAAGGCAGCAACAGCGGTGTATACCTGAGAGGCCGTCATGAAGTACAGATCGAAGACAGCAGCCCGGATACCCACCCGTCCAGCGTACTGTTCAGCGGCGTTTATGGCTTCCTGGCCCCCAGCGAAATCAATGCCCTCGGACCGGATAAATGGCAGACCTACGACATCACTCTCGTTGGACGTATGGTGACCATCGTAGTAAATGGTAAAACGGTGATCAACAACCAGGAAATCCCCGGTATCACCGGCGGCGCACTGGATAGCAACGAAGGAGAACCCGGACCTATTTACTTCCAGGGCGACCATGGCCCGATTGAATTCAGAAAAATCGTGATTACACCCGCTAAATAAATAGTCGTTTTATCCATAGAACTGGCAGGCCTAAAAAAAGCCTGCCAGTTGTTTTTTACTATATTTTCGGGGTTTAATACCACTATTCTCCCTCTACCCTTCCTACCTTTGCCCCTTAAATCAGGAAGATGAAAATAGCGATCATTAGTGATATCCATGGAAACCTGCCTGCGCTGGAAGCTGTGCTGGACGATATTTCCCGCTACGGAGCGGACCAGCTGTATTGCCTGGGCGACCTTACCGACGCCGCTCCCTGGCACAATGAAGTGATACAACGCATCCGTTCCCTGCGTATTCCCACCATCATGGGCAATCACGATGAACGCATCGCTTACGACATCCCCGTACGACCACTCGCCAAACACAGTCCCGAAGAACAGGCTGCCAGACTGGCCGCTATTGAATTCACCCGGCAAACCATTACGCCGGATAATAAACAGTTTCTTCGCACACTGCCCTCCCGGCTATCGCTTCATTTTGGATATTACCACCTGCTACTGGCACACGGCAGCCCCGAAAGCAATGAAACCTATCTGTATGCCGATCATCCGGAAGCAGCCCTGCTGGAGATAATGAAGCAGACAAACGCCAATGTCCTCATCGTTGGACATACCCACCTCACCTACATCCGGCCTATTGACAACGAGCAAAAAATGGTGATCAACACCGGTTCCGCCGGTCGCAGTAAAGAACCCGACAGACTGGCCAGCTACCTGCAACTGGAGATCAATAACCCGCACACCACTACGCTGACGTCGCTGTTAAACGTGACGATACGAAAAGTAGCATATGATATGGCACTCACTTTAAAGGGCATACGTAACAGCCCTATTCCGGATTTTTATGCTGATTTCCTTTCAGCAGGCGTTATTGCATAGGATCAGTATAGCCGCTACAGCGTAACAGGCAAAGACTATCATCAGCAGTATCTTCACCGCCTTCATCCAGTATCTGACAGCTACCCATACATAAAATGCGGTGGTTACTACTGTCAATAACAGCAGGAACCAGGAAGACTTTAGGAGATCCGGCTGTTGGAGTGCCAGGTAAAAATTAATAATGCCGATAAACATGGTACCGGCACTATGCGTGGCATTGAAGCCAATCCAGGATTTCCACGTATTGAGTTCGTCAGAGATCCGTAGTGAGGAAGACTGCATATCCTTTATCAATTGTTCATCCCCTGGATGTAATTTAGTGGTACCCAGGGTGGCCCGTAAGTGGCTCGTACCCATTAAGCTGATAATGACCGATCCGGCGATCCATAGATATTGTGCTATCATACTGATTGTTTTATTTTTCTTCCTGCAATAAATACCACACTTCCGATGACATGACTTTGCACCTCCAACGCAGGCTGATTAAACAATGCCAGTGTTTGAGCAATAGAGTATACATTTCCGAATTCACGTACCTTCCGCAACGATGACATAAAAGCGCGGCTGATCTTCGTTTCGCCGGTCATGGAATAAAAGTAAAACCTGCCGCCGGGCTTTAATACGCTGAGGACTTTATCTACAAATTCCTGTTTATTATCGAACAGGTGGATGGTACCAAAACTGCAAACAGTATCGAAAGTATTATCCGGAAAGGGTAACCGGAATGCATCTCCCTGCAACAGCTGTATATTGGCCGGTAATAGGCCGCTGCCGGCCCAAAGCCTTGCCCTGGCTATCTTCAGCATCTCCAGCGAACGGTCCAGCAAAATACAGTCGTTGTTGGTTGACCGGTACAGCTGCGCCGTTTGCGCCAGCCCGCCGCAACCGACATCCAATACGGTACCGGCCGTACGTAAAATTGCACGGGAAGCGAATTCCTGGTAATCCTGGCGGGAAGCATCCCAGAAAAAACGATTGAACCAGCGGGTGCTGACCAGCCGTTCATAATAACCGGCCTTAAAATCGTAGGACGCACCTGAAGGCTGCTCCAGGCAGGTGCAGATACCTCTTGTTATTTCCCTGAATGGGTTTGTATGGCTCACTTCAGCTAGTTTCCGGCAAAGGTAGCAGACAATTCCTCCGGGGTAGATGAACCTGGGTTAAGAAATTCGTTTCCGGATACGGCTAAGTGCCTGTGGGGTGATACCGATATAGGAAGCCAGGTGTTTCAGGGGAACATACCGAAACAACTGCGGCGCTTTGCTGAGTAAGTCCAGATACCGCTCTTCAGCCGTCCGGGTAAGTAACGATAATTCCCTTTCAGACTTAAACAACAGCATTTGCTGGGTGGCCAGCCGGCCAATCCGCTCCACGACCGGCAAACGGTCGAACAGCTTTTGTAAATCATCATAATGAATACGCCATACATGCGTTTCCGTGAGAGTTTCCCCGTAATAACGGGAAGGCGTACGGGTATAAAAAGAACTGTACACACACATGAACCAGCCATCGAAACCAAATCCTACGGTAGTCTCATCCCCATTGGCAGCTTCCACATAAAAACGGGTAACACCACTATCCACAAAACAAAGGTAGTTTTCCATCTCTCCGGCCTGCAGGTAGAATGTTTTCGCCGGATAGGTTTTCGCTTCAAAACAGGAAGAAAAAATATGCCAGTCTTCATCGGAGATATTGACCTGCTGGCGGAGATATTGAAGCATGCGTTGCATGAGGGTATATGATTAGTCTGCTGTAAACTTAAAACAAAAGCGTATCCGGAGTTGAGTACCCTCCATCCCTTTTATTGCAAAATAAAGGGATGGGAGGCCGGGTATCCGCTTAATCTACCAGCCCATCCTGTTGCAATTTTTCAAAAGCCAGCAACACACCGCGTACCTGGTGAGGTTCCTGGCGGTAGGTATCCAGATTGAAAAAACGGATGGCCCCTATTTCCGCAGAAGGCTGGGGTGTTTGCCGCAGCTGGTGCAGGAAACAGTCCTGCCGCATCAGCAAATCCTTTTCACCGAAGGCAGGTGCGGTGATATGATAATACCATTGCAGGCTGTCGGCCGCAAGGTCCATATTCAGTTCTTCCCGTATTTCACGTTGCAATGCTTCCAATGGCGTTTCACCCGCATCCACTTTACCGCCGGGCAGGTACCAGGCCCCCTTATTTTTGCTGAAGGCGAGCAACAGCTCGCGGTTTTCTACGACAATCAGGCCAGCACAATTGATATAATTCATCTCACAAAAATAAACAAAACCTCCTTTCCTGCTATCCTCCTGCTATTTTTAGCAGCCGAAAATACGTACCTTTAGTACACCTCATGACAACGACCGAAACATATCATCAAGCAGCTGCCGATGTAGTGGAAACATGGCTGAAAGGCTGGTCACTGGCGCGAAAACTACCCCTCCCCTTAGCCGACCACGGCGGATTCCGGGTGGAGGTAGGCTGGCCCGACCAACAACGGCGATATGTTTTCCCCACCTTATGTCCTGGGTTATTTCACTTCGCCAACACTATCGTTGAACCCGCCGTTTTCCTGAAAGTATGCGCACCCGCAGCCTTGTTGCGACCGGTATTACCACCACGCTGGATCATACAGCGCCCCGGCTTTATGATGACGCGCATGCTGCCTGCCCGGCAGCCCCGGTTACAACTACCCGAAGGTTATACCTTGTCTGTAGAACCCGCTCCCGCCGGCCTTTCTGCGGTGATATACGCCGCCAACAAAGAAATAGCCGCCAGCGGCAGCCTCGCTATCGTGGACGACTATATTATTTTTGACCAGATCGCTACAACGCCCGCACACCAGCGCCGGGGATTGGGCCGCGCCGTGATGACCACTCTCGCCAAAGAAGCAGTCTCGCGGGGCAGAAAAAAGGCGATACTGGTGGCCACGCCCGCCGGAAAAGCGTTGTATGAAACGCTCGGCTGGAAAATGTACTCGTTATATACCACTGCAGTAATCCCGCACGCCTAATACAACAAAACAACCACCCGGTTGTTAACTCTTCACACGCTAAAAACAGATTGATCATGCACGATAACAAACACGCCTATTTGGTAGGAGGAGGCCTGGCATCCCTGGCTGCCGCCGTTTACCTGATTGAAGACGCCGGTTTCAAAGGAGAAAATATTCATATCATAGAAGCCTTACCGATAATAGGCGGCAGCAACGATGGCGCCGGGGCTAAACAGGAAGGCTTCGTATGCCGCGGCGGCCGGATGCTCAACGAAGAAACCTATGAGAATTTCTGGGAACTGACCAGCCGGATTCCATCTCTCGAACTACCCAATATCTCCGTAAAAGATGAAATACTGGCCTTTGACCATGCCAACCCCACCCATGCCAGAGCCAGGCTCATTGACAAATACGGAAAGATACTCGATGTACATTCTATGGGCTTCGACCATGACGACCGGATGAAGATGCTCAAACTCTTTTTCACGGATGAAAATGAACTGGACCACATGACCATCCGCGAGTGGTTTGATGATCACTTCTTCACCACCAATTTCTGGTATATGTGGCAAACTACTTTTGCCTGGCAGGAATGGTCCAGTCTCTATGAATTTAAAAGATATATGAACCGTATGATACTGGAATTTTCCCGGATAGATACCCTCGAAGGCGTTACCCGGACACCGTATAACCAGTACGAGTCCGTGATACTGCCTATCAAAAAACACCTGGATAAATTCGGGGTGGACTATTCGCTGAAGAGAACCGTCACCGACCTGGTTTTCAAAGAAGGAAACGGTATCACGGTAACGGGCATACGTTATCAGGATGCGGACGGGCAGGAAGGTGATATTACCTTACAAGACGGTGATCTGTGCTTTTTCACCAACGGCTGCATCACCGACAATTCCAACAACGGTGATTATAAAACGCCGGCCCGTTACCTGCCGGACAATCCGCCTTCTTTTGCGCTATGGAAAAGAATTGCGCTTAAAAAACCTCGGCTGGGTAATCCCGACCCTTTCTTCGGCAAGCCCGATGAAACCAAATGGTATTCTTTTACCGCTACGTTCCGGGGAAATAAAATGCTGCAACTCATCGAAAATTTTTCCGGTAACAAACCCGGTAGCGGCGCGCTGATGACTTTCCGCGACTCTTCCTGGCGCATGTCTATTGTGGTGGCTGCACAGCCGCATTTTAAAGCCCAGGGAACGGATACGACCATTTTCTGGGGTTACGGTCTTTATCCGGATAATACCGGCGATTTTGTGAAGAAACGCATGATTGACTGCACGGGTGAAGAAATTCTCACAGAGCTGATTCACCATCTGCATTTTGAACAACATGAAAACGACATTAAAGAAAGTGTGATCAATGTGATCCCCGTCATGATGCCCTATATCGATGCCCTTTTTCAGCCCCATGCCAAATCAGACCGGCCACCGGTAGTACCCAAAGGCTCCACTAACCTGGCCATGATCAGTCAGTTTGTGGAGATCCCGCACGACATGGTGTTTACAGAAGAATACTCTGTAAGAGCCGCCCGCACGGCTGTATACACGTTGTTGAGCCTGGATAGGGAAGTGGCGCCGGTAACGGCGTATAACCGCCGCCCGGACGTATTGGCAAAAGCGGTACATACAGCCTATCGTTAAACAAATAAACTCATATAAAACTATGACAATTCAGACAGTTACAGTCGCCGGCAGCGGCGTATTAGGCGCCCAGATTGCGTTTCAGACAGCAGTACACCAGTTCCAGGTCCATGTGTACGACATCAGCGATGCCGTGCTGGAAAAAGCCAAAGCCACTTTTCAGCAGCTGGCTGCTGACTATCAGCGCGATCTCCATCTCGAAAAAGCAGATACCGATGCTGCGCTGGGCCGTATCCGTTATTTCACCGATCTGGCCGCAGCAGTGAAAAATATCGATTTGCTGATAGAAGCCATCCCGGAGAATCCGGCCATCAAAACGGCCTTTTATCAACAGCTGGCTGCCGTAGCCGATCCACATACCATCTTCGCTACCAATTCCTCTACCATGCTGCCCAGCCAGTTCGCCGCAGCAACCGGCAGACCGGACCGCTTCGTGGCGCTCCATTTCGCCAATGAAATATGGAAACACAATACCGCGGAGATTATGGGGCATCCTGGCACGGATAAGGCCACCTTTGACACCGTAGTGGCCTTTGCGAAGTCCATCGGTATGGTTGCTCTTCCTTTACACAAAGAACAACCGGGATATATCGTCAATTCCCTGTTGGTACCTTTGCTGGATGCCGCTACCAGCTTGCTGGTTAAAGGAGTGGCAGATGTGGAAACGATCGACAAAACCTGGATGGTGGCCACCGGCGCCCCGCTCGGCCCATTCGGCATCCTCGATGTGGTAGGGCTCACTACCGCCTATAACATCACCAACATGGCCGCCGAAAAAACGAAGGACCCGGAAAAAATAAAGGCAGCCGCTTATCTCAAAAGTAATTTCATTGACAAAGGAAAATTAGGCACCGCCACCGGCGAAGGTTTCTACCAATACCCTAACCCGGCATATCAACGGCCGGAATTCCTGCAATAACAAATAGTGGAAGCCCGGGACACAAAGCCCGGGCTTCGTATAAAAATAGCCTTCTGCACAGCAAACATTTCCGGCGTTTTTTTGTATAACAAGATGATATCTCTCAAAATCCTGTTTTATGCAAAACTCCAACAACCCGGAAAAATTCGTTCCCCGTGGTGCCATTGCTTTCTTTGCACTGCTGGTCGTGCTGGGACTGATAATATGGTTCGGTATCTATTTCCTCATGCTTTCCAGGATATAAACTGTTTCCTATGATTGACAAATTTGAGCGAAACGTCATCATTACGGCATTACTGTTATCCGGCCTTTTTATCTTTTCCCTGTTTTATGCGCTGGGCGCTAAAAAGGCTGATGTAACGGAATGCCTTCCCTACGACAAGTCATACGAAACCGCCAGGGTGAACCAGATCGACAAATCCACCTACCAGATCTTTTATGTAGCCCGTATGTGGAGCTTTGAACCGGCCATCGCCTATATCCCCGTAGGCAGCGAAGTAGATCTCTTCCTCACCTCACAGGATGTGGTACACGGTTTTGACATCTACAACAAAAACGTAAACCTGATGGGCGTTCCCGGCGGCGTTGCCAAAACCACCGTAACGTTTGACCAGCCCGGCGTATATAAGATTGTATGTCATGAATATTGTGGTACCGGGCATCAGAACATGCAGGCAGAAATAATCGTCAACTATCCCAAAAAATAAATCGCGATGAATGTAAGCAGGTACCTTAAGAACATCATACTTATAGAACTGTTTGTTCCGGTATTGTTACTGACCATTGGTATTTATCACGGGCTGATGCAGGTGATTTACCGGGCCGGCGTGATCCATCAGGCCTCTGTGGCTAAACTGGACTATTACCAGGGCCTCACGCTGCATGGTGTGATCAACGCCATTGTGCTCACCACCTTTTTTGCCGTAGCTTTCGGTCATGCTACCATTGCCTTTTTCCTGAAACAGGAACCAGGTCGAAAAGCCTCGCTGTTATCGTTGTTGCTGATGGTAGTGGGTACCGGGATGGCTGCAGCTGCCATGCTGTCGGGCAAAGCCTCTGTATTATACACGTTTTATCCGCCGTTAAAGGCGCATCCGGCGTTTTACATCGGCACCGCCATGCTCATTGTAGGTTCCTGGGTAGCCTACTGGGATTGGGCCGTGATATATGTACGCTGGAAAAAAGAGCACTCCCATGAAAACACGCCGCTGGCGGTGATAGGCACGCTGGTAAACTTCACCATCTGGTTCGTATGTACGCTGGCGGTAGCTTATGAGGTATTGATATTACTGGTGCCCTGGAGCCTGGGATGGACTGCCGGCGTAAACGTAATGCTGGCCCGCACCCTGTTCTGGTTCTTCGGACATGCACTGGTATATTTCTGGCTATTACCCGCCTATATTATGTTTTACACCATGCTGCCCAAACTGGCCGGGGTAAACTATATTCCGGTACGGCAGGGCGCATCGCCTTTTTCCTGTTTTTATTGTTTTCCATTCCAATCGGCGTACATCACCAGTTTGGCGAACCCTCCATTGGACGGGGCATTAAACTGACACAATCACTCCTTACTTTCGCCGTGGCTATTCCCAGTTTCATCACCGCCTTTACCATCGCCGCTTCGCTGGAACATGCCGCCTGGCTGAGGGGTGGCAGAGGATTATATCAATGGGTATGGAAACTGCCTTTCTTTCGCAAAGACGTGTTTCTTTTCGGGTACCTGATCAACGGACTTATTCTCTTCATCTTCGGCGGACTGACAGGCCTCGTAAACGCATCCTATTCACTGAACAATACTGTACACAATACAGCCTTTATACCCGGACATTTTCACCTCACCGTAGCCGGCCCGGTATTCCTGGCCATCCTGGGCATGTCGATTTTCCTGGTATCGCAGCTCACCGGTAAAAAGATATACCTGCCGGCTATCAATACCATTATACCTTATCTCTGGACCGTAGGGGTGTTGATTTTTTCTGCCGGACTGATGTGGGGCGGATTGATGGGAGAACCCCGGCGGACCAATATGGGCCTCACCTATCTTAATCCCGCCAGCGAACAGTACCACCCGTACTGGGTAATTTCCAGTATGCTGGGACTGGCAGGCGGTGGTATTATGTTTACCGCCGGTGCACTGTATTTCGTTGTTTTCTTCGGCACTTTCCTGCGTAAACGAAGTGCAGCTCCCATGATCGATTTCCCGGTGAGCGAGAGCCTGCACGAAGAAAAAAGGATACCGTTGTTCGACACCTTCCGGCCATGGCTGTTAGTGATGGGCTTCATTATCCTGATGGCCTACCTGCCTGCTATTTCCGATGCGCTGAACAACACCGGCAGAAAGGCGCCGCCTTATCTGCCTACAGATCCCACCCCTATCGTGACCAAAAAACCATGATATGTATCAACGTTTCCGGCATATACTGTATTCCTGGAAAGTGGCCGTACTGGCGCTTATCTGCATGCCTTTGCTGGCTTACAGCCTGGTACGGTGGACGGAAGACCGTTATAGCCGGCTACCCTGGTTCGGTCCCAACAACACCCCGGTAAACGGTCCGCAACAAGCCGCCGTCCTACCGGTATTTGTTTTCACCAATCAATACGGCCATACGGTCACGAATACACGATTGCAACAACAGATCACAGTGGCCAATTACTTTTTCACGTCCTGCCCTGTGGTATGCCCGGCGATGATGAAACAGCTGCAACGGGTACGGACCGCCTTCCCTCATGATAGCAGCGTGTGCCTGGTCTCCCTAACGGTAGACCCTATACGCGACAGCAGCGCTGCCCTGTTACGTTACAGCCAGCGCCTGGCTTTACCGGCGCAGGGCTGGGAACTGCTGACCGGCGATAAACCATCGCTTTACCGCTTCGCCCGCAAAGGACTTTACATCACGGCTACCGATGGCGACGGCGGACCGGATGATTTCATTCATAGTGAAAATATCGTACTGCTCGACCGGCGACAACATATCCGGGGTTATTACAATGGTACGTCTGCGACAGCCACCGATCAGCTGATAGCAGACATCAAAAAACTACAACATGAACGGTAAACTGATCAGCGTTATAGTATTACTTTGTTGCTGCCTGCAAGCCACCGCAGCAGATCCTGCAACAGGTAAGAAACTGTTCCAGGCACGCTGCGCCTCCTGCCATAACGTAAATAAAAAACTCACCGGTCCAGCCCTCGCAGGTGTAGATCAACGGCGCAGTGAAGACTGGATCATCCGGTTTGTGAAGGCTTCCCAAAGTATGATCAAAGCCGGCGATAAAACAGCCTTGGAAGTATATAACGCCAATAACCAGGTGGCCATGCCAGACCATCCGGACCTGAGCGACGACATGATCCGCGATATCCTCGCCTTTGTAAAGGAAGAAGCCAGTAAAGCTCCCCAGGCCGATGAAGCTCCCTTCTCCAGGCCAGGGCAAAAAGAGCCCAACCTGATGCCACTCAGCATCTATAACCTGCCTTTTATGGTCGCTTATATTGTACTGGTAATGATTGTTATTATCCTGCTCGTATTCCTCGTGAATGTAAAAGGTTACGAGCATCATATGGAAGAAAAGAAGAAGGAATAAAAAAGGCCCCGCAGCAGAAGCTGCAGGGCCGAACGATTACAAACCAAACACCGGTTAAAGTCGTTCGTCCGGTATTGCACCGGGGGTAATCATCAGGTCTCTTTTATTGGTTGGTTGTTGATTGATCAGAAGCCCATCATCGGTACAGCTGCGGCCTTTTTAGGAGCTGCCTGGCTGCCTTTGGCAATAATATCTTTGATCTTTTTCTCAGTATCATCGCCATAACCGGTAAAACGCTCTACGATCTTACCTTCGCGGTCTACCAGGTAGAGGGTGGGAATACCGGAGAACTGGAATTGTTCCATGGTTTTATCTTTGTTGTCGCTCAACAGTTGCTCCCAGGGCATGCTTTCATCTGCCATTGCTTTTTTCCAGGCTTTCTGATCTGTGTCGATGGAAATGCTCACTACTTCAAAACCTTTTTCTTTATACTCGCTGTACAGTTCCTTTACTTTAGGAATAGCCTGACGGCAGGGACCACACCAGCTGGCCCAGAAATCTACCAACAGATATTTGCCTTTGTATTTTTCCAGTCCTTCGGTAGTACCGGTTGCACTGGGGTATTTTACGGAAGGCATCGGTTCACCGGTTTTCAGCTTCATAGCCTGTGCTCTGTTGGTGATGATGGTTTGCTTCAGCTGCTGTGCTTCGGTGAGCCAGGGATAACGTTTGATCAGCGTTTCCAGCATACCCATCGCTTTTTCGTAGTCTTTGGTATTTTCTGTACCCGCCATGCCACGCAGCGCATACACCAGTACCGGGCGGTCAACAAAAGAGCGGATCAGCACTTCTTCCCTGATCTTGTAGTCATCCCGCATAGGATTGTAGCGCTTTGTATTTTTCATATAGGCGAACCAGGTAGTATCCGTCGCTTTTTTCGCCCAGTACTCCATGTTGTATTCGTCAATCATACGGCGGTAACTCAATTCTCCATTGAGTGTCATCATATTGATGAAATTGTTGTCATAAGATCCTTCCACATAGTTATAATGTGGAATTTTCACTTTGTGCTTAGCGGTATCATAACCTCTCATCGCCACTTTTACGTCAGCATCGCTCCAGAAGCTGGCGCGGTCCCAATGCAATGCATCAATGATGTATACCCCCTGATGATCTTGTTTGATATGAAAGGTGAAAGTATTGTCTTTGTCTACCACGGTGGAATCCACGATGACCGGTTTACCGGAGAAATTATCTTTGGACAGCCATACTTTCTGTGTTGCTTGTCCCGGATCAGTAAATTCAACGGTTCCTTTTACAGTGATAGATTTTACCGGTTTGTTCTGCTGGGCGAGCAGTACCACCGGAGCGGCCAGCATGGCCAGTAACACGCCTGTTTTCAGTCCTTTTCTCATGTTTTTTCAGTGTTGATGGTTTTAGTTATTTACTATAGTCAGCCTGGGATGGAGTGACGTTGCCAAAATAAACCTCCTGTTATTTTTTGGGGCAGATAATGGACATACCGGATACGTAAATGTATATTCCGGCCATTTGCAGGGATGAACCGTTTAACGGGTCTTTTGTCATATTTCCGCCAGGGCAAAGGCTTCCAAGGGTACCATCGCCCTTATCCAATGGACGAACCGGCGCCTCGGAGGGACGAAAAAAATAAGCCGCCACCGGTGCTGAAAAAAAGAGGGCATATATTATCTTCATCGTCTGTTAACGTATGCGGCATAATAAACCATACCGGTATTTTACGCACCTGGTGGTGTGGATGGCATTGATTCTTCTCTATGCTTATCCGGCTATTAAGGCCAACTGGCAAGGTCCTATGGCGCTAAAGTATGTGCTGGTACGGCAGGTATTGTATGGATGTATCAATTTTCAATTGTTTTTTCTGCTGGCATTTGTATGGTTGCCGGCTCCTGTTGCCAGGCGGCAATATCGCCGGGTGGTCGTCATCAGTTTATTGACTGTATGTGGGTTTGCGCTGATGAAGTATTTCATCGGATATGTCTTTTTCCCCGACCAGGTATTGATAAAAATGTTTGCCATGGTAGGTTATAAAAACACCTACATGAGCTTTCCCTATTATTTTCTGACGGCCACGAGAACGGGGCTGGGCGTGGCGTTGCTCGCCTATAGCTACCGGTTGCTGTTGCAGCGGCAACAAACCGGGCCTCAGGACCGTCAGCTGGCAACCGCCGCGGAAGCAGCACGGGAACGGTATGTACGGATGCAGGAAAATTCACGCCTGTTATTGCACCATCTTCAACAACTCACCCCTATCCTGGAAGATGAACGAAAACGGGACCAGGAAGGCGTAAAAGCTATCCTGCTGCTGTCTGATCTGTTGCGTTATATGTTGTATGACAAAGCCCTGGAGAAGGATACTGTCGGTCTGCCTAAAGAACTGCTCTATTTTGAAAGATATATCGCGCTCCGCAGCCTTTGTCACAGCGACCAGCCATTGACATTTTCTGCCAGTGGCGATACCCAGCAGGGCACATTGGCGGCCTTACAGTTACAACATACCACCGAAACGGCTTTACAACAGCTGCATAGCGGTCCGGTGGCCGTCCGGGTACAGGTAAAACCTGGTCGGCTACTACTCAGTCTTCAGCAGCATGCCGCCCCGGAACAACATTATCAATTTAAAATATATCCCGATCATGCCTGAGATACGCCGCCATACACGGGAGTTCATGCTATTGCTGGGCGGCTGGCTCGTACTGGCATACAGTAGTAACATGCTCACGATGCCCCGGTTTACGCCGGAGAGTCTCCGCTGGTTACATATCAACAGCAGTTTCCTGGGCCTGCTCAATTTTCTGTTATTCTATGGTTGCTATCGCTGGATAGCGGTGCCGCTGCTCGAAAAACAGCGCCGCCCACTGCTGCCCGGTATACTGTTATTGGTACTTCCCGTTTTTACCTTCCTGAAATACGGACTGATAAAGCTTTTTTTCGCTCAGGACCTTTTATTCCGGGGATATAGAATTGAAAACCACCAGCGGGTAGATATCTATATATCGCCGGCGGAATTCCTCGTAACGGGACTATGGAATAGTGCCATCATCGTGATAGCCGCCTTCTCCTTCCGCTTGTTCCTGCTCTGGCTACAGGAAGAAAAAAAACGGGCCACCTTGCAACAACAGCAGCTACAGGCCGAATCCGGCTTTCTGAAGATGCAGCTCAATTCCCATTTCCTGATCAATAGTCTCAACAGTATTTATTCCCTGGCGCTGATGGGTTCTCCGGAGGTGGTGAGGGCCAATAAAACATTGACACAGCTGCTGGCCTATATGGTAGACCAGCCTTCTGATATCGCCTACCAGGCGCCTGTCGCCGAAGAAATACGCTACTTACAGGATTTTGTGAGCCTGCAACGGCTGCGTACCGGTTTTGACGAAGGTGTTATTTTCAGTATGCCGGATACTTTGCCGGACAAAACGATTGCCCCCCTGTTGCTGGTACCTTTTGTGGAAAATGCCTTCAAACATGGCGTCAGTAACCGGCCAGGCAAGCCCGTCACCATTTCACTGGCCTGCAACGAACAACAATTATTATTCAGCGTACATAACTATGTTTCCGGGCAACAACGCGATAAAACAGGGGGTATAGGGCTGGACAATGTCCGCAAACGCCTGCAACTCCTGTATCCGGGCCGGCATGCGCTAACGATCCGGGATACCGGAGCAGAATATTTCAGTAACTTAGTAATCAATTGGTAAAGGTATGGGAGTAAAGTGTATCGTAGTAGATGATGAGCCACTGGCAGCGCAGGTATTGGTATCGTTTATCCATAAAACGCCCGATTTGCAGCTGGTGAAGGTTTTCCATAACCCTGTGGAGGCATTGGCTTTTGTGAAGCAGGAAAAGGTGGATCTTATCTTCCTGGATATACAGATGCAGGAGCTCAGCGGGCTGGAACTAATGCAGCTGGCGCCTCCGGGGGTGCAGGTAGTATTGGTATCGGCCTATGATGAATATGCTGTAGAAGGTTTTGACCGGGAGGCGATTGATTATCTGCTGAAACCCGTGTCTTTTGAGCGGTTTGCCAGGGCTGTGCAACGGGTACTGGCCCGCAGCACGGTCACCGTTTCACAGCCGGCCGGCACCGATTATATTTTTGTCCGTACCGATAAAAGAATCGTACGGGTAGATGTGAAAGACATCCTTTTTGTAGAAGCACTGCGCAACTACGTGGCCATCCAGACCGTCAAAACAAAGATCCTCACTTTACAGAACCTCCGCAGTTTTGAAGAGATACTGGCGCCATTCCGTTTTTTACGGGTGCATAAATCCTATATCATCTCGCTGGATAAAATAGATAGCATAGAAAAACAACGCATTTTCACGGGGGCTCATTGTGTACCTATTGGCGATGCATACCTGAAACAATTCATGGAAGCCATCAGTATGCCGCGATAGATTTAGTTTTGTTTTCTTGTGTATTTGGTCAGAATCACAATCAGCTGCCCTTCAATCTTTCCTTCAATCTGTTCTGTGTTGTCTTCCACCAGGCGGATGTTTTTTACAACAGTGCCCATTTTAGCGTTCAGGGTAGAACCTTTCACATCAAGGGATTTGATGAGCGTTACGCTATCGCCGTTCTGTAATACGTTACCGTTGCAGTCGCGGTGCAGCTCCACCACATCGTCATTGTCATGATCGCCGGTAGCCTGCGCCCAGGTCAGTGTTTCCTCATCGAGGTACATCATATCCAGGCTTTCCATAGCCCAGCTTTCCTTTTTCAGGCGGTGCAGCATGCGCCACGCCAGTACCTGGATACCCGGCACTTCGCTCCACATCGCCGTGGTGAGGCAGCTCCAGTGTTTGCTGTCCAGTTCCGCCTTACGGTCGATCTGCGCACGACAGGTGTCACAAATCAGTACGGTGCTGTCCGGGCCGTCACCGGAGCGGGGGGCCACATCATACATGTTCAGTTTGTCTGTTGCGCCACACAACTCACATTGGTGGCCGCTTCTCTGTTGTAGTTGTTCTTCCAGTTTCATAATTCATTCGCTAAAAATGCGGGGGCAAAGATACTGTTTTTTACGGGTACAGCCTTAAGCGGGGATTTTTTAACGGAGACAAGCTGTAAAATAACTCCCATTCTGTATCCATTTCCCCGATTGGATGAGTAAGGGTTTCCGCAGAATCGTTTCCTTAACAGCGGTCTATGCACGCTGGCATCATGGCGTATTCTTTGAACATAGCATATTAAAATCATGCTTATGTTATTTCCATCATTCATATCAACCATCCGGCGTAGACGCCCATCGTTTTTACGAAGTGCAGCAGCGCAGCGCATATGCGCTGGTGTTGACCCATCCGGCAATCCGGCTCCAGCGGAAAGCGAGACTGTAGAAGACACTGATTCTGTACTCGACGAAGAAAATAATCTCTCTGATGAAGAGGCCGACAAGATTGAATGGGAACCTGAAGAAGAACAAGAGGAAAGTTCAGGAAACGCCTGAACTACTGCCACTAACCCATTAAGTTCATCTATAACCATCACTTATGTTCACCCTGGGTATAAATGCTGCATTTCATGACTCAGCCGCCAGCCCGGTACCAGCCATACCCTTCGCCATATCGCAGTAATGCTGGTCACCTCCGCCGTGATCCCTTTTCTTTCGGTGTATTGGCATATCTATGGTATGATCAGGCACCGGTCATTTTTTACCTAACGATTAATGTTCATGATTATGTTACAGAATGTGCAACGTATTATCATGCTAAGGGCACTGAAACCGGGCGATCTTCTTTGCACTGTTCCTGCTTTCAGAGCGCTGCGGCTGGCTTACCCCAAGGCGCATATCACACTCGCCGGACTGCCATGCGCCGGGGCTTTCCAGGAACGATTCTCTCATTATATTGATACGCTGGTTCATTTTCCCGGTTACCCCGGACTACCGGAGCAGGAACCGGATAGCGCCGCATTCGCTGCTTTTATGCAACAGCAGCAACAGGTGCATTACGACCTGGCATTACAAATGCAGGGCAACGGCTCCATTGTAAACGATATCGTCCGGCAATGGAAAGCTACCTATACCGCAGGTTTTGTACCTACCGGCGAAAGGCCTCCCGGCCCGCTGTTCATCAACTATCCCGAACGGCTACACGAAATTAACCGGCATCTTCATTTGCTGGAACATACCGGTATACCGGCTACAGACACTATGCTTGAATTCCCGCTGACATCAGCAGATAAAAGGGCTTATGATGCGCTGGCATTAGGCATGGGTGGGTTTGAATACATCTGTATCCACCCCGGCGCCAGTGTGGCAGCCCGGCAATGGCCTCCAGCCTACTTCGCCGCCATAGCCGATTACCTCGCCAGCGATGGCTGGAAAATTATCCTTACCGGCACGGCACAGGAAAAACAGCTGACAGCGAAAGTAAAAGGATATATGCGGTTTCCGGTTATTGACCTCGCAGGAGGCACTTCATTAGGTTGTATGGCGCAACTGATCCGGAATAGCCGCGCCCTGGTATGCAACTGCACGGCCATATCCCATATTGCCGCTGCGATGGCCACACCCAGCCTCGTCATCAGCATGGATGGAGAACCACACCGCTGGGCCCCGCTCAATCACTATCTTCACCGTACCATTGACTGGACCCAACAGCCTACCATGGAACATATTTACCGGTTGGCCGATGAACTGATGGCACGTACCAACTATCGCCAGCCCTCCTTTACACCAACTGTAATACCTTGTTGACCGCCTGTAACACATTTTCCAGCCGAAAGGCCTGATAGATGCTACCGCACTGAAAAAATCAAGGCAAGTCACAAATAGCCCGGGCATTTATTCGCGGTGAAATACTTTCCTGAGTTCGTCCTTCGCTTCTTCCAATACCTTCTTCTGTTTTTCAGGAAGATTTTTGCCGGCCCTGTTGATATAAAAATTCAACATAGACATGGCCGACTGATAAGGAGTACCTTTACGACGATTGCTGCGGCTGGCGGAGCGTTTCAGGGAAGCGGCGATCTCCGCAGGATCGGTGGATTTAAAAATGCCGCCTTTCAGGTCCATGGCATTACTGGTGCTGGTTACCCGGGCCGACCATTTCCGTTTGGGGCGGGAAACTTTTCTTTTTGTTGTCATGATCTGTTTTTTTTAACACCATACAAAAAAAATGCCCCGGCAGTACCGGTTCTGTTAACCGTTTAATAACATCCCTCTCCCGGCCAGGATTACCGGGCCATTTTCCCCTCTTCCCATTCCTTCATTGCCATCGATTGGAAAAAGGATTACTTTTTTACTATCTTGGAAACGGGTATGTGCCAAACAGCCACCCACGTTATGTTGTATTATTGTTGATCATATCACTTTGTGCGTCATGAATACAGATGTTTTGAAAGAACAGGATTACTGGACCAGATTTCAAAACGGAGACCCTGTTGCCTACCGGCACATCTATGAAAAACACTGGGATAAGCTGTTTAATTATTGTTACCAGGTGATCCCGGATGCAGACGATTGTAAAGATGTGATGCAGGACTACTTCACCCAGCTCTGGCAGCACCGGGCAGCGTTTCCGGTACCGGACCGCACCGAAGCTTTCCTCATGACCCTGCTTAAATACCGGGTCATTGATGCGCTGCGCAAAAAACATATCCGTCATAAACATAGTCTTCTGTTTAAAGCCCTCCAGGATGCTGAAGGCACGGATGCCTATGCCCCGGTGCTATTCCGGGAAGAACTCGAAAAGTTCCATCAATATTTCAGTGAATTACCGGAGAAACTCCGGAGCGTATTCCGGCTGCATTACATCGATGCGCTCTCTGTGGAAGAGATCGCCACTCTTTCCTCCAAATCCAGCCAGACCGTACGTAACCAGCTGAACATAGCCTCCGGCAGGCTGCGGGCCCAGCTGAAAGACAGTCTTACCTCCCTGTTACTGTAAGGTTACGGGTGTTCAATACCATATTCCTTCATGAGTTTCTTTCCATAGCGGATGAGTGTTTCCACCACCGGAAGCGCCTCCTTTCCCTTTTCGGTAATGCTATACTCCACTTTAGGCGGCACAGCGGCATACACCTGCCGGTGTATCAGTCCGGATGCCTCGAGGTCTTTCAACTGCGTGGTCAGCATTTTATGCGTGATATGCGGAATATCTTTTTTGAGTTCGCCATAGCGCAGGGTCTTATCCCGCAGACGCCATAGAATAGGCATTTTCCAGGTACCTCCTATATGAGACAAGGCGAACTCTATAGGGTTATAATAAACTTTTCCGTCGTGCTGAAATTCCGGCATATGTGTATCAGTCCAATTCTTTCCTAAAAGTAAGTATTACACAAAAAAGTACATACTATCAGCGATAGATCATAAAAATCAAATTTGCATAAATAATTTTATAAACGATGGAAAAAATCAATCTGGCGGCCTTTAGAAAAGAACTGGAAGAGGCGGCCACCCGATGGTCAAAAGAAAAAATGCCGGTTAAAGATGTAACAGACAAACAAATACACCAGGATTTGTCCATCAGGATTTACCGGCAGCAAACCACTCCTGAAAAATTACCGGTACTGCTTTTCCTGCATGGCGGTGGTTGGGTAAGAGGCAATTTACAGACACATGATGACCTATGCCGTCAACTGGCTGCCGGCGGGCATTTTATGGTGATATCTGTAAATTACCGGCTGGCGCCGGAACACCCGTTTCCTTATGCCATCAACGACGCTTTCACCGCTCTGCAGTGGATAATTGCGCATGCAGATGATATCCGGGCAAACGCAGGCAGCATAGCGGTAGGCGGCGACAGTTCCGGAGGCAACCTCGCCATAGCCCTCTTGCAACAGGCAATGGAAAACGACATTACCCTGAAGGGACTGGTAGTAGCCTATCCACCGTTAAACTACCAATTCGACACGCCCTCCTATATTCAGTATGCGGAAGGGTATGGCTTAACGAAAGACCTGATGAAACAACTCTGGGATATGTACCTGGGTGATGTTACCCATGCAAAGAACCGTTTGGCCTCCGTGATACAAAACGATTTTTCCGGCTATCCTCCCACCTTAATCATTGGATCGGATAAAGATCCGCTCCACGAGGACGGCAGGCAGTTATTCAACAAAATGGTACTGGCCGCCGTGGCCGTTACCTATTCTTTTTACCCGGGCACCCGTCATGCCTTTCTGTTAAGAACCGCGATAGAAAAAGCCGCCACTACGGCGCAACAGGAAATCATCGGTTTTCTGAAAAACAAGATATTCATCTCCTGAAAAAAAAATTTCCATCGGAATGGTTATCTGTATGCCGGCATACGACTAAGCTACAGAAACCGTTTTCATGGGGCAGGATCAACCAACATCAGACATATTATACCAACTGATAGAAAAATACCGGCGGGGCGACTGTAGTCCGCAGGAAACAGCTTTGCTGCTGAAGTGGCTGGACGCCACCGGACAGCAGTTGCCCCCCGTAGAAGACGCTGACACCCTGCAGCTCAGCACCCGCCTGCGCGGGGAAATATGGGCTGAACAGGAAAGGTTATTTACCCTACAGGCGCCGGCTCGCTACCGGAAATGGCGTATACCGCTTACCGTGGGAACCGCTGCCGCTGTTCTTGTAGCCGCCCTGTACCGGTGGCCGCATCCTGCACCTGTTACAGTTCCCATCGCACAATCTGCCGGTGTATCCGCTCCGGTGGCTCACGATTCTGTTATCATGAATACCAGCGGCCATAAGCACCTGCTGCGGCTGCCCGACGGCACCGCCATCACTTTATGGCCACGTTCTACCCTGCACCTGCCGGTACCCTGGCCCGCCGCCGGCAAAGACATACGGCTCAACGGGGAAGCGCTGTTTGAAATCGCTCCCGATGCACATCACCGTTTTAGTGTCAATACCAAACGGTTTACCGCTACCGTGTTAGGAACCGTGTTTAAAATCATTGCCTACGACAGTGCCGCTACCGGCAGGCTACAGCTGATATCCGGCCGTGTGATGGTACACAACCGCCAGGAAAAAACAGCGCCGCTGTACCTGTCGCCCGGCGATAGCTATCATGCCGGCAACAACGCACAACGCCTGCTCCCCGCAGAGAAAACAACACACGCTCTAAAGGCTGTTGCTCCGGAGGAAGGTTCCTTCGTTTTTAAAGACAGTATATTTCACTTTAACAATACACCGCTAAACAAAGTATTTAATGCTATCAGCCATCAATACGGTATATCCATAACTTATGCGTCCACACTGCAATTGCAGCGGAGAAAATATACCGGCGACATCAAAACAACCAAATCATTGGATGACATACTGGTAACACTGGCTGCCCTGAATGACCTGCACGTAGATTCAACAGCCAGCGGTTATTTCATCAACAAAAAATAAAAATACGCTACACCATGTATCATCTTCCCCCGCGGGGAAGCAAGATTGTATTGTCCTAAAACTACACATATGAAGCTAAGACTACCTCCTTTGGCACTGGCCTTATTACTACTACTCCTGTTGCCCTGGCGATCGTTACAGGCGCAGGATAAAACAGCTATTAAAGGGCTGGTAACAGACGATAAAAATGTTGCCCTGCCCGGAGTGTCCGTAGAGATATCCGGTAAAATAGCCAAATACAAAGCCGCTACCGTCACCGATGAAAGCGGTCTCTTTACTTTCCGTAACCTGCCGGACAACAATTACATCCTGACGTTTTCGTACATAGGTTACAGTAAGAAAGTGGTGGACAACTACCGCTACAAAAAAAACGAAGTGCTGACACTCTCCGTTGAGCTGACACCGGAAGCCTCTACCCTCAACGATGTGATGGTAGTCGGTTACGGTGCCGTCAGAAAAAGAGACCTGACCGGTTCTGTAGAAAAAGTAAACATGAAAGACGCTATGAATGCGCCTGTCCGTTCCTTTGAAGAGTTCCTGGCAGGCCGTGTCGCCGGCGTACAGGTCAGTTCTGTAGACGGCCAGCCCGGATCCGCCATCAACATCGTGATCCGTGGTAACAACTCTATTTCGCAGGATAACTCTCCACTCTACGTGATAGATGGTTTCCCGATCGAAAATCCGGACAACAATGCCCTGAACCCGGAAGACATAGAAAACATCGAAGTGCTGAAAGACGCCTCCGCTACCGCTATCTATGGCGCCCGTGGCGCTAATGGCGTCATCATCATCTCCACTAAAAGAGGTAAGGAAGGTAAACCAACCCTCACTTTTTCCACCACCTACGGATGGCAACACAACCTGAAAAAGATAGACCTGATGTCGCCCTATGAATATGTGCGTTATCAGCTGGAAAGAGACGACAACCCTACTGATACTACCAGTCCCACTGCCATCTACCTCCGTGATGGCAAAACACCGGACTCCTACAAATCCGTAAAAGGCATCGACTGGCAGGACATGATGTTCCGCGACGCGCCCATGCGCAGCCATAACCTGTCGCTCTCCGGTGGCAACAAATCCACCCGTTACGCTATCTCCGGTTCGGCCTATGACCAGCAGGGCACCATCATTAACTCGTATTACAAACGGTACCAGGGCCGGGTACGGCTGGACCAGGAAGTCAACAAAAGACTGAAAGTAGGTATCAATATCAACTACAGCTATCTGCTGCGTTCGGGTATCAGTCCCTCCCCTGCCAGCAACAGCGTGGCCACCGGTCTGCTTTATGGCGTATTCGGTTCTGCCCCGCTCAACGCGCCACAGTCCGGCCCCGGCCTGGAAGAGGAACTCTTCGACGACAACATCGACATCGGGCAGGATTATCGTATCAACCCGGTCATCAACCAACGTAACCTGCAACGGAGAAACATCTCTAAAGTACTTACCGCCAATGGTTTTGCAGAGTATACCATCCTTCCTGAACTGAAACTGCGTGTAAGCGGTGGCGTAGACAACAGCCTGGTCCGTTATGAATCGTTCAACAACTCCCAGACACTGTATGGCAGCAAAAGAACTACACTGGGCGCTACTTATGGCGTTAACGGTTCCATCAGCTTCTCCGGCAGCGATACCTGGCTCAATGAAAATACCCTTACCTGGAACAAACGGTTCCGGAAAAAACACAGTATCAATGTAGTAGCCGGTATGACCGAACAGGGGGGCAAAACCTCCACCTATGGCTTTGGTTCCGGCAACCTGCCCAACGAAAGCCTGGGCCTTTCCGGTCTGGATGAAGGCACCCCCATGCCCAGCGCCACCCGCGCCGCTACCTCGCTGTGGAATATGGTGTCTTTCCTGGGAAGAGTGAATTACAGCTATCAGTCAAAATACCTCTTCACGCTTTCCTATCGTGCAGACGCTTCTTCCAAATTTGCGGAAGGCAACCGTTGGGCCTACTTCCCTTCCGGCGCGGTGGCCTGGCGTTTTTCCGATGAAAAATTCATGAAAGGGCTCTCCGTTCTGTCCGATGGTAAACTGCGCCTCACCTACGGCCTCACCGGCAACAACCGTGTAAATGATTTCGCGTACATGGCTACTTACGGATTGCCTATCGGCAGCACCTATATTTTCAACAATGCCTATCAAAGCAGCATGATACCGCGCACTATTGCCAATCCCAACCTGAAGTGGGAAACCACAGCGCAACTCAATGCCGGATTGGACCTTTCCTTCTTCCGAAACCTGTTATCCGTTACCGTGGACGTATACCGTAAACGCACCAACGATTTGCTGCTGAATGCCAGCATGCCCACTTCTACCGGTTATGCAGCTGCCTACAAAAACATCGGCAGTATGCAAAACCAGGGCCTGGAGCTGGCTATCAGCGCCACACCGGTGAACAAAAAGAACTTTACCTGGAACAGCAGCTTCAACATCTCCTTCAACCAAAGCAAGGTGCTTTCCCTGACGGAAGGACAAGAAACGATCACCGCTGCCGTTTCCTGGGACAATAACTGGTCCTCTCTCCCTGCCTATATTTCTAAAATCGGGATGCCGCTGGGTAACATCTATGGGTTCATCTGGGATGGCGTATACGGCTACGACGACTTCAACAAAACCACCGGCGGCGGTTACATCCTCAAAGACAATGTGCCCACCAACGGCAATACCCGCGGCCTCATTAAACCCGGTGACATCAAATACCGCGATATCAACGGCGACGGCGTAGTAAACGCTTCCGACTATACGGTTATCGGCAGGGGGCTGCCTATCCATACCGGTGGTTTCAACAACAGCTTTACCTACAAACAGTTTGATCTGAACATCTTTTTCCAGTGGTCTTATGGTAACGATATCCTGAACGTGAACCGCCTGCTGTTTGAAGGCAATATCTTCAAACGCAGTTATCTCAACCAGTTTGCCAGCTACGCCGACAGATGGACGCCGACCAACACCAGCAGTGACATGTTCCGGGTAAATGGTTATTATGGCGGCGGATATTCCTCCCGCACTGTGGAAGACGGCTCCTATCTCCGTCTGAAAACGCTGGCGCTGGGATACAACCTCCCCAGGAATATCACCTCCCGGCTTAAGATCAACAGCCTGCGTATCTATGCCGCCGCACAAAATGTAATCACCTGGACCAAATACAAGGGCATGGACCCGGAGGTGAGCACCTTCAACTCCGTGCTGACGCCGGGCTTCGATTATTCATCGTATCCCCGTTCCAGGACTATCACCTTTGGTGCCAACCTGTCTTTCTAAACCGTATAAAGCAATTGAACCATGAAACGATATTTTCTCTACAGCATATTCCTTTGCCTGGGGCTTTCCGGTTGTAAGAAATTCCTCGGCACCCAGCCAACGGATTTCCTGACGCCCGATGATTATTACAACACCGAAAGTAAACTCATGAGCGCACTGGCAGGGGCCTACCAACCGCTGTCATCCGCCGCCCTCTACGGCGATGCCATGTTCTTTTACCTGGGTTGCGGCACCGATGAATGTTTCCGTGCCACCGCTTCTTCCACCAGCGGCGCCTGGGTGTATAACTACGACTATACGGAGCCTTATGTCAATGGTATGTGGGCAACCCTTTACGTGGGTATTGAGCGTGCCAACCAGCTGATTAAAAACATCGATCTGGCCCCCATGGACGATACCAAACGAAAAGCCATCCTGGGAGAAGCGCTGTTTTTAAGAGGCTATTATTACTTTATGCTGGTGAGCACCTATGGTGATGTACCGCTGCAAACCAAGCCCACCGCCTCTCCCAGCGACATTACCCGTCCACGTACCCCGGCCCGGGAGGTATATGCCCAGATACTGGACGATATGCAGAAAGCAGAGAACTACGTGTATACCTCCACCAGCCTGGGCTACAGCAGCCGTGTCAGCAAAACTGCCGTAGAAGGTGTTCTCGCCCGGGTATGCCTTACCATGGCCGGGTACCCGCTGCTGGACAACAGCAAATACGCCGATGCCCTGAAATGGGCATCCAAAGTACAGGCCTCCGGTGAACATTACCTGATTTCCGCAGCTGTCAATCCCGACGGCGATAACAACAGCGGCTATAGCCAGGTGTTCGTCAACGAGATGCAGGAAAAATACGATGTCCATGAAACCATGTGGGAAGCCGAACAGAAAGGTAACCGCACCGACGGCTACACCTCCAACGGCCGCCTGGGCAATGATATCGGCATCGGCTATACGGCCCCTAACTACGCCGATTCCGGCTACTGCTACGGTACCGTCCGTATTACCGAAAGGCTCTATAAACTGTACGGCAAAGGGGATCTTCGCCGGGATTGGAATATCGGCGCTTTTTCCTACAATGCAGCCGGCGCCCGCGTATACTACGCCGCCAATAAAATCTATGACCGCTGCGCTGCCAAATGGCGCCGCACCTACGAAACACTGACACCAAAAGATAAAAACTATACCGGCACCAACTTCCCGCTGCTGCGCTATGCCGATGTGCTGCTGATGCTGGCAGAAGCAGAAAACCAGGTCAACGGTCCTACCCAAACAGCGTACGACGCCATCAATATGGTACGCAGACGGGGTTACGGCTTGCCGGTCAATACTCCCAGCGCAGTGGCCGATCTGCCGGCGGGCCTCGGTCAGCAAGCTTTTCTCCAGGCCATACAGGATGAACGCGCCCGGGAGCTTTGTTTCGAAACATTCAGAAGACCGGACCTGATCCGCTGGGGCATTTTCATCCCTACCATGAAAGCAGTAGCAGCAGAATTTAAAGCCTATAACGGCACCTACGCCTATGGCGCTATCGCCGGCAACAATGTGTCCGAAAAACATCTGCTGTACCCGATTCCCAGCAACGAAATTTCCGTTAACAAAGCAGCCGTGCAAAATCCCGGCTGGTAAATTTACTCTTCATGCAATCTTCGTATATACGTTTCCGATATATCGCCGCGATCGCCGTACTGCTGACCAGCATCGCCTGTAAAAAAGAGCTGCCGCTCAAATCGCCGGACTTCGACGCTACCGTAGCCAAAAACAGTTACAGCGTAAACGACACCATCGCATTTCAATTCAGCGGACAGCCGGATTTTATTACGTTTTATGCCGGTCTTCCCGGCAGCCGCTATGAATACCGCGACCGCACCACACAAGCCGGTACGCCGGTATTACAGTTTACCTCCGCGAGAGCGAATGGCAGTCAACCCAACTCCCTGCAGGTAATGGTATCCGCCGATTTCGCCGGCGTAGCTGCAGATACGGCCATTACGCTTGCCAACATCGGGAAAGCCAGCTGGACGGATATTACCGGCAAAGCGGTACTGTCTGCCGGCGCCGCTGCCAACTCCGGCCCGATCGATCTTTCGGACTTCGCCAACGCGGGGAAGCCTGTCTATCTCGCGTTCCGGTATACTGCTGTAGCCGGCTCCGTACAGAATAAGTGGACCATCACCAACCTGACGGTCAACAATAACCTGAAAGATGGCACCACTTACCTGATCGGCAATCTCAATGCTTTTAACACTGCTATTATCAACTACGGCAACTCCAGCTTCAGCCCCGGATGGGTGTCCTACAAGATCGCCAACACCTATGCCTGGACTATCTCAGCAGGTACTTCACTGGTGATCACCGGCGCCACCAATAAAGACCTCGCCGCCCCGGCGGAGGCCTGGGTTTTCATGGGACCGCTGAACCTGCAAAAGGTCACACCGGATGCCGGCGTACCCATTAAAAACGTGGGAGAGAACATGAGTAAGTTTCCTTACAACTACCAGTACACCACACCGGGTACCTATAAGGCTACTTTTGTAGGGGCCAACATCAACAAAGATCAACAGAAAAGTGTGGTAAAGACACTGGATATAACCATACGATAGGCCATACAGGTAAGCCTCCGGAACGTTCCGGAGGCTTACCCTTTATCTTCCCTGAAAATTCCCTCGTTCATATCAAAAAGACTTTTTATCTTTCCATTGTACCAGGCCCCTATAGCAGAGCTTTCCCCCGACAGACAATTATTCCTGAAACCCTGCCGTATCACACACATGACTATACGTATTCTGACAGGCATCCTTGCCTTTCTTTTTTACGCGGGTTGTCTCCAGGCACAGGCGCCGGCCGGCGTACATAGCTACCTCGAAACCATTGACATCGCTACCGGCAAACGCCGCGTGGTGTATTCCGAAGCGGCCCTGCTGGAAGCACCTAACTGGTCGAAAGATGGCCGTTACCTTCTTTTCAACAAAAAAGGCAGGTTATACCGGTACTGGCTAAACGACCGTATCGTGGACGAGTTACCTTTTGACAGTACCCTGCAGGCCAACAACGATCACGGTTTCTCTCCGGATGGCTCTCAACTGGCTATCAGCGGCGGTATCAGCGGTTCCCATATTTTCACCGCTTCCGCTGAAGGTGGTCCTTTGCAACAACTCACCGCACAGTCGCCCTCCTACTGGCATGGCTGGAGTCCTGACAGTAAAACGCTGGCTTTCGTCGGACTTCGTAACGGCGACTTCGATATCTACACCATTCCCGCTGCCGGAGGCCCCGAAAAGCGCCTCACCCGGGAGAAAGGCCTGGATGACGGGCCGGACTATTCTCCCGATGGCCGGTACATTTATTTCAATTCCTATCGCAGCGGCCGCATGCAGATCTGGCGGATGGCCGCTGATGGCCGCGACCCGGAGCAGCTCACCGACGACCGCTATGCTAATTGGTTTCCGCATCCCTCGCCCAACGGGAGATGGGTGGTATTTCTCAGCTTCATGGAAGACCAGCGCCAGGAACACCCTTTCGGAAAAGACGTGCAACTACGTTTACTCGACATCGTTACACAGACCGTTCGTGATTTAACACCGGTTTTCTTTGGGGGACAAGGCACAATCAATGTACCTTCGTGGTCACCCGATGGCCGGAAACTAGCCTTTGTATCATATCGTATACCCTGACATGCCCTGCCAACAGGCTTTAAAATACACGAGATGAAGAAGATATTAATCGGACTACTGATGGTAGTCGCCATGGAAACACATGCACAGGATGCAAAAATGAATGCCTACATCAACAACCTGATGGGCAAAATGACATTAGAAGAAAAAATCGGTCAACTCAACCTGGTAGTACCGGGAGGGGGCACCGTTACCGGTTCGGTGGTCAGCCAGGGAGTGGATGATAATATCCGTAAAGGCAACGTAGGCGGACTTTTCGGCATCACCGGTCCCGATAAAATCCGTAAAATACAGGACATCGCCGTTAAAAATTCCCGCCTGCATATCCCTCTTATTTTCGGGCTGGACATTATCCACGGGCACAAAACCATTTTCCCTATTCCATTAGGTCTCTCCGCTTCCTGGGATATGGGACTGATAGAACGCAGCGCCCGTATTGCTGCGCAGGAAGGTACCGCTGACGGTCTCTCCTGGGCCTACTCCCCCATGGTAGACATCAGCCGCGATCCGCGATGGGGCCGTATTGCAGAAGGTTCCGGTGAAGACCCTTACCTGGGCTCCCGCATCGCCGAAGCCATGGTGCGAGGCTACCAGGGCAAAGATTACAGTCAGGGTAACACCCTCATGGCCTGCGTAAAACACTTCGCCCTCTACGGCGCCGCAGAAGGAGGCCGCGACTACAACTCCGTAGACATGAGCCGCATCAAAATGTACCAGTACTATCTCCCTCCCTATAAAGCCGCCATCGATGCCGGCGCAGGCAGTATCATGACCTCCTTCAACGATGTGGATGCGGTGCCCGCAACGGCCAACAAATGGCTGCTCTCCGACCTGCTCCGCAAACAATGGGGCTTCAAAGGTCTGGTAGTAAGCGACTACACCGCTGTCAATGAAATGATGGCCCATGGCCTGGGCGACCTGCAAACGGTATCCGCCCTGGCACTCAAAGCCGGTCTGGATATGGATATGGTGGGCGAAGGATTCCTGACCACCCTGAAAAAATCATTACAGGAAGGTAAAGTAACACTGCAGGACATTAACAATGCCTGCCGCCGCGTACTGGAAACCAAGTACAAACTGGGACTCTTCGAAGATCCCTATCGTTATATCAAAGAAGACCGCCCCGCTAAAGATATCCTCACACCGGCCAACAGAAGCGCTGCGCGTGAAATTGCGGCCCGTTCCTTCGTGCTGCTGAAGAATGAACGGCAAACACTGCCGCTGGCCGGCAAAGGCACCATTGCCCTCGTAGGTCCGCTGGCCGACAGCAAAAACAACATGCTCGGCACCTGGGCCGTATCCGGCGACCTGCAACAGGCCATCACTGTCCGCGAAGGTATCCGTAACGTAGCCGGCAACAACGTAAAAGTACTGTACGCCAAAGGCGCCAACCTTACCGACGATACCACGCTCGCCAAAAATGTGAATGTATTCGGCCCCCGTGCCGAAATGGACAGCCGTACCCCCGAAGCCATGCTGCAGGAAGCGCTCGATGCCGCTAACAAAGCCGATGTGGTAGTTGCCGTATTGGGTGAAGCCTCCGAAATGAGCGGTGAAAGTGCCAGCCGCAGCAACCTCGACATTCCCGAAAGCCAGCAGATACTGCTTAAAGCACTGGTGAAAACCGGTAAACCGGTGGTACTCGTACTCATGAATGGCCGTCCGCTCACCCTTACCTGGGAAGATGCTCATGTGACTGCCATCCTTGATACCTGGTTTGCCGGCACCGAAGCAGGCAATGCCATCGCTGATGTGTTGTTTGGCCATTACAACCCATCCGGCAAAATCACTGCCAGCTTCCCCCGTAACGTAGGACAGATACCGGTCTTTTACAATCATAAACATACCGGCCGCCCACTGGAAGGCAACACTTTCCAGAAATTCAAATCCGATTACCTCGATGTTCCCAATACACCGCTGTATCCTTTTGGTTATGGCCTCAGCTACACCACCTTCGCCTACAGCGATGTGAAAGTAAGCAAGTCAAACCCCGCCGGTAACGAAACCATCACTGCCAGTGTCACCGTTACCAACACCGGCAAATACGCAGGCGAAGAAGTAGTGCAGCTCTACCTCAGCGACCCCGTAGCCTCGGTTACCCGCTCCGTTCAGGACCTCATCGGTTTCCGTAAAATATCCCTGCAACCCGGCGAAAGCAAGGAAGTATCTTTCCCCATTTCCACACAGGACCTGAAGTTCTATAACAGCAACCTCCAGTATGTATGGGAACCCGGTGAATTCATCATCCGCATTGGTACCAGCTCTGCGGAAACGAAGCCGGCGAAGATTGTTTGGAGCAAATAATACCTGATTATTATTCGCAGGAAACAAAGGAAAATCACAACGGGAATAAAAAAATAAAAACAGCCATGGCATCTTGTCCATGGCTGTTTTTATTTTCATCTACCTAAATAATAGCCGCCCAAATCACGAATCAGCGAAATCAGCAGTAATCATATCCGTCACTGTTAGAGATGTATTCCTCCCGATACCTCTATCCGTTGCCCGTTAATCCATCTGCCATCTTCTGTCAGCAGGAAAGCCACTACGCCGCCGATATCCTCCGGTAGCCCCACACGTCCCAGTGCGGTAGCATTCGCGATATTCTTGTTGATCTCCGGCGTATCCCTTACACGGCCGCCTCCAAAATCGGTTTCAATAGCGCCCGGTGCAACGGAATTAACCGCGATACGGCGTGGCCCCAGTTCCAGCGCCAGGTAACGGGTGAGGGAATCTACGGCGCTTTTCATGGAACCATAAATAGCGCTGCCGGCATAGGCAAAACGGGCCAGACCGGAAGAAAGATTAATAATCCGGCCACCATCGTTGAGCAAAGGCAAAGCCTGCTGTGTCAGGAAAAACACACCTTTATAGTGAATGTTTAATGCAGTGTCGAATTCTTCTTCGGTAGCTTCTGCGAAAGGTTTATACAAGGCTGTACCGGCATTGTTCACCAGGAAGTCAAAATGATCTGCCTGGAAAATATCTGCCAGCACTGTTTTCAGCCGGCGGAAGAAATCAGGAAACCCTTTGATATTACTGCTATCCAGCTGAAGGGCAGCTGCTTTACCACCGCTTTTTTCAATGGCCGCTACCACTGCATCGGCCTCGTCTTTACGGCTGTGATAGGTGATCACCACATCGATACCTTTTTCTGCAATGCGTAAAGCCATATTTCTACCTAGTCCGCGGCTACCGCCGGTTACCAGTGCTATTTTTTTCCGGGATGTCATAAATACTTTTTTTTGTTTGAATAATACAAAGGTAGAACCGTTATTGTTGCGGCTGGTTGTGCGTATCAATCCATTATTTGCAAAATTCAAATCAGGGGAAGATGACCGGCATTTCGTACCTTCGGATACTGTAAATCCGATTTACAATGGATATTAGTACGCTGGAAGATTTCTATAAAAAAACCAAAACCCGGGAACCGGAAGATGCTCACCGGGAGATCGGCCATTTTAACGTGTTTAAAACGGAAGAGGTCAGCAAACATGTGATGCCCTACAACCGGCGCGCTTACTATAAAATCAGCCTTATATTGGGAAAAAACCGCGCAGAATATGCGGACAAGGTCATACACATCGAAAAAAATGCCCTGCTGTTTGCTACACCAAGAATTCCCTACAATTGGGTACCACTGGACGACGACCAGCACGGTATCTTCTGTATTTTCAACGACGAATTCCTCACCCGCCATAAAAGCGGGGTGATACTGGAAGAGCTGCCCATCTATCGTCCCGGTGGTGTGCCGGTATTCCAGCTGTCCGATGAAGAGGCCGGTGAAATCCGGCACATCTTTCAGAAAATGCACAAGGAGCTGACGTCTGACTATCTTTATAAATACGACCTGCTGCGCAACTACGTCATGGAACTTATTCATTACGGCCAGAAACTACAGCCGGTCGGCATTTTAAACCCCGCACACAATGCAGCCGCCAGGGTATCCTCCCTGTTCACCGAACTGCTGGAACGGCAGTTTCCGGTAGCTTCCCCGCAACACCGCATCCGGCTGCGCACCGCAAAAGACTATGCCGACCAGCTGGCGGTACATGTCAATCATCTCAATAAAGTATTAAAGGAACAAACCGGCAAAACGACTACGGAAGCCATCAGCAGCAGAATACTGCAGGAGGCCAAAATATTGCTGAAACAAACAGACTGGAGCATCTCTGAAATTGCCTACAGTCTTGGCTTTGAAGAACTCGCCCATTTCTCTAATTTCTTCCGTAAACAAACATCGATAGCACCCAATGCCTTCAGGGGATAACTATCCCAGGTGCAGGTCCACCCGGCGGCCTGTTTTCACCGACTGATAAATAGCGTCGATGATCTGCAGGTCTTTTAATGCTTCTTCCCCGTTGACCGGCACCAGCGGCTGTTTACCTTCCAGCAGGATGCCAGCCATCTCGTCCATCTGCACGGTTTGATGCGTTTTATGTGGTTGTGTAAGTTCGCCTTTATGCGTACGCCCGCGGATAGGACCATACCCGGTAGAAGGCTGCAGCTCCGCGAAACCTTTCTCACCGTTTAAAAAGAAACGATCGAGGTAATTCATGTTGTAAGTGGATAAACAGGAAGCGACGGTACCATCCGGAAAGCCCAGCTGGAACTGTATGGTCTCATCTACGCCTTCCTTAAATTTCACCGGGTCGGTTTTGGTTTCCTGTGCCGTCACCCATACCGGCTCTGCACCCACCATGTAACGGGCGCCGTTGAGCGCATAAATACCGATGTCCATCATGGAACCGCCGCCAGCCAGGGCTTTGTTGAGCCGCCATTGAGTGGGGTCGCCAATACGGAAACCACACTGCCCCTGGAAAAACATAATTTTTCCAAACTCGCCGGCATTGCGCATCCTTATCACTTCCAGCGTCTTGGGTTCAAAATGCATGCGGTAACCTACCAACAACTGTACACCGGCCTTTTTACAGGCGGCAATCATTTCCCGGCCTTCCCTGGCATTGAGCGCCATAGGCTTTTCACAGATCACATGTTTGCCTGCGGCGGCAGCGCGCAGCACATTATCATGATGCAGGGCATTGGGTGTGGTCACATATACCACATCGATATCCGGATTGTTTTTGATTTGATCGAATGTATCGTAACTGTAGCAGTTCTTTTCGGGGATAGCGTATTTGTTTTGCCAGTCTTTTATTTTGGAAGGCGTACCACTGACAATGCCGGTGAGTTTGGCTTTGGTGCAGGACTGCATCGCTTCCGCCACGCGGTTGGCATAACCGCCAAGGCCCATCAGGGCGACTTTCAATACCGGCCCATCATACCGGGACATGGCAGCCAGGCTGGACAACGACGTCAGCGGGATAGCCATGGTGGCGGCCGCCACCTGTTGCAGAAAATTACGGCGTGTATGCATAAACGGGAATTTTAACGTACCTAATAGTACAAAAAAATATGCGTTCATGCAACACAGCCAGCCCGATAACGGACTGGCTGTGGATGTTTTTATTTTGTTATCAGCGGAAACACCGGACTTTCGAGGTGTGCCTCCTGCATATAACCTTCTATTTTTTTGACAATATCCGGATGAGCTGCGGCCACGTTATGCTGCTCTGCCGGGTCTTTATCGAGGTTGTACAGTTCCAGCGGCGCCTGCGCATTTTTCATCACGCCTTTACGGAAACCTTTCCATTTACCCATTCTGACGGCCTGGGTGCCATTATCTTCATGAAACTCCCAGTACAGGTAAGTATGCTGTGCCTGTTTACCTTTACCCGTGAGGGTAGGCACGATAGACACCCCATCGGTATAAGGCGGCTTAGGCGCACCGGCGATCTGCGTAAACGTAGGCATGAGGTCCCAGAAGGCGCCCATGAAGTTGCTACGGCTGTCAGCTTTCACTTTACCCGGCCATTTAACGATGAAGGGCGTACGAATACCACCTTCATACAAATCGCGCTTGTAACCACGCAAGCCACCGGAACCGTTAAAGAATACCGGATCAGCGCCGCCTTCCCGGTGTGCGCCATTATCGCTGGTGAAGATGACAATTGTATTTTGGGTAAGTCCCAGCTGGTCCAGCTTGTCGAGGATCTGGCCTACATAGGCATCCAGACGGCTGACCATGGCGGCGTAAGTGGCATGCGGTTTTTCCACGGAGGCATAACCCGGTACCAGTGCACCCGGACCATAATCATTGCCTTTATAAGGCTTTTCTTCAAAAGCATTTTCATACTGTTTGTAGTACTGGTCATCAGGTCCCTGTAATTCCGCATGCGGCAGGATAGACGGTACAAACAGGAAGAAAGGTTTGTTACGGTTGTTTTCAATAAAAGCCAATGTCTGCTGTTGGATTAACTCCGGCGCATATACTTTTTTCTGCGTGAGATCATTGCCTTCCAGCTCAATGCGTGTATTGTTGCTCCACAGATGTGTGGGATAATAACGATGTGATTGACGCTGGCAGTTGTACCCGTAAAATACATCGAAACCTTTTTTATCAGGCGCACCGCTGGTGCCTACCATCCCCAGTCCCCACTTACCGAAAGCGCCGGTTACATACCCTGCCTGCTGCAACATTTTAGCGTAGCTCTGAACGGTGTCTGCCAGCGGTTCCTGGCCTTCCGGCTGTATCTCCTTGTTGCCGCGCACAAAAGTATGGCCGGTATGCTGACCGGTCAGCAGCGAAGAACGGGAAGGCGCACAGACGGAGGTGCCGGCATAAAAACGGGTGAACAACATGCCCTGATGCGCCAGCCGGTCTATATTGGGTGTTTTGATTTTTTGCTGACCATAAACGCCCAGGTCGCCGTATCCCAGGTCATCAGCCAGGATAAACACGATGTTGGGCCGCTGCCGGGCCTGTAAAGACACCCCTGCCAGCAATAGGACTGACAGGAGCGGAAGAGCAATTTTTTTCATCATCACGTTCATATTTTACGGGTTATTTCCATCCGGGGTTCTGTCCCAGACTGGGGTTCAGCACCGTTTGATTGGATGGTATCGGATAAAGATAATAATAGTCAGGAAAAGGCGCGGGCGGCACTTTCTCGTAAGCGATATAGCCTTCCGTGGCGCCGTTTTGAATAGGGATAGGCGCAGTCGCGGCTACATCGGTACCTTTTTTAATCCACCGTCCCAGTTTCTGTTGTATGGCATAATCCATTTTTTTCCAGCGGCGCAGGTCATCAAAACGGAAGGATTCTCCCATTAACTCCACGGCACGTTCCCGGCGTATTTCCCAGAGTATAGGCGTTACCGTTACATCACGGGTAGGATCGTCCGGGATGGCAGCCAGCACTAAGGGCGCCACACCACCGCGGGCCCGGAGTTTATTAACCGTCAGATCGGCAACACCCTGGTCAAACTCACCCAGTTCATATTTGGCTTCGGCATAATTGATCAGCACCTCTCCCATCCGGAAAATGGGGGCGTCGTTGATGTCGGCATTCTGGATCATCTGGATCTTGTTGCTGAACTTATAAAAACGGTAACCGGTGTATGTTACGTCAAAAGGTTGTCCCTGGTTATCGTCCACAAAGTGCGGTTCCTGGCGTACAACAAGCCCTTGCCAGTTGAGGGTAGGCAGTGTTTTATTTTTAGGTCCGGAGATAGCGGCCATAACAGGGAAATACTCCGCATCAGCCGGGTTGCCGGTCGGTTGCCAGTTCATGCTGGGGTGATTGACCAGCACTTTAAACGGCGGTGGCACGGTAAAGTATAAACGTTTATCTCTACCACGAAACTCGGTGTACGGAGATTTATCGCCCGCGAAAGAAGGGCTGGTCCAGCGGGTTTGCCCGTCTGTCATCAGGTACATGTCCACCGCTTTTTTGGTAAGGTCCCAGCGACCGGCAGAGTTACGCGCCAGCGATGCCAGCGTATGCGATACCTGCGTTTGTTCGTACTGTTTATACAACAGGATACCTGGTACACCGGCCAGTGATTCGCTGTTAAAATCCAGATCGTAATTGGGATTCAGCTGCGGAAAATCTGCCACCAGTTTGGCGGCGGCGGCAGCGCTGGCACGCAGGTAAGGCAGCGGATCGCCCAGCTGATGGTACTTACGCCAGGTACCTTCTATCAGTCCGAAACGGGCAATCAACGCCCGCACGACATGTACGTTGATAGTGTTAGGTCCGTCACCGGCCGGCTTAATATGCGCTTCCGCCCATAACAGCTGGTCCAGTATTTTCTGCGTTACTTCCGCACGGGGGTTACGTTTGCCATAAAGCAGATCTGCATCGGCGTCTGACAGGGCTTTGTCTACCCACTGCACATCGCCGTATTTATTCACCAGGTTGGCATAACTATAGGCCCTGAAAAAATAGCCTACACTACGCCAGTGATCTTTATCCGGGGCAGAGAGCGGCGACTGGTCCAGGTTGTCCAGCATAATATTCACGGCCCGGATACGCGCGTAGGGATCTTTATAATCATCGGAGGCCGACGGAATGGTAACCCGTTGCCAGATCCAGTTGGACTCGCCATTGGGATTGGCATTCAGAAACAGGTCTGCGTCAATTTCCTTGTTCACACTGGCAGGGCTATACGCAGGAAATACTTCGTAAAACTGCCAGGCATATGCCTTAACGTTATCGTATTGGGTAAAAGTAGTTTTTTCCGTCAGCTGGTCTTTGGGCTGAAGATCCAGCCTGCCCTGGCAACTGTGCAGCAGCAAAGCGGCGGCAGCAACGGAAACAATATGTTGAATGCGGTTCATGATGCGTTGTTTTGCCGGTTAGAAATTGACGTTGATACCAAAGCTGTATTTTTTTAGGAAAGGATAAATACCGCCATCGCTCACGATAGTAGCGTCGGCTTCCATACCATCAGGCAGGTGATCGAAGGTGAACAGGTTTTCACCGGTTGCGAACACACGGATATTATCGATGAAAATACGTTTCAGCAATGATTTCGGCAGCGTATATCCCAACGTGATATTCTTCACCCGCAGGTAAGCGCCGTTGGATAAATATTTGGTTTGCACATAACGGCTCCTGTCGGAATTACCCGCGCCATCAGGATAACCGCGGGGATAAAACCCTTCAGGATTGGAAGGCGTCCAGTAGTTGAGATTGTGTTTATACATGGTACCGAACTGGTTGAGATAAGGCCAGTAGAGCTGATTACTGAGCCATAGGTCCCTTTTGCCGACACCCTGCAGGAAGAACGAAAGATCGAAGTTATTCCAGGAGGCGTTGCCGAAGATGCCAAACTGGAAACGGCGTTGGGTGTTACCAATCACTTTACGGTCCCCCGGATCGGCCAGGGTATTGTTGCCGGTAAAAATCTGGCCGTCACCGTTCAGATCTTCGTAGCGGATATCACCGGGGTTCTGCGGTACACCGCGATAGCCGGGGATGCCGGGCAACAGTTTCCCTTTTTGCAGGTTGGCATCCAGGGAGCCTTTTTCAAAATCGTCCACCGTATAAAAGCCACGGGTAACGAAACCCCATATCTCCCCGATTTGCTGACCGGTGTAATAGTTGTCCAGTCCTCCGTTGGCATTGATGCTCAACAGGCCGGCAGGATTATTATACCGCGTAATATAAGCACGGCTGTCGGACAGGTTGAAGCCAATGGAATAACTCACCGCACGAATTTTGTCTTTCCACGACATCTGCAGTTCCCAGCCCTTGGACTCCAGGTCTGCCACATTTTGCAATGGCGCGGCTGCACCGAGGATAGCCGGTAACTCAGCGCCTGGCGCCAGCATGTTCAATGTGCTGCGACGGTACCAGTCAAACGTTGTATTCAAACGGTCGTGGAACAAACTGATGTCGGTACCAAAATCGAGTGTGCGCACTGTTTCCCAGGTAAAGTCGGAGCTCACCAGTGCAGGCATGGCCAGCGATACGTAACGGATATTGCTGGTAGGGTCTGTCCAGCTGGCATTGTAAGGCTCCATGCCGGGAATATAGGGGTAGTAGTTAGGAACCCTGCTATTCGATTTATCCCATCTATACACTACCTGGTTACCGATTTCACCGAAGGAACCACGCAGTTTCCATTGAGAAAGCACAGGAGTAAGTGATTTCATAAACGGCTCTTCACTCACGTTCCAGCCGGCGGACACGGAGGGGAAGAAACCAAAACGATGTCCGGGTGCAAAGCGGCTGGAACCGTCAAAACGGCCATTCAGTTCCAGCAGGTACTTGTTTTTATAGTCGTAGTTGATACGGCCGAAATAGCCGCTGATGGCGTATTCACCGAAACCGTCGCCGCCGGCGATGGTGCCGGTGGAAGTAGACAGGGAAGGCACCTGCGGACTTAAAATATCCAGCCGGTTGATATTAAAACTTTCCTGTTTACTGATTTCCTGGTTGGTACCCAGCAGCAGCGTGGCATGATGTTGCCCCAGCGATTTGGTATAGCTGGCGTAGAGGTTCACGGCCTGGTATACGGTCTGGTCGTTGCTCCGCGTGTAACGGGTATTGTTGTTCAGGAATTGGCGGTCGTAGGTGGCAGCGTTGATATATTCATTCTTGCCCTGTATTTTCCGGTCGTCCTGGCTCTTTTTGTCGTAGGTATATTCTCCGGTGATTTTTAACCCGTTCAGTGGGTTGTATTCCAGTTTACCGAACAGGCGCAGGTTGTCGCCGAAAGTGGTGTTCACCGGTTCTGTTCTCACTACGTTATTGGGCGTATTATAAGGCAGTATATCACCGTTGGCCGCCTTGCCATAACCTGTAGGGATATACGAACTATAGGTGATAGCGTTATAGAACAGGCTGCCAAAATCGGCTGGCGTGGTACGGTCGCTTTTTTTGTAGAACAGGTTTACACTGGCCGTCAGGTTTTTAGTCAGCTCCGTACCCAGGAAAGCATTAAAATTATAGCGGGTGTATTTGTCTTTGTTGGTCACGAGGATACCGTCTTCACCTGTGTAGCCGCCAGACACACGGAAGGTAGTTTTTTCGGAACCGCCGCCGAAAGAGAAATTATGCATCTGCTCAAATCCACGGGTAAACAGTTCTCCATACAGGTCTGTTTCCGCCAGGGGATATTTCAGTCCGTTCACCGTCGTGTAGCCGTCCGGGTAAGTACCCGGATTTTGCTGGTAATCTTCCAGTAATTTCAGCCAGGTATTTACATTTTGACCGGTCCAGTAAGCGTTGGTGCCGAAGTCTTTCAGCGCACGGACCAGCTCCAGCGGCGTAGCTTTCTTCGGTAGTGTGGTAGGAGAGCTCCAGGTGAAGTTGGTAGAATAGTTGAACCGTATCGGCTGGTTTTTCTTACCTTTTTTAGTGGTCACCAGTATCACGCCGAAAGCGGCGCGGGCGCCGTAGATAGAGGCGGCAGCAGCATCTTTCAGTACGGTCACGTTGTCAATATCCCTTGGATTGACGTCGTCGATGTCCATCGGTACGTTGTCTACCAGCACCAGTGGCTCACCGCCGTTGATAGAGGTAAAGCCGCGGATATTGATAGCGGTAGAAGTGCCCGGTTGCCCGGAGCCATAAGTGATCTGTAAGCCGGGTACTGCGCCCTGCAACGCCTGAGAAGCGGAGCTGACAGGCCTGTCGCCCAGCACTTCATCCATTTTCACCGAGCTGACGGCACCGGTGAGGTTGGCTTTTTTCTGTGAACCGTATCCCACCACCACAATTTCATTCATGGCTGCAAGATCGTCCTGCAATACGATTTTCATATCGCCGCCGGCTTTGATTTCCTGTTGCGCATAGCCGATAAAACGGACGATGAGCAAAGAAGCCGCGCTTTGTACGTTGAGAGAGAACATCCCCTGTGCATCGGTAATAGTACCGTTGGCCGTACCTTTTTCGAGAATACTGACACCTGGCAGCGGTTCGCCTTTTTCGTTGGTGACCCTGCCTTTTACCGGCATCTTCACGACCACGGGCGACGTAACGCCGGCGGAGCTTTTGTTGCCGATCAGGATGATCTTTCCCTCTATCCGGTAAGAGAATGGCTGATGATATAGCACGCTGGTCATCACTTCATCGATAGAGGCATCTTTCACCCGTATATTCACGGGAGCGGCTTTCTCCAGCATTTCCGTGCTGAAGAGCACTTCATAACCAGTCTGTCGCCTTATTTCGGCGAACACTGTCTTCAGGGAAGCTTTTTCCAGTTGTAAGGTCATTTGCTGCGAAAATGCCGCAGCCGATACCTGCAGGAAAGCTACCGTCATCAACAGAAACGTCAGCTTCATAACATTTAAAAATTTTGTTAGGCACTGGTGATAGGGGCTCCTGGTGGTGGGACAAAGCCCCCCCTTGTATGGATTACTGAAATTCATACATTTGCTTGGTTAGGTGAAAGAATAGTTTACTGAATTAGCGTTCTGGTAGCTGTTGTACCTGATTGGTGACCGGTCGTGTTGGCGCATGACCGGTCCTTTTTTTGGTTGAATAAATTAAATTGTTCCTCCTTGTTTTTTAATGTCTGATACTGATCATATTATTGTTCACATTGAATTTAACGTCGCCGGTAAACTCCAGCATCCCTAAAGCCTTCGACAGCGGCACGTTCCGCGGGATAACACCATTGTAACGTACTTTTGGAATCGTCTTCAGGTCTACTGTTACATCATACCAGCGTGATAGTTGCTGCAATACTGCTGTCAGGTAGGTATCGTTAAAAATAAAATACCCGTTTTTCCAGGCGACGGCAGTATTGGCATCTACCGTTGCTTTGGACAGGGCGCCGGATTGGTGGCTAAGGCTGGCCTGTTCTCCTGGTTGTAGTATCATTTTATTGTTGCCTGCATGAACGCTTACCCGTCCCTGCAACAGCGTCGTTTGTACCTGTGCGTTGTCGTCATACGCATTCACATTGAAGTGGGTGCCTAGTACCTCCACTTCCTGGACTGCCGTATGTACAATAAAAGGTTGCCGGGCATTGGCCGCAATTTCAAAATAGGCTTCCCCTTTCAGTTCTACAGTACGGGTACTGCCGGTAAAAGTAGCGGGGTAACGCAGCGAAGACGCGGCATTGAGCCACACCTTGCTGCCATCCTGTAATACCAGCCGGTATTGTCCGCCACGGGGCGTGGTTATCTCATGGAAACCACTGCCGGAGCCCGTAGCTTCGTATACGATTTCTCCGCTGTCGCTACGGTATACCCGCAAACCGGCTTGCCGTGCTACGGCCTCGTCCTGCGCGGTGCCCAAAGTGATCTTCTTTCCATTGGCCAGTGTCAGCACTGCTTTATCGGTGCCGGCCGGCATATCCTGTTGCGCAACTGCCGCCGGCGGCGCTTTCTCTGCCGAACGCCCCGGACGCAGGTAAATAGCCAGCGCTATCAAACCGGTCAGCATAGCGGCGGCATACCAGTAACGGGGGATGCGGCGTGTTTTCCGGCGACCGGTACGCTGGTGTATCGCAGCCAGCATCCGTTGCTCTACCCCTTTGGTATCAGGCACAGGCAAAGTACGTTCGCCTGCTTCTTCCGCAGCCTGGCAATGCCGGAGATACAAGGCTGTCTCCTGGTCTGTAGCCGTGCCGTTACTGATTTTTTCCCATAAAAGCTGTAGTGTTTCCTGTTCCATAAGGATGTTCCTACCTATCAGGCACCTCAACAGGAGTGATCCCCCAAACTGTTTTTATTTTTTTTGAAGATATGGCGGAATCTCCCCCTGGATTGTCGTCTTCCCCCCGCCTGCATCCGGGGATTGCGGTTTACATTTGGGTAAATACTTTTGATCATGCGAAAACTAATGATGAAAATGTCGTTGTCTGTCGACGGGTTTGTTGCTTCTGCCGATGGAACCCTCGACTGGCTGTTCAAAACAGCTGACGAAAAATCCTCCGCCTGGGTCACCGAACTTTGCGGGTCAGCAGGATTACATATTATGGGCAGCAGGAGTTTTAACGATATGGCCCCTTATTGGCCCACTTCCACCCTGCCGATAGCCACCCCAATGAACGAGATACCCAAGGCTGTCTTTACCAGGAAAGGAATGACGGGCTTTGATCCGGCGGGAAGTACCGGCGCATTAAAGAGCGCCCGGCAATACGACACGGCTACCGGCAATGCTCCCAGCGCCACACTATCGCCGGCAGCAGCTTCCTGGGCAGAGGCAAGGATATTTAAAGGAGATCTGGCAACAGGCATCCGGGAACTCAAAGCGGAACCCGGCAAACCCATCTTAGCACATGGAGGCGCCGGATTCATGCGCAGCCTTATTGAAACAGGATTGATCGATGAATACCATTTAGTAACACATCCCGTAGCATTGGGAAGCGGGCTGCCGATATTTAACGGCCTTTCCAAAATACTGATGCTGAAATTGGCTGATGTAAAGGTTTTCCCGGGAGGTACGATTGCACATACCTACCATCCGGCCTAAGCAGGTTATAATAACAAGGACATACTTCCCAGTCTGACCCGCAATTTCTTCAGCGCTATCGTCAGCTGGTTTTCAACGGTCTTTTCAGAAATACCCAGCTGGCGGGCAATTTCACGGTTAGATAAATGTTCATGGCGGCTTAACTGGAAAACTTCACGGCAGCGTTCCGGTAACTCGCCGGTAAATCGTGCAATCATCGCTTTCAGTTCTTTCAGTTCCAGCTCCTGTTCATGATCACTAGCTTCACGGGCCAGCAGCACTGTTTCTGCGGCGAAAGCCGCCCGTACTTTCCGGTGCCGGAAATAATTCGCGACCTTATAACGAACGGCCATCAGCAGGTATCCCCGCAGGGTTGTAAGCACCAGGTGATCCCGGTGTTCCCAGAACCAGACAAACACATCCTGTACGATGTCCATCGCGGGCGCTTCTTCCTGCAACAAATAATAAGCGGAATGATAAAGGGTATGCCAGTGACGGCGGTAGATTTCATCAAATGCGGCTTCATTGCCCGACTTCATGTAGTCAAGCAGTTCACTGTCCTCGTATACGTGGTAAGCGGGCATTCGTTTGGTTGATGAAAATATTTAGCCTTACAAACAAAGCTATGAAAATATTTCAGGAAACCCAGCGGCATGAAAAGTTGGGGTACTACCCTGCCCATCCGGCATCTTCCGGATCACCGGAGAATACCAGCCGGAAAGTAGCGCCTTTGCCCGGCTCACTTTCTACTTCGATCTCTCCATTGTTCAGCCGCACAAATTCGGCGCATAATACCAGGCCAATACCGGAGCCTCTCTCACCGGCAGTGCCGTAGGCAGGTTGACCGTTAAAAGAAAACAAGGTTTCGCGTTTTTCGGCAGATATGCCTACGCCCTGATCGATGATATCAAGAAGTATCTTTTCGTCTTCGATGGCTGCGCGAATGGTGATTAATCCTTCGCGGTAACTGAATTTAATAGCGTTACTGACCAGGTTACGGATCACAATTCCCAGCTGGTGAGGGTCTGCATACACCAACAGGTGGTCGTCTACCTGTATGTCCAGTTTCAGGGCTTTCTGATAAATACGAGGTTCATAGGTGTTTAGGGCATCTTTGATTAAAAGAGCCAGCGACACGTCTTCCGGTTCGGAATGAATACCTTTCATTTGTCCGGCAGTCCAGCGTAACAGGTTACTCAGTGTTTCACCCAGTTGCGACACCTTCAGGTGCAGTTCCACGCCGGCAGCTTTCATTTCTGTCTCGCTGTAATGACCGTTGTTGAACATAAGCAGCAGGCCTTCCAGGGTAGCTAACGGGCTGCGGATATCATGCGCGATGACCGAGAGCAGTTTCATTTTATCCTGGTTCAGCACATCCAGTGATTTACGCTGATCTTCTGTCTGTTGCTGGAATTCCGTATGTACACTTTTAAAATAAATCAGGGCGATGACCACCATACCCAGCGCTATCACCAGGTTGGCCAATATCCTGCCGGAAGGCACCATAGGCGCCAGGTCCCAGATAACAGGAGCATAATACACAAAGGCGATGACTGAAATTATCAAGACAGAAAGGATTCCCAGCAACCATTTGTTATCATAGATAAGGTATATCAGCACCAATATCAGGATCAGGTAGAACTCCACGCCATTCCGGAAAAAGAAACCGGAAATACCATACAACAAAAGGCTCATGATAATGACTGCCGCTCTCGCTTGCAGATAACGCTGTTTTTTATTCAGATATAGCACCAGTACGTCGCAGCTGGTATGGATGAAATTTACCAACGCCAGCCAGGGCCGGTGTTGTGCCAGGTTAAGGATACAGAAGTAAAGGGTAAGTATGACGCCCGGAATACAGACAATGTTCAACAACCTGGTCCGTCTTGTTTCAATGAATGACAAGCCGGGATGTATCCCGGTGTTAACAATTGCATTCCAGTAGTTCGCGATTTTCCTAAAGAACATGGCGTGATTATATCTCAAGAGGAACCGCAAAAGTAATTCATCAGGGGCAAAAGTAATAAGGGTAGTTTTCCCGTTTTTATATCCGGGAGAAAACATAGATGCAAAAAAAATATCAATTCCAAAAAATTTATCATCCGGCGATGATCACCTGTATCCCTTGTTCCTGTAGTGTTCTCACGCTATCCGCCGGTACGAGGCTGTCGGTAACGATATAGTCCACCTCTTCCAGGCCACCGATACGGCCAATACCACGGCGGTTGAATTTGGAACTGTCCGCTAATACAACGACAGTTTGTGCCCGGTGTATCATTTTGGTATTAAGACTGGCTTCCGCCAGATTGGTGATAGAAAGGCCAAATTCCATATCGATGCCATCTACCCCAATGAAAAGCATACCACAGGAGATATCGTCCAGCAGCCGCTCTGCGAAGGAACCCGCCGCAGAAGAAGAGGTTTGATGAATGAGCCCGCCCATTTGCAACACCGCTATGTGCTGGCGGTTACACAGTTCCAATGCCACTTTCAGGGCAGGCGTGATGACCGTCAGCTGTTTGGATGGATGCAGGATGCGGGCCAGTTCAAACACCGTGGTGCCGGAGCCTATAATAATAGCATCGTTTTGCCCGATCAGTGGCAATGCCGCCTGTGCTATTTTCTTTTTTTCTTCCGATTGAATGAATTCCTTTTCATTGATTGGTTTTTCTATTGTATAGGGGTTACGGGTAGATCCCCCGCCTTTGGTCCGGAACAGCAGTTTCTTTTCTTCCAGCAGTTTCAGGTCTTTCCGGATAGTAACACCGGACACCTGTAAAGCATCACTCAATTCCTGGATATCCACTTTCCCTTTTTCCTGTAGTTGTTGTAAGATAAGCTGATGTCTGTCCGTGATATTCATGATGATCTTCTTTATGTTAAAATTCCTTTCACCAAATATAAAGTTATTCTATAAAAACAACGCTTCTAAAATCAACCTTTAAAAGAATTACAGTAGTAAGCTAGCCCCCGGAGTACATTTTCGGCATCTTAAAAATTATTTAAAAAAGTTAAATTCATTGTTTACATTTACTTTAATTTAATTAAATTTCATTTCATTTCCACTATTATGAATCACTTCCCGTCATCATAACAACGGGAGCATAAACAACATCTACCATGAATTCCACTACCCGTGCCTCTTTCTTTGACCGGGCAGGACTGCCGCCATCGCTGCTTTCCGGCTACCTCGGCATTATGATTTTTATGATGGGCGATGGTATAGAACAAGGCTGGCTTAGTCCCTACCTGGTAGCACACGGCATGACGGTGCAACAATCGGCCACCCTGTTCACCGTTTATGGCATCACCATCGCTGTTTCCGCCTGGTTTTCCGGCGTACTGGCCGAAGGCTATGGCGTTAAACGTACCATGCTTACCGGCTTAATACTATATCTGATGGGGACAGTCGGTTTTGTAGGTTATGGTATGCCCGAGCTTAATTATCCGCTGATGTTACTTTTTTATGCGCTGCGGGGTTTCGGCTACCCGCTGTTTGCTTATTCCTTCCTGGTATGGATCGCCTACGTTACACCACGGCAACAGCTGGGTCGCGCCGTAGGCTGGTTCTGGTTCGTATTTACCGGCGGGCTCAATGTACTGGGCGCCTGGTATTCCAGTTGGGCCATCCCCCGCTACGGGCATCTTACTACTTTATGGACGTCCGTATGCTGGGCATTGCTGGGCGCCCTCTTCGCGCTGGTGTTCAACAAAGGCAGCATCCGCCGCGAAAAAAACAACTCCGCCCAATTACAGGAACTGATAAAAGGCCTGACCATCGTTCGCCGGGAACCGAAAGTACTGCTGGGCGGCATTGTCCGCATCATCAACACCACGGCCCAGTTTGCGTTTCCGGTATTCCTGCCCATGTACATGGCTAGCCACGGTTACGACACTACGCAGTGGTTGCGCATATGGGGCACCATCTTCACGGCCAACATCATTTTCAACCTGCTCTTCGGTTTTGTGGGCGACCGTCTGGGATGGCGCAATACCATTATGTGGTTCGGCGGTATCGGTTGTGCCGCTACGACCCTGCTGTTTTATTATGCGCCACAACTATGGCCGGGGAATTTCTGGATGGTACTGGCTGCCGGCGTATTATGGGGCGCCTGCCTGGCCGGCTACGTACCCCTGTCAGCGTTAGTTCCGTCGCTCGTTCAAAAAGACAAGGGCGCTGCTATGGCTATCCTCAACCTGGGCGCGGGATTACCCGTATTCGTAGGTCCGGCTATCGTAGGCCTGTTCATCGGCATCACCGGCAATGCCGGCGTAATATGGATACTGGCCGCCTTGTATCTGCTCAGCGCTGTCATCACCCGCTTTATCACACTGCCCGACAATGCTAAAACCGCCCATCACGGGCACGTTTCAACGGAAAAAACACCTGTGCATACATGAAAATATTTGTCACCGCGCCCTATCATGAACAGGGCCTGCAAACACTCCGGCGACAGTTCGGGGAAGTAATCTACCAGCCCTGGAAGCCCCATGGCAGGGCCTTCAATGAAGCAGAACTGCTCACCATGCTGCAGGCGGCGCAACCGGATGCGCTCATCACGGAACATGACCAGGTAACGGAAAAAGTGATCACCGCCAATCCACAGCTACAGTTTATCGGCGTATGCCGTGGCACACCTTCCAACGTGGCAGTGGCTACCGCTACAGCCATGGGTATTCCGGTGTTCTTCACGCCTGCCCGCAATGCGCAGGCGGTAGCGGAACTATTCCTCTCCAATGTGATCCTGTTGCTGCGCCAGACAATGCCGGCCATGCAATGGCTGAAAGACCGGCAATGGCAGGCGGGCGCCCACGATTCCTACCTATACTTTAAAGGCAATGAACTGGCGGGCAAAACCATCGGCATGATCGGTTTCGGCGCTATCGGTCAACTGATAGCCCGTATGGTAAAAGATTTCCCCTGCCCTATCCAATTCTATGACCCCTATGTACCTGAACAGGGAACCTATCGCAAAACCACGCTGGAGGACGTGTTCGCCAGCAGCGATATCGTGTCGGTCCATTTACCTGTCACATCCGCCACCAAAGGCATGATTAACGGTCAACTATTGAAAATGATGAAAAAAGATGCCATATTTATCAACACAGCCAGGTCGGCGGTGGTACAACGGGAAGGCCTACTCGAAGTGCTGGAGAAAAAATTGATCCGCGGCGCCATCCTCGATGTATTCGATAACGAACCACCCGACGAACTGGATTACCGTATCATCGACATGCCGCACGTAATCGCCACACCACATATTGCCGGCGCCACTTTCGAAGTGGAAGACCATCATGTAAATATCATGAACCGCGCCCTGCTGCAATGGTATGCACAAGACAATAAACAAATCGCTGAACTGGCCAACAAAGACCTGCTTAAAGTCCATATGCCATGATCATACCCGACACATACATCGTTGTTGATATCGGTACCGGCAATGTGCGGGTAGCGGCTGTTTCCCCACAGGGACAGATACTGGGCGTAGCCCGGGAAGATATTCAGTATATCCGCGACCCGTTATATCCCGATGCGTTGTACTTTGAACCGGAAACACTCTGGCAGCAGGTACTGCGCCTCACTACCCAGGCAATGGGTAACATCCCCGGACACACCGTAAAAGCCATAACGGCCACCAGCCAGCGGGAAGGCATCGTACTGCTTTCTGCGGATGGCGCCTCGCTGATAGGGTTACCCAACATTGACCACCGGGGCCGGGAATGGGAACACCTCATCACCAACAAAAGCCGTGTGTACCAGCTCACCGGCCGCTATCCTACCTCGTTGTTTTCCGCACTGAAACTGGTCGGCATACGCGAGCGCCGGCCGGAACACTGGCAGGCCTGCACCAGCTTTCTGAGCATCAGCAACTGGATAGAATACCGCTTCAGCGGCATCGCCCGGTACGAACATTCACAAGCCTCAGAAACATTGCTGTATGATGTGGCGCGACAACAATGGAGTGCGGAACTCTGCAGCGTGTTTAACCTAAACGCCAGCCTGCTGCCACCATTGATAGCCTCCGGCAGCGTATTGGGCGCCGTGCTCCCGGAAGTGGCGCAACAGCTGCAGCTCTCCGCTGCCGCTGCCATCGTGGCCGGAGGCGGTGATACACAACTGGCTATTAAAAGTACCCGTCCCGCTGTAGACGATGTAGTCATCGTTTCCGGCACCACCACTCCAATTGTAAAGATAACGGACACGTATATACTGGATGAAGCAGAAAGAACCTGGACCAGCCGTGATATAGAAGCCGGCCGCTTTGTATTTGAAGCCAATGCCGGCGTTACGGGTCTCAACTATCAGCGGTTAAAGGAGATTTTTTATCCGAATGAAGATTATGCGGTGATTGAAAAAGAGTTGGCAGATAACCAGCATACTTTCTGTATGGCATCGCTGGGATCGCTGCTGGCAGATGAAAAAGTATCCCTTACCCGTGGCGGTTTTATTTTCCCCGCACCGGTATCCCATCTGCTCACCCGCGGTTCTTTTGTATGGGCCACCATGCTGGATATCGCCTGTTCTATTGTGCGCAATTACCATATTCTCGCGGAAACAGCCGGGCATCACAAGGAATACATCTGGGCCTGTGGCGGCGGTTTACAAAGCCGTATGCTGCGACAGCTCATTGCCGACCTCACCGGCAAACAGGTGAAGATCCGCAAGGCGTTTGAACAATCATCCGCTATTGGCGGCGCCCTGCTTTGCAATGAAGCGTTGCAGCGCAACATCGGCACCGATGATCCGGCAGAAATTATTCAACCGGCCGGTACCGCACAGCACCAGGCGCTCTTCGCCGAATGGGAGAAAACACGGCAGTATTTCAGAAACATCAACTAGTTATTATGCAAGCCTGTTTTATTGGCATTGATATAGGCACCCAGGGCGCCCGTGTAGTACTGATGGACCAACACGGGCAGCTGCGGGGCAGCCGCGAAAAAACATTCCCGTTACAGGCCGGTCTGCGGCAGGAGCAGTCGCCCCTTCATTGGTGGGATGCCTGCCAATCCTCCCTGCAGGCGCTGTTGCAGGATGATGCCGTCAAGCCATGGCTGCCCTTTATACGGGCGATGGCGGTCACTTCTACCTCCGGTACCATCATCCCCATCGATCACCGGCATGTGCCGCTGCATCCGGCCATCATGTACAGCGATACCCGGCAAACTGCTGCCGCACAGCAATGCAGGGAAGCAGCCATACGGTATAACCCTAACGGCTATACTGCATTTAATACTTCCAGCGGGTTACCTAAAATGGTATGGTTTGTACAGCAGTACCCGGAAAAAGCAGCGCAGCTGTATAAATTCATACATGCTGCCGATTACCTCAGCGGGCGCCTCTGCGGCCGTTTTGACATCACGGACCCTACCTGCGCACTCAAATCAGGATATGATATCCATCATTTGCGTTGGCCCGCTTATCTGTGGGAACAGTTGCCATTACAGGCTTCCTGGCTGCCGGAAGTAGTGCCGTCCGGCACCCCGATAGGTACTTTGCTACCTGAACTGGCGCAGCAGTGGGGCTTATCGCCGGAAGTTGCCATCGTGGCCGGCATCACCGACGGATGCGCGTCCCAGATAGCCGCCGGCGCCGTCAGGCCCGGGGACTGGAACACTACCATCGGCACCACCCTCGTGGTGAAAGGCGTTACCACACAGCCTATCCGGGACCCCGGCGGGGCGCTGTACAACCACCTCCACCCGCAGGGCTATAGCATGCCCGGCGGCGCCAGCAATACCGGTGCCGACTGGATCACGCAACAGTTCCCCGGAGCCGATCTGGCGGCGCTCAATGCGCAGGCGCTGGAGCGTATCCCGACGCGGCAGCTGTCATGGCCCCTGTTACAGGAGGGGGAACGTTTCCCCTTTGTATCGCCGCAGGCACGCGGCTTTGCGCCGGATGGCCTGTCCACCGTCGATCAATATGCTGCCGGTATGGAAGGCGTGGCTTTTATAGAAAGATATGCATACGAAAAAATTGCGCAGCTCAGTGGCGAAGCGGTACAGAAAATTTATACCGCGGGAGGCGCCAGTAATAGTCATACCTGGCTGACCATCCGCAGTAATGTTTTACAACTGCCGGTCATACGCATGAAACACACCAGCGGCGCTGCCGGAGCCGCCATGCTCGCCGCTTCCCGTACCTGGTACCATCACCTCACGGAAGCCGTTAGCTCCATGGCGCAGGAAGACATACAGGTACAACCCACGCCGGCGTTATCACGCGCTTATGAGGCGCAATACCGCCGGTTCCTGGAATTGCTGAAAGAAAAAGGATATATTTCGACCTATGAGCATGCTTGATATCTACCTGCTAAGACACGGGCAAACCGCCTGGAACGCAGACAACAACCGCTATTGCGGCCGTACAGACATCCCCCTCACCGCCAAAGGCCTGCAACAGGCCGAAGCCGTGCGGGCACAATTACAATCCGTTGTTTTTGAAAGCGTGTATTCCTCCCCGTTAGAACGTGCCCGGAATACCGCCGCCATCGCCAGCGGACGAACAGTCATCACCGACGAACGACTGATCGAAGCCGATTTCGGACAGTGGGAACAAAAAACAAAAGAAGAATTTATTGCCGAAGATCCTCAACTGTGGCATAACTGGAGCAATGATCCCGCTATACACCGCGCCGGTGGCACCGGTGAAACAGGGTTGGAAATCGTGACCCGTATGGATGATTTTTTCCAGTCACTGTTGCAACGGCACCAACAAGGTAATATCCTCGTTGCCGCCCATAACGGCGTAAACCGCCTGTACCTGGCCCATAAACTGGGCATGCCGCTGCGCAATTACCGGATGCTGATACTGGACAATGCGACTGTCACCGTTTTCCGGTTGTCAGACAACGAACCCTTTGCATTACATCATCTCAACACAAAATATTCATCATGATAAAAAAAATACTATTGGCAGCCTGCTTCCTGGGGGCACAACTATCTACCCGGGCACAACAACTGCACGTACTCAAAATCAGCAACAGTAAAGAGTTACAGGCATTCCTTCGTTATACCGGAAAAGACATCCCGTTTATCAGCGGCCATCGTGGCGGTGTTAACAAAGGTTTCCCCGAAAACAGTATCCCCGCTTTTGAAAACACGCTGAAACATACACCGGCCACTTTTGAAATAGATCCGAGGCTCACCAAAGACAGCGCTATCGTATTAATGCACGATGCCACCCTGGACCGCACCACCACCGGTACCGGTAAAGTATCCGACTATACGCTGGCAGAACTGAAACAGCTAAAACTCAAAGACGTGGAAGGGAACGTCACCGAATACCGCATTCCCACTTTACAGGAAGCTATTACCTGGGCCAAAGGGAAGACCGTGCTGATACTCGATAAAAAAGATGTGCCTTTTGAAATGACGGCGAACATCATCACTAAAAATAAAGCCGAAGGACATGTGATGATCACCGTTCATACCGCTAAAGAAGCTCGCTGGTATTATGACCGCAACAAGAATTTTGTATTCGAGGCATTCGTTAAAACTCCGGAAGCCATGGCATCCTATGAGGCCGCCGGTATTCCCTGGTCGCATATCATGGCCTACGTGGGCCCGGATAACAAACCCGAACTGAAACCACTATACGAACAACTCAACAAACGGGGCGTGATGTGTATGATCTCCACCGCGCCCACCTACGATAAACAAGCAGATGCCGCGGCCCGTACCGCCGCTTACCAGGCCATTATCCGCGACGGCGCCAGCCTGATAGAAGCCGACCGCTCTATTGAAGCTGCTACTGCGATTAAAGACCTGGTACCCGCGAAAAGCGGGAAGCAGCGGTTCTTTGGGAAAAAATAATTTATCTCACACCTGAACAACATCTTAGCCCAGGGCTTTTAGCCCTGGGTTTCGTATATTAGCCGCCCATCAACCTGTTTGCCATGAGTGCCCCGGAAAAACAATACCCTTTTTTTCACGATATGATCATCCGCTGGTTCCAGGGAGTGCTGACTACCCGGGAAATGATCGCCCAACTGGAAGCAGTGACTACACCCGAGCCCTATGAGCCCGGACTCACAGACCCGGTATCACTTTTTGAAACAGCGCTGGAAACCTACCATGCGGGCTATTTTTATGAATGGCAGGATTATAAACAATACGCCAAAGACACCGCGCCTACAGTAGCGGGCCTTACACATCAATTAACGGAACTGCTGGCGGGGCATCAGTCGCTCAACGAATTTATGGAATGGGGCGCCTGGCACAATATGGACGGCGGCGAAACCACCGGTGGTATCTTTGAAAACCGGAACATTGAATATTTCTGCCTGATATTTCTACCACAACATTACCGGCAGCTAAACACCGCCTTTTATGAAAAAGCAACCGGTATTATTGCGCGTAGCAACGATATCCCCTACGGCGCTTTTGTGATAGCCCTGCATCTATTGCTGGAGAAGGAATACAAAAGCCTGTATTATTTTCTGACCGCCTATATAGAAGGACATAAAACCGATGCGGAGCTGAACCTGTACCTGGAGAAAAAGTTCAGTCACCCGTTACCGGCCTTCCGTTACAACATCAGTACCTTCCCTTATCTCGATGCGTTGCATTCCGCCAGGGAAAGCAAAAGCAGCACCACGGCCTTTATGCAGCTGATGATGATATAGCGAACCTCCCAACAGGCTTTAATGCGGAAATCATATTCTCACTCTTTCCTACCTTTACCAAAATTTCAATATTATGGTAGCATTTTTAGGTATGGGCCTGCTCGGATCCAACTTTGTCAGGGCAATGATCAGCAAAGGAAAGCAGGTACAGGTATGGAACCGCACCGCCTCCAGGGCGAAAGCCATGGAAGCTGACGGCGCCAAAGCATTTGAAAATGTGGCAGACGCCGTAAAAGGAGCAGACAGGATTCATCTTACCCTGAAAGATGACGCCTCTGTAGATGAAGTATTGGCTGCCGCCAGCGCGGGACTGAAACCCGGTGCTATTATCATAGACCACACCACCACTTCCGCGGAAGGTGCCGTACAGCGCACCCGGGCCTGGAAAGAGCGTGGTTTTATGTATCAGCATGCACCTGTGTTTATGGGTCCGCAGAACGCATTGGAAAGCACTGGTAATATGCTGGTTTCCGGTGACCAGGAGCTGATCGCTCAACTGGAACCTGAGTTATCACAACTGACCGGCAAAGTGCTCAATTTCGGTCCGGACCCAGGTAAAGCAGCCGGCATCAAACTGATGGGCAACCTCTTCCTGGTGACCTTCACCGCCGGTCTTTCCGATATGCTCTCCCTCGCCAAAACATTGAATATCCAACTCGATGAAGTATTCTCCCTGTTCAACGAATGGAACCCCGGCGCTATGACCACCGGCAGGCTTAAACGCATGACGGCCGGCACTTACGACCAGCCTTCCTGGGAACTGAACATGGCCCGCAAGGATACCCAACTGTTTCTCAACGCCGCCGCACAGAACGGCGCCCGTCTCGCCGTTATCCCGGCTATCGCGGAAGAAATGGACCGTTGGATTGCCAAAGGCCATGGCAGCGAGGACTGGACCATCATCGCCAAGGACAATATTCCATCCTGATAGCTTATTAACCCCGGACGCCGGTCCGGGGTCATTCTTATCTTCTTAAACCCATGCCCGACCATCAAACAACCGCCCCTGCGCAGGAATGGAGAACAGCAGCTGCTTTCAGGGCCGGTGATCAACAACGGAAACATTATCTGCAGCAATGGCAGCTGGAACCCGACGGCAAGCCATTCAAAACATATGCCTGCTGGCTCCAGCCGGTACGATACCAACAACAACCAGCGATGCTGAAAATAGCCCTCGAAGCCGAGGAACAGCGTGGAGGACTGCTGATGCGCTATTGGAATGGTATAGGCGCCGCTAAGGTACTACAACAGGAAGGACCCGCACTGCTGCTGGAACGCATCCATGGCGGGCTACAACTGCGGGATATACAAGACGACGCCGCCAGCCGCATTATCTGCCAGGTGGCCGACCTGCTGCATGCTCCACGCGCCACACCGCCGCCCGATCAACTCATCCCGCTGGAAACATGGTTTGCAGAGCTGGCGCCGGCAGCCGATAAATACGGCGGCATCCTCCAGGATGCGCAGCTGATTGCACACGACCTGCTCCGGCACCAGCAGGAAATAAGCATATTACACGGCGACCTTCATCATGGCAATATACTCGATGGTGGCCCCCGGGGCTGGCTCGTTATCGACCCCAAAGGATTGTGGGGAGACCGCGCCTTCGATTATGCCAATATCTTCTGTAATCCGGACAAAAAAACGGCCCTCGCCCCAGGACGGCTGGCCGGACAGGTAGCCATTGTTGCTACTGCCGCCCGCATAGAGCCCACCCGCCTGTTGCGATGGATCATCGCCTATGGCGGCCTGTCCGCTGCCTGGAGCCTCAACGCGGAAGAAAATGCCACCATTGCGCTCAAAGTAGCAGAAATAGCCTACGCGCTCCTGTCATCCTAAATAATTTTTCATGCGAAAAAAACAACATCAGAAAAAACAGGTGCCCGTACACAAAGCCGATTTCGGTAATGGTATCGAAATAAAATACGTACAGCTAACGGCAGACACATGGATCACCAGGCCAGAGCCACACCGGGACGATTACTATATCTTTTTTCTGACTAAAACCGGTAGCCTGGAAATGCTGCTGGATTTCTCCCTGCAAAAAATGACCGGTCCCAGTATCGGTTATATCATACCGGGACAAGTACACCACTATGCCGGGAACACCAGCGTCAGCGGATGGTTCCTGGCAGTAGACACACTGCTGGTACAGGATACCTGGCGGGATATTTTTGATTCCTCCAAAGATCAGCAACAGTGTATCCCCCTCGATGACACCACTGCATTAGAGCACTGCCTCCAGCTGATACTGCAATATGATGCCCATCCTTCCGGCGATGCCCTGCAACGTAAAGTATTACATTCCCTCATCGATGCCTATATTGGTATGGTGGCTGCCACTTTCCGGCAGGCAAGCGATAAAGGCCACCGGCAGACCGACAGGGCGGCGGTCATTTCCCAGCAATTCATGGAACTGGTGAAAACACATTGCCTTATCCTGAAAAGCCCCGCCGCTTATGCTGATAAAATGAACCTCTCCCTCTCCTACCTCAATGAAGTGGTAAAAGGACATACCGGTTTTCCGGTCAGTCACTGGATACAGCAGGAGTCCTTACGGGAAGCTAAACGCCTGCTTTATTACACCGACCTTACTACCAAAGAAATTGCCTTTCGTACCGGTTATGATGACCACACCTATTTCTCCCGCTTTTTCCGCAAGCTGGCAGGGGAAACGCCGCTGACCTTCCGGGCCAGATACCGCGATTTATCCAACCATTCCCTGTGATCGTCTATTTTCCCGACACGGATTCATTCGTTGTTTTGCAATAAAATAACAACAATGGAATCAACGACCTTACCTCATCGCCGCATCGGGTTCCTGGAGAAAACCATTACCCGGCAAGGCACTGTACTGGATGTTCGTCATTGGGAACCGGCTACCTTTTACGAAATAGACCTGCACCTGCCGGGGGTTAATATGCACTCCTGGCAATCGCCGCCACATATCAAATGCCGCGTAGCGCCTTATCACTACCGCGACTATACGCCGGCACGCTGGAATGTAACGCTCCGTACCTGTACCCTTTTTGTGGATGCCGGTCATAACGGACCAGGCAGCGAATGGGCGAAAAGCCTTGCTCCCGGCGATGTTTTTCATTATCTCGGTGTAGACGGTACCCGGCAAAAAGTAACGGCAGGTACTCACCTGGTGATGCTGGGCGATCAAAGTGCGATTGGACATTTCAACGGACTGCAACAACTGGCATCTACCCATAGCTGGGTGTCGGGAATGATTGTTGTTCCGGACGCTCCACACCGGCAACATTTTACACAGGCCTTCCCGGAGCTGCCACTGGAAACAATGCCGGATGCAAAAACGCTGTTGGATCAACTGGAATGGCTGCCATTGCACCCCTCCTGGCGCTATTACCTCGCCGGCAATTCCTACCTCGTAGGAGCCCTCAGAAAACTGTTAAGAGCCAAAGGCTGTAGTAACGACCAGATACAGGCACAAGGTTTCTGGAAATAGTATTATTCCGTTTTCAGACTTTTGACAGGATTAGCCATGGCGGCTTTTATGGATTGAAAACCGATGGTCAGAAGCGCGATCAGCAATGCTATGATGCCTGATAACAGGAAGACGGTCCAGCTGAGCGGAATACGATAGGCATATCCGTTCAGCCACCGGCTCATAGCCCACCATGATACCGGCAGCGCAATCAGGTCGGCGATCAATATCAGGCGGATAAAATCAACGGTGAGTAAACGGACAATGCCGCTCACACCAGCCCCCAGCACTTTTCTCACGCCAATTTCCCGGGTACGCACCTGGGCGGTATACACACTCAATCCCAGCAACCCCAGACAGGACACCAGTACAGCAATACCGGCAAATACGTTGAACAACGCGCCGGTGCGGCGATCCGCCTTGTATATATCATCAAACGTTTCATCCATAAAGTGGTATTCAAACGGTACACCGGCACTATACTGATCCCATACCGATTTCAGTGCGGCAATGGCGCCTGGAGCTTCTCCACCGGCGGTTTTCATTAACATCAGGCCTGCCCGCTGAGGGAAATAGTATAGCACTACCGGTTGTATCTTGTCTCTGAAAGAAGCGAAATGAAAATCTTTCACTACCCCAATGATGGTACCTTCTTTCTGCCATAAGCTAAAACGCTTACCCACCGGATCTTTCAGATGCATCTCTTTCACAGCGGTTTCATTCAGGATATAATGCACAGAATCCGCCGGGGTACCGGAGAAATTGTTACCGTCCTTTAATTGTATTTGAAAGAAAGGAATAAAATCCTTCTCTACACTTACAGGGTATACCATGACGGTTTCTCCCGCTTCTTTGCCGTCCCAGGTATTGTCGCCGGATTGTACACTCAACGAGGCGATGTTACCGGAGGCGCGGACCATGCTTTTTATCTGCGGCTCCCGAAGCAGCCGCTCGCGGATAGCATCGTAATGATCGTTCCCTCCCGGCGGCATCGGGCACATCAGTACATGGCTTCTATCGTAACCGGGATGCTGTGTACGCATATAATGCAGCTGTTGCCGGATAATCAGTGTTCCGGTAATCAGTGCAATGGAAATCACGAATTGCCCTACTACCAGTGCGCGGCGGAAAACCACATCCCGGATACCTGCTACCATGACTCCTTTCAGGGCATTCAGCGGTTCAAAGGATGACAACATCAGCGCAGGATAAATACTGGATACCGCCAGGGTAGCCAGTCCGGTAACAACTACCAGTAGCCACAGGCGGGTACTCATAAAGTCGATGAACAGCTCTTTACCGGACAAGCGGTTGAACAACGGCAGCAATGCCCAGGCCAGCAATAGCGCCAATACCAGCGAAAACAGGAATAGGAAGGCTGTCTCCAGGATAAACTGTAAGAACAGCTGTCCTCTTCCGGCGCCAATGAGTTTACGCACACTCACTTCTTTCGCTCTCAGCACCGCCCTCGCGGTAGACAGGTTGACGTAGTTGATCGCAGAAATAGCGAGAATCAGGATGGCAATGATGGAGAAAATGCGGACGGTCTGCATACCGCCATCTGACCCATCTGCCTGGTACAGATGCATGTCTTTCAGCGGTTGTACCAGGTATTCGATATCAGTATCAGCCGGTTGGTGTTCCAGGTGGATATCCCGCAGTTTCTTACCCAGAGAGGCCAGTGCGGTACCCGGTTGCAACAACAGGTAGGTTTCAAAATCAAACTCTTCCCACTCATGATCAAAATCAACGCCGCTCCCGGCCTTTTTTTTCTCGTTTGCCAGCTGCATGGGAAAAAGCACTTCGCCCTGCATAAAAGAGTTACGGGGAAAATCCCGGACCACGCCACTCACCGTAAAACTGGTGTTGTCATTGCTCACCAATACTTTTCCCACCGCCGCCACGTCCCCGAAATATTTACGGGCCGCTTTTTCCGTCATCACAATACTGTGTACGTCTGTAAATGGTTTAGACGGATTACCCTGTATCAGCGGGAAGTCAAACAGTTGAAAGAAAGTGGGGTCGACAAAAAACATCCGGTTCGCAGAAAAGAGCCGGTTATTGTACCGGAAAGCCGAATACAGGTGGTTGCCCAATATCCGGATCATCCCTTTTACTTCCGGTAGCCTCGCCTGTGCATTGATGGCGATAGGCCCGTTGGTGACTGTCCAGATATGCCGGCTGACACCGGTGCCTACCCTGTTTTCCAGCCGGTACAGCTGATCTGCCCGTTGATGGAACCGGTCGAAACTACGTTCATCCTGCACCCATAGCAGGATCAGCAATCCTATGGCCAATCCGGTAGTAAGACCAGCGATATTAATCAGGGAATAAAACTTATTTTTTACCAGGTTACGCCACGTGGAAAGAAAGTAACTTTTAAACATGATACCGGGTTTTGATCAGTAGCATTCCACCAGCATAACCAACGCCAAGCTGGACAAGCTATATCTATCAAAATACTATAAATATAAAAATATTTTAAATTGTCCGGTTTTAATACACGCCCTGTTCAGTTATAGCTGTTTCTCCAGCATGATCATGTGTTTACAGGGAATACCATTTTCGTAGATGGGTTCGGGATAGTGTTGCAGGAAGAAGTTCTTGCGTATCTCCGTTATCTCGAAACCGCTGCGTTGATACAGATAAAGTTGCGCCACACTGGAGTTGCCGGTACCGATCACCAGTTTTTCAAATCCCAGTTCCCGGGCTTTTGCGGCGGCATCGGTCAGCAGTTGTTTACCTAAACCACGCCCCTGCCATGTTTCATGGATGGCAATATTTTTCACTTCTGCCTTTTTTTCTCCCAGCGGCGTCAGCACGTAAACGCCTATACGTATTTCCTGCATCAGCGCTACATACACAAAGGAATGCGGAACATACGCGTCAATCATCTCCCGGGAGGGATCGGCAAGCAGCAGCAGGTCATAGGGAAGAGCATCGTGCTTTTCCAGCAGTTGAATGGTTATATTTTCAGCAGCGGGCGTCATGGCCGGAAGATACATATTTCTGTTGTAAAAAGGCTGTCATCGGAGCATGCCGGTTTTCTTTAATGCCCCTGTCACCTGCGCAACCCGGCAAACGAGGCCTGCGCTGGCTTTCATCGTGGAACAACCTACCCATTCAACAAAAAAACCGGGATAAGAATACCCCGGTTTATAATTAACCTACAACTGTTATAAAAGATTTTTTGCTGCCAACAAGATGGACGAATGGCACGGCAGCGGCGGTTTATGCAGCACAAATACGGATTATACCTTATATTTTTAGGCTTCATGCTGATGTCTTACCCAAGGCCGTGTTTGCCAGCACAAAAGTAAGACGGCAAACCTTCGGAATCATTGCACATTTCCCTGCTTTTATTGTATAAAACAAAGAAAATGATCGGCGGTAGCGGCATGGTTTTTTAGGCAGATAAGGTGAGAAAACAGCTCAAGTATGAACCATTTCTCGTTAGAAGGAGAACATGTAAAGATAGACTATAGTAATCCGGCACTCCCTCCTGCCGCCAGAAATTTCATGCCTGATGTATATCGCGACGGGCCGGAATATTTCTGTATCTGGGGCGCAGGGTGCGACGGTGCTGTTCTCGGAACGGGAGAAACCGTGGAAGAAGCTATCAATGCATGGGAAACGGCCTATCATAACAAGACAGGCCGGTAGCGTACCGGTTTTATTGTTCATCCGTAAATCTATGTGTTATGCCAGCGCAAAAAAACACAACCAGTCCTGACCGTAGCAAGGAGCACAAAAGCGTTACAGATGAAGAAAAGTTGCACCCGGTTGATCCGCACGACAAACAACGGATAGCCGAACAAAGAAGAGCGACAGAAGATGTACCGGAGAAAACGCCCATCGATGATGAAGAACTGGCCGGCGACGAACCACTGCCGGAAGATCTGTAACCGCTATGATGACATTTAAAAGGGACCGCCTGACGGCGGTCCCTTCATATATACGACGGGGTTAGCTCCTCATCCCCGGTTAGCTTCGTCCGGGCATGTTTTCATATTACCGTTGTTTACAACGATACAGCTTAAAAATTACGCCCTGCCTGTAATCGGGCAGAGACGGCATATCCCTGTCCGGATGAGCAGGGAAATACCCATCCGGAGAGCGACTGAATGAGGAAGAAAAGCAACAAAAGGTTAGATAACTATCCCAGCCGGTTAGCTGGCAACAGCCACTTGTCTGTTATATTTATTGCGGTACTCCTGCGGAGAGAGTCCGGTAATTTTTTTGAAGGTCGTACGAAATGCTTTGGTGTCGGTATAGCCTACTTTATACATCACTTCCGTCACGTTTTCAGATCCGGTTTCCAGGCTATTTTTGGCCGCTTCGATTTTTACGCGCTGCATATATTCCACAGCGGTATTGGAGGTAGCTTTTTTGAAGCGCCGTTCCAGGTTGCGACGGCTGAGGGAGAACATGGCCGCCAGCTGGTCCACCGAAATTCTCTCAGAGAAGTTTTGTTCGATGTACTCCTGGGCTTTCCGGATAGGTTCATCATCGTGGCCTTTCTGGCCTTCAAAGATGATAAAGGCCGACTGGGTGCTGCGTTCAAACTCAATCTCGAACATCTTGGAACAGAGTACTGCCAGCTCCTTACCGGCATATTTCTCTACCAGGTAAATGATCAGGTTGTAGAAAGAAGCTGCCCCGCCGCTGGAGTAAATCCCTCCTTCATCGGTGATGATTTTTTCAGAAACCAGTTCTACATCGGGGAACATTTTCCGGAAGTGATGGGCCGCAAACCAGTGGGTAGAACATTTTTTACCGTCCAGCAAACCGGTAGACGCCAGCAGGAAAGCACCCACGCATAAACTGGCTACTTCTGCTCCCTTGTGATGTTGCTTCACAATCCAGGGAAAGAACTCCTTGTTCATGCTGATGACCTGCTGATAGTCGCCGTTGACCGCAGGAATAACGATAAGATCTGTTTGGCTGACTTCATCCAGGATAAGATCCGGGGTAACAGCAAAAAGACGGTGGTAGGTTTCTGGAGCCCGTGCAAGGCCCACCAGTTGCACTTTAAATAAAGGGGATCTGCCCGATGCGGCCAGAAAGTCATTGACCTTGTTAAACACAGTAAATGAACCTTCGATGCAAGATAGGGCTACATCACCTTTGGGGACGAGGATGGAGATGTGTTTCATATTCCAAATATAAAAAAAACCGTTGTCGTAAACAACCTCCTTTTTTGTCGGAAACGATACCCCCGGATGTAAAAATACGACAGTAAGTTTGTGGCCTGTAAAATTATGTATTACCGGTTAGCCAAAATAGCGAGAACAGTATTATCCTTTGGGGTGGGTCCGTTGTGGGGCTGGCTGCTGGAAGATATGGGGCTACTCCTCTGCGATATACTCATTTGCTGCCCATTTGATATTCAAATGAGCAGCAAACAAAGAAGGTTTATAATTCACGTATCCAAATGTTACGGAAGCTCAGCGGCTCGCTCTTATCGCCGTGGGCCTGCAGCTTGATAGGGCTTGCACCATGTGCCTGGCGGTAGGCTGCCTCACCGATGTACTGGGTAGGACCTTTCAGTTCCACGTTGTTCTGTACCAGTACCCCGTTAAACAATACGGTCACCCTGGCCGGGCTTTGTAACTTACCATCGCTGCCGAATACCGGCGCAGTCCAGATCACATCATATGCCTGCCATTCGCCTGGTTTGTTGGTTGGATTGGCTAAGGGTACAAATTGTTTGTAGATACTACCTGCCATGCCATTCGTATAAGTCTTGTTATTATAGGAATCCAGCACCTGTAGCTCATAACCCGCATCGCCTTTACCGATGGAAGCCAGGAACACGCCGCTGTTGCCTCTCCCCTGCCCGGTGCCGGTAATATTGGCCGGTACGCGCCATTCGATATGCAACTGGTAGTTATTGAAGGATTTTTTAGTTTCGATATTACCTGCCTGTTTGTTAACCGTCAGTATTCCTTTGGATACATTCCATTTGGCAGGGCTTTTATCGTCCGCCATCACCCATTGGTCCAGGTTGGAACCGTCAAACAGCACGACGGCATCAGAAGGTGCATCGCCGCATTTCTTACCAGGCTTTACTTCCGGCGGAACAGGGGTGTATACTTCCGTATCTTCAGGTTTTGCTTTCTTTTCCTGTGCCTGGGCAATGAAACATCCGCCTGCCAGGAAGGCTGTTAATATGATTTTTCCTTTCATGTTTATTTGTTGAGTTATGTTGATGATTAATTTTTTCCGGCGCCCAGCATCTTTGTAACGAGCTGTTGCCATTCGGTTTCCAGGTCAACGACCGGACTTTTTTCTCCGGCTCTGCGGTACCAGTAGTCGGCGTTCCATTGATCTCCTTCTACCCGGTGCAGATAAGCGTGAATATGGGCCGCATCATGGTCGGGCAAGTCCTGTACCAGTTCATGTGCCTGGTTCCAGTCTCCTTTACCGGCGTACCACAATGCCTGCAAATACACCGTCAGCCCGTCGGGCGGGCTGGCACCGGTCATAGCAGTCATAAATGTCTGTAAATTCATGGTGAGTGGTTTTGTACGTGGAATTATTTTGCGCACAAGATAGCTATTAAAATGGATTGTCGCAATGCGCCCTGTGAAAAGTCAGACTTACACCCCTTTAGGGTGGTAAAATGAGCGTAGGTTTGTATCAAAACCCAATACTATGCGTCAGCAACTGATCATCGATGTAGAAAACACCCGCACCCTGTTGCTGGACACCCTGTCCACTTTTGCAGCAGCAGAAATTGACAAGCAACCATTTGAAGGCAGCTGGTCACCCGGCCAGGTAGCGGAGCATATCGCGAAAGCCAGCGACTGCGCTATCGTGTATGGCAACGTAGCGCCTACCGAACGTCCGGCGGATGCACAGGTACAAGCCATCCGCGATGTGTTCCTGGATTTCACACAGAAATTCTCCTCACCGGAAATGATACTGCCTACACAAACCAGCCACGAGAAAGAAGCGCTGCTAAATGATATCCGTCGCCTTTGGGATAAGCTGAAACTCGCTGCTGAAACGGTTGACCTGGAAGATACCTGCCTGGACTTTGTGGTATACGGATTTGAACCCTTCACCCGGCTGGAGTGGATTCAGTTTATCAACATCCACGCACAACGGCATGTTCACCAGTTACAAAATATCAAAACCCGGTTAATCAAAGCAGGCTAACGCATAACGAATATACGCAGACATCTAAAAACTATCGAGGGACAGGTCCGCGCAATTAGCATGGTTCAATGTATGGCTACCCAGGGTTACCAGTGGATGATCGGCCCACATTTTTAACAACAACTGATTATCGGGAACAATACAATTCGCCCCGTTGATAAAGACGGTCACCGGTGTATGTAGAACCGTTATTTGTTGCAGCAGTTTTTCGTTGATGGCTTTCCGTTGGGCGGCAGTATAATCACCCGGTAAAGCCATCACGGGAGCGTCGTCAAGGGTGATGGCCACTTGCTTCTGCTGAGCAAAAGAGAGAAGAGGAAATAGTACGAGGGCAAACAGGAAATGTTTCATAAACAGGAAGATAAAACATCTGCCTGGCTATTGCAACAACTTCTCGTATGCCCGTCTTTTAGCGCCGCGGAAATCCACTTCGCCACAGTACACATATCCCAGCTTGTCAAAGATGCGCAACATCCCCTGGTTGTCGAAGTTGGTATCTGCCCGCAGGCTTACAATGCCCTTCGCACGGGTATATTCTTCTATGGATTTCATCATCTGCTGTGCCAGTCCCTGCCCCAGGTAATCTTCTGAAATAGCTACGCGGTGGTATACCACAAAGTCGCCGTTTGTTAACCAGGCGCCATCAATTGCTTCATACGCCGGTTCATCGTTGATCAGCAGGGCACAATATCCCACTATTGTATCTGTATCTTTATCTACCAATACATAACCGTAGCCATTTTCAATATCTCTGGCTACTACTTCCGGATTGGGGTATCCATCCTGCCATTGATCGCTGCCTTCGGCCTTTCTGCGGGCGATGGCTTTTTTTAAAATCTCCCAAATAGGAGCGGCATCGCCGGAAGTTGCTTGTCTGAATGCTATCTGCATGTTCATCTTAATTTATCACCGATGCAAATTGCATCAATATTACGGATTAGGAAAATGCTATTTTTTAATGGGAATGATCGGTAAAAACGATGGATGAGAATATATTATAAGAAACGTATATTTACGCATTTACAAGGAATTAACTATCTGAAAAATTTATTTCCCTAATTTTCTGCCCGGAACAAAATTGGTCATGCAGCTTAAGATTACATTAAACGCACTACAACCCGGATCTATTATCCCTATCAACTATCAATACCCACTGTCAGCAGCAATCTATCGAATCCTTTCCCGTGGCGATGCAGGTTATGCTACTTTCCTTCATGACATCGGCTACCGGAGAGCGGACTCTTTAAAGACATTCAAACTATTCACTTGCTCGGATATACAAGTACCCTTCCGCATTTACGAAGACAGGCTGGTACTGTTAAGCCAGGAAGCTACTTTTATATTTTCATTTTACCTGCCTAAAACAGCATTCACCTTTATGAAAGGGCTATTTATGCATCAGCATATGGAAATAGCCGATCATAAAAGCAAAACAACCTTTAAAGTGATCGCCGTAGAAGCGCTTCCCGACATCCCGGTTCCGAATGATGCTCAACTTCACGATATACTTCTGCAGCCGATATCTCCTATTGTGAGCGGCTATAAGGACACCAACGGTCACTACACTTTTCTTTCACCGGAAAATTCTATGTTCATCGATGCACTGATGTTTAATTGGTCGGAGAAGTATAAAACAGTCTACGAAGAAAGCAATACAACAGAAAACAGTCTTTCAGTAGTGATGTGTGATAAACCACTCAAATCAAGACTGATTTCGATTAAGGCAGGTACAAAAGAGCAAATAAGGATAAAGGGATATATGAACTTCCTGCTAAAGGCAAAAGGCGATTACAAATCCTTAAACCTGCTTGTCAATGGGGGCGTAGGCCTGTATAACAGCGTTTGTATGGGCAGTGTATTGGCCCAGATGAGTTAGGTAAGCCTTATCCTATGGTCCGATTAAATATAATAAAAGCGAAATATATCTAATATTAGCTTTCAATACCTTTGATAAGGAAATCATACCAAAAATAATCAATAATGAATTAAGAACGAAAAATAAAAAATGATATATCTAATATTAGTGAGGAAAATTGTATATTCACACTAACGAGATTTTCATTTATGAAAAAAAGTAACCTCGAAATTAACAAGCCGAGAGGCCCAAACCCTCCTTCATATGCAATAATTGCGACAGAGATCTAGAGGAAAAGTCCTTCTGTGAGATATGTAATAATAGATCTTTTACCAGCGATTGATATTATATGGACGTATTAAAAGAGAGCTACTATTCTAAACAAATACTTTCATGATAAACATCCTATCTGCATTTAACAACTCTCTTGACCCTGTGTTCAAGTCATTCGGTATAAAACCCAAAGAAGGCCTCCATATCCTTTTAAAGATTCAACAGGAAGGCGGTCATCTGTTCATTGATGAAGAGGCTATAGTACAGCATGCCTTCACACGGGATACCGAAACTACACCCGGACAAACTGATTTTCTGAAGCGATCCGCAGCCCTCTCAAAGATGGCATGGTGTATTGATACCAATAAGTGCTTTGACTTACCGACAAAAGCCATCCATTCCTGCTCTCCATATTGTATAGCAATCAAAAGGGAGAATCTAACCGGTGGATCCAAATACCAGGCTAATAGTAAATCTCAGGTATACGAAAGAATAGACAGCTACTTTGAAAAAGCGACTGCGCTTCTCGATTCAGACGAAGAAAGAGAAAAGGTGAATATATTTCGGCAAGCTATTAATTCAGAAGAAAAGTTTAATCGCCTGACCAGCGGGATAACAGTTTATGAAAAATTAAAGGATACCGACTATGTTATCATCTACCTTGACGCATCACTAGATAAGTATCAGGAAACCAACAACCGGTACTTAACAGATAAGCTCTTCAACACGAATGATTTCAATGTTGATTATCAAGGTTCAATTTATGGCACGAGCAACTACCTGAATGGTTATCCAACCAAAAAAATGTTTCTCACCCATCAAACAGCTTACTTTGACATCGCGCAACGGATAAGTTCTTCAGAAGCCCGGGCACTTTATGAGCTGGATGATATTCTTGCCAGGAACATATTACCTAATCCATTACCGATCTTCGATCCGCAAAGCCAGCTCAAATCTTCCATAGATGATATACGTCAATCATCTATCGCACTATTCCGACGTGAAGCCGAAGATGGGAAAAGAATCGGGTTCCGCGAAATAATGGAGGAACTGTATACAAATCATGATTTAAACCTTCATAGTTATTACCTTTTATTCTATGACAGAGGCGTCATAAAAGACTTTGATAAAGCCAGCAGTTTTGATTATTATCTACGGGACGAAAACGACAACGCCTGGTACGTTAAAGATTTCTTTAATACACGCTCTTCCTATTATATTGACAACGTGTTCCAACTCCAGGAGACAATCATACAGACAATTTTCGACAATAGTTTGGTCATGCGTACCAAAGATGGCTCGTATAGATATCGATACTTCGACGAAATAGATCCTCAATACTGTAAATCAGCCAAAACATATTTATTAGTTATAACCTACAGGAAAGCATTTTATGACTACATCTATAAGTCCAAACGGGAGGCAGTCACCCAACGAATGTTCGATACCATACTACAAACCAGTATACTGGAAGACATCAGGCTAGATAAGATGGATAACGGACATCACACTGAAGAACGGAATATACGGGAAAAGATGAATATTTGGTTTAGTCTTTCCAATAAATTCAACCTATCAAACCATAAACACTCCCACACCATGGCCACTAAATTTTATGAACACCAGGAATTCATAAAGAAACTTGCACGTAAGGAGACAGGTATCTCATCTGATGATCAGTATGCCTATACTGTAGGACAGGTAATATACTATTTGTTGTATCAAAGCAAATCTGCAGATACCAGTCATAAAATGTTATCTCCCTTTCTCCAGCAACATTATGCAGCGAATCTTAACAAAGCTATTTCGTTGCTCTTTAGTAAGTACGCACATGAAACTCCATCTAATAACTTTAAACATCCATTTGCGCAGCTTATGGAATACCAAACAAATACCAGTATAAATGACTTACTTCCATATATACTGGCCGGATACTTCTCGCATAACGAGCTATTTGCAGACCGTCCTGCTAAAGAATCTCTATCGGAGACTGTTGAAATAGAAAACAATCATTCTGAAAACTAAATCAACCTTATAAGATGAATACCCCTTTTAGCAACCGCGTATTTGGATGCAGTATTATCAAGGCAATCAATGCAAACTATAATGCTGATTTTTCCCATCAACCAAGAACACTGCCAGATGGCACCGTATATGCTACCGACAAGGCTATTAAATACAGCATACGAAACTATCTGTCCAAACATTACAACGACGAAAAGATATTCTATTTCAAGAGTATGAATGAAGAGATGCAACCCCGCAGTTTGGAGCAGACATATTCAAAATTTTTTGGTGAATTACCCAAAAGTGATAAAAAAGAAAACATCAAATCAAGAAAAGCGGTACTGGAAAACTTGCTCCAATGCATCGACATCCGTCTTTTTGGAGGCACTTTCGCAGCGAAAGACACCAATCTTTCTCTCCATGGCACTGTACAATTCACACACGGCGTAAACCGATTCGAGGAAAATCAGATATATTCAGAACAAATCTCTTCCCCCTTTAGAAACCCTGGTGGTGAGAACTCGATGCAAACAACCCTCGGTAATCAATTTAAGCTACGGGAGGGACATTATGTGCACCATTTTTCCATTAACCCCCGGAACCTGGAAGAAATGAACAAACAGGTAAACCATGCAGGTCTCAGTCAAACAGACATCACAAGATTAAAAGAGGCTATGAAAAATGGGGTTACCTATTATGACTCAGCAGCAAAGGCAGGCGTGGAAAATGAGGCATTATTGTGGGTACAGCTAAAAAATGGTTCTCAACTCGTATTACCGTCATTTGTGGAGCTGATCCATGTTAATAACAATCGAGAAATAGATCTCTCAAAGGTAGCAGCAATACTGTCCCGGGAAAATACTCAAAAAGAAATAGAGAAGATCGAAATCTATTATAATCAGGCCACTACCAAAATCATTAATGCTCCCGCAAATATGATCCACCACGAACTTAACTAGTTACTGAAATGAATGAAAGGCTGATTTCTTTCGACCTAAAATCTGATTTCGGATTTTTTAAAAATCCTGGTCACAACGAAGGTCTTCTTCAAACATACAACATCCTGCATAAACCGGCGCTTTTGGGTATCCTGGGTGCCATTGCTGGATTAAACGGCTATCAGAGAAAAGGTGAGCTACCGGAATATTATCTCAAGTATAAAAATATACCGGTGGGTATCCAGCCATTAAATCATAAAAATGGACTTTTTGGAAAAACGAGTGTTAAATATACAAATACTGTGGGATACGCTAACGAAGATGGTACGCTTCTAATTGAAGAATCGATGTTGGTTTCACCTGCTTTTCGTTGTTATCTTTTGTTGGATCTCGACAATCAGATAGAGGCAACCCTCTATGAAAGACTTGTCAATGAAAGCGCAACTTTCATTCCTTACATGGGAAAAAACGAGTATCAGGCCTGGATAACGAATGTTATAACAGATTACAGGCACGAGCCGATGTTTTCCCGCGACACTTTCAGCATAGCATCTATCTTTATTCAATCAGACAAGATACAGGCTCATCAAGCAGAGAGTATCCTTCCATTTATATTCAGCGACAACAATGCTCAACGCAGCTTCTGCCTCTTTGAAGTTCTTCCCGCCGGGTTTGATGAGCACTTAACACAGTATAGTTATAATAACTTCGTCTTCACAAACTGGCGTCTTGAATCCAGCGAGCTACCTCCTGACCTATATCAGGCTATCACATCAGATAACGAAGAAATAATCCTTCAATTATTTTAATGAGAAAATCGGTAAGTGATATTCTTAAAAGTGCGCCCGATCCAGCCAATCTGCTTAAAGACCATGGCCGTTATTGGGCGCACATTCACCCTGAAAGAGATCCGGAAATACTGAATGATCATGTATTGCTAGTTAACCAATACATGAAAAAGCTGGTATCCATACATGGATTGGACGCTATCGTCGACAAGCTCATTGACGACCTGGTAGCTGGTTGGCAAAATAGTGACATCGCGGGAGAAATGGTGAAACAAATGTTTGTATATAGTGTTGTATTTCACGATTGGGGAAAAGTGAATCCGTCATTCCAGGCCACCAGAATGGGTAACAAACTCCATTTCACCGCTGATAAAAACAGTCCACTTGATCCACCTCATGGTCACTCGCTATTAAGTGCATTCCTATACATTAGTTTTCACATAGACCAGATTATGAAAACTAATCTCTCTGACCCCATCAAACAAAACCTGCTCTATTGTGCTCTGCAAATGGGAATCCCTATTTTAAAACATCACAGTAGTTTGTTACCGGATAGCAGTCCCACAGATCCCAGAGGGTACAAAAATATCCGTTCTATTTTCGATGCGTTAACAACCTATCTTACTCAATACAATCTGCATTCAGATCTCCAATGCCTGAAACAGATTATCGCCAAAACCGAAGACATCTGGAAAAACACAGCTCCCAAAATCAACAACCACCATCCATTTCCCCTATTCGCTCTGGTAAAGCTTAACTTCTCCCTGCTTACGGCTGCCGACTACATGGCTACTCATGAATATATGAATGGAGAATATAGCAAGGCTGCCACAAATGACTTCGGGGTATTTGGAGGAGAGAAACTGTCCAAAATATTTGAACATTTTCGTCAATATGGACCCAACAACGCCATTTTTGAGAGTAGCCCTTCTTACAGATTTAGTTTCCCCCAAACAAGGAGCAAAGATAATCTCAACAAACTTCGGCAAGAAATGGGTATTGAACTACTTCAGACGATAAGTAAGACCACCGATGGCAGGTTGTTTTATCTGGAAGCTCCTACAGGAGGAGGAAAGACCAATCTTTCTCTGATTGCATGCTTATCTCTTTTAATGGCTAATCAGGAATTAAATAAGGCGTTCTATGTTTCTCCCGCCACCACGCTGATTACACAGACCTATAAATCCGTAAAGAATTCGTTGGGGTTAACTGAAAATGAAATAGCCCCCATTCATTCAAAATCAGGTTTACACAGCAGATCATCCTCGCAAGTTGAAGACGAAGCATATGGTAAAAACTATAAGGATTATATTGATCGTCTTTTTATTCTTTATCCTTTTACACTACTCTCTCATGTCAGTTTCTTTGACATTCTTAAGACCAATAAAAAGGAAGGTAATTACCCACTACACAGGTTATGTAACGCTGTTGTCATCATCGATGAGATACAAACCTACCCTCCTGACATCTGGGATAAATTGTTATTTCTCATTAGTCAGTATGCAAAATATTTCAATATGCGCTTTATTATCATGTCTGCTACACTCCCTAAAATAAACAGTCTGAATATTGGCTTACAGGAATTTCCGGAATTTATCAATTTGCTTCCCAATGCCGAAAAGTATATCAAGAATCTAAACTTTTCAGGGAGGGTTCAATTTGATATCGAGCTATTGAAGCGAAAAATCAGCCTGCAAGAGCTCGCAACAGTAGTAATAGAAAAGTCACAGCAGTATATCCAACAGCATGGCAGCTCCAAAACGCTTATTGAGTTTATCTTTAAGGGTACCGCTTTCGAATTTTTCAAAGAAATAAACAAACAAGACCACCCTTTCAGTCAGATATTTATTTTGTCCGGCACAATTCTGGAATCGAGAAGACGGGAAATCATCAACTATATTAAACGGCATTATAATAAGCCTGAAAATATTCTTTTGATTACTACCCAGGTAATCGAAGCCGGCATAGATATAGATATGGATCTTGGGTTCAAGAATATTTCATTACCCGATTTCGATGAGCAATTCGCCGCAAGAGTAAACCGGAATGCAATAAAAGAAGGTTGCTGGATATATTTATTCAATCTGGACAACTCCGGAAGAATATATGGTAACGACTACCGACACAAACAAATACAAGATAAATTAGGATACGATATCTACTACGAAATACTTCGCGATAAAAATTTTAAACTTCTATATGAAAGTGTATTTGCGCACATCAATGAAGGTAACAATCACAACTATTCGAATCACTTCCCACAATATAAACAACTCATTCGCAATCTTCATTTTTCCAAGGCCGATGAAGCATTCAAAATAATCGATCAACAAAACATTAATGTTTTTGTTCCCCTGTGGTTACCTGTTACTATTGAAAGTGAAACCGATGGATTGCCAGAAGATTTTTTTTCAGCGGATGAGCTGATATTCCTGGCAAAAATCGGCATATACCCTAACGACAATCATATAAACGGAGCCGAAATTTGGGAAATATATGAAAAAATGGTTTCCAAAAAGGCTCCTGACAAACGCTTTGATCTGGAAGTGCACATTAACTTAAAAACGCTGCATAGTATTATGTCCAAATTTACTTTTTCATTATTGTACTATTCAAAAGATCATAAAGCCATACTACATGGTTTTGGAGAAGATAAATTTGGGTACTTCTATCTATCATACTGGAATGAAGATAGACATGAAGGAAAAGTATATAACTATCAACATGGATTGAACAGCCAGTCTTTCTCAGACGCTAATTTTCTTTAATTATGCAGGTAAATGCAACATTAATCAATCTATATCATATTTGTCAAAGAGAAATGTGGTTTCATACACATGGTATCAACATGGAGCATAATTCCGACATCGTTTACGATGGGAAGTTGCTGCACGAGACCAGTTATCCTCAACGCCCTGAGAAGTATTGCGAAATCGAATTATCTGCACATTTCGGACAAATCAAACTAACCGGAAAGATTGATTTTTATGATGCGCAGGAGCGAATTATCCATGAAATAAAAAGAAGTAACAAAGCGGAAACCGCACACGAATGGCAAGTTAAATTTTACATTTGGCTGCTCCAGTTAAACGATATTCTCAACGCCAGCGCTATATTGGAATACCCCAAAATCAGAACGCTATCGACCATTCAACTAACCTCTGATGACATTATTTACTTACAAACGGTCATTCAGAAAATTGCATGTTTACAACAGTCTAATCAATGCCCAAAAACAATCCAGTCCAAAATATGTAAAAGCTGCTCTTATTTCGATCTGTGTTATATCGACGAATAATACACCCAATATCTATTTCATGAAGAAAAGCTACTACCTCTTTAATCCTGGGCGAATGAGCCGGCGTGACAATACTCTTAAATTCACGCCAGTAGACGAAAATGGGTTAGAAGGAGCCCCCCGTTATATTCCAGTTGAGTCTGTCAACACTTTATACACCTTCGGAAATTTAGATGCGAATAGCGCATTGTATAATTTTCTGGGAAGGGAACAGATCAGTGTTCACTTTTTCGATTATTATGAGCACTACACTGGAAGTTTTATGCCTAAAGATTTCCTATTAAGTGGCAAAGTAATTATTGCCCAAACAGCTTGTTACGGCAATCATACAAAAAGGATGGATATAGCAAAAAAAATCATAGAAGGTGCCTCCTTTAACATTCTTAAGAACTTACGCTACTACAACGGCAGAGAAAAGGACACGAGCCATCAAATTGACTCGATAATGCTGTTATCCCAACAGATTACTTCTCTAAACAGTATCGAAGAGCTAATGGGCATCGAAGGCCAGATCCGTCAAATTTATTACCAGTCCTTTGATTCTATTATCAATAATTTTGAAATGGGAAACCGGAGCCGACAACCTCCCAGCAATGAGGTCAATGCACTCATTTCTTTTATCAACATGTTGTGTTACACCCTATGTCTTGACATGATACACCATACACAACTTAATCCAACAATTAGTTTTCTACACGAACCAGGATACAGGCGCTATTCGTTAGCATTGGATCTATCTGAAATTTTCAAGCCCATACTGGTTGACCGACTCATTTTCACCCTCTTAAATAAAAAACAAATACAGAAAAGCGATTTCGATTTTCAGATGAATAGCTGTTTGCTAAAGGATATCGGAAGGAAAAAAGTTGTCAAAGCCTGGGATGACAAACTCAGTGAAACCATAAAACATCGATCTCTTGGTCGAAATGTTACTTATAAACACCTGGTAAAACTGGAATGCTATAAGCTAGTCAAACATATTTTAGACATTGAACCCTATAAACCATTCAAGGCATGGTGGTAGTAATTAATCCTTTAATTTCCTATAAATGTATATAATTTTAGTCTACGATATAGACCAAAGAAGGGTCGGAAAAATGCTAAAACTTTGCAGGCAATATCTCCATTGGATACAAAATAGCGTTTTCGAAGGTGAATTGACTGAAGTTAAACTTAAAGAGTTACTTCATCATGCTAAATCTATTATGGATCTATCATATGATAGCATCATTATATTTACCAGCAGACAGGAGAAATGGCTTGATAAAACCGTAATCGGACTTGAAAAGAACAATCTCGACAACATGCTGTAGTCGTCGATTGCCAGAAACACCTCCACTCAAAGCTACCACCAGATCATTATTTCCTTATAAACAATTGATTTTCAATTAAAAACAATAGTCGTCGCTCCCCGGGGGTAATCGTATTACTATCGATCGACGACTATCATTAAACCCAAATGAGGATAATAAATAACTTTTGTCGTTTATTATCAATACATTAGATAATAATAAATGAAGGGTATAATCAGGACCGTAATGGTATTGAAAGAAGCCGGGCCATATTCCTTTTTCGGTGCATTCCTTGTATAATCAGGACCGTAATGGTATTGAAAGTTTATTTTCTCCGTGATCACGATTATAGGGCGAGGTATAATCAGGACCGTAATGGTATTGAAAGCATCAAGTTCGCGACCTAAGTTCACCCACTGCGCAGTATAATCAGGACCGTAATGGTATTGAAAGTTACACCTGGGGTGGTGGTCCGGCCAGCACCCAAGTATAATCAGGACCGTAATGGTATTGAAAGAGGTGACACCGGTATCCTTTTGCCTTTTGTCGAGCGGTATAATCAGGACCGTAATGGTATTGAAAGTGGGTTATACTTTGATGATTAAAGGTTTAACAGACGTATAATCAGGACCGTAATGGTATTGAAAGTTTATGGCATCCTTATGCAGCCAACAACTTTCCAGCGTATAATCAGGACCGTAATGGTATTGAAAGTTAGGTATAGCCTATGCAGGAGCGCATCCAGATTGTGTATAATCAGGACCGTAATGGTATTGAAAGAGGAATGGTTAAAGGAAGAAGACCTTTTGCAGACAGTATAATCAGGACCGTAATGGTATTGAAAGGATGAATCACCCGCACGAATACCATACGCATAATGGGTATAATCAGGACCGTAATGGTATTGAAAGGACGATGAAGTATTTGCGGGATCTTGGCGCCTTAAGTATAATCAGGACCGTAATGGTATTGAAAGGTATCGCAGCAGCCTTAATGGCGCCATTCGTATAATGTATAATCAGGACCGTAATGGTATTGAAAGATATCCTCCAGTTCAAGTATCTCATTTTTACACGCTTGTATAATCAGGACCGTAATGGTATTGAAAGTTTGCAACCTGGCCAGTAGTCGTAGACGAGGGAGATGGTATAATCAGGACCGTAATGGTATTGAAAGTTGATTACGGACTGAGTGTTGACGGGGTTAACTACCCGTATAATCAGGACCGTAATGGTATTGAAAGACTTTAATAACGGGAAACCAACCGACGAAGAACAGAAGGTATAATCAGGACCGTAATGGTATTGAAAGATGAGAAACCGGGCCGTCCCGTTGGCAGTTATCGTTGTATAATCAGGACCGTAATGGTATTGAAAGGGAACAAAAAAATCCGCCAACCTGGGCGGATTCTTAGTATAATCAGGACCGTAATGGTATTGAAAGAAGCTTTCCGTATTGGCGGGCACCCGCTGGTATAGCGTATAATCAGGACCGTAATGGTATTGAAAGTGAACTGAAATATTATTTCCATACAAAATGATTTCAGTATAATCAGGACCGTAATGGTATTGAAAGATGGGTAAAGAATATTACCCAATCGCAGATTATTAGCGTATAATCAGGACCGTAATGGTATTGAAAGCCATAAGCCCGGATGAAAACGTAGGAACTAAGATCGTATAATCAGGACCGTAATGGTATTGAAAGGATTAAACAACTATTCAAAAACGAAAGTATGAAAAGTATAATCAGGACCGTAATGGTATTGAAAGTCTAAAGTTATCATAAATACCTTTGCCCAGATCCCGTATAATCAGGACCGTAATGGTATTGAAAGATCCATTCATAAGTATCAATCAATTCAATCTTTACCCGTATAATCAGGACCGTAATGGTATTGAAAGAGCTAAAATGAATGCTATACAGGAATTACCAAAGAAGTATAATCAGGACCGTAATGGTATTGAAAGGTGCACAACCAATTTGTTTTGCTAATTTTTTTAGTATGTATAATCAGGACCGTAATGGTATTGAAAGTCGAGTAGTATGAGAGAAATAACACTTGGTCAACATTGTATAATCAGGACCGTAATGGTATTGAAAGATGCCAGGATATTGTTGTTTTGCTTCCCACTGGATGGTATAATCAGGACCGTAATGGTATTGAAAGTCCACTGTTGACCTGGCACTCGCTGATGGGTCACCAGTATAATCAGGACCGTAATGGTATTGAAAGCGGGAATTAGGCAGCGCTGGTGCCGTATGGCATTCCAGTATAATCAGGACCGTAATGGTATTGAAAGGAACCTGCGGAAATGATGATGCTAAAGACCACCCAGTATAATCAGGACCGTAATGGTATTGAAAGTAACTACTCTCCTGTATAGTGTTGTACTTTTTACGGTGTATAATCAGGACCGTAATGGTATTGAAAGTTAAAATAAAAATAACACTTAACACTAAACGCACTAAAGTATAATCAGGACCGTAATGGTATTGAAAGCCGGCTGCTGATGCGTGACCGTAGTCACCGGCTGGTATAATCAGGACCGTAATGGTATTGAAAGAAAGGAACGCTTTAAGGTTTACGAAGACATCAATAGTATAATCAGGACCGTAATGGTATTGAAAGTGGATACAATAAATGCTTTCCCAGGATGGTGGAAGGTATAATCAGGACCGTAATGGTATTGAAAGGACCTTCTCCACGAAACACTGCTCCATATAACGGGGGTATAATCAGGACCGTAATGGTATTGAAAGGCAATAAGAACCTTAGAATAACCTTTACATGGAGCCGTATAATCAGGACCGTAATGGTATTGAAAGGTGCAAACGGACCGGCCTCGACCCGATGACAAGGCAGTATAATCAGGACCGTAATGGTATTGAAAGCGACTTCATGCTGAAACACGATAGGCCTCCAACTTGGTATAATCAGGACCGTAATGGTATTGAAAGTCAGCAGGCAAATTTTGCCTGTTGGTGAATCCGGTTGTATAATCAGGACCGTAATGGTATTGAAAGCATCCAGGAGGATCTTGAGTCGAAGCTTAAAGACTGTATAATCAGGACCGTAATGGTATTGAAAGTACAATGTATTATGGCTACGTGCTAAAAAAAAATCCGTATAATCAGGACCGTAATGGTATTGAAAGATTATATGAAAAGGGATTTATTACTAAAAACAGAGGGTATAATCAGGACCGTAATGGTATTGAAAGGGAACAATCCCAGGTATCACCGGCAATGTTGATCTGGTATAATCAGGACCGTAATGGTATTGAAAGTATTGTGCAGGCCACCTGCCGGCGTCCGCCTGAAGCGTATAATCAGGACCGTAATGGTATTGAAAGATAACGAATCCTTATCTGTCTTATCGTTTCCGACATGTATAATCAGGACCGTAATGGTATTGAAAGGTATTTCAACCGAACCATTGACGATCTGCTGACCACGTATAATCAGGACCGTAATGGTATTGAAAGACAATAGCAGCGAACCTTACACGCGATGAAATTCGGGTATAATCAGGACCGTAATGGTATTGAAAGATGCTACTTCAAGGGCTTTTGCTCCTATATTCATGTATAATCAGGACCGTAATGGTATTGAAAGCCCGGACGGGAAAATCCAATCCATCCGGAGTTGGACGTATAATCAGGACCGTAATGGTATTGAAAGTCGAGGATGAGCTGCGTTCCGGGAATCTCCCGCACCGTATAATCAGGACCGTAATGGTATTGAAAGGGATAAGACCCGACAGCTTTTGGCGGGAAGACAAGTATAATCAGGACCGTAATGGTATTGAAAGTGTAGTGCGTGCATCAAGCGGGCCGGCAACTTCTTTCGTATAATCAGGACCGTAATGGTATTGAAAGATAGTGTCGATTACCTTCCCATGGACAGCCACTACAGTATAATCAGGACCGTAATGGTATTGAAAGACATATTGCGGTGCCGTAGCCTCGGGTTACTTCGGTGTATAATCAGGACCGTAATGGTATTGAAACACAGTTATATTTTTCGGGAATCCATCTGACGGCGCGGTATAATCTGAACCATAGTGATATTGAAATCATATTGCAGCCTCTTGCTTAACAAGTTCTCTCATACGTACAATCAGGACCGTATTAAAGTTAGTTTTGATCGAAATTCCACCGTATATCTCTACAGGCGGCCACTTCCTGTCTTGTCAAAACTAAAATGATCGGTAAAAACGATGGATACGCGACGTATATACAGTTATTAATTAATTTATATACTTTAGCATCCAAGTAGGCGTTTATATACCAGACATATTTTATGAAGAAGTATTTTATTTACCTGTTGCCGCTATGCGCGACTTTTGCCTGTGCTGACAACCATAACCAACAAGGAAAGACCGACACTACCACGGCTACTGTTCACAATGTATCCGCTGCGCCGGGCGCCAATGCCAAACCGGGCGTCGATACCGATGCCGTACCCGCCTGGGCGGACTCACTGATCATTGCGTTCTCTCAGGAAACCAGCAATGAACTGATCCGTTTTGCCGCAAAGGAAAAAACGCTCGAATGGATGCTGGATGGGACCGAAGAAACAGACAGTGCTACTTACATGGTCTTTCACCTCGGTCACCACATGGAAGAGCCGGACCATACCGATCCGCGGTTTGCAACGGATGGTTGGGTATACATCAACACCCGGACAAGAAAACTATATGAATATGATGTCGCAGCCGACAACCTGATTCCCTGGCACAAAAAGTAATTTAACGTACCGAAGGCTGAGGAAGCAACTCCAGGGGTTCTTTCTTCACCACTGCTATCAATGCCTGTATCAGCGTCTGTACTTTTTCCAGTGTAGCGGTATCCGTGATAACTCCGTCGGCATTTATTTTTGCTTTAACACCTGAAATAACCAGCTGTGCGTCTGTAGCGATTTTTGATTCTATCATCAGCAAGGTACCCAACAGGGAAGCATGTGACTTCACACCGGAAGTACCTGCTGTAATCAGCGCCACCGGTTTTTGGGAAAACTCCATGGACGATACGGTCCAGTCGATGGCATTTTTCAGGGTACCCGGTACGCCGATCGCATATTCGGGTGTACAGATCAAAATAGCGTCTGCAGCGCGTAAACGTTCCCGGAAAGCAGTTACCTCCGCCGGTGGCTGATCCTGGTCCAAATCGGGGTTAAAATGCGGAATAGTGGTCAATCCTTCATATAGCTGCACCTCCGCAATATCTTTTGCAAGTGTGGAAATGGCATTTATCAACTGATGATTGGAGGATTGCTGGCGGGTGCTGCCGGAAATAGCGAGTATCTGGATCTGCTGAGACATACATTTTTTTTACAAGGCATAAAAATACGAAACCCCGGTTGCAAACAACCGGGGTTTCGTATTTTTTTATGCGGTCCGCTTCAGCTGTTGCATCGCTGCTATGATATCCAGCATCAGCGGTTCACTGGCGAATACTTCATGCATCGAGCCATCAACAGATTCAAAGAGATAATACTGCCCTACGCGGTATAAACGGGCATATCCGTCAGTATCGGCCAATTGGCGGACCAGCTCCACTTTCCGCCCCGTTGTTGCCTGGGGTAATGCCAGTGGATAAATCCGGCGTACATCGTCGTCTGTCCACCCTTCTCCCAGCACTGACTGTAAAGAGGGCGCGTCCAGCAGACCTGCCTCGCGGAGGCAATCTCCTTCAAAATTCATGAGCGCTTATTTTATCTTCACTACAAATAGTTGCGGAGAAACATCTCCCGGGAGAAGCCCCGATAAATTAATCACATAATCCTTCCCCTGCTGTTGTCCTTTGATTGATTTGTTGCAACCCAGAATACTACAGGTGGCATTCTTAGGAGCGGTATAGTTACGAATGCGCAGCTGTTGTTCAAAACGTGGCACAATGCAATATAAAGCATCTTTCCCGGTAGTGAAAAACATTTCTATATGCGCATGATCAGCAGCAGGTTCCACCATTTTCGAAATATTGTAACCGGACATATAACTGGCCTCTTTTATCTCCGGCCTTTTGCCCGCGCTCCACTGCCGTGTTTCATGCCATGATTTGGTTTCGTATATGGCCTCTCCGTTCACCTTCAGCCAGGCGCCCATATCCAGTAAACACTGCTGCATGATCACCGGTATCCGGCCATCGGCCGTAGGCCCGATATCGAGCAACAGGTTACCGCCACGGGAGACAATATCTGTCAGCAACAGTAACAGATCATTGCTCTTTTTATAATCGTCAGCCGTCTCCATCCGGTTGTATCCGTACGACTGGCCAATACCCTGGCTTTCTTCCCATACCACGCCCGGCTGCATACCACTGCCATATTCAGAAGTGAGATAAGTGGCGCCGTTATTTTTGCCCCGTGTATTATTGCCCCAGCGGTCATCTACCGCTACTTCATCCTTTACCGGCGATTCATTGTACAACCAGGCCAGCAGCTCGGTACTATGCCACGCGGTGTCCGACATCTCCCATTCTCCATCAGAAAAAATAACGGAAGGCTTGTAACGGGTCACCAAGTCCTTAAACTGCGGCATCATCACTTCCTTCACATAACGCTGCTTATCTGATTTATACAACGGATTAAACCATTCGTACAACGAATAATAATATCCCATGCGCAAACCTTCCTTACGCACCGCAGCAGTAAGATCGCCCAGCAGATCACGTTTAGGCGTTCCCGTTACTGCGTTCCAGGAACGGCCCCAGGAGGCGTCCGCTTGTTTATTATCCCATAAACAATATCCCTCATGATGTTTGGAAGTCAGCACTACATACCGGGCGCCGGAACGTTTAAATACATCGGCCCATTGGCCCGGATCGAAAAGCGAAGCGGTGAACTGTTTTTCCAGTTGCTGATAAGGTACGTCCGGCCCGTACTGTTTATCGTGGAAAGCCCGCACCTTAGCATGACTTCCCTCTTTGGTACCATCCAGGTTGTACCAGTACCACTCCGAATATCCACCAGGGCCTACCACGGCAAAAGATGGCACGGCATACACACCCCAGTGTATAAAAATGCCGAACTTGGCTTCATTAAACCAGGCAGGAATACCCCGCTTGTTAAGCGAGTTCCAGTCAGCCGTATATTTTTGCGCAAAAAGTGTGGAAAAACTGCACAGCAACCATGCCATGCCTGATAGCATTTTCTTCATGAATAATGGAATTTTAGCACTAACGTGAAATACGTGTCGAACAAGACTCAATATAAAACGCAGGTTCCCGAATTCCAAATGGAGGCCGTTTTTACTGTTTACCGGGCAACAATTTGCTGGGAGTAGTATTTTCCAGGTAAATAACAGCATCGTATTGATCCGGCAGCACACCGTATTCAAATTGCGCATTGCCATCAAGCGCCAGCGAACCAATACAGCGCAAGCGGACCTTATCCAATAACCACGAGGCACGGTCATCCCTCAGCTGCTCCCGGCGTACATCCAGGATAAAATCGCCGATACCGCTGGCTTGTGCATAACTTTCGAAAGCATGCGGCACCGGTGGAACCAGCAGATTATCTCCCCTCACCCCTTCTCCCCTTTTCACCGCTACATATTGCCCCTTTGCAGCGCCAAAGGCGATGACCACCATGTCTTTTTTGAAGGTTTTATCCAGGTGTCCTCCCATCGAACGGCCCGACCGCTTCACATGCCCGCTGTGTGCCCATAACACCAGCTTCTGGCCGGGATTTTGTTCGGTCAGCCACTTTACATTCTCCGCCATAGACTTATCCCGGTGCTCAATATTGCCACGATGCGTACTAACCGCAATCAGATATTGCTGCAATACAGTTACGTTGCGGGTATACCATGCCAGCGTACTATCGCCCATCAGTTGTTGATAATGTGCCCGTTTTTTTTCAAAAGCCTGCGCGATCAGATCCAATGGCACCTGTACCGACGCCCGTTCCTCCCGGTTCAGCGGTGCGGTATAACTATATCTTCCTTTAAATTTTTCACAATAAAAAACCACTGTATCCACCAGGGGTTTCAGCGTTGTGTCATACCGGTCAGCAAACTGTCGCAGGTTATCACAGGCGCCTCTGTGGAACTGCATATCAAAACCGGTGAATTGTACCATTTTATCCGGATGCGCTATGTTGTACGCCCGCATCCATTTAACCATTTCCAATACCTCTCTGGTGTTCCAGGTCCAGAAATACATAGCCTCAAGCGCCGCCTCTGCGGTGCCTTTGCCATATAGCACATATTCATTCATGTGTTTAGCTTCCGGCAAATTGGCTTCTATGGCGAAAACCCGGAAACCCATTTCCGTTACGAGAAATTCCAGCAACCGGTGTTTCATCCGGAATACCTCACTGGTGCCATGTGTACATTCCCCCAACGCTACAATTCCGGCATCTCCTATCAATGGCTTCAATCCCTGCAGATCTTCACTGCCATGACCGGCATCTACTGTTTTCAATGGCATAGCATGGTCTTTCAGCCACTTCAACTCATCAGTCTTCGCAGTCACTTCTTCCAATGGAATTAACTGCACATCTTTTCCATCTATCCAAAGCGCCAGACTATCCATCCACATCTTCCCATTACCGGTTAATAACCCGCCCAATGTAATCTGAGCAGCGGCCTTATCCAGCTTTAGCTCTATTTCGTATAAGGTCCAGGGTGTAGTGCCTTTAATACCGCGGCGGTACATATTATCAAACTCACTGGTACCATCCAGTCGCAGCCATAAACCGGCCCAACCGTCTGTTATATTTTCTGTGCGGACATATCCCCGGAGTTTGACTTTCTTCCCCTTATATTCCGTCGGCACCCCATAAGAGAGGGCAATAGCCGTTTTGGCATCACTGCTGTCTCTTTTCAACAACAGGGAATAACGCCCGGAATAAACCGTCGTGCTGTCTATCGAGGCTACATCGCCACGCTCTTTTCTAACGTCGATGTCCGTCCATGCTACCGGCAGGCCGGTATGCGCATCCATTTTTTCCATATCGAGATTATAGCGCTGTTGCGCCCATAACAGAGAAGGGAGAACGTGTAACAGTAATAACAGGATTTTTTTCATATAGGAATAAAAGGTCTTAATGACACTAAAATAACGGGAATGCGCAAAAAAAATTTTCTTTGTCTTCTTTTTAAAACCAACTGGACAACTTGATACTAATATAAATTTAATGTTTTTATCCCCCCTGCGGCACCGTTTTTGTGGCCTGCGCGCGTATGTGGAATGAAATACTAGAAAAAACGGACCATTTGCCCAACATCTTATGGGATTTGATGTTGGTGGGCATTTCAGTAATCGCAGGCTGGCTGATCAAGTTCCTGCTATCCCTGTTCCTGCGCAAGTCGGCGGCAAAAGACGGAGGTTTTTCACTGGTACACAGTGTACTCCTTCACCTGGGAAAAGCATTCAACTATTTCCTGCCATTACTCATCCTCAACATGTTGATGCCACTAATGCGGATACCTGCCAAAGATGCGCCCTTGTTGAGCCGCGTAGTGGAAATAGCATTGACGCTCTCTTTTGGCGCACTGGCCATCGGCGCGGTAAAGGTGTTGGAAGATTATGTGTATCACACCTATGATCTGAAAAAAACCAACAACCTGAAAGAGCGGAAAATCCGTACCCAGCTGCAGTTTATACGGAAACTGGCGATATCAGTTATTTTGATGCTCACAGCCTGTGTGATCCTGCTCAGCTTCGACAGCCTGCGAAAACTGGGCGCAGGGCTATTAACCGGCGTTGGCGTCAGCGGTATCATCATCGGTTTTGCCGCGCAGAAATCGTTAGGAAACCTGCTCGCCGGCTTCCAGATCGCTTTTACACAACCTATCCGCATCGACGATGTACTGGTAGTGGAAGGCGAATGGGGACGTGTGGAAGAAATTACCCTCACCTACGTAGTCCTGAATATCTGGGATCAACGCAGACTGATCCTACCGATCAACTACTTCATTGAAAAGCCCTTCCAGAACTGGACCCGCACCGGCTCAGAAATATTGGGCACTGCTTTCTTTTACCTGGACTATGCTACGCCGGTAGATAAAATCAGGGCTGTGTTCAACCGCCTGCTGGAAGCAAATCCGCTGTGGGACAAACGAGCCAGCGCACTCCAGGTAACGAACACGAGTGAACGTACCATCGAAGTAAGAACACTGATGAGCGCCGCTACTTCCGGTAATGCATTTGACCTGCGTTGTTATATACGGGAAGAACTGGTGAAATATATCCGGGAAAACCATCCGGAATGTTTACCCAAAACAAGGGCTATCGTGGATGATTCTTTGCTCGCAAAGGCGCAGAGGTCTTAGTTTGAATTAAGTGCGCAAAGGCCCGAAGATTACGCAGAAGATCAATTTATGTCTCAAAAAATATTGTCTTCTTCGTAATCTTCGGGCCTTTGCGCACTTATTACATATTATAATCTTTGCTTGCTTTGCGAGATAATTTTTCGGAGGATGCCTACCGCCTGCTCCAATTCTGCAGGTGTGGAAGATGCGAAACCGAGCCGCGTGTGATTTAATTTCATGCCCGGCACATTAAAACCCCGGCCATCATAAAAAAAGAGACCTTGCTGCAACGCCTTCTCCGCCACCGTCTTCAGGTTAATCTGCGGATCGAACCCTGTCCATACCGCCAAACCACCTACCGGTACCTGGAAATCCACTACGTCGCCCAGTTCGGAACGTAACAGGTCACAGAAATAATCCCGGCGTTCCCGGTATATACGCAGCGACTTACGCAGCTGCCGGTGTATCACACCGCTCTGTAACAACGCCGCAAAAGCATTTTCCAGCATCAGATCGCCCTGACGGTCCACAATACGCCGCAGTTTAGCCAGGTAATTAATTACATCTTCCGATCCCACGAGATAGCCTACACGAAAAGCCGGTGAAATCGCCTTCGTGAAAGAACCGCCATATAATACCATACCCGCCTTATCTGCACTGGCCAATGGCGCCAGCGGCTTACTGAGATAGTGGAAGTCATAATCATAATCATCTTCAAAAATGATGAACCCGTATTTTTCAGATAGGCGTAACAGTTGTAAACGCCTGTCCGCCCTCAGCACAATGGTTGTAGGATAATGGTGATGCGGCGTCACATACACCATGCGTATCTTTTTCTGCTGACAAAGCAGCTCCAGTGCATCGGTGTCCATCCCATACTCATCTACCGGTACGGTATGCAATTGGGCGCCGGCCTGTATAAAATTGGCGGCCGCCCCGGCCCATGACATACTGGTGCTCACCACATGATCACCGGCAGATACCAGCCCGGTCGCCACCAGGAAAAATCCCATGATCGTTCCCCTTACTATCAGAATATTTTCCGCCGTGGTGTTGAGGCCCCGGGTTTCATTCAGGTATTCGGAGAGCTCCTGCCGCAGGCGGAGCGAGCCGGTGGTATCACCGTAACCCAGCCTCACATAAGGGTTACCGTGCAGCAGTTGACTGCGGTAGTTACGCGTTAACTCCTCCAGCGGAGCCAGACGCGCATCCGGAAAACCGTCGTCCAGATGCAGGTGACTGCTCGCTTTCAACACCGGGCGGTTGAGGTGCTCCGGTACCGTAAAACTGAATCCGGCCGTCCGCTGGGGATTAAAGGTGGTCTCCCGGTTATCTGTCAACGTTTGTAAGGCGGTAGTAGGAAGATGACGGGCCACGAAAGTACCACTACCGGTATGACTTTCCAGCCATCCCTGGGTCAGCAGCTCATCGTAGGCACGTACCACCGTTTTGCGGTGCAATTGCAGTTTTTCTGCCATCTCACGGCTGCTGGGCAGCCGCTGGCCGGCATGCAGGGGGCCGGTCCGGATCAATCCCATTAACTGGTTCGCCAGCTGAAGGTACACTGGCTGCTTATCGTCCCGGTCTAACTGTAACAAAGAGAAAATTGGACTACTCATTTTATCTCAATCGGATGATGACACCGAGCCAATAAAGGTACAACTTTGTAAAAAATAATCGCCACATGCATCCTACTCCTCCACATCTCGCACCCAGCCGTTATCCTAAAAGGGCTTCCTACGATAAGGAAACCATTCATGCCATACTGGATGAAGCCCTCGTTTGCACCATCAGCTTTTCTGTTGACAACAGACCATTTGCCATCCCCACCGGCTTCGTACGCCATGAGGATAAAATATACATCCATGGTTCCGTTGGCAGTCATTTCATCCGCGAAATAGAAAAAGGCATCCCGGTATGTATTACCATCACCCTCCTGGACGCTATCGTGGTAGCCAAATCAGCATTCGATCATTCTGTTAACTACCGCTCTGTCATCCTGTTTGCCACCCCCGAAAAAATTGAGGACATCGAACTGAAAACAACCGCCTTCCGTTGGCTCACTGAAAAATTTGTTCCCAACAGCTGGGACTACCTGCGGCCTATCAGGGAAAATGAAGTCCGCAAAACCACCGTGCTAGCCTTCTCGCTCGATGAAGCCTCCGCCAAAATACGCACCGGTATGCCCGGCGAAGATGACGATAAAGACCTGCCCGTCTGGTCCGGCATCATTCCCCTGGAAACCCGGCGGCTGGCACCTGTGGCGGAAGATATCAGCAAAGACATACCGTTGCCGGCACATCTACAGGAACAGCGGTAAATATTTCCGCCACGTGGGTGTGGGGAGACCCGCATTATACCCGGGTTTCATAAATTCCCCCACCCCACGTCGTTTATACGCTCGCCTATTTTTATCTCCCGTAGTTTGTTCAACGATAATATAATAGATATCTTGTAAGATATCAGAACTATCATTGTCGCCCATGAACAACATCTCGCTATTGCAAAGTATCAGCGGTCTGCTGATTGGTATCGCGCTGATTGTGATATTGACGGCACGCTTCCGAATACACGCTTTTTTCGCCTTGCTGCTGGCCGGTTTGCTGGCCGGGCTCATCTTCCAGCTACCGCTGACGGATATACTCAGTACCATCAAAACCGGCTTCGGACAAATTATCGGTTCCCTCGGACTCCTGATTATTTTGGGCACTACGCTGGGCCTCATCCTCGAACATACCGGCAGCACCACGGTACTGGCCGCTTTTGTACTGCGGCAAACAGGCACGGGCCGTTCTCCGCTGGCATTGAATATTATCGGTTACCTGGTAGGCATGCCTATCTTCTGCGATTCAGGATACATTGTGCTCAGCGGTCTGAACAAAGCACTGGCATGGCGCTCCGGCGTATCCATGGTGATTATGGCTTCTTCGCTGGCAACGGGCTTGTACGCGGTGCATTGTATGATGCCGCCGCATCCCGGTATCACCGCGGCTACCGGCGTTATACAGGCAGATATGGGTAAAGTGATGTTATACGGCTTACTGATAGCTTTGCCAGCTTCTTTCTGCGGATATGCGTGGTCGTTATATGCCGGACGCCGCTTACCGGTCATCCGGCCGGAAGCCATGGAAACAGACGCAGCACCGGAAGCCCTCCCCTCCGTTTGGATGGCTGTACTGCCTATTGCAGTCCCCATCCTGCTCATTGCATTACGCTCCTTTTTTGCGCTGGAACAACAGACGTCCTCTCTGCCCGTGCAACTGCTGAATATTGCCGGTACACCGGAGGTCGCCATCACTATCGGCATCGGATTGGCATTGCCGGGTATGCAAAAGGGGCAGGGTGAAGGTTTTCGGAAAATATTACTGGAAGGCGCGGAAAAAGCGGCCGGTATACTGGTCATCATCGGCGGTGGCGGCGCTTTCGGCGCCATACTCGCCAAATCCGGCATCGGCGCCCATATCGCCAACAATCCCGCTATAACGGGCACGGGCATACTACTTCCCTTTATCGTTACCGCTGTTCTCAAAACTGCCCAGGGCTCTTCTACGGTCGCTATTATCACGGCGGCATCTATCATCCACCCATTATTACCTGCGTTGGGCCTCGATACGCCCAACGGCACCCTGCTCTGTGTACTGGCTATGGGCGCAGGTTCCATGATGATATCACATACCAACGATGCCTACTTCTGGGTTATCTCCCGCTTCTCCGGTCTCGAAGTAAAAGACATGCTCCGCGTATATACGATGGCCACGCTGGTGATGGGTATCGTCGCTATGTGCGGTGTATTCCTGCTGTCACGGCTGATGTTGTAATCAGAAAAAGATGGATGAGTGGTTACCACATAATTAAAATGAATGATTATTTTTCGCCCCTGACACAAACTAGCCACACTTCTTAAACTGATTCCACCTTTATGGACACGCGCAGGGAATTCCTAAAAAAATCTTTATTGCTTTCAGGCGCCGCAGGCGTCTCTACCATCATGCCCGCCTCTATACAACGGGCACTCGCTATCGATCCAACACCGGGCAGCACCTGGCTCGATGCGGAACACATCGTTATCCTGATGCAGGAAAACCGCTCTTTCGATCACTGCTTCGGCACGCTGCAGGGCGTAAGAGGCTTCCATGATCCACGGGCTATTCCGTTGCCCGACCTGAAACCCGTTTGGTTCCAGACCGACGACAAAGGCGATACCTATGCGCCTTTCCGCCTGGATATCAAAGATACTAAGATCACCTGGATGGGCTCCCTGCCTCACTCGCGGGCCAGCCAGGTAGACGCCTATAACGCCGGCAAACACGATCAATGGCTACTTGCGAAAAAACCAGGCAATAAACAATATGCACATATGCCGCTCACCATGGGGTACTTCACCCGGGAAGACCTTCCCTTCAATTACGCCATGGCAGATGCTTTCACGATATGCGACCAACATTTTTGCTCGGGTATGACCAGCACCACGCCCAACCGCTCCTTCTTCTGGACCGGCAAAATTACCAGCGAAGAAAACGGCCGCGCTAAAGTAAATATCCGCAACGACGACTTCAGCTACGGCAAACACACCTGGAAAACGTTTCCTGAGCTGCTGACGGAAAACAAGGTGAACTGGAAATTTTACCAGAACGATCTCAGCTGCGGCGGCGGCTTCAAAGGAGAAGAAAGAGCCTGGCTGGCTAACTTTGGCTGTAACCTCCTCGAATTCTTCGAAGCATATCATGTGAAGTTCTCCTCCCGTTATATCCAAACCCTGCTCAAACAGGCGGAAACGCTGCCGGAAGAGATCAACAAACTACAGGAAGCCTCTCCCTCCTCCGATGATGCCGCGCAGAAAATACGCGTGGAAATCGCGAAAAAACAAGAGGTACTGGACAACGCCACAAAAGAACTGGCGAAATGGAACAAGGAAAGTTTTGAGCAACTAAATGATGAGCAAAAACAACTGTACCGCAACGCTTTTGTGATCAACAGCGGCGATCCCAACTTCCGCAACGTTACTACCTTCCGCTACACCGACGATGGACAGGACCGCCAGGTAACCGTTCCCGCCGGCGATATCCTGCACCAGTTCCGCCAGGATGTACGGGAAGGTAAACTGCCGACGGTGTCCTGGCTCAGCGGCCCTCAGAACTTCTCCGACCACCCCAGTGCCCCCTGGTACGGCGCCTGGTACGTTTCAGAGATCATGGACATCCTCACCGGCAACCCGGAAGTATGGAAGAAGACCATCTTCATCGTTACCTATGATGAAAATGATGGTTACTACGACCACGTACCGCCTTTCTCCATCCCCGATGAAAACAAACCAGGCACGGGTAAGGTGTCCGGTGGTATTGACACGGAAGTGGAACATGTAAGACTGGAGAATGAACTGGCGCAAGGCATCCACAAAAAACAGGCCCGCGAAGCGCCTATCGGACTGGGATTCCGGGTACCGCTGCTCATCGCTTCTCCCTGGAGCCGCGGCGGTAAAGTATGCTCACAGGTATTCGACCATACCTCTACCCTGCAGTTCCTGGAAAAATTCGTGAATGGTAAATACGGCAAACAAATACACCTTGACAATATCAGTCAGTGGAGACGCGCTATCTGCGGGGACCTCACAGCTGCCTTCAGCACATTTGTACCCAACAAAGACAAACTCCCCTTCCTGCAAAAGGAAAAATTTGTGCAGGAAATCTATAACGCCCAGTTCAAAGGTATACCCGGCGGCTTTAAAAAGCTGACACCGGATACACTGGCACAGGTAACGGGGAAGACTACACCGGCCCAACTGCTGGCGCCACAGGAAAAAGGCGTACGCCCGTCACCGTCATTGCCCTATGAACTGTATGTGGATATTTCCCGGCAGCCGGGCAGCCAACAGCTGACGGCCACCTTCAAAGCCGGCAACCAGGTATTCGGCGCCTCCGCAGCAGGGTCGCCTTTCACCGTGATTGCCCCGGTAAAGTTCAAAGATGAAAAAGGGAATACCGATCAATGCCGCAACTGGTCTTTTGCTGTAAAAGCAGGCGACCAGCTCCAATACGAATGGCCGTTGCAGGCGTTTGAAAACAATCGCTATCATCTCCAGGTGAACGGTCCCAATGGCTTCTTCCGCGAAGCTACCGGTAATATGGAAGATCCGGCCCTTACGACTACGTGCACCTATGAACGAAATAAATCTTCCCAAAAACTAACAGGCAATGCGGTGCTCTCCCTGTCTAATAGCGGTAACCAACCACTGACAATCACCATCCGCGACAACGCCTATGGCAATAAATCCATTACCCGTACGGTCACCAAAGACCAGTTAGCGCTGATTACCCTGCCCCTGCAATCCAGCAAGGGCTGGTACGACTTTACCGTACAGGCGGAAGGCCATACATCCTTTGCCCGGAGATATGCCGGACGGGTGGAAACCGGCCAGGAGAGCATTACTGACCCGTATATGGGAAAAATATCGGGATAATTTATGGAATCCGGGCTGTTGATGGCATCATGCTGAAAAATGGTGAATGAAATATTTTCTTTTAATACTTTTCAACATGTCCAGCTTCGCATCCTGCGGCCAGCAGCCCGGTTCCTCCATGCCTCCGCTGATCCGCTATGATTCCATCGGCACAGGTATCCTGCAAATCAGCTTCGAGCCTGAAACACCCCTTTACGCCCATCCGGATGATACCCGGCCTTTTGACATCCTGAAGATCGAACAAGATAAGAATGGCAGTTATATCTTTCAGACCGGTGTGCTACAAAAACGTTTTGCCCCCTATCAGTTGTTTGCCGGCGATACGTATGAGTCAGGCCGGCAACATATACGGTCAGGTCTCGCTCACTTTCCACCGGCGCTGAAATTTCGCGTAGTAAAAGCCACCAGCCAATATTTCCAGGTGGTGATCAATGAACAGGAAAAGCTCACCTGCTTTATCCGCATCCATCCACATTACGCCTTATATCAGACAACGGCAGAAAGAGCATCCCACCTGAGCAGCCCCACCCCTGACGCCCACTGGTATCTCTATGAAACCTGGGAACATTTTTTACAACGTCTCATTTATGTAAGCGTTAAACCTGGTATCCCATTTTACGACGCTCCCGACGGAAAGAAAATTTCTCTGCCCAAACAGGAAGAAAATCAGTATTGTTGCTTTAAAGTAGGCGAGGTAAAGGGAGACTGGGCGCAGCTCCTGGACAGAGCAGACTACTACAAAAAAAAGAAACCTTACGGCTGGGTAAAATGGCATAACGGCATCACACCCAACATCCACATGACCGAAGTCGTATATAAATAAATCATTCCTAAAACATGCAACACTTACTGTTAATCCTTTCCACCATGTTCTCATTTTTTTCTGATTACCAGGGCCACGGCCCTGCTCTTCCTTCATTGCCCCACAATGATTCACTGGGCATAGGTCTTCTGCAGGTAAGTTTTATAGAGCCGATACCTTTATATGCTTCCGCAGAAGCCACACAGCCGTTTGATACACTCGTTATCAAACAAAAGAAGGATGGCAGTTATGCTTTCCTGACGAAAGTGCTGAAGAAAAACCTCGCCCCTTTCCGCCTTTTTGAAGGCGACACCAACGAAGGCGGCCGCCGGCACACCAACATGGGCTTGATTCATTTCCCGCCTGAATTACAGTTACGGGTGATAAAAGCTACCAGCACCCATTTCCAGGTGGTGATCAATGAACAGGAAAAGCTGACTGTTTTCATCCGGATAAACCCGGCCTACACGATGTATCATAAATTATTTGACAGGGAGCGTAACGCGTCAAAGACCGACCCCCGCTGGTATGTGTACGAAACCTGGGAAAACGTGCTGCAACGGGCCTACATCGTTCATATTAAAAAAGATATACCTGTATTCGAAAGCCCCGGTGGCGACAGGATTCCTTTCCCCAAACTGGAAGATGGCTGTGATGATTGTTTTCATATAGGAGAAATAAAGGGAGATTGGGCGCAGATGATAGACAGGCAGGACCGTAAAAAGAAACCCTATGGCTGGGTAAAATGGCGGGATGCCAAAACACTGCTGGTCACTTATATGGAGTTCGGATACGAATAAATAAAAGGCCCCGGAACAGGTATTTCACCTGCCCGGGGCAAAAGCGCTACACATTCATCATTACAGGAGCGCCCTTTTTCTTTTTGCTGGCATCGGCTGCTTCCATGAAGGCGATCATCTCGATCGTCTCCTGCGGTTCTACCGGCACTATGCCGGTTTGAAAGAAGGAAGCAATTTGTGTGACCAGGGGTTGATAAGAATTAAAATCACCGATAGGCATAATCGCTTTTTCTCCGAAAGCATGACCGCCAAAGCCATAAGGACCTTTAATCACACCGCGCAGCGTACCAATACGGCCATCAGCCCATACACCGGTTACCTGGTCCATATCTGCGGAGGTGGTACGGGTTACTTTACGGCAACCGGTACCCATCAGCGCAAACAGGATCTCCACTCCATGAATGCCATACCAGAAAAGATCCGGATGCGTTTTTTCGGTGGGTGACGGCGTGTACACGTCTGCACCGGCTACCTTGCCGATCTTGCCTTGTTTCACCTGTTGTACGCTATCAATAAAACGTAAAGCGGAAGAGGAGAATACGGGCACCTTATATTTTTCAGCGGCTTTAAAAATCGCCTTTGTATCAGCCAGGGAAGCGGCAATCGGCTTATCAATGAAAATACGTTTGCCTGCTTTAAACACCGGAAGCGCTTGTTCCAGGTGTACGCGGCCGTCGTTGGATTCCAGCAGAACAACGTCTACCTTGTCCAATAAAGCAGCGATAGAGTCCACTATCTCCACGCCCAATTCCTTTACCTTGGCCAGATTGCCGGGTACCATCTCCAAACTGGAAGCGATGTCTTTACTACCCTGGGGATAGGCGGCCACTACTTTAAACCCATGATAAGCCGGATCCGCATTGGGAGCATTGAACATTTTGGAAAACTCCACACTATGGGAAGTGTCCAGTCCGATGATGCCTATCCGTTTTCCCGCTTCAACGGGCGTACCGGCAAACAGGGAATTGGCCCGGCCAACGAGGCCGAGCCCAACACCTGTTATTGCCGCTGTTCTGAGAAATTTCCTGCGATCGTATGCGGTCATGATATTTATTTATTTTGAAATTTTTTGATTTACTGTTTATTTATCTTCCTTAAACAAAAAAACAAACAACAACAGAAAAACGACGGTAATGCCGGCAGGCACCAGCCAGATAGCCTGCCAGTCATATGCAGGTCCGGCGGGCGTAGCCTGACTAAAACGCCGTGCCACAAATCCCGATACATAGGAGCCTATCAGCATACCGATACCATAGGTAGCCAGCGTAATCAATCCCTGTGCTGCGTTTTTCACCGTTTCACCCGCCTTCTTGTCCGTATAAATTTGTCCGGTTACAAAAAAGAAATCGTAACACATGCCATGCAGCACTATACCGCCATAGAGCATCCAAACACCGGCGCCACTATCGCCATAGGCAAACAGGATATAACGCAGTATCCAACAGGCCATACCCAGTACCAGCATACGTTTTACGCCCATCCTGACAAACAGCAGCGGCATCAGCAGCATAAAGAGGAACTCCGATACCTGTCCCAGCGTCATTTTGCCGGCAGCGTTGCTCATACCGGTATGGTTCAGAAACGCATTGGTAAAGCTGTAATAGAACGCCAGCGGGATACACACAGCAATGGCGGTAATAAAAAACAGCCAGTAAGCGCGGCTTTTAAACAATACCAATGCATCCAGTCCCAGGATATCTGACAACTGCACTTTTTTCTTTACCGGCGGCGTGCCGGGAAGAAAAAAGCTGTAAATACCAAGCAACAGTGAGCTGGCAGCGGCAATATGAAAGGTGGCAGCGGTGGTTTCTACTTTCGCAAAACCAATCAGCAATCCGGCAGCAATCCACCCTACGGTACCGAATACACGTACGGAAGGAAACTCCCTTCCGGCATCTGTCATCTGCCGGAAGGAAATGGAATTGGCCAGCGACATGGTAGGCATATACAATAATGTATACAACAGGATCAGCCACCAGAAGCTGCCGAAATCCTGTACGCTGCCCGTTAGGTACAAAGTGGCTGCCCCCGCCAGGTGCAGCACGCCCAACACCTTCTGTGCGGCAAAAAAACGGTCAGCAATTAACCCCACAAAAAACGGGGAGATAATGGCCGCAATGGAAAGGTTGGCATAGGCTGCCCCTACCTGCACCGCGTCTGCTTTGAGCGCGGTGATCAGGTAAGTGCCCATGGTCACATACCAGGCACCCCAGGTGAAGTACTCCAGCAGCATCAGGACAGACAGTCGCACCCGTACGGAAAGGGACATACAATTAATTATTATTGGAGAAATTAATCCAGTCTACGTTAAAGAGATAACCATCTTTACCGTCAGCACTTTTGAATACAAAATACAGGTCATGCTGACCGGTAACCGGCTGTATGGCAGCGGAAACCGGTTTCCAGCCTGCGGTTGGACCGGCAGCTGCGGCGTTTCCGGCTTTCACCGTAGCGGTACCCACCAGTGGTCCGTCGCGTTTGTCGAGGTGCACTTCTATCACACCGCCGATGCCCTGTTCCTGAACGTTGAACTGCAGACTTTTTACACCATCCATAAAGAGATGATTAAAGCGGACATAACTGTTGTTCGGTACCGCCGTGTAAGCCAATCCTGCCGTGGTAATGGTGATCAGGCTTACATTACCTTCATCAAAGTCCTCTGCCTGCACCCGCGGATTTCTCAGCATGATATAATCCCGGCCTGTCAGTGACTCAATATTATGCGCACCCTTATCGGTATACGTGGCCATCAGCAGGTAACCGCCTTCTGTACCTTTACCGGCATGTGCTTTAAAGGACTGTACTCCCTGCATAGGCAAGGTAGCTCCCGCACTGCTGAGTGACAGGATATAACGTACAATCTCTTTGGCATCATCGGTAGACATATCCGGGTGAGCGGACATGGTGCGGTTGCCCCAGCTGCCGCTGCCACCGGAAATAACTTTAGCCGCCAGTTTATTCACATTAGCTTCGTTATCCGCATACCTTTTTGCTACCTCCTGTAAGCTGGGACCTACAGAAGCTGTATTCTCGGTGTGACAAGCCTTACAGTCCAGCGACCAGAACAACTGATGTCCTTTCGCAAACTTCGTATTGCCATTGCCGTTATTAGCCAATACCAACGCAAAGTCTTTTCCCATAGGGAGATAATCAAACGTAATTTTCACCTTGCTGCTGTCGGGTGTACCATCTTCGGGGTCCTGCACCGTCACTTTATAATCCAGTGCGGTATTGTCCCAGTAGAAGCTCTTGTTGGCCGTGGTCACGATCTTCACATCCGGTGGCGTGTTGCCCACTTTGATATCTACAGAAGAGGTTCCTTTACCGCCATGGTCGTCGGATACGGTCAGATCTACCTTGTAAATACCCGGTTGGGAGAAAGTATAATCTATCTGTTCACCGGTTAACTGTTTATCACCGATCTTCCAGGTATAAGTCAGTTTATCGCCTTTATCATAGTCCATAGAACCGGCAGCGGAGAGTTTTACCGTCATCGGCGCGCCGCCGTACAGTTGACTCGTGCGGATATTGGCCACAGGTTGACGATTGCCTTCTGAATACGTGATACGCACCAATTTAGCATTAGAGTTTTTGGAGAACCAGTTGGTACCATACTCCAGCATGTAAATGCTTCCATCGGGTGCAAACTTCATGTCTACCGGTGCAGCAAAATCAATGTTCTCCAGGAAGGGTTCCATCCGCAGGTAATTGCCCGCGGAGTCCAGCGTTACTGCCATAATCCAGTGGCGCATCCATTCGTAGATAAACAGTTTGCCGTTATAGTAATCAGATAATTTATAGGGGGCATCTTTGAACATATCGCTGTAAAACACAGGTCCGGCCATGGCGGTCTCGCCACCTTTGCCCACCAGCGGGAACACCGGTGAAGAGGCATCACCATACCATATCATCGCAGGTTGCGCCGGTGGCAGTTCTTTGATACCGGTATTATGCGGAGAATTATTGATCGGTTTCATCGGGTCCTTGCCCGGACGCTCTTTCATAGTAGCGTAGTCCAGCAACGGATAGGCTTCATTATTACCATTGAAGTAAGGCCATCCGAAGAAGCCCGGTTTCTTTGCCTGGTTAATTTCATCGAAGCTCAGGGTGCTGCCTTCCGCAGAGGGCACTTTGGTATCCGGTCCCACATCACCCCAGTACACAAAAGCATTTTTCATGTCTACAGAGAAGCGGTAAGGATTGCGGCATCCCATCACATAAATTTCAGGACGGCCTTTGGAACCGTCTTTGGGGAACAGGTTACCGTCCGGGATGGAATAGGTACCATCCGGTTCGGGTTTGATACGCAGGATTTTACCGCGCAAATCCATGCTGTTGGCGGAACTGGCCTGGTCGTCAGACAGTTCGCGGCCGGGTCTTTCATCAACCGGCGTATAGCCGTGTGTTTCTTCTGCATTGGTATTATCTCCAATGGATAAATACAGCAGATCGTTGGGGCCAAAGAACAGGTAGCCCGCAGAGTGACAGCAATAACGGCGCTGTGTAGGCACTTCCATCAGTATTTTTTCGGAAGCCATGTCCAGTTTATCACCATGCAGCTCAAGGCGCACCAGTTTATTGAACCATTTTTCACCAGCTGGCGCATAATAGAAATACACCCAGTGATTTTTTTCAAATTGAGGGTCCAGGGCCACTCCCAGCAGCCCGTCTTCAATACCGCTGAATACATCGAAGCGGCCAATGGTTTTCGTTTGCCGCAGCTGGGCGTCGTACATTTTCACACCACCTTTCCGTTCCACAAACAGTACGTTACCTCCCGGCAGGATACACATCTCCATGGGCTCATCCAATCCATGGTCCAATACCGTATAGGTGTAACGGTTAGTATCCGGCGGTGCAATGGTCAGCGATCTGGTATAATCCGGTAAGGCGTTATTGCCTACCAGGTAACGGATAGCCGGTTGTATGGTTGCAGCTGTAGCCGTAGCAGACACGATGTAGAGGCGTCCTTTATCCTGTTCCAGTTCCTTACCTTCCGGTAATGTATTCCATTCCCGCAGCCAGAGCCATCCCTGCTTTACAGTACCGCTGTCTTTCACCGCCAGGATACCGCCGCCGCCGGCTTCCGCATAACGTTTCAACGCAGGGATATCCCGGTAGTTAAGACTATCCGTCAGTGAAAAAGGGACACACACCGCACTGAAGCCGCGCAGGGAATCATCCTGGAAATACTGTCTATCGCCGGTCAGTACAATTTGCCAGCCTTCTTTTTGTCCGGCTTCCTGCAATTGTTTCACCCAGGCGCTTTCGGCATTTTTGGTATAACAAAGGATACGGGTAACAGAACGTTTTGCTCCACACGCGGTCAGCAATGCAAGCAATACAGGCAACCATAATTTCTTCATTGTTGTTGTTTAAAAGTCTATTTATGTTAATTACGAATTACGGATTACGAATTACGAATGAGGAGTTTGTTTACTGTATCAAATCCATTTTTTGCTGCCTTTAAAATTCTTTCCAGCTTATTATTCATATGAAACCTGCATTCGTAATTCGTAATCCGTAATTAGTAATTAGTATCCTGGGTTTTGTTGAATACCACCACCTGTACGGTCTATCTCCTGTTGTGGAATCGGGAACAGGTATTTTTTTCCGGAAGCCGGTGCTTTGAAAGCAGCACCCTTACCACCGGAATAAGGTTTCGTGGAATAATCTTTCATAGTAGACACATAGCTGTTCCAGCGCAGCAGGTCGAACAAGCGGCCATATTCACAACCCAGTTCTACACGGCGCTCGTGACGGATAGCCTTGTGCAGGTCGTCGCCGGCGGCCACTGCCGGCAGCGGGGTATTAGGCACTACACGTTTGCGGGAAACAGCTTCCACATCGGTACGGGAAGAGTTGCTGGCGCGGCTGCGTACCATGTTGATGTAATTGGCAGCTTCCTGTTTGTCGCCACCACTTTCTATCAGTGCTTCCGCATACATCAGCAATACATCGGCATAACGTACCAGGTGCATGGTCCAGGCATCGTTGCCCCATCCTTGTCCGCGGCGGCTGGCTACCAGGAATACTTTCCGGTTATGGTGACCGGTATTCGGATAAGAAGAGAAGTCCAGTGTTTCTCCACCGGGGAACACATCTCCCTGGTCCAGCACGGTGAAGAGTATACGCGGGTCACCCGCTTCGTATTCATCCACCAGGGATTGGGTAGGACAGTCAAAGCCCCATCCGCCTACGTTACGTGGCGAACAATACACCGGCAGTGTAGTGCCGTAAATGAACGCAGCCGGATCATCGCCGAAGATAATCGGGAACACTGCTTCCGGGCTCTTATAGCCATCTTTCAGGAACAGCGACTGGTATTGCGGGTCCAGGCTGAAAGCATGGGAATCGATTACTTTTTTGGCAGCGTCTCGGGCTTTGGTGTAGAGGGTTTTATCATCTTCCGCAAAGAAGAGATAAGCCCTGGCTTGTACCGCCCAGGCTACTTCTTTGGTAACACGGCCCAGTTCAGCAGCGGGTAAATCGTTACGGGAAGGCAGCGCTGCATCGTTACCTACCGCTTCCAGTTCTGTGGTAACGAACTGGAACACCTCATTGGAAGAAGCACGTACAATTTTGCTACGGTCTTCTACCGCCAGTGTTTTGGTGAGCAAAGGCACGCCACCGAATACACGAATCAGGTCGAGGTAATAGTAGGCACGCAGGAAACGTATTTCCGCCAGGTAGCGGCTCTTGGTTTTATCATCAATCAGATTGCCTTCCGTATCAATTAATTTGGCTCCGGGAAGGCGTTCCAGTGCCACGTTGCAATTACCAATGCCTTTGTAACAGGCCGCCCAGAAACCGTTGAGCGTTTCGTTATTGGCGAGTGCGCGGCCGAAGCCCAGATCCACCACAAAGGGACGGTCGTTGGCATCGGAACCGCCTTTATCACTTTCATCAGTGGCCATATTGCCCAACTCCGCGATGGCGGCCTGGTAGCCCCAGAAATCATAAAATCCGAGATAACAGTTCACCACCGTCTTAAAACCGGCATCCGGCGAAGTGTAAAAGTTATCATCCGTTTGTTTTCCCAGCGGCGGCCTGTTCAGATAATCCTTGGAACAGGAGACAGTCAGCAAGAGCATCAACAACGGTAAGGTATATACGATCTTTTTCATTACAGACAGTGTTAAGGATTAAAATTTAGCATTCACACCTACCATGAAAGTGCGGGCCTGGGGGAAATAACCCTGGTCGATACCGATCAGGCGCGGGTTAGCGTTACCCATTTCCGGATCGAGGCCGCTGTATTTGGTGAAGGTGAACAGGTTCTGTGCGCCTACGTATAACCGTAACTGTGGTATCTTCGCGCGCTCCAGCCATTTTTCAGGGAAATTGTAACCCAGCTGAATGTTTTTCAGCCGCAGATAGGAACCGTCTTCCACGAAATAATCAGACACGCTGCTGTTAAGCGCTGAATTGGAATTGATCTGGAAATATTTGTTGGTAGAACCAGCGCCATTCCAGGATTTTTCCAGGAAGCCCTGCGGAGCGTTGTACCAGCCGGTGCCTGACTCGGTATCGTAACGCAGGATGTTCATTACATCGTTGCCCTGTGAACCTTGCCAGAACATGCCCAGGTCAAAACGTTTATAGTTCAGGTTAATATTCAGGCCATATACGAAATCGGGCCAGGGGTTACCGATCATAGTACGATCGGCTGCATCCAGCTTACCGTCATTATTGATGTCTTTAAAACGGAGGTCGCCCGGACGGGAAGTACCTGCCTGCGGGCTTTTATCCACCTCGGCCTGTGTCTGGAAGATACCGTCTGTAAGCCAGCCATAGTAGTAACCTACCGGCTTGCCGGCTTCTGTTTTGGTAATGGTTTCTCCCAGGTGGGCCGGCGTATAGATAGGCTCTCCACCACCCATGCTCAGCACTTCATTGCGGAAGGTAGATACATTGAGGCGTACGTTATAGGATAAATCGCCAATCCGGTGACTATGGCCCAGGGAGAGTTCCCATCCTTTGTTCACCATGCTGCCGGCGTTGGTCCAGAAATCAGCCGGTGGATATCCCATGGTGCTGGGGATCGGTATCACGACCAGCATGTCTTTCACTTTTTTATTGTAATAATCCACCGTTACATCCAGGATACCGTCCCACAAAGTGAGGTCCAGCGCCAGGTCTGTTTGTTGGGAAGTTTCCCATTGCAGGTCAGGACTGGCCATATTCACACGGCCTGCGCCCAGGTAAGGGCTGCTGCTGTTGCCAAACAGGTAGCGGCTATTGTTGTCATAGGTCGACAGATACAGGCCGCTGCTGGAATTTACATATTGGTTGCCTACGGTACCATAGCTGGCTCTTAGTTTACCGCTGGTCAGCCATTTCAGGTTGGCATCCTTGATAAAGTTTTCTTCGGAGAAGCGCCATGCTGCAGAAGCAGAGGGGAAAGTACCCCAGCGGTGGCCGTCGCCGAAATACGACGTGCCATCGCGGCGTATATTGGCCGCCAGAATATAACGGTCAGCATATACGTAGTTAATACGTCCGAAGAAGGACTGCAGGGAATTGGAGTAGGTATAACCAGAAGCACCGGGGTTCAACGTGCCGGCGTTAATGATACGCATATCCGGATCGTTGCTCACCGCATTTTGTTTGGAAGCGCCATAGTTAAGTCCTTTCGTCAGCTCCGCAGAAACACCTGCCAATGCGGTGATATGGTGTTTACCAAACGTTTTGTCAAAATTCAGCGTGTTTTCCCATACAAAATAGTTGTCCCAGTCGGAGGTATTGCTATTGGTATTGTAGGTCGCGTAATCGAAGGAGTTCAGGTAATAAGATGGTGTGAAACCTTTAGAGATACCGCGGCTCAGGTCCATGCCAAAGTTGCTTCTGAACGTCAACGGCTCAACGATTTTCACATCCAGTGCGGCGCCGCCTTTGATAGCGATACCTTCCCATACACTCTGCTGCATACGTTCAACCTGTGCCACCGGGTTAGGTTTGTTGGTAAACAGGATACCGGCATATTGTGAAAACGGGTTGCTGGGTTCATAACGCGTCATGATACGCTGATAAAAAGAGGGCAGGCTTTTCAGGTCGTTACGGTAGACCGGTGTAACCGGATCTGCCGCCATAGCGCTGAAGATAGTGCCGGTGTAAGGGTTGTTCTCATCCACATTGCGGCGGTTTTCATACACCAGGCCGAAGTTGGTGGAGAGTTTTACACGGGTGCCGATATCAGAAGAAACACTTGTACGCCAGGTAAGACGTTCATAGCTGGAACCTTTCACGATGCCCTGTTGTTTCATGTAGCCTGCGCTGGAAGCGTATACCAGGTTTTTACCGGAGCCGCTCACACCTACGTTGTAGCTCTGGATAGGCGCGTTGGTTTGCATAATTTCTTTCCACCAGTCGGTACCGTTAGGGCCGCTGTTGTCGTTTACAAACTTCAGTACCTGCGCTACTTTCTCCGGAGTATCGATATCAGTGGGCAATGGTGCGCCACCAGCCGTATTGGCCCGTATTTTATATTTGATAAAGTCTTCTGCGTTGAGCATATGCGGACGCTTCCAGGCTGATTGCCAACCGGTATAGGTATCCAGGGTCACATGCATTTTGGAGTCGGTCCTGCTGCCTTTGCGGGTAGTGATGATCACCACGCCGTTAGAGGCCCTGGAACCGTAGATAGCAGCCGTAGAAGCATCTTTGAGGATGTCCATGGATTCAATATCATTAGGGTTCAGCCAGCCGATGTCTGTCTGCGGCAAACCATCAACGATATACAGCGGGGTGTTGCTGCCGCTGATAGAACCGATACCACGGATACGAACTACCGGAGGAGATCCGGGGCTACCGCTGCTTTGGGATACTGTTACGCCGCTCACCTTTCCCTGTAAGGCTTCCGCCGCGTTGCGCACCGGTACGTTGCGCAGGTCTTTGCTGCTAACGGAGCTGATAGCGCCGGTCACATCTTTTCTGCGTTGGGTACCATAGCCAATCACCACCACTTCATTCAGTCCGCTGGTAGATTCTTTCAGTACAATATTGATCAGTTGTTCGCGGGCGCCCACCGGGATTTCCTGCGAGATGAAGCCCATATAGCTGATCACCAGGATAGCGCCCGGATCGGCTTGCAGGGAGAAGTTACCGTTAGCATCGGTTACCGCACCCTGGCTGCCGCCTTTCACTTTCACCGACACGCCTACCAGCGGGGTACCTTTTTCATCGGCTACTTTACCGGTAACACGGCCTGCACCCTGTTCTGATTTGGGCGCAATAACCACCAGGTTGTTGTCTACAATACGGAAAGCCAGTGCAGAGCTGTCGAGCAGCCGCCGCATAATATCCGCCAGGGACGCGTCTTTCACCTGCAGGTCTATTTTGCCCAGCTGCCGGATGGAGGCATAGTTATAAAAAAAGCGGTAATCGCTTTCCTGTTGGATCTTCGTGAAGATCTTGTCTGCATCCGCTTTTACAAAGGAGAAGGTAAATTTCTCCTGCGAAAAGACGGTGGCGGAAGCATGCAAACAGGACAATAACACCACGACAAAACATAACTTCATAATGAGGAGTAGTTTGACTGTCTGGTTGAGCGCATAGGAAGCCCCTCCAAATCTTCTTTTTTTCATAGATTTGTTTTAGAAAGGTTTGTAAAGAAGGGTGTAAGTGAAGTTTCTCAGGCTGTCTTACCCCCGTACATACACATAAGCCTTTTGGGGAAGAGTATACTCTTCCCTTTTTCTTTTATGGACGAAGCTTATCTCATCCCTTATCCTGTTATCAGGTGATGCGTGCGTATAACAGTGTGTTCATTACAAGGTGGATTTTTGAGTTGATAAAATGTTGCTATGTTTGTTTATCTGGACAGGTAAACCTGTTGCTGTACTACTCTATAGTGGAATCCTGTGGTCATTTGTAACAGGTGCAGCGCTTTGTTGACATCCTCTTTTTCAAATACGCCGCTTAGAATTTCTTTCTTTAATGTTTCGTCTTCAAAAACAATATTGACATTAAACTGTCGTTCCATTTTGCGTGCTACTTCGGCAAAAGTTTCATTCATGAAAGCCAGTTTCTGTTGGCACCAGGCTGTTTCCATTACTACATCAGGGTCTTTACTGGCCGCCAGTTCCTGTACGCGGAAGTTGACGTGCGGTATACTATCCGCTTTGATGGTGGTCCGTTTATCCAGCGACAATACCAGTTTTTCGCGGGGCAGCAGCACCACTTTTTTCTCCGGGCTGTTGCGCATCATCACCTGTACCTTGCCCGTGATCACGGCTACTTCCGCTTTCTGATCGTCGCCATAGGCCCGTATATTAAAGGACGTGCCTAATACCTGAATAGCCAGGTTATCGGAGTGAACAATGAATGGTTTGTTATCATCTTTAGCTACATCAAAAAATACTTCCCCCGTTACCGTCACATCCCGGCTGCCGCCGGTAAACCGGGCATCATAACTGACCTGGCTTCCCGCATTGATCCATACCTGCGTACCATCCGGCAGCAATGCCTTAATGGTAGATCCCATCGGTGCGCTGATCTGTTGCAGCGCCAGCTCTGCCGGTTGTTTTTTCCTTACCAGCCACCACATACCCGCACCCACGGTTGCCAGCAGCACTGCCGCCGCAGCCCACCAATAGGGCCGTTTAGACGCCACCGGTAACGGTGTTCGCAACAGCTCCTCCACTTTTGCCCAGCCATCTTCCACTACAGCCGTATCCGGCGCAGGCGCCTCCACCGTGTCCAGCACGGTTTCCATAAAACGGTAATCCGGATGCTCCGCCAGCAACTGTTCCAATTCCTCCAGCTCTTCCCTGCTTGCTGCCTTGCCGGCTTTCCGCGCCATCAGCTCCAGTATTCTTTCTGATTTCATTGAATGGTTAGATGATACCTGTGAGAAGGACACGGATAAAAAGCGGATTCCCTAAAAGCGATGAAAAAAAATTTCAGAAAAATGTACGTGATTAAAAAACGAGGGAAGACATCCGCTTAAACCCGGGGCTGAAGCCCCATAAAAAAAGGCCAACCCCAAAAAGGGCCGGCCTCTCGTTGTTCATTCGTTCGTTTCGGTTTATACAAGACCGGTGGTCGTACACCAGAATGTATTTGGGGGAATAGTCGCCTTTTCAGCCTTCTGCTGACCGGGCTCATTTAATTTTACCAATTTGATTTTGGTAACATCCAGTTTCTTTTTTGTTTTCTTTTTCATAACAGAACGGTTTAACACAAAACATGGCGCCTACTCTTTTCTGAAGGTTTTCAGCTTTCCCTTATCCTAACAAATCAATCAGGTTTTTAATAGCGGGTAAAAGTGGAATATCCTTCAATTTACGAAAAGGCAAGTGAGATAATACCGCAGTCAAACCGTAGTGTGCTGTAAAAAGGGCTGAAGCGAGGCCGACATTTTTTTCATGGCGATGGTCAATTGTGCGTCTACTGTTTTGGGAGATATGTTCAGAATCCCCGCCACTTCTTTGTAGGACAGCCCATCTTCCCTGATCAGTTTAAAGATCATCCTGCACTTAGGGGGGAGCTGCCGGATGGCTGCTGCAATAGCGTCCTGTAACTCATGGGTCAGCAGTAACTGTTCAGCACCCGCACCCGGGCGCACCGGTGGCCCCTGTATATTGTCCAGGTCCATTTCCATGAAAGGTGTTACCGCCCTCAACTGGTTTAACGCCGTATGTTTCACCGCCACATACAGATATACCTTGATATTGTCTATCTCATGCAGCGTATGCCGGCGTTGCCATAGTTTCACAAATACGTCATTCACCGCTTCCTCCGCCGGCTGATGCTGCTTCAGGAATGCCAGTGCAAACTGGTAAAGCGGGTACATCTGCTGTTGGTAAAAAGCCTTGAATGCTTGTTGATCATCGTGAAATTGTATACGGTATAACAACTCCTTCATATTTCATCGTGCGTAAGCACAATATAAAAATAATTTAATAAACTATGGTAGTTTTTAAATTATTTTCTTAAATAAATCAGGATGAGCGGTTCATAAGGGTTTGCTAAAACGAATTATCTACACAGACAGGGAATTTTACCGTCAATCGGGCATCTGGATTTATCCATTCATCGGCTGACTTTTCAGTATATCCCATACCGTTTGTCCCGGTAATATCCGGAAAACAGGAATATTCAGGGCATAACGCTCACATAGGTGCCGGATACTTTGATCTATCTGCTCCGGGGCATAACGGGAAGAAAAATGGCCCAGTATCAGTTGTTGTACGTTGGTGGCACTCACCATTTCTATCACCTCTTCCAGCCGGCTATGCAGATTTTTATATGACGGATGGACAATCACCTCCTCCCCGCCCAGGAAAGTAGCTTCGTGAATCAGTATTTCCGTATCCTGCCAGGTATCGGGACCAGCCACCGGGGTATCGCCGGAATAACTCAGGATATTACGCCTCACCTCTATGGTGGTACTTTCTTTCCCCTGCCCTTGCCCAATTTTTCGTATATCCTCCTGGGTTAGTCCCGCCAGTTCCGGGCGCAACTTACGCCGCGTTTGTATCACCTTATAACCGAGACTGCGTATAACACCTGGGGCTGCACGTACGTGTTCATTGCGTAACGGTATCACCAGGATATCATCTTTAATCCGGATCTCATCACCAGGAGCAACAGGCATCCACACTGTTCCTGACACCTGCGGATCAAACCTTTTGGTAAAGGCTTCCAATGCCGGATAAGATCCGCCATCTCTCGGATAACAAATGACCGGGAAACCATCCCGCGCATTCAGCTGGTTGAACTGCAGCAAGCCCCCCAGATGGTCCCTGTCGGCATGCGAAAGAAATACATGGGTGATTTTTCTGCTTTTCTGCAACAGCGTGGCACTTACACCGTCTCCGGCGTCAAACAAAATGCCCAATTCGTTGATAAAATACCAGGTGGAAAATAAAGCCGTGGAGTAACCCGTAATCGTTAACGCTTTCATAGCCTAAAGCTACACAAATTAACGCCCGTTTTTTGCAACCAGGGTGTAAAAATAGAATGGGCGGGCATTGGAGGAATACTTAATTTTGTGACATGCGGATGTTATGATTGTCCTTACCGCATACCCTGATGATTTTCCAATAAACAAACATCATTAAATAACCTGTGCGTACATGACGTGCAGCTGCATTTTTGTGCCCATAAAACAAGCGTTATCATGAAAGAAAATATGACTGCAACGCCCCCTGCTCCCCAACCGGCCCATGCCTGTGAAGGCGGACATGAACACAAGCCCGGAGAAAAACATGACCACAACCATGATCATGATCACGGTCACGCCCATACGATGATGATATTCGGCAAAAACACCGAACTATATTTTAGCCTGCTTTGTGGCGCCACCCTGGCCATCGCCTGGGTACTCGGCCGTACCGGTATTGTTTCCGAAACAGGGCTGCTGCCTATTTTGATCGCTTCCTATATTTTCGGCGGCTTTTACACCGCGAAAGAAGCCATAGAAACCATCGCCAAAGGCGGTTTTGAAATAGACTTCCTGATGCTGGTAGCCGCTGCAGGCGCCGCCATTCTCGGCAAATGGGAGGAAGGCGCCCTGCTCCTGTTCCTCTTCAGCCTCGGCCACTCCCTGGAACATTATGCCATGGAAAAAGCACGCAAGTCCATCTCTGCTTTAGCGGATCTCGCACCGAAGACGGCCCTGCTCAAAACCAAAGACGGTACCAAAGAAGTAGATACCGCCGAACTCAAAGCCGGCGATATTATTATTGTAAGGCCCAACACCAAGATATCTGCTGATGGTATTGTGGTAGCCGGCACCAGCAGCGTTGACCAGGCGCCTATCACCGGGGAAAGTGTGCCCGTGGATAAAATACCGTTTGAAGACCCGGCCAATGCGTTGCAACAGGTAAAAGAACTACACGCCCGTTATAAAGTATTTTCCGGCTCTATCAACGGCAACGGCTCCCTGGAAGTGCTGGTGAGCCAGCCTGCCAACGATTCCACCATTTCCCGCCTGGTGAAAATGGTGAATGAAGCCCAATCCCAGAAATCGCCTACCCAGCAGTTCACCGACCGCTTTCAGCGCATCTTTGTGCCGGCGGTACTCACACTCGTTGTACTCTTATGTTTCGCGTTCCTGGTACTGGACGAACCTTTCAGCGCCAGCTTTTACCGTGCGATGTCTGTCCTGGTAGCCGCCAGTCCCTGTGCACTGGCCATCTCTACCCCCAGCGCCGTGCTCAGTGGCGTGGCCAGAGCAGCCCGCATGGGTGTGCTCATCAAAGGCGGCCGTCCGCTGGAAGACCTCGGCACCCTCACAGCGGTAGCTTTCGATAAAACCGGTACCCTCACGGAAGGCAAACCTAAACTGACCAATGTCATCCCGCTGAACGGCGAAAGTGAAAACGACCTGCTGCAGGCCGCTGTAGCGGTAGAAGCCCTCAGCGATCACCCGCTGGCGAAAGCCATTGTACGCGATGGTAAAGCCCGGCTGGGTAATGTCAATATTCCGGAAGCCCAACAACTGGAAGCTGTGCTGGGTAAAGGTATCAAGGCCACCTGGCAGGGCGCCCCGGTGTATATCGGTAACCTCGCTCTCTTCGAAGCGCTGGACAACCACCACCCCTCCCCGGAAATGACGGCACAGGTGCAGGAGCTGCAACAGGGCGGGCATACGACCATGATTGTACGAAAAGGGACTGTTTATGCCGGTATTATCTCCGTGATGGACACTCCCCGCCCCGAAGCGGAAGCCGTGCTTAAAACGCTTAAAAATGCGGGAATACGGCGGATGATCATGCTCACGGGCGACAACCAGAAAGTAGCCGACGCGGTGGCTAAACAAATTGGTATCACCGACGCCTGGGGTGATCTCCTTCCCGAACAGAAAGTGGAAGCCATTCAAAAACTGGCCCGCGACGAACATAAAGTCGCCATGGTAGGCGATGGCGTGAACGACGCCCCCGCTATGGCCAACAGCACCGTCGGCATCGCCATGGGCGCTGCCGGCTCCGATGTGGCGCTGGAAACAGCCGACATCGCCCTGATGGGAGATAAACTCTCCCTGCTGCCTTTCGCTATCGGCCTTAGCCGGACAGCCAGCAAAATCATCAAACAAAACCTCTGGATCAGCCTCGGTATGGTGGCGGTACTTATACCACTGACCATCACCGGCATCGCCTCTATAGGCCCCGCAGTGATGGCACATGAAGGCTCTACCCTGGTAGTGGTATTTAACGGCCTGCGGCTTCTCGCCTACAATAAAAAAATCCCGGGATGATCACCCCGGGATTTCCCCTCTTTATATAAAACATATCAGGCGTAATGCCGGCGTAAAATAGCGGCGATCTCCGTCAAATGATGGTTATCATGTTCACTGATTAAATACAATACATCCGCTAACGACATCAACTCTCCCAAACGAACATGCAGCGATTTTTTCTCCAGGTCGCCCGCCTGAAAATGTTCAATCCGTTTCAGGAAATTATCGCGTACCTGCCGGAAATGATATACCAGCTCACTGATAGGATACTGGTTGTGATGCGCAGCAGTGGTCACCTTGTTCTCCGGATCTGCGGGCGTTAACTCCCTGCCCGCCAGCAGGTCCTCCAGCCGCTGATCATGTATTAGTTCCAGGTCTGACAAATGACCGATGTGTTCCTTCACTGACCATCTGCCCTCTTCCCGTATCTCCATCAGGTCTTCCGGCACCAGCACCGTCATTTCATCCAGCCGCGGCGCACTGGCACGCAGGCGCTCCATGAAAAAAGGAACGTAATCTGCTGTATATCCAAACTGAAGCCGGCGCGCGGTCCATTTCATCAATGTTGACATAAATAAAGCCTCCTGTAACTGTAACGCACCGCGAGCAGAATTGTTGCCCTTTTTCCATTCATATATTTCCACTTGGGTATACCAGCGGAAGCCGCTACCTTCGACCCTGTTATTTATACCTCAAAACCAAAAATGTAACCACTTTATGAGAAAACTACTCACCGCATGCCTCATGCTGGTATCCGTATTAGTATCCGGACAAACGGCCACGCCTACCTTTAAATCCGTTCTGCTGTCGCAACTCCGTAGTACCCATAATCAAAAAGATTGGTTTGTACCAGCCAATACAGCGGTAGCCGGACTCACCGCTGAACAGGCCAACTGGAAAGACGGTAAAGGCAATCATTCCGTCGGACAACTGGTGCAACACCTGGTATTCTGGAACGAACGCAGCCTCGCCAAACTCCAGGGCAAACCTAAAAAGGAATTCAGCGGAGACAACAATGAAACCTTCGCCGATGTGAACAAAGTCAGCTGGGACGCTGCCGTCAAAAAACTGGATGAAATACTCACCGGACTGGAACAATACGTGGAAAAAGCAGATGAAAAATCCCTGGCAGCCGCCGCTGATGAAATAGCCCATATCTCTGCCCACAATGCCTACCATGTAGGACAGATTCTCTTCGTGCGCAAGGAACAAGGATCATGGAATCCAGAAAATGGGGTAAAATAAAAAATAAACAGCCGGGATATAACATCCCGGCTGTTCTCTTTTCTACTTTATAACCAGCTGTTAAAACGCCGGATAAACCAGCTTTTCACTATTTGGGTCAACACACAATAGGTTGCCAGTATAACAAACAGGAAAGGGAAATATTGGACAGGCAACGGTTCCATTTTAAGCGCCGCTGCCAGCGGCGAAAACGGCAGCAATATACCAATGGCCATCACCAGGGTTGTCAGTGCCAGTACGGGCGCTGTAGCCCAGCTCTGGATAAACGGCACTTTTCGGGTACGGATCATATGCACAATCAACGTTTGTGATAACAGACCTTCTATAAACCAGCCACTCTGGAAAAATGCCTGGTGCTCCGGAGCATTGGCCTTGAAAAAGAAAAACAACAACGCAAAAGTGATATAATCGAAAATAGAACTGATCGGCCCGATGAAAAACATAAACCGCGCAATACCGGATGCATCCCACTTTTTAGGCTCCGCCAGATACGCTGCGTCCATCCTGTCCCATGGAATAGCAATCTGGGAGATATCATACAACAGGTTCTGCACCAGCAACTGAATAGGCAACATCGGCAGAAACGGCAGAAAAGCACTGGCTCCCAGCATACTGAACATATTCCCGAAATTACTGCTGGCAGTCATCTTGATATACTTGATGATGTTCCCGAAAGTTCTCCTCCCATAAATCACACCTTTACGCAATACGGTGAGATCTTTTTCCAGCAAAATAATATCCGCACTTTCTTTGGCGATATCTGTTGCCGTATCTACAGAAATACCCACATCGGCTTCGCGCAAAGCGGCGGCATCATTGATACCGTCGCCCATGAAACCCACAGTATGCCCTTTCTGCTGTAATACTTTCACTACACGGGTTTTCTGCACCGGGCTCAGTTTGGCGAAAATGCTGATGTTATCAATTTCCTTTGTCAGCTCAGCATCGCTGATATTGTCCAGCTCCGGCCCTAGCAGAATATTATGAACCGGTATACCCACATCGCGGCAAATCTTTTTGGTCACGATTTCGTTATCGCCGGTCAGTACTTTCAAAGTTACCCCCAGCTCATGCAATGCTTCGATAGAAGGCCGTGCAGAAGGTTTGGCTGGGTCCAGAAAACCGATGAAACCGGCCAGCGTCATATTATTTTCATCCGCTACGCCATAGGTGAGCGCACGGCTGTCGAACTCTTTAATAGCCACCAGCAGTACACGCAACCCTTCTTCATTGAGCTTGCGGGAAATGCGAAGGATATGCTGACGCATGCCTTCGTCGAGTACCATGATGTTGTCGTTCTCTGAATGCAGTTCCTTGTCTTCTCCGGGGTTAAATGTATGTGAACAAAGGGCCAGCATTTCTTCCACGGCGCCTTTGCAGATAAGCAGGTGTTTACCGTTACGTTGCTGCAGTATCACCGACATACGGCGGCGCTGGAAGTCAAAAGGAATTTCATCAATCTTGGTAAAACGGTTACCACCCTGTAAATGCTCGTGTACTTCCACATGCTCCAATACGGCCTGGTCCAGCAGGTTTTTCAGGCCTGTCTGATAATAGCTGTTGAGATAAGCCCATTTGAGTACTTCATCATCATCCTGACCGAATACGTTCAGGTGTCTTTCCAGCACTATTTTATCGATGGTGAGCGTACCTGTTTTGTCGGTACACAGAATATCCATCGCGCCGATGTTCTGGATGGCATTGAGCCTTTTTACAATCACTTTGCGTTTGCTCATACTCAGCGCTCCTTTAGCGAGATTGGCGGTCACGATCATGGGCAGCATTTCAGGGGTAAGCCCGACTGCTACTGCGATAGCAAAAAGCAGGGCATCTACCCAGTCATGTTTCACCCATCCGTTGATGACAAAGATCAGCGGTACCATGACCAGCATAAAACGGATGAGCAGCCAGCTCACGCTGTTAACGCCTTTATCGAAACTGGTTTCAGCCCGTTTGCCGGTCAGTGTTTTACTGAAGGAACCGAAGTAGGTCTGATCGCCGGTGTTAATGGCGATAGCGGTAGCCGCACCGCTGACTACGTTGGTACCGAGATAACAAATATTCTCCAGTTCAAAAGGTACGCGGCGGTCTGCATCCGCGATGCTGAATTCCTGCTTTTCTACCGGTAATGCTTCACCGGTAAGCATGGCCTGACTCACGAAGAGGTCCTTGGATTGGATCACCCGGCAATCTGCAGGGATCATGTCACCGGCAGACAACAGAAAAATATCTCCCGGAACAATTTCCTGGATAGGTATCTCCCGGGCGCCTGTGGGAGCGCGTAATACCAGGGCGGTGGTTTTCACCATGCCTTTCAGTTTTTCAGCAGCACGGTTACTGCGATACTCCTGCCAGAAGCGTAATACAGAGCTGAGCACCACCATCACGCTGACAACCGTCACTGTTTTATAGTCCTGCTCTCCGGGCGCAGCCAGCCATACGTCCATGATGAGGGAGATAACGGCGATCACGGCCAATACGCCAATAAAAGGGTTGATGAATGCCTGTAATAGTTGTTTGTACCAGGCGGGGGCTTTTTTATGGGTGATTTCATTTACACCAAACACGCGGCGTTTGGTTTGAACCTGGGTTTCAGTAAGACCGCCTTCCTGGCTGTCCAACAGGTTCATGGTACCGGCCCTGTCACTCCGGGCCACCTGGCGGAGTTTTTTGGCTGCCAGTACATTAAAGCCATCTGCTGTTACCTGCTGGGTAAAGGGAATATGCCGCCTGATAGTTCCTGCTGCTGTTCTGATCATGACTGTAGAATAATTTAATGGTCAGCTGGGGCGGCCTGTTACAGGGAGGTCCCTAGCTTACATTACCGGTATGTCCGGGTCCTGCGTCCATAGTGATAAATGTTTGTTGACAGGACAAAAATACTACAGCCTGCACTGGCAGGCTGTTAGAGGGGCTTTAGAAAAATATTAGAAATTCATTAGAGCGATGACGATATGTGACAGACGGAATGCTTATTTTTAATGACCAATCTTCACTATCATGAAAACAATCACCAATCCATATCCCGAATGTGACTATACCCGTAAAACAAGGGCCCTGAGCGACGCTGTAGAACTACTACAGGGCAAATGGAAAGTAATGATCATCGCAGTGTTAGGTTGCCGCGGCCGCAAACGTTTCAGCGATCTCCAACAGGAGATAACCGGTATCGGCGCCAAAATGCTTACCCGCGAACTGCAAACACTGGAAATGAACCAACTGATAAAACGCACCGTCTGTTCTACCAAACCAGTCACCGTCCGGTACGAGATGACGCCCTACGGCCAGACGCTGCTAAAAATAGTGCTGGAATTGATGGACTGGGGCATAGCACACCGCAAACACATCATGTCCCCTACTCTGTCTGTAAACTCTTTATAGGATTTTGCGTGGCCGTCCGGATAGCCTGGTAACTGATGGTCAGCAACGCAATCAGCACCGCCGTACCGCCTGCCAGCATAAATACCCACCAGTGAATAGCAGTATGGTAGGCGTACTGATCCAGCCACCGCGACATCATCCACCATGCCAGCGGAAACGCTATCAAAGCAGACAATAGTACCAGCTTCAGGAATTCTATGGATAACAACCGGGCGATCCCCGTCACGCTGGCGCCCAGTACCTTGCGGATACCTATTTCCCTTGTTCTCCGTTCGGCTGTATAGGCCGCCAGGCCAAACAATCCCAGGCAGGAGATAATAATAGCCAGGGAGGCAAATACCCGCGATAAACGGCCAATCAGCTGCTCACTGCTAAACATAGCGTTGAACTGCTCATCTACAAAACGAAAATCAAAGGGGTAATCAGGATTATCCCGCATCATCACTTTCCCGATGCCCGCGATTGCCTTTTCAGGTTCGGCTTTAGCGGCTATCCGTACATACATTACTGCCGCATCATTTCTATGTTTGAAAAAAGCAACCGGGTCCGGTTTGGCATACATATCACCATAAACAAAGTCTTTCACGATACCCACAATCCGGTAAGGCCGGTAACGATCCCCGTCATCCGGAATCAGCATGTTTTTGCCGACACTACCCTCTGCTCCCATCACCCTGGCCAACGATGCCGTAATCACTACACTGAAACTATCTATCCCTTTGCCAGGCAGGAATCCCCGCCCTTCTGTCAGGTCCATTCCTGATGTGGCAAAAAACTCCGGCGTTATCATCCTCACGGAGATAAGCGTACCATTTTGCGGTGATCCGGCCCAACGAAAAGCGTTGGTATTATTACCTCCGTAAATAGTGGCATGATCAGACAAGGCCGCATTCTCTACGAGTCCTGTATTTAACAGGTCCTGCCGGATAGCGTCAAAATTTTGTTGCATCGTACCGGTAACGTTCAATTCCAGGAGTTTTTCCTTATTATATCCCAGCTTCCGGTTTTTTACATGTTCTATCTGCTGGTAGATGATGATCGTGGAAATAATCAGCACGATGGATACCGTAAACTGCAATATCACCAACCCTTTGCGGACAAATGCCGCCTGGCCGCCCGGCATTTTGAAGCCTTTTAATACCGCCAGCGGGTTAAAGGATGACAGGTATAGTGAAGGATAACTCCCCGCCAACAGGCCCGTCACAATGGCAATCAGCAACAACGCTACCCAATGCGCAGGGTGCTGTAGTCCTATCACCAGTTGTTTACCTGCCATCGCATTGAAAACAGGTAACAATGCGGCGATAAGCACCACCGCCAGTATAGTGGCAATAAACGACATCAACATCGCTTCCCCGATAAACTGTACAATCAGCCGGCCTTTGCCGGCTCCCAGCACCTTACGTACCCCCACTTCCTTAGATCGTTTTTCACTACGCGCCGTTGCCAGGTTCATAAAATTGATACAGGCAATGAGAATGATGATCCATCCGATGATAGTAAACAGGCGCACATATCCTATACGGCCACCGGATTGTTTACCATCCTGGAATTCACCCCGCAGCCGCCAGTCATTCATCGTAAACAGGAAAGGGGTAACCACCCCCTGGGGAAACTGCGCTTTCACATAGGCCGCCAACTGCCGGTTAATGACAGTCACGTCCGTTCCCGGCACTAATTCCACAAAAGTATTGATCGCATTATTATCCCATGATTTCAACCTCGGATTCTGATCGAGATAAGTTGGAAAAGGCGCCAGCCACTCAAACTTCAGCGTGGAGTTTTCCGGCAGGTCCTTTAATACCCCTGTTACCATAAATTCCTGCTGATTATCCATCTTCAGCATATTACCTGTTACGTTGGTCGTACGGCCGAAAAATTTTCGTGCAGCCTTTTCCGTTATTACCAGCGAATAGGGCTGCGTAAACGCGGTACGGGCATCTCCTTCTGTAAAAGGAAAGGTAAACATGCTGAATAACGTACTATCCGCATATATACCCGATGAATAGTAGGGCGTTTTACCATTATTGAACATAGCCTGTTTAGCACCCTCCGTCGTCCGGCAGGTATTGGCCACAGCCGGAAAATAGGCTTTCAGCGCCGGGCCGATCGGGCCGGAAGTTGACCAGAAAGTACGTTTATAACCATCGTACTGCCAATGCTGGAGCACCGCGTACAACCGGTCCTTCTTTTCATGCATACTGTCGTATTGCACTTCGTCTTCTACCCACAGGAAGATGATACCTGCACAGGCAATGCCTGTCAGCAACCCGAAAATATTCAGGAAGCTGTAAACTTTATTTTTCCATAAACTGCGGACTGCCGTCCGGAAATAGTTGGTAATCATACACAAAATTTTCCCAAACCGATGCCAACAACAATGTTATTCATATTCAACAATATACATATTTCACATTGTAAAAAATGTTCGCTTTTGATACAGATTTTGTTCAATTACGGATAACGCATCTTATCACGTTATCAGTTTAACTATATAAACAACACCGGCCAGCCTATGGAGCTTGCGCTCAGGCTGGCCGGTGATAAATAATAAGTTGACTATTGTGCGAGATAGGTGGGATCATCTCTCAGATCCATCCGCATTTCAACCAGGTGTTTGCTGAATCCTGCTTTCTCGTATGCTTTTACAGCGGCCTCATTCTCAGCATATACATCCAGCCGCAACTCCAGCACATCCTGCAAATAGGCCCACTCTTTCAGGAAAGCCAGGATTTTTCCATTGATACCTTTTCCGCGATAAGCAGGGTCTACATACATAAAACCCAGGTAGGCCTGTTTATCATGTTTGAGATAAGGCCGCGACGCCGGCTCAATACGGGCATACCCTGAACCTACAATCTGATTCCCGGCGACTGCTACAGCCACTTCCATATGATCTGCCGCTATCATCTGCGCAACATCGTAATAATGAATCTCTCCTTCCTTTAAAGTAGGATCATAGGGCCTTTCTGACGTGATAATGCCCTGCTCAAAAGTCAGCAGCAAGGGCAGGTCTTCCCTGACTGCCTTTCTAACGATGATTTCCATATACTGATGGGATTTTATTAACAGATAAACATTCACCTATACGATGCATAAATGTCGCATTTTATCTGTTGACACCCAACTATTCCGACCGCAAACTATACGCCGGATTCACCAATGCGGCCCTTATACTCTGGAAACTTACGGTTAGAAAAGCGATGGCCAGCACCAGTACAAAAGGGATGGCGAACAACCACCAGTACAGCTCCGTCCGGAAGGCGTATCCTTTCAACCACTGCGTAGTGCTGAACCAGGCCAGCGGCGCGGCGACGCCGAAAGCAATCACAATCAGCACCGCAAATTCACGGTACAGCAACCGTACAATTTCTGTTACGGAAGCACCCAGTATTTTACGGATACTGATCTCCTTGGTTCGTTGTACAATAGTGAAAGAAGCCAGGCCAAACAAACCCAGGCAGGCCACCAGGATAGCGAGGGCCGTAAAAACACCGAACACTTTTCCAAACCGCTGATCTGCCTTATATTGTTCGTCAAAATGTTCATCCAGGAAAAAATATTCAAATGGGCTGACAGGGAAAAAAGTTTTCCAGTTACGCTGCACAGTGGCAATGGTACTACTGATATTATCCGGCGATACGCCCACCGAAATATATCCTTTCACGCCGGGCGCCAAACAGAGGATCAGGGGTTCATATGCATCATGTAATGATTGCTGGTGAAAATCTTCTACTACACCCGCTATCTGCACCGTATCCTGAAAGAAGGCGATACGTTTACCAATAGCTGCTTCCGGCTGGTCGAAACCTAATCTCCGGATACCGGTACGGTTAAATATCGCTGCACCCTGATGCTCATCCATACCGAAGTTGCGATCAAAATTACGGCCCGCGATCAGCTTCAGATGATAAGCAGGTACAAAATCATAATCCACTCTGAAAAAGCGGAATTGTTTGCCCTCATTCGCGTTTTGTTCTATCAGCCGTACACCACCGGCATTCCAGGGAGAAGCCTCTCCGGGCACCAGCGACGATACGGTAACACTATGAATATTGGTCTCATGCATCAGCTGTTCCTTGAAAGCCTGTTGCTGTTGCATCCGGGTAGAATCTGTATAAATAATCGGCGGTTTTACGACCAGGGTCTGCGCAATGTTAAATCCCAGCTGTTGGGAACGCATAAACTGTATCTGCTTAAAAACGGTGAACATGCTGACCAGTAAAAAAATGGAAGCGGCAAACTGTACCACTACCAGCGATCTGCGTAATGTGCTGCCCTGCCGTGAGGAGATCGCTTTCCCCTTCAGTACTACTACCGGTTTAAAACGGGAAAGCACAAACGCAGGATATAACCCCGAAAGGAAAGAACCGACCACGAACAGTCCTCCTAATGCCATCCAGAAAGTCAGGTCATACATCAACGAAAAAGACAACTGTTGCCCCGTCACACTGTTAAACAGCGGAATAAAAAATACTACCAGAAACAGTGCCATCACGACTGCTATACTATTCAGGATAACGGATTCTATCATGAACTGGGCTACCAGCTGCGATCTGCGTGAGCCTACCGCTTTACGCACCCCCACTTCTACCGCCCTGTTAATCGCCCTGGCGGTAGCGAGATTAATGTAATTGATCCAGGCTATAACAACGATAAATAACGCAATGCCCATTAACAGGTACACCGTGTTACCCTGACCGTTAGTCTCCGTTTCCATCATCAGGTGGGAATACAAATGAATATCCTTCAGTGGTTGCAGCGAATACCTGGTCGTAAATTCTTTCGGTTGGTTCGCATAATATAGATTTTCCAGCGAGGAAAATTTGGCTTCCAGTTTTTGGGCATCGGTACCCGGGCGCAGCAACAGATAAGTCAGACAGCCATCCCACTGCCAGGCTGTTTCCGGGTCTCCCGGTTTCTCTCTGTCCAGGAAAGTGGCATAAGAGTATATTGCATCCGCCTTCAGGTGAGTATTGGCAGGCATATCCCGGTATACGCCGGTAACCTTCAACACCTCGTGATCATTTTGCCGGACGATTTTTCCTATCGGATCTTCCTGTCCGAATAATTTATGGGCGATGTTTTCCGACAGCACGATGGTATTGGGTTCTTTCAGTGCTGTTCTGGCATCTCCGCTGATGAGCGGCGTGGAGAAAATGCTAAAGTAGCTGTCACTCGCCACATAATATGATGCCACCTTCACACGGTTTTCCTGGTAGCCCAACATGACGGCATTCTTCTTTATCAGCTTCACATAATCCTCGATTTCAGGGAAAGCCTGTTTAAAATGATTTCCTACTGCATAGGCTCCTGCGGCCCAGCTGGTGCTCAGCTGCCCTTTTTCAAAGCGTTCCTGTTTCACCCGGTAAATCCGGTCTCCTTTTGCCTGGAAATTCTCGTAGCTCCATTCAAACGCCACATATTGCATAATCAACAGGGATGCGGCAATACCGATGGCCAGTCCCATAATATTGATACCAGAAAACACCTTGTTGCGGGTAATGTTCCGCCAGGCGATTTTAACGTAATTCTTCAGCATATGTAAAAGTTGATACCGGGAAGTCTCAATAAACCTGCCATTAGCCCATCTGCACGAGGGACGGGGCATTCGCTTCCGGCGCAATTTCCGCTTGTCCTGTATCCGTACATCGCCTGTCCGGAAATGAACGTTTCTGATTACCTTTATAACATGTACCGGCAATATAAACCACATCCGCTTCTCGAACCATATATCGATGCCTACTGGACCGTTATTTCTTCCACAGGATCGGCCTCGGTGAGCCGTATTCTGCCTGATGGCTGCGTAGATATCATCTGCAACCTGGGTGATGCAGCAGTGGGCGATGCGGAGCAAAACGAACGGATGGCCTCCGAAAAGGCGTATCTGATCGGTACCATGACGCACTACACCGATTCCTGTCAACCAGGCCCTACACACCTGGTCGGCATCCGTTTCAAACCGGCTGCCTTCAATTCCTTTTACCGGCTTCCCCTGCTGGACACCGCCGATAACTGCATCGAATTCGGACAGGAACTGGTGCCATTACTCCTGCGTGCCGGTGACAACTTCATTCCCGTACTCGACAAATACCTGCTGGAACGTAATACCCATGCTTCACGCGATATGCTGCCCATCATAGACACCCTCCATCGCCATCAGGGCGTTATCCGGATAGGCGACCTGGCCCGGACTCATTTTCTGACGCCCCGGCAGCTGGAACGGCAGTTCCTGAAACATACCGGCGTCAGTCCCAAAGCATTCGCCAATATCGTCCGCTACCAGGCCGTTCAACGGCATATCCGCAGCAAACCCGGTAGCAGCCTGCTGCAAATAGCCTATGACTATGGTTATTACGATCATGCCCACCTGACCAATGAAATCCGGAAATATACCGGGAAGGCGCCCTCTTCCCTGGTTACAAAATAAAGCCGGCCTCCGCCACAAAAAATTTTAAAATAATTGCCGGTGTTTAGATCTGGTTAACAAATGGCAATTTGAATAGCTGTATTCTTGCAGCATGGATTATTGTAAAAAAACCGGATGATATGGCAGGGCTACCGTATTTCACCAAACAAAACGACACATGGATATTTCATCAACCGAGCGTACTGATCTCCTACCACCAGGAGCTGTTATACGCGATGGACATCATGCATACCAGGCTGTTGACAGCCGAAAGAATTTTCCGCAAAATTATTACGGCCTGTGGTCATAACCATATTGATGCATTGTTATCGCTGGCGGTTATCCTGAACCGGACCGGGCGTCATATAGAAGGCAATGCCCTGATACACCGGGCACATCTGATTTGCATGGAAGCGTTGCCCGGCAATTTTATTCCGGGTACCGACGCAATTTACTGGAGTATACTGGAAAACCGCCCTTTTCTGCGTGCGATGCATGCGGTGATTGCAGAATACATCCGGGAAAAACAATATGAAAGAGCACTGGAAAAAATAGATTTTCTGTTAAAGGTCAATCAACCAGACGATACCCGGGCCGCCGTCCTGGCGCCGGTATGTTATATGCATCTGCAGCAATACCGCGAATACCTGGCATGGTATGAACAACAACCCGTGGAAAACCATACGCTGGAGCAAATCTTCTTTTCTTTCCTGGCGTTGTATAAACTGGGACTGACCGTCCAGGCAGGGGAACGCTTCCTCGAAGCACGGCAGGCATATCCGCACATGGCAGCAGAACTGCTGAAGTCCAGCCATCAATTTCCGGCAGATGAATTTTCGGCGTACCAGGCGCAGATACCGCCCGGCAGCAGGCAGGAAGCCTTTGTGTGCTGGCTGGCTGCTAAAGATTTATGGCAACAGGAAAAAGGATTAAAGAAATTTATTCGCACCATACTCAAGGAACCCGCAGGTTATTTCCGCAGCGAACGGATATGAAGCGTGGTGCCTTTAAAGTAATAGTCCACCGCACTGCTGTATTTCACTACATTCATAAAAGCATCCAGCGACTGGCAAGGGTCCATACAACCGGTAAAACGCCGCCGCGACATCTCCGGATCATCAAATATCACCTTGATGGCAAAACGCTGATCAATCATACCCCGGATATCATTCAATGACGCATTGTGATACACATAAATACCCTCCTTGCGCTGCGCACCGGGCAACTGCATATCCTTATACTCACGCACCACCGCTGTCGCCACTTTTTCATTCATCGCCAACTGCCGGATCACATCTTTTTCATGCCGCATCTGCCACCAGCCACTCCAGCATAATCCCAGCAAAATAACCGCAATACAAATCCCGGAAGCCCTGTAATTAAACGATGTAGCAATATCCCCCTGCACTAATTCATCTTCAATCATTAACCATCCTGCACCGGCATCAGTGACATCCTTTTTGGGGTCTATTTTACCTTCTTTCATTAAACGACGGTATTCACGGGCAACCCGCCTGGCATTGGGGACCCTGTCCATCAAATCAAATAATTCTTGTGTTTCGCTGTTGTTGTTCAAAGTCAAGGTTTTTGAGTATCAAAACATCAGTGGTACCGCCACAGTACCGGGTTTCATCAGGTATAGGATAAACAACATTACAGACTAGTCGCCGCTACGCGCTAAACCATATCCATATCATACGGATAATTCATGATAAGGGTTGTCATAGTTAGGGAATTATCTCAATAAACACATTATCCATACTCCCGGATTCCATGCCGGAAGCCATGCTGGCTACGCTATCGTTGTGATGTTATCGTGTTTGTTAGTTACCTTACTTTCGGCTCCTGGCCCGGGTTTGCAAACCATCCAGTAGTCAGTTTCCTGTTATTGTCTCTGCATGTTCCTGTGTATAAACGATAAATAATACCATTCGGATTTAAACGATGATGAACATGATTGCGACCGATTTCACTGATTCGCGATTCTATCACCATTTATTCCACGATCATACTTATATTTTATCCATTTCTACCCGTATTTTGATCATTTTGCTGTTATGATTCAGGTAGATGCTTTTGAACGCTTCCTATCATATGTTTATCCTAACAAACTTATCTACCCTATCATCTCTAAAAAATACCATAAAAATACAATTCAAATATATAACATATATGAACAAAATATATTTACCATAACAACATACTGCTCTTCCATCGCTGCATTCATCAGCGAAATCAGCACTAATCCTGGACCTCAGAGTTTCTTTAGAATTAATATCTATTTTTGGCCTGATGAAACTGCTGATCATAGAAGACGAACCTTCCCTGCGTAACAGTATACGGGAATACCTGGAACATCAGGGCTTTATTTGCGAAGTAGCAGCCGACTTCCGGGAGGCTATCGACAAAGTAGGCGATTATGAATACGATTGTATTGTGGCTGATATCGGATTGCCCTTCGGCAGCGGACTGGATGTGATCCGCGAACTTAAAACACTGAAGTCAAAGGCCGGTATCATCATCATCTCCGCCAAAGACTCCCTGGAAGATAAACTCAGTGGCCTGGAACTGGGAGCGGACGACTATCTGACCAAACCGTTTCACCTCTCGGAACTCAACGCCCGCATCAATGCCCTGCTACGCCGCAAAAACTTCGATGGCAACACCAGCATCAGTTTCTTTGAAATCACCATCATCCCGGCTTCCAAAACCGTATTGGTACATGATAAATCTATCACCCTCACCGGCAAGGAATACCAGCTGCTGGTCTATTTCATCGCCAACCAACACCGGGTGGTAACCAAATCAGCCCTGGCAGGACATCTCTGGGGTGATGCCTACGACCAGGCCGGATCATACGATTTTATCTACACCCATATCAAAAACCTTCGCAAAAAAATGCTGGAAGCCGGCGGCGAGGACTATATCAAAACGGTATACGGTACAGGATACCGTTTCGGCTAAACTGTACACATCGCCATGAAACTACTCACCAAAACCACTTTATATTTTATTCTCATCATGCTGCCGGTATTCGCCGCCGGCGCCTACTACCTGTTCCATAAATTCAATAAGGAAATCAAACACGAAACGGATGAAGAACTGGTCAACGACCAGCTGGAATGGCTCCGCTACCTCGATACCGCCAGCCTGGACAATCCCATCTTCCGCTTCCATACCCAGGAATTTCAACTCATCCCCACCGACCAGCCCATCCAAAAGAAATTTAAACTCAAAGGCGTTAACCTTTACCAGGAAACAGAAGATACCCAGGCGCCCTTCCGCGAACTGTCACAGGTCATCAGTATCCATGGAAAAAACTACCAGCTGATACTGCGCAAATCGATGATCGAAAAAGACGACCTGGCGAAAAATATCATCACCGTTATGCTGCTCGCCTTCGGCGGATTACTCGTTTTTGTCATCCTCTCCAACTGGTTCATCAGCCGTAATATATGGAGCCCCTTCTACCGCTCCCTCGATAAAATCCGGCAGCTGCAACTTAATAAAATGGAGACACTGCAGTTTAATCGCACTCCTACCCATGAGTTCAACCAGCTCAACGATGCGCTCAACCAAATGACGGACCGCATTCACCAGGATTATATCAATATGAAAGAACTCACGGAAGACGCCGCGCATGAAATGCAAACACCACTCGCCATCGCGCAAAGCAAACTGGAACTGCTGCTGCAGGATGAAAATCTTTCAGAAGAACAACTCAAAAACATCGGGCAAACCAGCGAAGAATTACAACGCCTCTCCCGCCTCAACCACAGCCTGCTGCTGCTGGCTAAAATAGAAAACCAGCAATATCCGGTAACCGAACAAACCGACCTCCATCCGGTACTCCTTAAATACCTTTCCCTGTTTGAAGAACTGATCCGGGAAAAAGAACTGACGGTGGACACCAAACTGGCGCCAGCCGCCCCCTGGCCGCTGCACCCGGCCCTGGCAGATATCCTGGTCAGCAACCTGCTGGGTAACGCCATCAAATACAATTACCCGGAAGGACGTATCAGTATCACCCTCACCCAAACATCCCTCACCATCTCCAATACCAGCAACCTGCCGGAAATACCACCGGCTAACGTGTTTCAGCGATTCCGTAAAAGCAACCAGGGCTATTCCAATTCCAACGGACTGGGACTGGCTATCGTAAAAAAAATCGGTGATTCTTACCGCATCAATATCCGTTATCAATACCGCAACGGCCTGCATATTTTTACTGCTACCTGCTAATACAGATTTACACCAGATTGTGTTCTTTTCTTTGTGCTGTAAAAAGAACACATCCATGCGACCACTTATGCTTACAGGCGCCCTTTGCATCGTACTGCTGTCAGCCAACGCACAGCAGCGTGTAACCGCTCCCGTTAAAGACACCACCCACAGAACAGATACCACCATCAGCAAGGTCTCCGATCTGAATGAAGTGATCATTACCTCTACCCGCAACAATAGCCGCATTGCCGATCTCCCCATGAAAGTAGAGATACTGGGCCACGAAGAAATGACGGAAGAAGCCGGTATCAAACCAGGCAACGTAGCCAGTATCCTGGGCGACCTCTCCGTGATCCATATCCAGAACACTTCCGCGGTAAATGGCAACAACGCTATCCGCATGCAGGGACTGGACGGTAAATATACCCAGCTGCTGCGCGACGGTCTGCCGGTGTATGAAGGTCTTAGCGGTAACTTCGGCGTACTGGCTATCCCACCGCTGGATCTGAAACAAATAGAAATCATCAAAGGCTCTGTATCTACACTCTATGGTGGTGGCGCTATCGCCGGTATGATCAACTTCGTGGCCAAAACACCCGGCGAAAAACCGGAACTGACCATCCTGGCCAACCGCAGCACACTGAAAGAGACGAACGTCAACGCCTATTACGCGCAGCGTTATGGCAAAACCGGTCTGACCCTCTTCGCCGGCGTTACCACCCAAAACCCGGTAGACGTGAACGATGACGGCTTCAGCGATGTACCCCGTGTACGGCAATATCTCCTGCATCCGCGTTTCTTCTGGTATCCCAACAATAACACCACCCTGGTAGCAGGCTACACCGGCACTATCGAAAAAAGGGAAGGGGGCGACATGCAGGTACTGAACGGGCATGGCGATAACGTACACTCTTATACGGAAAGCAACAACAGCGAACGCCATAGCGCCGATCTGCAGTTCACCCGTAAAAACCTCGGCGGCGGTACCCTTACCGTAAAAGGCGTGGCCAGTTTCTTCCACCTGGAAAATATAGCCGGTAACTTTCCTTTAAATGGCCGGCAAACCAACACCTACCTGGAAGCGGCTTACAACAAAAAAAGCGGCCGGCATGACTGGGTAGTGGGACTTAACAATACCGGTGAAATCTACCGCCGCGCCAACGGCGACAGTACCCTGCTGGGCAACTACACCTATAATACCATGGGCGCCTTCGCGCAGGACGGCTACCATTTCTCCGATAAAGTAATGGTGGAAGGCGGTCTCCGCGCCGATTACCACAATGTATTCGGCTGGTATGTGCTCCCCCGCCTGGCGATGGTATACAAACCTATAGATGGTATGAGTCTGCGTCTCAGCGGTGGTACCGGTTATAAATCACCGGCTATCTTCTCTGCACAAACACAAACCATCGGCTACCGCAACCTCCTGCCACTGGCCGCCGGACTGAAATCCGAAAGAAGTGAAGGCCTGAACTTCGATGGCAACTACAACACCAACATTGGTAAAGTAGAGGTGACCTTCAACCAGGCATTTTATTATACCCACATCAAAGATCCTATTCTGCCGGTAACCAGCGCTGCTGATCCGAATAAGATACTGCTGGACAATCAGCCGTATGCGGTAAACAGCCTGGGTACGGATACGTATATACGTTTAAAACTGGAAGCGCTGGAGTTATACCTCGGTTATAACCACACGGTATCCAAATACACAGATGCAGCTTCCACGAAAGTGGCTTTTGCGCCGCAGGACAAGTTTGCAGCTACCCTCGCTTACGAGATAGAAGAAAAATGGCGCTTCGGTATCGAAAACAGCTGGATCGGCAACCAGTACATGGAAAACAATCAGAAAGCGCCCAATTACTGGTTCTGGGCCGCTATGATTTCCCGTAAACTGGGCGAACATGTAACCCTGGTACTGAACGGCGAAAACATCTTCGATGCCCGTCAGGGTAAACACATGCCGTTGTTCACCGGTCCTGTGAGCAATCCGCAGTTTGCGCAGTTGTGGGGCCCTATCGATGGACGTACCATCAACCTGTCGGTTAAATTCGATCTGTAACAATTTCTGCTTTTTCTTTCAGGGAACGGCGTACCTTTGCGGGCACATTTATACAGCAATGAAATCTGCCAAAAATCGGTACGCCGTTCTTTTCGGTTTCGCCGGCCTATTCGTAGTACTGTCGTTTTTAGTACGTACCGCCTTGTTAATCTGGGCCTTCCCGCAAGCGGGCCTTCCCTTTACCGGTATCCTTTCCGTGTATGCAAAAGGTTTCGTGTACGATGTTGGCGTAGCCCTTTTCTTTACCGTCGCCTACGGTCTTTACCTGTTGCTGTTGCCGCAAAGGCTCAACAACACGGTCTTTAACCGCGTATTTACCTTTACCGGTTTTTTCCTCGCGCTGATGATCGTGATCTTCTCCTTCTTTGCCGAATTTACTTTCTGGGGAGAATACGCAGGCCGTTTCGACTTTATCGCAGTGGACTACCTTATTTATACGTACGAGGTAATCAGCAACATCAACCAGTCATATCCGCTGCCATTGCTCATTGGCGGCGTGATCCTGGGCACCGCCCTGCTTACCTGGTTATGCGCCCGCCGGGGTATATTCCGCAACAGTTTCCAATCCCGTACACCTTTTGCCAAAAGGTTAGTGATTTTTATACTCTTGCTGGGCGCCACAGCAGCACATGCTTTCCTGATCAGCAATGACTGGGCCGATAAAAGCAAAAACCGTTACCAGCAGGAACTTTCCAAAGCCGGCGTATATTCCTTTATATCCGCTTATTTGAACAATGAACTGGCTTACGACAAATACTACCTCCAGGAAGACGAACACAAAGCCTTCGCTACCATGCGCCGGCTGCTGCAATCTTCCGATGCGGAGTACCTGGAAAACGGCCAGAGTATCTATCGTAATATTATCGATACTACGGCGGCGGTAAAACCTAATATTATTATGGTCACCATAGAGAGCTTCAGCGCCGACTTTATGACCCGCTTCGGTAATAAGGAACATATCACACCGGTACTTGACAGCATCGCTCAAAACGGTATTCTCTTTACCAATATGTACGCCACCGGCACCCGTACGGTAAGAGGTATGGAAGCGCTTACCCTCGCGGTACCACCTACACCGGGGCAGAGTATCGTTCGCCGTCACAATAACGAAAACCTTTTCTCCGCCGCTACGATCTTCCGGAAAAGTGGTTATGAAGCCACTTTCTTCTATGGAGGCGATGGTTACTTCGATAACATGAATAAATTCTTCGGCAACAATGGTTATGATATCACTGATCGCCTGCGCCATCGGCTGGTAGATGATAAGCTGGCAGGCAAACGGACTAATATCCCCGATAGCGCGGTACAGTTTGAAAATGCCTGGGGTGTTTGCGATGAAGATATTTACAAAGCAGCCATTAAAAGTGCCGATGAGAAATTTGCCGCCGGCAAACCTTTCTATGATTTTATCATGACCACCTCCAATCACCGGCCCTTTACCTATCCTGGTGGTAAAATAGATATCCCTTCCGGTACCAGCCGCGAAGGCGCGGTGAAATACACCGATTACGCCATTGGCCGGTTCCTGAAAGCCATTCAGGACAAACCCTGGTATAAAAACACGGTGATTATTTTTGTAGCCGACCACTGCGCCAGCAGCGCCGGTAAAAACGAAATTGAAGTCAGCAAATACCACATCCCCTGCATTTTCTTCAATGTGCCTGATACTCCACCACAGGAGATACCGGTTATGTGTTCACAGATTGATATCTACCCTACCCTGCTGAAAATGTTGCACTGGTCGTACCACACCAACTTCTATGGCAAAAATGTGCTCGACAGCAGCTATCAGCCACGGGCCATGGTGAGCACCTACCAGAAACTGGCCTACCTGGAACCAGGTAAAATGGTGATTCTCAGTCCACAACAAAAAGCGCAATGCTTCACCTGGGACCCTGCCAAAAGCGAAGAACAACCCGCGCCAATGGACAGCGCACTGTTGTCACACAGCGTAGCTAATTATCAAACCGCCTATTCCCTGTTTAAAAACAATGGAATGAAGAAATAATAAGATATTGATCTGATGTTTTTTTGTAAATTTATGGAGGGGATTGCTTTTGCAATCCCTTCCGTTTGTTCCTGACCGTCGCCAGCTGTAGAAACGTTTTTTTTCAATATATAAAAGCATGCAACCTTTGCCGGACGCATGCTGTGAATGTGCCAAAACCCTCTAAAACCTGATTGCTCATGCTGGCAAGTCCCTTTTCTGGTAATAGTTCCAGAAACCTTCCTCCGGAAGACGGCAGTGATGAACAGACCGTTTTCCCACAGCAGAAAGCCCTCGATATTATATCCCGGCTGCATAACAGCTTTTTTGATCATAAGCCCACCCAGGTTTGCCAGGAACTACTGCTGGAACTGATTACGCTCACCGGTAGTGAAGGCGGATTTATGGGAGCCATGGAAAAAGACTATCATGACCGGCCCCACCTGGAAGTACAGGCCATTATCAATATTCACTGGCATAACAACGTACAGCAGTATTTCGGCGCCCGCCCCGAACGCGGACAACATTTCACCAACATGAACACCCTCTTTGGTAAAGTGTTGCTGGAAGGCGTACCGGTACTCAGTAATCACCCGGATGAAGACGAACCACAGTACCCGGCGGTATTCCGTAGTTTCCTGGGTATCCCGCTGCGCCACCATGGCGAAACCATCGGTTTGATTGGTCTGATTAACAATCCCGCCGGTTACCAGCCCGACATTGTGTCCCTGCTGCAACCGGTGGCACTTACCTACGGCGCCTTGTTGCACTCCTACCGGCTACGCTCCGGTAAAGAAAGCCTGGAATTGACCAATCAGCAACTGTTCACCGAACTGCATACCCTTACTTCTTCTCTTGATGATATTGTTTTTGAGGTAGATGAACGCCTGATATGTACCCGCATCTGGTGTAACCAGCAACACCTGCTCTTTTTTCCGGAAGAAGAAATAATAGGCAGATGTATTACCAACCTGATAGGTGAACATGCGCAGGCTTTCCGGCAGTTGGCCGATACCCTGCTCCGGACCGGAGAATCACAGTACTATGAATATGCCGACATCCGGCAGGAAATGCCTTACTGGTATGCCCTGAAAATGCGGCTCATGCCGGCGAGCGTCAGCTCACCCCGGCGTATCCTGTTGTTTATACAAAATATTACAGAACGTAAAAGGAATGAACTGGAGCTGCGGCAACTCAATGCCGACTATGCCCGGAACATCCAGATACTCGATATCACCCAGCAGATGGCCCACATCGGTGGCTGGGAATTCAGTCTCGTTACCGGACAGGTGTTCTGGACCAAACAGGTATACGCCCTGCGTGAAGTCCCGGAAAACTTCACCCCCATTTATAACGACCTGGTATTTTATCATCCGGAAGATAAACACCTGCTGGAAACGGCACAACGCGAACTGCTGCAACAGCATCAGCCCTATTGTGTAGACCTGCGGCATATTTCCGCCAAAGGCACCGTCAAATGGGTGCGGACCTCCGGTATTCCGGTATTTACCAATGACCGGGTAACCGGCTTCCGGGGTATTATCATGGATATTGACCAGCAGAAAAAAGCGGAAATGGAACTGGAAAATGCAGCCAGAAGCCGCAGTGAATTTCTCTCCATCATGAGCCATGAAATACGGACACCGCTCAATGCCATCATCGGTATTTCCGGTATCCTGCAAGACCAGCCCGGCGCCCAACATCCGGACCTGTTACAGAGCCTGCATTTTTCTGCCAACCACCTGCTGGGCCTTGTCAACGATATCCTCGATCTCAGTAAAATTGAAGCCGGCAAAGTAGCGCTGGAATGTACCACGGTAGACCTGCACGATCTGATACACGGCATCGCAGGCAATTATCAGCCTTTGGCCGCTGCTAAAGGCCTGGACCTGCATACCCGCATCGATCCTAATATACCGCAGCTGGTACTGGGCGATGCCGTGCGCCTCGGGCAAATACTCAACAACCTCGTCAACAATGCGGTGAAGTTCACCCATGAAGGACATATCAGCCTGGAACTGATACTGGAGAAGGCCGGCGGTACCTATGCCACCATTGGTTTCCGGATCACGGACACCGGCATCGGTATCCCACCGCATCTGCAAGCCCATATCTTCGATACATTCGTACAGGGCGATTCCGCCAATACGCGGGAACATGGCGGCACCGGGCTGGGACTGTCCATCACCCGCAAACTGGTGGAGCTGATGAACAGCCGGATAACGGTCGTCAGCGAACCACAAAAGGGAACTACTTTCCAGTTCTCCGTCGATTTTCGTATACCCACTACCGGTACCAGTCCGATAACGCAACAGGCGATTGATCCGGCCAATATGCTTCCAGGCATGCGGATGCTTATCGTGGAAGACAATAAAATCAACCGGCAGGTGATGCAGCTGCAACTCAATAAAACCGGTGCGGAAGTAACGCTGGCGACCAACGGACGCGAAGCCGTCGAAAAAATGAAGGACCAAACCTTCGACGGTATCATGCTGGATCTGCACATGCCCGAAATGAACGGCTTTGAAACCATTCCATACATACGCAACCTGCAGCCCCATGCTTTTATCGTAGTGCTCACCGCCGATATTATGCCCGATGCAATGGAACAGCTGCAACAGCTGGAGGTAAAGGATATGCTGGCAAAACCCTACAAGGCGGAAGACCTCTACCGGATACTCCACAGGTATAAAAGATGAATTACCTACATTTGCTGCATGTCGACAACAAAAGGAAACCTGTCGGCCAGAGACCTCGGGGTGATCTGGCATCCATATACCCAGATGCAGACCGCTCCTGCGCCTATTGGCATCGTACGCGGCGAAGGCGCCTGCCTGTACGATGAAGACAACAACGAATACATCGATGCCACCTCCAGCTGGTGGGTAAACATACACGGGCATGCCCATCCGCATATTGCACAACAACTGGCGGCACAGGCCCTGCAACTGCAACACTGCATCTTTGCGGGATATACACATCCGCCGGCAGTGAACCTGGCGGAAAGACTACTGCCCCTGCTGCCCGGCCAGCAGCGCCGCGTGTTCTATTCCGACAACGGTTCCACCGCCGTGGAAGTAGCCATCAAAATGGCGTTGCAATACTGGCATAACAAAGGACAGCGCCGGAATAAAATCCTTGCCTTTAAAAACGCCTACCATGGCGATACCTTCGGCGCTATGAGCGTCAGTGGCCGCAGTGTGTTCACCCGTGTGTTCGATGATTTTCTTTTTGAAGTGCATTTCCTGGATGTGCCTTCGAAAGACAATGTGGCAGATATTATCGCCACCATCGAAGCGACTGAGCAGGTCGCCGCGTTTATTTTCGAACCGCTGTTACAAGGCTCCGGCGGCATGGTCATGTACGACATCCCTGGTTTTGAGCAGCTGCTGCAATATTGCCGGCAACAACAGATCCTGCTGATAGCAGATGAAGTAATGACCGGTTTCGGCAGGACCGGCAAAAACTTCGCGATGGAATACCTGCAAACAGCGCCGGATATGGTATGCCTTTCCAAAGGCCTTACCGGCGGCAGTATGGCATTGGGTATCACTACCTGCACCAGCGATATTTATGACGCTTTTCTCTCCGCAGATAAACTGAAAACCTTGTTCCATGGTCATTCCTTTACCGCCAATCCGCTGGCCTGTACCGTAGCGCTGGCCAGCCTGGACCTGTTTGAGGACCCGGCCTGCGCGCTCAACCGGCAACGGATACACGAAAATCACCAGCGTTTCCTGCAGGAGCTGAAACAAATAGGCATCATTAAAAACGCCAGGCTGCTGGGTACTATCCTGGCCTTCGAATTGGTGACAGATAACGCTGACGGCTATACGAACAACCTGGCGGATTATCTGCATCGTTTTTTCCGAAGCAAACGCATCATGCTCCGGCCGTTGGGTAACACCTTGTATATCCTGCCACCGTATTGTATTACAGACGAACAATTAGCAGCCGTATATGACAGCATCCGCGCACTGGTGCTGTCACTTCAACCGGCATAAAAAAAGCGGCGAAGCATATGCTTCGCCGCTTTTTTTATCCTTCAAAAGAAATCACTTCACGGGAACAGATACTTTGGTATCATCCCATTCAAACACTACTGCGTTGCCTGGCAGGGTGAAAGTCAGTTTCTCTACCGGTGTTTTCAGCGTTTCGCGGGGTACTTTCACAGATACCACGTCTTCGCCTTTGTTTTTTTCGTAATCGTAGGCGCCCCATTGTCCCAGTTTACCATTCAGGATAACGGTCCATGTTTTGGCATCGGGGATGCTAAAGAACGTGTAGGTGCCGGCTTTTACAGGTTTTCCACCAAATACCACATCTTTTTTGAAAGTGATTTCAGTAGCTTCATCAGCACCGGTGCGCCACACTTTTCCCCATGGCTCCAGGGTACCGAAGATCACCCTTCCTTTTTTGGATGGCTGACCGTATACTACTTTAATGTCCTTACTGTCTGCGGTTACATGCGGGCTTTTTCTGGCTTTCTCCTGAGCAAAACCGAAGGTGGCGGCCATACAGAAAAAAGTAGCCAATAAAAGGTGTTTCATTGAAGCTATAGTTTTTGTGTTGAGGAATGAAGTAATACAACAATTTAGAACTAATAATCCGCTTCCACCGGTATTATTGGATAAATGGCAAAATAACTAAATATCTGATCAACGATGTACACAGAGGCTATCCAGCCGGTCGAGACCGTTGTTCATAACAGGGCCATAGATACGGTCTGCCAGGAATCCCCGGAGTTTCCACCACGGCGCCAGGCCGAGTTTGATTTCCATATGCCAGAAAACAGCGGTGCCTTTTCCATCAGCGCTGGGTTTCATTTCAAAACCAGCTTTTACCGGAGGCATATTTTTTATATCCATTGTATAATGCACGCCCTTATCCGGCTCACTGTCAATAATGGTGACTTTACCGCTGTTGAGTTGTCCTTCCCAGGAATAATAAGCGCCGGTACCGGCGGACTGTGCAGCGTATACCAGCCGGGCGGTAGTATCCGGCCGGCTCCAGGGGTTCCATTTTTCCCAGGCTTTGAGATTATTGACCTGCGCATATACAGAATCGATGGGCGCCATGATCACCCCGGTACGTTCTACCACAGCGGTAGACGGGAACATCAGCGACAACAGAAATACAAAAATACCCAGTACAACGATGCTGATGCCTAACAATTTAAAAAGACGCATAATGCTGATTAATTACGAACTACTAACCGTTTTATTCCTTCCAGTCCTTTCTCAAAGTCCCGGCCTACCCACTTATCCATCATCAGTCCCATCACCTTACGCAATGGATGCTGTCCAAGATTACAGGTCATGCTCCAGCTTACCAGGGTACCTTCGCTGACGGGGTCCAGCCGGAAACTTCCTTTGGCAATACCCATCCGCATGAAATCGGTATCGGTGGCAATATATTGTTCCGGCCGCGATTCGGTGATGGTCATATGTCCGTTACCGATATTACGGTTGTGGCTTTTCCAGCTGTAGCCGGCGCCGGCGCCGCTATCTTTTTCCCCATAGGTAATAGCGATATCCGGGTCCAGATCTTTCCAGGGCGACCACAACTCCCAGTTGCGGACCACATTGATTAACGGGAATATCTTTGCTGCCGGCGCAGGAATCATGAGCGAACGCTCCACTTTAACCACAGGGGGAAGAAATAAGCTGAATATGAAAAGCCCCAATACCAGGACGATCAACGCCCCCAGGAGAATAAAAAAGGCCTGCATGTAGCTGATTTTAGGTAAACCAAAGCTAATAAAAAAACCCAGCTACTCCCAACGGAATACTTTCACCGCCACGGCATATACCACCACGCCCCAGAGGGTTAAAATAGCGATATCCCAGCCTACATGCCACAGATGTTGCCCTTCAAACGCCACTTTACGCAGGGCGTCAATGAGATAGGTCAGCGGCATCACCTTACAGACAGGTTGCAGCCAGCCAGGGAAAGAATCAATCGGGAAAAAGGTTCCTGCCAGCAGAAACTGCGGTAAAGTCACAATATTGGCCAGCGGCGGAATAGTGCTTTCATTTTTAGCGATGCTGCTCACCACAAAACCGAAGCCCATAAACACCAACAGCCCAAATACAGACAGTACCAGCATCTCCAGGAAGGTAACCCAGCCATGTACCAGGGTAAAGCCAAAGGCAAAATGCCCCAGGCCAATAATCACCACAGAACTGATCAGCTGGAAAATCATACGGCTACAGGCCTCTGCCAGTACAATATAGGTGCGTTTGATCGGGGTAGCGAAAAAACGTTTTAATACAAGTGTCTGTCTTAAACTATAAAAAAGGAACGCAGTACCGAACACGGCGGCGCTCATCAGCGCAAAGCCCAGCTGACCGGGCAAAATGAAGTCAATGGTTTTAAATATACGCCCGGGGATCTCTTCTGTGGTAAAAGTGGCTACAGAAGGACGGGGGTAAATATGATCATCTATCTTGGTGGTCACTTCCTTCAATACAGACATCAAAATCGCTTTCTTATTGACATCGGAAGCAGTTGAAGTTTTGATATTTACCTGGAAATGAGGCAGGCTATCCGTTCCCTGCCGGGGAACAATGTTTAGAATGGCAACAATACGGCCTTTTTTCAGGTCATCTTCCATTTCAGCCGCCGGCTGATCGGTCACCAGCTTCAGCGTTTTCACCTTCGACAGGCCTTCATAAAAACGGTTGTTGATATCTGTATGCCTGTCCACTCCTACTTTCACGGATACACTGCCGCTACCAATAAATCCAAACACGAGAATGAATACAAGCGGGAACCCCAGACTAAAAACTACCGCCGAAGGGCTTCTGAAAATACCTCTTAAACTTCCTTTTGTTATAGCCAGCATGGCCCTCCATTGGCTGTACTTCACTCCGTTCATCTGAGTCTCATTTGTTAAAAAATCGCGTAAAACTACTCAAAAAATCAACGCCTGTAGCGATTTTTCGCATGTAACAGTCACTAGCTACCGGGAAAAAGGTGGTTTTCCTGCATTTTTTGTTCGTTTTTCCGCTTTTTTCACCCTTTTTTGATGATTTTTTGATGATTTTGCCTGGGAAAGATGATTTTTCGGGAGATGATCCCCCGATTTTTAAGTAGATTTTAATATCAATAAAAAAGGGTGTATCAAGCCTGATACACCCTTCCCTATTAAAATTTCTATCTGCTAAAAGCGGTAGTTGAAAGGCAGTCTGGCCTGTACATCACCCGGCATCTGCTGGATAGCTTTTACCTGCTGGTACAGATCGTAGTTCACACCCATCTCCTTCTTCACCATACTTTCCTGTACTTCTCCGCTCACATTTTTCAGTAAACGGGACAGTTTATCTTTCACCTCGGGGTACTCCACCATTCTATATTCTGACACCTTGGCCAGGCGGGCAGCGCAGGCAAGGGCTTCGTTTAAGCCACCGATCCGGTCTACCAGTCCCAGGCGCAGCGCATCGGTGCCACTCCATACGCGGCCCTGCGCGATACTGTCCACCACAGCGGCATCCAGCTTACGGCCGGCTACCACCCTGGATTTAAAGGAAGCATAGATGCTGTCTACCCCACTCTGGATAAAACGTTTCTCCACATCGTTCAACGGACGGGAGAGCGTACCCAGGTCGGCATAAGGCGCTGTTTTCACGCCATCGAAGGTAACGCCCAGCTTATTTTTGAAGAAGTTCTGCATATTGAACATGATACCGAATACCCCGATGGAACCGGTCAGCGTGTTCGGTTGCGCAAAAATGCTATCCGCCATGCAGGAGATATAATATCCGCCGGAGGCGGCATAATCGCCCATAGACACTACCACGGGCTTCACCTTCTTCGCCAGTGACAGCTCCCGCCAGATCACTTCAGATGCCAGTGCACTACCGCCACCGGAGTTCACACGGAACAGGATCGCTTTCACTTTTTTATCTTCTCTTGCCTTGCGGATATCACGAATGTAATTTTCACTGGCAATGACATTTTGTTTGTCGGTTTCGCCACCAATAATATCTCCCTGCGCATAAATCACCGCGATTTTATTGTCGCTGGTACCATTGCTCAGGCTCGTGGCGCTATTGTATTTCAGCAGGGAAACGAAATTAACATCCTCGTCAGCTTTCACGCCGGTCTGGCTTTTCAGTTCAGACACCACTTCATCGTCGTATTTAAGACCATCTACCAGCTTGTATTTCAACGCGTCCGGGGCTTCCCGGATCAGGTTTTCATTGGCATAACCATGCAGGGTGGCGGTATCCAGCTTGCGGGCCTGGGCGATACCGGTGAGGTAGTTACCATATAACTGTCCCAGGAACTCATTGGTCTGTACGCGATTAGCGTCTGTCATCTGCGATTCGCGGAGGGGTTCGGTAGCGCTTTTGAATTTACCGCAATAGAAAATTTCCGGTTGTATCTCCAGTTTCTCCAGGGTACCTTTTAAAAACATCAGCTGGGAGGAAAAGCCGGCGAAATCGATACCGCCTTTGGGATTCAGGTATACCTTATCGGCCGCGCTGGCCAGGTAATAAGCCTGTTGGGTCATTACTTCTCCATAAGCATACACAAACTTACCGGACTTCCGGAAACGCAGGATGGCATTGCGCAGCTCCTCATTTCCCGCGAAACCGTTGCCATTACCATCTACTTTCAGATAAATGCCTTTGATATTGTCGTCCGTAGCAGCATGTTGTATCAGCCGTACTGCCTGAAACAAACCGGGGATCTCCGACGCTTCATCTTTCATAAAAGACGCCAGGGGGTTGACAACTTTCTGTTCATTAAACGTCTGACTGGTTTGTAATACCAGTACGCCATTGGGGGAAATCGTTACAGGCTCGGAGGAAATAGCCTTCCCGATAATTATCAGCAGCACCACAAAACAAAGGCCCGCAAAAACGATGAAGGCCAGAAGGGCTGCAAGGAAAGTTTTAAAGAAACGCATACGTTTTAGTTAAAATGAAAGGGAAATGGAAAGATACATTTTTTCAAAAATACGGAATATGGCTACTTTTGGGCTTCAGAATATACATGAATACAGCAATATTACTTATAGGTGGCAACCTGGGCGACCGTGTCGCCAACCTGCAAAAAGCAGTGGAGCACATCGCTGCGGCAGCCGGAGCGGTAATAAAAACCTCCGCTTTATACCAGACAGCACCCTGGGGGGCCGTAGATCAGCCGGACTATCTCAACCAGGGCATCGAAATACAGACCAGTATGGACGCACTAACGCTGTTGCATACACTGCTGGACATAGAACGCCGTATTGGCCGTATCCGGCAGGAGAAATGGGGCGCCAGGGTCATCGATATAGACCTGATCTTCTTTAACGATGAGATCATATCCCTCCCTGAACTGAAATTGCCACATCCCCGGATGCACCTGCGCCAGTTTGTACTGATACCGCTCACTGAAATAGTGCCCGGTTACCAGCACCCTATACTGCATAAAACAGTGCAGCAGCTGCAACAGGAATGCCCGGACACCCTGCCGGCGGTTAAACTCGGCACGCAAAGCCTGGAAAGAGAGCAAAGGAGCAAAGAAAACGATTAAGCTCATCTCCATACACCTTACGCTTTACGTGTGCGAATCTATTCTATATCTTTGCTGCTTAGCTCACTTTACAAGCTTTGCGAGCAAAAAACGAATCCATGCACTACAAATTTATTACCATAGAAGGAAATATCGGCGCGGGTAAAACCACACTGGCCAATATGCTGGCCAAACATTTTTCCGCTAAACTGATCCTCGAAGAGTTTGCCGATAATCCTTTCCTGCCGCTTTTTTATGAACGCCCGCAACAATACGCCTTTCCCCTGGAACTATTCTTCATGGCGGAAAGATATAAGCAGCTGAAAGACATGCTGCAAACACAGGACCTGTTCTCCGATATCGTGATCTCCGATTATCTTTTCATCAAAAGCCTGCTGTTTGCCAAAATCAACCTGCCTGAAGAAGAATATTCCCTTTACCAGAAACTCTTTGATATCATCAATCCTCAGCTGGTGCAACCTGAACTGCTGATATTCCTCAACGCCCCTGTGACCAAACTGCAGGAAAACATCCGCCACCGGAACCGCTCCTACGAACAACAAATCCCGGACGAATACCTGCTCGACGTACACGATACATACATGCAGTATATCAAACAACACCCCGTTCGTACTCTCGTGATTGATACGACCAAAGTGGATTTCCTGCGGCAGCCCGGGGATTTTGAAAATCTGCTGAAAGCACTGGAAGAGGAGTATGAGCCGGGAACCCATTACCTTAAACTCTGATAAAGATGATTATCGGCTGGCTATCGCGGTCGCTGCAGTAAACCCGCTCGTCCAGGCGTGCTGGAAGTTGAAACCGCCGGTAATGCCGTCTACGTCCATCACTTCACCGGCGAAGAACAGGTTGGGCACCAGCCGGCTTTCCATAGTGGAAGGCTCTATTTCACTGAGGGTGATGCCTCCGCAGGTAACGAACTCTTCTTTGAAAGTGGTTTTACCTTTTACAGGACATTCCAGGCTGACCAGCATTTTAATAAAGCGGTTCTGCTCTTTAGCCGGAACATCGGCCCAGCGCATCTCTTCGGGGATATCTGCCTGTTGAAGTAAAAACTGCCATAGGCGTTGTGGCAATCCAAATGGATTTTTATGATGTATTTTCTGTTTGCCGAGGTCTTGCCGTAGCACCGGCCATTCCTCCCGGAGGGTGTTTTCGTTGTAGTCGGGTAACCAGTTGATCACTGCGGTAAAGGTGTATTGCAGCGATTGCAGCTCTCTGGCGCCCCAGGCGGATAAACGCAGTACCGCCGGGCCACTCATGCCCCAATGGGTGATGAGTACAGGTCCTTGCTCCTGCAGTTTGGTACCGGCAATTTTTATATGCGCCGTGGTAGCAACGCCCATCAAAGCGGTGATGGGATTACCCGGCATATTGAACGTAAACAACGATGGAGCAGGTGGAACAATGGTATGTCCTGTTTTTTCCAGCCAGCCAAATTTACCGGCTTGTGCATATCCACCGGCAGCAACACATACATAATCGGCCGCCAATGTACGGCCATCCTGCAATTGCAGTTGCCAGCGCCCATCTGCACTTTTTTCCAGCGCCGTTACTTCCCGGTTGGTTTCTACTTTTACATGGTATTTATCTGCTTCCCGCAACAAACAATCGATGATCGTCTGGGAATCGTCTGTTACCGGAAACATCCGGCCATCGGCTTCTGCTTTGAGTTTCACGCCCCGTTCCGCATACCAGGCAATGGTATCCGTCACAAAAAAGCGGGAGAAGGCTTTCCGCACAAAATGTTGCCCGCGGGGATAACGTTTAGTCATATACGTAATATCCGGCGCGTTGTGTGTAACGTTGCACCTGCCGCCTCCGCTCACCTTCACTTTGGATAACAGCTTACCGGTCTTCTCCAGCAGCACCACCTCCAACGAAGGGCATAAACGGGCTGCATTGACCGCACAAAAAAAACCGGCTGCACCGCCGCCGGCCACCACTAATCTTTTCCCGATTGAACTCATTAAAATCTTGTTAAAACCAAAGCTTGATCACGCAATAATAACAAACCTGCCGTAATCTTACCGTTTATTCTTTCCGAAGTTTATATTTTTGTCCTATTATTATATCCATTATTTCGGCTCAAAATAAAGTTCATGCAAGTGCACAACACCAAAAAGAGACGCCACCTGAAGTGGATGATCCCCGCTACCCTGCTGGCCGGAGTTATGGGCGCCGTGGCTGTAATGCCACCACCAGCCGACTGGTCAGATCATCTGGTTCAGGCTCTGCAACAATATAACACCCGGTTCCCGCAGGAAAAGGTATTCCTGCATCTGGACAAAGACTACTATGCCGCCGGCGAAACCATCTGGTTCAAAGGATATGTCACCCTCCAGGGATTACCCTCCACACAAGCCACTAACCTGTATGTGGAGCTGCTGGACAAGAATAACAACATCGTACAAAAGAAACTGTTCGCCGTTTTTAATGCCGGCGCACCCGGTAATTTTGAACTCCCGGAAACCCAGAAACCCGGCGTATATCAGCTCAGAGCTTACACCGCCTGGATGCTAAATTTCGACCCGGCCTTCACGTATTCCCGTACCATCGAAATATTTGACCCGGCGAAAAAAGGCCCGGCTGCCGACAGCACCGCTACCGACTTCTCGGTGCAGTTCTTCCCCGAAGGCGGTAACCTGATAGCCGGTCAGCCTAATACCGTGGCTTTCAAAGCGATCGACAACAACGGTTATCCTATAGAGGTAACCGGTACGGTAAAAGATCCTAAAAATGCCGCTATCAAATCTACACACGACGGGATGGGTACTTTTGAAGTCACCCCGGCCAATGGTACCGACACCTACGAGGCAGTCGTGAAAAGCGCTAAAGGACAAACTAAAACCTTCACCCTGCCGGCAGCCCTGACTACCGGCGCCTCCCTGAAAGTATTCAATAAAGGCGCCCGTATCTTCTATCAGGCCGTTCCCGCCAATATGGGCGATACCGCCACCAACAAACTGGTCATCATTGCCCAGATGGGACAGCAATTGGTATACAAGGCCAACCTCGATGTATCGGAAGGCCGTATCAGTGGCTTTATTCCGGCTGACAAACTGCCCAGCGGTATCCTGCAGATTAGCCTGTTCGGCCGCAATGGCCTCCCGCTGGCAGAAAGACTGGCCTTTGTACGTAACAACGACCGTATGGACATGGATGTACTGGAGTCTGATGTAGCCCGCGAGCCCCGCAAAAAAAGCACGTTCGTGCTGCGCCTCCCGGATACGCTGCAATCCAATATCTCCGTGGCCGTTACCGATGCGGATGCCGTACCGGCGGATAAAAACGCCGCCGATATCGTATCCACCCTGTTGCTGACTTCCGATATCAAAGGATATGTATACAATCCAAACTGGTATTTTAAAGACACCAACCCTGCTACCCTCCAGGCTCTCGACCTGGTGATGATGACCAACGGATGGCGCAGGTTTAGCTGGGAAAAAATCGCTAAAAATGAATTCCCCGACATCCGCTACCCTTATGAACAGGGCGTTACGGTGAAAGGGGTTACCACCGGCGTGAACGGACGCCCCATCGTAGGCGGTAAACTGGATATGATCATCAAATTACCGGTTGACAGCTCCTCTATGTTCGCCTCCGCTCCGATCGATGAAAAAGGAGAATTCAACATTGCAAACATGGTATTTCCTGATACTGCGTATATATACTACCAGGGCAGCGACGCTAAAAAAAGCAAAGATGTGAACGTGAAATTCGACATCCACTTCTTTGACCGCGCCACCCAGGTGAAAATACCGTATCCGTTGCGCATACCACCAGCAATAGACAATAACTCCCTGAAACTGTTCCTCGCTACCGCCGCCGAAAGCAACAAAGTAAACCGCGCTATCAATAACAAAACGGTATACCTGCAGGAAGTAAATGTCAACGCGAAAAAAATCAAACCGGAAGAAACAACGGAGAAACGTTATGCCTCCGGCATGTTCGCCGGCGGCGATGGTTACTCGTTTGACCTCACCAAGGAAAATCCGACTGCGTACAATATCTTCCAGTACCTCCAGTCCAAAGTGGCCGGTTTACAGATCACCGGTGATCTCAGTAACCCCAGCCTCTCCTGGCGTGGTGGTAAACCCGGTTTGTATCTCAACGAAATGCAGACCGATATCAGCATGCTGAGCACCTTATCCATCAACGATGTAGCGTTGATCAAGGTTTTCCGTCCGCCATTTATGGGCGGCTTCGGCGGCGCCAATGGTGCGATCGCGGTATATACCAAAAAAGGTGGTGACAACCCTCCTGCCAACGATCCGTCTATCAAAGGTTTCCAGCTGTACAAAAAAGCAGGTTATGCTATCGTGAAAACGTTCTACTCACCGGACTACTCCGTGAAAAAAGAAGTACACGCCCTCCCCGACAAACGCATGACCCTCTACTGGAACCCGAACGTAGCGATAGATACACTCACCCATACGGCTAAAGTAGAGTTCTATAACAACGACTTCTCCAAACGTTTCCGTGTAGTGGTACAGGGTATTACCGACGAAGGAACGGTAGGAAAGCTGGAACAGGAGTTCTAGTCTCGCAGAGGCGCAAAGCAGCAAAGGAGCAAAGATTATTGAAGTGAATATTTAGAAGCAAAGGAGCGAAGATCAGCATTTGATCTTCGCTCCTTTGTTTTCTTTGCCAGCTTATGTCATCTTTGCGCCTTTGCTGCTTTGCGCCTTTGCGAGAAAATTACAGCACCAGCAACGGCGTTATAACCCCAACAGAAACCCTGTACGTATCGTCGTTCACCAATCCAAATTTCGTTTGTGCATAACCGGTATACCGGTATATTCTGCCTACCATATTCAGAAACACCTTCAGATCATATTTATCAAATGGATACACTTCAATGGCTGGTATATATCCCCAGGCGGTGCGGAGTTTTTTGTTCTTATTGGGATCGGGGTTACCATCCCAATAGGCAAAGTCTACGAAGCCGGTGCCGGTCAGGTGTACAATCTTGCTCAGGCGTACATCGGCCCGGAGCCAGTGGCTCATATAGGTAACACCTTGTGCCGCTTTCATGCCCGGTATCCAGTTGGAGACAAGGAATTTGCGGTCCAGGTTTTCCAGGCTGAGTTTGAAGTCGTAGTCCAGTTTAAAATTGCGTAGTATCAGGGAGTTACCAAACGCAAAATAGTTCATGTATTGATGGGTGGCTTCCTTAAATATACTGTAGGACCAGATGGTGGTTACCTTACCGTCGAACAGCCTGCCGCGCCAGTTGATAACGGCAGCAAAAGGGAACTTGCTTTCGTTGATACCGGGGATGGAATCGTACAGTTCCTTGAACGTTTTCGTACGGCTATTAAGCAGCTGGAAGGTGAACTCATGGTTATGATTGGGCAGGTATCCCACACCGGCGCCGGAAAGGAAGTTATCCGAGTTTTCGATGATATCAGAATATTCATAGATCTGGATGGGGTTATCGTCAAATTCTACCCCGCCCCAGTCCGCACAGAGTTTACCGGCATATATCTTCCAGTGTTCACTGGGATCAAACCGCAGGTAGGCCAGGTCGGTAGAGCGACTGAGATTATCTACCGACTGGGTTTCCGGGTTGCGGGTATAGCGGTCGCGGAAGCGGAAATAGAGTTTATCGAGCACTTTCCCTTTGATTTCCAGGCGAAATTGTTCATTCACAAAGCGGGAGCCGGTGTAAGTGCCTTTATCAAATTCATTGCGGAAAGCATAACGCATATTGGCGATGATGTCCACATTGTTTAACAGGGGCGCCTTACTGATAGGAATGAGTGGTTTATAGAGCGTATCTTTCTTCGATTCCTGGTGCTGTGCTGTTGCAGCAAGCGGAAACAACATCATGCAGGCTACCAGCCAATTGCGGATATGCATAAAGGTTAAGTTTGGGAGTTAAAGAAAAAATATGGTCGTCTATAACAGGATGCCTGCCAGAAAGAACCCGGCGGCAACGGATACGGCTACACTGACAATCCCGGGAATCATAAAGCTGTGGTTGACCAGGTACTTCCCGATATGGGTACTGCCGGTGCGGTCAAAGTTGATGGCCGCCAGCAGGGTAGGATAACCTGGCAGAACAAAATCCCCGTTTACAGCCGGAAACATGGCTACCATATGGGCCGGCAGAATGCCCAGGGACAAGCCCAGCGGCATCAGTGCCTTGGTAGTGGCAGCCTGGCTGAAAAGCAAAATACTCAGTATGAACAAGGCAATAGCAAATGTCCAGGGTGCTGCCCGGACCATATTGCCCAAGGTACTCTCAATAACGCCGGTATTGGTTTGCATGAAAGTGGCGCTCATCCACACTACCCCGAAGATAGATACCACCGCCTGCGCACCGGAGTTAAACAAACTCGCTTTGGCTACCGCTGCAGCCGTAGTACGGCAAAACAACATGATAGCAGCTGCTGCGGCCAGCATCACCAGTTCTATCACCGCCGCCATTTTAATATGCCCGGTCGCATCCACTGCCATATTACTTTTCCCTTCGCCAAAAGAAGGCAGCATGTTCGGGAAAGCGCCTACCAGCACAATCAGCAATACCGCCAGACCGAAAATCAGCACCGATACTTTAGCTCCCGGTAACAACGGCGCCTTCGCTTCCTGTACATCCGTTTCTATACTGGCGGCAAATTCCGGGTCTTTCATCTTTTCCAGGAATACCGGGTCTTTGTCCAGCTCCCTGCCTTTCTTCCAGCATACCACTACCCCTGCCAGCGTACCAATGATGGTAGCCGGAATACATATCCGCAGGATGTCCAGCAACTCCACTTTTCCACTCAGGATAGTGAGTAATGCCGCCGTAGCGGCGGAAATAGGACTGGCCGTAATAGCCAGGTGCGCAGCGATCACGGAAATACTCAATGCCCGCTCCGGTCTTATTTTTTTCTTGGTAGATACTTCCGCAATAATCGGCAGCAACGAATAAGTGATATGCGCCGTACCCGCAAACAAGGTGAAAAAATACGTCACCAGTGGCCCCAGTAAAACAATCAGGGAAGGTTTACTCCGCAATATTTTTTCGGCCAACCGCACCAGGTAATCCATACCGCCTGCCGCCTGCAAGGTGGCAGCGGTAGTCACCACCGCCAGGATAATCAGCATCACATCTATCGGCGGATCGGCCGGCCGCATACGGAACAGGAAAATATACACTGCCAGCGCTACCATGCCCATTACGCCCAGGCCAATACCTTTCATACGGGCTCCCACCAGGATAGCGGCGAGTAATATTGCGAACTCTAACCAGATCATATAAAACAAGATGTGCTGCTGAAGATAATCAATATCGATATAATATTATAACATATAACTGTACCCTATTTCACAAAAGGAGAACAGGGTTCATAGCACTCACTTCCATACGCTCCGGGGGGCGTTATCATTGAATATTTGGTTATCTGGTTATCTGGTTATTTGGTTATTTACCTATTTACCTATTGATGACTATCTGGCTATTGGTGATATTTAAACTATTGGAGTCTTAGCCTTCTGGTTATTTCGTTTATCTATCTATATGTTGAACGGCCAATACCAGCCGTTCAACATACTTAAAACATCTTCCTTTATTATTATTCGCGTATGTCATCAAAAAATCACAAACATCCGCAAAATAATATCCGCTACCATCTCCCCACTACGCTTCGCAAATCAGCGAAATCATCAGCCCAGGGAATCATGGCCATCACAGTTACCGGTTGATGAACTGCGGCCTGATCATATTATCAAACGTATAAATCTCATCCCATTTATCCTGCGTGATCAGCTTCTTTTCCTTCACCACAATATCATGTACGGACTTACCGGTTTCCAATGCCTCACGGGCAATAGCGGCAGACTTCTCATATCCCAGGATGGGATTCAGCTGCGTTACAATACCGATGCTGTTCATCACCATCTGTTTGGTATGTTCCGCATTGGCGGTAATACCCAGGACACATTTCTCCCGCAATGTGCGACAGGCATTGCCCATATAGGTAATAGCGGTAAACAACGCGAAAGATATCACCGGCTCCATCACATTCAGTTGCAACTGACCAGACTCGGCGGCCATTGTTACGGTGAGGTCGGCGCCAATCACATAATAAGCGGTCTGGTTCACCACTTCGGGAATCACCGGATTTACTTTACCAGGCATAATGGAAGATCCCGGTTGCATCGGCGGCAGGTTAATTTCGTTGAGACCTGCACGTGGGCCTGAAGATAACAACCGCAGATCATTACAGATCTTGGAAACCTTCACGGCTGTACGTTTCAGCACACCGGACAACTGCACATAAGCACCGGTATCATTGGTGGCTTCAATCAGGTTCTCTGCCAGCTTCAGGTCCAGACCGGTAACTTCACACAGGTACTGGGTCACCAGCTCCGCATATCCTTCAGGTGCATTCACACGGGTACCGATAGCGGTGGCGCCCATATTGATTTCGGCAATCAGGCGTTTGCTGCTGTCTACCCTGGAGAGCTCTTCTTTCAGGTTGATGGCAAAAGCATGGAATTCATCACCCAGGCTCATCGGTACGGCATCCTGCAATTGGGTGCGGCCCATCTTCAGCACGTCATGGAATTCTTTTCCTTTTATATCAAAAGCATCCGCCAGTTTACCCAGCTCTTCTTTATAAACAGTGAGTTTTAAAATCAGGGCTATACGAAATGCAGTAGGATAAGCGTCGTTGGTGGACTGAGAGCAGTTCACATGGTTATTAGGGTGACAAAATTCGTACTCCCCTTTCTGTTTGCCCATCATCTCCAATGCCACATTAGCAATCACCTCATTGGCATTCATATTCACGGAAGTACCGGCACCACCTTGTATCAGATCACTCAGGAACTGATTGTCAAACTCCCCGCTGATGACGCGGTCACTGGCTTTGATAATGTATTCGGCTATATTTTTGTCCAGCACACCAAGATCGCGGTTAGCCATGGCCGCCGCCTTTTTCACATAACCCAGGCTCTTTACAAACAGGGGTTCCACTTTCAACGGAATACCCGTAATATGAAAGTTCTCCAGTGCGCGCAGGGTCTGAATACCATAATACACATCCTGCGGTATTTCTTTCTCCCCCAGGAAATCGTGTTCTATTCTCTTGGACATAAAATTTAATTTAGGGCGGGAAGTTAAACGCTTTTAAAACAACATAATACTCATAATTGTTGTAGTTTCATCTAAAGATTTTTCTTTACACTGTTGTTCTATTCGTAAATCATAATTGGCAATTCGTAAATTCTCATGATGTTCCGCATTTCACTGGTTTCTTTTCTATTTTTATTTTTCACGGAAAATGTCCTCTTTGCCCAACACCTGAGTCCACATTTTAATCCCCGCGAATACCATGAAATGCTGGCACTTAGCTCCCTTCAACGGGATACCACCCTTGAACAAAGCAATGCCAACGCTCCCCGCGATTACCGCCTGGTATACCGTTCCCCGGAAACAGGCCTGAAAAACCGCTGGGACCTGTGGGTGAACCGTTCCCGGGGAATCGCGATGATCTCTATCAGGGGTACTAACGGTACCGCCACCTCGTGGATGGAAAATTTCTACGCCGGTATGATCAGCGCCAAAGGTACCCTGCAACTCAATGACAGTACCACCTTTACGTATAAACTGGCGGAAGACGACAAGGCGTTTGTACATGCCGGTTGGCTGCTGGGACTGGCAGCCATGGCTCCCGATATTGTGCAACAAATCAAACGGTACTACCAGGAAGGCATACACGACTTTGTCGTTTTCGGCCACAGCCAGGGCGGCGCTATCGCATTTCTGCTCCGTTCCTACCTGCAATACCTCGACGGCATGCCCAAAGACATCACGTTTAAAACCTATTGCAGTGCAGCGCCTAAACCAGGTAATCTCTTCTATGCCTACGACTATGATTACATTACCCGCGATGGCTGGGGACTACGGGTAGTGAATGGCGCCGACTGGGTACCGGAAGTGCCCTTTTCTATTCAAACACCCACCGATTTTAATACCACCAACCCTTTCACCAATATTAAAAAGGCTTTCCGGAAACAGAAACTTCCGGCCCGGGTGGCACTTTCCTATATGTACGGACGGCTTAACAGGCCAACCAGAAAGGCCAGCCGCCGTTTCCAGCGGGTATTGGGTAAAATGGTACATAGCCGCGTAAAAAAAGTACTGCCGGAGTATAACCGGCCTGTATTTGTCAACAGTCACAATTATACCCCGGCAGGTACGCCGGTAATCCTATATCCCATCAAAGGATACGAGGAAAAATTCCATTTCGATGGTAAAAATATTTTCATCAACCACTCTATCAATGCCTATCGATGGTTGCTTGAACATATTTATCCGGAGAGCAAACCTTAATCGTTGCCCGATTTTTCCCCGGTAAACCAGTGTTCCTTATCCCTGAACAATACGTTAAACGTAGTGAGAGAACCGTAAATACGGGTGATATATTGTTGCATATTGACTTTCTCCTCATCGGTCAGCACCTTATGGCTGTTGATATTTTGTTCCAGTACACGCAGCCGGTCGCGCAACATTACTATTTTGTGAAAGAAAGTATCAATGGGCAGCTCCTTGGGTTTCAGTGCGGCATCGCCCGGTTGCAGGATGAGTGTACCGTTCCTCCAGCGGTCACCCAGCGGCACCACCTCTGTAACGCCACCCCATAAACGAAGAATTTTCAATAAGGATGTTTCCAGGTCGGAAGCCGTTTCCACTTCAGGCGTCTGGTTTTCTGCCACCAACACTTCAAACAGCGGATCTGTCTTGTCAACCATTTTGATACCATGGTCCATAAACGTAACGCGGTATTGCGCATACTTAACGCCTACAATCACGCCCGGACCAAAATGCGCGTGTTGTACCCTTGATCCCACGCCCAGTGTCAGTTCTTCCATGTGCTGATAATTTAGATATCAAACTTACTACTTTCGGATAAAGGAACCAATAGTACCCCTGGTTTCTCGCAAAGCGCGCAAAGGAGCAAAGATCATTGGAGCGATTATTAAGAAAGCAAAGGAGCGAAGATCAACTGTTGGTCCTCGCTCCTTTGCTTTCTTAATAAACTTAACAAAAATCTTTGCGCTCTTTGCTCCTTTGCGCGCTTTGCGAGAACTACGCGAGCACCTTTTCCAGGATACCCACCGCTTTCGCCAGTTCCCGGTTATTCAACGAAGCAAATCCAAAACGAATGGCATTAACCCCTTTGGTACCATGACTATACTGCGAACCGTTGCTCATACTTAACCCCATAGCCGCAGCGCTGACAGCGACCTGTTTCAGCGGGTACTTTTTCCGGAAACTGACCCAGGTGGCCATGCCACCGGCAGGCTCGGTGAACTGTACCCTGTTATGCAGCCGGGCCTGTAATAACTGCGTGAGCTGGTCCCGCCGTTCATGATATAGCTTATGCGATTTCTTCAGATGCCGGTCTATCGTGCCATCCGCCAATAATGCCGCCAGTGTTTCTTCCGAGAGGTTATCCCCTTGCAGGTCCATCAGTTTGCGCAGCCGCGACACCTGTTCCAGGAATGCAGCCGGCGCTACGATGAAACCGCTGCGGATAGACAGTCCCAGTAGTTTTGTAAATGAGCCGATATAGATCACGTTACCGCCATGGTCGCCACTTGCCAACGGTAATATGGGCGCTGAACTGTAATGATAATCGTAGTCGTAATCATCTTCCAGCACTGCCAGGCGATGCGTACGGATGATGTCCAGTAACCGCATCCTGCGCTCCGCGCTGAGTGTAACGGTGGTAGGGTGATGATGATGTGGTATCACATACAGCATGCGTACTTTATGCGTACGGCAAAGCTGTCCTACCGCTTCTACATCAATACCGTCAGCATCTACCGGCACCCGCAGCAGACGGGCGCCCAGCTGCTCAAAACACAGGTCCGCGAAAAAATAATCGGGACTTCCTACAATGACGTAATCCCCTTTTTTTATCAGCATGGCGGCAGTGAGATAGATGGCCATCTGCGCACCGCGCGTGGTCATCACGTTATCGAGCGAGAGCGTCAGTCCTCTGGTACCGGTCAGATAACGCACCAGTTCCTGTCGCAGCCGCATACTACCCATAGCCGAACCATATGTAAGCAGCTGATGATAACGGGGCCGCCGGATAATAGCACGGCTCTCCTTCATCCACGCTTCCAGCGGCGCTTCCCGCATATCGGCAAAACCATCGTTGATAATCAGCAGGCCGGCTTTGGCCGAATCATGGCGGGCAATATTGACAAAAGGAACGCTGCCGAACGAAAACGTAGGTCCGTTACCGTAAGGTGACACCGGTGATTGAAAAGAGCGGGGTTTGATATCCGGTAAATTAGTGGCTACCATCACGCCTTTGCGGGGAATGGCGGTAGCCCAGTCCTGGCTTACCAGCTCATCATAGGCTGCTACCACTGTTTTCCGGTGCAGACCTAACTGTAACGCCAGTACGCGACTACCGGGCAGTAACAATCCCGGCTTCAATACACCTTCTCTTATCAGGCCGGCAAAACGGTTGGCGATCTGCTGGTACACCGGTAGCCGGGCATCCCGGTCGATCGTGATCAATGTTTTATATGGCAGCATCTGGACTACTAATCGATTTAAATCTGGACTATTGGAAGCGTCCAGACAAAGCTAATTTTACAACACCAATTATGCAAAAAACAATCGTCATGAAAGAAAGATTTTTTATGCAGGAAGTGCAGCCGGAAGCATTCAAAACCATGGTAGCCATGGACAAGTACACTACTACCACCAATATCTCCCCGCTGCATCGTGAAATGATAAAAGTAAGGGCTTCCCAGCTGAATGGCTGTGCCTATTGCCTCGACAAACATGCGGCCGATGCCCGTAAACTGGGAGAAACCGAACAACGCCTGTTGTTGCTCAGCGCCTGGCGGGAATCGCCACAATTCACCGAAGAAGAAAGAATTATCCTGGCGATGACAGAAGAAGTAACCTTTATCAGTCAGCAGGGACTCACCGCCGGCACTTACAACAAAGCGCTGGCCTGTTTCGGATTGGAAACCACCGCCCAGCTGCTTATGCATATCATTTGTATCAACGCCTGGAACCGTATTGGTATCGCTACCCACCGGATACCGGGCCAGCATCATCCAACACCTGTAGAATGAGAACGGTAAAAATAGCCACCACCGATGCCGAAATAATGGCATGCGCCGAAGTGATCCTTGTCCTCCGGCCACATATTGCACCAGAGAACCTGTTGCCTCAGATAAAGGAAATGCAGCAGGAAGGGTATCATCTCCTGTATCTGACAACCGATGAAGATCCGGCCACTGTGGCCGCCATTGCCGGTTACCGCCACAAACACAACCTGCACAGCGGGCGTTTTATTTATATAGATGATCTGGCCACTCACCCGTCCTGCCGTGCGCAGGGATACGCCAGCCTGTTGTTGTATCATATCCGGGAGATAGCGCTGCTGGAAGGGCTTTCCATCGTTCAACTGGATTCGGGTCATGGCTTATGGCCTGCCCATCGTTTGTATCATGAACAGGGATTTTACATCTCTGCCCATCATTTCACACAAAAAGTATAAGCATAAAAAAAGCAGCGAAGCACGGTAGCTTCGCTGCTTAAAAACATCACAACAAAAAAACTATTCCTTTACCTTGTTCAGGAAAAATGATAGCTTGAACAATAGTTCATCCTGAAGGCCTGCTCTCAGTTTAGCCTCATCGTCGGTGATACCCAGGCGGCGTAACCGCTGATAATAGACGTAAGAACCGCCGATGAGCTCCAGGCATTCCTGTATCTTGCGTTGCACCTCTGCTTCTTTGGTGCGTTTCTCATATTCTTTTTTAGACAGTATTTTATCCACGAAGTAGAAGTTGTCTTTGTCTTCCACCCATTTATTACCATCGCGGTGCTGTGGTTTATATACCTCAAGATAACAATTATCCAGCTTTAAAACATCACCAAATTCTGCGCGTATATCAATCACCGTTGGTTTTTCTGCAGAAGGGTTGGCCAGCCTCTTTTTGATGAGATTGCTGATTTCAACGCCCATTTCATCGCTGCTCATCAGTATCTGGTTCAGTTCGGAAAATTCCAGTCCGATGGTGATACGGGTATAACCGCGGCCACTTTTGATTTTACCGAAAAGGCTGGGGGTGGTGTTTTCATCAAAGATGATGTCTTCCACCTGCACCTTGGTGATGGTCTTATAATCCGGTTTGTAGCCTTCCTCAGCCGGCGTAGGCCGTTTGTTGACCAGCCGGGCTGTTTCCTGGCGACGGCTGTGCTGGAAATAATCATCGATGAAGCGCAGCTCATGTTTTTTCAACTTGGTATATAACTCGTGCGAAGAGTAATTGTTCATTTTGCTTAACACGGCCAGATCATTCCAGCTGTGGTAGTGCTGCATTTTTTTCAGTTCCTCCAGGATATCGGTGGCAGCCATATTACGGCGATAATATAACTCGCCTACCAGGAAGAGGGCGTATTCCTGTGCCGGGTAGCCCAGTTCAGGCAATACGTCGTACGGGCTGCGTTTCTGCTCACGCGCCTGCTCCAGCATTTCCACGTCAGACATAACAGGCGCCAGCAGGTACTTGCGTGCTGCTGACCGCAGTTTTTTACTTACATAGTCCAGCAGCTGGTCGTTCATCTGGCTGTGATGTACAAAATCGTGCAGAATTTGTACAAAGCGGCGGGATGTCGGTAATCCAAACTGCATGAGAATATCGTTTTCCAGGTCCAGCACATCCTCCTTCGCAGGTTCCGATTTGCCAGGTTTTACCTTGTGCTCCATTTGCTGGTAACGCTGATAGTACTCCTGTAACTTCAGTTTAAGCTGATCCATAATATATATACAATTAATTATTAAACTACTTATCTCTAAAAAGGCCTGTTTTCAGGGGAATTGTCATTTTTTCTCTTTCAGGCTAACATACCACACCCCTATGGTCAGAGAACGGCCTGAAATCAGGTGTTCTGTGAGGCCATTGACCAATGATCCTACTGAATTTCAATAACTTAGTAAAAAGGGAATTATAATGGGAAGTGTGCAAAGATAGCTATTTTCATGCAGTGTACAAAGCCTCAAAACGCCTTCTGGCGCGGATTACATTAGTATATAATAACAAGCATGATGGCTGTAAAACGTACCGCAATGATTATCATTTCACTCCCTATTTTTTCGTGATATATAACTTTCTGAAAAAAATTTTAAAAAAGTATTTGGAAATTAAAAAAGCTTTGTGTTATCTTTGCACTCCCAACAACGAAATAACACACGCTGGAAGGGACAAAACGGTGGTTGTAGCTCAGTTGGTTAGAGCATCAGATTGTGGTTCTGAGGGTCGGGGGTTCGAGACCCCTCATCCACCCGAAAATGAAAAAGGCTTCTTCACGGAAGCCTTTTTTCGTTTTATATAAATCTGTTTTTCAATCAGAAAATTCAGCCAGTCAGATTATCTTCGCAACATTGTAAATAATATTCATTACTGATGATTTATCTGCTTCCCATTATAACCGCTCTGCTGGGTACATTCATTCACTACCTGGCAGTTCAACTGCTTTTCAAAAAAATATTACCTGCCCGCCAACAGGCCCTGGCCAAACAACTGGGCGCATTTGCCGGTCAACAGCTTTCCTTCAGCACCATCAAATCCAAACTAACAGATCCGGAAAAAATAAAAAATATTATTCCGCTGGTAGAAGCACACCTGGATACTTTCCTCCGCGAAAAACTCCCGAAAGCCATGCCGGTACTCTCCATGTTCATCGGCGACAGTATCGTTAACCAGATTAAATCACACCTGGTAGCTGAACTGGATACCCTTTTTCCGGTGATGATCAGTCAATACCTCGACAACGTGGAAAAAGATCTGAACATCGAAAAAATAGTAGCCGATAAAATAGCCGGTATCTCTGCCGATGAACTGCAAAAAATCAGTCAGCAGTTCCTGCACAAGGAAATCAGTCAATTCAAACTGTTAGGCGCTTTCACCGGTTTTGTCAGCGGCATTGCGGCAATAGTGATACTCATATTCTGTTAATTACTGTTAACCGGGTAGCTCTGTTAACTACTGTTAAGACCTTTTAGCGGTCTTTTTGGTGATTTCCTGCGCGTATAATTCCACTCATCACAATATCCGACCATTCACCACAGACCACCGATACATTTGCTGAAATCTGACAAACAGTGCGGATAAAAAACAGCAGGATGAAAAAACGCTACCTGGTACTCGCCGGCATTTTAATGTGGCAGGTACAGTCATTTGCCCAGGCTCCCGGCAGCGGGAGACCGGCGGCAGCGCAGCAAGGACAAGGCGGGAAAACACGCCCCGATATGCCACAGATAGGCCGGCTCTATGGTAAACTGATAGACGCCTCCACCGGAAAACCCATACCCTACGCTTCTGTAGCCCTGCTACGGCAACGCGACTCTTCGGTGGTGACAGGCATGCTCACCAAAAACAACGGTGAGTTTAACCTGGAAAGCCTCCCTTTCGGCCCTTTTATTGTCCGCATCAACTTCATGGGCTATACCACCCTGCAGAAAAAAATAAGCATCACGCCACAAACCACGGAACAGGACCTGGGCAACATCAAAATGCAGCCCAACGTAAAAAACCTGCAGGGCGTGGAAGTAACCGGCCAGAAAAGCGCCTTCACCATGGGCATCGATAAAAAGGTGTTCAACGTGGACCGCAACCTTACCAGTGTAGGCGGTACGGCTACCGATGTATTAAAAAATATACCCTCCGTCAATGTGGACCTGGACGGCAACGTCAGCGTACGCAATGCGGCCCCTAATATTTTTGTAGATGGTAAACCTTCTACCCTCACACTCGATCAGATTCCCGCTGATGCGATCGAAAGTATCGAACTGGTAACCAACCCCTCTGCACGTTACGATGCAGAAGGCATGTCCGGTATTCTCAACATCGTGTTGAAGAAAAACCGGAAAGCAGGCTTCAACGGCTCTGTACAGGCAGGTATCGGTACCGGCAACAAATACAACGCCGGCGGTAACATCAACGTTCGTCAGGGTAAATTCAATGTGTTTGCCAACTACAACATCAACGCCAACAGAAGCTGGGGCGAAGGCACCACTTCCCGCAGCAACTATAAAAGCGCCGGCGTAGCGGATACCAGCTTCCTGTTGCAAAACAGCAACAGCACCAGCAAACCGCTGTTCCAGTTCGGCCGCTTCGGCGCCGATTACCAGATCGATAACCGCAACTCCATCTCCCTGTCACAAAACATCGTAGCAGGCGATTTCAAAAACAATGAAGATCTCCTCAGTACGTTTTCCAACGGTAACCGTAACGTTACCGGGCTGAGTGACCGCTTAAACAACAATAACTTCAGCTTCCGCAACTACACTACCGCACTGGGGTTCAAACATACCTACGCTAAACCCAACAAGGAGTGGTCTGCCGATCTGAACTACAACAGGAGTTCCAACAACCGCAACGGTGACTATATCACACAAGCCATGAACCCGCAGAAAGAAAATCTCGGACAGGCGATGTACCAGAATAATACCACCGCCGGTAAAACGACGTTTATCACTATTCAAACAGATTATACCAACCCGGTAGGCAAAAACGGTAAACTGGAAGCCGGCGCTAAAGTCACGCTGCGCAATTATACCAGCGACTACCAGGTATTCGACAGGGATACCACCAATGGTCACCTCGTACCCAACTCACAGCTGTCTACCGCCTACAAATACAACGAAGAAATTTATGCCGGTTATGCCAATTTCTCCAATACTATGGGCAACTTTGGCTATCAGGCGGGTTTGCGTGTAGAACAATATGTGTATGCCGGAGAAAACAAAGGAGTACAATACAAACCTACCAAAGCGGTGCCCGGCTTCTTCCCGAGCGTATACCTCTCACAAAAACTGAAACATGACCAGGAATTGCAGTTAAATTATTCCCGCCGTGTAAACAGGCCTAATTTCTTCCAGCTGATTCCGTACCGCGACTACAGCGATCCGCAGAACCAACGCGAAGGTAATCCCAACCTGAAGCCGGAATACACCAACAGCCTGGAGTTTTCCTATGTTAAAAACTGGGGGACAGCCAACCTGTTGGGAAGCATCTATTTCCGTAATACCAATAACCTGATCTCCACTATCAGCACGCCGATAGGCGCCGATACCCTGCTCACGCAGTTTATCAATGCCAACAGAAGCAATTCCTATGGCGCGGAGATCACGGTAAAAAACCAGATCATCAAAGGATGGGACCTCACCTCCAACCTGAACCTGTATCAGACAGATATGAAGGTGAATAACAACGGACAAAATTTCAACAACAGCGGTTTCAGCTGGTTGGCGAAAATCAATTCCGAAACCAAGCTGCCGGCCAACTTCACCTTACAGGTGAGTGGTTCTTACCAGGCGCCTACCATTGCACTGCCCTCTTCCGGTGGTGGTGGCGGAGGCCGTGGCGGCGGAGGCGGTGGCGGTTTTATGATGATCCCCACTTCTTCACAGGGTACTATCAAAGGTTTCAGCACCGTAGATGTGGCTATCCGGAAAGATTTCCTGAAAAACAAAGCCGCTTCCCTGACCCTCAGCCTGTCAGACGTTTTCAATACCCGTCAATATGAGCTGAACCAGGCTACGCCAGCCTTTGCACAGGACTATATCCGCAAACGCGAGTCCCGTATCCTGAAGCTCAACTTCGCCTACCGTTTCGGCAAGTTCGATGCAGCGCTGTTCAAAAAGAAAAAACCGCAAAACAATAACGATATGCAAATGGGTGATCCCATGCAGAGTTTTTAACGGATTAAAGAAGGTGAATGCAAAACCACAGCCGGCAGGAAGCGCCATTGGCCCCCGCCGGCTATCTTTTTGATTAAACCATTCATCCCATTTAATCAACATTTTGAAGTCCGGCAGTTATTTTTATAGTTATTATAGATCAGCCAGAATAAAGGACAAGGATGCTAACATTACGGATGCTAAGATTACTCGCAGGGGTGACCCTGCTGCTTGCTGTTGTGCCTAACCTCTATGCACAAACGCCGGAAGGCGCACCGGTAAAAATGACCGGCAAAGTAGCAGACGCCGTTACCAATAAACCGGTGGAATACGCGTCAGTCGTGTTACTCCGCCAGGCCGATTCTGCTATGGTCACCGGTATGTATACCACGCCCGCAGGTACTTTCGCTTTTAATGCCGTTGTTCCCGGCGTTTACGTATTACGTGTCACCTTTATGGGGTACGAAAAACTGGAGAAAGCCGTGAAGGTGGTAGCCGGCAAACCCGCTTTTGCCGGTACTTTGCGCCTGCAAACGGCCGGTAAGGTGCTGAATGCCGTAGAAATCAAAGCGGAAAAACCCGCTTTTTCCATGCAGATAGACCGCCAGGTATTTGATGCCGGCAGCATGATCAATGCAGAAGGCGGTACCGGCACAGACATCCTGAAAAATATTCCCAGCGTAGACGTAGATATCGATGATAATGTAACCCTGCGCGGTAAAAGTGTCACCATTTATGTAGATGGAAAACCCTCCCCCTTCGGCGATGCTAAAACAGCCCTGCAGATGATTCCGGCGGAAAGTATTGACCGGGTGGAAGTGATCAACAACCCTTCCGCCAAGTTTGAAGCACAAGGTGGCGGCGGTATTATCAACATTGTCCTGAAAAAAGATAAGGCCATCGGCTATAATGTGATGTTCAACGCCGGCGCCGCTTCCCGCGGACAAGTGAACGGCAGCGCCAATGCCAGTCTGCGTATGCGCCGCTTTAACTTCTTCGGTAACTATAACGCCCGCTACGAATCTATCGGTGGCAGCGGCTACAGCTACCGCCAGAACCTCGTTCCCGATAGCAGCCACACTACGTTTTTCTCGCAGGACAGCCGTAACAACAACCGCAATGGCAATAACGGCGGCCGTTTCGGCTTCGATTATTTCCTCGACGATCACAATACCTTCACCATCGCGGAAGGCCTTAACCACAACTTCAACAAAAACGAGGACAACATCTTCCTCAATTATCTCGATGAACAAAAACAAACCCTCCGCAGCGGAGAACGGCATAATACCAGTCGCAATGACGGCTATAACAACAATACCAGCCTGAATTACAAACACACGTTCAAAAAACAGAACCAGGAGCTGACGGCCTATGTAAGCTATAGCGGCAACCGCTCCGGCAGCAACAGCGAATACCGTACCCAGTACCAGAAACCGGGCGTAGATACGCTTCCCAACCCCAACTGGCAGGATAACAACAGCAAAAACGGTAACCGGTTCTGGAACCTGCAATCAGATTATACCATGCCCCTGGGTAAAAAAGGGAAGCTGGAAGCCGGCGTGAAAAGCACTTTCCGGCATATCGGCAACGACTATACGGCAATGCTGTTCAACTGGGATATAAAAGATTTCCGGAAGAGTAACCAGCTGTCCAATCAATATGATTATGAAGAAGACATCCATGCCGGTTATCTCAACTTCGCCAATGCCATCGGCAACCTGGGCTACCAGGTGGGCGTAAGGGCAGAACAATCTTACCTGAAAGGCTATTCCTATACCCGGGACACAACGGTAGATAACAAGTTCTTCAACCTCTTCCCCAGCGTGTTCTTAAAATACAACATGCCTAAAAACCAAAACCAGAGCCTGGTATTCAACTATTCTACCCGTATAGACCGGCCCAACTTTGACCAGTTGCTGCCGTATATCAATAACTCCGATCCGCAGAATATCCGCACTGGTAACCCGGAACTGAAACCGGCGTTGTCGCATAAGTTTGAAACCAGTTATTCCGTATATTATCCCAAGAGCAATAACTACTTCAGCACCAGTGCCTATTACGCGCAAACCAATGACAACATTGACCGTATCAGCACGCTGGACACCATCACCGGCGTTACCACCACCCGGCCGATGAACCTGGCTACCCAGCAGAACATCGGCGGGAATGTATCTTATAGTATCAATCTTTACAAATGGTGGAAAGTCAATGCCAACCTTAACCTGGAATATAACCGCCTCACCAGTGTGATGCTGCAGAACGAAAACTTCAGCTATGGCCTGAATGCCAACACCCAGTTCCGGTTACCTTCCCGTATCAGTATAGAACTGAGCGGGCATTACCGCTCTCCCCGGATACAACCACAGGGCACTTTCCGGGCTATGAATGGTATAGACCTGGGCGTACGCAAGGAAGTACTCAGGAACAGGGCGCTGGTGATTGCATTGAATGTATCTGACCTGCTGAATACACAACAGTTCAGTTCCCATTACGAAACACCGGTGTTTATCCAGGATTATGAACGCAAACGCGCCACCCGCTTCATTCGGTTGAATATCCGGTACCGTTTTGGTAAAATGGACCCGAATCTCTTTAAAAAGAAAAAACAACAGCAGCAACAGGAAGAGGAGGAGAAACCACAGGAAGAAGAGAAACCTAAAGAACGCGGCAGATTGTAAAGACGAGGAGGGGGGTGGGCCAATCCCGGAATAAAAAACAAAGGGCCGGCCTCATCGGTCAGCCCTATTATCATCTTATTAATTCAACATTTATTTTTTTCCTGCCAGCATCGGCACAAAAGAGAAGTTATCAAACAGCTCCTGTTCCGTTTCGGTTTCACTGATTTTGGTGATGCGCAGCATTCGCTGCACTTCCTGACCACCTACGGGAATCACCATTTTACCCCCTATCTTCAGCTGCTGTACCAGCTTTTCGGGAATATGCGGAGCCGCTGCAGTCACCAGCACCTTATCAAAAGGCGCATAGGAAGGCAGTCCTTCATAACCATCGCCGTAAAACAGGCGCAGGTTGGGGTATTTGCTTTTAAAGGGGAAGACCTTCATCTGGTCAAACAGGCGTTTCTGGCGTTCGATGGTAAATACGTTCATCTTCAGCTCTGCCAGCACACAAGCCTGATAACCGCTGCCGGTACCGATTTCCAGCACCTTTTCGAACGGCCGGGGTTCCAGTAGCTGCGTCTGATAGGCTACCGTATAAGGCTGTGAAATCGTTTGTCCCTCTCCGATAGGAAAGGCCCTGTCATCATATGCGATGCTCTCGAAAGCCGTATCAAGGAAATAATGCCGGGGAATGTTGCCGATAGCCGCCAATACGTTTTCATCAGTAATACCTTTCTGACGGATACTATCAACCAGCTGCTTGCGTAATCCTTTTTGTTTATAAGTATCTTCATACCGCCTCATAGTGCAAAATTAACCATTACGCGACGATTTTCAATGATTTTGCCCGGGCGGAATTTCCCACATTCGTTTTTTTATTTTTATTTTACAATCTCTCCGGGCTATAAAGGCCCGGGAAAATTACATGATTATGGATATAAATATTCAAAACAAAGTAGCGCAATGGCTCAACGGCAACTATGACGCCGAAACCATTGCCACGCTGAAAAAGATGCAGGAAGGCAACCCCGACGACCTCAATGATGCTTTTTATCGTAATCTCGAGTTTGGTACCGGTGGGCTAAGAGGAATTATGGGTGTTGGTACCAACCGCATGAATAAATATACTGTTGGTATGGCCACCCAGGGCTTCGCCAACTACCTCAAAAAGGCTTTTGAAGGGGAAGTGAAGGTAGCGATCGCTCACGACAGCCGCAACAACTCCCGTTTTTTTGCTGAAACCGTAGCCAATGTATTTGCGGCCAACGGCATTAAAGTCTTTCTGTTTGAAAGCCTCCGCCCCACGCCGGAGCTCTCTTTCACCATCCGGCACCTGCAATGCCAGGGCGGCGTGGTACTCACCGCTTCCCACAACCCGAAAGAATATAACGGTTACAAAGCCTATTGGAACGATGGCGCCCAGCTGGTACCGCCACACGATAAAAACGTGATCCGTGAAGTGGAAAGCATCCTCTCTCCTGATGACGTAAAATGGACCGGCGGTGAAGCCAATATCACCCTGATCGGTAAGGAAGTAGACGAAGCCTACCTCAAAGAGTTACAGGGACTGTCCATCAACCCGGAGATCAACAAACAACAACACGACCTCAAGATCGTTTATACACCGATCCACGGTACCGGTATCACCATGGTGCCGGAAATACTGCAACGCTTCGGTTTCACCAATGTGACCATCGTGGATGAACAGGCTACTCCCAACGGAAACTTCCCGACGGTGGTGTATCCTAACCCTGAAGAGTCTGAAGCCATGAGCCTCGGCCTCAAAAAGGCCAAAGAACTGGATGCGGACATCCTCCTGGGTACCGACCCCGATGCTGACCGTGTAGGCATTGCCGTGAAAGACCTGAAAGGCGAATGGGTACTGCTCAATGGTAACCAGACCGGCGTACTGCTGTTTAACTATATCGTGGAAGGCCGCCGCCGTAAAGGACTGCAACAGCCGAACGACTTTATCGCAAAAACAGTGGTAACCTCCGACCTCATCGACGTATTTGCTGCTAAAAACGATATCAACTGCTACAATACCCTCACCGGTTTTAAATGGATAGCAGACCTCATCCGCCGGAAAGAACCACAGGAAACCTTTATCTGCGGCGGGGAAGAATCATATGGATATATGATCGGCAACAATATCCGTGACAAAGACGCCGTTTCCTCTGTGGCCATGATCTGCGAAATGGCAGCCTACGCCCGCAGCCTCGGCCAGTCGCTGTATGAACTGCTGGTAAACATCTACATGCAGTACGGCTACTACAAGGAACACCTGATCTCCATCACCAAAAAAGGCATGAAAGGCGCAGATGAAATTGCGGAGATGATGCGCGGCTACCGCGAAAATCCACCTGCTACCATCAACGGCTCTCCTGTAGTGACCCTGTTCGACTACCAGCTGCAACAGGTAAAAGATATCCAAACAGGCGAAATCAAACCGCTGGACCTGCCTAAATCCAACGTGCTCCAGTTTGTACTGGCCGATGGCAGCAAAATCTCAGCACGCCCTTCCGGTACTGAACCCAAGATCAAATTCTACTTCAGCGTAAATGCCCCACTCGATAACGCAGCCAGCTTTGATGCAGTGACCGCAGCCCTCGACAAAAAGATCGAAGGTATCATTGCCGACATGCACCTGAAATAATAAAACATACTCCCATCATAACATCCAAAGAGAATACTGCCCGCTTGTCCCTCCTCCCCCGTGGAGGAGGGCTGCCGGCAGGAATTTTTCTCCTCCTGCTGATTTCCCTGACCGCACCGGCCCAACAAAAGGTGCCCTTCTCTACCCTGCCCGATACCACCATCAAAGAAAGGGTATGGATACTCACCGGCGCCACGGCAGCCGTATATGGCACCGGCCTCGCCGTGCTCAGCACCGCGTGGTATAAAGGTTATCCCCGCTCTTCCTTCCACTTCTTCAACGATGCGGGAGAATGGAAACAGATGGATAAAGCCGGACATATTTTCTCCGCTTACTTTGAAGGAAAATACAGCCGGGAAATGTGGCGATGGTCCGGCCTGCCGCGTAAACAACAGATCTGGATCGGCGGCCTGAGCGGATTTGCCTACCAGTCGGTGATTGAAGTACTGGACGGGTTCTCTGAAAAATGGGGATTCTCCTGGAGCGATATGGGCGCCAATGCGATAGGCTCTGCCCTGCTGATCAGCCAGGAACTGGCGTGGGATGAACAACGGATACAGCTTAAATTTTCTTCCCATCCTAAAAATTATCCGGAAGGACCTGTTCATGAAAAAGCAGATCAGCTTTTTGGAAAAACATTCTGGGAGAGAACCCTCAAAGACTATAATGGTCAAACTTACTGGATGTCAGCCAACCTGTACTCTTTTCATAAAAACAGCACCTGGCTTCCCCGCTGGCTCAATATTGCCGTAGGTTACGGCGCTGACGGGATGTATGGAGGACGCGACAATACCTGGACTGACGCACAAGGCGTATACCATGACTATAGCCACATACGCCGCATCCGGCAGTTCTATTTGTCGCCCGATGTGGACTTTACCAAAATCCGCAGCCGTAAAAAGGGAGTGAGAGTGTTGTTCCAGGTATTGAATATGATGAAATTTCCCGCCCCTGCCCTGGAGATCAACTCACTGGGCAACGTAAAACTGCATGCCATCTATTTCTGACAGAAAGGCTTATTCAAAATAAGCCGCGATGATGTCTTCCCCCTGCATCTCTACCAGCACCATGTCCTGCAGGGTGGTAGCCAGTGAATAACCAACGAAATCTACTGACAACGGGAAAGACTTGTGTTTACGGTCTACCAGTACCGCCGTTTGTATTTTTTTGGGGAGATAAGCCAGCAGCGGCTTCAATGCGTAGAGCATGGTACGGCCGGAGTTGGCCACATCGTCTACCACCACTACTACTTTATCATTAAAATCAATGTCTTCAGAAACTTTTACATCACCCGGATGCTGTTTATCCAGGTGCAGGGATATGATCCTGGTTTTCAACGGAGAGATCTGTTCCAGTACGTCCGCTATTTTCCGGGCCACGATCATGCCTCTGTCCCAGATACCGGCGAGGATGATTTCTGTACCATCACTGTTCAGCTCATAGATCTCATAAGCGATACGCTCAATTTTTTTCTGGATGATATCCTGTGTAAGAATAATGTTCCTGCTTTCCATAGGCGCAAAAATAAGAAGTTCAGTTGTAGGAAGATGCTTTTAACAAAAATTTCCCCTTGAAAAGCGGAGAGCTAAAAAAAACATAAATTCGGGAGTCAAATCTAAGATAATGCGAATTGTACAAGAGTTACTGTTTATTATTGCCTTCGGGGTGGCAGTATACCTATTTTCCACGAAAGTGCGCCAGATCCGGCGGAATATCCTGCTGGGGCGCGATAAAGACCTCAATGACCACCCTGACCTACGCTGGAAAAACGTACTGTTGCTGGCCTTCGGCCAGAAAAAGATGTTCCGTAATCCGTTGGTAGCGGTGTTGCACTTCTTCGTGTATGCGGGCTTTATTATCATCAACCTGGAGATTTTAGAGATCATCCTGGATGGGATACTGGGCACACACCGTTTATTCGTTCCCGTATTAGGCGCGCTGTATCCTTTGCTGATCAGCGCTTTTGAAGTACTGGCCGTACTGGTAACACTGGGATGCGCTATTTTCCTGATTCGCAGAAACATCCTGAAACTGCGGCGGTTTATCAGCAAAGACCTCAACGGGTGGCCACGTTCCGACGCCAACTACATCCTGATCACCGAAATTGTGCTGATGCTGCTGTTCCTCACCATGAACACGGCCGATCAGCAAATGCAGCTACGGGGCAGCGAACACTATATCGCTACCGGTCATTTCCTGGTGAGCGGTAACCTGAGCGCTATCTTCAGCCACCTGTCCGACGGTACGCTGATAGCCATTGAACGTACCTGCTGGTGGCTGCACATACTGGGTATCCTGGCGTTTCTCAACTACCTGCCTTATTCCAAACACCTGCATATCATCCTGGCCTTCCCTAATGCGTACTATGCTAACCTGGAGCCTATGGGCGAAATGGAAAACATGCCTGCCGTACAACGGGAAGTACAACTGATGCTGCAGCCGGAACTGGCCGCCAACGAGCCTGCACCGGAAAGTATGCCCAAGTTCGGCGCCAAAGATGTGTTTGACCTTAGCTGGAAAAACCTGCTGGATGCCTACAGCTGTACCGAATGTGGCCGCTGCAGCGCTGCCTGTCCGGCTAACCTTACCGGTAAGGCTTTGTCTCCCCGCAAAATCATGATGGACACCCGCGACCGTGTGGAAGCAGTAGGGCGTAACATCAATGCCAACAAAACCTTTACGGATGACGGCAAAACACTGCTGCGCGATTATATTACAGAAGAGGAACTGCGTGCCTGCACTACCTGCAATGCCTGCGTACAGGAATGCCCGGTGAGTATCAGTCCGCTCGATATTATCCTGCAACTGCGCCGTCACCTGGTAATGGAAGAATCCAGCGCCCCCGGCGAATGGACCGGCATGTTCAGCAATATCGAAAACAATATGGCCCCCTGGAAGTTCAGCATGGACGACCGCGACAAATGGGCAACAGAAATGAATCAATAACGAAAAGCTAAAAGCGAAGAGCTATGCAGATAAAGACAATGGCTACATATGCCGCCAACGGGGAAACGCCGGAAATACTGTTTTGGGTAGGTTGCGCCGGCAGCTTCGATCAGCGGGCACAAAAAATCACCAAAGCATTTGCCACTATTCTCGACAAAACAGGCGTTCAGTTTGCCATCCTGGGAAAAGAAGAAAGCTGTACCGGCGATCCGGCCAGAAGAGCCGGCAATGAATTTATCTTCCAGATGATGGCCCAAAACAACATACAGTTGCTGAACATGTACGGCGTAAAAAAAATCGTCACCGCCTGCCCTCACTGTTTTAATATCCTGAAAAACGAATATCCTGCCCTTGGCGGCAACTACGAAGTGATACACCACACCACCTTCCTGCAGTCGCTGATCGATGAAGGAAAGATCAAAATGAAGGAAGGCGGCACTTTCAAAGGCAAAAAAATCACCTACCACGATTCCTGCTACCTCGGCAGAGGCAATGGTATCTACGAAGCTCCCCGCAAAGTGCTGGAAACCCTGGATGCCGAGCTGGTGGAAATGAAGCGTTGCCGCAGTAATGGCCTTTGCTGTGGCGCCGGTGGCGCGCAGATGTTCAAGGAAGAAGAGAAAGGAACCACCCGCATCAACTTTGAAAGAGGCCGGGAAGCGGTGGATACCGGCGCTTCCGTTATCGCCGCCAATTGCCCGTTTTGTATGACCATGCTGACAGACGGCGTGAAAGAGACCGGCAAAGAAGACGAAGTAAAAGTGCTTGACATTGCCGAACTGATTGCAATGAATATGGAATAATCAATTGTCTTAACTTTGCATCATGAATACGAAAGAACTAAACTTCCCTTCCGGGTTTTCTCCGGCTTCCAGGGTTTGGATATATCAGAGCAACAGACCATTCAATGAGCAGGAGATCAAAGAAATAGACGAACAGCTGCTTCAATTTACGGAACAATGGAACGCCCATGGCGCCCCTGTAAAAGGCTGGGGTAAAGTGGTGATGGGCCATGTAGTGATATTGATGGCTGACGAAACAGATACCACCGTGAGCGGTTGCAGCACCGATAGCTCCGTACGTGTCATCAAAAGCATTGAGAAACAATACAATGTGAATATGTTCGACCGCCTCCTGCTGGGTTTTGTGGTGAAAGACAAGGTACAGCTGCTGCCGATGGCTCAGCTCGCCTACGCGCTGGAGAAAGGGTTTATCGATGAGAACACCCTTTATCTCAACAATACAGTACTGAATAAGGCCGATCTGGACACCAAATGGCTGGTCCCCCTGAAGGATAGCTGGCTGGCGGCGAAGCTCGCACGCAAAGCGGTGTAGGGCCCGCAAAGACGCAAAGCAGCAAAGAGCGCTAAGATTGATGCGAAAATAGAAAAAGCAAATTAATGTCAGGAAATAGAAAAAGAAGAGCAAGATAATTTGCTCTTCTTTTTTTATAATATATAATCGCTTAATTATTAACAATAACAATTACCAGTAATTTCCATTCCTGGCCGATCTTCGCATTCATCTTCCTGCCAATCTTTGCGCCCTTTGCTGCTTTGCTCCTTTGCGTGATGACATTCTGTCATTTTTTAAGTTTTAATCCTTATTTTTGCTCTCCAAAATTTTTGTTAGGAATGCTGGACCAGGTTACAAAAGTGCATGATGAAAGCCGTCAGGGTGAAGCCTTTGCTCCCGTGACGACTGACAAGCAATCATATAATAAAAAATTCTATATAGAAAGCTATGGCTGCGCGATGAATTTCAACGACAGTGAAATCGTTGCATCCATTTTAAATAAAGAAGGTTTTGGCGCTACCCGCAATGTGGAAGAAGCGAATCTCATTTTGCTCAACACCTGTTCTATCCGGGAAAAGGCGGAACAGACCGTACGTAAACGGCTGACTGAATTTCACCGGATCAAAAAAGCCACGCCCGGTCTGCTGATCGGCGTATTAGGCTGTATGGCAGAAAGGTTAAAAACCAAATTGCTGGAAGAAGAAAAGCTGGTAGACATGGTGGTAGGCCCGGATGCTTACCGCGCCCTCCCTTCCCTGATTGCAGAAGCAGAAACGGGCCAGAAATCGGTGAACGTACTGCTGAGCCGGGAAGAGACTTATGGCGATATCAGTCCGGTGCGGCTGGATAACAACGGGGTAACCTCCTTTGTATCTATCATGCGGGGTTGCAACAATATGTGCACCTTCTGTGTAGTGCCTTTCACCCGTGGCCGGGAACGCAGCCGCGATGCGCATTCCATTATCCGCGAGGCAACCGAACTGTTTAACAATGGTTACCGGGAAGTAACGCTGCTGGGCCAGAACGTGGACTCCTACTACTGGACCAGCGCCGATGACAGTGAAACCGTAACATTCGCCCAGCTGCTGGAAAAAGTGGCGCTGATCAATCCTTTGCTGCGCGTACGTTTCAGCACCTCTCATCCGAAAGACATCACCGATGAGGTACTGTTTACCATGGCGAAGCATGAAAACATCTGCAACTATATCCACCTGCCGGTACAAAGCGGCAGCAACCGGATATTACAGCTGATGAACCGTACGTATACCCGTGAATGGTATATGAAGAAAGTGGAACGTATCCGCGAAATCATTCCGGACTGTGGTCTCTCTACCGACATCATCTGCGGTTTCTGCAGTGAAACGGAAGAAGAACACCAGGAAACGCTGGACATCATGCGCTTTGCCGCTTACGACCTGGCTTATATGTACTTCTACTCCGAACGTCCCGGCACACTGGCACAACGCCGCTACCAGGACGATATTCCGGAAGAGGTTAAAAAAAGAAGGCTGGCCGAAGTGGTGGAACAGCACCGGAAACAGTCAGAAATAAACATGAAAAACGATGTCGGCAAAACCTTCAAAGTGCTGGTAGAAGGCACTTCCAAACGCTCCGAAGAGCACCTGTTTGGTCGCAACGACCAGAACAAGGTGATTGTTTTCCCCCGGGAAAACTTCCAAAAGGGCGAATATGTGATGGTGAAGGTAGATAGCTGTACATCAGGTACACTTATAGGAAAGGCAGTACAGTAGCCTACCCGCTGCTGCCTGCTCATTTTTGGACCATTAAACAATCGGGTTACCACTTATGGACATACAGGCTATCAAAAACAGGTTTGGCATTATCGGAAACAGTCCCGCATTGAACTACGCCCTGCAGGTGGCTGCACAGGTAGCCAATACCGATCTCACCGTACTGATCAACGGGGAGAGCGGCGTAGGTAAAGAAGTATTTTCACAGATCATACATGCGCTCAGCGCCCGTAAACATAATCCCTTCATCGCTGTTAACTGCGGCGCTATTCCTGAAGGAACCATCGACTCCGAATTGTTCGGCCACGAAAAAGGTTCCTTCACCGGCGCGGTAGACAGCCGTAAAGGTTATTTCGAAACCGTGAACGGCGGTACCATTTTCCTCGATGAAATCGGTGAAATGCCGCTGGGTACCCAGGCACGCCTGCTCCGCGTACTGGAAACCGGTGAATACATCCGTGTAGGTTCTTCCAAAGTACAGAAAACCGATGTCCGGGTGATCGCCGCCACTAACCGCGATCTGCTGGAACGTACCCAACACGGTAAATTCCGGGAAGATCTCTACTACCGGTTGAATACCGTGCCTATCCGCGTACCGGCATTGCGCGACCGCAAAGAAGATATTCCTTTGCTGTTCCGTAAATTCTCCGTCGATTTCTCCGAGAAATATAAAACACCTTCCATCCAGCTGGATGATGAAGCCCGCCAGGTATTGGTCAACTACCCCTGGCGCGGTAATGTGCGTGAACTGAAAAATATCGCAGAACAAATCTCTGTATTATCATCCGATAAACTGGTTACCGCCAACGACCTGAAGAGGTTCCTGCCGGAAATACCGGAAGTCAACCGGCTCCCGATGCTGGCAGCCCCGCAGCACCAGCCGGGCAGTGGTGGCGACTTTGCCAGTGAAAGAGACATCCTCTACAAACTTTTCTTCGACATGAAAAAGGATGTAACAGAGGTGAAGAAAATGTTCTTCGATATTCTGCAGAATCCGAATATGGCCCATGCCAATGAATATCACCCGGAAAATCACGTATTGCACAGTTACCCCGCCGGCAATGAAATGACCGTACCGGCGCCTGTTATCAACAATACACAGCCCATTATCCTGGCCGATAACAAGATCGATCACCATGAGGAAGTGGAAGAAACACTCTCCATTGCCGACAAGGAGAAAGAACTGATTGTAAAAGCACTGAAGAAACACAAGGGCAAACGCAAGGACGCCGCCCTGGACCTGGGTATTTCCGAAAGAACACTTTACCGCAAACTGAAAGAATATAACATCGCCGAATAAACGAATTTTCAGCAGCATGACCACAACTATCAGAACATTCATCGCCTTTGCCATCATCGCGCTCCTCGGCGGTTGCAGTGTACACTATTCCACCACCGGCGCCAGTATTGATAACGAGGCCAAAACGGTGAACGTGCGATTTATTGAGAACAGGGCGCCGATCACCAACCCTACCCTCAGCCAGAAAATCACCCAGAAACTGCGTGATAAAGTCACTTCACAAACCAGGCTGACACAGGTAGGCGATAATGAACCCCGTGCTGACTACGAGTTCCGCGGCGCCATCACCGGTTATTCCTTCTCTAACGCTGCCGTGACCAACGTAGACAAGGCCGCCACTTCCCGTCTGAATGTGACCATCAATATCACTTTCATAAAACGGGTAGGCGATAAAAAAGGCTTCACCCAGTCCTTTACCCGTTCAGCCGACTTTAGCGCCAACCAGCTCCCCAGCGCCATAGAAAACAGCCTGCTGGAGAGCAATATTATTCCCGGTATTGTGGATGATATCTTCAACAGGGCTTTTGCTAACTGGTAATACCATTTGTTCATTTGGTTGTTTGATCATTTTGCACAGATTTTATATGCTGCACAAAATGATCAAATAACCAAATAATAAAATTTACTACATTAGGACTATGATCGCAAACACCATCATTGCACACGTCTTTTTGCAGGCTAGTCTGCATCAGGTAGATGTAGCCGCCATGGAACAACTGGTAACGGAATATCCCTATTTTTCTGCCGCCCGGCTACTGCTGGCCAGAAAGATATACCATCAGCATGGCGACCTTCAGGACCCTGCCATCAAAAAGGCGATGCTGTATAGCGGTCAGCCTCACCATTTTTATCATATCGTTACCCACGAACCGGTATTGGAAACCGTGGAAGACCGTATTTCGCCGGTGATTCCGGCAGATGCCCTTCCGGATGATGCACCTGTTTTGGAACATGCCGCAGTAGCGGATATGCCGATTGCCGCCCCGGCAGCACCGGAAACCTTTGCGGAGCCAGCGGCCGCCGAAGCTGAAACGGAGCTTGCTGCTGAAACCGGGCAGGAAGCAGCCCTGGCGGAAGCGCTGGTGGAAGTACCCCTGGAAACTGAAACGGAAGAAATACCCGCTATAGCAGCAACACCGGCGGAAGTTCCTGTGGAAACTGAAACGGAGCAGGCGCCCGCTGTAGCAGCAACACCGGTGGAAACGGAAGCAGCCCCGGTAGATACTCCTATGGAAGCTGAAATGCCGGTAGCAACAGCTACCAACGGGCTACACGATGAAGCAACCGCTGTTTCGGAAGCGATATTATCCGATATCCCGGAGCCGGCTGACATGCTGGCAGCACCGGAAACCAACCATACACCTCACCAGGCAGCCACAACGGAAGCAACAGATCATACGACTACAGCAGACGAACGGCCGATTAAAATATTCCCATTGGAGATACCAACAGCAGAAGAAACCACCTTAACGTTCCAACCGCTTTATACAGACGATTATTTTGCCTATAAACGGCTGAAAGACCCGGAAAATGCAGACGAACTCAGCATTCAGGGCGAAGCAGAGATGAAAAGCTTTACCTCCTGGCTGCGGCAGATCAAGGATAACTTCTCCGGCAGGAGCAGTAAAGACTGGTACCAGCAGCAGCTCCACCGCATTTACGACGAGGAGGAAGAACCGGAAGTATCTGAAACCGTGGAGAGAATGGCCATGGATTCCATCACTTTCAACAACGACATCGTATCAGAAACACTGGCAGAGATATGGGTACGGCAACACCAGTACCAACAAGCGATCAGGATATATCAAAAATTAAGTTTGCTTAATCCCGACAAAAACGCTTATTTTGCGCAGAAGATACAAGAACTAAAATCTTTAATAGATAAAAGCAAACGATAATATTTATGTTAATCATTTTTGGTGTCCTGATCATATTAGCCTGTGTGTTGTTGGGCTTCTTCGTGCTGATCCAAAACCCTAAGGGAGGCGGTCTGTCCGGTTCTTTTGGCGGTATTGGCAATCAGGTGATCGGGGTACGTCAGACAACTGACGTTTTGGAAAAAGGTACCTGGATACTGGCCGTTATCATCGCTGCACTGTGCCTGACTGCGCCTTTCTTTATTGGTAAATCTGCCAAAGTATCCAATGCTGCACCTACTGCTGTTGAAAGAGCTGGTGCTGGTATGCCTGCTCCCGCTCCTGCTCCGGCACAATTGCCTGGTGCTCAGCCTCAGCAAACTCCGGCTCCGGGTACTCCGGCTCCAACCACTCCGGGCAAATAATATCTTTCTACATAATATTTTATAAAACCTCGCCGTTAAAAGCGAGGTTTTTTTAATCACTACCCGCTCTACGAATGGCTAAAAAACGAAAACCTACCAACGTATGGCTTAAACGCAGCCTCCTCATTGCCGGCTGCCTGGCCGCAGGTGCCCTCGTATATTTCTCCTACCGGGTGTTTGGGCCCAATACAAAAGCTTTCGGCGATTCCAAATACTTCTACGTCCGTACCGGCAGCACCTATAACGATGTGCTGGATGGCCTGGAAGACCAGGGCATTGTCCGTAACCGCAACAGTTTCAATTGGGTAGCCAGGGAGCTGGGATATCCGTCCCGTATCAAAGCCGGCCGGTACAAGATTACCCATGGCATGAGCAACTTCGAGATCGCGAAACTGCTCCGCTCCGGTAAACAATCACCTGTTGTATTAGTGATCAATAAACTGCGCACCAAACAAGACCTGATCCGGAAAATCAGTACCAACCTGGAAGCCGATTCCAACGCCCTGCGCGCCCTGCTGTCTGACCAGGTATACCTCCGCCAGTTCAGTCTGGATACCAATACCGCCATGTGCGCTATCGTACCCGACACCTACCAGTTCTACTGGAACACCAATGCCGAAACTGTCTTCAAAAAACTGGAAAAGGAAAGGGAAGAATTCTGGACACCCGAACGCCGGGAAAAGGCGAAAGCCCTGGGCCTCAGCCCTACCCAGGTAACCATACTCGCTTCTATCGTAGATGAAGAAAGCAATAAACTGGACGAAAAACCCATCATCTCCAGTGTGTACCTGAACCGCTACCGCAAAGGAATGCGCCTGCAGGCCGATCCTACGGTGAAATTCGCACTCCAGGACTTCGGACTGAAAAGAATACGCGAAATACATACCCAGTTCGATTCTCCGTATAACACTTACCGTTATGAGGGCCTCCCTCCGGGCCCTATCTGTACGCCGTCCGAAAAAACATTAAACGCGGTACTGAACACACCCGAAACGGATTATTTGTACTTTTGCGCCAGGTCCGACTTCTCAGGCTACCATGCTTTCGCCGCCACCTACGCCGAACACCTGGTAAATGCCAGGAAATATCAGGCAGAATTGAATAAACGAGGATATTAGTATTGGGTTATTTTGTTATTTGGTTATTGGATTATTGAAGATGGCCGGATTCCATCTGAATAAACTCATATCCAATGATTCAATAAATAAATAAATAAATAACTAAATAGCAAAATAATTAAATAACTAAATAACACAGCATTGGTTTTTAAACCCGAAAACATCATCTTTCGTTCACGTCCTTACCGTTGGTTGGTTAACAGGAGTAAAACCCTTTACCTGCCTGGTTTTGAAGGACTACCGCTATATGATGTGCTGAAACATTTCGGGCAGGAAACCAAAGCAAGAGGTTTGGGCGACAGGGCCAGGGCTATCTCCTTCAACTTCCTGTTGGCGATACCGCCTTTCTTCATCTTTCTCTTCACCCTGGTACCCTATGTACCGGTGAAGAACATAGAACCCACCCTGTACGACCTGGCCCAGGATCTCACGCCCAACTACAACACCTACATGATTGTACGGGAAATGATCCACGACTTCCTCTATACACATCGTAACGGGCTGCTGTCAGTCGCTTTCCTCATGGGTTTCTTTTACTCCTCCAATGGTGTAATGGGTATCCTGCGCTCTTTCAGCAAAATAGAAGGCGCCGGTTTCCGGAAACGCAAATGGTGGCAAAACCGTTTGATTGCCCTGCAACTCACGCTGATATTAGTGATACTGCTGCTGGTAACCGTAGGCCTGATCATTATCCAGGGCGCTACCCTGCGCTGGTTATTTAACCTGACCGGTGTACATAACATCCCGCTGCTGACTATCATTGATGTGGCCCGCTGGATATTCATTGTGTTACTGTTTTATTCCGTCAATGCCGTGTTATACCGCATTGGCGCCGCTACTACCAAAAAGTGGAAGTTCATTACCGCCGGCGCTGCCGTTGCCACCATCTTCATGATACTGGTCACCATAGGCTTCTCCTGGTTTGTGAACAACTTCGGCAACTACAATAAAATCTATGGTTCTATCGGTACCATCCTGATCCTCATGCTGTGGATTTTCTTCAACTCCTTTATTTTGCTGGTGGGTTTTGAGTTGAATGCCAGTATCCGTGCGCTGAGCGATACACGGCTGGAAAGGGAAAAAACGCCGGAAAAACAGTCCGCCTAAAACATCACAGATGTTTTGCAGAAGAACAATGATAGCTATATGATATAAATCCACGCAACCTGAGCTGTTTCTATACTTTCTGAAGAGCGAAATTATTTACGATATCGTGCGTGACAAGTATTGCACTGTCCCGTTCCTGGCGATATTCGGCTATAACATCTTTCTCCTCCGATGCCGACATATTTTGCTGACTATATTGACTGACTTTGGGATAGAATTTAACCACAGTAACAGTCTTTTAAAATTTTTATTTTATATTTTTTTATCATATCTTTCTTAGGATTTTTTTGCCTGCTGTCAGGCTTTTTACTGTCGCATTGATTATATTTATACTGGACACGAATTCCTTTCATATGATGAAGTCCGCTCTCTACCTTGCCTGTGCCCTCGTTTTTACCGCTGCCCACCCGGCCGGCGAGAACCCGCTTGAACCCGGCGCACTGCTGCCCAAAGCAGATCTCAGATGCATGGATATTTCCGGAAAAGAAGTTTCGCTGAATAATATTAAAGGCGCTAATGGCCTGCTGGTAATCTTTGGCGGTAACCATTGTCCGTATATGGTCCGCAACCAGGACCGCCTGCGCCAGATCTGCACGCTGGCCCATAAAAACAGTATCGGTGTGGTGATGGTCAACTCCAATGAAGCCGCCCGTACGGAAGCTGAGTCTTTTTCAGCCATGAAGGCCTATGCAGCGGAACAGGCATTCCACTGTTTTTATATACTGGATAAAAATGCCGAACTGGCAAATGCTTTTGATGCCAACCATACGCCGGAATGTTATCTGTTCGATAAGAAGAGCCTCCTGGTGTACAAAGGCGCCATCGATGATAACCCCGGCAATGCAGATGCGGTAAAAAACCGGCACCTGCAAAATGCCATCAGCGAGCTGGTGGCCGGAAAAGCTGTTACTACCAACACATCCAGCACGCTGGGTTGTAATATTAAACGAAACCGCTGATTATTGTCCAACGAGGAATACCGCGTTGCTGAACATCAGTTTACCATTTTCCCAGAAACTTCTGAACAGCGGGTTATCTGCCAGTACAACCACGGTACCGTTACCCATTTCCTTTACACCGAACAATAAACCGTCCTTCAAACGGTTACGGGTATCTGCGCCTACAAAGCCGCTGAGGTAGTTGTCTTTCTTTAAAACACCTACATTCCAACCACCGTTGTCTATAAATTCATACAGCCGGCTATCCTGTTTCAGGGTATAATAAGTACCCGGATAACCAAAGGCCAGCGGATGTGTTGTATCTAACTGTACTTTAAAAATAGCGCCGGGAATAAACTGTCGTACACTTTCCCTTTCCCTGTTGGCATAAGGTTTCAGCGCGTCATAGGACGCGTCTTCCACCGGTTTGCCTTTTTCGGATACTGCTTCCTCTTTCTCTTTTTCTTTCTTCACCTTGATACCCCAATCAGCGCCAGCCAGCTGCTCTACGGCGCTTTCTATGGCTATCAGTTTGCCGCCGTTGTTTACCCATTCTTTCATACGCTCGTTGGAAGCCTTGTCCATAAATGTTTTATAATCACCATCGGCAAGAATCAGGATATCTGTTTTGTCCCAGTTTACAGCAGCGAGATTTCGTTCGTTCACTAACGCTATAGGATATTCCAGTTGCTGTTCAAAGAAATGCCAGATCTCTCCCACCCCCAGGGATGAAATACCATCGCCGGCTACCAGCACTACTTTGGGTGGTTTGATATAACGGATCTTGTCGGACCCGAAGTCGCCGCCTTTGTCTACAAATCCGGTAGATACGGCATCCAGTGTAATCTTATATTTATCGGCCTGGGAAGTGACATAGCTGTCAAACGTAGTACCGTTACCGTTATTACCGGTACGGGTAATCACCAGGGTACCTGCGGGGAATGTTTTACCACCGGACATAAAAGGCGCTTCAGTGAAACGCACTTTCATACCGCGTTTCAGCAATGCTGAAAGGAATTTTACATCCTTTACACTGTTCCACTGCGCAAGATAAGCATAAGGATGCTGTGCCGCCAGCGCCGTATTCTGTTGCATGGCCGGGGCATCTGCAGCAGGTGTCAGTGGCTGCTTAAGCGCGTAGGTGGTCAGTCCGTATACATAAGGCAAAGCCCAGGCGGTAATATCATACGTCACCGAATCAGTAAGGTGGGAAGTAGGCTCAAACAACACCCGCAGCATATTGGAACGGGGCTGGAAAGCGTTGATCACCAGATCTTCCTTATTGACAGAGAAGTTTTCCGTTTTACCGGTGAAGTAGTTAAATCCGCTGGCAGCAGCGGCATTGGCGCCATAACCAAAAGCAATATTGTTTTTACGCAACAGCTCTGCCAGTGTATTCAGTTTCTCGGGATTGCCGCCGGCTTTGATGACATATGACTTATAGCCGCCCTGCGGTTCTTTTTTAGCCTTATCAAAATACTGCACGTATTCTTTCAGGATACGGTCCGCCTGTTGGGAAGCCACTTCAATGGTAGACATACCGGTGGTGAAGTGATGGGCGATACGGTCTGTCAGCGTGAGGGTATCGCCATCGCGTTTCAGCACGGCTACGCCGGCGCGGCCACTGCCGCCCTGTTCGTAGGTCATGCCAATAGCGCCGTTGTACATCGGGTAAGTATCGCCATAGCTGGGATAAAACAGGTCGAACCGCTCTTTGGTGAAATAGAGCCAGCCTTCCTGGTCGAAATATTTAGCGTTATTTTTGCCGATCATCACCTGTACTTCCCGCTGCCATGGCGTAATAGCATCATGGAAAGGCTCTGCTGCCGGCGCAAAGTAGTAGGGCGCTTCAATTTCCTGTTCATGGAAATCCACATGCAGCTGCGGCATCCACTGGTTGTAGCGGGTTACCCGTTGCTGGGATTCCCGCTGCGTTTGCCATGCCCAGTCGCGGTTCAGGTCAAAATAATAATGATTCGGTCTGCCGCCGGGCCAGGGTTCATTATGTTCGCGGGAATAGCGGTTTACATCGGGCTGCAGTCCCCGTACCTGGTTGTAGAAGTTGACATACCGTTCCCGTCCATCAGGGTTGAGGCAGGGATCAATGATCACAACAGTATGTTGCAGCCACTGCTGCGTTTGTGCGTTGCCGTTATTAACCAGTTCATACAGCGTTTTCATGGCCGCTTCGGTAGATACAGCCTCGTTGCCATGCACATTATAGCTAAGCCATACGATCACGGGCTGGTCGGCTGGTTGTCCGCCTTTGGCCAGCGACATATCCAAACTATGCTGCCGGATCTCTTCCAACCGGCTGAAATTGGCCGGGGAAGCGATGGTAGCGGTGATCAGCGGGCGGCCTTCGTAGGTGGTACCATACTGCTCTACTTTCACATTTTTTGCGGTAGCAGCCACCTGTCTGAAATAATCCAGTACCCGGTAATGAGGAGTGAACTGACTACCCAACGGATAGCCCAAAAATTGGTCTGGTGTAGGGATCTGGGCCATGGCGGGGAAAAAGCCAAGCAGTAGCAGTGCCAGAAGTATGTGTTGGCGCATAGCAACGATTAGTTTATTCACGTAAGATAGGATTGTTTTGTTAATTTACACGCAAACAGAAGTATCATGCGTTTCCTGATTTTGCTGGGCTTGGCGGTCAGCACGGTATATACGGCCAGGGCCCAGTTCCCGGCTGAACAACTCCGGCCTTATGACTATAAAATAGAGAAAAATATTACCGTGCCTCATGGCGCTGTTGTGTCAGCCCATCCGCTGGCCAGCCGTGCAGGTGCACAGATATTGCAGCAGGGTGGTAATGCGATCGATGCTGCCATCGCCACCCAACTGGCACTGGCCGTCGTATATCCCGGCGCCGGCAACCTCGGTGGCGGCGGTTTTATGGTTGCTCACCTGTCTAATGGCAAACAGCTGGCACTGGACTACCGGGAGACAGCCCCCGCCCGGGCCAGCCGGGATATGTACCTCGACAGCGCGGGTAATCCCATTACTACGCTCAGCCTCGACGGACACCTCGCTGCCGGCGTACCAGGTACCGTAGCCGGAATTTTCGCCGCCATGAAATATGCAAAACTGCCGTTTGCCACGCTGATAGATCCGGCTATCCTGCTGGCGGAAAAAGGTTTTCCCATCACCGCTTCGGAAGCTGCTAACCTCAATGCCTCCAAAGCAGATTTCCAGCGGCTCAACACCGCGCCCACCGCGTTTGTGAAAGACCAGCCCTGGAAAGAAGGCGATACCCTGGTACAACCAGACCTCGCTCATACGCTGAAGCTTATACGAAAAAAAGGAGCCGCTGGCTTTTATGAAGGAGAAACCGCCGCCAACATCGTAGCGGAAATGAAACGGGGCCACGGTATCATGACCCTCGCCGATCTGAAAAACTATAAAGTACGCGAAAGAAAAGCACTGAGTTTTAACTATAAAGGCTATACGATCGTTACCATGCCCCTTCCCTCCAGCGGCGGCATTTGCCTGCAACAGATGATGGGCATGATCGAAAATTATCCGGTGGCACAATGGGGTTTTCATTCTCCCCGGGCAGTGCAACTGATGGTGGAAGTGGAAAGAAGGGCTTATGCCGACCGGGCACAGTTCCTCGGTGATCCCGATTTTGTGAAAGTTCCGGTAGCGCAGCTGACCAGCAAAAAATACCTTACCAGCCGCATGGCCGATTTTGTTCCCGGGAAAGCCGGTAACAGCGAAACCACCAAAGCCGGCGTACTGCCCGAAAGCGAAGAAACCACCCACCTCAGCATCATCGATGATAAAGGCAACGCCGTGGCCGTTACCACTACGCTCAATGGCCATTACGGCAGCCGTACCATAGTAGGTAAAGCCGGTTTCCTGCTCAACAATGAGATGGATGACTTCAGCGTAAAACCCGGCGTACCCAACATGTACGGACTGGTAGGCACTGAAGCCAATGCTATAGCGCCGGGTAAACGGATGCTCAGTTCCATGACGCCCACCATTGTATTACAACAGCAACAACCACTGTACGCCCTGGGTACACCTGGTGGTTCTACCATCATCACTTCCGTTTTTCAGATGCTGATGAACACCCTGGAATTCGGTCTCTCTCCGGCAGATGCCATCAACAAACCCAAATTCCACCATCAGTGGCTGCCTGATGAAGTAGCCGTAGAAAAGGATTTTCCGGAAGAAGTGATCACCGCTTTGCAGCAAATGGGCTATGCCATTAAAAAGCGGGGACCTATCGGCCGTTCCGAAATGATTAAACGCAATCCCGGCAATCATGTGCTGGATGCCGCAGCTGATAAACGTGGCGATGACAGCGCAGCCGGATACTGATATTTAGATATTTGGTTATTTAGTTATTTTTCTTTCAGCAAAGTTCAATCCTTAAATAATCAATACTAATTTATCACTTAAAGAATGGCGCAGACTTAGACCAATAATTAAATAACAAAATAATCAAATAACCAAATGCAACTATATCTTGATAGTGCCTTACAGCGTTTCCGCTCCTACTATGATATGGGCACCAAAACCATTGAAAGGCTGGATACCACCCAGCTGCACTGGCAACCACAGGGCGAGCCCAATAGTGTAGCCATGATAGTAAAACATCTCCGTGGCAATATGTTGTCGCGCTGGACCGACTTTCTCACCTCCGACGGCGAAAAACGTGACCGGCACCGTGATGAGGAATTTGAAGAAGACCAGGCATCGAAAGAAGTCGTTCTGCAACGCTGGCATGAAGGGTGGGCCTGCCTGCTCAATGCCATTGGCAGCCTCACGCCTGCTGATCTGGAAAAAACCGTTTACATCCGTGCGGAGGCGCACTCCGTGCTGGACGCCATTAACCGTCAAATGACCCATATCCCCTACCATGTAGGACAAATGGTATACCTCGGCAAAATGATCATGGGCGATCATTGGCAAAGCCTCTCTATTCCAAAAGGCCAGTCGGAAATCTTTAACCGGGCAAAATTCGGGAACTGATAAATTATGAAACTACGTACTATCTTTACCGTTATACTGCCGGCGTTGTTGTTCTTCGCCTGCAACACCGGTAAAACCGATGAGTTGCTGAAGCACAAAAAATGGCGGGTTTACGATGTGAAGGTCCCCCAGGGCGATCCGTATAACAACACCCAGCGTATACAGGCCAAAGACCTGAAAGATGGCTACTACAGCGATGTGTATTACCAGTTCCTGGATAACAGCGTTTTTGTGGCCACCATTGCCGGTAAACCGGATTCAGGCAAGTATTTCATACTCAGCAACGGCAAGGTGATCTCCGTCACCGCCTCCAATGGCTCCCGTTCTGCTGAAAATCTTGTCACCGTGGAAAAACTGGATGAAACACATTTCGATATGAAAGTAAAATCCGGTGATTACCACTTTATTCTATGCACCCGAAAAGAATAGCCGCCTATGCTTTTACATACCGATATTACCCCGGGAAGGACCGTCACTGTTGACAATCGCAGTTGCCTGTTTTTCTCGGGCTTTTCCTATCTCGGTTTACATCAGCAACCTGCTTTTAAAGCCGCCTTCACAGAAGGTATCCATCGTTATGGTACCCTTTTTCCTTCCTCCAGGGCCGGCAACCTGCGGCTGTCGCTTTTCGGTGAAATGGAGCATGCCCTTTGTAACCACCTGGGGCAACAAGCAGCGGTAGTGCTTTCCTCCGGCTATATGGCAGCCCAGGCAGCGGTACATTACGCCGCCACGCGCGGACAACTCCGTTATGCTCCCGGCGCTCATCCGGCATTATGGCTGGGCTCCCCGCAGTTGCCCGCCGGCAGCAGGTTACAATGGGAGCAGGATACCATCACGCTGGTGAATAGTCACCCGGATCATCATTTTGTAATCGTGACCGATACCCTGAATCCCATCACCGGGGAAATATTTGCCTTCGACTGGCTCCGGCAGCTACAACGCAAAGTGCTGGTGCTGGCAGATGATTCTCATGGCATCGGTATACTGGGACCGGAAGGACAGGGCAGTATTCATTATCTCCCCCGTACAGATCAACTGCATTACCTGATCACGGCTTCGCTGGCCAAGGCCTACAGCGTAGAAGGCGGTGTGGTGGCTGGTCATGCCGCAGATATTGCCGCACTGAAGAAAAACAGCTTCTTTACCGGCAGCACTCCCATGATGCCCGCCGGCGCCTATGCCTGGCTGCAGTGTGGCGATCTCGTCCGGCAGCAGCGGATCACGTTACAACAAAATGTGGCGTATTTCCTGCATCTGTCGGCCGGTTCCCGCATTCACAATCCACATGCCCTTCCTGTATTTATCCTGCCGCAACCGGCAGAAAAAATGCCGTTGCTGAACTATCTGGCTGAACGGGATGTTATTATTTCCAGTTTCCCTTACCCGTTTCCACACAGCCAACCGGTGAACAGGGCCATCATATCAGCACTGCATACCCAGCAGGATATATTAACCCTTTACCAGTTTCTGAAAGAATATGGTTACTAACAATTAAAAACCCTATCAGATGTTACGCCTACTGAAAAACATTGGTCCCCTTCTGCTGGCGCTGCTGGCACAGCTCTCCGGCAATGCACAGGGTAAATCCCTGTTATGGAAAGTATCCGGACAAGGCCTTTCCACCCCCTCTTACCTTTATGGTACCATGCACCTGGTTTGCAAAACAGACCTGTCGTTTCCGCCCCCGGTCACCAATGCACTGCACAACGCCCAAACGATGTGCATGGAAATAGATCTGATGGCCGACGGAAAAGAGAAAATGAAATCACTCATTTTCAATGAAGCAGATGATTATTCCCTGAAACAACTTTTTAATGCATCCGATTATTCCATGGTAGACCGTTTCTTCCGGGATTCCCTGAACTATGACATCAGCATGCTGGACAAAGCCAAACCGTTTATGCTCACCACCCTGCTGCTGATGAAGCAGGTACCCTGTTCCAGCCAGGAAATTGCGGCCCCCGACCGGGAACTAGCCACCATGGCAACCAATCAGAAAATTCCAATCGCTACGTTCGAAACTGTGGAATCCCAGATAGCCCTTTTCGATAGCATCCCGGATAAAATAGAAGCAGAGATGATTGTCCGCCTGGTAAAGGACATACAACATCACGACCAGGAAGCCCGTACGCTGGCAGATGCCTGGAAAAAACAGGACCTCGACAAACTGTACCAGCTGGTGATACAATCCCCCGACCTGAAAAACTACCAGGACCTGATGCTTTTCCGCCGCAATGCCGCCTGGGTACCGCAAATCAGGCAACTGATGGTCAAAGGACCTATATTCGTAGCCGTAGGCGCTGCCCACCTCGCCGGCAATAAAGGGCTGATAGCGCTGCTGCGCAAAGAAGGCTACACCGTGGAACCGGCCCTATAAGATTTAGGGATTTTTTGATTTGCGATTTTTTGATTTTGGGGACGATAAAGAGCGAAGATCAAAGCGATTAATTACCCGCTTTGATCTTCGCTCTTTATTCACGAAATCAAAAAATCGCAAATCAAAAAATCCCTAAATAACCCCTATTTTTGCCGGATAAACTTTGCTGCCTGAAAAAAGTTCGGAAAATACTAACTATCATTTTACTGTGTTTGTTAGGCCTGATCATTCTGGTGGGAGTATTAATCAATATACCCGCAGTCCAGAACCTGCTGGTGAGGGAGGTTACATCGCGTTTATCCGATCAACTTCACACACGGGTCGAAATAAACCGCGTCACGTTACGGCTGTTTAATAGCATGCAGCTGGAAGGAGCACTCATCGAGGATCAGCATAAAGACACCCTCCTGTACGCGGGCAAATTGCAGGTGCGCATTACTGACTGGTTCTTTTTTCAGGATAAACCCGTCATCAAATTTGTAGGACTGGAAGACGCACAGGTAAACCTGCTGCGGCCCCGCAACGATTCCGTCTGGAACTATCATTTCCTGGAAGAAGCCTTCTCCGGACCCAGCACACCCAAATCGCAATCACCCTCCAAAGGCATTTCCCTCGATCTGAAAAAAATCGACCTTCGCAACATCCGCATCAATCAAATCGATGCCTGGGTGGGTGAAGATATGCGCGGCTACGCCAAACGCATTTTTCTGGATGCCAAAAACCTGGACCTGCAAAAACACAATATCGATATACAGGAACTGTTCCTGGATAACCCTTACTTTATCGTCAGCAGCTATTCCTCCTCTCCATTGCGGCATAAGCGCCCTCACCTCACCGGTAGCCCCGTGCCCGACACAACTGCCCCGGGGGAACTGCGCTGGAATTACGGCAACTGGAAACTCCTGCTGAAAGAACTGCATATCCGCAATGGCATGCTGGGCGTAGATCAGCCCGATGACAGCACCAAAATAGAACCTGGCTACTTCGCGCCCAATCATATCCGTTTCGGGGAGATTAACCTGTCCCTCACCAACACCAGCCTGGTGAAAGACAGTATCATCGGCGATCTTACCATGAGCACCAAAGAACGTTCCGGCTTTGAAGTGAAAAAACTGACCAGCCGCTTTAAGATGTCGCCCGTAGAAATGGAGTTCTCCCAGCTGGACCTGGAGACCAACCGCAGTCATATCGGTGACTACTATACGATGCAGTACTCCGACATCAGCGATATGAACGACTATATCAACGATGTGTTTATGCAGGCCCGTTTCAAAGACTGTAAACTATCGTCCGACGATATTGCATTCTTTGCGCCGCCGCTATCTACCTGGAAAAAGGAAATCAAACTCAGTGGTAAAGCCCGGGGTCCTGTCAGCAACCTGAAAGCATCCGACATAGCACTGGAAGCCGGTAATACCACCCGCCTCAAAGGCAGTCTCGAAATGCGCGGTCTGCCCGATATCAACGAAACATTCATCGACTTCCATACCGAAGAACTGGTGACCACCGGCGCCGACGTGATGCAGATTATGCCGATTGTGAAAGAAGTGGATGCTATCCGCATGGACCGCCTTACGTCTATCCGCTTCCAGGGAAGTTATACCGGCTTTATCAATGACTTCGTAGCCTATGGCCAGTTTCAGACCAATCTGGGCCAACTCAGCTCCGACCTTAACTTTAAAACCGCCCGCGATGTACCGGTTTACTCCGGTAGCCTTACCAGCAAAGGCTTTGACGTAGGCGCCCTCTTTGATAACAACAACCTGTCCACCGTTACCCTGAATGCCAAAGTAGACGGGGCCGGCTTTAACTTCAAAACGCTTAAAGCCAGTGTAGACGCAGATGTACAGGAGATCGGATTGTTTGGGTACACTTACCGGAACATTAAAACCACCGGTACTATGAGCCGTAAATTCTTCAATGGCTCCCTCGCCTCCAGAGATCCTAATCTCGATATGGACTTTGCCGGCACCATCGATTTTAACGAAGCCCTGCCGGTATTCAACTTCCACTCCGACCTGCGCAAGGCCGACCTGAAAGCATTGCATATCGTGGAAGATTCCGTTACCCTGCAAGCCACGCTGGACCTCAATTTCGCCGGTAACAACATTGACAACTTCGACGGCACCGCCCGTATGCATGAAGTATCTGTCTACAAAGATGGTAAACGGCTGGAGTTTGACTCCCTGCGCATAGCTACCCATATGCAGGACAACCAGAAAGTACTCAGTTTAAATGGCAGCGAGGTAAGCGGTTATGTGAAAGGTTCCTATAAACTCATGGAACTGCCGGATGCCTTTCAGCTGCTGTTATACAAATACTACCCCAGCTATTTCCTGGCGCCGCAACGGCCGGATGTACAGGAGAATTTCACTTTTGCATTTCAGTTCGGCGAAGTGGAAAAACTGCTGAAAGGCTTTACCAATAAGTTCACCGGCTTTGATAACACGGCAGTTCAGGGTGCGCTCAATACCATGAACGGCGGTAACCTCGCCCTGAATATCACTGTTCCCGAGGCCGGTTATCTCGGCTACCGTGTGCAGGACCTACAGATAAAAGGTGATGGTACCTTTAACAAAGTCAACCTCAGTACCAGCATCGGAAAAGTACTGTCCGGCAACAATACCATCCTTCAGAACCCACTGATACTGGCCAGTTCCGGCAATGATACTTCCTACCTGAAGGTAGACCTCCAGGCGCAGGATACCTCCTCCCTCGATGGTTTTTATGCCCGTGTGATCACCGTGCACCAGGGTATAAAAATCAGCTTCCTCAACAGTGCTTTTACTGTGAATGAACGGCAATGGAATGTAACCCCTGGTAACGAAATCTACTGGAGCAAAGATTTCCTGACGGTGCGCAATCTGCGCGTCACCCGCAATGATCAGAGTATTACGGTGGAAACCAATGAATTTAACCCGGATGAATCGCGGTTTATCGTTACCCTTAAAAACCTGAACCTTCCCGACGTTATTCCGGCCCAGCTGATCACCACCCGTATTGAAGGGATTACTGACGGTACCATTCATATCACCGATCCGACACAAGATCTTGATATCACGGCCGCCCTGCGTACCCGTGAACTGCGTATAGACAACGACTCTATCGGTACCCTGAACGTAGACGGCAGCTACCTGCACCGCACCGGCACCGCTACATTCCTGGTAAAATCCGACAACGAAGGCAAAAATTTCCTGGCCCAGGGAAAAATCGGCTTATCTGCCACCAATAAGGATATTGACGCTTCCGTGGACTTCAATACCATGTCCATCAACCTCCTGAGCAAGTACCTGACAGGGTATGTGTCCGACTTAACCGGCGCCGTTACCGGTAAAGTGAATATTTCCGGTACCACCGATTTGCCCTCTATGAAGGGCACCTTACAGCTGGATACCGTAGCCGTTACCGTTGATTATCTGGGTACCCGTTACAAAATACCCAAGCTCAATGTCAATATTGATGATAACCTGATTGAGTTCGGCAATTTCACCGTCATCGATAAAAACAATACCAGGGGCAATGCCAGCGGTTATATCAGTCATGATCATTTCAACAAACTGAATTTCGATTTCGATGTGACCGGCCGCAATTTTGTGTTTCTCAGTACTACTGCTGCCGATAACGACTTGTTTTATGGAGATGTGTTGGCTGATGGGAAGGTATATTTCTCCGGTCCGCTGAACGATATGCAGATGCACGTTATCGCCAGGCCATTGAAAGGCACGCATTTTTATCTACCTATGTCCGACAGTAAAGACATCGGTAAATACGATTATATCATCTTCAAAACTTATGGTACAGAAGTAAAAGAGAACAAACGGAAGAAAGATAATACCAAGCTGACCGTGAAACTGGACATTGCCGCCAATCCGGATGCCCAGATAGATGTGATCCTGGACGCCACCACCGGCGATGTTATCTCTGCCAATGGTTCCGGCAACCTTCAGTTCATCGCCAATACCGAAGGGGATTTCAGCATGTTCGGCAACTACGAGATCAATAACGGATCGTACAATTTTACTTTCCAGCGGCTTACCAGCTGGAAGTTTGATATCGAAAAGAACAGTACCATTACCTGGAACGGCGATCCGCAGGAAGCCAAGGTGAACATTATCGCTAAATACTCCCTGCCCAAAGTGAGCTTGTATAACCTGCTGGGACAGGCGGCAGCCGTAAGTACCAACGACAAACTGGCTACCCGTACCGAAAGAGTGGATGTGCTCATCAACCTGCGCGGCGCGCTGATGAAGCCGGATATCTCCTACACCATTGAGCTACCGGATGTGGGCAGCCTCTCTTATGAAAGTGGCGTAGCCGCGAAGCTGAAAGAGATCAACAACGACCAGAACAAAGCTTTGCTGCAGATGTACGGGCTGTTGTTGTTTAACCAGTTCCTTCCGGATGATGCTACCACCAATGCTGCCGCCAACGTGGGCATTACCGGTAAAAACAGTGTGGGACAAGCGCTTTCCGCCCAGGCGTCCGCCATCCTCAACAATATTACCGGCGCCCTGCTCAAAGGCAGTGGTATAGGCGTGAACGTTAACTATCGTGCCTACAACGTAGGCGGTCCCGGCAGTGCCACCGATAACTCTTCGGTGGACCGTAACCAGGTGAGTGCGGGTATTACCAGTACGCTGTTTAACAACCGTTTCCGGTTGTATGCCGGTGGCGACTACGACTGGGGTAAGTCCTCCACCTCTGCCAATGCCAACCGGTTTGCCGGCGACTTCCGCATTGAGTACCTGTTGACGCCGGACGGCCGTTTCCGTATCAATGCCTTCAGCAAATCAGATTATGACGTATATAACCTGAACAACCGTACGAAATCCGGCGTCGGCATTTCGTATATCCGTGAGTTCAATCGCTTCGGCGAGTTGTTCCACAGTCAGCGGCGCAGTCGTACCCCGTTAATGGATTCATTGCGTAAAGCCGCTGCGCTGAAACCCAAAGAAGACTCCACTGAACAGCCATAAACCGGCATTAAATATTACCAGGTTCCTTTTTTGATCCTATCTCATCCCTCCCAGGGCTGAAGCCTGAGCCAGGGAATTTCTGAATTGAAGGAAATTGAACAAGATCTTAGCCCAGGGAAACCAGGGATCGATAACGCATAAAAAAATCCCGGAGCGGTCTGCTCCGGGATTCGTATGATTTAATAAAGCATTAGCCTTTGAGAATTTCGTGGCCCAGTTTATCTCTTTTAGTCCGCAGGTAATTTTCATTATACGGATTAGGATGGATTTCGATGGGTACGTTTTCCACTACTTCCAGGCCATAGCCGCTGAGGCCGGCCCGTTTGCGCGGGTTATTGGTGATGAGGCGGAGTTTGGTGATATCGAGGTGCCGCAGAATCTGGGCGCCTACACCGTAATCGCGTTCATCCATTTTAAAGCCGAGTTCCAGGTTGGCTTCCACGGTGTCGAGGCCTTCTTCCTGCAATTTGTAGGCTTTGAGTTTGTTCATGAGACCGATACCGCGACCTTCCTGGTTCATGTATAATATAAGGCCTTTCCCTTCTTTCTCTACCATCTGCATAGCGGCGTGCAGTTGTTCACCACAGTCGCAGCGCAGGGAGTGCAGGATATCGCCGGTTACGCAGGACGAGTGTACGCGTACCAGTACCGGTTCGTCTTTGGTCCAGTCGCCCTTTTTCAATGCCATGTGTATTTCACCGGAATTCACCTGTTTGAAGGCGATGAGTTCAAAGTTGCCGTATTTGGTAGGCATTTGTACCCTCACCCCTTCTTCGATCAGGGTTTCGGTGCTGAGCATGTAGGCGATAAGGTCCTGGATGGAGATCAGTTTCAGGTCGAATTTATCGGCGATTTCCCGCAGTTGGGGCAGGCGGGCCATGGAGCCGTCTTCATTCATGATTTCTACCAGTACGCCGGCGGGCTCAAAGCCTGCCAGCCGGGCCAGGTCTATCGTTGCCTCCGTATGGCCGGAGCGACGTAAAACGCCGCCTGTTTTAGCTTTCAGGGGGAAGATGTGTCCGGGTTTACCGAGTTCTTCCGGTTTAGTGTTAGGGTCGATCAGCGCTTGTACAGTTTTGGCTCTGTCGTGTGCGGAGATGCCGGTAGTGCAGCCATGGCCGAGCAGGTCTACCGATACGGTGAAAGGCGTCTGGTGCAGGGCGGTATTGTCTCTGACCATCAGTTCCAGTCCCAGTTCTTCGCAGCGTTCTTCAGCCAGGGGAGCGCAGATCAGGCCACGGCCGTGTGTGCTCATAAAGTTGATGATCTCCGGCGTAACGTTACGCGCTGCGGTTATAAAGTCGCCTTCATTCTCGCGGTCTTCATCATCTACTACGATTACCAGTTTGCCGTTCTTGATATCTTCTATTGCTGCTGCTATTGTGTCTAACATATATTATCCCTCCGGGTCAATGTTGAATGACCGCAAAGTTACGACTTAAACATGGGAAATGGTGAAGGAAACATTCTCTCCGGAAACGGAAAAACCCGCTGATGATTTGATGATTATACAGGGTAATTTTAACAAATAAGAAATTAGGCAAATAAGTTTGGCATGCAACAAGCAGGAATACCGTAAAGTTCAGTCTGGATAAAGGTTTTATGCATTAACAAATAGCTCGATTTGAGAAATCATAATTTTTTAACATTTTCTTAAACAAAGACAATGCAAATGTGGGTTTTGTAATGAAGCTATCAAAAAAATTTATCAAGGTTTAGTCAACATGCACGACTTAACAATTTGTTAATTCGGCGTTAAAGTTTTCCCAAACTTTTTTGGCACCTTTGCGCCATGAAACAAACTTCTCTAATCATGGGATTTAAAAAATTACTCTTTACCTTATCCTTATTACTTACAACGATCTTCACCTATGCACAGGTTACGACCAGTAGTATGATCGGTGTTGTAACGGATTCCAAAGGCGAAGGCCTGATCGGTGCCACCGTTAAGGCAACCCACACGCCATCCGGTACAGTTTATGGAACCACTACCCGCGTTGGCGGTGAATTCACCATTCCTAACATGCGCGTAGGTGGTCCTTACAAAGTGGAAGTATCTTTTATCAGCTACGGCACGGAAAACTTCAACAACATTTTCCTGCAGCTGGGTACACCACAAAAATTGAATGTAAAACTGACTGAAGGTACTACCAACCTCCAGGAAATCAATATCACCGCCAACAAAGTGGTAACACAGGGTAATGGCGGTACTGCACTGAACGTAAGCCGTACACAGATTGACAACATTCCTACGGTGAACAGAAGTGTACAGGACTTCGCAAAACTGAGCCCACAGGCATCGGTTACTACCAATGGCGGTGACGGTTCTCCGCTGGGTATTTCTTTTGGTGGTGCCAGCAATAAATACAACCAGTTTGCAGTGGATGGCGCCGTTACCAACGACGTATTTGGTTTGTCTGCTTCCGGTACCAATGGTGGCCAGGCAGGGGCTAACCCCATCTCCATCGAAACGATCGACCAGTTGCAGATTGTTTTAAACCCGTACGATGTTAAGCAAAGTGGCTTTACAGGCGGCGGTATCAATGCCATCACTAAGAGTGGTACCAACGATTTTCACGGTTCAGCTTACCTCTACCTGCAAAACAATAGCTTCGTAGGTAAAGCCCCGGACAGCACTCACTCCAAGTACGGCGATTTCAACAGCAAAATCTATGGAGCAAGCCTCGGTGGCCCTATCATCAAAAACAAATTATTCTTCTTCGCTAACGTAGAAAGAACAGAACGCAATAACCCGGTTGACTACAACCCTGCTACTGGCGCCAACAACGTAAAAGTTGATGAGCTGGCCCGTATTTATAATTTTGTAAAAGATAAATATGGTGTGGATCTTGGAAGCTATACCGACCAAACCCGCAACAAAACAGCTACCACTATCTTTGGCCGTGTAGACTGGAACATCAACAATATTCACAAACTAACTATCCGCCACAACTACCTGGATGCTTCCGACATCAATACCAATGGTCGTAATGCAACATCCAAGGCTACTTTTTTCAACAACTACTATTCATTCCCTTCCAAGAGCAATTCCAGTGTGATTGAGCTGAACTCCAGTTTTTCCAATAAACTGAGCAATGAATTGAGAGTGGGATACAATAATGTACAGGACAGAAGATCCTACCTCGGTCAGGCCTTCCCGACTATACAGATCACCGACAACAACAGAAACATCTACCTGGGTAGCGAGCCTTCTTCTACCGCTAATGCACTGGATCAGAAAATCTGGACATTTACAGATAACCTGACTATGTACCATGGTAAACATACCATCACCGTAGGTGCCAATGCCGAGTTGTACAACATTAAGAATACCTTTATTCAAAATGCATTCGGCGCCTACGCTTACGATTCTATAAACCAATTTCTCCTTGGCATGAAACCAAGACAGTATCAAATCAATTATACTACTGCCGACTCTACACAACGCGAGGGCGTTGGGTTTAAAGCGGCCCAGATTGGTTTTTACGCCCAGGATGAATGGAATATTCGCAGAAACTTTACCCTGACAGCAGGTGTAAGAGTAGACATTCCGATCTTCTCTACTACACCTCCGGATAACGTAGAGTTTAATAAAGACGCCAACTTCGCAGGTTACGCCACTACCACCATTCCAAAATCCAGACCGCTGGTAGCACCGAGAGTAGGCTTCAACTGGGACGTGACCAACGACGGCCAAACCATTATCCGTGGTGGCGCCGGTATCTTTACCGGACGCGTACCGTTTGTATGGATTTCCAACCAATACAATACCTCCGGTAATCTATACACCAACGTTAACCTCTCCGGCGCTAATTTACCCAATGGCGTTACCTTCCAGTATGACCCTAACAGTCCGTTCTATGGTCAATATACAGCGTCCATGCTGGCGGCTATGGGTGCCAATATCAAGAAAAACATCGCCAACATCAACCTGACGGATAAGAACTTCAAGTTCCCGCAAGTGTTCAAAACAAACCTGGCAGTAGAAAGACAACTGCCATGGGGCATGAAAGCAATTGTTGAAGGAAACTTCGCTAAAACCCTTAACAATGCTGTATGGAACAACCTGAACGTTATTCCAACCAATGACAGCGTGGCACTGGGTGGCGGTCTTAAACGCCCAACCTACAAACTGAAAACGCCGAACTGGGGTCCTCAGGTACTGTTGTTACAGAACACTAACGAAGGTTACACCTACAATATCTCTGGTGAACTGAGCAAAGTAACCAGCAACGGTTTGTTCGTTAAAGTAGGTTACTCCTATGGAGACGCTTACTCCCTCAACGACGGTACTTCTTCCACAGCCAGCTCCAACTGGAAATTTACCCCGAACGTTAATGGCCTGAACAACCTGGACAATGCTCGTGCTAACTATAGCATGGGACATCGTGTAATGGGTGTAATTGCCAAAACGTTCAAGTATGGCAAACAGAAAAACTTTGCTACCACTGTTAGTCTGTTCTACAACGGCCAGTCTGGAACACCTTACAGCTGGGTATACTTTAACCAGGGTAGCGACCCTACCGGTGATGATATCCCTGGTGGAAACGGTAACAACGACCTGATCTACATTCCGACCGCAACTGAATTAACTACTATGCGCTTTGATCCGATTACCCAGGGTAGCTACACCCGTACTGAAGCACAACAGCGTCAGGACCTGGAAAACCTGATCAGCAACGACAAATACCTGAGCAAACACCGTGGTGAAAACGCGAAGAGAAATGGCTCCCGTACACCGTTTGAGAATGTGTTCGACTTCAAACTGGCTCAGGTGCTGCCAATCTGGAAAAACCACAAAGTCGAAATCACTTTCGACATCCTGAACGTTGGTAACCTGTTGAACAAAGAATGGGGTCAAACCTACTTCATCAGCAACCAGGCTGCTACGCCAATCACCTACAGAAGCATGTCCAACGGTACTCCTGTATTCCAGTATGACTACAGAAGAATCGTAAATGGATACGGCGATGTAACTCCATACGTGATCAACAACTTCACCTCCCGTTGGAGAGGTCAGTTGGGCTTCCGTTATAGCTTCTAAGCTAATTACACTTTATAAAAAAGAAAGGGCTGACCGGAATGGTCAGCCCTTTCTTTTTTATAAAAACATCTTCTTTCCTAGCTAGATCTATAATTGCTGAAAGCAATTATTTTTACTATCTTCATAATAGATAAATTATTGGTTAACCTGCCCCGCAATTTTCGATACCATATACCTTTTGTTTTAATATCCTCAAATAAAAAATCTATCAAATGAAACCACAAACAGTACTTGTAGCAGCAGTCCTGTGCCTTATTTTTGCAAGTTGCAAAAAAACGGACACAGCAACTCAAACTCAAACACCCACTACATCGGTGCCTTCGAGCCAGCAACCTGTCATCTCCTACTTCCCGGTTAATCATGTGCCAGGCGAGATTGTGCACATAAAAAACGACAAAAACAACTTGTATCTTGAGAAAGAGACTAACGGATATCGCCTGGAGGGAGATATAATATTGACAGAAGCTCAGGTGCAGCATCTAAAAAACGAACCATTAGACAATGCCCGGGCAGTTACAACGGAGCTGGTCAAACTTTGGCCCTCCAGCATTGTCCCCTACACTATCGCCTCCAGTGCCAGCGGCTTTTCCTCAGCCATTCAACAAGCCATGCAGGAATGGGAAGCTTATACGCCAGTAAAGTTTGTTCCCAAAAATAGCAGCCATGCGGATTATGTAGAGTTTACCGGCTCCACGGTTGAAAGCAGTTCCCATATTGGCCGTACGGGAGGTAAACAGATTATCAACCTATACCTCGGTAGTGATTTTCCGGCAACCACTGCCAAACACGAAATAGGTCACGCTATCGGCATGTTTCATGAACAATCCAGGGTAGACCGGGATAATTACATTAATATCAATTGGAGTAATATAAAACCTGACAAAGCATTTAATTTTAAAAACTACGCAGAAACCGGAGAGGCTGGTATAGATCTTGGCACTTTTGACTTCTATTCCATTATGCTATACGGATCCAAAATAACGGATACTGACTTCGTCTATAACACCAACATTCTCACTATGACAAAGAAAGATGGAAGCGAATTTTTCAGTAATTTCTATCTTTCACAAGGTGATATTGACGCCGCTAAATACCTGTATGCACCCACAGTATATGTAAGCGTTGAAGATGATGATAACGACATGTCTAGCTACCCTGATGAGTACATTGTAGGAAATGCGAGTGCCAGTTTGTACTCGGACCGGGCATGTACAATCCCCACTACCAGCCCTTTTCCAGTCAAGGTAAACTGTGCAATCCAGGAAGATGTCTACAGTACGAATGGGACTGTCAGTTCATACACTTCTTACAAAACAGTAACGATACCCCCCAACACCCACTCCACGGGTATTTTATCTTCCTATAATAAAGTCATTAAAATATATGATGGCGCCAACATTTATAGATATGAAGCAACTTATGTCAGCGTTAGAGCTGGTGTAGGTTATAAACTCTATAATCAATAGTAACCAAGAGGGTACCTTTAAACCAGGTACCCTCCGTTTCTATTTATGATCTAAAAAATTCCATCCCCAAAAACACCCCCATCGCCCTCCCCCACGTCTCCTGATCATGCCGCCCCCCGGCTATCTCCAGGTATGCAATATCCTCCGGCTCCCGGTATCCCTTATCCTTCAATAACTGTATCAGGTCAAGCGTGTCATCAATACTATCAATCACCCCGTTCCCATTACGGTCCGCCGTTTCATCGGCGGTACCGCATTCAAAAAAGAACTGTAACCCCGGCCGGTAAGCGCTTTCCCGGATACGACGGTGCATGATACGATCGCGCTCATCGCGGTAGGCGGCATCCAGCGGGCGGCTACGCCACCATAAAGCGCCGGAAAACACGCCGGCCAGCTGGAAATACTGCGGATGTTGCCATACGATGTCCAACGCCGACAGCCCTCCCAGCGAAAACCCGGCAAACGCCCTGCGCACCTGTGCCAGCGCAGGATAACGCTGTTCCAGGAAGGGCAGCAGTTCCTTTATCACGCACTGAGTGTATACCGCCGCCAATGCACCGTCCCCCTGATAATCCGCTATGCCGGCCACCCCATACTCCTGGCGGCGGCGCGGCCCGGCATGGATAGCGGCTATCCATAAGCCTGGCGGCAGCGATGCCGGTAAAGGCGGTAGATCCTGCCCGTCATTGACCAGCAACAGTACCCCAGGGGTATTTGATTGCCGGTACAGGTCCAGCACGACTTCCCGGTGCAATGTCACCGCAGGGAATGTTAATTGATCCACTTGCATGTCAACAATTTACCGATAAACCAATAATCTTTTTTAAATTTAGCTAAACACTTTCCCATGACTGAAAACTACTATAAATGGCATTCGCCCAACCTGGGAAAGGAATTTGAGATGCTGGTATTCGGTGACAGCGGATACCCGTTACTACTCTTCCCTACTTCCATGGGCCGCTACTATGAAAGCAAAGACCGCGGCCTGATAGACGCCATCCGATGGTTTATCGATGAAGGACGTGTTAAGGTGTATTGCCCCGACAGTATCGATGCCGCCAGCTGGTATAACCGGAGTATTACCCCACAATACCGGGCGTATAATCATACCTGTTATGATAAACTGCTGATGGAAGAAATCCTCCCCCGTATGGAGGCAGAAACAGGCCGGCAGCGGATTGTAGCCGCCGGTTGCAGCTTCGGGGGTTATCATGCGGCCAACTTCGCTTTCCGCCACCCTGCCAGTGTGTCGTATCTCTTCAGCCTCAGCGGTGTCTTCGATATCAAATCGCGGATGGACGGCTATTATGACGATCAGGTGTATTACAACAACCCGGCCGACTTCATGCCGGACAACCAGGACCCTGATCTGTGGCGGATGGGCATCGTACTTGGCGCTGCCGAAACGGACGTTACCCGTCCGCAAAACGAACAATTTTCACAACTACTGGCTGCCAAAAATATTTCGCACTGGCTGGACATCAGGCCGCAAACGCAGCATGACTGGCCCGTTTGGCGCGAAATGCTGCCACACTATCTGTCACTTATCAAATAAACGTATGAAAAAAATCGGCATTTTATTCGGACAGGAGAACTCATTTCCGCAAGCGTTTGTAGACCGCGTTAACCGCATCAATCCTCCCGGCATCTTCGCAGAATTTGTCACCATCGACAAAGTACTGCAAGGCGCCGATAGCGGGTATGCCGTTATCTTAGACCGCATATCCCAGGATGTGCCTTTCTACCGCGCTTTCCTGAAAAATGCCGCCACCGCCGGCTGCGCCGTTATCAACAATCCGTTCTGGTGGAGTGCAGACGATAAGTTTTTTAACAATGCCCTGGCACAAAAGATAGGCGTCAACGTACCCCGCACGGTACTGCTGCCTTCCTATTCACTGCCGGACAATACCACCGATAAATCTTTCCGTAACCTGATTTATCCGTTCGACTGGAACACCATCTTCGACTATATCGGCTTTCCGGCCTATATGAAACCCTTTGCCGGCGGTGGCTGGAAACATGTATACCATGTGGAAGACAAGGATGATTTTTTCCGGTTGCATGGCGAAACCGGTCAACTGGTGATGATGTTGCAGGAAGAAATAGATTTCACCCAATACTATCGTTGTTTCTGTATCGGCGGCAACCAGGTGCGGATTATGCCGTATAATCCTAAAAATGCCCCGCAACTGCGCTACCAGTCCGATTTCAAAGGCAGCGACACCCTGATGCAACAGATCACAGACCAGGTAATAGCCCTGAACCAGTACCTGGGATATGATTTTAACACTGTGGAAATAGCCGTTCGCGGGGAAGTGCCTTATGCCATCGACTTCTGCAATCCCGCTCCGGATGCCGATATCAACGCTATCGGTGAAGAACATTTTGAATGGGTGGTGGAAACCAGCGCCCAATATGCTATTGAGCGCGCTATTGCCCAGAAACCGGGAAAAGACAATCTTACCTGGGGGCGTTTCATCCGCCCGGGCAGCGGCAAAAAAGCAGCCGCTAAAACCACGGTGGTAAAAGAAAAAACGACATCTCCCAAAAAAGCGGGCAAAACGCCGGCATCTCCCAAAAAAACAAAATCGAAAGAAAAACTATGAGATAGCCTTTCCTAATGCGTAATTCGTAATTTCGGGAAAATTTTAATCATGTTCAAAGCGTTTACGCTGGGTATTGAAGAAGAATACATGGTCATGGACCCCGGTACCCGGGAACTCCGGTCCCATGAACAAAAGATTGTAGAGCAGGCACATAAAGTGATCCGTGACCAGGTAAAAGCTGAATTTCATCAGGCGGTAGTGGAAGTAGGCACACAGATATGTGCCAATATCCACGAAGCACGCGAAGATGTGGCCCTGTTACGCCGCACCATCACACAAATAGCCGGCGATCTGGGCTTTAGCATCGGCGCTTCCGGCACGCACCCTTTCAGTAAATGGGAAAAACAACTCATCACCGACCATCCCCGTTATTTTGAGATCGTCAACGAAATGCAGGACGCTGCCAGGTCTAACCTGATCTTTGGCCTGCATGTGCACGTGGGCATGGAAAACCGGGAAATGGCCCTGCATATCGCCAACTCTGTCCGTTATTTTCTGCCGCATATTTTTGCGCTCAGTACCAACTCCCCCTTCTGGGAAGGCCGTAATACCGGCTTCAAATCCTTCCGAACCAAGGTTTTTGATAAATTCCCCCGTACCGGCATCCCCGATTATTTTGCCAGTATAGAGGAATACGATAACTATATCAAACTGCTGGTGAAGACCAACTGTATCGACAATGCCAAAAAGGTATGGTGGGACCTGCGGGTACATCCGTTCTTCAACACTGTGGAATTCCGCATCTGCGATGTGCCGATGACCGTTGATGATACCATTACCCTGGCAGCCCTCTTCCAGGCCGTATGCGCCAAAATTTACAAGCTGCGGATGCAGAATCTCAACTTCATCATCTACAACCGGGCCCTTGTCAACGAAAACAAATGGCGCGCCTCCCGTTATGGTATCGATGGTAACCTCATCGATTTCGGGAAAGAAATGGAAGTCAACACACGGTCACTCATATACGAATTACTCGATTTTATTGACGACGTAGTGGATGACCTGGACAGCCGTGACGCCGTGAACGCTACCGCCGCCATCCTGGAACACGGTACCGGAGCGGACAGACAGCTGAAAGTATACGAACAAACCCAGGACCTCGTAGCCGTAACAGATTACATCCACGGCCAGTTTCTGAAGAACTGCTGAGCCGGAATGGCGGATTACACGGCCGTAATTCGTAATTTTGCAGTATGCATCCAATCAAAAACAAGTGGAAAGTAGCAGTGCTGGATATGTATGAGGGGGTGGCCAATGAGGGCATGCGCTGTATCCGGGAAATACTGGTGCAATATGCAGCGATGCACGCACTGGACCTGCAATTCGATGAATTTGAAGTCAGACTGCAACAACAGGTGCCTGATACCTCCTACGATCTCTATATCTCTACCGGCGGCCCCGGTAGCCCTGTAGACAGCGAAGGCAGCGCCTGGGAACAAAAATATTTCGCCCTGATAGAAGATCTGCTGGAATGGAACCGCACGCAGGAACAGAAAAAACCCGCTTTTTTTATCTGTCACTCCTACCAGATCATGTGCCGCTATTACCGGCTGGGGAATGTGTGCAAACGTAAATCACCCGCCTTTGGCGTATTTCCGGTACATAAAACCGCCGCCGGCCTTAGTGAGAAAGTATTCAGCGCACTACCCGATCCCTTCTTTATCGTAGACAGCCGTAACTGGCAGGTAATAGAACTGGACCATGAACGTATCCACGCCATGGGCGGACAGGTACTGGCCCTGGAAAAAGAAAGGCCGCATGTACCGCTGGAACGCGCTACCATGGCCATTCGTTTCAATGATCATTTTATCGGTACCCAGTTTCATCCCGAAGCAGATGCGGACGGTATGCACATGTACCTACTCCAGGAAGAAAAGAAAAAACAGGTGGTGGATCATCACGGCATAGAAAAATATAACAGCATGCTGGAACAACTGACCGATCCGGATAAAATTATGCTGACACATGACCGGTTTATCACCACTTTCCTGGATTATGCCGTTTATGGAGAACTGACAGACAGACTCGCCGCTATTGTGCACCTGGAAGAAGTACCCGCCCATAACGACGATCAAAACACCTTTTTCTAATCCGTTTATTCCAATATTATGATACCCGAAGTCAGAAAGGCCTATAATCAACAGTTTACAGACACCCGCTACCAGCATTTCCTGGAAGGCATTGCTCAGGACGCCGGAATGGCACCCGCTTTCCGCGTAGCTGAAACACCGGTATTTGTACCCGCCGACCTGACCAACAAATTGATACAGGCCTGTGAAGAAATCGTCAATGTGATCCTGCGGCCCGACTTTAAATCGATTACACAAGACGCCATTCCCGCTGAACTGAAAGTGCCGCATGAAAATGAACATCCGCACTTCATCGTTATCGATTTTGCCGTATGCCGTGATGAAGCAGGCGCATTATCCCCCCAACTTATTGAATTGCAGGGCTTCCCTACCATGTACGCCTTCCAGGATGTGATGGCACGGCAGTTTAAAAACCACTTCAATATCCCCGGTCAGCTAAACAATTTTTTCAACGGCATCGATGAAAAGGCCTACTATCAGCTGTTACGCGATGTGATCGTAGGCGATCTGCCACCGGAAGAAGTAGTATTACTGGAGATTAAACCGGAAGAACAAAAAACACGCATCGATTTCCACAGCACGGAAAAATATATCGGTATCCGCACGGTATGCCTCACCCGGCTGATACAGGAAGGCAAAAAGCTTTTCTACATGCGTGATGGCGTTAAAACACCCATCCAGCGTATTTATAACCGCATCATTTTCGATGACCTGCAAAAACAAGCCGGTCACCTGGAACCACATGTAAACCTCTTCCAGGACCTCGATGTGGAATGGATCACGCACCCCAACTGGTTTTACCGTATCAGCAAATACACCATGCCTTTTATTCACAGCGAATTTGTGCCTAAAAGCTGGTTCCTGCACGAAATACCGGTATTACCTACCGACCTGGAAAACTACGTGCTGAAACCCCTGTTCTCCTTTGGCGGTCAGGGTGTGATCATCGACGTCACCCAGGAAGATATCGATAAAATTAAAGACCCGGAAAACTGGATACTGCAACACAAAGTAAAATATGCCCCTGCCATACAAACGCCTACCGGTCCGGCTATTTGCGAAATCCGCATGATGTATATCTGGCCGGACAGCTCTCCACGACCTATTTTAGTGCATAATCTGTCCAGAATCAGTAAAGGGAAGATGATCGGGGTAGGTTTTAACAGTACAGATACCTGGGTAGGCGGCAGCTGCTGTTTTTTTGAGTTTGCTTAACACTCATTTATTCAGCTCGTGCAACAGAGCAGCTTTATCAAACTTTTCACTGTTAATACTCAGTTCTATTGCATCAACCTGTTTTAAATCCGGCATAACTTTAAGCAATGCGGCTTTTTTATCATGTTTGATTTTCTTGTTGATATAAAACTCATGAAGGCAGAGCTTATCAAGCTGCTTTATTGTGACCAGTTCAGACAGATCCTTCAAGTGAAACATATTAGTCAGCCTTAATTCTTTTAACCGGTTTAATGCAGAAAAATCAAACAGTGCCGTGGAATTAAGTTCAAATAAAACAATCCTTTCAATATTTGAAAAACCACCTAAAAAGGCCAGGTCATTGATTTTGGACACCGCCGATATTTCTATGTTTTTTAAGGATGGCAAATAAGGAACAGTCAGATTGTCAATTTTGGAAGTAAACCCCTCCAGTCTGAGTGAAACCAAAGAAAGGTCCCGGATAAAGTCCAATGTATTAATAGCTCCTTTGCAGCTAATTGTCAGTTCTTCCAGTGATGTACATTGCGATATAGGCGATAAATCCTTGACAGCTCCCGAAACCATCAGACTTTTCAAGTGCTTCAGCTGCTGCAAAAATTTCAGGGAAATACTGCTATAGATGTACAGGTTTAACCTGTCAATTTCATCGATGGGATGGGTCTTTAAAACATCGATATCTTTCGCGCTGTTTATTTCAATATCTACGGTCATAACTAATGGGTTTTTCTTATTTCAAACCATTCCTGTATGCTATTGTTTGTTTGGTCTCCGGCCACGTAAAGGCTTTTACGGATATTACAAACCCTGCTATCCTTTTGCATTTTTAGTGAAATCCTATTTTCATTACCGATGCTCGTATATACGCTATCTGTGAGTATCCATCCGGATTGCAGCAGTTCATTTTTAATCAGGATGGTATCGGTTAAGTCGAAAGTGCTTTTCAGATAACCGACTTCCTTATTCTCCACTATAAACCATTGGGTATTCTCCACACCTGAATGAATGAGATCCACAGCGGAGGCGATCGTCAAATTGGGATCAAAACAGCTATTTGTGGTAGGTGGCGGAAGTGGTACCGGCGGTATGGGTGGTTCTCCTGGTATCGGTATTCCCGCCTCCGTCTGGAATTGATTGGGATCAAAGGCTGGCGGGATATCCTGTACTTCTTTTTTTACGGGTAATACTTCCGCTTTTTGAACGACGGCTGGCTTATGCTCCCTGCAACAAACCAGGAGCAGGGGTAATATGGTTAGTCTTACAAATCTCATCAGGGTAACATCAATTAATCATTTTATGGTTGTATTTACTTTTCAGGAACAACACCAGTTTTTTTGCCGCCGCAAACATCACTAAACCTAATACCCATCCTGATCCGATACCGAAAGCCACACCTCCCAGGATGGAGCCGTTTAATTGCTTCCATTCCGCTACCGTATTGATAAACAGAAAAAAGACAACGGAAACGATCGTACTCCCTACAATCGAAACAGACAGTAAAAAGGCCTTAAATCCTTTACTGACCGACTTTTGTTGCAGGCCAACCAATACTGAAGCGGAGATAATCCCCCCACTGATTAACAGGATCACCATCGACACAAAAAGTAACGCCAGTACAATACCGATGACCGCTACAATGACGAAAACCAGCGCCCCTATTAAAAGCATGGCTATTAAAAAATTATCCTCCTACCGGTTGACGGTATCCAATAAATACCCGCCTGCAGCCTGGTTCAGCAATATTGTTAATAGATTATTTAATGATGCCATTTATTTTAATTAAGGTCTCATTTTTCCACCGGATTCGCTGTTCTTCGCTTGAAAAGCCTTGCGCAGCATTGATACTGTCTAATATCTGGCTGGTATGTTTCAACCCAAAGTACTCACCGATATACAATATATCTTCATCCGGTATTTCATATTCCCACCATCTTAAAATTTCCTGGCAGAAAAGGCCATCCCAGGTAAAACATTCCCCGTCGACATCCACGTCTCCTTCGATATAATAGGTAGTGAAACCTCCCTTCAATGTATCGTAGGCAAAGATGGTGGCATGCGCATAGGCCAGAATGGGTTTATACCGGTCGATATGATATGCATCCTGCTCATTTTTTTTCAGATCGATAATACTGTAGGGATAAGTATAATCCTTATCCAGCCGATGTTTTTGCATAACGGCATCGGTGCATTTTTCATCGAACAGATCAAAAACAGAGGGCGGTAAATTTATTTGGGACATCAATTCCCTTATGTCTGCTTTGGTTACTCTTTCCATATCGGTATCAAATTCCTGCTGCCATGCCTGGTAATCTTCTCTGGGTCCAAATACAGGACGGGCTTTTTTCCGTTTTCTTAAAAACAACACCCCAAAAATCAGAAGTGTACTAATGAACACACCCAACAGGGGGTAGATAGATTGTGCCGCCATCAGCATTTATAATTTAGGGGGAATACAACTGCCTGTGTAAAACAGGCAGTTGTACGATGCTAAAAAAATTGTTTCCCTACAATAATGCCATACAGGGCGAACAGAAACAGTACCGCTACAGCCAGTAACTGAATGGGCCTGTACCTGAACTCGATACCTTTTTTCATAGCGTATTTGTAATACCCGAAGGTGCCGGCTAAATAGATTCCGGTGAAGGCTAATACCAGGTAATTAACTCCCATAGTTTTTCGTTTGGTTAATGGTTTGTGTTTTTAATTAATAAAGATGTATGTTATTTTTTCTGTTGTTCCAGTGCAACGATCCTTTTTTGCAGATCGATGATATACAGCGTCAGCTCTTCTACTTTCTGCAATAGTTGTTTGTTCATTTCTCCCAGGTCATGGCCATCCTTAGCTACCTCCGCTGCAGCTGGTATCCCCGGCAGGTGCTGATATTTTTCAATATAGTTTTCTACTTCCTGTAGAGAAGGCAGTGCATAGTTTTTATTGAAAACATAGTCGGGCCAGGAATCTGCGGTGGTACTTACTTTTACTCTTTGGGCAAGGACGCTGCCTTTTACCGCCAGCTTTGCCTGGGGATTGATGGTACCGATGCCTACGTTACCGTCCACACCAACATGGAAGAGGTTTTCCCAGCCAGCATGATACCCTTTTTCCCAAATCTGCCAGGCCTTACTCATAGGCCGGGCCCCATAACCAAGTATACCATTCTGTGTATCTGTTCCCCCGCTATAATTCGAAAATATATCACATTGGGAAGAAGTCGAATCCCTGGTGACAAAAATATAGTCTGCATTAGGCCTTCCCGTTCCATTAACATTCAGTACACCATTATTGGTCGCTACACCCAGCGAAAGTCCTCCAGCATTGTAAGTAACACCTACTACATCCGTGAAAGGAAGTTTAAAGAAACGATTGCCATCAAAATCACATTTCAGCCCATAATCAGCGGTGGTAGCCAGAAAGCCGGTCGGCGCCGTAGTGGTTTGACCAAAGGTACCATCTTCCGGTACCGGACTATAAATCATATGAACTGCCTTTATATACACACCTCCCCATTTGTAATTCGATTTCACCCAAAGTGCATTGTTAAACACGTAAAATGTAGCCGCAATTGGATTACCGGAAGTGCAACGAATTTCCATTCCATCAAATCTGTCGGGGGTATTATCCCATTTATCAATCCGGATCAGGTAAGTTCCCTGAGATACAAAATAATTGGCATCTCCCTGAATAGATAGCTCTATCATAGAACCATATCTATGACCCGGAGCATTTATCTGAGCTATTTTATAGTAGTAGAAATCAAAGTTACCACCTTCTACCTGTGTGGGTCCTATAAATTTCCAGGGAACCTCCGTTTGCGCCTGTGAGGCGAACGGGTAAATAAAAAACAATAAAATCAGCCAACAGCTTAATAGGTGTACTACTTTCATAAGTATATCGTTAAATGGTATATCGGAATAAACGGTTAACCTACATAAATTTTCAAATAACAGGAAACATAAAAATTCACACACGCTGCTTATCAATGTTTCCTGGAAGGTCGCGATTTTTTGGGCGTAGCGGGGATAATCTCTATCTCTCCAACCATTACATCCGGTTTTTTGATGACCAATCCTGTTATAGGCAATTCTTTTTTATAAACAGTTTTTTGGGTTTGTCCTTCAAAGCCGTATGCACCATCTACAACTAAAACTATTTCATTACCGGGAAAATTATCCGGAACAATGATACTAAAATTGCCTAGTGAGTCGGTTTCTGCCGACACACGGGTGCCTTTCAATACGATGTTCATTCCGGCGATAGGGCGACCGGAACGTTCTTCCACCAGCTTCCCTTTTATCTTGTTTTTAATACTATCCTGCTTAGGAAAGGTGGCCCCCTCCGTCCCAAAGTGATCTTGTAGTTGATATTGGGCCATACCTTCAGCCGGCTTTTCTTTTGCATACAGGAGGGTGGTGGTAGTCAGCAATAATAATCCTGCTGCTGCTATTTTATGCCAGCGTTTTGTATCCTGTTGCGGATGTACTGAAAGCGCCCTGTTCATTTGCTCATGGCTCATCCTGGCACAAACAGCCTGATCGGTATGATTGATAAAGTGAATAATTTCGTCGTCAGTCCATGACGCAAAATCAAAAACATGCCTGGCGCAAACGGAACAGAACTTTCCTTTTTCTGCATCCTCCATATTGGCCCAATCCTTTTTCTGACAAGGATTTTTGATTGACAATCGATAGGTTAAACTTTTCATGAAACGGGATTAACAACACTTATGACCGCAATTTTACGTTTTTTTTTGAATAAATGCACCTTTTGCTGATGCCTGCCAAAACCCTTTCAGATTTATTTTTTCCGGAAGATACCTATGCACAAATACACTGCGTTACCCCATCCTACCTTTACAATAAATATCTAACTTTATATCAATATGTCAACACAATTGCTATCCTATGTTTAGTAATCTGGCCATCGATGTGGCACTGGGACTGATATTTATTTATCTGTTATACAGCTTGTTAGCCTCCATTGTACAGGAACTGGTTGCCCGGCTATTCAACGCCCGGGCCCGGGTACTGACAAAAGCCCTGCGACGCCTGCTGGAAGATGATGACCGCAGCAGCGATCTGGGTATCTTCGGGCGTTTCACCTTTTTTAACTGGTTTTATGAGCTGGGATGGAGTGTGGTTTACTTCTTCGCACCCTTTCAGCACAGCCCTTTCCTGAAAAAGTTTTACCAGTCGCCTTCTATCCGTTATTTGGGAGAAAACAGCGCTTCTGCCCGCCCGGCCTATATCAGTCCGCAGATATTTTCCCAGGCGATGGTGCACCTGTTGCGCGGGCAACCGGAAGGCCATCCATCCGAAACAGCCGCCATCCGGGAAAGCCTGGCCCATAATACCCTGAAACTGGCGCCGGATACGCTCACCCATCTGCGTAATCTCTTTGAGGATGCACATCACCAGGTACCGGCCTTCCGCGTCAATATGGAAACCTGGTTCAATGAAACCATGACCCGTGCCAGCGGCTGGTACCGCCGCCAGACACAGGTATGGCTGCTGATACTGGGACTGGGCATTGCCGCCGCTTTTAATGTGGATACCATCGCTATTGCCCGTATTCTCATGAAAGATAAAAACGTACGGCAACAGATGGTCCAACTGGTGGCCAACCGGGAGCCATCCTACACCGCCTTAACGGACACGCTGCTACGAAAAAATGTACTGCACCGCGATAGCAGCTACTTCCGGCAGGACACATCCGTGAATATGATGTTTAAAGACACCGCCCTGCTGGGAGTATACGCCATCCTCCGCCAGGATGCCGGCGATGCCAAAAATGTGCTGGGTATCCGCCGCGACTGCGTAACCGATACTACGGGCGGCAAAAAGCAGCTCCATTGCGGCTTTACCCATCCCTATCAGAAAAATGGCTGGCTGGTACTGGCTGGCTGGTTTATTACGGCGCTGGCGATATCGCTGGGAGCTCCGTTCTGGTTCGATCTGCTGGGCAGAGTAGTGAAGTTCCGGAACCTGCCGCCACAAACGGCGAGTAGTAATCCGGGCGTATAAAGTAATATATCCGGCTGCTAAAATTCTACGTTATGGCCTCGCCACCGGTCATAAATCCCTCTATCCATGGGTTTTAAAACGTACTTTTGACTTGTCTCACCTTCTTCAAAACAACCTTTTATGAAACGCACCCATTTTTCTTCCGGCGCACAATGGGAAAACAAAGTAGGTTATTCCCGTGCAGTCCGCGTAGGCAACACCATCGAAATATCCGGTACCGTAGCAACAGACAACGATAAAGTGGTAGCACCCGGTGATGCCTATGAACAAACCCGCTTTATCCTGGCGAAGGTAGAATCAGTCCTCATCTCCGCCGGCGCCTCCCTGCACGATGTCGTGAGAACACGCATGTTTGTCACTGATATTTCCCGCTGGGAAGAATATGGCCGGGCCCATGGCGAGTTTTTTAAGGCCATCAAACCCGCTACAACGATGGTAGAAGTGAGCAAGCTGATAGATCCGGGGTATCTGATAGAGATAGAAGTTACGGCGATAGTGACGGACGAAACCCACAATCACCCATAGTTCCCAAGGTTGAAGCCTGGACTAATGATTTCGCTGATTAGCGAAGATGGAAGCGAAGATTAATACCATAAAATAATAAAGCGCGAAGCTTCACAAGGATGACATTTTATCTATCCTTGTCAAGCTTCGCGCTTTGCTCCTTATAGGTTATCAGTGTATGATCCGCACTCATCTCCGCTAATCAGCGAAATCAGTGTAAACCACAGTTATGCCTGCCAGTTCAGCATACCGCCTACCAGGTTCTTCACATTAGTGAAGCCCATGGTTTCCAGCAGCATACAAGCCTGACCGCTACGGTTACCACTGCGGCAGTATACGATCACTTCCTCATCTTTCAGGTGCTCAATTTCATCTACCTGCATAGACTGTACAAGGCCCAGCGGAATATGGAAGCCACCGATGTTAAATTCAGCACGTTCGTGCGGTTCCCGAACATCGAGGATATTCAGGGCTTCACCGTTGTCAATGCGCTGTTTCAGTTCTTCTTTTGTGATATTCTGCATGATGTTAAGTTTAAGTTAGTTTAAATGGTGGTTTATGTTATTGCTATTCTAATAACCTGATATCAGCGAAATCATGGCCAATCAATGACCAACAGCGGTTGAGTCTTTCACTGGTTTGGTAGCAGACAGCCACAGGTCCACGCTTTCACCGGCTCTTACCATGTTGAAGTCACCGATTTCATTTCTGCGGGTAGGTACCTGCTTGATGATAAAGGCGTTGGCGGTATCGGTTACGCCGGGATCGATGATAATAGTGCCGGCGCTCAGGTTATTGGCGTTCAGCATTTCCCTGGCTTCCGAGAAAGTGAGGCCCGTGAAATCAGGTACCGGGTTTTCGATACTACCTGTACCGCTGGAGATGATCAATGTAATATTGCTACCCTCCGCGATGGGTGTACCGGGTTTTATCCGTTTACCATTGAGTAACTGTTGTAATACCGTATTGGTAGCAAAATCCGGTTTATAGATAGTATCGCCTACATTGAGACGCATACTTTTCAGCATCATTTCAGCGCTGCGGAAAGTGAGACCTTCCAGGTCCGGCATTTTTACCATCGGTGCCACTACCTTATTGACAGTCAGGTATATGGTGCGACCAACTTTAACCCTTGCGCCTTTATCGGGTGTTTGTACCCATACAGACAAAGGAGGAATGCTGTCTATGTAGATGGAATCTCTTACATCGGCGTCAAATCCAGCTTTCTCCAGGATGGCCATGGCTTCTTTTACACTTTTCCCGCGCACATCCGGTACGGTCAGTTCTTCACCATGTTGGGTAATAACTCCCAGCAGTGAGAAAAACAACAGTGCCAGTCCAAAAAAGAACGCTATTACGACCAACAGGTTAATTCCGAAAGAGCGTTTGGTAATAAAGTCGAACACGTTAATGATTTAGTTTTAAAAATTATGAGCTACAAATTACGGATTACGAATGTCATTCGTTGTCCGCAATTATTTTTTCATGCATTCTTCCAGCACTTCACCGTAAAACTGTTGCAATGTTTTACCGGCAGCCCTTACCTGTTGCGGTACCAGGCTGTTTTCAGACTGGCCGGGCATAGTGTTGGCTTCCAGGAAGTACAGTTTGCCGGATGTTTCTTCGTAGATGAAGTCAATCCGGGTGATGCCTTTACAGTTCAGTTTATTATACAGGGTAGATGCCGTTTTTTGCACCAGCGCGGTAATGTCGTCGGATACCGGCGCCGGGGTGATTTCGTTGGATACGCCCGGGGTATATTTCGCCTCGTAGTCGAAGAACTCCTTGCTGCTCACCACTTCCGTGATGGGCAATACGTTGAGCGTACCGTTGGCCCGGTAAAGACCGATGGTCAGTTCCCTGCCCTTGATAAACTCTTCGATCAGCACCTGGCTATCTTCTTTAAAGGCTTTTTCGATGGCTGCGGGCAGTTCTTCAGCCGTTTTTACTTTAGACATGCCGATACTGCTGCCGCCTTCTGCCGGTTTCACGAAAACAGGCAACCGCAGTTCCTGCAGGATAGCAGCCGGATCATGCGGCTGGTCACGGAAGATATGCACGGATTTGGAGACGTTTACCACATCGAGGGCCGCCACCACTTTATTACAATAGCTCTTATTGAAAGTCAGCGCGGAGGTTACCATACCACAGCTGGTATACGGGATGTCCAGCATTTCGAAGTAGCCCTGCAGACGGCCGTCTTCGCCGGGGGTACCGTGGATACCGATAAACACCGCATCAAACTTTATCTTATTACCCCCGATGTTCAGGGAGAAGTCGTTTTTGTCGATTTCATAAACGGAGCCGTCCGCAGCGGTATGGCGCCACCCCTCACGGGTAACGATAATCTTATATACGGCATACTTGCTGCTGTCCAGGTTCTTCTCTATAGTTTCAGCGCTCTGTACGGATATTACATATTCTCCGGAATATCCGCCGGCAACCAAGGCGATGTTCTTCTTCATAAGATAAAATACAATAAGCGGGTAAAGTTAAAGGTTATTTGTTAATTGTCAACAGCGGGTCAGTTGGCGTTTTCATTAATTTCGGGCCGCTCTGCCGGGCGGTACAAAAAAGCCGCCCGGAGATTACCGGACGGCCTTTTAATGAGGTGGCTCACATATATTAGAGGTGCAGTCTGTCTTTCTTAGCCATCAGTTCATCTACTGTTTCCTGGTACATTTCGTCCGGTACACAGCAGTCAACCGGGCAAACAGCCGCGCACTGCGGTTCTTCATGGAAACCCTGGCATTCGGTACACTTGTTCGGCACAATATAATAGGTATCAACACTGATCGGGGCATTACGCTGATCGGCGTCCATCTGGCTTCCGTCCATCAGGGTATAGCCGCCTTTTACGGTCGTACCATCGGCCAGTGCCCATTCTACACCACCTTCGTAGATGGCATTATTGGGACATTCCGGTTCACAAGCGCCGCAATTTATACATTCATCTGTTATCTTAATTGCCATAGAGTAAACTTTTTTAGTAGTAAGCCATTAATTTTGTGGACAAATTTAAAATTTTCCCGGTTTAATTAAGTCAAATATTTATAACAGTTTCATGAACACAGCAGAAAAAGAAGCAGCATTGGTACGCCTGGGCCAGTATCTGGCCGGCGACAGCCCGGAATTGACAGCAGTAAAGGAACGTGCTTATTTAGCCAATGGCTGGTTCACGCCTGCATTTATCGACGACTCCCTCCGCAGCATCTGCCGGTATTACCTGGCCCCGGCCGCGCTGGAAGCCTGGTTCAAACAATATCCCGCTACCGCCCTGGAGCGCAGCCCTAAAAAGGTGGGCATCGTTGTAGCCGGCAATATTCCCCTGGTAGGGTTCCACGACTGGCTCTGCGGGTTTGTCAGCGGTCACCATGTCAAAATGAAACTTTCTTCTAAAGACGAAGTCCTGATGCGCCACATACTGGATAAAATGGCCGAATGGTACCCGGAAACAGCGCAACAGACCGAAATACTCGAGATACTGAAAGATTGTGACGCCTATATCGCCACCGGCAGCAACAACTCCGCCCGGTATTTCCATTACTATTTCTCCAAATACCCGCATATTATCCGGCATAACCGTACCTCTGCGGCCATCCTTACCGGCCGGGAAAGCGCTGCTGAGCTGGAAGCCCTGGCTGACGATGTAATGCTTTACTTCGGACTGGGATGCCGCAACGTTACCAAGGTAATGGTACCCGAAGGTTATGATTTTGAGTCCCTGCTCAAAGCCCTGGGTAAATATGACTACCTGGCCGACCACCACAAGTACAAAAATAATTACGACTATAACCTGGCGCTGTTCCTGCTCAACAACCGCCCTTACCTCACCAATGGCAGCATCCTGCTGCATGAAGCGGAATCCCTGTTCTCTCCCCTCAGTGTACTGCACTATGGCTATTATAAAGACATACAGCAGTTACAGGAAGACATGGCCGCCCAGCCGGACCTGCAATGCCTGGTGGGACAGCAATTTACCCCCTTCGGTAAAGCCCAGCAGCCGTCGCTCACGGATTATGCCGATGGCGTGGATACCCTGGCCTTCCTGCTGGAACTGTAGTCTTACTGCATTTATCCTACACAAAGGAGCAAAGATCCACTGAGGTCTCTGCTCCTTTGTCATTTCGTATCTTACCCGAAACTAACTTTTTGTCTTCCTTTTTGTTATATTGTCACGGCCCTGTGTTATCCTGTCAGCTTGTTTTTAGCTCTATTTAACGATTGATATAAAAATCTGTTAAAGTAAATACAGTATCATACGTTTGATTCGTTACCGCAACTAAATTTGTATCAGGGGCATATAAATTGATCTTACCTACGTTATTAAAAAATTACTTTATTTGGTATCACAACGCTAAACACACTATAATATGAAATTCAAGCAAATTGTTACAACAGTGTTGATCAGTGCTGTTACTGCTGTTGCTGCCATATTTGTGTATGGCAAATACTTTGAAGGCAGACACCCGGGCATTTTTCAAAACGGTTCCAATGACATTCCCGTAAACTATGCAAGGTATAACATGCCGGGCACCGACTCCAAAGTCAACGCTGTTCCCCCTTCCGATTTCGTGACTGCGGCCAAAACTGCCGTCCCCGGCGTGGTCCACATCAAAACGAAAATCAATCCCCGCCAGGTAACCAACGGACTTTCCAAAAGGCGCAGTATCCTGCAGGACCTCTTCGGTGACGAATTTTTTGGCGATGAATTCAATGGAGGCGGAGATGGCCGTCGCTACTATGTTCCCGGCCAGATGGCCTCCGGTTCCGGCGTACTCATTTCGGATGACGGTTACATCGTGACCAACAACCACGTGATTGCCGATGCCGATGAAATCACCGTTTCCCTGGCCAATGAAAATAAAACCTTCAAAGCCAAACTGGTAGGTACTGACCCCAGCACCGACCTGGCCGTGATCAAGATCCCCGCCAAGAACCTGCCTTACCTGCTGTATGGCAACTCCGACAACGTAGAAATCGGTCAATGGGTGCTGGCGGTAGGTTATCCGCTGAATCTCGACGCAACCGTTACCGCCGGTATCGTGAGCGCCAAATCCCGCTCTATCGGTATTAATAAAAGCGGTGGCAGAATCAACAACTCCATCGAATCCTTTATACAAACCGATGCTGCGGTAAACCAGGGTAACAGCGGCGGCGCACTGGTAAATACCGCCGGTGAACTGGTAGGTATCAACTCCGCCATCGCCTCTCCTACCGGTTCTTACGCAGGTTACTCTTACGCAATCCCGGTCAACCTTATCAAAAAGGTGGTGAACGACCTCCTGAAATACGGCAGCGTTCAAAGGGCTTACCTGGGCGTTAAATACGCTTCCCCTGCTGCTATCGCTTCCATGAGCGACGACCAGCTGCGGCAGATCGGCGTTAGACGCGACGTAAACGGCGTACAGATCACCGAAGTAATGGACAACAGCTCCGCTGCGGTAGCAGGCCTGCGCCAGGGCGATATTATCACCAAAATCAACGGTGTGGACATCGCCGGTTCCTCCCAGATGAGCGAACAGATTGCCCGCTACAAACCCGGTGATAAAATCAGCATTTCCTACATCCGCGATAACAAGGAGTATACCTCCAACAATATCACGCTCCGTAACTTACAGGGTAATACCGATGTGGTGAGAATTACCACACTCGACAGACTGGGAGCCGATCTCTCCGACCTCAGCAAGGAAGAAGCAGCTAATATTGGCGTGAAAGGCGGTGTGAGAGTTAATGATATCGGTACCGGCATCCTGAAAAAACAAACCAGTATGATACCCGGCTTCGTAATCCTGAAAGCCGGCAATACCCCGGTGAACTCTGTGAATGCGCTCAGCACCGTGCTGGAAAAAGAAAAAAATATTCAACTGGTAGGTTTCTATCCTCAAAGAGGCGGTAATATCTACTATTATAACATTAATATCAGCGGCGCAGGCGCAGAAAACCTGTAATCCGCCCGCTGGGCTATGTAAAAAACAAAAGGGGCTGGCCTAATAAGGTCAGCCCCTTTTAAAAATGTACAAGTAAAGTCTGGACAAACTAACAAGTAATAGCTAGATCTATGAAAACCCATAATGAAAATAAGATAAGTATATGATGTTAGGTTACACGACCTCGTGAACAGCATATTCCTTACAGGGAACGCACAAAAAAGCCGGTTAAGCGCATGGCTACCGGCTAAAAATGTTGCTATGTCAGACAGATTTACAGGTTAATCACCCCTTTTAACTGGGTAAAGAACTCGTCTTTTTTGCGGGAAGAAATCGGGATATTTTTCTGATCGCTCATCACTACTGCAGTACCCAAGCCTTTAATAATCTTCACAATATGGTGAATATTGATCAGGAAGGATTTGTGTACGCGGTAAAAACCTTTGTCAGACAACATCTCTTCATACTCTTTGAGTGATTTGGAGATCAGGTGCGACACGTTGTTGATCAGCTGTATTTTGGTATAACTGTCGAATGCTTCACAGTAAATAATATCTTTCAGGTCAATGACATTATAACCATCGTTAACCGGGATGACTATTTTCGAAAAAGCGTTATCATTGTTTTTAACGTAGTCTTTCAGAATGGAAGCCAGCTCATTGAGTCTTCCTTTTTTACTTTTCTTGACCTTTTCCAATGCATCTTCCACCTCGCTCACCTTAATCGGTTTCAGCAGGTAATCCAATGCCGCAAACTTGATGGCTTGTAAAGCGTATTCCTGAAAGGCAGTGATAAAAATAACCTCAAAGTTCAGCACAGGGAACATTTCCAGCAACTGAAACCCATTGTGCGGAGGCATTTCGATATCCAGGAACAGCACGTCAATGGGGTTGTTTTTAATCATTTCTGCCGCCTCATTGATATTCTGCGCCTCTCCAACTACGGTAACATCTTTACAATAGTTCTCCAGAATATTGCGCAAAATATGAATGTTGCGGACTTCATCGTCTACAATGGCAGCTTTTATATTACTCATAACATCTTAACAATGGGAATCAGAATTTCAACTAAGGTACCTTCCTTATTGCCGAAACCAGATTTAAATTTATCAATAATTTCTAACTTTCCAACACTTCCATTAAAAGATTTTATAATCTGCAATCTTTCCTTTATCACGCTCAGCGCGGTAGATTCGTGTTTTATCAGCCGGGAGCTTTTGATACTATTGGACTTGTCCCAACCGATACCGTCATCATCCACAGAACAATAGAGCAGATCATCCACCATTTCTATCCTGATTTCCAGGTAGCCGGCGCTGCTTTTTGGCGCCAGCCCGTGTTTGATCGCGTTTTCCACGATCGGCTGGATAATCATGGGGGGAATATAGATAGTGTAATCTTTTAATGTGTCTTCCATGATAAAATGGTAGGTAAACGAGTGCGCAAAGCGGATCTTCTCCAGCTCCAGGTACCGGGTCAGGAAGGCAATTTCCTCTTCCAGGGAAATATAGGATTTACGGGAGTTGTTGAGCATCTGGCGCATCAACGTAGCGAAATCTGCCAGGAAGTTCAGCGCCTGTTTCTCTTCTTTCTCCAGGATCAGGTGTTGTACCGAGTTCAGCGAGTTGAAGATAAAATGCGGATTCATCTGGTTGGTGAGCGCCTTAGCCTCCAGCTCCGCAATACGGCGGTTATATTCCGTTTTCCTTTTTTCTGCCTGTTTGATCCGTTTAACGATAAAACGCAGCACCACCAGGATCAGCAGTAATCCGGCCAGCAGGAGTATGCCTCTGGCCCACCACTGCTGGTACCACTGTGGTAATATGTTCACATTCAGGTTCAGTGGCTTGGACCAGTCGCTTTTGTACTTACGGGCCCGTACCATCAGTTTATAGTTACCTGGCTGCAGGTCGGGGAACGGGATGATGTTGGACATGGTAGTCACCCAGCCGTTGGTGGTATCGCCGGAGAAGTTGTACTGGTACTCTACCAGCTCGGGCAGGTCGAACACGATGGTACCGAATTCCGCTTCAAAAGAGGCTTTGCGTTTGTACAGGTGTACGAAGTTATCCCCTGGCAGATAGGTACTGTCGCCGTACCGGATATTGTTAAGGTAGATGACCGGCGGAACGCTGTCGACCGGCAAATGATCGCCTTTGAAATAACAGAGGCCGTTGGAGGTAGCGATGTACAGGATATCATCATCATAATACACCCCACGGATATCATCGGACATGAGACCGTCGTTGGAGGTGATATTACGGGTAATCGTCTGTCCTTTCACGTTAATCACCGAAACACCTTTATTAGTGGCCACGTACAGGTTCTGATGACCGTCATAATACAGTTGCTGGCAGATATCGCTGGCCAGGTTGTTGGCAGATGCGAGGTGTTTGATCAGCGTATCGCCATGCATCACGTAAATACCCTGGTCGGCGGTGCCTATCCAGAGGTAGCCGTCGATCCATTTCAGGTCTTTGATACTGAGCTTACGCAGGGAATCGCTTTGTGCCGGTTTCAGTTTGCGGGTCCCGTCTGTACAGGTATAAAGCCCATTGTTGGTGCCTACATAGTACAGGGAGTCGTTGACGCTGGCAATGGAAGTAACGATCATATCCAGGTCGGTGATCATATAATCATCCAGCGCGATGACCTGATTTTTTGCTGCTATCCTGATTTTCCCCTTCGGGGAGATGTCCACATCCTTCAGCATTTTCACCGCCTTCAGCTGTGCATAACGCTGGGTGACCGTATTAAACGACACCAGTCCGTTGTCGGTACCGATGAGTACCTCATTTTCCTTATACGGCAGGATGGACAACAGACTGTTGCGGCCGCTGGCCGTATCCAGTGTAAACTGGCGGATAACGCCATTGCTGGCGATGGTGTTGAGGATGCCGGCATTCTGTCCGACCATCAGCAGATCCGTCTTTTTGTCTTTATAGATACTGAAGATAGAGTGGGAATAGAGGCCGTTGGTATTATCGAGATAGCTGAAATAGAAGTTTTTGTAAGGGATGTTATATACACCGTCGCCAAAGGTGGTGATCCAGATGTTGCCATCGCGGTCTTTCAGGAGGGAAGTGATATTGTGGTTATCCAGTAGTTTGATAACTTTTCTATCTCCCTTAAAAAAACCTTTGATATAATACAATGCCCGCTGGGTACCTACCCAGAGGTTATCGTTATCGATACAAAGGTTGCTGATATCGTCTTTAATGCCCCAGTCCGGCCCGTTGAAAAAGCAGCTGATTTTCTGGGGTGTATAGGCAAACAGGGAATTGCGGAGCATGAGTATAGGTCCGTTGCGGATAGCGTCTACACTTTCATTATCTAACGGCAACGCGCATACGAATGAAATAGCGGGATTACCCGGATCAGAGAGGTTATCTACATGAAATCCTTTTTGCAGCGGGCGGAAAGCCTTGCTGTTGCGGAGCATGAAGAAAAAGTCGGTTTCAATGTTCCGTTTATCGTATTCTGTTTTTTTACCGTTGTAGGTAACAATGCGGTTATTGGAATTAAAGAAGTATACAAAGCCGGCGTCGCCTTCAAAGGCGTATTGCATGTAATGGCTGCGGCTATTGAATAACAGGGAGGAATCGTTCTCTTCGTTGTGAATATAGGTATGATCGTAGAAAGAGAGTTTACCGTTAAGGGTAAAGAACCATAGGCGTCCCCGTGAGTCAGCCGCGAGTTTGACCACATCGTTGTCGGTGAGGCCATCTTTTTTAGCATAGTTACGAAAGCGTTTGCCATCGAACTTACTGACGCCCGTAGGGGTAGCAAACCAGATGAATCCGTCTTTATCCTGTACGGCGGCATAAACAGTTGCGTTAGCCAACCCATCTTTTACATTGTAGTTGCGGATCATCAGGCCCTGGGCCCATGCGTTGTAACCTGTGCAAAAGATGACCAGCCACCATAACAGTATGAAACGGGTAATGGGCATCAATGTTGAATTACGAATTACAAATAACGGTATGATAGGTACCAATGAGGGAAAGAACCTATTGGCAGCTGATCAGTCGTAATTATTATTAATTACGGATTACGCATTACAAATGGTTTTCGTAATGCGTAATCCGTAACTGGTTTTAGTATGCTCTGGCAAACAATACGCGTTCTTTGGATGGTTTACCGGTAAGGACGCAGGTACCTGCTTCCTGTGGGTTGTCCAATGGAATACAGCGGATCGTTGCTTTTGTGAGTTCCTTGATTTTTTCTTCCGTTTCAGCGGTACCGTCCCAATGGGCGGATACGAAACCTGTTTTTTCGTCCAGTACTTTTTGGAACTCTTCAAAAGTATCTACGCGGGTGATGTGTTCATCGCGGAAGTTTTTAGCCCTGGTGAAGAGGTTAGTCTGAATTTCTTCCAGCAGTTCGCTGATACGGCCGGCCAGTCCATCGAGGGAAAGGCTCATTTTTTCTTTCGTATCGCGGCGGGCTACTTCAGCGACGTTGTTTTCCAGGTCTCTCGCGCCAATGGCGATACGAACGGGTACGCCTTTCATTTCGTATTCAGCGAATTTCCATCCGGGGCGGTTATTGTCGTTATCGTCGTATTTCACGCGGATACCGGCTTTTTTCAGTTCAGCTACGATGACGTTTACTTTTTCATCGAGGGCTGTTTTCTGATCGGCGCCTTTATAGATGGGTACAATCACCACCTGGAGCGGAGCGATGCGGGGAGGCAGTACCAGTCCCTGGTCGTCGCTGTGTACCATGATGAGGCCACCGATCAGGCGGGTAGAAACGCCCCAGGAGGTAGCCCATACGTAGTCCAGTTTGTTTTCCTTGTTGGAGAACTGCACATCGAATGCTTTGGCGAAGTTTTGTCCCAGGAAGTGGGAAGTGCCCGCTTGCAGGGCTTTACCGTCCTGCATGAGTGCTTCCACGCAGTAGGTTTCCACCGCGCCGGCAAATCTTTCGCTGGCTGATTTCACGCCACGGATCACGGGTACTGCCATGTATTGTTCCGCGAAGTCGCCATATACGTTCAGCATCTGTTCTGTTTCCGCGATCGCTTCTTCCGCCGTAGCGTGTGCGGTGTGCCCTTCCTGCCAGAGGAATTCGGCCGTACGCAGGAACAGGCGGGTGCGCATTTCCCAGCGTACCACGTTGGCCCACTGGTTGATCAGCAGGGGAAGGTCGCGGTAAGATTGAATCCAGTCTTTATATGTATTCCAGATGATGGTTTCAGAAGTCGGGCGAATAATGAGTTCTTCTTCCAGTTTAGCTTCCGGGTCTACTATTACCCCTCCGCCATTGGGGTCGTTTTTCAGGCGGTGATGGGTTACAACAGCGCATTCCTTGGCGAAGCCATCCACGTGGGCGGCTTCTTTGCTCATAAAGCTTTTGGGGATAAGCAGCGGAAAATAAGCGTTCTGGTGACCGGTTTCCTTGAATTTGACATCCAGGACGTCGCGCATGGCTTCCCAGAGGGCGAAGCCATATGGTTTGATCACCATACAACCTCTAACGGCAGAGTAATCTGCCAGACCACCTTTTATTACCAGGTCATTATACCATTTTGCATATTCTTCCGAACGGGCTGTGATCTCTTTACTCATAAAAAAAATAACTGATTTATATATCTTTGTCTGTAAGCCTAATTTTCGCTAATTTATCCAGTTAAAATTATCTTCCGGCAGAGCCGGAAACGAGGCCCAAACTGGCTTAGTTTTTGCCTCAAATATTTAAAAAGAAAATGTTACAAACCTACATGAAAATCATAAAGGTGCAAATAGTCCGGCCAAAATAAAATAACCCGTTCTGTAATTGTAACTTTGTTCCCTTATTATACGTTAAAAAAGTGTAAATTTACTATATAAATCACGTTAAAAATATATTTCAAATGAAACCTATACTATACATTGCACTGGCTGGTTCCCTCGCACTGGGCGCATGTTCCAGCACATATAAGACGGCCCAGACACCGGACGATGTATATTATTCTCCGCGCCAGCAGCAGCGGGCCTATGCTTCCAACAATGGTTCCAATGGTAATTCTGCTCAGGATGAGAACGCCAGATATACAGATTCGCCCGATGAGGATGGTGGCACTTATGTGACCTACGATGATGATCAGGGTGATTATCAACGCCGTATCAACCGTTTCGGCAGCAATGCCAACACTTACAACGGTGGTTACTGGGATGGTTACAATGCCGCCAGCAACATGTACATGGGCGGTTTTGGCTACGGCTACGGTCCATACAGCAGCTTCGGTTACAGCAGCCTGTGGGGTCCTTCCTTCAGCATGGGCTTCGGTTACGGTGGATTTTACCGTCCCTGGAGCTATGGTCTCGGTATGGGATGGGGCTGGGGTGGCTACCCTTATGTAGGCTCTTACTGGCCTTACTATGGTGGTGGTTACTATGGTCACTACTACCCTTATTACGCAGGTGGATATTATGGCGGCGGTCACTACGGCGGTGGATATTATACCCGTCCTTCCAATTCCTACGGTCCTGTCAGAGGCGTGAACGAACGTCTGGTACGTTCTGCCAACAGCTATAACGGTAACAGCGGTGGCGGTAATGCCGGTGGCAACAACTACTACCGTCCGGCAAGAGGCGCTTCTGCTCCGGTAAATGGCGGCGGAAATGGTAACTACGTACCGGGCAACACTGATCGTCCGCGCCGGGTGTTCCAGCAGTCCAGCTCCGAAAGACCGGTTATCTCCCGTCCTTCTGCGCCTTCCTATAACAATGGCGGCTATAACAACAGCAATAACGGCGGATACTCCCGTCCTAACCGTACAGAATATTCCCGTCCTTCTTCCCCGGCTCCCAGCTACTCTCCCCCTAGCGGTGGTGGCAGCCGTGTAGGCGGCGGCGGTGGCGGCAGCACCGGTGGCGGTGGTTACAGCCGTCCATCCAGAGGCGGTCGTTAATAAACTCATTCAAGATAAGCGTAGCAAAAAAACTACGCTTATCTTTTTTAAGGACATAAGTTTTACCTGTGTGTGAACGTTATAGCAGCAGTCGCAGCACGTTATTCATCGACATTCTGCCATTAGATCTCAATTTTTAAGTATATAGTTTTATGATGATTAAAAGACTTTCCCCTCTTTTAGCAGGACTCTTTTTATCCGTTACCGCCGCAGCGCAGAGCTCGAATGACGCTTTGCTCTACTCTCCCAACCAACCTTTCGGTACAGCCAGAGCACAGGCACTGGGAGGCGCAGGCATCGGCCTGGGCGGTGATTACTCGGCTGCACATACCAACCCTGCCGGCATCGGCATGTTCAAAACCGGCGAATTCCTCATCTCCGCAGGTTTAGGACTCACTAACAATACATCCAATTACCTGGGTAACAACATACTGGATAACAAAGGCAATAAAACCAACTTCCAGCTGCCGAGCATCGGCGTTATTTTCGCTACCAATAAAGGTACCGGGGATAAAGCCTGGAATAACGTGACTTTCTCCCTCGGATATACGCGTTTGGCCAACTACAACAATAAGATAGTGGTAGCCGGCAACAACAAAGTATCTTCCTTTTCAGATACCTGGATAGACCAGATGTGGCAATCCGACTCCACCGGCATGGAAAACAACTTTCCGCTGGGCGGCAGCCTTGCCTTTAAAACGGATCTGATTAACCGCTTCTTTCACCCTGATGGCAAGTGGGACCCCATGACCAACGCATCTCCTCAACGGCCTACCGGCGGACTCTCCAGCATTCAGCAACGGGGCATCATGGAAACACGGGGCGGACTCAACGAATTTGCCCTCGCCGTAGCCGGTAACTATGGTAACCGTTTATACATTGGCGGTAGCGTGAACCTCCCCAATGTGAACTACCGGGAAGATTTTACCGTGATGGAAGATGATGCCACCAATAATCCCAATAACGAATTCGGATACTTCGACTATCGCCAGTTCCTTCGGAGAACAGGGATCGGTATCGGCGCAAAACTGGGCGTTATCTATAAGGCTTCTCCCCGGTTCCGCCTGGGCGGCGCCTTCCATACGCCTACCTACTATAGCCTGCACGACAGCTATACCGCCGATCTCACCGCCAACACAGAAAACCTGAGCGGTACAAAATATGCACACTCCGATGACGTCACCAACGGCTACCCTGTAGAATTCGACTACAACTACGTAACGCCACTCCGCGCCATGGCCGGTGTGACCTACTTCTTCGGTGATATCACCCACGTCAGTAACACACAGGGCTTCATTACAGCCGATTATGAGTACGTAAACCAGTCGTCCGGTAAATTTAAAATGAGCAACTACCGTGAAGACGAAAAAGCGCTGAACCAAAATATCAGCGCCATCTATAAAGCCGTATCCAATATCCGCGTGGGCGCCGAACTGAAGTTCGCCACACTGTATGCTGCGAGACTTGGTTTTGCCTGGTATGGCAATCCCTACAGCAGTGACGCCTATAACGCCAGTGTAGACGCCTCCCGCAAAGTATACAGCGGCGGTTTCGGATACCGTAATAAAGGGCTGTATGCCGACCTGGCCTATAGCTACACACAAGGCAACGACCGTTATCGTCTGTATACCAGCACCACAACGGGTTTAACACCCAATGCCGCTACGCTGGATTATAACAGGAGTAATGTAGTGCTGACATTAGGTCTCAAATTCTAACTGTGAAGGCCATGATTATGGCTGATCTACATGATTAGCAGCGATGATGTTTAGCGAAGATTTATATTTTTATAGTGCTAAAAAATCCCCCATTGATGAGCATCAATGGGGGATTTTTCTTTTGATGATGTTTTGATGTTATTGTCAGGATTGCTCCAGTTGTTGCTGTACCCAGCTGGTGATCACCTCCGGATAACGGGGATCAAACCACTGGTAAGCGGTGTCTTTCCGGAACCAGGTCAGCTGCCTTTTGGCGTATTGCCGGGTATGTGTTTTAATATCTTCCACGGCCTTTTCGAGTGATAATTGGCCATCGAAGTAGTCGAATATCTCCTGATAGCCTACCGTGCGCAGGGCATTATGTTCCCGGTAAGGCAATACGCTTTCTACTTCCCCGACCAGGCCGGCTTCCATCATGAGGTCTACCCTTTTATGAATGTTTTCATGGAGTAGTTCCTTCGGCAGGTTGATACCTATTTTGATGACGCGGAAATCGCGCTGCGCTTTGGTAGCGGTACGGAAAGCGGTGATAGACTGACCGGTAGCTTCCAGTACTTCCAGCGCCCGGATAAGCCTTTGCGGATTCTGCGTTTCCGCGTTAGCGTAGAATACAGGATCGCGCAGCTGTAGCTGTTCCTGCAGCCAGGACAGCCCATGTTCCGCATATTGCGCATTGAGCGCTTCGCGGACACCTGGCGGGATAGCCGGCATATCATCGATACCTTCGCAGAAGGCACGGATATACAGACCGGTACCGCCGCACATAATAGCTACCTCATTATGCCGGAAGATGTCTTTCGCATATTGGAGGGCCAATTGTTCGTAGATACCCGCATTCACTTCTTCCCGGATGGAGTGGGAATCAATAAAGTAATGCTGAACAGCCGCCAGCTCCTCCGGTGTAGGTTTAGCCGTACCGATGCTGATTTCCCGGTAACATTGCCGGGAATCGGCAGAAATCACCGAAGTGCGGTACAATTGCGCCAGGCGTATAGCCAATGCCGTTTTACCGGAGGCCGTGGGGCCTGCTATGATAATGACTGTTTTCAGGTTATTAATTGCTAGTAGTTACTTTCCTCTTCGCTGCCGCCAAATTCATCGGCGCCCTCATTGTTTTCTTCCTCGCCTTCTTCACCGAAGCCTTCTTCGTCCATGCCCTCTTTGTTGAGGTCATATTTCTCTTCCATTTCCACGAGTTTGTCGCCTACCAGGCCTTTGGTACCGTATTGGCTGGGCGCCAGGCCTTCCTTGCGTACACATACAGGATAGGTCAGTTTAGCGTTTTCATCTTTGGAAACGCCGATCAGTTCTACGAGGAATGACCAGTTTTTGGCGAAATCGTAGAGATAGATGAATTTTTGGTTAGGCGCTTTCACCGCAGCAGCGATGGGAGTATCCGCCATGAGCAGGGGCTCTACTTTACGGGGCTGTTTATCCTCCTGAAGGATGATTTCCCGGCCACGTTGCCAGTTATCGTTGCTACGGAAGAAGGTAGCACCATGTTTGGTATCAAATTCAAAAGCCTGTAAAATGGCCGTATGTAATGCTAAAAAAGTCTGATTCGGCTTAATGGAAATGTCTCTGTAAACACTTTCATCTTCTTCCCAGTATACTCTGAATTTCAAAACCGGCATGACAATTTGGTTATAAGTTAGATAAATATATTAATTCCCAACGCGTGGTCAATGGCGCTGATGACAATTAACCGTTTTTTAATTCTGGTTATGTAAAATTACCAATTTTATTTAACTGGGGTTAGTTCCAGGGCTTTTGCTTTTTCCAACATAAAAGCGTAGGCAGCTTCATACGTGTTGGCAATTTCTCCATCGAGGATGGCCTCGCGGATAGCATTTTTGAGGTCGCCCACTATCCTGCCCGGCTTCAGGGCAAACGTCTCCATGATCATTTCGCCGGTAACCGGCGGTTGCCAGTTGCGGATACGATCGCTTTCTTCCACCTCCTTCAGCCTTGCGCGTACCAGTTCAAAATTCTCCAGATAACGTTTCACCTTGGATTTGTTTTTGGAGGTGATATCGGCCTCACACAAGAGCATGAGTGATTCGATATCATCACCGGCATCGAACAGTAGTCTGCGGATAGCCGAGTCCGTTATATTCTCCTTGGTGAGGCTGATCGGGCGCAGGTGGAGTTCTACCAGCTTTCTGACCAGCTTCATTTTATCATGCAGGGGTAATTTGAATTTGGTAAAGATACGGGTTACCATCTTCCCTCCCACCGCATCGTGGCCGTGGAAAGTCCAGCCGTGGCCCGGTTCAAATTTTTTGGTGGCAGGCTTGCCGATATCGTGCAGCAGCGCGGCCCAACGCAGCCAAAGGTCGTGTGTGTGAACGGAAATATTGTCCACCACCTGCAGGGTGTGGTAAAAATTGTCTTTGTGTCCTTTTCCTTCATACATCTCCACGCCTACCATGTCTATCATCTGGGGGAAGATGATTTTGAGCAGACCGGCTTTATAGAGCAGGTCCAGTCCTACAGAGGGTTTGGGGGAGAGCATAATTTTATTAAACTCGTCCGTGATTCTTTCCTGGGTGATGATGCGGATACGTTCTGCATTTTCCTGGATCGCTTTAAACGCGTTATCAGCGATGGTGAACTGCAGCTGGGATGCAAAGCGGATAGCGCGCATCATACGCAGCGGATCGTCGCTGAAGGTTTGTGCCGGTTCCAGGGGGGTACGGATCATTTTGAGGTCCAGGTCGGCCAGGCCTTCAAAAGGATCGATGAGTGTCCCGTAGTCTGCATCCCGTAGGCTGACAGCCAGTGCGTTGATGGTAAAATCGCGGCGGTTTTGGTCGTCCTGCAGGGTACCGGCCACCACTTCGGGATTGCGGGATTCGCGGCGGTAACTTTCTTTACGGGCGCCCACAAATTCTATTTCGAACTCATGCCATTTCACCTGGGCGGTGCCGTAGGTTTTAAAGAAGGCGACAGGTACATTATCGCCCAGGGCAGCAGCGACCTGGTGTGCCAGGGCAATACCATCTCCCACGCACACAACGTCCATATCTTTTGTTCTTCTTCCCAATAATTTATCGCGTACGAAGCCTCCGATCAGATAGGCCGGCACGCCCAGGTCGTGGGCCGCCAGCGCAATCTTCTCCAACACTTTCCGTTCCTGCAGGGAGCAGGGAATGTCTAATGGCTTGCTGCTGATCATATTAAAATTTTGTTCCTTTCGCTGAAATCAGGGCGCAAATGTAATAAATAATGGCGTTTAATCCCGGATTATGGCTATTGATCCATCTTTTCCAATCCTGATTATCCTGGAAGCCACACCGGTAGCGGCTTCATCCTGACGGTATTTTACCACATAATCTACTCCATTTACAATTTCCGGCGATACATCGGCGAAACTGGCCGGGGCTGGTTGGCCGCTGATATTGGCAGAAGTGGATACCAGGGGTTTACGCAGGCGTTTGAGCAGGTGGCGGCAAAAAGTGTCCTGCACAATACGGATGGCCACCGACTGATCCTCGCTGATAGCGTTGGCCGCCAATCCCAGGGCGCCTTCGTAGATCACCGTGGTAGGGCGGTTAAAACCAGCGATCAGTTCCCCCATGTCCGGGCGGGGGTTAGACACATACTGCAACAAATCCCGTACATCCGGCAGGAGTATCACGAGGCTTTTGCTTTCGCTGCGCTGTTTCAGTTCGTATACTTTTTTTACCGCTGCTTCATTAGTCGCATCACACCCGATTCCCCAGATCGTATCTGTAGGATACAGGATTAGTCCGCCGCTGCGTAATACCGGCAGTGCGGCGTTGATATCTTGTTCAAAATCCATCTGCTGTTATTTATTTTTCCAGGTCCACATATACCTTCATCATATCCGCCGCGCATTGCTCCGGTGTGAACCGGCGGGCATGTTCCCATCCTTTACGCCGCATATCCTCTACCAGGGAGGGTTCTGCCAGCACGCGGCGCATAGCGCCGGCAATATCAGCCGTGCTGAGCGGATCTACATACAGCGCAGCATCGCCGCCGGTTTCTCCAAAACAGGAGCCATGTGAAGTAATCACCGGCGTACCGCTCCACAATGCTTCCAGGATAGGGATACCGAAGCCTTCAAATATAGAAGGATACAGTAGCGCCACCGCACCCTGGTATAACAAAGGCAGAGCGCCGTTAGGCAGGCGTTCCTGCTCATTGAGCCATATTATGCGGGCAGAGAGACCGTTCCCCGCCAGGTATTCCTTTACTTTCTTTTTGTAGCTGCCGCCATTGCCCAGTATCACCAGTGGTACATCCACCGCACCTTTCAGTGTATTCATGGCCGTTACAATGCCCAACAGGTTTTTTCTTTCAATAACCGAGCCTACATACAGGAAATATTGACCGGGCAGGTGATAACGGGCACGAAACGCCTGTATATCTGCCGGTGTATGCGGGACCGCAAAAGCGGGATCACAGCTTTGGTATACCACCTCGATTTTGTCCGGGTCCGTATGATAAAAGGAAATCAGATCTTGCCGGGTTTGTTCACTGATAGCCACCACTTTATCCGCCTGTTCGCAGGCGTAGCGGGCTTTACGGCGATAGGTAAACACATCGATGGGGTTGTACTGTTGCGGGTATCTTTCAAAGATCAGGTCGTGCATGGTAACGACTGACTTTACGCCACTGCCGGGGATACCGAAAGGGATTTCGTGACTGAGGCCGTGGTACAGATCGATACCATAGCGTTGCAGATCTTTCACCACATAGCGGCTTCGCCAGGCCGATTTGAACCAGCGATGCCAGGTATTTCCAGGTAATATCACCGGCATACCTGGTGCATTGTACATATCTGTTTGTTTGGGAGCGAACAGGAAATACTGGTGCTCCGGGAAACCAGCTGCCAGGGAAGAGATCAGGGTACGGCTGTAATTGCCCAGTCCTGTATCGTTCTGAAAAGCACGCTTGGCATCAAAACCAATCTTCATATGTTGCGAAAATACGAAGTCCCACGAAAGAAATTCGTTATTCGTTATTTCATTTATTAGATATTACTTTTGCGAAAAAAGCACAAATGGATTTACAACAACAAATACAGGCTGCCTGGGCTGACAGAAGCCTGTTACAGGAAACGCAATATGCGGATGCTGTGAAAGCGGTAATAGAAGCGGTAGACAAAGGCAATCTGAGAGTAGCGCAGCCAACAGATAATGGCTGGGTAGTGAATGAGTGGGTGAAACAGGCTATCCTGCTGTACTTCACCATTCAACCGATGGAAACCATGTCAGTTCCGCCTTTCGAGTTTTACGATAAGATGAAGCTGAAGACCAACTATAAAGATCTGGGTGTGCGTGTAGTTCCACATGCGATTGCCCGTTACGGCGCCTATATCTCCAAAGGTTGTATCCTGATGCCTTCCTATGTGAACATTGGTGCGTATGTAGACGAAGGTACCATGGTAGACACCTGGGCCACCGTGGGTTCCTGTGCACAGATCGGTAAACACGTGCATCTGAGCGGTGGTGTAGGTATTGGTGGTGTATTGGAGCCATTACAGGCCAGCCCGGTGATTATTGAAGATGGCTGTTTCCTGGGTTCCCGTTGCATCGTGGTAGAAGGCGTGCATGTAGAAAAAGAAGCCGTACTGGGTGCTAACGTAGTGCTGACACAGTCCACCAAAATCATTGATGTGAGCGGTTCCGCACCGGTTGAATACAAAGGCCGTGTACCAGCCCGCAGCGTGGTGATTCCGGGCACTTATACCAAGAAGTTCCCTGCCGGTGAATACCAGGTATCCTGCGCCCTGATTATCGGTCAGCGTAAAGCTTCCACCGATCTGAAGACGAGCTTAAACGATACCCTGCGTGAGTTTAACGTAGCCGTGTAATATATTAAGAAGCAATAGGGCAGCGGATTTCGCTGTTTTATTGCTTCTTTTTTTAAATAAATTTGGCAGATATTAAAAAAAACCTACCTTTGCAATCCCTTTAACGAGGGACACAGCCCTGCCCAGATGGCGAAATTGGTAGACGCACTGTGTTCAGGTCGCAGCGCCCGCAAGGGTGTGCTGGTTCGAATCCAGTTCTGGGCACAAAAAGGACAAACTTCGGTTTGTCCTTTTTTGTTTTTATGCTGGGTGCAAATAGCATGGATTGTTTGTTTTAGTGTGTAATACGAGAACAACCTCTCCTGCTGGTACCAGTACCTTTTAGAGTGTGCATCCAATACAAATTAAAGCTGAAAATGAATAATGCCGGAGCTAGTTGAATACTTTTGTATATTTGTTTAAACAGGAAAGACGGGGGAACCATCCCCGCCTGTTAAATCCTGTATAAAGAAAGGGGCTTGCGTTTTTCGAATCAAGCAATGAGTTGGTTTTACTTGCAAGAACTCTAATGTGGTCAGTAGCATATATTGACTACACCTCCAATCTTCAGTTCAAAAAATCAGAAGACTATATAAATCAGTCTTCTGATTTTTTTAATCTCCAAATACTTTTTCCATTGTCATCTTTTTCATTTTCTACTTTGCCACTGCCTTTCAATCTGGTAAGTGCATTTGAAACGTTGCTTCTGGCCAGATTACTATCTTTTCCTGTATCACTGGCATAACTTTCAATAAGGCTACTCACCTTCACATTTCCATATTTACGAAGATAATTGAGTACAAAATCAGAGATGTCATGTTTACCTTTTGACATCGTAATCTTAGGGACGATATCAAGTGGCTTTCCATATTTGTCCATGTTAGCCAATATGAACTCTTTAAATCGAACCTTCTCAGTCCTCTCATTTTCAAGACGTTTAATAGACAAAGCCAATTCCTTCAACTCCTGGTCTATCTCCAAGATTTCAGCATCTACTTTTGAAAGATCTATTTGTACTATTTTTTTATCCATCTTTTCTTACTTACCATTCAAAATTAAATTTTTTTCCACAAATCCACTAGGTGACATTGAAATATAAAAAACTTTCATTCAGCATTTATTTTTGATAAAAAAATATCAAAAAACAGCAATTTAATATCAAAAAAACAAAAAAATTATGCTATAACGATCAAAAAAAATTCAATTCATGGGGCTTTAGTTAACCAAAATGAAAATTGGTTTGCCCTGCTTACTAGTGGTGCCTAATACTTTTCAATTTTAATATAATAAGCATTATTTCAACAATTTACAGGTATAAACTAGGAGAATATTCCCCGGAAAAAATGTTAATCATTTGTAAATATCGGATTCATTGCTAGATATCTGTTAACTATACAACACATATTTTATTATCAATTATTTAATATTAATTGAAAAACAAATATTTATTATCAAATAAAATATTTTCAGTCTATTACTAGAATCGTTATCTCTTTTTCAAAGAAGCTATATTTCTATAGTTCTCCAAGTCGAAAAAACGAAAAACTAGATAAGTTCCGATTGAAAACCAGACGTTTATTGATACCGCAGATTTTTCGGAAGCGGTTGAAAAATGGCAGCATGAAATCATCAAAGGAAGCACGACATTATTGCACTTTCCCGCATACGGATTTACCTCCAATCGCGCTTCCAAAAACAACTGAATTGTAAAATGTCCGCTGTCGGCTATGAGAATGTTTTTTGGAAATATCCGCGACAAAATTCAGGCCCGGGTATCGCTGTTCATGGGAGCGATTCATACAAAAGGCTCCTGAAAAGGAGCCTTATACATTCATACTGCGAACCGGCAGTTAACCGGTATACTCTTTCACCGGCGGATCAGGCTCCGTGCTTGCATACACCTGCCGCCGGAAAACAGGGTTTGCATCATTTTACCTATCCATTTATTATTACCTATTTTTTCTAAAGATGGGTGGCAGGCCAGGAATGCCATAACGTGGTGTAATGGTCGCCACCCTGTTTACTTCACAGGGTGGTTTCCATTACATTAAACATAAACAACAAAAAGGGTTGAACTGTATCGGTGGAGAACGGGTCTCTCACGGGCGGACGAAAGGCCTGTTTTTCCTTCATTTCGATTTTAGCGATTTAGATCAGGTGGAAATAAAGGGCAGCACCTGCTAGCAAGGCACTGCCTTTACCTCTTGTTTGCCATATCCATATCCATTTATAATTTGTTTCTACATACACTATTGTGGCATCCGGGCCCTGATGATATTTCCTTCGCGGAAAAAGTCCACGGCCCCGGTGGATGAAAGTATTGACAATGCTTCCTCCAGCGTTACAGCGCGGTTGATGGTAGCGCTGAACTGTAGCCTGGATACGCTATCCTCCGCTTCAAATTGTACATCATACCATCTCGACAGCAACCGGAAGATGTCATCCAATGTTTCATTATCAAAATCGAAGTATCCGTTTTTCCATGCTACTACGTGTTCAATATCTGCCTCCGCAACCCGGACGACCGCTTCTGATACCGGTTGATGGTTGACCCTTGCCTGTTGGCCCGGATGCAGCGTTACCGCCGCCTGGTAATTGTTCACTATTCTTATTTTGCCAGACACCAGGGTGGTGGCAGTAAATGATTCTTCATTATACGCATGAACATTAAATGCGGTCCCCAATACCTGCACCGTCTCATGTGGAGTGGATACCAGGAAAGGCCTTTTTTCCGGTTCTACTTCCATATATACTTCCCCGGTGACTTCAATCTGCCGCTTGTTTCCGAAGAACCTGACAGGATACCTGACAGTTGAGCCGGCATTGATCCATACACGCGTGCCGTCGGGCAGTACCAATTTAAGCTGGCCTCCGGCAGCTGTTCGTAGCGTATTATAGATGGGCCTTCCTAAGGCCGGATGACCGGCAGTATACCTCAGTTCAGCTCCCTGTTGTACAATCCTGGCTCCTCCTTCATTGATGACCAGGTTGCCGCTGTTACCCAGGGGCACCTGCGACTCATCCCCTAATACCAGCACCACTTTACCGGCCCGCTGTTGCAGGGAAACCAAGCGATGTTCCTCTCTCCACAAGCGCATGCTCCCGGCTGCTCCTATTAACACCAGCACCGCTGCAGCGGCCGTCCAGCGCCAGATTTTCAACCTTCTTACTTTTTTTCGACGTGCACTGATCCCCCCGATAATTTGCTCACGCATCGTTATATCTTCCGCTGCTGTCAGCGGTTGTTGCCAGATCCGGGCAACTATTTGCTCTTGTTCCGGTATATAGGCGCCCCTGGCGATCATACTGAACAGTACCCCTTTCTCCCTGGCTGTGATAGTATCAGCGAGATATTTGTCTGTCAGTTGCAGGAACTGTTCAGCTGAATGATACATAGTTATTTAATTGTAGGGTTTCATACTATAAAGACTCCGGAAAAAGCCAACAGGTGCAGTGCGTGAAAAAAAAATTTTCACGCACTGACTGAAAAAATAAGGTTCCTTTTCAGGGAACCTTATTATCTATCCATAATATATAATTACGAAACAATCAATTTATTATCTATCCCTGTAAGATACACTCACTATTTTACCAATATCGCCGGAGAACGACTGGTATAATTGTAAAGGAGCATTAGCGTCCGGCACATGATAGATATCCAACATACCTGAGCTGGAGGGGGCATCCGGCTCATAGGTACAGACGATCAGTTTTTTAGCAAGTTCCTGGTATCGGCTGGCATTGGCAGTACCATCATAGGTAAAAATGAACTGCTGGAACTTTATCAGCGAAATAGCCCTTGTGCCGTAATCCTTCATGAGTATACTACGGTTGTTGACAGGATCATATTCATAGAGTTTTCCGCCTGCACTATAGAACAGGTACCCGAGATCGGAACTTACGGCGAACTGGGTAGCTCCGGAGATATCGTCCCCGGTTATTTCGCTGTAGTAGTGCTGGGTACCAATGAGGGTAAACCGGGCAAGGTACCTTTTGTTATTCAGCCTGTCCTGTAATACGGCAAATACTTCTCCGCCGTTAAAGGGTACATGTTTCAGGTACAGCAGATCTTTACCCGTGTTAAAATCGAAGAGGGTGCTATTCGTATAGGGGATACAGGTAGTACCATTCCCCGGATACCGGTAAAAAGTCCCCTTATCTGTATCAAATAATACGCAGGTACTCAAAGCTGAAATTGACTGCTTGAAAGTAGCCCAACCGGAAGCAGAAAATCTTTTACCATCCGCTGTATTGTTGACCGGACCGACATACGAGTTCCTTAGAATGGCATAGACATTTTTATTGAGTGTTAATAGCCCATCTTTCGTGAGGAGGGTGCTGAACCGGGCGCCACTCCAGTCAGTTACTGCAGCCGGTACGTATTTTTTCATGTCATTGGCCGGACTGTATTCCAGCGTGTCCTGTCCCAGGTATACAAATTGTTTGCTGGTAGCTACAAAGGTGACATATATATCCTGTCCGGGGCGAGGGAAGTCTGAAATGGCGGTTTCCACAAATACAGGCGCACCTACAGGCGTGTAAGCAGTTCCAACTGTTTTCAGAATGTCAGGATAAACCGTATCCCTGTTGCCCAAATGAGACACCATGCTTAACCGGCTGTCGCCATTCCCTACATCAGACAACAATAACCAGCCTTCAAAACTGGGTGTAGTCATGGTTACATAAAAATAAGCATCCGTGAATACCCCGGTTCGTTTATCCGTTACACGGTAGTACATATAGTAAGTACCGAAACGGCGTAACCGGATAGCGGCATCCAGGTTCCTGGTAGTAGCAATAGTATCGGGTATCCATGAATAGCCCAGCACGTGATCGGCGACCCACAGGTAGGAATAGTTAGTAGTATCTTCCTGTTGCTCTTGGGTAAAAGACAGTAGTGGATTAACTTTCAGCCTGTCACCATAACTTACTGTGTAACTGCTGTCTATACCGGTAATAATAATCCTGTTAATGGACTCATACTGGTAATTGCCTTTGTCCTTCATACAGGCAACCTGCAGGAAAGTGGCCATGAGCCATAAATGTATATAGTGCCGTTTACGCATGTTGTCGGTTTCTGATAATGAAAAACATTATTGGATAATGGTAACCCTGAGTCGGGTGACCGAACGGGGATCATTACCAACGGGAGACGTATTCACCGGCAAATTCGCCGCGAAATGCTCATTGGATCCTAACTTGAGTATCAGCGTGACGGTTTTACCCTTCAAATCGGGGGATCGCTTAATGCGAAGGTGCCGCGTAGTTTGTATACTATCTGCCGGAATATAAAAACTATCTGCCGGAGGCAGCACATAATCCCGGTTCACCACAGCGGTGCTGCTATCTGATATCAACAGCTTAAATGGCCTATCGACAGAGGCCATTTGTCCTACTATGGCAAAACGAAGAGGCAGGGAGGTATCCTGTTGTACCCTGCTTTTCGTAAAGTCAATAATACTGGTATCTGACTGAAAGGCCCAATATCCCGGTATATACATGTAGATGCTGTTACCGCCTTCATAACCCATTAGCCCTTCCTTTTTGCAGGCAACGAAACACCAGAGGAGACATATCAACACACTGATCTTTTTCATACATGTTATTTTAGCGGAATGAGGTTTCGGATAACGGTAACGGTACTACGTACTGTGCGCTGGTCATGCGGGTAGTACCACCACCGAAGCCATTGATGACAACGGATTGATTAATCCGTTTGTAGTAGTAGAACAATTGTCCTTCTCCCCAAAACTCCTTCTGGTACTCCTTTGTCAGTTGGGCTTGCCGGTCCCCGTTTATTGTCAGCTTAGACAGGCCCCGGTTAGCGCGTACCGTGTTAAGCAACTCAGCAGCGCTATTATCGTCGGCAGCACCTTCAGCAGCGATGTAATACATTTCCGACATTCTTATTTCCGGTTGCAAATGCCGGAAAAGTTGACCAGGATCCGATACATCTTCATATTTATAAAAGGTTTTATCGAGCCTGTTGGAAGTTGGATCTATTATAAACCAGGACCGGTAGCGGTAATCATTCAGATCACGTTCATAGATATCATCCAGACGGCCGGAGGCCGGGATGAGTATCTGCCACTCCGGTTTAGATGCCAGGAACCAGGCTTGCCGGACGGTGTACAGGTTGATATTCTCTAGGCCGAACAGCACTTCAGACGAAAATACTTTGTCGGGATTGGCTATGCCCGGCGCAGTTGAAGCACCGGGACTCCAGGGAAACCAGGTGCCTGCGTCCGTGATCACAGCAGTAGCCACATCCCTGGCGGCTATGATATTCCCCTGGTATAATAATACCCTCGCATTCAAGGCACGTGCAGCAAAATAATTCATACGGCGGTTACGTAAACTGAAGAATACATCCTCACCCGAAGCGGCTATACGTACTCCCTGCGTACGAACGGGGTCTTTCTCCAATAAAGTAACAGCATGCGCAACATCCGCCAGTATATTAGACATCACTTTATTGGCTGGCAGGAAAGGTTGTACCTCCCATTTCGGTGCAGTAGGATAAGGAATAGCTGTTTTCGCTGAGTCAGTTTTGTATACCGGTCCAAAAAGGCGCAGCAGGTCGAAGGTAATAAACCCGCGGAGACCATAGGCTTCTCCCAGCATCAGCAGTCTTTCCTCCTGCGGGACCTTACTACTGTCCGATTCCAGTTGACTGATAAAAGTGTTCAGATTCAGTATGGCAGTATAACTACTATCCCACAACGTAGTGATATACTTTTTTGCATCCGCATCATGGTAGTTATAATGGGCAATCTGTCGAAACGGGTGATTATATACTTGTGTGATGTTATAATACTGCGCCAATACGTCCAGTGTAGTACAGGAATACTGGCCGCCATAAAGCGCCGGTTTAGCCAGGTTGAGGTATACACCATTCAGCGCACTACGGATGGTAGCGCGGTCACCGTAAACGGTACCTTCCAGCAGCCGGTCTTCCGGTTGTATCTCCAGGTATTTATTACAGGATACCAGGAAGGTTGTAAAGGCCAGAGCCAAAATACATATTACACGTTGCATAACTGGCGATTAAAAGAAAGCATTGAGATTAAAAGACACTGCCTTGCTGAACGGATATTCAATTCCTCTCTCTGATTGAATAGTTGACAACCGGAAAACATCATTCATAATCAATTCCAGCCGGAGCCCCTGCAATTTGCAGCGGTGCATCCAGCGATGTTTGTTGGCATACATTTCATATCCTGTGCTGATGGATTCTCCCGAGAGATAACTTTCGTGCTGGAGAAAACGGGAAGATATGGGTGTATTATCTGTAATACTGATTCCTTTAAATGCTGCCTGGTCACCCGGTTGTTTCCAGCGCAGCGCCAGGGCGCGTTTATCCTGGTTATTAGCCAGATCAGCAAAAGAGATATTTTCCACTTTGGAATAGAGCGCCTGGTTCATGATCAGCTGCCGTACACTGTAACGGAGATTGATTCCCAGCCGGAAACCTTTATAGGTAAAGTTAGAGCTGACAACACCCTGTACCAGCGGTCTGCCATCGCCTACCGGTGAGATGTCTGCAGGGTCGTAAATAAAGGTATGGGTACCATCTTTTTTCAGGAACAATTCCTGGCCGGAGACCGGATCGATGCCCAACGAGCGGACCGCCCACAGCTCATCAGGGCCATAGCCATCCAGGTAACGTTGCAGTGAATTGTACTGCAAAGCGGAATCGTTCAGGTTTTTGAGCAGGTTGGAGAATCCGCCGTACCGGCTCTTATAGAAAGCCCCCATCACCCCGAGGGTCCACTGGATATTTTTCTCCTGTTTGTAGACCGGTGAAAAATGAATGTTCGCTTCTACTCCCCTGCTAAGGAGAGAGCCCACGTTGAAAGCGTAAGTCGCCACTCCAACGGATGCCGGTTTGGTACCTACTACCACCAGTGGATTCGTATATTTTTCGTAGACATCGATCGTCGCCATCAGGCGGTTATTCCACAAACCTGCATCCAGACCAATATTGGTGCTGCGGGTACGTTGCCATTGCAATAAAGGATTACCCAGTTGCTGCATATAGAGCCCTTGTCCAAATACATTGTTATCCTTTTCAAACCCGAATACAGAGGTGGATACATAGGTACCCAGCGATTGATTACCGGTCATACCGATATTGGCGCGTATACGCAGATTATTTAACCAGGTCAGCTTTTGCACTTCCAGTTCATTGCTGACGTTCCATCCGGCGCCTATTGACCAGAAAGGAGCGTATTTTTTTTCGGAACCGAAGACGGTGGAGCCATCCAGCCGGTAGGTAGCATCAATATAATAACGGCTTTTATAAGCGTAGTTAATACTGGCCAATGCGTTGACACGCCGCGCTTTTGTTTTCTGAAAAACCGGTTTGGAGGAAAAGGGATAGCTACCGGCGTTAGCGGGATTGGGGCGTACGCCGGAGGGGAAACCCACGGCAGAAAAGCCGGTCACCGTTTGGCCTTGCTCCTGTATTTCCGAGCGCAGATTACCATTGATGCTGTGTACCTCATTCAGTACCTTCCGGTAGGTGAGCATGAGATTGCCCTGATAAGAGAAAGCATCCGTGCGGGTTTCGGTGTATTGTCCTTTCTGGTTGGCGGCCATTCCCTCAAACTGTGTATTATCGGAGGGGACAAAGACAACTGATTTACCACTGTTTTTAGCTAGTTGAAAGCCTCCGGAGATCCGCCATGATGGTGCAACATCGTAAATCAGGTTCAACAGGTCCTGCAGCAACAGGCTAGTAGTGTTGTTTTCGCCTCCCAGCCGGGTATTATACAAAGGATTAGCTACACGAAGGGTATCAAAGTCGTTGTTGTCGGTCACTACTCTGAAAACTTCCAGGTACCGGTCAGTATTCAGACTGCCGTCCGCTTTCTTTTTGCGGTAGTAGGGGCTGAGTTTTACATAATCACTGAAAGCGCCATAAGGAGATTCGTTGGCATCAGCACCGTTGATATAAAGTGAATTAGCCACTTTTATCTTTCCTCTTTGGTAGTTCAGGTCTATCATAGCGCCGGCTGTTTTCCGGTCGGAGCCTTTCATCACGCCATTCAATCCCCGGTAATTCAGACCGATGTTATACTGAAATTCATTGTTGCCGCCGCCGGCATTTACCGAGTGGGCCTGTGTAAAACTGTTGCGGAGCGGAGCAGTAAGCCAATAACTGTTCACACCGCTGACTACTTCCGCCAGGCGTTGGTTGTAAAGGTTATCATTATTAATACTGCCGGCATAAAAGCCCGGTTCATACAACCCTGACAGACGTTGAAATTCCAGGAGTTCGGCGGCATTCATCATATTATAATCACCGAGCACCGGTGCTTCCAGCCGCATAGTAGTGCTATAGGAAATGCGTAGTTCTCCTGGTTTGGGTCTCACGGTTTCTACCACTACTACCCCATTAGCCGCCCTTGAACCGTATAACGCCGTAGAGGCAGCATCTTTCAGCAAAGTAACGGAAGCGACCCTGTTCATATCCAGATCGATGATCTGTTGCAGTGTGGTTTCCATGCCATTGAGGATAAACAGCGGTTGATTAGGATCGTTGGAGAACTGGTCTCTTACGGTATTGGAAGAAAGTCCTGTTTTTCCCCTGACTTCCACCCGGGGTATTTGGTTAGGATTGGAACCGGCTATATTATTGGGTATTATCAGAAATGAAGGGTCCAGTGTTTTCAGGCTTTCCAGTATGTTGAGTGTACCGATGCGGCGTAGTTCCTGGCCGGTGAAAGTTGCCGTGGCCCCGGAGAAGATGGTTTTGTTGCGATGAAACATCCCCGTAGTAATGGTCACATCCCCCATAGTTTTGATGGTGGTGGTTAATTGTATTATTTTATGTCCATTCCAGGGTTGTATTTCCCGGGGGAGATGACCAACAAAGGAGACCAAAATGACTGTGCTTTCATGGGGAACCGTCAGCGTAAAATTGCCGGAGCCATCGGAGGTAGCGCCTATACGCGTTCCTTTCACCGCGATGGTGGCGCCGGGCAGCGGTTCCCCGTTTTCATTGGTTACCTGTCCCTGCAACAGCGAACCAGCCGGCGATGCAGGCAGCGGACTTTCTTCTTTTAATTGCCGGATGATAATCGTTTTATCCGGGCGGATTTCATAGGTCAGCATAACCGGCCGCAGGTATTTGTCGAGGATTGTATTGATGGAGGCGTCCTTTACCGATACGTCGATGCGTTTATTTTGCGGCAGCATGTTGTTATTATACACAAAGCGATAGCCAGTTTGTTTCCGGATCTGTTTAAACAGGTGGGGAAACGTCATATCCTTCCCGGACAACGTGATCTGAGCATAACAAACGGAAGCCACCAGGCAACCTGCCATTAACAGTAGGCAATAAATTCTCATCATCAATAAAACTGCTATGCGCGGTATGTGATTTAATGTTTCACTTCTCTGGCCCTGATGATATTTCCTTCCCTGGAAAAGTTCACCGCTCCGGTAGCCGCCAATTCTGACAATACTTTGTCCAGTGAAGCAGAGCGGGCAATGACCGCACTGAATTGCAGATCTGCCACTTTGCCTTCCGCTTCAAATTGCACATTGTACCATCTTGATAACAACCGGAAAATGGCTGACAATCTTTCGTTTTCAAAGTTAAAATACCCGTTTTTCCAGGCTATTACCTGTTCTATATCGGCTTCTTTTACGGGGATGTTTGTTGCAGGCTGGTGACTGACGGTTGCCTGTTGACCCGGTCGTAAGGTGACGGTCGTGTTATTACTGTTCACCACGCTGATTTTGCCGGACACCAGGGTAGTAAGCGTATATGGCTCTTCGTTATAGGCGCTGATATTAAATGCCGTACCCAACACCTGCACGGTTTCGTGGGGAGTAGACACCGAGAAGGGTCTTTTATCCGGCTGCACTTCCATGTATACTTCGCCGGTGACCTCAATCTGTCTTTCGTTACCGGAGAAAACGGCAGGATACCTGACAGTAGAACCAGCATTGATCCATAGGTGGGTGCCATCCGGCAGGATGAGTTTAAATTGTCCGCCGACGGCCGTCCGCAGGGTGTTGTAGGTAAGCGTGCCGGAGGCGGGGCTGGCGGCTGTATACGTGAGCTGAGCGCCTTGTTGCACCACATGGGCTCCGTCCTGGCTCATCACTTTGTTGCCGTTGCTGTCCAATGGTACCTGGGACTGGTCTCCCAGGATCAGTACCGCTCCGCCCGGTTGCACGACGGCCAATGGTGCGGGGCGGTCCTTTTTTAGCAGGAGCATGGTACCCACAGCGCCCAACAACAATACTGCTGCGGCCACAGCCAGCCATCGCCGGATGTTCAGTTGTTTTACTTTTGTCCGGCGTGCAGTGATATTGTTGAAAATCTGTTCCCTTAATACGATATCTTCCCCTGCTGTCAGCGGTTGTTCCCAGATTTCAGCCACTATCTGCTCCAGTTCGGGCAAGCAGGCGCCTTCGCTGATCATACTGAACAACAGTTCCTTTTCAGGAGCAGTGATCGTATCAGCCAGGTATTTATCTGTCAGTTGACGGAACAATTCCGATGTCTCATGCATAACTATTCTATTATATGCCGCAAAAATTCTTTTTTAATCGATGACCCTGCTAAGCAGCCAGATAATGAGCAACGTATGTCCGCCTCTTTCATGAATATAGGCTTTCAGCGTGTGCAGCGCTCTGATGATGTGGCTTTTTACGGTGGCAGGGCTGATATTCATCTGCTCCGCTATCTGTGCATGGGTAAGACCCTTTTCCCGACTGAGTTTATATACCTGTAATTGTTGCGGGGGGAGCCGGGTGAGGGCCTCCTGTATCAGCAGCGATGTTTGTTTGTATTCCATCACCATTTCAGGCGTCAGCTGGTCCTCCAGCGGAAGGTCATCTGCCAGCATTACAGCTTCCGTGGCTTTCTTTTTCAACTGGCTCAGGATGGTATTCCTGGCCACGATGAACAACCATGCATCGAAGTTTTCGACCTGAGGCAGGTGAGCCCGTTTTTCCCATAAACGGATAAACACCAGTTGCACCGCTTCGCGGGCATCATCGGGATCCCTAAGCATAGACCGGGCAACCTGGTAAATACGATTCCAGTGATGATCAAAAATGGAGCGGTAGGCACGTTCATCACCTCCTGCAACGCTTACCAGCAGGGATGATTCGTCGTATGATCTCGTGATAGGCAATGTGGATAAAAGATTAAAAGACTCTATCTAAAATAATTAAAAAAGCAATCTCTTATCATATATAAATATATACAATACATGCCATACTTCGGGGATTTTGAAGCAGGAAAGTGGTCAGGTAAATAAAGAAGCCGGCACCAAGGTCCACAGGCGTCAAATATGCCCTTTAGGAAAAGTTGTAATGGCCGAAAGGCAGACTACAATAATTAACAAGAGCATCAGGACGAATTCAGTAATTGTAACGACTTGCATGGGATACTTTTTTAAGGTTAGAAAATTATTTTTCTATTTTTATACTAAACAGTTTAACTATAAATAGGTTGACTAAACGTAATTTTTTGACTTCCACGTTATTCACTCATTTTTGACCTATGGCAAATCCGAAAGCATTGTTTTCCTGGATTGTTGCATTGCAATTGCTGATAACCGCCCCGTTAGCCGGGCAGATCCAGTGGCCGGCGGGACAAGTACTCCCCTCTTTCCCGGCGCCTGCATCCATGCAGGACCTGATCCTGCTTCGGGAGCCCGCTTCCAGTGCGGATGAAATGTACCTGTTTGCCTCCTTGAAAGGGATTGTGAACCGGAAACAACCGCGTATTTTCTCTTACGAAGGAGATGCATTTGCAGAAGGGCCCTATACCTGGTTGCAATCCCTTGGCTTCAAATGGACCGAGGTGGCGGACAAGTGGAGCCTTATCAGTAAATACCGCCCTGAAATAACCGGTTTAATTGTTTATGACACTGCGCAACTGCATACGGTCAACCTGGCAACGATGCTCGCCAAAGACCGGCGTGCATTGGTCGTATCTCCCCGGCTGTTATCCCGCTTAACCGCGGCTCCTTATCATCTGTCCGTGGTACTGGACTTACGGGGACAATTCAGCAGTAAACTACAGGTATATCAAACCTTATATAACACCTATTGGCCTCAGCTCGATCACCGGTTGCTGATTGGGTTGAATCCGAATGCCCATAAAGCCGCGTTGCGGGAATATGCCACCGCGCTGGGCGCAGCCGTAATATGGTTAGATCCCGCCGTACCGGCGGAAAGCGCGCTGCTCAACAACTTCCTCGCTTCCATGCCCGCAGGCGGTAATTTCATGGGATGGTGGCCGGAGGAAGCGCCGGGAATAGAGCGGGCTTCCCGCTATGGCATTGCCACCATTGCCAGCGACTGGTGCTCCAACCTCACGTTGCACAGCGGTACCCCACGGACTACCGGCATAAAGCCTGTTCCGCCCAAACCGGTATTACAGGCTAAACTTTACGTAGCTTTTATCCTCAGTGACGGCGATAACCTGCAGTACATCGAGCACCTGATGCGTAAACTCTGGAACAATCCGGACCGCGGCGCCGTTCCGATGGGATGGACCTTATCTCCCGCTATGGTAGATGCTATGCCGGGAGCGCTCCACTATTATTGGCAGACAGCCACTGATAATGACAACCTGATATCCGGTCCTTCCGGTTACGGCTATACGTATCCTAACAGCTGGCCCGATCAATCGCTGCTGGATGCCTTCGTCGCCAGAACGGAAGCCTACAATCAACGCGCAGGATTCCGGGTAGTTACCATCTGGAATACCATCACCGGAGGGATCAGTCAAAATACCGGTCAGACTTATGCCCGTAAAGCCCCCTCATTGCTGGGGATGACAGCCCAGAACACCGGCGGCGGGCTGACGGTTTACGACAACAGCCTGCCCGGCATGGCGCTTTCCTGTAACTACTGCACTAATGAACAGGCCATGAAAGATCATATTGCCGCAGCTTCCCGGGATTGGGACGGGCATACACCACGTTTTATTATCGTACAGGCGCAGCCGTGGCAGGGTGTTACCCCGACCAGTTTTAAAAATGTGGCACTCTCCCTGAGTACGGATTATGCAGTTGTACGGCCGGACCATATTTTTCAGTTGATACGGGAAGCGAATGGACTTCCGGTAACACCTTCAAAGAAATAGGCATTATCATCTATCTTAAAAAATGTAACTTGCCGCCCTAAACCCGTATCCCTAAAAATATGCATGATGCTAACCCGATGCCACAACGTAAGATCGATTTCCGGTTCATCCTGATATGTACCCTGATTAGTTTTTCGTACGCCTTTCTGATGGATTATGCCTTCTCGTTTTTGCAGCAGGATATCGGCGGATTCAAACCCAAAAGCGTTGCAGAAGCTATTTTTATGGCGGTAATACTGGCGCCACCCATAGAGACCTTCATTTGTCAGGCGCTCCCTTATGCCATTATTGGCATTTTCAGAGAGAGGCTACAGCATTGGTTTAAACACACCTATATCATTTTATCGGCGCTGTTCTTCGCTTTCGGTCATACCTACTCCAATGGTTATGTGCTGACCATGTATGTTCCCGGTATCGTGCTGGCGTATAGTTACGTTCATTCCAAAGAACAGTACCGGCCTGCCTTTACTACCACTATGCTCATTCACCTTTTATACAACGGACTGGCCCTGTTATGGAACTATTGTATAGCGGGCGCTTATTAAGCTGAATATATTTTATTATCTTTAACCGGATATACAATCTATACTATGGGACATCGCTTCGCCTCCAACACACCTCCGCCGGTAGCCTAAGGCTGAATAACCGGATTTCATACCACCTTCTGCCTGAAGGCAGGATCGCATTCGTATACACTTTATTGTTTGTATTCAAGGTTGTTTAGCCGCTGCATTTGCCGGTGGTTCATCATTCATATTTATTATACAATCTTGAAATGAAAAATTTGAAATATTCTTTCATGGTCCTACTGGGAGGAATCCTGTATGGCACGATGTCTTCATTTGTTAAACTATCCTATTCAAGGGGTTATTATGCCGCAGAAATAGCCTTTTCACAGGCGCTTTTAGCGGCGCTGTTGCTGGGTACTTGTCTGCTGATCGCCGGCAAGGGCGAAAAGCCAGACCGTAAGGGACTGCTGTCGTTGCTGCTGGTGGGTAGTAGTGCCGGGCTGACAAACTTTCTTTATTATCAGTCCGTCAGTTATATTTCAGCCTCGCTGGCGATTGTAATATTGATGCAGTTCACCTGGTTTAGTCTTTTACTCGAATGGCTTATTTTCCGGCAGCGGCCGGGCAGGCCAGCGTTGGTGACCGTAGCGTTTATACTGGTAGGTACCGTGATGGCCGGCGATTTACTGCAGCCGGGGCTTTCCTTCTCCTGGCAGGGACTGATGCTGGCATTGGCGTCGTCGTTTACCTATGCCGTGTATATTGTAGCCAACAGCAGGGTAGGTAAAGGCGTACGGTGGCAGGCTAAAAGCACGCTTATTATGACTGGTTCCGCCCTCACCATTTTCCTGATCAATGCGCCCGTCATTGTCTCTGCTAACCATTTCGGTTATACGTTTTTATCATGGGCTTTATTTCTGGCGATAGTGGGCACCACCATTCCCACAGCCCTTTTTGCCGCCGGTATTCCTAAAATCGGGGCAGGCACCAGCGCCATCCTGATGACCATAGAATTTCCCGTTGCCATTTTATGTGCCTATCTTGTATTACAGGAGGCGATCAGCCCCCTGCAGATAACAGGGATGATGATCATGCTGGCGGCTATCTCCGTCATGAATTATTACAAATCGTTAAAAAACTGATCATGTTTTATACCAGTGAAGTCAGGCATACACCACCAGCTGAATTTAAGACACCGTTGCAGGAAATGGTGTATACCCTGCTGCAGGAACAAAAGGTTTCCTTTGAACGGGTAGATACCGATGCAGCGATCACCATGGAGGATTGTATCCGGATCAATCAGCGCCTGAATATGAAAACAGTGAAGACGCTTTTTCTTTGTAACCGGCAGCAGACCCATTTTTATCTGTTCGTCACCACCGCTGAAAAACCTTTTAAGACAAAAGACCTGAGCAGTGTTTTAGGCATTGCACGGTTGTCTTTCGCCTCCGTGGAACTGCTGGACAAGCTGTTGGGCACCGCCGTCGGCGCGGCTACCATCTTCGGTGTTTTGCTGGACCCGGAAAATAAGATACAGGTAGTGATCGATAAAGAAGTGTTATCAGAAACCTGGTACGGCTGCAGTGATGGCACCACTACCAGTTATATGAAGATCAGTACAGCATGGGTGATAGATGATTTTCTGACTTATGCCGGGCATGAGCCAAAGATCATCGAAATATAAACGGATGATATCAAAAGGTTGTAAGGTAACACTTACAACCTTTGTTTTAATGCCGGATAAAACGGGGATACATATAACATTCATAGCCCAGTCCACCATCCCTGACCTCCAGCTCCACACTATCTACTGTTTGCGGAGCGATACTATCGGGCAATGTCATTTTTCTGCTGTAACCATTTTTCTCTACCCTCACCCAATTGTATGTTTTGCTAACACGGCCACCACCACTGCTGGTACCATGTTCCAGCACCGGCAACGTTACTTTGGATGGTTCACCTGCCAGCACATAATTAGTAGTCATCACGAGTGCCGGCGGTAACCAGGATAACAGCAAAAACATAGTGGCTATATAGCCGGGATTATTCAACCGACCACCCGTAGGATTATCAAAAATACGGTTAAGCCAGTTATGGAGCACGCGTGAAGTCCACCAGGCAAATGGTATCCCCGCCCCCAGGAATAACAACCACATATATATCCTGGGCATAAAAGCCAGTTCATTAAAAGCAAATTGTATTACATGCAGCATCACAGCGACCATGGCTACTATAAAATACCAGGTGCCCATTAGTATTTCTTTCCAGTTAATTTTCTTCTTCATTGTTTCAGGCATAGGCGTAATCAATACCTGAAAAATACTGCTTTTTAACGGCAGTACCTATATTTTTTCACCTTCCACTATACTTACTTCAGTGATGTCCAGGTCGATAATGCGGGTAAGCCGGAGACCGGAACGGCGGAACAGTTCATCAAATTCTGCGGCTGTCCTTTCTTTTCCACCGGTTACCACCAACATGTTTACGTCCATGAATTTGGAACCGTGTAAGCTGTTATCTTCAGGTACCACGCCATCAACGATCAGTATTTTGCTTTCCTTTTTCATGGCTTTGCTGCATACGCTCAGGATACGGATAGCATCTTCATCATTCCAGTCATGGATGATCATTTTCAACAGATAGGCGTCAGCTCCTGCCGGTACCTGTTCAAAGAAGTTACCGCTGATAGTGATACAACGGTGACGCAGCAATGGATCTGCGGCCAGGATAGCGGCCGTTTGTTCTACCACATAAGGCACATCGAATACAATGCCTGCAGGCCCCGGCGTCTTTTTCAAAATGGCCGACAGCAGCGCACCATTGCTGCCACCTACGTCAATGATCGTGTCAAAAACAGAAAAATCATATTTATCCAGGATAGCCGGGCTCAGGAAGCTTGTCACGTCGGTCATCGCCTTCATAAAGTTCAGTCCTTTGTCCGCATGTGTTTTGTAAAACTTCCACAGGTCGGCACCATAATGCACATCAAAGGCTGTTTTACCAGTCCGGACGCTACCTTCCAGATCGCCCCAGGGCGCATAAAAATCACCTAATTCAGCCAACACAAAGGCTTTCATACTACCTTCCACATCCGCCATTAATGCCGTGGCATTGGGAGTATTAACAAACATGCCTGACGACTGTTCCTCAAAAATGCCGTTGGCTGCCAGTAGTTTCATGACCCGGTGTAAAGAAGGAGGATGTGTTCCCGTTTCTGCTGCAAGTCCGGCAATATCCATTGGTCCGCCGGACAAGATATCCGCAAGATTAAGTTTGGCGGCGACATATACACAACAGGAAACCCAGTGATTGGTAATATGCCGGAGAATGCCGGCAGTATGCTCAGGAGTGACATGTAAATCAGTACGCATATAAATCGGTTTTAAACGTGGTATCTTTAAAATTATCCTGCCTGCCTGCAACAGGCATCGCAGTCAGGTGTTTTATATTTAAAAGATTATTGTAACCCAACAACACCTGAACAATCTTATGAAAAGATCCCACTGGGCAGAGCCCTACAAAATCAAGATGGTAGAGCCACTGCGAAAAACGTCTCCCGAGGAGCGCAAAAAACTGATTGCAGCTGCCGGCTTCAACACTTTCCAGTTAAAGTCAGCAGATGTATACATTGATCTGCTTACCGACAGCGGTACCAGCGCCATGAGTGACCGTCAATGGGCCGGGATGATGCTGGGCGACGAAGCCTATTCCGGCAGCCGTAATTTCTTTCACCTGGAAGAGGTCGTGCAACAGTACTATGGATACCGTTACATTGTGCCCACCCATCAGGGACGCGGGGCCGAGCACCTCATCTCCCGCCTGCTGATACGGCCAGGCATGTACGTACCGGGTAATATGTATTTCACCACCACACGGCTTCATCAGGAGCTGGCAGGTGGTAATTTTATCGATGTGATTATAGATGAAGCCCATGATCCGGACTCCGTTTTTCCTTTTAAAGGCAATATCGATCTGCAAAAACTGGAAGCTGTCATCCAACAGGTGGGCGCTGCCAATATTGCCTATCTCAGTTTAGCCACCACCGTGAATATGGCAGGCGGGCAGCCCATATCGCTGGATAATATGCGGCAGGTACGGCGGCTCACACAGCAACATGGTATCCGTATTATCCATGATATGGCGCGGGTAGCTGAAAACGCCTTTATGATACAGCAGCATGAGCCCGGCTATGAACATAAAACCGTGGCCGCCATTGTGAAGGAAATCTGTGCCCTTACTGATGGCGCCGTCATGAGCGGCAAAAAAGATGCACTGGTTAACATAGGCGGGTTCCTGGCATTGAATGATGAAGGATTGTATGAAGAAGCCAAGAACCTGGTGATCGTTTACGAAGGTATGCATACCTATGGAGGCCTTGCCGGACGCGATATGGAAGCGATGGCTATCGGCATCACCGAATCGGTGGAAGAGGCACATATCGCCGCCCGTGTATACCAGGTGCACTACCTCGGCAATCTGCTCAAAGAAGCCGGTGTACCGGTATTAAATCCTATCGGTACCCATGGCGTGTTCCTCAATGCCCGCACCTTTCTGCCACATATCCCGCAAACCAGTTTCCCGGCGCAGGCGCTGACCGTAGCGTTGTATGAAACCGGCGGTATCCGTTCCGTAGAACGTGGCATTGTATCCGCAGGCCGTAACAAAGAAACCGGCGATCACCACTATCCCTCACTGGAGCTGGTACGCCTTGCTATCCCCAGAAGGGTGTATACCCTCTCGCATATGGATGTGGTAGCCGATACCATCATAGATGCCTATGAGAACAGGTTCAACATCCCCGGACTGGCGTTTACTTTGGAACCGAAGTACCTGCGGTTTTTCCAGGCCAGGTTTGAACAGCTGGCGCTGCAAACCGCTCCTATCGCATAATGTATGAGTACCCAGCCGGTAACGGCTGGGCCTTACAAGCTAATTATACATACCATGGGATAAAATTGTAAGTTGCAGGGTGATGACCGATTTTTCACCTTTATTGCAGCTCGATAAGGAAACGCTGACCACGCTGGCCAATGCCTATAGCAGCTACGCCACTTACCTGGACAGCGGAGCGTCTGACGATTATGCCACTATCGCGGGCAGCTATATGAAAGCCGCCGGCTATGAGATGTTGTATAACCAGGTTGCCGCCAGGGAATGGTTTACCCGGGCCACGACATTCTTTACCCGCGCTACCGATACCTACGGTATTATTGCAGCCATCTGCAGTAACCAGTCCATTGATATGGATGCTGGTCCTGATCCTACGCCCGATCTGCAATTTTACCAGCTATTAAACAGCTATTTCCAGGGTACCGCTGTCGATATATCCGCCTGGCAGGAACCTGCCGGCAGGCTTCAAATACCTATCCGGTTGTACATAGAGGCGCTGGAAGCAACAGCAGATGCTACAACGGCAAATGAACTGGCGGCCATATGGAAGCCGCTACTCACGCGCATGCATACACGCCCGCGATTACTCAGTAAAGATACCCGGCGATGGCAAAGTCTCGAAGGGACTATTAATCCGATAGAACCCGAAACCGTGGCGACTTGTATAACATTGCTGGTGGTGGCAAACCGGCAGGGGATAACGTGGGAAGATTTGGAAGAGATGATCGGACAGCAGAAAGATGCGGGGTTTATTGCGGTGAAACTGGCGCTGGCATTGATGGCTGTAGCATAGAGCGTATCTAATTCTTAAACTTTTTATAATAACCACTGCTTAACCTCCAATAAACAAAGTCAACTTCAATGTCAGCCGGATTTCCGGCTAATTTTGCCACTTCCTTACAATAACCTGTTTTCAGCATGAGTACTAAGTTTGCCCGCTTTCTGAATACACAACAACAAATTGATGATTTTTTATCAGGACCATTAGGTTTGGATACATCTACTCTCCCGGAGGATGTTCCTGCAAAAATTATTACGTGTGAAAAAGGGGTATTGGATGGTCTTGAAAATCCGACTTCATTTTCCAATCATTACAGAGTTAAAAAATATACTGATCATAAACAAAGACTAGCTTTGCGGAACACTATAGTTCAAGAGCTATTCACCCAACAATTATTGGAAAACGATGACAACATTTGTCTTGGGAGAGGGGGGGCGATGCCACAAAACCCTACCAGAAAAAAGCAAGCCTTTATGCTAATAGGTTTGCCCGCATCAGGCAAGTCCAGCGTAGCAGCGCAAATAGCCCAAAATAAAGGCGCCGTGGTACTTGATTCAGATCTTGCCAAGCGGAAATTGCCTGAATATGCGCAATATCCATGGGGTGCTTCCCTCGTAAATGCGGAGTCTTCAATGATTGTTTTTGGTGATAAAAACGATCAGTCTTTTATATCACTGTACGAACAGGTTGTAAAGGAGAAGTACAATGTCGTTATTCCCAAGATTGGGGCGGAACCGGAAGATATCCTACCCTATTGTATTAATTTAAAAAAACTAAAATATAAAGTACATTTAACGTTGGTTTATTTACCCAAAGAAAAATCCACGGTCAGGGCGCTAAATCGTTATCTGTGCTCCAACCGCTACATTCCATTGACACTTATATTTGATGTCTTCAGTAACAATCCGGCATTAACCTACTTTAAGCTGAAAAATGCCAAACATGATTATTTTGATACATTTGGTATCATCAACACCGATGTTCCCCCCAAATCCTCGTTTTTACACACAGATATTTCCGGGAATACCAATCCAGCAAAAATGTATAAAAAAGCAAAAAATGCCCTAATTTAGTGTTATGAATACTTCCAAATCAAAAGACAAACGTACCACATCAACGGTCCTTCCCAAAGCAAAGAAATCCAGCTTCAGGAACCGTTACAACGCAGCAATGGTCATATTATCAGATATTACCAAAGCTGAAATTGATGCTATGAGTGCTGCAACCGACCGTGTATTAAAGCAAAAACAAAAAGCCTGAGTTCTACTTCACTCTTTTTATCCGCCTTACCACTGTATAATCCCCGGTAACCTCTTCCTTATAATTCAGGTAATCTGCAAAAATTTCCGGGTCTCTATAATAGGTACCTGCGCTCAGGTATCCCACATCCAGCCCACCGCCACCACAGAGATTACAACCGCCATCGCCGCCTTTGAGAAAGTAATCTCCCTGTCCCATTATTTCATAACGGTAAGGGTCATACGCTATTACCAATCCGAAGTGGTTGGGCGTTTCCAGGTAATTGCCTTCGTCTCCCGGATTGAAGTAGCGGTATTTTTTGTGATGATCGATGGCATCACCCCAGGGGTAAAACGAACGTGTTCCGCCGCCACAGAGGTATTCCCATTCATCTTCGGCAGGCAGCTGAAATCCGGTATTCTCTATTTCCGCCAGCAGTTCTTCATGGGACGAGGGTCGGTACAGAAAAGCGGTGATGTTATCACCATTCTTGATGAGCCGGAAACTGTCATTCACCGTATAATTCCATTGTTCACGGGAGGAGGCTTTCACTTCCGCGAATGTTTTCTCAAAATAATCATCGGATACAAGACGCTCGTCGGTAATATCTACCGGGAAATATCCGGTTGGCTGGTACCGCCGTTCCACGAGCATGGGGCCGATGGTAACGGTGCGTACGGGAGACAACCGTTCCCTGATATAGTCATCGATCTCGCCCAAACCCATACCAAACATTTCCCTGATGCTATCCCTGGTTTCGGCGGTCATATTCCAGGATTCCAGTCCCAGTACCACGGTATCGCCAGGCACAAAAACAAACTCCGCGCCTTTATAATCCAGTATCGCTGTGTAGGTATGCTGACCGAATTTGTGGAAGGTTTCAAAACGCTGCACAGTAAATTCCGGAAACTGTGTCCGGAGCAGCTGTTGAAGAATAGCTTCCGCCTCAGCCTGGGGCAATGCATTCCATGTCTTGCGGTCGTAAATCTGGGTTACGCTCATGAATGTAGGATGATTTTCAGCCCACTAATGTAGAAAATCTTTTTCAGGATTTAAGCAGGGAAGCATAGTGCCATGTTTGCAACCGGCCATTTCCGATAATATTGAACTCTACTTTTTGCGTGCTGTCTTTTCCCTTGAGCGTCAGGGTAATTTTGTTATCGCCTTTTTTCAGCGGGATACGCGAATAATAAATAGAATGCGGTAAGCTTTGCCAGTTGCGGGTATCCGCTTTTTCTGCCAGCAGCGTGAGCAGGTTAAATAACTCACCGGCGACTTCGTCATTTTTCCGGATCTCGTATTCTGCCAGTTTTTTAATGGCTAGCCGGGTGAGCGCCAGTCCCATTTCTTTCAGGAAACGTTCCTGTAAAGTACGGAAGGCCAGCTGATTCACATCTTCTACTTTTTCCAGGGTGGTGGAAAACGTACTGTCCCGTTGTATATCGGCAGCGGTGTAGTACAGTGGTTGTTCTACATAACTGGGGAAAGCCACCCGAAAGGCTTCCAGGTGGCGCCGTAACTGATGACAGGAGTCGCGTGGGAACAGGTTGAAATCGAAAGGTATGACGACTTGTGTATTAGGATCTGTAAATACAAAATTACCCGGACCTCTTTCTGTGAGGGTGAAGAAAAAATTTGTTTCCGCTTTTACCGGCGCCAGTCCGTTTTCCCAGATTACCAATACTGCACCACCGTCATCGCTGGTCGGTGGCTGGTATACCCGGCCAAACTGTTTTTCATAATAGGCCACCTCCTGACTAAAACCCAGTTGGGAAGCAGTATGTAAAAGATCTACCTGCAGTTGGGCAGGCATTTCCACGCCATAGTAGCGATGGTCCGGATTTTTAAGGAAAATATCCGCCGCGTTACGATAGGAAATAAAAGCGTTGTTCACATCGCCGGCGCTTTCGTATACGATGCCTTGTACAATCAGGGAGAAAGCATCGTTACTATATTTTTTATCGCTATTTTTTTTACGGTCGTTGAGGGCATAGGTGCCCAGTGTGATACGGCGGGCTTCCACTTCTGCTTCTTCCACCTGATGAAGTTTCAGATAGTTGATAGATTTGTAATAGTGGATCAGCAATCGTTCAAAATCTTCTCCCTGGTATATCTGCATAGCTGGATTCACCACCAGTCCCAGTGTCTGGTCCAGCACCTTGCTGCCACGGTGGCTATTTAACAGCGAGTCGGCTGCATTGAAATACAGGTTGCTTTCCTGGTATCGGCCCTGGAGGAAAGCGGTTTTTCCTTTTTCCATGTTAAACAGCAGTTTATTGCGGCCATAGCGGAAAAAGCGGGCTTTGTCCAGCTGACTGGCAGCATCGTCAAAACGGCCGTTTGACACCGCATCATAATAGGGAGCAACTGCGTTGTTATACGTACGGCATGAAAAAAAGAAGGGTATAGCCAATGAGAGTAGCAGCCACCACTTCCATTGACGAACGGAAATAAACATGATACGCGGTTAAGATAAAAATGTGCGCCGGCAAAACACAGACAGCACCGGCGCACGGTTACACACAGCGGTAACAGTTTGTAGGCTAATTCTTCACATATTTGGCGATCTTCTTATTGCCAATCCATTTTACTTCGTTGCTTTGCAGGTCGGTCAGTTCCAGGTCTACCTGATAATACACCACCATTTGCCGCTTATGTGAATCTACGATAGAGTTGATACTACCTTGCAATATATAGTCAGCCCCTACTTCGAGGCCCCATTTTTTCATGGTAGATACGGAAGCATTTTTTTGTTGATCTGCCCGTTCACCGCGCAGTTCCTCTCTTTTGGAGCCGCCCTGTACCAGTCTTACTTTCTGGGTAGTTACGAAAGAGCGTTCCATGTCTTTGATGAAAGTTTCCGCGTCGATGTGTTCATGGCTTTTGTTGGCGACCATGCCTACAATTACGACCGGTTTTTTACCGCCGTGTTGTTGCATGAATTCAGAGAGCCAGTTTTCGCCCAGGGCGCTGCCGATCATTTCTTCTGCGGTGAGCCGTGAGTCGGTATTATTCCAGCGGCCGCTGATATCGATCTGTTGTTTTTCATCTACCCGGGTTACCCTGCGGGGGGCGCATCCCTGTATAACGGCAGCAGACATAAGTATCCCGATAAATGCGGGCGCATTAATTTTAAACATCAGGTTGAAATTTTAAAAAAATGGTATACTAACGGAAAAGCATGTACGTACCTAAAGCCAGCGTAGTAGCCGTAGCCAGGTTGTACCATTGATAAGCAGGCGCATAGCTGTAATGGTGCCGGTAGCCATGATAACCGTAGCTATATCCCGGATAGCCGTAACCGTAGTTATAACCGGGATAGCTCCAGGAATCCCAGGCGCCCCAGGACCAGGCACGACGGCGTTCGCGGCGATCCTGCCTTCTTTGTTCCCGCCGCTCCGCTTTCGCTTCCATAAACTGGTAGGCCTTATACGTTTGTTGGCGGGTGGTACCTTCCTGTGCCGTCAGCGAATCTTCGCTGATCAGGTATAAGTTCATACTTTCCTGGTAGCGGGGGTTCTGGTCAGGCAGCAGTGGCTGCTGTGCTACAGCAGGCATGGACATGACAAGCAGGCAGGTAATAATACCAGCGCAGCAGCAGTGATGGCTCATAAAGTACCTCATAAAATTTGTTGTATTCATTATAGTGACGCATCCCGAAAAATCTCCCCCTACCGTAGGGCGTGTTAAAAAAGCGTTAAGGTGTTTTTACGAAACATTTTAAGGTGCGGGAACGTTATGCAAAACAAAACGGCTGTTATATATGTCGACCGTATCACTCCGCAGTGCAGCCGGCAGATGGGTGGTTACCTCCTCCATTCTGGCTTCAGCCATGGCTTTTATTGACGGTACTGCGCTCAATGTGGTACTGCCCTCCCTGCAGCGCAGCCTGCATGCTTCGGGAGCCGAACTATTTTGGGTACTGAATGCCTATATGCTGATGCTGGCAGCACTTATTTTGCTGGGAGGTACCTTGGGCGACCGGCTGGGACGGCGCCGTATCTTCATGACCGGCATTTTTATTTTCATGGCCGGTTCCGCCGCCTGCGGACTAGCAGGCACCGTTTTCTGGCTCATCCTGTTCCGGGTGATACAGGGTATTGGCGGGGCGTTGATGATCCCCGGCAGCCTGTCGCTCATTTCTTCCGCCATTGATGAGGCAGAGCGCGGGAAAGCCATCGGCACCTGGTCATCCGTGACCACGCTGGTGACCATTGGCGGCCCCATACTGGGCGGCGCACTGGCCGATGCCGGTTTATGGCGGTATATCTTTTTTATTAATATACCCATTGGCGTTATTGCGCTTTTATGCCTGTGGTGGAAAGTAAAGGAGCAGGAAATACCGGCAGAGGCGCCTCCGCAGGACTATCCGGGTGCGGTGCTCATCGTAGGCGGGCTCGCCCTGCTGAACTTCGGTTTCCTGCGGATGCCGGTGGCCGGTTTTGATAGCCTGCCGGCTTATGGCAGTATTATCGCGGGCCTGGCGCTGCTGGCAGCTTTTGTGATTACCGAAAAAAGAAGCCGGCACCCAATGCTGCCTTTATATCTCTTTAATAACCGTACTTTCAGTGGCGCCAATCTGCTGACTTTTTTTCTCTATGGCGGTCTTAGTGGCAGTATGTTATTTCTGTCGCTAAATATGGTGCAGGTACAGGGTTACAGTCAACTCGAATCCGGCCTTTCCTTTCTGCCCTTTACGCTGCTGATGGTATTCCTGGCGCGTTTGGCGGGCAGCATGGCTGATAAGTACGGTCCCCGCTGGTTTTTGATTATCGGGCCGTTGCTGGCGGGCACCGGTATGCTGTTATTATCATTGGTACAGGAAACCAGCGGGCCGGCCAGTTACTGGACCACTTTTTTCCCTGGCATTTTTGTGCTGGGCTTAGGGATGACGCTTACCGTGGCGCCACTCACTGCTACCGTGATGGGTTGTGTAGGCAGTCAGCTTTCCGGCACCGCCTCCGGAGTGAACAATGCGGTAACGAGAATCGCCGGGGTGTTTGCCGTAGCGGTTTTCGGGGCGATGGCGGTGTTGTTTTTCTCCGGCTCCATGTTGCCCTCCCTGCAAAATGTATCCCTGACACCGGCCCAGGAAACAGCCGTGATGGCGCAGACCGCCAACCTGGGGAATGCGGCGGTTCCGGAGGGATTATCCCGTCCGCAGCAGGTATTTATCTCCCATCTGTATCATCAGCATTTTATACAGACGTATGGAAAAATTATGGCCATGTGCGGATTCCTGGGATGGCTGGGCAGTATCATGGCCTGGATCTTTATCCGGAAGGATAAAGTCCCGGGAAAATAATGGAAATATAGGGACGGCGACGTAGTTTTGTTCAAACTACAGGTATGCGGTACCTCGCCTTCTTCCTCTATATGTGTTTATATTTTCCGGCCCTATCCCAAACTCCCGGTAAGATAATCTTCAGTAGCCAACGCAGCACCGGCGCCATCAACACATCCTACACCCTTACTCCGCAAAGCAACCTCTTTTTTACGGCATACCTGGATAGTCCGTTGATCCGTTATTTACAGGCATTGGCGCCTGACGCCGGTCAGCAGGTGCTGTTACAACAAGGCAACTATCAGTTTAGCCTATACGTAGATAAACACCTGTGTTATCAAAGCAATCTGCACCCCGGAGCGCCTTCGGCAGATGCCAAACTGAAAGACACCGTTATCAGCAAACCATTGATCTGCCATGATAAAGGCAGCGCCATGTGGAGCCAGTATTTCTGGATGCGGTTCCTGAACAACGGCGGTGATAGTGCGCTCACTGAAGGCCCACACCTGCTGACGATGGAAATAAGGCCTTATTTCAATGATCCTGCAAAAGGAATGACAACTGGTGCAGTGATAGCCCGCGGAGAACTGTCCATGCTGGTTAACCGCCAGCCGGTGATTGATACGGCACAGATCACATTAAACACGTTGAAGCCATATGATGGTTTACCGGTTTCCCACGATCACTTCAATCGCAGCACCATCAAACTACTCAAAGGCAATATAGAAGCGGGCGTCTTTCAGCAGATCACCAGCATAGCGGTGCTCCGCAACGGACAACTGCTTATCGAAGAATATTTTAACGGCTCGGGCCGGGATTCCATGCATGATGTACGTTCTGTTGGCAAGTCCTTTGCCAGCGCTATAACCGGCATCGCGCTAAGAGACCAGTACCTGAAAAACACAGATCAGCCGCTGTCGGACTTTTACGATCTTCATCACTTTAACAACTATTCGGCAGACAAAGCACGGACATCCCTGAAAACCTTACTGACCATGAGCAGCGGCTTTGATGGCGATGACAACGACGATCAGTCGCCCGGTAACGAGGAAAACATGTACCCAACGGACAACTGGGTAAAATTCGCGCTGGACTTACCTTTCAAGCCAACGCAACCTCCCGGGCAATGGCATTATTTCACGGCTGGCGTGGTGGTACTGGGCGATATACTGCACCAGCGCGTACCCGGTGGACTGGAAACATATGCTGATCAGCAACTTTTCCGGCCATTGGGGATCAAACACTACGCATGGCAGCATACCCCTCAGGGCGTCGCCAGTACAGCCGGCGGCATCCGAATGAATACCCTGGACTTTGCGAAATTCGGACTGTTATATCAACAACAGGGACGCTGGCAGGGAAAACAAGTGATCCCCGCCAGCTGGGTACAGCAGACCTTCACCCGGCATAAAGTTATCCCGGGCAGACAGGAAGAATATTACGGTTATCTCTTCTGGAATAAAACATTCCGTATACATGGCAAAGCGTATGAAGCGTACTACTGCTCAGGCAATGGTGGCAATTATATCCTGGTTTTCCGTAATGCACCGCTGGTAGTAGTGATTACCGCCGAAGCCTATAATCTTCCCTACGCCCATCCGCAGGTGAATAAGATACTGCAACAATATCTCCTGCCGGCAGTATTACCCTGATAATTCTTTTTTGGAATATCCGCAACTTATTTATACATTTACGTAACTAGTTACGCAATTAATTACAATATAGATGGAATTCTTCAATACAGTCGGCAAAATGGCCATAGGCAGCAGGTTACGGCTGCTAACCGACAAAATAACGGAAGATGCGGCCCAGGTGTACAGCATGTACGGCATCAGCATGCAGCCTAAATGGTTCCCGGTATTTTATGTACTGTCCCAGGGGGAACACAAAACGATTACGGAAATAGCCAAAGAGATAGAACATTCCCATGTATCGGTGAGCAAGATCGTGCGGGAGATGGTGCAAAAGGGTTTCATCAAGGAGAAAAAAGATAAAACAGACGGCCGTAAAACGCTGGTAGGCCTGTCTCCTAAAGGCATGGAGGTCAACGAAAAAATTGCCGCGCAATACCAGGATGTTAACAATGCCATCGAAGAATTATCTGCCCAAACAAAAAACGATTTGTGGAAGGCCATGGAAGAATGGGAGTTCTTACTGGAACAGAAATCCTTATTGCGCCGGGTACAGGAACAACGAAAACTACGGGAAAGCAGCTACGTAAAAGTGGTACCCTACGAAGCGGCTTACAGAAAAGCATTCCACGACCTCAACGAAGCATGGATATCCACCTACTTTAAAATGGAACCATCCGATTACAAAGCGCTGGATGACCCTGAAGGACATATCCTGCAAAAAGGCGGACATATTTTTGTAGCCCTCTACAAAGATGAACCGGTGGGTGTAGTAGCGCTGGTTCCGATGGATGATCCGGATTACGATTACGAACTGGCTAAGATGGCCGTTTCTCCGCTGGCACAGGGTAAAAGCATCGGCTGGCTGCTGGGCACTGCGCTCATCGCCAAAGCCCGCGAACTGGGTGCATCCAAAATATACCTGGAAAGCAATACCATCCTGAAGCCGGCTATCAGCCTGTATCACAAGATGGGCTTCCGGAAAGTGGCAGCCAGGGTTTCACCGTATGAGCGCGCCAATATCCAAATGGAACTGGTGTTATAAAAAACGTTGCTGTATCAGCGCCATAAAATCAGGACGGAATTTTTCGCTTAACGGAATACGTTTATCCGCAATGTGAATATGGTTATCCTGTATCCGCTCTATCTGGCTGGTATTAACGATATAGGAGTTATGTACGCGGATAAAGGGAGGGCCAAGCTGCTCCGCAATGTCTTTCAGGCGTTTGTATACCAATACTTCTTCTTTGCTGGTAACTACCCGTACATATTCTTTCTCTCCTTCAAAGTACAACAGGTCCTGCAGCCGGATACGCTGCAACGTTTTGCCGGACTTCACAAAGAAATAATCCTGCTGGTCGGGTTGTTCTTCTGCTTTTTCTACTGCTGTACCCTGCCGGAAACTGGCCTCTATTTTCTGACGTGCTGCCAGGAAACGGGTGAGCGTAATAGGTTTCAGCAGGTAGTCCAGCGTTTGGTAATTATAGCTGGCAGCAGCAAATTCAGAATAGGCCGTCGTAAAAACGATCTTCACCTGACTGGGTAGCAGCCCTGCCAGCTCCATGCCATTGAGCCGCGGCATATTGATATCGAGGAACACCACATCTGCCTTGTGATGTTTCAGACACTCCAGCGCTTCCAGCGCATTATAACATTTACCCACAATATGCCAGTCGGTAGTCTGCTGAATATGCAGTTCCAGCAGCTTTATGGCATTGGGTTCATCATCCACGATCAGGCAGTTCAAACTCATAATGGGACGGTTAAGGAGGCATTAAAATGGTTATCTGATCTGTCAGTCTTTAGCTCGAAGTTGTTACCATACAATAATACCAGGCGTTTTCGCAGGTTATCAATGCCTGAACCGCGCTGGCTGACGGCTACAACCTCCCGGGGCACTTCATTACGGGTACTGAAAGTGAGGTGGTTGTTCCGGCATAACAATGATATTTCTATCTGATTACGGGTGCTGGTTTTATCGATACCATGCTTAAAAATGTTCTCTACAAAGGTCATTAAAAGCATAGGCGGAATACGACAGTCTTCATCGACATCCTTGTTAAAGGTTAAACCAATTTCATGCCGGATACGTATTTTTTCGAGGGCGATATAATTTTCCAGGAACTTTATTTCAGTAGATAAATTGACTTTGTCTTTCGGGCTTTCATCCACAAAATAACGCATGATGTCCGATAACCTTTCTATCAGCAAAGCCGTGCGCGGCGCTTCCCGGAAAGCCTCATAATAAATGTTGTTAAGCGTGTTAAACAGGAAATGTGGCTGCACCTGTGACTTCAGCAGTTCCAGCTCCGTTTGCGCATGCTGCTGCTGCATTTTTTCTGTCTTCTGTTTTAATATAAAATAGGCAATAAAAATCCGCAGGATAAAACTGAGTAAAAAAACGGTGAGCATACCGGACAGGTAACGCATCAGGATCATCGTGGTTACGTGCTGGTCTTCTTTAGGATTAAAGAAGGTATTGTACAACCACATCATACCGTAGGTTCTGATGAGCACCGCCCCTATCAAAAATACCAGCACAGCCATGATATACTGTACCTTTCTGTTTTTCAACCACAAACGGGGATACAAAAAACTGATATTACCGTAAATCACCAGGGCATAAAAACCGGTGTTAAACGATGCATACGCGATTGCCTGTGTAAAGCCATCTTCCGGCAATAGTGTAAAAAACAACAGCAAAAACAACAGCCCCCACATACCCCATTGTATCCGTAACATGACAGACATCTCTTTAAAAATCTTCATAGCTGAAAATACAGTTTTTCCAAAGGTACCGGCTACTGGTTTCCATGGATGGTAGTATTCAATGATTTGGTTATTTCCCTCCATCTTTCCCTGTTTTTTTTCAATGAAGATGATGATACGGGAGATGATCACCTGTTGTTGAATTTATCGGGGAGATGATTGAATTAAGTTGATCCGCTGACGCGGATGACCAACATTTGCACGGTCAACAAAAGACATCAGTACTATGATTGTACGCTCCCTTCGTCAACCGCTATGGATATTATTTTTCGTTCTGTTTGCCGGGCAACAGGCTATCGCACAGGTGGATACGATCAGTCCACAACACCATCCCCTGCATACCAGCTGGCTGCAACCCGGCCTGCGGCAGTACCTGGTTTATTTCCAGTTTCCCGACAAGCCTAAACTACTCAATTTCTCTTTATGGATGCGGGAAGTCATTAAAAACCAGGATGTATTTGAAGTGAAACAAACGTGGTATAACGCAGACACCAACTATTTCAAAACTTTTTATTCCATCAACCGGGCCAGCGATTTTTCGCCGTTGTATCATTCCGAAACCGGTCATAACGGGCAGAAAGCCTATGATTGGTCAGCTACCGGCGTGAAAGCCGCAGATACGGTAGCCTTCAATAAAGCGGCTCCTTACCAGCTGGATTTCGACGGTCCCAATTACAACTGGCACCTCGATATAGAGACCTTTGAAATGTTGCCGCTGGCCGCCGGCAAAACTTTTTACATCCGGTTTTACGATGCTGGTCTGGACCCGCCGGCTTATGTCAAATACACCGTTACCGGCAGCGAACTGCTTACCACACTGGATAACAGGCAGGTAGACTGCTGGATGCTGCAGATCACCGGCAAAGCGCCACAGGGCTTCGACTATGTACAAACGTTCTGGATCAGCAAAGCCGGACATGAGTTCCTGAAGGAAGTTGACAGTTACAACGGTGTTTTCCGTTACAAGATAAAATTACCCGGACTCACCCCCAACTTACCCGAAGTACTCCGGCAAGTAGTCTTCAGCCGTTCACCGATAAAATTACCGGTTTCACCGAGGAGGTGATGCATTCAGCTGAAAAATCCTGTTTTCGGGTGTTACTTCCCGCTAATTTTGTATCATCAAAAGCAGGTATTATGAACAAAGTAACCGAAATGAAAGCTATCCGGCAGGTCAACGACGAAATTTACCGGTCGTTTGAGACGCTGGATTTCAAAGGGGCTGCCGTTCATCTTACAGAAGACTGCGACTATATCACTTTTAACGGCACGCACCTGAAGGGGCGGGAAGCATATGTGAGTTCCCACGAACAACTGATGAACAATTTTATGTTCCGCGGCGCCAGGCTGGAGGGAGAGATAGACCAAATGCGGTTTTTAAACGACCGTACCGCTGTGGTGATTGCCCGTGGCGCTATCCGCTTCCGCTGGCAGAAGAAAGCGCCTGAAAGCCGGCAATCCATTAATACTACGCTGTGGATCAAAAACAGTGAGGACCAATGGCAGATGGCTGCATTTCACAACTGCAGGATCAAAAAACCCGGCTTGCTGCAAACGCTGATGAACATGATTAGCGCTGATTCCGCTGATTCGCGGAGATAGCCAATAACTTATTGCATAGATGGCCGAAGATGCCCATCAGTTAGCCCCAAAAAAGCATTATGTTTGCTGAACTTTTCCAGGAAACATAATGCTTTTACTTTTTGCTTTTGCCGCTTTGCTGATGGTGCTCACGCCGGGGCCTAACATGATATATCTTGTTACCAGATCGGTAACCCAGGGCCGGAGGGCGGCCATGATTTCCCTGCTGGGCGTAGCCTGCGGCCTGCTGTTTCATATCACGCTGGTATCTTTTGGCCTGACCAGCATCCTGATGGCCATCCCATATGCTTATACTACCCTGAAGACAATTGGTGTGCTTTACCTGTTGTATATGGCCTGGCAAGCCTTAAAACCCGGTGGACGGGCAGTATTTGAGAGTAGCAGTCAGCTGAAGCATGATACGCCGGTCCGTTTGTTCAGTATGGGATTATTTACCAGTGTCCTGAATCCCAAGATAGCTGTGTTTTACCTGTCTCTTTTTCCCCAGTTCATCAAACCGGACCATGGTCCGGTGCTGCTACAGAGTCTCACCCTGGGCTTTATACAGTTGACAATCAGCTTTACAGTCAACAGCCTGATTATCTTTTCTGCCGCGCGGGTAACGCGCTGGTTCAGTGCCAACCCTGGCTGGGCGCGTGCCCAGAAATGGCTCATGGGCAGCGTTTTCGCGGGACTGGCACTGAAGATGGCGCTGGATAAAGGCAAATAGCCTAATCAATAAAACTTTTCTGGTCAGTTGGTTTGCCGCTTTCCACATGGCGGGAAGGAGCAAAATAATCGTAATAATACAGGTGGGCCTGCTCATACAGTTCCAGCTGCGGTTTCAGGCGTTCGATATATTGTTCGAAGTTCCGGGAGGCAGGTTGTGTCCACGCGGCTTCCGCCAGGGCGGAAATACGGGGGAATAACAGGAAATCCAGCCGTTTGGGATTGGAGATAGTTTCGGACCACAGGCAAGCCTGTACGCCGAGTACCTGTTTCTCATGACCGCTCACTGCCGGGATATTGGCAGCAGAAAAATTATACACCGATTTCAGGGTATTATACTCCCCTACCTTCCAGCGGCGGCCGATTTTATGCGTGCTGTCTTGTACAAAATCGAAATAAAAAGGCAGACGCGGACAGAGCACTACCTCATAGCCCTTATCCAAAGCCATTTTCAGCGCCTCCGGTTTATCATGGCGCCACCAGCATACGATGGTTTTGCTGACCGGCAAAGTGGCGGTGGCTATTTCATCCCAGGCCATTACTTTATTGCGCAGACTGAATACGGTATCGGCCATACGCTGAAAGAAATAATCCTCTACCTGTTTCCGGTCGCTGAGACCTTTCGCCTTCATGAGCCTGATGACACCGCTATCGCTATCCCAGGCTTTGTTCCCAAAAGACACTTCATCGCCGCCCAGGTGGATCATGCCGGCAGGAAACAGGGTGGCTGTTTCCCGCAGGATGTCAGCCAGGTACTGGTAGGTACCTTCTTTACCGGGATTAAACGTAAAGGAAGGGTATTTTTCCGTGCCGCCACCGTCGAAAGCCGGATAGGCTCTGTTGGCCGCGCTGGCATGACCGGGCATATCTATCTCCGGGATCACTTCAATGAAACGTTCTTTTGCATAGGCCACGATTTCGCGGATATCGTCCTGGGTATAGAAGGCTGCCGGCGCTTTCGGGTCGGTATGGTTACCGATACCGCCTACCGTGGTGAGCAGCGGGTATTTTTTGATTTCCAGCCGCCAGCCCGGCGCATCCGTCAGGTGCCAGTGAAAGCGGTTTAGTTTGTAAAACGCCATCCAGTCCAGGATGGTTTTTACTTTCGCTTTGCCAAAGAAAAAACGGGATTCATCGAGCATAAAACCGCGCCATGCATAACGGGGCGCATCGGTGATGTTCCAGCAGGGTACCCGGCGGGAAGTGCCGGTAGGCACCGTGTTTTCCGCCAGCTGCAGCAAAGTATTGATACCGTTGAAGATACCTTCCGGATGCGATGCAGTAATCACAGCGCCCGCTTTGTTCATCCTAAGCGTGTAGGCGTCGGGGTTATTGTCCCCCTTACCGCGTTCCAGGGTAATGACAGTTGCCTTTTTACCCGGACGGCCTTTTTCCGCTTGCGCAATACTAAAGCGGTGTTCCAGTTCTTTGCTGAGGTAAGTAGCCAGGGAGCTAAGTGCAGCGTCTTTGGCAACGATCACCACTTCGTCGTTGAGTATCATTTCACCGTTGGCACGGGAAGACTGCTCCGGCAGCGGAATAACAGGACAGGTCTGTTGCGCAGATAACGACTGGCAACAGACCCACATCAGGATACTTAAAAAAATCGGCTTCATTGTTCGGTTGATAATTTCGGGATGATAGTTTCGGAATGATCAACGCACAAGATACAGTTTTGCCTATATTTTCCTAAATACCACGATCCCATTGTGGCCGCCGAAGCCAAAAGTATTGCTGACAGCCACTTTCACGTCTTTTTCCATCGCCGTTTTTAATACAATCTGCAGGCTGGCAGGAATGGCAGGGTCTAATACGGTGGTATTGATCGTAGGTGGTATGATACCATCGGTGATGCTTTTGATACAGGCGATCGCTTCAATAGCGCCGGCAGCGCCCAGCAGGTGGCCTGTCATGGATTTGGTGGCGCTGATATGCAGATGGTCCGGCGCCGTGCCAAACAAGCGGGTAATTGCCGCGATTTCGCTCAGGTCGCCCACCGGGGTAGAAGTAGCGTGCGCATTGAGGTAATCCACCTGTTGCGGATTCAGTTCCGCTTCCTGCAACGCGCTTTTCATAGCCTGGAAGGCGCCGAGTCCTTCCGGGTGGGTGGCGGTCATATGGTAAGCATCAGCCGTCATCGCAGCACCGGCAACTTCTGCGTAGATATGTGCGCCACGGGCTTTGGCGTGTTCATATTCTTCCAGCACGAGCGCAGCGGCGCCTTCGCCCATAACGAAGCCATCGCGGTCCGTATCAAAAGGGCGGGAAGCCGTTGCCGGATCATCGTTGCGCACAGACATCGCTTTCATGGCGCAGAAACCGCCGACGGAAGCCGGTGTGATGGGCGCTTCCGAGCCGCCGGTGATCATTACTTTCGCTTTACCGAGGCGGATATAATTAAGCGCATCCATGATCGCCGTATTGGATGTAGCGCAGGCCGATACAGTGGTGTAGTTGATGCCCATCAGTCCGTATTTGATGGAGATCATCCCCGACGCCATGTTGGTAATGAGGCGCGGTACAAAGTAGGGACTGAAGCGGGGGTTGTAATTGCCCGTAACGTATTCCGTCACTTGTTCCTCGAAGGTTTGCATGCCACCCTGGCCGGAGCCCCAGATAACGCCGGTATCAAAAGGGTCCATGGCAGAGAAGTCGATGCCCGCATCGCTGATGGCTTCCGCTGCCGCCGACAGTGCGTATTGTGTAAAAGGATCTGTTTTCCGTATTTCCGCTTTATCCAGCGCTGTTGCCGCGTCATAGCCTTTCAGTTCACAGGCGAACTTTGTCCGGAAGCGGGAAGCATCGAAGCGGGTGATGGTTGCTGCGCCGCTAGTCCCTGCCACCAGGTTGTTCCAGAAGGTGGCCACATTATTTCCCAATGGCGTAACAGCGCCCATACCAGTGATAACAACTCTTTTCATAGTGTCTTTTTTTATGATCGTAAGTCTTCCAGCAATTGCCGGCTGATGCGGTCAAAAGTATCCGTGCCCATGACTCTTGCCATCAGTAAGGAAGATTGAAGATTGGAGATAACGAGCAGCGCTCTGTCGCCCGCGCTGCCTTTAAAATGAAAGCGTTTGTGCTGGCGGCCGTTTTCCAGGCAATCGGTCACCCATTCCAGGATAGCTTCCGCCATATCGCTTACTTTTTCCTGCATGCCGGGTGTAAGTGTTTCGTAGTCGGGCGCCAGGGAACCCATCAGGCATACGTTGCCCGCGTAGCAATGCTTACGGAACACATCGAACAAACGCCCTAACTGCTCGTCTTCCGGCAGCGGCTTCCACTGTTGTACATTATGCCGAAAACGTTCCATTTCTCCGGCAACCACTGCCATGCCCAGGTCCGCTTTGGAGGGAAAATGATAATGTACCGCGGCATTTTTCACTTCCAGCGGATCGGCGATGTCTTTATAACTGAAGGCGTTGAATCCTTTTACGCGAATCAGTTTATCCGCCAGGGATACTATTTTGTCTTTCATGACCGTCATACGCTATCGGTTAAAACCGGCCGCAAAATACTTACTTACCAGTAAGTAAGCAAATATTTTAAAATAAATTTGGTGATTTAAAATGAATGCTTACCTTTGCAACCCCTGATCACAATATCAGTTGCCCAGATGGCGAAATTGGTAGACGCACTGTGTTCAGGTCGCAGCGCCTGCAAGGGTGTGCTGGTTCGAATCCAGTTCTGGGCACGTAAACAAAAAGGCTTATAAGTTATCTTATAAGCCTTTTTTATTTTTAGTCAATATAGTCGATGTATGATAAAGAATGCATAGCCTCCGGAGATCGAAATATATTCCTATCCTTAAAGCCAAAGCTTTGTTGTTCTTTCAGGGCAGCGATCAGTTTAACCTGCGCTTCCACCTCATTACCAACAATCGGCAGATCCATATTATCAAAAACAAATCCCCTATCGTTGGAAGCTACAATTAACGCAATGGTCTCTATGGGAGAATTATGCGCATGCTCTCCGTATTTTTTTTCGTTAGCAGTGATCCCCTTATAAATACTATCAAAGCGATAAATCAACTGATTAATACATAATTCCGGCAGTATATCATCGTTGTACTCCTCATATCGGCGCTCAAGGATGCTTTTGGGATTCATTATCTCCCCGCTATCTTCATCCATTTCAAAGGGAAAGGTTTTTTCAAAAACTGACTTAAATGTCTCCATCTGCATCTTATTGCTTTCCACTATCTCCCAGCAACAATTCCACATATCCTTTAGCAGATCATACTCTTCCCGGTACTCATCCGAATATCTTCCTAAAATTTCAAATGGATAAGCAGTGTTCCATAAATTCCAGAACAACACATTTTCCGCTAAAATATGCTGATAGTCGCTTTGTACTAAATTTTGATATTCTCTATAACTCATAACGGTGCGGCGTTTTACAGGAAAGTAAAGTTCGATGTTTTTTATTTGCTAATCATTTGGCCAGTATCTGTATTAGTCGTAATTTCGCGCCCGGATTGTCATAAATATTAGAACAGAAATGTGGGATAGATTCTACTTTAGAGTTATTGGTGTTTTCGTAGTACTGAATGCCGTATTATTATATTTCAAGGATTGGATGTTGGATAATGGCGTACACCACAACGTACTCCTCTTCGGAAACCTCGCACTGGCTGCACTTTCAGCGTTTACTTACAACATGAGCCGCAAAGGCGTTCAAGCAGAAAGTAATAGTGTTTTTATGCTCCGTGTATACGGCGCTATGATCAGCAGAATGATGCTTTGCCTCGCAGGCATCACTATCTATGCTGTTGCCAACAGAGCCAACACCAGCAGGTATACCATCTTCATACTGATGTTCTTCTACGCTGTATATTCAGTAGTGGAGAATGTTAGTCTGCAGAAGATTGCCCGCCAGGAAAAACAAAGCTAAATCTTCCAATAAAGATATTCCTATAAGGAGAGGGCCGGAACAATCCGGTCCTCTTTTCTGCATGAATATATTTACGGACCTTTGTATCGCTAAAAGCAAAGGAATGAACGATCTGCATTGTGTTTATAACGTTCTCCATTTTATTGAAGCGAATGCTGATCAGCCTGTTTCCATTAAACAGCTGGAAGCCCTTTCACATTACTCCTACCGGAATATTCAACGGATTTTTAAATATACCTGCGGAGAAACCATCGGTGCCTATCAGAAAAGGCTGAGGGTAGAAAATGCATATAAACTGATGCTTTATACCACAGAAAATATTACGGCTATCGCCCTGAAAGTAGGATTTGCCAATCTGGCTTCTTTCTCCAAAGCATTCAAACAACATTTTCACTGTTCCCCTAAGGAGGCAAAGTCAAACAAAACACTATTATTCAGCGAAGCCAGTATCACCCCAATTGCATCCGGCATTATACTACAGCCCGATATCGTTTACCTGCCGCCTGTCCGGGTATATTACGAAAGTGCTTTTATTCCCTATGAAAACAATAACATTGAATTATTATGGCAGCGGTTCCTGAGGCATGACTTTTCCCGTACAGACATCACTTACTTTGGTGTGATAGCGGATGAACCCTTAATCAGGGAAGAACTTAATTGCCGCTACGACGCCTGTGCCTCCATACAGGCAAAGGATAAGGAACTACCCTCCAAAATGATACTGGGCGGCCGTTATGCGCGGTTTATACACACCGGCACTTATGAGACAATAGAAGAAACATATACCAATATTTACGCAGGCTGGATACTGGGATCTGCCCTGGAGTTCGGTCATACGCCGGTTATTGAAAGATATATCAAACATCCTGATAATACAGAAACGGAAGCAGCACAAGTGACCGAGATATTACTACCGATTAGCTAAGATTGTCAATTTTGGACAACATTTCACTGGAGCGTTGGTCTAGTTTTGGGGTATGACAAAACAAGACAAACACCATTTAATCATGCGTAAAATGACAAACCTACTGCTGTTTTTACCCGCATTATTATCGTCCTGCGGCAAAGAAATATCACCGGATCCTGGTCCGGCTCCGGCAGATACAGCCATTCAGTACACCATGCCGGAGGAATCCGCTCCTCATGAAGGTACCTGGCTCCAATGGCCCCACCAGTACCAATATGGCGTTACTTACAGGAACCGCCTCGATGCCACCTGGATAGCGATGACCAAAGAACTGCAGCAGGGAGAAAAAGTACATATTATCGCTTACGATCCCGCCGAGCAGGAAAGAATTACTGCGCTGCTAAATGATAATAATATCTCCCTAAACAATATTGATTTTAATATATATCCAACCGATGACGTATGGGCAAGAGACAACGGCCCTATCTTCGTCAAAGACAAAAACGGCCAATTATTCATTGAAGATTGGGGATTTAATGGTTGGGGACGAAAAGCAGATTATACCAACTGCAATAGTATCCCTTCCAAAATTGCCGCCGCCCAACATACGGCAGCCATCAACCTCAATGACGTAATGGTCAATGAAGGAGGCAGTGTGGAAATCGACGGGAAAGGTGTGTTAATGGCTTGCAAAAGCTCCATATTAAACAGGAACCGGAATCCCGGCATGACACAACAACAAGCGGAAGCCATATTTACCCAATACCTCGGCATCACCAAATTCATATGGCTGGAAGGTAAAGCAGGACTGGATATCACAGATATGCACATCGATGGATTTGCCAGATTCGCCAATGCTTCCACGGTCATCACTATGGACAAAGAGGATCTTTTATACTGGCAGGTGCCCCAGGATGATATCAATCGTTTATATGCAGCTACCAATAAAGCTGCCCTTCCCTATAAATTTGTAAAAGTGCCCCTCACACAAAATGATGTAGTAACCACCTACGGTAAAAACCTGGGCAAAGCATCCTACATCAACTATTACATTGCCAATAACAGCGTGCTGGTACCTGTCTATAATGACCCTCATGATGCAGCAGCGATCAACATTATTCAACAACTGTATCCGGATAAAAAAGTAGTCGGCATCGACTGTCGTAACCTCTTTGCCAATGGCGGTATGGTACACTGTGTAACACAACAGCAACCGCGGTAATACTTCCGGGGGTTATAGGTTTGTCTTACAGATAACCCTATAACTCCTGCGTTTACCAGATAATAATAGCTTTTCACCAATTTTGCGGCAATCCATTATTCTTTTTTATTATCCTTGTAATACCGGACCTGATCACACCCGCGCTAACCTCCTTTAACCCGCACTACACCTCCCTCATTTGTGTTTCCTCAATTTTTTAAACCACAAGATTATGAAAAGAAAATTGCTTATCCCTTTTGTACTGCCCGCACTGTGCTGCATCCTGTTTTTTAACGCCTGTATTAAATACCCGCCTATTACACCAGATAATAATGTGCCCAACGACCGGCTGCTGAAAACATGGCAGCTTACCTCCAATGAGATACCCACCAACACCTACCAATTTTATTACAATAACAAAAAACTGGTGGATTCCATCGTGCTTAGCCAGGGCATTAACTTCTTCACCTATCGTGTACATCGCAAACACAATGGTCAGATTGATAGTGTGGTAGCCACCGAATATCTGAATAAAGGCAGTGGTCACGTTTATTTTGTAGCCAGGAATTACCAGTACAGCAATGGATTAATCACCCACTATGATTACCATGTGTACGACAATTTTGGCAACCACGATGTAATGCTGTTTGACATTAGCCACGAACAGCAAAAAATGACTATCAGATACAACACTATTGCACACGAATTTACTTTTAATGACAAGCAGGATGTAGTCAGGATGAGAGACAACGGCGACCGTCCGTTCAACGGCACCTTCAGTTATAATACAGGTATTAATCCGTTGTTCTATGCAAGAGATCTCTATGCCATCATTACAGACCTGGCTACCTATAACTATGAATACCTGCTTTCAAAACACAACACCGTTAAGAAAAACTATAACGATGGTTATTCCGTGAATTATACCCATATATATGACGACAAGGGCAGGCTCACCAGGAGCGACTTTAAAGATGTAAGACATTTTGGTACCCAGTCATTTAGTTATACCTATTATTAAGCGTGTAGTACAGGTTCGGGAAATAAAACGGGCATCTCCGGAATGGAGACGCCCGTTTGGTGTTTAGTACGTTATGCAGCCACAGTGGCATTACAAATGTTGAGCACTCCAGTACTCACGCCAATAGTCGCCAGCGGTATTATAGCGCTTGGCTTTACCAGGGGTACTATAGGGGTAATCCAGTATATTCTCCTCCAATCTTTCCAACAGAATGCCTTCATAAGAAGCATATGGCCCTTCAAACACCAGCATCATTTGAGTCATATAAGAACGCATCGACCGGCTGCTGGTTTTTGCCACCACATAACTATCCATGAGGCTTATCTCCCATTCAATTTGTTTCTCAGGGAAACCTGCTTTTTTTAATAACGCTGGCAGGCGGCCAAGGAACTCCTCCCAGGTTCCTCCTATTGTTTTTCCCCGGCACACCACCGTCAACAATGAAGGTTCATGTACGTACATCACCAGTAGCTTTCCTGAGAAGCCGGTATTGAGTAAGGTAGCGTACCAGCTATGCAAAAGCTGGCCTTCAGCCCCTTTTGAAACATATTGTACAGTTTTCAACCGTGATGTATTCAACAATTTCTGAACTGCATGAAAAATAACAGGCATATATTTTCAATGTGAATATTAAAGAACATCTGATGCATATAAAAGTAGTACTAAGTATGGTACTTTGCTAATCTTCATCCCGCCGCAGCTTGTTTATCTCCCCCTTAAATCTTAGTTTAGCCATGAATTATTATTCGTATCGAAAAAATCAACCAGTAAATCCTGACCCATTGCCGGCGATAGCAGTGTTATACATATTAAGATGATGGCAGATTACACCTTCTATGCTGATGAAGAGCTGGTTCAACGGATGGCCGCTGACGATCACAACGCCTTTACTGAAATTTATAACCGGTATTGGAAACGCCTGTATACCTTAGCTTATGCCCGGCTACATTCCCGTGAACTGGCAGAAGATGTAGTACAGGATGTGCTTACCGGCCTGTGGCAACGCAGAAACCAGGCGATCATCCGGTCTTTGCCCGCCTATCTTGCCGCCGCCAACCGCTACGCCATATTTACCCAACTATCCAAAAATGCCCGGGTAACCACCATGGAAGACCTTTCCGAAGCACAACAGGCTGTTACCGATGAAACAGCTCAACTACATTTTCTGCAGCAGTCCATGAACAACCAACTGCAACAACTACCCGAAAAATGCCGCATCGTATTTGACTACAGCCGCAATGCCGGTCTTACCAACCGGGAAATAGCCGCCACGCTGCAGATCTCCGAAAAAGCGGTGGAGAAACATATTTCCAAAGCATTACAGCGGTTGCGTATGCAGTTCCGGAACTACTTCCATGCAATATTTCTGTATTAAAAATTTTTTTCTGCCCGAGGTAGGGTAAGACCCTTTTTTCCATACTTATATTTATAACACCTGTAAATGCTATAGCGAATGGACCAAAAAGAGCTGGCGATACTATCGGAGAAATACCTCGCCGGCACAGCCAGCGAAGCGGAAACAGACCGGTTACTGCAGTGGTATAATGCCTACGATGAACAGGAACTCACCGTGCATATACAGGCTGCAGCAGCGGAAACAGAAAGCAGTTTGCAGGCCCGGATGTATCAGCGCCTGCATCAGGCAACCCACCCGGCAGCGCGTAAACCAGTGCTCCGGATGCGGGACTGGTATGGAAAAGCAGCCGCTGCTGTATTAATCCTCCTGATGGCCGGTGGTGGGTACTATTTTTTTACCCGGCCACGGAAAAGCGTGCCCCTGGCGGCGGCAGCGCCTTCCACGGTACAACCCGGCAGTAACAAGGCTACCCTTACGCTCGCCGATGGGACGGTCATCAACCTCGACAGCATCGGTACCGGACCGGTAGAACTACAGGGCGTAAAAGCAGTCAAGACCCAACAGGGGCAGATCGTGTATAAAGACAACGGTAACGCCGCCGTTCACAATAACGTGCTGCGAACGCCCAGGGGTGGACAGTTCAGGGTGACGCTCCCGGATGGCACTAATGTATGGCTCAACGCCGCTTCTTCCATCAGCTATCCTACCGCATTTACCGGCAAAAGCAGGAATGTGTCTGTTACCGGTGAGGCGTACTTTGAAGTAGCGGCCGATGCCGTGCGTCCTTTTGAAGTCACCATGAACGATATCAGCATATTGGTATTGGGAACACATTTTAATATCAATGCCTACGAAGACGAACCGACCATTAACACCACCCTGCTGGAAGGTGCGGTGCTGGTAAAAACACCCGGCGCCATGAAACACCTGGAACCCGGGCAGCAAGCCAGGGTAAAGCCCGGCAGCGATCGTATCGAATGGCTGAAACATGCAGATGTGAACAGCAGCATCGCCTGGAAAAATGGTTATTTTTCTTTTGATGATGCAGACATTCCCACTGTTATGCGGCAACTGGCCCGGTGGTACAACATCGAAGTGTCCTATGCCGGTAATGTACCGGAAGGGACCTTCACCGGGGAAATCGGCAGGAACCTGACACAAAGCCAGCTGATGAAAATATTAACACAGGCGAGGATTAATTATAAACAGGAAGAAGGAAGAAAACTTGTTATCTATCCTTAGCCCGAAGTTATTGCAGACAATCTATAACCAACCATTGATAACATCCGGGAAGATAACCGGGGAAACCGTTTAACCAGGGCCGGGGCAAATACCCGGACGATAGCTATCCAATAACACATGTTATGAAATGCATGAGGTCCACCGGACTCGGGGAACTTATGTTTCATCCATAAAAAAACCCGGTGTCAAGATTGGCGTCCGCACCAGGTTTTGATTTGTTGGTTAACCCTTTTTACGGAAAGCTTCCTGCTGCCCTCTACAGGGCGGATGGGAAACATTTGTCAACCAAAAACCAATCTAAGGTATGAAAATTAATGTTGTTCGCAACAAACACAAAACGTTTGCATCAGCCGCAGGCCATATCCCTCCGGCATGTACAGCCAAAATCTGGAGAACAATGAAATTAACCGCACTTTTATTAACGGTGGCTGCACTGCACATTTATGCCGCCGGCAACTCACAGAACGTAAGCGTTTCCTGCCGGAACATGCCACTACAGCAGGTATTCAGCGTTATCAAACAACAAACGGGATTCGTGTTTTTTTACCGTAACCAGGACCTGTCCGATATACGCCCTATCTCCGCAGATGTACACGAACTGCCGCTAAAAACAGCCCTGGCGAAGATTCTCCAGGACAAACCACTGGTCTTCGATATCGAAGGCAATACCATCGTCATTTCCCGGAAACTGACACCGGCCGAAAATAAACCAGCGCAGCCGGATCTGTTTCCTCCTGACGATATCACCGGCAGGATAGTGGACAAACAAGGTAGCGCCTTGCCCGGTGTAACCATCCGGCTCAAAGGCACCAATGTGGCCGCTGTCACGGACCAAGCCGGTATTTTCGTACTGCACAATGCCGACGCCAGAGGAGAACTGCTCATCTCCTGTGTCGGATTTGAGCCGCAGACCATCGCGCTCAAAGGCAAAACCAAACTGGATATACAGCTCAATCCCAAAGTGGATGAGCTGAACCAGTATGTGGTGGTAGGTTACGGCAGCACCAAAAGAAAAGACCTTACCGGTTCTGTCGCTTCCGTCAATGTGGAAGAAGTTAAAAACGTTCCCTTTGCCAGTATCGACCAGGCGCTGTCCGGAAAGGCTGCCGGCGTACAGGTAACCCAGGCCGACGGCTCCCCCGGCGGCGTGGCTAAAATCCGTATCCGCGGCGGTACTTCGCTGCTGGGCGGCAACGACCCGCTGTATATCATCGATGGCGTGCAGGTCACCATTCAAAACCGGTATCTTCAAAACCAGGCGGAAGTAGTGAATCCTATCGAAAGGGCGGGCAGTGATGATCCCAATAATTCGGTAGGCGGATCTTTTGGCCGCGGTCTCAACAGCCTGGCAGGCCTCAATATCAGCGATATCGAAAGCATCGATATCCTCAAAGATGCTTCCGCGACGGCCATCTATGGCTCCAAAGCGGCTAACGGCGTTATCATCATCACCACCAAAAAAGGAAAACTCAATCAGAAGCCTGTACTGGAAGCCAACTACTACGCCGGTGTCAGTCAACCTATCCGGGAAAAACTGCTGAATGCAGAACAATATGTAACCCTGTTACAGGAAGCCGCCCGGAATAAAAATGCCGCCAGAGCTGCTGCCGGTCAAAGTCCTGACGCCAAGGCCACCAAAATACTCAACGATCCCCAAAGCCTGGGAACGGCCAATACAGACTGGTTGAAGCTGGTCCTGCGTAACGCGATAGCGCACAATGCCGACATCTCTGTACGCGGCGGCGGATCAGGTTCCCGGTACTATACCTCCCTCGCCTACACGAAACAGGAAGGTGTACTGAAAAGAACCGACTTCTCCCGTATTTCCGGTAAAATCAGCCTGGACAACGAAATTACCAACCGTTTCCGTATCATTACCAATCTCGATTACGGTTTCACAAAAAACAGTATCACCAACGGTATTTACCCCGCCGCCTTGTACGCCCCTCCTACCCTCCCGGCCTATAATCCCGATGGCACGCCTTACCAGTTCCTCGCATCACAGATCGGCGGCTACGACTACCAGGGCTTCCAGAATCCGCTGGTATTGCTGGATGGCATCAATACCGGCAAAACCGCGTCCCTGATAGGTTCTCTTTCCGGTGATTATGATATCATGAAAGAGCTGAAATTCAGAAGCACGTTATCTGTCAACTATAATAATTTCCATCAGCAGAACTATGTGCCCAGCACCGCTGTCATTGCCTCCGCCAGCGGCGTCAGCAATTCCAATGGTGGTACGGCATCACAGGGGCAAACGGAAGATGTAAACCTGTTCCTGGAAAATACCCTTACCTGGGAAAAACAATTCAACGAAAACCACCGGCTGACGCTCCTTGGCGGTACGTCCTGGCAGAAATACCGCTTTAATTCTTTTACCGCCAATGCCCAGGGCTTTCCGGACGATAAATACCTGAACAATATTTCTTCCGCCGCCATCACCCTCCCTGCCAGCGGCAGTTCCGGCCAGAATTCATTGCTCAGCTTTTACATGCGTGCCAACTATAACCTGAAAGAAAAATACCTGCTCACCTTCACCGGCCGCTCCGATGCGTCTTCCAAGTTCCCCGCCAATAACCGCGTAGGCTATTTCCCTTCCGGCGGCGCCGCCTGGCGCATTTCCGAAGAACCTTTTATGAAAAAGACGACCTGGATCACCGAGCTGAAACTTCGGGCCAGTGCGGGTTATACGGGTACCCAAAATTTCGGTGACCACCTCTATTACACCTTATACACACCAGGCTCCTACGGTGGCACTAACGCCCTCGTACCTACGCAGATGGGCAATAATAAAATCAAATGGGAGTCTACTTTACAGAAGGACCTGGGGTTGGACTTTGAACTATTTGGTTCCCGTCTCCGCGGTGTGATCGGGTACTATGAAAAAATTACCTCCGGCCTGTTGTTGTCCCAGCAGCTGGCACCCAGTTCTTCCTACAACAGCGTGATCGCCAATCTGGCTACCATCAGCAATAAAGGGCTGGAAATAGATCTCCGCTCAGATATCATCAAACAGAAAAACTTCCAATGGACAACATCCCTGAATCTCTCCGGTAACCGCTCACTGGTACAGGATATCAACAACGATTTTGCAGACCCCAACGATGCAGGAGCCACCTACCTGAACGCCAATGCGGTGGTACGCAAAGGAGAGCCACTGGGGCTTTTCTACGGCTACAAACAAACCGGCATTATCCGCGATCAGAAACAGCTGGACGAGTACAAACAAAAGTTCACGCTGGCTAAATACTTCGCGCCATACCTGAATATCGGCGATGCCATGTATGAAATCGGCAACGATGGATTTTATAAACGCGATGTGATAGGCAAAGCCCAGCCCCAGTTCTATGGCGGCATGACCAACACCTTCACCTTTAAAAACATCAGCCTGATCACCCTGTTTACTTTTTCTTATGGCGGTCAGATACTATACCTGGCAGATATCCAAAACCAAAACCTGGAGAGCTACGCCAACAGGGGCGTGAGAATACTGCAACGCTGGACACCGGAAAACCCCGGCGCCGACAGACCCCGGCTCCTGTTAGGTCAATATGGCGCCAATACCAGCAGCAGCGACGTTTACGACGCATCCTATGTGAAGCTGAAATCTGTCACCGTTACCTATCAGATACCGGCACGGGCGCTCACGAAAATGCATATACGCGATGCTTCTATCTATGCGTCTGCCACCAACCTGTTCACCATTACAAAGTATCCCGGTCCAGATCCGGAAGTCAGCAACAACCCCTACAGCCTGATCAACGGCAGCAACGATGTCAGCACCTTCCCTACGGTGAAGCAGTTTAACCTTGGTCTGCGTTTCGGATTCTAAAAACAATAAACCAGCTAATTACCATGAAAAGGATAAAATATACGATACTCGGTACTGTAGTCATGATGAGCATGGCCTGCAGAAAAGAACTGGGAAAATTACCGGAGAATGCCAAGGTAGAAGGCAACACCATCCTGGACCAGAGAACTTCTGAAATAGCGCTCAATGGTGTTTATTACCGGTTCGCAGCCGTCGACGCCGGCGATAACGTTACCAAATGGTTTGAACACCAGGTCCCTCCTGCTGCATTTGCCGGGTATTTAGGTTATGGGTATGGTGCAGACGATGCTGAAGTTAATAACAACTACGTCCGGTCCGGTTATGGAGAAAGCTACTGGACTTCTTCCTACCAACTCATCAACGCCGCCAATGGTGTTATCAAAGGCGTGACATCCCTGGATGATAAACTCTTTACCGGCAACCGTAAAAAACAGGTATTGGCCGAAGCTCGCTTCCTGCGGGCATATGCGCATTTTAAGCTATTGAGTTTTTATGGACAATGGTTTGACGTGAGCAGTCCCTATGGCGCCCTTATCCGCGAAGAATTTGTACAGGTAGACGCGTTACCTAAAGCCCGCAGTACCGTAAAAGACAGCTATGCAGCCATCTTTGCCGATGTAGACGACGCCATTGCCAATGCCCCTGCCGAAAACAAGCCCTGGTACGCTACCCGTTGGGCCGCGATGGCGCTGAAAATGCGTATACTGATGAGCCATGGGCAACCGGGAGATTATGAACAGGTAACCGCACTGGCAGATTCTATCATCCTGAACAGCCCATACAAACCCGAGCCGCAAACAAAAGACATCTTTTATACAAAAGGACTGAACAGTTCCGAAGTAATACTGGGTATCAAACCGCAGCAGAACCAGGAAAACTACTATTACGTACTGGGCCGCCAATACTGGCCGGGAGCCTCTGCGCTCTATGTAGCGAAAACAGCGCTGAAAGACCTGCTACAGCAAGATCCGCGTTCCGCCTGGATGATAGGCAGTGTAAACGCCCAATTACCGGACACCTATTATTTCCTGAAATATATCAAAGAGGGTACTACGCCTACCGTAACATCCGAAACCGCTTACGCCTTCCGGCTGACAGAAGTGTATTTGCTGAAAGCAGAAGCTATCATCCGCTCCGGTGGCAGCTTACAGGCAGCGCGTCAAATACTGAAAGACGTAATGGCCCGTGCCGGTGTAACCGATTATACCGCCGTGGATAACGCCACCTCTGTCAATGAAATGCTGAAACAGGTTTACCTGGAGATAGTCAGAAACCTGTTGGCAGAAGATGGCCAGGAATGGATGGCTTTATTACGGCTGCCACCATCCCTGATACAGGAGCTGCGGCCCACTGCCAACGATAAAATCAAATTTATTTTACCGATACCACATGCAGAATTCCTGAGCAATCCAGCTATCGGGTTGCAGAATCCGGGCTACGAAAAATAATTCACCGCAACACTTTCATAAAAACAAAATTTTCACATATGAAATACAATTGGGTTCCCTTCCTGCTGCTAGGTTTACCTGTAGTAGCACAATCAAAACAATCGTTTACGCTTAAAGGAGATATCAAAGGATTGCCTGACCGCTATCTGTATCTCAGTTATTCTGAAGACGCCGACCGGTACAGGACCGATAGCGTGATGGCCCACGGCGGAAAATTTACGTTCACAGGCGAACTATCGCAGCCCGTGCAGGCCAGTTTGTATATGGACAAAGAAAAAGCCATGTATGGCGAAGGCGATCTGGTATCATTCTTCATTGAAGCAGCGCCTTTGCAGGTAAAATCCGCTACCGGAAAACTGAAAGATGCCAAACTCATCGGATCTAAAGTGCAGCAGGAGCAGGATGCCCTGGAAGCGATGAAAGCACCGGTCATGAAAAAACTCAAACCATTATCGGCAGCTTATAATAAACTAAACAAGGAATACATAGCCGGCATGCGGGCAAAGAAATCCGAGGAGGCCCTGCAACCATTGAAAGATAAAATGGATAAGCTGAAAGAGCAGATGGAGCCACACTATGAGGCCATAGAGAAAATTGAAAAGATATTCATCGATAAATATCCCAACTCATATGTCAGTGCTCAAATACTGCGTTATCGGGTGAGCGGTATTCCCCTGCAGGAAGGCGAAGCGTATTATGCGCGTATGTCGCCCGAAATGCAACAGAGCAAAGACGGCATCGATATTAGAAAAACACTGGATGCACTGAAAGCCGGTTCACCGGGCAGCGTAGCACATGTTTTCACTAAAACGGACATCGATGGTAAAACACTGAACCTCTCCGATTTCAAAGGTAAATATGTAATGCTCGATTTCTGGGCCAGCTGGTGCGGTCCCTGCCGCAAAGGCAATCCACATCTGAAAGAGTTGTATGGCAAGTACAAGGACAAAGGGTTTGAAATCATCGGTATATCCGACGACGATTCCAACCACGAAGCCTGGAAAAAAGCCGTTACACAGGATGGTATCGGTATATGGCGGCATGTATTACGTGGTTTGGATTGGAACAAAAGAAAAAATAACCTGCCTAATCCGGAAGACATCAGTGATGATTACGGCATTCATTCCCTGCCGACTAAAATCCTGATAGATCCACAGGGGATGATCATTGGCCGGTATGGCGGCGGCGGAGAAGATGATGAAGCGATGAATAAAAAGCTGAAAGCGATATTTGGTGCGTAACACCATCATAACAGCCCGGGGGTTACTCCCGGGCTGTTTCTTTATATGCTTCCCTCCTTTTTGTTATTTTTACCAAAACGGACCTGCATGAAAACTTTTTTCAAAACATTATTTGCCTATAATCACCGTGTCAATCAACAACTGTGCGAAGTACTGATGGCCCATCCGGACCAATCATCCGAAAAAGCGCTGAAATTATATAATCATATACTCAATGGCCATCAGATCTGGAACAACAGGATAGCCGACCGCGGCCCTGTTTCCGGTATTTGGGATATACATACCCTGCAGGATTGCAAAGATCTTGACCGGTCCAACTATGTACACACGTTATCCATCATTGACCAGCTTGATATGAATGAGAACATCCATCATGCTAAGATCAAGGGAAAACCTTTTAACAAAAAAGTCAGTGAGATATTATTTCATATCGTGAATCATTCCACCTATCACCGGGCACAGATAGCGACGGAATTCAGGCAAAACGGATTAGAGCCGTTGATGACCGATTTTATTTTCATGGAGAATGAGTAGCCTTTTGAAAATTATCCAGTGAAAAATATTTCGTTTTCATGACTTCCCGTTTATTTTTGAAATGAATTATATCCTACACTTGTAGCATTACTTTTCTCAAAACGGAAAATCATTTAAAAGTTAAACGATCATGAAACCATTAGCTGTACCGGCATTTATGCTGATACTTTTCCTGTTCTCCTCCTGCAGGAAAGATCACAACAACAATGAACAACCTCAAAAAAAGCCTGCTGTTGAATTTATCAGCATGAAAGTGGATGGCGGCTTTTTTGTGGACTCACTGACAACCAAAAGTTTCTTTCAGCGATCCTCCGCAGCCAATTCCCTGCTGGAAATCGAAGGCATTGATACCGCCCGGGGAAAAGATTGGGCTAAAGTGCGGCTCTACGTGAGGATCAACCTGGGCGGGCATGAAATCAAAAAAGGAGTATATGATAAAGTGGCTTCCGGTATTGACAATTCCATAGACTGGCAAACTTATGCCGATGAAATAGTCCTGAAGGACGGTTACCGCGCTTCCGGTTCCAATCAGCGACATCCGGATGCTCCTTTCCGGATTGAGATCACCAGGGTTGATGATATTTTTGTGGAGGGCACATTCTACGGGAGAGCTTACGGTATAAAAGGTGAGAAGGAGGTTACGGAAGGTAAATTCAAAATTGCGAAGGAAAAAATAGAGAAGCTGAATTAATCAGGCTTAAACGAAAAAAACCGGTATTAGCGGCCTGCTAATACCGGTTTTACGTTTATTTAGGTAAAGTAATTTCCAGCAGTTTGATCGTATCATTTACACCCAATGCCGGGTGCGTAGAAAGAGGCATACTTGCGGATATCCGTCATATGTATAGTTTTTCGCTACATGAAAATTTGACGATTAAATCTGATAAAGATGCTCCTATTCCACCAATCCCAATGCTTTGAACAAGCGTTCATAAATAGCTTTTACCACCGCGTTTTTTTTACGGTTATAGGCACCCGCATCTTCCACTCCTATGGCGGCTTCGTATTTAATAGCCGCATAACGCTCCCGCTCCTCCGGATGCTGTCGCAGCCAGTTGCGAAACAGGATATGCCGCACCGCTTCCGGGCAATCCGGACTGAAAACATGCAGGTTCACCCGCGGATTCTCCTGCCGTAACATCCGGTGCTGGTACCAGGAAGGCTCTCTTACTTCCAGCCGGTAGCCGATAGCTTCCAGTGCCGGAACGTATAATGCTTCCTCCGAAGCATCTGCTACAATTACATCAATATCAATCACTGGTTTGGCCGGCAGCAGCGGTACGGCCGTAGACCCTACATGTTCTATACGCAGCGCTACAGGACCCAATGCCTGCTCAATATCGCCTTTCAGCTTTTCAAATAGTGCCGGCCAATGGGGATCATATGCTTCAATATGAATTTGCTCTTTAACTGGCACGCCGCTCACCCAGGGTATCTCATCAGGATCGGAATCCACCTGATGGATAATATCTTCCACAGTAAGCGAAGCGGGAATAAAATACAGGTTACGGTCAACAGACATCTCTTTTTTCGCTGCAAAATACAACATATAAAAACAAACCGGGGATGGCGCTGTTGCACAACGCCATCCCCGGATACAACCGATGATCTCTTTTAAATTTTCGTCAGGCTCACCTCCGTGGTTTGGGTAACGCCATTCGCGGCGCCTTCCAGCACAATCTTACCATTCACCGCACCGGCAAGTGCTTCTATCTGCAGATTGCCGCCCATCACGCTTACGTTAAAACCAGATGGCGCAGCAGCCACTCTTACTGTCACGTTGCGGGCAGTGCGTACCGGAATGTTGTACGTATTACCAGGCGTAAAAGAAAGACTGTTCTGGTTCACCCCTACATAAGCGCCGGTAGCTTTATTCAGCGGATTAGCGCGCATAAACTCCCACATATAGGTAATGATGTTATTCCAGTTGATGCCATGATCCGCTTCCGGAATGGAGTAAAACTCGATGTTACCATTACCGCCACCCCATTTGATGGGCAACAGCGTATAGTTACCGGCTACAATAGCCGTCTGACTCTTGATGCTGTCTTTCGGATAAAAACCGCCCAATACATCAGCCCATACCCGGATATTGTCCAGTGCGGCAGCATGATTAACGGTAGCGTCTTTCTGACCGTTAAAAGCGCGTACGGCGGTTGTTCTCACGGGCGCACTGAAATCGGTCAGTTTCATCTGTCCGGATACAGGACAGGCGGCAGCGAATACATCGCTCATCTCACGGGCCAGCACAAACGAAAAGATAGCGCCGCTGGAATGCCCGCAGGTGTAGATCCGGTTGGGATCTATAGTCGGTGTGGCGGCCTTAAAATACGCAATCATCGCTTTCACAAAAGGGATGTGCTTTTCGGAGAACTGCCAGTTGACCGCTCCCGGCTCTACGGTACCAGCCGGGAATACCGTAATCACATTGGCAGTATCAGCCAGGCGGTTGAGCGGGTCCTGGTTGGTCACGTTCAGGATCGGGTCCGGCGGCGCCTGCCCTGCGGTATAGGTATAACTGCCATGGAAATTAAATACGAGGGATATTGGTTTCTGTGGATTCAAAGAAACAGGCAGGTAGTATTTAAACACCCTTTGTACCATTTCGCCGGTAGGCATAGGTACGTCTAATACTATCCTGTTGATACCAGTCCGGAGCATGCCGTCAGGCCATTTATCAGGACCATCCGGATTAAAAAGTTCACCGGGAGGTACCTGCTCTTTCTGCTGTGGTGTGTATACACTGGTATCCTTTGTACAGGACAACAATCCTGCGGCAAAGGCCAGTACATAAATATATTTTTTCATGGACAAAGCTATTTGGTGTTTTTTGTCTTGACCGGCTTGGCTAACAGTCCTTGCGGTCTTAAAGAATATTCCCCGGCGCCGATAGCTGGGGGAGCGATCAGCGCTGCCCCTTGCTGCGGTTGCTGACGGATAATGTATTCCAGTATCCGGGCATAGTTAAAATGCGCAATACCATCTTCCCGGTTGGGTACATTATAGGCGGCATATTGCGCCAGCTTCGTCAGCACGGCCAATTGCGCGGCCGGCATGGTGGTGTTGTCATCACGCAACCTTACCATAAAGTCGAGATCGCCGCACAGTTCCTTATTACGGCTACCTGCCTGCAGGAACATACTATCTGCGAGTAGGCCTGCCCGTTGGTAGTCCTTTGTTTTCATCGCTTCTTCGAAACGGAGTTTGGACACCAGGTAAGCACGGCCTTCAAAAGCAGGTGCCTGCTGCAATACCGCGACATCACGCTCCCAGCGGTATAAGGCATACACTTGTTCGCCCACTTCTTCCTGACCATACAGGCGGCTGTATTTCTCCGGCTGGCGCAGCAACTCCTGGCTCAGCGGATGTTGCCGGTCTTTGATAAAACGGGTAAAGTATTCCCAGATCCTGGCGTTGCCAAGGTCCTGTCCTTTCAGGCTTATCAGCTGACGCAGTTTTTTATCTGCGGCATCGCGCTGATAAATACTGGAGAGGTAATAAGCCATGTTATACAGGAAGTCGGCGTCAGCGGCGCCCTGTTTCTCGCGTTCGTACAGGTATACGGAGTTTTTATCCTTGCTCAGCGCGGAAGCGCCGGTGAAAAGGAAGATGTCTTCATCCTGCCGGCTGGTGGAAAAATGCACGGCATTCTCTGTAGCCGGATCAATATAAACGAAAGTAGGATATACCTTCACTCCGTATTTACGGGCTAGTTCACTACCTTCCGGCGTCTCGGCATCAATTTTCAGGTTAATGAAATGACCGTTGTAAAAATCGCCGGTAGCGCGTGTTACAAACACCTCATCTGCCATCACCCTGCAGGGGCCGCACCATTGCGTGTAAAAATCTATGAAAATCAGTTTCTTCTCCTGCTTAGCCTGCTGCAGCGCTTCCTTCCAGCTGATATGGGAAAAACGAAGACCGTTGCCGGCATAGGCAGCCACTGAAAAAAACAGGGCTATTATGATCAGTATCTTTTTCATGATAATCAGATTTTATCAACCAATACACCGTTTGCGTTCACACCATCCCGCAGGTGGGTCTGGTATTTGATCTGTATGTCTACCGGGTTGCCGGATACGCTTTCATACTTTTGATCGAACTTCAAACTGATAGTGGCATTGTTAAACAACATTTTAATCACATCTCCGCGCAACGGGCCATCACCACTGGTGGTAGCGCCATAGCGGGATATCGCCATCAGCAGGTTCTGTTCCGTACGGGAGACGGTAAACGCCTTGATAGTAGCATCGTTGCTATATCCCATACTGCCCAGGTCTGCAATCACATCACCGGGAACAGCGCCGGTCTGTATGCCCTGTACATTATACCGGTAAACACGGCTACCGGAGCTAAACAACAGATAAGGGGCGTAACGCATCATATAAAAGCGGCTGTCCTGGTTGATCAGGCTGTTGCTTACTTCTACTTCTCCCAGTACGGCAAATGGCATGGTCGTCTGCTGTGTAGCGGTACCTGGCACTGTCAGGTAAACCAGCTTGGTTTTACTGCCATTATGCAGGATGGCCACACATTTATTGGGCGTGGAAGTATGAGAGGCATAAATCATTTTATAGCCTGGGTAGGAGGGCATATACTCCTTGTTGTCTTTGTCGAGGATCGTTAATGGACGCGAGCCATAATTGCTGTACAGGAACTTACCGTTAGTATTGTCAAACAACAACAAATAGCTGGACACATCGTAACCACGCATTTTTAACGTCGGCGATGTCTGCTGGGCATTGACGATAGAGGCGTAACACATCGCCGGTGCCAGGTAACCATTATTGTCCGCTTTCTGGTTCACAGACATCTTGCGGGTAAATCCGTCCATTACATTGAAATACAGCGCGCCACCGGATATCAGGTTTTGACGGCCCGACTGGTTTATACCACCATAAGGGTTATGGTTCCACATGTCTTGCTGGTAAGACACATACTCCGGTTTGTAACCGGATACGTCCGGCGCCGGGTATGGTGGCAACAAATTGGTGAAGCTCGCTGCTGTAATGTAATCCAGGCCGTCTTTCGGTCCCATGGCATGTTTGTCGAGGATTTTCAATCCTTCTGCTGTTAATACCTGTACACTGCCTTGTGTGGCCACATCCGTGAAAGGTATCTGGTTCTTTACATACACGTAATTGATGGCGATCTGACGCGGGTTGGTGCCCAGTGACTGGCCAAAACGCTGCTGGTAGTAGTTAACGGCGAAGTTGCCTTCTTTATCCAGGCGTTTGTAGGATAACTCTGCGGCGCCGTTGTAGTTGCTCAATACCACCAGCAGATCGCCGGCAGTAGAAGAGGCTACGCGTAAACTGAAACGGAAATAAGTTTTGGCGCCGTTGCTTTTGTCGGTTACCACAAAACGCCCCAGGTGCTCGCCAATGGAAAGGTTTACTTTCAGCTTCAGGTCTTTTTCTGTTGAGATGATATTTCTCGCCAGTTCCCAGGCGTAGCTGAACTTTGAATCGTCGGCATACTGGGTACCAGACAGCTCCACCCTAATATTCAATGAATCGTCCTGATCGCGCTCATAGCGGGCTTCCAGCCCTTTGAGCGAGACTTCATTCAATTCTTTATATTCGTAGTTCCCTTTGTCTTTATAGCAGGAAGATACTGCCGCTGCAATCAGGAACATGCCCGATAATAGTTTTATCTTTTTCATGATGCTATGGAACAAGTTTGTCAATTAATACCCTCGCATGGGTTTCCTGATCATAAGTAGGAATATTCGCCAGATAACTCCTCAGCGATGAGATGTAGGTTCCCACCAGGTTCGCGTCCATCGGATAATCAGCATTCTCATCCCTGAAGGAAGGATGGAATTGCATCAGTATCTTCCATTTTTCCGGATGGTAATAAGACAGGCCGAAACCTTCATATTTTTTCCACCATTTGGGTTCCGACAGGTAATTGTTGATATAAAGATCGATCACCGCGCCTCTGGTAGTGCCCTTGTCAAAGTCGTCGCTGCTCTCCATACGGAGCCGTAGCCGGGCATTCTCCTGCTTGATATGACTACTGCTTAACTGTGAGCGCAGCGCCACAACACGGAGGGTATCCGTAAAAAGCCCTTTCCCAAAAGTCTGCTGTGGGTTCAACACTTCATAATGCACCCCTTCTTTGGCTGTAGTGGAATCTTTATCGATGGAAAAGTGGTATTGCCGGTCTTTTGCAGCCTGCTGCCCCATTACCCGCACCGGAATTTTGGCGGTATCCCTGATAATATCATCGGGATGTTTTCCAAAGGAGAATAGCACTTTATCGTACTCAATTACTTTTCCATAGTACAAGTAGCTGTAAACGAAGTAGATCTTATCTTTTTCAGTATAGGTAAGACCGGCTTCTTTCGTGCAGGCGGCGCCTAATAACGCCAACCCACATATGATGGTCAGTTTTTTCATTTGCTCTTTTGATAGCGGTCAGAAAATCATGTTAACGGTTTCCGTTTTCCAGTTCCTTATCAGGGATCGGCAATACAAAAATGGTATTGGACGGCTCTATATCTCCCGTGCCGGCAGTATTGCGGATAGCGCGGTTCAGCCGTTTATAGGCAAAGAACAACTGCCCTTCACCAGGGAACTCCCGGATCATCTCTTCAAAAATATTATCCCGGCTGATGAAATGCCAGTCAGATACATTCCTGATACGGGCACGCCTCAACGTGTTAATGTATACTGCCGCCTGGTCCCGGTCTATATCATAGGAAGCCTCCGCCAGGATCAGGTACATTTCGGAAAGTTTAATCAGCGGGATTTTCGGGGAGAAGACCGGCATTTTAATGCGGGTGTACTTTGTTACCTTACCCAGGTCAAACCAAAACTGGTAACGGGCATCATCCATGTTGGCACCATAAACGCCGGAAGCATCGCCGAAAGGCAGTTTCGCAAATTCGGTAGCGTTCCCCTTTTTGGTTTCAAAATGCAACCTGGCAGACAAATCCGGAATAGAGTCGCTACGCAGGGAAAAGATATGTTCATCGGAGAAGAGAATATCTTTTTTGTTATCATCTACATCAATACTGGTTTTAAAGTCCAGCAGCCGGAACTTGTGGGAATCCACTACTTCCTTTGCACACCGGATGGCATTTACCTTATCGCCTTTAGCCAGGTAAACACGGGCCATCAGCGCACGCACCGCGTATTTATTCATGCGTGCCACATCTCTGTCTGCCATATTTTTATTGGCAGATAAATAAGGAACGTTGTTATTGATAGGATCTGCTTCATTCAGGTTGTCCCAGGCAGCTTCCAGGTCGGACAGCACCAGCTGGTAACATTCAGCCAGTGTATAGGCCGGCGGTAACGCCACGCCGAACTGTTTGTTATAGGGAATACCTTTTGCGAGATGATTAAACTTGATGTCTTCACAGAATAACCGCATCAGGTCAAAATGCAGGTAAGCTCTGAGCCCCAGTGCCTCTCCCAGCACCTTTTTCCGGATATTGGGACGCATCACGCTGCCATTTTTCTGTTCCCAGCGGATAATGTTATTGACAGCCGCGATATTACTGTACAGGTCTCTCCACACATCGTCTATCTCCTTCCGTACAGCGGCATCCTTGTACTGATAATCCCGCATTTGTTTATACTCCACCCCAATACCATTATAACTATAGTATTGTGCCAGCACGTCCAGCATTTCAAAACTCAGCTTGCGGCCATAGAGCTCCCGTTCCGCCATCTGGTTATAAGAGCCGGCCAGGGCATCTACGAAACCCTGTTCCCGGCTAAACAGTTTGTTTTCATCCACCTGATTGATCAGATCAACATCGAGCCATTTTTTACACGATGAAAATATCAGCATCAGCATGGCCAGTATCAAAAGCCTGGATTTCATGTGTGAATATTTAAAGGATGATAAAGATTTAGAAAGTGACATTGAAACCACCATTAAATGATTGTGCATAAGGGTACACTGTTCCCCGCTCCGCCTTCACGGTAGATAACCGCATCAGCTCTGTAGCGGAGCATTGCAGCCTGATTCTCTCTGCTCTCATCTTCCGCACCAGATTCATAGGCAGGTCGTAAGTCAGTGAGAGGGAAGACAATGACAGCAGGTTGTTGTCCTGTACAAAACGGGTAGTCTGATAAGTAGGTGACTCATCATCGATTCGTTTGTATTTGGCGGTGCTGCCCGGTTCCAGCCAACGATCGGACAATATCCTTCTGTCGGCGTTGTCGTAAGCCTTCACCCCTTCTATTTTGTTTTTCAGCGTGGTATTGAAAATCTTTCCACCTACCCGGTAAGAGAAGATAGCCAGCAGATTAAATCCTTTCCAGTTAAGATTGGAGCTGAAGTTACCTTCTACGGTAGCACGGGTATCACCTACCAACACTTTGTCCCGATAGTCGTAATCGAAAGTATATTCACCATTCCGTTTAATATAAATTTCATTGCCGGTAGCCGGATCGATACCGGCAGAACGCACCAGCAGCAGCGCGCTCTGAGAACGGCCTACTTCATAGGTACGCAGCGGGCGGGGACCAAAAGCAGCGGAATCTTTGTTGGCTTCAGCATTCATCGCCTGTAATGCGTTGGAGAGCTTTTGTATCCTGTTTTGGTTGCTCACAGCCGCCAGGGTAACACTCCAGTTGAAGTTACGTTTCGTGTCACGGATCAGGTTCATACGTACACGTACGTCTACACCACTGTTTTTCATCTGACCCATGTTCTCCACATAACTGGTAAAACCGGTGGATGGGGCTACGTCAATAGGCAGTAAGAGGTTATCGGTAATTTTAATATACCCGTCTACGTTAACCTGGAGGAAGTTGCGGAACAGGGTCAGGTCGCCACCTACGTTATACGATAAGGTATTCTGCCATCTCAGGGATGAGTTACCGAAACCCATCAGGCGGGCGCCGAGATCCCCATTGTAATAGCTGTTCTGGCTATAGCGGTAACTGGTAAGCGCCTGGCTGGAAGAGAAATTCACGGTACCGGTGCTACCTGCGGAAGCACGTATTTTCAGGGTGTTGGTATTAGCTCCCCAGAAACGTTCTTTATTCACATTCCAGGCCATACCCACCGCCCAGAACGGCGCAAAACGGGAATCACGGCCAAATTTGCTGGAACCATCTGTACGGAAAGAGGCATCGATATAATAACGGCTGTCATACCCGTAGTTGAGGTTGGCGAAAAAGCCGATCATCCGCGATTTATCAAATACGCCGGAAGGTTTGGAATTCTCCTTGAACTGTGCGGCATATTCCACAAACGTCATATCATCGTTCAGGAACCCGGTGGCGGCAAAACCACCACCCTCTTTAAAGTTGGTGAGTGCATTGGCGCCTACACCCAGATTAAATACATGTCTGTCGATGATTTTATTGTATGCCAACGTCACGTTACCATCCACATTCAGGGATTCGGTGTTGAGACTCCGGTACTCTCCTTTTTTCTCCGGTTTTTCTTCGGTGGCGTATTCGCTGGAGAAGGGTGAACGGTAGTATTCAGATTTTTCCAGCTGTTTGGTAAGGCTGGCACGGCCCTGCAGGCGCAGCGCAGGAATGATACGCCAGTCGATACTGAAGTTGTCCTGGATAGCCACGTACTTGTTAAAGTCCTTCTGCGGCAGGGTAGCATTGATCAGCGGGTTATCACGGCCACTGCTCAGTCGCTGAATGAAGTTGCCGTTATCATCATAAATGCGGTCATGCGGATTCTCTTTTGCAAAGATCTCGAAAGAACCATAAGGTGAGTTATGCCCCACCACTTCATCTACAAACAGGTCGTTACGTACCAGGAAATTTTGCCCGATATCGTAGTTAAAAGTGATACCGATGCCATTGCGTTTACGGTCGGAACCTTTCATCACACCACGGTCGTTATCGTTACGCAGGGTAATACCATACCGGAAATGTTTATCCCCTCCTTCAAAATAAAGATTGTAACGCTGGTTGATAGACGTACGGAGCGGTTTACTCAGCCAGTAAGTGTTAACACCTCTCAGTACTTCCTTGTATTTTTCGTTGTATTCGATATCCAGGTTCAACTGCCCATCATAACTTTTATTTTTATCGGTCCATTTACCGGCCAGTTTTTCGAACTGCAGTTTTTCCGCTGCATTCATCAGGTTATAATCCCGCAGATCCGGAACAGACACCATATAATTGGCATTGAGCGAAACGCGGATTTCACCAGCCTGCGGACGGATAGTGCGGATCACGATCACGCCGTTGGCGCCACGGGAACCGTACAATGCAGTAGCGGAGGCATCTTTCAGGATAGTGAGGCTTTCGATACGGTTCATATCCAGATCGTATACACGCTCTGCTCCTACTTCTACCCCATCGAGGATAAACAGCGGACTGTTAGGATTGGTTTTACCGTCATCGGCTGAACCGCGCAGGTCGAAACTGTTTTCACCACGGATCGTGATCTCCGGTACCCTGTTGGGGTCGGAGCCGAAGTCCATGCTTTCTTTCAGGGATACTGCCGCATCCAGCAGGGAAATAGCCTGTAATACGTTGGCAGTACCAACCTGGCGTATCTCCTGACCGCTCATGCTTTTTTCAGCACCGGTAAAAGATTCGCGTGTTTTAGTGAAGTAGCCGGTCACCACGTTTTCTTTCAGCTGACCAACAGACTCCTGGAGTTTTACTGTTATGGAGAAAGGCCCGGCGCCGGTTTTCAACGAAGCGGCCTGACGCTGCTCCACTGCGGCAGCGGCGTATTTGTTACCGCTCTTGCTGATCCGTATTTCCATCGGTTCATAGCCCATCATGGAAACGGTGAGCACGGCATGCTCGGGAATATTCTTCAGGGAGAACTGTCCGTGCGCATTCGTGACAGCACCGATATTGGCTCCTTTTACCCGTACCGAAGCGCCTGGCAGCGGGGTCCCCTGGGCCGACAGGATCACGCCCCTTATGGAATCCGGAGGAGCCACGGCTTCCACCGCCATGGTTGAAACAGCGGAAACAGCGGCTGTTTTTTCGGAGATAATAATGTTTTTACCCGCAATGCGGAACGTAAGGGGCTGATCTCTCAGGACCAGCTGCAGGAAATCAGCGACCGGCATATCGTGTACATCCAGCGAAGCCGCACGGGCTGTCTCCAGCACTGCAGCATTACCAAATACCACATATCCGGTTTGATTTTTTACGGCGTTAAATACCTTTTGAAGAGATGCCTGCCGTGCAGAGAACGAAACTGTCTGGGAAAGACCTGTTCCATGCACATGCATCATAGCCACTGTCAACAGGGCGATGGTTGATTTCATTGCGAACAGAATTTTGGTTACTGGCCGTCGCCTTCTGGGCCGCCCCGGAGGCAGCCCGCAGGCCCGGTGACAATCGGGATTTTTTTGCATAAATTGCATTGATTTGGTTGAGAAATAATGACTCCTTGAAACGGTATGTCAGATCAGCCGGATCTTCCGGCCGGCAGTACTCCACTACTGTCGGCTTTTTTGTTCCGGCTTACTTAGATCCTGGTTGTTTTAATAATGAACAAATAACCTAAATGAATAAATAACAAAATATCTCAGGGCATGACCACCAATCGGCGGGGCCCCTCCATGCTGATATGTACTTTTGAATCTTCCAATGCTTTTACAACATCTGCCAGTGGCAAGCTGCGGCCCAGTTCACCAAAAAACCGGATATCGGGTATCCCTTTTTCGTACACCACTTCCACATCATACCAGCGGGCCAGTTCGGCCATCACCTCTTTCAATGCCATGCCTTCAAAGTTGAAAATGCCGTTTCGCCAGGCCATCACATTGTCGGTATCCACTTTACCCACGGTGATTTTACGGGCGTCCTGCACTCGGGCCTGCTGGCCGGGCGACAGTACCACCGGTGCGTCTGGCGATGCGGCAGCAGCTACTTTCACGGCGCCGGTCAATAAAGTTGTCTTTACACTGCTGCCTTCCGGATAGGCGTTGACGTTAAATTGAGTTCCCAGCACCTGGATGGACGCATGGCCGGGTACTACTACCCGGAAAGGGACTTCCGCTTTTCCGGCCGCTTCGAAATAAGCTTCGCCGGTAACCTCCACCATCCTTTCCTTACCGGCAAATACAGCAGGAAAACGAAGCGTGGTGGCAGCATTCAGCCATACACGGGTACCATCGGCCAGCACCACATGGAACTGTTTTCCCCGCGGTGTTTGAATCACGTTAAACGCATCGGTGCCCAACTGCTTACCGGCAGGACTATACGAAAGCTGCCCGTCTTTAAAGGCAATATCCGCTCCCCCATCTTCCGCTACGGCGCCGGTCATCAGGCTATCCAACGGAATACGCCGGCCATCGGCGAGGGTGAGCATGGCTACGTCCGTATCTTTAGCGTGGACAGTAGCCGGGACTGACTGCCGCGCGAGCGCCGGCCTTCTGGCAGGGTGCGGGCGCCATAACAGGTACGCGCCTACGGCCAACAGCGAGACAACAGCAGCAGCCATGGGCCATCGTAAGGGGATAGTCCGGCGTGTAGGCGCCGGCGTACCCAAAATAGCATTGAGCACCGCTGTAGAAGCGGCAGCAGGCATCTCCACCTGTCCCCCTTTGGTATAGCTGTCCAATATCAGTGTCTTCAGCGTATCCTCTAAGGCAGGATCATTCATCAATGCAAACAGCTCCTCCCTTTCCGCAGGGGAAATAGTCTTATGGTAATATTTATCAAATAACAGTAACAGCCGCTCGTGCATAGGTGGATGGTCGGTTTATACTTAAGACAACCGCAAACAGGGCAACTGGTGAGTGAAGTGAAAAATTTTTTTTAGAACAGCAGGAAAAAGAAGGTGGAAAGTTTCCGGTAAGGCGCACAATAGCTTCTGACAGCTCTTACCGCGGCATCAAAATGACTTTTGACGGTATTAGGGGAGATCCCCATTTTTTCGGCTACCTGGGCTTTGGTCAGCTCCTCTTCCCGGATAAGCAGGTATACCTGTTTCTGTTGGGGTGGCAGCTGCTCAATGGCCTGCTGCAATACCCGCATAAACTCCGCAGCATTGGCGGCAGCTTCCGGCGATATAGCCGGGAGACCACCATCAGAAGGCCATAAACCGGTGCGTTCCCGCTCCCGTAAAAGCCGTTTCAACGCATTAAACGTATAGTTCCGGGCAATCGTAAAAATATAGGCTTCGAGGTTAATAATGGCCGGCAGCTCCTCCCGGATGGCCCATACTTTCATAAATACGTCCTGCACAATCTCCTCCGCTTCCACAGCGGATTCGGTGACACGGTAGGCTGTGGTGTACACGAGATCGCGGTAGCGGAGAAACAGCTGTGTAAACGCAGCCTGGTCTCCCTGTGCTACCAGCGCAGGAATGGTTGTATGATCGATGGTTGGTTCCAATAAATTGCCGCCAAAAATGATAAGAAGCCGCTAAAGTAGCGCAAAAAGAGATAAAACACAACCCCCTTTAGTATTTACGTTCGGTGGTATATTCCACCAAAGCCTCCAGGGCAGCACGAACAGGCGAATCCGGAAACGTATTCAGGATGTCCAGCGCCTGCTGACGGTATAATAACATCTTTTCGATGGCGTACTGAAAACCACCCGCTTCCTCCACGGTTGTCCGGATAAAGTCCATCGCCCCTTCCGTCACTTCTCCCGCTTTGATGATCTTCAGCAACTGCTTCCGGGTAGCGGCATCACAATGATTCAGCGTATATATCAACGGCAGGGTCATCTTTTTTTCCTGTATGTCATTCCCCAATGGTTTACCAACATCACTGCTGCCATAGTCAAATAAATCGTCTTTTATCTGGAAAGCCATACCCACATACTCGCCGAAAAGTCCCATGTTGGTAACCAGCTGCTCATCGCTGAAAGTGGACGCAGCACCGGCTTCACAGGCAGCCCGCAATAAGGTGGCGGTCTTCTGCCGGATGATATCATAATAGGTAGTTTCACTGAAATTGAGCTTTTGGGTTTTCCCCAGTTGGACCAGCTCTCCTGAAATGGTTTGTTCTATGGCTTGTGAAAAAATCTGCAGCGTTTTGTAATCACCGTTGAGTAACGGTAGCTGCACGGCTTTAATAAAAAGGTAATCACCCGTAAAAACAGCGGCACGGCTTTTCCAGAGCGCATTGATGGACCAGGCGTTCCTTCTTTTAGCAGAGTTGTCTACAATATCATCATGTACCAGGGAAGCGGTATGAAGGATTTCTACCATGGCAGCGGCACGGTAACTGACACTATTCAACGCTCCTCCCAAACGGGCGCATAACAGCGAAAAAACAGGTCTGAGCTGCTTTCCCCTGGTACTGCCCAGATACCGGGTGATCCTGTCCACCATCCCTACCGGGCTTTGTAACGCTTCTTCCAGGTATTTTCCGGTGACGATCATGTCCGCTGCAATAACATCCTTGGCTAATTGCATGTCGCTGTTATTTTGGGGCGAACTTATATATTTTTTTATAAAGATGATAAGATAACCTGCATCTTGACAATACCTTTAAATATACCGAACAAACCCTGGAATGTACCCTTGTGCCCCCTGCTGCCGGTGCTAATTTTGACGGATCATTCAAACAAAAATTTCAGAGAGATGACTAACGAAACCCTTACTGCCACAACAACTACAACAGGCCAACAACAATATTTTATCACCGGCGACGGGGTGCGCATCGCCTACCGGATAGACGGTCAGGAAGATAAACCCGTACTGGTACTGTCCAATTCTATCGCTACCAGCTATCATATGTGGGATATACAAATAGATGCCTTTACGCCGCATTTCAGGATACTGCGTTTTGATACCCGTGGCAACGGTTCCTCCTCCGCACCGGATGGCGACTATTCCATTAACCGGATGGCGCTGGATGTTATCGAACTGCTGGATCACCTGGGCCTGGACCGGGTGCATTTTATGGGATTGTCACTAGGTGGCTATATCGCGCAATACCTGGCTATTCACGCTCCAGAACGAATTGACCGGCTCATACTGGCGCACACTGCGCCCTATCTCGGCCCGCAGGATGGTTTTAATAACAACATCCGCTCACTCCGGGAAGCGCCGGACATGCAGGCATTTGCCCGGTCCTTTATCCATAACTGGTTCCCGGCAGCACTGATTACCGCTGAAGATCCCAGGATACAACCGTTCCGCGAAATGGTATTGGCTACATCGCCGGTGGGACTGGCAGGTTCTTTCGCCGCTGTGCGGGATGGAGATCTCCGCAACACCATATCCCTTATCGGCCGTCATACATTAATTATCGGCGGCAAATACGATACTGTTACCCTGCCGGAACACAGCGAACAATTGGCCGCTGCGATCAAAGGTTCCCGCCTGGTAATGTTGCCCGCGGTACATCTGTCCAATGTAGAGCTTCCCGAAGATTTTAACCGTATCGTAATAAATTTTCTGCAGTAAGCGCTATCTTGCCGGTCATTATCAGCTATGGAAACACCACTGATTGACCAGGACCTGTTACTCGAACGTTTCGACGGTAAAGGCGGATGGACTTTCATCCGCCTTCCTGATATGCCTAAAGGGCAGGGCTACTTCGGTATGCGGAAGGTACGTGGCTTTATCGACCAATACGAACTACCACCCTGCAACCTCATGCCTTTTAAAAAAGGAGTGATGATGTTGCCGGTAAAAGCAGCGATCCGTAAACAAATAAAAAAAGAAGCGGGCGACCACGTAAGGTTAATATTATATACGGCAGGTCAACAAACCCGGGAAATCATTCCCGACGATTTCCTGGAATGTCTGCGTGATGAGCCGGAGGCGCTGCAAGCCTTTCAGGCTATGCCGCAGGCGGAGCAGGAAAAATGCCTGCAATGGCTGATGGAGGTATCCGTGCCGGAAGCCAGGATACAACGCATGGCAGATGCCATTAATCACCTGGCCGCAGGCAGGAGTTATCTGGGCACAAAAATAAAATAGCCTGTCACTGCCATTAATCATGGGAGATATCGCGGTTATTCATCTGTTTGCGCATGTCTTCCAGTATCTTATTGGCTTCATCGCCCCGTGCATTTACAATGGGCAACATCCTCTTCGCATAAGAACTGATGGCGGTATCCTTTGCATTTGTGTATTGGGCCAGTCTGTCTGCTGTCCTTTTTTGTTCATGTACCATTCTCTTAATATACATTCTGTCCATGTCGTCTCTTTCCCGTAACAGACCTATTTCATCCTGATCATCCCTGGACAGTTCCGGCGCCAGTGTCAGTCCCTGCCGGTGTGCGATTTCCTGGAGCTGCAAAGTAGAAGCCGTCCGTTCCTTTACGATATCCTCCCCGAATTTTTTCACCCGCGCATCTTTCGCATGTTGTGAAGCCAGTTCCCCTAATTTGATTTCTTTGAGATCGGAGTTGGCCATACGGCCCAGGAAACTCCGTTCATCTACCGGTTCAACATTGGTTCGGCCCGTTCGTGTACTATCGCCAACACGCTCCTGTTCTGGTTTGTGTTGCTGCCCGCAAGCCATCAGCATCAATGCCAGCACAGGGATACAAAGTTTTTTCATGATCATCGCTTTAGAAAAAAAGAGCCTCAATTGCGGTGCCAGTTATAACAAGTTCTGCGGCTACATTTACTTCTTCGGCAAGCGGTTGTTGACAATCTTTTCCAATATGGCTTCTTTCTGATATTTGCTGATGGGGACCTGGAACGAACCCATGTGTAATACATTCCCTTCAATGGCGCTGATATGCTGTATGTTCACCACATACGACTTGTGCGGTTGTATAAATTGCTGTGCCGGTAACATCTCTGTCACTGATTTTAAGGTAGCATGGGTCAGTATCTTTTTTTCCGTCGTATATACGGCCACGTAGTTTTCCAATGCTTCTGCAAAAAGAATATCCTGGTATAACACCTTCTCCAGTTTCTTATCTGACCGGATAAAAAAATAAGGCGATACGGCCGTTTGCCGCGCGGCAAAAAAATCATAGGCTTTATTCGCCGCCTTCAGGAAACGTTCAAAGGATATCGGCTTCAGCAGATAGTCTAATACATCCAGCTCGAAACCCTGCATAGCATACCGTTCATAGGCAGTAGTAAAAATTACCTTCGGCGGGTTAGGATAATTTTTCAAAAACTCGATACCGGAAATATAGGGCATCTCTATATCCAGCAGCAACAGGTCGACCGGCTGTTGTTTTAATACCGTATTCAGTTGTACCGCATCTTCACAAACGGCCACCACTTCCAGGAAGCCTGTTTTGGCAGCGTAGCCCATCATGCCTTTGGAGGCCAATGGTTCATCGTCCGTGATCACACAACGTATTTTTACTGGGTTCATGTGGGTAATGTAAGTTTTAGTTCCGCTACGAATTGTTGTTCCCGGATACCGGCCATCAACCGGTGTTTGCCCGGATACAAAAGTTCCAGCCGCCGTTGCAGGTTCTCCAGCCCTATGCCTTTTTCCCGCGCAACTGCCAATCCCGCTATTTCCGGTGTTGTTTCCGGGATGGAATTCTGTACAAAAAAATAAATGTCAGCACCTTCTTTGCGCAGCTCCACTTGCAACAGATAATCTCCCCCCATATATTTAAAGGCATTTTCTACCAGTGGCAGAAACAGTAACGGATATACTTTTTCCTCCTTCAGTTGCTCATCGAAATGAAGTTGCAGCTGTAATCTGGTAGAGGAGCGGATCTTCTGCAAATCAATAAACTGCTGCATATACTGTATCTCCTGGCTGATATTTACTGTTTCCTGTTGATCGTATAGCTGGTACCGTAGTAAATCGGCAAACTGTTCCACTGTTTTTTTGGCTGCTACCACATCATCATCCATCTGAAAATAAATCGTGTTCAGTGCATTGAACAGAAAATGCGGATGGTATTGTGCACGCAGGAATTTCAGTTCTGTCTCCAGTTTGTCGGTAGTAATTTTTTCCAGCTGCATCCGGTTATGGATATATGCTTGCATATAAGCATGGCTCCTTTTTACACCGTAATAAATAAAAGCGTAAAACAAGGGGATGATGTTGACATCTATGAGGTCAAAAAATTGCAGGCCGTCATCCGTTAATGCTACCATCGGAGTCATGAATATGTTCTGTACCAGCAAATTGATCAGGAATACGCCAAGCAGCTCCTGCCTGATCCTTTTGGTGGGGAACTGGTCCTGCCAGCGTTGATCATAGTAGGCAAACAAACGGTGATAGGCATAAATAAACACATACCCCATCATCACGCTAAACGCCATCTCTATGCCGTTCAACGTCCAGGAACGTTGCCAGAACCGCATGCCCGACACGCTGTCGGTCAGCAGGCGAATGGTGAAATACGCCAACAGACCGTACAACGCAGGGAAAATATATCTCCGGAAAAACTTCATGTCAGCGGTATTACGGGTTGCGGTAAAGCCGGTTGAGTGGCGTTGGTGTTTGTTCCGGGCCGTTTGGCAGCAGGTTTCATGCCGAACAGAAGCCGCATCAGCCCATAAGGCCGGATCAACACATGGAAGATACTCATACTTATCATGAAAGTGACCAATACCGTAAAAATAAACTTCAATCCGATATCCTCCTGCAGGTTAGCCAGGTAAAAGGTTAATATCACAATCACCGTCTGATGCAGGATGTAAAACGGATACACTGCTTCATTGGCATAAGTCAGCACCCTGCTTTTCCGGTTCAGGTACCTTTTACCATATCCTACAATGGCAAACACCCACATCCAGGCACTGGCAGTAGCCAGGGCGGTATACGCCCAACCAGACCACCCCTGCCAGCCATGTTGAGGCTCCAGGCCATTCCACCGGAAATAGTTAATGATTATAATGCTCACAAATGCCAGGGTAAAAGAACTGCGGCGGTTACGCTCCAGGCTGTCCATTAACCGGGGATGGGCGATACAGATAAAGCCCGCCACCAGGAACAGCAGCCAGTAAGGGAAATAAGCATAGTCATGAATTAAATCGTTTGTTTCCCAATACATACGTGCCAGGAAAGCATGAGAGATCACACTGGGTAATATGAGCCCGTATATCCATTTACCTGTCGCCAGTATATCCAGTTTTTGCAGCCATTTCTTCCCTTCGGGAGATGACCACCAGACAAACAATGGCGCACAGAGGATATCGTATATCAACAGGTAGAGGATGAACCACAGGTGATGCCAACTCATATTACCTGTAGGATAGATGCCGCTGCGGAACATTGCTGCGTAAAATTGCCAGAAGTTACCCTGGTAGCCCTGTGTCACCCTCTCCATGTACACCTGTGGCGGCACAATTACCAATATCCCCAATAGCAGGGGAATAAACAGGCGCCGGAAGCGCAGGCCCAGAAATCCGCTGCCGCTACGACTTTGCAGCATGTAATAACTCACCGTGCCGGAAATAAAAAACAACAACGGCATCCTGAACCGGTGCAAAAAATCATTCATTTCCAGTAAAACGTGACTGGTAGCGTTGTTTTTGATATGCCATCCCCATTCGGCTACATAAGGCATGGCGGAGTGAAAAAACAAAACCCCCAGAATGGCAATGATACGTAGCCAGTCCAGGTAAGTTTGTCGGGAAGTGGTGTGCATAAAGTTCAGATTTTATACAAACCTACCCGCCAGCAAAGCCATGGTAAAAGATATTTGACGTGTGGACAGTTTAAGATGGTCAATAGGCAAACCGGGGTCAATAACCTGCCCGGGCAGCAGCAAAATCCCGTACAAACTGAACCATCTGTTCTTTACTGATGCCGCGGCGGCTATCCAGGTGCCATTTCAGTTCCCCATTCATCACAACCTGTAACCAGTAGTGTTTTGGGGGCGTTCCGATGGGTAATTTTGCTGCGGCAAACATACCAGGGTAAGATCCCTCATACTGCCGTACTTCCAGCACTACCTCACGGAGCGCATAACTGCACTCCCGCTCCATAAAAAAGCGTACATACACCACCGTTAGCCGGCCATCTGCTATCCGCATGCCAGTGGTAAAATTCAAACATACAAATACCACACAGGCGACGCCCAGCAAAAAGAGTGGAATAATAAGATCTTCCAAAGCTAATTCGTTGACGATAATCACTGCGATGGCGACAATTACCGTTGGTAATATCCAGGTAACCAGCTTATTCAGCCACTGCCACCCTGAGGCCATTTCAGTATTAATTACAATGGGTTCTTTCATGACACTACGTACAGGGACATACGTAAAAGTACGGAAAATAGCTACGTATTTTCACTTGTTATTTTAGTACAATACCTGTAAATTACCCTCAATTAAGCTATCCTATACCATGAATGACTTGCAGAATATGGCCGAACTGCACGCGGCCGGGGCTATTATCAAACACCAATCACCCTTTGCCAGCCTGCCTTCGCATGAAAATGGCTTTGAGTTACCCACTTCCATCCTCCAACAATGGGTTAAGCCCTACTATATGAATGTCGGTTCCGGGAATGACGAATGGATAGAACCTTTCCACAGGGTAAAATCGCTTATTACGTATGACTTGACAACTTTATTACTGGGCGATTTTAACTGGCGGACCCGGAAAGTGGGCGCTTATTTTGCCGCCGTCAACCACTACACAGACCTGGTAGATGTAATTGGCACTCATTTCCTTAAAAGTGAACTATGTTGTGTAGGCAGTATGTACACCCTTGTACTGGCCAGCTTCAACAACAGCCAAAGTGTGACTTACCTCGATAAGTATCTTCATTACTACCTGAAAAGACCGGATCTTCATTTCGATCAGCAATCCGCCATGGAAGCATCCCTCTACCTGGATGCCATCAATGGCACCAATCTCACCAGTCAGCATTTCCCCCACTGGGAAAGGCTCCGCCAGCAATGGCTGCACTCTTTCGGCCTCTCCCTGCAATACCTGGAAGAACAGCTGGCCGTTATTCAACACCTGCGAAATTGATTCCTATTACCGGGCTTTGTACCGATACAGGCCCGGTGACATTCTTCCTACCGCTATAGTATATTATAACGCAGTTTTATATTTTTACACGGATGGTGTTGACCATCACGATAAAATAAAGATTCCGTTATGAAAACAGGCTTTTTAACATTACTGGCAGCCTTATGGCTGCATTCCGCTTTCGCCCTTACCATTAATATTGCCGACCGGGGTGCCAAAGGAGACGGCCGGACCGACAATACCGCTATCATTCAACAGGCTATCCACGACTGCCGCCAGGGCACCCTGCTGATCCCCGCAGGCAACTACCTGACCGGGCCGCTGACATTATCTTCCGATATCCGTATCTACCTGGAATTTGGCGCTACGCTTACCGGTATCGCCGATATGGCCCGCTATCCCAAACCCGGTCAGGGTGGCGCTCCTGCCCTGCTATTCGCGGATAACGCAGCCAATATCACCATCGCCGGCGAAGGCACCATCGATGGCCAGGGCGATCATCCCGTTTTCCAGCTGGGAGATGACAGTAAAACAGGCGCTATCCGCCCCATGCTGCTGCATTTTATCAATTGCCGGCATATTGATGTAAAAGACCTTCATATCCGCAACTCCGCTTACTGGGTACAGAAATATGAAGGCTGTGACGATGTAAGTCTGCGGGCGTTAAAAATATACAGTCATGGCAACTTCAACAACGACGGCATCGATATCAGCGGCAGCACCAATGTTATTATCGCCGACTGCTACATTGATACCGACGATGATGCCCTCTGCCTCAAAAGCGAACCGAATGCCTCCTGTGAAAATATCAGTATCAGCAACTGCGTACTGCGCAGCAACTGCAATGCGCTGAAGTTTGGTACCGGCTCCCACAGCGGCTTCAAAAACATTGCAGTCAGCAATATCACTATTCATAAAGCGTCGGAAGACAACCGCCGCCACTGGAAAAAAACCTTCCCCTGGATGGGCATCACTGCGGATACCACCGTTATCTCCGGTATCGCGCTGGAAGTAGTGGACGGCGGCTGTATGGACCGGGTCGTGATTTCCGGCGTTACCATGCAGGATATACAAACACCCATTTTCATCCGGCTGGGCGACCGCCGAAAAGGACCAGGAAATACCGTCAGTACACTCAAAAACGTGATCATCAGTCATATCATCGCCAGCAGCAGCAGTCGCCTTTCTTCCAGCATTACCGGTATCCCCGGCCACCTGGTGGAAAACGTGAGCATCAGCCATGTACGCATCCTGGCGCCGGGTGGTGTGCAGCCAGGTTTTAATAAGTCAGTACCGGAAAACATACCTGCCTACCCGGAAAACCGGATGTTTAACTCCATCCTGCCGGCATCAGCGTTTTATATCCGTCACGCTAAAAACATCTCTTTTGAAGATGTGCAGGTACAAACGCAGGAACCCGATGCCAGGCCCGCTTTTGTGCTGGATGACGTGACCAGCTTTGATGCCACCCGCTGTCAGCTCAACGGCGTTACCGCTACCATCGTTCACCCATAGCTTTTTATGAGCAACAAATTTTGTCAATGGCTGGCAAAACCGTTATTAGCCGTATCCGGGAAGGCTCCCGGTATTAAGATGGGAGGCACTGTTATTACCAGGTTTTTACTGTAAATTAACGGTTAAATTCACCCTCATTACCCTCGCAGCAATGAAAACTATTTATCTGGCCGGCCTGTTACTGAGTAGCACCGCCACCCAAGCCTTATGTCAACAGTCGGACTCCCTCGTTACGCAGATACAGCAGACCTTTCAGGAAACTGCCGCTGCTACCAAAAAGCAACAGCGTCTTTGGGGTATGGACCTTTACGGGCCTATGCTGCTGGTAAATCCGGCTACGCGGGAGTTGTATGCCAACCTGCCGGATAGTGCCGGTGATCTGCAAAAGCAGGGCAACGTTTATACGGGCACGTTACCTAAAAAAATCAATATCGCCAATACATCGCTCTACTGGGAAGGCCGCCAATGGGCTATGGTCATGCTACCGTTGCCTACCAACCGCGACGAGCGTATTAACCTTGTGGCCCATGAGCTGTTCCATCGCGCGCAACCGGCGCTTCACTTCACAGCAAATAGTCCGGTCAACAATCACCTAGATAAAAAAGACGGACGGGTTTATCTGCAACTCGAACTTGCAGCGTTGTTACAGGCTATTGCGGCCGACAAAAAAGCGGTCCGGCAGCAACACCTGTTACATGCATTAACGTTCCGCCATTACCGTTATCAATTGTATCCTGGTGCCGATTCAACTGAAAATACGCTGGAACTCAATGAAGGCATCGCCGAGTTTACCGGCATGATGGTATGCAACCGTGACAGGGCTGCTTCCATTACCCATTTCAACAAAAACGTAGACAATTTTGTGCGCTACAACGCTACTTTCGTACGGTCGTTTGCGTACCAAACCACTCCCATGTATGGCTACCTGCTTTCCCAAATCCAACCAGGATGGAACCGGAACATCAACAGCCAGACACAGTTGACGCCACTTTTCGTACAGGCGTTTGGGTTATCCATTCCGGCGGACGTAAAAACGGCTGCTATGACCTTTTCAAAAGCATACGACGGCGATAGCATTATCCTTGTGGAAACAGCCAGGGAAAAGAAAATGCAGGAACAAATTGCCGCTTACACCAAACTATTCGTCACACTACCTCATACAGAACTTCGTTTTATAAATATGAACATCGGCTTTAATCCCAGTAACATTGTGCCGATAGATGGTCACGGTACTGTGTACCCCACCATGCGCATCTCCGATACCTGGGGTATTCTGACCGTTACTGAAGGTGGCCTGATTTCTACCGGATGGGACAAGGTGGTTGTTGGCCTGCCACAGACTTTCACGGAGCAGATCGTGACGGGCCAGGGTTGGAAACTGGAACTGAACAAAGGTTATACACTGGAGAAAAATACCGGTGGCGGATATTCCCTGAAAAAACAATAGTCTGTCAAAACGGCGCCCATGGCTGGCGCCGTAATTTTCACCCAAATAAAAGATATTTTAGTCTTTTATTAAAATAAGAATACTTACTTTTGTTGCAGCATCCTTGCAGGCGTCGTTCACCCGACGTTTAATTAAGGACAAAAAAGTATTTATTCATGACCGGTACAAAAGACATTACTCATATAACAGACATTCAACTACTGGTGGATAATTTCTACGGCAAAGTGCGGGAAGATGATCTGCTGGGGCCTATTTTCAACAATCTTTTGCAGGACCGCTGGCCGGAACACCTGGAAAAAATGTATCGTTTCTGGGACACAGTACTACTGGACAGTCACACCTATCACGGCGCGCCTTTCCATCCGCATGCTACCCTGCCGGTCAACCTGGTACATTTTGAGCGATGGGTACAGCTTTTCCGCGAAACGGTGTACGCTCATTTTACCGGAGCCAAAGCCGACGAAGCTTGCTGGCGCGGCGAAAAAATGGCGCAGATGTTCCTTTCCAAAATCGAATATTATCAGGGCCAGCCACCACTACGGTAGCCATCACAACCTGTATACCTATAAAACATTTTAAGATGGAAATCAATGAAAACACCATCGTTTTCTTTCCCCGTGCTATCGGCACCGAAAAATCACTGACCGGTAGTTGCCGGCTGTAAACAACAATGGCCGGCAAAGCACCGGGGGGTAGCTTTGACCGGCCATTTATCCAATTCTCACGATGGATTTACGGTTATTATCTATCGTTATGCCCGCGACCATGGCCACGGCCTCTGTTACCGTTATCGTGTCCCCGGTCATTGTCATTTCCACGGCCACGGCCATTTCCGTTATTCCCCTTACCATACATCGGATGCCCTTTTACCACATAGTACTTACTGTCTCTGCTATCGCGGATAATATCCTGCTTTCCATACCAGCCCGGTCCTTTATAACGGGCATACCTGCTTCTGTATACATCCGGATGCAGCCAGGGCTGCGGTTCGTTCACCACCACCTTATATCCCCGGTACACATCAAAATGATACCTGTTAGGTAACGCGGGCGAATAACGCCAGCTGTTTCCGTTTAAATAAACATATTCGCCCCGGGGAATATCATAATACACATCAATGTCCGGGAAATAATAATACTGTGCATAATCATACCCTACCGGTCCCCATACCGGCTGGTTACCGATATTCACATTGACATTCAGTCTTACCTGGGCCTGCACAGGCCTGTTAACCACTAAGACACTCATTATCAGTAAAGCAAAAAATAACAGCTTTTTCATGATAGCGTGATTTTATTATGATAAAGACAAAGGTAGTGCCAGTTTGGAAATGCTTTGCCAGCCAACGATTGCGCGAAATACAGGCGATTCCGTTGCCACCATAAAAAAGGTGCGCTGCCCATCATAGCAACGCACCAGCCCTTCCCACTTTGCTCATGTATGTTGTTCGTTAATACTTTAGTAGTCTGCCATGAGCATCAAACAGGATATCTTTTTTGTGGACTTCCGCTTCATAATTCACTTCTCCATTGGCCTTTGTAATCTTTGCCGCTTCTGCAATACGGACGCCTTTGTAATGTTCCTTCACATAATTGGTTACCGCCGCCGGCAGGGCCGATACAGCAATGGTTTCCTCTGTTTCCTGTAACGCTCCCGTTTGGCTATACACCACGGACATATGTTTGCCCTGATGCATGAAACCTGCTTCCAGTGCATCCCCTTCCTTTTCCCACTTCACCTGTTTAACATCGGGATAGGCTTTTTCAAATGCAGCTTTAGCGGCCGCAGGCACTTTTACCTGTGCTGCCGCTCTCGCCGTGATACCGGTGGCCATAACGGCCAGCAAAAGATACTTATACATAACCTGTGTTTTAACGGCAACCTACAACCCGTTTCTGTTTTCTTTCTGTGCCGCCGATATTCTTCCTCACTTTGTTGCCGGGTACGGACAAACCCATAGGCCTATACCCGTTAAATGCGAGGAAAGAGGATGGGCATCGCCTTTGCAGAGAAAATTTTAACAAACCTTTATCCTGTTATGCAGACATATCCGCAGATTCTTATAGCCGACGATGACCCCGAAGATGTTTTTATTATGGAAATGATGTGCAAGGAGCTGGCATTTTCAGAACATATTCATTTTGTGCCGGATGGCGTAGTAGCATTAGAGTATCTGGACGCATTACTGGAAAAACCGCTGCCGGCCCTGATTATTCTGGACCTTAACATGCCCCGCCTTACGGGCACGCAAACACTGGAATTGCTGAAACAACATACCCGTTACCACAATATCCGGGTCATCATTTACTCTACCTTCCTCAATGAAATACAGAAACAGCAATGTATTAACCTGGGGGCAGAAGCCTTCGTTATTAAACCGGATACCTACGAAGAAGGACTGGAGATCATGCAGCAATTCCGCGATTGCAGTCTCGGTAATTATTCTTTCCCCATCGCCAGCTGATCAGTCCGGCATAAATTGTCTGCGAAAAGCAGAAGGGTTCATACCCCGGTGCTTCCTGAACAGCCGGGTTAAATGGCTTTCATCGGTAAAGCTCAGCTCAGCAGCGATTTCGTTAATCCGGAGATCGCTGTGTTTTAACCGCGTCTCCACCAGTTTTAGTTTGTAGTTGGTGATATAATCCTGCAGATTTTCGTTGGTATGCTTTTTAAAATATCTCCCCAGATAACTCTGTGAAATATGAAAATGCCGGGCGATGACTGCCGCCCTTAAAGCTGGCGGAGAATAGATATTTTCCTGTATATAACCGATGATATCCAGTACCGGTGTGGCCGTATGATCTCCCAGCTGCGCGGGCAGCTTCATGGCAATGTTACGCGCTACCACTGTAATCAGCGTATTCACCAGCTGACGGACCACTTCATTGTGATATAACGGCCTGCCTGCCTGCTCCTGTATCAGCCCGGCCACAATAGCCGGTATCAACTGCTTGTCCGGCGCATAACTAACAATACACCCCGGCCGGTGGCTGGCATGCGCCAGGATAAATTCCATCCGGCGCGTCCATTCCTGCGTGTATAACAAAGCGGCCTCCTGGTTTTGCAGGTATATCCTGTTGAACCGGAGAAAGAAAAAATGCGTTTCCTCCTCTACTTCCAACAGATGAACGTCTTCCGGCGTTACCAGGAACAAATGCCCTTTACTATAGCGGAATTGATTGTTGTTGATGGTTTGCCGGCCAGTACCCTCCACAATGTATACCAGCTCAAAGAAATTATGCCCGTGCGTTGCCAGCGGACAGCTGTCCGTCCTGATTTCTACGATTTCAAAGGGCTGATGAATACTCTCCCTGGCCATGGTATGATCGGTTTGTTACAAAAAAAACGAAAAATAATACAATGAAACAACCGTTCAAATTGTACAATTTTACGTTATCAAAAATAACAATACCCTACAATATCAACAAATGAAAGTACTGATCATATTAGCGCACCCCGATCCCCGTTCACTGAACGCTTCGCTGAAAAACGCTGCGGTTGACATACTGCAAAGCCAGGGTCATGAAGTAGTGGTAACAGACCTTTATCAACAGCAATGGGAGGCTTCAGCCGGCAGACAGGACTTCCCTTATCTCCCTGCCGGTGAGCGGCTGTACTACAGCGCAGTCTCTAAAAAAGCGTTCCTCAGCAACCAGCAATCCCCAGATATCACCGCCGAACAGGAAAAGCTGAAATGGGCAGACGTGATCCTGTTCCAGTTCCCCCTGTGGTGGTTCGGTTTACCCGCCATCCTCAAAGGGTGGATAGACCGGACCTTTGCCAATGGCTTTGGTTACGGTACCGGTAGCCGTTATGGTAACGGCACCCTGGCTGGTAAAAAAGCGATGTTGATGATCACTGCCGGCGCTTCTGCCCAACAGCTGAGCCCTTACGGCATCAGCGGCGCTATTGAAGACCTGATGTTCCCGGTACACCACGGCGTATTCTGGTATGCAGGCGCCGCCCCGCTGCCACCGTTTGTGGTCAACGATGCCAACCAGGTGACCCCGGAACGGTTTGCCCTCATCCGCCGGGAGCTGGAACAGCGCCTGATCAGCATCCCAGACACAGCGCCCATTCCCTTCCGGAACGGTAAAACAGATTATGATGAAAATGGAATATTGCCGCCACATCTGACAGCCAATAAGCATGGGTTTGCCCTGCACCTGGCAGACTAACGGGAGCGCTCCAACAGGGCGTCCAGCCCCGCTTTGCCGCTGCCGTACACCAGCAGGGTAAATAACATGAGGATATAGTATAGCGGGATCTCAAAACCATTATTGCCGGCCTCGAAGCCGTTGGCCCAATGCACGGTGATAATAGCCACCACCATGCTGAACATCAGCGGCAGCGTGATATACCGTACCCAAAGTCCCAGCGTGAGCAATATCACGCCTGCCGATTCGGTGATAGCTACCACATAGGCGCTTACGTAAGGCACAGGAATATGTAGTTGGGCAAACCAGTCGCCGATACCGTGTATATCCTGCCATTTCAGCCGGGCAGGTTCAAAATAACCATAGGCCAGCACCAGCCGGAGTAATAGCAGAGGAATGTCTTTGAGCGCCGACAGGCGGCGTGCGTAGGAAGCGTAAGCGCGCATGGTTTTTCAGGGTTGAAAGCCAAACACAAAATGTTGCTGTTGCATGTCCGTTAAAAAAGCGAGGGTATCTTTTTCCAGTTCTTCCGTTACCGTTATACCCAGCTGTGGCGCATATTCCAGTATGTCCTTTACCGTTATACCTGCGGCCAGTTGCTCTATCACAAAGGCCAGCCAGGGAGAAATACCGGTAAATTTTACGTTGCCGGTACCCGGCTCCCGGTGCAGCAATACAAACCAGGCCCCTTTCTCCTTCAGCAGCCGGGCGCGGCGGGCTTCACGGTGAACGGGGTATTTGAAAGACAACAGCCGGTATTCCGGATTCAGCACCAGCGGTGTTTCCAGCCAATGGCCCGTTGACACAAAAGCTGCCGGGGCGATGTCTTCCATATTAAACACTTCAATCTCCGCCCATTCAAAAGCCAGTAAATCGCTGAGGTACGGGATGTCATATACGTCGTCCCAATTGTTTTCCACTGCGTAAGTGTAAAACTCCAGGGGTAGTTTCCATACCTGGTAGGAAGTGCAGGCGTGGCGGGCAAAAAAGGTGCGGACCATACCCTCCCATTTACGCGCCGGAATATTGGCGCAGGTAATGGGATAGGCACTTTCCATGGTATCTTTTACCATATGCCGGATAGCCTGCCGGTAATGTGTCAGCCGGTCGGGGGCCACACCGGGGAGCGTGGTACGGATACCGGTGCGGCAATGCTGCGTAAACCGGTGCTGTAACTGCGGTGTATCAGGCAACGAGCTCATGATGTTTCCATTGTTGGTGACAGATAGTTTTCAGCCGGGTCAGTTCCGCCTGCAGTTCGGGCATCTGCGGGATATTAAAATCCCGCTCCAGTAATACGGGAACGGGCCGTATCTGCCGGATGGTCCATTCAAACAGGTCGTATACCGGATCGGCAATAGGATGACCGTGGGTGTCCAGTATCATCTCCGGCGATACCTGTTCATGCCCCGCCATGTGGATATAAGCCACCTTGTCCAGCGGCAGCCGGGTAATAAAATCTTTTGCGTCGTAATGATGGTTAAAAGCGTTGATATAGATATTGTTCACATCCAGCAGCAGCTGGCATCCCGAGCGCTGCACCACTTCGCTGATAAAGTCGATCTCGCTCATTTCCGGCGATACGGGCGTGTAATAGGAAATGATTTCCATCGCCAGCGGCCGTTGCAGGTAATCCTGCACCTGCTGTATACGCCCGGCCATATGCAGGGCGGCATCCATCCGGAAAGGCATGGGCAACAGGTCGTACAGATGTGCGTTATCACATTTGGAATAACTCAGGTGTTCGGAATAAATACGTACCTGGTACTCGTCCAGGAAGGACTTTACATAACGCAGGAATTCCTTGTCCGGCTCCTCCGGGCTGCCGATAGACAACGAAAGCCCGTGACAAAGCACCGGATATTTTTCCACCACGCGGTGCAGCATCTTTTTCCAGTACCCACCGATATGCATCCAGTTTTCCGGTGCAAACTCTATAAAGTCGGGCGTGATCTGCGTTCCGCTGATCATCTCTTCCGCAAATTCGCGGCGAAAACCTAATCCTACCATGATTGACAGGTTTGAATGAAGCAATAACAGAAAGGCCGGGCCTATTGTCCCGGCCTTTCCAGGGGGAAATTATTTACCGGATTTGGTACTGTCGGCCTTGTGTTTGCCGCCGGCTTTTTTGCCTTTTTTAGGGGCGCCTACACATTTGCCTTCAGCGCATTTGCCCTGGGCGCATTTGTGCTCTTTGGATTTGGCAGCGGAAGAGTCTTTGGAGCAAGCCAGCTCCACAGTGTTCACAGCAGATGCGGTGCCGGTCAAAACGCTTCTGACAGCGGCGCCGGAGCCCAGGTTGGTATAACTAACCGGGTTGGCATTCGTTTGCAGGGCGGTTAAACCCAGGATAGCGCTGGCTACGAGAGAGCCGGAAAAGAGCATTTTTTTGTTGATTGATTTGTTTTCCATTTTTCGTGATTTTTTAGAAACTGAGTGAAATAGTCAAAGGATATAAAAAGAAGTAGTGGTCACGATGGGGGTTCTCGTTCTCTGATAGCCTTTACCAACCTGTACCTTGGCGGGTTTTCGTATAGCCTTGCTGTATAGATAAATGTTCGGAAAATGCGGAAAAGTACCCCTCAATTACTGCACCAGTTTTGCCCAGGGGGTTATTTTAGTCGTTTGCCTGTACAAGCATACGGAAAATTAAATGTTTTAGTTTTCCACAGCCGGCAAATATTTGTTATCTAATTTATGCTATTTTTGGCGGGAACGCTTTTGCGCGATTAAAAAAGGCCCATGAAAAATAAGATGCCCCCTGTAACCTCCGTTTATTTTATTTCATTGCTGAAGGCTTACTTGCGTGGAACTAAAACAAAACAGGAAGTCATACAGGACCTATCGGGAGATATAAACCTACAACCTGGTGACCTGGAAGATACCGGTGAAGATGTAACCCGCCTTTTACTGAGGACAGCGACCGCGATGCACGAGGACTATTATCAGGAAATTGTGGGGGCGCTCAGCCAGGCTACCGACTCCACGCCTACCCGCGAAGGTGTGATTCATCAGCTGGAGGCGCTGCTGGCTGGCCGCAGCAGCCAGAAAGACCTGCTGCAATGGGCTACCTGGCACAATGATCCGGGAGAAGATAATGGGGTCAGCTATTTTGAAGACCTGGCAGTGGACTATTTCTGTACCCAGCTATTACCCAATCCGGCAGAACCACTTACCACCGACCATTACCAGCAGGCACTGAAAATATTTAAAAATCCGCTCCGCAACCAGCTGAAAGACAAAGTGGCACTGGTACTGCTGTTTGAAAAGGAAAAACAACGGTTTCTGTTTTATGTGGGCGACTATATACAGGGTCATACCGCTCCCGAACAACTGGATGTATACCTGCTCAATAAATTTGGGATGGACCACTATTCTTTCCCTTACATGACTGCGCTCTCCAATATCATGTACGATCCGGCCAAATTACCGGCATTACTGAAAGTAGCGGCCGGCGGCCACGAATAGCCCTTCATTTTTTCAATACGGTATTTCTCACCCGGCTGAGCGATTCCCGGGAAGTACCCAGGTACGCGGCAATCTGGTGCTGTGGTATCCGCTGCTCAAACCAGGCGTAGGCCCGCAGGAACTCCTGGTACCGTTCTTCCAGGGGCTTTTGCAGAAACAACACCCGCCGCTGCAAAGCAATAAACGCCTGCTGCATGAGCATACGCCAATAGATATTCATCTGTGGAAAATCCGTAAACAACCGCTGCTGGCTGTCAAGATCCAGCTGTAATACCTCGCTTTCTTCCAGGGCGTCAATATGATAAATAGAGGGCGTAGCGGTGAGCATACTGTAGGGATCTGAAATCCACCAGTCTTCAAAGGCAAACTGCACGACGTGTTCCCGTCCTTCTTCATCGGTCTCGTATTGACGCAGACAACCTTTTATGACAAAATATTCTGACCGGCATACCTCCCCTTCTTCCAGCAGCAGCTCCTTCCGGCGCAGCTTCCGGTGACGGAAATAGGCGGGTAACAAGGCAATCTCCTCCTCCGTAAGGGAAATATACCGGCTGAAATGACGAAGCAGTAACGGATGCATAGCAAATAAGCTATTGCATAGTTACAATTTTTTAAGATTCCCCGCTCAGGGTACAAAACCCAGCTGCCGCATCAGGCTCAGCTCATCGGTTACCCGCCAGTGCTCCACAATTTGCCCGTTACGGATTTTCTCAATATTGATCTGGTTGACCGACACGGTTTTGCCGGTAGGCGGTAGCAGGAACAGGCTGTCACGCTGGGTACCGGTCATGACTACCCGGGCCACCACCATACTGTCGTTGGCAATGAGATCCTTTATTTCGAAATGCAGATCGGGGAAAGCCCGCCTGAAGGCCGCTATTATAGGTTTCAGGCCACCGGGACCGGGAGGCGGATTGGGCGTACTGGGCGTATGATTGATGTATTGCGGCGCCAGCAGATGGTCCAGCACCTCCAGATGGCCCTGGTTCCAGGCTTCGCTGAAGTACTGCCTTACGATCTCCCGGTGGTTATTTTCTGCAGGGGAAGGCTTACAGGCCACTGCGGCTAATAATACACAGAGCAGCGGCGACAACCGGCTGAAAGAAAAGTTGACAAACATAAAACAGGTTTATAATTGTCAAATCTCCTTACGGCCCTGCCGGCAAACAATGATATTTGTTACTGTTTTTTCAGGATCAACACCGTATCAGCTGACCATCAGGCTGCAACCACGCAGGGCTGAATTATCCAGGCGGCCCAGCACTTCAAAACGGCCATCACTATGGATTTTGCCGATATCTTCCGTAGCAATAAAAGCACAGGAGTAGATATTGGCCAGGTCAATGACGTTCATCACGCCGGAACCTTTGCCGGCGGTGAGTTGGAAGGGATCATTTTCATCGCGCAGCAGCACTTTCATCCAGGCGGGGGTTTCGAAATATCCATGCCCGCGGGAATAAGCCTGCGACAGCAGCTCAGTCATGCCATATTCTGCATGTACTACGGATACGCCTAACCGTTCTTTCAGGAAAGCATGCACTTCATCGCGGGTCCACTCTTCGCGGCGGCCTTTCATACCGCCGGTTTCCATTACGATGGTATGTTGCAGCTGCAAGGTATATTTCTCCGCAAAATCCAGCAGGCCAAAGGTAACGCCGATCAGCAACACCTTCTGTTGCCGTGCTTCCAGCGCCTGTAACTGCTGGAACAGTTTATCGTGTTCATAGAGATAAAAACCGCTTTCAGTATGCCCGCTGCGTACAATCATCTCCTGCACCATACACACCAGGGAAGAATGCCGGCGCTCCAGGTAGGAAGGCAGCAGTCCCACCACCACATAATCGGTCACCGGGCCATAAAACTGCTCGAATGCCGTCATAAAACTACGGGTATAAATATCCGCATCCTTTACCAGATGCCGGCTATTGACCGTCTGCGTGGTACCACTGCTTTCAAATACCAGCTGTGGCTCAAATTCGCCGCATACCACCTGATGGGATTTAAAAAACTGGATAGGCAGGTAAGGTATCTGCAGGATGCTGGTCACCCGGGCTGGTTGTATCCGCAGGGCATCGGTATAAGCCCTGTACAGGGTATTTTCCCGGTACTGGTATTGAAACATTTCCAGGGCGGCCGTTTCCAGGTCACCGGGTGTCAGGGAAAATATATAATCGGGCGAAACTACGCGCATGTATATCGGTCTTTAAAGACCACAAAGGTAGGGAGAAGAATAATTTTAGCCGAAGTAAGTAACAAATGTCTCCAAAAAAACGTTTTCCCATGGAGAGACAGAGATAGCTGAATATTTGTATATTTCCTAAATTAATGTAGGTTTGTTTTATGAAGAAATTCCTCTATTTGCTCCTGGCCGTGGGTGTATGCTATGCTTGTAAAAAAGATAAAACTGGCACTAAACCACTGGTATACTTTAAAAGCTATCAGCCGGACAGTATAACCCCAACGACTGAACTGTTCACACTCACCATGCGGGTAGAGGATGGAGATGGAGATATTGAAGACAGCATCTACTATGCGATATTGAAAGACAGCGAGATACAGCTTAGCAAAGACACCATCTGGGATGGAGCGAAAATGCCTAATATCGGGCAAAACAGGGGTAACAGCGTAAAAGCAGATGTGAGTATCCCCTTTGAGTCCATTAAATTTGCAGCCGGATATAACTGGGCCCCCAACGATAGCGCCCATTATCTTATTGTAATACGGGACAATGCCGGCAATAAGAGTGATACGGTAGCTACGCCAAAATTTTCGTTCCGGCGAAACCAATAGTCTTTCAAATACATTACATTTACAACTACCGGGATTCCTTAAAAGGAATCCTTTATTTTTTAGTGAAGATTTATCACTCATTTTCTGCATATGAATAAGATCGAGGAATTACAGTCGAAGATTAAAGAAGCCATGTTAGGCGGTGGGGAAGTAAGGATCGCGTCCCAGCATAAAAAAGGTAAACTGACTGCCCGCGAGCGGCTGCAACTGCTGATGGATGAAGGTTCTTTTGAAGAACTGGACATGTTGGTACATAACCGTAACCGTGGTATTACAACCGATCAGGAACAATTCCCCGGCGACGGCGTGGTAACCGGCTACGGTACCATTAACGGCAGGCTGACCTATGTGTTTTCCCAGGATTTTACCGTTTATGGCGGCAGCCTTTCCGAGCCGCATGCCCGTAAAATATGCAAGATCATGGACCTCGCCATGCAGAACGGCGCACCGGTAGTAGGCCTGAACGATAGCGGCGGCGCCCGTATCCAGGAAGGGGTGGTAAGTCTCGGTGGTTATGCCGATATCTTCTACCGCAATACCCGCGCTTCCGGCGTGATCCCCCAGATATCCGCCATCATGGGGCCCTGTGCCGGTGGTGCGGTATACTCCCCTGCTATCACCGATTTTATCATGATGGTGGAAAATACTTCCTACATGTTTGTGACCGGTCCCAATGTGGTAAAAACGGTGACCCATGAAGAAGTGACCTCTGAAGAACTGGGCGGCGCCCAAACCCACGCCACCAAAAGCGGCGTAACCCATTTCGCCTGTGCCAACGAGGTGGAATGCATCCAGAACATCAAAACATTGCTGAGTTATATTCCGCAGAACTGCGAAGAAACAGCACCGGTATATCCGTACGAACCAGGCAACGAACTGCGGGATGCGCTGAATACGCTCATCCCCACCAGTCCCAACCAGCCGTACGACATGAAAGAAGTGATCACGCTGCTGACCGATACAGACAGTTTCTTTGAAGTTCACAAAGACTTTGCAGACAATATCATCGTGGGCTTTGCCCGCATCGGCGGCCGTAGTATTGGTATTGTGGCCAACCAGCCAGCCGTACTCGCCGGCGTGCTCGATATCCACGCTTCCGTAAAAGGCGCCCGCTTTACCCGTTTCTGCGACGCCTTCAACGTGCCGCTGCTGGTACTGGTAGATGTACCCGGCTTCCTCCCCGGTACCGACCAGGAATGGAACGGTATTATCACCAACGGCGCCAAACTGCTGTATGCGCTCTGCGAAGCAACGGTACCCAAAATCACCGTCACCACCCGCAAAGCCTATGGCGGCGCCTACTGTGTGATGAACTCCAAACATATCGGCGCCGACCTTAACTATGCGTTCCCTCAGGCAGAGATAGCCGTGATGGGCGCTAAAGGCGCGGTGGAAATCATCTACAAAAAAGAAATCGATACCGCACCTGATCCGGAAGTGCGCACCAACGAACTGGTGGCCGACTATACCGAGCGGTTTGCCAACCCTTACCTGGCTGCCGAAAAAGGGTATATCGATGAAGTGATTCTGCCGGAACAGGCCCGCGCCAAACTCATCAAGGGTTTCAAAATGCTGGAAAATAAAGTGGTGAATATGCCGAGAAAAAAACACGGTAACATACCTTTGTAATCAATTACGAATGCCGAATTACGAATTACGAATGGGAACGTAATCGTAATCCCACGTAATTCGTAATTCGTAATTCGTAATTGAATGTTTAGGTCCATTTTCAATTTCATCCTCTTTACATCGGTATTCATTGCGTTATGCGCCCTGCTGATGATATGGCAAACCAATGAACTATTGGCCCTGCAATATCCCCAACGCACGTTTTACCTGTTCGTTTTCTTTTCTACTATCTGCAGCTATAACTTTCACTGGTACCTCACTCCCGGCTCCTATTCTTCTTCAGAAAGATTACAATGGGTGGACCGTTACCGGGACCTGATGCTGATACTTTGCGGGGTTGGACTGGCCGGCGCACTGTTTTATTTCTGGCCCCTCCGCAGCCATTGGCTGGTGCTCAGCGGCGGCGCTATCCTGACTTTTCTTTACTCCGCCCCCAAAGTACCTTACAAACCTTTTACCTGGCTGCGTAAAATCGCGGTCGGTAAAACGCTGTTCCTCACCGGCGTGTGGACCTACGTTACCACCCTGCTGCCGGCGTTTGTAGCCAACCAGGGACTCTCCTGGCCACTGGTGCTTTTTACATTGCACCGTTTCCTGCTGGTATACGCTATCTGTATCCTGTTCGACTACCGGGACATAGAATCGGACAAACGGGAGGGTATCCGCAGTCTCATCACTTACCTGGACTATAAAAGCCTGAACCGGCTGTACTACATTACCCTGTTGTTTTCAGCCCTTGCCGCCGGACTGCTGCAACCTTATACCACCATCCCGGTGATCATTACCCTGTTGGTACCCGTGGTGATTACCGGTATGCTCACCCGGAAAGCCCAGCACAATCCGTCCGACTACCTCTTCTATTTCTCACTGGACGGGCTGATGGCCCTCTCTGCCCTGCTACATCTGATACTGGTATACATCTTCCCTTAAAGAAGCCTTTGTCATAATGGGTAATTTGCTACATTTGTTTGATCGCAAAAAGCTATACTATTATGTCTAAAAAGCAGAAATCCATACTCACGAAGGAATCAATGGCATTCCTTAAAGACTATCTGAACAATCCCTCTCCTACCGGTTTTGAGAAAGAAGGACAGAAGTTGTGGCTCAAATATCTGACACCCTATATTGATGAACACGAGGTAGACGCCTACGGCTCCGTAGTGGGAATTATCAATCCTAAAGCACCTTTCAAAGTGGTGATTGAAGCCCATGCGGATGAAATCTCCTGGTTTGTAAACTATATATCTCCGGAAGGGCTGATCTACGTTATCCGTAATGGTGGCTCCGATCAACAGATTGCACCTTCCAAAAGAGTGAATATCCATACAGAAAAAGGTACCGTAAAAGCGGTATTTGGCTGGCCGGCTATCCATACGCGCCTGCGCAGCGCCGATGGCAAAGAACCACAACCCAAGGTAGATAACATCTTCCTGGATTGCGGCGCCCGCTCCCGTAAAGAAGTGGAAGACCTGGGTATCCATGTAGGCTGCGTTTGTACTTTTGAAGATGGTTTCGAGGAACTGAACTACGACTACTTCATCTGCCGCGCTATCGACAACCGCATCGGTGGTTTTATGATCGCGGAAGTAGCCCGTCTGCTGAAAGAGAAAAAACAACAGTTACCTTTCGGTTTATATATCGTGAATGCCGTGCAGGAAGAAGTAGGACTCCGTGGCGCTGAAATGATTGCCAAACGTATCAAACCGGATGTAGCCATCATTACCGACGTAACCCACGATACCACCACTCCGATGATCAATAAAAACATCGAAGGGGAAATCAAATGCGGCGCAGGCCCCAGCATCACCTATGGACCTGCTGTACACAATATCCTGCGGGACCTGATCATCAAAACCGCTAAGAAAAACGATATCCCGCACCAGCTGCACGCCGTAAGCCGCAGCACCGGTACGGATACCGATGCTTTTGCCTACTCCAATGATGGTACGCCTTCCGCACTGATCAGCTTACCGCTGCGCTACATGCATACCACCGTGGAAATGGTGAAACGCGACGATATCGAAAATACCATTCAGCTGATCTACCAGACTTTGCTGCAGATTACACCGAAAACGAATTTCAAATACCTGTAAGCCCTGGGCTACGATGTTTATCTCTCGTAAAAGATGGAGTTCTTCATTAAAAGAAAATGAGCAAGATCTTAGCCCTGGGTTCCCAGCGAGCCTCCTGGAGAGATAACCGTTTTTTTCAAAACTAAAAAGAAGAAGGCTGACCTATTGGGTCAGCCTTCTTCTTTTTAGCTGTTGTTACAAATCAACGGAAATAATCCCCCGCTGTCCGTACTTTCTCCACCCACATCCCTGAAGAGGGCAACTCCACATACTCACTCAATCCCACTTTATTGGCGCCCGGCGCCCAATCATAGGTGTATCCCATGCGTGTCCAGGGGTAGTGGTAATCCGTTGCCGTCACCAGTGGACGGTAATACGCAAAAATGATGTAGTTATTAAACCAGGTGGTGTAATCAGCCGACACGCCACTCACCAGCGAGTAACCGGTGGTAGTGGTATTGATAGCCGGATTACCTGCCGGACGGTATAACCGGGACGCCTGTACCCACACTTCGGCAATGTGTGTATTGCTTTTAGCGTTCCTGGGAGGTAATCCCAGCAGCTGGCAGATACGCTGCACGGTATCTGAGCCGGGTTTAAAGTCCTGTCCGATGCGGCTTTTCATTTGTTTGGGAATAAACAGCCAGGCTTCGCCCCAGGTGTTGTTGATAGAATCACCTTCCGGATAGCTGCCGGGGAAACGCATGAAAGTGGCCATCAGTACGTAATTCTGGCCGTTAATCGTTTTCCATTGCAGGTTGGGGTTGTCCGGTGTGATGGGCCACAGCGCGTTCGAGATTTCGCTGCTGTCTGCCACCATGGCGTCTGCCACAGCATGTGCATACAGGGTGTCCAGGTTATACACCGGTGTTGGTGGTGCCGGATCATCCTTTTTACTACAGGCAGAGAAAAAGAGGGCCGCGAGACAAACGCAAACGAGCAGTTTGCCGTTTAAAAAGGTGTTTTTCATAGCGATGGTTTTGCAATAGCGGGTGATGAATATTTGGTTATTCAGATATTTGGTTATTTTCTTTTGAGTGACCGCAAGTAACTATTTTCCAATGAAATAGACAACTTTTTCCTACTAAGGGTTTCTTTTGTCACCCGTGGACATTATATTTAGACTACATGAAAACCCTTTAATTATGCAGTCATTATTTTCAGCACTGCAGTATCCTTTTCCCTCAAGGATCCATCCAGACCATGTCTTGATTGAAAAAGAGATACCTGCATTTTTAGATGTTTACACTTTCCTTCCGCCTGATGCGCGCAAACAATTTGAAGCCGCCAACTTTGGCAGGTTAAGTGCCTTATGGTATCCGGATGTGCCATTTGATATGCTCATCCCCGCCGCCCGCCTGGTTGTATGGATCTTTGTTTTTGACGACCATTACGGGCCGCTCCCATTACCAGAACTGAAAAAAGCGCATGAACGGCTGATCGCCATTCTCAGGGGTAGCCTTCCCCGGCCGGAGGAAAACGCAGTGTTTCAGCAGTTTTCGTTGGTACATGAAGAACTGGCCTGTCATATCCGGCCCAACACCTGGATGACGCGTTACATCGAGAGCTGGGAGTATTTTTTTGAAGGTCAGCAACTCGAAAAACAGTACAGTTATAAGCAGGACCTGGTTTATCCCAGCATTGAGGAATATATGAGCCTCCGGGAAAAAGTAGGTGGTACTTACCCATACGTCGACATTTTGGAAATCACCTCCGGCTATATACTTCCTGCTCATATTATCACACATCCGGCTATTCAGCGACGGCGCTTTTTTGTGAGCCGGCTGGCCACCTGGGACAATGACCTGTTATCTTATGACAAAGAAAAACGGGATCACGAGGCGATGAACCTGGTGGCCGTTGTACAGCATGAATACAACTGCCCGCTGGAAGATGCCTATCACATTGCGATGGAGATGCGTAACCAACAGGTAGAGGCCTACCTGGACTTACGCATCAACTGGCCGGATTTTGGGGAACACCATGCCGCGGTGACCGATTATGCCGCCAGGCTGGATTGGTTGATCAGCGGCCATCTGGAGTGGTACCGGGATAATCCCAGGTACCAATAAAAACACAGCGGCCCGGAACAGTGTTCCGGGCCGCCATTGCAGAAACTATATATTTATGGCTGTACAAAATATTCCACTCCCAGGCGATATCCTTTCATACCCAGGCCACAGATAGAGCCTACGCATTTAGGCGCGATAAGTGAGGTATGCCGGAATTCTTCCCGGGCGTATACATTGCTGATATGAATCTCAATCACCGGTGTTTTAATAGCGGCGATGGCATCGCGGATGGCTACCGAAGTATGCGTATAGCCGCCGGCGTTAAGCAGGATACCATCATAGGAAAAGCCTGTCTGGTGGAGATAATTAATGATCTCCCCTTCCACATTATGCTGAAAGTAGCTGAATTCCACGTGAGGGAAAGCCTGTTGCAGCTGCTGAAAATATTCCTCGAATGATTCGTTGCCATAGATACCTGGTTCCCGCTTACCCAGCAGGTTGAGATTAGGCCCGTTGATGATGGCTATCTTCATAATGTTGACAAAAATAAGTTGATGAACGACGAAGATAATATTATTTGTTATCGCTGCCCCAGCGGAAAGTTTGCTGTTCCACGCCGGCCAGGTCAATGATACGGTCTACCACCGTTGCCGCTACATCTTCAATGGTAGCAGGCAGGCTGTAATAGGATGGTGTAGCCGGACAAATAATCCCCCCGGCCATGGCTACCGCTTCCATGTTGCGGATATGGATCAGGTTATAGGGGGTTTCCCTTACCACGCAGATCAGCTTACGTCTTTCTTTCAGCACTACGTCCGCCGCCCGGGTGATCAGGTCGTTGGAGATGCCGGTCGCAATACGTCCCAGGGTGCCCATCGAACAGGGGCAAATAATCATGGTATTAAATCTTCCGGAGCCGGAAGCAAAAGGAGCGTTGAAGTCCTGCTGTGTATAAAAACGGAAAGGCAACAGGCGGTAATCTTCATTCTTCAGTTCTGTTTGCCAAACGGTTTTGGCATTCTCGGTCATGACAACGGCCACCTCATCGAGCTGATCTGCGGCGGCATGGAGCTTATTGAGCAACTGCCGTGCGTAGATAGACCCGCTGGCGCCGGTAACTGCTACTACTATACGATGTTTCATGGTGCTATACGCTGATATAGCACAAAGCTAGTTTATTATCCGTTCAGGTGATCGGCAATCTCATCCATGCTGATACCGGTGTGGCTTTCATCATAGATACAGGCGCCGTTACGGATCAGCAACACCTGGGGAGATTCGTGCGGTACCCGGTACTGGTGGGCTATTTTACCGGATAAATCGCGGTAGGCCAATAAATCCAGGTAATAAAACGTTAACCCTTCCGGAACTGCGGCACGTTCCAGCCGGGATTTAGCCATAGAACTGATCGAACACCGCGTGCTGTGTTTAAAAATCACTACCGGCTGCTGCGCAGAGGCTTCGTTGATTTCGGATAGCTGTTCCTCACTGGTTAACGTTTTCCAATTCATAGTTATTAGCTGAGTTTACTGTGCGTCGCTGCCGGAGCTTTGGCCATCCCCCTCATCGGACATCCTAATTTCTGGTGGCTTGCGCAGGACGTTAAGAAAGCTGCAAAGATACAAACAAGACCGGCGCAGCCCAAAATTCTTACATACGAGTTCATGGGAGAAAATTTAAATGGTAAACGAAATTTCATAGGAATTTATGATAATGACAACTTTTTTAATCGTCTTTTGTAACGTTATTTTGCAAATATAATTAATACATTAAAAAAAACAACGATACATGTTAAATTTGGATATTTGAAAAATAGAAAAAATTCTCAATTATCCGGATGGACAACGGTCAAATAAACTATGGCAAAAGTACATTTTATCGCAATTGGTGGAAGTGTGATGCATCAGCTGGCCATTGCGCTGCGGCACAAAGGGTATGAAGTTACCGGCAGTGATGACGAGATATTTGAACCGGCATTGTCCAACCTGCGCCAGGCAGGTATTTTACCGGATGGCATCGGCTGGGACCCCGCCCGTATTACCCCCGGCATCGATGCGGTGATCCTGGGCATGCATGCCCGGGAAGACAATCCTGAGCTGATCAGAGCCCGGGAACTGCAACTGAATATATATTCTTTCCCGGAATACATTTACCAGGAAAGTAAAGATAAAACCAGGGTAGCCGTTGGCGGTAGTCATGGTAAAACCACTACCACCGCCATGATCATGCATGTGCTGCAATACAACCAGCGGCAGTTCGACTATCTCGTAGGCGCCAAACTGGAAGGTTTTACCCAGTCTGTCAACATTACAAACGCCCCGCTGATCGTTTGCGAAGCCGATGAATACCCGGCTTCGGTGATCGAAAAAAGGCCCAAGTTCCTGTTCCTGCATCCGCAGATAGCGGTGCTGACCGGCATCGCCTGGGATCATATCAACGTGTTTCCTACCTACGATATCTATAAAGAACAATTTGCCCTTTTTATCCGGCAGATGGAAGCCGGCAGTGTACTGATTTACAACAGTTCAGATACGGAGCTCAACAGCCTCGTGGCTGCCGAAGGCCGTCACCTGAAACTGGTACCCTACACCACGCCCATCCATATGATCCGGGAGGGGGTTACCCGCGTATTCTTCGACGAAGGGTTTGCCGACCTGAAAGTATTTGGCAGCCACAACCTGCTCAATATGCACGCCGCCAAGCTGGTATGCAATGAACTGGGACTGTCTGATGAGGAGTTCCTCGCCGGCATCGCTTCTTTTACCGGCGCCGCCAAAAGGCTGGAACTGGTAGCCCGGAGCGGGGACAGCGTTATTTACCGCGATTTCGCACATGCCCCCTCTAAGGTGAAAGCCACTATGGAGGCCACCCGGCAGCAGTTTCCCCAACGCCGGCTCATCGCCGTACTGGAACTGCATACGTACAGCAGTCTCAATGCCGGCTTCCTTTCCCAATACGAAGGAGCCATGGACCCTGCCGACGTAGCAGCCGTATATTACAGCAAACATGCCCTGGAAATCAAGCGTATGCCCGATCTGGAGCCGGCGCTGATCCGGGAGAAGTTTGGCCGCAGCGACCTGCATGTATTCAACGACCGTGCGCAGCTGGAAACTTTCCTGGCCGCACAGGACTATCACCAGGCCAACCTGTTGCTGATGAGTTCCGGTACCTATGACGGACTGGATTTCCCCTCACTGGCGAAGCTGCTACACAAATAATACGCTACCTTTGCGCAAATCAAAAAATCTCTAAATATCTAAATTTCGAAATATAATGCCTTCTTTGCTCCTCAAAAGGCCATTGGCCGTAATTGATCTGGAAACGACGGGTACGAATGTGGCCACAGACCGTATCATTGAAATTGCTATCATTAAAGTATTTCCGGATAAATCTACCCAGTCCAAAGTAAAACGTATTAATCCCGGAATGCCTATTCCGGCAGGATCTACCGCTATCCATGGTATTAAGGACGAAGATGTGAAAGATGCGCCTACCTTTAAACAGGCTGCCAATGAGCTGAAAATGTTCCTGGAAAACTGTGACCTGGCGGGTTATAACAGCAACCGCTTCGATATTCCCCTGCTGGTAGAAGAATTTTTGCGCACCGGTATGGAGTTCGACGTATCCAAACGCCGTTTTGTGGACGTACAACGTATTTTCCACCTGATGGAGAAAAGGACGCTGGCCGCAGCCTATAAATTTTACTGCGATAAACAACTGGAGAATGCACACAGCGCCGAAGCCGATGCGCTGGCAACTTACGAGATACTGGAAGCCCAGCTGGGCCGTTACGAACACCTGCAACAGGATATCGACGGACTGGCAGACTTCACCAAAGAAGAAGATTATATCGACTTCGCCCGTCGTATTGTGATGCAGGGCGGACAGGAAGTGTTCAACTTCGGTAAATATAAAGGCAGGCCGGTAAAAGAGGTACTGAAGGCTGAACCTCAATACTATGATTGGATGATGAAAGCCGACTTTCCGCTCAATACCAAGCAGAAACTGTCAGAAATATATCATAATATGATGTTAAAAAAACTGTAATATTTTTCCCGAAGAGGGTATCTTGCATCGTAATTGAATTATTTTCGCAGTACACAAAACTACCTCGGCTGAATTGGAAAAGCTTGTCATCATTCCTACGTACAATGAGAAGGATAACATCCGTAATATCATTGACGCTGTATTTTCCTTACAGCAGAATTTCCATATCCTGATTGTGGACGATGGTTCGCCTGACGGCACCGGCAATATTGTAAAATCATTGCAGCAGGATCATCCGGGTCAACTATTCCTGGAAGAACGTTCCGGTAAACAGGGACTGGGAACGGCTTATATCCATGGTTTCAAATGGGCGCTGGCCAGAAACTACCAGTACATTTTTGAAATGGACGCCGATTTCTCCCACAACCCCAAGGACCTGGTAAGGCTGTACGACGCCTGCGCCAAAGGAGGAGCCGACGTAGCTGTCGGTTCCCGCTACGTAAAGGGGGGTAAAACAGAAAACTGGCCCTGGGACAGGGCGGTGCTTTCTTACGGCGCCTCCATCTATGTGGGCATGATTACCTGGATGCCGGTAAAAGATCCTACTGCCGGATTTGTATGTTACCGTAATACCGTACTGGAAGCTATCAATCTTGATCAGATTCAGTTCGTGGGGTATGCTTTCCAGATAGAAATGAAGTTTACTGCCTGGAAACTGGGCTTTACCATTGCAGAAGTGCCGATTACCTTTAAAGACCGCCGCGAAGGTTACTCCAAAATGAGCAAAGGCATTGTCAAAGAAGGTGTCTTAGGCGTTTTAAAAATTCAGTGGCAGAGCCTTTTCCGGAGTTATAAAAAAAGAGTTACCAATTAATTAATTTGTTGTTGAGATATTTCGGTATTTGGGTATCTATCTTTGTATAGCATATCCAAATACCTGAATTTATTGAATGGCGGATGACGACTATTCGGTTCGCACAGAGTGTATGAAAAAAGCGTTTTTGCAGCTGCATCTTTCTGTATTTCTTGCAGGATTTACCGGCATTTTGGGAAAACTGATCTCTCTCAACGAAGGCCTGCTGGTATGGTACCGGTTATTGATCACCGCAGTTACCATGTATGTTTTGTTCCGCCTGCAGGGCACCTTCCGTAAACTTCCCTGGAAGGATATTGTACCTATTGGTGCTACCGGCGTAGTGGTAGCACTTCACTGGCTTTTCTTTTACGGCAGTATCAAATATTCCAATGTATCCATTGGAGTGATCTGTTTCTCGCTCACGAGTCTGTTTACCGCTATTTTTGATCCGCTGATCAACCGTCGCCGTTTTGATGTAGCAGAAATGCTGTTGTCGATGCTGACGCTTTTCGGGATTTTACTGATTTTTCATTTTGATACCCAGTACCGCACCGGTATTATCCTGGGCATTATCTCCGCTATGTTTGCCGCCCTGTTTACCGTGTACAACAAGCGGCTCGTAAAACGTTTCGATACCAATACCATTACATTTTATGAGTTGTCCACCGGTTTTGTGGTATTATCGCTGGCCATGCCTTTTTATCTTCACTTTTTCCCCGTCGCCACGCTGGTACCGGGCGTCTCCGACCTGGTATACCTGTTGGTGCTGGCCTGGCTGTGTACCATTTGCATGTACACGTTGAGCATGAATGCACTAAAAAAGATCTCTCCTTTTACAGTGAACCTGTGTTTCAACCTGGAGCCGGTGTATAGTATTGTACTGGCTTTTATCCTTTTCCAGGAAAACCAACATTTGAATAACGCCTTTTATGCAGGGCTGGGCTGTATTATATTATCGGTGGCGTTGCAGATGGCGCGGGTTACCTGGCAGCATCGCAGCGGCAGGGCGCTGGCCGGTTAAAACAGTTCCAGGTCCAGATTTTGGTAGGCCGCCAGGAAATGATTGTCGGCTTCCAGTTCTGTGATCAGGTAGTTGATCTGGCTAAGCTCACACACTTTCATACGTTGGCTGGAATTCAGTTTTTCCGCGATGCAGAGAACGGCCATCTTCTTGGAAGCCCGTAGCATGGCTCTTTTCACCTGTACCACTTCCCAATCCGATTCTGTCATGCCATCCTGTACGGAGAAGCCGTTGGCGCCCATGAGGCAGAGATCCACTTTTATTTCCGCCAGCTGGTTGATAACGGCAGCGCCTATATGAACATGCGAACTGCGGGAGAGCTGGCCGCCGATAGTGATGACCGTCAGGTTGGGATGTTCCACCAATTGAAGGGCTACCAGCGGGCTAATCGTAAAGAATGTCGCCCGGAGGTTGACCGGGATGGATTTCGCCAGTTCAATCATGGTGGTACCACCGCCGGTGAGGATCACCATATCATTCTTCAGTAGTTTCAATGTCTTTTCCGCAATCTGCTTTTTTGCGGCTTGTGCGTACACCGAATTGCCTTCATCGAACGGATAATGAAAAGAGCGGCTGATGGCGCCGCCATGTACTTTTAACACTCTCCCGTCTTCAGCCATCTCTTTCAGGTCGCGCCGGACCGTGTCTTCAGAAATGCTCAGCATGGCGCTGATATCGGTGGATAGAACTTTATTGTGCAGGTTGATCTGCTTCATGATAAACGCCTGGCGCTCTTCTTTCAACATGCTGTGGGGACTTTTTTGCTTGTTCACAAATGTAAAAAAAACAAATCCAAATTGATTATGCGTGTTTTAGCCGCTTTAATCATTAAATAAACGCAATTTCCCTTAAATTGCCTTTTTTTAACGAAACTTTATGTTATTTTCATGCAAGAAAACGCAAATAAATGAATGATTCCCGTGTACCTGATAGCTCATCTGCGTTCCGAACTGTAAACAGTAACCAATCAACAAATAAACTGTAATTGTCTATTTTCCAACACGTTATCATTAAAAACTTTTAAAACAGCCAACATCTAAATCTAAAAAACATGAAGAAAAGGCTACTTTTCATTTTCATTTTTTTGCTGGTTTATGCGAGTTCCTGGGCCCAAAATATCATTACGGGCACTGTTCTGGACAAGACCAACCAGCAACCCATTATCGGGGCTACTGTAACTGCCGGTAAAAAGGGTACTGTTACAGACGCCGAGGGTAAATTCAAACTGGATGCACCAGCCGGTACATTGGTGGTGCACGTTACCTTTATCGGATACAAGGCGCAGGATATACCAGTAGGCAAAGGCGCCATCCAGGTATTACTCTCTCCCGATGAACGTTCACTGGAACAGGTAGTGGTAGTAGGTTTCGGCTCTCAGAAAAAAGCCAACCTCACCGGCGCCGTGAGCACCGTGGATGTCAGCAAAAGCATGCAGGGCCGCCCCATCACAGATCCTTCCAAGGCGTTGCAGGGTATTTCACCAGGATTGAACATCCAGTTCTCCAATGGCGGGTTAACTGCTTCTCCCTCTATTAACATCCGTGGTACAGGTTCCATCAACGGTTCCAACCGCCCGCTGATCCTGGTAGATAATGTGGAAACACCTGACCTCACGCTGATCAACCCGGAAGATATTGAGAGTGTTTCCGTACTGAAAGATGCAGCTTCCACCTCCATTTATGGCGCACGTGCCGCTTTCGGTGTGGTGCTGATTAAAACCAAATCAGGTGTTCGTAACATGCCAACAAAAGTTACCTACTCCAACAACTTCGGCTGGAACTCCCCTACCAGCCTGCCGGATTTCGCAGATCCTGTACCGGAACTGACAGGGCTGATCAATGCTTACAAACGTACGGGTGCTAACTCTCCTGAACTGTTTGGTATGCAGCTGAGCAGACTGCGCGATGGTATCAAAAACTGGCAGGAGAAATACGCCAATAACCGCAAGGGTATTGAAATGGTGCCTGGTGAAGACTTCGATCTTCCTAACGCCGCCGGTGACCCCGCCTACTTCTACCGGGTATGGGACGTAAAAGACATCATGCTCAGAAAATGGTCTCCTCAACAAGTGCACAATCTCAGTGTACAAGGTGGCAGCGAAAAAGTATCCTACTTCCTGTCAGCCGGTTACAACAACACCGGCGGGGTGATGAAACTCAATCCTGACCAGGTAAAAAAATACAACATCACCGGTTCTGTGAATGCAGCTGTTACCAAATGGCTGGACCTGGACCTGAAAATGATGTACCGTAACTTTGAGTATGACTTCCCTTACCAATACCAGAACTACTTCCAATACATGTGGCGCTGGGGAGCCTACTTCCCTTATGGCACCTATCAGGGCAATTATTTCCGCCATACTCCCGGTTTCATAGCCAACGCACCCACCAACGATGTGGTAGACAACTATACCCGTGTAAACGTGGGCGGTACGCTGAAAATCACCAAAGACCTGAATGTTCGTGCTGACTATACCATTGCCCGTGACAATATCATGCGTCATGAGATCGGTGGTAAAGTAATGCTGTGGGATTTCTGGCAAAAATCAATGCCACTGGCAGATCTGGCAGCAGGTACTGTGGACAACCAAATGAGCTACAAAGCCAACCGTTATAAGGTAAATACCTTTAACATTTATGCTACCTACGATAAAAAGCTGAATAAAGACCACTCTATCAAAATAATGGCCGGTGCAAATGCTGAAGATGCAGATACCGTAGGTGTAAATGCCTCCAGATTAAGTCCGCTGGATCAGTCCAAACCGGAGTTTAACCTGGCCGTAGGTGATATGTCCACCAGCGGTATGCACCTGGCACGCGCTTATGCCGGCTTCTTCGGCAGGATCAACTATAACTACAAAGACAAGTGGTTACTGGAACTGAATGGCCGTTATGATGGTGCTTCTTCCTTCCCTCCAGGTGATCGCTGGGCATTTTTCCCATCTGCTTCCGCTGGTTACAGAATCAGCCAGGAAAACTTTATGCAGCCGCTCAGCAAGGTATTGTCTGACATGAAGATCCGTGCATCCTATGGTTCTTTGGGTAACCAGGACCTGGGTGGCGTTTACTACATCCCGTACATGGCTACGCCTAACCCGGTTAAAAACCCGGTTAACTGGATGGTAAACGGCGTATATGCACCCGGCGTTAGCGCTCCAATTGCCGTGACCAAATCACTCACCTGGGAAACTGTACGTACTATCGACATCGGTACAGACATCAGCCTGTTCAACAATAACATCAATGTTACCTTTGACTGGTATGAGCGCAACACCTCCAACATGCTCACCAGCAAAACGGTTCCTGCAACCTTTGGCGCCAGCGCTCCCAAGGTAAACAATGGTGCGATCCGTACCCGTGGTTATGAAATCTCCGTAGACGCCAACTATCCACTGAGGAAAGACTGGATGGTTTATGGTACCCTGAGCTTCTGGGATAACAAAACCGTTGTTACAGAATGGGACAACCCATCTATGCTGTTAACAGACAACTACAAAGGCAAACAACTGGGTGAAGTATGGGGCTTTGAAACAGACCGTTATTTCACTTCTCAGGCTGATGCAGATGCCTCTCCTAACCAATCCAAGCTGACTGACGGCACCTTCAAATTCGGTCCTGGTGACATTAAATACAAAGACCTCAATGACGATAAAGTGATTGATGGTGGTAAAGGTACCCTGGCTGATCATGGAGACCTGACACGCATTGGCAATACCTTGCCACGCTACCAGTATAGCATACGGCTCGGTACTTCATTCAAACAGTTTGATTTTGACGTATTGTTCCAGGGCGTAGGCAAACAAAACTATTGGGGCATCGGTGACCTGGCTATCCCACTGTACCGTGCCGGTGATATCATGTATGCCCACCAGCTGGACTTCTGGACACCAGACAACCAGAATGCCCGTTACCCGAATCCTTACCCGAACAATTCCAATGGTAAAGTGCTGGGCCTCACCTCCTCTTCAGGCGGCAACAACTTCTATCCACAGTCCAAATACCTGCTTAACCTGGCTTATCTCCGTCTGAAAAACATCACCCTGGGATACACCCTGCCGGATGCACTGACCAAACGTGCACACCTGCAGAAAATACGGGTATATGGCAGTGCGCAGAACATTGCCACCATCTCCAATGTAGGCGTTCCTATTGATCCGGAAATCACTACCGGTGAAGGCAACATCTACGGCAGGACCTGGCCATTCCAGAAAACCTGGTCATTCGGATTACAGGTAAACTTCTAAAACAGCAGCACATGACAAAGCGTATATATATACCCGTTATATTATTAATGATCATCGCAACCGTGGGTTGTAAAAAATATGTTGACAAAGGTCTGCCGGACACCTTTGACGATAGTAACTTCTGGAGAACAGAGGACAATGTCCGTGTGTATTCCTGGCCTTTCTATGAAATGTTCCTGGGTTATGGCAACAAAGGCTCCTTCGGTGACTTCTATTTCACCTCCCTGTCAGATGACCAGGCGGCGCCAAGTATCCAGCAACTGACGCTCAATATTCCCACCGGCAATTCAAAATGGGACTTTTCGTATGTCCGTAAGGCGAATATCCTGCTGGAACGGGTAGACCGGGTACAAATGGATGACGCCTCCAAAAATCACTGGAGAGGGGTAGCCCGCTTCTTCCGAGCGTTGAGCTATTTCAATATGGTAAAGGAATTTGGGGATGTTCCCTGGATGGGCCATTCCATGGATATCAGCGATAGCGGTTATATCTACAAAGGCCGCGATCCCCGCACACAGGTAATGGACAGCGTATTAAATGACCTGGATTATGCCATCACTAATTTGCGGGTAAAAGACCAGGATAATACCATCAATCAGTACGTAGCCCTGGCACTTAAATCACGTGTATGCCTGTTCGAAGGTACCTGGCGTAAATACCATACCAAAGACGCGCTACCGGGAGCTGATAAGTTCCTCCTGGCAGCGAAGGATGCAGCGGAAAAGCTGATCAACGACGGTCCTTTTAAACTGAATGACGTATATACTACTACTTACAACTCCCTGGACCTGAGTAACAACAAGGAAGTAATGTTGTGCAAAAAATACGTTCCCAGCTATCTGACCCACTCCCTGATCGGTTATCTGACCAGCAGTACTACCATGTCCGGCTTCACCAAAAATGCCATCGAGTCTTTCGTTTGTTCAGATGGGTTGCCAATAAAACTATCTCCGTTGTACCAGGGCGATGCAGATATTCAGCATACCAGGGCTAACAGAGACCAACGTCTGCTGCAGTCTGTTGATACCGTTTTGTGTTATGTCTACAATCTGAAAGATGGCAGACAAAGTTCCACCGGTTATCGCCCGACTAAATTCCTGAACCCGGCGGTAGCGAATATCGTAGCGCCCAATAACGACACCGACGCCCCCCTGTTCTGGCTGGCAGAAGTACTGCTGAACTACGCTGAAGCTGCTGCAGAACTGAATAATTTGGGTAAATATGCTTTCAGTCAGACGGATCTTGACAAATCAATCAACAAACTGCGTAAAAGGGCCGGTATTCCTGACTTGCAATTCATTGATGAGCAACATGTGGCTACAAATGGTGTAGCTTTCACTGACCCGGCCAATAATCATGGTGTTTCCTCACTTATCTGGGAAATCAGAAGAGAAAGAAGAGTAGAACTCATGCTGGATGGTTTCCGTTATTATGACCTGCTCCGCTGGATGCAAGGCGATAAACTGACCACTACCACCAACCCGGACATCACCAAAGGCGCTAAAGTACCGGCATCCACCGATCCTGCTAAAGTAGTTCCCAGGGATGCCAATGGCTATCTTCAGGTGTATACCACTGGCGCTTCCCGTGTGTTTGCTGAGAAAAACTATCTCCAGCCTATCCCAAGCGGACAGATTTCCCTCTATCCTCCCGGAAAGCTGACACAGAACCCAGGCTGGCAATAATTTCCATCGTGTGATCTGCATATGAGATAAAATCGAAACAACAAAAACCGGAAGCCCCCTGCCCAACTATTGGTCAGGGGGCTTTCCGGTTTTATACCGTAGCCCCGCCGCTGGTAAAAGTCTTTACACTTTTGCCCGAAAAATGTATACTTTGCGGGTATGAGAAATATGTTATTGGCCCTTTCCCTGCTGGGGGCCTCTTTTGCTTATGCCCAACAACCTGCCAAAAAGCCGCTGGACCATACCGTATATGACAGCTGGCAGAGTATCGGCACTAAACTGATCAGCAACGATGGACAATGGGTGGTATATACCATCACTCCGCAGGAAGGCGATGGTTCCCTGGTGATCTATGACCGTAAAACAGGCCAGTCCCATACCTTTTCCCGTGGCAGCAGCCCGGTGATCACCAACGATTCCCGTTACGTGGTATTCAGCATTAAACCGCTGTTTAAAGACACCCGCGAAGCCCGTATCAAAAAGAAAAAACCGGCCGAAATGCCGAAAGATTCCATGGGCATTGTAACACTCGCCTCCGGCGACCTGCAGAAATTCCCGGGCATCAAATCCTTTAAAACACCCGCCAAAGGCAGCGGATGGCTGGCTTATCTCGCCGAAAAACCCGCCGCCGATACCGCTAAAACCAAAGGCAAAACGGAGGCTAAAAAAGCCGATACCGACCGTGCCGACGACGATAAAAGCAGCAACGATAAAAGTGAAAACGGTACCCTCGTTATCCGTCAACTGAAAGACGGCAGCCAGGATTCCGTTAAAAACGTGGCGGAATACACTTTCAGCAAACCCGGTAACAACCTGCTGGTAGAAATTACGTCCGATAAAAAAGACTCCCTCTCCCGTACCGGCGTACTGCTGTGGCATACCGCCACCCGCAAAGCTGATACGCTGAGCCGCGGCTACGGCGATTATAAACAGTTCGCCTTCGATGAAAAAGGAGAACAGGCCGCCTACTTCGGTACCCGCGACAGCGCCAAATCACTGCAACAGTTCTACCAGCTGTTTTATTATAAACCAGGACAGGACAGCGCCATCACTGCTGCCGATAAAAACAGCAGCGGTATTCCCTCCCGCTGGACCATCAGCGGCAATAGCCTCATCTGGTTCAGCAAGGATGGTCAGCGCCTCTTCTTTGGCACCGCCCCCATCCTGCCGGTGAAAGACACCAGCATCGTGGATTTTGAGGTAGCGAAAGTGGATATCTGGAATTACAAAGATGATTACCTGCAACCCATGCAGCTCAAAAACGCTGATAAAGAACTGAAAAGAAGCTATGCCGCCGTTTATTATCCTGGTACCAAACGTATCCTCCAGCTGGGCGACCAGGACCTGGAAAACGTGGTAGTACCGGCAGAAGGTAACGGCCGCTATGCCCTGGGTTATTCTGATAAAGGAGAAAGAATCCAGCTGCAATGGATTGGCCGCACCCTCAAAACAGGCTATCTGATCAACATGGAAGATGGTTCCCGGAAAAAAATCAAAGAAAAACTGGATGGGTTCTATTCCATCTCCCCTGATGGCCAGTATATCGTGTGGTATGACCTGGCAGACAAACAGTACTTCTCCTATCATAATGCTACCGGTGCTGTAGTAAACATCAGCAAAAATATTCCCACCAAACTGTTTGATGAAGAAGACGATCATCCGGACGTACCCGAACCTTATGGCATAGCCGGCTGGCTCAACAACGATCGCTTCGTATATCTTTATGACCGCTACGATATCTGGGAAGTAGATCCTACCGGTAAAACAGCGCCTTCCATGATCACTTTTGGCAAAGGACGCTCCGGAAAAACCCGTTTCCGGGTACTGAAACTGGATGAAGAACAACGTTTCTACAATCCCGGCGATGTACTGGTACTCAGCGCTTTCCAGGACAGCAGCAAATACAACGGGTACTATTCCCTGAAACTGCGTGATAAAAATGAGAAGCTGCGCCGTCCACAGGAGCTGGTGCTGGCACCTAACAGTTATCTCGATCTTGTAAAAGCCAAAGACGCCAATGCTTTTGCGTATACCCGGGCCAGTTATACCGAATCGCCCAATGTGTATACCGGCGAATTGAATAAAGCGGTGAAAATCAGCAACACCAATCCACAGCAACAGGCATACAACTGGGGTACAGCCTCCCTCTATAAATGGACTACCTTCACCGGTAAACCGTCAGAAGGTATTCTTTATAAACCTGAGGATTTTGATCCCAACAAAAAGTACCCGGTTATTTTCTACTTCTACGAGAAGCTGACCGACGGCTTGTACAGCTACCAGGCGCCTGCGCCTACGCCTTCCAGGCTGAACATCTCTTTCTTTGTGAGCCGGGGTTACCTGGTATTTGCACCGGATATTACCTATGAAAACGGCTATCCGGGCAAGAGCGCCTACGACTACATCGTGAGTGCAGCCGAAGATCTGGCCAAACAACCCTGGGTAGATGGTAAAAACATGGGTATCCAGGGGCAAAGCTGGGGTGGTTACCAGGTTGCTTTCCTGATTACACAAACCAATCTTTTCAAAGCTGCCTGGGCGGGTGCGCCGGTGGCCAATATGACCAGCGCCTATGGCGGTATCCGCTGGGAAAGCGGTATGAACCGCCAGTTCCAGTATGAACACTCTCAAAGCCGTATCGGTGCTACCCTGTGGGATAAACCGGAGCTGTATATCCAGAACTCGCCGCTGTTTAACCTGCCTAAGGTAAATACGCCGGTGGCTATTATGGCTAATGATGCAGATGGAGCAGTTCCCTGGTACCAGGGCATCGAAATGTTCACCGGTCTGCGTCGTTTAGGCAAACCAGTGTGGTTGCTGAACTATAACAACGAAGCCCATAACCTGGTCCAACGCCAGAACCGTAAAGACATCCAGCGTCGGGAACAACAGTTCTTCGACCACTTCCTGAAAGGCGCTCCGGCGCCACAGTGGCTGGAATCCGGTGTTCCTGCTACCGAAAAAGGTATTAACTGGGGTTTTGATGTAAAATAGATCCCGTATTTCCATCATAAAAAGCCTGCATTGATCGTATCAATGCAGGCTTTTTTGCAGGGGTTATTGTGAATCAGGCAGATATATCAAATTCAATTAACATTTTTAAATATTGGATTTAAAACATATATTTACAATGAATAATCGCCACTTTAGCGTATGGTGTGATTTGCAGCGATAGCGATATCCAATAACACCTATTTTATTACCTATGAACTTCCATATCTGCCAACCCGGAGATGCACTGCGTCCTTTTGTCAAAGCTTTTTATTACTGGGAAGATGCTTCCTGTGGCCCGATACAGCTGCCACCGCATTTGTTTACGCTGGGCGACCAGTACATGGTATTTATGGCTGAAGGAGAAGCCACGATACAACCGGCGGCCCATGCAGCTTTTACGTTACCGCAGCATGCCGTCACCGGTCACTTTACCTGCGCCTGCCACCTGCAGGTAAAAGGGCCTGTGAAGATGGTGGTGGTGCAATTGAACGCCTATGGCTGTTACCGGTTGCTGGGTATGGACAGTGCCTCTTTCACCAACTACTACCGTAACCTGGACCTGCATGAAAACCCGGTATGGGCACAGCTGGGAGCCAGTCTCCGCCAGTTGCAGGAACCGGCTGCCATTACCACAGTACTGAACGGTACCTATCATCAGGTATTGCAGGCCAACGCACCCTGCCTGAAACAGGCCGATGAAATGGTAGATTACCTGCTGGCCAGACATGGAAACATTAGAATGGAAGAACTGGCGCAAACTTTTCAGCTGTCCAGGCGCACACTGGAGCGCTTGTTTAATCAGGTGATAGGCATGCCGCCGCAGCTGTTCGTGCGCATGGTGCGCTTCCGGAACGCCCTGCTGGCCTTGCAACAAACCAATACCACCGTACAGTCTACCGCCTACTACAACCAGGCTATGTTTATACAGGACCATTTGTTGTTCAACGGAGAGATGCCTTCCTGGTACAATATGCCCGCCACTATTGCCCACATGCCCGCTGCAACGATGCAACAGGTAGCAGTGGCCAGTTAGAAAAAAAAGGCTACATTTAGTAACTAACGTTACTAACCATGACAACTGCGATTTATATTGTTAAAGACGGAGACTATACTATTTCAACCGATAAATCGAGGCTCGATATTAACGTTATACACGGTTTTCTGGCCAACGAATCTTATTGGGCACAAAATATTCCTGTCAGTGTTGTGGAAAAGACGCTGGCAGGATCTTTATGTTTTGGGTTGTATCATCGGGACCGGCAAATTGGTTTTGCCCGATTGATTACCGACATGGCATCTTTTGCTTACCTGGCAGATGTGTTTGTGATACCCGATTACCGGGGCAAGGGACTTTCCAAGCTGCTGATGCGGGCCATACTGGAACATCCTGAATTGCAAACGCTGCGGAGATGGATGCTGGCTACCACCGATGCGCACGGGTTGTACCGCCAGTTTGGTTTCACGGAGTTACCGAATCCGGAGAAATTTATGCAGCTTCATCACCCGAATGTATATACGAAATAAACGATTCAATCAATTATACTACCCCATATGCAATATTCGGCTGCCCATTGGCGCGATCAATTAAAACTGCACCCACATGTGGAAGGCGGCGCCTTCCTGGAAACCTACCGTTCCGAATGGATGCTGGACATGAGCACCCTGCCTGCCGGCATGGGCGGTAACAGGAATGCTTCTACCTGCATCTATTTTCTGCTGGAAGAAGGACAGTTTTCCGCTTTTCACCGTATTGCCGCAGATGAGATCTGGCATTTTTATGATGGTCAGACGCTGACCATTTATGAAATTGAGCCAGGCGGCCGGCTGCATGTACATAAACTGGGCCGCGATATACAGAACGGTGAAAGCCTGCAGGTGATCATTTATGCCGGCAACTGGTTTGCCTCCCGGGTGGAAGTGCCCGGCGGCTACGCCCTGACCGGCTGTACCGTTGCTCCCGGCTTCGACTTCGCAGATTTTGAGCTGGCAGACAAAACCACCTTACAGGCAGCCTATCCACAACACGCAGCCCTGATTGACAGCCTTACCCGGTAATCTAACGTTAACGCCTATACTCCCGGCTTTTTAGTATTTTACAGCCGGAGCGGGTGATATATTACCGGCTTTGCTCAAACAGTCCGCATGAAAAAGATCCTCTATATTGTACCCATTGTACTGCTCGCCATCCTGCTTTTCTGGTTGGGCAAACGTTCCGGTACCACCCAGGTTAGTGAACAAGTGATTTCCAACAGCCTTATTGTAAAAGAGATTGCCGAACTGGCCAGCCTGGATGTACAGGGCGTGTCCAACATCAAAAGGAGCAACATTGAAGGCGATGGAAGCTGGAGCGATAACCTGAAAAAAGCATTCATGGAAAATACCGTCTGGGTATCTATCCCCTATCAGGCCAAATATGGGGTTAATTTAGACGGACAACAATTTAAAGTGGAAGTGAGCGATAAAAAGATCATTGTTCGTTTGCCGGCGCCTAAACTGCTCAGTTATGAGCTGAAGGTAGATCGGATGGAAACCTCCAACCGCAAGGGCTGGCTGTTATCCCAGGACGATGAGACCTATACCGCCGCACAAAAGCAGTTATACCAGACTTCCCGCAGCCAGCTGGAAACCAACCAGATCTATATTCAACAATCCAAAGACAAAATCCGGAAAGTGATGGAGCAGTACTATGCCCCTTTCCTGAAAGACCATACCCTTGAGATACAGTTTGATGGCGTTTCCACCGCCAAACCGGCACTGAACTGATCAAGCGGCATTTAAGGCAATATACCGAACCAAACTGCGTTTGGCCACCGGTAACAGGGTTTCATTGACCGGGAGCACCAACGGTGTTTCCACACAATATACTGCCGGGTTGGGCAGTTGATTGTTTTTCCGGATGAGAATGGTCTTAATATGTTCACAGGTATGTACCAGGTCCTTGGTATAAGCTTCCAGGTATTGCGTACGGATACCACGGTATTGTTCATCGTGCCGTTCAAAAATGGTGAGGTGGTAGCTGTATACCAGCGTATCACTGTAACGGCCATCACACAACAGCAGGTAACCGGCGGTATTTTCCAGGGGTACCAGTCCCACTGGTGAAATGTGCAGTTTATCCTGTACAAACTCGTAGATCTCCGTACCGTCGCGGATAGTGTCGTTCATCGCTGCCAGTCCGTATGCAATGATATCCTCCAGTTCCTGCATCATTTCGTCGTCCTCACTTACTTTTTCATATAACAGCATTAGTTTTTCCAGGTCGATACCGGTCAGCCGTTTCGGGAACTGTTGTTCCATCAGTTGTTTATTTTCTCTGAAAGCGCGAAGGTTGTTGAAATGAAAGACGATATCCGCCAGTTGGGGGTACAGCTTGTTCTGATTAAAGGCACGGTGAATGTCCTGCAGGTAGGATAACAAGGTGTATTTCTTCAATTCGAAGTCAATATAGCCGTCGGCAAACCAGGTTTCGCTAAGCGTTCCCATAAAGATGAATTTAATGGTCCTATCTTAATTTACGAAAATTTAGGGACAAAAGAAAGGTCACTTCCCTTGTTTTTTATGTTTAAATTATTCTTTCCAGGTATGAAATTCTGCTTTCATATCTCAAAAAGTTTTGCTAACTTTTATGGCCGAAATAATTAGTCCGTATTGTGACCTTCTACACCTATGTGATCTATTGAAAACCTCTTGGATTAACCTGTGAATGCGGTCTGATTATTAGCCAACGCGTATCCGATAACACCTAAAAACAAAGAGACAATTTATTTCACGCTGATGTAACAGATGTTCCATACAAGCGGCATTCCCTTGCCTGTAGTTGTGAACTGCCGGATGGCGGTTACAGGTTTGTTATGCCTGATCCTTCATGCAATTATTTTCCTCAAACAAAACCTTTCACATGAAAAAAATTCTAGCCATTGGCCTGTTGGCCGTCTTTGTGATCCTGGGTATCCTGTCGTTTAAGCAGGTATCCCACCCCATATTCTACTATACCTTTTCTACGAAAAAGATGCTAAAAATCCATCCTGACAAGGTGTTGGTGCGTTACCGGGATAAGGTCGCCAGGCAAACTGCTTCCGCCCGCATACAGCAGCTGGCGGCCGGTTCCCGGGAAGACTGGGTAGATGCCCGTACCGTGGTCATGGACCTGCCTTCCAAAAGCAATGCAGCAGGATTAATGGAAACACTGCGACAGCAGCCGGATGTGATCACCACCCATCCTATATATCTGGCGGATGATGTGGAAGAACTGGGGCTGACCGATGAGTTTATGGTGCAGTTCCGGGAGGGCATATCTTCCGTTTACATTGACAGTTTGAATAAGGCCTATGGAGTTACTATCCTTAAAAAGGCCTCCTTTTATTACCTGCTGCAAGCACCGGCAAACGCCAATGCCATGGACATTGCCAACCAGTACCAGGAAACGGGCATGGTTAATTTCTCGCATCCCAACTTCATCATGAAGCCACAGGTGAATGCCTATATTCCGAATGACCCCTATTTTTCTTCCCAGTGGAATTTCCGTAATACCGGGCAGCTTCTCAATGACGGGCATACCGGTACGGCAGGCGCCGATATTAAAGCCCCGGAGGCATGGGATATCACGAAGGGTAATAGTTCCATCGTGGTAGCCGTGATAGATGAAGGAGTCACCCCCAATCATCCGGACCTGCCTAATTCCCGGCAGGTAAGGCTTCCAGGCAGTAATTTTGGTGATGGTGACCCCAATGATCCGTCTGCTACCGGTAACATGAATCACGGGAATGCCTGTGCGGGTTTGATTGCCGCCACCCAGGACAACAATGAGGGTATCACCGGGTTAGCACCGCTGTGCAGGATTATGCCAATCCGTATTTTCCGTAGCAATGGGGACGGCGTGGCGGCCAACCTGATAGCAGATGCGCTCACGTTTGCCTATCAACATGGCGCCGACGTGATCTCCAACAGCTGGGGATTCAGTTCTGCAGATAACAACCTCGTTCCCGCCATTGTTACCGCCATTCAGAACGCAACCACTCAGGGTCGTGGCGGCAAAGGCTGCGTAGTGGCATTTTCAGCCGGCAATAATGCACAAAACAGCGCTGGTAACCATGGTTATGTTGGTTTTCCATCCAATGTAAACATTGATGGCGTATTGACTGTAGGCGCTTCCGACCGGTTTGACAGGCAGGCGGAGTATAGTCCGTTCTCTCAACCGCTTCAGGGCCGTGGCAGCATGATTGAGGTAGTGGCACCCTCGCACCGTGCTTATCCCACTCAGATATCCGGCGAAACGCTGGAAATATGGAGCATAGATGTTCCGGGTAATACCGGTTACAATCCCTGGTCTGATTATGACATTGTACCACCGGCTATCGGAGAGCAGTTGCCTTCCGCCGGTACCAACTTCAATGCGTATACCGGCCGCTTTGGCGGCACCTCTGCCGCTTGTCCGCAGGTGGCAGCACTGGCAGCGCTCATTTTGTCTGTGAATCCTAACCTGACACAGTTACAGGTGTACAATAACATCACCGGCTCCGCCGATAAAGTGGGAGGTTATAATTATGGCAGTACCGGCGCTAGCTTTGAAACAGGCTATGGCCGGATTAATGCGTACCAGGCTTTGCTGAAAACACTGTCCGCCATGAAACCTACTTTCTCTGCATCCAACCCCGCAAATATCTGCGGAGATGCTACTGCGAATTTCAGCATTACCCCTGTACCACAGGCCACCAGTTATACCTATACTATAGAAGGCGGCGCAGCAGGCGCCAATGTTGTTTTTACAACCAATAACCAGCTGACGCTGACTACTACAGCGACGACCGTCAGCCTGACTTTCCCGAGTATAATGGACAGTTATTATAGCCGGCTGTATGTAAAGGCAAACTTTGGCTCTTATTCCACCGCCAGCAACGATTTCCTTTTCTCTTATGTAGCCTACAATGTTCAATGGACTCCTGATTTTACCTGGAGCCATTGCGGAGGCCCGGGCGATTACTTTGATGTGGCTGTGACACCGCTGGCCGGTGCAAGCGCCTATTACTGGTATATCGATGACTTTTTGTATGATGTAACCACTGGTCCAAATTCCATCTGTGGTTCCTATAATGGAGAAAAAATACTGATGGTACAGGCAAAGACGACCTGTGGCATGTCCGCCAAGATGGGTGCAAACATCCCCTGCGCTTATGGACCAGCCCTAGCCAGAAACGTCAATAATGTGGTATTGTACCCTAATCCTGCTACCAGTGCCGTGACGGTGAATCTACTCCCGGTACCACCGGCTGCCAAAGATCAGAAAAAAGTACCGGCCACCGCGAAAATGGACAGTAAAACGCAGCAACCGGTTGAAAGCATCCGGCAGATCCTGATCCTCGACAAAATGGGTAACCGGAAGGGACAATATCAGTATCCGTCAGGGGTCAAAACAGCGACGATCAGCATCCAGCATCTTCCTAAAGATGTCTATTATCTGCAGGTATCTGATGGGGTGCATCAAAGCAATTTGCCGCTGATCAAAACAGAATAATGCTACTTTTTTAGCCGGTAAACCGGTGTAACATGGGACGGTAAAGGGTATTTACCGTCCCATTCATATAAAAAATAAAAACAATAACTATCATTTTAAGGGAACTAAACAGCAACTATTTCAACATGCATAAAATCATGTACAATATTGACTGTAAAGGGTTTCCAGGCAATTGGGGATTACCAGGACCACACCCTTGAGAAATATTTTTCAACCTTCATTAGTTTATTGATGTTTATTTCCTAACTTCAGTATATTATTTTTCATTTTTTTAATTTCAGTTATCATGAACATTTACGTAGCCAACCTGCACTACAGGTTGACCGATGAGGACCTGCACCAGATCTTCAGCGATTATGGAGAGGTTACCTCCGCTAAGGTTATCAAAGACCACGAAACAGGTCGTTCACGCGGTTTTGGTTTTGTGGAAATGCCTAATCAGGAAGAAGGAGCTAAGGCTATGGATAGTTTAAACGGCAGCGAAGTAGAAGGCAAACAATTAATGGTAAACGAAGCAAGACCTAAACAGCCGAATAATAATTTCAAAGGTGGTGGTAATCGTGGTGGCGGAGGAGGATATGGCTCCCGCGACCGTCGTTACTAAACCCTTATTCGGGCAAAAAGAATTTAAAGAGGCGCTTTAACCGGCGCCTCTTTTTATTTTGGGATTTTTTGATTTACGGATTTTTTGATTTCGGGGATGATAAAACCGATGATCATAGCGAATATAAAAAGCCCCTAAGCAATTGGTTGCTTAGGGGCTTTTTATATTCGCTATAATGATTCCCGAAATTCCAAAATCCGTAAATCAAAAAATCTCAAAATATCTCAGATGCTTCTTTTCGGATCGAAGTTTTCCAGTTCCTGGGCTACTGCGGTGAGGAAAGTAGCGCCGAGGGAGCCGTCTACGATACGGTGATCGTAAGACATGGAGAGGTACATCATATGGCGGATAGCGATAGAGTCGCCTTGTTCCGTTTCCACTACCACCGGGCGTTTTTTGATGGCGCCTACAGCGAGGATGGCTACCTGCGGCTGGTTGATGATGGGGGTTCCCATCAGGCTGCCGAATGTGCCTACGTTGGTGAGGGTGAATGTACCTGACTGTGTATCTTCCGGTTTCAGTTTATTCTGACGGGCAGCATTGGCCAGGCCGTTAACCTGTTTGCTGAGGCCTACCAGGTTGAGCATATCCGCGTTTTTAATCACGGGTACGATCAGGTTGCCGGAAGGCAGCGCGGTAGCCATGCCGATATTGATATCTTTTTTGATAATGATTTTATCACCATCCAGCGAGCAGTTGATCAGCGGGAAACGTTTGATACATTTCACGATGGCTTCCACGAACAGCGGGGTGAAAGTCAGTTTTTCGCCTTCTCTTTTTTCGAACTCTCCTTTTACGCGATCGCGCCATTTCACCATATTGGTTACATCGGCTTCCATGAAGCTGGTTACGTGCGGGCTGGTTTGTTTGCTCATCACCATGTGATTGGCGATCAGTTTACGCATACGGTCCATTTCCACAATTTCCACGTTGCCGTTATAGGTAGGGGAAGCAACGGTAGTGGTAACAGCAGGCGTGCTGCGTACTGCCGGTGCAGCCACTGGTTCTGCTACAGGCGTTACATCAGGAATTACTTTTCCTTCCCTGCGATCCGCTACATATTGCAGGATATCCTTTTTAGTGACACGGCCGTCGCTACCGGAACCCGGAATTCTTTCCAGGTCGGCAAAGCTGACGCCTTCCTGTTGCGCGATGGTGAGCACGAGCGGGGAATAGAATCTGGCGCCGCCGGCAGCAGGGGCTGCGGCGGGAGCTGCAGCAGGCGCAGCGGAAGGTACAGTAGCAGCGGTGAACCTTGGTTCGGCAGCCACCACCGGTGTGGCAGGTACAGGTGCAGGATTGGCCGCTGCATCGGCATTGGTATTGATACGTGCAATCACAGTGCCTACCGGTACCACATCATCTTCCTTGAAGAGTACCTCAGCGATAACCCCTTCTGCGATGGAAGGAACTTCGCTGTCCACTTTGTCCGTAGCAATTTCCAATACGGTTTCATCCACTTTTACGTGATCGCCCGCCTTTTTATGCCAACGCAAAATGGTGGCTTCCATGATGCTTTCTCCCATTTTTGGCATTACCAATTCTACAATGGCCATAAGATTGTTTTTAGCTTTAATGTGGACAAAAATAAGGGAATTGTATCAATTCAATCTGCCGTTCCCGGGCTTATTCCAAAATGAGCTTGCGCAGCTCATTCATGGCGTAAACAGCGGTCATCTGTGTATTTCGTTCCCGGTCGTACCGCAGCTGGTATTTTACCGTCGTCGTTTTTTCCTGGCTGCCTACCGCCACCCATACGGTTCCTACGGGTTTTTCGGGGGTACCGCCGTCGGGCCCCATGATACCGGAAACCGCGATGGCGTAGTCTGTTTCCAGCAATTGGAGCGCACCGGCAAGCATTTCCTTCACCGTTTCCTCACTGACCGCACCATGTGCCTGCAACGTTTCCGCCTTTACCCCCAACAGCTTCATTTTCATTTCGTTGGCATAAGTAATGGCACTGCCTTTATAATAGGCAGAGCTACCGGGGATAGCCGTGATCCAGGTGGATATTTGTCCGCCGGTACAGCTTTCAGCAGTACCCACTGTTTTACCCTTTGTTTTCAGCAGGTTGCCCAGCACCTCTCCTATGCTGATATCCTGGTCGGTGACCGTGATATCGGGCAACAAGGCCATCATTTCATGAAAATGCACCGTCAGTTCGGCCGCAGTGGTTACCTTGTCCTCCCCGAAAGCGGTGAGCCGCAGCTTCAGCAGGCTGTAGCTGGGCAGATAAGCCAGTTTGATATGCGGGGGCAATTTTGCTTCAAAAGCCGTCAACCGCTCCGCCACAAAGGATTCACCCAGCCCGGAGGTAATGAGCGTTTGGTGCATGACGGCGGGCGTATTAAAATGTGCCGCCAGTTGTGGCAACACATAACTTTCCATAATGCCTTTCATTTCATGCGGCACACCGGGCATAGACACATATATCTTCCCGTCTTTTTCAAACCACATACCCGGGGCGGTACCTCTTTCGTTGGCAATTACCGTACAGGATTCCGGTACCATAGCCTGTGCCACGTTGCGTTCCAATATCGGCAGTCCGCGGCTTTCAAAAATATGCAGTACCCGCTGCAGTGTGGCCGCATCCTGTACCAATGGCGTCTGGAAATATTCGCAGAGCGTAGGCTTGGTGATATCATCGGCCGTAGGCCCCAATCCACCGGTAATCAATATAATATCTGATAGTTCGGCTTCTCTGGCCAGGTTGGACAGGATATCTTCCCGTACATCGCCAATGGCTACACGCCGATGCACCCAGATACCCAACGCATTGAGTTCCTGCGCCATCCAGGCCGAATTGGTATCGATCGTTTGTCCTATCAGCAGTTCATCCCCGATGGTGATGATGCTGGCGGTTATTTTGCCCATAGTTAATCAAATGTCAAATGGCGGATATCAGTTGATCATCCGCCATTCGTAATTATTTAAAAAATGGTTCCAGCCGTTCTTTCAGTGCTGCCGGCAGGCCGGCTTTCTGTTTTGTTTTCACATCAATGAACACCAGCGTGGTAACGCCTACATTGAGCAGTTCCCCTTTTTCATTATACAATTCACTATGAAACTGTATCCGGGAACTTTTGGGTAGTTCTTTTAATATAGTCTTGACCGTTATCAGGTCATCGTAATAGGCCGGGCGCAGGTATTTTACATTCAGTTCCGCCACCGGCATGATCACGCCCTGTTCTTCCAGTTCCCGGTAGCTAAAACCCAGCTCCCGGATGGCTTCTGCCCTGCCTACCTCATAATACAGGCCATAATTGCCATAATAGAGATATCCCATCTGGTCTGTTTCTCCATATCGTACCCTGATCGTCGTTATACTGCTAAACATGATTCCATTTGTTTATTTTGATATTTTGTCATTTTTATATTTTTTTATTGGAGTATGCCTGGGTATTCTTTCAATAAAAAAATATAAAAATAACAAAATCCCTAAATGGGGCTATTTTCCAAGGGCGCCATCGATCGAGAACTTTCCGGGACCGGTAAACAGGATAACCAGGAAAGCTGTCAGATACATCAATGGCAGTTCTATCTTATCAAAATTAAAAGCCAGCAAGTCGGGCCGGTGTATCATCCCTACGATCACCCCCATGAGGATCACCAGGGGCACTGCGGCCAGCCTGGTCAGTAGTCCCAGCATCAGAAAAATCGAGCAAAAAACTTCTGCAAAAACGGTCATTCCCAATGAAAATTTATGTCCCACACCCAAAGGATCAGGAAAAGAATTCATTTTGGCAGCAAAATTGATCAGTTTGGGCCATCCGTGCAGTAGCAGCAAGCCGCCGAACATCAGCCGCAAAATCAGCATAGAAAAGCTCACTGCACCGCCGGTATAGCCGGTTGAGAATAGTTTTCTCATAGTAGGTAAGGTTTTTGCGCTATAAAAATATTTGGCGCAATATAGCGCAATAGCCTTTGTCGGGCAGCCGGAGTTATCCACATTGTTGGAAAACCGATCAGAAAAGAAAGGATATAACTTTTATATTTGCCTGGTTTGTGTCCCTGATACTGTTCCGTATAATACCTGGCGGGAAAATATTTCCGGCAGGGATTCGTTTTAAACGCATAATTCAAGATATAACAGCTAAAGCATGCACTTCATAAGAAAAGTTTATATTCCAGGACATCTGTACTTATCCATGCTGACTTTCGCCGGCGCAGGTATCGCAGGATTGCCCGCCGCCCACGCGCAGCAAACGCGTATTTACACCGATCCGGAAAAAGTATTCAAAGATGCACAACAGTACTTCCAGCAGGAAAAGTACAGCGTATCTATGCAGCTTTTCAAGCAAACGATCGATAACATCGATTATTTCCATGAAACCAACCGCGACCTGGTAAAGTCTGACGCCTATTATTATTACACTGTATGCGCCCTCAAACTGGGACAGGACAACGCAGAAAAAATAGCGCTGGAATACCTTAAAATATTCAACAACAACGCCCGCGAACAGCTGGTAAGCTATCAGCTGGGAAAATATTATTTCCATCAGAACCGGTTCAAAGACGCTATCCCGCTGTATGAAAAAGCCAGCATCGACAACCTCTCCAACGCAGAAATTGCCGAAGCGAAATTTGAACTGGCCTACTGTTACTTCAACGTCAAAGACTTCCAGAAGGCACAACCCCTGTTCGGCGGCATCCGTGAAATACAGGGCAAATACTATCTGCCGGCCAACTACTACTATGGCTTTATCGCTTACTACAACCACCAGTACGGCGATGCGCTCAGCAGCTTCCAAAAAGTAGTGGAAGATCCGAAGTATAAAAATATTGTTCCCTACTACATTGCAGAGATCTACTACTTCCAGGGCAAACACGACCAGCTGATCACCTACACCGAGCCATTGCTGCGGCAAGGTGGCCAGTACTACGAAGCAGAAATGAAACAACTGCTGGGTAAAGCCTACTTTGAACGTAAAGACTATAAAAAAGCATTGCCCCTGTTGCAGGAGTTCCAGGATAATTCCGAGGAAGTACGCAATGAAGACATCTACCAGCTGTCATATTCCTACTATCAGACCGGTAATCTCAACAAAGCCATCAGCGGCTTCAAACAACTCAGCAGTTCCAAAGACTCGCTGGGCCAGAACTCCATGTACCTGCTGGGTGACTGTTACCTGCGCACCGGCCAGAAAGCCAATGCCCGCAATGCTTTCGCCTTCAGCGCCAACAACAGTTCCAATGCTCAGCAACAGGAAATTTCCCGCTTTCACTACGGTAAACTCTCCTATGAGCTGGGCTACCAGGATGCAGCCCTCAATGAACTGACCCAGTTCGTAAAAACTTACCCCCAGTCAGCATACAACAAGGAAGCCCGCGAAATACTCGTGAGCCTCTTCATGAATACCAACAACTACCGCGACGGCCTGGCTACCATTGAACAGATCGGTGATAAAAACCCGACTGTACTCAAAGCGTATCAGAAAATAGCCTACGGCAGGGCTACAGAGCTGATCAACGATCAGCAGCTGGCGGAAGCCGATCGCCTATTGGACATCGCCATCAACAATCCATATGATGGGCAGACCAAACAGCTGGCCCAGTTCTGGAAAGCAGAAATAGCGCTGCGCCAGAACAAAACCGATAAAGCGATCACTAACCTGAACGCCTATCTGAGCAGCAATCCGCCGGTATCCGGCGAAGCCAATGCCCAAACAGCCAGCTATAACCTGGGTTACAGCCTGCTGAAACAGGACAAATATGCAGAGGCGCTGCCGCACTTTGAAACCGCCCAGAAAGCCAGTGGCCCTAATGCTACCCGGATCGCCAACGATGCCGCCCTGCGTGCGGCCGATTGTTACTACATGCTGCGCCAGTTTCCGAAAGCATTGTCGCTGTATGACCGCGTCATTAACAACAACGAGCCCGGCGCAGATTACGCTATCTATCAGAAAGCCATCATCCTGGGCCTGCAAGGCAAACAGGCAGATAAACTCGCCCTGCTCAAACAGCTGGGTAACAAGTTCCCCAGCTCTGATTTTGGTAACCAGACAGACATGGAAATCGCCAACACCTACCTGGCACAGGAGAAATACAACGAAGCGATTCCTTACCTGGAAAACGTACTGCAGAAACAACCCAACGGCGCCAATGCCCCCAGGGCACTGCTCAAACTGGGATTGTGCTATTATAACAAAGACAATGAAAGCAAAGCCCTCGCCTATTACCGTCAGGTGGTAGAGAAATTCCCGGGATCACCGGAAAGCAATGAGGCGCTGCAAAGCATCAAGTCTATCTACGTAGGTCAGGGTAAAACAGACGACTACCTCGCTTTCCTGAAAGCCAGCGGCCGCACCGTTACCGCTACTGCGGAAGACTCATTAGCTTATTCCGCTGCGGAAGCCCGTTTCACCAACAACGACTGCTCCGGCGCCATTGCCGCCTTCAACAGCTACATTCAGAAATATCCCAACGGTCAGTTTATTCTGCCGGCGAATTTCTATAAAGCCGAATGTTCCTATAACAACAAGGACTACGCCAGCGCGCTGCCGGCGTATGAGTTTGTGCTTTCCCGCAACAACAGTCTGTATGCTGAGCGTTCCGCCCTGCAGGCCGCCAATATCAACTTCTACCAGAGTAAAGACTATAACAAAGCGCGTACTTACTACCTGCAACTGCAGGACCTGGCTACCAGCAAGGAAAACAGCCTGGCTGCCACCAGAGGTTTATTGCGCAGCAATTACCAGTTAAAACGCTGGGATGAAGTAGGTAACTATGCAGAAATGTTGTTGTCTACCGCCAATATCAGTACCGACGACCAGATCATCGCCCATTTCTACCTGGGTAAAGCGCAGAAACAAGCCAAACAATTTGCCAACGCCATTACCGAATTCAAAACAGTGGCAGGTATGACCAAGTCAGAAACCGGTGCAGAAGCCCGTTATGATATGGCTGACTGTTACCTGCAACAGAACGACCTGGCTGCCGCAGAGAAAGCCGGTTTCGATGTTATCAAAAACACGCCTTCCTACGATGTGTGGGTGGCTAAATCATATATCCTGCTGGGCGATGTGTATTTCCGTCAACAGGACTACTTCAATGCCAAAGCAACTTTCCAGAGCATCGCTGAAAACTGCCCTATTCCGGAGCTGAAAGCCGAAGCCAAAGAGAAATTTGTCAAAGCAGAAGCAGCAGAAAAAGCAGCCGGAAAAAAACCGAAGAAACAGTAGCCATTGAAAATTTACGAATTTTCGGATTTTGAAATTTTGAGATTTCGGGAATTAAGACCAAATAGAAACATGAATATTCTCAACATACATCGCAAACGCGCTTTTATCATAGCAGGCATGAGCCTTGCAGGCATCCTTCATCAGCAGCAGGCCTGGGCACAGGAGCCGCTGAAACAGGAAACGATCGATATCATTTCCACCAATCAGCCTAAACTCCGCGACGCCTATAAACTGAACCTGACGGCCTCTCTGCCAAGCGTAGATACCAGCAGACCTGTGCTGACCTACAAAGTACCGGCACTGAACCTGAACTTCATGTACCAGGCCGCTCCCCTGAAACCGCTGGCATTGGGCAAAGACTCCCTGTCGCTGTTGCAGAACAACTTTATCAAACTGGGTTATGGCAATTACAAAACGCCATACGTACAGGCTGGTTTCGGCAGTGGCCGTAAAGATGTGTACAACTACGGCCTGTTTGTAAATTATACCAGCTCGCAAGGCAAGGAAATTGCTGACCAGAACTACAGCAACCTCAATGCGCTGGCTTCGGGTACTTACCTGTTGCCCGGAATGCAGCTGGACGCGAGCCTTGGTTATGACCGCAATACCATCCACTACTATGGTTACAACCATGATACGCTGAAATACGACAAAAAAGATATTGCACAGACTTTCAATACCGTGACCGCACAGGTAGGCCTCAAAAACCGTCCGCAAAACGACTGGGCATTTGAGTTTCAGCCCACGGTAAAGTTCATTGCTTTCAACGATTCGTATAAACGTACAGAGAATACCTTCATCGCCAAAATACCCGTGCGCAAGCAGGTGTTTGAAGACATCTATATCAAGGCAGAAGGCGTTTTTGACCTGTCTACCTACAAACAGGATAATAACCGCACCATCAACAACAATGTGGTGGCCATTCATCCTTCCGTAGACATCATTAAACCCGGATTTGTGCTGCATGTAGGCGTAAATCCTACCTGGACCAACGACAAGTTTTACCTGCTGCCGGACATCGTGAACGAATCGCACCTGGTACGCAAAAAACTGATCCTGAGCAGCGGATGGATTTCCTACTTCGATAAGAATTCCTACCGCAACCTGGCCAATAAAAATCCGTTCCTGAATGGTTTGATGGACGGCATGCTCAACACGCGTGTAGAAGAAAAATATACCGGCATCAAAGGTACGCTGGGCGGACATTTCAACTACAACACCAAATTTGCGTCCGTTACCTGGTATAATATGCCGTTGTTTGTGAATGACTCCGCAGACATGAAATATTTCACCACCCGTAACGAAGCGCAGCTGCGTGCTTTCCAACTGCATGCCGAGGTGGGGTATATAGAAGAAGAGAAATTCCAGGCAAGGGTTAGCTTCGACTGGTATAATTACAACAAACAGGAGACAGAAGTTAAACCCTGGCACCTGCCTCCTTTCCAGGGCGACCTGTTTGTACAGTACACCTTTGCTAAGAAGCTGCACCTGAATGCCGATCTGTTTGCGCTCAGCGGCAGTTATTATCAGTTGCCCAACAAGGATTTTGGCAAAACCAACGGCGCCTGGGACATGAATGCCGGCGCTTCCTATGACATCGGTAAAAACTTCAACCTGTGGTTGAACGCCAATAATATCTTCAATTCCCATTATCAGCGCTGGTACCTGTATCCTACCTATGGTTTCAACATCGTAGGCGGAATTATGGTGAAGTTCTGATTTTGAGTTAATTTAGTTGCTCGCAACGACACGAAGCAGCAAAGACGCAAAGATGATGATTTGCTGCTTTGCTGCTTCGTGGCTTTTCAGAATATTAACCGACAAACATCTCTCATGTTGATACTACAGCAATATATCCAGGAAGTACTGTTCAGGCAGCGGATTTGTGTTGTTCCCCACATCGGTACGTTTTCCATCCAGCATTTTCCCGCCCGGTATAACGCCGGTGCACAAACGTTGTTGCCTCCCCGCGACCAGGTGGTTTTCACCCAGACGTGGCAGGACGACGGCTCCTGCCAGGAATGGATAGCCCTGAAAGAGAACCTGGTACCCGCTGTAGCCCAAAGGAAACTGGAGAAATACATAGAAGAATTTAAGGCCGCCCTGCAACCCGGGCAGGCCCTGGAATTGCCCGGCATCGGTAAGTTACAGGGTGATTTCGCCGGTAACCTGCATTTTTATGCCGAAGAGTTACCGGTAGACCCTGCCGACCTGCCTCTTAGCCCGGTACAACGGCAGGAACCCGCTGCTCCCCCTGTAGTGGCGCCTACGGCCGCCCTGACGCCGGTGGAGCCACCTATGCCGCCGGAGACGCCGGTAGAGCCGGTTATGACCGAGGAAGAGGAAAATACGCTGGAAGCGGTAACAGAAGGCAGTATTTTCAAATGGTGGTGGGCCGTAGGCGGTGCGCTTATTTTGCTGGGCGGACTGGCAACCTGGTGGTATATCGGCCGTCAGGGCGGTGACCATGAGGTACCCGCCGGCGCACCAGCGGTATTCGTTATAACAGACACCACTCAGCACCATAAAACCGACAGTGTCGCTACAGCGCCGGCCGTATCAGATTCCATCTCTTATTTCATTGTTCTGGATGAGTACCAGGATAGTCTTTCCGCTGCCAAAAAGAAAGCTACGAGAGAAAGCTGGGAAAAGGAAAAAGGTACGGTGTTCGTGACATATCACCGGGACAACCGCTATAAAGTAGCCTTACCGGTAACATCCTTACCGATAGATACCACCAGTGAGTTACAGGCCGTAAAAAGCAAGTACGGCAAGGCCTACCTGGAACATTGATCCTTATTTGATCTCTGCCGCTACGATATCCAATCCTTCTGCGAAAGTATGAGGCTGATATCCCAGTTCCTTCACTGCCTTATCGATGATGAGACCGGTTTTAGCCGGGCGGGCAGCTGGCTGGGCAAAGCTTTTGGAGCTTATTTTTTCGATGAGGCTGGTATCCAGCTGAAAGTATTCAGCCGTTTTGAGCGCCATATCATAAGGAGACAGTACTTCTTTCCCTGAAATATTAAAAACACCGGTTGCTTTCTTTTCCGCTATCAGCAAGCATCCCTGCGCCAGGTCCTGGCAGAGGGTAGGCGTACGCCACTGATCATCCACCACTTTTATCTTTTTACCCTGCTGCAGGTTATTTTTTACCCAGGTAATCATGTTACTGCGGTGTGGATCGTTGGACACGCCGTATACCAGTACGGTGCGCACGATAGCCCATGACAGCTTGCTGTTGCGCACGAGGCGTTCTGCCGCTGCTTTGCTGGTACCGTAGTAGTTGATGGGATTGACCGGGGCTTCTTCATCATAGGGACCGTTGAGGCCATCGAACACAAAATCTGTAGAGAGGAAGATAAAGGAAGCATTTACTTTTTCCGCCGCATTGACCAGGTAACGGGTAGCGCCTACGTTGGTATCCCAGCAGGCGTCTTTGTTTTTCTCACAATCATCAACCTGCGACATAGCCCCGCTGTGGATAATCAGGTTGGGCTGATGTTTCTGGACCAGCTGCTGTACGCTGCCGGCATCCCGCAGGTTTACTGCTTCGTAAATGTAATGGTCGCGTTGAGGGGAACGGTTAGCACCTCTGCCTGTGGCTATTACATCGTATGTCTTGTTTTGGACGAATACCGGAATCAGATGCTGTCCCAGGAGTCCGTTACTACCTGTAATTAATACCTTCATAATGCCATATTAGTACGCTGTCTTTAAAGATAAGAAAAAATAGCTGTCGGCATTCAGCAATTAACGCCAGCGGCGGATTTTTTTTAGGAAGCAGCGCCTGTAGCCTATAAAAAAAGCTGGCAGAAAGCACAGTATTGTTGTCCTGTACTTTCTGCCAACGCTATAGGATAACGGGTAGACCGTTTATGGTTTCATACCCAGATTATACATAGTAAAGGACCACATATCCGTAGCCTCGTCAATCAGCTTGGATGTAGGTTTACCAGCACCGTGCCCCGCCTGTGTTTCAATGCGGATCAGCACCGGATTGGGACCCTCATTATCTGCCTGCAAGGTAGCGGCAAACTTAAAGGAGTGCGCCGGTACGACACGGTCGTCATGGTCCGCAGTCGTCACCATTGTCGCCGGATAAGACACGCCTGGTTTCAGGTTATGCAGCGGAGAGTATTTCAGGAGGTATTTGAAGTCTTCCGCATTATCGCTGCTACCATATTCTGTAGCCCATGCCCATCCGATGGTAAATTTCTGGAAACGCAGCATATCCATTACGCCTACCGCCGGCAGCGCCACTTTAAAGAGATCGGGGCGTTGCGTCATACAGGCGCCTACCAGGAGGCCTCCGTTGGAACCGCCGCGGATCGCTATTTTAGATGGATTGGTGTATTTTGTTTTCACCAGGTATTCCGCTGCGCCGATGAAGTCATCGAAAACATTTTGTTTCTTTTCCTTCATACCGCCTTTGTGCCACGCTTCCCCGTATTCGCTGCCACCGCGCAGTGCTACTACCGCGTAGGTTCCCCCCTGCTCCATAAAGTACAGGTTAGACACGCTGAAAGCAGGTGTTTGCGGGATATTAAAACCACCATAACCGTAAATCAGTACCGGGTTGTTGCCGGTGTTTTTCATGCCTTTTTTGGAAGACAGGAACATCGGCACTTTGGTACCATCTTTACTGGTGAAAAACACCTGTTTGGTTTCATATTCATCCGGATTAAATTTCACCGCTGCTTTGTTAAACAGGGTTGATTTGCCGGTTTTGATATCATAGCGGTATATTGTTGGCGGCGCTACAAAGGAGGTAAAGCTATAATACAGTGCCTGGTCTTCCTTTTTACCATCGAAACCGCTGGCAGTACCGATACCGGGCAGTTTGATTTCATGTTCCAGGCGGCCGCTGTAATCATATTGATATACACGGGTAGAAGCGTCTTTTAAATAAGACAGCAGCAGTTTACCGCCAGCATTACCGGTGCTTTGCAGTACTTCCTTTTTCTCCGGCACCACTGTTTTCCAGTTGGCTTCCGCCGGATTAGCCGGGTCCACCAGTACGATCTTATAGTTAGGCGCCTGGTGGTTGGTTACTACCAGTAATTTATCATCCACATTGTCTATCACAGCAGGTTCATTAGCGAAACCTTTTATCAGCAGGGAGAAGGATGTTTGCGCCGGATTTTTGGTATCGCGGTACCAGAGTTCCCGGCCGGAAGTACCTTCCGTAGTGGAGAGGATGAGGAAACGTTCATCTTCCGTTACGCTGACCGTGGCATTGCGGAGCGGGTGTTCCTTATCAACATAAATCAGTTCATCCTGTTCCTGAGGCTGGCCTACTTTATGGAAATATACTTTCTGGAATTCATTTTTCCTGGACAGTTTACTTTGTTCGTCCGGTTTATCGTAGCGGCTATAGAAGAAACCATCGCCTTTCCAGGAAAGGCCGCTGAATTTGATCCATTCCAGTTTATCGGAGAGCAGCTGGCGTGTGGCCACGTCCATGACAAATCCTTCCTGCCAGTCGGAACCGGCTTTAGCGATGAGGTAAGCAGCATATTTCCCGTCTTTGGAGAAAGAGAGCGTACCCAGCGCGGCGGTACCGGCGGCGGACAGTTTGTTAGGATCAATAAATACTTCCGGGGTACCGTCGGGAGTAGTGCTGCGGTAAATAACGGACTGGTTCTGGAGACCGTCATTTTTAGCGAAGTAATAATAGTTACCGTGTTTTATCGGAGCACCTGTTTTCGGGTAGTTCCAGAGTTCTTCCAGTCTTTTTTTGACCGAGGCCCGGAACGGGATGGTAGCGAGATAATCCTGGGTGACTTTATTTTCAGCGTCTACCCATGCTTTTGTTTCGGTACTGTGGTCATCTTCGAGCCAGCGATAGGGATCAGGGATACGGGTACCGTGATAGTTGTCTACGGTATCCACTTTTTTGGCAACGGGATACTGCCAGTTTTTTTGTTGTGCCATACCTTCCATCGTCAATAGACCCATGCCTAAAACCAACCAACTCTTATTAGTCTTTTTCAACATGCCTATATTTTTTAAAAAAATTAGCTACTTTGTTTGATTAAAATTAAATATTTAGGTTAATTCATAAGATATCTGTTAGAAAACAATTGCAAAATGTTATTTTTGTGCGCCTTTAAGATATTTTTTTAGCAATTTATATGAAAAAATTGAACAACATTGCAGTCCTTACCTCCGGTGGAGATGCACCGGGCATGAACGCAGCCGTTCGTGCGGTGGTAAGAACGGGCATTTATCATCAGCTGAATGTGTTCGGCGTCATGTACGGATATAGGGGAATTTTAAAAAATGAGATTTTCCCGATGGAGTCCAAATCTGTTGCCAACATTATTCAACGCGGAGGCACCATCTTAAAGACCGCCCGGTGCAAAGAGTTCTATGAATATGAAGGGCGAAAAAAAGCTTACGAGAATCTGAAGAAGCACAACATTGACGGTTTGATCGTGATTGGCGGAGATGGTTCGTTTAATGGAGCGCAGAAATTCAGCCAGGAATTTGATATTCCGTGTATAGGCTTGCCTGGTACTATTGACAAGGACATTGCAGGAACTGACAACACCATTGGTTTTGACACGGCAGTGAATACTGCGATTGAAGCCATTGACAAAATCAGGGATACTGCAGACGCGCATGACCGGTTGTTTGTGATCGAAGTAATGGGCCGTGATGCCGGTTACATCGCTTTACACAGCGGTATTGCCACTGGTGCCGAGCATATTATGATGCCGGAACGCAAAACTGAACTGCACGATATCATCGAAGAACTGCAGGCCAACGAACGCCGTAAAAAACTGGTAAATCTGATTGTGGTAGCAGAAGGTGACGACACCGGAGGCGCCAATGAAGTAGCACGCCGTATTAAAGAGAGTTGTCCGCAACTGGATACCAGAGTATGTATCCTCGGACATATCCAAAGAGGGGGATCTCCCACCTGTACCGACCGTATCCTGGCCAGCCGTATGGGCTATGCCGCTGTAGACGCCCTCCTCGAAGGCATTCACAATGTCATGATCGGGATCGTAAACGACAAGATCCATTATACCCCTCTGGACAAGGCTGTTAAAGCCAAACAGGAAATTGACCCCGAATGGTTTAAGATTGTTAAAATTCTTGCGAGTTAAAAAATAAGACTTATGAGTACAAAGGATCTATCGAAATACTATCACAAACAGATGGACAATGCTGCCGGCAGAGCACACTCTTCCCGCAAAACAAAAATTGTAGCCACTGTAGGCCCGGCCAGTGATACCTATGAACAGCTGCTGGCGCTGGTGAAAGCAGGCGTGAATGTATTCCGCCTCAATTTCTCGCACGGCTCGCATGAAGACAAACTGCGGATCATTGAATATATCCGTCAGATCAACAAAACCGAACCTTACAACGTAGCCATCCTGGGAGACCTGCAAGGCCCCAAACTGCGTGTTGGCGAAATTGAAAATAACGCCCTGCCGTTGAAAAAAGGTGATATCCTCACTTTTGTAAACGAAAAGGTGGTAGGTAATATGGAGAAAATCTACGTTTCCTACCCTGACCTGTACAAAGATCTGCGCGTTGGCCAGAAAATCCTGCTGGACGACGGTAAAATCGAAACCATCGTAAAAGAACTCACTCCTGCCGGTGAAATCAAAGCAGAAGTTAGCTTACCGGGTGTATTGTCTTCCAAAAAAGGCTTTAACCTCCCCGATACCAAAGTTTCCCTGCCGGCCCTCACCGATAAAGATATTGTAGACCTGGAATTTATCATAGACCAGGAACTGGACTGGGTAGCCCTGTCTTTTGTGAGAAGTGTAAAAGACCTGAGCGATCTGCGCAAAAGGCTGGAAGCACGTAACTCCAAAATCAAGGTGATCTCCAAGATCGAAAAACCGGAAGCTATCCAGAACCTGAAAGAAATCATCTGGGAAAGTGACGGTGTGATGATTGCCCGTGGTGACCTCGGTGTAGAACTGCCCGTAGAGCAGATCCCGATGATCCAGAAAGATATCATCCGCAAATGTATCCACCGTGCGAAGCCCGTTATCGTGGCTACCCAAATGATGGAGAGCATGATGGACCGCACCCGCCCAAACCGTTCCGAAATCACCGACGTAGCCAATGCCGTACTGGAAGGCTCCGACGCTGTGATGCTCAGCGGTGAAACCGCTACCGGACAGTTCCCCGAACTGGTTATCCAGACCATGAACAAAATCATCCAGGAAGTGGAAAAAGAAGCGATCATTTACAACCGTAACCTGATCCCTCACCGCCACTCCCCTACCTTCCTGAGCGATGCACTGTGCTACAACGCCTGTAAAATTGCAGAAGACCTGGATGCCGATGCGCTGATAGGTATGACCCAGAGCGGTTATACCGGCTTTATGCTGAGCAGCTACCGTCCACGTTCCCCGCTGTATGTATTCACCAAAGAAAGAACCCTGGTGAACCAACTGAGCCTCAGCTGGGGTGTACGCGCCTTCCACTACGAAGAAGAAGAAAGCCTGGATGATATCGTTTTCGATCAGATCAACATCCTGAAAGAAAGAGGTTTCATTAAAGTGGGCGATGTGTGCGTAAATACCGGTAGCACACCGGTGAAACTACACCTGCCTACCAATACACTGAAAATTACCCGTGTAGAGTAGTTAATACATCTGACATTCAAATAACGCAACAGGCTGGCCTTTTTAAAAGGGCCAGCCTGTTGCGTTTACGGACCCCATTTACGGGGGATGAAGACCTTAGCTATTTCTTTTTATAGGTGGCCAGGTATATAGTTAATGCTGTTAGTATCAGCAGGGTACCGGCGATACACACCCCGTTCCACTTTCCGATGGTCCATACCCACAGCCCGATTCCGGAGCCAAGGGAAGTACCTATAAAACTGGTGGTCATAAACACCGTATTCAGGCGGTTACGGGCTTCCGGTAACAGTGCGTATATACGTGTTTGGTTAGATACGTGAATACCTTGTAGTCCCAGGTCGATGGCGATGATACCGATGATGATTCCAATGATGTTTGCCTGGAAGACATAAAACATCGCGTAGCCTGCCAGCAGGAAGATAATACCATAGCCGATAGCGATACGGGGATTTTTTTTGTCAGCGATGCGTCCGATGAGCGGGGCGCCCAGTGCGCCGGCAGCAGCTGCCAGTCCCATCAGGCCGATCTGCTCACTCGTATACAGGAAAGGCTTCTCAGACAACAGGAATACCACTGTCGTCCAAAACATACCAAACATCGCGAAGCAGCAGGCATTAATAGCAGACGCTTCACGCAACATGGGCTGCTCTTTCGCCAGGGTGAGCAGGGATTTCATCAGTTCTCCGTAACTACCGGTAAACTGTGGCTGGCTTTTAGGGAATGAAAACCACATAATCACCACCAGCAGGGCACTGATACCCGCCGCTATCCAGAACATGGCTCTCCAGCCGAAATGATGCCCCACTATCCCGCTTAAAGTACGGGACAACAGGATACCCACCAGAAGACCGCTCATAATCGTACCGATTACCTTGCCCCGGTTGCTCACATCCGTGAGATGCGCCGCCAGTGGCAAAATCAGTTGAGGAACCACGGAGGTAAAACCGATCAGTAGTCCGGTGATTTTGAGCATCCCGATATTTTGGGAGAAACCAGCTGCCAGCAGCGCCAGTACTGCAGTGCTTGTCATGGCAATGATCTGGGTCTTACGCTCGAGTTTGTCACCCAGCGGTACACAGAATAAGAGTCCCAGCGCATACCCTACCTGGGTAAAGAAAGTCACCTGCCCTGCGTTGGCTTCGGACACGCCGAACTCCTGGCTCATCAGCACGATCAGCGGCTGACTATAATAAATATTAGCAACGATCAGCCCTGTACACAGGGCCATGATCATGATATTCCATCTGCTTAATGCCATATAACCTATCTTTTGGATAGGCAAAGATACAGAACGTTCATCCGTGATGAAAAGAGCGTTTAATATGAAATGGCTAAATTTGCAATTATTTACTGCTTACGGGCAAAAAGGTTACAGCTATGTTTACAAGTATCAATCCGTTTACCCAGGAGACTATTGCTACATATGCGCCGCATACCAAAGCGGAAATAGAACATAAATTACTGACAGGAGAAAGGGCTTACCGTACGTTGTTGCAAACATCGCTGGATCAACGCCGGGAATGGATGATGCAGGTAGCTGCTTCCCTTAAAAAAAATGCCACCGAACATGCCAGGATCATTACTCAGGAAATGGGTAAGACACTGAAAGAAGCCAAAGCCGAAGTACTGAAATGTGCCGGCACCGCCGAATATTTCGCAGAGAATATCGCAGCAATCCTGCAACCCCGGCCGATACAATCGGATGCCTATAAAAGTTATGTGAGTTACGAACCCAAAGGCATCATCCTGGCGATTATGCCCTGGAATTTCCCCTACTGGCAGGTTTTCCGTTTCGCCATCCCCAATATATTAGCCGGCAATACCGGGTTACTGAAACATGCCAGTAACGTGAGCGGCTGCTCGCTGGCTATTGAAAAAGTATTTATGGAATCCGGTTTTCCCGAAGGTACTTTCCAATCGCTGCTGGTATCTTCCCAGGACCTGGAGCCGATCGTAGCCGATCCCCGTGTACAGGGCGTTACCCTTACCGGCAGTACGCCTGCGGGTAAAAGTGTAGCCGCGCTGGCAGGTAAATACCTGAAAAAGACCGTGCTGGAGCTGGGTGGCAGCGATCCGTTTATCGTGTTAAAAGATGCCGACCTGGAAGCCGCAGCCAGAACTGCCGTACAAGGCCGTATGCAGAATGCCGGTCAGTCCTGTATCGCCGCCAAACGCTGGATCGTGGAAGAAGAAATCGTGCCCGCCTTCACTGCCGAAGTACGCCGTTTGCTGGAGAACCTCCAACAGGGCGATCCGATGGCAGAAGCCACCAATATGGGTCCTATGGCCCGGCCCGACCTGGCAGTCGAATTAGGCAAACAACTGCAGCAAACCATCAGTGAAGGCGCCAAACTGGAATTGGGTGGCACCTATGAAGGATGTAACTTTGCGCCGACCTTGCTGACTGGCGTTACCAGCAGTATGACCGCTTTCCGGGAAGAAACATTCGGTCCCGTAGCAGTGATCATTACTGCCGCCAACGAAGACGAAGCCATTGCACTGGCCAACGAAACAGATTTCGGTCTGGGCTCCGCCCTGTGGACCAGCGATCTGGACAAAGCCGCCCGTCTAGCTACCCGCATAGAAAGCGGCAACGTATTTATCAATGCCATGGTACGTTCCGATGCCCGTTTGCCTTTTGGCGGCGTTAAACAATCGGGTTATGGCAGGGAGTTGTCACTCGAAGGCACACACGAATTTTTGAACATCAAGACTATTTATATACAACAATAACATTTGATTATTTGGATATTTGGCTATTGAATTATTGACAATAGTTTTAATAACCAGGTAATTAAGTAACCAAATCACTAAATCTGTAAAATGACCACGTCCCTTAAACGAGAACGGTATACTCCCTATATCACTTTCTCCCGTCAGGAATGGGCAGGAACCAGCGGCGACGCGCTGTTGCAACTGCAGGACTACTATCACCTGGAACAATTACACGGCATGAATGAGCCGCTTACACAGGAAGAAATCACCCAGATATACCTTCCCCTGGCTCATCTGCTCAACTTATACGTTAAATCATCACAGGCGCTGCATAAAGCTACCAGCAGTTTCCTGGGCAGCCAGGAGCTGAAAGTGCCTTATATTATCGGTATCGCAGGTAGTGTGGCCGTCGGCAAAAGCACCACCGCCCGCGTGTTGCAAATGCTGCTGCAGGCATGGCCCGATCATCCGCGGGTAGACCTGGTTACCACCGACGGATTCCTGTATCCCAATAAAGTGCTGGATGCCAATAATATCATGAACCGTAAAGGTTTCCCGGAGAGCTATGATATCAAAAGACTGATCCATTTCCTCGCCGATGTAAAATCCGGCAAAGAAAAAGTGGCAGCCCCGCTCTATTCCCACCTGGAATATGACGTGCTGCCCGGTCAGCTGCAATGGATAGAACAACCGGATATCGTGATCGTGGAAGGGGTGAACGTGCTGCAGGTAAGACCAGGCCAGCAACAAAAAGATCCCGCCATCTTCGTGTCCGACTTCTTCGATTTCTCTATCTATGTAGACGCCGCAGAAAAAGATATCCGTAAATGGTATATCTCCCGCTTTGAATCTTTGCGGGCTACCGCTTTCCAGAATCCGGACTCTTTCTTCCACCGCTACGCACACCTTTCAGACACCGCCACCGTGGAACTGGCCACCCAGATATGGGAAGATATCAATAAACCCAACCTGGAGCAGAACATCGCTCCTACCCGGTACCGCGCCAGCCTGATACTGGAAAAAGGACATCACCATTTTGTGCAGTCCGTGAAACTGAGAAAGACCTAAACGTTTATTCGTTAGCGTTATATAACCAAAGAAAGTCCGTGTTTTTTTCTACACGGACTTTCTTATTTACCTAAATTGCAGGATGCAAATACAACATTTCCGCCACGCCACTATAGTGATTGAACTGGAAGGCCGTAAGATACTGGTCGACCCGATGCTCAGTCACAAAGACGCATTGGACACCGTACCCAATGCCGCCAATACCCGTCGTAATCCACTCATCGACTTTCCACTCAATGATATGGAACTGGCAACATTACTGTCAACGATGGACGCCGTTATTGTCACGCATCTTCACCGCGACCACTGGGATGTAGCAGCACAACAACTGGTACCCAAACACCTGCCGCTTTTTTGTCAGCCGGAAGATATAGCCACCCTTACCGCCCAGGGCTTTTCGCAGCTTATCCCGGTAAATACCACTACCACCTGGGAAGGTATTCGTATATCCCGCACCGGTGGACAACATGGTACCGGAGAAATTGGTAAACTGATGGCCCCCGTATCCGGCTTCGTACTGGAAGCAGGCGCTGAACGCATCTACATTGCCGGTGATACCATCTGGTGCGACGAAGTAAAGGCTGCACTCGATCAATATCAGCCTACGCATACCGTTGTGAATGCCGGCGCCGCGCAGTTCCTGACAGGTGATCCCATTACCATGACAGCTTCCGATGTGTTACAGGTATTACAACATCCTTCCAACACCCGCGTTATTGCCGTGCATATGGAAGCGATCAATCATTGTTACCTCACCAAAGAAGGGTTGAAAACAGCGCTGGGAGATGGTTTTGGAGAAAGATTACAGATACCGTAAAAATATTTTTTTGGAAGTATGAAATAAATACATACCTTCGCGCTCCATTCAACACAAAAAAGATGATTCCGTAGCTCAGTTGGTAGAGCAATACACTTTTAATGTATGGGCCCTGGGTTCGAGTCCCAGCGGGATCACAGAAAATAGAAAAGGCTTCAGAACATATTTGTTTTGAAGCCTTTTTTGTGTTTGATATCTGATCGATAAATATTGAGGGCTGCTGCAACTTATTGATTTGTAAAGGGAGTTAGGTTCGAGTCCCAGAAGGATGCTTAATGATACATTTGAACTTCTAACTATTATCATTGCCTAGTCGAACTCGTCAGAATTCAGAACTTGCTTAATGGAAATTTCAGCCAAGTAATAAATTAATTCAAGGATTTTTTCTGCATCTTCCTCTGATACTGTTATTCCTTCATTTGCTAGTATAGCTACTGCTTGCTTTGGTGTCAATTTCTTGTCTTTCATATTATGAATTATGTGTAGCCTATTTTCTTCATGATTCAATATAACCAGTAGGATAATGTTATTGGCAACGATTTAAATTTTTACTCGAGTACGGAAGTCTTTAACTTCAAAGTAAGAAAAACAAGAAAAGGCAAAGCGACAACCCATTGGTCGTCGCTCTTTATATTATTTGCCGGTTATTTCAAAGCATCCGTTCCTTTCATCCGTAATTTTACATAATCGGTAAACGGCAGTTTCATATCCAATTCCTTGAGCAGCGGCAACGGGATCGGCTCTGCAGTTACCATCATGGACCTTATCTGGTAAGTGTCATCGAGTTTCAGGAAGGCTGCCAGCTTATCGTAGTTATCGTGCAGCCACTGGTCGCGAGCAACATGCATGCCGATCCTGGCCTCGGCTTCTTTGCCGGGTGTTCCTAAGTATCGGTCTACCTCAGATTTCATTTCAAAAGCGTTACGTGCACCATAAATCGCCTTACACTCCAACGGGTAAATGATCTTATTGGTCTTATCAACAACCAGCACATCGACGTCCCCATAGTTTTTGTCAGCATCCAGATGCTTACCCTTTTCGATCTTCACCTCATGCGACACAACATAGAAGTCAGTATGATCGACGAACCACTGCCGCACGGCATTGCTGAACTCTTTGCCCCGTTGGTTGGTCATTTCGCCCATAAACGTTTTCATGGCCGCACTTTGAGCTATCAGTTTTCCCATTCCGATCATCGCTTGAAGGTTATGCAGGACATCAAAAAGGTGCCTATATCCATATCGATATACCTGTTTGTTTCCTTCCTGCATACGGACCAAGGGGCGCCGTAAATACGAAAGTGATCTGTTGTAGCGCCAAGGTGCGATATCTGGATACTTGTAAGGCGCTACCGGCTTATCTATCTGCGGCCGCTGCTGCAAGCTTAACAGGTCCAACGTTGCCCGAATCTGCTCCTCGGGAAGTTCAGGGATCGCTTTGACCAGCATGGCCACCAAAGTTGCTTCATCTACAGAAACGCAAGGTTTGCCATCTGCAATACCAACATCTACCAGCACCCCAAAAAGCTTCGCCAGCTGCGTGAGGGTAATACCAAACTCGGCCGCTGTTGCTGCATCCAGTTCCAGACTCTCCTTTGTAGGTGTAGCCGTTGAAGTTTTAGTAGTGGGTAGATACACGTCATTAAAATCCTCCTGGATCTTGAACACTTCCGTTTCCATCCGGGCGTGGCGGTACCGCTCGTTGAAGGTCCGGTCAAATGTCTTGTCAACACCAATCCTTCCGGAAGGCAATAGTCCCATCTCCGGATCATCGAGTTTGAGATGGATCGTATCGCTGAGTGTGCCCCAATCATTGACCGCATCCATAAGCGCGACCAGATAGTCTACATTGTCAACGTTTGGGCGCTTATTGCCCCTTGGGGGGTTAGAAGCTACGTATTCGATTAAGGAACGATAAGCCAATGCCGTGGGTACCAACAGCTTTCCCTGCTTCTTGAATTTGTCAAGTTCCTCCTTAAAGGACGAAAAGCATGCAATGCGGGCTGGTATGTAAACCTCCCTAAATTCGCGCGTCTGAATAGCCTTCTCGTTACGGGTCACTAAATACTCGATTAGCTCTGTACCATTATATTTGTTGATCTCGTCGGTCAACTGTTGGTTGAGCGTGGAGACAACATCATTGATCACCTGCACTTTGTCTTTGGCTTTGTCGATCTTTTCTGGAATTGCGTACCCCGCGCCCAGCCAACCGACCATCTGGTCTAAGACCATCGACACGTCCGCATCCTGTAAATAGCGCATATTTGGTAGGTTCCGCGGATCGACCCGAATGTTATGGATTACGTCTACGTATAGCAGCATCTTGGCATTCGGCGGCACCATAGTCCGCTCGATCATGGCCACCATCTCAATGTCGGTCAAGACAGGTAAAGCGCCTGATCTTGGAAGGCCATTTAGTCCTGTAAGAACAGCAGTCATCAGCGCCCGATCAGCCCTGTTATCGGCTGCGGCTGTAAGGTCTAAGATACCCGCCGGCACATATAAATCCAGTTTACGGTTAGATGACGTGCACACGATGTTGGTATCGCTGCGGTCTACCTTTGTGCTATCAATGCTACCTGGGTCCACCACCGCATCGTCGACTGTAACATTAATTTCAATAACCGGCAAATCTATCCCCTCCAACCACGGCTGTAGCTCGCCTTGCATCTTCATTAGCCAAAATAACACCGCCTCACATATCTGGCCACCCAGGGTGTCGTTGTTACCCTGCGACTCCTGTTCGCTAATGGCCCAAATAGGCTTATCGTAAAGGTCGAGCGCCAGCGCAAGCTCATGCTCTGTTCTGGGACCAAAAAAGATCGGGCCGTATCCCCGGTATCTTCGTACCATGGCTGTGACCAAACCGCTGCCGCCGTACTTTAAAATGCTATGTTCATCACGGTAGATCTTAACCTTCTGTCGAAACCCAGCAGATCCTGCCATAGGTATTAGCAATGCCCCTCCTTTTGAAACCGCGTCGTCGCTAGGCAGGATCGAGCCTTGGTTTTCATAATAGGTAACGTAGGCTTCCAGCAACCCCTCCGTATTAATTATACCTGTCCGGCTTCTGGCATATTTATAGGCCTTAGCGAATTTCCACAGCGTCAAATTGTCCGTATCCTTATGATAGGCCACCGCTTCGAGCTCACTGAGTGTGAAGTACAGCGTGTGGTCAGCATTGGGGGCCTCATTTATACTAAACATAAATTGCATACCAATTTCCGGAAGTACGTAAATGGTAAACACTTCTGCATCTCCGGGTTTGTATCCCGCCTTTATGGCCTGGGCTACCCGGTCGGCGTGTGCCGCGATAGCATTCGTATCTGCTCCCTGTGCTTGCACGATACAGATATGGGCATATTTTTGTCTGTCAAACTGAAAAATGTTGTCGAGAACCGCCAAATCTGGTGGCGCAGCAGGTATTGGCACCTCAACCGGCCTCAAGCCCATCTTCAAAAAAGCTTCGTTAACAGTAACGCCTACACCCTGGTAATAATCGGCCATGAGTTCATCCCGTGTGTTATAAAGGTCGGCTTGCTCATAAATATAATGTACTAAACCGCTGACTATGGTCGTCGGACCAACACAGATGTAGGTTTGATGAGTCTCCAACACCATCTTGCGCGTGATATACGGGTCTTCGGTAGCCGTACCGATGGCGGGGTCGCCAACATCAATAAGGAATTGTTTAATTGGAGTTGGCTCATAGCCCTTTTGGTGGCAACGGTCCTCGTACTCTTGTTTATCAATAGTTACTGCTTTCGCTAAAGCTTCTAACCTATGGGCATCTGGCACATCAATGTCGCGAGGCGTGGCATTGCTGTCGACGGTCTCATACCGGCCAAGCCCGGCCTTTTCAGCGATCATGTCAGAAAGAATAAGCATGGCCCCAGCCGTCATGCCTACGTTGCTGCGGAAATTCTCTGGTAGTGCACGATTGGTCATGGTGCAGAACAGCAACTGGCCTAGGAGTTCTGATTGCGCAGAAGCAATGCCCGGTAATACCGTGAAGTTGCCTCCAATAAAAATCACGTTCTCCGTAAAAGGTGATAATGGAGGATCTTCGTAACTCTTTCCATCCTTGTAATTTTCCACGACGTGCTTGATCTTGCCATAGTTGAGCGTGGGTTTGCCATCCTCGGCTTCAAAAAGCGGAAGGTATTCGGTCACTAATTGTTCAAGGCGAACGTTTTTACCGTGGTTAAGGGCATGCAGCTGCAGACCTGCCAAACTGGTCAGCAAATGATGGGAATTACCATCGACCAACTTTCCCAGTAAAGGGTGTTTGGTAACTTTAGGCTTCGGAGTTGCCGTCACTGCTTTCTTGTTCACGCAACACCGCTTATACTTTTTGCCGCTGCCACAAGGGCATGGCGCGTTCAATGAATAACCCATAACTGGTATTAATTACATTTAAAGTAGCATTTTGTACACGGCATTGCCGTTAGTCCAAAATGATGGCAAATTTACTGCTTCTTTTCTGATACGCTGACAGCCGGGGCATATGCATACGTGAACGAATACCATGAGATGTCGGCATAAACGAGCAACGTTCTTATCCCTAAGAGTGAAATTCAAGGGATGCTCCGTCAGCGTAGCATTGGTGGCTTAACACTCATTATGCTCAATTTTGCTTAGCCCTTCATAAAATTATCGAAGTCCGACTGCCATTTAGTGCGCCCCAAAGTTTTAAGAAATTCAAAAGCATAAACGTGACATCTTTTTAGTTTATCACCGCTTTCACAAGGGCAGGGATCATTTCTGCTTATCTTGTCTTTGTTTAGCAACGCCTGAAGAACTTTGACGGCCATGTCGGTCGTGAGGTGCAGCTCTTCCTGATAGAACTGCCTGACTCCATCGAAGCGATGACTGTACTCGCCATTGGCGTACTTTTTCTCCCTTTCACGATACAGGTAGTTAGCAAAGAACGGGTATACCCACTTTGAGAGGTAGGCCTGGATGCTGATACCACTTTTGGCCCGGTACAATAGCCTATGATCGATGTCCACACAGCAGAGGCCATCATCACCAATATGGTAATCAATGTCGCGTGGAATATCGTCGCTCTTTTCGTACAGCAGTGGAACAACATAGGGATAGGATATGGGTACCAGGATCTCAATTTGAAATGTACCCCAGTACATGCCAGCAGGATCGCAGATATCTACTTCACCGTTCACTCGCCATCCTTTTTTAGCGACAGTTGTGTAACGTAATTTCGGGAAAGCATCTGCAGCCTCACCGAAGTCACGTTCAAATACAGTTTTTTGGTTGGGCTTAACCATTAAAATAAGGCTTACTTGCGGACGCAATAGCACCAAGGCCAGATGTACTTACCTGTAGCGCAGGCTTCTGCTTTAGGTGAATGTTGCCGCTAAGATCTGTTGCAATAAATGACTGTTTCTTTAAAAAAGAAAGCCAGATAAAATCATACTGCGTGTAGTTGAACTTCTGGTCGGGAATCTGGAAGATATAACGGTCATTTTCGTTTTCTGTCCGTTTAGACACCGGTACAAAATGTTCTTTAACCTTGGGTGCTTCTTTAACGATGTTGTCGCCTACTACGATACCATTGCTATGGGCCTTTCCTTGCATTTTACAGGCTAGGCTAGTATGTAGGCTACAGGTAGTAACCTCGCTGATTTCTCCTATACCAGCCAAGGCCCAGACTACATCGGCATCATAGCCTAAGTCGATTCCGATACGGGTATAGATTGCCTCGATACCTTGCTCATCAAAAAGGTTCCGGAGATCCGTCTTTACAAAGTAGGTAAACATGCTGGCAAACACCAGCGCTCGATCCACGGCCGAGGATATAGGAATCGATTTGCCGCCAAAATAAACAAACAGCCCGTCCCCCTGAAGACGATGGACATAGCCACCCAGTACAAGGCAAGTGTGTATGGCTGCCCGTTGAATGGTATTGGTGATAACCAGCACTGTTTCCGGCGTGTACTTTTTAAACAGGTTTGTCGAACCCTTAATATCAACGAACATCGATACTATATAGTGCTTTTCAGTATCATTGGAAGACTTCAGATACGCGAAATCGGGGTGAAGACCGAGCTTTTGCGTAAAATCGGGCGTCAACCCAATTTCCCTTGCAAGCCTCTGTAACCCTGGTTGCAGCTGGTTTTTGGGAATTCTGTTATTCAACTTCTCATAAGTGAAACCCTTTTGGAACGTTTTGTCTCTTTGTCCAAAGCTCTCGTGGACCAGACGGTTTTGGGGGTCCATTTTGATCGCCTCTGCGATAGTAGATAAATAGTCGCTGTAAATTTCCATCTCCTTTATTTTAAATTTTTAACGATTGTGTAGATAAGCGGGATAAAGAATATAAACTGTATCATCAGTAAGGTGCCGGCAACAAATAGGCGCCTGAACTTTTTTCTGAGACCTTGCGCCAGCACATGTACTTGAGTGCGCAGGTCGTCCAGGCCTGCTTGCGCATCCTCAGCGGAAGACCGGGTATAGAAAGCTTGCGGTGTCATCTTCGCCACCGAACCGAAATACAGAAGCGATGTACCGCATGTTTTCAGAAAAGGCATCGATGTCCACATGGTAAATAAGATATTTGTAGTCCCTACGACCAAAAGAATAGCCATATTGATGTGTAGCCAGGCAGTGCACGCCACTTTATCCAATAAAGTGGGATAGGTAGCCAGTAGTCCCCCAACGATAGCAAGGCTCAACGTCAGAAATACATTGCATTTGTTGTTGATGCTGTCGTAGTAATGATCGTATCGTCCAATGCAAAAGAGTAATCGTTCTTTTTCTGTATTTTCCATCATATAATAATTTTATTCGCTTGGTAGTTTGTAGATAACGTACAGGGTACACATTTAACTAGCTTTTTTATTTGCCTTCAGACGCCGCCTTGATTAATCTTATCGTTTGATAATCAGCGTTATCGTTCTGCTCGCTTTGTCATATTGCTTATTTAAAGTATCTTCCTTACGTCAAACTTCATTACACCCTTATACCAGAACCGTTACCTAACGCTTTTAGGTATATTAATAGAACTTGCCATTGGATTGGAAGGAACTTGAAGCAGAAACTTTAATTGACCTGCTTGATTTTGTTAAGCTGAATGGCGACCAGGAAGAAAAAGCCTGGTCACAGGCTGCTTATACCAACCTTGTTATGCGGTTCCGAAGGGATTTACTGGAGAAGTGTACGATAATGTGTGGGAAGATCGGTCTTACTGAAACTGATGCGGAAGAACTGACAAACAGGGTTTTTGAGCGCTACTACAAATACCCCAATGGTTTTGATGTAAAAACTTCCAGGTCCAAAAACCCGGAAACCGCCTTCCGCCTCTATTTATTCGGCATAGCTAGGAAGGAATTGTGCGACTACGTTCATCCCGATGAAAGTCCATACGACGGCACAGAGAAAGTCATCACCTCTCTTATCGATCCTGATAAAGCATACGAGCCGGAAATGCTGAAGACTCTACAGGAAACCGAGGCTTTGATAGATAAAACGTTCGCTCAATTAACGCCTAACCATAAAATTATTTACCTGACGTACCTATACCATGAAAAAGAAGGAAGATACCTGCCTGCCAGGTTGCGGGACGAACTACAGGTTGCGGTAGGGGGCATTTCCAAAAATTCTATTCGGGTTTATAAGAAACAGGCTTTCGATCTCATGAAAAAAATTACTAATGGCTAAAGAAAAAATTCTCATAACGGAACAGAACTTATCCGAATGGATTTATTCGATAGGGATTCTTTTGCCATCGAATGAGGTGGAACTCGCACGCTTTGAAGCCCTTTATCCTACTGGAAAATTAAAAGTAAACGAAGCCAGCATTGATCCCCTTGCCATTATTAACGGTACAAGAGTTAGGAAGAATTTTTCTAATATCAGCACTACATCGACAGATGGAGAGCAGCAGGAGTTGCGGATGGCTGCCCGTAAGCACCAGGATCTGCCACCTGATATTATAGCTCTGATCAAAAGAAACCAACAGTCCAATGAACAACCGGATTCTCCCGAAAATAGTTAATGAAGTTCAGGCTGTAACTGAATATCTTTCCCAGCGTTTCTGCGATGGAGTAAAAACGGACCTTGCTGCTATCTGCCAAGACGAAAACATTAGCCTGATCTACGCGGAGTACCGCAATCACTTCGATGGAATGATTGTATGGGATACCCCAAGGTTTTATATTCACATTAATACCGAGAAAGGTAATCTACCAGACAGTAATCGTGGCCGGTTCAGCTTGGGACATGAGCTGGGACATTATTTTTTAGAAAGCCATCGTGCCGGCATCAGGTCAGGAATTATACCTCCCCATGCTTCCGTCAACTGCTTGGTTCAGGATGATAAGCTGGAGCTGGAAGCCGATTACTTTGCTGCTAATCTTTTGATGCCAAGGGAAAGACTGAGGCGATTTACCGGTGGCAGGAAGTTCTCCCTCGATATAATCAAAGAAATATCCGCAAAATTCGGTGTTAGTCTTACCGCCGCCGTGATACGGTTTGCCGAAGTTGGCACCCATGAGATCATGGTCGTATTTTCCCAAGACAATGTTGTCAAATGGTCGTACCGCAGTGAAAACTTTCCTAAAGTCGTCAATAAATTTAAGAAGGGAGGACCACTTCCGCCGACTTCTGTTGCGGGTGAGTCTTTTTTGAAAAGGAACGCTCGCTATACTGGTGTTGAACCAGTTGATTTCGAAGATTGGTTTATTTATAATGATTGGAAACCACAATGGCAACTGTATGAGCAATGTTGCTACTCAGACATTTATAACTATGTAATCAGTATTGTTTGGTTTAAATAGTCACCATGAGCACCAAGGCCTTACCGGATAAGCTAACATCCGTAGTGCAATCAGTACGAAGCTTACTGGACGATCCACTGATAAGCTCTCCTTACATTGGTTTTACATGTTTCCCGATTAGAGCATGTGCCAATGATTCCTTCTTGCTCGCTTAATACTTGCCAACATGGGGCTGGCTCGCAGGGCTATCGTACTAGGAACCAACATTTGCGTACTGAGAGTTAGCGGAAAAGGAGATATTGAAATTAACGACCATGTGATTGCGGTAATAAGTGACGTGCCCGTTCCTGCAACCCGAGCCAATAAGGATACGAAAGCGATGGAAACAGGATAAAAAGTATCGAGGAGAATGAGAGGACCTGTGATTTCACAAGGAGCGATTGTAAAATTCAAATATTTATAGCTGTACTCACTCAAGAAAAATATTACCTAATAATGTTATTTTGTCAAATATTGACAATGGTTAAGCGATTTCTGATAACTTTCGCAAATCATAGACAAAAAGGTTCGAGTTTTGTACCATAGGGATCACAGACAACTTGCAAACCTCGCGCATGGCGCGGGGTTTTGTTTTTTAGCTGAGCGTTTAGTCGAGTTCCTTTTGTATAACCCCGATTTCTTTCCCGTACTTTATACAGGTTAATCAGCTTTGACTAAGATACGAAAATCTTTATTGAGGTTTACGTGGTTACTTTAAGCCGTGTCAAAAAACGGATATTTCTTATATTATGGCTAATAAAAAACGCTGCACAGAATCCTATGCAGCGAGATAATTGAAAGCTACCCCTTAAAACGTAACGGTTAAAAACATCGAATAATCGTAACAGTTCCTTTGGACTCATACAGAGACATTTGATTGACAAGATAAAACTGTCAACCAAAGTCATAATTTGCATAGTTTAATAATCGTCCATATCAATATTATCAAAAGCTTCGTTTTTATATATCGGACAGTAAAATAGCAATTCCTTCATACCTTTTATTTTCTTAAATCCCCAAGACTGATAGTAATTACTCAATGACCTAATAGCAGCGGTTTTGTTTTTCTCAAATTTCTTCAAATCTAATTTGGGTAACAGCGCTTTTTTATTTTCGGGATGTTCAAATTGTAATGGATAAGGTTGTAGTATGAAAAGTTCACAATTATCGAAGCGCCAAACTAAATCCTTAAATACTTTTGCCCCGATGCCTTTGCCTCTGAATTTTGGTATAATGCCAATGGTCTCAATGATGCATAGTCTATTGCACTCAAAATCCAAATCAGGAAATTCTTTCAAAATAGATTTTTTAAGAGTTTGTTTCTCAAAATCATAAAAATCTTGACTATGACGAAAAGTATATTCATAGGTGTCAAACATTTCATAGATGCTAAAGCCTTCTGCTTCCGCTTGGCCTAAGGAAATGATTTTAAAATCCATTTCACCCGCATATTCGTTAAGGGAATTATCGGCATATTCACCCGCATATAGAACCGCTTTGTATTCTGTTATACAGTCGCTTGCTTCAGGAGTATGAATGCCAGATGAAAATCTGTATTCTATATTCAAACTTAATAAATCATCCTCTTCCTCAATAGGCAAGAAATCGCCAATCATTTTAATACGTTATTTTCTGATTAAAATAATAAAAAGGTAGCACCACACAATACGACAGAATGTGCAAAATATACTTTCTTAAATTAATTCTATCGTCTCCACCAGCCATTCCCTATGTTGTCATTTTGTATTTTGAAAGTAACATTTTTTTATGTTAAAATGATAATTGATATCGTCAGTACACCTCATAAACGGCAGATCCAGGAAACTCCAGAAAAGTAGTGAAAAAACAGTGGTAGATAAGTTTACTCAGCAAGGTACAGTTAATCGAATTCTTAGTTGATTTTAACACTGTTGACTGATACAAAGGCAGGGTAGAAAACGCTGACAGCCGTTTTTAAAAATTATATTTATACCATGCGCTGTTGTCTATTTATATTAGAGCATTATTTTTTTTCTATCAGTTTGCTTTTTTAAAAAAAAGATTCTATATTCATCTTAGCCTAATTTAAAGAACATCATATTTGATATGAGAACCCGCGTTTGACCCCTGTGTATTTTAAGTCAAATTCCTGTTCCACGTTTTTTTTCGAATGTCACTATAAATACATATTGAATCACCCTCATCACATGTGGCCTATTTCTGAACAAAGTAATGTTCATCATTACTACAAACGGATCTACGGCAAGGATTTGTGACCTAATTAAGTAAACCTATTTTTAATACAGTTAATGCCCTTTAGCGTATGAAACAACACGTAATTCCCGTTGGCCGGCAGAATAAATCAGCTTCCCGGTTACGTTAATTTTTTCAACAAACGAAAGTAGTCGTGCTCATTAGCCAGGCTCCTCCTTATTGGTTGGGCAGGATTGCTAATGCGATAATTCGTCTGCAACAAATATCCTGATTATTACTTGCGTCAGATATGGCGGTATACCATGTTGTCATGAATACCACCAGGAAAATATCTGATAGTAGCATTTACATCCCTAAAAAGTTTACCATGTTTTGGAATCTATCCGAACCCAGGCCCAATGGACCATTGGCCGCAAGTTTATTTTTAGAGTTAACCGCAGTAAAACTGTCATACACCACTTTACAACAGGAAGTGGAAGATCATCCCGATTATCCCAGTCTATTGAGTATTAGTGATGTTTTTAGCAAATATAAAGTAGATAATATCACCGCCAATTTCGCTCCCGCGGACCTGGAAAAAATTCCACCACCTTATATTACGCAAATAAAGGGATTGGAAAATGATACGGAATACTTTACCGTAGTAAGAAAATTCAACAACGATATGGTATCGGCATTCGATCCCGAGCGTAGGAAATGGAAAAATTATCGTTTTCAGGATTTTGCCGACCGCACCAGCGGCGTGGTACTATTAGCAGAACCAGGACATGATGCCGGCGAGCCGGATTATAAGGAGAAGCGGCGGGAGGAGCGGTTCAACAGTTTTAGTTTTTATGCGTTGCTTTCAGTGCTGGCCACCATATTTGCCACGGTTATCCTGCGTGCGTTTTGGCTGGCAGGTTTATCAATATTGCCTGCGGCAACCTTCTCACTGCTCTCCGTCATCGGGATACTGGTAGGTATATTACTGATATGGTACGAAATAGACAGGTATAATCCTGTTATCCGGCAAATATGCAAAGGTGGCAGGCGTGTCAACTGCAACGCTGTCCTGCAGTCGGATGCCGCCTATATTGGTGGCGTAAGCTGGAGTACGATTGGTTTAGCCTACTTCACCGGTCAGTTGATTTTTATGCTGACGCAGGGTATCACTTCCCCGGAAATACAAGCTATAACCAGTATAGTCAGTCTGTTGACGTTACCATATGTTTTTTACTCTTTATATTTTCAGTCGCGTATTGTAAAACAATGGTGTTTATTATGCCTTATAATACAAGCTGTTTTGATATTACAAGCTTCGATTGCAGCATATCAGACGGGTAAACTGACTGTACATTTTTCTCCTGAAGCGCTGGTACTATATATATTATTCAGTGTGACCTCCCTCCTGGCTATTCTTCAACTGCTTCCGGTATTGAAGAGAGCGAAAAGAAACAACTTCGTTAAAACACAGCTTAAACGCCTGAAATATGATCCGGTGGTGTTTAATGCTGTATTGCGTAAACAACGGAATATTCATGAAGACGCTGAGGGATTGGGGATTGTGTTAGGCAATCCCAATGCCGCCAACAAGATACTGAAAGTGTGTAATCCCTATTGCGGCCCCTGCGCTCATGCACATACGACAATTGAAAAACTATTGGAGAACAATCCGGATATTCAATTACAGATCATTTTTACAGCCACCAGTGACGACAAAGACCGTCGAAAATGGCCGGTACGGCATCTACTGGCCATTGCCGCCGATAACAATGAGTCGATGACTAAACAGGCTTTGGGTGACTGGTACCTGGCGCCGGAAAAAGATTATGATAGTTTTGCATCCCGTTACCCCATGGAGGATAAGTTGGCACGGCAGGATAATAAAATAGAGGCGATGCAAAACTGGTGTACAAAAATGGAGATCGCCCACACGCCAACCATATTTATCAACAATCATGAATTACCCGATATCTACGATATTCACGACCTAAAAAACTTCTTGTCTGTTTAACAACAGTCTTAACAAATTAATGGCCGGTAGATAGCGGTGCGCGCCCGTTAGCGAATGCCATTAACAGGCAAAGGCAGCCTATATCAAGCCTTTAGTATTTTTATTAACAACCTAAATTTAAACTGATGGAAAAGCTTAAATTAAAAGCGCTGGAACTGGGCGCAAGGGAGCTACTGTCCCGTGAACAACTCAGGAATGTACTCGGTGGAGTCGATGGGTCTGGCGGGACCGGTGGGTCCGGCGGGTCCGGTGATGATTGCCTGGGTGACAAAGTTCAGGCGTGTAAAGATAAAAATGAAGGAAACTCTTGCTGCTTTACCTATAGTGGCAGGCGTTATGATGGATTATGCCGGGCGTATGCACCCAATTACGTAAAACACTGTTCAGATCTGAACTAGATTTATTCAAATTTTAATGAAGGTGGCAATAGCCGCCTTCATTAAAATTTGAACATTTATTACTGAAATAATCACGACTATGTTATCAATTAGAATGCAGCTAACCTGCGCTATTCTGTTATTTTTCTTCCCGTTAACTGTTTGTGCCCAATCGGGCCTCCCCATACTGGAAGCTGGTTCCATTAGTGTAAAAGGCCAGGTAGTTATTCCGGGACCTATTAAGAAAGATAGTGTATGGCTGCTATTCCAAATTCCTCAACCATTTACAGGTGAATCCCGTGTATATAGAACATTACTCGATTCAGCCGGTAGATATACACTGAAAGTAAATACCGAAACAAATATCAGCCGATGTGCCGTTAGCACGGATATAGACATTACTAACCAGGTGATCATTTTTTTAAAAAGTGGCCAGGAAAATACGGTATCATTCGAGTATAACAATGATAAAATTATTAACAAAGTAAAGACCAGTTATAATGCAGGATTCTCTGAAGAAGAGCTTCTTCAGAGTCTGAACAAATTTGTGGAAATGATTGATGAAAGATCGGGCAAACCTATAGAACCTTTATACAACAAGGAATACAGTGCCTTTATAGATCACACCAATAATGTTTTGCAACGGAAACGCGGTATTCTGAATAAACCATTCATTTTATCCGAAAAGATGAAGGAGATTGTATTTAAAGACTATTCACTGGCCGTATATTATAATCATGTATTCGATTACCAAACTGAAATGGTTTTAAATTACAGGAATACGAATGATCATAGGATGCCGGATAGTGCAGAGATAAAGAAGCCTGTTCGGAAGGACTATGCATTCCTGAAAAACCTGGACCTGAATAATCGGCTATACCTGTATTGTTTTTCTTATCCCACCTTTACGCAGGAACTATTGAAAAATAATATATTAAATATCCCTCGTATCCAGGACACTCCTATTCAGGAATGGACCAAAAATGTGAAGGTGATATTAGGGCAACTGATCGGATTTGATCAGGGCATCTTCTATGATATGCTCGTGGGCAATGCCTACGCCATGCAATTTGAGCTTGAAGTAAAACCGCTCACACCAAAACAAATTGAAAATATTAAAAAGTACTATAAGGGAGGTAATTTGGAGAAAATCCTATTGCGCAAAAACCAGGAAATAGTACAACAATCCCAGCTAAAAGAAAGTCTAGTTATTAACAATACCCCTGCTGTTTCCCCCGAAGCATTGATGAACGCGATTATTTCCAGGTATAAAGGGAAAGTTGTTATTGTCGATTTTTGGGCAACGTGGTGCGTACCCTGTCTTGAAGCCATCAGAACATCCAGAAATAGCAAAAAGCAGCTCGCCGGTAAAGGTGCCATATTCGTTTATATAAGTAGTCCCTCATCGCCCAGGAAATTATGGGAAAGTCAAATACAAGGTATTGGTGGACAACAATACTATCTGACTACAGAACAGTGGAAGTTTCTGATGGATAGCTACAATTTCAACGGCATACCCAGCTACCTGATTTTCGACAAGAATGGGGAGTTAAAACAACGATTTACAGCTTATCCCGGCAACGAAGCGATGCAAAAAAAGATTGAAACGGTACTGGAAAGTGAATAAACCGTTTGACTTACCGCTAGCACCTATTTTTTAACCAGATGTAATTTTTCCTGATGTCATTTCCGTTTTACAGACAACTGAATGCGATGGATTGTGGCCCCACGTGCCTAAGAATGATAGCGCGCCATTATGGCAGGCATCATAATACAGATTCTATCCGGCAGAAAACCGGATTTGGGAAACAGGGTGTTTCGTTATTAGGCATCAGTGAAACTGCGGAGAAAATGGGTTTTCGTACGCGGGGCGTACAGGTTGGATTTGAGAAATTAAAATCGGTACCAATGCCGGCGATCCTGCACTGGAACCATAATCACTTTGTGGTACTGGTAGATATCAAACGAAGATCCGTTAAGATTGCAGATCCGGCGAGGGGCATCGTATCTTTACCTGTAAAAGAATTCGAGAAAAAATGGTCTACCAACAAAAACGAAGATCAACAACGGACTGGCACCGCGTTACTATTGGAGCCCACACCCGGTTTCTACGAAACAGGCAGCGAAAAGGAAAAAAAACTGAAATGGGGGTTTATCGCACAATACCTGAAAAGCAGCCGCTGGCAATTAACACAGGTATGTCTTGCTTTGTTGATGGGAATGTTCTTGCAGCTGGTCATGCCGTTCCTTACACAAAGTATGGTCGACAATGGCATAAACGCCGGAAATATGGAATATATCGTCCTGGTGTTATTTGCCCAGCTGATGCTTACCTTTAGCAGCACTATCATCAGCTTTATCAGGAGCAGACTTCAAATGGTCATATCCGGCACTATAAACATTTCCATACTTTCCGACTTCTGGATTAAACTTACCCGGCTACCACTCTCCTACTACGATTCACGTCACACCGGGGATACATTACAGCGCATCAGTGATAATAAACAGCTTCAATCTTTCCTAACAGGGCAGACACTCAACACGCTATTCTCGATGCTCAATTTTGCGATCTACGCTGTTATTCTGATAATGTATGACATCAATCTCTTTATGCTGTTTGCCATAGGGAACATACTTTATTTCGGTTGGATAAATATCTTCATGCGTTTTAGAAGAAACATAAATCATGAAATGTTTTCACTTTCCGTAAAGGAGAAAAACACAACACTTGAGCTCGTACAGGGTATGCAGGAAATAAGGCTTAACAATGCAGAGCAATTTAAACGCTGGGGATGGGAAAACACGCAGGTGCAACTGTTTAAACTCGATTTCAAAAGCCTTAATTATAATCAGTGGCAATCAGCTGGCGCATTGCTGATCACACAAGCAAAAGATATTGTTATCAGTTTTATGGTGGCACGGCTGGTGGTGAAAGGGCAACTGACATTTGGCGCCATGTTATCCATTCAATACATCATTGGGCAGTTAAGCGGTCCTGTGGCTCAATTTATAAGTCTGGCCCAGGGCGTACAAGATGTCAAAATCAGTATGGAGCGTTTGAACGAGATACATGAATTGGAGGATGAAGAACCGGCTGATCAAATCTTTACCCATCGTCTTCCGGAAGACAAAACTATCCGGATCAATCAACTTTCCTTCAGCTATCCCGGCGTCGGGAACCCTCCCGTACTGGAGGATATAGCGCTAACCATCCCCGGGGGAAAGATAACCGCCCTGGTGGGTGACAGCGGTAGTGGGAAAACAACCATATTAAAACTACTTCTAAAGATTTACACTCACTATTCCGGCGAACTGAAAGTGGGTGAGAATAACCTAAGCTTTATCAGTTCGGCATTCTGGCGGAGAAATTGCGGCGCCGTTCTTCAGGATAGTTATGTTTTCAATGATACTATTGCCAGAAACATAGCCGTCGGTGATGAATCTATCGATGAAGCACGTCTGATCACGAGTTGCAAGATAGCCAACATACTCTCCTTTATTGAAACCCTTCCGAATGGATTTAATACAAAGATTGGTGCTGAAGGAATAGGCATCAGCCAGGGACAACGCCAGCGGTTGTTCATTGCCAGAGCAGTTTACAAAAACCCGGAATACCTGTTCTTTGATGAGGCCACCAATGCACTTGACAGCAATAATGAAAAGGTAATTGTAGAAAACCTCAACGAATTTTTTGAAGGGAAAACAGTTTTGATAGTGGCGCATCGACTGAGTACCGTCAGAAATGCTGATAAAATTGTGGTACTGCATCGTGGGAAAATAGTGGAGGAAGGCACACACACCTCGCTAACCGCCAGGAAAGGATACTATTATGAACTGGTAAAAAATCAACTTGAACTGGGTAAATAATGGACGCAACTAAAAAAAATACCACAATCGTACCGGAGGAACCCGGAATCCGGCTAGAAGAACCGGTTGCCATATACACCATGGATATCCGTAATACCGTCATTAGCAGGTCGGAAGCCGTGGATGAGATCATCTCCCGTAAAACAGGATTTATGGAGCGATGGGCCCTGCTGTTTTATGCAGGGGTATTTCTTTTAATGGCATTACTCTCCTGGTTCATCAGATTTCCTGATATTATCGACGCAGACGGAGTACTTACCGCAGTAAATGCCCCCAAGGAACTACTTGTTAACCAGGAAGGACGTCTTGTAAGACTGTTTATACCCAATAATACCGTGGTAAAAAAAGGAAGTATCCTCGGCTGGATAGAATCTACAGGAGATCACACCTCCATACTTCGTTTGCAACGGCAGGCAGATAGCGCCATTATGCTGCTGGGCATGGGATTATTTCCAGCGTCTATCAGTAGCTTCAGCGGGCCATACCAGCAACTCGGTGAAATACAAAGAAACTACCAGGACTTTCTGAAAGCCAGAGAACAGTTCAGAGACTATACAGGTAATGGCTACTATATACGTAAACAGAAAATATTGCAGGACGACATAACGAGGATGCATCAGGAAAATGAAATTGTTTTCCGGCAAAAAGAACTGGCCGTGCAAGATATGAAAATGGCAGAATCAACTTTTAATATGCAAAGCAGGCTATTCGATCAAAAAGTGTTGTCCGAGGAAGATTTTCGCAAGGCCAAAAGTGTTTATCTCAACAAGGAAATATCTATCAGCAGCTATGACCACACAATTCTCAGCAACCAATCAAGATTAAGCGACAAGCAAAAAGAAATCGATGAATTGACACATGAAGTACAGCAGCAGTTAAGTGTATACCAGCAAGCGCTTGGGGTTTTTAAATATGCGCTGGATGAATGGGTAAAAAAATATGTCATTTCATCTCCAATTAATGGCAAGGTCACCTATTTGCTGCCCATGCAGGAAAATCAGCACTTGCAGCAAGGCCGGCAGATTGGCTATATCGTTCCGGATGCAGGCGCAGCCTACGTTGAAGCACAATTCCGGCAAGGAAATTTCGGAAAGATTGATACCGGCATGAAAGTCCGTCTGCAGTTTGAGGCATATCCTTTCCAGGAGTTTGGTGAAGTGTTGGGGACTGTTGCCTATATCTCCAATGTACCGGCAGATAGTGGCTTCCTGGGAAACATACGATTAACGGATAAACTCAAAACAACGCGACGCTACCACATCCCCTACAAAAGCGGGCTGAAGATCCATGCAAAAATTGTAACAAAAGACATGAGGCTACTGGAGAGATTTTATTATAACATCGTTAAATCGATGACCATGGAAAAATAGAAAAATAACTCCTCAAACAAATATCTTCAAAATCGTCAAACAGACATCCACAAAATAATAACATTTATGTATATCCCAACTTTTATTATTAACCTGAAAAAACGTCCCGACAGGAAAGAAAACGTTATAAAAACATTTCAAAACCGGGATCAATTTAACATTCAGATAGTAGAGGCAAAAGAAGATAAAATTGGCGCGGTGGGCCTATGGAACTCTATACAACATATACTGAAAGCAACAACCGATAAAGATGATTTTATTCTTATCTGCGAAGATGATCACCAGTTTACAGATGCTTATACCGAGGAGATATTGGAAAGTAGCATACAACAAGCAATAACACTCGATGCAGATATCCTGGTAGGCGGTGTTAGCTGGTGTGATGCAGCTGTACCGGTTACTGATCAACTATTTTGGGTAAATAAATTTTCCGCAACACAGTTTATGATCATCTTTAAAAAGTTCTTTGAAGTGCTGCGATCTGCCAGTTTTCATGAATATGATTGCGCCGATTATAAAATTTCAGCACTCTCAGAAAAAAAGTTCGTTATTTATCCGTTTATTTCAACCCAAAAGGGCTACAGCTATTCTGATGCAACACCAAAAAACAATCAGGAGGGATGGGTAGAAGAATTATTTGCATGCAGCACGGCCAGTTTTGATGCCATACTGAAAGTGAAGAATTTTTATCTGCAGCGCACAATCCCTGTTATCCTTCCTGAAATTGAGTATGAAAAAACCACAATTCCCACATATGTAATCAATCTGCCAGAAAGAAAAGAACGGCTCGCACATATCAGGCGGCAATTCGAAGGACGAAAGGAGTTTGAAGTGAATATTATAGAGGCCTGTAAACATGAGGTAGGTGCGGTCGGATTATGGTTAAGTATAAGAAAAATAATCACCATGGCGAAAGAAAGAGAAGAGGATGTGATTGTCATTTGTGAAGATGATCACGAGTTTACGGCAGACTACGCGAGAGATATCTTCCTGGAAAATGTGATAAAATCACATTACCAGAACACCGATTATATAAGTGGTGGTACCGGTGGCGTATCGCATGGAGTGATGATAGATGACAACCGTTTTTGGGCCAGCAATTTGCTATCCACACAATTTATCATAGTATATGCAAAGTTCTTTGATGCCATACTTGCGGAGCCATTTGATGAGAAAATTGTGGCAGACAGGAAACTCTCCGAAATGACCAGTAACAAAATGATCCTACATCCTTTCATCTCCGTCCAGAGAGATTTCGGCTACTCTGATATCACAGCCGCGCACAACGAACACAAAGGCCTTGTACAGGAACTATTTATAGCAGCATCCCAGCAATTAAGTATGATCAGAAAAATCCAAGACCATTGGCATAACAAAGATACCTGGCGCTGAAATTATGATAATTCCAAATACAACAATTCGCCGTTTAAAGACTACAGGATAACGAACCATACAACGCCGGAAAAATGCAAAGTATGCCAACGCTATCGGGACAGCTATTGGCATACCGCTGCAAGAAATTATTCCGCCGGGTAATACCGTTTTAACCAGCTGATTATCTTCGTAAAAACATCCATGGAAGCAGCTAGCCCCATCCCGTGTTTTTCTGTTGGATACAGTTCAAATTGCGTCGGGATATCCAAGGACACCAGTTTTTCATGCAGTTTTTTTGCCTGACTGACATCTACCAGCGGATCTTGTCCGCCGTGGAACAAGATAGTAGGCACACCGCTGGCTTTCGTGAGCTGGTGATAGGGACTGGCATCAAAGGCAATTTTGGCGGCAGCATCGGGCTCACCCAGCAGCCGGGTCACTTTTTCATCGGCATCTTTATTCTCCTGTCTTGTTTTTTTATCTGTGAAATCTGTTGGCCCCCATAAGTCTACCACTGTTTTTATCTGACGTAAGCTATCGCAGGCATAGGCGTATTGCATAGCGAGATAAGCGCCGGCGCTACCACCTATCAGGGCAAACTGGCTGCCATCGAATTGCAGCTTTTTAGATTTAGAAGAGATGAACGCCAGCGCTTTTTTCACATCGTCCAATTGAGCAGGGTAAATATTTTGATGGTCCCGGATCAGGCGATAGTTCATAGACACTACGCCGTAGCGTAGCCTGCCAGCCAGTTCATCGATGAGCTGTTTGGGAAATTCTTTTTTATCACCACCTGTCCAACCGCCGCCGTGTAAGTACACAATTATTTTTGTATTAGCAGCATGGTTTTCCGGCAGATAAGCATCCAGGGTATTATCTTCTCCGGAATCGCCATAGGGCACATTGCGCATTGTGATGTACCCGGAACTGCTGGCTACCGGGGGTAATGCAGCGCCCTTGCCGCCATCCCGCAGCTTATTTTTTTGCAGATAGCTGATAAGCGCTTCGGGATGATCGCTCTGCATACCTTGTACGCCCTTATTTAATACCGCATTCCAGGTGGCTGGGCCTTCCGAGGAAGATTGCGCATCCAGCCATACAGCAACGCCATGTTGCCGGGTAACCGCCAGCATGGCGCTATCGGTGACATTATCCAACACTTCGATAGCAAAGTTATCCAACAGGTAATTCAGTTGCGCCGGGGTAGTTACTTCCTCCGGTACGCTGGTCATCAGTGGCATTTGCGGCGCTGTTTTTCTCCAGGGCGTATATTGTTGTTGGCTATTGAGATAGACTACTATCTGTTTCTCCATCCCTGCGGCCTGTATTTGTTTCCAGGTTTCGGCAACATCGGCATCTTTGAAATCCAGGTAAACATTCACTTTCCCTTTGCTGGCACGTAACGCTTCTGCGAACGTGGGTACGCGGTAATCTTTTCCGTCTTTACTATTGACCTTTAACTGTTTGATTTCTGCCCAGGTGAGGTCGGCGACTTTTCCTTTACCGTTGGTCATACGATCTACGGTAGCGTCGTGCATGAGTACCAGTCGCCCGTCTTTGGTGGTGCGGAGGTCCAGTTCGGCATAATCGGCGCCGCATTGAATGGTGGCGGCAATAGCCGCCACCGTATTTTCCGGCATATCTGTATGGTTGCCGCGATGGGCGACTACCACAAATTTATTTTTGGCAGCAGGCAACGGCGCTGCCTGTTGCGCCATAGTGTTTTGCATGAACAGGCAGGCGCCGGCAAAAATGAAAAGGTATTTCATCATTACAGGATCTTTTTAGTATCGGTCACGAATACACGGGTACTGACCGTATAGGTGCCACCGGTAGGATTAACATACTGCAGGTCTGCATAAAAAGCGCGATAGCCACTGGCAGGCAGCGGCGTGCTTACTTTTACGGTAGACTTATGCGCCTGCCCCAGGCTTTGTGACGACCATTTTTCATTGCGGAAATCCAGGTCGGTGGAATTAGCTGTCCATAAGATAACATCTACCAACTGATCAGCCGTAGCTTTGGCGGTGAGTTTTACATTACCGCGACGGGTGCTGGTCGTCCAGCTGCACGCAGGATAGGGTTGTTGTGCGAGAGTGGTGCCAAAGAAAGCGCCGAGGCCTTCGAAGGCATGTTTTTTATCACCCAGGCTATGTCCTGCGTTAGGCGTATAGTTGAGCATGTTTTTACCGGGGATGCTATCGAGATAGTTTTTCACATTATCCACTACCCAGTACTCATCGTTGGTACCCATGAAAATCATTTTCGGCATCGTGAGCAGCTGACGATAGGAATAAGGATCTATCATAGTGTTGATGGCTTGTCCGCCTTCCGTATGTGCGGCCTGCGGGATACCGAGTTTCACGTAGTCTTCAATTTGTATGCTGTATTCTTTCCATGTTTTGATTTGATAGTCCAGGCTTACCGGCATATTCAGTACATCGATCACCATCGGTGCAATGGCAGCTACGCGGCTGTCGTTGGCGCCGGTGAGCCAGGTTGTCCAGCCGCGTTTGGAGGCGCCGGATACCACGAAGCGGTTCACATTTTGCGACAGTCTTTCTTTTGAAAACGACTGTACTGCATCCATCGCGCGCACAGCGCTTTTCACCATCGGGAAAAGCAGCGGCCAGGTATAGTCGCCATCTTCCTTGAACTGATGCAGGGTATAAGAGATGAGCGCATCTTCCGTCAGGTTTTTAAAGAGCGGCTGATTAGGTGTTTGCCTGAGTACGGCAGTAATGGCTTTATTGGTGGTCGCCATGGACGCTATTTGCTGATACAGTTCGTCCGTAGGGCCGTTCCAGTTAGGTTGACCATTTTTAACGGAGCCACCGGTGATGAACAGCAAGGCGCCATCATAGCTTACGTTGGCAGGTACAAAGATGGCCAGCTGGTGTGTCCAGGTATATTCCCGCCATTGCTGGGAGGTAAGTAAAATACTGTAGCATTTTACGTCTTTGATATTAAAAGAGTCTTTCAGCTCATAATGGAAGGAGGTATCTCCGTTATTCAGGTAGCTTTTCAGCGCAGTAGCCGGTGTGACGGTTTGTTGTGCAAACGCCGCAACGAGGAAAAGCAGGCTGACAAATAACGCCGTAGTTGTTTTCAGAAAACGTTGTTTCATATGGGACTAGTGATTTATAGTAAGATAAATAATGTTTTACCATGGTTTGCCGGTACCCTGAATAATCCACGGTTTGGACCAGGGACTGTTCTGCGGGCCGTTAGCGCCAAAAGCAGACCGGGAGGTTACTTCCAGTCGTTTCATGGCTTCCGTCACATTGGTTTTATTCAGGTTTCTTTCTTCCAGCATGTAATACAGCCGTACGGGTACTACCGGCGCCTTGGCATAGGGACCGGCGTGTAAGTTAGGGTATCCGGTGCGTTTATAGTCGGCCCAGGCCTCTGTGGCGGCGGTCCAGCTGGCGATCCATTTCTGGGTAATAATCTGTTCCTGGGTATTGTTGAACTTAACATTCGGCTGAGACAGATAAGCGGCGAGGCTGCCACCTACCCCCCAACTGCTGAAAGAAGCCTGTATACCGGCTTTGTAATGTGTTTCCGCATCGCCGGCAGCCCAGCCTTTTACAGCGGATGCTTCCGCCAGGATAAAATGTACTTCTGCGGCGGAGATCAGTCTGGCTTTCAGCAATGGTCCTTTCGCTTGTTTGTAGATGTCATTGAGCCAGGATACATGCGGATTCCGGGAACCCTGCGCCGCGTCCGGACTTAAGTTATATACCGCAGGACCGGGGATAGCCGGTGGTATCCCTACATAGTTTACATCCTGGTTAATATCTTTCAGTGACAGTCCTTTAGCAGCCAGAACATCCGGAGAAACGTATCTCACTTTCCTGTTCTCGCCATTTACAACGGTATCTACGGCTTTGTATACATTACCGGTACCGGGAGGGAGTTTATCGTCTACGACGAGGAAACATTGCACTTTATTGGCCCATATGCCCAGGCGCGGATCATGCAGTGTTTCCAGGCTGGTAACGAGGGTACTGCACATTTTCAGACGGCGGTAGTTGCTGCTATCGCTGTCATACGCGGCATTGGCAGGCCAGGAATCGGCGTTGCTGTTACCAGGGAAGGACATGGTAGCATCGTCTGCCGCGTCGGTGATGACAGGGTATTGGGTTGGGTTGGCCGCTATTTTTTCAATACCTGCCCTGGCGATGGCCGGTAGTTTCTCCGATAAGCGCATGTAATAGCGTAATGCGAGCGAATTAGCCATTTTACGCCATTTAGCGGGGTCTCCCTGGTAGTACACGTCCACCGCATCAATCGGCGCAGGATAGGCGCTCTTAGGCTTGGATAGCAGGGTATTGGCTTTTTCCAGGTCAGCGAGTATACCGGTGTAGATATCCTCTTGCGGGTCATAAACCGGTGTAGTGGCAGGAGGGCCATCTTCTCCTTTTAATGCCTGTGAATAAGGCGCATCTCCCCATAGATCGGTGATCAGTCCAAACATCATGGATTTCATCACCAGGGACACGCCTTGTTGCAACTCATTTTGTAAGGTAACAGCGCGGTTATATACCAGCTGATTGTTACGCAGGATATCGTAGTAGGCGGTCCAGCTATTACTGCCACCCCAGTCGTATTCATTGTGCGTGGTGGTCCATCCATCCTTTTGGGTATGTTGCATCACACCGGCCATATCCTGATAACCCAGGGTCACGATTTCAATACCTGCCTGGGTCAGAACGGTTGACAGGACGAGGTTCGGATTAGTGGTAACCGGATTGGAACCATTCGGGTTTTCATTCAGTTTCATCAGGTCCTTTTTACACGAGGTCATCGAAGTACCTAACAAACCCAGGCAAAGTATAATTGATTTAGTAACTGTTTTCATGTTGCTGTGTTAAAGGTGCTCTTAAAAAGTAACGTTCAGTTTAGCGCCCATGGGAATAGACCAGGGAGTAACATTGTATCTTTCAATGCCCTGCATAAATTGCATACCAGAGCCCTGTACGGTAGTAGAAGGCTGGTAGGCATTTTCGGGATCGATCCCAATTTTGGCTGCCGTCCACAGGATGATATTTCTGCTGTAGATGGCAATACTGGCATTTTGCACTTTCACGCCGGAGAGCAGGCGTTTGGGTAATTCATAAGAGAGCGATACTTCCCGCAGTTTCAGGTAAGAAGCGGGAAACAGGAATGCCCTGGTGAAAGCCCAGGCGGTACTGCCCGCGTAAGGAAGCGTAGTAGTACCGGCCCCTCCCAGGTTTTCAATATAGCCGGTGGGGTTACCGTTAGCATCGTATCCTTTGGCTCTTACACCTGGAATAAATACTCCACCGTAAGGCAGTACATACGGGCCATAGGCAAACCCATAACCATTGTATTCCGGTGTAGGGCCTCCCACTAAAGGGAACTTGTTGCCGCCGGGGATAATCAGTTCATCCTGGTGGCTCACGAGATAATCCCTTAGTTCCTGTCCTTTCAGGTTACCGGGATTGATGAGTTTATCGAGGAAAAGCTGTGAGTTACCTTTTTCTTCTCCGTAGCGGTAGGTCTGGGAAACGAAGTCGCCGCCGTTTCTCCAGTCGAAGGTCATGCTGAGGGTAAAGTTTTTATAGCTCAGCGTTGTTTGCATACCCATAATAAAGTTAGGGTTGAAGTTGCCTATTTTATTACGGGAATTCGTAGCGTCTTTACTTTGCCATTTACCGGTATTATCCAGTAGCGGATAGCCATAGTAGGGAGATGATTGATCGGTAACGGTTACCAGTTGTGCATCATAAATATCGCCGATGTCCTCTCCTACGTACGTCCATGCACCACCTTTTCCTTCTTCCCAAAGGGTATAGTAAGGCAGGTCATCAGGGAGTGAAATAATCCTTGTTCTGTTGCGGGTGAAGTTCACATTCACATCCCATTTCCAGTTTTTCTGTTGTACCGGTGTACCGCCGAGTGTTAGTTCCACGCCACGGCTTCTCAGCAAACCGGCGTTGATATTACGGGAGGAGAATCCGGAAGAGGGTGCTGTTTTAGGACTGAAGATCTGGTTTTTATTTTCCACCATGTAATAAGTGGCGGCAAAACGCAGGCGGTTCCTGAACAGGTTGATATCGGCCCCTCCTTCGTAAGAGGTAGCGATTTCCGGTTTCAGGAATGGATTGAGCAGGTTACCGGAAGTAGACAAGCGCGGGATATTACCCCAGGCTCCTGCATTATACAGGGTGGCCAGCAATTGATAGGGTGAGGCGTCGTTACCTACCTGTGCGGCGCCGGCCCTCAGCTTAATAAGATTAATATTGTCAGCGGTAAGGTGGGCCATTTCATTTACCAGCAAACTCAGGGAGGCAGCGGGATAGAAATAGGCGGCGGCATTCGGTAAGGTGCTGGACCAATCAGTACGACCCGTTACATCCAGGTAGGCCATACCTTTATAACCTACGTTTAACATGCCATAGATGCTGTTCACCCCTTTTTCAAACATAGTGCTGTTATAGTTCAGGTTTTGCGGTGCAATGTTCTGAATCGTGTATACCCCGGGTGTATTCAAACCGGTACCATCTTTAGTAGCATTAACAATGTTCTTACCGGTCTGATAGCGTTTGTTACCTCCTGCAGCAACAGAGAAGTCGAAGTTGCCGATATCTTTCTTATACGTCAGTAACACATCTATATTGCGTTCAAAGTTGCTGAGATTGATGATACCATAGGCCCCACCGGGATTGTTGACATAACTGTTGGCAATTTTTGTTTCTCTTTTTTCATTGTAGGTATCCAGTGAGTACCGGGCCATGAAACTGAGGGAGGTCAGTATTTTCCAGTCGGCCCGGATATTACCGAATACACGGTCTCTCACAAATGCATTCTTCACTTCATAAGCGAGGAAATAAGGATTATTGAATACGCCGTTGGCTTGCGTGCGTTGTTGCAGGCCTTCCTGACCGGGCATCCAGTAATCTTTCAGGTCGCGTATATCGATGTGCGGGGAGATAGTATAGGCCGCCTGTAAGGGATTGGCGCCTCTGTCGCCTGCCGGACGGTTATTGGAATTAGTGCGACTGAAATCCACATTGGTACTGAAGCTCAGTTTTGAATTGACCTGCAGGCTGGAGTTCAGGTTAAGTGCATTTTTGAACAGGTCGGTGTTAGGGATAATGCCTTTGCTGGTCATATTGGCATATCCTACCCGGTAAGCAATCTTATCATTGTTGTTTGCCAGAGAAACAGCCGCTGTGGTGGTCATACCGGTGTTCACAAAATTCTTCACATTGTTTTTGTGTGATACCAGTGGCATGGGAATGGCTTTGCCGTTCTGGTCTTTGGGGCTGTTCCATTGTACTTCTTCATAGCCCATATCCAGCTCTGCACCGAAGGTGCCATCAATATTTTCCGTAATAATGGTACCAAAGGGATTGGTGAGCATGTTACCGCTGCGCGATACCGGGATACCGGAGAACTGTCCGGAGCCGAATTTGGTTTGCCATTTCAGAAATTTATACGGAATGTCGAATACGGTATTTACGGAAGCATTGACGGTAACGCGGTTTACCTTTTTACCGGTTTTAGTGGTAATGAGGACTACGCCGTTACCCGCGCGGGAGCCGTATAATGCAGCAGCGCTGGGTCCTTTCAGAATGGTAACACTTTCGATGTTATCCGGGTTAATATCAGCTATAGCGTTGCCATAATCCACCTTGTTATCCTGACCGATCTGGCTGACATTGTTTATCGTGTTGGCCAGTGGAACGCCATCTACTACAAAGAGCGGCTGGTTGTCGCTGCTGAGGGAGGTAGCGCCGCGGATGACCATACTGACAGAGGAGCCGGGACCGCCGGTGGAATTGATGGTAACACCCGCTACTTTACCAGACATGGAGTTCAGCAGGTTTTCCTGTGTGACGCGGTTAAATTCTTTGCCACCGACTTCTTCCACGGAGAAACCCAATGCCTTTTTTTCCCTTTTAATACCCAGCGCGGTGACGAGTACCTGTTCCAGCTCTTCTACTTTTTTTTTCATGACGACTGACAGCGATAGTTTGCTGGAATCAGTAATCGTATAGCCTTTCAGGGTATCCGTAGTATAGCCGGCATAGTTAAAGATAAAGCGATAAGGACCGCCGGCGGGTAGTTTCGGAAAAGTAAAAATACCTTTTTCATTGGTCAGGGTATTGGCCAGTACCTGATTGTCTGCATTCTCTACTCTCACCATTACCCGTGCCAGTACTTCGTTGTTGGCGTTTTTGATAATGCCGATGGCGGCAGGATGGGCATTCTGCGCCAGCAAGCCGCCGATACAAAACTGCGACAACAGCAGCAGCCAAATCGGTTTTCGGGATTGTCGGATGTTTACACGCATAAAATATTTCATTTTTAGGCAAAAGGATTCACGGGCAGCCTTTTCAGGATGCAGTTAGTTACAGTTAAAGATGACTATATCCGGCTTACGGCGTTATGTAAATGGTATTGTTCGTTTGCTTTATCGTCAGGTTGTTTAAGGTGGCGATGGTAGACAGAAAATCAGTCAGGGATTCTTTGCTGCTATCGAATGTTCCGGTAAAGCTCATGTCTGTGAGCGTACCTTCCTGGTATTGGATGGTAAGGCGATATTTCTCCGACATCAGCCTGAAAATATTTGCCAGCGGTTCATTGTTGAACGTGAATATTTCCTTTGCCGGTTTCGCGGTCACCTGCTTTATGGGAGCGTTCCCCGTTTTATGAACGACTGCAGTCATTTTCACCGGATCAAAAGAGAGATCCTCTCCCGGCAGCAGATAAGTGGTTTTCAGCCCTTTCATGCCCGCCATACTGTCTGGCTGTACCCTTACCTTACCACTGATCAGTTGCACCCGGATAGGTCCTTTTGCAGCGTTCCAGGCGGTAATTTTGAAAACGGTCCCGAGGGCGGTAGTAGCCAGGTTACCCGTATGCACGGTAAAGGGTTTGTTTTTGTCGGGCGCCACTTTGAATACGGCTTCTCCCGTTAAAAATATTTCCCGCCCGGTAACCGCAAAAGAAGACAGGTACTTTATCTGGCTGCCTGGTTCCAGGTCAGCCTGACTGCCATCTTTCAAACGGACAGACATCATTTTCCGCGTATGATTGGCCTGTTGTACATAAGTATCCTGCACTGTAGCAGCATGGGTAACCGGTGTTACTGCTGCTACCGGCATTGCTTGCTGGTAATGGTACCTGTTCCATACAAAGCCGGTAACTACAGCACCCAGTACTGCCGCCGCTATCCATTTATAGTAAATGGTTTTTATCTTTTTCTTTTGCCAGGTACCTTTTTCAATGACGGTCAGCATTTTGTGGGAAACATCTGTCGACAAGGTATCCTCCGGGTGAAAAGAATGCCAGCTTTCTTCTGTTAACCAGGGCTGCAGCGCTTCCGGATGCTCCGCAAAATAATCGGCAACAGCCTGCTTTTCTGCCTCGCTACACTCCCCCCGGAAAAACTTCTCAAGTAATCTTGCTGGATGCTTCATATATAGTATTCGTTTGAAAACAGGAAATCCCTCACTGCTTAACAATAAGTAAATATTCGGGTAAGAAAAAGGATCAGCCAAGCCAGGCGACGATGGCCGGCAATAACAGTAACAGGGAATCTTTCAGTTGCCGAATGGCACGTACAATGTGGTTTTCAACAGTTTTGGGGGAGATGGATAACTGCCTGGCGATTTCTTTATGAGGAAGTCCTTCAAAGCGGCTTAGTTTAAAAACATTTCTCCTGGTGGGAGATAACTGTTCTATACTGTTATATACCCGCGTTAATTCTTCTTTCACGGTAAGATCTGTTCCCATGTGCCAATCGGGTGTTTCCCGGCTCATCGTTTCGGTATGCCGGTTTCTGACCTGTTGCTTGCGCAGGAGGTCCGTCATTACGCTCCTGGCTATACGGAAAAGCTGTACAGAAATATGGTAATTTGTTGATAGTTTTGTTCTTTTTTCCCAAAGTAATATGAAAGACAGCTGTACTGTCTCTTCAGACAGGTAAGCGGAATGTGTACATTTCAATACGTAGAAATAGAGCTTTGTATGATATTGCTGATATATCATTTTGAAACGCTCGATATTTCCATCCTTTATATCCTGTACGATACTTTCCATAATGACAGCAAATATCTGGTGGACCTAAACAAGATACAAGGAATTACTGATTATGTTATTGTTATTTTGGTAGCTCCTTACTTCTTCAGTTTCAATACTAACGGAGCAGTGGCGACGCCCGGAATAGTGACGGTGACAGACAAATCCAGGGTAGAATCACTTACATTTTCGATCCAGTGCGGATCATTGTTGCCTTTTTCGTTGGTGAGCAGAAATACCGCATCGTGCACATCCAGTTTCCAGGTGCCTGCATTACCTGCAGTGGGCAGAATCAAATCAGTGCAGCCTTTGATTTTGAATTTGCCATCGGCGCCAAACTGGTAAGTGTTGGTAGTGGTACAGGTAAGCAATGCGCCCGCCTGACCTAAAAGAGGCGCCAGTTTAATGATACTGGAGCCGGCAGGAACATTTTGCCCGCCGAGCTTTACCGGAACGGCAAAAACAATATCCTTTTGCTGCCAGTCGCCCGCTACCAGTCCGTATTTGGCAGATTTATCAGGAGCAGCGTCCTTGTTCTTTTTACAGGATGCCATTAGCAGCTGCCCCGCTGCCAATAGCGCCAGTACTTTTACAGGGATAGAATTACGCATAACTTGTTACATTAAATGATAGGGATGATGAATAACTTGTTACAGAAGCCGTTACTATGTATTCGTTTGAGAAAGATAAATCCCTCATCTGGTAACAATTCGTTCATATGGGGGGGTGCGACGGGTGTCATAATATGAAATATTCGAAGTATCTTTAATTGTTTCCCAAAGAAACCTATGCATATTGACTGCAGTTATCCCGATTTCACTAACCCATGAATACCTCTTTTGGGGTATCCCGTGTTTAAGCACATGCTGTAGTTTTAATGAATTATTCATTTTAAACACCTCTATCTATGACAGAAGCCAGACATATCTTTTTAGAGATTGACACTTATAGACTTCTCAGCTCTCCAACAACGGACGACCCACCAGCTGCGCTGGTGCTTGAAAACACCAGATTATTTGATCAGGGTTCCATGGCATTAGGCACTCCTATACAAAGCTTTTCCATTCTGGTGGAAAAAAACCAGGATATTTTCTTCACCATTCTTCCTCATTTATTGTACACGGACCATAAGCTATATTTCAATGCGTTGGTGGTGGGACCAGGCAAAATAGTAATCACCCCCTATCTGGATCCTGAAGAACGACCGGTAAGCTTTAAAGTGACCGTTGTGGAGGCCCCGGAGAATCAACAACTGGCATTCTCTCTTAAAGCGGTACTTCAATACCAGCAGGGTACTGAGGTTAAAACCATGAATCTGACGATTGATCCCGTATTAAGAGCGAATCAGGGTCACGGGGAAGATTAAATCGTCAGCAAATTGACCGGACCAAAAATCATATTGATCTTTTTAGGCCTTTTATTGGGCAGTAATGGTATCGTGAACGGCCAGCACCAGGACAAGGCAGACAGCCTTAAATTATTGCTGGCTGAAAATGACACCCTTTCTTCATTATCTAAAATGAGTATCCTGGCGCAAATCGCCGCCTATTCTTCTTCTCCGGATGAAGTGTTGCTGTATGCAAACAAGTTGCATGAAATGGCCTCTTCACACAAGAACACAGGCTATATCATCGAAGGGCTTCAATCCAGAGGGGTAGCTTACAGGTTAATGGGCAATTTAAAGAAGGCATTGGAAAGCCTGTTCTCCAGCGCTAGTCTGGCTATAGAAAACGGTGAGCATAAACGGCTGACAACCACCTACCTGGAAATCGCCAACACATATGTTGCCAACCACGATCTGAAGAACGCACTGCTGTATAATAAGAAGGCTGTCAACATCATAAGACAGTACGGCGATAAAGAACAATTAGCCATCAATCTGTTAAATACAGGGTATAGCTACTATACGCTTAATGAACTGGATTCTGCCTTGTTGCTTTACAATGAAGCCGCTCCCATTTTTGATACTATAGGTCTTGAAATAGGAAAGGCTTATACTGTTGGCAACAAGGCATTGGTAAACTGGAAGCAGGGACAATACGACCGTGCGGAGAAAGGATTGCTGCGGGCTATTGACATGCTTGGTCCATTGGGAGATCAGTTTGGCATTGCAGATTACCGCAATAAACTGGGCCGGATTTATGCCGAGCAGGGAAATACAGATGAAGCGATCAGGCATACGCTTAAAGCACTTACAATTTCCCGTGATCTGGATATGAAGGAGCAGGTCAGGGATGCCTGTCTGCTTTTATCAGAGCTCTACAGCACGAAGCAGGATTATGCCAAAGCATTCGATTATCAAAGCCGGTATGTTGTTTATAAGGATAGCACCGAAAATTCGGAAACGACAAAGCAGCTGGCAAATCTGAGAACAGAGTTCGAGGTGAGTGTGAAAGAAAAAGAAATCGCACTCCTGGAAAAACGCCAGCTCCAGAACAGGGTGTATATTATTGCCGTTGTTTTCCTGCTGCTGCTGGCAGTACTGATACTGCTGTATTTCCGGCAACGTTTTCTGAATGCCCGGTTGATTGTGGAAAAGCAGCATCAGCAGCATGACGAGAAAATCAGAAACCTGTTAAATGCGCAGGAAACAAAGGCTTTGCAAGCGATGGTGCATGGGCAGGAGCATGAACGAAAGCGCCTCTCCCATGAATTACATAATCACTTCGGCAGCCTGCTGGCTACTATCAAGGTGAATATGAATGCCATTGATGAAAAGGCCATATCCAATTACCATACCCTGAACGTATTGGTGGACCAGGCCTGCGCCGATATGCGCAACCTGTCACATTCCCTCAATATGGGCATATCTGATAATTTTGGATTGGTACCCGCCTTGAGGGAATTAACCGAACATCTCAAACAAGCCAATCAGCTGGAGGTAGAGTTTGCAGCATCTATGTGTCAGCAACAGCTCGATGCCCAAAATGAAATTACCATATACAGGATCATACAGGAACTGGTGAGCAATGTACTCAAACACGCAGAGGCTACCAAACTATCCATTTTGTTAACCTGTTTTGATGAAGAGAACCTGATCAATATAATAGTACAGGATAATGGAAAGGGATTTAATGTGGAAGATGTAGAACGGACCAAATCCGGCATGGGTTTAAAGAGCCTGAAAGAAATGATCACCAACCTCAATGCAGAAATCCGCTTTGACAGCAATCCCGCCAGCGGTACTACTGTCAACATCGATTTGCCCGTTATCTCAACGACACTCAACTAATTAAGTACAATTATGATAAAGGTACTGATAGTCGATGATCATCATTTATTTACAGAAGGACTGACTTCCATGTTTAAGCCGGAAGATGGTATAACGGTAGTGAGCGCAACCACGAATGGAAATGAAGTGCCCCATCTGCTGGATACTATTGAAACAGATGTGATCCTGATGGATATTGATATGCCTGTTATGAACGGAATTGCCTGTATGGATTTACTAAAAAACAAGGGATACGATAAACCGATACTGGTGCTCACTATGCATCAATCTATCAGACAGATTAAGGATGCGCTTGAAAAAGGCGCGCAGGGCTATATTCTCAAAGATGCCTCTAAAGCAGAACTGATACAGGCTATATATTCCGCCAATGAAAGAAAGAATTATTTTCACCCTAAAATCAATGACCAGGTATTCGACTTTTTCAGAAGTAAAAGCTCCGTTAAAAACAACCTGCATCAACTTTCCGACAGAGAAAAGGAAATTATAAAATGCCTGGCCAACGGCATGAACACTAAAGCCATATCCATTGCCCTTTATATCAGTGAACATACTGTAAAGACCCACAGAAGAAATATCATGCATAAACTGAATGTTAAAACTTCTGCCGAGCTGGTTATGCTGGCCATCGAGAAAGGAATTATCTGACGCTCTACCCTTATTTTGCCTCCCCCTACCCCTATTGGGGTATCCATTAAAACCACTCTTTTTCCTGATATCATCACCACCAGAATGTGACAACTTTGTGATGTCTTCAATGCGCATTGAAACAGACAAGGCGGTTCCGAAAAGCCTGAAGAGAGTAGGATAAACAAACATAATCTATTTCACTATGTCAGCAATCAACTGGAATCAAGGTCAGCTTATTACTATAGGGCAAGGGGATACTGCCACCTGTACCGGCGGACTAAATCAAGGTCAGATTTATGGTCTTTTCTTTTATAATTCTGCTGTAAATGATGCAGACACGAATGTTGTTATTACAGGCAACAACAACTTTCCTCCGGTAACCATTACAGTACCCGGAACAACTTCCAATCAGGGATTGGCAGCGATATGTTTTGTCAGTGGAGATGATACTACTACAATAGCTGCCGCTGTTCTGAATGGTAACCCGGGCGCCAGCATTCAGGCGTTCATTGGTAGTGTGAAAATGCCTACGAACACCTCCGGGATAAATAATGTGCTCCTCCCCCTGGATGGACAACAATACGCCTTCGCGAAGTTTACGCGCTACGCAGCGGTACCTGCATCGCATTGGTATGCAGCCCAGATTACGAGCAATATAAATGCATTCGTAACCGTACAATTTACCGAAAACACAGCAACACTCATCTGTGTGAATGCGCCCGCAAATGGGCTGGGTAACACATTGCAGTATTATGGCAGCACTGCAAAAAATCAGGTAACTACTCAACTTTACCCCCATCAATCGGCTGGCTGGAATCTGTCAGGCAATGGCACACAAACAGTGTGGATCAATGCCGACAGTGTTCAAAATTCACAGACTGCTACCATATCCGTACAATCTCTTACCGAGTTATTCAGTTGAATAATCCAGGGGCTTAACAAGCGAATATTAAGTACAGATACCTTCTTGCTTAATATTCGCTTTACTTTTATAGGTATATACCTGTAAAATAGGTAAGTAAAGTTCCTATTTCTTATAAATAAACCCTTCCTTCGATTCCATCCCTATAAAAAACATCTCAAAGGAAGGATGCAGCTTGGGCAAATTACCCAACTGCCCCACCGCATATTGCAACACCTCCTGTTGAAGGGGAAAAATTTCATACCAGCATTTCCTTTGCGTATAAAATTCGAAATTCTTCGGGATAGCGGTATTTTTCACACTGGCAATACGGGGAAAAGCATATTTATCCGGCTCATCATAATTGCGCGGAATGTTATCCATATCCGGTACGCGATCCCTTTTGGTAAGTTTCCCTTGTTCCAATTTTAAACGATAGCGCTTCTCCAAAGTTGCAAATAAATTTTTCCGGTATTGATCGCTGTTCTCAACATCGTCGAAAGAAATACTTGTTTCCAGCTCATAGATATTGGTAGCAATACAGCAGGTATACAACTCAATAGTATTGTATCCGGAGATCTTCTGAAATCCCAGATCGATCACGTTTTTCAGTTCAGTTACATAACCTTCTTTATTGAACTGCTCAAGATAGGGAATCATCTCCCCAGGGTATAAACGCCCGTTAAATAGTTGCATCGAATGGGTTTATTTATCAACAAAGATAAAAAACAACACCCATATCATAGCGGGCTTATCAAATACCAATGAATACGGTATTACATTTCGCCATATCAGTTAGATATGCCAACAAAAAATATCCCAAATAATTGTTTTGGTAATATTGTTTTAATTACATTTGATTACTGACAATAACCATGAAGACCGGATTTATTTCATTTGTAAACCCTTTCGTTCAGATGTAGATATTACCATTCCCGACTGTTTTTATTTTTGATTAAAGTGCTGATATCATTTCCCTGTTTATAGTGCCCGGTATACCCCTTGGACACGTAGGCATTGCTATTTTTACTGCGTAATAAAATAGTTGTTTATGAAAACCCTCAAACTGCTGTTATGGATGCTGTGTTTATCCTCATTTCCGGTGCTGGCACAGCATAAAAAAACCTCCAATAAGGCCCCCGACTATTCAGGAAAAGATATGACAGATCATAATTTCACTACCATGGCCAAAGATGCCCTGGTAGGCGCAAAATTTGTAAATTCTATCCTGAATGGTTGCCAGTTTGCCAATATGGACCTGACAAATGCGGATTTTACCGGTGCTGTGATGGGGAAATCTCAAAAAGGGCCTGTTAGCCTGGCTGGCGCCACGCTTGACCACACCATTTTTCAGAAAGCCGATATGAAATACGCGAACCTCCAATACGCAACTTTCACGGCTACCGATTTTACCAATGCACAGTTAATAGGCGCGCTATTTGGTCTGCATATGATGATCAAACCTGCCTCCGATAACCAGCGGACAAAATTTGTGGGTACAATTATGGATTTAGACCGGTTTCCGATTGCCCGCTGGCCCACGGTCTACTGGTCTTACACGGACCTCAGCAACAGCAGGATTAACGGGCTTACCTCTTCCTCTTTTTTATTTACTAACAGGAACATCTCCGGGGCTATGATGAAGGGGAATAATTTCACCAATTTCAAATTCCAGCATTGCATCATGACCGGCGCCGACCTTTCGGGATCTGACATGAGTTATACCGATCTGTCCGGGGCTACCTTGTATAACGCAAAATTTATCGGAACCCATTTCAACTACGCTAACCTGAGCGGCGTAAAATGCTATAACGCCAATAATGACGGCAGTCCCGACTTTTCCGGCGCCGTCATGAATAATGCCATCCTGCGCCATGGTGATTTCACCGCGGCAGTCATGTCGGGGGTATCTTTCTTAGGTGCGTTGGCGGATAGTTGTGTTTTTGACAAAGCGTTCTTTCAGTCGAATAACACATATAATGTCGCCGATTTTTCGAGCTCGGATATATCCTATTCTTCTTTCAACTCCAGTGCCCTCAATGCAGTTAAATTCACCAACGTTTATGCTATCAAAACGCTTTTCCAGGACGGTACGTTGCAGAACACCAATTTCACCGGCGCCGTCATGCCCCTGGCGGATTTCAGTAGCAGCAGCCTGCAGGGTGTTATTTTCGCCAATGCAATCCTGCAGTGGGCGAAGTTCAATAGTGCCACCATTCAATCTGCCAGTGGAGGCGCCGGAGTAGATTTCTCCTGTTCCCAGTTAGGCGGCGCCGACTTTACCAGCGCCAAAGTCACCAGTGCTAATTTTGCAGATGCCGTCATGATTCCCCAGGACTCCTGCTGCCAGCAGCTGGATGGATACCATTGCGGCACTATTACCATTAACCAGGAAGGCTATGGGGCTACCATTCTTCCGAAGCTGGGTAATGCTGTTACCTGTCCCAATGGAGATAATGCCAAATGCCAGGGATCACAATGGATTGTTCCCGGCTGGAATACCACTCATTGTAATCCGCAGCACGTTGCACAGGTAGTATGGACCAAACCTTCCTGCAACAACAATAACCAGGATACTACGGGCGTCATTCAGTTTACCGATCCCAATTTAAAACAGGCCATCATCGACTATCTCTTCAAAGGCGATGCCACCAAAAAGATTACCCGCGCATTGGCGGCACAGGTATTGGTACTGGATTGCTCTAATCATAATATTACCAACCTGGAAGGATTGGAATATTTTACCGCCATCCGGACCCTCAATCTGTCCAGGAACAAACTGACCGATGGCAGCTTCTTTCAAAAATTGAATTCCCTTAATACTTTGAGAGTAGCTTATAATAATTTGTCGGGTAATCTGAATTTATCAGGAGATGCCCAGTTGCTTTACCTGGACGCCTCCAATAATGCGATCACCGCTATCAAATTTGACCCGGACTGCGCACTGGCCTTTGTTGATGCTTCGGTTAACCAGATTACACAATTAGACTTCACGCAGCAGGTATATCTTAATTACCTGGATCTTTCCAACAACAGGCTTACAACGATAGGGGATTTGAGCAGTTTAAAATATCTTACTACCATCTTCCTGCAAAACAACTCCCTTACCAGCATCGGCAACCTGAAAAATATATTCGCCAACGGGACCAGCTTCCTTACCAGTATGGACCTGGCCTGTAACCTGCCTTTTAATTGCAGCTCCCTGGGGCTGGGGTCCACAGATGCAGAAAAGGATTTCCTGAAATACTCAAAATGTGGCGTTAATACCGGCTGCCGTAACGCAAAACGTAAGTAGTCCGCTTGTTAATCTCTAAATATGATCTGTTATGAAAAAAAACAATGTGCGTTGTTGGTCCAACCAACATAAGCAATATGTCATCGCCTGTTTCCTGGCATTAATCAGCATAAAAGGATTTGCGCAAACGCCTTATAGCTGCCCTTCCTGTGATTTACGGGGACATGATTTCAGTGGGCAGGACCTCACCAATGCGAACTTTTCTTTCGCCAAACTGGACAATGCCAACTTCAACAACAGTACGCTGAATGGGGCTATGTTTGATAATGCCAGTATGCAAGGCACCAGTTTCAGGAAAGCAAAAATCAATACCAGCGACAAAGGTCCTGCAAATTTTTCCAAAGGGGATTGCAGCAATGCCGATTTCAGCGGCGCTTCTTTAGAGAAGGCCGTTTTCACTTTTGCTAATCTTAACGGAACCATTTTTGACCACAGCAATTTAGCAGATACAAAATTTGGATTGAGACTGGTGATAAGAGATGCTAAAAATCCCAGGCCTCCGAGTTTTAAAGGCACCAAACTCCCTTGCGAATTAAAGCGGTTTATGCAGCATGATGATCTCAGCAAGGTCGAATTCCTTCCCTGCAAGACGTATATAGCGAATAAAAGCAAGGGGCGCAGAAAAGATGCCGGTGACAGCGTGTACGTATCCCCTACGGGTACCGATGCGGCTGGTTGCGGGACCGCAGGAAATCCCTGCAGGACGATCGACTACGCTGTTTCAGTGGCGCCTGCCAATGGTGTGATAGGATTGTCGGCGGATACATTTGCGATGATAAAACATATAGTGATAACAAAAAACCTTGAATTTGCCGGTGGCCTGGATGATCAGAATGAATGGGCGCCTACCCCCTATCAATCTTCTATTTCGGGCGGTCTGTACGGGCTTCCGATTTTCATTATTCCACCCGGAACTACCCAGGTAACCTTTACCAATTTGATGATGAGTGGTATTAAGGAAGGTAATAGGATATCCAGTATTGTATTACAGGCCTATAAAGGGACTACCATTTCTTTCAGTAATGTGAATATTTACGCAGGAATTCCCTCTGATGGGCTGGATGGGTTTACCGGAGGTGGTCCCACCTGTTGTCTCCTTTGCCAGAGCCAGAACTACGCCAATTGCGGCCCCGGGGGAACGGCCAACAGTTCGGTAAATGGCTTTTGTAGTTTTATCCCTTTCGGATGGGGAGGAAAATCCGGCGGAATGGGTGGATCGGGCACCAGCGATGCATGTTACATGTTGTGCCCCGGTGGTGGCGGATCTCAGGGTGGTGGTAGCTTTGGTATCTTATTGAGTGATGCTACACTGAACATTGACAACACCTCTACCATTACAGCCGGGGCCGGGAGCAACGGTGGTGCTGGCGGCGGTGGTGTTGTCAGCGCCGGCGGCGGCGCGGGAGGAAATGGTGGTCCGGCTGCGTGTATAGGAATGAATGGTCAATCTACGATCAACGGTAACTACAACGCCTATCCCGGGAAAGCGGGTAATCCGGGAAAAGGGGGTGGCAGTTCTTATAATCAGTCCAAAGGATGCTCAGGACAAAATGGCCAGGATGGATTACCTGGGATCTCTGCGCAAGTCATCCGTTTCTAATCAACTGATACATCTTTCCCGAAAACTTTAACCCGCATAAAACCATTTCTTATGTCTACCCAAAAATCTGCTGCGCAGTTATATATTTTTCATTCAGATCTATCCGACAGATTGCCCGGTGAAGATTACCGGGTATATATTGCAGGGAAACAATATCCGCTCGTGGAGCATACTGCTGAAACCCTTGCTGATGCAAGGAAACAGTTTCCTTCCCTGGAGAAATTTAAAGACAGTGAGTTAACCCATTATACGGCGCAACCTGTTGAAGTCCCCTATGGTTCAGTCATCCGCTATTCTATCCGGCATCAGAATAAAACAAAAACATTGCCCGGCAAAAATGGTATTCATCATGTAGCAATATTGGTTACACCGGCGCAAAGTGAGCATACTGCCGTTAAATCGCATGTCACCCATTATGTGGAGACAGCCAAAACACTTATCTCCCACCATTGCGATTTGAATTCGATGGATGCAACGGCAGCTGCCTGCATACAGGAGCATATGGACCAGTTCAAAGCGGCCGATACCTATGCTTTAATTTCGAACCTGGCCGCTGCGATGAAGGCTGCCGGTCCCCCGGCTACGGATTCCGGATGGGCGCATTATGTAGATTTTAATGCAGGAGATTTAGGAACACAGCAAGCACTCGTTCCTACGGATGATATTATGCAGCAAGCCGGTGACCCGATGACAGCCGTGCTGGTCAGTACTAAAAACGATCCGCGCTTGAAAGGGGCCTGCTGGCATGCTCAAACAGGCAACAGTGTTCAGTCTGCCGGTGAAAACGTGGCTAAAGACCAAGGTGTTTATCTCCCAAAACTATCAGCAGATGATAACTGGACAGCCGCACTGGCCGATACAACGGAAACCTATGGCCTGCAAGCAAGCATCCAGGTGGTGGACTCGGGGAAACGCCAGGTGGAACTAACGCTGAGCAATTATTACGTTCGTTGTCTGGGCGCGTATATTCAGTTCCTGGATGCCGATGGTAATGCGATGAACACCCCCAACTGGTACCCGGATGACGGTGCATTAGCCAGTGAGGTGATCAATGCGGTTAAACTGGATAGACCTGACTTGCGCTATTTAGGATGGGTGAGTGCCGTGGATACCGTTAAAGGTGTTATTGTGTCCGCTGTTCCCGGTCAACTGGTGGTAAAATTCACGTTCCCGGATGGCGCTGTTTCTGCCATTATCTATGGTGGCGGTTTTGGTATTGGCTGTCTCAACTTTGGGAAAGGCATGGTTATCGGAGCTGTTACCACCGGCCTGGTAAATTTTGTGGTCCCCTCTTTATTCATGGGTTTTGGAGTTGCTGCCCAAACATATAAACCGCTGTATCTGTTCCTGAAAAAACCGAAGTTGATTGCAGCAGCTGTAGTACTTGGTTTGGCATATTTCGGAGGAATGATCGGATATGATGGTATTGTCAACAAAAAGATAGATTGGAGTGCTATCTCCAGCCTCGGTCAAATTCTCTTTGATAAATCCGTCACCGCACTCCTGGGATGGTGTGAAGAACAAATGGCGGAAGGCGTCATAGAAGATGAAATCCCCTTTGCCGGATGGGTGATACTGGCGGTCAATATTGCCGCTGATGTGATGCAGATGTCGGAAACCATTATTGAACTGGTGAATTGTCCGTATATGATTCCCAATAATATTTCCACGACTATCACCAGCAGTCTTACCATTCATCCGGACCCCCGCCGTGGCGCCTTCCCGGCAGTACCTTCCGGCTCCAGGGCCAGTTACATTGCCAAGATGATTTACCAGAGCCAGAACAGGGCCGCCATTACCTCTGAACCGGTACCGCTGGACCCTTCCAGCTATCCGCCGGTGCTGAGCACCAGTTTCAGCAATACGCTTGGCGGTAAAGTAAAATTTGAAGTGGACTTTTACATTGACGACTGGATGGCAGGAAAAGCCACCACCGGCGTCCTGGAGAATAATGAAGACAACACCGCCAATATCACCTTATATCTTTTGCAAAAACCTATCCCGCTGGATAGTCATTCCATTTATCAACATACGGCCATATTGGGCTATACCGGGCAATACAGCTGGATACCGCAATCTCAACCACCTACCGCTACGCTGGCCAATGCGAATAACAGTCAAACCGGCAATGCCATCTCCGCATGGATGGGACTCGCTATCAGTCAGCGTTATGGTATGGTCGGACTTTCCTATAAAGCCTCCGGGCTGGGCATTACAGATTGTTCCAACCATGCTACCGGCCAGTTATATGCCTTCCTGAATGTGAATATTCCGGAGCTACCGATGACAAACGTGAAATTTCCCACCTGTGCCTTTTCGGGACTATCGCAATTGGTATATGATTGTTTTCCGCCCAAATTCCTGATGCAGGATGGTATGTTCCAGTTAGATAAAAATGGTAATCCGGAACCGGATCCTGCCTTCCCTGATTTGGGCAGTTATTATATCGATCCACGGAAAGCAGGTAATGATCCTTATAAGGATGGCGGATATTATCTGCGGAAAGTAAAGCTGGACGATACGTCCGGCACCTTTGACATGTCTGCAGGGCAGCCCGGTTATGGAAGGTTTCAATACTTCCCGGATGCTATTACCCTGCATCCTGGTAAACACGCCATTGCGGTGAATAGGAAAAACTGCAAGATGATGATCACTCCCCTGGCGCCGGACGGAGGATTACCAGATGGTAACATTCCCATGGCGCTCACTTTTGCCGGAAAAGCACTGGATTATAACGGCAGCAATGGCAGGGCAGGATTATTGTTTACGCCGGTGGCCATTACCTGCTCTTATGATGGAACTATACTCGTGTTGGAGCAACTGTTATCCGAAGGCCTCAATCTTGCCAGGATACAGGCTTTTGACCTGAACGGAAAGCCGGTGAGTTGTTTCTCCGATAGCAACCAGCCTTCTCCGATGTTAAGTCTGCCTGCAAACGTCACCTATCTGGACCTGGTAGCTGTGGGTGATAACCTATCGACTTTTTTGTTCGTACTATATTATAACAATGCCGGCGAAGCGCCGGGTGACTATAGCATGAGTATTTATCAATATGGTAAAAATGCGCCGGCAGGCAGCCTGTTGGTTACCACGCCCAATATTCCCGCTGCCGCCATTAATGTGGATATGTGGCATACCCTGTATACGCTGAACTGGCAGATGACGCAGGATGGGAATGGAAACAATGCCGGTCCCGGAGGCCGTACGGTACCCTCTGCCAGTGAGTGGTTACCACCAGTACCTAAACAGTGATTGCGCGGAGCGTAAAAAAAATTTGCAGAAGACGGCTCCGCACAAATAACAAAAGCGCACCGGGGTGCGCTTTTGTTATAATAAATGAGTTAGCTCAATCAGGACAGGCAACCGCCAGATAATTGATGTTAGAAGTGAAGGAAGGAGCCGCCCTATAGTAATAAGACCAGGTCCTGCAACCAGATACGTAGGATGGATCAACTTTTGAATGAACTGTTAGCTTAACATATAATCGAGGATCGGCGCGCATTTCTCCTTACAGGGTTTGTAGTAGGCGCCGTGTTTCCACGTGGCTGATTTAGGCGATAAACCCCACCAGAACTCGGCCAGTGCTAAAGGTTCCATCTGGTGCCGAAAGGCGTACTGCAGTAATTTTGGGCCGGCACATTCGCCGGCGCCGGCTGGTGGCTGCTTATAGCCGCGGGCAGTAAAAATGTCTACCATATTCTTTACATCGCCGGCCTTGTTGCGGAAGTTATATTGTTCCAGAATCCTCCGTTGCAAGCCGGTGGAATGGGTTTTACGCAATTCCTTCAACTGTGCGATAGCCGGCTGATGGCGAACGGCATCTTCCCGGCAGAGCATGTCAATTTCACGGTTGATGTCTGATAAACGGATCATCCCGGCATTCACAAAACCACCGGCTTCCAGTCCGTCGAATATCGGTTCCACAAAGCCATTGTGATGATTTTTATTAGCCAGTTTACCGGAAAATGCCGACAGATAACCCAATATACCAGACTGTGTCCGGACTACCAGCACCCCGAACATTTTACCGATCACGGCACCATTACCGTCGTTATCCAGGCCGAAGTTATGTTTCCATTCATTTTGCAGCGCCAGATATTGCTGAAGTTCAGCAACTGCTATTTCACAGAGTGGGTGCATGTCTCCATCCAGGCTGAAGGTAAGCGATTCAGCCATCAACCGGGCAGCGCCCTGGTCCGTAAAACGACAAAAAGCAGTATCTGTTTGTTGTTCCTGTTCTGTTACAGCGGGATAAGCGTCCGCTTCAATATCGATCATATACACGCGCCTCCCACCCCGCAGGGTGGCTTAAAGAGGCGCAAAGATAGGTGATTATGCGCCAATCCCTGTTATTTTTTCGGCATCCTGGGAGGTTGCTGTGCGTATTGATACATCAAATTAATCTTCCCGTTTTTATCAAAACGCCAGGTTTCCTGCAACTCTGTGGCTGTTCTTTTTCCCTGGGCATCCGTTGAAATCTGCCGGGTCCATACAATCACCCAATCTTCTTTCTTATCCTTACTTCTGAGAGGCACCCACGCATGAATAGAATCGATGAGCATGCCCAGCGGTTCTCTCATCTTTTTTGCCACCGCAAAAAGGCTATCCCTGCTGCCGGCAAACATACCGCCGTCAGCGAAAAAAATGGTATCATTTTCTGCGAAAGAAGGGATTGCTTTGTCAAGTACGTTGTTATCCCAATGTTGATACACGTTGAGCAGTGTTTGTACATTCTTTGTGCTGCCGATCTCAAAATCCGAAGAATAACTCGCCGTAAAAGGATAATTCAGGCTTTCCTGCTTTTCCGAACCGGCTCCGGAGGTGGTAGCAGTTCCCGTATTGGATTCGTTAGTACCGGAATTGCAGGCTGCTAGAATAGCAATTGCTACGAAAAGGGATATCTTTCTCATAATAATTGATTCTAAATGGTAAATAATACGTTAAGCCAGGCAAACTAAAAAAGCGGTGAGATGGGGTGTTCTTTCTTTACCCAAAGTTAAGCATTATTATACTGTCATCATAGTTTTATCGGCACGGCAGACGGCGTCTGACGAGGGAAAATCAACCTGATTTACTAAGTCCGGCCTACCCATTCATTGACCAGTTTCCGGTAGGTTTCTCCAATAGGCAGCCAGGTCCCGTCAGACATTTGTATCTGATTGCCTTCAATGACTTTGATCTTATTCAGGGGTATGATATAGGAACGGTGAATACGCACGAACTGACTGGCAGGAAGCTTATCCAATATATCTTTCATCGTTTCCAGCACCATAATTTTTTCATCGCTGGTGTGGATACGGATATAGTCCTTCAGTCCTTCGATATATAAAATCGAATCAGGCGCAATTTTGTAATGTTTCCGGTCGGCTTTTACAAACAAAAAGTCATCTGTATCATTGCTCTGAAATGTTTGCTGCCAGCGGTTATACTTCTCTATGCTCTGGTAAAACCGGTTAAAGGTAACGGGCTTCAATAAATAATCGATAACATGAAACTGATACGCATCCAGTGCATATTCAGGATAAGCAGAGATGATGATGAAATTATGTTTTTGATTAAAAAGCTGCATGAGCTCAATACCCGTTAGTTGTGGCATCTGAATATCCAGGAAAATCAGGTCTACCGTCTCCCTGTTCAACACCTCCATGGCTTTAAACACATCACTATCTGCATACAATACATTGAACTGCGGAAGCTTTGACACATAGTCTGCGATGAGTTTTACGGCAAATGGCTCATCATCCAATATGATACAATTTATTTTTTTCTTCATGGTAGTTTTATTGACAATTCGGCGGTAAACCAGTTCGCTTCATTGGTTAAATGTAACTGGTGCGCACCAGGATAATGGATTTCCAATCTTTTTTTCAGATTATCGAGCCCGATGCCGCCCAGCTTGTCTTTTTTTTGTGCTCCAATTTCGTTTTTTACCCGGAAAAAGAGCCGTTCCTTATCCGCCGTAATACTGATATCGATAGGATGTTTACTGGAAGCGGTTCCATGTTTTAAAGCATTCTCCACCAAAGGCGACAACATATAGGGCGGTATCTGTATATTCTCCCGGGCAATATCGCTGACAAAATGAATATAGCCGGCTTCCTGGTGCCGCAATTGCTCCAACTCAATATATGCATTGATATAATTGATTTCATCCAGCAACTGGATTTTTTCCTTTTGTGATTCGTAGGTGGTAAACCGCATCACCTGGCTCAATTTCTCAATGGCGGTCAGCGATTTGTCCGATTGAAAATAAACCATGGAATAAATATTATTCAGGGTATTGAATACAAAATGCGGGTTGATCTGCGCCTTAAGGAATTTAATTTCGATGTTCTTGTTCTCTTCCAGGATGGCTTTATTATACTCCAAAAGGCGGATGAAATAAATACCAAACCACAGCAAAGAACTGAAGATAATGGGCATACTGCTATACTGCAGGTTGTCCAGCATATAGTTGATAAAAGTGGGATCGGTATAATTGGTCTTGTTAAACAGCAGGGCCGTAACCACCTGCTCTGTCAACCATCTCAACCCGGTAAAAAACAGGTAGGAAATGAATATCCCGGCCAGTAATTTCCTCCATTGAAACGATCTGAACACCTGCTTCATCACTACGAAATAGTGAAAATAAAAGGTACTGATAAATACAATCAGGTAGGTTGTATAAAACAGGTCGGGGACAACCCATTCCACCCGGAAGCGGCTTTTTACAAAAGTGGCATAGGCTGCCAGCGCCCAAAACAGGAGGTGGATGACCAGTTCAGCCTTTTTTGATAGTGTCCCTTTATACAACATCGTATTCTTTTTACAAAAGTATTGATTTTGAGAGAGCTATGAAATCGGGTTTGTCGATCAACCGGAGGGGTTTGTCGATAAAAATAGTTTAAGGTATCCATTCCGGTGATTTTTGTGTCACAATTTAACTCACAACACATGAAACGGATTATCCTTTTATCGGCCATCATGCTGAATTATGTCTATGCTTTCAGCCAGCAGTTTTCTATCAAAGCAAAAGTTGTCGGCCAACAAAAAACGCCTATGGAATTTATGTACGTCACTTTGGTTAAAAATGACTCCGTGCCGGTACAACAAGCCATGACCGATACTCTGGGCCATTTCTCCATGAAAGCCGGGAAAGATAACTACCGTTTGATTATCAAACAATTTGGGAAAGAATACCTGAACAAAGCAGTCGCATTGGACCGGGATATGGACCTGGGCGTCATCGAAATACAGGAAGGCACCGCGTTACAGGGCGTCACCATTACCAGCCGGAAAAAAATCTTCGAACAAAAAGTCGACCGCCTGGTTTTTAACATCGAAAATGCCGTCATGCCTACCGGCGGCAACGCCCTGGATGCGCTGAAATCTACGCCGGGCGTCAGGGTACAGAACGATAACGTTTCCATAGTGGGTAAAGGGGAAGTGCTGGTGATGATAGACGACCGTTTGCAGAGAATGTCGCAGGAAGACCTGGTTACGCTGATGAAATCCATCCCGGCGGATAATATCAAAAGCATAGAGGTCATTACTACACCGCCGGCTAAATATGAAGCGGAAGGTAACAGCGGATTAATCAATATCAAACTGAAAAAGGCGAAGGCTAATACCTGGGATGCCAGCATCGGCGCATCCTATACGCAGAAGACCTATGCCAGTGGAAACCTTCAGGGATTATTCAACTATAATCATAACAAACTGTCATTACAGGCATCTTTCTCCAAAGGAAAACAACAATTATTAACCACTTCCGATAATCAGATATTCTACACCAACGAGCGCTGGATGCAGGAAACACGTACCAGGTCCGAAAGCGATGTAATGAGCGCCGGCCTTGGTGTTGACTATAAGCTGACCAACAAATGGACAACAGGTTTCAAATACCTGGGCAGCTTTACAGACCGGACATCCGGCAGTCAACCATTTACCACCCGCTTTAATAACACCACCGGAACCGCTGATGGTTTTGTTACCTCCACTGTAAATGCCGGTAACCAACCACAGATGAATGCCCTTAACTGGTACCATTCCTTTGCACTGGATACCACAGGGAAGAGCATTTCGGTCGACTTTGACTGCTTTAATTACCGGAAAACCGACAACCGTTTCTTTTCCGGGAACGAGCTGGATCATAAACAAAATATTATTCCGGGCAGCTTCTTTTCTTCAGCCAATACCAATATTAACAGCATCAACAACTATGCAGCCAAAACAGATATAACACTTCCGTATAAATGGGCCAACCTCAGCCTGGGTGGCCGGGTATCCTATACCAACACCAACAACGATCTCATTGTATACGACCATCATACGGGAACGCCTGTATTAAATACGGATCAATCCAATGTTTTTAACTACAAGGAGTACAACGAAGCATTGTATTTTTCCGCCAGCAAAAAAATAACCGATAAATGGGAAACCCAGGCAGGTATGCGAATGGAAGCCACCCAAACCAAAGGGTACTCCCAAAACCTGGACCAGACCAACAACAACCATTACATCAAACTGTTTCCAACAACATATGTTACCTATGTACCCAATGACAATCATTCTTTCTCGCTCAATTACAGCCGCAGGATTCGCAGACCGGATTTTGACTATCTGAACCCGTTTGTGGTTCGCAGCAACCCTTATTTTTATGCTGAAGGCAATCCGTTCTTAAAACCGTCCTATATCGATAACCTGGAATTTTCCTATGTAAAAAGCCAGCAATGGGTTAACTCGGTTTACTATTCCAGGGTAACCGACTTTGGACAGGAATTATCGATTGTGGATAACGCCACCAATATTACCAGGCTCACGCCTGTCAACTATGCCAATACTTATCAGATTGGGTTTTCCACCTCTTATAATTTAAACCGGTGGTCCTGGTGGAACAGCCTTACAGGCTTTAACGTAAACTATCAGAACGTTCAATCCAAAACCAGCTTCGTGCAATCTACAGATGGCTACAACGGTTATTTTTACACCAACAATGACTTTACACTCAACCGGTCGAAATCTGTTTTCCTGGGGGTTAATTACGCCTTACAGTTACCGGGCCGCTACCAGATCTTTCATATTGCCTCTTTGAATATCCTGGATGTGTCGATGAAGTTTTTGCTGATGCATAAAAAGCTGACGCTGACAGTTACCGGCGAAGATCTGCTGAATGCCCAACGTCCGCTCATCACCTATTATTCCAATGCCGTGAAGAACACCGTGCGTACCTATGGAGATAGCCGCGGGGGAAGGATTTCCATCAGTTATAAGTTTGGCAAAAACAGTATCCGGGTAAAACAACGGGATTTCGGTAATGAAGAGGAGAGAAACCGGGCGCAATAGGTACAAAACTATCTTTATTTTATCTTTGCGCGATAAATCAGTTGACAATGAAACCTTTTTCAGTTATGTGGCGGTTCATGATACTCGCTATTTTAGTATTGGCATGTGATAAAACCATAGCCCAGTCCGGAGATATAAAAGCTCCTACCAGCAGTGGGAAGTATTTGGGTACCTCCACAGATGAAGTAGGAAAGATAAGTGCAACGATAGGCAAATTGGCGGGGCGGATACCGGTTGGTAACCCGGAGCAGCGAACCAAAGGTGATGGCCAGTTTATTCATTGGTTTAAAACCGATGAGTCTCAACTGGATGGTGACAAACCCAAATTTCAGGTAATTTACGACGTAGATGAAGATAGTTGGGAAATCATCGGGATAACGATAGTGGGAGCCAGTTCGGAGGTACAGACAATTTACCAGGCACTTTTTGACCCGAAGTTTCAGTTAGGAAAACGCTTTGAAAGGAAAAGTGCCGATCTTACCCGTGGCGACGAAGATGTAGTTATGGAAAGTGGCTTATCGAATGGGTCCATCAAGATCATGATGACACCAAAAGCCAGAAAGGCCTATGAGAAGAAAAAGGCTAAAGAAAAAGCTTCCGCTTATGAGGAGAAGGTGAAGGCAAAAGCCTCGGCAGCTCCCATCAGCTACAGCAACTACCTGGGCATTTCAGTGGATGATATACCCCGTGTAAGTGAAAAAATAGGAAAGGTAATTGGCCTGGTACCTTCTGCTAAAATTGACCAGCAAAGCAAGGGCGATGGCCGCTTTATCCATTGGTTTAAAGACGATTGGGAGTTCCGTGTTTTTTACGACTTTGATGAAGATACCAGAAAAGTACTGCATATTGGAATAGCCGGTAAAAGAGCGCAGCTGCTTAAGATCTACGAAACGTTGTTTGATGAAAAATTTGTGCCCAAGAGCGATGGACCGCTGGATGCAACTGTCAACCATGGCACTGAAGAGGCTATTCTTCGCATGGGTTTTGATGATGGATCTATTATGATCTGGCCTGTAGAAAATACGGGAAAAAAGCGTAAAAAGTAAGTATATATAAATATAAAAGAGGCTGTATTATCAATATAATACAGCCTCTTTTATATTTATCAGGAAGGATATAATTCCTTTAATTTTCTGAAAGCTTTTTCGAGGTCTTCGTTTTGTACAGCAGGAGCAGGATGTTTCTTTATTTGTCTGTCGACATATTTAATCCTGTTTTTGGTGAGGGGGTGGCTGCTTAAAAAGGTAGGCATATTGACCGGTTGTTTGATGGAAGATAGTGTTTCCATTAAATGCAACATGCCATGTTGGTCGATTTTGTTGTCTTTCAGCAGGGTAAGGCCTTCCAGGTCGGCTTCTTTTTCATACTTCCGGGAATAGCTCAGTGAGTGTAGGGTATTGGCATTTTTGTACAGGCCGGAATAGGCGCCCATGCCGCCCAGAAACAGATCCAGCAACAAGGTGGTGCTCATGTCTTTACACAGCTTACGGGTGGAGTGACGGAACTTCACATGCGAGACCTCATGTGCTAAGAGGGCCGCCAGCTCTTCTTTCGTTTTGATTTTTTTCAACAATGCATCATACACAACGATATAGCCACCCGGTAAGGCATAGGCATTGTCAATTTTACTGGACTTAACAGAAAAGGTAAGCGTATCCGGTGTTTCCCAGTTTATCTTACCGGCGAACGCCGTCAGTAATTTACTGCCAGCGGTATCTGTCGTTTCATCGAGGGTGGATTGGGCCAGCTCACCCAGTTTTTTATCAAAAGAACGAGGGAGCGTTTGGGCTACCTGGTCAGCAAGAATAGGTAATACCACAAAATAACAGAGGCCCACAATCAGTAACAGTACCAGGGCGACGGTATATACCGCTTTATTACCTAACCGGAGCAACCATTCATGAACGGAGTAGCCCCGGTTAGCGTAATATAATTTTGAAAAGGCGCTGATGCATTCCGGATCATCTATTTCCAACCCGCCTTCGGCAGCTGTGCTGATGCGCAACTGCTTACCGTTCACCGACTGTACATTGATTTCTTTATACAGCCAGGAAAGACGGCTGCGTACCCCGTTTCTGTTCATCCTGAACTCCAGGTATTCCTGGTAGAACTGAATATCTACGGTAGTCAGCGCAGCTGTTTTATTATCGAAATATTTTCCGGGATACATGGCCTGTTTGCTTAGATGATGCTCAGATCGAGGAAGTCCGCCAGGTCTTCGCCCATAGCATTGGTGTATTCCTCTTCCGTTTGAGATAATTGTTCCAGCACCACATCGCCTTCAATTTCAATATTTTCAGCGATGAATTTAAACATATTCACCTCAGCCCAGGCATATCCGATACCCAGGGTGAAAATGATGATGAGCATATTCAGCAGGATCACGCCAAAAAACTTACCACCGGTAGCAGTAGAGCGGAAAGTATAGGATCTGTCACCCTGTGATAAAGTCATATGATCGATATAATATCTGAAAACATCAGCCTGCCACCAGAAGCCATAGATACCCAGGGTAATGATCGTCAGGAAGTAGCCTTTGATATTGAGCACGAAGAAATCCCAGCCATCGCCTTTGTATTTGAACTCACCGCTTCCGAAACGGATATTGCTGATAATATAGTTCCGCAGGTTGATGACCATCCAGGAGCCATAGAAGCCCAGGGTAACTACTGTCAGTAAAAATTCTTTAATAAAAAGGGCCACGAAAGCGGACCTGTCGCCACGGTATCCGAAGCGGATACCTCTCCAGGATGTTCTGGACCAGCGGTAGCGGCTGGCGCCGTGAATAACAAAAGGCAATAGCAGCGTTATCCCAACGAGGTACGCGATAATGCCGAGCGCGACATGCACCCTCATCAGGATGCCTATAATAATACCAAAGCCGATCAACAACCCGATGGCTTTGATGAAACCTTTGAACATCTCGTTTCCGGTACCACTAAAGGTAAAGCTGGAATCTTCCAGGGTGGTGGACTGGTAGAGATAATTTAATTTTTTGGCTTTCGCCCAGGGATAGTAAAGGCCTAAGGTAATAGCACATAACAGTGCGTTGACGATCAGGATACCGAAATAGGTTCCGCCGTTACCAATAAACTTCAACCTGGGAGAAGAAAAGAGGCCGCCCGGGGCAGGGGGCGTGTAGACTTGCTGCATAGTGTTAGGTAATAGGTTAATAAAATTTAAAAATAACAATTATATTGAATATTGTCAACACTTATACATATAATTTTTATTAAATTTGATATATTACCACCCGGTGGCAAACAATTTCCGCGCGCCTTTTATACCACATCGCTGATATTGCTGATAAGCCTGTGCTACCCGTTCATGGATAACAGCGGGCTTCTCCTGCTGTACCCATCCATTGATCACCGGCACCAGCGTATAGGCCTCCGGCGACATCAGGTGCGTAGTCCAGATCAGCGGTTGGGCGCCAGCTTTGCGGATGCTCTCATAAAAATAGGGTTTGCCGGCACAGGCGAAAATAGCGACATCCCTGGACTGGTTATCACTTTTGGCAGGAGTAACCGGAAGGGTGAAATCCATGAGACCATTGTGCCCTACAAACACGATCAGCCCTGCATATCCGCCAATACGCACCGTCCCGGAATCGACGACGATACCGGTCTTTTTTCGCCCCGCCGCATAGTCCAGGAAATCGGTAACGGTTTCTTTCATCTTAGCGCCATCATAGGCGTCAGCCACCAGGTAGGTACCGCTTTTCCGGTGCCTTAAAATAATACGTTCGTATATATTGTCAGCGGGATGAGACACCTGTTTGATAAACTGCCAGTCGGCCTGTTTTTTCAGAAAGGTCTTCACCCCATACCCGCAGCCCCAGTACAGGTTATTAGCGGGATCTTGTCCATTCCCGATCTTAGCGGGCACTTTTACGATGCCCTGGTATTTGTTATCACAGAGGGCTACCAATACATGAATCGTGGCACGCTGAGGATATACTTTCACACCCGTCAACAGGAGGCAACATAGCAGGGTTAATCTAAACATATGGTCGTTTTTCCGTGTAAGATGCAGGGAAGGTCTGATTCCATAAAGACTGGTTATTCATCCGGGTATTCTTTACCATCCCGCTTATCCAGCCACCCCTTTTTCCCGTTGGGTAATGTAAAGCGGATAAAATATCCGCTGTTTTCCCCCAGGGAACTGTAATGCGCATCTTGGGTGATAGGGAAATAACCGACCAGGTTATCTTTGTATATACGTAACGCGGGTACGTTACCATTTGTCTTTTCGATACTATCATAAACCACCGCTAAAACGGGTATCAGGGTATCATGTGCAGGCGCATAACGGTACCGGTACCTGGCGTAACTGTCATTGTTCAGGCGTATACTGTCCCGGGGCTTTTCATGCCTGCCGAAGTCAGCATTTCGCTCATCAAAAGTGGCGATCCCCCATTTATTATTTTGTTGTATCAGTATCCATAGCGGCGGAATGGCATTCCCCCGGATGAACATATCATTATCATCGAATGCCGTTTTATCACTGCCATTGATGAAACACAAGGTGGTACCAGCCGGGAGGCCATCGAAAATCACGGCCTTACTATGTTCGTGTTCCTGGGCAAATCCGCCCAGGGTAGCGGTTACGCCATAAGTTCCGTTTGTTAACTGATAACTGTAGGAGTTAACGGTACCGCATACGTTATAACCAATCACTATCCTCGGTGTATCAATGATTTTACCGGTGTTATCCAGGTAGACGGGCTTATTACCAATCAGTCCCTGCAGATAATAGTGATCCGGATAAAGTTGGCGGATACGGCCCGATACCGGCAGCCGTTTCAGCCCATCGTTATAAACAGTGTATTGTACGCCGCCGGCGGTGTTATCCCGGGTGATAACAAAATGTTTGTTGAAAAAAACGGAATCATACACGCCCGGCAATACCGGATTACCCCAAAGGTCTTCCAGCTGCTGCCGATGACCGGCAAGGGTACGGATACGGTAAAACTCCTGCAGTTCCTGAGATAGCGGATCACCGGGCAAAAAGGTCCTTGTGTCCTGTTTTACCAGGGTACCGTTACTGAAATCGGTATCTTCCCAACAAATGGTCATCCCCTTTCGCTCCGGAATGATATATCCCGCTATATCGCCTAATTTATCTATCAGGGCAATAATATGCCTGTTGTTCCCTATATCCAGCACACAGTAAGTGCACAGCGAGGCATCAGATACCCGCCACTGTCTTCCCGTATCTTTTTTTTCGCTGGTATAATAGGCGCCAAAACCTTGCCGGTTAACAGTATAACGATATGTCTGCCGTCCGAAAAGAAATTGATTAAAGGCTGAAAAACATTCCTTCCCAGGGCCGTCTTCGTCCCGGGTGTCTGCTATTGGTTTCTCCCACCGGTAACTGCTGAGCATACCCAGCAGATCCTTTACCGGCATGGGTTTAATATCTTTTACGGGCAACAGGCGATGTCCGCTCGCCCACCCTGCGGTATCCTGCCACTTATAGTCACGGTCAACCTCGATAACCGAGGTTGTGTTTCGTTCATCTTCCCGGCGGTCCCAGGCAGGTTTCAGGGTGATACCGATCTCTTTTAAACGAAAAATTCCAGGGCGATTATCTGCCTTAAAAAATGACATACGTCCTTTATGCAGGTCCAACACGTCCACACTATCCACCTGAAATACCTGCTGCGCCCATGCCTGCTGTTGTAACAGCAGCAATGCTATGATGAATTTCCAACTATGATTCACTTTCATCGGTAGGTTTGGGTACGTTAATCGTGGGTAATTTTTCGTTCCTGGCCTTTGCCACCCGGTAGTGCGACCAGTTTTCAATTTCCTGGTCACCATAAATGATCATTCTCACCGCCACATCTTTGGTGTCCATATCACCGACATACATTTTCTGATGATCCGGCACGTTTTCATAACTGGTCCGCAACAGTTCCTTATTTTCCTGCGTTGGCTGATCAAGGTATTGCTGGTAGGCTGCCCTGCAAACGTCGATGCTGGAGGGCTCCCCTTTTATCTCCCTGATCATGTCTTTTACCTCCAGTAATTTTTCCTGGATATCGTTGCTGTATTGACGCTTCAGGATTGTAAAACTTCCCAGGCCATAAATATGTACCCGGGCCTGGTCAGGGATTTCAGCAATGATGATTTCTTTTTGTATCAGTTCCTCGAATTCGGGTAAGGTAAGGCTGACCGTGTTTTCCAGCCGATGCAGGCCAATAGTAAGATCGGAGAAAACCACCACGTTGATCAGATAATACGCATCTGCCACCTTGTAAAACAAGTGGATGCCCTGACCGCCTATCTTATCCGGAAACAAATCATTTGCACTTCTTTTATGTTCCTTGTAGATGGAACCATTGGCGCTATCCCCTATCCTGACATTACCCACCATCTTTTCGCGGTATTGGTAGATGTTTTCCATGCGGGGATTTAGTGTTTTTATCAACGATAAAACATAATCAATAAAACTATCCCTGTTAAACAGCCAGGAGCCATTGGTGATGATCCAGCTGCCAAGACCATGGATGGAGATGGCTTCATTGTCCGGGATGGCTACTTCCACCCAGCCCCTTTTAACATCTTTTTTAAAGTGTTCGAGGTCCTCAAAATTCCAGCAATCTACTCTCCCATCGGCATAAACAGCTATATCCACAAAAAAGTAGCTGCCATTGTGAATAATGGCCGGAATTGAAAATCCTTCAACGACTTGTTTCCGGTAAACCGTGGTAGTGGGGTTAACTATCATTCTCTATATAGGTTTTATCACTGCGAAAATATCACTTTTTTGTTAATCCGATGTCCTCCATTCACATGGTAAGTATACGATTTTACCCACCCGTTTCCCAGCCATGTATTTTTCCATACTTTTTTCACTATTTACTAATGATTATCGGTTGCATTTTATAATGGCAACAGTGCAATAGCCACTGTACGGCAGTGATCTGTGCAATATTCATTTTACCTGTAACGATTATACTTTTCCGTTAGGGCTGCTGTATAGTAGCAAGGAGGGATTGTAGTTTGAGGGGTATTTTTCCACCCTTCAAACATAGCTGGTTATGAAAATCCCCCCGCTGATTTCTATTGTATTACTATGCCTGTTATGCTGGTCACACACTTCAGCCAACAGCAAATCTGCTCTCCCTGCCGACACTACGGTTGCCGCCCTGATCAGTGCGGCAGAATGGGATGTACTTTTTCCACACCGTTTTAATCCGGATGATCGTACCGGCGCCGGTACCCTGCCCACCAGTGCGGCTAAGGACTTCTATTCCTACGCCAATTTCGTGGAAGCAGTAAGGCGTATGTCCAACGTGAAAGTGCTGCTGGAAAGGCGCTGCGGCACTGATTATTACCGGATCACCCGTACCGACAAAACCACGGGCGTGTCTACCGTGATCAGAACAGATCCGGGTTTTAATGATCCTACCTGGAACGGGCTCGCCATTATTACCCAGGTACTGGACTATGGCACCTTTGTGGCAGAAGGCGATATCAACGCCCGTAAAAGGGAGCTGGTAGCCTTTCTGGCCAACATATCCCAGGAAACAACCGGCGGATGGCCTACCGCACCAGGCGGGCAATACGCCTGGGGATTGTATTTCCGGGAAGAACAAGGTTATGAAGGCACCAACAACATCGGGTACCGGGATGAGACCAACACCATTTATCCGCCTGCCCCGGGTAAGTCATATCATGGCCGGGGTCCTATCCAGCTCAGCTACAACTACAACTACGGTCAGGCCAGTGAGCTGATATTCGGCGACAAAAACATCCTGCTCGCCAATCCCGAAAAGGTGATACAAGATGGCGCCATTGCCTTTGAAACCGGTATCTGGTTCTGGATGGCGCCGCAGTACCCCAAACCATCCTGCCATGATGTAATGATTCCCGGTAAATGGACACCCACACCGGCACAACAAACCGCCGGTATGAAACCCGGTTTTGGCGCTACCATCAACATCATCAATGGTGGTCTCGAATGCGGCAGCGGACAAGAGAATACCAAAGCGCAGAGCCGCATCGCGCACTATCAGCGTTATGCTACTATCAAACAGGTAAGCCTGGAACTCAATGGCGGTAACAACACCGCCAACTGCGGATGTGCCAGCATGCCCCGGTTCACCGTTGACAACGGTGAATGTGCCAGCCTTACATCCATTCGTTTCGTACAACCCGCCAATGGCATCCTTTCCACCACGTCGTTAGGACCGGTTACCCTGGCCGTTACCAAAAATGATCCCCGTCGTGAGATCAGTAAAGTCCAGATTATTGTCAACGGCCAGTTGTTCAATGATTCGATCATACAATGGACGCCGCCGGCCTATAATAAATACACTGCCACGGCAAAGGGTATACGAAATGGACTGGATACCGTTGCTACCACCATCAGTTTTGCCGTTTGGAACAGCAATACTTTTGAAGGATGCGCCAATCTTCCGCAGTGGCAGGCTTCCCAGAACTATACCACCGCAGGAAATATTGTGCTGTATAACAACAATATCTATCGCAATAAATGGTGGGCCGGCAGTGCCAGCGTACCCGGAGCCAGCGACACCTGGGAACTGCTGGGCGCGTGCACCGGCGGGCCCCGGACAGATACCGGCTGCAGCGGCATTGCAGCATGGTTATCTTCCAAAGCCTATTCGGCCAACGACCAGGCGGTGTATAAAAACAAAATCTATAAAGCCAACTGGTGGACACAAAACAATCCGCCGGACCAGAACAGCGGAGCCGGGCAGCCCTGGACCTATATACGGGACTGCGGCGGCGCAGCAGCTATCAGTCAGGCTGCAAGCCCTGCGGCTACCGTGTATCCCAATCCGGTTACCAGCAATGTGCTGAACGTGAAATTCTCCGCACCGGCAGGAGGAAAATTTTATCTCTCTATTCTTAACAGTACCACCTTACAACCAGTGCAACAGGTACCGTATGCCTCCGCGCATGACGGCTACCATACCGTACAACTGGATGTAAGCCGTCTCCCTGCCGGCGTTTGGATACTGCAGATCAGTGGCGATGGCAACAACCGGAACAGCGCTGTTACCTTTATAAAAAATTAAACCCCTTTAATTCTCCGGCAGTCCTGCATCCCATTGGTATGCAAGGCTGCCGGCTTTTCTTGCAACATCAGAAAATTTAGTATTTTACAAACGCATCTTTATAACGGTTGTAAGAAGAAATTTTGTTAAACGATATGGATATCATCAACCCGGAAAATCAGTTCAAGAAGGCTTTACGTCTTTTAGATATTGGAAGAACAGAAGAAGCATCCGGTATCCTGCACGACATCATTACCCATATTGACCAGGAGCAGCATCCATTGCTCTTTATCCGGGCGAGCTGCGCTTTGGGGGAACTATTGTTTATCAACGGCGAAACAGCAGCAGCCCGAAAACACCTGCTCAACGTTATGCATACACTGCCGGATGATGACATAGCGGATTATGAAAAGTCTGTTGCAACGGACATACTCCATCAGATAGCAGACCGGGATAGCCGGGACCACATATAACATTCCCATATATATCTACAGCCTGCCTCTTCGTTTAGGCCTTTTCAATTAATTGTTGTACTTTCACGCCGCATTAGGTTTTTAACATAACATTCACAATGTTAAAATTAATAGGGAATCAGGTGCAAATCCTGAGCAGACCCGCTACTGTAAGTTCTATTAACACACTTTGACATTCTGCTAGCCACTGTTTTTAGTGAATAAAAATGGGAAGGCCGTCAACAGTGAGAACAAGCCAGGAGACCTGCCAATGCAGATAAATTTTAAAGCTTTCGAGGATGAGGCTTTGAATACAACTTGCACTGATTTATTTCGGGGTCTTTCGTTGTCGTATGTCATCCGTTAGTCGGACGAACTCAATTATTATATGTCAAACGCAGTAAGAACGTTATTGATAACGTTTTTAGCATTTATCTGTACCCACCTGTACGGACAACATCATCATCGTGACTCCATCCGCGTGGATACCGGAGCTGTAAAGACTTTGCGGGGTGTTACCATTTCAGCATCCGGATATAAGGAAGTGATCCCCGCGCAAAAACTCTCAGGCGAAGCCTTAAAGAGTTTAAACAGCTTTTCTGTAGCAGACGCTATACGATACTTCGCAGGCGTACAGGTAAAAGATTACGGCGGTATAGGCGGTTTAAAAACCGTGGATATGCGTAGCATGGGCACCAACCATATGGGGGTATTCTACGACGGCATACAGCTCGGCAACGCCCAAAACGGACAGATAGACCTTGGAAAGTTTTCGATGGACAACATCGAATCTATTTCTTTGTATAATGGCCAGAAAAGCGATATTTTTCAGCCTGCCAAAGACTATGGATCATCCGGCAGTATTTATCTGCGGAGCAGAAAACCCGTCTTCGATTCAACCAAAACTACCAACTTCAAAGGCGTTTTCAAAACAGGATCTTTCGACTTAATCAACCCCTCTGTATTAGTAGAGCAAAAGTTGACGGAAGATATCAACTTCTCTATCAGCAGTGAATACATCCGGTCATCCGGCCGTTATCCTTTTCGCTACAAAAGAATATACCATGATACAAAAGAGCTTGCCTGGGATACCACTGCCGTCCGACAAAACGGAGATATCAACGCACAACGGATCGAAAGCGGCCTGTATGGCAACTTGAATCGGGGCATGTGGAACGCCAAAGCCTACTTCTATAATTCAGAAAGAGGCATACCCGGCGCCATCGTCAACAACGTCTGGAAAAACGCACAAAGGCAGTGGGACAGGAACTTCTTCCTGCAAGGCTCTTTGCAAAAAAATATTATCAAAGGGTACGATATACAAGTCAACGCGAAATTCGCCAACGACTATATGCGTTACCTGAACCCTGATACTACTTTAATGCATATCGATAACAACTTCCATCAACAGGAATGGTATGGATCTATCGCCAACAAGTACAGTGTATCGAAAAAGATTGATATCAATTTATCCACCGACTTCCAGTACAATACCTTACGCTCCAACATGGAAGGCTTTGTGTTTCCCAGAAGGTTTACTTCCCTGGTAGCATTGGCCGGGGCAGCAGAACTGGGGAAACTGAAACTACAGGCCAGCATTTTAGGGACGTTTGTCAACGAGCGGATCACCATGGGAAATACTTCCATTGGCGACTCCGTGATAGCTGCATCTCCTAAAAGGGAGGTTACCCCGGCGGTCTTCCTCTCCTACAAACCTTTCCCCCAGGCGGACCTTAACATCAGAGCCTTTTACAAGAACATTTTCCGGATGCCTACCTTTAATGACCTGTACTACACAGATATTGGTAATGCCGCACTGGAACCGGAATACACGCATCAATACAACCTGGGTTTCGTGTATCGCAAAACCCTTGCTGGTACCGCATTACGTGAGTGGCAACTACAATCCGATTTTTATTTTAACCAGGTCACCAATAAAATAGTGGCCGTTCCCAAAGGCAGTGGTATGTATCGCTGGATGATGATGAACCTGGGCACTGTGGAGATAAAAGGTGTGGATGTAATCTCCGATTGGGCATTTGCGCTGCCGGAAAATATATCCCTGAATATAAGGGCTACCTACACCTATCAGTTGGCGCAGGATTTCACCAAACGATTAAATCCCACCCTGCAAAAACTCACCTATGGCGGTCAGATCCCCTATATTCCCTGGCATAGCGGTTCGCTTATTTCAAGCATACAATATCAGTCATGGCGCCTGAATTATAGTTTCATTTACGTTGGCGAACGTTATCATAATTCCGCCAATATACCCGCAAACTATGAACAGCCATGGTATACCAGTGATCTGTCGGCCTCAAAAAACTTTCAGTTTAAACGATACCGTTTCAGGATCGCCGGAGAGCTGAATAACGTATTGAACCAGGATTATGAAGTGGTATTGAACTACCCGATGCCTAAACGAAATTATAAACTCATTTTATCCGTTGAGCTATGAGAAAACACTCCTTATGCTTCATCGCATTGTTGTCTCTCTTCGTTGCCATGTCGGCCTGCAGGAAGGATGTAGAAGTATTTCCGGGTGATGATATTACCGTTGACACGGCATCTAAAAATACCTTCACGGGATTCTACCTTCTTAACGAAGGCAATATGGGCAGTAACAAAAGTACGCTGGACTACTTCGACTATGCGACCGGTGTATATAAAAGAAACATCTATGCTGCTATCAATCCAACAGTACCCAAACAATTGGGCGATGTAGGGAACGATATCGCCATTTATGGCAACAAGTTATACGCGGTGATCAACGCCTCCAACAAGGTAGAAGTGATGGATGCCAAAACAGCGCGCAGGATCGGACAAATTCAAATCCCCAACTGTCGTTATATTAAGTTCTATAACGGATACGCCTATATCACTTCTTACGCCGGCCCCATTCAAATTAATCCCAATTATACACAGAAAGGTTATGTAGCCAAGGTGGATACTGCCACTCTCGCTGTAGTGGACCAGTGTATTGTTGGTTTCCAGCCTGACTGCCTCGAAATTACCGGCGGTAAAATTTATGTCGCTAACTCAGGTGGTTACATGGGTGCAGGAAATACGGCCAATTATGAGCGGACGGTTTCCGTTATTGATCTGGCAACGTTTAAAGAAGATAAACGGATCGACGTAGCGTATAACCTCCATCATATTCTGGCTGATAAACGCGGCGATCTATGGGTTACTTCCAGGGGTGATTACAAGTCACTCCCGTCCCGGCTTTATTTTATAGACAAAACCACCCAACGGGTAACGGATACCGTGTCTATCGCCGTCAGCAACTACTACCTGGACGGAGACTCGCTCTACATATACAGCACAGAGTGGAGTAAAATAACACAATCCAATACCATTACCTATGGTATTGTAGATACCCGCACGCATCAGGTGGTCAGCCGCGCTTTTATCACCGACGGCACCAATAAAGAAATAGAAATCCCTTATGGTATCATGGTAAATCCTATCACCAAAGACATCTATGTAACAGACGCCGGGAACTATGTAACGCCCGGTATGTTGTACTGTTTTTCGAAAGAAGGGAAAAAGAAATGGAGTGTTGTTACCGGGGATATACCGGCCCACTTTGCCTTATTACCTAATCGCCCATAAAAATCAACCACCCGATACATGAAAAAAATTTACTTCCTGAAACTAATAGCAGCCGCTCTTTTACTGGCAGCGGCCTGTAAAAAAGAACAATACAATGCGCCGGATATTTCCGGCACCAAAGCAGATACTATCATACTGAACCTCGGCGACAAAATGGTGCTGGCGCCCAATATCACGAACCTGAAAGGCAATGAATATGCCTGGTCGGTGAATGGCAAAGAAACCGCTACGGGCCAGGTAAACTATACATTTGAGGCTACCGCTGCCGGAAATTATGAAGTGACTTTTAAAGCCAATAATAAAGGCGGTTCAGGCGAACAGGTTTTCCGGATATTGGTAGAAAAGCAGATCACCATTGCTATTGATGAACTACCCGCTGTTCCCATGTGCCAGGTAACCGACATCACACCTGTTGTTACAGGCCCCGACCGGTTCGATTACCAATACCTGTGGACAATCGGGGATTCTGTGATTGGCAAAAAAAGAAACCTGAGCTTTATTGCGCCGCAAGCCGGTACTTACGAGCTAACGCTTCGCACTACCGCCGGAAAACAAACCACCACCGCCACCCGTAAAATAACGGTGACGGCTGCACAGTATAACAATAACGCCTATATGGTGTTGGAATACGCGCCTTCTCCTGCTAAAAACCATAACTGGTCTGTCATCGGCTCTGCAGACTCCTGGAAGTACGGCGCGGAATATCCCCTCACCTACAACGATTTTTTAGCCAAAGCCACCGCCCTGCGGAAAGATAGCAAGTATCCGATGCTGGTCATCGGCTCCTGGGGTGGATCTGCTACGTTTAAATTTGATCACACGGTCGCCAATGCACCTGATAAAGCGGAGCTGGAACTGACTGCTATTTGCTCGCAGGCGGATGCTCCTACTGTATATGTCGCCTATGACCGCAACAAAAATGGTAAAGCTGACGCCGATGAATGGTATGAAATTAAAAATGATGATACAGGACTGGGAGTGATACCTAATTATGAAATGACTTTTACCTACTTAAAAACTGATAAAGACGAGAAGAGAATATACACCTCCTTTAGCTGGAAAGACAACCAAACCCAGTCTGCACAGGGCGAAGTATTAACCAATAAAACGTTCAGCAGTTCCATGACCAGCAGCGGCGCGTTCTCCACCAGAGGCTTCTTCCCGGGTTTAAGCATGGTTGATATCGCTTCCAAAAATGTAGCCATACTGGATGGCTGGAAAAATTCCTTTACCCGTAAAGGAAAACGTATTACCAAAAACCTGACAGGTACACCTTCCTTCCAGCAAACGCTGAACATCGACATTGATATGGCCGTCAATGATAAAGGAGAATATGTACAACTGCCGGGAATTGATTTCGTCAAAATTCAGAAGGCCGTATATCCTGTGGAGCTCGTCGATGGACAACGGACAGATGTCAATATGGAAGAAGGCAGGATGTTACATGTTGGCGGCATACTGGATAAAACACTCAAAAATTAAAGAAAGCCGGGCGTTTCCCCATTTAATAATAACCTAAAAATTACGACTTATGAAAAAGTCCCTTAGTAGCAAAACCCTTATAGTCGCCCTCTTCAGCCTGGCTGTCGCCACGTCCTGTTCCAAACAAAACGACCTGGTACCGGTGTCTGCACCACAGGCTGAAACCGTGAATGGTGGCGTAAAATCTACTTTAACCACCACCAGCACGATCACTTTTGAAGGAATAGGCAGCAGCTACATGGCTGGTCCTACTTCTTATGCAGATAACGCCTACGCCGCTTACACCGGCACTAAAATAGCGCCCTATGTACATACGCCCAGCAACCTGAGATTTGCCATCAAAGGCGCTGGTGGCTCCTCTCCTGTTAACTATTGGGATGGCGGATTTATCATTTCCAACTGGAACAATAAATCCAACACACCCGGCAAAACTGGCGATTGGTGGTATTCCTACCTCAACCAGGCCAGCGTTTACGCAGGTACTGATGGCGCCAAAAATGGCGGCTATAATGGCAGCAGCAACTTCGCAGTGTTGTTCGGCTATGTTGACAGCTATAATTCCAGCTACGTTACCCGTCCTGTCATGAACTTCACCAGCGGCAGCGGCGTGATAGACGGCATGTATGTATGCCTTTCTTCCTATACCTATGGCGTTATCATGAACGGTAATGCTTTTGGTTCATCCGGTGTGGCTACCCCACTCAAAGATGTAGCCGGTGGAGCAGGTTACTTTAAATTACTCGCATATGGCTTTAATGGCAGCACGCCCACCAATGGCGGCGCTCCTGTGGAAATCGATCTGGCGAGGTACAGCAACCATCTGCCTGTTGTAGCACCTTTAACCGCATGGACTTATTTCGACCTGTCAGACTTAGGCACTGTTACCCGTGTTGAATTTAACTTCGAAGGCAACGATTCCGGCGCCTACGGATTAAATACGCCCGCCTATGTGTGCATAGACAATGTGCAGGTGACGCAGTAATGGTGTAAACCATTACCGCGCCCGGCTTTCTTATCATTCAACAACAATTTTGCATCATGAATAATCAATTCAAATTTCTCCTTTACTTCTCCTGCGCTTTATTTTTAATCAGCAGCTGTAAAAAAGAGGCGGCAGAAACCCCGGAATCTGCCCCCGCCATCACAGGGGTAGAAGCATCGTATTATGTGGCTGTCAACAACGAACTGCTGCTTAAACCCACCATCGAAAACCGGGTAGACTCCCTGGTATGGACGGTGAATGGTCAACGAGCCGCCAATGCATTACAATATAATTTTAAGGTGAAGGATGCCGGTACCTATAACGTTGTCATCACAGCCTACAACCGGGGCAACATCATCCAGAAAGTGATACAGATTACCGTCGCCCGGTACCTGAGCCAGCAAACCAATACCAATACCATCTTAACGCTGGAAGCATCCGCCAAGTTTGCGGGTAAGAATGACGTAAAATGGGAAATAGTGTCAGCGCCGTCCGAGCTATACAGAATATCTGCCAACGGTGCGCCTACTGCGCTGTTTACTGCCGTTACGAAAGGTAGCTACCAGGTGAAAGTATCCTCCGGTGAGCTGATAGACACACTGCTGGTCAACGTACAACAACCGGAAAAGAGTCAGTCTCCTTTTACGGCTAAAGTGTTTGACTACCTGCCGGCGCCCGGCCAGTTTGTAAACGAACTGCCCAAATACGAAAAAGGCGATACCTATGAAACCATATTGGCCAAAGTAAGCAAAACGATTGTGGGAGAAGAAACCAGTTTCATCACCCTGGGTGGCTGGGGAGGTTATGTGGTATTAGGCTTTGACCATACCATCACCAACGTAGCCGGCAGACGCGATTTCAGAATTGAAGGCAACGCTTTCGGCGCCAACTCCAACCCACGCCCCAACCCTCCTTTTGGCGGTAGCTGTGAGCCAGGCATTATCATGGTGGCCTACGATAAAAACAAAAACGGTAAACCCGATGAGGATGAATGGTATGAAATAAAAGGCAGCGGCAGCACTTCCCCTGAAAATGAGCCCTGGTACACCGCGGCCATTACCGCAAAAGTGGACCTGCGTACACTCCGCAACTACGAAATGACCTATCAGCGTCCTGCCAACGAAACACCAGGTACCCCCGACGGAGTGGCCAGCATCAAAAACTATATCCAGTGGACCAACAACCAGGGCGAACAAGGTTATAAAATCAAAAACACCTTCCACTCACAAAGTTATTATCCGGCATGGGTGAAAGATGATAAGCTCACCTTCAAAGGTATCCGCCTCTCCCAAAACGGTATGGATGAAAGCGGCCAGGGCAGCTATTTCGTGTTGTACGCTTTCAACTACGGATATGCAGATAACTTCCCGAATAATGATGACCGCGCCGGCATCGATATCGACTGGGCGGTAGATAAAAATGGTAACAAAGTAAACCTGCCAGGTATCGATTTCGTAAAAGTATACACCGGCGTAGACCAGGAAAATGGCTGGCTGGGAGAAAACTCCACCGAAGTAGGCCGCGGCCAGGACCTGCATATGTCAGGTATCAACATTGCCACTATTCAACCATAATAAAAACCAGTAACCATAATAGAGAGAAAATTCAATCAGTATTTAGTTTTTATGAAAAAAAGTGTTTTAGTAATGGGGGCGTTGATCGCCGTCACCGCAGTATCCTGTTCCAAAAAAGATTCCAATGAGCCGCAGCCGGTGCCTGATGTTGCTATCGTGAATGTACTTGAGCAAAACAGCGTAGCACAGGAAGACACCCTGGTATTTAAAGTGAAGGCCGCTCCCGGAAGCACCCTGGCATGGGCTGTAGATGGCAAAGACGCTGCAGTGAAAGACACCCTCTTTAAATTTGCGACCACCGATTTAGGGGAGCACACGATTACCGTCACCGCTTCCAAAAATAACCTGCAGGCATCGTCTAAGGCGAATATCACAGTATACGGTAAATACAAATACGGCACCTTTGTACTGAATGAAGGCAATATGACCAGTGATAACGGCAGCCTTACCTTTATCAGTCCAAAAGGCGTGGTGACCGACAGTGCCTATTTTAAAGCAAACGGTACCCACCTGGGCAACGTGACACAGGATTTATACATCTATCGTAACAAAATCTATATCATCTCCCAAAACGGTAAAAAAAATGCGGTAGGAAATGGCTTCAACAATGATGGCTTACTGGTAGTGGCCAATGCGGAAACACTGAAGAAAGAAGGCGCCTATAACGATGAACTGTCTACCCTCAGCTGGCCTACACATGTAGCCGTGCTCAACGAGGAGAATATTATCATCCGGGATAACAACGGCTTATACAGATTTAATCCGCTCACCAAAGCACTCACTTTCATCAAAGGCTCCAGGTCCGCTGCCAAGCTCACCATGGCCGTTTCCAACAACAAAATCTTCGCTGCCGCCGGCAGTAAGGTATATGTGGTGGAAGCTGATAAAGACACGATCTCTTTTGGGCTGGATATGAAAGCCTCCGTGAGCGGTGTAGTAAAAGCCAGCGATGGTAATATCTGGGTATCCACTACCGGCGCGCCTTCCAAAATCTCGAAGATCAATTTCAGGGATTATTCTTTGATCAGAGCTAACGATGTCACCGCAGGCAGTGTGAGCGCTGGTTTCGGAGCTACGCCAGGCATTACCGCCAAAGGCGACACCCTGTATTTCAGCGGCGCCGGCACCAAATTATACCGTCATATTTTCAGCCTGGGTACCACCGAGTTTATGGCTGATGCCAAAACCATGGTGAAGGATGCCAATATCGTATATAACAATATCGCCGTGCATCCTATCACCGGTGAAGTGTATCTGAATACTATCAAAGGTTACGGTCCGGCTTACCTGACTAATAATACCAGTGTGTTTAATATGGCCGACAAAGTTATCTTAAACGCCAACTATCAAGACCATACAAGATTCCCTGCCGGTATCTTCTTTACCTGGTCTTTTTAATTCACCTAACCGGATACACGAATGAACGCCGAACCTGCGCTTGTCGCAGGTTCGGCGTTTTTAGTACATTTTCATACCATTTCAGGAGATCTGAACACTTTCGCCGGAATATTCCGGAAGACCTTTGTATCCTTAAATGATGCCACATGAAAATTGTACTTACCGGCTCGCTCGGCCATATCAGCCAGCCACTCACCACACTACTGGTAAAAGCAGGACACCAGGTCACCCTGATCAGTACCGACCCCCATAAAAAGAGCCGGATACTGGCTTTAGGCGCTCAGCCTGCTATCGGCAGCATCGGGGATCTGCCCTTTCTCCTGCAAACCTTTAACGGCGCCGATGCGGTGTACTGTATGAACCCGCTGGACTTCAGTTCCCGGGACCTGGACGCCTGGGACAATCATATGGATCATTATGTTCAGGCTATCCGGGCAACGGGCATCCGGCGGGTGATCGTACTTTCCGGCTGGGTAGCGCACCTGCTGCAGTCCTATCATCCGGAGAAAAAATTTGAGGCGCTGCCCGGCGTATCTGTTACCTTTGTCAGACCAGGCCCGTTTTACAGTAATTTTTACCATCTGAAAGAGATGATCCGTCACCAGGGCAACATTGTATCCAACTATGGCGGAGCAGACAGGATCGCCTTTGTTGCGCCGGAAGACATTGCAGCCGCTATTGCGGCGGAGATAGAAGCTCCGGCAGTTACAGGTTTTAAACCGCTTTATGTGGTCAGCGACGAGCTCACCTGCAACGAGGCGGCGCAAATTATAGGCGAAGCCATAGGTATGCCCCATCTCCAATGGCTCACCGTTCCCGGTGAACAGGTAAAACAAGGACTGGAAGCCAGCGGCGTATCGCCGGAAGTAGCAGCGTTACTGGTAGAAATGCAGGAAATAATGCATAACGGGAAAGCACAACAGGATTATCACCTGCATCAACCCGTTCGGGGAAAACAAAAATTGTCTGATTTTGCCAGGGAATACGCCACCTGGTACCATCAAAACTAGTATACTATGGCCGGAAACCTTCCTCTGAAAATAAAAAGTATCCAGGAGCTGTTACAGCTGCGGGGCTTGCCGGATACCAAACATCCGCTGATCAGCCTAATCGATATCACTGCGCTACCGGAACGTCCTAAGCCGGTTGATATGTCCCTGACCACCGATTTCTATTTTATAGGCATGAGCCGGTCCACCGAAGCCTGCCTGAAAATGAAATACGGACAACAGGAATACGATTTTCGATAAAGGGGTGATGAAATTCATCGCACCAGGGCGGATATTTAGTTTTAATACCGATGAAGTGGAAGACATTACATTGTCCGGATGGTTGCTCATGCTCCATCCGGATTTCCTCTGGAACCACCCGCTGGCACAGAAAATGCGGCAGTATGAATTCTTTGACTACTCCATGAATGAAGCGCTGTTTCTTTCTGATGAAGAAGAACAAACCATGACCGGCCTGTTTAAAACCATCGCGCAGGAATACAGTGCCCATATCGATGCTTTCAGCCAGGGTATTATCATCTCCCTGATAGAAGCCATGCTGGGGTATTCTGCCCGTTTTTACCAGCGGCAGTTTATTACCCGCAAAATTACGCATCATGATATTGTCCGCAAGCTGGATGCACTGCTGGAAAAAGCATTCACACAAGACGCACTGGAAGAAAACGGTATACCAACGGTAAAGGATATATCCCGGCAACTGAACATCTCCCCTAATTATCTGAGCGGCATGCTCAAAACACTTACGGGAAATAGCACCCAACAACATATCCAGGAGAGAATTATAGAAAAGGCGAAGGAGAGACTAATATTGACAGATTTGTCCGTCAATGAAATTGCTTTTGAATTGGGGTTTGAATATCCGCAGTCTTTCTCCAAGCTGTTTAAAACATGGACGAATATGTCACCTCTGGCTTTCAGAAAGGCAGGCAGATTTTAAAAAAGAGAGCCATCCCGCAGGATGGCCCTTCGCGTATGTATGTTAGAAGTATTGCGTCAGCTCTATGCCTTCCACACCGTAGAATGTTCCCGCTGCATCTGTATATTCCCGTGCCAGCATCACATATCCTTTATCTGCTTTGGGGGAGTTCAGGGTGAAGTTGGAGGAAATATTAGTACCGGCATATCCTTCTGAAGGCTTGGCGGCGTTCAACAAACGGAAACCGATATACGAATAAACAGCAGGCACATTCAGATCGATAAAAACGGTGCCATCTTCTTTCAGCGGAAATGTTTTTTTGATGGTAGGCTGCCCTCTTTTGGTTAACGTAATTTCTGCGAGGATGTCTTTTGCCGCCACTTTGCTATACTTTCTGTCGGGAAAGGTTAACAAAACACCTACGTTACCAGGCGTGATGGCCGGCAGCGGAGGCAACTTATCAATGATAGCCGTACCGTCATAGAAAAACTTAACAAAGTTCTTCATCTCCGTTCCATCGATCTTTTTTTCCAGCAAGCGTTCATTCTTTCCATTAAAAACAGCGAACGTAGTAGCGCCATTGGAAACCAGGTCAGCACTGACGTTTCCGGTGAAATAAAGACCCGGCGCCTCTTCGTTCGGTTTCACTATCCGGTCTCCGAGTTTGAACTGGAGCGAATCGGCTGCGATCAATCCTCTAACGCTGATATCGATGATCCGGTTCTCCGGATAAAATTCTTCCTGTGATTTGGTGCAGGAAAAAAAGAAGAGTCCTGCTATTAATACCGCCAGTGGGGATTTCTTCATAAAATGTCTTTTTAGAATTTATAATTCAAATTCAGGGTAAACCGCCGTCCGGTATGTGCTTTATAGGTCACCTGATCACCTTTGTCGTAGTTATCAGACTTACCCGGTTTCAACACAATATGTTTGGTGTAGAAAGATGGGTTGCCCAACCGTGGGTCCATCTGGTTATTTACATTTTTCACTTCCGCATCATATTCGTAGCTGGCGTCGTTGTTATAATACAGGATGCTTTCGTTGAACAGGTTGGAGATATTCAGCACTACCTCCAGGTTTTTATTGCGGAGACATTTATAGCTCAGCTGCAGGTCTGCTTTACCATAAGGCGCCTGCATCTCCGCATAACGAAGCATAGAACCAACGAGGGTATATTTTCTGCCTGTTTTGTTATACAGCACATTAGCGCCTAAACGGCCGCCGGTGTAAGACAGGCCTACGTTATAGCTGTAGGGTGATTGTCCGTATAAAGGACGGTTATCGCGGTATACTACTTCTTTGGTGATGGGAGATCCGTTCGCGTCTTTTTCCAGCGGGTTACCCTCCTCATCAATGGAAGTATAACCATAGGTGTCCACCTTACTGTTGTTTAAAGAGAAGTTACCGGTAAAACGAAGGTTACGGAGTGTTTCATGAATAAAACCGAAGTTCTTCTGCACATCTATTTCCAGCCCGTATACCTGCGCCCTTTTTGAATTTCTTAAAGTGAATTCGCTTTTATTGGTAGCGGAAAAGAAGTTATACATTTCGATAGGATCGGCCATATCGCGGTAATACACACCACCAGAGAGTACGTCACCCGGCTCAGGGTACCATTCTGCTTTAAAGTCATAACCATCGGTAATAGAGGATTTGACCGGTGTATTCCATATATAGGCGGAATACGCAGGATCGTAATAAGAGAAACGGTTCCTCTCTGCAAATTGTGGTCTGGAAACGGTTTTGGCATAAGCCAGGCGGAAGTTGAAATCACGCCATGGGCTATACGTAAAGTTAGCGGAAGGCAAATACCGCCACTTTTTATCTTCCGGCAGCGGTTTGTCCTCATTTCCATAACGTCCGTCATTCGGGTTTTGCAGCTCCTCATATTTATAGTATTCGGCACGTACGCCCCATACCAGCCTGAATTTACCGGCACGGTTGTCAAACATGGCAAAAGGTGCGTGCTGGAATACCTTTCCTTCATACTTTGAGTTACCGGCGTAAGTAGGTACCCAGGCCAGCCCTTTCTCACGGAAATTTTCGGGGTTCTGTAGCCGGGCAGCGGAGTTGTACAGGAACTCCCTGGGCAGGTTATTAGACAGGTTATACAACCCGGCTTCAAAATAATCCTGTGCCCCGTTTCTGTCGGCGCCAAAATAACCGAGTTTGAAAATTTGTTTTTCGCTGCGGATGTTAAAAGGGAAAGCGGCGGCCACGCTCCAGTTCAGGTCTTTACCCTTGTAGCTGTATGTACCACGGCTGAAAGGGAAACGGTTGGCAGAGTTAATGGTATTGGTAACCGGGAAGTTCACCACTTCACCGTTTACCATGGCGTTGGAATAACTCAGGTAAGTCACATCTTTCTGATTACGGCTGATGGAGGTATGGGCAAGGCTCCAGTCCAGATCAGCGATACGCAGGTGGTGACGGCCTTCCAGTTTGTGTTGTACAAAATCAGTGAACAAAGGTCTGTTTACTTCTTCAATAGCGGGAATATCTGTTTTGTAGTTGACCTGGTCTCTATTCCAGCCTACTACCCGGGTAAAGTCCTGGTTGAAGATATGGGAATAGATATTACGGAAGGCCAGTTTACTTTTAGGTGTCTGGAAACCTACGTTCAGCAAGGCGCCCCAGGTAGTATTAAAATTGTAGGTATTACCGGTATTCAGGTATGATGCATTAGGATGATCGTCTGCCAGGTTCAGTCCCAGCGCGTTTTGCCAGCCACCCCGGGAAATAAAGTCAATTTGTTCCCTTTCCTGTGAATTTCTGAAAGATACCGCCGCCACAGCTCCCAGCCTGTTCCTTTTTTCTTTACCGAGAGAGATGACCTTACCACCGGCCAGTTTAAGATGGAGGCCTAAAGGCGTGTTGCTGGAGTAGGTAGTAAAATTATCGTTCACGAATAAACGTGATTGTTCATAGAGTGCAGGGTTCTTCAACGGATCTTTATAAACATCGGTCTTCAGACCGTCCAGCGTTTTCACCTGCTCGCGGCCCGGCAGGTTTCGGCGGCCATCGTCAAAGCCCAGGAAGTCGTGTTTACCGGCTTTACGGCCCAATTGTTCCCGGAAGGTGCTGAGATCATTATAGGAAGTCCCCAGCGACACGGTGAGGAAGTTCTGATCAGGAATATCTTTGGTATTGACCTGTACATAACCACCGGTGAAGTTGGCATTCATATCCGGCGTAGGCGTTTTGCTCACCACGATATTATCGATGAGACTGGCCGGTATCAGATCGAATGAAAACGCTTTGCGGAGCGGTTCCGTGCTGGGTTGTGTAACACCGTCGATGGCGGTTTCATTCCAGCGTTCGCCCATACCACGTACGACTACATATTTTTTTTCGATGGTGGTTAAGCCGGTCACCCGAGCCAGTGCGTCGGCAGCGTTGTTATCCGGGCTGCGGGCTATTTGTTCAGCGGCGATACCATCAGACAAGGCAGCGGCGTTTTTCTGCTTCAGCAGCAGTCCGGAAACACTGGCTTTTTTGTACCCGGAAGTCACCACTACCTGGTCTAATGTATTGGTTTTGGCTTTCATTGCCACGGTGAGCGGTGTGTTGCCGTTATCTTTTACTACCACGTCTGTCACGCGTTGCGACTGGAAAGAGATATAGCTGATTTCCACCGTATAGGTACCAGGCGCCAGGGTGAAGGCATAACTACCGTCGGTGGTGGACTGGGTAACCCGGTTGTCGCCAGCGATGCGGATAGAAGCGCCGATCAGCGGTTCTCCTTTGTCGCTCACGATTTTACCGGTGATACGTCCGGGACGCACCGCCTGCTCCTGCTGCCGTGCAGGGGTACTGCCGGCAGGTTTTTCATCAATCATTATATGATCATTGCGTTGGGTAAAACGCAGGTTGGTGTTTTTCAGTACCTGTTCCAGGGCGCTTTTCACGGTGATATTGCCGGCACGCAGGGATACTTTAACCGAGCTGTATTTGTTGATATCATCCCCATAAACAAATTTAAAAGGGCTCTGTTGCTGTATTTCTCCCAGTGCTTCTTTTATAGTGCGGTTGGACAATTGCAGGCTGATCTTCTGGCCCTCCAGCTGCTGGCTGATAGCGGGCAGTGGCATCATCAGGGCGATGGCTGTCATGAAAAGCAACAGGTACTTTCCCGTTCGAAGCATCATGGTCAATAATCCTGATGAGGAAGTATTTTTTTGCATATTATTGTAACTGTTTTACTGATTGAATTTTTTGATTGGTAAATCCCCGGGAACTTCCCGGTGCTTGCGGTAAAGCCATTCGGACCGTCAAATCGTAGGGCTTTTTGCGAAAGGTGTCCTGCCGCCGGCGGGACACTTTTTTTTAATCGTGTCAGGTAGCGTTTCTATCCATAGTGATGTTTTAGGATTTATTGAATGGTGCATATTTTTCCATCTGCCGAAAGGCGGTAGCTGAACTTCCCCACAAAACCCAACATATCCAGTACTTCCATCAGAGAGGAAGCAGCGGAGAAAGTACCGCTAACCATATGTTTCGCGGCGTTGGTATTGGCGAAGCGGAACGTAACTCCATAGCGGCGTTCCAGGATGGTAGCCACCTCTCCCATGGTCATATCTGCCAGCATCAGGTCACCCGCCATCCATTGTTCCATATGGCTGATATCTGCCATCCCGGGCACCGCCTCGCCGGTGGCAGGATGGTAGGTGATTTTACGGCCGGCTGTTAACTGCGCCAGCTCCGTTACTTTTTCCTGCTGTACCATGCTGACGCTCACTTTACCGGTAGCCACGATCACTTCCTGTTCTTTTCCATCGTAAGCGGTTATACGAAAAGAGGTGCCCAGCACGCGGGTAAGCATGGTACCAGTCAGTATCGTGAAAGGATGCGCTTTATCCTGCTTTACATCAAAAAATGCTTCACCCTGTAATTCAATACTGCGGCCTGTTTGGGGATAGGTATCGGGATATTTAAGACGACTGCCTGCTGCCAGGTATACGACGGTGCTGTCGGGCAGTACATGCCGGGCCGGCACACCATTTGGGTTGGTCATCTCCACATAATGTATATCTGTACGGCCTTTCCCGGATTTCCATAAGGCCAGGCCGGACAAAATCATCAGTCCACCCCATATAGCAGCATAGCGCAGTGATTTACGCCAGTCGATAGTCCGGGATCGCTTGCCCTCGTGCACGGCTATACGTTGTTGCATTTCCTGTTGCCTCCGGCGTAACAGCTCCTGCATCTCCTCATTTTCTTCCGGTGGATAGTCCCAGGCCATCATTTCCCTGCGACGCATCAACTCATCCAGTATAGCCCTGCCTTCCGGGGTTTCCAGCAATATAGCCACCTGGCGGCGCTCTTCTTCGGAGCAACGGCCGTCCAGGAATTGTTGTAATAAATAGTGATCTGCTTTTCCCATGGTTGGAGGTTTACACACACCTCTGTTAAGAAAGACGCTATTGGGAATCGGGTACCACCTATGCGGATATATTTTTTTTGAAAAAAAAATCACGGTGGCAGTACCACCGTGAAGCGTGTTGAAAAAATGGAAAATGTCCCGGAGAATCCGGTTTATTATAGCAAGGAAGGAAAATCGCTGAGTAGTAAAAGCGGGATAATAGCGGAGGGTACGTTTTCTTTCAATCTTTTCCGCAGACTACTTAAAGCAGCCACCATATAGTTTTCCACGGTGTTTACCGAAAGGTTCATCCGCCGGGCAATTTCGGGATAGGTCAGGTCCTCTTCCCGGCTCAGGGTGAATACCTGGCGACGCTGCGGACTCAGCTCATTGAGGACGGCCCGGTAAGAATACTCCACTTCGGCAGACAACAACCGGTAGTCCGAAGGACGGTCCAGCTGCTGCTCCTCTGCCAGTTCCTCCAGATCGGCCATCACCGGGATATGACGGCGCATATCACTAATGATACGGTTGCGGATAGACCGGAAAAGATAACTGGAAAAGTTACTGATGATACGGATCTCATGCCGTTTTACCCAAAGGTGGAACAGCTGGTCCATGCACAACTCCTCCGCTCTCATGGTATCCGGCACATAACGGCATGCCAGGCGGAACATACGGGGGTAATACCTGCTGAACAATTCATTGTATGCCTGCATATCGTCATTCTGACAATACTGCCACAAATCCCCATCAGTAGCTTTTTTATGATCCATCGGAAATATGAATTACCGATGCAAATTTGCCTGTTTCAATATTACCTGCGTATTAAGTTTTTGTAACCACTACCAATCCTGACAGGTTTCATCGGCGCAGTTATCCCAATAATCGGCCGTGGAGACCTCTATCTTATCGTAGTTTTTCATCAGTAACGCTACCTTTCTGCGCTTATAATAGAGGATCATTTTCGAATGGTTGGGCATCCGTGAAAAATTATTTTCTTGTAGTTCTACCAGGAAAGCCGGGGCCGTAAATTTAAAGTTATCCGTTTCCGTTAGTACAAAATAGTCGTAAGGATATTCTTCTTCATACAAAGGTGTACCATCCCGCCAAACATCCACAAACGATTTATCATTGGCACTATGATAGGTACCTGCAACATCTAATATGGCAGAATAGTGGGTATCCTTATCAGCGCCTTCTTCAGCCAACCAATTGGTATCGCTGAAGATCATGATTTTATCAAAAGCGTAGGTACATAACCGTTCTCTGATTTCGTATGTTTCTTTCCCATCTTTAAACCGGGTCAGCTCTATTGTATCAAGTCCGCCTTCGTTGCATTTCCGTGTCACTACTTCTACCTCACTGTTATCCGTGATGTATTCAGAAGCGTCCTCATACCAGGTCTTACCGCATCCGTATTGTATATCCAGGCATTTCAGGTTTTGCCGGTACTTTTTTAACACCCGGACCCAATAAGAGCCAAATTCTCCATGGTAGTTGACCAGGTGCCTGAACAGGTTTTCCTGTTCTCCTTCACTCAGATGGGTATTATTCGTTTTTCTGATGCGCAGGTAAGCGGTGACAATGTTTGACATAGGATAGGAATAAAAGGGTCAATATAAATAATTTCATCCAGTCCCGGTTTCATATACATTAAATTACTAATGCTACGATTGTATTATCTTTTCAAGATCCCTTATAATTCCTCAGATTATTTTTATAACGTTGTGTACCATTCCCGATCACATGAAACGGTACGAGCAACAACCGGATGCAGCCTTAATGGCGTCCCTGCGCGAGGGCGATGGCCATGCATTCACGGAACTCTACCAACGTTACTGGAAACAACTGCTGGGCATTGCCTATGCCCATTGCAGGGAAAAGGTAACCGCCGAAGAGATGGTCCAGGAAGTGTTTATGAGCCTCTGGAACAGGCGGCACGAACTGTATATCGATAACGTGAACGCCTACCTGGCTACGGCCGTCAGACTCGCCGTCTTTAAACAATATGCCCGTCAGAAAAGAAGGCACCAGCTGGCGGAGCAAACCGCCGACCCGCTTATCGATAGCTGGGATGAAGAAAAAATATATACCCGCTTCCTGCAGCAACAAATTAACGGTATCGTAGAAACATTACCGGATAAATGCCGCCTGGTATTTAAATTAAGCAGAGAGGAAGGTCTCAGTATACCCGAAGTAGCCCGAAGAATGGGCATCGCGGAGAAAACCGCCGAAGCACATCTGACCAAAGCCCTGAAAGTGCTGAAGGTAAAACTGAACCGGCCTCATATCGGGCTACTCCTGCTCCTGAAATTATTGCTCCCCTGATTTTTTTTGAAACCCACTAAGGGTAGATGCCTGCCTTATGGTACATATTCCTGTGACCATCATTTTCCCGTTATGAAGATAATTAAACCGCATCCGCAAATTACTGCTATAAAAAATTATTGTATCCACTAAGGGTAAATACAAATTGTATGGTACATACCTGAAGAACAATAAAACAAACGCCTTGAACGACCATATACATCGCCTGATCGAAAAATACCTGGATGGCTCTATTACGCCCTCAGAAGAAGAAGCCCTCATGGCCTGGTACCAGGATCATCCTCCTTCAACAGTGGAATGGATCTCGGACAATACCGATGAGGAAGAGCAGGTACGCCTCCGTATGCTCACGCAACTAAACCGGCAAATTAACGCACCGCAGCCCCGCAAAAGGGCCTGGTATTATATTCCGGCAGCAGCGGCGTTATTGCTCATGTTCTGCCTGGCTGGCTATTTCTATTTTTCACGCATGCACGAAAATACGCCACCTGTTGTCGCGCAGCAGATCGTACCAGGTAGTAACAAAGCCATCCTCACGCTGGCCAATGGCGATCAGGTGATACTGGAAGAAGCGCAAAACGGCATCATCTCCCAACAGGGCAATACGGCTGTCAACAAAACAGACAGCGGACATCTCGCCTACAATACCCTCAGCGGCAGCAACACTTCGCCCATCGCTTATAACACCCTGCAAACACCTTATGGCGGCCAATATCAGATCACCTTACAAGACGGCACCAAAGTATGGCTCAATGCCGGTTCATCCCTTCGTTACCCCACTTCCTTCTCCGGTAATGAAAGAACAGTCATACTCAACGGGGAAGCCTATTTTGAAGTAGCAAAAGACAAAGCCCGTCCCTTCCTGGTTTCCGTCAACGCCGGTGCAGAAACACCCATGACAGTCCAGGTACTCGGCACCCACTTCAACATACACGCCTATGCCGATGAACAACGTAACATCGTCACCCTGCTGGAAGGCGCCGTCAAAGTGGGTTACGGCGAAAACAACCGTGTACTCGCCCCCGGTAAGGAGGCCATCCTGAACAAAACATCCGGCAAACTACAGCTGCAGGAAGGAGATACAGAAGCCGCCGTAGCCTGGAAAAATGGCTACTTCCTGTTTAATAATGAAAACGTAGCCGATATCATGAAACAGATCAGCCGCTGGTACGACGTGGAAATAAGCTACCAGGGCGATGTTTCCCGGAAAGCTATCGGTGGTAGTTTATCCCGCTCCAAAAATGTTACGGAAGTATTAAATATGCTGGAATTAACCGGAACTGTTCACTTTAAAATTGAAGGAAGGAGGATCACCGTTATGCCATAAAAACAACGACAGGAACGTATAAAAAACCGGGAGTGTTCCCGCACCCCCGGCCAGTTTGAGCGACTCCTGCAAAAACCAGGTTTCAACACTAGTATAGTCACAGTTATTCTTAAACCCAAACATCCAAATGTAATGAAATTTTACATACCGGTCGTGTGCCCGGAAGAAGCCGGCCGCACGTACAAAAAAATCCTGTTGATAATGAAACTGACCTTAGTTTTAATGATCGCAGCGTTAATGGAAGTCAGCGCCACCAGCTACGCCCAGAAGGTAACGTTATCAGCCAGAGAAATTTCTCTCCAGGAGGTATTCCGCCAGATCCGCAGACAAACTGCCTATAATGTGCTGTGGAATGTGGACATTTTAAAAGATGCCAAACCGGTAGCCATACAGGCCTCCAATGCCTCTGTGGAAGAGGTGTTACAGCAATGTTTCGCGCATCAGCCCTATACTTATACCATCCGCCAGAACACCATTGTGGTGACAAGGAAACCCACTCCTGCTATGGCTGCTATCACCATCAAAGGAAGGGTAACAGATATCAGCAATCACCCGCTACCGGGAGTGGCTATACGCTTAAAGGGTTCCCAAACCGGCACCGCCACGCAAAGCGACGGCGCTTATTCCCTTACCGTACCCGATGCCGGTGGCATACTGGAATTCCGATACCTGGGATACATCACCAAAGAAGTACCCATCAACGGTCAAACGATCATCAACGTACAACTGGAACAAACATCTTCCCAGCTCAATGAAGTGGTGGTAGCCTATGGTAAACAAAGCACCCGCAATGTGATAGGCTCCGTCGCTACCCTGTCCTCCGCCGATATCAAAGATCAACCCACAGGCACCTTCGCAGAAAGATTGCAAGGCAAGCTGCCAGGTGCACAGGTAGCACAAACTACCGGCCGCCCCGGACAAGGTATGGACCTGCGTATCCGCGGCGCCGCTTCTTTCACGTCCAATGTACGGCCCCTGGTAGTGGTAGACGGACAACCCATGCTGGGCGACCCTGACAATATCAACAACATCAATCCGGATGAGATAGAAACCTTTACCATTCTGAAAGATGCGGCTGCTACTGCCCTGTACGGCTCAAGAGCGGCCAACGGCGTAGTGATGATCACTACCAAACGCGGTAAAGCGGGCCTTACGCAAATCAATTTTAATTCCTACTACGGCTCCGCCTCTCTGATGAGGGAGCTGATACCGCCTGTCATGAATGCCCGGCAACTGGCCACTTACATGAAAGGATTTTATGAAGACAAAATTAAATACGAGGGGTATACCGGTGGTATTCCTGCCGTATATCAAAACCCGGATGATTACGGCGAAGGAACCGACTGGTTTGGTGTACTCACGAGAAACGCGCCCGTGCAGAACTACAGCCTGTCTGTCAGTGCAGGTAACGAAAAAGCAGCGGTCAGTGTTGTTGGCGGATATTTTAACCAGCAGGGCATCCTGCTTAACACCGGTTACAAACGTTACTCCCTGCGCGTAAACGCTGACTTCAATCCGGGCAAACGGGTAAAAATAGGCGTTGGCGTAGCGCCTTCCTTCCAGCTGGAACATAACAACCGTCAGGGCGCCGGTTTTAACGTAGATGGTCAGCGAGCCATCTTCGCCTCCGCTTCTATGATGCCCACCATGGGCTCTCCCTACAACCCCGACGGAACGCTCGCGCTGGGCATTTCAGGATTCACCAATCAGTTTGTATGGGCCAATCCATTAAGACAGTTGCTCGAAGTAAAAGATGACGCTAACCGCCTCCGCCTGCTGGCCAATATCTTCACGGAAGTAAAACTCACAGATCAGCTTACCTTCCGCACCTCCGGCAGTACCGATCTTAGCAATATGACCCGCAACCGGTTCATCCCTTCTACTTCCATCGGCGGTTTCAACGCCATGCCTATAGAGAATCCGCCGCCAGGGAATAACACCGCCCTGGGTGAATCCACTATCAACAACGACTATACGTGGCTGAATGAAAATACCCTGAACTATCAGCAGCAACTGGGCAAAGATCATTCTTTGGCATTGCTGGGCGGTTTCACGCTGCAACGTTCCACCAGCTTCTTCAGCGATATGGTAGGCCGCGATTTCCCGGACAACAGCGTTAGTTCTTTAAGCGCTGCTACCCGTTTTACGACGAATAAAACGGAGTTCAAAGCCTGGACGCTCATGTCTTTCCTGGGCCGTTTAAACTATAGCTTTAAAGACCGCTACCTGTTACAGGCTTCCATCAGAAGAGACGGCTCTTCCCGTTTCGGCGACCAGAACAAATGGGGAACCTTCCCTTCCGTAGGCGTCGTTTGGATAGCCAGTGACGAACCCTTTCTCAAGCACCTGACAAACCTGAGTATGCTGAAAGTCAAGGCCTCCTATGGTTTAACCGGCATGGCAGAAATAGACAACTACACCACCCAGGCAGGCATCGATAATTCCAATTACGTTTTCTCCACCGGTATGGCTCCCGGAAAAGTGCAAAACAGTCTCGGTAACCAGCGGCTGGCCTGGGAACGCAACCGGCAATTGGATATCGGATTCGATATTGGCCTGTTCGGTAACCGCATCAATTTCTCCTACGATTATTATGATAAGATGACAACCGGACTGCTGTTTACCGTACCGGTACCACAATCATCCGGCTTCTCCACCGTAAAGGACAACCTTGGCGATATTGCCCAATGGGGACACGAGTTTACGCTCAGCACCAAAAACATGGTCGGCAAATTCAAATGGAACACGGATTTCAACATCTCTTTTAACCGCAACCTGGTTAAACGTATCGGCTTAAACAATATTTCCTTTGCAGATAAACCAACGACTACCCTTTCTGAATTTACCGATTACCGTACCCTCGTTGGCAAACCGGTAGGACAGTTCTATGGTTATATCTTCGATGGCATTTTCAAAAATCAGGCTGAAGCAGATGCCGGTCCTAAATACTATGGCACCGGTACCACCACCCTCTCACAAGCCGGTACCGTACGTTTCAAAGATTTAAACGGCGATGGGAAAATTACCTTCCCCGATGACCAGACCGTGATCGGTGATCCCAATCCGACTTTTATCTTCGGTTTCACCAATAGCTTCCAGTACCAAAACTTTGATATGAGCATCGCCATGTCCGGCACTTATGGCAACAAGCTGAAAAATGGTATGCAGGAAAGTACCTACAACCTGGACGGCGTGTTTAACGGTCCGCCTGAACTGCTGGACCGCTGGCGTTCTCCGGAGAATCCGGGCAACGGCCGCGTGGCACGTACGCTGGCGAATACTACCGCAGCCTACCGCACCGATAACACCCTGTTTATACACGACGCTTCTCACCTCACCATCAACAATATAACGCTGGGGTATACACTGAGAAAGTTCAGGACTCCTTATATCAGAAACCTGAGAGTATATGCCTCCGCGCAAAACGTATACATCTTCACCAGCTACCCCGGTAATCCGGAAGTGAGCGCCGGTGGACTGGCATTTGTAACACAGCAGGGACAAGATCTGGGCGCATATCCGCTGCAAAGAACCTTCACATTTGGTTTGAACCTTGGCCTTTAAAAATCCGCACCACATGAAAAAGATTTCCTGTTTTATATTCGTGATATTAAGCCTGACGTCCTGCAAAAAATTCCTGAACGAAACTGATCCCAATAACATTACATTGGGCGCCTACTTCAAAACGCAGAATGATTTTGACCTGGCTGTCAACGGCGCTTATGCGCAGCTTCGTGGTCTTTATAACAGCAAAAGCGCCTGGACCATGGGAGAAATGCGTTCAGACAATACCCACTATGATTATAAATCATCCGATCAGGCCGTGGCTACTATCAACCGCTACAACGTAGCCGATTTCCTGGATGATAAATACAACAACCAGACACCCGCTAAATGGAATGCCGCTTTCGGCGCCATATCAGCGGTGAATGTGATCATTGATCATATCGATGATATTAAACTGCCGGATGCCAATCGTAATCTTATCCTTGGTCAGGTAAAATTTATCCGCGCCCTCTCCTATTTCGACCTGGTACGTTTTTATGGCGGCGTGCCCATTTATAAACACGCTCCGCTGAACCGCGAGGAAACCTACATTCCCCGTGCCTCTGTACAGGAAGTGTACGACCTGATCATTGCCGATGCCACCGATGCTGCCGCCAAACTGGATGCACCGGCATTTCCGCAAACCGGTCGCGCCACCAAAGGCGCAGCCTTAACCCTGCTGGGCGATGTATACCTTCACCTGAAAAAATATGACCTTGCAGAGCAAGCCTTGAAACAGGTCACCGCTATGGGTTACAGCCTCTTCCCCAACTACGGCGACGCTTTTGCGCTGGGCAATAAAAACGGGCGTGAATCGGTTTTCGAAATTCAGTTCAACACCGGACTGGCGGTTCCCCAGGCCAATACCGCGGCATCTGTATACAATTTCCTGCCACGGATGGCTAATACAACAGTAGTGACCGGTGTTAATTTCAACAGCATCACCGACGTAGGCGGTTTTAATACGCCCACACAGGACCTGATCAGCGCTTACGAAACCGGCGATCTGCGTCTTGATGCTTCCGTTGGTATCGCCGAAGGTACTTTTAACGCCACCGACGACTTTACGGCTACCGCGGTAAAATCGTCCGTGAACTACACCGCGCCGGCTGGTAAGGTAGGACGGCCATTTCCCCGTAAGTTTCTCCATACTCACGCCATCGGTAACCAAACCAACGACGACTGGCCGGTGTACCGTTACGCCGAAGTATTGCTGCTGCTGGCCGAAAGCCTGAACCAGCAAGGTAAATCAGGCGATGCGCTGACTTACCTGAACAATGTCCGGGAGCGTGCCTTTGGTAATGCCAGCCACAATATCACGACAGCAGACCAGGCAACCTTGCAGACACTTATCCTGAAAGAAAGAAGAGTAGAACTGGCTTTCGAAAACAAGCGCTGGCTCGACCTGGTACGGACCGGCAACGCCATCAAAGTAATGACCGACTTCGGTATCAAACAAAAGGCATTGTATCCATACCTGCAATCCGGTAGTTACAATGTAACTCAAAACAGGCTGCTGTTCCCGATACCCAACGCCGAAATGTTATTAAATGACAAGCTGACACAAAATCCTGAATACTAACTAAAAAGTATACACGATGAAAAATATCAATATCATGGCAGGTACTTCCTGCTTAAGGGTTCTCCGTGTTCATTGGATATTTTTTACCGCCATCGTATTGGCCATTTCCTGCAAACGGCAGGAAGCGGCCATACAAGCGGAAAAAGAAATGGTGTCTACCGGGAAACCACAAACAGAACTGGCTACCTGTTGCTGGGTATCCATTACCAACCAGGCCACCCGGAAAGTGGAAGTATACGATCCCGCAGATGCCAGCTGGACCACGCCCAAGTGGAGCTGGATGCCTGCCACCGCGCTGTCGTATAACGCTACCAGTGAGCTCCCCCTCTGGGATACGCCCACCGATGTTAAAGTCCGGAACAACACCGTATTTGCCAATACCGCGCAGGTGATCACCGCCACCTCCTATCGGCTGGCTACCATCGCCCGCTATACGGGAACGGGTACACGCGGACAGAAACTCTGGGTAATGGGTTTTAACGACACCACCCGGCTGCATGCCATGGAAATATTGCCGGACGGCAACAGCGTTGTCGCCAGCGCGGGCGCAGCATGGCCACAGGGCTGGATTCGTATCTATTCATCTTCCCAGCCTTCTCCCAATCATGGGGTGAATACACAGTACTATTTTATTTCCGCACATGCCGTCCTGTGGGACCAGACACACCAGGTGCTATGGGCCCTGGGCAATGAACTGCGGAAATACGGTTACAATACACCCCGGAGCGGCGGCACCATTACCAATCCCAAACTGGATCTGCTGACATCTTATACCGTGCTGCCCAGCGCCTGGGGGCATGATCTTGCCGCCGATGTGAATAATCCGGACCAGCTGTATCTTACTACTAACGGCGGCGTATATATTTTCCACATCTCTACCGGTACTTTCAGCGACGTACCCGGGGCGGCACAGGATACCTTTGTGAAAGCCATCAGCAGTCAACCCGGACAAAATACGCTGGTGGAAACAAAGCCCGGTGCAGGTTGTACGCTCAATAACTGGTGCACTTCCGTGGTTAACTTCTACAATGCTACCAACGGCGCTGCCGCCGGCTCTCGTACCGTTAGCGGAGCAGCCATTTACAAGGGAAAAACTTTCGATCCAAACTACTATTGATCTTATGAAGAAACTAATCATATCAGGGGCTGTCCTGTGTGCTACGATCGCCGCCTGCAGCAAAAATAACGGTAATGACACCACCGCTCCTCCAAAGCCTTCAATCGTGAATACGCCGGAACCATATCCCGGCTTTCCGCTGGCGCTCACCAATGGCGCTACCAAACAAATAGAAATCTATGACCCGATGGTTACGGACTGGAATGCTGCCAATGCCAAAACGGGACGGTGGTCTCCCACCACCACCCTCGGCTTCAGCACTGATGAAATCAACCGGTTTGGCGGTGGTACCGATTTTAAAGTACGCACTATCAACAGCATCACTTATGCAGCCCTCGCCGACAACTCCATGGCCGCTATTATCGCGTATCCTTCCGGGCAACGGGTATGGTCCAAAGTAATTAGCGGCAACCTGCATTCGGCGGAGCTGCTGCCGAATGGCAATATCGCCCTGGCAGCCTCCGATGGCAACTGGATCAGGGTATATACGGCATCTCAGGGGGCTAACAGCAGCACCTATACGGAGTTTCCGCTGGCAGCGGCGCATGCCGTTCTATGGGACCCGCAACTCCGCTGCCTCTGGGTAACCGGCCGGGATGTAGCCACCAAGGCACATATCCTCACAGCCCTGGCTATCGGCGGTACAGACGCGGCGCCCGAGTTAACGGAACTCACACAATACCGGGCAACGCTGCCCACCGCCTGGGGACATGAAGTCAGCGCGTACCAGGGCAATAAAAATCTCTTGTGGGTAACGACTAACGGTGGCGAATATGTGTATAACAAAACCACTAAAACGCTCTCCATGGCGCCTACCAATAACCTCACTTTTGTAAAAGGCATGGGCAACCAACCCAGCGGCCAGCTGGTACTGGTAAGGCCGGATGCAAATAAAAATCCGCGTCCGCAAATCAGTTGCTCCGCCAATGACTGGTCCACCAGCACCATCGACTTTTACACCGCAGGCGGCCAATGGCAAGGCTCCAGAGTAGTGAATGGCGCTTGCTTTTATAAAGTAAAAATTCTTGACGCGAACTATCAGTAACAAAAAATAGCAGCCTATGCAGAAAAATATTGCCCGGTTGCTGTGCAGTATCCTGGCCCTCGCCGCGGTGTCAGGAGCCACGCCGGCAACAGCACAGCAAAGATTCGAAGACGTAGCAGCCAGGTTTAAAAACCCTGGCCGGGATTACGGAACAGTGCCCTTCTGGGTATGGAATACGAAAGTCACCAAAAACAACATCGATTCGATGTTGCTGGATTACAGCAAAAATGATTTCGGCGGTATCATCATTCATCCACGCCCCGGACTCATTACTGAATATCTCTCCAAAGAATGGTTCGACTTGTTTGAATACGCCGTTCAGCAGGGCAAAAAACTGGGACTGAATATTTGGATATACGACGAAAACTCCTACCCAACCGGCTTTGGAGGCGGACTGGTAGGCGAAGCCATGCCGGAAGCCTACAACCAGGGGCAGATGTTGTACATGGAGGAAGTCAACCAGCTACCGGCTGACCTGTCGCCTTATTTCCTGTGCCTGAAAGAAGTAGACGGAGCGTTTAAAGACATCTCCCAACAGCTACAAACAGAAACCGGAAAAACAGGCCGCTACCAGCTATTCAAAAAAGTAAACTACCAACGCTCCAACCGCGGATCAGTGGCCGGTCCTATCGGGGTGTCCTATGTAGACCTGATGGCGAAGGGCGTCACCGAAAAATTTATAGATGTCACGTACAAAGGCTATGAAAAAGTAGCGGGCAAAGAATTCGGAAAAGCCATTAAAGGCGTTTTCTCCGACGAACCCACCATCATCAATGAAGGCCGGAACTGCGTACGCTGGACACCCGATTTATTCGATAGCTTTTACAAGCGCTGGGGATATGATCTGCGTCTGCACCTGGCCGCGCTCTTTAAAGAAACCGGCGACTGGAAACGGGTACGTCACAACTATTACGAAGTGCTGCTTCAGCTGTTTATAGACCGCTGGTCTAAGCCCGTGTATGCGTATATGCAGCAACATCATCTTACCTGGACAGGTCACTATTGGGAACATGGCTGGCCCAGTCCCTATCACGGACCGGATAACATGGCCATGTATGCCTGGCACCAGATGCCGGGCATTGATATGTTGTTTAACCAGTTTAATGAAGATAAACCCGTACAGTTCGGAAACATCCGCGCCGTGCGGGAATTAGCCAGCGTAGCCAATCAGCTGGGGAAAACACGTACCCTGTCGGAAACCTATGGCGGCGGTGGTTGGGAGCTTACCTTCAAAGACATGAAACGCCTGGCCGACTGGCAGTTTGTACTGGGCGTCAATTTCATGAACCAGCACCTGTCCTTTATGACGTTAACGGGTGCACGTAAATATGATTATCCGCCCAGCTTCTCCTATCATGAGCCGTGGTGGCCGTATTACCGGTATATGAATCATTATTTCACGCGCCTGTCCTACCTGTTGTCACAAGGGCAGCAGTATAACGATATACTGGTAATAGAGCCTACCACCTCCGCCTGGATGTATTACGCCAGAGATGGAGAAAATCAACGTTTCTTCGACATCACCAAAAAGTTTAATGATTTTGTGACGCTGATGCAACGCGCCTACCTGGAATATGACCTGGGTTCGGAGAATATTATCAAAGACACCGGCCGTGTAGCCGGCAACCGCTTTATCATCGGTAAACGGGCCTACAAAACAGTTGTGGTTCCGCCTGGTATGGAAAACATCGACGGCGGCACTTTCCGGCTGTTAAAAACGTATATGGCTGCAGGTGGTAAGGTCGTTTGTTTTGAGCCGCTGCGGATGGTAGATGGCGCACCTGATGCGGAACTATCGAAATTCAGTCAGCTGGCACAGGTGCAGGAAAGCAGCAGAGATGTGCTGTTATCCCAATTCCGCAACAACGGTTTTCAGCTTTCCGCTACCGGCGGTAATATGTATCACCAGCGCCGGAGGCTGGCTAATGGCGAACTGGTGTTGTTCACCAACGCCAGCATGACGGAAACCACTAACGGCAACATACACACGTCAGGCGCCGATGTACTCGAAATGGATCTCCATTCCGGGAAAATCTCCCGCTATGATTACGCCACACAAGGCAAGAAGGTACAGTTTACGGTGAATATTCCACCTGCCGGCAGCCTGATGTTGTTCATCGCGGATAAAAAACAAGCCGGTTATCAGCGAAATCCGCCGCCAGCTAACCGGGCAACAGTCAACGCTTCTCCCACCATCATCAGCAGAGCGGCAGACAACACGCTGACGATCGACTTTTGCGACCTGCAGCTATCGGATACCCTGTATACACAAATACACGTGGGCATGGCGTCCAACACCGCGTTTAAACATCATGGATTTACAGACGGCGTAGGTAATCCCTGGAATAACCGCACCCAGTTTAAGGATGCCATTGTAAAGCGAGACACCTTCTCTACCGGTAGCGGTTACACGGCGATTTACCGTTTTAACCTGGCAGATGGTGTTGCCTATGGAAACTTCAAAGCTGTGATAGAACAACCAGGGTTATGGCACGATGTAAAAATCAACGGCATCGCCGTTAAACAGGAACCCGGGCAATGGTGGCTGGACCGCTCCTTTGGCGTATACCAGATCGGCCGTTACCTGAAAACGGGCGATAACGAGCTGGCTGTGAGCGTAACACCCATGAGCGTGTATGCAGAGATAGAACCAGTGTATATTTTAGGCGATTTTAACCTGGAAGCTGCCTCCCGTGGTTGGCGCATTATACCGCCGCAGCCCATACAGCCTGGCTATTGGCGGCAGCAGGGAATGCCTTTATATAGCCAGGGTATCACTTATACCAAAACATTCCAGGCAGATCATCCCGGGGCCGCCTATGCCGTGGAATTAGGAGCATGGAAAGGCAGCGTTGCTGCCGTGAAAGTGAATGACTCCCTGGCCGGTATCATCACTGCCGAACCCGACAGGCTTGACATCAGCGGCTTCGTTAAAAAAGGAACCAATACAGTAGCCGTCACCGTTATCGGCAGCCTGAAAAACCTGCTGGGGCCTTTTTACAACAAACCCGCTCCCGGGCTGGTAGATCCGGGTAAATGGTACAATGTAAAAACGCAACCACCGGGGAATGAATATGATATCTATGATTATGGTCTGACAACAGATTATGAGATAAAGGTTATCCGCTAAATGCAGACAGCCGCCGGGAAATAACGTGTATTCCCCGGCGGCATTTTTTTTAGCAGAAATGGCCGTTACGGCGCACTTCATCATCACAATTGATAAAAGTGTGATAGGAAATCTTGCCTTTTAAGGTGTCTTTCTGGTCGCTCAGTGATCCAATAGTTGATTTGTTGACCATCAGTTTTTTGGTCAGAGACAGTTTTTTCTTTTTCATTTTCATAACATTTAATGGTAAATCCCCCCTGTCTTTTATTTGATTACACGGCCATGGGGTGGGTTATTCAGCACGGTTAACTTTATCCAAAGTGGTTTTTTGAGGATTTGATCATGGGTTAAACGATTGTTGTATCTAAAATACAAAATTTTGGCTCATATGCCGTGAGTAGTGCTAAATATTTTTAGGGCCTGTTGCATCACGGAATCTTTTTCAAACACTTTTTTATACATACCCTGTTTCTTCACCGACAGTTCAAGCGATTTCTTCCGGGAAGCATCCAGGTCCTTTCCTTTCAGTGTATCGGAGGCTTGCCAATGCCGCCAATGCACCCGGGTAATCTTTTTTCAACAGACAATGTAGTTTTTGTTCTCCCGCACCATCATTACCCACTATAATGTTGAAGGCTACACGTTCCTTTTGGGTGATGGCTTCTTTTAAAGCGATGGCCTTCCTGGGTTTACAGGCGCCCAGGCCGATTAACAACAGAAACAATGGCAGTTTTTTCATATGGTTACTATTTTTAAGTGGAATGACCATTATTAATATACTTCCACCCTATTTCAATCTCGTCATCAGCAACAACAGCATTAAACCCGAAAACATTTTTTCCCTATAACAATCTAAAGAATAAAAACAAAAATTGCAACATAAAAACCATATACACCAAAGCATCTGATAAAAAATGTAACACGTTCCCCCCAATTTTAAAGCAAATTTAATTTTCAACTATACCTACTTAATTGTTTTGATATTATTTTTGACGTCTGATGATGAGACTATTATATCTCCTGTCATTATGTTTTCTTTTATTGGGAAGCTATGCGCACGCGGACGAACTCCGTTTAGATCATTCTTTTCAACAGTGCATCGAAAACCCGGTACCTGTTACGTTGGCCACTATGCCCAACAGCAACGGGGTGATCTATGCCATTCCTTCCGGTAAAGAAAGTATAACCGACAGGTTGAAAGCAACGGAAATCGAAGAGGACTGCAATTCGGAATCCTTCAGGAAACTGTTGGAGACCGGCATTTGCCGTATCACCTCTTTTTATGCACTTCAGCCTGGATCTGTTCTTCCCAGCCTCTGCAGCCAACGCAGACCCACCCTGCCACACTTTTCAGGCACGGCGGCCGACAAGTTTATTGTCTACCGTGTCATCAGAATTTGATTCGTTCTTCCGCTACAGGTGACCTCCATCACCTGATATCACCATTTACCTATTGACATCATACTGTTGATCATGTGACCCACATCGCATACCCGCTATGCGACCGGGATTGTCATGCGCCAACCGACCTGAATCCAAGCATCATAAACTATATGAAAAGAATCGTCATGCTCATGGGCCTGTATGCCTTGTTGTGCCATACAAGCTGCAAATCATCCAAAGGAGAAGAAAAAGAAGAAGCTACCAAATTCCTGGTGACCACTCCATTGAAAATGGATACGACCATCACCAAGGAATATGTATGCCAGATACGTTCCATCCGCAACATCGAACTACGCGCACAGGAAAAAGGCTACCTGCAAGGCATCAACGTAGATGAAGGCCAGACCGTCAAAGCAGGACAACTCCTGTTTAAGATCATGCCCAAACTCTACGAAGCCGAACTGGCTAAATCTGAAGCGGAAACCAAAGCGGCAGAGATTGAACTGCAAAACACACAAACCCTGGCCGATAAAAACGTAGTATCCAAAAATGAACTGGCGCTGGCCAATGCCAAACTGCAAAAAGCAAAGGCGGAACTGGCACTGTCCAAAGTACACCTCGGTTTTACAGATATCAGAGCGCCTTTCGATGGCATCATTGACCGCCTGCACCTGAAACTGGGCAGTCTCGTCGGCGAAGGAGACCTGCTCACCACCCTCTCCGACAACAGCCACATGTGGGTATACTTCAACGTATCTGAACCGGAATACCTGGACTACCAGGCCAGCTTAAAAAGCAAAGGTCCGATGAAAGTAAACCTCCTGATGGCTAACAAACAGGTATTTAAATACCCCGGCACCGTAGAAACCATCGAAGGCGAGTTTAACAACGAAACCGGCAACATCGCCTTCAGGGCCAATTTTCCTAACCCGGATAAACTGCTGCGCCACGGAGAAACCGGTAGCATCCTCATGGACGTACCCCTGAAAAATGCCCTGATCATCCCACAAAAAGCAACCATGGAAATCATGGACAAAAAATATGTTTTCGTGATCGGGAATGACAATGTGGTGCATTTAAAAGCCATCACCATCGGTGCCGAAATGCCGGATCTGTATGTGATCAAAGACGGGCTGGCTGAAAATGATAAAATATTGCTGGAAGGTTTACGCAAGGTGAAAGACAACGACAAAATATCCTTCGACTTTGAAGCACCGGCCAAGGTGATCACCCACCTGAAGCTGCCAACGGAATAACATAAACCAAAAGCAAAAAGACATGTTCAATATATTCATGAAACGGCCGGTCTTTGCGATAGTGATATCCCTTGTCATTATCTTCATGGGCGTGCTGGCCATCAATACCCTCCCTACCTCACAGTTTCCCTCCATTGCACCGCCCAGGGTAATTGTGAGCGTAGCCTATCCGGGGGCCAGTGCCGATGTACTGGTAAAATCCGTACTCATCCCCCTGGAAAAGTCGGTCAACGGTGTACCAGGTATGAAGTATATGACTTCCGACGCCACCAGCGCCGGCGAAGCTAATATACAAGTCGTGTTCGACCTTGGCACCGATCCCAATCAGGCCGTAGTAAACGTAAAAAACCGTATCGAACAGGTAACCAACCGTCTCCCTGAACTGGTACAACGCGAAGGTATCGTGGTGAACATCCTTCAGCCCAACATGCTGATGTATGTGAACGTGTACAGTAAAGATCCCAAAGCTGACGAGAACTTCCTGTACAACTACTCCAATGTAAACATCCTCCGGGAACTCAGCAGGGTAAAAGGTATCGGTAACGCCCAGATCCTCGGTAGCCGCCAGTACGCCATGCGTATCTGGCTGAAACCCGACCGGATGCGGGCCTACAACGTGTCTACCGACGAGGTGATGGAAGCCCTGGGCAGCCAGAGCATCATCGGCTCCCCCGGCCGCCTGGGCCGAAGCGACGGCAAACGCTCGGAAGCACTGGAATATGTGCTGACCTACCAGGGAAGATATAATCAACCCGAACAATATAAAGATGTCATCATCCGCGCCAATGCGAACGGTGAACTGCTGCACCTGAAAGACATCGCCGACGTGGAACTGGGCAGCGAATTCTATGATATCTACTCCAATCTCAACGGACACCCCTCCGCGGCCATTGTACTGAAACAAACCTACGGCAGTAACGCCAGTGATGTCATCAAGGAAGTAAAAGCCAAACTGGAAGAGATGAAAGCGGATTTCCCGCCGGGTATGGATTATCAAATCAGTTACGACGTATCCACCTTCCTAGATGCTTCTATTGAAAAGGTACTCCATACACTGGGAGAAGCTTTTGTGCTGGTAGCCATTGTGGTATTCCTCTTCCTGGGCGACTGGCGCTCTACACTGATCCCCACCCTGGCGGTGCCGGTATCCCTGGTAGGCGCGTTCTTTTTTATGCAGGTCTTCGGTCTTACCATCAACCTCATCACCCTGTTCGCCCTGGTACTGGCTATCGGTATCGTGGTAGACAACGCCATTGTGGTGATTGAAGCGGTACATGCTAAAATGGAAGAAGAACACCTGGCCCCCTATGCTGCCACTAAAAAGGTATTGCATGAGATCAGCGGCGCTATCGTAGCCATTACTTTTGTGATGGCGGCGGTGTTTATACCGGTATCGTTTATGCCCGGCCCGGTTGGTATCTTCTACCGGCAGTTTGCCATCACCATGGCTACTTCCATCGTACTGTCCGGCGTAGTGGCGTTAACGCTCACGCCTGTACTCTGCGCTATCCTGCTGAAAAACAACCACGGCCAGCCGAGGAAAAAAACGCCCATCCAACGTTTCCTCGATGCCTTTAACCGGGGCTTTGAAAAACTCACGGGCAGGTATACACGGTTAATGGAAAAAATCGTTAACCGCCGTGTGATCACCTTTGCTATCCTGCTGGGCTTCGGCGCAGGTATCTTCGGTATCAGCCAGGCACTGCCCTCCGGCTTTATCCCCAGTGAAGACCAGGGCATGATCTACGCCATTATCCAAACACCGCCCGGCTCCACACTGGAACGTACCAACGATCTTGCTAAAAGAGTACAACAAATCGCTGAACACGTGGAGGGTATCGAGTCTGTGTCTGCACTGGCCGGTTATGAAGTCCTTACGGAAGGCCGCGGTTCCAATGCCGGCACCTGCCTGATCAACCTCAAGGGCTGGTCTGAACGTAAACACTCCGTGAACCAGATCATCGCTGAACTGGAAGAAAAATGCCGCGATATCCCCGGTGCTACCATCGAATTTTTCGGTCCGCCTGCGGTACCAGGCTATGGCGCTGCCGGCGGTTTTGCCCTGCGTTTGCTGGATAAAACCAATAGCGACGACTACAAGGAAATGGAAAAAGTAAACGATGAGTTTATGGCTGCATTGAGAAAACGTAAGGAACTCACCGGCCTGTTCACCTTCTACAGCGCCAACTATCCGCAATATGAATTGCAGATAGACAACCAGGCAGCCATGCAGAAAGGTGTTTCCATCGGTAAAGCCATGGACAACCTCTCCATACTGATAGGCAGTACCTATGAACTGGGCTTCATTCGCTTCGGTAACTTCCTGAAGGTATATGTACAGGCCGCCCCGGAATACCGGCGCTTACCAGACGACCTGATGAACCTCTACGTAAAGAACAACCGCGATGAAATGGTGCCCTACTCCGCATTCATGCATATACAGAAAACACATGGACTGAATGAGATCACCCGGTACAATATGTATAACTCCTCCGCTATCCGTGGGGAACCGGCAGCGGGATACAGCAGCGGCGAGGCTATTAAAATCATCGAAGAAGTAGCGGCTAAAACACTGCCGCACGGCTACGGCATCGACTGGGAAGGCCTTTCCAAAGACGAAGCCGGCCGGGGTAACGAAGCGTTGTACATCTTCATGATTGTACTGTTCTTCGTATACCTCATCCTGGCAGCGCAATATGAAAGTTTCGTACTGCCGCTGGCGGTAGTACTCTCGCTGCCGGCCGGTGTTTTCGGTTCTTTCGTGTTACTGAAATGTATGGGTCTCTCTAATGATATCTATGCCCAGGTAGGGCTGATCATGCTGGTAGGCCTGCTGGGCAAAAACGCGGTGCTGATCGTGGAATTTGCCGCGCAGAAACATCGTGCAGGCGTTTCCGTATATGATGCCGCGATAGAAGGAGCCAAGACACGTTTCCGTCCCATTCTGATGACCTCCCTCGCTTTTATTGCGGGATTGGTACCGTTGATTTTTGCTACCGGTCCGGGCGCCATCGGTAACCGCACCATAGGCGCCTCCTCACTGGGCGGTATGCTGATAGGGACCATTTTCGGTGTCATCCTCATTCCGGGGCTGTACTTCATATTCGGTAGCATAGCAGCCAAACGCAAACTGATAAAAGACGAAGACGAAAAACCGCTCACCGAAAGAAAGATACTCATTATAGAAGAAGCCGACAGCTTTAACGCAAGAAACTGATCATCATGTTAAGAACAAAATACCGATATATAGGATTCATCTGTCTTTCCCTCAGCTACGCCGCCTGTAAGGTGCCGGAGCTGACGGGAAAGACCGCCGGCCAACAGGTGCCGGAGCGCTTCAATCAGTCGCAGGATACCACCAACACCGCACAGGTACAGTGGAAGCAGTATTTCACGGACCCTAACCTGGTAGCGCTGATTGATACGGCCCTGAAAAACAACCAGGAACTGAATATCACCCTGCAGGAAATTGAGATTGCCCGCAATGAAGTGAGGGCCAGAAAAGGCGAATACCTGCCGTTTGTAGGTGTGAAAGCCGGCGCCGGGATTGATAAGGTAAGCCGTTATACCAATATCGGCGCCATGGAAGAAAACACGGAAATCAAACCCGGCAAGGAAATGCCGGACCCGCTGCCGGACTACCTGTTAGGGGTATACGCCAATTGGGAAATAGACATCTGGCATAAGCTGCACAATGCTAAAAAAGCAGCGGTGGCCCGTTATCTCTCCACTGTAGAAGGACGGAACTTCGTAATCACCAACCTGGTGGCCGAAGTAGCCAACTCCTATTACGAGCTGCTGGCGCTGGATAACCAGCTGGACATCGTAAAACAGAACATGGAGATCCAGCAAAACGCGCTGGAGATCGTGAAACTGGAAAAAGAAGCCACCCGGGTAACGGAGCTGGCTGTACGTAAATTTGAGGCAGAAGTGTTAAAAACACAAAGCCTGCAATACGATATCCAACAGCAGATCACAGAAACGGAGAACCGGATCAACTTCCTGCTGGCACGTTATCCGCAACCGATTACCCGCAACGGTCAGCGGTTCGATGAACTGGTACCGGCATCTATTCATGCCGGCATCCCATCTCAGCTGTTGGCCAACAGGCCGGATATCAGGCAGGCGGAACTGGCTATGGCAGCGGCACAGCTGGACATAAAAGTGGCGAGGGCTCAGTTCTATCCTTCCCTGGGTATCTCTGCCGGTATCGGCTACCAGGCATTTAATCCGGGTTACCTGTTGCGTACACCGGCCTCCCTGCTGTATTCCGTGGCAGGTGAACTGGCAGCGCCGCTGGTGAACAGGAATGCGATCAAAGCCACTTATTACAGCGCTAACGCCAAACAGATACAAACCGTTTACAACTACGAACGGACTATCTTAAACGCCTATGTGGAAGTAGCCAATCAGCTGGCAAAAATCAACAATCTCGAAAAAAGCTATGATCTGAAATCCAAACAGGTAGTAGCGCTCACGCAGTCTATCACCATTTCCAACGACCTGTTCAAATCAGCACGGGCCGATTATATGGAGGTGTTGATGACACAGCGTGATGCGCTGGAATCCAAATTTGAACTGATCGAAACAAAGAAACAGCAGTTAAATGCCATGGTAAATATTTACCAGGCCCTTGGCGGCGGCTGGAACTAGGCATGAGCGGTTCAAAACGGCAATAGCCGGCCTCGTGCCGGCTATTGTTTTTTGTTGTTGCAACAAGAATGCAGTAACAGTTTTTAACTTCAGTTTAACGAGAGCCCTTATATAGTATCTGTAGCAAACAAATCGATAGCCCAATGTAATGATAGCAACCAAAATCTGTCCGCCTGCTTCAGACTGTTATGTAAACCCAAACCCTCAAAAATCTGACAAATGAAAATGACTGTTAAACAGGCCATAGGCCTTGCCCTTGTGGTGGCTATTCTCTCCGGAGTAGTGTACTCCTGTAAAAGAGATAATGACCAGCAACTCGTTAACCAGGAAAAACAAACGCTTTCCGATGATGTAAAGCAACAGATCTCCAGCCTGGGGTATAGCACAGAAAATGCCCGGGTGGTGAAAGGTGGTTATGTGGTAGAAGGTGATATCTTTCTGACACATGAATCCCTGAATTACAAACCTAATTCCCCTGTTTTACGTATTGCCAATGATGAGCAATACCGGACCAATTGCCTGATTCAGGGCCTGCCACGAACCATCACGGTTACCGTTACCGGCCTGCCTGCTGGTTATGCAACAGCCACTGATATTGCTATTAACCGCTACAATGCGCTGGGTTTGCGGCTTAAATTTCAACGTATTGCCTCCGGTGGTCAAATCACCATCCAATATGCCAGCCTGGGCGCCGGCGTACTCGGGCAATCTGCCGGATTCCCTAATTGCACTACCGGCAATCCTCCCAGCCCTATTTATCTGAACTCTGATGCCAACGCCCTCGGCAGCAACCCTAACCAGAACTACCTGGCTACTGTAATTGCCCATGAAATTGGTCATACTATTGGGTTCAGACACACCGATTATTTCAACCGTTCCTACAGCTGCGGCGGCACACCTGTTAACGAAGGTTCTGCCGGCGTAGGCGCTGTATGGATTCCTGGTACGCCTACCGGCGCCGATCCAAACAGCTGGATGCTGGCTTGTATCCCGAACGGCGCAAACCGTCCTTTCAATGCTAATGATATTATCGCATTGAGATACCTGTATAACTAATAACAACAGCCAGGCAGGACGGGGTAGCTGTCATACATATACGGTATGCCGTCCGTTACATATAACTTATAAAGGTTGCTCTCTCCGTTAGGAATGAAGAGCTGGGACCTGTTTGTTGTAAACAGACCAGTAAAAAATCAAAGGGCCGGCAGGTAGCCGGCCCTTGTTAATGCAACCAGGCAGATAACCATCTTTCTATCAGGTAAAAACAGAATGCATGAAAAGTATTACATTTAATGCAGGTAACGCCCCCCTGGCGTAAGATTGTACTTTCAACGTTTAACTATATACGCAGGTATGCTCGAGCACTTTCCTTTTTATCTGGCGATCATCGTCCTGATTGTGTTGTTAATCATGCTGGGAAACAAGATCCGGGTAGCTTATCCGGTGCTGCTGGTACTGGCCGGACTGGCCGTCAGCTTTATTCCCGGTATCCCGGTACTGAAGATAGACCCTGAACTGATTTTCATTATCTTCCTGCCACCTCTGCTGTACGAAGCCGCCTGGGCCAACTCCTGGAAAGAGCTATGGCATTGGAGAAGGATTATCGGCAGCTTTGCCTTTGTCGTTGTTTTCCTGACCGCTATTTCCGTAGCGCTGGTAGCCAATTCCTTCATCCCCGGCTTTTCGCTGGCGCTGGGCTTTTTGCTGGGAGGCATCGTTTCTCCGCCCGATGCGGTAAGCGCCAGTGCCATCCTGAAGTTCGTGAAGGTGCCTAAGAGGCTGTCGTCTATCCTGGAAGGGGAAAGCCTGCTCAACGACGCCTCTTCCCTGATCATTATGCGCTTTGCCATGGTGGCTGTTGCCACCGGACAATTTATCTGGTACCAGGCAGCATTGAGTTTTGTGTGGATGATCGCCGGAGGCGTAGCTATCGGGCTGCTGATAGGACTGGTCTTTATCAAAGCCCATAAATGGCTCCCCACAGATGTGAATATGGATATTATCCTCACGCTGGTAACACCCTATGCCATGTATATTGGCGCAGAAGCGGCCCATGCCTCGGGTGTACTGGCAGTGGTGAGCGGCGGCCTTTTCCTCTCCTATCACCGGCACCGCTTTTTAAGCGGCTCTTCCCGCCTTCGGGGTGAAAATGTCTGGCAGAGCATCGTATTTCTGTTGAATGGCCTGGTGTTTATTCTCATTGGCCTGGACCTCCCGGAAATCACTGCCGGCCTCAAAAAAGAAGGCATCAGTTTTTACCAGGCTACCGGCTATGGCCTCATCATCACGGCCACGCTCATTGCAGGCAGAATGCTGGCAGGCTACGGCGCGCTGATCTTCACTAAAATAGCCAGCCATTTTATTACCGTGGCGGATAAAAACCCCGGTACCCGGGCGCCACTCATCATGGGCTGGACCGGCATGCGGGGTGTGGTATCCCTGGCAGCCGCCCTGTCTATCCCCGTCGCCTTTGACAACGGAGTTCTCTTTCCCCAGCGGAACCTGATCCTGTACATCACGTTTATTGTTATCCTCGTCACGCTGGTACTACAGGGCCTCACCCTTCCTGCCCTCATCAGAAGGGTTAAACTGCCGGACTTTAACGATCACCTGCCGGAAGAAGAAACAGAAATACTTATCCGGGAAGAACTGGCTACTGCATCGCTGGATTATATACAGCAATATCATGCGGAAGAACTGGAACACAGCTTTCACCTGCAAAAGCTGGCCAGTCAATGGCAAAACCAGCTACAGTCGGATGAAACAGTTGCTGTACCGGAACAGATAAAAACCGCTTATCAAAATATATTGAACCATCAACGCCAACACCTGTTGGATAAGAATAACAACAATGAACGTATCGATGAGGAAATCATCAGAAAATTCCTTCATCGGATAGATCTGGAAGAAGAAAAACTAAAACTGGACTAATGAAGAAATTATTCGGAAAAGCACCTGACCCATCCCGGAAAGCGTATTTCAACACACTCTCCAACTATAAAAACGGACAATTCCAGAACCAGATCGTTACGCCGGCGCTGGTAGAAGGACAAAGTATGCTCAAAGTACTCTGGCATTTCTTTGGTAAACATACCGACACCGAACCTAAATCCCCTATTCCTTTTGTGAATACGGACCTGAAACAGCTAAAACCGGATGAAAACGTGCTGGTCTGGTTCGGTCATAGCTCCTACTTCCTCCAGATTGATGGACGTAAACTCCTCATCGATCCCGTTTTCAGTGGTAATGCATCCCCTGTAAAAGGTTCGGTAAAAGCCTTTCCCGGCTCCAACCACTACCAGGCGGACGACCTGCCGGACATCGATCTGCTGCTGATTTCGCATGATCACTGGGACCACCTCGACTATACCACCATACAACAGTTGCAACAAAAAGTCAGCAAAGTGGTTTGCGGATTAGGCGTAGCGCAACATTTTGAATACTGGGGCTGGGATAAAAGTAAGCTGATTGAAAAAAACTGGTACGACAGTTTCACGCCACTGGAAAGTTTTCATCTTACCCTCACACCGGCCCGGCATTTTTCCGGCCGGCTTTTCAGCAGGAACATCTCCCTCTGGACATCCTATGTATTACAAACGCCCACCAAAAAACTGTTCCTCGGCGGCGATAGTGGTTACGGACCTCACTTTAAAGAGATCGGAGAACGTTTCGGTCCTTTTGACCTGGCGCTGCTGGAATGCGGGCAATACAACGAGCGATGGCCCTATATCCATTCCCTGCCGGATGAGATCATCCAGGAGGTGCGGGAACTGAAAGCCGCTCATTTTATGCCCGTACATAATTCCAAGTTCAAACTGGCACAGCATCCGTGGTATGAACCGTTGAAACAGGTGACCATGTTGGCGGAAGCGGCGCACCTGCCGGCTATCACCCCTAAAATCGGGGAAAAAGTCAATCTGGATCATCTGAATAAAAAATGGGAGAAATGGTGGGAGCAAATAAAATAGCACTATGAAACTGAAAGTAATCATCACAGGCGCCACCGGTATGGTGGGCGAAGGCGTCATGCAGGAATGCATGGTTAATCCTGCCGTAGAAAAAATCCTGCTGATCAACAGAAAACCATCCGGTTTTTCGCATTCTAAGGTATCAGAAATCATTCATCACAACTTTAATGACATTACCCCTATCATCGATCAATTGAGGGGCTATGATGCCTGTTATTTTTGTTTGGGTGTTTCGTCCGTAGGGATGAAGGAAGATGCCTATCGCGCTGTCACCTATACGCTGACAATGAACTTCGCCGGCAGTTTGGCAGCAGTGAACCCCGGCATGACATTCTGTTATGTCTCCGGCGCCGGTACCGACAGCTCTGAAAAAGGCAGACAAATGTGGGCACGGGTAAAAGGGAAAACGGAAAACGACCTGACAAAACTGCCTTTTAAAGCCGTATATAATTTCAGGCCCGCTTTCATGAAAGCTACGCCGGGAGCCAAAAAACTAAAAACACTCTACAAAGCACTCGCTTTCCTGTATCCTTTACTCAAGGCTATTGCACCCAATTATGTGCTTACGCTGGAAGCAGTAGGAAAGGCCATGATCAACATCACACTGAAAGGTTATCCCAACCATACGATTGAAGTAAAAGATATCGCCGCACTGGCAAAAGGCTAGCATCAGCCGACACTTAACGAAAAAAGCAGCCGGTCAATATTACCGGCTGCTTTTTCATTACTACTATTATGCTGAAAACCTATCTCGTACAATCTGCTCCCCATACCTGGTTATTTCTCGTAAAGCCAATTACCAGCTTGTCTTTGTTGATCGTAATCATACCCGTTCCGGAGGAACCAATATTGACCATCGTATTATCATCTTTCTTTTCAAATTCAACGCCGGTAAGATCGGGAATACCATCAGAGAACCTGAAATCATAACGGGTACCTACCTTGGTAACAAAAACACTTCCATTGGCCTGATCAACATTTTTATCTCCATCATGATAAGTGATCTTTCCTTTAAAGGTACCGGCAAAAATATCCACATCAGCAGGATCAGTATTTTTGCTACAGGAGTTAAACAGCAAAATGGCCACCAGCAATACGCCCATAATTTTCAGGAATGACTTCATAATATCAGTTTTGGTTAACCGATATTTTGCAATCGTTATACCAGGCACTCAACCATACGCATAAACGATTGTTTATCCGTCAGTTATAACTATCTCGCCTGTATTGGCATGGTACTGCTTGCTGGGTAGCGCAATACACACATGGGCAAGCCTCGCCCCCAAATTGGCCTTGCATGTTTTTACCGTCCGTGACGATTTCTATATTTCAATCGGCGCAATATCCGGTTCCACCCAGGATTTCCGTGCCTCTACAGAAAACAACACAGCAGCACTATAATAATGCAACAGCCATTTCCTGTCACTATACCGTGAACGGATAAACGCATTACAAGCTGTTGTCAATGACTTATCTTCCTGTTGTTGCAGAAATTTTTCAGCCACCCAAATCCAGCAGCGGGTAATGGTTTCATGGTACCCACTATGATCTGTATTGGTACCTCCCACGGCTTCATTAAAACGGGTAATGTTTTTCCTGGCTTGTTCCAACGCTGCATCCCTTCCATAACGCAGGTTGTAGGCTATCGCCATTACCAGGTGAGCCTCATGGGTCCATGCCGCTTTGGGCAGCGTTCCTGCTTCAAACTGATGTAATAAATCCAGTATATCCTTTTCCGTTAGTAATGTATAAGTCATGGCGAAATATACGCAATTGCCTGATTCTTTTTTTTTGCCTTTAATCATATACATATATGATGGAATTCTTCCTCCATAGGAACCTGAATAACATCTTAGCCCACGGCTTCAACCGTGGGTTTCGCGCAATTCGCGTGATTCGTAACACCCACAACACCCGCCCCTAAAACAAAAAAGGGCTTCCTGCCGGAAGCCCCCTTCTGTTAATTCAATGATGTCTGGAGTTTATCAAACCCATTCATTAACATGTTTTGCGTTACCCATGCTAATTTCACGGGCAGAAATGCTAAAGGAGATTACCATTGGGTTTTTGTTTTCGTAGTCAAAAGACTCTTCAAACTTAACCAGGTAACCTTCTTTGAATTCCAATGTTTTTAATTTGGAATCAGTGTCTCTTTTGTAGAAAGTGATGGTACCGTCTTTTCTTTCGAAATTGTTTACCATCCACTCAAAGAGTTCTGTTTTACCAGTTGACTCTACGGTCATTCTGATGCGGCCGCCGCGAGTAATCGCTGAAGGGCGTCCTGTTGCATCTGTTTCCTGGCTGAGATCGTAGGAGACATGTTGAACATTGTAGTTCTCTCCATTTACTGTAAAGACTGCTTTGAAGGACATGTTGGGTTAAATTTTTAAGGTTACAATAAAGAAAAATACCTATTAAAAAGGAAAAAGTATGAGCTTCAAATATAAATCAATTTTTCCTTTCCGTCAACTGTCCTAACTATTTTTTTCAGCTGTTAACAAAAATTTTTTATGATGATGAAACAGTATATCCGCTTTCGTTAATGTGCCCTGCTGTTAATTAACAGCATCTGGCGGCAGTTATCAAGATCCCGGCTTTTGCTCTCCAGCTTCCCGGTGAGGTCCATGACCTGCTCTTTCAGCCCGGCAATATTTTGTTGTGCGTTCTGTAATTCACGCAGCTGTTGCTTGGTTTGCTGTAGTGACAGGCAGGCCTGCACGACGTTGTCATAAAGACCATAATGCGTTACTACATCTTTGGGGATGGAGTTCCGCATTTCCGCCAGGGAACCGGCGATTACCTGGTCCATATAGTTTGCATTCTGATTAGGGAGATTAATAGAGTCGAGGTTATGTTTTACCTTATCCAGTTTCTGCAGGAACTCTGCCTGAAACGCCTGCTCTTCCCGGAAAGCCGTCAACTCCTTGCGCAGTGCGGCATTTTCCCTGGAGGGCACTTGATAATTTAAAAAGATAGCCACCACAAACAGTGCGACGGTAGTCACAAAAAATAATAGGAACCATAGGAAGGAAGCCGTTCTCTCCTGCTTGTTTAATACTTGCATACGAATCTGAGCTTTAGCTGTTAATTGTTTTAAATAAATTCAATATGTTGAAATTGCCAGCCCCGGCTCCGGACACAGCTTCCGGCGAAAACCATCACTACCCGGTCATGGAAAAAAAACGCCAAAAGCCACCTGCCAAAAGCCGGCAATTATATTCATCAATCTGTAAAGAACCAGCGCTTGGTTTTATGTTTACGCAGGTATTCTGAATCTTCGGCAGATTCTTCTTTCACAAAAATATTGCTGTCCTGTTTGCGGCCGATGTAATCCAGTCTGCTGAGGCTTTCAAAGAGTTTATTCACCGCACGCACAAACGGAATCATCGGTTGCAGGCACTCCCGCACATCCAGATGTTTATAACGGATATTGGCGCAATTCACCATCAGGTTCTCCAGTTCACCCTGACGCAGTTCACACCACTCCGATAAGTAATTGAGCAATTCTTCCTTACCGGCGCCGGCACGCTGATCGATAGCGTTTTTCATGGTACGTGCCAGTCCGGCGATGATTTCCAGCATCTGCGCGGGCGACTGGTTCAGTCCCAGCCAACGGAACTGTGTGATACGCGTACCCAGGAACTGCACCATTTTCTCCGTGATATACAATACTACCAGCGCCAGGTCATTGTTCTGGTTACGGCCATAGATCTTCTGTACAATGTGCACACCATACAATTCCATCTGTCCGAGGAACTGGTCCAGTTCGTGATACAGGTCCACCAGGGCCGGATGCGCAGTAACAATACTGCAGGGCGGTATATAATCATCGTCCATTTGCGGGCGGCCATCCGTTACCGTTATTTTAGCCAGCACCGCCTGGTAACTGCCCAGCTGCCCTTGTGGCAACTGCGACGCAGGCAATACATACAAACTATATTCCGGCGTGGCATACGGCAGGCGCGGCGGATCTTCTTCCAGCAAAGGCTCCCCGCTGGGTTGCCGGTTAAATGGATTCACCTGTATCAGTACGTAATAGGTATTCTCTGTGTGCTCCGGTTCCCAGTGATAGGTCGTTTCCGGGAAAGTAGTGGCATAACGCAGCGAATGTACGGTATGCTCCGGTATTTCAATACGGGCGCCCCCAGGCGTTACGGCCCTGCACTCGGTAAGTTTAATGCGCCATTGATGCTGATTGTCTGTCACAAACCAGCAGCGCAAAGATTCTTTCTGTTCTGCTTTAGGGGGTAACAAACCATAATTAAGCGCATTCACACCACAGGCAAGAGCATCCCGGATCTGGTCCAGCAACGCATTTTCCGTGTCAATAAAATGCTGCTTCTTTATCTTCATCCCGTCCACCCAGTTCACGGGAAAATGTTTTAATGGCTCTGCCATAGTAATTCGTTTAGGATAACACAATTCTGTTGCAAATGATCACGCTGTTCTCTTTGATCCCGTTCATGAACACGGCCTTGGCAGGGTCCAGTGTTTTAGCGGAGCCAAACCACCGGGGCTTCAGATGAAACACCCAGCCATAGGCTTGCCCGTTATCATCCACAAAATCAATCGGTGTATGCGGGTATCGGTCATTATAGTCATTGATGAAGTGATAGAACAGGTCGCCCAGGTCCATTTTAATAGGCGTACGGGCCCTGAAATAGGTCCGGCTGCTATCACCCCTGCCCTTTTCCATTTCGAGGCCTATAACGATCAGATCGCGCATTTCGTCCTCGTTCACTTCCGGTACGTCTTTATACATCGGGTATTGCCACCACTTATGCACTTTCACCGGGATGGCCATCATCCGTTCAAAAGTTTTGTAGACAAAGGTGGGTAACACAAAAGAGAACATACTGGTCAGCATCGGATAATAAAGGAAGGCATCCTTGTCGAGAAAACGGTTTACGAGTACAAATGCGACACCACCAAATAACCAGATCGCTACAATAAAGGCCAGCTCAGATCCCAGCGTAGTTTCATTGGCCCAAAAACGGGTGTACATAAAGTGACAGTGTAATATACCCAGCCCCAGAAACCATACTTCATAAAAAAGATACTGGTCCATCAGGTTCTTGTGGGTAAATAGGAAAGGGATGGAACTGATCACGGCAAAAATCAGCGTCATACATGCTAAATACAACAGTGCCTTCTTTTTAAAAAGACTGAAATTTTTAATGTATCTGCTAAGTAAAGCCACTATGATAGATCCTATGGCCATCACGCCGGCCAACATCAAATAGAATTTAGCGGTGTATCTCATAGCTCTTCCGGTATGTCAGGTTTTTCTTTTTTTGGGTTTTTAACATAACAGCGTTTTTTAGCGCGTCAACAATGTTAACAAAAATAATTCCACATCAGCACAAAAAAAGCACCTACAGGAAAAAATTATATCCCATAAGCCCCTCCTGTACCTGCTGATCGGACAAGGTTTTCTTCTTATCAGCCGGATCCGGCAGCAGCACTGTCTCCACATCTATATCCGCCGGAAACAGATATCCATAGCAGGTTTCCAGCAGCCTTCCGTACGATTGCCAGGGCAGGTAGTCATATACCCGTTGCCGTTGCAGCGGACCAATGGTCACCGTTGCCCGGGGCATGTCTGTATAAAACACTTCCCCCATCATGCTGTCTACCCCCAGCCGCCACTCCCCCAGCGGCACACCGGTAGCCGTTCGTACAGCCTGCGGCGTATGGTCCACGCTGATCTCCACTTCCTGCTCCAATACCAGCTGCAGGCAAAGCCGGATCATCCGGTAGTTGCCCGAAATGCGGTGCATATAAGGCAGGAGCTTTACCAATCTGTTAGAAGCCGCTCCGGGTAAGCCCTCAGGCAAATCCCAGAATTGGCTGAACAACTGGTCCGCATCCTTACCAAACACATCAAACAACAGATGTTTCTCCCGCTGCTCCAGGAATACCCGTTGCAGGAAAAATTCATTCTCCAATGGCTGGAAAAAACGCCGTGCCTGTAACTCCTCCTGCTGCTGTCGCTTATAACGGGCCACCATATCCGCAGTACCACGTACCTTGCGCTGCTCGGAGAATTCGTGAAAAAGTCCCTCCGGCAACCGGTCATATATGCCATCCCGTGACAACGCCAACACTACATAAGGTTGATAAGGCTGACTGTCATCCAATTTTACATGAAGAATATCTTTATTAAATGAACGGGTAAACACATTCTGCAACTGCACTACTACCTCTTCTCTGCGTACATGATTGTCCAGCAGCTCGCCCACTACCACTTCCGCCCTTACATCGTAAGGGAAGTCCGCAACGTGTGTTATAACATCTTCCAGTACCGCAGCCTTCTGGGCGTTGTTTACCATGAGGTTCTTTATTTTAGGTTTTTCGGGTCGCCGTCGTTAGCATAACTATCTAATCTCAACTGTTCTATGGTTATCCGGGCTAACTATCTGCCCCAAAAATAATATATTGCATTTATATGTGGCTCAAATTTTGAAAAAAGAAAAAACGCTTTTGCCAACATAGGCAAATTATCCAAAAAAACAGTAAAATTGTAAAAACCTGAAAAACCGATGGCCCCCCGCAAACCCGAAAATGAACACAAGGTAAACTCATTCAGACCCTTTGGTAAAATTGCCAGTCATGTTGACCCCATGGTACTGTGGACTTTCTTTGGATTATTCCTCATCAGCGCCGTACTGCTTGCATTTCAGCTGGATACACGCGAAGACTGCACCACTACCGACATTGTACTTAGTAACAAACAACATACTTCCGGCAAAGCCTACACGGTAGGTGAAGTCATTACCTTCAATGCCGATAATAAAGATAAAGACAGAAAGAATTTCTCCTGGGAGTTCGGCGACTCCTCTGCCCGCCAAACCGGCGCCCAGGTATACCACGCTTTCAACAAACCGGGTAGTTACATGGTAACCCTCGTTTCCGGTAAATGCGCCTGGAACAAGGAGATCATTATCATCGCTGCACCGGCAGGACCAGTAGCATCTCACCCGGACGTATTCCCCATCATCGATGGCCCCAGTGAAGTATTTGCCGGCAGAGCGGTAACCTTCACCAACAAAACACCGGGCGCCCACAGCTGGACCTGGCGCCTCCTGCAGGATAACGCTGAAGCACACTCGCAATCAGCGGTAACCTACACCTTCTCCTCCCCGGGAGAACGCACCCTGTCCCTCATCGTGAATGGCGATACAGCCCATATGGTGCTGAAACGGATCACGGTATTCCCGGCCAGGCCCATCGTCAGCGATCCCGTGCCTGATCCCGGATTCCAGCCGCCGCCACCACCGCCACCTGTTGAACCGGAAAAACCGAAAGGCCCCACAGCCCCGGCTGTAGCCGATGATGAATTCCTGTTCATGCTGTCCCAGGTGACCACCAAACAGAAAAGCGCAGGCGACTTCTCCAAATACCTGTGTGACAACCTGTCGGCACGCGTACTGCTCAACGATAAGGAGACAGACAATTTTGCGCACTTCTGCTCACGCATATACGGTAAAAAGAAATTCAAAATAGAAAAGGTAAACCTGATCAAAGACGCCAACGGATGTGTGAAAGAAATCAGGATCATGTACGACCGCAAAAAAGTATTGGGCATTTTTTAAACGATTCCCATGAAAGGAAAATATTATAAGCTACCGATGGACTTCTCCCAGCTGCTGCAAAAAAAAGACGTGCCGGCTGTTACCCTGGAAGAATCCGTAGCACAACATATTCACCTGCTGATCACTACCGTACTGGGGGAAAATAAAGACGACCCCCAGTATGGCTGTCAGTGGTGGGACAGTGATTTTGATATCAAAGCCTCCAACAACGAGGTAAAGGAACAGGTGGAAAATGCCGTTAAAATGTCCGTAGTCAAATACGAAAAACGACTGTCACAAATCCGCGTGGTAGCCGCCGTCAACCAGGAAGAACTGATGCTGGCGCCCGCCCGTAAGATGAAAAAAAAGATAAGGGTAACCGTTTCGGGCACACTGGCCAAAAACAATAACCCCTTCCAATACACCAGCTATTTCTACATCAGCCCGCTGTCTTACGATTAATAGTTATTTAACAAACACTCAAAAATCTTCGCGCCTTTGCGCTCCTTAGCGCCTTTGCGAGAACCCGAAATACATGAAAGAGAAAAAGGAAAGGATAAAAGACCGTATGCTGAAAACCGCTGCCCGCCTCTGGGGATACCCCGATGCGGAAGTGGAAACCTCTTTTGACCCCATCGTACAACTGCTGCTGGAAGCCTGCGCCAGCGAACTGGAGAAAATATCCGGCGAAGTGGACGTGTCTCACGCCCGCCTGGTGGAAAGACTGGCCCAGATCATGATGCCGGAACCCATCACCAGCGCACAACCAGCCTTCGGTATTCTCCACGCTATGTCTACTGAAACTTCGGCAGACATACAGGCCGATCATCAGTTTTATCATCATACCAAAACCGGGCACAACAGCCAGGACCTGTTCTTCTCACCGGTAACTACACACCGCCTCTTTAAAGGGCATATACAATACCTGTGCATTGGCAGTAAACTATACGAAACACGCGATAACTGGTTCAAGGAACAGATCCTGCAAGGCAATAGCCTGCCGGATGTAGCACCCAACCACCTGTGGCTGGGCCTCTCCTTTGAAGACGCCAGCCTCAGCTATGAAGGCATGTCGTTTTTCTTCGACCTGCGCAATATCCACCAGCAGGAAATGTTTTACCACTACCTGCCACTGGCGCGTTTTTTTATCAATGACGTGGAAGTACCGGTGAAATCCGGCTATCACCATAGCCGTCCTGCCGATGAAGAAGAAATAGAAAGAATGGTGGAAGTAGCGGTAGATAACAATGCCCGCTATAGCCAGCATATCCTGCAACGTTTTCGCAAACACTTCCTCACCATCGCGGATACCAGCACCCATAAAATCAACAACGCAGCCCCCCCGGAAGTATTTACCCACATCTTCGGCCGTGAAACAGAAAAGCTGCAGAAGGAAATACAATGGATACGCATCGAATTCCCGGAAGCGCTGCATCATACCCTGCTGGAGGATCTGTATTGCAGCATCAACTGCTTTCCGGTCATCAACAAAAAAAATAACGAACAGTCACTGAAACTGAACCGTTATCTCAATATCATCCCGTTACAAACTCCGGATATTTTCTTCGATATCAAAAGAGTATACGACCTGGAAGGAACCGACTACTACGTCCGCAACTTCACTACCGCCGGCCAGATGCAGGAAGGGGAACTGGTGGTACGCAGCAGCGGCATCGGCCGCTTCGATACCCGCGAAGCAAAAGAAGTGATTGCCTATCTCATGGAGGTAATCCGGGATGAAAGCTCCCTGTTCGAAGAAGTGAAAAACGATTACGTAACGAACCGCATGCGGGAACTGCATCAACTGATCGCTTCCCTGGAAGAACAGCTGCAACCCGGTTCCAACAAAGGCAACATTCCCTATGTGATGGTAAAGCCCAAAGAGAATGCGGCTTATATCTTCATTGAATTTTATTCTACCAACGGTACCGCTGCCAACAATATCCGTATGGGCAGCAAACTACTGGAATACGGCAGCATACAAACCAAACCTGGCAGCATTACCCTGCTGACCAACACGCAGGGCGGTAAAGGCCGGCTGAACATTGATGAAAAAATCAATCTCTATCGCTCACACCTGTTGTCTCACAACCGGGTAGTTACACCGGAAGATATCAAAGCATTGTGCCGTATCATCTATGGGAAAGAGTTAAAAACAGCGGCGGTTAACAAAGGCGTGAGCCTGCAGCCGGGCGGCAATGCGGGTTACGTAAGAACCATGGACATTAAGCTGCAACTGGTACGACCCCTTGCGCAATATCCATCTGCCAACCTGCATTATCTCAAAGAGGAATTACTGCTCCAGCTGGAAGAAAAATCTGCCAATACATTCCCGTTCCGGGTATTCGTCAACGATGTACTGATGTGAGATTCGATACTCAGCAATTTTACTTCGCCGCCGGTCTTTAACAAATCGAGCGGCACTCCTTTTTTACCATCGGTAGCGCAAAGGATAACGGTATTGCCAAAACCCAGATCCACATAAACACGGTTACTCACAATCCATCCTTTGCCGGATAAACTGGCATTGCGGCCAACATACACGCCATTCGCCTGCATATTGTCCAGCATATGAATATTCACCAGCTCGCCATCCCGGAAGGAGGCGTTGTTTTGCAGACGGGCAGTATATACGTTGGTAGATTGTTTGGGCAGCGCTTTTTTACCGACCGTGATACGGATCGTATTAAAATCCTGAAGATTCCCGGGAGAAGGTGTTTGCGGATTCGCAAATACGGAACCTTTGCTTTCCCTTTTGGCGAATACGTTGTAGCCAAAGCCGGGCAGGTATAATTCAGGGCTTTCAAACAGCTGTTTGATGGCGATGATTTTATAGATATACTGGGCCGTTTCATTATTCAGCATCAGCTGATAATAATCGCGGCTGCCCTGCCGCCGTATATTTTTGGAGATGTTACCGGCGCCGCAGTTATAAGCAGCTGCGGCCAGCGTCCAGGACTGCAGCTGATCGTGCAGCATCCGTATCAGTTTGCAGGCGGCATGGGTGGCTTTGATCAGGTGATTACGCTCATCGTAGTCGCCCGCAACCGTGAGGCCCAGCTCCGCGGCAGTTCCCGGCATAATCTGCCATACGCCCTGCGCTCCTACAGGAGAAGTAGCGTTGGTGAGCCCACTCTCTACAATAGGCAGGTATTTAAAATCCAGCGGTACCTGGTACTGTTGCAGAATAGGCTCTATGACCGGGAAATACATTTCCGCTTTAGACCGGAGCGCCGGCAGGTATCCCTGGTAACGAAGATTTCTTTTGATCACATCCATCAGCCGGAAGGATACGAAGTCCCGCTCCATAGGCACCACTTCACCGCAGAAATCAACCTGCTGCGCTATTACGGGGCTTGTGAAGAGACAAACAAATAACCCTATCAGATACCAGCGTCTCATGTTATTTTGTCAGCATATACTTCGGCAATGTACTGGCGGGCACATACAATACAAGTTGGGGCTTGTTTTCAGTCGGTTCCAGTACGATGATGATTTCATCATCTTTTTTGAATACCCTGGACGGCACCACAAAAACTTCCTGTGCTTCGCCATGTGCATCAATAGTCGCAGGGCCTTTCTTATACAGCAATGGCATCGTATGCAGTACGGCCGTATCTTTTTTCTCCTTGTGTATCAGGGTAGCTTTGACGAACTCGTACGGATCTTTGTTTTTATTGCGGATATGAAAGCAGAAGTAGTTGAGTGAACTAAGGGTCATGGCTTTGGCATAACCGAGGCTCACGCCGTCTACTTTCACTTCATAGTTGTGATTGACTTTACTGTCTTTTTTGAAAGATTCCGCCAGATCACTCACGGTAACGGTGTCCACCCCAACCAGCGGCGCACTGTCATCTTCCTCCGGTAGCCGGAAGGTGTTCTGGGGCTTGTTCCCCGAATCCTTGTCACCATGCCGGTTCTCTGGGACACCTGCTATGGCTGCCGGTTTTTTAGATAACACGTACCGCAGTTTGGCGAGATCTGCATTCTCCCGGAACGTCAGGATCATGTAGTGGATATTATCGCCTTCGCGGACAATCAGGTTGGTCGGTTTGGGTGCCGCGCTGACGGCTCTTACAACGGCCATGTTACCATCCACGATCCGATAATCGTAATCTGCGTTTTTTCCGTCACCGATCTGGAACGTTGTGATAGGTGATCCACTGGTAATAAGGGTAGAAGCTCCTCTTTTAGTCAGCACCGTATCGGTTCTGCCGACTTGCTGTGCCATGACTGAGGGGGCCGTTCCAATTAACAAACAAATTAAAATACTGCGCACGGATTTCATTGTATTTACGCTTAACAGTTGAGTTGGCTTTCAGGTTGTTTCACTCACCTGAAAAACAACCATAATAAAAATTAAATCGCGCCTGGCTGGCCACCGTTGTGCTGCTTCATCAGCTGTTCAACGATGACCATATATGGCGGTATCTGAAACTATTTGTCCTGTTCATAGGTGGTATCCCAATCTGTCGCATCATCTCCTTTCTGTCCTTCCATTTTGATGAGGAAGTTCTTAGCCGGGAAATAAGGCTTCAGGTGGATATCCAGGTGGATACGGTCTTTCTGAACAGGGTCCTGTTCAAAACGGCGTATATTAAAATCTTCAATCAGTTTATCCGGACCGGTGATACCATCGAGGAAACGAATGATTTGTTTCATGAGGTCCTTACGGGTATTGGCGTTGAAGTTTTCAAAAGCCCGGCGGTTGAGGAAATCCATCAGCACTTTGGTCACGAAGTCGAACACCCTTACTACAGAGTAGGTTTGCAGGCCGAGGTTGTCGCCGTTGAACAATGTTTTGGCGCTGAAGGCCATTACTTTACCGTATTCCTTTACCATGGGTACCAGTCCCATTTTTTCGAGGCTGGCGATTTCGCTTTTCTTCAGTTCAAAACGAACACCGTCTACTTCGTTCATGCCACCGAATTTTTTACCGGCTGTTACCTGCGACATGAGGGTTTTGTAGATTTTACCGGCGAGTGCACCCGAAGGTGGTATGTAGAGGTTATCCTCTTCTCCTACCTCATCAAATTTGCCGCGGCCTACGAGCCAGTTGCAGGACATGATCACGTTGGAGCGATGTATTTCGCCGCCGGTGAGGTTAGCCAGTTCAAACATCTCCATCACGTCGTCCGGAGCGTCGAGGTGAGCGAAGTCGGTCACCAGCATGGCTTTGTTTTCATGTGCTATTTTGGCCCATTTCTCCAGTACCTTGTTGGAACCGAGGTATCCCGGAATAACCAGCAGGCTGTAGTTGGTGCGCAGATCGAGGCGGTCGTAATTGGCCACCAGTTCTTCGCGGATAGCGTCGATAAAGCGGGTATTATCGAGGTCTTTCAGTTGCTCGAGTTCTACGTTGATGAAAGAGATATTTTTCACCTTGTCGGACTCTGTATTTTTGAAGAACAGGGCTACGTTGCGGTAGGCTTGTTCCAGTTCGCGGGTGGATTCCACTGCTTCGCCGAGATTCTTGTTCAGCACCTGTTCTGCCTCAGCGGCGTTTTCATTGCAGAAGTCTACCATCTCAGGCAGTTCTGTTGCTTCGGAGAGTACTTTTTCCCAGAGGGACAGTGTTTTCCGTAGTTTATCCCTTTCCGATTTTTTGCCGGCTTCCGTAAGGAAGATATTACGGCGGGCCTTACGGTCGGGATTCAGGTTTTGAGCGCCTTCCACGGCTGCTTCAATCAGGTCGAATCCGCCGTATTTAGCCAGCGTATCAATATTTTGGGCGAGGTTAACTTCTGGTTTGGCGGAAGACTGTTGTCCTGCATTTTGCAGGTCTTGCAGTTCCTCGTTTTTCTGTAATTCTGCCATAAGAAATGATATTATGTTCCGGGATAGGGGAACTGTTTAACTATTTTGTGTTCAGGTCTTTCAGCATGCTGCGTATAGCGCCCAGCATAGCTTGTCTTGCGTCCGGATCTGCGAGAGCCTGTTTCAGTATTTTGTTGGTCTTCAGGTTTTTCATGATTTTCAGGTATTGCTCTTTCTCTGTGGCGAGGTCGTTGAGGAAAGCGCTTTGTTCAGTGATACCCTTCACACCAAAATCGCCCAGGTGGTGGAACTGCAGTTTTTCCGGCACCGGGCGGCCTTCTGCGTCGTGAAAGCTCACGTTTACGCTGGGCTTGAAGTGTTCAAAAACATTTTCCACGGAAGTAAGCCCTTCCACGATTTCAGGCTTTACAGGTGCTTGCTGGGTGAGTTTTTCAGCAAACAGTGTACGGTTATGCGATATTTCCGCAATGGCTTCATTGGCGTCCAGTTTGACTTCTGTGCCACCAATTCCGTAGTTGTCATTCATAACAAAACAATTTTGAGATTTTCCAATTAGTAAAGGAGCCGGGTTATCGGTACCCTGTCCCTTTTTATTGTTTGAGGTTTTTTACTTGTTAACAGACCAATCCAACTGGTCTTCTTTCAGGTCGAGCACCACGGACATATCCTTCGCCAGGCTCCCGTCGATGATCATGCGGGACAGCGGTTTACGGAGCTGACCACGGATCACCTCCCGCAGCGGGCGGGCGCCGTAACGGGGCGAATAGCCCATCATGGCGAGGTGTTGCCGGGCTGCCGGTGTAACCGTCAGCGTGATTTCCTGCTGTTGCAGCAGTTGCAGGAGATGTTGCAGATGGATATCGAATATCTTCTCTACATTTTCCTGCCGGATAGGTCCGAAAGGAACGATCTCTGTGAGCCTGCCCAGGAATTCCGGCCTGAAATGACGGGCCATCAGTTCCATCAGCTGTTGTGATGGCGGGATCACACCCTGTTCAAAAGAAGACGCAATGGCGTCGCTACCGATGTTGGAGGTAAAGAGCACCAAAGCATTGGAGAAGTCTCCGGTTTTTCCTAATCTGTCGTGTAATTTCCCCTCATCCATGATCTGTAAAAAGATATCAAATACAGAAGGATGGGCTTTTTCTATCTCGTCGAATAATACTACTGCGTAGGGTTGTTGCCGTATTTTGTTGACCAGCAGGCCGCCTTCCTCATATCCCACATATCCCGGAGGCGCGCCATACAACAGGGCGGCTGCATGTTCTTCCTTAAACTCCGACATATCGAAGCGGATCATACAGCGCTCATCCTGGAACAAGAAGTCTGCCAGAGATTTGGCCAGTTCCGTTTTACCGGTACCGGTAGGTCCCAGGAAGAAGAAGGAACCAATCGGTTGTCCGGGCCTGCTGAGGCCGGAACGGGACTCCAGGATGGCGTCCGATACGGCTTTGAGGGCATGGTCCTGCCCTACTACTCTCTTGCGCAGGTGCAGGTCCATCGCCACCAGGCGTTCTCTTTCCTGTGACTGGATCTTACCCAGCGGAATGCCGGTCATTCCCGCAATCATGGTAGCCAGATCAACGGGCGTAACAGCTTTATGTTCAGCAGATACCACGACTGTCAGCTGGTCCAGCAGTTGTTGCAGGGCGTCGAGCAACGCGTTGGTATCTGTCATTTTTGTCAATGCGGAATCTATCTGCAATTTACCGGCAAGCAGTGCGCCCAGCCTGTCAGTCAGTTGCCTGTAAAACCAATGCAGGTCTTCACTTTGTAAGTGCTCCTTACCACGCAGCGTTTCCAGCTCTGCCCGGAGGGAGGCCAGCAATGGCGCGCCGGTATCCTGCGTAGCGCGGATAGCGGCCATGGTACGGTCCAGCAGGTTGATAGCGCTGTCCGGCAGGCAACGTTCCTTCAGGTAACGCCGGGAGAGGCGGATAGCTTCTTTGATAGCTTCGGGCGGTACCTGCAGCTGATAGAAACTTTCATACACGGGTACCACGGCTGTCATCATACGTACTGCCTGTGTTTCGTCCGGCTCTGCCAGGGTAACGGTTTCAAAACGATGCCGCAGGATAGCGTCCGGCTCAATGAGTTTACGGAAACCTTCCGGGGTGGTGGTACCGATCAGGATGATCTCGCCTTTACCCAGGGAGGCTTTAATAACGTTGGCCATACCGCCGCCGGATTGTTTATCGAGCAGGGTATGGAGGTTGTCTATAAAGAGTATATGCCTGCCCGTTTGTTTGAGCTGCTGGATGATCTGCAGGAGCCTGTCCTCCAGTTCATTTTTATAGGCAGCTCCGGCTATAAAGGCGCCGTAATCGAGCGCATATATATCGGACTGTTGCAATTGCAGGGGTACCTGTTTCTGAGCGATGGCATGGGCCAGTCCTTCCACCAGGGAAGTTTTACCAACCCCGCCTTCCCCAATGATGAGCACACTGGCGCGGTCTTTACGGGTAAGCACTTCCGTGAGCGCCCGGATATCGCCGTCCCTTCCTATCACCGGGTGATAGGTCTGTAACAGCTGCGGGTCGGTCATGCGGTACACATACTTCAGCGAGGCGGGCTTAATAGTGGCTGCGGTCGTTTTGCCGTTGGCGTTGTCCGGCCGGCTGCGGCCCTGTTCGCTGGCGGCTATCAGTTGCTCACGGGTAAAGGGGAACGATTTCAGCTGTTCGTAGGAGAAACCTACGCCGGGGGTACATAAAGCTATCAGCAGAGACCAGGCATCTGTTTCAGATTTATCCGCTTCCTGTGCTATATTGATGGCTTCCTGCAATACGGTAGCAGCGGCATCATCGGCCTCCGCTTCGTCTACGGTGCGGGATGTACGGGGTAGCTCGTCCAGTCTTACTTCCGCCCACTCTTCCAGGTAATATACATCTATGTTCATCTGATGCAATACCGGCGCAAGCCCCACCTCCTTATGCATGGCTGCACGAAGCAGGTGCGCAGGGGAATACTGCACATGATGATGATCTTTGGCTATTGCTTGGGCAATCCGGATGGCGGACTGCAGTTCAACGCTGAATATGGTCAATGTTGAAAGGGTCATTTGGATGATTCAAGGTTTTTCTAAAAAAGTTAACAATTACAACAACGCTGCTGCTTAACAAAAGCAGTTGGGTAAAGATACTGCGAAAACATTTACATAAAATTCTATCTGCAAGAAAATCTCACCGGAGGCTAATATTAAACTTTTCAAACACATTTACTGCAGGGGTAACGTCTATCCGCACACGGATTTCACAACCATCAAAACACAACACCAGCAAATATCTAAGTAAATCTACCGCAATTTTATCTCATTAAAAATAAAAATTATTTTAAACATAAAAATAATACATAAATTTTTTATCAGATAAAAAAATAAGCAGGGTACATAATATTATAATAGGATTCCACCCTATAAAACCCGGTAGTACGCCATACCAAAACAACCTTCCGGACATCAACATACCAAAATCCCAAAATGTCAAAATATTGGTTATTTTCGTATCAGCCTTTATTGAAAAGAGAACCTTAAAACACCAATAAACAAGAGACCATGAGAAAGACCTTTTGCCCGGAAATCCGTGTCATTACCTACTTTCACAGGGATCACAACATTCACACATTATAACGGAAACGATCACAACGATCATATAAACATCATATATCACCGTCATACCTTTGCCTAACTGCGTATAGTCATAGGTGGCCGGATTGTTAACACAAAAAAGGATTTTTTATGTCTTTTAAGGCAGAACTGATTATTGGCGGCAGAACAGCCAATGTACTGGAATGCAACTACGGCTTTTCACAGGGAACCGACGCTATCGGCAAACCCAGCACCATGCCCCGTGGTGGTACAATCTCCCTCGTACTGGAATCGGCCCGCGACACCGACCTGGTCCAATGGATGATATCACCGGAAGAAAAACGGGATGGTACCATCATCTTCAAACGCAGAGACCACGACTCCAGTCTGCGTACGGTGGAATTCACAGAAGGTATCTGTGTACAATTCCACGAAAGTTATCATCACTCCGGTGCCAGCCCCATGATCACCCATATCGTGATCTCCGCCCGGGAACTTAAAATCGGCAGCGTCGCCTTTAAAAGAAAATGGGAGGACTAGGCCATGGAGCATATCCCCGAAAATATCAAGGTGGCGGCCCGCTTTATCCTGATGGCATTACAACGTACGCTGACGGATATCCGTATGCATGAAGCGCCCGAAGGACGCAACCAGCGGAAGCCTCCGGCAAACAACCCTGCCGGTACCAGGTTCACCTCCCTCACAACACAGCTTCACCAGGGCCTCTCCACGATGGCGCTTCACCTGCCCGTGGTATTGTATAACGCCGGCCTGACAAAAACCGTGATCCCCGCTTCCCACCTCTGCTGCCAGCTGCAAAACAACCTGCTGGAGGTACAGGTACAGGATGTAGGTACTTTTGTGCTCGATATACAACGGAGCAACATGGTCACCTTTACGCGGCCCGGCCTGCCAGCCGCCAAAACGACAGATATCCTTTCCCGTTACCAGCGCTATACTTTGGCAGACTTCAGCAACCTGGTCAACCGTGATTTCAGCTACGGGAAAGATAAAGCAGCCGATGCGATACAAAAGAAACCTAACAAATTCCAAAAAGCATTGGCGGCTGTTAACCACAAACAATTTAATCACTTCAGCAAGGCACAGGAGATACACAAAGGGCTGCCCGCCAGCTACACCAGCCACTTTGACGATAACCCCAGGGATGCTTCCGGGCAACCTTCCAGATATTTTATATACATGCATACGGAAGATATCAATGGTGGTGATATCGATTTTAAAAACACCGGCGTGATAAAGATTAATCCGAAGGATTGATCCTTTTCACACAGGCATTTCCTTGACAAAAAAATTCTAAACCTGAATATTATGGGTGACGATAAATTTCTGAATAAGTCAACAATAGGTATTGAAGGCTACCCCGGGCCAGTAGAGTTTAAAAATGTAACCCTGGAACAAGCCGTTGGCAGCCATCACTATTTTAGTTTCCTGTGGCGGCCCGGCAGCCTGAGCAGCAGCCTCTCCTACCAGCAGGGAATCATTGAAAAATATATCGGTAAAGGCATCTCCATCAGCTTCGATAGTTTCCGCTTCAAAGGGCTCATCACCAGTATGGCTGTCATCGAAGAAGATGGCGCGGCTATCGGCTTCCAGGTATCAGGCGTTAGTCCTACTATCCTGCTGGACGATGTGCCGCAGAGCACCTCTTTTTATCAGCAATCCCTGCAAACAGTCATCCAGGGCGCCCTGCAGGATGCCGGCTCCGGCCTGTTGAAAACACAGGTGGTACCGGCGCATAAAGGCACGCTCCCCTATTGTGTGCAATACAACGAAACCGATTTCGATTTTATCGCCCGGCTGGCTGCCCGTTACGGCGAATGGATGTATTACGATGGCAACGCCCTCGTGATCGGAGAACCGCAGAAAGACGAAGTAAAACTCACCAAAAATGTGACCCTCCATCAGTTGAAAACCGTGGCCGCAGTAACGCCACAACGTATCAACTATGTATCATACGATATGATGAAAGCCTCTCCCCTGAGCGAAAAATCGCAAAAGGCGGAAGCGGGTTCCCATCCGCTGATGAACCTGTCGTCCAGCGCATCGGATGACCTGTACAGCTCCTCTTCCCAGAAACAAACGTTTGTGCATCACGGTTATACCCAGGACCAACTGAAACAGGTGAAGGAAGTACAAACAAAAGTGAATGCCGCCGCCTTCGTACGGGTAAGCGGTATCAGCGAACTGCCGGTGATGCCCGGTCAGCGTATCAGCATTGCCAGCGATACTAACCAGAGCGCCTATACGGTGATTTCTGCCACACACTATGCAGATACGCCCGGTAACTACCACTGCTCTTTTACAGCTATTCCGGCAGATGTAAAAGTTCCTCCGTACAGCAATCCCCACCTGGTACCGAAAGCCGATATGCAAAGCGCCATCGTGAAGGATAACAACGACCCGGAAAAGCTGGGCCGGGTAAGGGTGCAGTTTTTCTGGCAGCAACAAAATGATATGAGCCCCTGGGTACGCCAGGCTTCACCCGCCGCCGGCGGCGGTACCGGCTTCCACTTCGTACCGGAGGTAGGGGAAGAAGTGGTGATCGGCTTTGAAGGCGGCAACGCGGAAATGCCGGTGGTACTGGGCAGCAAATTCAACGGTAAATCCAAAAGCGGTTACGGCGATGCACAGAACAATATGAAAGCCATCAAAACCCGCAGCGGTAACCTGATACAGCTCGATGATAATTCCGGTAGTGTTACCGTGACCGACAAAAACGGCAGTACCATGATCATGGACGGTTCCGGTAATATCACGGTACAATCACAAACGCTGGTCACGGTTAAAACGGATGACAAAATAGTGGTGGACGCTCCTAACCAGATAGAATTCCTCTCCAAGGAAATTCACCTGAAAGGCACCAAAAAAGTGGTGATCGGTGAAGGCCCCGCACAAATCACGATAGACAACGTAGAAAATAAAATCACCACCGGCGCCGACAAACTGGAAACCTCGGCCGTCACCCTGCATGAGCTGAAAAGCAAGGCGAATATGAGGGTAGAAACCAAACACCACTTCACGGATGTTGAAACACATGCTATTAAAAGCATGAACTTTCAATTAGATGGGAAAACCGTTACCGACATCAAAGGTGGTACTGTAAATTTAAACTGCTGATGAATCAACATAATCCGATAGCGCTGGAGGTCAATAAAATACAGGCCTACTGGCGTAAGGCGGTCCACAACAACGAACAACTGCGACTGATCCGCCTGATGATATTACCGGAAGAAGCCAGGCTTTATGAAGGGTTTCTGAAACTGGAATCATCTCCCCATGGCCAACTGGAAGAGGTATTTGTCACTCACCTGACGTCTTTTGAAGGAGAAGACACCTTCAGTGCGGCGATCATCAAAGACTGGCTGACGACTTACGACAACAGCACCGCCCTGCTGCAGGACCTGGAAGCGCAAAACAGCGCTTTGTCCTGGGACCCGGCGCCTTTCCGGCAACTATCTGCCTCACCGGATAAACAACTGCTGCAACTGCTGCAATCTTTTCAGGCGGCGCTGCCACATCAGCCGCGAACGTTAGTACTGGCGCTGCTCCCCCGGCAGGTGAGCGATACGCGCAGTTTTACCCGCTGGCTCACCAAACTGCTGAAACTGGGCGTTCCTACCGGTGTTCGCATCACCGTGATAGACCACGTAGGAAAAGATTACCTGCTGATCAATGACCGGCCTTTTCCCGGGCAAATACTGTCGTTTCATGTGCCGCTGCAACTGGCGGAAGCCATTCAACGCCTCGCTACCAGCGGCAATCCCAACGATCCGGAAATCAGTTACCGCAAATGCCTGTTTGAAATGGGCAATGCAGCGAAAGATAAAGACATTAAAAGATTGCACTACTGGGGAGAACGTATGCTGGAATCGGCGCAACGCAGTGGTAACAAAGGACTCTTTGCCACGGCTCACCTCTCCTATGCAGGTATGTTGTTTAATTTTAAGAGAGATCCCAAATTGCCGTCCCTGCTGGATAAAGCCACCCGTATTTCCAAACAGGGCATGCAACAGGACGATAAGGCCTGCCTGCCCCTGCTGATACAGTCATACGGTTACCAGGGCGCCTATGCGCAGATACGCCGTAATTATATGACTGCCATCGAATGGTTCCTGCAACAGGCAGCGCTGGCAGAACAACACCAGTATCTGCCGCAGGCGATCACTTCCTGGTTCCAGGTGGTAGAACTCAGTCGTCGCAAGGATAGCAGCCGTTATCATACCTTCCTGGAACAAGCCTATAAATGCGGGCTTCCCATGACAGACGATGAAATCTCCTCTTCCGCCTATGCTTTCCTCGCAGCCGATTACTACGATTACGCCTATACGAATAAACAGGTTAGCCTCACCAGCGAGATAGACGAGCGGCTGGGTCGCGTTTTTGGCAAAGACTGGAAAGCGGAAGTGGATAAAATGAAAAAGTCTAAAATGAAAACGCTGATGCCTCCGCAGCTAAGTGAGGAGGAAGAAGAAGAAACGGAAGAAGAAACAAGCAAACAATAAACTGCTCTCAGGTGCGGGAAAAAGCGACGGAAGTCCAGATACTGCCGTTCTGCCGCAGATCGTCCACGATCTCCATCAAACCGGTGAAGTCCAGGTAAAAATCTGTCAGCAGCCGGCGATCGGTTAATGACTCCTGCAGTCCTGCTTCAAAATAGTCTTCTCCATGGCTGATGCCGATATAAATACGGTTGTTGGAAAACGACATGTACACCGGCGCCTGTGAGCGTTCCTGCAGGCGTACGATCTTCGCCAGCAGTGGCGCTGTCAGCAGCTGTTGCGCTTCGTCTGTATCTTTGGCGTAGGCCATAAACAACTTATTGAAGGCGGTATCAGCCGTGGTTACCTTTTTCCCCAGGTTCCAGGTTTCGATATAGTCGGTATCGGAAGTAGTCAGCTTTTCCATCATCGTGCTACGGGGAACGATGTACACCGGCGTGGTGAAGTAACGCGGGAACTGCGCTATAAACCAGGTACCTTCAAAGATCACGTCATGCCCCATTCCCCGCAGCGTTACTACCGGCATATGCGTTACTTTCAGATCGCACCACTGGAAACTGAGGTCACCGGTTTTACCGAACACCTGGTCGTTGCCGCTGATATTGTATTCCTGCCGGGTAAACAAACCGCTTTCCATAAACTCTTCATAGCTGGCATGGTTCAACGGCTGGTAGCTGAAAGCCGGATCTATAAAGCGGATGATGGGTTGTATCACTTTGTTTTTAAAGTCCTGTTTGTAATCCACCATTTCCTGCATGCCTTTTTGGTTGGCCATATAGCGCCGCAGGCCAAAGCTCAGCGCCAGCGTTAGCACCACACCGATGCCCAGGAACAGGAAAATGGACAGGCTGTTGGGGTTATTGTTTTCCTGCCGGGGGATGACTACCCACATCAGGAAAGCAAAAAAGAGGATGACCGGTACTACGCCCAGTATACGCATCCGGCGTACCCAGGCCTGGGCGGACTGGCGTTGATTTTCCAGTTGTTGCAGCTGTGCATCCAGTTGTTGTGCTACAAATGCATTGAATTCCTCGATTGTCTTCATACTGTTATAACAGCTTTATGCCGGGGTTGTTTAATTAGCGGACCAGTTGGCAGAAGGGGTATTTCCGGTAACGGCGCCGGCTCCTGCGGCGCTGACGAAAGCCCGGAAGGGTTGTACATTTTCTTCCGAAAGCGGCAGTTTATAGGACTGACGGCCCGTACCGATCACGATTTGTGCATATTCCATCGGGAACAACCGGATACGGATAACACGCAGCGGTAAAATCAGTTTATAGTCCGTATAGGTTTCCAGGTTACTCACCGCCTCTCCTTTCCTTAGCCGCGCTACAAACTCCTCAATTTTGGAAGGCCGTTTTTTTGCCTGCATCCACATAATGAGATAAGGGATCACCGGGCCGATCATCATTGCACCAAACATCAGGATCAGCAATAGCGGCAGTTCGGCCTTTGTTTTCAGGATGGAAGTCAATACCACTGCCATGAACAGGGTGGCCAGTATTTCTGCGGTGATCAGTGCCTGGATAATTTGTTTTTTATCTTTTTCGTGGATGGCCGTTAACGTAGCCTGTAGGTCTTGCAGACTTCTCATATGGTATGTATTACGTATATGGTTCTTCAATATCAGGGGTATGCCGGGTCAACCTTTCACGCCGACGAAAATAGCATAAAAAGCAGGAATATCAAAACGATCCTTTACTGTTTGCGCACGACCGGAGGAAAAGCAAAGTCTTTCCAGGCAGCCTCAGCTTCTTCCGGCGTGATATCTCCATCGTACACCATGACGCGGTACGTTAGCGTATAGTTGTTACCGTTAGTTAGTTTCCATTCCTTCATTTTGGTAGGTGAGTAGTTCAGCATGAGTTCACCGCCTTCCATGTTCTCCGGCCAAACGCGCAGCGGTTCCGGTGAATCATAGTTATCCGGTGCATTCATAATGAGCAGTCCTGATTTGCCTTCCGGTGTAACGCCGGTTATTTTCACCCAGCGGGCGCGGGTACTGTCGGCGTTTTTACGGGTTTTACCTTCAGAGGTGAGCACTTCGCTGGTGCTGGCAGTGAAGAAGGGCGTGGTACGCAGACCAAATCCGCCGCCGTAACGGTATTGCAGCAGGGTGATGCCTTCTTCCGTGGCGCAATGGAACAGGGAAGTGATATCCCAGCAGCGGCGCTGTCCATTGTTGGTGGACGGGTAGGCGCGAACTTTCCATGTTTCGTTGATGGCTACCTTTTCTGACCCGTTTTTCCCGAAAGCCACATGGTCCTGGCGGGCGCTGAATCCGCACCAGGCGTTGCCGTTGGTAACGGATTCCATTTTCACGAAACGTACTTTCCCTTCTTTTTTCTGTACGTTCCAGAAGTCGGTTTCTTTTCCCTCAAACAGGGTATGTGTCCATGGGTTCCAGATGCCCATATGATGCCGGTGGCCTGCGTTGGGGAAGGCGTTGGTCAGCACCGCCCCGTTGGGCGCCCACAACGGATGGATAAAAGCGCTGCGGCGGTATACGCTGTCGCTGCCGGCGGGTGGTTCCACGGTAGCGTAGTTGTATTGCAGAATATGTTTAAGTCCTTGTTGCAGCACCAGTGCCCCGTTGGCATCGGTTACCTGCATAACGGGTACCGTGGATGTTTTACGATTGGCTCTTTTCAGTTCATAAAACCTCCGGGCGCCGGCGGGGGTATGCCCTTCCAGTATCCACCAGAGTTCCCCGTTCGCCGCGGTAACGGCAACGGGCGTACGCTTTTTCCCCGCCACTTCTTCCAGCAGCAGGTCTTCCGTGTCTGCCGGCTGATCCAGCGGTATATGTACCACGCTGTTGTGACGGGCTATATCGCCGGCCTGTACGGTGTAACGGGCAATGACCTGTGCGGTGGTTTGCTGACCAGCCACCAGGCAGCCCAGCAGACATAAGTTCCGGAAAAGCGTTTTCATATGCAATCGTTTGCAACAAGGTACGTTTTCCTTTTTCACTATGCAAGTACTTTGCGTAGCGATGTGGTAATATTGTTAACAGAGACTTGCCGGGTATGCTTTTATTTTAATATTTTTAGCGTTTTAATGCATGTTTTTATGGCAAGCCCCGCGATTCATATGCTAACGACAAAACTCATTATAACCAATAAATCGGCCCTGGAAAAGAAGTATGGAGACCAGCATCCGGTCATACTGGATGACCTGAAAGCGCTACAGGCATTTGACGCCGGCAGGCAGCTGTCTACCCAACTGATTTTACTGGACGATGCCGTACAGATGCAGGCCTGCCAGTCCGCCCCGGTAACGGACATCACCGACGAAGCCCAGCACAAAAAAGCGATCGACGATCTGTATCGTTTTTATTCTCCCGGTTACATCATGCTGATCGGCGCACAGGACGTGATCCCGTTCCAGCGGTTAAAAAACCTGTTGAAAGACAACGACCCCGACAGCCTTATTCCCAGCGACCTGCCCTACGCCTGCGACGCGCCATATGACACTGATCCCGGCAAATTCATTGCCCCTACCCGGGTAGTGGGCCGCCTGCCGGATGTACCCGGAGGTAATGACGTCGCCTATCTGCGGTCGCTTATCAAAGATATTATGTCCACGGCGCCACAACCGGTCAGCCTGTACCAGTCCTACTTTGCGGCCAGCACATTTGACTGGCAGGACTCTACGCAAAACAGCCTGCAAAACATTTTCGGCAACAATACCAGCCTGCTGGTATTTCCCGGTACAGCTGCACTGGACGGCACCAACTGGTCTACCCAGATGGAACCGAAAACCCATTTCATCAACTGCCATGGCGCCATATATAACCCGGGATATTACGGGCAGAAGGCCGCTGATTTTCCATTGGCCATGCGTTCGGATACCATTGCCGCAAAACTGAGCACCGGTACCATAGTAGCGGCGGAATGCTGCTACGGCGGACAGTTGTACGATCCGCAAAAAAATGCAGCCAAACTGATGAGCATGGCCAACAGCTACCTTTTCAACCATGCCATCGCTTTTGTAGGCGCTTCCAACATCGCCTATGGACCGCCCACCGGCCAGGGACTGGCAGACCTGCTGACACAGTTTTTCCTGATCAATGTACTGAACGGCGCCTCTACCGGCAGAGCGCTGCTGGAAGCCCGGCAGCGGTTCCTGCATGAAATGGGCCCTACCCTCGACCCGTTTGAACTTAAAACAGCCGCCCAGTTTTACCTGCTGGGAGATCCTTCCCTGCAACCGGTTATCAACGGCAAAGACCCCAGCACCGACGGGGTGGAACAAACTTTTGTAAATACCCTGCAAAACCGCCGGGATAACATGGAAGCCCGGGGTAAAATGCTGGATACCTTTCTGGCAACGCCACAACATACCAGTGAGACACATGCTACCGACCCCGCCCTGGAAGCGGCCATGCATTCACTGCTGGGTGAAAAACAATTTACCACACCCCCGCCTGCCAAAACATTTATCAGTCACCATAAACATACCCAGGCAACTGCCACATCGGGCACTTCCATGCCATCTGTAAAATTTCATGTATTTTCGGAATCAGCAGCCCATGGAGAACGTACCACCACTAAAGTGCTGGTCGTAAAAGAAAAAAATAATCAAATACTGGGCTACCGTGAATATGTCAGCAGATAATCAAACCCCCGAAAAAAATATCGTCCGCCTCACAGGGCGGCTGGTATTGCGGACTTTCGGCCAGCGCTCCAAAAGCGAACACCTGGGCGTATACCTGGTCTGCGACCAGAAAGAATATCTCATACGCCCCGCCGGCGCCAACCCCTTCATGAATAACCCATTGATGAAGCTCGCCGGTAAAACCATCACCGCCGAAGGATATATCGTAGACTATGTATTCCTGGCACGTTCATGGGCAGAAGAAGATTCTTCCCCGGATACTACTATTTAGCGGGTTTTTTATTACTTTGGCATACAATGCATCCCGCACGCATGGAAGACAATAGTAACCTATGAACTTATCCTCTTTTGTAACCACCCTGGTCCGTGATGGACAAGTAACGGTATCCGCAGTGGTTCATCCTTTTTCCAACGATGACCTCAGAGAGACCCGAAACGTGTTGACCGATTACTACCAGCATGACCTCGCTGATATGCCCGGACAAGCCCCGGCTTTCGACGGCAATACCGCCCTTGGGGCTGCCGGATTCATTTACCGCGCAGCGCAACTCATCAAGCTCCGGCAGATAGATGATGCCGGTATAGCACAACTGTTGCCCGAATACCCCGGCGCTGCCAGCCCTGAAGCCGTTTATTCGGCCGACTTGTGCCTGCGTTACCTGCCGGACCTGCTTAGTATGGCCAAAAACCTGGCCCCCGCAGATCCACTGGTACAACGCCTGACTGAAACAGCCGCCCGGTGGCCGTTTTCATCGACCGGCACCAACATCTGCCCCACTGCCCCGGTCGCTGTCATCACCGAGCATCCGTCGTTGTTGCAGGCCTATACAGACCGCATCATCGCCAGCAAGGATGCCGGCAGATGCAACGACGTCACTGTGATGAACTCCGTAAAAGCAGCCCTGGGCAATTATGCCGACCTGCTATGGCCCGGCTTTCATGACAGCTTCCGGGACTAAGCATTCTTCATCACCCAATACCCGCCTATAGCGGAAAGACCATATGCTATGAACGAACAACTTATTGACAACCTGAACAACGTGCTGCAACAATTGAAGCACACCTTTATCGGCAGAGAAGATGTTATTGACCTGATGGGCATCTGTTTGGCCGGAAGGGAAAACCTTTTCCTGCTAGGCCCTCCCGGCACCGCCAAAAGCGCTATGGTAAAAGCACTGGCGAGCCAGCTCGATGGCCACACCTTCGAGTACCTGCTCACCCGCTTTACCGAACCCAACGAAATCTTCGGTCCCTTCGATATCCGCAAACTGCGGGAAGGCGACCTTGTCACCAATACCGAAGGCATGCTGCCGGAAGCCTCCTTTATCTTCCTCGATGAATTACTCAACGCCAACAGCGCCATCCTCAATAGCCTCCTGATGGTGCTCAACGAGAGAGTATTCCGCAGAGGACGGGAAACCCGCCCGCTGCCGGCACTGATGATCGTAGGCGCCAGCAACCACCTCCCGGAAGATGAAGCCCTGCAAGCGTTGTACGACCGTTTCCTCGTTCGCGTAAAATGCGACTACGTAGATCCGCAACTGTTATCTGCCGTACTACAGGCAGGATGGCAGCTTGAACAACAGACGACTACCACCACCGGAAGTATTAGTCACGACGACATCGCCACCCTGCAACAACAAATTGGCCTGGTAAACCTGGATACCATCCGCCCTGCCTATCTTACGCTGATACAACAACTCCGGAATGCCGGGCTGCTGGTATCCGACCGCCGCGCGGTAAAACTGCAACGGCTCATCGCTGCCAGCGCCTTAATCAGCAAACGCACCACCGCACAGCTTTCCGATATGTGGGTGCTGCGTTATATCTGGGATACAGAAGAACAACAGGCTATCATTGCCGCTATTGTGAATGAAGTAGTGAACAGCGAGCCAGTCACCCCACAGGAGCATCCCCGTGCCCGTTACAGCGGCCTCCCCGATGCCGATGAGATACACCAGGAAATACAAAAGATGACTACACAATGGAATGATAGCCACACCTCTCCCGCAACCAAAGCAGCTATCAAAGACCGTCTGCGTTATTTGAACGGGCGTTGTGAATGGATCACCAATGCTACCCAACGTGAATACGTCATGCAATCGATTAACGCCTTATGGCACCAAATCATGCAACAACCATGATGCCGGCATGGAAGGAAATCGTGCTGCAGCTTCCCCTGCACCAGTATACCGCGCTGGGCGCGGTGCGGCATCTGCCCGGACTGGAAATCGCCACCGACGGATCATCTGTCTGGCTGAAAGGTATTTCCGCCCCGGAAAAGCTGCACCCGCTGCTATTGCAACTACCGGCAATTTGTACCTGGTATGCCGACCACCGGCAACGGCTCTTTAAAAAAGGGGATATAACGCCTACGGCTATACTAAATAATACCCTCACCTGGCAATCGTTGTCGCAATGGCTAACAGTATCTCTGCCCGTATCGGGGATGCCCCATGCTATTACGGATAAAGCACCTGTCCGCCTGGTACCGGCAGATCAGCCGGAAGAAACAGCTGCCCTGCTCACTACGCTTGCAGCGTGGCGCACCTATGGAGAAACAGCGCCATTAGTGCGGTTACAGCGGTTATCCTTTGCAGCAGACAGCCAGGGGCGTGTGCTGATTATCGGATACCCGCTGCCAGCCATTCCCGGCAGGGAATATACCAGCGTACAGCAGTTACTGTTACCCGTAGGTTTTACCCTGCATCCCGCAGGGATAGCACCGCTGATCAGGCAACAGCTGGACCCGGAAAAGGAATACCTGCTACTGTTTCATCCTGATGGCAACTGGGAACGTATTCCGCAACATGCATTGGTGCCGGCTACCCGGCGCGGTATCCGCGCTACGCACCCCGGCACCGCCCAACCTGAAAAGTTATGAATACCTATTTTCAACTGAGCGGCGACTATTGCTGGCGCTGGAGTGAAGAAGGCCGTGTGATTGAGTTGCATAACGGTTTCACCGTTTGTTATACAGAAGCGTTGACCGGGCTGCTGCAACAAATGAATCCGCCCGGATGGCCACCGCTAAGCACCGTGCTGTTCCTGTTATGCGCCTGTAAGAACAACGATACACAAATAGCGCTTACCACCTGGAACCTGCGGGAAATAGTACAACGTATTTACCCATCCTCCCGCTTGCCGGAAAATACCGCTGGTATGCTGGAAGATGCCTGTCATTTGCTGGAATTGGTGCATGCCCTGCCGCTGGAACTACGGCAGTTGAACCAGCATGCCCACCTGATAACAACCCTGTTTGAAGGCTTTACACCGCATATAGACAGTCAGCAGGCCACCGCAGCGCTGGAACAGTTCACACCTGGTTATCATTATAACGCCAATGCAGTCAGCACGCTGGAGTGGGACTTATCCTGGCTTTCCCGGGCCGGGAAAAAATATACGGCCCTGCCGGAACTGGTACAGGCGCTGACAGCCGGTACCACCCGGCATTTGTCGCCACTACCGGCAGATCTGCCCTTACCGGATGCCAGCGACCTGTTGACACAGCTGGAACGGCATGAAAAAACCATTGGTATAAGCCGGCTGGCCCGGCGTATCATGGCCGCCATTCATGTGCCCATGCATACCTACAACAGCGGGGAACGCCTGCTGGGCGGCTTCTCCGACCTTGCCAACAAAGGCAATTATGACCGGTTATTGATTTCCGAACTGGCACAGGACGATTTGTTGCTGACTGCCCGCCTCGCCAATCAGGAGGCGCTATACCTGCGTAGGGAAGAAGTACCACTTAATCGAAAAAAGAAGGTGATCATCCTGTTAGACATCACTTTAAAAATGTGGGGCATACCCCGCATATTCGGTATGGCTGCAGCATTAGCCTGCCGGCTGCAACAGGCAAATGATACCGATGTCACCGCATGGGCGCTGGGGGAAGCCAATGTCTATCCCATCAACCTCGATACGCCCGATACTATGGAGCATGCCCTTTCCTTTCTGGACAACGGGCTGCATATCGTTCCGGCACTCACTTTTCTATTGGAAAAAAGACAAGAGGACACAGAATATTACCTGATCACCGGTGAAAAACCGGCCACACATCCGGATTTGCAGGCCATACTGGCTGCTCATCCACCCAAAGTGGATTTTCTGCTGACAGTAGACCGGGAAGGCGCTTTTCATTGTTATCACTATTCAGGCGGAAGAAAAAAACAGATCAGTCAGGCACAATTCGATCTGGAAGAAATTACACACCCCGGCATCCCGGCATCTGAAAAGAAAAAGGATACTACTGCGCCACTCTCGGCTATCCGGATGGAAGACCCGGTTCCCGTACGCCTCCCGGTGACAAACATGCGAAATAAACCAGGTTATCATTTTTACTGGTCTAACGATATTGTCTCCATTACCCGCGATGGCCGGGTAGAATGCAGATCACGTAACCGCACCGACGCCCGCGGCGGACTGGAATGCTGCCGGTATGTGGAACAAGGCGTTTATGAACTGATGGTACATGATCAGCATTCCTTCAGCCTGCTGGTGAATACCAATATGTATCCCACGCTGATACTATATCATTTTACACAGGAGGGCAACACGTTTTCGTATAAACGAATAGTGACCGATGCCCCGGCCAAAAGTTATGTTATTGAAACCAGCCGCTCCCTGTTCTGCCTGTATCCTACCTATATGGCAGTGGATGGCATTACGGGCGCCTATGTAGACAATGATATCATTTCTTTCGCTACAGCAGACTATCAGCAGGGTCAGAAGGAGGCTATACTCAAGTCCATGTTCAAAGAACTGAGCCGGCATGTTTTTGCCTTGTCTACCGTCAGCAAAATTTTCATTACCCGGGAGGGAGAACTGATTATACAAGGCAGGAAGTTATATATAGAAACCAGCAGCAAAGGCGCTACCAATCTATTAATAGCAGAGGCCAACCACCATACGCCGGATCGTGTACCGGTGAACAAAATGGTAGCCCCCTTACCCGGTAACCCGCTGATCAGGCAAACCCGTTTTACCTGGGCAGACGGCAGCTACATCGTCTCCGACACCCGGGGATTCCTGTTCCTGCGCAGTTCCGACGAGAGCATTCCCGACATAGTGATTGTCATGGCACTAAGCGCCCCTACCGCCGCCTGGACCAATGGCCACTTTACAGGCAATCCTTATTTCCAGCTGAACCCGGATGATACCATTGTCCGGGTAGCCGAATTCTACAATCAATACATTCTCCGGTTTATTGCACAATTACGATGAATCTAACAGTAGGTTTACAATATCAGGATAACGCTCCGCAGCCGGCCATTGCTGCGGCTTTCGTATACGGCCATAGTGCCGCTGTGTGGATGGAGGAAATAAGCCGGTGGCAGCTGCCTATGGAACAACTGACAGCGCTGGCCGTTCCTCAGCGCGACAGCGCCGCTACTGCGGGACTACTGGTACTGTTCAATGGCGTTGTTCCCCCTTTTCCGGAAAGATTGCAACATCCTTACCAGCGGCTACGTCGCCTGTTCATCCCCGTGAATGCAGTACTAACACCCGCCATGACCGATGATGAACGGAAAAATCTACTGATTTGGGATTGGCAATTGTTTCATCCTGTATTGGGCTTTACCGGCTTTCACCAGGAGCAGCTGATATCCTTGTCTTCCCTGCTGACGTTACCGGCACCATTGCCGGGCGACTGGGAACAGGCCCGCATGGGCACTTTCCCGGCGCCTTCCCTGCAAAGGATTTCATTGGAAGTCGTTACACTGGAAAGCATCTTCACCGATATACAACAACAAATCGGTCGGCTGTCGCCGGAAAACATTGCGCCGGCGGCGCCGGAGCCGGAGAACAACTCCCTGTTAAACAAAGCCAGATCTATATTTTCGGCTTTATTTAAACCGGGCACTTCCCCCGAGGTATCGCCGGATGAGCAACGCCGGCGGGCATTAGACCGCCTGCAAGCACTCTTTGATATAGATTTTAACAAAGCGCTCGAGTATGCAATCCCGTTAGGAGACGCCTATGCTTCACGGGGATCTGTTGCCAATGAAGGCACTTCGCTGTCCCGCCAGGATACGGATTTTTCGCTGGGTAAACTGGGAGGGGGCCAGCCTGTTGACTACTGGAACCTGTCCGGCTACAAGGAGCGGCTACGGGAAAAATATCAGATAGCTGCCCATAGAGCTACCCAGGCTGGCGATTACCGGAAGGCAGCCTATATTTATGCCCACCTGTTGAATGATTTCTGCCGGGCCGCCCAGGTACTGGAAAAAGGAGGATTTTACCGGGAAGCAGCCGTGTTATACACCGATCATTTGAAAGATGATAAAGCTGCCGCAGAGGTACTGGAAAAAGGCGGTTTCCTGGAAGAAGCCATACCCCTGTATATCAAGACCACACAATACGAGAAAGCAGGCGACTTGTTGATACAACTGCATCGACATGCCGCAGCGATGGAACAGTACCAGTCAGTGATAGACGGGGCGGTCAAACAAGAGGACTATCCCTTTGCCGCCAACATTGCCCTGCACAAAATGCAGGATAAGGAGAAAGCAGGTGAATACCTGTTGACCAGCTGGCATAAAAAGATAGCGCCGCAGCAGTCCTTGCGTCAATACTTTCAGCTACAGGACGATTCGCAGCTGCAACAAACGATTAACGACATATACCACCACCATACAGCCGCCGGCCAGGAAACAGACCTGCTGGCAGTATTGAAAACATTGACCATCCCTCATCCGGACCCGGCCATCCGGGATACGGGCGTTGAAATCGTTTATGACATGGCTAGTAAAAAAAATAAATTCCTCTCCTACCTCCGGGATTTCATACCGGATGACCTGCTGCTTTGGAAAGATATCAAACGGTATACCCGCCATACACCGGCATCATCCACCACCATACCAGCCCGGCGGGTAGTGCAGTTTGCGAAAGATATCAAATGGCAGTCCGGTGTACGGTTACCGCGGCAGATGGTGTTTTTAGGCCATCGCGGCAATCAGCTCTACCTGCTCAACTATAACATGGCCGATAAATCTGAGCTTATACTGCTGAAAGAAACAAAATCGACACCGCCGCCAATTACTATGATCGTAGATCCGGGAAGAGAAGATTATGTGTTATTGTTAAGCAACGATCTCTCTTCTGTGAATAGAAAGACCATACGGCCCGGAGACAGTACCCAGGATTTTATCTCCGTGGAAATGCCTGCCTGGACGCCGGGAAGTATACTGGCGGCTCAACTTAAGGGGAGCAAGGTTATGATGTTACATAATGCCGATGGCGCACTACACCTGGCCAGCTACCTGATGTTTGAACAAAAATGGCATACCACCGACTGCCATACAGGAAATCAACCGATAAAGATGGAATTTCGCCGGGGTAGAGTGCAGGAGACTTTCAGCTATCAGGGTTGTTACTATTTTTTTTCAGGATATAACCTGTTTCGTTGCAACCACGCTGGCGAAACCGAGTCTTTTGGGCAGGGCAATAAGGTATTATCGATGAGTCCATCCTTTACACCTGACAGCCTGAAACTGGCCATTGCCACAACAGACGGCGTACGGGTGCTGCTGTTTACCGGCAGCTCACTATCTGCCCAAAGCACCTACATCATAAAACCGGCAACATACGATACTGTAATGACCTGGTTACCCGGCAGTTTGCTGGCCATCGGAACAGAGCAGCGGGTGGAGATTTACAGGATCAGCGGCAGCCAGGCCAGTACCGCATTGGTGGCGGAACTTCATCTGACTGCCACAGTAAAAGCCATCCTGCTGATGCCACAGCCGGCGCAGATAGGTGTACTGGACGAAGCAGGGCTATTCAGCATTTTTGACCTGAAACTTTAGGCTTGTCTGAGCACAGCGCCCACACCGGGTCTGTCTGCATAAATAATACGGCCGTTATCAATGCGGATACCGTCAGCGGTGTCTTCTGCCAGTAACAGTGGCCCGTCCATGTCTACATAGTCCAGGAAGGGCAACAGATGCGCTACGGCAGAGGTGCCTACCGTGCTTTCATTCATACTGCCGGTCATTATTTTCATGCCGTACTGCCGCGCTTCTTTGATCATACGCAGGGCGGGCGTAATACCGCCGCATTTGGTGAGTTTGATATTGATACCGTGGAAATAGCCATGACAGCGGGCTACATCCTGTTCTACGATACAACTTTCGTCTGCTATCACCGGCAGTACCGATTTTTCAAAAACGGTTTTCATACCATCGCGGTCGGCGGCAGCCATCGGCTGCTCAATGAATTCCACGCCCAGTGGTTTCATGGCTTCGGCATTGCGCAGGGTTTCTTCCACACCCCAGGCGCAATTGGCGTCTACGCGGAAAATGGCGCTGGTATGTTTTCTCAGCTCCGCGATGATAGCAATATCTTCTTTGGTGCCCAGTTTAATCTTATAAATCGGCCAGGGAAATTCCTGCAGTTTTTTAACCATGTTATCAATGGTATCTATCCCGATAGTATAATCAGTCAGCGGATTATGGGAGATATCGAGGCCCCACACTTCATAGAGCTTTTTATTTTGACGTTTGGCGTACAGGTCCCACGCGGCCAGGTCCAGCGCGCAAAGGGCAAACATATTATCCTGCAATAACGGGAACATATCCTGCCAGAAAACTTCCGGTGTATCGAGGGTATAGTTTTCGATAAACGGGCGATGAGCGTTGATCGCTTCCATCAGGCGGGGTACGGTCATGTTGTAGTAGGAGTTGTCGGCCGTTTCTCCGAGGCCAGATAGCCCATCCTGCTGTAGTTCCACTACCAGTAAGGGTTGTACGTCTTTTGACTTCCGTGAAATAGTAAACGTATGGCGGAATTTCAGCTCAAAAGGATAAAGTGTGAGTTTCATTTTAAAACTTTCGTAATTCGTAATCCGTAATTGGTTTATTAATTCTGTATCTCCAGTAATGTTGTGTCACTGCGGGAATATTGATTCTTTCCTTATCCGGATGCTGCTGCGGTATATAACCGGCGGCTGCCAGCAGGTCCTGTATTTGAAAGATACGCCACATGGCGTTAGCCTGCAAGTGCTGGTTGATAATTTCCTTTATCAGGGATGCATCTGCGCCGGGAGGCGCCGGTGTATTATGTTTGAGTATTTGCCGGTAATATTTTTGGGAGATGCCTGCATGCTCCTCCCACCATCCTCTGAGGGTGCTCATATCGTGTGTGGACGGGGTCAGCACAGACAGGTAGGGCGCCTCAAAAATAGCGGCAAAATCAGCGCCATAGTGTTTGGGCATCCGTTGTACTTCCAGTCCGAGGATACCTTGCGCCTGCATGACACCAGGCACACAATGCGGTACCATGCCCAGGTCTTCTCCGCAGATGAGCATACGGGTGGCCCTTCTGATAAGTGGTAGTTTATGCATGGCTTCTTTCCGCCAGCAGCTCTCCTGCCGTACATAAAAGTAATCCTGGTATAATGCCTGTAAGCGTTCCTGTGTAACAGGGTCCAGCGCTGCAAAAGAGGTGGTGGAGGCCAGGTCGTACCGGGGATGGTACATCACTCTTTCTCCCTTGGTGACCTTTATCAGCAGCACGTCTGCTATCAGCAGGAACAGGGCTGTTTCCACTGCTTCCGGCAGGTGCAGGTCCCTGATTTTCCGTTGGGTATCGCAATGCGGCTGGAAACTGTAACGGCCATTGGGTAAAGATTGCAGATAGTGGTCTTTGATGATGCCCGCATAGCTGCCGAACAGCTGGTCCAGCCGGGATTCTGTAATCCAGGGCTGGCAAAAACGGTCTTCTTCAAAAGCAATGCCTTTCTGCAGTAGCTCCTCCCGGCTAACGGGAATGGCTGGATGAAAATAGCCCAGCAGCCCCTGTACCGCATGTTGCGGTATTTGCCATATCCGGAAGAAGCCCAGGATATGGTCTATCCGGAAGGCGTCAAAATAAACCGACATATGCCGGAGGCGTTGTTGCCACCAGTCGCAGCCATCGGCCGCCATTTTTTTCCAGTTATAGGTGGGGAAGCCCCAGTTCTGCCCTTCTGCGGTAAAGCTGTCGGGGGGCGCACCGGCCTGCATATCCAGGTGGTACAGGCCGGGGTTCATCCAGGCGTCGGCACTGTGCCGGGAGATACCGATGGGAATATCTCCCTTGAGGGCGATGCCCCGGCTGTGTACCGCTTCCACAGCAGCTTGCAACTGAAGATGCAGGTGATACTGTACAAAGAAATAAAAATGCACCGTATCCGCCGCAGCACGGTCGGTGATGACCAGCTCGTTGATAGCCGTGTAGTCGTACTCGTTATATTCCGGCCAGCGGGAAAAATCAGGCGTATGGTATTTATCACGCAGGTAGCAGAAAACGGCATAAGGCAGCAGCCAGTGTTCATTGGCGGCAAACCATTGCCAGTAGGCACGGGTTTGCAGTTTCTCCCCTTCCTGGTCGTAGATGGCTTTCAGGTAAGCCATCTTATAGGTCAGGACGGTTTCATAGTCTACTTCGTCTTTTTCGTTGAGCCATTGCCGTAAGGAATGAAACTGCCGTTGCAGCGGATGGCTGTCCGGCAGCGTTCCCACCTCCTGCAGCCGGATATACAGCGGATGCAGGGCAAAGGAGGAGATGGCCGAATAAGGGTAGGAGTCGCGCCAGGTCCAGGTGCTGATGGTATCATTCACCGGCAGCAGTTGTATCAGCTGTAAGCCTCCCTGCTGCGCCCATTGCGCCAGGGGGGCCAGGTCGGCGAATTCCCCGGTGCCAAAACCTTCGGCGCTGCGCAGACTGAATACGGGCACGGATACACCGGTACCTTTCCAGTGAGGGTAATGCAAACGGGCGAAGCCATCGTGCAGGACCGTTTGCCCATCCGTTGTGAAAGCCGGTAGCTCGCGGTCGGCGCCGTTTTCGTAACATTCGAAGGTATGTTGTTCCAGGTCGTAGACACCGTATTTATAGCGTACGCCGGTGATACCGGCCGGCAGTTCCGGCGCTGTGGTAAACCATCCCTGTGCATCGGGTTGCAGCAGCAGTGGTGTTTCGATGTTCCAGCTACCGAGTGACGGGATATTACCCAGGAGGCAAACCGTTTTGCCAGCGGGCAGCAGCGGGGCCTGTACGCGGAACTGGTGGGTAGCTTTGCGGCAGTCTGGTTGCTGTACCGGGTGACGGAAAAACACCCGTGTAAACGGAGCGGTTTGCCAGGCGTTTTCTGTTTGTCCGGCGTAGTTCCAGCTATCGATACAATGATAGGTTCCCTGTGCCGGGTCCAGCAATATTTCCCGGATGCCGCCTTCATAGGCGATTTCTTCCAGTTCTTTGAAGATGTATTGATATTGGAGAACAAAGGGTTCCGTAGTGTTGATATGGATCGTAGCGGTCCACCATTCATCGTTCTCCCATTGCAGACGGAGGGCCTGGTGTGGCACGTCATTACCCAATGCGGGAATATTTCCCAGCAGGTATAATTCCTGCCCGTAATGGGTGTGGTAACGAAGATAAAACCGTATTTTCTGATGCATCTGATCCCACAAAATAAAGATATTTAGGGATTTTTTGATTTGTGATTTTTTTATTTCGGGGGTAAAAAATGAGAAGACCGAAGCGATTGATTCGCTTCGGTCTTCCCGTTTATCGATTCACGAAATCAAAAAATCGCAAATCAAAAAATCCGTCAATCAGGATTATTTCACTTCTTCAAACTCTGCATCGGTTACACCGTCGGTACCTGCATTAGGCTGGCCTTGTTGCTGGCCTGCAGCAGCACCTTCCGGTTGGCCCTGGGATGCTTTGTAGATTTCTTCAGAAGCAGCGGTCCATGCAGCTTCCAGTTCAGTAGTCGCAGCATCGAGCTGTGCGCTGTCCTGGGATTTGTGTGCTTCTCTCAGCTTGTTGAGGGCTGTTTCGATGGTCGCTTTTTTATCAGCAGGCACTTTATCGCCGTATTCTTTCAGTTGTTTTTCAGTCTGGAAGATGAGGCTATCTGCTTTATTGAGCTTCTCGATTTTTTCGCGTTGTTCTTTATCGGAAGATTCGTTGGCTTTGGCTTCGGCTTTCATCTTCTCGATTTCTTCCTTGCTCAAGCCGCTACCAGCTTCGATTTTGATGTTCTGTGTTTTACCGGTGCCTTTATCTTTGGCGGTTACGTGCAGGATACCGTTGGCGTCGATATCGAAAGTTACTTCGATCTGGGGAACGCCGCGCGGAGCCGGAGGAATATCGCCGAGGATGAAACGTCCGAGGGTCCTGTTCTGGTTAGCCATTGGTCTTTCACCCTGCAGTACGTGGATTTCCACGCTAGGCTGACTGTCGGCCGCAGTAGAGAACGTTTCGGATTTTTTGCTTGGGATGGTAGTGTTAGACTCGATCAGTTTGGTCATCACACCGCCCATGGTTTCGATACCGAGGGACAGCGGGGTAACGTCGAGCAGCAGTACATCCTTCACTTCACCAGTGAGTACACCACCCTGGATAGCAGCACCTACGGCTACTACTTCATCGGGGTTTACACCTTTGTTTGGTTTTTTACCGAAGAATTTTTCTACCACTTCCTGAATTTTCGGGATACGGGTAGAACCACCTACGAGGATCACCTCATCGATTTCGGAAGTGTTCATACCGGCGTCTTTCAGCGCTTTGCGGCAAGGTTCCAGTGTTCTTTCCACCAGGCTGTCGCTCAGTTGCTCAAATTTAGCGCGGGTCAGTTTTTTCACCAGGTGTTTAGGCACGCCATCAACAGCGGTGATATAAGGCAGGTTAATTTCTGTTTCAGCAGAAGAAGACAGTTCGATTTTAGCTTTTTCGGACGCTTCTTTCAGACGCTGCCAGGACATAGGGTCTTTGTGCAGATCTACGCCTTCGTCTTTTTTGAACTCGTCGGCCAGCCAGTCCATGATCACTTTATCGAAGTCGTCACCACCCAGGTGGGTATCACCGTTGGTAGATTTTACTTCAAATACACCGTCGCCCAGTTCCAGGATGGAGATATCGAAGGTACCGCCACCGAGGTCAAATACAGCGATTTTAGTATCGGTATGTTTTTTATCCAGACCATAAGCCAGGGCGGCTGCGGTAGGTTCGTTGATGATACGGCGTACAGTCAGACCGGCAATTTCACCGGCTTCTTTGGTAGCCTGACGTTGTGCGTCGTTAAAGTAGGCAGGAACGGTGATAACCGCTTCCGTTACTTCCTGGCCCAGGTAATCCTCTGCCGTTTTTTTCATTTTCTGCAGGATCATTGCGGAAATCTCCTGCGGCGTATATAATCTGCCATCGATATCTACGCGGGTGGTGTTGTTATCACCTCTTACCACTTTGTAGCTAACGTGGGTCAATTCATTGCTAACCTCGTCAAAATGACGGCCCATGAAACGTTTTACTGACATAATGGTATTAACGGGGTTGGTAATAGCCTGACGCTTTGCAGGGTCACCTACTTTCCTTTCTCCGTTTTTCAAAAATGCCACAACAGACGGGGTTGTTCTCCTACCCTCATCATTGGCAATCACTACCGGTTCGTTACCTTCCATAACGGCAACGCATGAATTGGTAGTTCCTAAGTCAATGCCTATTATTTTTCCCATAGTATTAAGATTCTCCTTTAGTTGTAAGTTAAAAGTCGTATTTGTCTTACGTTTGTCAATGATTATGCCAAGCAAAAAAATATGAAATTATGTCAGTCAGGTGTCCTATATTTGAACAAGTGGATTGATTATTTGGTTATTTAGTCATTTGTACGACCCGACAAAATGGCCATGCAGCAGGCCATCCTGTGTGAGATTGTTACCCGTTCTTAGCCTCGCCTCAACTTTAGCAGCTATTCATCCCTAGCCTGTATTTGATCATTTTATCAGACAAAGCAACATTGTATCACTTAAGTGTTTTCTTATGAACAAATCCATTATCTGGCGGGCATCCTGTGCCCTCATGGCCCTTACGCCCCTCCTTAGCAATGCCCAGGACCAAACCTCATCAGCGGCTCCCGCCGTACAGCTTTTCAGAGGCCCCCAGGAATACAAGACATGGTCTATTGGCGTCAATGGCGGGCTCCTGGCTCCCGTAGCCGCCACCGGTGGCAGCAATGATTTTACCAAATGGCAGGCATCCGCCGGCTATGGCGCGTATGTAAAATACCAGCTGCTGCATTTTATGGCCCTGCGGGCCGATTATGTGGGTGGTAAACTAAAAGGCGACAACAGCAAAAACCTCGGTAACGGCATGCCGCCTTCCAGCCCCTACAGCTCTTTTGAAACCAAACTGAAATGGTCCGCCTCCCTGAATGCAGTATTTAATATCACCACGGTCAACTGGCTGTTCCGCAAGAACTTTGTGATGTTATACGGCTCCGTGGGCGGTGGTATTGCCGGCTACAACCCTACTCTTACTCCCACCGGCAGCAACAATTCATTCGACTATAAACCCAGCGGCTCCATTAAAGAACTGATCATTCCCGTAGGTGCCGGCCTTAAATTCAGGTTGTCTGAATTCATTAACCTGGACCTGGGTTATACCATGTATTATACCGATGGCGACAACCTCGATGGTTATCCCCACGGCCCCAACAAGGATAAGTTCTCCTATGGCTACGCCGGACTGGAATTTGCCCTCGGCAAAAAAGGCAAGCCCCAGCTGCAATGGCATAACCCCGCCGCAGCCACCTACGACGAGCTGGAAGCACAGAAAGCCTCTCTCCGTACCGCCCTCGACGCTGCCAGTCAGGCTAATGCCAGACTGACCGCCGATGTGGACAAACTGACCAAGGACAGTGACGGCGACGGTGTTTCCGACTTCTTCGATAAATGCCCCGGCACACCAGCCAATACCGCTGTAGACGGTGCAGGCTGCCCGCTGCCTCAACCGGTTATCGAGAAAAAGGAAGAAAAAGTAGTCATCACGGAAGAAGATAACCGCATTGTGAAAGAAGCCATCCAGAACCTGGAATTCGACTTCGCCAAAGCCAGTATCAAACCTCACTCCTACGCCGCGCTCGACAGAGTGGCGGAACTGCTTAAACGCAAAAACCTGAACCTCAAACTGAGCGGCCATACCGACAACGTAGGCAGCAAGGAACGTAACCTGGCACTGTCCAGAGAAAGAGCCGAATCCGTAAAAGCCTATCTCGTGGGTAAAGGGGTGAATGCTTCTAAAATCGAAGCTGTAGGATATGGTATGACCCAGCCTATTGCCAGCAATAAAACCGCTGCCGGCAGACAGAAAAACAGAAGGGTAGAGTTCACCATCTTCTAACCAGCAGTTTATCATCTCCATAAAAAAAAGCGAAGGTTGCTACAACCTTCGCTTTTTTCATTCGCCCTAATTCGTAATTTCATGAGATGGAAACTATGACAATCAGAAAAATTACACCTGCCGACAACCCAGCGCTCGCCCACATCATCAGAACCTCCCTGGCCGAATTTGGGATGGACAGACCCGGAACCGTTTATACCGATCCCACAACGGACAATATATCTACCCTGTATGATCTGCCCAGGGCCACTTATTTTGTAGCGGAAGAAAACGGGATCGTCCTCGGCGGCGCCGGTATCCATCCCCTGGACGGCGGAGAAGACCATGTATGTGAACTGCAGAAGATGTACCTGCTACCCGCCGCCAGAGGTAAAGGACTGGCCGGAAAACTGATTACCCTCTGCCTGGAATATGCCAAAGCCAACGGCTATACCCAGTGTTACCTGGAAACAGATCCCCAGCTCGCCAGGGCAAGACAGGTATATGAACAATTCGGATTCCGGTACCTGACAGGCCCTATGGGCAACACCGGCCATTTTGGCTGTGACAGCTGGATGTTAAAGGATTTATAGCCTTCCACGTTCCGTAGTTATTTATGCACTGCTCAAATCCGGCATAGTTCTTGGTCACTGGGCGGACATAAAAATACATATCATGAAAAAACTTATTCTGTCTGGTATACTCGCCATTGGTACTGTACTGGCAGTAAAAGCACAAACCGTAAAATTTGGTGTAAAAGGCGGTCTTAACCTGGCAAAACTCACCAACGAAAGTTCTGCTAAAACCCGTGCTTCCTTCTATGCCGGAGGCCTGGTAAACATTGCGCTCGACGAAAACTGGGCTATCCAGCCGGAGCTGCTGTATTCCGGACAAGGTACCAAAATGAAAGACAGTTTTCTGGGAGGGTTGATTACTACGCAAAGCACCGTTAAACTGGATTATATCAATATCCCCCTGATGGTGCAATACTCCATCGTTCCTGCGTTTTACCTGGAAGCAGGCCCACAGCTGGGTATCCTGGCCAGTGCCAAAGCAAAAGCCGGTAAAAACACCGTAGATATCAAAGACAATATGAAAACAGTGGATTTTGGTATCGGCGTAGGTTTCGGGTATAAATTCGATATGGGATTAGGCGTTTCCGGCCGTTATAACTTCGGGCTGACCAACATCTATGACAACAGCAGATATACCAGCAAGAACTCCGTAGCACAGATTGGTTTGTTCTATATGTTCTAATAGTGTAAACAGTATACATCATTGAAGGCTGGCCTTTGAGGCCAGCCTTTTTGCGTTTGAAAGCACACCTTAGCTTTAAACCCACTATCTTTGCTGCTCGTATTAATCATTTTCAGTATGAGTGTCGTACAATCCATTAGAACGGCTGCAGCTGCAGCCATTAAATCACTTTACAACCAGGACATCGCAGCGGCCGATATTTCGATCAATGTGACCAAGCCTGAGTTCCAGGGTGAGTATACCATTGTTGTTTTCCCTTTCACCAAATTCAGCCGGCAAAAACCAGATGAAACTGCGCAAAATATCGGAACCTGGCTTACTGCCAACCATCCTGAACTGATTGCCGGTTTTAATGTGGTAAAAGGCTTCCTCAACCTGGACATCTATCCGGGATACTGGACTGCATTTCTGCAACAGAACTACAACGACAAAAACATCGGTATACAGCCCTCCAACGGGAAAAAAGTGATGGTGGAATACTCTTCCCCCAATACCAACAAACCGCTGCACCTGGGCCACCTGCGTAATAACTTCCTGGGCTACTCCATCGCTGAGATCCTGAAAGCCAACGGCTATGATGTGGTGAAAGTAAACCTCGTCAATGACCGCGGTATTCACATCTGTAAATCCATGCTGGCCTGGCAACTGTTTGCCCATGGCGATACTCCGGAAACTACCGGCATCAAAGGCGATCACCTGGTAGGCGACTACTACGTGAAATTTGAATCCGTGGTGAAAGAACAAGCCGAACCCATCATCGACCGGGTACTGGAAAACGATTTCCAGGACTTCGAAGGCGCCGATGTGGAAAAACTCACCAAACTGGTGACCGCCCTGCATAAACCCGAAGTAAAAGCCGACAAGGATAAAACCGATAAAATTATGGGCGACATCAAAGAGATGTCCCGTAATAAAACGGAGATCATGCAGCAGGCTAAAATCATGCTGCAGCAGTGGGAAGCCGGTAACCCGGAAGTACGCCACCTGTGGGCCACCATGAATGGCTGGGTATACGAAGGTTTTGAAAAAACCTACAAACGCCTGGGCATCGACTTCGATAAAATGTACTACGAAAGCGATACCTACCTGCTGGGTAAAGATCTCGTTAACGACGGTCTGGAAAAAGGCGTGCTGTTCAAAAAAGAAGATAACTCTGTCTGGATAGACCTCACCGCCGACGGACTGGACGAAAAACTGTTGCTCCGCGGCGACGGCACTTCCGTATACATGACACAGGACCTGGGCACCGCCCGGCTGAAATACGACGACTACCACATGGAACAAAGTATCTACGTGGTGGCCGACGAACAAAACTATCACTTCAAAGTACTGCAGCTGATCCTGCAGAAACTGGGAGAACCTTCTGCACCCGGTATTTTCCACCTCAGCTACGGCATGGTGGAACTTCCCCATGGCCGCATGAAAAGCCGGGAAGGCACCGTGGTAGACGCCGACGATATGATCGAGGAAATGGTGAACACAGCGAAAGAAGCTACCCAGGTAGCGCTCGAGAAACATACCGACATCATGGAAGCCGAACTGCAGGAACTATATGAAACCATTGGCCTGGGCGCCATGAAGTTCTTCCTGCTGCGGGTAGATCCTAAGAAAAGAATGATCTTCAATCCGGAAGAATCTATCGAGCTGCGTGGCTTTACCGGTCCGTTTATCCAGTATGCACATGCACGTATCAAGTCTATCTTAAGAGAGACAGGCCCGGTAGAAGGACTGGAAAACTTCCAATACAAAGGCGACCTGTTGCCGCTGGAGAAAGAACTGATTGTACTCAACGAGCAGTTCCCCGGCATCCTCGCAGAGGCACACCGTGAGATGAGCCCCGCTGTGATAGCCAACTATGCTTTCCTGCTGGCTCAAACACTCAACTCTTTCTATGCCGAAAAAGTAGAAGGCGTGTATATTTATTCCATTCTGCGGGAACAAAATGAAGACAAGAAAAAATTAAGATTACAACTGATCACCCTTACAGCCAATACCATCCGTCAATGTATGAAGCTGTTAGGCATCAACGTACCGGAAAGGATGTAATCTTCTGCCGGATAAAATACAAAAAGGGCAAAGCAGTAACTGCTTTGCCCTTTTTGCTACCTTTACAACATGCACGATCCACTGATCCATCTTATTACCCAAAGCGTAAACCTCTCTGATCCGGAAAAGGAGTTGTGCAGACAATATTTTGAGCCGGTGTTATATCCCAAAAACCGGATACTGGAAGAAGAAGGAAAAGTTCCCCGTTACCTGTATTTCATTGTTAGCGGCTTTGTGCGTTTATTCCATTACAACGACAAGGGAGAGGAAGTCACCACGCATATCAATTGTCCCCCCGGCTTTATTACCTCCTATACGCATTTTGTAAACCAAACCCGGGCCGACGAAAACCTGGAATGTATCACCGGGTGTACACTTTTACGGATTACGAAGACCGATCTCGACCTGCTGATACAACAAAGTCCGGCGTTTAAAGACTTTAGTATCCTGGTGTTTCAGCAGTCTTTGTCCTACAATGAAAAACGCTCCAGGGAGCTGAGTACCCTGAGTGCAGAACAGCGTTATTTAAAACTGATGGACGAACATCCTGAATTGCTCCAACATGTTCCGATGCAGTATATCGCCTCTTTCCTGGGCATGAATCCCAAAAGTTTAAGCCGTATCCGCAAACAGATTAAGTAACATTTGTGACCTGTTATTGAAAAGGCAAGGCAGAACTTTGTCCTATCAAATCAATGGATATGACACAAAAAAATTTAGCGCTGGTATCCGGCGCCAATGGCCACCTGGGCAATAACCTGGTAAGATTACTGTTAAAAAAAGGTATTCCTGTGCGGGCTTCTGTCCGCAACCTTCAACATAAAAGTTGTTTCAAAGACCTGGATTGTGAAGTAGTACAGGCAGACATTACCGACAAGGCTTCCTTTAAACGGGCCTTGCAAGGGGTAGATACGTTTTATGCCGTAGGCGCTGCTTTTAAATTATGGGCTAAAGACCCGAAGAAAGAGATTTATGATGTGAACATGCAGGGCACGCGCAATACTATCACAGCAGCTGCTGAAGCGGGTGTAAGGAGAATTGTTTACGTCAGTTCCATTGCTGCACTGGACTATACCCATATTCCCACCAAAGAAAGTAATGGTTACAATCCTGACCGGCGGGATATGTATTATAACTCCAAAAATGATGGCGAAAAGCTGGCTTTTCAGCTGGCGAAGGACCTGGGTATTGAGCTCGTATCCGTGATGCCGGGAGCCATGATAGGCGGTGAGGCTTTTCTGCCGCTGAATGTCTCCTATGGTGTCTTAAAACTGATTTTAAATAAACAGATTCCGGTCGACACGGGGATTACGCTGAACTGGGTAGATGTAATGGATGTAGCAGAAGGCTGTTACCTGGCTGCACAGAAAGGACGGTCAGGCGAGCGTTATATTCTCGCCAATGAAAAATGTATGACGATAACGGACACGACTAAACTGGCGCAGGAGCTTTACCCGGCGTTACAACTCAAGGTACCGGGCGCCGTTCCAAAGTTTATGTTGTATGCTATTGCCGGGCTGATGGAGTTTTCAGCTAAACTGAAAGGAAAACCACCTTTGCTCACCACCAAGGAAATTGCCATGTTTTCCGGCTTGCAGCAGGATTTTGATATCAGCAAATCCAGGAACGAACTGGGATTTCAGCCGAAAGATAACCGGCAGGTGGTGAAAGAGGCGTTGGCTTACCTGCTGGCGCATCCCGAACTGCTGCAGGCATAAAAATAAACGCTGCGGTCCTTTGAGGGGCCGCAGCGTTAGCAGCTTACGGCCGCCGTGGCCGAAACTGCCGAAGAAAATACCACAGCTAGCAGCAACGAAAAAGGAGCTTGCCAGTCCTTGATGCGTCGTTTTTAATCCTTCCTCACTGTGGCAAATATCATTTAATAGTGCCTGTTGCTGTCGCTTTGTCGCAAAGGGCCATCCCTTTCTCCATCTCACCCTTACCCATATACGACTTTCCGAGCATAAACATAGCAAAAGCATTTGTAGGTTGCAAGTGTAATACTTTTTCCCATTGACAAACAGCCGCTTCAAAATCGCCCTTGCCATAAAAAGCCTGTGCCAGGTTGAACAGGATCTGTTCATCATCCGGCTGTTGTTGCAGTGCTTTCAGCAGGCAGTCAATACCTTTCTCTGTTTGTTCCAGCTGTAACCATGCGGCGCCGGTGTTGAACAGGAAAACCGCGTCCTGCCGGCATCCCAGCCTGGCAGCTTTTTCAAAGGCGTGCACCGCTTTTTGTGCGTCGGATACATTGAACCACATCATTCCCAGTTCGTACCAGGCAGCGGTATGGGTGCTGTCTATGCGCAGGTCCTGCTGATAATAGTATATGCTTTCCCGGTAGTTACCCAGCTGGGCGTACAACTGTGCCAGCTGATAGGGTACCATGCTGTTGTGTGGTTCTTCCTGCGCGGCCTGTTGCAGTGCTTCCAAAGCGTTTTCGTACTGATGCAGGTAATAATAACTCAGTCCTATCTGCCGGCTCATGTTGGGAGCGCCGAGCTGCTGTGCCTTACGGCAACAAAACAACGCATCTGCGTATGATTTCTTTTCAAAGTAAAGATCTCCCAGGGCACTATAGGCAGCAGTATAGTTACTATCCGCCCTGATGGCCGCTGCAAAACGCTGGCGGGCCACTTCCGGCTGACCGGATTTTCTGAAGGCAACTCCTTCCCGGTAAAGATCACGGGCTTTATCATACCAACTGTTCAACGGCGCTGCGGTAGCGGCAGATATGGTCAGCGTGAGCATCACAACATGCAGGCATAGGATAAGGCGGCTGGTCATTAGTTATAGGCTTCCTTACAAAGATAATATTATTTAAATATTTATATATATTATTATTTTGAGGATAGCTATCTGATAGCCAGTTACTTTTCCGTCATGTCAGCAGCAGAAAAACCCAGTGGCAGTAAGTCGTTGGCTTTATTGACGACATACACTTTACCGGTAAGTCCACCCAGGATAAGCCGGATAGGGCCTTCCTGGCGCAGTTCATATTCTGCCAGTGTTTGGCGGCAAACCCCACAAGGGGAGATCGGATGTCCGCTATCGCCATGCATATTATTATAGCTGATAGCAATGGTATCCACCGGAACATCGGGGTAAGCGGAGGAGGCGGCAGACAAGGCCACTCTTTCCGCACAAAGTCCCGCAGGGAAAGCAGCATTTTCCTGGTTGGAACCTGCCACAATTTCACCGTTCACCAAACGGATCACGGCTCCTACCTGGAAGTGGGAATAGGGGGCATAGGCGTGACGGGTAACATCCCGCGCTTCCTTCAGCAGCCAGGCATCTTTGTCATCCAGGCCAGTAATATCATTATATACCCAAAATTCAAATTGTTGCAGTTGTTTCTCCATAAAAAAAGTGTGAGGTTGTTTAACGTATAGCCTTTACCGGGGTACGCCTGAAACGGGGCTATAAAGGGGGTAAAGACAACTACGGACCGGCAACATGCCAGTCCGTAATTTACTCTAAAAAATATTTTCAGCCAGTGGTTATTTGATGCCTTTGAACAGGCGGCTCCAACGGATGCCGCTATCGCCATAGCTCATCCAGATGAGCCAGGCCTTACCTACTACGTGATCTTCCGGAACGAAGCCCCAGAAGCGGGAATCGAGGGAGTTATTACGGTTGTCGCCCATCATCCAGTAGTAGTTCATTTTGAAGGTGTAGCTATCGGCAGGCTGACCGTTGATGATAAATTTACCATCTTTTCTTTCGAGGGTATTGCCTTCATACACGCGGATTACGCGGTCGTAGATGGCAATATTGTTCTCATCCAGTTTTACGGTAGCGCCTTTTTTCGGAATATAGAGCGGACCGAAGTTTTCGTCTGTCCATTTGAAATGCGCCGTATCATGCGGGAACACCATGTTGTAGTTGAAGTCAGCGTAGCTGGATTCTTCGTATACGGTGATATTCTTCACGATCGGGAATTGTTTCAGCGCCGCTACATTGTCCGGTGTGAGGTTGTAGATATATTTAGCGTTGTCCAGCGTGTATTCAGGACCGGTAATACCCAGTTCCTCCAGGCGGCTGCTGTTGAGCTGATCGCCGGTTGTTTCCACCACGTATCTGTGCTGGCTTCCGGGAGGTACCGGTGCAGGCTGACCGTTGACATATACCGCGCCATGTATAACCTGCATCGTGTCGCCGGCTTCCGCCATGCAGCGTTTGATGTAGTTTTCCCTTTTATCTACCGGGCGGTGAATAATTTTATAGGAGTTATTAACAGCCTGCCAGCCGTTTTGTCTGACCATGTTGTAGTAGCTGGGATCGGGTGAATCGATGGCTACGGTGTCTCCTTCCGGGAAGTTGAATACCACCACGTCGTATCGTTTGATATCGGAGAAACCGGGGAGGCGTTTATATTTCCATTTAATTGCTTCGGAGTAGGCTTTGGTGGACTTGGTGAAAGGCATGGTATGATGCACAAAAGGCATTGCCAGCGGCGTCATTGGAATACGGGGGCCATAACTGATTTTGCTGACGAAGAGGAAGTCGTTTACCAGCAAGGTCTTTTCCATGGAAGGTGTAGGAATGGTATAGGCCTCAAAAATAAAAGTGCGGATAAGCGTGGCTGCTATGATAGCAAAGATACCAGCGTCCAACCATTCTCTCGCCGTAGATTTCTTTTTCTTTGGCTGACCTTCTTTATTTTTTTTCCAAAATGCCAGATTCATTCAAATACGCTTATTAGATGCTTAAAAAGGCAAATATAATATTCTGTTGTTAGTGAGACACTTTTCGCGGGGAAAAGTTTTCTTAAAAATAGCTTAAATAATACAGCTATAGCTATTAAAATTAAAAATAATGTTTTTAAACCGCAAATAGTTCACGCAAAGACGCAAAGACGCAAAGCAGCAAAGTACGCAAAGGTTTTTTAAGTTTAAAATAAGAAAGCAAAGGAGCGAAGATCAAATGTTGATCTTCGCTCCTTTGCTTTCTTTTATTCGCTTTAATAATCTTTGCGCTCTTTGCTGCTTTGCGCCTTTGCGAGCGTTATAACATTGTTTCCGTGAGGATACGGTTGATTTCCGCAGCGCGGTTCAGCACCATAAAATGACCTCCATCGGGGATTACATGGGTAGGCTTTACAAAACGGAGGGGAAAAGGCATGTCTTTTCCACCGTGTATATGCACCAGGTTGGAAGGCACGGCCTCGTTTTCCCAGTGCAGGATGGCATTTACCGCCCATCGCAGGTAACCGTAATCCCGTTTGGAGAGGTATTCCTGTACCAGCTGTCTTTCTGCCGGCGTTTCGATATTCAGGAATTTTTTAACCACCAGGCTTCTTTGCCGGTAAATCAGGGAATCGGGCAACTGGTGCAGGCGGAGTTTACGTACCCAGTTGTAATAAGGTGGTTTTTCCGAGGTGTGTTTTATGCTCGACAGCAGGATGTTTTGAGCCACAGGGCGGACACGGGCTATCTCCAGGCTCATGATACCGCCAAAAGACACGCCCATCAAAGAAATGGGCCCATCAGCAGTAATACCGCCGGCCATACGGGCGGCGTAACTGCCGATGGGCTCATCGGGAAGCGGTTGTATCCACTTCAGGTGATGTATCTCATAACCGGCCGGGAAACGCAGGTTGTTGAAGATGCGTTCATCGGCCCCGAGACCGCTAATGAGATACAAATGTCTGTTCATATGCTGTCAGATTCAGGAGCCTGCTTTTTTTCTTTCGCGGGTAGGCACCACAAAGTCTTCCACATCTTCCACGGTGATGGTTTTACCGGAGAGGATCACCAGTCTTTCCACCACGTTGCGCAGTTCACGGATATTACCTGACCAGTTATGGTTTTGCAGCGCCTTCATAGCGTCTTTATCGATAGCCTTGCGGGCGATGCCGTATTCATTGCATACCGTATCGAGGAAGTTGTCTACCAGCAGCGGCACGTCATCGCGGCGATCGTTCAGCGCCGCCACATGGATGAGGATCACGCTCAGGCGATGATACAGGTCGAGCCGGAAGTTTTTCTCTTCCACTTCCTTCAGCAGATCTTTATTGGTAGCGGCCACCACTCTTACATCCACGCTGATTTCCTTATCGCCGCCCACCCGGGTAATTTTTCCTTCCTGGAGGGCGCGGAGCACTTTAGCTTGTGCGCTGAGGCTCATATCGCCAATTTCATCGAGGAAAAGGGTACCGCCGGAGGCTTGTTCAAATTTGCCGATGCGTTGTTTCACGGCAGAGGTAAAGGAACCTTTTTCGTGTCCGAAAAGTTCACTTTCTATCAGTTCGCTGGGGATAGCGGCGCAGTTCACTTCCACCATCGGGCCGGAGGCGCGGTTACTGCGTTCGTGCAGCCAGCGGGCCACCAGTTCCTTCCCTACCCCGTTTTCACCCGTAATGAGCACACGGGCATCCGTAGGCGCTACTTTCTCGATCGTTTCCCGGATTTTCAGGATCGGGGCAGAATCACCGATCATTTCCGGTACTTTGTTCACCTTACGGCGCAGCGTTTTGGTTTCTGTGACCAGTTTGGTTTTATCCATCGCATTGCGCAGGGTGATCAGCAGCCGGTTGAGGTCCGGTGGTTTAGAGATATAATCATAGGCGCCTTTTTTCACGGCATCTACGGCAGTATCGATATTACCGTGGCCGGATACCATGATGATAGGCGTATCCTGGTTAACTTCCCGGGCTTTTTCCAGGAATTCCAGGCCATCCATTTTAGGCATTTTGATATCACACAATACTGCATCGTATTGTTTTGCCTGGAACATTTTAAATCCTTCCAAGCCGTCCGCAGCTTCATCTACCTTATAACCTTCATAGCTCAGAATTTCAGTAAGTGTTTTACGGATGCTTTTTTCGTCGTCAATAATTAAAATGTTAGCCATAGCGATTGTTGAGATTTATGATACCGGTATAGTCCGGTAGTAATCAGCGCCAAAAATAACGGAGATTTGGCTATTTTTTGATTTTGTTATTTAGATATTTAAAATGCAGCGAAGATTAATCGCATTAAATCTACGTAAATTAACATATGATTATCTCCGCTGCATTTTAAATATCTAAATAACAAAATTCGAAAATTCCTAAATGAAAAGTCTACTAACTTTACAGGGAATTAATGAGTAATTTTAACACAGCAATGAATTAGATCTGTAATTCCGTCCGCATATGAGCGATTTTCTGGAAGAATTAAAGCGGAGACACCAATTGGCAGCCGCAAATGCTTATCCCGCCACCAGTGCCGTAAGTGATTTTGCCAATAGTCTGATTAATTGGTTATTCCCCGAACATACCGGCCAGGTAATGGCCGACCCTGTTCTCCTGAAGGAGTATGGGCGCAAGCTGGAGAAGCAGCTGGAATCCCTGCTGCAACCGATGCAGCATCAGTTGCCCGAAGAAGCGGGCCATATCAGCCGGGCGTTCATGAGCCGGGTACCTGTGATATATGACGAATTAACCAAAGATGCAAACGCCATTTTCCAGGGAGATCCGGCAGCTACCTGTCTGTATGAAGTGATACGGGCATATCCCGGATTTTATGCCATCGCCTTTTACCGGATGGCCCATGCCTTGTATGAGCTGAAGATCCCGTTGTTACCCAGGATGATCACGGAGCTGGCGCATGCCCGCACCGGTATTGATATTCATCCGGGAGCGGTAATAGCGCCGTTCTTCTGCATAGACCACGGCACCGGTATTGTGATCGGGGAAACGACGGTGATTGGCCAGCATGTTAAATTATACCAGGGTGTAACACTGGGTGCGCTCAGTATTGAAAAAACCATGGCCCGCAACAAGCGGCACCCCACTATTGAAGATCATGTAGTGATCTATGCGGGCGCCACTATCCTCGGCGGCGACACTGTTATCGGCCATCATAGCGTGATTGGCGGTAATGTATGGCTGATACGGAGTGTAGAGCCTTTTTCCCGGATCTATTATAAAGCAGAGCATAAGTTTCTGGAGAGTAATCACGAATAACAACCCTTATGGCAACAATACTGGACCTCGTGGGCAATACGCCCATGGTGGAATTACAACGGATACCGGAGAACCCGGATGTTAAGATCTACGCCAAACTGGAAGGCACCAATCCCGGCGGGAGTGTGAAAGACAGGGCCGCCTATGGCATGATCAAAGGAGCACTGGACAGGGGAGAGATCCGCAGCGGTACCCGGCTGATAGAAGCTACCAGCGGCAATACCGGCATCGCTCTGGCGATGATTGCCAACCTGTTTGGGATTGAAATAGAACTGGTAATGCCGGCAGACTCCACCCGGGAGCGGGTGCAGAGCATGGAGGCCTACGGCGCCAAAGTGGTACTGGAGGAATCTATGGAAGCATCCATCGATTATGCCAATGCCCAGGTGGAAAAAGGCGGCTATGTGATGCTGAACCAGTTTGCCAATCCCGACAACTACGGCATGCACTATAAAACCACCGGTCCGGAAATATGGCGGGACACCGCCGGCCAGATCACTCATTTCGTGAGTGCGATGGGTACTACCGGCACTATTATGGGCGTTTCCCGGTACCTGAAAGAGCAGAACCCTTCCGTGCAGATCGTGGGCTGTCAGCCTACAGAAGGCTCTAAAATACCCGGTATCCGTAAATGGCCGGAGGCCTATCTCCCTAAAATATTCGATAAAACGAGAGTAGATGTGACCATGGACATTTCCGAAGCGGAAGCGCGTGCGATGACCAAAAGGCTGGCCAGGGAAGAAGCTATTTTCTGTGGTATGAGCAGCGGCGGCGCTATCGCAGCAGCCTTGCGGCTGTCGAAGGAACTCACCAGCGGCGTGATTGTGGCCATTATCTGTGACCGGGGCGACCGGTACCTTTCCAGTGACCTTTTTTCCTGATTTTGTGATTTACGGATTTCGGGATTTACGGATTTCGGGATTTATAAAAAGCGAAGACCTGAGCGATATATGTTTGCTCAGGTCTTCGCTTTTTATAAATCCCGAAATCCGTAAATCCCGAAATTTCAAAATCCGTAAATTCCCGGATTATTTCTTCATATACATTACTTCCTTCACCAGTTTCACGGTACGTTCGATATCCGGCATATACAGTTTCACCAGGTTAGGCGCGTAGTGCATCGGTGCATCCGGTGCGGTGATACGACGGATCGGCGCATCGAGGTAGTCGAAACCTTCTTTCTGGATGCGGTAAGCGATTTCGGAAGAAACGCTGGAGAATGGCCATTGTTCTTCCACGATCACCAGGCGGTTGGTTTTCTTCACAGATTCCAGGATGGTGAACCAGTCCAGCGGACGGATGGTGCGGAGGTCGATCACTTCCGCTTCGATACCTTCTTTTGCCAGTTCTTCTGCTGCGCCCAGGGCTACTTTCATCATTTTATTGAAAGAAACGATGGTCACATCTTTACCGGCACGTTTGATATCTGCTTTACCGATCGGGATGATATATTCTTCTTCCGGTACTTCGCCCATATCGCCGTACATCACTTCACTTTCCATGAAAACAACCGGATCGTCGTCGCGGATAGCCGCTTTGAGCAAACCTTTGGCATCGTATGGATTGGAAACGGAGATCACTTTCAGGCCCGGGATGTTAGCATAGTAGCTTTCGAAAGCGGTGGAGTGCTGAGCGCCCAGCTGGCCGGCAGAACCGTTAGGTCCGCGGAAAACGATCGGGCAACCAATCTGGCCGCCACTCATGGCGAGCATTTTGGAAGCCGTATTCAGAATCTGGTCTAATGCCAGCGTTGCAAAGTTCCAGGTCATAAATTCCACTACCGGGCGAAGGCCGTTCTGCGCAGCACCAACGCCAATGGCAGCAAATCCGAGTTCAGCGATCGGCGTGTCAATCACACGTTTCGGACCAAACTCATCGAGCATTCCCTGGCTCACTTTATAAGCACCATTGTATTCGGCTACTTCCTCCCCCATCAGGAATACCCGTTCATCACGGCGAAACTCCTCCTGCAGGGCTTCTCTTAAGGCTTGTCTGAAAGCTATCTGACGCATGCTATTCTTAATAAAGTTTGAAAGTTTAAGTGCCTGATTGTCGTAAGGCAGGGCAAAAATATTGTTTGTTGATGAAAAAGCAAAGGATTAATAATTAATATGACAAACCCAACCCCGTTATTTATTTATTTGATTATTTTTATATTTTAATATTTTTATATATTAATTAAACGGGTTAAATGCGCAAAAGAGCGATCGATTGCAGTCATCCGCACTAAATATTAAAATAATTAAATATCTAAATAACTACATATGGTAACGCTGACCATCCTCACTATCTGCTTTTTAACGGCTTTATCCTTTAAAATCAAAAAGGTAAAGTGGCCGGTAGCATTGGCGCTTACCTGGTATATCCACCTGGTCTTTCTTTTTTTTACGGTGATTTGCCTGTTCCTGATGATCAATGGGTATGGATTTAAGGGCACGCAGACAGAAAGGGTGTTCTTTACGCTCTATGCCGGCAGCGGCATGATCCTGTACGGTCTGAGCAAGCCCGGTACCGACGCCCGGTACGCCTACCTGCTGCTGCTTTTTGGTTTTCCGTTTATCCTGTTAGTGGGACTGATTATACCACCCTTCCGCATCTTCGCCCTGGTAGCCACGCTCACGCTGCTGTCTGACAGCGATTTCCGCCGCTATACGATCGACGATGACCATGCCCTGCAAAGCAAAACAAGCGGCATACTGTCAGCAACGCCTACCTACAGCCTGATTACGGATAAATACTGGTTTTTTGAAGAAATTACACCGGATGTCATCAACCCTAAAGAAACGGTAAAAAACCTGCGGTTGACTAAAAAAGGAACGGACAGCGTACGGGTACAATGGGGTTACGGACCCATGCGCAAAGACACGCTCCTGGTATTAGAATGATTTACGGATTTTTTGATTTACGAATTTTGGAATTTAAAATGCAGCGAAGATTACATCATATAACAAGTTCTTCGCTGCATTTTAAATTCCAAAATTCGTAAATCAAAAAATCCGTAAATCCCTATGCTTTTTCTATGATAATAGCGCTGGCGCCACCACCACCGTTACAGATGGCAGCTACGCCATAGCGGGCATTATTTTCATGCAGGATAGAATTGAGGGTTACCACAATCCTGGCGCCGCTGCAACCGATCGGGTGTCCCATCGCTACAGCGCCACCCCATACGTTCACCTTGTCCATCGGCATGTTCAGGTCTCTGGCGTTGGCAATCGGAACACAGGAGAAGGCTTCATTCACTTCTGCAAAATCCATATCGCCGATTTGCAGGTTAGCTTTCTTCAGTGCGTTCTGTACCGCTTTCACCGGTGTAGTGGTAAACCACTCAGGCGCCTGGGAAGCATCGGCAAAACTTACGATTTTGGCCAGCGGTTTCAGGCCCAGCTCTTTCAGTTTCTCTCCGCTCACCAGCACTACGGCAGCAGCGCCATCATTGATATTGGACGCGTTGGCAGCCGTGATGGTACCATCTTTCTGGAAAGTAGGTTTCAGGGTAGGTACTTTTTCGAGGATGACTTTTTTATAGTCCTCATCTTCCGACACGGTTACCACTGTTTTACCCGGCACTTCTACGGGTACCACTTCTTTTTTGTAATATCCTTTTTCCCAGGCTACCGCTGCGCGGCGATAACTTTCAATGGCATAGGCGTCCTGGTCTTCCCGGGTAATTTTGTATTCCGCCGCACAGAGTTCCGCCGCATTGCCCATGTGGAAATCTTTGTAAGGGTCCCAGAGGCCGTCGCGGATAATAGCGTCGGTAATGGTACCATGACCCAGTTTATAGCCGGTACGGGCTTTATCCAGGTAATAAGGCGCCTGGCTCATGCTTTCCATACCGCCGGCCACCACAATGTCATTATCTCCCAGCTGAATGCTTTGTGCACCCAGCATAATGGCTTTCATACCGGAAGCGCATACCTTGTTGATGCCGGTGGCAGGTACCGTATTCGGTAAACCTGCACCCAGACTGGCCTGCGTGGCTGGCGCCTGCCCCAGGTTAGCACTGAGTACATTACCCATATATACTTCATTGACCTTAGCGGCGTCTATGCCTGATTGCGCCAGCGCAGCTTTGATAACGGCGGAGCCCAGCTTTACGGCTGAAACACCGGACAACGTGCCATTGAAACCTCCAATGGGTGTACGTACTGCAGCTACTATAAAAACTTCTTTCATCTGATTAATAAGATTGATTTGGCTTGTTTGGATAATCTACCAAATATAAGGAAAGCTGATTTGGAAAAAACAGCAGGCGGCTAACGAATTTTGAGCGAAAAACAGCAAATGGTGAAAGCTGTTTAATGTATCGCCCGGGATTCGTTATCCGCCTGCTTTAAATGCCAGTTTTTATTGAATACTTATTAATACCGGCTTTTGTTTTTCCCTGCCGCTCACCTGCACGTAGTACAATCCTTTCGGCATATGGCTCAGGTCCAGCACCGCTTGTTTGTCTTTCATCAGCAGGCTGTGAACCACTCTGCCGCTGGTGTTATACACGTTTATCAGCAGCGGCTGCGCCGGTTGTTTTTCCAGTTGCAGGTAAACCGCACCGGAAGATGGATTGGGATAAACCGTGAGCGGACTTACCGTCAGTCCCCCGTTATCCAGGCCGGTGATAATCATGGCCAGTGGTGCTGAGATAGCGTTACAATCGCCACCGGCGCTTACCTGTACCTGGTAGCTGCCATCTGCTTTGGCCCGGATGGCCTTGCTGGTGGCGCCAGGAACCGGCATGCCGTTTTTATACCACTGGTAAGCCGCAGCAGTAGAAGATTCCAGGGTATCGCCGCGTTGTGCGATCTGTGGAATGGCCGGCATATTCACCACCTCAAACGGTGCAGACCAGGCGCTGTTGTCTGCCGGGCTGCTGGCTACCACCCTGATACGGTATTGTTTTCCGCAAGGCAGGTCGGCCGGCAGTTTAATATTTGCCGCTACCCTCGGATCAGTGGAAGCGAAGCTGACGATGTTGGTCACCACCGGCGCTGCAGCGGCCATAGCCCTGGCTCCGGGAATGGGGCCATTGTCTGCATTGGCCAGCTGTATGGTGTATACGTTATCAGCATGACGGGCAACAGGGAAGCTCACGGTAACGGGTACACTGTCTTTTACCTGTACAATGCGCGCGTTGCTGTCCACTACCGGCGGCAGTGGCGCCGGAACAGATACGATAATGGTATCTGCTACCGAATAGCCGTACCTGGTAGCACGGAGCCAGTAGGTACCGGGTTGCGTTACCAGCAGTGAATGCGTGGTGTCGCCGGTAGACCAGCGCCAGTTAACCTGATCGATGATACCGCCGATAGCATTATAACCACTCAGCAGTATTGGTTGAGCGTTGCGAAGTACGGTATCCGGGCCGAGGTTGAGTGTTATCGGAGGTGTGATGAGTACAGGGAGGAGTAAGGAATCTTTTAAGCCGAGACTGTCCTCTACCAGCAATTTTACCTGGTATGTACCTGGGGTTGCATAGGCATGTGTAGTATGCCAGCTGGTGGACGAAGTACCATCCCCGAGCGTCCAGGAAGCCTTTGCTGCGCCGGTTTTCACCACAGAAGTATTGATGAAGTTCATAGTGTATAAGCCATCGTTGGCACGTTGGACACTAAAGTTGGCTTTGGGTACCATTTCTGCTCCGGGGAGAACAATCAGCGCCGTGGTATCGCCCTGGCGGCCTCCATTGTCAAACACCCGCATCCGCACGGTATAGGCGCCTGTTTGCCGGTAACGATGTGTAACTGTCAATGCCTGCCATCCATTGGTCACAGCGGTATCACCATCTCCAAAATTCCATTTACAACGGAGCTGCCCACTGCTCATGTTTCCGGAAGTATTCGTAAAAGTCACGTCCAACTTATTAACGGGACTGACAACATAATTGAATTGAGGAGCCAGCGGACCTGACGGAGCTGTTGTCACCTTAATGCTATTCATTCCGACATAATGAGGCGCTGTCACTTCCACATAGTAAGTGCCAGGCTGTGTGACGATCAGCGACTTGCTATTGACCCCTCCGGGGTACCATACACAGGCGACGGTCGTATCAGAGAAATAGGGTTCATTTACCTTCAACTGAACCGGCGAGCCGGTGAAGGCAGTATCGGTACCCAGCACCAGTGGCGGCCATACCTTTACCTTTTCGCTGGTGGAATATACATAACCGTCGTATGTGGAGATCGTCATCGTTACCTGGTATGTTCCCGGCAGGGAGAAGGAATGCGCAACCTTATTATTACCGGTTACATCCGGCGAGCCATCTCCGAACGACCAAGTAATGGTGGCCGGGTTCAGTATCACCGATGTATTTTCGAAATAGATTTTTGACGCATCACCTGATCTGGCATCATAGTTCATCGAAACACGCACCACCGGCGGCAGTATTGCTATCGTATCTGTCGATACAAATCCATAGGCCCTTGCAGTCAGGGTATAAATACCCGGCGACGTTATAAGGATGTAATCACGGGTGGACCCGTCAGACCATGTCAGGCTGACATCCGGTAGGTTCGCGCGATAAAAGGAGTCCAGTATCTGACCAGCCCAAATGCCAATCACTAAAGTATCCGGCATCACTTTATCCGGACCGAGGTTTACTTTTATTGGCGGGGCGATATATATTCTTTGATAAGCCGTGTCTACGGGAGTACTTCCTCTCCACATTTTCACATGGTAGTAGCCAGGCTTTCCATAAGTATGTTTCGTCAGCAGACCGGAGTCAATGCGGGTAGTATCTCCAAAGTTCCAATAGGCAGTGCCAGGATATTGGGTGGATGCCGGGGCGTTGAATATCATAGTCAGTTGACCATCGGTATCACGTTTGGTGGTGAACGAATCACCGAAAGTGGTGGGAACGACCCGTATCGTATCGGTTCTTTTGAAACCGCCGGGGGCGGTGACAGTAGCCCAATAGGTATCCGTCCTGTTAAAGGTCGCCTGATGCCCTGTTATATAGTCAGGGTACCAGGTACAATGTACACTGGTATCTCCATAAAAAGGCGCATTGATTTTCAGGTTGACCGGAATTCCTTTGTATATGGTATCACCTTCGATATGTAATGCCGGCCAAACGGTTATACGCCGCCTGACCGTATCCATCTGCTGCGTAATGGAATCCATGGCAATCAGCTCCACTGTATAAACACCGGAAGCAGCATAGGTATGATTGACTACATCAGCAGTAACGTTGTTGGTACCATCTCCAAAATTCCAGTCATACAACACCTTACGACCGGGTGCAGTGGTTGCATTACCAGTGAACCGGAGCGTTGGGTTTTGTGTGTTATCAAAACTAAAATCTGCCTTCAATGAAAGGGGAGCAACGGTAATAGAACGTTGCGCCGAATCCTTTCTTCCTTTGACATCTACAAAATAGGCGGTAACCAGGTAAGTACCAGCCCGCTGGTAAGTATGTTTGGCGTTTTTTACATAACTGGTGGAGTTATCACCAAAATTCCAGGAATAACTACCCGGGTAGTAATAGTTGAGCTTTGGATAAAAACTGCAATTCAAACTACCGCCATCGTACTCAAAGCTCAACCGGAACTTGTCCAGCACCATGGTATCAGTATACGCCTGGGAGGGATTTTGCAGACAAGGGGTTACTTTCACCCAATATTTCCCGGGTTCAGTAATCTGAATATCTTCCGTAGCAGCGCCGGTGGACCATTCAATTTTAGCCGGCGGCATCTGACCGGGGCCCCAATAAAACCGCTGGGAGTATCTTAACCTCAAGGTGTCTCCTGGCTGGATAGCAGAGTCTTGTGGCAATCTAACCCTGTTGCTGTCAAAAGGTTCCCGGAGAATAACTTTTGTAAGAGAATCTACCTGGCCAATGCTGTCAGTCACAATCAACTTTACCGGGTTAGCGCCCCAATGAAGGTTTAAAGGTGGTGGTGTTAGTGCAGAAGATGTTGCACCGGACTCAAATACCCATTTTACACCAGCAATTCCGTTTGCCCCATGAGACCGGTTGTTTAGCAGTGCAATACCACAATTGACCAGCGCCGAATCTGTTAAATTGAAATCAGTTTTTACATAGCCTTTCGTGGTTACATACAGCGTATCCAGGTAGCGCCGGTCACAGTTGGGTGACGTGGATTCCAGGACATACATCCCCGGGGCTTTTATCTCCAGACAACGGGTATCATAAGTCTTTCCTTCGAATATCCAGCGGTGATCGATCTCTGTCTGTTCCAGTACAACCGGGCATTCTATAAAGGGGAAAGGATATATCACCTGTTTTACCCTGGGCGGATATCCAAATATCAGTATTCTGGTATCCACGATATTGATAACCGTAGTCAGCGAGTCAATATGCCCGTCCTTTTTTCTGATCCAAAGGCGGATTTTTTTATCGCCACCGGAACGATACCGGGTATTGTATACCCAATCGGTACTGTAAGGCAGCTGCCCCTGGCCGTCGTCCAGGTTTACCGTACAGGCGTCCACATCACTGTAGGGATAGGGTACATTAAACCGGAAGGTAGCTTTGTTTTCAGTACAATCCATCAACCGTGACCATGTCATGCTGATGGTATCAACAGTCGTTTTTTGGGGGGAAGGAGGCGCCGAGGCTAAAGCACGCCCATTTATCAGCCCAAAAAACAAAACAAACAATAGTAAAAGTCTATTCATACAGGGATAGATATAGGTAAACAAAAAATCATATAAAATTATATATAATTAATCATACAGGTCTTCTTTTCTTGTTATCTGATAAGTTGACATATTCCCGCTCCGGAGAAATTACCGTATGTTTGCAGTTGCATTGATCAGACCGTGATATCTCAACAATCCATACAACAGATACTCAGCCGCATTGATATTGTGGAGATTGTGGGTTCTTTTGTGAAATTGAAAAAGCGGGGCGCCAACTACATGGGCCTTTGTCCGTTTCACAACGAGAAATCCCCTTCTTTTACCGTGTCTCCCAGTAAGGAGATCTACAAATGTTTTGGCTGTGGTAAAAGTGGCAACGCCATCAGCTTTGTCATGGAACATGAGAAGTACTCCTATGTGGAAGCCATCAAATGGCTCGCACAGAAGTACCAGGTAGAGATTGAAGAAACGGAGGTGAGTCCGGAGCTGCGGCAGCACCAGCTGATGTCCGACAGTTTGTTCATTATCAACAGTTTTGCCAGGGAATACTTTACAGACACCCTGTTCAACTCGGAAGAAGGGCAGAATGTAGGGTTGAGCTATTTTGAAGAACGCGGGTTTACTGAAGAAACCGTTCGCAAATTCCAGCTGGGGTACTGTCTCAATCAGCGCGACGCCTTTGCCCAAACAGCACTGGCCAAGGGTTATAACCTTGAATACCTTCAGAAAACGGGGCTGGTGACCATGCGCAATGAGCAGCCGGCCGATAACTACCGGGGCAGGGTTATCTTCCCGATCCATAACCAGTCGGGCAAAATCCTCGGTTTTGGCGCCCGTATCCTGGTCAAATCGGACCGGGCCCCCAAGTACATCAATTCCCCCGAAAACGAAATCTACGTTAAGAGCCGGGTGCTGTACGGCACCTACTTCGCGCGGCATTCCATCGATAAACTCAACGAATGCCTGCTCGTAGAAGGTTATACCGACGTGATCTCCCTGCATCAGGCAGGCGTGGAAAACGTGGTCGCCTCCAGCGGTACCTCCCTTACGCAGGACCAGCTGCGGCTCATTAAAAAATACACCAACAACCTCACCATCATCTATGACGGTGACAGCGCCGGTATCAAAGCGGCGCTCCGTGGCCTTGACATGGCCATCGAAGAAAGCCTGAACGTAAAGCTGGTACTGCTGCCGGATAAAGAAGACCCCGACAGTTATGTACAGCGTATCGGTGCAGCCGCTTTCCGCACGTTCATTGAAGAGAACAAGCAGGACTTCGTGCTGTTTAAACTGCAGCTGAGCATGCAGGAAGCCGGCACCGACAGCAATAAAAAATCGCAGCTGGTCAATGAAATCGCGGAAACCATTTCCAAGATCGATAAAGCAGAAGATTTCACCCGGCAGCAGGATTATATCCGGCAATGCAGCCAGTTACTCAAAATCGACGAACAGGGTCTGATAGCCCTGGTAAATAAATACATCCGGGAAAGGCTTGTCAAACGCGAACAGGCGATTGCCCGTAATACCCCTGCCCCGGCAGAAGATGACGATGCGCTGAGCGAAGAAGCCATCGCCGCCATGGAAGCCGCTGAAACCGGCGTGTCTATTTCATCACTGCTCAACAAGGACGAAAAGCAGGAAAAAGAGCTGGTGAAGATATTGCTGCGTTTTGGCGATAAAGCTTTCAGTGAAGAAGAGAATAGTACCGTAGCCGATTATATTTTCCATCTCCCCTATGACTTTGAATCGCTGGCAGACAGCGAGATGGTAAAACGTATTCTGCGGGAATACAAACAGCTGTACGATGAGGGTAGTTTGCCTGATAAAAAATGGTTCCTGTATCACCAGGACCAGGAAATGAGCAAGTATACCGCCCTGATACTGGAAGACAAAGAAGCGGATTTAAGTGTGAACTGGAAGGAGCGATTTGAGATTGATACCGTTTATGGAGACAATGCCTATCTGAAAGATACTATTTCCACCACCAACTACCTTATTCTGAGGAAGATCAAAAAGCTGATCACGGAAAACCAGGAGGAAGCCGAGAAAGCCACTGAGATGGAGCATATCATGCGGTGCCTCGAGATGCAGGTGCACCTGAAAGCCCTGGAAAAGGAGCTTACCCAGGGCCTCGGTACTGTTATTTTCAAATAAATTTTACGGAATACGTTCCCATACCTGGAACGAGAAAGGATATTGGTTCTTTTCGTCTGCCTCATGGCGTTCGTCGCTCACCAGCGTCCATTCATTGCCATGTATGGCGGGGAAAAAAGCGTCGCCCGGCACTACAGCGTATACCCGTGTCAGGTAGATACGGTTTACCAGGTGCCATGCCTGTTCAAATATCTGGGAGCCACCGGTGATAAAGAGTTCCTCTCCTTCGAATGTTTTCGCCTTCTCTATGGCAGCATCTACAGAAGCAACCACATACACGCCTTCCGGCCGGAAGTCCGTTTGCCGGGTGATGACGATGTTGGGTCTGCCGGGCAGCGGCTTACCCAGTGACTCGAATGTTTTTCTTCCCATAACAATGGGTTTGCCCAGCGTAGTACTTTTAAAGTACTTCAGGTCGGTAGACAGGCGCCAGGGCAATTGATTGTTGATGCCGATCACGTTATTCTCGGATGCGGCCACTATAATGGATACCCTCATATCAAATCGCTACGGGTGCTTTAATAGCCGGATGGAACTGGTAGTTCACCAGCTCAAAGTCTTCATATTTAAATGCAAACAGGTCTTTCACGTCCGGGTTTATTTTCATTACCGGCAGCGGGAAAGGTGTTCTGCTCAGTTGCAGCTGTGCTTGTTCCATATGGTTGCTGTACAGGTGTACATCCCCGAAGGTGTGGATAAAGTCGCCCGCATCGAGGTCGCATACCTGTGCCATCATCATGGTAAGCAGGGCGTAGGAAGCGATGTTAAAAGGTACGCCCAGGAATACATCGGCGCTGCGCTGATAAAGCTGGCAGCTGAGTTTTCCCCTGGTTTCACCTTTGGCGGTATCCGGCGGTGTTACATAAAACTGAAACAGGCAATGGCAGGGACTGAGCGCCATTTTGGACAGGTCGCCCACATTCCAGGCATTGACAATAATGCGGCGGGAATCCGGGTTCTTTTTAATGGTTTCCAGGGCGATGCTGATCTGATCGATCACTTCGCCGGAAGTGGTTTCCCAGCTACGCCATTGTTTACCGTATACCGGGCCCAGATCGCCTTTTTCATCGGCCCATTCGTCCCATATGCTTACGCCATGTTCCTTCAGCCAGCCGATATTGGTATCGCCTCTCAGGAACCATAACAATTCGTATATGATAGATTTCAGGTGCAGTTTTTTGGTGGTTACCACCGGGAAGCCTTCCTGGAGATTAAATCTCATCTGGTATCCGAAACAGCTGGTAGTACCTGTACCGGTGCGGTCAGTTTTAACGGCGCCTTCCTTGATAATATGTTGTAATAAAGTGAGATATTGTTCCATAATCAGGGGGCAAGTTACGAGAAAAATATAACCTAAATAAGTCAAATAAAAAAGTGAAAATCCGTATGATTTTTCGTAAACTGACGTCCAAAATAGCCGAAAAGTAGTTACAACAGCCCATTTTCAGCCCACTGCCGGTAGGTGTACCCGATATTGAAAAGCCTGATCATTCCCTCATCGCCAGCAGGAAAAGTAAGAGACAATTTTTCAACCAAAAACAACTCAAACGCCATATTTCCCCACACCAAAATCTTTAATTCCACCAAACCTTGATTTGCTTATCAATTTAATCTAAACCAATTCGTGCTATGCTTCTACCAAAATCCAGCATGCTGGTGTTGCTTTGTCTATGCAGCACACTGGCCTTATTTGCCCAACAAAACATCACGGGCAGGATCAAGGATGCCACCAATGGCAATCCTATTCCCGGCGCCACCGTGCGCGTGCCCAACAGTAACAAGGGCACTATTTCCGATGTAGATGGCAAATATACGATCAGCGTCCCGGCAACGGTATCCCGCCTGATCGTCAGTTACACCGGCTACAAAACGCAGACCGTGGCCCTCGCTCCCGGCGCTACCACCCTCAACATCTCGCTGGAAGAAGATTTCGCCCGGCTGGATGAGATCGTGGTGACCGGTCTCGCTACCAATATCAAACGAAGTAACCTGGCTAACGCTGTAGCCACCATTTCCGGCAAAGAGCTGAATGGCGTGGCGCCGGCCCAGACTTTCGACGCAGCCCTCTCCGGAAAAGTGCCCGGCGCCCTGATCACGGCCAACTCCGGCGCCCCCGGTGGTGGTATCTCCGTGAAAATGCGCGGTATCACCTCCGTATTTGGCAACTCCCAGCCGTTGTATGTGGTAGACGGTATCTTTTTCAACAACAGCAGTATCCCCGCCGGACTCAATGATGTTACCGGCGCCGCTACCGCCGGCAACCCCAACAACCAGGACAACCCTTCCAGCCGTATCGCCGACCTGAACCCGGAAGATATTGAGAACATCGAAGTGCTCAAAGGCGCTTCCGCCGCCGCCCTGTACGGCGCCAAAGCAGCTGCCGGCGTTATCATCATCACCACCAAAAAAGGTAAGTCGGGCAAAACCAAAGTGACCCTCAACCAGGAAGTGGGTTTCTCTAAAGTGCGCCACCTCATCGGCGTACGGAAATTTACCGCCGAAACAGCCGCCGACCTGGGTGGCAGCGCCACCAGCACCGATCCTGATGTGATCGCCGCCCGCGCCGCGCTGAAAGCCCAGTTCGAAGCAGCCCAATCGGCCGGTAAAATTTATGATTACGAAAAGGAAATCTTCGGTCAAACCGGTCTTGTATTCAATACCGGCGTATCTATGAGCGGCGGTTCCGAAAAAACGACCTTCTACCTGGCCGGCAACCGCAGACAGGAACAGGGTATCGTTAAAAATACCGGTTACTTCAATAACTCATTCCGCCTGAACATAGATCATAAAATCAATGATCGTTTATCCGTAGGCGTTACCACCAATTACATTAACTCCTCCGCCGACAGAGGCGTGACCAACAACGACAACAATGGCGTTTCTTTTGGTGTAGCCCTGTCTACCACACCGGGCTTTATAGAGCTGCACCCCAACGCCCTGGGCGAATACCCGCGTAACGCGTTTGCAGCGTCCAACCCCATCGAAACCCGCGATAAGATGATCAACAATGAAGGCGTGAACCGTTTCGTTGGTGGTGGTAACCTCGAATACCGCCTTCAGCAAAGCAACCACTCCTCCACCAAAGTGGTGGTAAGAGCCGGTGTGGACTACTTCAACCTGAAGACCATGGCCGTTTTTCCGCGTGATCTGCAGTTTGAGGAAAAAGCCCAGCAAGGTCACTCCATCCAGGGTAATACCAACAATACCAATACCAACCTGGCAGGCTTCGTAGCCAACACCTGGACACCTCATGAGAAGTTATCGCTGACCAGTACCGCCGGCGCCACACTCGAAACCGGGTACATGGACAACATCGTTACCGTAGCTACCAACCTGGTCTCCGGTCAGACCAACGTAGACGCCAGCGGTAATACCACCACCCGTCAGTTCCGCCAGAAATACCGCGATAACGGTATGTTCATCCAGGAAGACCTGTCACTCATGGACGCCTTCACCATCAGCGGCGGCGTACGTTTTGACCGTTCCACCAATAACGGCGACTATCTCAAATACTACGTCTTCCCCAAAGGCGCCTTTGCCTGGAACATCAGTAAGATGCCTTTCTGGAACCTGGACAAGGTAGATAACCTGAAAGTACGTATCGCCTACGGCCAGTCCGGCAACGTGCCTCCTTACGGCAGTAAGTTCACCGGCATGCTGGGCAGCAATATCGGCGGGTTCCCCGGCGTACTGGTGGATAACCTGCTCGGCAACCCCGGTATTAAACCGGAAAGACAAACGGAACTGGAAATGGGTCTCGACTTCAGCCTGCTGAACGGCCGGATATCCATGGAAGCCACCTATTACAACAAACGCATCTACGACGTATTGTTAAGGCACAGCATCCCCTCTTCCACCGGTTATGCCAGCGAATGGAAAAACAGTGGCGACCTTAGCAACAACGGTGTGGAACTGGGCCTAACGGCCATCCCCGTCAACAACAGCAGCATTAAATGGACCACCAATGTGAACTGGTGGCTCAACCGCTCAAAAATGACGAAGCTGATTATTCCGCCATATGCCATTGGCGCTTTTGGTGCTTCCCTGGGAACTTTCTACCTGGAAGAAGGACAGCCCGTGACACAGATCAAGGGTATCGTAGACGATCAGCTGAAACTGGTAGGTAATGTAGAACCGAAGTTCCAGATGAGCTTTTACAACGATCTTACTTTCCTGAAAAACTTCTCCCTGCGTTTCCTCATTCACTGGAAAAAAGGAGGCGACAACATCAACCTGGGTCAGTTGCTGAACGACGGCGGCGCCACCTCACCGGATTACGATGACATGATCAACGGCAAAAAAGCCGGTGTATACAGGCCAGGCGGCGGCGCCGGTATATATGTACAGGATGCATCGTATATCCGTATCCGTGAGATCGGTTTGTATTATAATGTTCCGTTGAAGAATACCAAAACCATCAAGGGTGTCCGGTTGGGCCTTTCTGCCAATAACTTCTTCACCTGGACAAAATACGTAGGATATGATCCGGAGGTATCCAACTTCGGCAGCAATACCATTACTACCGCCCAAAGCCGCGGCAGCAATGGTTTATCTACCGGCGTAGACGTAATGCCTTTCCCTGCCAGCAAGCGGGCCAGTTTCCATGTAGGCATCGATTTCTGATCATTATCTGACCATCAAAACTGAAAACAAATGAAAAAACTGATTATATACCTGTCCGGCGCCCTGCTAGCCCTGAGTGCCTGCCAGAAAGATGAGATCAACAGTCTGAATACGCCCGTAGTAGGCCGTATCGTTGTCAATCCTTCCAAGAGCGACCTGTTCAACCTGGTGACCGGCGCCGAATCCGGTTTACGTAACAATGCCGGTACCTATCTCGATGGCGTAGGCGTGATAGGCCGTGAGATGTACCGTTTTTCCGGCTCCGAGCCCCGCTGGACCACCGACATGCTCGGCGGTGGCAGCAAGCAGCTGGATAACAACACCTTTTACATCACCAACCCTTTTGCCGCCCGTTACCAGGTGGCCCGTCAGTGTTTTATCCTGATGGAAGCGCTGAAAACCACGCGGAACGAAGTAGCCAGCGATGTGCAAAAGAAGGCCTTCCAGGGTTTTGCCAAAACGCTGATTGGTTATGAATTGCTGATGAACATCAACATGACCGATTCCAATGGCGCCCGTATTCCCGTAGCGGACAACGCCAACCTGGGCCCTATCATTACCAATCCCCGCATAGTAATGGATTCCGTGATCAAGTTCCTCGATGCCGGTAAGGCAGACCTGACCGGTTCCGAAGTAATTTTCCCGCTCTCTGAAGGATTTGCCGGCTTTAAAGATGCCGCCGGGCTGATTAAATTCAACCGTGCCATTGCCGCCAGGGTGCATATTTACCGCAAAGATTGGGCAGCAGCACTGGCTGCGCTGAATGAGTCCTTCTTCGACCTCAATGGTGCTTTCAATAACGGTGTATTCAGCACTTTCTCCACCAATGGCGGAGACCTGGTAAACCCCATGTATCTGCAACCCAATTCCACCGGTGAAATCAGGGTGGCGCATCCTTCTTTTATCGCTGACATCCTGCCAACGGACGACCGTAAGAATAAAACGGCCGTACGTACCTCCGCTGCCAGCAGCGTAGGGCTGACCAGCAACCGGGATCTGAATCTCTGGCCCAGCCTCAGCAGCCCTATTTCCATTATCCGGAATGAAGAGCTGATATTGATTTATGCCGAAGCCAAAATACAGCTGGCTCAGTTCCCGGACGCCATCGTAGCCATCAACAGGATCAGGACCTCTCACAATCTTCCCGTTTATGGCGATGCTGTTACCTCCCCTGCCCTTATCAACGAACTGCTGTATGAGCGCCGGTATTCGCTGTTCATGGAAGGTCACCGCTGGATAGATGTTCGCCGGTATCAAAGGCTGAATACACTACCGATAGACCGTCCGGATGACGATGTGTGGTCAAGGTACCCGCTGCCGATGAGCGAAACCAACCAGTAACTGTGATAGACATGATTATTGCTGATTACGCTGATTAGCGGAGATTGGCGTGTATATAAAAAGAACATCCCGCTTGATGCATTTATCAAGCGGGATGTTCTTTTTATAATTAATTCGAATTGTTATTGGTGTAGATGTTCGCTCTTATCTCCGCTAATCAGCGTAATCAGCAATAATCATGTCCATCGGCGTTACAGGCCGCGACGTTTCAGCTCTTTCCTGATCAGTCCCAGTTCACGACCCATCTGGCCGGCGATGGATGTATTTTCCTGTGCTCTGCGTATGAGGTAGGGCATTACATCTTTTACAGGGCCGTAAGGCAGGTATTTGGTAACGGTATAACCGGCATGTGCCAGGTTGAAGGTAATGTTGTCGCTCATACCGAGCAGCTGTGAAAAGCTAACGTGCGGGTGGTTATGCGGGATATTTTTTTCATCCATGGTACGGGCGGCGAGCATACAGCTGTTTTCGTTGTGGGTACCGATGAATACGGCGAGTTTGTCGAGGTGATTCAGGCAAAACTGTACAGCCGCGTTGTAATCTCTGTCAGTAGCTTCTTTGCTGGGCTGAATCGGTGTGGGGTAATTGTTTTCTGCCGCGCGTTTGTTTTCTTTTTCCATATAGGCGCCCCGTACCAGTTTAGCACCGAGGAGGTAACCTCCTTTGCTGGCTTTTTCCAGGGATTTTTGCAGGAAGGGGTAACGGTCGTGGCAATACATCTGGAAGGTGTTGTAAACGATCACCTGGCCGTGGTTGAACAGCGACATCATTTCGTCTGTCAGATCGTCCACCGGTTGCTGTATCCAGGATTCTTCCGCATCGATGAGCAGTCCTACTTTGTATTGTGCTGCTGCTTCAGCTACGGAATGCACTCTGGAACGTACCCGGATATATTCCTGTTGTTCCTGCGGAGAAAGGGTATCGCCGCGGTGTACTTTTTCCAGCAGTTCAAAGCGGGCAAAGCCGGTGATTTTGATAGCGATAAAAGGAATATCCGGTTTGCTGGCGGCGTACTGGATAGCGCGGATAAATTCCGGAACCGCATGATCGTAACTTTCTTCCCCTTCCATCGCTTCCACGCCATAGTCGAGTACCACGCCCACATGATAATTGCCCAGTTGCAGCGCTGTGTGTGCCGCTTCATCCAGGGTTTCACCTCCGCAGAACTGAGAGAATATCGTGTTTTTGATGATGCCTTTGATCGGTAAATGAAGTTTGAATGCCAGCGGCGTCAATGCTGCGCCCATTTTCACCAGCCATGGTTTCCCGATGTTACTGAAGAGAAAGTTGGCTTTTTTTAATGCTTTGTCGGTCTTTGCCTCAAACGCAATAGCCGTATTATCGAACGATAAAGTTAGCTGCTTTTCCATGGGGCGCAAAGTTAGGGTGCGCCTGGATTCTAAACAAAAATCATTATAATATCAGGGAATATTTTTAATAGCATAAACGGAAATTGTCTATTGCTTCACAAAAATTGTTGCGCGGGAAAAAAGGGCAGCGTGGCGGCTCCGGATTTTATCAAATATTCAATAATAGGAATATGATGTTTAATCCCTATGCTTAAAAATTTCAGGCGGTTCTTCCTCCTGCGCTGTGGAAAGCCGAAATTCTTGCCGGGTCCGTTTAATTTTACTTATTTTGGGGCTTTTCTGTTGACAAACACCCGGAATATGAAAAAATCCCGAACGTGGCTTTATGCCTTGATTTTAGTGGCCTTAGGTGTCATCGTTCTGCTGACCTGGAAATTACGGGAGCCGTCCTCTAAGACGCCATCCTATAGCATAGCCGATTTAAAGGCATCTGGCGTAACCTACGCACTTCACCAGGGGAAGACCGGCAGCCGGACGGAGATCACCTTACCGGACAGTACGACTGTTATCCTGAACTCCGCTTCCGACCTGCACGTTCCCAGTGATTATGCCAAAGGCAACCGCACCGTGATCCTCGATGGCGACGCATTTTTTGACGTGAAGCCCGGCAAGGACAGTTTCACCGTTGTCAGCAGTATCCTGAAAGCTACGGTGCTGGGCACTTCCTTCCGTATGCGCTCCTTCGCCAGCCAACAGGGCGCCACCTATTATCAGCTGACAGGTTCCAGCCGTGTGGGCAAATCCTACCATTCCGCTACCGACAACCAGCCGGAAATACTGGAGCGCGGCCAGATGGTGCTGGCCAACCGGGAAATAGACCTGCTGGAGAAAGAAACCTATCATGCCGAAGAACTGGAAACCTGGCTTTCCGATATCCTCCGCATACAAAACGCTAATCCGATGGCTGTTTCCCGTTTACTGGAGGATTGGTTTGGGGTAGAAGTGGAAATGCATGGAGACGCCTCCAAAGCCCGTATCATTACCGAAGCCCTGTTTTTCAACGCTTCCCTGGAGGAGGTACTGACCAACCTTGCCGGCCAGCAAGGGTTTAAGTATAAAATCGATAAAAATAAAGTCATCCTCAATTTCTAGTATATTCATCAACGTTATACAAGCCCGGTGTACCCTCACCGGGCTTTTTTATGCCTAAGGTGTCGGTCTGCGCCGTGACATGGTACTTCAAGGCAATTCACCCGACATTTTTGTAATTTTATATTAACAAAAGCGCTCCATTTATGAAAAAACTATCCTTACTGCTGCTCTCGCTGGGCAGCACGCTCGGACTGTTCGCACAAACAGCTCCCTGCTGCCATACCACCGACGCCGTGACAGAATTTACCGGGCTGGCCAACCGGGAAGACTTCCGGATGGCACACAAGGACCCTCTCCCCTATACCTACCAGGGCACGGCCGGCGCCGAAGTGAGCTTTTCCGCTCCGGATGGTAAAACCGCCTATGGTTTCCTGTTTAAGGCGAAAAAGCCTACCGACAAATACCTGTTTGTATACCAGGAATGGTATGGTTTGAATGACTATGTAAAAAAGGAATCAGAGAAATTGTACAACGATCTGGGAGGCAATGTGAATGTACTGGCGGTAGACCTGTACGATAAAGTGGTAGCCACCAACCGGGAAGAAGCGGCAAAAACCATGCAATCCGTGCCCCGGGAACGGCTGAAAGCCATTATGGAAGGTGCCCGTGGCTATGCCGGTAAATCAGCGCATATTGTTACCCTCGGCTGGTGTTTCGGTGGAGCGATCGCCTTACAATCGGCACTGGTCAATGGCAGCCAGAACCTGGGTACTGTGATGTATTACGGTATGCCGGAAAAAGATGTGAACGCCCTCAAACAATTACATGGTCCGGTACTTGGATTGTTTGCCAATAAGGATAAAGGCATTACTCCCCAAATAGTAGACGAGTTTGAACAAAATATGAAAAAGGCAGGTAAAACGTTAACGGTTAAACGTTATGATGCAGAACATGCCTTCGCTAACCCCAGCAATCCGATTTATAACAGTGAAGCCACAAAGGATGCATATGCGAATACGTTGTCTTTTTTAAAGAAACGGTTCCAGCTGTAACATTTACGGATTTTTTGATTTAAGAATTTTGGAATTTAAAAATGCAGCGAAGAACATGTTATATGACGTAATCTTCACTGCATTTTTAAATTCCAAAATTCTTAAATCAAAAAATCCGTAAATGCTAAATCGCTCCCAGGCGTATCAGCAGCTCTTTAGACTTCTTCACACCTTCTTCTTCAGACAATCGGGTGCCTTCATATTCGATCCCGATAAAACCACCTTTATAGCCTGCATCTTTTACGATTTGCAGCATACGTTTGTAATCGATGGTGGTTTCATTACCGGCATCGTCGAAATCATAGGTTTTAGCGCTCACACCTTTTGCAAAAGGCATTAGTTCCGTCACCCCTTCATAACGGTCATACTCTTCGAGGCAGGTAGTTTTAGCCCATGCTTCCGGTGTATTGTTTTCCGGTTTACTTCTTTTGATGCAGAAATTACCCAGATCCGGCAGCGTGCCACAGTTAGGCATATTCACCGTTTTCATGATGTTGCTTAACCATTTACCATTGGAAGAAAAACTGCCGTGGTTTTCCACAATCACATTGATACCATGGTCTTTACCGAAAGTAGCCAGTTTAGTGAGCGATTCAATAGCAGCTTTGGCCACATCTTCCGCTTTACCTTCACCGGCGGCGTTTACACGGATAGCGTGGCAGCCGAGATATTGCGCCGCTTCCACCCATTTGTAGTGGTTTTCCACCGCCTGCAGGCGTTTTTTTGCGTTCTGGTCTCCCATCTCCCCTTCCCCGTCGCACATGATCAATACACTGCGTACGCCGTTGTCATCAGCGCGTTTTTTCATATCGGCCAGATAAGCCTGGTCTTTAGCTTTGTCTTTAAAGAACTGGTTTACATACTCCACACCGGTAATACCGAATTCATTTTTTGCGCGTGCTGCGAAGTCGAGGTGGTTCATTTTACCGGCAAAGAGCGCCTGGTGGAAAGACCATTCGGCCAGTGAAATCTTAAAAAACAGCTCTTTAGCGGCGTCGGCACCGGAGCCGGCTCCTGGTTTGGCAGTGCTGTCCTTACCATCTTTAGTAGATTGCCCTTCATTACATGCTGCCAGAACTGATGGCAGCAAACCGAGGCCCATAGTGTACATGCCCATTTGGCGCAGAAACTGACGGCGGTTGTTGATGCTACTCATATAACGTGGGTTTTTAAAATTAACAAGTGATTAAAAGTATTGATTTCAACGGGGTAAAGCAAGTTTGTTGCCGGAAATAAAAAAATCCGGTCAATGACCGGATTTTTTTCTGATAGGAATAATATAGGCAGATAGGTTAGCCGTTGCCCAGGAACTGTATCACTTCTTTGATCACCGGCTCCTGCCGCATGATACGGAAATGCCCTTCGCCGGTGATACGCAGTGCGCGGATAGCCGGGTACTCCTGCACATAGGCAGTAATCTCTTTCTCGTCCACCAGCGTATCGGTGGTGTCATAAGCCATCAATATTTTTTCTGCCTTGATCTGATTGATATACAGATGCAGGTCCATTTCTTCGAGGTTTTCGTGCAGCCGCTGATGAATCAGCTGCCGCAGTGGTGGCATCACCACCGGGTGTATTTTGAAAAGTTGTAACGCTTCATTAAAAAATACCGGGGCGCTGAGTGCAGCACTCAGCATCACCAGTCGCGGTACCTGCACGGTTTTGCGGGACAGCGTAAGGGCTGCGTTTAGTCCTCCCAGTGAGTGCCCGATAATAGCATATAACGGTCCCGTTTGTACGATAATTTGTTCCAGTACATGCGCCCATTGAACCAGATTGGTGCGTTTCCCATCTGATTCGCCATGCGCCGGCGCATCGTAGGCAATTACTTCATATCCCTGGTGGACCAGCGTATGGATCAATTGCCGGAAATGAAAGGGGCTACCACCCCAGCCATGCAGTAACAATATTTTTTTATCCGATGTACCCCAGCGATAGGTGGTGATCTTTAGTGGCCGTTTATCGAAAGCGTAACGGGTAACCGTCAGTTGATCCAGCCGGGCCGTGCTACGCAGCTCCGATGAACGCGCTTTAGTACCCGGAGGCGTACAGTACAGGCGGTAAAACAGCCGGGCCGTTAGTCCGGGAAAGGGTTTGCTCATGCCGGATAGCAGGAAGGCTGTCATCCGTAATGACAACGGTAAAACCTGGTGTTGCATCTTTCAGACCGATTGGTTTATTATTTGGACTAAAAAAATCACTTACAGTGACGTTTGATTTCTTTCCTTAAAAAATCCAGTACTATCAGCATTTGCCGGTTGTTGTTGGTGATGCCGGTGACAAAAATCGCCCCTTCCAGCATGGTAAACATCAACACGGAAAACTTGTCCTCATCCCAGTCTTTTTTGAACTCCCCGTTTTCTTTGCCCAGTTGCACCAGTTGGCGGATACGCAGTTGAAAATACGCCACCAGTTCCTGCACTTTCTCTTTCAATATCGGGTTGGTGTCATCCGCCTCCACGCCGAAGTTGAGCATAGGGCAACCACCGGCAATATTGCGGTTGAGCGGAAAACGGGCATAATACGAGAAAAGCGCTTCGAACTTACGTATGGCCGTAGGCTCGGGGCCGGTCACCGCTTTAAGCCGTTGTTTTTCCTGCTCCGCGATGTAGTCGAACACCTCTGCCACCATTTCCTCTTTGGAGGAGAAGTTGCCATACAGCCCTCCTTTAGCCAGCCGGGTCGCCTCCATGATATCACTGATAGCCGTACCGGCTACGCCTTTTTGGTTAAAGATGGGCGCTGCCGTTTCAATGATAAACTGCTTCGTTCTCGCTGCTTTGTTCATAAAATTGAAATTAGACCTTTCGGTCGATTTTAGCAAATAAAAATGACTGGCGGGAGAAGATAAATTGCATTTCCGACACGTGTGATGGTGGGAGCATTCCCTTGAGACCCTGGGCCAGGATGTTTTTACTGGTATCCGTTAATGATGTGTGGCTTCACTTTAAGCCATATTGTCGAAATGAATACACCTATAAAACGGATCTGGTTGCAAAACCAACCTTTCTCTGTAAATAAGCCCATGGTGATTATAAGATACTGGAACGACATCTTAGCCCTGGGCTAAGATGCACCGAGTATATTATCCACCGCGGTGCCATAGGCAGCCCCGATCGGAATGGCGATATTACGGATATAAAGTGCGGTGCGGTCGGCCCGCTCTACTTTATCATTGGCGACGATATAGGAACGGTGCACACGGGTAAAAAGCGCCGCAGGCAGGAGGTCCATCGCTTCCTGCATGGACAGCCGCGAAATCAGCCGGCGGTCTTTCAGGATAAAATTCACATAGTTGCCGGCGCTTTCCAGGTACAGGATATCTTCCAGCATAATCTTAAACTGTTCGTATCCGCTTTTCAGGAAAATATACGGGAGGCTCTCTTTAGGCTGCGGATTTTGTTGTTTCAGCTGCCACAGGCTATGCGCCTTATTACAGGCTTTGATAAAACGGATGAGCGAAAAAGGTTTCAGCAGGTAATCCACCGCATCCAGTTCAAAACTTTTCACCGCATGTTCGGAATAGGCAGTGGTAAAGATGGTCATAGGTGGTTGTGGCAGACTGGCAATAAAATCCAGTCCGGATATATCGGGCATTTTGATATCCAGGAAAAGGAGGTCCACCTTTTCCCTGCTCAGAAACTCCATAGCTTCATATGCGTTGGTAAAATAGCCCTTAATATCCAGAAAAGGCACCATGGCAGCGTGATTCCTGATCACAGCCAGGGCTACCGGTTCATCATCAATTGCAATGGCGGCAAGCTTCATAACACTACATTTTCCAGTAACAAGATAGGGATTTACGAAATTTTACCAAGCAACAGGTTTTTCATCTGTCGCCATAGCTGGCGGTACTGCCGGTTTTCCCGGTGTTGCCAATCCTTTACAATAGCGGCGGCTTCTTCCCTTCGCAGCTGCCGGGTATTTTCAAATACTTCGTCCACGATTTCCTTATCAGCTGCTAACGCCGCTTCCTGGTAATGTTGCAATAGTTCCTTTCCGGCAGCGGTTTCCAACCGGGCGGCAGCCATGTTTTGGGCGGCGGCGCCGGCAATCCGTTCTTCGTACTCTCCTTTTGGCATCAGCACTTTACTCAGTAACGGCATAATTTCTATCAGGGTGATGATAAATACAATAAGCCGGTACCGTTGCTGCAGCGCGGGGTGCTGTTCGGTGAGCTCATGCAGGGCTTCTACCTGCGCCAGGAAACCATCGGTGAGGGTACTCAGATAGATCGTTTCCCTGAGACTGTCCGCGCTATGCATGGCTGCCAGCTGCGCCTGAAGCTGTTGTTCTTTCGGCGCCCAATCCTGTTGCAGGGCAGCCAGTTCATCTTCCGATTTCAGGTAAGCTGATTTTTTCACCCGGGCGACGGAAGACTCTCCTATTCTACCGGAACCGCCGGTACCGTCTGTTTCCCTGATATAAGTGTCTTTATAAAATTTCAGTTCCCGTGTTTGCTGTTCTACCCGTTGCCGCCCTCTGTCCAGCGCCTGCTGCAGTTCTGTCCGTTGACCGGCATTCATGGTGGTCAGTTGTTTACGGTAGGCTTCGAGTTTCGTTTGTTTACTCAGCTCCAGCTGTGCGATAATGTCTTTCTTAAACAACATCAGCACTACCGGCTGTGAAATAAATAATCCGATAGTAACGGCCAGCAATAAACGAAATGCGACCGGCATCAGCCGCAGATTGCCATTGCCGCGGGACATAGCGGCGATCAGCGTTCTGTCGATGGAGAGAATGGCGAAACCAAAAAACAACGCCAACGGCAGTACGATCATATCATCTTTGATGATGGTGGAGAAAAAATATCCCCAGGCCAGGGTGGCAAACAACCAGGTCACCATCACAGAAAGGCCAATGATACGATAACGCTCTTTCTCTGTTTTGCATTCGGCCAGTACATCGCCATCAGCCGCCGCCAGCCACCACAGGAAGCGGGTGATACCATCCGGCGCCGCAGCTGCTTTGATCTCATCTTTTGTATGTAAGTCTGTTTTCAACATCTTCCTAAAATCAATCTTTAACATCAATGGTCAGGTGAACAAAAAATTCATTGGCGGTATGCCGGATACTCAGCTCATGGCGATTAGGATACAACAGCGCCAGGCGCTCTCTCACATTATTCAGTCCAATGCCCATGCTGTCGCGCTCCGGATCATTCTCCGGACGCTGGTGTACAGTGTTGACCACATCGAAGAAAAGCTGTTCGGCGTTGCAGCTCAGCGAAATCACGATACGGGAGCGGTTACGCAGGCTGATACCGTGTTTAAAAGCGTTTTCCACAAACGGAATGAGCAACATCGGTGCTATTTCGTGCTCGCACTGGCTCTCATCGATATTCACTTCAATCAGGATATCCGGAGAAGACATTACGCGCAGCCGTTGCAGGTCGATGTAATTCTGAAGGTAAGCCACTTCCTTGTCCAGCGGAATTTTCGCCAGGTGGTTATCATGCAGCATAAAACGCATCATATCGCCCAGCTTCTGGATACCTTCGCTGGTACGCGGCGCCTCTTCCTGCAAAGCCGTACCATACAAGGTGTTCAGGGCATTGAACAGGAAATGGGGGTTGATCTGCGCCCGCAGGAAATCCATATTGGCGGTAGAATGCCCCAGCGCCGTTTTCAGGTTTTTCACCATCACAAGCTGCTTCTGGCGGGACTGGTAGAGGAACCAGGTCAACGGCAATACCAGGCCGGCAGATATCAGTACGCCAAAGATGAGCGCCGGTGGGAAAAATCCCCCGCCACCGTGGCGGATAGCCCGGATAACCATCGTCATCAGGAAATTTACGCCCAATATCAACAAGGCGATATCGCGGATAAAAAGCCGCTGATTGTGATGCACCAGTTTAAAATCGGGAATGATTTTATAATAAAGGATGAAACCAATACTAACGAAGACAGGGCCGAAGTACAGCATTGCCCGGAAAGCATCCCTGGAATCGTTGAACATCAGTGCTATCACCACCTCCAACCCTGCCAGTACCATCAACACCTCGCGGATGGTCTTGCGGTACTGGGGATTGACCACTATACGTTCATGCAGGTACTCGAAATAGATTTGCCGGAGGATATAGTAAACAATATACAATACCCCGCAAAAGATAGTAGTGATAAAAGCCGATTTCGCAAAATGCATGTGCGCCCCTCTCACCGTGTCGTATACGCCCAACAGGTAACCATTGTAGTAAGAAGTCGCCACCATCATCAGCAGGAAAAACAGCAGGCCTGTCAATAACAGCAGCAGCATCCCCAGCCACCATCTTTTTTTCTCCAGGAACTTAGGTACAATCACAAAGTTCACCATCAGGAAACCGCCATACACCAGTACAATACGGGACAGTGCAGGCAGCAGGTAGTGAATATAATAATCAAATACCTGGTGATAGCGGGCAAACTTGTACCCGTACATCTCTTGTAGCTCAAATACGTTGTAGATAATACTGGGATAGAGCAGGCCAAACATCAGCAGCAGGGCGAATCCTGTTGCTACACCAAACTCTAATTTCCTGAACTGGTCCATAAGCGGGAATATTTACGGCAATATTAGCCATTGAAAAGGTGCAGCCGGTCAAAATGGGATGAAAATACCGGATTATGGGATGAATCGCTGATCTTTATTATTTTCAGGTCCTTAAATGTACGCCTTATGAAAACTTCCAGCAGAAGAAAGTTCCTCGGCACAACTGCCACTTTATGCGCCGGTAGCGCCGCTGCCGCCATGCCGTTGGTCGCCGGCAAACCGAAATACCCTGTTTCCCACCATGTATTTTTCTGGTTGAAGAACCCCGGTTCCACTGCCGACCGTGACAAACTGGTGGAAGGTGTTAAAACGCTGTCCCGTATTCCGGCTATAGGAGAACTCCACGTAGGTGTGGTGGCCGGCACCGAAAAAAGAGATGTGGTAGATACCAGCTGGGCTGTATCAGAGCTGATCTTTTTCCGGGATGTGGCCGCACAGGCCACCTATCAGACACATCCCATCCATCTGGATTTTATTAAAAATTATGGCCACCTGTGGGAAAGAGTGGTAGTATACGACGCCTTGGAAGTATAAACCTTATCGATATGGCAACAGAGTATTGGATGCAGGGACCGGTAGCCGGTATCCCTGCTTTGTTACAGCCTGTGGCCCATGCGCTTTTACAGGCCAGGGCAGAAATAAATGCCCTGATGACCGGTTTTCCCGAAAACCGCCTCTGGGAGCAACCCGCCGGCGTGGCCGCTCCCGGCTTTCACCTACAGCATCTCCGGGGCGTGCTGGACCGGCTTTTCACGTATGCACAGGCGCAGTTATTATCACCGCAGCAACTCGAAGCATTAGCCGCCGAAGGGACACCCGGAGCCGGTTCCGCCGCCTTACTGGATGCTTTCAACCAGCAGGTGGATAAAGCACTGCAACAGTTGTCGCAGACCGATCCCGCCACGCTGACCGACTTCAGAGGCGTTGGCCGTAAGCAGCTGCCCTCTACCGTACAGGGATTGTTATTTCATGCGGCAGAACATACCATGCGGCATACCGGGCAATTGCTGGTAACGGTGAGTGTCATAAAAAAAGGGCTGTAACCAGCCCTTTTCATTTAGGTATTTAGTTATTTAGATATTTAGTTATTTTTTGGCGGGAAGCTGGTATCCTTTACCCTCCGTAACGCCCTTCCAGGTATCGGTGCGGAACGGCGCTGCCGGCAGTCCTTCCTTGTTAAAGAGATTGCCATCCGCCGCATCATCGGCCCAGTTGTACCGTACCGTTACCGGGGTAGCTACCTGGTCGCTGGACACGACTACTTTGCCGTTTATAACCGATGCTTTGGCATAGTGAAACTGTCCGTCAGCACCAGCTACTTCAAACCCTTTCAGGTAACCGTAGCGGTCTTTTACCATCAGGCCGGTGCCGGGGTCCGTGAATGATAACCATGCTTTATCTCCCTGGATATCCATGGATTTGAATACCGGTCCGGAAGGGACTACCGGTTTAGCATATACGTTTTTCAGCACATTAAACGCCAGCCTTTTACCCACATCCTGTTTATTCCGGGGATGGATATCATTTCTTTCTCCGATGTCTGTAATCACCGCCATGCCTGTATTAGGCAGGGACAGCGTCATCGCCTGCGCTTCCCGCAGTTCAGCCCAGGTGCTGCCATTGCGGCTATTTCCTTCTACTTTGCCGTTGTTGGCATCGAAACTGGCGAGTTGTACAAAATAAAAGGGAAAATCACCTTGTTTCCATTGATTGCGCCAATCGGTGATCATCAGCGGAAAAGATTGACGGTATTGGTAAGCGCGGCCTGCATTAGCTTCTCCCTGGTACCATATAGCGCCTTTGATACCGAACGGCAGCAGCGGATGGATCATGGCATTAAAAAGGCAAGCCGGATAACCATTAGGGCCGGTGATAGAATCAATACCCAGTGGTTCCGACATCATCTGGCGGAAGGTTTCACTACTGAGAAAACCTTTCCGGCTGATCCAGGCTTCCACCTGGGTACCGCCCCAGGCCGTATGGATCAGGCCTATCGGCACCTGCAGCTCTTTATGCAATTCACGTCCAAAGAAATAACTCACCGCGCTGAAATTGCCTACATTTTCCGGTGTAGCAGGATACCAGCTGGCAGCAGCTACATGTTCCAGCGGTTCTTTGGCTGCCGCTCTTTTTACCGTGAACTCCCGTATCTGCGGGTAATTGGCGGCCTGTACCTCCTCAGCAGCTTTGGTCACATCTCTTACATGAAATTCCATATTGGACTGTCCTGAGCAGATCCACACATCGCCCATCATCACATTATCGAAGGTGACATTGTTTTTGCCGTTAACCGTCAACACAAAGGGCCCCCCTGCTGCTTCCGGTTTCAGCTTCACCATCCATTTACCGTCGTTACCGGTTTTAACGGATTGTTTTTGCTCCTTGAACTGTACCGTTACTTTTTCGCCTTTATCGGCCCAGCCCCAGACATAGATGGGTTGGCTGCGCTGCAGGACCATCCCGTTGCCAAAAAATTCAGGTAAAGTAACGTTGGCGGATACACTCTCCGCTATTAACAAACAGGCTGCCAGCAGCCAGAACATTCTGATCATGGTTGATAAAATTTGCGTGCTTGGTTAGGGGAGAAAAAATACTAAAAAGAAAGTTCCGATGCAAGCTGCTTTTTTCCGGGGGCATATTATCATCGTATAGAAGCTGCACAGGAGTATGGTAATATTATAGCGTTAATATCATTGTTATGCGCTATTTTTATTACCAAAGATAGTTTGTATGTATGTAGTCACAGACTACCCTATCCTGGCGGCACAGTCATGTGTTGCCCGTTTTCAAACCAATATCCGACATCGCAAATTTGCTTTATGAGACATCTTCTTTTATGGCTGGCGGCCTTTCTTTTGCTGACCGGCGCACACGCACAACAGACTCAGAAACCGCCGCTACACGGCAAAAAATGGATGGCCGTTACCGGCAAACCGCTGGCGGCTACTGCCGGCTCCATGATTTTTCAACGGGGCGGTAACGCCGTAGACGCTGCCTGCGCCATGCTGGCAGCCACCTGCACCATGTGGGACGTACTCAGCTGGGGTGGAGAAACACAAGCGCTGATCTACAATCCAAAAACCGGGAAAGTGATTGCCATCAATGCTTTGGGCGTAGCTCCCACCGGCGCTACACCGGCGTTTTTTAAATCCAAAGGTTACGATTTCCCGCCGGAATATGGTCCCCTGGCGGCTGTCACGCCTGGTACTGCTGGTGGTCTTTGTTATATGCTGGCACAATACGGCACCATGAGCCTGAAAGAAGTACTGGCGCCGGCCATAGACATGGCGGCCGGTTACCCTATAGAAGCGCAGACCGCCAACAGTATAGAACGCGGTAAAAAATACATTCATCAGTGGCCTTATAGCAAAGCTGTTTTCCTCACCCATCCGGGAGAAAAAAGGGAAGCACCTGAAGCCGGAGAGTTGTTTGTGCAGAAAGACCTGCTGGCTACCCTCACCAAAATGGTGGAAGCAGAACAGGAAGCACTGAAAAAACACAAAAGCCGTAAAGAGGCTATCATGGCGGCATACGACCGCTTCTACAAAGGCGACATTGCCCGTGAATTTGTACGGGGTTGCCAGGAACAAGGCGGACTCATCACCCTGGAAGACCTGGCCCGCTGGAAGCCTGTTGAAGAAGAGCCTTTACATGTGAATTACCGCGGCATTGACGTATATAAACTGCAGGAATGGACACAAGGTCCCATGTTACTGCAAAGCCTCAACATTCTCGAAAATTTCGACCTGAAAGCCATGGGATATAATTCACCCCAATATATCCATACGCTCTATCAAACGATGAACCTGGCTTTCGCCGACCGCGACTTTTATTATGGAGACCCGTATTTCAATAAGAACAGGGCTATCGAAGGGTTACTGAATAAAGACTACGCCAAAGCGAGAGCTAAACAGATATCATCAGACCGCAACGATGCCGGTGCCGGTCCGGGCGATCCTTATCCCTATATCGGTAAAACCAATCCCTACCTGCATTTCCTGGAAGAGCGCAATGCCTTTATGGATACCAGCAACGGCCGTAAGCCCGGTGGCTTTGTACCCAAACACGACGCGACCGGCTTCCGGTCCACCAATGCGCCGGAACAGCTGTACGCGCAGCAGTCAGCCGACAGCGCCTACCATGACCGCCTCTGGCGCGGTACCACCAGCGTTGAAGCGGCCGATAAAGACGGATGGGTAGTATCTATCACGCCCAGCGGTGGCTGGCTGCCCGCTTGTATCGCCGGCCGCACCGGCATCGGTATGAGCCAGCGCCTGCAAAGTTTTGTACTGGATTCCGCCATTTGCCCTTTTAACGTGATAGCACCCGGCAAAAGACCCCGGGTAACACTGACCCCTTCCATGGCATTAAAAGACGGAAAACCATACCTCTCTTTCGCTGTACAGGGCGGTGATACACAAGACCAGAACCTGCTGCAGTTTCTTTTGAACATGGTAGATTTCGGTATGACCGTGCAACAAGCCACAGAAGCTGCGAATATCAATACCAATCAATTATGGTTATCCCTTGGCGGCAGCAAGGTAAGCGACCGTATGCCCAGGCCGGGAAGCCTGTTACTCAACAGTAATACACCCGAAAAAACGCGTAAAGTCCTGGAAGGCATGGGGTATCATCTCAGTTTTGAAGAACGTACCAGCGGGCCTATCAACGCTATTTTCCTGGACCGCGCCCACGGCACGTTGTGGGGAGGCAGCAGTAACCATGGCGAAGATTATGGAATAGGCTGGTGATAATATTTGGTTATTTGGTTATTTATTTATTTGATTATTTAAAGAACACCCGGGCATCCATTAAATAATCAAATAAATAAATAACTGAATAACTAAATAATCAAATGGTTTTCTGCCATACTTCGTGTATCGGTTCTCCTTTGGAGCTTAATCCGCTGTGGTCCCAGGAGTTGCCTTCCACTTTTCCTTTGAAGCTCAATGCTGCGCCTACACGGGAATTATCACGGGAGAAGAAATCAATTTTTTCTGTGTATACGCCATTCTGGAAAGTATAGGTACCGCCGCCGGTGCCAAAGAACTCCCCGGTATCAGTATTGATAGCCACCCACTGAAAGCGGCTACCGGTAAGAATTTTAACTGTTTTACGGGCGCCGGGTGTGATGGTATTCATTTTCCCGTTCTGTTCCCGGCCGGTGATTTTCCAGCTGCCTGCCAGCGGACCGTCTCCGTTATCTATGCGGGTCCATTCCACGCGCTGGCCACCACCCTGCGTGGTGATGATTTTTCCATTGGCATAAGATATAGGCACGTTACCTTCATAACCTACCTGGCTGCGTTCCTCCGTGTTGAATTCTATTTTTATGGACACATCATCACTGCCGGCCGCTTTCCAGGTACCGCCCATGGTATCAATAAAGCTGGTATCGCTATAGGTGGTGATCGAAAAATATCCCGGTGTAATCAGCAGGATGCTGTTAACACCGCCGGTGGAGGATTTCCATGCTCCCTGGATATTATCCTGCGTTTTCCCGATGGTCGCAAAGGCGCACAGGAAAGTCAAAAGAAGGCATAATGTTCTCATATAAAGCTGTTTTATAGTGAAAAATGTAGCTTACTTTGTCGCCTTGTTCTGCGCGGTGATGTCCTGCAGTGCGTTTGCTTCCATGCCGGTGTGTGCCAGTATAGCCGTAATAAACGCCGTTTTCCCTTCTACATAACTGTCAATATCATTCGGATATTTTGCCGCCAGTTCCTGTTTGAGCCGGCCGTATTGCCGGACCGCTTCGGGATGCTGCCGCAGGTAATTGCGGAGCTGCAAATGGTTTTTCAGACTGGTACAACCTTCCAGGCAAACATACAAATGATGGGCCGGCCATTGGGTACCGCTGCCATCCCGTGGAACGCCGTCATCATTTCTGCCGAAGGCTTCTCTGCCGGGAATGCCCAGATCGCCCCGCCAGGTATACCCTAATTGCTCCAGTACAGCCACTACCGGGGGTAAATCAGCCGGCTGCGAAATGAGTATGTCAATATCGAGGATCGGTTTAGCCGGCAGTCCGGGTACCGAAGTACTGCCTACATGTTCTATGCCAGTCGTCAGTTTGCCCAGCTGTGCCCGGTATATAGCGGCCAATTGTTCAAAAGTATCGGCCCAGGCAGTGTTGTAGGGCACTACGGTAATAGTTCGCTGTTCCATGGCTATCGGTTAGGTGTAATATAAAGATCCTGATTTTTTTGCGGAGACCCGCAGTTAAAATCCGTAAAAAATAGCCCTTTGGCTATATTCACCGCGATCGAATTGTAATAACACGTCATAACTACCGGCGCCATCGCTGTTGCTGGCCACAATATAAAGCCGGTCGTTTTTCCGGTCGTAGCATACGGATGTCAACTCAGGATTCGGGTTATACAAATCGCGTATAGCGTAGTCTGGTACTAACACCGCGCGGTTGCCGATCTGTATGGTAAAGGTATTGTACTGCCAGACAGGCAATCCGCCATCACTACCATAAAATATCTTCCCATCAATCTTGTCAATGATAGTATACCCATCCTGCAATCTGTTTTCTATTTTATGGTCCTTTTCCACAAAAGGTTTTGTGGTAAACATCACTGTTATGGAATCCTGCTGAAATACCACGCTGGAAGTATTCTGCTGCCGGACTTTGACTGACGCAAAGCTATCCAACGGTATTAAACGGGAACGATGAATATATCCACTGGTGATTTCATGTTTCCGGTAGTATTCCACATGGTGCCATTCCCCTTCCGTTTCCTGTATATAGGCCACCATGCCATCCAACAACTTACCGATAATTTTTTTAGAGACGCCTGCGCCTTCTCTTACATTCGTGTAACCATCCTTGTCGCGTACGATGGCAAATTGGGCTTGCAACTGCATTCCCCATAACAATAATACCAGTGCGCTAATAAATTTCATCGTTTCGTATTAATTGAAGGTGGGAAATCTATCGGTGCCAGTCCCATTGCTATCGCCAGCTGATTGATTTTCTCCGGCGTTAGCAGGCTTTTCTGCAGATCTTCCACTTTCAGGTTTTGTTGACTGCTTTTAAATAAATACGTTTTAAACGGATATTGGTTGGCCTCCCGGCTGAATGTTTCCCGGCCGGCTTCCAATAGTTTGCCGGCAAAGGTATCGAGTTTTTCTTTCAGCACCGGAAAGAGCGCTTCCAGCCGGAGCAGGCCCTGATGTACCTGATCCAGGTAGCTACGGGCTGCCGGTTCTTCTATATAAGCCAGTTTATCCAGCTGCCGCTTTATGGCCGTTAATTCCATCTCTCCCCAGTTTTTTGCCTGCAACACCGGCACCTGCCATTGCTGTTGTTCCGTTTTCCAGTAATCCTGTTCACACGCCACCTGGTGAATGATAAACCCCGGCAACTCCACTGCTGTAAGGTAACCACCATGACAGCAGCCGGTATCGATACCATAGGTATTGTTATGCACCAGGGGCTGATTCCCTACTACCCGATGGCCATAAATGACCGGCTTCTCCCCCATATACTTATCTGCCCAGTTAGCCTCCGGGTATTTTTTCTCCAGGTATTTTTCGCCGGCGGTAGCGCCACAAAGCACGTCCTCCCGCTGCGTTGCCAAGGGTACATCGTGTTCCAGGGCAGCATGTACGATGATGGCCTCCGGCGTTTCGTAATAATAGGGCAGTTGCGCCGCCCATTCCAGGAATGCCGGATACTCCGCTCCCAGCTGCAATTTGACAATATCCTGTGCATAATTGAGCACTCCGTTCAGGTGTTTACGCTCGTGGTTGCCCATCAGGACGATGGAATGGGGCCGCTGCCGGAAATAATGGTATACTTCCTTCGATTTGTTGCCACGGTCCACAATATCGCCCAGGGAGATCAGCACATCATCATCTGTAAGGCCTATCTGCCGGGTTAACATCATCAGCTCATCGAAACAACCGTGGATATCTCCGATGATAAAATGGCGAACTGTTTTCATACGGTCAAGGGTATACTACGCAAGATACATTTATTCTCCGGCCGGCGTCTATATGAAATACCGGATTTTTTGTCGTATTATGGCAGTCAGTAACCACGTTTCAGGGTAATGGAAAACGAACAATGAAGCTACTGGCCGCCATCAACCCGGCCATATAAAGTTTCTGTTAAGACTGGCGCATGGCAGATAAATATGCCAGAGGAGATACTACTTTTATTTTTTGTTTTTTCTTTAACGGCGCATTGCAGTACATGATCTCAGGAAAAGATTTAAAGAAAGAATGGGGGGAATTTGCCACACAGGAAAGCCAGAAAGCTTTTCACAGCATTTACATGCACTATTTCCACTACCTGTCTTACCTTGGACTGAAAAAAGGTTTCGGCAGTGAACAGGTGAAAGATACCATCAATGATGTTTTTCTGAAGCTGTGGGAAAGCCGGCAAAAACTGCAACAGGTACAGCATTTCCATAATTATATCCTCACTATTTTCCTGCGGACGCTTTTCCGGCAGGACAACCTGGATATAGACACCACCGTTATAGCCGGCGAAACACCGGACTGGCTGCTGACGGCTTCCGCCGAAGAGCAGCTGATTGCCCGGGAACAAAGCGTGCAGCTACATAAAACCGTCAGCCAACACCTGGAGAACCTGCCCTCCCGGCAACGGCAGATGATCTACCAGAAATTTTTCCTGAACCTGTCCTATGCTGAGATAGCCACCGCCAACGGGGTGTCTGTCAATACGGTGTACAATACCATCTACAAAACACTGGACAAGCTAAAATCCAGTATCAATAAGGAATTGATCACAGCGCTGATCTACCTGCTTTTTTTCTCCCACATTTTATTTTCTCAGGGAGTAGTGAAAATGGATTTTTTCTCCCTCTATTTATAAACAGCGTATGATTTATGTCTGAGAAAGACTTCTCTTACCTCGTTCAGGACGAGCGGTTCATTAACTACTGCCTGCAGCGGAACGCCGCAGATGTACAGTATTGGGAAGAACGGCTCCGTGAAGACCCTATGCTGGCCAGGGAAGTCGCAGCACTGAAGCCGCTGGTACAGGCACTCGCTACCGCTTCGCCACAACAGGAAGCGCAGCAGCAATGGGAGCAACTGCAACAACGACTGTCCGCCTCGCCTGCCGTGCCTCCGCGGAAAAGCCGCCTGGCAGCTTATCGCTGGCCTGCCGCTGCTGCCGTACTGGCGTTACTGCTATGGGGCGCCTGGTGGCTGAAACGACCGGCAGTAATACCAGTACCCGTAACACAAAAAAATACCCCGCAAGATATTCCGGCCGGCGGTAACAAAGCCACCCTCACCCTCGCCAACGGCGCCCGTATCCTGCTCGACGAGGCCGCTAATGGCGCCGTCGCCAGTCAGGGCGGTATCCAAATTCATAAAACGGCTAACGGTCAACTGGTATACACCCTTGCTGCCAACAACCCAGCTGCCGATACCGGCTACAATACCATACAAACACCTAAAGGCGGTCAATACCAGGTAAACCTGCCGGATGGCAGTAAGGTATGGCTCAATGCCGCTACCACGCTGACTTTCCCGGCAGCCTTCGGCCCCGGCGGACGCACCGTGACGCTTAACGGGGAAGCCTACTTTGAAGTAGCGGCCCTTCCTCACGCCCAACCATTTACCGTTCAGGTAAATGACCTGACCGTCGGCGTATTGGGCACCACGTTTAATGTAATGGGGTACAGCGACGAAAAAAATATCCGTACTACGCTGTTGACAGGCGCTGTGCGCGTTAGCCGGGGCAATACCAGTAATGTGCTGCAGCCCGGCCAGCAAGCTATCGGCAATAGTTTGCAGGTACAGGCAGCAGATACCGAAGAAGCCATCGCCTGGAAAAACGGCATGACTGTTTTCACCAATGCCGATATACACAGCATCATGCGGCAAATAGCCCGCTGGTATGATGTGGAGGTTGTTTACCGAGGAGACATCCCACAGCGGCTCTTCACAGGCAAAATACCCCGCGATGCCAATGTATCCAAAGTGTTGAAGATTCTTGAACTAAGCAATATTCATTTTACAATAGAAGACAGAAAGATTATTGTCACACCTTAACCATCCATCCTGACATGAAATAGCACTACGACACCAATATTTTCATGCCGTTCAAAAAAAACCGGTAGTGCTGGTAACACTACCGGTGGGCGCTGTTTTCTCAAAACTGCCCGTTTGAGCGCATGTCAACAATCCGCTACAGACGATTAAACACTTCACTCAAACTTTTCAAAAGTATGAAATTTTCTACGCTTTATGTTCCTCCAAAAGGACAATGGAAGAAGCATTGCAAAATCCTGATGATCATGAAACTGACGGTATTTTTACTCTTCGTGGCCTGCCTGCAGGTAAGTGCTGCCGGATATGCCCAGCAACTCACGTTGTCTGAGCAGAACGTACCACTGGAGCGTGTTTTTAAGAAGATAGAACAACAGAGCCGCTACCTTTTCTGGTTCGAGAATACCAGTCTTCACCCAACCCGGCCTGTCAGCATACAGGTGAAAGCAGCCACCCTGCAACAGGTACTCGACGAATGTTTCAGGGACCAGCCGCTCACCTACAGCATCGTGGACAACGTGATTGTGGTAACCGCTAAACCAGCGGCGCCCTTCAACCCACTCAACCTGCTACAGGTAAAAGGCCGCGTTACCGATGAAAAAGGCATCGGTCTTCCCGGCGCCATCGTCCGCATCAAAGGCAGTACAGACGTCACTTCTACCAATGCCAACGGGGAGTTCACCTTTAAAAATGCCGGCAACAATGCGGTATTGGTGGTATCCTACGTAGGGTACGTAACCCAAGAAATCCCTTACAGCGGCCAGGATGGCTTCACCGTGGTACTGAAAGAAAAACCTACCGGTCTGGATGAAGTGATCGTAGTAGGCTATGGCCAGGTAGCCAAAAAAGACCTCACCGGTTCCGTAGCTACCATCAAAGGCGAGACTTTTGAAAACGTGCCTATCCTCACACTCGATCAAATGCTGCAGGGCAAAGCACCCGGTATGCAGGTGACTTCTATCAGCGGTCAGCCCGGCGATGGTACCAGTATCCGTATCCGTGGCGGCAACTCCCTCAGCGCCAGTAATGAACCGTTGTATGTTGTAGACGGTATCATTGCTGCCGGTGATGAGTTTAACCTCAACCTGCTCAATCCTGAAGACATCGCGTCCATCGATGTATTGAAAGATGCTTCTTCTACCGCTATCTATGGCGCCCGTGGCTCCAACGGCGTGATCCTCATCACCACTAAAAAAGGGAAAACAGGCAGGGATCGTGTATCCGTCAACGTTAATTCCGGTTACCAGGAACTGCCGAAATTTATTGATATGATGAGCGGACCGGAGTATGCCCAGATGGTCAACGATCAGCTGGCATCACAAGGAAAGCCGGCTTTTTATCCCGATGTGAATAACGTACCCAACACCAACTGGCAGAAAGAAATTACCCGGGCAGCCAGGCAGAACAGCGTCACCGCCCAGGCTTCCGGCGGAGATGCCAAATCCACCTATATGATTTCCGGCAACTATGCCGACCAGGAAGGCATTATCCTCAACTCCGGCTTCAAACGTTACCAGTTCCGGTTGAATTATACGAGAAACATCTCTTCCAAAGTACAGGTAAATACCACGCTCAACGCCGGTAGCGGTCTTACCCAAAACAATCCCGTATCCCTCGGCGGCCTCGACTACTACTCCTCTGCACTGGGCGTAGCACCCAGTATGCCGGTGTATAAAGACGATGGTACCTTTGCCTTAAAAAGAGAATACAGCTCCGGTAACCTCAATCACCCGTTGGCACAGGCTACCTTTAGTTCCAATCCTATCCGCAGGAATAACCTGCTGGGTAATGTGACCATCAACTATAAACCCATCAAAGGCCTGACATTTAAAACCTCTTTTGGTACAGAACTTAACTTCACCAAAAACAATTCCTACTCCTCCGGCCAGATGCCGGTCGCTAAAGCCAATAATAACGGTGGTGTGGCCAGTGTAGCCACCACACAGGATATGATGTACCTGCTGGAAAACACAGTATCCTACAATCAAACCATCCGGAAAAACCATCGTATCGATGCAGTAGCCGGTATGACCTTCCAGACTGCCAACACCGAATATGTAAAAGCCTCCGGCTCCAAATACCCGACAGACGGGATGGAATACAACAACCTGAATGGCACCGATCAAAGCACATTTTACATCGGCTCCTCGTATTCGCAATTTGCGATCGTATCTTACCTGGGCCGCGTCAACTATGGCTTCAAAGACCGTTACCTGTTGACGCTTACCGGCAGAGTGGATGGCTCTTCCCGTTTCGCCGCCAATAACAAATACGCCTTTTTCCCCGCAGTGGCGCTGGCATGGCGGGCTATCGAAGAACCGTTCATTAAAAACCTGAACGTATTTTCCAATCTGAAACTGCGCGCTTCCTACGGTAAAGTAGGCAGCCAGGCAATTGCACCTTATGGCTCGCTGCCCACCCTCACCGGTTCCCGGTACATCCTCGGCAGCAATAGCAACACGCTGGGCTATGTGCAGGGCAATTATGGCAATGCTGATCTTCGCTGGGAAACGACCGGTCAGTATGACCTCGGCATCGAAGCAGGGTTCTTTAACAACCGACTCACCATTGAAGCCGACGTATATACGAAACGTACCAACGACCTGCTCAACAATAAACAGTTACCGGAGCAAACCGGCTATTCCAGCATCCGCACCAATATCGGCGCTATCCGTAACAGTGGGATAGAGTTGATGGTCAACACCGTTAACATCGACAGAAAAAACTTTAAATGGAGCACTTCCTTTAACATCGCTCATAATAAAAACAAAGTAGTGGACCTCGGCGGAGTAGATTATATCCTTACGCAGAACGTCAGCTATGCGGGTAATGTAAGCCGCCTTACCCTCAACGATCCGGTAGGTACCTTCTGGGGAGCGGACTACTATGGTACCCGTAAAACACTCGACAAAATACCCGGCGCCGTATCGCCTAATGCCGTACCCAGACTGGGTGAAGCGTTATACGTGGACCGTAACGGCGATGGTAAACTCAGTGTGGATGACTACCACGTAATCGGTGATGCCAACCCGCGCATCTTTGGCGGTATGGCCAACAACCTTACCTACAAACAGTTTACGCTCAACTTCTATATCTCTTACTCCGAGGGTAACCAGATCATGAACATCGCGGACGCCTTCTACAACTCCGGAGACCTGCTCTCCAACCAGTATAAAACGCTGGTCAACCGGTGGTCTCCACAGAACCCGAATTCAGACATCCCCGCTTTCTCCCGGGATTATATTCCCAACACCCGCTGGATATATGACGGTTCTTTTATCCGGCTGAAATCACTCACGCTGGGGTATAATATTCCGGCTAAAACATTGCGTGCCCGCTGGTTCCAGAACATCAATGTATACCTTTCCGCATCCAACCTGTTCCTGATTACCTCTTATCCGTATTATGACCCGGAAACCAATGCCTACGGCAGAAGTTCGACCGTACGTGGATTTGACGCCACCAATTATCCACAAAGCAGGACCTATGTGGCAGGCATCAAAATAGATCTTTAATCTCTCTGAAATCAGTACAACAACATGAAAAAGCTATATATACTTCTCAGCGCGGGCTTGTTACTGGCTTCCTCCTGCGGGAAGCAGCTGGTAGAAAATCCGAAGAGCGCCATCGGTACCAATACTTTTTATTCCAATGATGCAGAAGCCATCCTCGGTGTGAACGGCGTGTATTCGTGGCTGGGCACCTCCGGCGCTTTCAAAAGCAGCTTGTGGCGTGCGCTCGATGAAGGCACCGATGTGATCCGGGGCCGTATCTGGGTGAATGATCCGGTGCCTACCTATCAGTTGACCTCCTTTAATCCCGGTTATACTTCCGCTATCTGGACGACCATGTACCGCGGTATCAGCAACGCCAACCTGGTAATAGACAAAGTGAGTAAAGCGCCGGGAGTGAGCAAAAACATCAAAGACCGGGTAATCGGCGAAACGGAGTTCCTCCGCTCATTGTACTATTACTATCTCACCGGCCTCTTTGGGGATGTAGTATATTACGACGAAACCAATTACGCCATCGAAGCTACCCAAAGCCTGCCCCGTGTATCCGCTGCCGATATCCGGGAGAAACTGGTAGCTGCATTACTTGATGCAGAAAGTAAACTACCCGCCAAATTCACCGGCGCCGATGCAGGCCGTGCTACCAAAGGCGCCGCACAAACATTGCTGACCAAAGTTTATCTCTGGCAAAAGAAGTGGGACCTTGCGCAGAAAAAAGCGCAGGACATTGTAGATAGTAAGACATATGTATTACAAGCCAACTATGCCGATATTTTTACCGAGACCAATGAATTTGGCCCTGAAATTATTTTTGAAGTAGACTTTGAACCGGTGCTGAACGGTCATGACCATTCCGCCTGGTACCAGCCACAGAAGCAGGTGGGCGTAAGTCCGTTTGCAGGCCGTTCCTGGTATGGCACCTATATTCCGTACACCACTTTTGTAAACACCATCGAAGCCAACGACAAACGCCGTGCTTCCATTATCGCCACCAGCTATAACAACCAGCCTTTCCTGATAGATCCGGTAGAACAGATCAAAGCCTGGAGCGGACCTAAGTTCTGGCGGCTCAATACCAGCCAGGACAACGACGGCGGATTGGACATGTATGTTTTCCGTTATGCCGATGTACTGCTGATGCTGGCCGAAGCGGCCAACGAAAACGGGGATGCAGACAAAGCCCTCTCGGCTGTGAACGAAGTACGCAAACGCGCCTTTGGCGCCACAGGCGTATTTACCGCGCCGCTAAGCGCATCCGGTATGCGTGATTACCTGTTCAGAGAGCGTGCCGTAGAATTTTATGGAGAAGGCCAGCGCCGGCTGGACCTGATCCGGTGGGGTAAGCTGGTATCGGCCGTTAAAACAGCCGCCGCCACGGAAGACACCTATATTGCCACCAATATCCAGGATTTCCATGTGCGGTACCCCATACCCGCCATTGAAATTCAGAAAAACCCTAACCTCGCGCCCAACAACGACGGGTATTAAAAACCCGTCACCTGATTCAATCCAACAAAAGCCCGGAGCGTTTGCTCCGGGCTTTTGTTGGATTGATCGCTTCCCTTTTGTGATCCCATTTATCAAAAAAGCTGCGCCTCTAAACTAAAATCCCTATTTTGGCTACGTGAAATGGATTTCCAGATGCCAAAATCAAATCGTGATTTCCCGGATGACCAGGGGAAAGAGTTATGGGAGAAGATGAGGACCGGGGGTGATCAGTATGCCTTTGCCAGTTTTTATCATCATTATGCCAGCCGGCTTTTTCACTTTGCCAGCACGCTGTTGGGCGCCAGAGAGCCCGCAGAAGAAGTGGTCAACGATGTGATGCTGTGGACCTGGAAAAACAGACATACCCTGCCTGTAGTTGAAAAAGTGAGCGTATACCTCTACACCGCTACCCGGAACACCGCATACAACTATCTGAAAAAAAATGCACGCAACAGTATCGATCCGCTGGATGATCTCCAGTCCGACCTGTTGCAGTTTTCCCCTTCTCCTGAGCAACTGCACATTTCTTCCGAAACCGTGAAAAAGATAGAACAGGCTATTAACACCCTGCCGGGGCGTTGCCGCCTTGTCTTCAAACTAATCCGGGAAGATGGGTTGAAATACAAGGAGGTGGCCGATATCCTGGATATTTCCATTAAAACAGTGGAAGCCCAGATGGCCATTGCTATCAAAAAACTACACCAGCAGTTGCAGGAGATGACGGCATCTCCCAACAGCTAAAAAAATATTTTTCATCCCCTTTTAGGGGTTTTTGCATAAACAGGTTGCCTTATACAGAGAGGCATCTTTAGACAGAACTATCAGAACCAAGGATATGTTGCCTGAAAATATTTGGGAAATAGTGGCCCGGAAACTGTCCGGAGAAGCCTCTGAAGCGGAAGAGAAGGAATTGCAGGCCCTGATGGGCGAGCATCCCGAACTACGGGAAACCATACACGCCGCCGAAGCGCTGCACCTTACTCCTGCGGTAGAAAACACCGTAACGGAGATGTCCGCGCATGGATGGCAACAACTACAGCAGGAGATGCAGGATACCCCTGCCCCCTCCCGCTTTCGCATCCGTCGTTTGTTAATCCGTGCCGCTGCTATTGTGGTGATAGGATTGTTATCGTATAACTGGTGGCAACATAACAGTGGGACAAGCATTGCCACCGGCGATACCAAAGACAGCATACTGCTGCCCGATGGCTCCCGGATATTTCTGAATGCACACACCGTAGTGTATTATGCACGCAACTATGGCCATGGCAGCAGGGAAGTATCGCTCCAAAGCGGAGAAGCCTATTTTGAAGTGGCACAACAGGAAAACAATCCGTTTACCGTACATGCCGCAGACGTGGATATTAAAGTGCTGGGAACAGCCTTTAACGTACATCGCTCCGCCAACGGACAGGTGGATATTTTCGTGACCAGCGGCCGTGTAAAGGCTGAAAACAAACATGGCAGCAGTATGGTACTACAGGCCGGCGCACAGGTCACCTCATCGGAGAAATCACCGGATATCAGACCGGTAACCACTTCCCCTGAAAATGTATTGGCCTGGAAAACCAACCGCCTGGTGTTTAACCAGATGCCGCTCAGCCAGGTAGCCGTAGTACTGGCCAATTACTACCAGCTGGATGTAGTGGTAACGGACAGTGTCGTATCACACAAAGTATTACAGGCCACGTTCAACAACAAATCGCTGGACGAAGTGCTGGATATAATCGGAAAAGCCTTAAACGTCAACATTACACAGAAAAATAAAACACTTGAATTTCATCCGTAAAACAGTAAAAACATCAACCAAAAAATGCCATAGCGATGAACAGTGAACAATTCTACGCGCTGGTGCAAACAACAAAAAGAAGAACAACCATTTAAATTAAAACTGTATTCCTGGCCGTCTCCACGGGTGCTTCCAAAAGCGCCAGGAGATCTTATTCACTAAAAAACCAGCTCTAATGAAAAGAGTGCTATTACGCATGCAACCGCGCCACCGCGGGGGCAGGAAACTCCTTTGCCTGTTAATAACGGGCTCCCTGTTGACATGGCATAACCTGGTTTATGCCGGCGCTGCTTCCTGGCAGGACGATACCAACAATCCAAAAGTGTCGCTGCATATGACCAGGGCCAGTATGAGAGACGTGATCTCACAGATTGAGAAACAAACCCGTCTGTCTTTTGCCTATGATGTCAGCACGCTACCGCCACGGGAAATCAGCCTTAACATCGATGCACAACCGCTTTCGGAAGTATTACCTAAACTGTTTCCGGCCGACAAATTCTCCTACACCGTTAAAGGTGACCAGGTAATTATCTCCCTTCACAATTCCAAACCTGCTAACACCAGTAGTAATAATACTGGTACTGCCCAGGAAAAATTCGTAATCACCGGTAATGTTACCGACGGTATCAATGGATTGCCCGGTGTGACCGTGCTGGAAAAAGGCACACACAACGGTACCAGCACCGATGAAAACGGCCGTTTCCGTTTAGCCGTTACCGATAAAAACGCGGTATTGGTCATCAGCTTTATCGGTTACGAACCCCGCGAAGTGCCGGTGAAAGGCAGCGCTACCATACATGTGCAGTTGCAGACCGATCAGAAAAAGCTGGATGAAGTAGTAGTGACCGCCCTTGGTATCAGGAAAGAGAAAAAAGCCCTCGGTTATGCTGTACAGGAAGTAAAAGGTGAAACAGCCGTCAAAGCCCGCGAACCCAATGCCGTCAACTCCCTCGCCGGCAAGGTGTCCGGTCTGGTGATCACCACCCCTACCCGCCTGTTTCAAAACCCGGGTATCTATCTCCGGGGCGTAAAACCACTGATCGTAGTCGATGGTGTACCTATCAACTCCGACTCCTGGAACCTCAGCGCAGACGATATTGAATCCTACAGCGTACTGAAAGGTCCTAATGCAGCGGCACTTTATGGCTCACAGGGACAAAACGGCGCTATCCTCATTACCACTAAAAAAGGTACTACCGATAAAAGAGGTATCTCCGTAGAACTCAACTCCAGTACCCAGTTCCAGATGGGCTTCCTCGCTATCCCCACCAAACAGGAACAATATGGTCCGGGTTCCAACTTCCAGTATGAATACGTGGATGGCATGGGAGGCGGTACCAATGATGCAGATTACGATATCTGGGGGCCTAAATTTGAAGGGCAACTCATCACGCAGTATAACAGCCCGGTAGATCCGCAAACCGGCAAATTAGTGCCTATACCCTGGTTAAGCCGCGGACATGACAACCTGCGCAATTTCCTGCGCAATGGTTTACTGTCATCCAACAACATTGCTATCTCCGCCAACAACGACAAAGGTAATATGCGGATGTCGGTAACACAGCTCTATCAGAAAGGCGCGGTACCCAATACCAAACTGGGCGGCACCAACGTCAATTTCTCCGGTACGCTGAATGTCAACAAAAAAATGACGTTGTCTACTGCTATCAACTACGATAAACAGTATACCCCCAACTATCCGGACGCTACTTATCAGCCGTCCAGCCCTATTTACACACTGATGCTGTGGAGTGGCGCCGACTATGATATCCGCGATCTCAAAAACTACTGGATGCCCGGTAAAGAAGGGATACAACAACGTAACTTTGAATCTTACCAGTATACCAACCCTTATCTGACCGCCTACGAAGCCCTGCACGGTTACTACAAAAATGACCTGTACGGACATATCAAACTCAATTACGTTTTTGATGATCACTGGAGCGGCTACTTCCGCACCAACGTTAGTTCGTATGACCTCTCCGAAAGTAAACGCTACCCGATCTCCGGTTCCTATCGTTCCGGTGATGGCGGCTACTTCATTAAAGGTGGCTATAACCAGTCGGGCGAAACCTATTGGGACAATAACACCGATGTATTACTGAGCTACAACCATAAAATCGGTAAATCTTTTGATGTAAAGGCATCCGCCGGAGGCAACCTGCGGACAGTGAAATACAGCCGCCTTTATGCACATACCAATAATGGTTTATTGCTGCCCCAGCTGTGGACCGTGGATAACAGCGTAGATCCGCCGGGCGCAACTTCCACCAAAAACAACCGCCAGGTAAAAAGTGCGTATGCTTCAGCAGACTTCTCCTTCCGGGATTATCTCTTTTTGGGAATGACCGGCCGCATGGACCAGTCCAGCACCTTACCCGCCAATAAAAACGCCTATTTTTATCCCTCTGTCTCTTTGAGTGCGGTGATGTCAGACATCCTGCATCTTCCTGAAGCCATATCCTTCTGGAAACTGCGTGCCTCCTATGCCAACGTAGGCGGAGACATGGTAAATGATGATGGTACGGCAAAATACAACCTCTACAACAGCTACACTGTCGGTAGCCGATGGAATGGCAACCCGGCAGAAGTATACGGTGATATTCTCTACAATCCCAACATTCAGCCAGCCTTCAGTAAGTCTTATGAAGTAGGTACCGATATCCGTTTGCTCGACAACCGCATCGGACTCGATGTATCGGTATATAAAACACTGGATGGCCCGCAGATTTTCTATCCTGCCATCTCCGAAGCCTCCGGCTTCAAAACCCGGCAGATGAACGGCCTGGTGACGATGCGCAAAGGCCTGGAAATATCGCTGAATGCGTCCCCTATACGATCTGCAGGCGGCTTTAACTGGGATGTGCTGGTGAACTGGTCTACCTATCAGAAATATCTCAATAAAGTATATGATACCCTGAACGTATACAACCGGGTAAAAATCGGTGAGCGCATGGATCAAATCTTCATGACGGACTTCCAGCGTACGCCCGATGGCAAACTGGTATTGGGTTCCAACGGCCAGCCACGCTCCAACTCCTATGTTTCCAAAGTAGGTTATGCCAACGATAAATGGGTGGCTAGTATCATCAATACCTTCTCCTATAAAAACCTCTCCCTGCGTGTACAGGTAGATGGCCGTTACGGTGGTAAAATCATCAATTATCTCGACCAGAAGATGTGGCAGGGTGGTAACCATCCCCTCTCCGCCAATCAATACCGCGAAGCCGATTGGCAAAACCGCAACACAGCCGGCTATAAAGGTACCTATGTACCTGACGGCATGCAGATAACCAGTGGTTCCCTTCAGGTAGATGGCGATGGCAATGTCATTTCCGACAGCCGCAAGTTCGCCCCCAATACCACACCGGTGTTATGGCAAACATGGGCCAAAAACTACTATGGCAATGCGATCACCAACCTGTACGACCGCTCCTACCTGAAGGTACGGGAAGTAGTGCTGACCTACAACCTGCCGGCGGATCTGCTGAAAAGAGTGAAAGTCGTTAACAGAGCCAGTGTATCCGTAGTGGGCCGCAACCTGTTTTACCTGGCGCATGAAGGCGTGAGAGATATAGACGTTGACCAGTGGATAGATCAAAACGCAGGATTGGAAATGCCTTCCACCCGCAGCGTAGGCTTCAACATTAACCTTGTTTTCTAAAACATCAGACATGAATCGTAGAACCAGAAATATACTAGCCGCCTGCCTGATACCCGTGGCGATGACAGGCTGTAAAAACTTTGACGACCTGCGGGTAAATCCCAACGTGTCTGTAGTAGGCACGCCCAAACTGCTGCTGACAGGTCTTGAAATGGATATGATCGGAGGACAAGGCTCCGCTCAAAGTGGCTTCAATTCAGGTAGTGACCTCAGTGGAGATATGAGTAACAGTCCCTGGAATTATACCCATATGAGCAACCAGTTCCTTGTATTGGGCCACGACTACTATGGCAGCCAGGACTACACCTGGAATAATGGTCTCAGCTATTTTGGCAGTCTGCGTAACTCCGCACAGCTGGATATTGAAGCAGCCAAACAGGGAACGGAGCTGGCAGCGCCCTACTATGCCATCAATAAGTTTATCCGGACGTTCTATTTCCTTTCCATGACTTCCCAGATGGGGGATATTCCCATGTCCGAGGCCACCAAAGGCGCCGCTGCCGGTATTTACGCCCCTCGTTACGATGCACAGAAAGATGTGTTTCTGCAATGTTTCAAATGGATGGAGGAAGCCAACGACTCCCTTGCAGCCATCTCCCTGCGTAATCCCAGGGCTACCGTTGACGGTGACATCTTCTATGCCGGCAACCTGTTGAAATGGAGAAAAGCGATCAATACCTGCTATCTGCGCGAGCTGATGAACCTGAGCATTAAAATAAATGATGCTTCCCTGGACCTGAAAGGACGTTTTAACCGTATCATCAGCAACCCGGATAAATACCCGCTGATAGCGGACAATGCGGATAACCTGCAAATGAACTACAACGCCACGCAGAAAAGCAACAACTATCCGCTGTATCCTATGGAAGTAGGCGTACTGTCTGCCAAAAGAAACGCGCTGGGCAGCACCTACATCAATATCCTGGATTCCCTGCGTGATCCGCGTGTATTCATTATAGCCGCTCCCGCCGATTCCCTGCCTGCTGTTCCCGGCAATCCATTTGCCCGTTACAAGGGCGCTAATACCGGCGATCGCCAGGACCAGATTTACATCGATATCAACAAGGGTAAATACAGCACCTTTAAAATCAGCTACTGGCTGAGCAGCCCTGCCGGTGTTCCTGATATCCAGCTGGGCGCCAGTGAAACGCATTTCCTGATCGCGGAAGCCATCAACCGCGGCTGGATCGGGGGCGATGCGGCACAGCATTACCAGGACGGTATTACCGCCTCCATGAAGTTCTATGGTGTAACCGATGCGGATATTGCCGCCTTCCTGGCACAACCCATCGTACAATACGCCGGCAACAACGATACCGGGCTGAAACAGATACTCACACAAAAATATGTAGCCTTCTTCAACAACGCCGGATGGCAGGCATATTACAACTATCGTCGTACAGGCGTGCCCGTGTTTTCCATCGGGCCTTCCAACCAGAACGGCGGTAAGATACCCACGCGGTTTATCTACCCGCAGTCAGAATACCAGAATAATAAAGCAAACCTGCAGGAAGCCCTCAAACGGCAGTTTGGCGGCTCCGATACCCGGAATGACGTGATGTGGATGTTGAAGCCCTGATAACGAAGAAGCCGGTCTTTCAGACCGGCTTCTTTATTTAAAACGGTTGAATAGAAACCGCTTTGTACAACTTCGCAGGATCGTATATCACCCCGTCTTTGAGGACCAGCTTCGTATGCCGTACGTTGCTGATATTTTTCACCGGATCGCCTGCTACCAATATCATATCTGCCTTTTTCCCGACCCGGATACTACCCAGGTCCTTGCTTTTACCGGTATATTCCGCCGTACCAAAAGTAGCCAGCTGCAATACCTTTTCCGCCGGGATACCCGCTTTTACATACAACTCCAGTTCCCGGTGATAATCGAACCCCGGTGTACCGTCGGTGCCGGCTACAATACGGATACCATTATCATACAGCAGTTTGGTAAGTTTCAGGAAGGCATCAAACGAACGGATATACGTAGTATCCATTCCCGGGGGAACCGGTATGCCACCGCCGCCGGCACGCATACTGGGTTGTATTTGCACCGGGAAGTGATCAATAATCGTTTTGTTTTTTTCTGCCAATACCCCGTCCCTGCCGGTCATCATCGGTTCAAAAGCTACCAGGGTAGGATCAGAAGCGATCTGCCGCTGTTTCATCAACGCGATGAATTGTTTTACCGGCGCGCTGTTCAGGTCCAGGGAAGCCGCCCTTTGGGCAGGAATAGCAAATCGTTGGGGCGTACGCGTATCAATGGTATCTCCAAAGAAATTCAGGAATAACATATTCATATGCGTTACCTCGTTGTAGCCGGCTTCAATAGCCTGCGTGGCCGTCATATAAGCCGGTATGTGGCCGCACACGCGCATATGGTACTTTTTAGCCTCCGCTATCAAAGGTTTTACCCATTCCGGTTTAATGGTACTGTAAAGTTTAATCTGATCGTATCCTTTGGCAGCAAACAAGCGGACAAATTTTTTACCTTCTTCCACATTGTTAATCAGCATACCGGTAGGAGCAGCGGTAGGACCAGCACCGTCAATCAGGCCGCTGATCACCTCCAGGTGCGGACCTATCAGTTGCCCGTTATCAATCTGTTTTCTGTATGTCAGTAATACCGTATCGTTACCCATATCCCGTACATGGGTAACACCGGCGGCCAGGTGCAAAAGGCCTTCGGGGCCGTCGCCCATATGGACATGCATATCCCAGAAACCGGGTAACAGTGTTTGCCCGCTGCCATCCACTATCCTGGCGGCTTTTGCGGTGATCGGTTTGCCTACGGACACCGCTTTGATTTTACCTCCACCGACCAATACATCGGTATGCGGCAGCAAAGCGGCTTTCTCCGCATCAAAAAGTGTTACGTCACGGATCAGTATATCACCGTTTACCTTCTCAGGTATTGTTTTGGCCAGCTCGCTGTCGTGGGCCCGCTCAATTTTCTTTTGTGCCGCCAGTAGTTCGGGCACATATTTTTCGTACCCCTTCCGGATGGCCGAAAACCAGTCGCTCAGGACACCAAAGGAAATATCCTGGTCATCCACCCAAACATAAGCCGGTGTCATACTCATACCGGAAATACGGCATAAATGCAGGGACTTGTCGCCCGCTTTATACGGTAACACTTCTTCCAGCGTGCACTCGCCGGAAGGCAATAAGGTAATCTTGTTATGATTGGCTTTCAGCGCTTTGATAAGGTTGCCGCTTTCTCCATCCAGGTGTATATAAAACGCTTTCCCGGAGACAGTCTTGCTTTCGTTTTCAGCCTTATTCTTCCATTTCGCCACACCATCTGTCAGCGAAAAGTCTTCTGTCAGGGGCTTTTTGTAGTAATCCACCCCTTCCATGTGCGCATAGGTAGGAAACCCCTCTTTATCCTCCCGGTAAATGGTGTGTACACTGTCGCCTCTGCCGCGGTCGTTGTAATGGTACCAGGACTCAAAAGCGCCAGGGGATGTTTCCACCACCTTCTTTTCACCTTTGATATTTCCTGTTAAAATGAGAGCGTATTGAATCGTATCATGTTGCTGTGCCGGTGCAGTGAGTGGTGCACACAAAACGGACAGCAGAAAAATTCTGAAGATGGCATTACGGGGGATCATAAGCAGATAGTTATTTTGGATTGAAAGGAATGAAGTAAATATAACGAATATTTACCTCATTCCTTTCCTCCACCTGCCGGGATCATGATTACTTTTTCTTCAACAGGAAAGCCACCCGGCCGCCGTTGGTGGACTGTACGTCCAGATAGGGGCAGGTCAGGCGGTATTTACCTTCCTCATCTTTCCACAGATATCCGAATCGTTTTTCTCTTTCTATCAATCCACTACCGCCATCCAGCACCTGTTTGAAGGTAAAGAACAAATTACCTTCCCTTTCGGTGGCGGCCAGCAGGTATTTACCATACACCTGGTAACCGCTTTCTGTCAGGATAGTGGAATCACCGCTTACCTTTAGCTCCACCTCTACCTGGTCCCTGGAATCGCCGGCCTTTTCATTCAGCAGCGCAGTATAGGTACCTTTCCAGCTATCATTGATGGCCACGGTATTTCGTGGGGTCGTTCCTGTTACAATTTCCAGTTGAACATGATCTACATTACTAACATCGTCTACCGGCTGAGTACTCCTGATGTATACCGTATGGTTGTCTTTCCAGTAGAGCCCGGATACAAACCAGCGGTAAGGCTGAAAGAAAATCTTCCTGATCACATTATTCTCTACCGCATAAATACTGATATCTTCTGTAGGCGGCGTAACATTTTCGTAGGTTTCGTAGGGGTTGTATTGATGGCATATCAGCAACTTACTATCCGGTGATACCTGCGGCACATTCTGCAGTGTATCTTTTTGACCGGTAGCTTTATCGATAGCCAGGCAATAGCGCTGCTCATAGCCCTTTACGGTAACCAGGTACCTGTTGAGCGACGCAATATATCCGGCATATTTAAAGGATATCCTGTTTTCATCATGCGGCACGCCTTCATTATTTTTCAGTATTACCGGACCTCCCTTATCAGTAGGAATGTTTAATTCTCCATTCACAACAGGAAACTTCGCCGAATCGAGCGTGATCGGGTTGTTATAGGAGGCCTCATACTTTTTAAATGTTTCCCCCGTAATACTGCTGATTTCCACAGTAACCGGCGGCAGTATAGCCACAGCCTTCCCACTATCAGGCTTGCTGGCAGCAGTTACGCTGTCTGTGGCTGTTTTATTTTGCACTGCGCCGTTGCAGGCATATAGGAAAATTAATAACGATAGTAACTTTCTCATTCTTTTACTTCTTTATAGTTGGGACTGTAATGCTGAATATGCAAATGGTCATTATGATCATTGTCAGCATCATTCTGACAATGGTTCAGGAGCTGGTTGCCGTTATAGGTTTGAGACAACATGCTTTTCCAGCCGAACTTATACAGCGCATCATTGAATTTTTTCTGCCGGTCCACATCCATCGCTTTCCAGCCTGCTGTTTCCGAGGCGGAGAACAAATCAATTTTATCAATTGCTTTGTCTTTCCGCAGATAACGCAAGTCGCCGTTGTAGCCGTTTTTATGGGATTTGCTCGGAGAAGAACTACCATTGGCATGACTGAAGCCATTGAAAGTATAATCTTCATACCCACATTCCAGCAACGCACCCAACAGGCTGCCCAGTGTTTTGTCATTCACAAAGTACCGGACCGTGTTCAAAGTTAATTTAAATTTCACGTCGCCGTTGGCATAGTCTTTCAACTCCCGGATATCAATCAGATCCACCGTTTTACCACCGTAAGTAGCGCCGTAATTGTTATTAATGGTTTTAAAGTTAAATATTCCCAGTATATGTTCCTTTGAATTTTTATCGTGATAAACATATTTGTACTTTTTCTTGTACTCTTCTTTCACCTCTTTGGGCACCTGGCGTTCCAGGCGGCCATCGGCGTAAATGTGATAAGTCACTATTTCTTTGGCATCGAACACGCCGGGTTTCTGCTGGCAGCTGAAATCCGACGCTTTATGGCTTTTCCCTTCTTCATAGATTTCATTGATAGCTTCCTCAAACTCCCATACCTTGGATGAACCCTTTTTACCGGAATAGTATTTTTTTCTCCCTTTTTCGTCGAAATAATATTCATCCTTTTCCCGCTTAAACATCTTGTTATCATCATAAGCAGGGTTGCTGCTGTCGTACACCACATAGTTGGGCTCATCGCCATGACCACAGGCCGCAGGGTAGTTGATCGCCAGGTAGAGGTCTGTTTTGGATTTGTACTTCGCTTTATTTTTCGTCAGGAATTTCTCCACCCATTCCAGCTGTTGCTCCGCTGTCAGCTTCATCAGCTCGGAGCGTTTTACGCCCAGGTCCAGTGCAGCCGCTTTACCAATTTGTACCAGTCCAACGTACCCCTGGCGGGAGTCATCTTTATGGTCCTTGAAGGTACCACATTCAGGACTGAAGCTCCTGGAGCTTTCCAGCGCCATCACCGTCATCAGCCAGTTGGCGCCTTCGTTGTCTTTAGTAGGCAATCCCAGTTTAGCCGCCATCTGCACTACTCTTTTCCGGAAGGCACAACTTACCTTCGCGCCCCATACCAGGTCATATTTCTGGCACATACATTCCGTCACCGCCCTATCCATCGGCTCTCCCAGCACCGCCGGGGCCACCGGTCTGGTAGCGTTGTTCAACTTATCTGCCTGTGCAGCGGACAATTTGATATGATGGTAAAAGTTGATATCCGCCGGATTATACGCATTGGCATCGGCGATTTTCTCCGGGTACATATAATTTACCAGCGTCTTATCGTCTTTGGTCTTTTCATATTTCAGCACTACATAGAAATTACGCAGGGCATTATCCTGCGCAGCCACACCTGTTTTGAGTTTGGAGGTATCCAGGTTAATGGGCAACGTTTCATTCGCCAGCACTTTGAATTTGCTGTGCTGTACACATTTGTCTTCTGCCTTGTACTTGTTTTCCCACAGTTGAAAAATCAGTTCCTCCCCGGCGAGATTTTTTGTTTGTATGTGGATTTTTATTTTCTCTCCGTATGGATATACCTTATAGGCCGGATAGTCTGTACTGTCGAAGAAAGAAACGCTGACGATTTCCGGTTTTTTGCTGATATAAATAAAATTCCCTTTTTCATTTTCTGTAAGATGACTGGCTTTTGCCGGGAACCAAAACTTTTTACCCTCGGAATTGACTGTTTTGGTCCCCTGGAACTGAACCCCCGTAGGCTTTTGCAGCACACCGAAGAAAACCCGGTAGTAATCCCCCTGGAACCATAACGCAGATAACTTCTCCTTCAGGTCGTTGGTTTTCACATCCAGCCGTGCCTCTCCTTTAGCGTCGAAGGTAACGTTGCCTAAGTCTTTGATGTAGTTGATATCATCATCGCCGTCATATTCCAGCGCATGCAGGTTGACTGTTTCCCCTGTCGCTTTCGGGCTTACGATCACCGCTTTCAGGGTTTCGTTCCAGCCGGCTTTGGGTTTATATTTATTGTCAGCATCCGTAAAACACCAGCGGGTTATTTCCGCCAGATCGGCATTGATATCGAGTTTTTTGGAGGAACCGCGCATGGTGGCAGATACCACGAACTTACCTTTTGCCGGCGCGAACACATGTTCGCGGGTAGCGCCGCCGCCGCCGGCGGGCACCCAGGTGACAGGGCCATCCAGCTCAGGTTTATAGGGCATCAGCAGGTCCGCTATCAGCGTATATTGTTTACCCACTACCCACTGCGTATCTCCATCTTTCACACGCAGACCGGTAATTTCATTCTGTTTCACCTCAAAACACCAGTCATCCTCCGACCTGGCAGCATTGGCACTGGGCTTACCCTTTTTTGCATCCCAGGCATCAGCATGAGACACATAAGCCTCCACCACATACTTACCGGGTGTCATAAAATGGATATGACCATCCAGTTTCAACTGTGAACCGGTACCTACCAATTTACCGTTGAGCTGCCATTTAATGGCATCGTTCTCAAAGTCCTTTGCCGGCGAGGCGTAAGACATCTTAGATACGTTGAAGCTCATTGAAGTGCCGGGCCGGATGATATGGGTACCTTCCGTATTCGCCACGCTCACGACACTGTTAGCTTCAGATATCAGGTCCTTGCTCACTTCCTGCGATGTTCCTTCCGTGTCTCCCGGCAGCATCATGGCTGTCACCTTATAGGTCGCCGCACTATTCGCGGGGGTAAAAGTAATGGTATCCGTACCTGGTTCCGTGGGACCGGCAATCAGGTTGCCGGCGGCGTCTGTCACCCGCATGGATACACGTTTTTTCTCTTCCTCAGTGGCAGGGGCGATATCATATTTTGCGCCGATGGTAACTGGAACGCCTCTACGTACCCGGTACTGTTCCGGTTTTGCGTTCTTGCCCGGTATTGCAGGAATGATCCGGCCCATACCGGCGCCGATTTCAAACTCTTCTTTCAGGGAATTGTTCACCACGGAGACATCGATCGCGCAACGGGTATCGTCCTGTACATCGGGACCGGTTTTCCCGAAAGCGATCACCCGGTAACTGCCAATTTCATCAAAATTAAGGCTGAACGATGGGCCGGTCTCTTCAAAGACCTGGGTACCACCGTTACCGGTTACTTTCCAGCCTACCTTATCTTTATCCGCTTTAGCGGCATTATAATAACTGACTACTTCAAACTTGAGCGATTCGTTGGGCCGTACCCGTAATACCGGTACCGGAGCCGATTTGTCCGCAGCACTTTGCAGTTCCGGTGGAATACGTTTATCCGCCTTTACCTTGATCTGTTTTACCTGCGGCTTTTCCTTTTTGGAATCCGGTTTAGCTGCCATAGGATTGAGCACAGACAGGCTTTCCACTTCTACCTTATCAAAATGCGCCTGGGATACCGCCGCTTCCTGGCCGTGGTATTCAATGGAAATAGCACTGTCGCCGCCTGTAGCACAAGCCGCAGTACTCTCTTCCGTGAGAATTTTTCCGCCATTGGTGAGGGTTACTTTCTGGTAAAAGTCTTTCCAGGCGGTTACGCCGGGGGTACAGGCGCTCCGGGAAATGGAACAACTGCCGAAAGTACCGGCTTCAAATGGTTTACCGATATCTTTTGTACTGGCAATTGCTTTGGAATTACCGGCGTTATCATTGATATAGTCCTTGTCGTTAGCTATTACTTTTAGTTTGTCGACCGTGCTTCCGTACTTACAACGACAAACCGCTCCCTGTACTACAAAATGTTTATCAGCCATTTTACTACCTGATTAAATACAAACAATTTTATTTTCCCATCGCAGCATGTTCTTCCATACAAACAATGCCGATGGATATTTGATGGTGTTGATCTGCCTCCCTGACGGCCCATTTCCCTTCTAACTGCTGAATGTAGTGACGGGTGGGGGTTAACGTGCATTTGATATCCAGCTGTCCTTCACGGTATAGTGACGGCGTATCTGCGGACAGCACCCCTTTCTGCACAATCACATCGGGTACACTGCCGAAAGGGGTTCTGTTCTGTTGAATATCAAAAGACAAAGGCGGCGCAAAAGGAATAACAGGATAGGTTACTTCCCGTTGGGTTTTATAATTGGCAAACAAAAGGGGGAAATATATACCCAGGAAAAGATCGCGGGACAACGATTGCCGGAAGGCTTCCGGGTCCCGCAGCGTAGCATCCGTATGCTGGATATACGTTTCTGCCATCTCCCCGGTAAAATAACGTTCCAGCTGTACTTTCTTTTCCGTCCATCGTTGCAGAATGCCGGCGTAATTGGGTACGGCAGCAATGCGGCCTCCGTTTTCCAGCTTTACCTGTAAAGGATAAATGACACTGCCACATTGGGCGGCCAGGTCTCCTGCCAGGTAATCCCCTGCCAGTGAGCCGTTTATCAGTATATCCGTTCGCGTGATACTGAAAAACACCAAACTGCTATCTCGTGGATAGCTAAGCCGCTGTACGGTAGTATTATACCGGATCGTTTGTGGTGCAGCTGTTTCAAAAACAATGGTGACGGTATGGATACAGGGAGGCTGCGCTGGTACCAGCTGCCAGGTTGGGCTATCTGCCAATGGTTTTTTAAAAAAGGAAAAGGCCATACTTTTTTACAGCATTAATGACCGATATGGTTATTATAACTACCCTCCAGTTCCTGCCTGGTAAAGGTAAAATGATAGCTTCTGAACGAGTCATCGTAGTAAAAAGACGCCACGCATTCCGGGAACTTGGGGCTTTTATTCACCACCTGCCAGTAGGCATGACGCGCAATTTTAAAAGCCTCCTGTTTCAGGCTATCCTGTTTCAGGGAGTCTGTTTCCAATCCTGCGGGACTTTTAGCAAACGTCATGATGATCGCGTATTCTGTTTTTCTGGCGGTATCATTCATGAAGTAGTTAGGCTCCCGCCAAATGGACTGACAGTTATACGTGGTACGCAGTGAATCGAGATAATTTTTTTCAGCGGCAGTTAACTTGCTCACAGGTGGCGTAAATATCCACAATACGATAGCAAAACTATAGTAGTATACCACGCCGATGATGGCCAGTACCACGGCAGCAACGAGGATCCAGATTTTTGTTTTTTTGCGAAGGGCCATTATTCCTTTTTTAGATTGAATTAGTTACCAATTTACGTAATCATTTCCCTGATAGTGCTTATACATAGTATCCTTCTTTTTCAGTTGCCTGAATTGGGTACCTTTTTTCAGGCCGGTGGCGTGAAATAGTTTCTTTTTTGTTTTTGCAACAGCGAAGCCAGCGCCGCCCAGGCTGGGGGCCGACTCCGTTAAGGTCACCTCGCCTCCGGGCGTCAGCTGGATACTTTCCAGGTCTTCCAGCCAGTCCCACACGTAGGCCTCGGATTTCGTATACATGTGCCCGTATTCGTCGCCGGAAGGGTTCTTTACCTGACCGGCCGCCTGGACACCCTTGATATAGTTACCATCGTTCATATTCTTGAACATCAGCACCGGGTCTATGCTGATATCGATCTGGAAGGTACAGGAGGAGATGGTAGCCGAAAACTCACTTACGTCTGCCGGGGAAAAATGTACGACCTTTCTCACCTTCACCCCTTGTTCCCTTAATACACTCACAATCCCTTCCGCGTAAGCGGCGCCCATACTGTGCGACACCACATATACCGGTGTAAGGAACTGATCATCCGCCCCTTTCTCCTTAAAAATAAGCTGGTGGAAAGAGGACTGGGGATTATTGAGCCTGTCTGTAGCAATACGTTTCCCTTCATTAAACCGCAGTTTACCGGAAGACAGCATGGTATTGGCTCCGTTGATAAAAAGTTTTTTCTGTGCGTTGAAATATTTTTGTGCTGCCGTCACAAATTTATTGGCCCAGTATTCCTTGCCGGCGTCGCCGCCAGCCATGGGCAGGTCTTTGTTCCAATAGCCGTTTACAAACAGGATCACCGGCTCCGTTTCTTTAACGGTAGCGGCTACACTCACCGTTTTTACCGGGCGCTGGAAACAGGCAAATATCTTTGTTTGTTGTACAACCGTATGGGCATTGATTTTATATTGAATAGCCACCGTACCATCCTTTACAGTGCCGCCGGTGTGGATATGCGCCACCTGGCCGTCATCCAGCTGTTTGGACCACTGTACCTGTTGCAGCTCCTTATCCGTTGGTTTACGGCTGAACTGTGTAGCTTTAAAGACGTACCATTTTTCCTTATACATCACGTTGACCAGCTTGCCTTCTTCATCAAACGGGCCTTCCACTTTTTTAACCAGCAGGGTGTTCTTTTGGGTGGCTTCGTAGGTACCGAAGCGTACACCTTCTTCCTGGCCATGCATTTTTACGGATTTAGCTGCATTCAGCGTGGTTTCAGCGCTGCTGTTCCAGCGTACGCCTTCCCCGTTTTCCGTATATTTTTTGGAGATCAGGATGATGTTTCCTGCGTTTTTCTCTCCCATTGGTTTTCAATTTAAAAATGGTGGTGGGTTAATCAGAACAATTTTGATTTCTCGGCACTCTTGACTTCTACCGATTTGCCGGAATTAAAGGTCATTTCTTCTTTGGAGCTCTCCACTTTAATCTGTTCAGCTGTTTTCTCGATTTTCTTCGCCTGCACATCCATCCCTTCCATGGCTATTTTCGTGATATTGGTAGCCGTAAGTTTATAATCATTTACAGAGAACTGGTTCATGGAATCGCCGGCGTTGTGAAGGATATTCATGCCCGCAATCTGGCTCATATTCATACCGGCTACATGGGTCATGTTCGTACCCGCGTTTACGTCTACCCGTTCCCGTGCGTCCATAATAATATTCCGTGCATTGAGTTTAATATTCTCCGGGGCCGTGATGGTGATATTCCGGTTGTTGGTATCCAGTACTACGATATTACCGCCTTTGTCCAGGATCGTAATGCTTTCCTGGCCGTTGGTATCGTCCAGCCGGATGGTATGCCCGCTGCGGGTTTTGATGACTTTGATATTGTTCTGTGCATCGCCGTATCCCGTTTTGGCGTTACCGTTATAAGCCGCTGCAATGGCGAAAGGAGCTTCCGCATTGCCATTTTCAAAATCCACCCACACCTCCTCGCCTATTTCAGGAATAAAATAAAACCCTTTATCGGCGCCGCCATGCGGCTGCATCAGGCGTATCCACGGGGTTTGACCTTTCTGCCAGTTAAACCGAACCCGGATACGGCCCAATCCTTTGGGATCGTAATTATCCGTTACCACGGCGCTCTGTGCCTCGCAATAAGGCACATTCCCCAGCTCCATGTCCGGAGCGGCCGCCGATGCCGGGATGCCTTCAAAGAGGTTGTAATAATCGCCGTTACCATTACAATGATGTTCCAGGGCGGTGATCATAAACTCGCCGTGACTGGCGGTAGACAACACACTTTCCTGTATCTCGATCGTATCTCCCAACCGCAGGCCGGTGTTTTTGCTTCGTCCTTTCACCCGCACCATCTGTGCCATCCGCGCCTTTTTACGGCGCAGGGTGAGGTCGTCCAGTTCCGCTTTGGCATTACTGGTAAAGGCAAAGGGTACTTTATATAATGAAGACTGATGGTACAGCCTTTCGCTCAATGATTGGGCATGTTCTGTATAGGCATCTGTTTTTCCCGATGTCTTTTGCAGGGTGGCATCTTCCACTACCTGGTACTGACGGTAGTCAAACCCGTTCATCGCCTGGTTGTTGGGTTTAATCTGCAGCTCCAGGTCGAAATTGATCAGGTCTACCTGGTGCACCAGGGTCGTTTTTTGGGGCGTATACTGTCCGAATATCAGTTGCTGGCCATTGTAGAAAAACCATTCCCCATAGCGCTGCGACAGGCGGTGCAGGAAGTCAAACCCTGTTTCCTTGTACTGAACGATGTATTTCAGGGACCGGTTGGTTGCCGGTTTCACTTCCGGGCGGCTGGCAAAAGGATTACAGGCTTTCAGCACGGTATTCACAATCGCTTGCAGGTCCTGCTGTTCGTAAGCACGGATATGCGGGTCCGCATCCAGCAATACGGAAGGACCACTACCTTTAAAGATGCAGCTGCCGTTGGTACCATCGTCTTCCTTGCCGGCGCTGACGGCGGTAATAATACCGTTAAACAACATAGGACGGAACCCTCCGGCGGTTTCTACCGGCTGGATAGCGATTCGGATTTCTTTGCCCAACAGGGATTTACCCGCAGTAATAGGATGGTTACCCGATTTGGAAAGCCATTCATATCCTATTTTCAATTCAAAATGGTGATGTCCGGAAATAGTTTGTTCAAGACGAAATGACTGAAACTGTCTGAACTGCTCATCTTCAATAGATACAGTGGTTACGGTGTACAAGGCCATAGATTGCGGTTTGATATGGTATAGCTCCCGGGTTACCATGGGTTAATGGTTTTAGGGCAAGCCGGGTTAAGCTAACAAACAGGGTTTGAAATTAATGAAATTATATGACATGAATGTTAAATTTGTTAGTACCTCTATGAAAAGAGGTCCGACTAACATAAAATAATGTAAAAACCGGATCAGTAAAATACCAATTAGTGGGTATTTTTTAAATCGAAGACACTCCTTATCTTTAAATATACGCTACAAGCCAACACTGTCGATAGCCCTGTGGATACAATGATTTTTTAGCACGGTCTGCATAACTGCACAACAGGTGAGATCCCCTCATCATTTACCAGTAATTGCAAGTAGCCCTATACGTTAGCCGAGTCCCTATATTCAATTCAGATATCTTAATTATTAATTATGCGAGTGTATTACGCCCTGGTGGCACCCCTTATTTTGTTCATTACCCTTGAAATGACATCTACCGCGAATGCAGGTATCAATGGTCCCCGTTCCGCCTTCGTGGAAAAACCATTATCACTTACCAGGCCGGACACCGGTGCGCCGGTAATTTATCCGATAAAGCCAGCGGCGGGACACTCAGAACGCAAAACAACCAATAAACCTGCCTCAGATGAAAGAGAAAGCTCCCGGGAGACTATCATCTTTGATGCCACTGCCGATCCTATTCTGGTGGTTCCGGAATATGTGAAAGAAGGAGCAGCTATTTACATTCAATACCTGAATGTAAATCCGTGGGCAGTTGAGTCTAATCCTGTTTTTCAAAATATAAACAGAGATTATTCTACCGGGCTTAGTGAGTTACAAGGACAACTGGGTATCATGACCCAATCAAAAGATACTGGAAAAGTGAGTAAAGCTCAAAACGCTGCAGAGAAGAAGTTTATAGAAGAATATGAAAAACATGGAGACATTATAAACAAAACCTTCAAAGAGATTGAACAGAAAATAATGGTAGTTAATGGGATCCTTGAACTTGATTCTGTGTTAAAGGTTAATATGGCGAACCCAATGTTAACAAACAAGGAGCAGATAAGCGCCAACATTTTAAACCATGCACAGCAATATGGATTAGATAGTATCAACAAACTCACCAGCTTCGTGAAGGAAAACGTGAAAGAAATATATAAGGGGGCCTCGACAGTAAATAATGAAGTCAGTTATCTGGAAAGATTCCTGGAGGATACCAGGAAAGGTATTTCGGAAAAACAAAGGAAAGATTACACCGAAAAACTAGCCGGTTTCAAAAAGACAGCCGATGATTTGGTGAAGATTTACACGCCAAATTCCAAAATCGGAGCTTCCGCCTCCGCCCTTCAAGCCAATATCACCATGGTCTTATCCTTACCATTCAGCCTACAGCCTAAAAAAATTGGTGCGGCCCGTGGCGATTATTTCGAATTTTCCGATGAACTAAAAGACAAGAAGGGCAATTTGATCGTTAAAATTGACCCTCCGTTTCGTATTAAAACCTATGGTGGTACCAGAGTGGATTTTAGTGTAGGCATCGGGGTTAACATCTGGGGTAATGGTGCGGACTATCAGTTCAGAAAAAACCCCACAGATGCGCAAACCGGTCCTGATACCGCTAAGGTTATCCTCGCGGAAAACAAAAGCAATAAGGCACTTAAGTTCTCCCCGATCATCGGCATTCATTGGTACAAAACAACCCGGCATGCTGTTCAGACCATGTTAACGATCGGCGTTTCACCCGACTTCTCCACCCTGGCTGAATCCAGGCTTTCTGTCGGTGGCGGCCTCGGTTTTACATCCAGCACAGACCTACTGCGCAGGATCGTTATCAATGGAGGTATTTCCGTTGGCTATGCGGATAAACTAAAAAGTGAGTATCAGAACTGGGAAAGTTACAACCGATTCGCTAATGTTGATATTGCCAATATGACAACCAAAGTACCACAGGTAGGCGCCTTTATAGCCGTCACCTTTAACGTGGGCAGTTTAAGCAGCTCAAAATAGCTACAGATTATTCATCCCTAAAACACTATGTAATGCCAAGACAAATTATCACTCCGCTCGCAGCAGGACAAATCGGAAAAATGTCCGGCAGTCAACACGATGACTACCTTACCATTGTTGCCAAACTAATTCCTGCAGATGTTATCAGCGTATATCTCGCTGTGTTTAATATTATCAAACAATTAGTACACGGCGGTACTGAGCAACATATCTTACAATGGGTAATATTTATTGGAATTGGAGCAATTCTTCCTTTTTATCTCTGGCGTGTGGCTGGTGTAAAAGACAAGAAACAGATCGTTCTCAGCGCCATCGCTTACCTGATCTGGGTGTTATCTCTCGGAGGACCGTTTGGCAATTGGGGGGAGCTTAAACCAGAAACTATCGGAGCGATTATATTGCCAATATATACCCTGGTCGTTCCTATACTGACTTATCCGGTTACCGACAAAAATCCACCAGCGCCCGCTCCTCCCCCTGCTCCTGTACAATAAACGCATAAATCAACATAAGATGGCCAAATCACATCAAGGCAAAAAGGCCTCAAAAAAGATGGCTGTAAAACCGGCTCCCAAAAAAGCCACCAGGAAAACCGCTCCCAAAAAGGCAGTAGCAGCACCTGCTGCTGCGACCTTTCCCGGACACTGGGCCCCCGCCGCAATGCCGAAGATTCAGGGAAACAATAAAAAGTCTGCTACTACCAAACCTAAGAATCGCAAAACCACTACTGTTGAGAAAGGCACATTAACCACCATTCATGGGAAACATCCGTTCACAGTGACTGTCGATGATAAAAATGAGGTAGAACTGAAAGTGGCATTACAGAATTTTAATCCACATACTGTTAGCGGAGTGGAAAATCTTCAAAACCTGAAAGAACAGTTGATCAGTTTCCTGCAGCAACGCCCTGCAGATCAAACCACCGGAAGACGTAAGATCAGCGAGCTGCCGCGTTTTACCGGCGATCAGCTGGTGGTGTTAAATCCGGATATGGATGTTTCCACACTTGAGAAATTTGCTGCAAAAAGTTCATTGAAAATTGCCAGTAGCCGTGATTATCTTTCTCAACCCGAATCTGCGCTTGAACTGGCCAAAATGCAGGGCGACGGGATTGTGTTTCATGACCTCAATGTAGCGCTCATCAACAGTCAAAGTCAGGATAAGCTGGTAAAATTAATGAACAGCAACACCGGTTCAGGGAAATTCCTGAGCCGTGAACCAGAAAGATGGATTTATGCATTAAATGAATCGTCTTCAGTATCGCCAGCAGCTGCCTATATTGACGATAAAACAGCCAGCTGGGGTGTTCATGCCACAAACTGCATCCAATCCGCACTCACAGGGAAGGATATACGCTTGGCAATACTGGATACAGGATATAACAGTCAGCACCCCAACTTTAGAGGTAAGCAGGTGGTTTCCCGGTCTTTTATTCCGGAAAGTACAACCGCCGAAGATGATGAAGGTCATGGCACCATGTGCGCCGGAATAGCCAGTGGCCAATATCATGACATCCTGAAATACAGATATGGCGTTGCTTCCAACATAGCCCTGTATGTCGGCAAAGTTCTTGACAACCAGGGCAAAGGGCGGGAGGGCAATCTCATTACAGCAGTACAATGGGCGGTAGCTAATCAATGTAAAATCATCTCTATGTCATTAGGCAGTAGCGTAAAACCAGATGATCAAGAGTCGGTAGCCTTTGAAACAGTAGCAGCATCCGCACTAAAAAGAGGAACACTGTTAATTGCCGCCGCAGGTAATGAAAGTAACCGGAAGTACGGTTATATCGCTCCGGTTTTATACCCGGCCAATGGCCCTTCTGTAATGGCCATAGGGGCTGTTGATGCCTCCTTGCAGCTATACAACGATAGCTGTGGCGGCACGGCCGATGGAGGCGGGCAAATTGACCTGGTAGGGCCAGGCGTGAAAATTATCAGCGCTTACCTGGCTACCCAAAACTACGCGGTAGACTCCGGCACCTCGATGGCAGCACCTTTTGTGGCAGGCTTAGCCGCCCTTTATTGGGAACAGAACCCTACTGCCAGTGCCGCCGAAATATGGTTAAAATTAACACAAACCGCTAAACGACTGAATCTCAGCGCTACCGACGTCGGCGCCGGCCTCGCGTCTTTGCGGTAATTTGCTTAAATTTGGATAGGAACTTTTTGCTATCAAACCAGTCACCATGAGGTTTATTGCAACCGTGGAAGATGAGAACAACGTAGTTGAAATTGCAGAAAAGCTCAAGAAATTGGGCTTTTCTGTAGACGAAGTTATCTGGCTGGGAGGGATCATTATTGGACAGTTAAACGGGCGACCTATTAGCCAGGTCAAAATCGAAGGCGTAAAAGCCGTGGAGCAGGAACGAGAAATAAAAAAAAGCCGGCGGAGAACATGAACATACTACTTCCGGAGAAACAGATTTACTATTTTGAAACGAATGCTTTCCATGGCTTAATATTAAGATAACATTCACCCCAACATACCCGACCACAGGTCATTACATGCCAAAGAAGATATTAAAACCCACACATTACTCCTGCAAAAATTTAGTATTTGAAGAAAACCCCTATACTTTTGCACTTTCTGCACTCCATGGCATTTACCGAACTGACCGACTTAGACCTATGGCTTCAGGCAAAGCAAGATAAAGGCGTTGCCTTTAAAACACTTTTCGACAGGTACTGGGAAAAGTTGTACGTCTATGCCTTCAACCGGCTCAAATCCGAAGCGGATGCACAGGATATCGTGCAGGAAGTCATGATCAGTTTATGGTCCAGACGAGCCACGCTGGATATAGAAACCTCGCTGGCTGCCTATCTCCATACCGCTGTTCAATATGAAGTACTGAACCATTTTTCCCGCACCGCCAGGATGGCCGACCGTAGCATGGAATATGAGCAAACCATCTTACCGGAACTAAACAGCTATACAGCACCTTTGCATCTGAAGGAATTAGCAACGATGGCAGCGAATGAAATCACCCGGCTACCCGAAAAAATGCAACAGGTATACCGGTTACGCCAGGAAAAAAATCTCTCCGTAAAAGAAATCTCCGGCCTGTTAAACATCTCCGAACAAACGGTCCGGAATCAACTGAATGCCAGCTATCAAAAGCTTAAAAAGCATCTGAAAGAAGCTATCCTGTTAGCCATATTTCTACAGGGAAACTAGTTGTTAATAATTTGGTAACAATACCCCGATAGTTAAAATCCTGTTTTCGGAGGCATATAATCAGGAACCTGAAAAGTTCCTTGTTATATGAACACAGAAACATTTAGGGAAATAGTTGACAAGTATCTCCAGGGTACGGCTACAGCATCCGAAAAGAAGATAGTAGAGGCATGGCTGCAAGCCCGGCCTGAGGATAACGAACCTTTGCAGCACCCCAATAAACAGGCTATCCACGCCGCACTCTGGCAATCATTTACGCAGCGTACCGACTGGTCATCCGGGACATCCCTGCTGAAGTTCCATTCCTGGATGGGCTATGCAGCAGCTGCTGCGGTATTGCTTTGTTGCTCCATATGGTCTTATAATGCCTCATTAAAACAACCATCTCCCGCGGTACAAACGATTACCGCATTAATGGGCGCCGCCAAAACAATACAGCTGCCAGACAGTAGTATAGCCCATCTGTTTCCCGGCACCACCCTAACTATCCCTGATAACTTTAACACGCAGGAGCGGGCTATTATTCTCTCCGGAAGAGCTTTTTTCGAAGTAAAATCCAACCCCGGCAAACCTTTCTACGTACAGTCGGGCAAGTTATACACCCGGGTACTGGGTACCTCCTTTGAAGTAACGGCACCGGATAGTCTTCATACGACCGTTACCGTAAGCACCGGGAAAGTAAACGTACAATACGATGGCCGCCCACTGGCCGATCTGCTCCCCGGCAAACGGCTACGGCACAACGTACAACAAAACAATTTTGTTATCGACGAAGTAAATGCCCCTCTGCTCTGTGAATGGTGGAAACATGGAATGGTATTCAATCAGGCGCCTTTTGAAGAGGTGGTACAATCTATCTCCGACTGGTACAATGTACCTATAACCGTATCGGCTACAAAATGGCAACAGGAAAGGGTCACTATCCGGATCAAAGACCGGTCGCTGACGGAAGCACTTTCATTATTATCTGCCACTATCGGCTTTCAATATAAAAAAGAGAATAACAGGATCATCATTTATTAACCAACCTAAATCCCTGCTACACTTATGATCAAAGATTAAAGCCACAAAAAAACCGGTCTGCGTTTCCAGACCGGATGATGCTACGCTGGTATCTCACCACCGACGCAGCACTGTTAAACGCACAGTTCCAATAAGAAGTCTGTAACATCTAATTAATAAAGTTATGCAAAAAAAGATACGCTGTATCATTTGTTTTTTATTCAGTATGCTATCCCTGGCTATAAACACCGTTTCGGCACAGGTGACATCAAAATCCGTTCAACTTGTCAAAAAAGATATAAAGGGCAAGGAAGTCCTGGCATTAATAGAAAAAGTGGAACCGGTTCAATTCACCTACGGAAAAGAGGTCAGTGAGCGTTTGGACAAGAGCTTACACTTCAATACCACCAGTCCCTCTGTAAAAGAAGTGTTGGAAACACTGCATAAAACCGCCGGCATTGCCTATAGTATCAGCGATGGCGCCATTATACTAAAGCCGGCAACTGCTACCCCTGAAACCGGTGCCGCCATGGTAAACGGCCGCGTCGCCGGAAAAATCATCGACGAAGAAACAGGTGATCCGCTGCCGGGGGTAACTATACGTATAGGCAGTCTGGGTACTACCAGTAAAACAGATGGCTCCTTCAGTATCGCGCTGCCAAAAGGGAAATACCAGCTCCGGATCAGTTCCGTCGGATATGCTTCCAAACTGGTAACAGATGTGGACATAAAGGATGGACAAACATTTCAGCTGAATGTAACCATGAAACGGCAGAAGGGAACATTAACCGGCGTAGTCATTACTTCTTCCGCCAGCAAGGAAACGACTGCCTCATTGTATACCCGCCAGAAAAACGAAGCAGGCATCTCCAATGGTATTAGCCGGGAACAAATATCTGCGCTGCCGGACAAAAACGTAGGAGAAACACTGAAGCGTATTTCCGGCGTTAGTACGGTTGATAATCGCCGGGTGGTAGTACGGGGCATAGCAGAGCGTTATAACATCGCCATGATGGATGGCGCCGTGTTGCCCAGTACCGACGTACAGGTACGTGACTTCGAATTCGACATTATCCCCAGCAACCTGATAGATAATGTGGTGGTATCCAAAACCGCTACACCGGATATGAGCTTCGGTTTCGGCGGAGGCCTGGTACAGGTGAACACATTCGCTATCCCCAACGAAAATTTCACCACCATCAGTGCGGGCACCAAATATATTTCCGGCAGTACCGGCCACGACTTTCTGGGTTACGGCCGTGGTAAAAAAGATTACCTGGGATTTGACGACGGCAGCAGAAACCATTTCCCTAAAGATCTGATGGTTTTTACCAACGATAATTATAAACTGACTGACCCTAATGCCTTGCCTCCTGCTGGTGTGACACCGATCACCCCGGCCATGATAGCCGCACAAAACAAAAGAATAGGAGGCTTCGAACGCCTGGGTACCCGGACCTACACAGCAGCTCCCGGACAGAGCTACCAACTCAGCCTGGGCCGTAATTACCAGCTCCACAACAGCCGCTTCGGATTTGTAGGTTCCCTGAGCTATCGGAATGAACAGTCCATCGATGATATTCCCCGTTTTGAAAGAGGGAACTGGGAAAAACTGGGTAATACCCGTTATGATGCTGTCACCGGCGAAGAGCTGCTGCCCACCTTCTCCAATCAATACAACTATGTTACCTCCTGGGGAGCATTGCTGAACATGGGTTGGAGCGCTAAACACCACAAAATCACTTTACGTAATTTCTACTCCCGCGTTTTTAACAACCAGTTCTCCCGCATTGTAGGCTGGGGGAATGAAATCGGCGGTGAACTGCCGGAAATCCGGGAATATGACCGCCCCAAGTTCATTGATATGCTGCAAAACCGTATCAATGGTGAACATACGCTGGGTGACTTTAAGTTTGAATGGAACCTGGCGCGTAACAGTCTTACCAACAACGAACTGGATGCGGTAGAAGCCTGGCTCTATCCCTACAAAACGCTGAATGGAACCGTTTACAATGTCATGCCTACTGCGCTGACCAACCCCGGCTACGGGACTTTCAACAGAGGGCAATATTATTACCGCGAAACCAATAAAATAGCGGAAGGCGCGCTCAGCTATCAGCTGAAACTGGCGGGACAAAAACAGGTGGTAAAAGCAGGTTATCAGTTTATGGAACGGCATGGGCTGTACGACTGGATTATCCTGCCTATCGGTAACGTACAAACGGGAAACAATGTGTATCCCTTTGTACCGGTGCAACAATGGGGGCAGTTCCTGGATTTTAAAGATCCGCAGAAAGATCTCCTGTATTATCCGGCCGCTTTCTCCAGAAATGGATATGAGGGTAAGAATAACAACCAGGCATTATATGCTATGCTGGATAACCGATTTAACAAATGGCTTAGACTGGTGTGGGGCATCAGAGCAGAATACTACAAATACGAAAGATTTAAAAATAGCGCCAATGATCTGGCTATTGACAAGCTGATAGAACAAGGCGACAAAAACAAATATGTTGATCCGGAAACAGGGAAGATTGTAACTGCCACTGCCAACGCGGAAACAGAAGAAAAAGCCTGGCGTTACCTGCCTTCTGCCAGCCTTACTGCCACTCCGTTCAGCAACTTCAACATCCGGGCAGCTTATTCAAAATCAGTGGTTCGCCCGGCATTGATCGAAAACTCATTAATGATACGCTACGACCCCTCGGTGGCTGGTTACCGTCGCAATGAAGGTGTGTTATCCACTGTTATTGATCACTACGATCTCCGCCTGGAATGGTATCCCAAGCCAGGTGAAGTACTCTCCTTCGGTTATTTCTACAAATACTTCGATAAGCCGGTAGAACTGTACCGCAACTGGACAGATGCCAGCATGCGGGTATACCTCACCACCAGCAACTCCGAATGGGCGAAGGTACATGGTTGGGAAGCAGACCTGCGGAAGAGTCTCGGCTTCATGAATCCCGGCTGGAAGTTCCTGGATAATGTATACTTCAGTGGTAACCTTACCCTCCAGACATCTACCGTACAGGCGTCCCAGTATGAAAGCAAATCAATGAGCGCAGACATATACGGTAACACCTACTCCTACCGCACTAAAAAAATGGTGAAAGAAAAACGTCCGCTGTATGGCCAGGTGCCGGTACTATACAACCTCGGGTTGCAATACAGCGGCGATCGCCTGGGTGCTAATATCGCGTATAACCATATGGGTTATAAAACCTTCGCCACCGGTATGGAACCCAACATTGTAGAATACGAACGCCCCCGTAACCAGCTGGATGCACAGATCAGCTATTCCTTCCTGAAAAATAAAAAGCTGAATGTAAGGTTCAATATGAGCAACCTTACCAACAGCCCCTACCGCTTCTACATCAATAGCAGCGACACCTATAAACTTCAGGATAAATGGCAGGGACTCGCAGGCTCCTTTATCACCGCAACCGAATGGTCGGAAATCTATGAGTGGAAAGACGGCTTCTCCCAGAAATATGAAGAAGGACATTTAGAAACCTCCACTGACGGGAAAACCAAAGTGAGAGTAGGCGATAAAGAAACTTTTGTCCGGAAAGTAGGCGCTTCCTTTAGTTTAACCGCGGCCTATACATTCTAATGCTTAAAATCAAAAAAAATGAAAACGATCCATATACTTTTTGCCGTATTGACGGGCACACTGCTGGCCTGTAATAAAAAAGAGCCCGATTTTCTTTATGAAGACAATATGCTGGCTGTTACTGTGAAAGGGTACAACGGAAGCGAGGAATCGCTGGAAGTCAAACTCGATACCTTCCACGTTACCCAGGCAGACCCGGGAAAATTTGATGCTACCAAAGGTTGTATCATTCCTTTTAGCCAATCCACGGTGAATCTAAGCATCACGGAAAAAGGTACCGGTAAAGTAGTGATGAACAAAGCACTGAAAAAGGAAGATAGTCCCGCTACATTTGAGTTCTTTTACTTCAATGGACAAATGAACAAAATGCCCGAAATACCGGCATTTGAAGAGGGAAAAATAAAAATATCCTATATGTTCAACCCTACCGTTACCCACTATACGGAGCCGGTGGATATTGTGCTGGGTAAATACTACTTCACCCCAAAAGTGTTTGAAGAAATTGCCCGGATTAAAAATGTAAAACCCAATGAATTTTCAGCACCGGTAAGTATTCCGACGTTCTCTACTACCGGCCAGACTTACAACGGACAACCAACACCGGTACTGTTCCTGGTGTATGTATATAAAGCGGGTACCAACGAATTTTATACAGCAGGTTCTGCCTACACCTGGCACGCAACGTCCACCACCGCACCCAAGCCGGCCGCATCAGCAGCGTCTTCCAGGATATATATATTCGAAGAAGCACCCGCCGGTAACAGCATGAGATTCGTTAAAAAACTGGAATTGTAAAACACAACCAAAATGAAAAGACTTAAAAAGGCCGCACAGCTACTGTTCTTACTATCAACAGCTCTCGTAGCCTGCAACAAAGAAGAACTGCATGTCCGGAAAGCTATGCATGTAGTCATTAACGGCTATAACGGCTCCGAAAACGCACTCCGGGTAACGATAGACACCACCGTATACGCTGGTGATAAAGTATTTAAGCCAACGGAAAAATTCGAATTCAGTGTAGCATATGCTTACACCGAAAATCAACAACAGAAAACGGTAGTCATCACAGATACCGTCACCAAACAGGTTATCCTGCGTAAACCACTGCCATCCGGTGAAACAAAAGCCGCTATCAGCTTTTTATATCTCAATGGCAAAGTGCAGGAGGTACAACCACCGGCAGCAGATGTAGCTACCAATAAACTGGGGTTTTATATTCATTATACCGATAACGATACACCACTGGATATATTCCTTTTCAGAACAGATAGTAACGGTAAGGAGTACAGAACTTATCTGGCGAAGAATGTAAAACCTGGCAACTGGCTGTATACAGATTATTTAGCCGGAGCAGATTTTAATACCAAAACCAATGTAGATGATGCCGCCAGCCTCTGTTTCACCAGAACCGGCACCACCGATCAGTGGGCGTTTGAAGACAATGAAGGTAAAAGCAGGATAGCCGTTTCCGGTATGCAGTTACCCCTCGCCGGAGAAAAAGGATTAGTACAGCAATATGTAGTAACGCCGGGACCATTCATGCTGGATTATGCCAGAATGTATTTTCACCCGGACAGGGTGAGATAGCAGGCCTGACGTGTTGCCTCAAAAGCATGATGCTTTTGAGGCAACACGTTCAGTCAACCCTAAAAAATCCTCCTCCATTTTTGTTACAGCGGATACAATACCTGTGTAGCCTTGATGTCACCAGCTGTAAACCCATTCCAGGGGAGTACAGTTGAATTCATCACAGAGTTGGGATCTGTGAGTGGTGTTCCTGGTATCTGGGTACCTGTGGCCTGGTCAGTATGGTAAAAACCCACGGTGTGGCCAAATTCATGAGTGATAGCAAACAGCTGCTGGGTAGCGGAGAGGGTATTGTACTTGGAATTAATTTCAACAGTTACCCCGGGTTTGTTATCTGATGCAGGCAGATAGGCCCTGGCGATCCAGTTGGAATTTTCATAACCCATAAAAACGCGGGTATTGGCACTCGCCAGGTTGTTTACGATAGACAACCTCAACCGGGTACCGTTCACGGAATTCCAGTTAGCAACCGCACCCTGAATGGCTGTTACCCAAACCGGAGGCACCCCCGGATCAATGTAAAATTTCACGTTATTATTATAAGCATTCGAAATAAGGTAAGGTCCTCTCTTCTGTTCTGTTGCAGGTACACCAGAGCGCTGTTCAGCTTCCCAATCGGCTGTACGTTGTTTGAGGTCATTCATACCAATAATAATATCCCCGTCAATCACCACACGGTCTTTATCAAAGACAATATGCTGGCGATCAAAACCCTGATGAACCAGGTAATTGGTCATGCTTTCCTGCGCATTGGGTATTGGGGCAGGGTCTTTCAGATCTTTATCGCCCTTGGAGCAGGCAAAGAGGAGCGTTAATGATGCAATACAGATGAATGAGCTAATGTAGCATCCATTAGAATGTTTCATGCTAGACAGAGTTAGGTTAAACAAATAAATTAATATCAACCTAAAACTAAGACCTGTAGCGGAAACATGGTAGCAGTTCAAATTTTAATGCCCTGCGGTAACGGCTCACTGACTGACAGCCCCTCCCCTGCCTGCATCATTGAAAGCCCTGAAACGAAGTCCGGTTAAGTGTTTCAATGGTTGTTGATACAGTTTGCTTTTAATAGTTGGAATAGTGCCGTCTGTCGTATAGCGGATCTGAAAACCAGGAATATCTGTATTAACGCTCACCATCCCATTATCCAGCCTGATTGCCGGCGTAGGTATTCTATACGTATAGCCGCCACCGTAATAGTCCAACCGTTTCAGTTCTCTGCTGACTGATGTCGTGAAGGTATACCAGTCCCGCTCATACAACCGTTTGGATGCTACCGTATCTGTCGATACCGCCCACTCCGGTTGCGCAGCCCATGCTTTCTCCGACAAGGCCAGCAGCCTGGGCAAATACATATACTCCAGCCGATCCGGACTACTAACTGTTTCAGACCAAAGCAGGCCCTGAATACCATGTATATGTTGTTTCCCCTGTTCCGTCAGCGGTTCAAACTGCCGCAGCATCGACGCCGGTAAAGGCCTGTTCACATAATCTGTATGCTGGTTCTTCAGATAATCGAAAGGAATAAACTTATATGCCTGCTCCAGGTTGATAAACCCTCCCCAGTTAAAACCGGGTTCATCAAACTCCCGGACATAGGCCATATCAAAATAAAAATTGGTCACAAAAGATAGAATAACCTTATAGCCCGAATTAGCCAGTCTATACGCCAGATCTTCGTTACCAGCCATATTATTCCATACGTTCACATGGAAATTCCTATCCAGGAATAAAGGGTTCGGTTGCCATTTCTTGCGGCCGGGAACAGCCGGTTTCTTCAGCGCCGTTTCTTCCCAACCGGAGAAATATAGTTTTCTTTGTTCCAGCATGGTAGCAATACGGTCGAAGAAAAAATCCCACAGATCCGCCGCATTTTTTATTTCCGGATGTTTTTCCTTCAACGCATTCACAGATGGCGATCCCGTCCAAACTCCGGCAGGCACTTCATCTCCGCCAAAATGGATGGTCTGTAGCGGCGCGCCCGCTTCTTTGTACATGTCAATAATCTCATCTGTAACGGTTTCCAAAAAGTGATATACAGAAGGTAAAGACACATCCATCACATGATCATTCCATTGCTGTACCGAACGATACACAGAAGTATCTGCCATATCTCTGAGTAAATAAGCTTTTGCCCCGGCAGTATCGCCGGACTTCATCAGGCGATGATACCTCGCCTGCATCGAAATAATGGCCGCACGGGCATGCCCCGGTGTTTCTATTTCCGGGATCACGTCGATATGCCGGCGCTTCGCATATTGTAAGATTTCAACAAAATCAGCTCTTGAATAAAAGCCGCTGCCCGCCGGTCTCCCCGCCAATGGGCCGGACCCGTATGAAGGCATCAGACTTTCCTGCTCATTGATCCCGTGACCACGGTTAGCGCCTACACTGGTAAGTTCAGGCAATGCATGGATCTGTAATCGCCAGCCTTCATCATCGTTCAGATGAAAATGCAGCGTGGTAAACTTGTATAGAGAAAGCAGGTCTATCAGTTTCATCACCGCTTCTTTGGAATGGAAATTCCGCGCTACATCCAGCATCATCGCCCTAAACCCAAACAAGGGACGATCTTCCACTTCCACACATTTGACGGGTATGGTTTTCCTTTTCCCGGAGGTAGCATAGGCAGAAGGATCCAGCAACACTTTTAAAGACTGTATGCCATAATGAATATCCCTGGCGCTGTTAGCCGTAATCAGGATACCGGAGGGGGCTACACGAAGCTGATAACTGTTTTCTTTAACGGAGCTGTCTTTTTCAAATACGATGCTCTTTTGATTTTTATTTCCGTAAGAGATCTTCGGCCTCTTACCCACCAGCAATCCCAATTCATCCGCAAACAGCTGTACTTCGGCATCAAAAGCATGATCAGTGACCAGGTCAACGGCGGCGTCCAATTTAAAATAACCCGGCGTTTCTTTGTAAACAAGCGGCGTCGGGAATATTTCCGGCTGCTCCCGCTGCTGGGTTTTACCCCGTTCGTTGAGCAAATAACGCTGCGCGGAAGACAATTCCCGGTCGCCCTTAAACCGGTCCATTTGATGCATGTCTTCAGGGATGGATATTTTCACGTCGCGCAGCGGGATACCGATGCCGGCAGCCGTATCCCATACCAGATAAAATCCTTGCGGCGCATCGCTCTTGTTCACCACCCAGGAATTGGACACGAAGGACTGCTCCAGGTTTTCTCCCGGCCTCAGTGTCCCAACGTCTTTTCCCGGCGAAATATAATACAGCCCCCCATTGACATGATTGATCTTTAGCTGCGTCGTCCCTTCAACAGTACTCCATCTTTTTCCATGATTGAAATAGATTTTCCACCCCTTATTGGGAAATGTAGTTTTTCCGTTATTACGGATACCCATCGAAAACAACGTCTGGTCTTTCCCCAGGTAGTTGTTCTGGTAAACATGCCAACTGATTTCCAGTTGGTCGGTTGCCGGCCCTGGTTGGGCGACTGCACGGGTATCCGCTCCAAAAACCAACGCCCAAAGCAAGGCGTTAAATAATATCTTATACAATTTTCTCTTTTAAAACAGTCAACAACAAAACATTATTTAAGCCTTTTCAGCCTGTCGAGTAACACCTCAATTTTGGCATTCCTCAGCGCATTTTCCTGCATAATTTCTGCCGGATACATCACGGTGGAATTGAGTTCGGTAAACTTCCTGTCCAGGTCCTGGGTGCGCAAGGCCTCCAGCTCAGCCATCAGCGGCTTCAGTTTATCGGCCGTCATTTCCGGGGCATTCGCCCTGGCTTCTATGGATTGGTAGGAAAGATATTGTACCCTGATAGCGGTCATTAGCCGGTAATGCTCAAATTCTTTTGCATTTTTAACCGGCTTCAGTTGTTGCAGTATTGTCAATGCTTGCTTAGTACTGTCCAGTATTTGATCGATACTCAGATCGGTATTGACCGGCTTTCCCTGCGTAATCTCGTAGGGAACTGCGGATATGGCTTTCCAGAACATCTTCGCCTCATTGCTGCTCAAACCATATTGCGACTGGCAATAACCATTAATAAAACCTTCCGCATCCAGTGGCCTGGCGGTTTTAACGGATTCCAGGAAGGCTGCTATCAGCATATTAAATCCACTGATGGGATAAACATGCCGGATGGCATACAGGTCGATAATATCCCTGGTGGTTTCAAATACCGGCGAATACAATCCGGAGGTAGACCAGGAGGTCATGATGATACCTTTATATCCCAGTTCCCTGGCCATAGGCACGAAATCGGTAATATTCTTAAAGTGTTTCGCCCACTGGGTAAGGAAATAATTATCCGGATGACTTCTGATGGAAGGCGCTCCCCAGATCTCAAAGCCACTCTGCATCAGCTTTTGGTGATCACCAAACATATTGATGTCCCATCCGTAATTCCAATCGATAAAAATGGTCTCCTTAGGCAGTCCCTGCAATGCCTCCGGGTATTTTAAGGCGATATCTGCCCAGAGTACCGGTCTTTTACCCAATCCCACCACCACATCACAAAGCATTTTGATATAGTCGCCATACAACCTGCCAATGCCAACCGCTTTGATTTTTTTCTTAGACTCTTCCGAGTGGCCCAGCAGATACGTTTCATCACCGCCAATATGGATATAAGGGGAATTGTGCGTGGAGATAAGATCTTTATACAACGTAGTAAAGAGTTTTTTCGCCTCCGCTTCCCGTATTGGGTTTATCTGGGAGTAATCTTTCTGGTCCTCTCTCAGGTCTTTGTATTTGGGATTTCTCAGGATGTATTCCACATGCCCGAAGCTCTGTTGAAGCGGGATCACATCCAGATGAATAGCACTGCAATAGGCAATAAAATCCTTCACTTCTTCCCGCGTATAGGCATAGCGGTTAGGAATCAACGGTTCTTCCAGGAAAGGATAAGTTCCCTCCCATTCCATCACCAGTGTATTGATACCGCCTTTTACCAGCTGTGATGCCAGTTTTTTTAGTGCCGGCATGGGTATCACCTGGATACGCAGATCGAGATGAAAACCCCTCACCGGAAACGGGGAGACAGGATTATTCGATGCTTTTGTATACGCAGAACAAGTGAGCAAAAGCATCACGAGACAGATTATTCTTTTCATACCTGACTTAGTTAATGGCAATATCCAGCTTTAATGCCGATTCATAATAACCCCCATTCTGGTCTCTGGCCTCAAAAACAACCTGATCGGTATTACCAGACCCGTTATACAGATATTTAATCGCTCCTTTTACAATGTCCGCCTGTGAAAATGAAGCATTGGCCGCTAACGGAATACCGTATTTCACTAAAAATCCGGCTGCCGGAATTTGTTTTACGGTATAGGTAATATTTTTATCAGCGGTACCTTCCATTTTCAGGTTAGCGGGCAATAGGGTCGCCATCTGTTTCGTCGCGGAAACTGTCAGCGGGCTTATTGTTCCGGGTTTCAGCAGCGTTTGCGGAGGGGAGGTTAAAGCAATATAGGCAGCATAAGCCCCTCCTGAAAATTCCCTGGGCCGGAGTTTAATGAAATTATCCACATTATGTTTTAAAAACACGTTGATAAACGTTCCATTGTTGGCATAGATCTGGGTAACGGCGGAGGTGATATCAAACGACACCCATCCGGTAGTGGCGCCGGGTATGGGTAGCGTAGACATAGGAACAGCGTTGTAAGCGGGCGCATTATTCCAGGTAATGGTACTCTCGTTCCAGTCTTTGTTCTCTCCTAAATATGCAGCAAAAGAAAAAGTAGTGGCGGATGTTAAACCGGTGTTATAAATATACACATACATTCTGGCGGCGCCGATTTTGTCGCCAAAGGTTGGTTTTTCCAGTGGATACTGCATTACGCCGATACGGCCTACAGTAGCATCCGCTGCACTTACTGCCTTCAGATCAATGGTGGCCGGATCGTTGAAATTGGCATTGGAATTACCCGGCCCGCCACGAACGTACACATCTTTAGCCACCATAATTTTCTGTGTTTCCACAGGAGCGCCAGGATCAGCGTCATCTGGTTTGTCATCCTGTAAGCGGTAAAAAGTGAACTGGGCGGTCACCTGTGCCACCCCATTTTTAAACTCCAGGTTCTGGGACCTCACCAGGGCTGCAGCAGAACCCAGCGACGCGTCTTTGTTGATGTTCAGTATATACTGATCTGATGAACTGGCTGTTCTGGTGTAATAGATATAGTTTCCGTTAATGGTTTCTATTTTCCGGGTTTCATCGATAGCCAGGTCGGTAGATTTTATCTTTCCTTTCACGATCAGATCGCCCAGCAGGTTCTTCAGGATAACCGGCGGTACCGCGTCTATACTGGCATAACCGATGGTAGACAATAACTGCTTAACACCGTTATTGTTGAGGAATACCACGGTATAATCCTCGCTGGTGCCCAGCATATCCATCAGGCCTGCCCGTTTTACTGCTGCTGCAAAAAGATCGAGTTCTGTTAAACCGGTACTAAAGTCGGTTTGCAGATATTGTTGCAGCGTCATTGATTTCAGGTTGGCGCCCGCATCCGCTCCTTTACTGTCCTCGTTTTTCAGCAGTTCGAATTTACCGCAACCCGCTACAGCGAATACATACACACAGAGAAAAAATACTCTTAGGTAAAGACTAAATTTTTTCATCTTTAAATATTTTATTGATAATAGGAGTTTTGGTCCAGTGAAGGGTTTAATCTGATTTCTGTGAGACTGATAGGCCACAGATAATTTTCCGGTTTGGTGAGGCCATTGATAGGCTGCATCACTTTACTGGCTTTACCTGTACGCACCAGGTCAAACCATCTTTTACCTTCAAAACAAAGCTCCCTCGCCCGTTCATCCAGGATAATGTCTTCAATCTGGTCGGTATTCAGTCCGGCGAAAGAGGCATCTGTATATACAGCAGCCCCGGCCCGCTTACGGATCTGGTTCACCAGCGCCATCGCTCCCGGAACATCGCCGGTTTTATTCAGCGCTTCCGCACGTAACAGCAGTATATCTGCTAAACGGTAAACAATAATATTCTTATCATCTTGTGTACCCCGTACAAATCCCGATTTCTCAAAGAATTTCATGATACCGGAATTGGTATCAAAGTTGATTTTCGAGCGCAAATCAGTGGAAGTAAATTTACTGGAAAGATAACCGCTCGCTTTAAAGAAAGGCTGGAAGCCCAGGTCGCCATAAACGGTAATTAAAAACGACCGCGTAGCCCGCTCTGCAAAATTATAATCCACTTCAAATATGGATTCCGTTGAAAACCCTTTGGTAAACATCTGGGCATAAGCCGTATTGTCAATGAGTTCCGGGTTTACGTTATAATCAACCGTAGAGGAAGCATTGTACAGAGAAGCCAGTGAATACAGGGAATTACTCATGATTTTCTGTGAGATATCCAATGCCTTCGTGTATTGATGACGCCACATATAGAAGTCCATATACATGGCATTTACCGCTCCCATTGTAAACTGCGCCCTGGTAGCGGGCGCCGTGGCATAGGAAGCCGGAATAGGCGCTAATGAGGCAGAATCAAGATCGGCCTGTATCTGCGTATAAACAGCCGCCGTATCCGCACGCGGGATACTCACCGGCTGATTGGCATCCAAAAACGGTTCTGTTACCAGGGGTAATTTACCCCAGATCCGCGTCATGTAAAAATAACAGAAGGCCCGCATGGCAAAGGCCTGCCCCCTTACACTGTTATAGTCCGCCATTTTGCTGGAATAAAGCCCTTTGTTCTTCATCTCCAGGGTATTCTTTAAAATCAGGTTACACTGATTAATCACCCGGTAGAAATTATTCCAACTGGTAACAGGCAAACTGGAATTAAGATTATTGGTTAATAAATTCAACGTTTGGGAACTTAATGCCAGTGGATTTAACACCACATTATCAGCCCGGCCTTCTCCATATAAAACCGATCCGGGTCCCATGGCTCCCTGTAAAACAGTATAGGCGCCGTATAAGGCTGCAGTGGCCTGTGGAGGCTCAGTCCAGAAATTGGAACCGGAATAGGAAGTGGTAGGATCAATGTCCAGCGCCCTCTTGCAACCGAACGAGAAAACCAATGCAATCAATATCAGGCCGTAAATTTTATGATTTTGCTGTTTCATGTTACTTAAAGGCTAAAGTTCAATGACAAATTATAAGTTCTGGTTCTGGGGAAAGACCCACGGTCAACACCTACAGCGAGTGCGTTGGTAGAGGAGCTTACTTCCGGATCATATCCTGTATATGAACCAAAGGTGAACAGGTTCACTACCGAGAAGCCTACCACTGCATTGCTTACTTTCAGTCTCCCCAGCGCTTTCGCAGGGATCCTGTAATTCAACGCAAGATTTTGAATCCTGATAAAAGAACCATCTTCCACAAACCTGCTCGAAATAGCATAATTCAACATGGGATCTGTTTTCACCAATCGCGGAACATCCGTAATATCTCCCGGTTTCCGCCATCTTCTCAACTGGTCAGTTGTTAAATTCTGATCGTAGGGCGAAGCATCCAGGTTTCTTTTCACTTCATTAAATACATCATTCCCGAAGCTGTAGGTAATCAAAGTGGACAGCGTGAAATTTTTATAGCTGAATTCATTTTGGAAACCACCGGTAAAATCGGGATTGGGATTGCCGATCACCTGCAAATCAGCATCATTAATGATACCATCACCATTTACATCCTGCCAGATCACATCCCCGGCTTTGTAAACGGCGCCGTTGGCAGATCCCTGGCGGTAAGGCGTTACAACGCCGGTGGCAGCGTCGCGCTGATAAACATTATCTGCGTCGTTAGCATATACTCCCAAAGCTTTCAGACCGTAAAACACCCCTGCAGCCTCTCCCACTCTGGCCATGTTGTAAATATTCGGACGGTAGTCCTGGTTACCCGGCAGAGAGAGTACCTTGTTTCTGTTCAGTGATAAAGTAAAAGTGGAATTCCATTTAAGCTCCCGGTCTATATTGAGCGTGGAGAGCGTAAACTCCAGCCCTTTATTTTCCAGGTTGCCAAAGTTGGCAGGTACGGTAGTATACCCCGTTGTTCCGGGAACGGCTACATCAAATAAAAGCCCGGAAGTTTTTTTCAGATAGGCATCGGCGGTAAAACGGATTCTGTCCTCCAAAAAGGCCAGGTCCAGACCGATATTTACTTGTTTGGTGGTCTCCCATCGCAGGGAGGTATTGGAAACACCGTTGGACACAATGGCCACATTTCCCAGGTAAGTACCGGCGCTGCTTAAAGCGCCCTGCCAGGCGTAATTGCCGATGGACTGGTTGCCGGTTACGCCAAAACTTCCGCGGAGTTTGGCATCTGAAATAAAGCGGAGTGGTTTAAACCAATCCTCCTCCGACATACGCCAGCCGGCGGAGAATGAAGGGAAATAGCCAAACTTGTTCTGCGGTCCAAACCTCGAAGAACCATCTGCCCTCATCACCGCAGAGAAAAGATATTTTCCTTTGTAATCATAATTGGCCCTGCCGAAATAGGATAACAAACTATACTCCTCAATATTCTGGTTATACAGCGATACCACGGAGGTGCCGTTTATGGTGGTTATCTTGGCGTCAATCAACCCTTTGCCCACCACATTCACATTGTTGTCCGTAAATTTCTGATAAGACTGGCCCAGCAGGAAAGTCAGGTGGTGATTGCGGTTCAGCGTAGTATTATAGTTCAGCGTATTTTCATTGATAAAGGAATAGTTTTTACCGGTAGTCAGGTAAGAAGAACTGATTTGCCCCTGTGGTAAAAGCGCCTGCGGTGTAAAGTTTGTTTCCTCTGTATTGGAATAGTCCAATCCCAAAGTCGTTTTAAAGTCCAGGCCTTTAGCAAGCTTCACCCTGAAATCCTGATTACCGAACATCCTCCACCGGGCTATCTTATTAGCGGCCAATTGGGAGATCGCGATCGGGTTGGGCTTACTGCCCTCCAGTAAGGGGATAATCTGCCCGCTAATGGGATCATAGGGCGCGTAAACAGGCATTGTACTTAACGCCTGGTAGATGGCACTTTGATTACTGAGACCGGTGAGTATCCTGTTATAATTGTTGGTAGATATATTGAAGTTGGTATTACCGGAGATTGCCTTGCTGATATTGTAGTAAAGTTTTGCAGTGGCATAGGTCTGCTTAAACCTGGTATTGATGATAACAGGATCTATGTCTTTATACCCGGCACTGACGAAATAATTGATATTATTGTCTTTGGCAGCGCCTTTGATACTTACATCTGCCTTGTATTGAAACGCGGTGCGGTACATCAGGTCCTGCCAGTTATTGTTCCGGGAGTAATACGGATGCAGGGAATCGATGACAGATACCTTGGTGGTCTGCGCTCCCGTAAAGTTATACACCGCATCCATATACGCACTTCTGAACTGAGGGGCATTCAGCATCCCTATTTTCCTGGTCAGCGCAGCCACGCTTCCATTCGCCGAAAACTGGATCTCCGGTTTTTTAGCGTTCTTTCCGCTTTTAGTGGTAATGATGATCACCCCATTGGAAGCCCTGGACCCATATATAGAAGCGGTACCGTCTTTTAACACCTCTATGGAAGCAATATCCTGTGGATTTAAATCTGACAGGGGGCTAAACGTGGAGGCATCATCTACCAGCCCGCCGTTATAGGTATCTGAGTTGATAGGCACACCATCTACGATGTATAATGGCTGACTGCTGCCGTTGATGGAAGATGCGCCGCGGATTCTGACAGTAGCACCTGCGCCGGGCTCACCGGAATTGCTGGTGATCTGCAACCCTGCGATCTTACCCTGTAAGCTGGTGTTGACGTCGCCTAAAGCATGGTGGTCCATTTGTTTTTCAGTGATGGATCCTACGGCGCCGGTGACTTCCTTCACTTTTTGGGTACCGTAACCCACATTGATGACCACTTCAGAAAGTTGCCGTGGATCGGGCATCAGTTTAATATTTAACGTTTTACGGTCGCCAATATTAATCTGCTGGTTCTGGTAACCAATATAACTCACCACAATGACAGCACCCGGATTCAGCTTTACACTGAAATTCCCGTTTTTGTCTGTCGTGGCGCCCTTGTCAGTTCCCTGTACATGAACAGACACGCCGATTAAAATCTCGTTTGTTTTCCCATCGGTGACCTTCCCGGTAAGGGTAAAAGGATTGACCTGTGAGAAGGCGCTCAGCATGGAGAATGCGAGCAGCATCGTCATTAAGTATATCTTTTTCATAACGGTTTTACTTGGTTGATATATCCGCTCAGTATACCTGAGATGGACCTCTTCTGTTTAACACATGACAAAAAACGTTTACGTACACGGTAAGTAGCTAAAAAAAAGTTATTGTTACGGAGCGGGCGTAAATTTAAAACTCCTCACTACGATCTCCACTGGTTTCCCATCGCTGGGTCCCATGCCCCGGAAACACCATAGATTCATTTTCACCGGCATGGCCGCGGTAGGGATAATGGTGTTGGGTGGCAGAAAAGTATAGGTAAAAAACAGGTTGGTATCATCATTATAGAAACCATTCATACTTTTAAACACCACTGAATCTTTTGTCCAGGTATACCGGTGAGTACTGGATGTTCCGCCTGACTGTGTCCATGCCGTCCGCATATGTTGCGCCTTGCCGCTGCTGCCTGCTGCCGGATAAACGCTGTAATTCACATTCGGTTTAGCATCATCTCCCCAGCGGGCGAATTCCACATCCATCTCGTTAAAACCATCCGGCCCTCCATAGTGGAACAACCCGGCCACAATGTTTTTATCCAGGGTACTGACCGGTCCTTGTACCTGCCATTGATAAGTACCATAACCAAAGTTATCGACAGAGGTAATTCCTGCGCATACCCACTTAGCGGCGGTACTATCATAAGACACTTTCAGGTGAAGCAGTCCGGCTGCATCTACCCAGGCATTGCCGGCTGCCCATGTATTGGGTCCGGGTCCTATGCCGCTGCCGTTCTTAACGGTCCAATTGTAACCGCTGAAGTGCAGGGTGGTGGTGTTGACCGCCGTGGTCGCCGATGCCGGCGCAGATGGGCCCGGTCCCCTCCCCGACAGGACCATATCTTGTTTACAAGACAGTAAAATGGGCAGCATGAGAAAAAATCTATTCATAATGGTTGGCTTTAGATTGTTTTTGCTACATCCCTGTAAGTACGTTTAGGCACACGACTATGCTAATATATTAAAAAAACGGGTACGTACACGTTTTTTTTGAAAAAAAACATTTTTATCAGCTGATACGTGCTGCAGATACGCTGTTGACAGGCAGAAAATGAATGTCCCCGAAATAGTCCGGGCGGTGAAAATCAGGCCCCGGTGAAGTAATCTTATTCCAGCATAAATAATGCGGATGCGGCAGCCCATCGCCGCACTTATAAAAATTAGCCCTGGCGGTCATATCACTGAAGCCCGGAATCTCATGGTAGACAAAGGTTCCCGCAGGGATACACATCGTCATTTCCCAGTTGAACGCTCCTTCTATCACGGTAGCTTTAACCACTGTTTTGATCTGTCGCACTACCGCTTCGGGCAAAAGAACCCTGTTCAATTTTTGATTACCATAACCTATTTTGCCAATGCCCAGGCAATTGAACTCAATATTATAATAATGATCAGACTGGCCGAAGGCAATAAAAAATTCCACACAGTTATCAAGATGCACCTCACTGTTAACCGGCCGTTGAACAGCCTGGAAATAGTCATTATACACGGTAAAATGGAGGAGGATATCTTTCCCTGTATGTGCGATAGTAAAATCTGCAGTGCAATGGGTGGATATCTGAGGCCAGGAATTGTTCGTTAAATCATACCGGGGATAGACACGGAGCTTCTCTGACAGCAGATCTGCAGCAGCATAAGGATCTTCCTGCAGATAAAACACGTTTAAGTTCATGATAGAATTTGAATGATAATTAATCAGCCTGCCCTGTTTGCGGGCATAAAAAGCTGGCGCAGACGACATAGCGAAATCATGCGTAAAGTACTGTAAATCACGTTGCGTTAACGTACACGAAAAAACAAAACATTTTCTTTATTTCCAAACACGCGGGGCTATTCTTTTTTAAAAAGGAAGTTTAATTGATGTAGAAATCACAGTTTTCACTGGTGATGATATCAATCGGCATAAAATTGTTTTTTTCGCCGGTCCTGGAATGGAGCACAAACTGATATAAGGCCATCAATCCTTTATATCCCTGTTCCCGGGGCTTCTGGCAAATCAGAAAATCAATAATGCCCTCTTTGAGGAAGACAAGGTTCTCTTTGGTATAATCAAATCCTATTAAAATCGGTTGGGTGTCTTTTGTCTTTTTTAAATATTTCGCTACCGTGGAAACCCGCGAGTTGGTGACAAAAATAGCTGCTACAGGCTCTTTCCGCAGGATTTGCCCCAGCGCTTTGCTAACATGCGCATAATCTGTTTGCTGGATATCTATTTTCAGGATAGGACTCTCAATTTTATGATCTTTGAAGTAGTTCCTGAAGCCTTGCTCTTTACGGGAGAGATGATGCTGATCATCTATTTCCTGGGATATATTAATAATGAGGACCTTCTCTTTTCTTTTCACCAGGTATTTCATCAGGTGTGCAGAAAGATAACCGCTCTGATACAGGTCGGGGCCAAAATAACTCAGACTGTTATACCCCGGGATATCGGAATTGATAAATACGTAAGGTATTTTTTTACTTTCAAGTGCTTTGATGAAATGGGCGGATTCTTCAATGAAACTGGGCGCCAGCAGAACGCCCTGCACCTGGTCGAGGTCTATCCGGGCCACCTGTTCCAGGAAAGATTTTTTATCGTTTACCTCATATAAATAAGGCTGCACCGTAATACCATAGGGACTGATCTCCGCGCCGGCCTGTTCTATACCCAGCAGCGGGGCCTCCCAGTAGTTGGTTTCCTGTGAAACTTTCGGAATTAAAATGGCAAAGACAAGTTGTTTTTTAGACGCCAGTCTTCTGGCGAAGATATTAGGTTGATAATCCAGCTCCTTGATGATCGCATTGATTTTATCCTTGGTTTTCTTAGACACTCCCTTACGGTTATGAATAACGCGGTCTACTGTTCCAATGGAAACATTCGCTCTCCTGGCGATTTCCTTAACCCCGGTTAGTTCACTATCTTTTCTTGCCATAAATCTGAAAAAATTATCTAAAGATAATAGATTCGGTTTTTAATATCCCAATGGTTTAAATCCCGCTCTCCCTGATATATGAGGAGCCCGCAAATTACCACTATTTAATTTTACCGCTGAAATCACCGCTTGAGACAAATTTACTACCTTAGAATTATATAAGCACAGACAGTTATGACGGACAAGCTCATCCCCACTGAATCACTGGCGTAGCTTTACCAGGGGGCCGGCCAGGACATTCCATCAGACCTTCTTTACCAATCCGGTAAAGCATATTTTAATGTACGGGAGGCGTTGAGTTCGAACATCTTGGAAATTGCCTATGCACCGGGCTCTGAATACCCTTCTCACTTCAATAAACACTTCAGACAGGGGTCCACGGTAGCCGTAATTGCCATCAGCAAACGTGCTTTTTTAAAGACCTCTATAAAGGCGAAGCCTTAAAAGTATGTTCTCCGTCATCTGAGCTATTGACCCCACCATAGCGCCTTTCCTGGGCGAATATTTTCAGACAACCTGGGGCTGGTCATCCAACTTCATGCTCGTTGGTTACTTTGGACTGGCGTTCTTTATCATGGAACTGATCATCGAACGGCGAATCCATGAAAGCTGCGCAGCCATTCTGCCTGTCATCCATCACACAAGCCTATGGCAAAATGATCAAAAAACCGGACTTTACTTCCGGTATGGTCATCATCGGACTGAGCTATGGTATGATGCTGCTATACGGCATGTGCAGTTTTTTGATTGAACAACAATTACATTTCTCCCCCACTACAACAGATTATTATGCCATGTTTTCCGGTCTTTCTGTAATAATTGGCAGCACCACCTCCAGGATACTGGTAGGTAAAGCATTCTGCAAAAAAACTGATGATAGCCGATATGATGCAATTGCTGGTAGTGGCAGTCATGATACCTTTAACACACTACTACCACAATCTATTTACACTGCTCATCTATGTTTTCCTGCTGCACAGTACCGCCGGGGTTATCTTCAATAACCTCTTGTCGTATTGTTTGATCCGTTTTCCTCAATATGCAGGCAAGGCCAGCGGACTCACAGGCGGCGGGTTTGCGGTCGTTACTGCGGTATTAAGCTCCGTGATGGTCAATACTATTTCCATCAGCAATCAGATGATACTGGGAGTAACTTATGTATTATCATTATGATTACGTTTGTGATACTGGTGAGAACGAAATGGAAGGAAGGGAAGAAGTGGTGAAAGTATAACTTCTTCCAATACAATCTACATCGTTAAAAGCATAACTAATAAGGATTACGTCCGCTAAAAACCGGATATGTTCCTCAATTAGCTTTTTTACTGTCTTCAGAAACAGTGTCGAAGTCTAATTCTCCAACAAACCAACTCAGAAGTCGAGCCTATGTTAGCTATTTGCCGCAGGCGGGATAATTTCCACTAATAATGCCAATCAGGTCATATACCGCCCACTTACCTTTTCGGCGGTCAAATTCCTTCCTTTCCTCCTCAGTTAAAGCGGTTTTCACCTCAGCCAGAGAGTCCGGGATATGATTTTCCCTTAACAGATATGCTCTGATTTTCAACGGGTGGCTATTCCAATCAACTGTAAAACCAGCAACATCAGACCATCTGATTGAGATGTATTCGTTTTTGTCGATTATAGGAGCATTAAGGTATAACCTGGCATAATTAGTATCGGACAGAAAATTGGACCTGGTTACCATTGTTAAACACCTATCTCCGGTGGGAGACGAGATGGTATAGGTATGGGTAGCGGTACATCCTACAAGACACAGTAAAAATAATATTAGTAGTTTTTTCATGATTAACCTCCTAAAAGGGAGTGTAAAAATAAACTGTGTCTCCTGGTAATTTATAACTGTAATTTCAGATGATCACCAAATATAATTAATAACTGGGACACAACCAGACTGCAGTTTTGAAGGGGTCGTGTCAATTTTTTCCGGATGCTCCGGGCAGCCAGGTAGATTAATTTCAGCAGAGCCATATCGGAGGTAAAGGCTCCTTTGCTTTTGGTCACCTTACATACCTGGCAATGGAAGCCCTCGATAATATTAGTGGTGCAGATCAGCCTACGGATGGCTTCCGAATATTGGAAGTATGTAGTGAGCTTACCCCAGTTTCTGCACCAAGGGTCTATAACAACCGGATATTTCTTTCCCCATTTTTCGTCCAGCTGATTCAGTTGGTACTCTGCTTGTTCCTTGCTCACCGCCTGGTAAACCGGTTTTAAATCGGCCATAAATACCTTTCAGTCCTTATTGGCTATGTACTTGATAGAATTACGGTTTTCCGAGACATACATGCCCAAACAATTCTCTGCGTCCATCAGTGTTTATTCCAAGGATATTATAAACACATCCTATGACCATATCACCTCTTCTTTACCGTCTTCCAGTTTCCGTATATTGTGTATTTATCAAGACTTCACAAAACTTTTTCAAATATACCAATCACCTCTAGGAGGGTTAACTCATTCCCTTCAAGAAGAATGTTTTTATAAAAGGGATTAGTGGAGAGTGGTTTCAAAATGATCTGTTCGTGTTCCCAATAGCCGTCATCCCCTTGCTTTTTTTTACTAAAATATTTTTTAACCGTATAGCTCGATCCAAAATCGACGTCTTGCCTGTCAGTTAGTGCTACCAATACGATCTCTCCATTCCTGGTTCCCCCGGAATATTTGCGGAACAGGCAAATAGCACCGTTGGGAATTTCTTTATTCATAGATTCCCCAACCACTTTACAAGCAAAATGATCTTTGGAAATAGCGATCCCATCTTCCACCGGATACCAAATAGTTTCAGCACTCACCCTTTGCTGCTCGCTGAAGCTTCCGGCAGCTGCGCTTAGATCATACAAGGGAACACAATTAACATATGGTTTAAGAACGCTTTCTTTTGCAGTATCGATAGTATCAGATTCCCCAAATACCGGGATATATTTGGAAAAATATTCACGCAGCGCCTCATCGCAAACATACAGGTATGTTCCCTTAATGCCGCGTAACATCATTGTCTTATAAATATTGATAATAAAGCTTTTCAGCTGAGCAGTATTTTTGACACCATTTTTCCCATTCTTGTCGAAGTAGTTCTCCCTTCTGATGATGATTTCTCCCCTTTCACGGTCATATCCAATCTCGTTTCCCAAAATAATACCGGCGTAATTCAGATCATACCCCTGAACAGTATGAATACAACCTACTTCCCTGATAGCATCAGGGGAATTGATCCAGTCTTTATTAACGCTATTCCACTTTAATTTAATTGTTCCTATCTCAATATCAAAGTCTCTCTTTACTTTTTTCTTACCCTTCTTAGATACCCAGGGCCATGCAAACCCTGCTAACGTTCTGGCCAATTGTTCGGTCCTCTCCTTTTCTCTGATTTGGTCGATCATTTGTTGCAGATCATGAAAGAGCAGAAACTCATAATTTTTTATCTTAATTTTTTCTGTATTACGGGGAACGTCTCCATTCAGCAAACAGGTGATGAACTTTACATATTTCGCGCCTCCTTTCACTCTGAATTGTGAGTAAAGATATTCCGTTTTCGTCGTCACTGAATTTTTCAGCGAATCGAACGCCTTTTGAGGAACGTCTGATGGCCTTACCGACTGAAATTCATCATAAAAAAGAATATTCTTGGCCGATTGTTTCAAGACCCAATCAAGCTCATGATTTTTTTCCTTATCGAAGCCGAGTGCTTCAGAGGTTATATCAAAGACACCAAAATAACTGCCCAAGTTCTTTCGCTGACGAAGCCGATGGGCTTCATCAACCAAAACAATATCATAAGTATTTTTGCGAAGACCAGCTGGGCCCACTACCATTGCTGCATTTAACCCTTCTACGTTCCTGAATATTTTTTGCACCGTTGATCTAAAGGAATCTACAGCAATGACCAATGCCATTTTAGGATTTGGGAGCTTGCTCTTAAGCTGCAATACAAGATCTGCAACAACCATGTCCTCTGGTCCAAATGCGCCGAAGTTAAAATCGTCCGTGGGTGTATGCAACAACTTGAATAAAAATACCGCTAACACAGTTTTTCCCGAGCCGGCCCCCCCTTCAATTACAATACTTTTATAGTTGTCGTCCAGTAATGATTTCAGAATTAATATCAAACTCTTCGTCTGGTCTTCACTTAGGGACTTGTACGGTGAATATTTAAAAAGATCAGAATTATCGATCTGCCTCAAAGTATGCTTTACTACCTTCTCCCTAAGAAGCTTCTCCCAGATTGATCTGAAAATATTCGAATACAGTTCTTCTTTTTGGTAATAGTCATGATCTCGCAATCCAAGGTTTGCGTTGAGTAACTTGTACCCTCCATCTCCGGATAAATACTTGATACAGTTCGCCTCAATATCGAGCGTGGCAGACTTATTAAACTTGTTGCCGGAGATTAAAAGAACTTCATGCAACTTACATTTATCAGGATGACTTAAGTGGGTGGTAAGCCTTGTTATGATATCAACCGTCTCACCTACATATGCAGAAAGCTTCTTCTTACCGGTCTCCTTCAGCAGGTAAACAACCGGCCAGCGATTTTCCGCAAAAGGATAATCGCCCAAAAAGTCGATAACCTCAGCATTAAAACGGTGTGGACATATTGAAAATTCCGTGGTAAAACTCATAGGTCGTTATATTTCTTGGCGCTGCCCCTCGCTTTCTCGACAGGATATTTTAATGCATTGTTTTGGATCTTACGGCTAACAATTTCATTAATATCAAAATCATATTTATCCGCCAGTTGAATGGCGTAGGTAAAGATATCCGCCAATTCCTCCTTCACTCTTTCCTGATCTGCTTCCTCAGCATTTTTCCAGAGAAACAATTCATTCAGCTCACCTGCTTCAATACTTAATGCCAATGCCAGATCCTTGGCATTGTGAAACTGGCCCCAGTCACGTTCCTGATTGAACTGTCTGATTAGATTGATTAATGATTGCCAATCACCCATAAATACGTCTTTAATTATCCTAATTTAAGAAAGAATTCAGAAATAACTGCACTTCCGTGTCATAATAAGACAACCGTTATCGTAGAAGCATATATTGGCTTTGAAATACGCCGAATACCAACGCTAAAGATGTTTGGAAAATTACTTTACAACAGCTTAGAAAATACTTACCTGTAAAAACAAAAACAGCTACCACATAAGTGATAGCTGTCAGTATTTTCCCCGGAAGAAACCCGGGACTTTGTGATGTGGAGATGGCGGGAATCGAACCCGCGTCCAAACATATTCGTCGAAAGCTTTCTACATGCTTATTTATGCATTGATTTGTCGGAACTCAGCAGGGGCACAACGAACCAACCTCGTTCTTATCCGTTTAGCTTCAGTGCTCACTCACAGAAACCATGAGCACCTATCCCTATGGGTTTGATGATTCAGCGGCGGGAGTCGCATAAGGCGACAACTCCGGGCGGCTATAATGGGTGTCTAATCGCTGATTAGGCAGCCATGGCGTAGTTAGATTCGCCAATTAAAGTTTGAATATTCAGATTAACGTGCTAATTATCCAACGCACGACATGCTTACACTTTCAAAGACCTATGCTGTCAAAACCAGGCATCCCCGATTTCAGAACCACAAATATACAAAAAAAATATGGATTACGGAAATCCCGTAATCCATATCCTTTATAAAAATCAGTCTGTTTAGAACCATTTACTGATAATGTTCCGCCAGAAGTCCAGCCCGTTGGCCAGCAACAGCAAACCAAACAGGATGATCATACCGCCAATCTGCGCATATTCGAGGAACTTCTCGCTGGGCTTGCGGCCGGTAATGATCTCATACAACAGGAACAGCACGTGTCCACCGTCCAGCGCCGGAATAGGCAGGATGTTCATGAATGCCAGGATAATGGACAGGAAGGCTGTCATCTCCCAGAAAGTCAACCAATCCCAGGCTTCAGGGAAGAGGTTACCGATACTCATAAAACCACCTAAAGACTCACTCACCTTCACTTCTTTGGATACGAAGATCAGACGCAGCTGCTGTACATAAGACACCAGTTTATCCACACTCATCCTGAAACCGCCGGGAATAGCCTCTAACAGCGTGTATTTTTTAACCTTGAAATCAAAGAATTTATCCAGGTCCTGCGGATAAATACCCAGCCTGGCTTTCTCATCCAGCTTCATCGGGATAGTGATGGAATCTTTACCTCTCAGGATACCGATGTTGACTTCTTCATTTTTGTGTTTGCGCAGTTCTTTGGCAAAATCACTGAAATAAGGCACCGGTTTACCGTTGATGGATAACATCTGGTCGCCGGGCTTAAAAAGGCCGCTTTTATCCGCCAGGGAACCTTTTTCAAATTTCTCTATGTAGTACGGGAAACGAAGATAGGCAAACGGTTCCTTCTGCTTCAGCAAGGCGTTCACAAACCCTGCCGGGATGGGAATGCTCAGCTCCTGACCATCGCGCATTACCTCAATGGTTTTAGCTTCCTTGAGGATCAGCTGCCCGGAGAGGCTGCCAAATTTCTCTACTTTTTTATGACCCACGCTCACCACCTTGTCGCCATCACGCAGCCCGATGCTCTCTCCCAGGGAGTCTACGGCGATGCCATATTTCACGTTTTCCATGGGCAGGTATCTTTCACCCCAGTGCCACAGGATCATCGCATAAATAAAGAAGGCCAGTATCACGTTGACCGTCACCCCGCCGATCATAATGATCAGACGCTGCCACGCTGGTTTAGACCTGAATTCATAAGGTTGCGGGGGTAGAGACATCGCCTCTTTGTCCATACTTTCATCGATCATACCGGATATCTTCACATATCCGCCAAGGGGCAACCAGCCAATGCCATACTCTGTTTCACCTTTCTTTATTTTAAAGAGAGAAAACCAGGGATCAAAAAACAGGTAGAACTTTTCTACCTTGGTTTTAAACAATTTGGCGGGGATAAAGTGGCCCAACTCGTGCAATACGACCAGTATAGAGAGTGACAGTAACAACTGCCCGGCTTTCACCAATATTACCTCTGTTGTCATTTACTTATTTCAGCTTTAATCTGCCCAATATATCGGATTTAACAGATATTCCGGCAAAACTATTTGTTAATTTTCAACGGTTATTTTAGATAACGATAGCATTGATAAGGGATGCCGCATGTTCACGTGCGGCATTGTCGCACTCGTAATAATCATGCAGTGTCGGTGCTTCGATAAACGGAATTTTGGCAATGGTTTCCTCAATTACCTCCGTCATCTGCAGGAATCCGATCCTGTTACGCAGGAAAGCATGTACTACTTCTTCATTGGCTGCATTCATCACGCAGGCAGTGTTACCTCCCTTGTGCATGGCATCGATGGCGATAGCCAGGTTGCGGAAAGTTTTGGTATCCGGCTGTTCAAAGGTGAGCGAAGAGTAGTTCCGGAAAGAGAACCGTGGAAAATCATTGGCCAGGCGGTCCGGATATCCCAGTGCATACTGAATAGGCAGTTTCATGTCGGGCAGGCCCATCTGGGCTTTGAGGGAACCGTCTACAAACTGCACCATGGAATGGATAATGGACTGCGGATGTATCACCACTTCAATGTTTTCCGGCTGTAAACCAAACATCCAGCGGGCTTCGATCATTTCCAGCCCTTTATTCATCAGGGTAGCACAGTCGATGGTTATTTTAGCGCCCATCCGCCAGTTGGGGTGTTGAAGGGCGTGGTCTTTTTTTACGTTGATGAGGAAATTTGGCTTTTTACCGAGAAAAGGACCACCGGAGGCAGTCAGTATCACTTTCTCCACTTTGCTGAAAGGCTCTCCTACCAGGCATTGAAAAATAGCGGAGTGCTCGGAATCTACCGGGATCACGGGTACATTTTTCCGGCGGGCAGTGGCCATCACGATATCACCGGCAACGACCAGTGTTTCTTTATTGGCCAGGGCTACGGGAGTACCCTGTTCTATAGCCGATAAAGTGGGCGCCAGACCGGCAAAACCCATGATAGCGGCCAGCATCATGTCTATAGAGCTCCAGGAAGCCACTTCTACCATGGCTTTGGCGCCGGCAAACACTTTGATGCCTTTATCAAATAATACGTCTTTTACCTGCTTGTATTTTTCCTCGCTGCCTATCACAACCGCGTTGGGCTTGAATTTCAACGCCTGTTCAATCAGGAGGTCGGCATTCTGTTGTGCAGTCAGCACTTCTACACTGAACTTATCGGGATGCGCTGCTATCACCTCCAGTGCCTGTATACCAATGGATCCGGTGGACCCGAAAATGGCAATTTTTCGTTTATTCATTACGGTGATTTACTTTATTAATCTTTCACAGTGATGTGAACGCTGCTACAGCCGTCACACCTTATGGCTGCACGTATTTTATCAGTTCGTCGGCCAACTTACGGTCATTGCTTAAACGGGGCACCTTGTTTTGTCCCCCCAGTTTTCCAATTGCTTTCATATAGTCTATGAAGCCATGTTTGCGTACTGTTTTTATCTTCAGGGGTTGTAAAATATTACCAGTCAACAGGTCATCATAATAGATATTTTTCTGACGCAGATTATGGTCTACTTTCAGGGCAAATGCCTTCAGGTCCCGGGGTTCGTTTTCAAACTCCACAAACCATTCGTGGTAGGGCAATTCGCCATTCGTTTGTACCATAGGGGCCACCGTAAATTCGGTGATCTGCACATTTTCTTCGGCAGCTGCTTTCATCAGACTGTATTCCACTTCTTCGCCGATCACATGTTCTCCGAAGGCGGAAATAAAGTGTTTGATCCTGCCAGTCACCAGCAAACGGTACGGATTAGTGGAGATGAACTTCACGGTATCGCCCAGGTTGTACCCCCATAATCCGGCGTTGTTGTTGATGATCATAGCGTAATTTACGCCGGTTTGCACATCTTTGAGCGACAGTCGGGTAGGATTTTCATTAAAAATTTCCTGTGCCGGGATAAACTCATAGAAAATACCGGAGTTGGCATTCAACAGCAATCCTTCCTGTTCCTGCGAATCCTGAAAGGCAAAAAAGCCTTCAGAAGCCGGGAAAGTCTCTACCGTATGGATCGGATGACCAATAGAAGCCATCAGTTTGGCACGGTAAGGTTCAAAATTAACCCCGCCATATACCATCACGTCAAAGTTCTTAAATATCTCTTTGATCTTTTTACCATTGGTACGTTCCATCAGGCGGTCAAAGTACATCTGTACCCATGGCGGTATCCCACTGATCAGGGTCATATCCTGGTTAATGGTTTCCTCCACGATTTTGTCCAGCTTGGTCTCCCAGTCATCTATACAATTAGTTTCATATGAAGGAAGCTGATTAGTACGCAGATAGCGGGGAATATGGTGATTCACAATGCCGCTGAGGCGCCCGGTAGGGATGCCTCCTACCCGCTCCAGTTCCGGGGAACCGGACAGGAAAATCATTTTCCCGTCAGCAAAAGCGGTATTGCCGGTTTCGCCCATATAATTAAGGAGGGCGTTACGGGCGGTATCAATATGATTGGAAATAGAATCTTTGGAAATAGGAATATATTTCACCCCGCTGGTGGTACCGGAAGTTTTAGCCAGATAAATAGGCTGCCCCTTCCATAATACGTTTTGTTTCCCCTCCTTGATTCTTTCTATATAAGGTTTAAACTGCTCGTAGTCCCTGATTGGCACAGCTTGTTTGAACTCCTCGTAGGTATGAACTGCATCCAATTTATGGTCATTTCCAAACTCCGTCTTTTTACCCGTCTTTATCAGCTCGTCCAGGATCGCCTCCTGGTCTTCCACCGCCCTCAGCATCTCCTTCTTAAGCTTGTTGTGCACAATAGAAGCAAATGGTTTGGCTAGCAGTGATTTAAACTTCATGCCCTTTATTTTATAATTGAGAGTATATGATCTTTTTTTGATTTTTTGACGTATTCTCCGGAGGATGTCCCCGGATAGCCGTACTCCCATTGTATCCACGTTGGCAGCCCCGGCAGCAGTTTCAAAATCTAAACGACAAAAGTATACAAAATTGCGTTGGTTTGTACGGCAAGATAACTGTTTTTAATGCTTTGTCATATACCGCCGGAAACCCGGGTAACATGGCCCGGGATTTGTTAAAAAAATTTAAAATTCAAGAAAGTATGTATCTTTGAAAAGATTAAGTTTTTATCCGGCTTTTAATACGTATTTACATATATGAATTAAAAAAAGCCGGAAATCTTTGTTCAATTGGAAAACAATTGATACTTTTGCGGAAATTATATTTTGGATAATTATGTTTGCAGTTGTAAAAATCGCAGGTCAGCAATTTAAAGTAGAAAAAGACCAGGAAATTTTTGTACAGCAGTTACAAGGAAAAGTTGGAGACAAAGTGGAGTTTTCCGAAGTACTGTTGACAGACAATGCTGGTGCACTGACCGTAGGCACTGATGTAAAATCAGTAGTAAAGGCAGAGATCCTGAGCCATGTGCAAGGTGACAAAGTGATCGCTTTCAAAATGAAGAGAAGAAAAGGCTTCAGAAAGAAAGTTGGACACCGTACCCATTTCACAAAGATCCGGATCAATGAAATAGCTTAATTTATTTTAAGCTCATTATTTTTATTTAGAGACATATTAAAGTAATTATACAATGGCACATAAAAAAGGTGAAGGTAGTGTAAAGAACGGCCGCGACTCCCAGAGCAAAAGGCTCGGAGTAAAAATCTTCGGTGGTCAACCTGCTATTTCTGGTAACATTATCGTTCGTCAGAGAGGCACCGTTTATCATCCCGGTCAAAATGTAGGCGTTGGTAAAGATTTTACCATTTTCGCGTTGACAGATGGTGTGGTTGAATTCAGAAAAGGTCGCGAAAACAAGACTTACGTTTCTGTTAAAGCATTTGACACCACTGCTCAGGCAGAAGCCTAATCAGTGTTAGCCATAAAGTTTTTTTATACCCAATATTTTTTTACTAACCCAAATTCAAAAAACAATGGCAACAATTAAAAAAGCAGCTGCTAAGAAAGCTGCGCCTAAAAAAGCTGCTGCTAAGAAAGCTGCTCCTAAAAAGAAAGCTGCTGCTAAGAAAGCCGCTCCTAAAAAAGCTGCTGCTAAGAAAGCCGCTCCTAAAAAGAAAGCTGCTGCTAAGAAAGCTGCTCCTAAAAAGAAAGCTGCTGCTAAAAAAGCCGCTCCTAAAAAAGCTGCTGCTAAGAAAGCTGCTCCTAAAAAGAAAGCCGCTGCTAAGAAAGCCGCTCCTAAAAAGAAAGCCGCTGCTAAAAAAGCTGCTCCTAAAAAGAAAGCTGCTGCTAAAAAACCTGCTGCTAAGAAGAAAGCTGCTCCTGCTAAAAAGGCACCAGCTGCTCCTTCAGCACCAGCTGCTCCGGCAAACTAAGATCGGATTTACAAAATGTAGTTATAAAGAACCCGGCTTCTACGCCGGGTTCTTTTTTTGTATAGGCCTCAATCATCGTATCCCCCTCAATCCCCCTGTTCACACCCGGCTAAATTGTTATTCATGCTCCCTCGTCAATAAAAATACCTTCCTTCACGAGAGACAAACATCTTAGCCCATTTGAGATTCCCGCATAATTTCAGCGCCCGCCACCAATCACGAATCCCCTCCCCCGGAAACAACACCCCGGGAATGCATGAAATCCGTATTTTTACCACATGGACAATAATTCAATAGCCGATAATTTTTCCCTGCTGTCCAAACTCATGGATATCCACGGGGAAAACAGCTTTAAAGCCAAATCCTTCGCCTCCGCAGCATTTACCATCGAAAAACTGCCGGCTCAACTGAAAGATACTCCCCGCGATGAGATATTCCGGATCAAAGGTATCGGGGAATCTACCGGGAAAAGCATCCTCGAAATGCTCGATACCAGCAGCTTCGGCCTCCTGGAAAACTATCTCAGTATCACCCCGCCCGGTATCCTCGAAATCATGAAGATCAAAGGCTTGGGACCTAAAAAAATTGCGACCATCTGGAAAGAACTGGAAATAGAATCGATGGGCGAATTATTATACGCCTGTAACGAAAATCGCCTGCTGCTACTCAAAGGATTCGGCGAAAAAACCCAGGAAAATGTCCGCCAAAACATAGAATTCTACCTCTCCAACCGTAACCGCTTCCTCTTCGCAGAAGTGGAAAACACCGCAGCTGAACTGGAAAAACAACTCCGGGAACTGCTGGCGCCTGCACCGGTAGCACTCACCGGCGCTTTCCGCCGCCAGGAAGTCATCATCGATGAACTGGAACTGGTGATCGCGGCTACACCTGAAATATTACATGAACGCATTCCTACCCTACCCGGCTTCGTCCTCCAGGCGGTAAGCGGCACCAGTCAGGCATGGAAATACAACGATCAGCTCAATGTAGTCACCCACACCTGCGCGGCAGACGACTTTCACAGCAAACTCTTCGCTACTACCGGTGCGGCGGCTTTCATCGATAAATTCAACGCGGCTGGCGGCGCCTCCCATCTCCATAAAGCCCCTTCTGAAGAAGCTATCTTCAGCGCCGCAGGGATGGCGTTTATACCACCCTGCCTGCGGGAAGGACACAACGAAATTGAACTGGCCCGCCACCAGCAACTCCCTCAACTCATTACACCAACGGATATCAAAGGTATTATCCACTCCCACAGCCAGTGGAGCGATGGCCACGATACCCTGGGGGAAATGGCCGAAGCAGCCCAAAAACAGGGCTTCGAATACCTCGTCATCAGCGACCACTCCCGCTCCGCTTTTTATGCCAACGGCCTGAGCATCGAAAGAGTAATCGCCCAACAGGAACAAATCGATGAACTGAATAAACAACTGGCTCCCTTCCGTATTTTCAAAAGCATCGAAGCCGATATCCTCAACGATGGTACGCTGGACTACCCAGATGAAGTGCTGGCCCGCTTCGACCTCGTGATCGCTTCTGTGCACTCCAACCTGAAAATGACGGAGGAAAAAGCCATGGCAAGAATCCTGAAAGCGATCGAAAACCCCTATACGACCATCCTCGGTCATATGACGGGCCGGCTGCTGCTGAGCCGCAACGGCTACCCGGTCAACCATAAGGCGGTGATCGATGCCTGTGCTGCCAATAATGTGGTCATTGAACTCAATGCCCACCCACGCCGCCTGGATATAGACTGGACCTGGCTGCCCTACGCGCTGGAGAAAAAAGTACTGATCTCCATCGATCCGGACGCACACAGTATCAAAGGATACCGGGATGTTTATTACGGCACGCTCGCAGCACAAAAAGGAGGGGTCACCAAAACCAACAATCTGAGCAGCTTCGGTGTTGACATGCTCGATAGTTTCCTGCAGGAACGTAAAAAACAAAAAAATATCCCGTCATGATGTTACTGGCCCTCGCCGTCGCCCCGGGACTGGCCATCTGCCTTCTGATGTTCATTATCGACAAATATGACCCGGAACCGGTGGGCCTGTTGATCAAAAGTTTTCTCCTCGGCATGGTCTGCGTGATCATGCCGCTGGCATTTCAGCTGCTCGCCTCGGTATTCGGTTTCCGGGAAGCCAACGAAAACCTGTTCGATACGGCCTTCTTTGCCTTCGGCATCGTAGGCCTCTCGGAAGAAACGGCCAAATTCCTGGTGCTACGCCTCTACGCCTATCCTAAAAAGGCTTTCAACGAACCACTGGATGGTATCGTATATGCGGTGATGATAGGCATGGGCTTCGCTACCCTTGAAAATATCGCCTATGTCGGCCAGTTTGGTTTGGGCACCGGGGTAGCGCGTATGTTCCTCTCCGTGCCTGCCCACGCCACCTTTGCCATATTGATGGGATATTATGTGGGCCTGGCTAAGTTTATACCCGAACAACGCGACGCCCTCCTCTTCAAAGGAGTGATGACCGCCGTATTTTTCCACGGCGCCTTCGATTTTTTCCTGTTCTCCGGCAACAATATCCTGGCGCTGGGAGCAGCCGTTTTTACGCTCGTTATCGCCGCCAGACTATCTTACAAGGCTACCCGCAAAGATGTATTGCTCTCCAAAAGATTATTCCGGAAAGAAGTGAAAGGACCTGTGCTTCAGGAAGGGGAAGAAGACGACCTGTTATAATTATGGTTCTGCTCATACAAGACCCGGAGATTAGTTATCTTTGTAGCCGCCTTGCACTTTTTCAAACGGCTAACCGCTAAAAGCTAAATGCCTGTCTATGCGCTTTATATATGTCTATGATCCGCTTTGCGGCTGGTGCTACGGGTTTACGCCGGTAGTCATGCAGTTTCAGCAACTGCACAGCGGTGACATGGAATTTGATATCCTCTCCGGTGGTATGATAGTAGGAGATAACCGCCACCCGTTCTCTACGATGACGGCTTACATTCAGCGCGAACATACCAACGTGGAAGAGATGACAGGCGTGAAATTCGGACCCGCTTTTCTCGAAAAGCTGCTGCCTTCGGAAGAAATGATGGACTCAGAAAAACCCTCGGTGGCACTCACCGTTTTTAAGACTTACCAACCTGCCAACGCGATCTCTTTTGCACATGATATGCAACACGCGCTCAATTACGATGGACTGAGCCTTAATCACGACAGCACCTACCGGAAACTGATTCAGAAATTTGGCCTTCCGGAAGATGAATTCATCAGCCGCCTGCACGACGAGCGCCTGCGATATGAAACAAACCAGGAGTTCCAACTGGTACAGAACTGGGGCATCACCGGTTTCCCGGCTGCCATACTGGACACCGGAAAACAATTGTACCTCTGCGCCAGAGGATACACACCGCTCGACCGGCTGCAACAAACGGTCGATAACATTATTCAGGAAAGTAACCGTTTATAATACACAAATCATGTATCGCGTAAAATCAACATCAGTAGCCGACATTCCCGTTATACAGGAGTTGACTGAGAGAATCTGGAAACCAACGTACAAAAGTATCCTCGAGCCTGCACAAATCGATTATATGATCGATATGATGTACAGCACTGCTTCTCTGACGAAGCAACTCACAGAGTTAAATCACAAATTCATTGTCCTGCAGGATAATAAAAGACCTATCGGTTACGCTTCCTATAGCCCTACCGATACGGAAGGCGTCTATAAACTGCATAAAATTTACCTCGATCCCAGCTACCAGGGCAAAGGCGTAGGCCGTTTTTTCCTGGACACTGTTTGCCGCCAGGTGAAAAACCTCGGCGCTACCATCCTCGAACTGGACGTTAACCGCTATAATAAAGCCCGCTTTTTCTACGAGAAAATGGGATTCTCTACCTACGATGAGAAAGATACCGATATCGGTAACGGATATGTGATGGAAGACTATGTAATGAGGAAAACATTATAAAAAAAAGAGCCCGGTAAGGACATACCAGGCTATTCCCAAGTTAACCATTAAAAGACACAACTCTTTTTATTTTGAGTTATTTTATTAATTCCTTCTAACATTACCTACGATAAACGGATTATCGTGGATTTACAAATAATAAAAAAAGCAGCATCTTTTATATTTTAATATAAAGGATGCTGCTTTTAAATTTATTAAAGAAAAAATTCCCGCATAGTAACTATGCGGGAATGTAGGTGTTGCCTGAAACAGCGTATATCGGTTATTGATTCAAGCCAGGATTACTTAGTTGTCAACACTGTTCCTTCCTCGTTATCATCATCATGGATAACAGCTACTGCTTTATTCAGTTTCAGCTCAGGTGAAATCTTCAGCACACCGGCATTGTTGGCGGCTGTCACGTCACGAAGCTTCACCGCTACTACGGCATCGGCTTCTCTGATACGGTCGTTTACTACCGCTACCTGGATGTCTGTTTCGCTAAAGGCGCAGTCACCGGTGATTTTCACCATGTCGCCGTTCATGATCACGAACTTACGGCCATACGCGGCTGCACTCATGGAATCTACCCCGAAGTAAATGTTGATATCACTACCAGTACAGTTGGTCTGCACCGTTCCATCCGCCGCTTTTACCAGGATACACTTAAACATGCTCACCGGCGCGGTGGCGGATTCATTGGCATCGGTCAGTTTTACCAGCGTAATATGAGCCGCCTGGTCCTGGATATACTGGGAAGCGGAAATAGAGGTAACGTCACCGTTATAGCCTACAATGGCTTCGTTCTCTGCTTTGATTTCGCTGAGTACCAGCACTACGGTCTCGGCCAGCTCAAAACGGTTGTCATCTTTCACTTTTACAGACAGACTGGCTGTGCTGGCGCCATTCTCAATGGCAAACGGCGCTTTGATGCTGCTCACAAAATCAGCGCCCGGTAAAGCGGTACCATTGCCGAATTTATAGGTCAGCCTTACCGGTTTGGCGGTGGCGTTGATCAACGGGGTACCATCGCGTTTGAATAAACCTGCGGAGAATACCACATCGGTATTAGGTTCCGCGCCATTTGTACCGCCAATGAATTTCACCATGGCTGGCTGATCTAAAATGGTTACTTCGCCTTTTGCCTTTGTAAGGTGCAAATCCGACGCATCCATGATCTCTACATGGAAAGATTCTTTGCCTTCCAGCAGGTTATCACTTTTTACCGGTATCTGGATAGTTTTGGAGATAATAGCGCCTGCGGCAAATTCAGAAGGAACAAAGGAGATCGTACCTTCTGTAATGTCGAAATCGCCCTGACCGGCGCCGCCTTTATGCGGAATGGTTTTGTAATGTACGTTCACAGGGGTACGTACGCCATTGCTTCTGAGGAAGCCGGAAAGTGTGATCGTTAAGGAAGCGTTGGATAAACCATTCAACGGCTCAGACACCGCGATATCGTTAATGGATACGCCATGGCTGATTTTGATGATACGGTTGCCGTCTTCGTCACCACCGCCTGCTGCCAGGATTTCGCCGGAAGGGCTCATTAACAGGGAAGCCAGCGTGGTTTTAGCATCGTATTTGCCCAGCTGTTTGTCAAACATCAGTTCACCATCAGGGGTCAGTTTAATCAGGCGATATCCTTCCCGGGTGACTACACACATTTCATCATCTTCTGTGAGCAACAGGTGCTGGAATACGGTACCGGTGTTCTTGTTAACAACCTGTGTACCATCAGGCAGTAATTTGACGATTTTACCGGTGTTCATGCCGATGTTACCGCCAGCTGCTACTACTTTACCGTTTTTACCCACTTCCAGGGCGTACAGGGCGGCGTCCACTTCCTTGTTGAACAGCTCTGTACCATCCGGACGCAGCTTCACGATACGGCCTTTATCTTTCTCTTCTGCGCAGGCAAAAATCTGACCCAGGTCATTCACCTTCATGGCATTAAATTTACCATCTACGGTGCTGTATTCTTTATCGAATACCACCTGGCCTTCAGCGTTTACTTTGGCGATACGGCTGGCGTTGCCGGTACCATAGGCGCCACCGCCCATAGCGAGAAGGGAACCATCTTCCAGCAACAGCATTTTTTCAAATACAGCACCGGGTTTACCAAAAGTAAGTTCAAATTGTTTTTCACCTTTACCATCTACTTTTACCATAAAGGCTTTACCCTGACCGTCTCCTACGTCGCCGCCAACAGCCACAATATTCTCGTCTTCGTCGATCAATACATTTGTAAATACGTTGTGTGCACCAAAACCTTTATCAAATTCAATTTTACCTTCCGCGCTCATTTTGGTGATGCGGGCCTGTGCAGGCTTGCTGCCATCTACGCCTACGGTGATGTAGTTACCATGACGGTCGGCAATAATTTTGGTGAAATAACCACCCTGGCCATTGCCAATGCTTTTATCAAAGACAACTTCGCCGGTGGCGTTTAATTTGGTAATACGGGCGTTGCCGTATGCGATGGTACCGCCACCTACAGCGACCAGTTCGTTTTTAGGCAACAATAATAAATCCTGGTAAGCTACCAGCCCGCCCTTGTTTAAGCGGGTATTAAAAATAGGAGTTCCCGTGGAGGATAATTTGGTAATACATCCGTTATCCAATCCACCGCCGATAGCAACAATAGCATTGTTCTCCGCAATAGCCAGCTTACGGTACTGGTTTTTGGGAGCGCCCATGCTTTTGTTGAACACAACTGGCATTTCCTGGGCAAAGACCTGTGAGCCTATTCCCAGCAACAGCATTAGTGATGCAAACTTGTTCATTTTGTTAGTTTGATATACGCAATAAAAAATTCTGTTTACAGTATGGTGATTTCACACCTTCTATTCACCCCTTGGTTGCAGGATGAACTTCTCCCGGTCTATATCCGGCAAATACCGGCTGGCTACCAGCACCGGCCGGGGAGAGCCGGAATAGTTGATCCGGATACGACCCGCTTCTACCCCACGACTGAGCAAACACCCGTGATGCAAATTTGTTCATTTTATTAGTTTGAGATACGCATTAAAAAATTCTGTTTACTGTATGGTAATTTCACACCTTCTGTTCACCCCCTGCTGAAGAATGAACTTCTCCCGGTCCACATCCAGCGAATACTGGCTGGCTACCAGCACCGGCCGGGTAGAGCCGAAATAGTTGATCCGGATGCGATCCGCTTCTACCCCACGGCTAAGCAAACACTCCTGGATATAGGCGGCCCTGTTTTTAGACAAGGCCAGGTTGTATTTTTCGGTACCAATAATATCGGTATGCCCGTTAACGATGATTAACCGCTGTGGCTGGGCTTTCCAGATATAGAAGATGGAATCGAGCTTACGCCATTCCTTATCTTGCGGGATATAGGAATTAAGATCGAAGTACACTGCCCCCGGTATTTTCCACATAGATACAGGCATTCGGCTGGCGCTGTCGGCACTCAGCGTATAGGCGCTTACGTGAATTTCACTGCTATCGTTTGTTTGTTTTTTTCCGGTAGATGCGGACTGTGTCTTTCCAACGGCTGATGCCTGCCAGTTAAGTTGTTCGGGTTTACCATCTATGGTATGTTGCCCTTCATTGGGCGCGGTGGCGGCCGTTACGGCGCGGGCGGCTGTAGCAACAGCAGGCGCAGGATGGGCAAGGTTCTGCCAGGGTATCATCTCCGGCGAACTGTCCACCACATTATCGGCATAATCTTTTACTTCACGGGAAGACGTACTAACGGGAACGGCTGTATGTACCACCGCAGGCACGGCTGGTTTTTCCTCCGCTTTCACAACCGGAGCCAGGTTATCATAGGATTTATCCCCTACTAAAGTCAGCTGTTGACGGCCATCCGTCTCCATCATGGTATAAGGCACTTTGTCGTCGTCATTTACCGGCTTGCCGGGATAAGGCAGTCCCAGTTGTCTCAAAGGATTTTTCTTCAGATTTAATACATAGATATGGTCATTATCATGTACACCGGAACGGTCCGATGTAAAGTATAATAACAATTTGGATTCATCCAGCACAGCATTCAGATCGTCAAACTGGGTGTTCACCGGGTACGGCAGGTGTACCGGCCCTTCCTCCGGTTTCTTCAGGTCGATCATGAATATATCCAGTCCGCCAAAACCCTGTAAACCGTTGGAAGAAAAGAACAACTTGTCTCCCATAATAAACGGATACAATTCATTGCCGTTGGTATTTACCTTCGGGCCCATGTTCACAGGCGCTTTCCAGCGTTTTTCGGCTTTGTCCCAGTCAGTGTAGTAAATATCCGTACCACCCTGACCGCCAGGCATATCGGACGCAAAGTACAAACGTTTACCATTTGAAGCAACTGATGGATGCAGGAAAGACCAGGAATCTGAAGATTTTCCCAGTTTTACCGGCACCGGTTTACTCCAGGCATCATGATTTTCCTGGTAGGTAGCGGCCAACAGCTGCGTGCCGTTGTTATAATTGATGTAGGAATTTTTCTCGTTTTTAACATCGGTAAACCGGTTAGAGGTGTAAATCACTCTCTTTCCCTGATCGTAGAAAGAGGCCGGCCCGACCTGTAAAATGCCTTTCAGACTGTTGTTGAACGGCTCAATACCATCTTCCGAGATCATGTAAAGTTTGGAATTGGTGTAAAAAGACTGGGCTTCATTCTTCTTAAAATCATTGGAAAGAAAAACAATGTTGTCTTTATACAATGCCAGCCCATACTGGTATCCGGGTAAATTAAGCCGAAGGCTGTCTACCTTTACATTGCGAAGTGAATCGCGGTTATAGAAGTTGTAATAATTTACCAGCGATTCCTGCAGATTGGTAAAGCGGGCGTTGTTTTTATAGGCATTGGCATATACTTCGCTGGTTTGCCGGGCCTTTTCTACTCTGCCGGTACGTTTCAACAGATCAATGTAAGTGGTTACGTCTGTCACCAGCACATCGTCGCTGGGTTTGTAGAGCAGCTCATCATAGAGGCTGACCGTCTTTTCAAATTGCCGGGTTTCAAAATAAATACGGGCCAGCTGGAATTTTGCCTGCCGCCGGGCGTTTTCATTACCGCCGTTATTAATCGCTTCATTACAAAGCGATATCGCCCTTTCATATTCCTGTCTTTTAAACAATCGTTCCGCTCGCCGTACTTTAGACATGCTGCTGCCCATACCGCCGGATGTATGGTCTTTAACAAACGCGCAGGAACCTGTCATGATCAGCACACCCAGGAGAAGCGCCAGGTTGCCAACATGGTAATTTCGCAATCGTTCCGTGAAGAGGGATTTCATAACATTTTTTTTAGAAGTACCGCGGGGCCACCACTTTCCATTTGGACCAGGAAAAACGATAATTGATCATTACTTCGTGGGAAACTGTTTGTGCGCCTTTTAGGTTGGACTGCATGGGACTGTCATAAGAATATCCCAGTTGCAGGCTTTTGTTCAGCTGCACTTGTACAAGACCGGTCATCGTTTTTTCGGAACGCCAGGATGCGCCCAGCCATACCACATTTTTTAAGAGAATATTCGCGTTGAGATCATACTGCACGCCGGTGCCTTTTACGATCCTCAACAGCACATTGGGTTTGAGTTTTACGTTGTCATTAATGGTCAGTAGGTATCCGGATTGAATAAAATAATGCGATTGTACGGTCACTTTGTTCACACTGTTGCCCAGGTCAAAACTTTTAAACATAGGCGCTGATACACCTACAAAAAAGTGATCGGTAAACAACATGAAACCAAAGCCCACATCTGTTTTCCAATAACTCTGGTTCTGCGCAAATGCCGGGTCGGAGGTGGACAGGGAATTATTGTCTTCCCGGTATTGTGACATGCCCCCTTTCAGCCCCATGGCGAGGTATAACTTTTCGTTCAGCTTTACCCGTTGGGATATGTTAAAATGCACACCTGTCTGCGAATTCACCGTGATTTTTTCATTCATCAGCGACACACCCAAACTGGTGTTGGTAGCCTTCAGTGGGGTATAAAAAGAAGCGGTAGCCGTTTTGGGCGCCCCGTCAACACCCACCCATTGGTTGCGGCCAACGGCCGTCAGGCTGGAAGACTCGTCCATGGAGGGATAGGCCGGGTTAATGATCATTCCGTTAAACATATACTGGGAATAGATCGGCTGTTGCTGCGCCCACCCTTTCAGGCAGCAGCAACAGCATAATACTGTTATCCCTAAAGCTGTAATAAGTCGCTTATTCATAGGTATCAGCTTGAATATTTTTACCAATAATGATCTCAACGTTTGATGACAATAAATCCTGTATACCGCTCTACTTTGCCATCTACCCAAATCTGTATCTGGTAGAAGTAGGACCCATCGGGCACATCAGCACCTGACTGGCCACCGGTATTAGACTTGCCTTTGAAATTGTTGGATTTATTATCGTAATTACTTGTTTTGAATACGGTACCACCCCAACGGTTAAAGATCACCACCTCATTTTTCGGGAATTTCTCAATGTTGGAGATAAACATCAGGTCATTGCCCTGGCCGTCGTTGTTAGGCGAAATAGCCGGATGTACCTTGATCTTACCATCTTTTCCGTCGATGTAGTCGATCTTCCGGTTATTATCCAGGTGGAAGCGGCTCACGGAATCCGGTATACCATCACCATCAGAATCCAGGTCCAGGAAGTTGGGGATACCGTCGCCATCGGTATCATCGTCAAACGGATCACCGTTGCCGTTAATATCCTCCTGCTCGTCTGTCAGACCATCACCGTCTGTATCACAGGTTTTGCACATCGCATCATCGTTGAGGATAACACCGGTAGCTTTGACCGGATCACCGAATGCCGGTGTATTCTGGCCGGAAGGCACGGTTACGTTCTGCATCTTCACGATAAAGGTTTCATTCTGCTCAAAGGCGTCATCGCCGATGATATTCACCACTACTTCTCCTTCACCCTGGAACGCTGGTATCTTCGCCTGTGTGATGGTATTATCGAAATCTACACCTGGCGTGGCTTTGAAGTCGAGGAACGGATAACTTACCCCTTCTGTAGATTCTTCAAAAGCGTAGTTAATGGTGATGTCCCTGGAGCTTTTGCGGCTCATTTTCACCACGAAGCGGAGCGGTGTATTTTCTCCTTTATTACCTTCTTTCACGCTGAATTTTTCCGCAGCGAAAGCCAGTGTCAGCGGATCGTTATCATGTACCGTTACCTGTGCGGAAATGCTGGTACCTGCTTTGTAAATCGGCGTACCGCTGCCTGCTACGTATGGCAGAATGCTCGTTTTCAGGAAACCGTCATCGTCATTGGTGTCGTTATCAACCGCCGTCAGGGTAAAGTCCTTCGCTGTAGTGTGGGCCGGTAATACCACGGTGATCGTGTTGCCGTTCACGTTGGCGCCGGCTGCGGTAAAGCTGCGGGCCACGTCCTGCTCTACCTGCAGGCGGATAGGCAGATCACGCGCGGCGGTATTGGCAGAACGGATGCTGAAGGTTACCGGTTTGCCTTCGTCTACCGGCAGTCCATCGTTGATAATATCCACCACCAGGGTATCGTTATCGTGAATGAGTACATCCGCCTGGTATTTGGATGATAAAGGCCAGGTAACACCCGGAATATTACCGGTTACCGTTTTCAGCTGCACCTGTACATTTTCATCTCCCTCTACAATAGTATTGTCTATAGGGTCTACCTTGATATCGGCATAATTTTTACCCGCCGGTATCACAGTGGTACCGCTCAGCTTACGGTAACGGGTATCCGGTACGGCATTACCGCTTACGTCGTAAGTCACGGTAACATCTTTCACGGCCGACAGGTTGGTATCGGTAAAGTGCACTCTGAAATAGCCCGGGGTGGATGGCTCAGCCGCATCGGCTGTTTTTTCCACCATCATTTCACGGGCAGTGGCTTTCGGACCGGTAGCGTAACTTTCGTCGTCGAATACGGTCATCCGCACGGTATCACGATCATCCACATCAAAAGCGATATTTTTGTTAAACCGCTTCATCTGGGCCAGCATCAACGACATTTTCACTTCTTCATCTCCTTCTATCACGAGGTTATCGATCACACTCACGGGAACGGACACACTATTCTGTCCCTGTGTGATGGTAGCAGAGGTTTGTATGGGACTGATATTGGTGGTGCCGGCGATGCTGCTGACATAGAATACTACTTTCACATCGGCAGCAGCGGTATTGTTCCCCGGCAGTTTCACTACATAATTACCGTTGGTAGCGGGTTCGGCAGCGTCGTTGCCTTTGGTCAGGTGCACGCTCATATCGCCCACTTCCGGTATCAGTACCGGTGATGGTTGAATCAGGGTATATCCTGCTGTTACCAGCTGGGCCGTCAGTTGCAGTGTCTCGTCCCCTTCCAGCATGTTGTCGTCAATCATCTGCAGCGTATAGTCTTTGTTGTTGGTATACGCCGGTAATGTTACCGTAGCTGGTATACCGGCATAATCAGCGGCATCTGCCGTAGAAGCTGCGTCCCTGTTGATATTAATCTGGATAGCTTCTTCTGAAGTAATCTTGTCGTTGACAAATCCCACATGTACTGCTGAAGAGCTGTTTTCATGCAGGATGGTTGAATCTATCTTCACCTGCAACTTCAGGTTATTAGGGTCCAGCCGGGTAACGTCCTGGATAGTCAGTTTGAGGGTATCACCCTTCATACCTGCTATATTTTGAGGTGTTGCTACCGTTTGTAACAGCTGGTCTTTTTCGATGATAAAATCAGTCTCTGCATGTATGCTGAAAGTAACGTCCGGTTGCAGGGCCTGGATGGTGACTGTTTGCGGCAATCCGGTATAGTCGGTTGTCCTGGCTTGTGTGGCAGCACCTGCATACAGCGATACGTTAATGGCTTTACTGGAGGTTACGCCAGGCGCCAGCGATACTTTGGCGGTGTAGGAGTCTCCTTCTTTAATGGTAGTACCAGGCGTTACCGGGATAATGTGGATATAACCGGTAGCAGGGTCATCATGGGTTCTGTCCATGATGGTGATGGTTTCACCAGTCACCGGCATGTTCACGTCGCCGGTAGTACCATTCAGGATCACCGTTTCATCGTCTTCAAGCACCAGGTCTTTTTGGGCTTCGAGCAGTACAGGGTGAGTTTTGCCGCCACCCAGTTTCGGGATGGTGATCGTGAATGGGAAAGGGAACGGTTTATAATCATTGATGTCGGCAGTGGAAGCCGCGTCTTTGTCGATCGTCACAGTAATATCTTTACCAGCGCGTAATCCATCAGGCAGGTTCACACCAATCACGGTTCCGTCGCCGCCTTCATCGATGTTTTTCAGGGAAAGGGTCACCTTGATCGGTGAAGTGAGCGGATACTGCGCATCGTCAATATTCACTTCAAATCCATTGGTGGCATAGTTGCTGATACCATCGGTAGCGGTGGCAGCGATCACAAATTTTTCGGGACCTTCTACCAGGTCATCCGGCAGTATCTTCAGTTCAATCGTAGTATCGTTGGCGTTATTAAAGCTGAAGGCGTTGGCCATGGTATAATCGAGGTTCGCTTCGGCTTCACCGGCGGTTTGTGTGAGCGCGAGGCTAATGGGTACCTCTGTGGTAATGCCGGAGGGGAGACTGATATGTACCGATCCATTTTCTCCTTCTTTCGCGTTGGTTGTTTTATAGGGAGTCAGCGACAGTTTCAGGTTACCGGGCACCAACCGGGTCAGGTCCTGAATTTTCAGGGCCAGGTTGTTGACGGTATAACCAGCCAGTGCGGCGTTGATCAACAAGGTTTCATCTTTTTCCAACACCTGGTCGGTGTTGGTTTGTACCACATCAAAGGTGCGTGTTTTATCGGAGGTCTCCAGTTCCAGCAGAGAACTGATGAGTGTATAATCTTTGGGATCATTCGCTTCTGAAGCAGGATCTACGGTCAGTTGTACGCCTACTTTTTTGGCAGAGGTATAGAGGCGGGACACTGTCACGGTCAGCTTTTCTCCTTCCGGTATCAGTGTCTTATTGGCTGTGAGCGTGATTTTCCTCGCATCTGGTTTATTGATGGTGTTATCCGCGATGTGGATAGTGGTACTGGTTACCGGTAACACTGCATTACCGGGGTTACCGTCTACTATCAGGTCGGCATCATCATCCAGTACATCATTGTCTGTAGCCAGTATCTGCATGCTGGCGGTTCCTTTGGTCGGCTGGATGATCAGCTGTTGATTTAAGATAGCTGTATGGCGGTCATCAGTGGCCGTAGAGCTGCTGTTTTTCACCAGTTGTACTGTCAGCGGTATGGCTGTTTTCCAGCTGTTGGGCAGTGTAGCCGTCAGCGTGCCCCCGGCCGGGTCATTTTCAGTAATGGTAGCCGGTGTACAGCTCAGCGCAATAGGGTTGGTAGCCAGCAGCGGGTATTCCCGGTCGTTGATGGTAAAGGCCAGCGTAGCTGGATTACTGCTATAGCTGGTGCTGTAAGCATCACTGATGGCCGGTGTAATGGTCAGGTTTTCCTGGTTTTCCACCAGGTCGTCCTGTAATATTTTAAGGGTAGCTACCGGCGTAGGGTTGGCAGTGGTGATCTGTAACGGGTTGTCCAACGTATAGTCGTCGGTGGTAGCCGTGCCGGTAATGGCGCCCAGGTCTATATTAATAGGTATCTCCGTGGTAACACCAGCCGGAAGGCTGGCAGTGATGGTAGTATTATTATTTTCCGTGAGGGTGGTTTGCGGCACGGTGAAGGTAATTTTAGTGTTGTTGGTATTTCTCCGGGTAGCATCCAGCAGGGTGACAGTGGTATTATTCACCGTATATCCGGTAGCGTTACCTTTAACGACCAATGCCTTGTCTTTCTCAATCACCATATCTGTACCGGTGGTCACTACGTTAGCGGGCGTAGTATAGGCGCCGAGGGTATTGGCAGGCAACTCTATTTCGCCGACCAGTCCATAGTCAGCAGCAGCCGCATCTGTACCCGTAGGCTCAGGCGATAAGGCTATTTTGATTTTTTTGGCAGAACTGTAACCGTCTGTCAGTTTAATGGTAAACGGTGTGGCACCTCCTTCCGGCAGCGGATTGGTGACAGGCGCTATTGTAACGGTAACAGCAGAAGCATCTGTTTTATCGTGAATATTAAGCGTCACATCTGCACCGGTGCTGATACCAGACACGGATGTGGTGGTAGCGGTGGCTGCATGGATCACCAGTACGCGGTCATCTTCCAAAACAAAGTTGGGGTCCGCTGAAATGGTTTGTGGTACGGAAGCCTTGGCGCCCGGCTGGATACTGATAGCCGTTGGCAGTCCTTTGTAAGAACCGGAAGGTGCGGTAGTACCCGTAACCGTGCTGATGTCAAAGTCCAGTTTCACATCGGTAGCCACAATGCCGGCGGGAAGTTCTATCCAGCAATCAGCGCCGGGACCACCCTCATTAATATCATTGGCAGAAAGATGCAGTGTAGCCGGCGCCGTAAGTGGCAGCTGCGCATCTTTGATGGTGATGGTAGCCGGCGTCATTTTAAATGGCGTAGCGCTGCCATCGGAAACGGTAGCGGTCAGCGCAATGGTTTCATCGCCTTCTATTCTGGCATCATCTATCAGGTGAATGGCTCCGCTGAGCGGCGTATTACCGTTGAGCTTATCAGTAGGGATGGTAAGCGTATAGTCTGTATTGTCTGTAGCGGTACCACCTTTAGCCAGGGTAACGGTAATGGGTATATCAGTAGATACACCTGGAGGCAGACTGATATTGACCGTGCCATTGTAGCTTTCTTTAAAGGACATCGCAGGCAGGGTGGCGTCCGGATCTGCCGGAGTAACGGTAACGCCTAAAGTAATATTTTCCTCGTGGTTGCGGGTATCGTCTGTAATGGTAATCTGGGGACTGGTAGCTGTTTTAGCTTGTCCCAGCACATTAGCATCTGCCTGTATTTTGAAAACTTCGTTGCCTTCCAGCACCAGGTCTGGTTTTGCTGTGATCTTGATATCTGCACTGCCAGCGCCGTTGAGGATCGTCACCTTGGCAGGCATGGTAAAATCCGTGTTCAGCAAAGCAGTATTACCAGTTACGATAGACAGGTCAATATCCACATTTTCGGTTACGGTAGTAGTACCAGGCAGAGAGATGGTACCGGTAATCTCCGAGTTTTCATTGACCGTTGTTTGCGGGAAGTTGATGGTCAGGGTACGATCTTCGTCATCCACGATGGTATAGGTAGCTTGTTTTTTCGCGCCCAGCTGTACCAGTACGTTGGCTGCGATATCCTGCAGTTCGAGGGTGAGTTTACGGTTGTATTCCAGTTTATCGTTGCCTTTGATGGTTACATTGGTAACGGATACCAGTTGGTTGGCCGGATTGTTATAATCGCCGGCCGGGATGATGAAGCCGGCAGTAAAGGTGAAGTCTTGTCCTTCTACGGCCGGATGTTGTTCACCGGGAACGGCCACCACCTTCATTTCAGCGTAAACAGGCGTGGTGAGCACGCCCCCGGTTACTTTCAGTTTGAGGCTTTGTGGCGCGTGGTTGTCGCCGGTATTGCCTTCGTTGTCGCTGGCGTCGCCGGCAAATTCTACGTTAACGGCGGTACTGCCTGTTGATGTGGGATTAGATGTTGTTTCCGCAATGTCGTTATAAATGGCTTCGTATTCTGGTGTCGGTACACTGTTCTTACCCACTGCATCACTGTAAGCCAATGCCAGGCGGGCTCCCGCTGTTTGATTTCTGACTTTGTCATCCATCATAGTTTGCACACATAGATATTTGTCTACGGTAAGAGTTGTTAAATTGTCTATATAGGGAACCGTAACAGGATTAGAACCATCTATTGCAGCACCAAGACCCAGATAAGGCGCAGTAGCATGACTATTGAATTGCTTAGCTGAAACAAAGGCATGTGAATATATAGCGTTAATAGCCGGGGTACACATACGGGCTTCATGCCAAACGCCAACATACTTCACAAGGTGATCAGTAGGCCGGAAACCTTCGTTACAAGCACCAGCCGGGCCAGCTAAATATTGAGAAGGATTATAGACGTAATTAGTAGCTTGTTGCATAGCCAGGCGTTCCTCGTTGTACAACAGTACATTATATCCAATGTTGGTACCATTAAAAGAGTAATCGATCGTATAATAATTATTAGGCGCTATATAGGTGTAGGTACGGGTTATATAAACAGGAGCAACTGCATCACCGGGTGCCTGCACCGGTTTCATATCTGTGATTTCATTGAACACAAAGATCCTGTAGGGAGAAGCTGGAGACCCGTCTCCCAAAACAGGAGAAATGTAACGAACGCTTTGTTTGAGGTCCTGCGGAGCTGTTGCATCGTAAGTACTATGTTTAAATCTTACGTATTCACTGGGTCCTTTCCGCTGATTGGCTACATAAGATTCGGTTTTCCCGTTGCGGAACACCTGTATCTTGCCTTCATCATCCATTTCCAGCCGGAGGCCATTGCTGGGGCCGTTGCCTCCTCCGCTATTGATCACACGGATAGCCGGTTTAGTTTGTGCCTGCAAGCCGGCTGCCGCCAGCAACAACAGGATTAACAGAGATACGCAACGTCCTAGCATGGATTTGCCTTCCGGCAATGAATGCTGCTTCGATTTCATAGGATGGGACAGGACTAACATAAGCGTGTGTAAATTTCTATTTATACATATAGTTTTTAGTCAAAAAATGTAAAAAACAGTCCTTTGTAAAACCCTATATGCCTGTTAATTGGCTCTCCCCGGCAAACTTTTAACCTGAATACTTCATAGGCTGAAGCTGAAAAACCTTTTGCGTTGCCGGCAATTATTTGATATCAACTCCCATGGGACCGGGAAAGAATAAGACACACTGATTGCGCTTACTATGATGTTTAATAATTGCTCATACCCTACTTACTGTTCTTTACCACAAAACAATTAAATATAAAATCATATATTTTAATTTACAAACTTATAACATAATTTATATTAAATCAAATTTAATTTGATCCAATAGGGTTGGGTACGTTATAAGCCGATGATTAACAAAATTTTAGGGGGATACTGCGGTATAGACGGGTATGTCATTATGTAAAAAGTATAAATAACCCTAGATTTGCACAAAACTTTATTTAATGTCTACAATTGCGAAATCCAACATCGACTTTAGCCTTCCGTATAAGGTAAAAGATATGTCGCTTGCGGCCTGGGGTCGTAAAGAGATAGAGCTGGCAGAAGCCGAAATGCCCGGTTTGATGTCATTGAGAGAAGAATATGGCAATAGCAAGCCGCTGAAAGGTGCCCGTATTGCCGGCTGTCTGCATATGACTATCCAGACTGCTGTACTGATCGAAACCCTGGTACACCTGGGTGCGGAAGTACGCTGGAGCTCCTGCAACATCTTCTCTACACAAGATCATGCCGCCGCTGCTGTAGCTGCTGCCGGTGTTCCTGTATTTGCCTGGAAAGGCCTCAACGAACAGGACTTCGACTGGTGTATTGAACAAACCCTGTTCTTCGGTGGTGCTGACCGTCCGCTGAACATGATCCTGGACGATGGTGGTGACCTGACCAACATGGTACTGGACAGATACCCTGAGCTGATCCAGCATATCAAAGGCCTGAGCGAAGAAACAACTACCGGTGTTCACCGCCTCTACGAGCGCATGAAAAACGGCACTTTGCCAATGCCTGCTATCAATATCAACGACTCTGTGACCAAATCCAAATTTGACAACAAATATGGTTGCCGCGAGTCCTGCGTAGACGCTATCCGTCGCGCTACAGACGTGATGATCGCTGGTAAAGTGGCTGTTGTTGCCGGCTTTGGCGACGTAGGTAAAGGTTCTGCTGAATCCCTGAGAGGTGCCGGCGCCCGTGTAATCGTTACCGAAATCGATCCGATCTGTGCTTTACAGGCTGCCATGGAAGGTTATGAAGTGAAAAAAATGAACGACGCCGTGAAAGAAGCGGATATCATCGTTACCACTACCGGTTGCCGCGATATCATTACCGGCGAACACTTCAAACTGATGAAAGACAAATGCATCGTTTCCAATATCGGTCACTTCGATATCGAAATCGATGTCGCCTGGCTGAACAAAAACTATGGCAATACCAAAGTGGAAATCAAACCACAGGTAGATAAATATACAATCGACGGTAAGGACATCATCCTGCTGGCAGAAGGCCGCCTGGTAAACCTGGGTTGCGCTACCGGTCACCCTTCCTTCGTCATGAGTAACTCCTTCACCAACCAGACACTGGCCCAACTGGAACTGTGGCTGAATTCAGACCAGTACGAAAACAAAGTATACGTACTGCCTAAACACCTGGATGAAAAAGTTGCCCGCTTACACCTGAAAAAAATCGGCGTGGAACTGGACGTACTCACTTCTACCCAATCCGAATACCTCGGTATTCCGGTGGAAGGTCCATTCAAACCTGACTACTACAGATACTAGTCAATTACGAATTTAAAAGCAAAAGACCTGAGCGAATCATATTTGCTCAGGTCTTTTGTTTTTAAATTCCAAGCCCGAAAACAGCCCACCATTCGTAATTCGTAATCCGTAATTCGTAATTGATTTAGTACTTTTGCAACATGACAAAGCTGAGCGTAAACATCAATAAGTTTGCTACCCTGCGCAACGCACGGGGCGGCAACCTCCCGGACATACTCAAAGTGGCACAGGATTGCGAAAGGTTCGGCGCCGACGGTATTACCGTCCACCCCCGCCCCGATGAACGTCATATCCGTTACCAGGACGTAATAGACCTTAAACCCATTGTCACCACCGAATTCAATATCGAAGGATACCCCTCCAAAGAATTTATGGACCTGGTACTGGCCGTAAAACCACACCAGTGCACCCTGGTACCAGACCCTCCGGACGCCATCACCTCCAATACCGGCTGGGATACCATCCAACACCAGTCCCAACTGAAAGAAGTGATCAGCGAACTCAAAACAGCCGGTATCCGCGTTTCCATCTTCCTCAATGCTGAACCAGATAAGGTGGAAGGCGCCAAAACCGCCGGAGCAGACCGTATCGAACTGTATACCGGTCCCTACGCGGAAGAATATACGAAAGCACGTACCCAGCCGCAAAACCTGCAGCTGTTCAACGACTATAAAAACACCGCCCGCGAAGCTACTGATATCGGCCTCGAACTCAACGCCGGTCACGATCTGAACCTGGATAACCTCCGCTTCTTTAAACTGCATATCCCGCAACTGAAAGAAGTATCCATCGGTCATGCCCTGGTAGCGGATGCCCTGTATTATGGCCTGGAAAACACCATCCAGCTATATAAAAGACAACTGGCAGATCTCTGATTCATACTTCCATAAACTATTCAAAGGGCTGGCCAATAGGTTGGCCCTTTTTACGTTTGCGAGTACACTGGTTTGGTAGAAAAACGGATAATATCTCCGCCACGTGGACGGAGGGGTTACCTGGGTTCCCGTAAAAATTAAAGCCATTCCGCTGAGAGGAATGGCTTTAAGAACCCTTAAAACAATCAACATGATGCTCATACCGGGGTCACAACAAAACCGATATGAACTTTTAAAAAATTGCTACCAGGACTGGCAACAAAATTCGTTTATATTAAAACTAAAACTAATTTTTATATAACTGGCATTTATCGCTACAAGTCAATAACTATCGTCAGCCTTTCTCTGTCCATTCCACAATCTCCGCTTCCATCTTCGCTAATCAGCGAAATCAGCCAAAATCATGTCCATCACAGTTACTTCTTTAATAACGCTATTTCCAGCACTTGGTTCATTTGTTTTACATAATGAAACTTCATGCCTTTGATATATGAAGGATTAATTTCCTTTATATCTTTCTCATTCTGCCAACATAAGATAATTTCCCGGATACCTGCCCTTTTGGCGGCCAGAATTTTTTCTTTCAAGCCACCTACCGGCAACACCTGCCCTCTCAGGGTAATCTCTCCACTCATAGCCAGGTACGATTTTACCTTGCGACCGGTAAATAAGGACGCCAGCGCTGTGAGCATGGTAATACCGGCACTGGGACCATCTTTCGGCACGGCGCCTTCCGGTATATGCACATGTATACTCTTGGTATTGAAGATCTTCGGATTCAACTTCAGCGTTTCAGCATTGGCCTGCAGATAGGTCAGCGCCGTCAGGGCCGATTCCTTCATCACATTACCCAGGTTACCGGTCAGCTTCAGCTCCCCTTTCCCTTCACTCAAACTGCTTTCAATAAACAGGATCTCTCCGCCTACATAAGTCCAGGCAAGTCCTACAGCCACACCCGGAGGATTACCCACCTTATAGATTTCGTTGGAATAGCGGGGTTTACCCAGTATCCTCTCTACATCCGCATCCGTGATATTTTCGGGCAATTTATGCTCCATCGCCACTTCTTTGGCCAGGTTACGCATAATCGCGGCAAAGTGCCTGTCCAGCTCACGTACACCACTTTCACGGGTATAATCAGCAATCACATGTTCTATCACGGCGTTGCTCATTTTGAACTTCTGGTCCTGCAAGCCGTGCGCTTCCTTTTGTTTGGGCAACAGGTGCCGTTTGGCTATCTCTGTTTTTTCCTCAATGGAATAACCACTCAGGTCGATGATCTCCAGCCTGTCGCGCAATGCCGGATGGATAGCGTTGATGTTATTAGCGGTAGCAATGAATAACACCTTACTCAGGTCAAATTCCAGCTCCAGGTAATTATCGTAGAAAGTGCTGTTCTGCTCAGGGTCCAGTACTTCCAGCAGCGCTGAACTCGGATCTCCGCGCAGGTCGTTGCCGATCTTATCGATTTCATCGAGGATCATGACAGGATTGGCGGATTTGATTTTACGGATAGACTGTATCACACGGCCCGGCATAGCGCCGATATAAGTTTTCCGGTGACCTCTGATCTCGCTTTCGTCGTGCAATCCGCCAAGGCTCAACCGCACATACTTACGGCCAACCGCATTGGCAATAGAGCGGCCCAATGATGTTTTACCGATACCCGGAGGACCTACGAAACACAGGATAGGTGATTTCATGTCCCCTTTCAGTTTCAGTACAGCCAGGTATTCCAGGATGCGCTCCTTGATTTTTTCCATGCCATAGTGGTCATGGTCCAGTATTTTTTTCGCCTTTTTGAGGTCGTAGCTGTCGGTGGTAAATTCGCCCCAGGGCAGGTCCAGCAACAGGTCCAGGTGATTGTATACCACACTGTAATCCGGTGTGGTAGGATGCATACGCTCCAATTTCTCAATCCCTTTGGCAAAAGCTTCGGCAGCAGCGGGCGACCATTTCTTTTCTTCCGCCTTGCGCTTCATTTCTTTCAGCTCACGGTCGTTGCTATCGCCACCCAGTTCTTCCTTGATGGATTTCATCTGCTGTTGCAGAAAGTAATCGCGCTGTTGTTTGTCAAGGTCCGCCTTGGTTTTGTTGGTAATTTTATTTTTCAGCTCTGCCAGTTGCAGTTCTGTTTGCAGCAATTTCATCAGCAGTTCTGCACGGGTACGCAGGTTGTTGATTTCCAGCAGCTGTTGTTTGTCTTTCAGATCTGAATTGAGATTGGAAGACACAAAATGCACCAGGAAAGAAGCGTTCTCTATGTTTTTGAGGATAATGCTCGCTTCGGAAGGCAGATTAGGGGACAACTGAATAATCTGTGCTGCCAGGTCCTTAATAGAGGAGATATAGGCTTCAAACTCAGAATCGTCTTCCGCCGCTTCATCATGCAACAACGTCACTTTGGCTTTGAAATACGGATCTTCCGTTACAATTTCCTCTATTTTGAAACGTTTACGGCCCTGGATGATAATGGTAGTACCACCATCCGGCATCTTGATCAGTTTCACAATGCGGGCTACCGTACCTACATCACTCAAATCCGTTACACTGGGATCTTCAATGGTACTGTCCTTTTGTGCCACAACACCGATCAATTTGTCAGCTTTGTATGCGTCGTTAACTGCCTTTATGGATTTGTCCCTTCCCACCGTGATCGGTAAAACCACACCAGGGAACAGAACTGTATTGCGTAATGGTAATAATGCCAGTTCGTCGGGAATCGTTTCATCCTCCTGACCTTCCCCGTCTTCATTCAAAGGGATAATAGGCATAAACTCCATTTCATCTTCTGAATTTCCTAAATAAAATCTGTTCATCTGAGATATTTAATGCCCGGAGGACATTCTGGCAGAAAATACTGCGAAAACCTCCGTTTTTTTATGCATCCCTATATTGTCAAGTTTAGTGCCAAGTGACGAGTTGTCATCACGCAAAGGCGCAAAGCAGCCAAGAAGCAAAGAAGCGAAGATTATATTTGAGAATAAGTTGTATTGCTGATAACTTATTCTCAAATATAATCTTCGCTTCTCTTATAAGATACGGGCTTCTTTGCTGCTTGGCTGCTTTGCGCCTTTGCGTGATTACAGCGTCACACCCACACCCAGCTGAATGCTCTGGTTTTTCCAGTTGCTGGTGCTGGTAACGCTTTCAACACCTTTTACGTCATTGAAGCCAATGATATAACGGGCGCTGACATTGATGATAGGCAGCTGCAGCCACAGACCGGCCACACCGGAAATTTCACCACCTTTAAAGGCGGTATTGGCAGCACCAAATACTTTTCTGTCGCTCACCATAGCGCCGAACTGAGGACCTACCTGCAGTTTCAGGCGGGGCGTTCCCAGGTCGATGTTAGCCAGTAACGGAATGCTGAGATAGTTCAGCTTTACTTCTTTACGGTCATCGCTGGTGCTTACATCTTTATAGATATCGCTGAAGTTATCAGTGGTTTTTGTTTTAGTGGAAGAAAAGATCACTTCACCCTGCACACCAAAACCTTTTACCAGGTTTAACTGTGCGAAACCACCCAGGTGGTAGCCTAATTTAAATCCGTCCTGAAATCCTGTACCATCCAGTTTTCCAAGGTTAGCACCTCCTTTAAAACCAAAGCGCAGTAATTTTTGCGCGCTAACAGTTGTGGTCACGGCAGTCATTGCAAGCATTGCAACGGCGAGAAACAGTTTTTTCATAATTGTATTGTTGTTAATAATGGTTAAAATTATAGACGCCCGAACAGTAAAATACCCCTACGCTATCGCGGGAGATTCCCTGAATACAAATTCCGTGCTATTTGTTAAAGAAATCAGAAACTGTACGCCAGACGGGCGGTGAAGTATCCCATCAAATGCAGGTCTGTACCGGTTAACGGCTTAAATACGGTCAACGCAGGAGAGAACGTAAATTGATTAAAAAGGTAAGAAACATTGACGGTGCAATCCACCGCGCGGGCCTCAAAATCAGTGTGGTCTTCAAAATTCAGGATTTTACCCGGCCTCATTTTATCCAGTTTCATTTTGGGAGAACGGGTCACATAACGGAAAGCGGCCAGCTGGCTGTAATAATTGGCCGTGCCCAGTGTCAGCGACAAAGAAGGTTGCAGTAATAAGGCATCGCGGGAACACAATACACCATCAAAAACAAACGGATGCCGCACCGTGGCGATCACGTTAAAGTCGCTGCCACTCACATGTTCCTTTAAACGCGGCGTGTTGCTGCTATAGGCTCCCCAACCATAATCCAGGCCCACACCCGGTTGCAGCCACCACTTACGGTAATAGAAGTACGAAAATATTTCATTTTTGATGGGCGTCGCCGGAACATCGGTAGAATCAGCGAAAAGGTAACGGGTATAAGAAATACCGGTCACAAAGTTCCTGTTTTTCGTATAGTCGTAACCGCCGGTAAAATCCCACTCAAACCAGTGATTCTGATCGGTATTAAGGAGACAATACCCGCCGGCGCCGGCGAAAAAGCCACTTTTGTGATACCAGGTAAGAGAAGGGGATAGATACGCCTTCATGATGATCGGCGCATCCAGGTTGACGGTTTTACTGCCGTAAGCGGGATTGTTGCCATAGCTGAGCGCTGCCACTACTTCACTCTTCTGTTGTTTGTTCAACAGTGAGTCCAGCTGCTTTTCCAGCTCTGCTAAAGACTGGCCGTTAGCGAAAAAACTGCAAAACAGTAACAGACATGTCAGGAATATGCGCATTGAAAAGGTACTACAGCCGCAATATAGCGTATTTTGGGATCGGTTATTTTGATATTCGGTGAGTCCGGCTTTTAGAGCGGTGAATCATTTTTCTACCCGTTTATCCGCCAAATATCAAAATTCCAAAATTCTACACGAGGTCTATCACCGTGATTTCCGGTAGTACGCCTACCCTGCCGGGATAACCGAGGAAACCGAAGCCCCTGTTTACATACAGCCGTTGTTCCCCTGCTTTGTACAGGCCTGCCCATTCTTTGTAGAAGTATTGGGCGGGACTCCATTTGAGGCCGGGTATTTCCACGCCGAACTGCATGCCATGGGTATGCCCGGCGAGGGTGAGGTCGATGTCCGGGAATTCTGTGCGGATCTGGGCGTCCCAGTGGGTGGGATCATGTGACATCAGGATTTTGAACGGGATGTGGTCAATCCCTTCGTAAGCCCGGCGCAGGTCGCCATGGCGGGGGAAACGTTTGATAGCGCTCCAGTTTTCCACCCCCAGGAGGGCTATCTGACTACCGTCTTTTTCCAGTACGGTGTTTTCATTCATCATCAGCTTCCAGCCCAGTTCACCGTGGACCGCTTTCAGGCGCTCCAGGTTTTTCTGTTGCATCTCGCTGTGGCCCGCCGGCGTTTTGTCGGGCCAGGGGTAATAATCCCCATAGTCGTGGTTGCCCAGGGTAGAATACACGCCCATAGGCGCTTTCACCTGGCTAAATACGTCCATCCATTGTGCCATCTCATCGGCGCGGTCGTTGACCAGGTCGCCGGTAAACAGCACCAGATCAGCCTTTTGTGCATTGATCATGTTCACCCCTTTGATGACCGCCTCGCGGTTGGCGAAACTGCCGGAATGGATATCGGAGATCTGCACGATACGCAGGCCTCTGAAGGAAGCCGGCAGGTTTTTAAAAGCCAGCTTCAATTTATGCACACGGTAGTTGTATTTATTGGAGAACCCGTACAGCAGGGTGCCAAACAGGGAGCCGCCGGCGATGAGGCCCAGCCGGCTCAGGAACTGGGAACGGGAGATACCGTTTCCGGTACCGCTAGCCGGTACAGCGCTGTTGGCGGGGGAAAACCGCTGTATCAGCCATACGATGCCGCGACGAACGTCATCTATCAGCAAAAAGACCACTGCCAGCAGTTTGGCGACCACCAATCCCAGGAAAAGGGCCATCAGGTACGACTTCAGTTGTGAAGGCCAGCTATGCCAATGGATATAAGGCAGCAGCAGGACCATGAGCACACAAATACCGGATACCGCCCAGTAAGCGACGTAGGTAATGGCGCGTACCCTTGGTAAAGACATGTATACCATGGCTCTTACCGCCTGAAACACGTAAAGGTCCAACAAAAGAAGAAAAACGACTAATATAATAGAGTTCAATCCGGGTCGCATTATAAAAATTTGATATAAAATCCAACAGAACGGCAAATTAACACAAGTTCTCCGTCAGAAAAAGTTAAAACAAAAGAACTGCCGGGTATGCAGACGAATAACACGCCGATAAATTGCAGGGTTTTAAATTTATTTCAGGAAATAGGATTTATCGCCACATATACATTAATTATATATTAAATATCAATTATAGTGAGTTTTGTCCCACTCCGTACAGTTTGTGAATAAATAAATATACTACAGCGCCCGATTTGTTGGGATTCGTTGTATTTTTGTCCGATTCAGGTAACTTTTGACTGTTAATTACCCGGGTTAGTGATAGTGGCGGCGAAAGCCTAAATTCATCATACATAACCCGTAATTCGTTTTTTTTACCTAAAATTGAGACCATGAGATACACCAATTACGGTCATTCCTGCTTTGCAGTGGAGATAAAAGGCAAGCGGATCTTGTTTGATCCGTTTATTACGCATAATGAACTGGCTAAAAAGGTAGACATACAGGCTATCGGGGCGGATTATATTTTTGTATCCCATGGTCATGAAGACCATGTGGCCGACCTGATTACATTAGCGAAGCAGACCGGAGCCATGGTGGTATCCAATTTTGAGATAGTGACCTGGGCAGGCAAGCAGGGTATTACCAACCTGCACCCGATGAACACCGGTGGCAAGTGGAAGTTTGACTTCGGCACAGTAAAATGTGTGGCAGCGCAGCATTCCAGCAGTCTGCCGGATGGTTCTTACGGCGGCAATCCGATGGGATTTGTGTTTATGACGGAAGAGGGCAACTTCTATTACAGCGGGGATACGGCATTAACCATCGACATGGAGCTGATCCCGGATATTACTGAACTGGATTTTGCCGTTTTACCGATTGGTGATAATTTCACCATGGGCCCGGAAGATGCCATTGCTGCGGCCGAGATGATTGAATGTGAAAAAATAATCGGTATCCACTACGACACCTTTGGGTATATCAGGATAGACAAAAAGGAGGTCATGCAGCTGTTTGATGAAGCCGGCGTGGAACTGTTGCTGCCTGAAATAGGCAGTACCATAGAGGTTTGAGGAGGAAGCGATCCTGCTATTTTATCCTTTATCCTATAAATGAACCTTTGAATTTTTTAAATTACACAATGGCTAGAGTAATCGCAATCGCTAATCAGAAAGGTGGGGTAGGAAAAACAACCAGTGCAATCAACCTGGCAAGCAGCCTGGCCGTACTGGAATTTAAAACATTGCTGGTAGATGCTGATCCCCAGGCAAACAGCACCACAGGATTGGGCTTTGACCTGCGTAATATACAGCAGAGCCTGTACGACTGTATGGTAAACGATGTTCAGGCCAAAGATGTAGTACTGGAATCTGATACGCCCAACCTGAAAGTATTGCCCTCCCATATTGACCTGGTCGGCGCGGAGCTGGAACTGATCAATCATCCCAGCCGTGAGCGGGTGATGAAGCAGGTGGTGGATGCCGTTAAGGATGATTACGATTTTGTGATCGTAGACTGTTCCCCTTCACTGGGATTGATCACGGTAAATGCGCTGGTAGCGTCCAACGCGGTGATTATCCCGGTACAATGTGAATTTTTTGCACTGGAAGGTCTGGGCAAATTGCTCAACACCATCAAGATCGTTCAGAGCAGACTGAATACAGACCTGGAAATTGAAGGTATCCTGATGACCATGTACGATGGTCGTTTACGCCTCAGCAACCAGGTGGTGGACGAAGTGAAGCAGCATTTTGAAGAGAGTGTATTCAACACCATCATCCATCGTAATACCAAACTGGGTGAAGCGCCCAGCTTCGGTAAATCTGTTATTATGTACGATGCAGCCAGTACCGGCGCCATCAATTATCTGAACCTGGCTAAGGAAATACTGCAGAAACATAACTACACGAAAATTAAATCCAAAGACAAAATCTTAAAATGACCAATCCAAGTAAGAAAGAGGCGTTAGGGAAAGGTATCCGTTCGCTGCTCCAGAACATAGACACTGACCTGAAGCAAACTGCCAGCACATTAGGTGATAAAGCAGCAGTAGCTACAGTAACCGGTATTGAGCGTATTGCGCTGGAACAGATTGTGACCAATCCGAAGCAGCCACGTCGTGACTTTGATGAGGTTGCCCTTCAGGAACTGAGCCAGTCTATCAAGCTGCATGACATCATTCAGCCGATCACTGTTGCGAAACTGAGTAACAAAAAGTACCAGCTGATTGCCGGCGAACGCCGTCTGCGTGCCAGTAAAATGGCCGGTCTGAAAGATATCCCGGCTTATGTTCGCCTGGCCAACGACCAGGAACTGCTGGAACTGGCGCTGCTGGAGAACCTGCAAAGGGAAAACCTGAATGCCATTGAGGTTGGATTGAGCTACAAGCGGCTGATGGACGAATGTTCCCTTACACAGGAACAGGTGGCCGACCGCATGGGCAAGGAAAGAAGCACCGTCACCAACTATATACGCCTGCTGAAACTGCCACCGGATATCCAGGTAGCGGTACGCAACGGGCAACTGAGCATGGGCCATGCCCGTGTACTCACCGGCGTGGAAAACGTAGAGAACCAGCTGTTCGTCTACAACGAGATCCTGCAAAACGGCCTGTCTGTACGGCAAACGGAAGACCTGGCCCGCAAGATCAATCAGGCCGATAAAGGTAACCAGCAGAAAGTGGCAAAAGCTAAACTGCCACCTGCTTTCCAGAAAATACAAGATAACCTCAGCTCCCACTTTTCTACCAAGGTAAAGCTGGACAGAGGCAAGAATGGCAAAGGAAGCATTATGATTGAATTCTATTCAGATGATGAACTGAATAGCATCCTGGAAAAAATAGATTTATAAGGTGGCTGGAAGATCGTTCCATTTATTTCGTCGCTATGTACTGGTATGCCTGGCACTGCTGGTATTGGCACCTACGCTGAAAGCGCAGGACACTACCCATCGTCCTGTCATTGATACGCTGGCGCCTCCGCCGGATACAACCGGTAACCATGCCATGATCGGGGATACTACCGCCTCCATCATACGGGCGTCCCGTGCGCCGCACAGCCCGCGTAAAGCAGCCCTGTACTCAGCGATATTGCCGGGCCTCGGACAGGCTTATAACCACGAATACTGGAAAATGCCGCTGGTATACGCTGCAATTGGTACCTGTACCTACTTTTTCGTATGGAACATGAACGAGTATCGGACTTTCCGCGATGCCTACCGTATGTCAATGGACGGCAATCCGGAAACCAATGCTCCCGACCCGTTCCTGGCGAAACAATCATCACAGTATCTAAAGGCTTACCGGGACTATTACCGGCAGAACGTTGACTACTCCGTCCTGTTCTTTGTACTGGCCTATACACTGAATATCGCCGATGCCACCGTATTTGCGCACCTGCGTAACTGGGACATGTCTGACGACCTCAGCATGCGTGTTTCTCCGGCTATTATCAATAACCGGAGTTTAGGCATCAGCGTTAAACTCGCCATCGGTGGCGGCAAGAAAAACCAACGAACAGCCTGGATGGCTGGAAGGTAACCAACTCCTACTCATCATCAACCTAAAAAATAGCAAGCAAGGGTCATGAAAATAGCACTAATCGGATATGGTAAAATGGGCAAGGCGATCGATGCCATTGCTACTGCCAAAGGACATGACGTCATCCTGAGAATTGATCACGACAGTCTCTATCTGCTGGAGAAAGAACATCTCGGACAGGCAGATGTGGCCATTGAATTTACCACCCCCGAAACGGCTTTCCATAATATTCAAAAATGCTTTGAAGCCAATGTACCCGTTGTTAGCGGTACCACCGGCTGGCTCGATCAGCTGCCGGAAATCAAAGCACAATGCGAAAAAGGCCATCATGCCTTTTTACACGCGACCAACTTCAGCATCGGTGTGAACATCTTTTTTGAAGTGAACAAAAAACTGGCAACCCTGATGGCCAGCCAGCCACAGTACAACGTATGGATGGAAGAAATCCACCATACCCAGAAAAAAGACGCCCCCAGCGGCACCGCTATCACCCTGGCAGAACAACTGCTGGCTGCTGTTGACCGGAAAAAAGGCTGGGTAAACGAAGATACACAGCAGGCTGACATGCTGTCTATCATCTCCAAAAGAATAGACCCCGCCCCCGGCACGCATACGATTCATTACGCTTCTCCCATCGATGATATCACTATTACCCATACCGCCCATTCCCGCGAAGGCTTCGCTGCCGGTGCCGTTGTGGCAGCCGAATGGCTGAAAGGTAAAGCCGGTGTGTTTACAATGAGAGACGTGCTGAACCTGTAAGGTTTCATAATGAATTGAAAATCAATAATTATTTATTCCTGTCACGCTCCCCGATGGCTGCTGAAATATAAAAACTTATATTTGTCAGGTCAAAAATGTTCATTGCACCACGATAGCGTCATCCCAGGGATGCAAATAAGTCAGTATGTTATCTAAAAAAACACAATACGCATTTCACGCACTCATTCATCTGGCCGAAAATGTAGATAAAGGACCTATCCTGATCTCCGAGATTGCACAGGAGAAAAACATCTCCATTAAGTTCCTGGAAAACATTCTGCTGGAGCTGAAGAATGCCGGTATTCTGGGCAGTAAGAAAGGGAAAGGCGGCGGATATTACCTGATGCGCCCTCCCAAAGAGATTGCGTTGGCTAAGATCATCCGGTTGCTGGACGGGCCTATCGCCCTGTTGCCCTGCGTGAGCCTCAATTATTACGAGCGCTGCGAAAACTGTCGCGATGAAGCCGTGTGCGGCCTGAATGAAGTGATGAGCAAAGTCAGGGACGCCACCCTGAAACTGCTGGAGACCAAAACTTTAAAAGATATTCTTACCCGCAACGCATAAACAGCACGCGTGAAATTAATGGAGCCGGCCGGAAAATTTTCCGGCCGGCTTTTTTTATGCCTCTCCGCCCCCAGGGCTGAAGCCCTGGGTTTCGCGTATATCATCCGCCTAAATAAATACATATACGAATCACATCTGATCCAAAAACTAACCAAGCCCGCCCCCACAGCCGCTCTCCCAACAAACGACATTTTTTTCATTTAATAGTCTATCTTTTTTATAGGATTTATGTATTTTTGTACAGGCGTCACTGAAAAGTACGCGCTGGCACTAGGCAATTTATCTTTAAGGAAGATTACATGACAGACATTACCAATGCACTGGCTAACAAGCCGGTGGTAGAAGCCATACAATATCTCCTGGAGCAATATCCGGGTGCGGTGGCGTTTTCTACCTCCTTTGGCCAGGAAGACCAGGTAATCGCAGACATTATCTGGCGTAACCACTTACCCGTAAGGGTATTTACCCTGGACACAGGACGCCTGTTCCAGGAGACCTATGATGTAATGGACAACACCCTCGCCCGTTACAAACAGCCGATTGAAGTGTTTTACCCTGAAACAACGGCGGTAGAGAAACTCGTCAGCGAAAAAGGCCCCAACAGCTTTTACGAATCCGTGGAAAACCGCAAGCAATGCTGCGGCATCCGCAAAGTGGTACCGCTCGGCAGGGCCCTGGAAGGCGTAAAAGTATGGATCACCGGACTACGTGCCGAACAATCCGAAAACCGCCACGACATGCAGACGCTGGAATGGGATGAACAACGCCACCTGTATAAATACAATCCCCTCATTCACTGGGGATATGATGAAGTACTGGCTTACCTCTCCCAACACAATGTCCCCTATAACAAACTGCACGACAAAGGCTTTATCAGCATCGGTTGTGCACCCTGTACACGCGCCATCGGGCCGGGAGAACATCCGCGCGCCGGCCGGTGGTGGTGGGAACAGTCGCACAAAGAATGCGGCCTGCACGGATAAACGAAAACAGCCTTTGCAATCATAAAATCATTGTCACCCATGACACATCAGATAAACTGGGAATTTCCACAGGCGCTGGAAGATGAAGCCATCTATATATTACGTGAAACAGCCGCTCAATTCGAGAAGCCGGTATTGCTCTTCTCCGGTGGGAAAGATTCCATCACCCTGGTAAGACTGGCCCAGAAAGCCTTCTACCCGGGCAAAGTACCTTTTGCCCTGCTGCATGTAGACACCGGCCACAATTTCCCGGAAACCATCCAGTTCCGCGACTGGCTGGTCAATAACCTGGGGCTCGACCTCATTGTCCGCAATGTACAGGACAGTATCGACCAGGGTAAGGTACAGGAGGAAACCGGCAAATATGCCAGCCGTAATGCCCTGCAAACCGTTACCCTCCTCGATGCCATAGAAGAAGGAAAATTTGATGCCTGCATCGGTGGCGCCCGCCGCGATGAAGAAAAAGCCCGCGCTAAAGAAAGAATATTCTCCGTACGCGATGAATTTGGTCAGTGGAACGCGAAAATGCAACGCCCTGAACTGTTCGACATCCTCAACGGAAAAATCAATATCGGCGAAAACGTGCGTGTATTCCCCATCTCCAACTGGACAGAGCTGGACGTATGGAATTACATCCGCCGTGAAAAACTGGAAATACCTTCCATCTACTTCGCGCACGAAAGAGAAATCATTGAACGCGACGGCCTGTACTGGCCTTATTCGTCGTATCTCAATACTACCGCCGATGAAGTGCCTTTCCGGCAGAAAGTACGCTTCCGTACCGTGGGCGATATGACCTGTACCGCTGCCGTGCTGTCCGAAGCCGATAAACTGGAGGACATCATCGCAGAAATCATGGAAGCCAAAATCTCCGAACGTGGCGCCCGTATCGACGACAAACGCTCCGAAGCCGCCATGGAGAAAAGAAAACAGGCAGGTTATTTTTAACACTTACTTCTTACAGCAAAAAAGCGAACGCATATGGAGGTTTTACGTATAGCCACTTCCGGTAGTGTGGACGATGGGAAAAGTACCCTGATCGGCCGTCTTTTATACGACACCAACTCTATCCCCCAGGATAAAATGGAGGCATTACATGCCGCCAGCAAACGTAAAGGGCTCGACTTCACCGACCTGTCCCTGCTGACAGACGGCCTCGTAGCAGAAAGGGAGCAAGGCATCACCATCGATGTGGCCCATATCTATTTCTCTACCCCTACCCGTAAATACATTATCGCCGATACACCCGGCCATATTGAATATACCCGCAACATGGTGACCGGCGCCTCCAACGCGCAGGTATCCCTGATCCTCATCGATGCCCGCAAAGGCATCGTGGAACAAACACACCGCCACTTTTTCATCGCCAATCTGCTGCGCATCCCCTACCTGGTAGTATGCGTCAACAAAATGGACCTCGTGGAATACAACGAAGCCCGTTTTAACCAGATCGTGGAAGATTTCCAGCAACTGCTGGCCAGCGCCGATTTCAAAGGACAGGAAGTGAAATTCATTCCTATCTCATCGCTGTATGGTGAAAATGTGGCCACCCGCACCGGTAGCATCAACTGGTACCAGGGCCCTACCCTGCTCGATTACCTGGAACAGGTTTCCTTTGATCATGAAGATAGCCGTCACCCGGCCCGCTTCCCGATACAAAGCGTGATCCGCCCACGTACCACCGAATACCACGATTTCCGTGGCTTTGCCGGGAAAGTGGCCAGCGGCCATTTTAACGTAGGTGATGAAATCATCTCCCTTCCTTCCGGTCAGAAAAGCAGGATCAAAACCATCGAACAGTTCGAAAAACAACTGTCCACTGCCCATGCCCGCGAAAGTGTGGTCATCACCCTCGAAGATGAAATTGACAGCAGTCGCGGTAACATGCTGGTGAAGACCGGCAACGTACCCGAACAACGCAAAGAAATCACCGCTAACCTCTGCTGGATGGACCAGCAGAAACTGGTGAACGGGAAAACCTACCTGCTGCAACACGGGATCAACCGCGTCAAAGCCAGGGTACAGCAGATCCACTTCGTCATCGACGTTACCAGTAACCAGCATATAGACGGGAAAGTGGAAATGGGTCTCAATGATATCGGGAATGTTACGTTAAAAACAGCGCAGCCTGTTTTTGCGGATATCTACGCCGAAAATCCCGCCAATGGCGCGTTTATATTGATCGATGAGTTTAATAATACGACCGTAGCCGTAGGGACGCTAATCTGATATTGCAATATAAAAACGAAGGCCCGTTGAAAAATTCAACGGGCCTTATCATTTATTATACTCAAATCAAACAATATATGCTAAGCTAAACTCAGATGTTTTTAAACATGTCCTCCGTCATCTTCGCCAGATCGTACTCATGTTTCCAGCCCCAGTCAGCACGGGCGAGGCTATCATCCATACTGTTTGGCCAGCCGTCAGCGATTTGCTGGCGGTAGTCCGGTTCGTATTGAATGGTGAAGGCAGGAATATGTTTTTTGATTTCTGCTGCTATCTCTTTTGGAGAGAAGCTCATGGCAGAAAGGTTATAAGCTGAGCGCACAGATATTTTGGAGGCATCGGCTTCCATCAGTTCGATGGTAGCGCGGATAGCATCCGGCATATACATCATGGGCAGATAGGTATTTTCCGACAGGAAGCTGGTATAAGTTTGATGTTCCTTGGCTTCATGGAAAATTTCCACGGCGTAATCGGTAGTACCGCCGCCGGGAGCGGATTTATAGCTGATGAGACCCGGATAACGCAGGCTTCTGACGTCTACGCCATAACGGTGATTATAGTATTCGCACCAGCGTTCGCCGGCAAATTTGCTGATACCGTAGATGGTAGTAGGTTCGATAATGGTATGCTGAGGGGTATCCTGCATCGGGGAATTGGGACCGAATACAGCGATAGAACTGGGCCAGTATACCTTATCGATATTTTCTTCCTTGGCAATATCCAGTACGTTCAGCAGGCTTTGCATGTTGATATGCCATGCCAGCAGCGGATTTTTTTCGCCGGTGGCAGACAGGATCGCTGCCAGCAGATATACCTGGGTGATGTTGTGGCGGATGATCAGCACATGCAACATCTCTTTGTTCATCACATCCAGCGATACATAGGGGCCTGTTCCTTTCAACAGCTCATGTTCTTCCCGCAGGTCAGATGCCACCACATTGGCATCGCCATACATTTTCCTTAACGCCAGGGTCAGCTCCACGCCTATTTGTCCACAGGCACCAATAACCAGGATCTTGTCTTTCTTCATATCAACAGAAATTGTAGCAATAATTTGAGAGCGTAATATTAACGGGTTCGCCGGTATTTTCGTTCCACTTATTCACGCGCATGACAATGCTATAACAATAAAAACTGCCCTGGGTGAACTTTCTGATTCGGGATTACAAAAGTATGACAATTTTAACTTTTCGTATAGGAGACAAGGGAGTAGAGAGGGGGCCGTTAATGCCGGGAAAGACTATCTTTGCAGGGCGATTAATGACCCAATAGTTATAAAATTATGAAGCATTTAAAATCATTGTTCAAAGAACAATACAATCCGGAAAACTTTTTCCTGATTGCAGGGCCCTGCGTAATAGAAGAAGAAGAGCTGCTGATGACGGTAGCAGAGAAGGTATCCGGTATCTGTAAACGTCTTGCGATTCCTTATGTATTCAAGGCTTCCTACCGGAAAGCCAACCGTACCAGTGTACATTCCTTCACCGGCATCGGTGATGTAGAAGGATTGGAGCTGTTACAGAAAATAGGTAAAACTTTTAACGTACCGGTTACCTCTGATATTCACTCCGCAGCCGAAGCCGCTATGGCAGCAGCTTACGTGGATGTGTTACAGATACCCGCCTTCCTTTGCCGGCAAACAGATATCCTGTTGGCTGCCGCAGAAACAGGCAAGGTAGTGAATGTAAAAAAAGGACAGTTCCTGAGTGGTGAATCCATGAAGTTTGCCGTGGAAAAAATCAAAGGAGCCGGCAATGAACAGATTATACTGACCGAAAGAGGTACCACCTTTGGTTACCAGGACCTGGTGGTTGACTATCGTAATATCCCGGTGATGAAACACCTGGGCCATCCGGTGGTGATGGACTGTACGCATTCCCTGCAGCAGCCTAACCAAACCAGCGGCGTTACCGGCGGTAATCCGCAGATGATCAGCACTATTGCCAAAGCGGCTATTGCCACCGGTGCTGACGGGCTGTTTATTGAAACACATCCGGACCCCGCCTGCGCAAAATCCGACGGCGCCAACATGCTCCGTCTCGATCTGCTGGAAGAACTGCTGGAAAAACTGGTAGAACTGCGGAAGGTAGCCGTGAAGTTGTAAGGTCACGCTTTCCCCTCTTGTTGTTTTAATTCGTTTTATGTAAATTCATACAACACTAAAAACAGCTCGATATGATCAGTTTACACCATTTAAAAGCCGGAGATACAGTGATTACCAGCTATGCAGGTGTAGAGAAACCGGGGAAAGTTTTACAGGTGGATCATGAGGAAAAAAAAGTGCTGGTGACCACCGACAACGACACGAATGAGTTCTGGTATGACCTTGACAACCTGTACTCCATTCCGTTGGATGAGGCAACTTTATTACGGTTGCAGTTCCATGTGGATACTGCCCAGTCGAATAGCAGCAGTAAACTGTATGTGAGAGGGCCGTTTTCTGTCCGCATATATGAAAATGGCAACCAACCGCTGTTGCAGTTGCATTATCGTGACGAGACCAGGAACCTGAACGCGCCCATTACGCTGAATGAGTTGCAGAACCATTATCATGGTATGACCAATTTCCACCTGGAATAGTTTTCAGGTGAAACATATACGACAAAGAGGATGTAGCCGGGGCTCCGGTTACATCCTCTTTGTCGTTATACTGGCTGTTATTGGCAGTAGTAGGATACTTTGTAGAAAGTACAGAGTTTAACACTGTCCGGCCGTGTATAGTCCATGTACACCGTGTCCGGTTTTCCCTATGGGTCATACTTGTATATATAGTCATTGTACGCCGCCAATTGTTTGACATAGGCAACGCCATTATCAGGGTAGATCCAGTATGAGGTCCCGGTGATTTCTACTATCAACTCCCCTGAAAACGCAATTTTGTGTGGCTCTTCGGGTGGGGGAAATGCAGGTGCGGGTGCATGATTGTTTTTGTTGGATTTACAGGCGGGTAAATAACAACAAAGCAGCGCCAGGCTGGTGGCTGCTAATAGTTTTTTTCATAGGTTGATAATCTAATACTGAAATTTTCAATATTAAATATAACCAATAAATTACGAATTTTAAAAAATCTACAAGTATCGTAAGGGGTTCCTCCGGCCGTTGAGGATGTAATTTTTCATGTTCATCCAGAAAGCGAGGATCATGTATACAATAACGGGCGAGCCCATGGTGAGGAAGGTGGCGTAGATGAAGAACAGGCGGATGCGGGAGGTGGCAATACCTAATTTACCACCGATGGCGCTGCAAACGCCAAAGGCCTTCCATTCCAAAAAATCTTTTATCCGGTTCATATATCAAATGTATCAAATTTCACTGGTAAAAACAATACTGGCCGTCACTGCCGTAATTTAACAGGGGTGCGGCCGGAGCGTTGCGGGGACTGGTTAGCATAAACAGGGCCTAAAAATTTAATATAACATTTTTTAACAATTCTTTTAGAGATGTGCGCCAATTTGCCCCGCTTGTTTTTGCGGGAAAATTATCCGTCCATCTTCAGTAATTAATTTAAAAACTTGTTGTTTTTAGTTAATTTTGCGTGCAATTTTTAACCGCTCTTAAATTATTTTTTTCCCATGGTGTTTGATATTGACATGATTAAAAAAGTGTATGCGGCACTACCGGGTAAAGTGGAAGCGACCCGTCAGCTGTTAGGCCGTCCGCTCACACTTGCCGAAAAGATTTTATACGCACACCTGTATGCACCAACTACCACGCCTTTTGAAAGAGGCAAATCCTACGTTGAATTTGCGCCGGACCGTGTAGCCATGCAGGATGCAACCGCTCAGATGGCGTTGCTCCAGTTTATGACTGCCGGCCGTGAAAAAGTTGCGGTTCCCTCCACAGTACACTGTGACCACCTGATACAAGCCAAAGTAGGCGCCACACAGGATTTGGCGGCTGCTGTTGACACTAATAAAGAAGTTTACGATTTCCTTTCTTCCATTTCTGACAAATACGGTATTGGTTTCTGGAAACCAGGTGCCGGTATCATTCACCAGGTAGTGCTGGAAAACTATGCATTCCCCGGCGGTATGATGATTGGTACCGACTCCCATACGCCTAATGCCGGCGGTCTGGGTATGCTGGCTATCGGTGTTGGCGGTGCTGACGCGGTAGACGTAATGGCCGGCCTTCCCTGGGAGCTGAAAATGCCGAAACTGATCGGTGTGAAGCTGACTGGTAAAATGAGTGGCTGGACTTCCGCCAAAGACGTTATCCTGAAAGTAGCGGGTATCCTGACTGTAAAAGGCGGTACCGGTGCGATCGTGGAATACTTCGGCGAAGGTGCAGACAGCCTGAGCGCCACCGGTAAAGGCACTATCTGTAACATGGGTGCTGAAATCGGTGCTACCTGCTCCGTATTTGCCTACGACAGCAAAATGGCCGACTACCTGAAAGTGACCAGCAGAGCAGAAGTTGCTGCCCTGGCCGATGCGGTGAAAGAACACCTGCGTCCGGACGCTGAAGTGTATGCAGATCCTAAAAAATACTACGACGAAGTAATCGAGATCAACCTGGATGAACTGGAACCTCATGTAAACGGTCCGTTCACACCGGATCTGGCATGGCCTATCTCCAAATTCGCCCAGGCTATCAAGGAAAACAACTGGCCTGAAAAGCTGGAAGTAGCCCTGATCGGTTCCTGCACCAACTCTTCCTACGAAGATATCTCCCGTTCTGCGTCTCTGGCTAAACAAGCCATCGACAAACAACTGGACATGAAATCTGAGTTCACCATCACCCCAGGTTCTGAACTGGTACGTTATACCATCGAAAGAGACGGCCTGCTGTCTACTTTCGACCAGGTTGGAGGTGTAGTACTGGCTAACGCCTGCGGTCCCTGCATCGGTCAATGGGCCCGTCACATCGACGATCCCAACCGTAAGAACTCTATCATCACTTCCTTCAACCGTAACTTCGCGAAAAGAAACGACGGCCTGGCTTCTACCCACGCATTCGTAGCTTCTCCTGAAATCGTGACAGCACTGGCTATTGCAGGTGACCTCACCTTTAACCCGCTGACTGACACCCTGAAAAACAAAAACGGTGAAGACGTGAAACTGGACGAACCAACCGGTTATGAACTGCCGGTGAAAGGTTTCGCGGTAGATGACGCTGGTTACCAGGCGCCTGCTGAAGATGGCAGCAAAGTACAGGTGATCGTATCTCCCACTTCCGACCGTCTGCAGCTGCTGGAAGCATTCCCTGCATGGGAAGGCACCGATCTGAAAGGTCTGAAACTGCTCATCAAAGCTAAAGGCAAATGTACCACAGACCACATCTCCATGGCCGGTCCATGGCTGAAATACCGCGGTCACCTGGATAACATCTCCAACAACATGCTGATCGGCGCGGTAAACGCGTTCAACGATAAAACAGATACCGTTAAGAACTCCCTCACCGGTGCATACGGTGCTGTTCCCGCTACCATGCGTGCTTACAAAGCTGCCGGTCTCGGTGCAGTAGTAGTAGGTGACGAAAACTACGGTGAAGGCTCCAGCCGCGAACACGCTGCGATGGAACCCCGCCACCTCGGCGTTCGTGCTATCCTGGTGAAATCTTTCGCCCGTATCCACGAAACCAACCTGAAAAAACAAGGTATGCTGGGTCTGACTTTCGCCAACAAAGAAGACTACGACAAAATCCAGGAAGACGATACCATCGATATCGTTGGCCTGACTACCTTCGCTCCAGGTAAACCACTCTCCGTGGTACTGCATCACAAAGATGGCAGCACCGACGAATTCGCTGTAAACCACACTTACAACGAACAACAGATCGAGTGGTTCAAAGCCGGCGGCGCCCTGAACGTAATCCGTGCAGAAGCAGCCAAAAACAAATAAGCATTCAACCCAACGTTGAATATATCATGTGGAAAACGGGCAGATCATTCTGCCCGTTTTTCTTTTTAAATTGCCCCAGGAAAAATACATCGCCATATGTCCATACCCGTTATCAGCGACACCTGGACCCAGCTGAATCACCTGTATACCACGGATACGCCCCTCGTTCAACAAACCCTCAGCGGTATGCTCGATGCGTATACCACTCCCCAACGACATTATCATAATCTTCAGCATATAACACACCTGCTGGCACTGCAACAGCAGTACGCCAGCCAGCTCCGGGAACCGGACGTAGTACAATACGCCATCTTCTTTCACGATGTCGTTTACGACGTATTACAACGCGACAACGAAGCACAAAGCGCCGTTGCCGCCACCCGCTACCTCCGGCAAACCAGCTTCCCGGCAGCCAAAACAGCGGCAGTAGAGGAATTTATTGTAGCTACCCAAACACATGTCAACACACTGCAGAACACGGACCTGGACTACTTCCTGGACTTCGACCTGCAGATACTGGGCGCCCCGGCAGAGGATTACCAGGCTTATGTACAGCAAATACGCCAGGAATACAGTGTCTACCCGGATATCATGTATCGTCCCGGCAGAAGAAAAGTATTACATCATTTTCTGGAGATGCCCGCCATTTACCGGACCCGTGATTTTCAACAACAATATGAAACGCAGGCCCGGCAAAACATACAGGCTGAACTGGATACTTTATAACGGAAACAAATGCATATGAAAAACATCGTCGTTTTTTGTGGTTCCAGCGCCGGCAGTGAACCGGTTTACATGGAACAAGCCCGCCAACTGGGCGCAATACTGGCCCAACGCGGCATCGGATTGGTGTATGGCGGAGCCAAAGTAGGCCTCATGGGCGCCGTAGCGGACGGCGCACTGCAGGCAGGCGGTAAAGTGACAGGCGTACTTCCCCACTTTCTGCAACAGAAAGAACTGGCGCATGCCGGTCTCACTGAGCTGATACTCGTTGACACCATGCATGAACGCAAAACCAAAATGAATGAACTGTCCGACGGCGTTATTGCGCTGCCCGGCGGTTTCGGTACCATGGAAGAATTGTTTGAAATGCTGACCTGGGGGCAATTGGGCCTGCATCGGAAACCCATTGGCATGCTCAATGTAAACGGCTTTTACGATCCGTTGCATCAGCTGTCGCAAGCCATGACAGACAAGGGGTTCCTTTCTGCTTCCAACCGGGATATGCTGCTGTACAGCGATCAAATTGAGGACTTATTAACCAGGATGGAGCAATACCAACCTGCTGAAAAGCCGAAGTGGATTACACCGGCGCAAAGTTAGGCACGCAAGAAGTAGAGACCAGAGCGGATTTGAGTTCACGCAAAGACGCTAAGCAGCAAAGAGGCAAAGGAGCTGCTTCTTTCTTACAGGTCCGCTGTTGGCGCGGCTGCTGCTTCCCTTGTTATGGAGCGGGTCCGCCACAACGGTTTCTTTAACGTAAAACGGCGGACCAGGCTCACGCGCAGATTACCCGTTCCAAAAGCCTGGTAGGTATGGGCTTCCGGCATTTTACTGCGGGTAGTCATGCCTACATAGTGCACGCCTGCGAAATAACGGCTGGAATTATACCCCAGCGACGCCCGTATGGTATTGCTGAACTGAAGTCCCACGCTATGGCTCACGGAGCCGTCATCATAATGTAAACCGGTTTTGGCCGCGCCCAGGCCGGTAGTGACCGAGATAGACAGGAAAAAATGCTGCCGGTACACAAACGTGTGTGCGTAACCGATATTGGCCGCCAGGCTGGCTATACCGCTTTTATAATAGTGTTGTTCCCGCAGGAAGGTAGTATCCGCGATATTGTAGGGCACCAGGGAAGAATCTCCCTTAATATTCGCCAGAAAAAATTCACCTCCCACAATAAAAGACCCTGCACTTTTTTTCTGATATTCATTTTGCAGGTTGGGCGCCCGGTAAGAGAATCGTTTATCATTAAAAATATACTGGACATTCAGGCCCAGTCCCCTGTTGCGGATATCGGGGCGCTGGGGATAAGGATTCTGCCTGGCATATTCTTTTCCGAATACTTTCTCCGGATTAGCGATATAATACCCTTTATAACTCTGTCCATAGAAATCCACCACCAGCTTCCGCAGGTAGATATGCGACTGCAGGTCGATATACCGGGTATTGCCGAACCGTTCATTATGCCGGTTGATAAAGGGGAAATTAAACCCCAGGTTGATGCCGATAAAGCGGTAGTTGGCCCCTACACCTATGTTGAAGGGGGTATTGGGCCGGTATAATATATCTTTCTTTTGTTTTCTGTCGATGATATCGTAGCTGGTGTACTTACGTGAGCCATACAGGCGGAAGGTGATATCTTCCGTATGATCTTCTATATAAGCGGTATCATTCTCCGTTTGCAGCCACTTTCCGAATTTGCCCTGGGCTGCTGCGCTGATACTGCTTCCACATACAATTGCCAGTGTTACTAAAGTGCGTTTGGTCATAAGCGTTATTTGCGGTTGAAAATGCCCCTCACCGGACTTATTTGGGCAATTCAATGACTTCCAGTTGTTCAATCCGGCCTTCATTGAGCTGAAACCGGAGTAAGGTTTTTACCTTATGCCATCCTTGCTGGCCACAGGCGCCCGGATTCATATGTAACAATTGCAGTGCCGGGTCGGGCATCACTTTTAAAATATGCGAATGCCCACAGATAAAGAGTTTAGGCGGATCTTTTTTCAGTATCTCACGGATACCGGGGGTATATTTCCCCGGATAGCCGCCAATATGGGTCATTAACACCGCTACACCCTCCACGGTAAAGCGGAGTGTTTCGGGGTAACGGATACGGATATCCGCCCCATCGATGTTGCCATAAACAGCCCTGAAAGGTTTAAATGCCTCCAGCTGGTCAGCCAGTTCTACATTGCCGATATCTCCCGCATGCCATATCTCATCTACCCCTTCGAAGTATTTAAACACCTGCGGATGCAAATAGCTGTGCGTATCCGACATTAACCCGATTTTTTTCAACGGAATTACTTTATAGCTTTATATGATTATTTTTTACTTTAGATCTATGCAAAACTCCCCTGTACAAACGATCGCCTGCCTGTTGATTTGCTGTCCTGACCGGCCTGGTATTGTTGCCGGCGTATCTATGTTTTTTTTTCAACTCGGTGCAAATATACTCGATGCGAGTCAACACAGTACCGATCCGCGCGAAGGATTGTTTTTCATGCGGATGGAGATACAACTTGATATTACTGACAGAGCCGCACTGGAACAGGATTTCCAGGAAAAAGTAGCCACTCCCCTTTCTATGGATTGGCAGCTTCATTACAGCGATCAGCGTAAAAAGATGGCCATCATGGTATCTTCCTATGATCATTGCCTGATGGAGCTGCTGTGGCGCTGGCGCAACGGCGAGCTGGCAGTAGACATCCCGCTGGTCATTTCCAATCACACCCTGCTGGAAAAAGAATGCACTGCCCTGGGTATTCCATTCCATTATCTCCCCGTTAATGCCGGCAATAAAGCCCAACAGGAACAAACCACTATCGGGCTGTTGCAGGAACACCAGGTAGATTTTACCGTACTGGCCCGTTATATGCAGATCCTGTCGCCCCGCTTTGTAGGGTTGTATCCCCAGCGGATTATCAACATACATCACTCCTTTTTACCCGCCTTCGCCGGCGCCCGGCCTTACCTCAACGCCTATACGCGGGGAGTAAAGCTCATCGGCGCCACCGCCCACTATGTCACCAACGAACTGGACGAAGGCCCTATCATTGAGCAGGATGTTGCCCGTGTGAGCCACAAACACTCCGTTGACGATCTCGTGATGCTGGGCCGGGATATAGAACGGCAGGTACTGACCCGTGCTGTAAAGGCGCATATTGAGAATAGGGTGATTGTGCACGGGAATAAAACAATCGTCTTCTAACCGCAGGGCTAAGGGCTTCGCTGATCAGCGGGATTTAAGCGAATATCATTTCCGGGGATGAAACCCGGGGCTAATAAAAAATCCCCGTTGATAACAGTATCAGCAGGGATTTTTTTATGCTCGTTACAGCTTAGTGTTTATCTATAAACCTGGCCATTTTCTTTCCTGAAATAGCATATGCTTCCTTGATCCGTTCACCGGTATCGAAGTCCATACCCATGGCTACTCTGCCAGGGGCGTTATCCAGGGATATGGTGGCGATGGTTTTACTTTTATTGGCTGTTTCCACAATGCGTATTTCAGCATCGATGTAGGCGTTTTTACGCATCACGCCTACGTTGAAACCCGGCTCAACAAAAGTAGTATGAAAAATCAGGGTGTATTTGGCGTTGGCATAGTCGCCCACTTTAGTATCATCGCTGTTATCGTTAAAGAGTCTTTCGAAGCTGGGTTCAAAGCGGTCCTTACGATCATTTTTCCAGGCTTTGGCCCAGGTATCGCCTTTACCGGACTCTTTCTGGTTGTATTCAGTCGTTTTTTTCTGTACGTAATCCGCTTCATTATCGAACTTACCTACCTTGAGTTGATCATAGGTAAATTCAACATTCAGCTGTTTTTCATTTTTCAATGCGGACAGGTCGCCATCCACCAGTTTAATTTTCTGCGCCATAGCGGGGACGCCTGCTGCGAGTAGCCATGCCACTGCCGCCATTTTAGGAATTAATTTCATCATAGGTGATTTTCGGCAAAGCTATGAAAAGGGGAAAAGCAGACCGTACGTATTTATACCTATTTTTCCGGCGTTCCTCTTTTTAGGTTAACTTTAATACAATGCTGAAAAACATTCTGCACGAGTACCTGGAGGCCGCCTGCGCCACTATTGTGACCGCGTTTGAGCAGCTCCCTCACCCCTCCCGCCGGCAACAAGCTATTCATGCGCTGCGGGTGGGGAGTAAGAAAGTCCGGGCCCTACTGGCCGTAGCAGCCGAAATACCCGGCTATCAGCTAAAAACCGGCTCCTATCTGCGGGCACTTAAGCTGTTGCAAAACGTCGGCGGCATCTCCCGCGATACCCGTTTACAGGAACATTTCCTTACACAGCATGAAAAGACCATCGGCTGGCGTTTTTCCATCGCGCATTTGCTGTTAAAAACCCGGCTGGCTACGGCAGATGCTGCACTGGATGCATCGGTACAACGCCTTTCTGTTAAAAAACTAGCCAAACTACCCCATGCTTTCAAAGAAGCCATAGCAGACATTGATGAGGACGCCGCCATTGACGCCATCACGGACCACATGGCTACTGTGTACAGGGAAACTACTTTACCGGAAAGTAAAGCCCCTGCCGCCGCCTGGCATGAGCTCCGGAAGCGGATGAAACAGTTATATTATCAACTCAGTATCCTCACCCAATTACCGCATCATACACACCGGCACCGGGAACAGTTACGCCATACCAAAAAAGCCGGTGAATTATTGGGCCAATGGCATGATGCCAGCGAGTTATTGGTGTTCGTGAAAGAAACGGCAGCACATGTCAGAAGGGAAAAAATTCCGCTGCCCGAACAGGTTTCACAGCTGATAAAGCTGCTACAAAGAGAGACGAAGGAAAAGCTGGCAGAAAGCGTGAAACATTTACGGATTTTTTGATTTACGAATTTTGAAATTTAAAAATGCAGCGGAGAACATGTTATATGATGTAATCTTCGCTGCATTTTTAAATTTCAAAATTCGTAAATCAAAAAATCCGTAAATGTTCTATTCTTCTTCTCCGCAGTAAGCCATCAACGTTTCAAAGATGATAGCAGCGCCCAGTTTGGCTGTGCGGTTATCCTGATCGAGCGCGGGATTCAGTTCCGCCACGTCCACGCCCCGTACTTTTCCGCTATGCAGGATAGCCCTGTAACACTGCAGGAACATACCACCCGGCAAGATTCCGTTGCAGGCAGCAGCACTTACACCTGGCGCAAAAGCAGCTGCAAATACGTCCAGGCAGGTAGTCAGGTATACGTGGTCTACCTGGCTGAGGAAATGTTGTATGGCAGCCAGGAGTGTGTCTTTATCATTAAGATGGAAGGCATCGGCGCCTACATAGGTAGCCCCTTCTTCACCGGCGATATTAAAGAGCTGGCGGGTATTACCGTTTTTCTGGATGCCGAGGGCGAGATACTGAAATGTTTCTTTGCTGTGTTTGCAGTCCTGCGCCAGTTGCCAGAAGCCGGTGCCGGAGCTGGGGCCTTCTTCACCCGGCACACGGATATCGAAGTGAGCATCGAAATTGATCAGTCCCAGGGTTCCCTTTTGCTGTATGAATTTGCGGATACCACTGGCATGGCCATACGTAATTTCATGACCACCGCCCAGCAGTACGGGCAGGTAACCGGCCATCAGAATAGCTTGCACCGCTTCGCTGAGTACCAGCTGCGCTTCTTCCAGGGCGGTATCCACGCAAACGATATCACCGGCATCGAAGACGACTGCGTTTTCCGTGAAGTGAGCGGGGAAGTTGGCAATGGCCTTTCTCAGGGCGCCAGGGCCTTCAGCAGCGCCGATACGGCCTTTATTGCGGCGCACCCCTTCATCGCAGGCAAAGCCCAGGAATACGACCCCTTTCCGCCCTTTTTGCAGCGGTGGCAGCGGCGCCTGTAACAGGTCCACCGTGCGGATTACCTGATGCCAGCGCAGCAGGTCGGTTTCAGTACCATCGATACGGCCGGTCCACACGCTGGCCGCCGTTGGCCGGTAACTATCCTTTGTTATCATAAGTTTATTGAACTAATTCGCCTTTTTTCCACACCATCGCCGGTTTCATTTTACCCTGGTAATACAGGATATCCCTGAAATCGGCGGTGGGGTATGCTTGCATATCGGCGGCAAAACCAGGCTGCAGCTGACCGGCATCTTTTAATTGCAGTGCCGGTGCGGCCCTGTAAGTTAAAGCTGCCAATACTTCAGCTGTTGACAGTTTCTCCGCGGCACTCATGACCGCGCCCTGTATCAGGAGATCGCCCATAGGCGCAGATCCCGGGTTCCAGTCGCTCGCAATGGCCACCGATGCACCAGCATTCAGCAATCTGCGTGCCGGGGCATAATGCATCCCCAAACCCAGGGAAGCACCTGGCAGTACTACCGCCACGGTGTCAGACTTGGCCAGCAGCTCAATTTCCTGGTCGCTGCTCGCTTCCAGGTGATCGGCCGACAAAGCGCCGGCAGCTACGGCTACCGCTGCGCCGCCCGCGCTGAACTGGTCTGCATGCACCGTAACCGCAAATCCCTGTTGACGGGCTTTTTCCAGGTACCACAGCGCTGCCTTGGCGGAGAAAGCTGTTTCTTCAATGAAGATATCCACACGGTCTGTCAGTGATGCCGCTTTCAGCATGGGCAACAATTCATCGAGCGCCCATTGCAGGTATTCTTCTTCCGTACCGGAAAAATCGCGCGGTTTCATGTGTGCCGCCAGGCAGGTAGGTACCAGCGTAGCAGCGGTATGTAAGGATGCCTGCTGAATAGCCCGCAACATTTTCACTTCACTTTCAAAGTCAAGACCATAGCCGCTTTTCACTTCTATGGTGGTCACCCCTTCCTTCAGGTGGCGGTTGGCCCTGCCCACCGTATTCTCTACCAGGGTAACGAGATCGGCTACACGTGTTTTAGTGACCGAATCCCAGATACCGCCACCGGCACGGGCAATCTCCAGGTAACTTTTACCGGCTATACGCATCGCATAATCGCGGCTACGGTTACCGTCATAACAGATATGGGTATGGCAATCGATAAAGCCCGGCAGTAATACCATCGGTTTATCAATGAAGGCTACCTCACAATCCGGATGTTCCTGTAACAACTCCTTGTAGGGAGCGATGGCCACAATCTTTCCCTGGCTTAACACCACGCCGCCTTTTTCAATAACGGTCAGCTGTTCATCCTGCAATGTACCTTTCAGCGATAAGCCGCTCAGGGGAAGGATTTGCGAGAAAGGACCGAGTAATATTTTCATGGTGATTTTATTAATCATGAAATTTTCGAATTTTTTGATTTACGATTTTGTGGTTTGAATAATGCCAGGCATTCTCCAAATCAAAAAATCGTAAATCAAAAAATCCCTAAATTCTATATGTTTATGCCGAATTTCTCTCCGCACTGCTGTGCTATTTCGTAGCCAGCATCCGCATGGCGGAAGATACCCATAGCCGGATCGTTGAACAATACCCGGCTGAGGCAGGCCGCTGCGCGGTCTGTTCCATCGGCCAGTACGACCATACCGGCATGTTGGGAATAACCCATGCCTACGCCGCCGCCGTGGTGGAAAGATACCCAGGTAGCGCCACCGCCGGTATTCGCCATCAGGTTGAGCAGCGTCCAGTCGCTTACCGCGTCGGAGCCATCTTTCATGGCTTCTGTTTCCCTGTTGGGAGAAGCAACGGAACCGCAATCGAGGTGATCGCGGCCAATTACGATCGGCGCTTTCACTTTACCGGTTCTCACCAGTTCATTAAAGATCAGCCCTGCTTTTTCCCTTTCACCCAAACCCAGCCAGCAAATACGGGCCGGCAATCCCTGGAAGGCCACTTTTTCCTGCGCTTGTTTAAGCCAGTTGATCAGGTGGGTGTTTTCCGGGAAAGCCTCCATCAGTGCGCGGTCGGTGGTATAGATATCTTCCGGATCACCGGAGAGGGCTACCCAGCGGAAGGGACCTTTACCTTCACAGAAAAGCGGACGTATATACGCCGGCGTGAAACCGGGGAAATTAAAGGCATTGGGTTCACCGCCTTCCTTCGCAAACTCACGGAGGTTATTGCCATAATCGAAAGTCACCGCGCCTTTTTGTTGCATCGCCAGCATAAAACCTACGTGGCGGGCCATGCTTTTAAGCGACAGTTCACGGTAACGGGCAGGATCTTTCTTACGCAGTTCCAGTGCGGCTTCCAGCGTCATGCCATTGGGAACGTAGCCGTTGATCGGATCGTGTGCGGAAGTTTGATCGGTGAGTACATCGGGGATGATATTGTCTTTCAGCAGGCGTTCCAGCATATCGCCGGCATCGCTCACCAGGCCTATAGACAGCGGCTGCCCTTTCGCCACGGCTTCTTTGGCCCAGGCAACAGCTTCTTCGTAAGAGTAGGTCATCCGGTCGATGTAGCGGGTATCGATACGTTTCTGTATACGGGTAGGATCGATGTCGGCAGCGAGCATCACGCCGCCGGCCATAGTAGCCGCCAGTGGCTGGGCGCCACCCATACCGCCGATACCGGCCGTAACAATCAGTTTGCCGGCGAGGTTTCCACCAAAATGCTGACGGCCGCACTCCATAAAGGTTTCGTAGGTTCCCTGCAGAATGCCTTGCGTGCCGATGTAGATCCAGCTGCCGGCAGTCATCTGACCGTACATCATCAGGCCTTTGGCGCGCAGTTCATTGAAATGCTCCCAGGTAGCCCATTTGGGCACCAGGTTGCTGTTAGCCAGCATCACGCGGGGCGCTTGCGGGTGGGTACGCACAATACCGACCGGTTTACCGGATTGCACCAGCAGTGAATGGTCTTCATCCAGTTCCAGCAGGTTTTTCACAATTTTTTCCAGGGCTTCGCGGTTGCGGGCAGCCTGGCCAATACCGCCATACACCACCAGTTCATCGGGGTTTTCGGCTACTTCGGCGTCGAGGTTGTTGAGCAACATACGCAGCGGAGCTTCCGTCTGCCAGGATTTAGCATGCAGCTGTGTGCCGCGGGGTGCTTTATAGTGCGGGTGTGCCGCGTATTGTTTAATAAAGTCCAAACTGGTCATGGTAGATGCCATTTAAAGGTAATTGATGTTGTGCTGCGGCTTCGTTGGCTACGCGCACAAGAGACTGGTCCGTGATGATTTGGTGTAATGCTTCAATATCATAAGCGAAAATGCGGTCTTTGTGGGCAAAGCTCACTTTCCCGCGGGTATAACGGTGTACCGCTTCCAGGATGGGGCCGGATTTAAGCGGCCGGCGGAAATCCACGGCCTGGGCAGCATAGAGCAGTTCTATCGCCAGGATGTATTCCAGGTTACCGATGACCTGGTTGAGTTTACGGCCGCTGATAGAACCCATGGATACGTGGTCTTCCTGTCCGAGGGAAGTAGGCACGCTATCGGCGCTGGCAGGGAAACAGAGGGTTTTGTTTTCTGTTACCAGTGCGGCAGTGGTGTATTGCGGGATCATGAAACCGGAGTTGAGGCCGGCATCTTCGATGAGTAATTTAGGCAGGCCATATCTTCCTTCAATCATCATGTAGCTGCGTCTGTCGGAGATATTTCCCAGTTCCGCCGCCGCTACGGTAGCGTAGTCCAGCGGCAGTGCCATTGGCTGGCCGTGGAAGTTACCGCCACTGATCGTATCTGTATCGCTGAAGATGATAGGGTTGTCCGTCACCGCATTGAGCTCAATGGTAGTGAGTTCCAGCAGGTGCAGCCAGGCGGTGCGGGAAGCGCCGTGTACCTGTGGCATACAGCGGAGGGAGTAAGGGTCCTGTACCCGGCCACAGTCCACATGGGAGGCCATGATTTCGGAGTTGTCCAACATGGTTTTAAGGCGATGCGCCACCAGCTGGTTACCTGCGAAGGGACGGATAGCATGTAAACGCGGATCGAAAGGTTTGTGGGTACCCATGAGTCCTTCGAGGGAGAGCGCACCGATGATGTCTGCCGCTTCCAGGGCGTTGTACAGGCGTTGCACGGCTTTTACTGCGAAGGAGAGAATAAACTGGGTACCATTGATCAGCGCCAGTCCTTCTTTAGGGCCCAGTACTACCGGTTGTATGCCTTCCTGTTGTAGTACCGCTTCCATGGTAGTCACCTGGCCCTTGTACCATACTTTTCCGAGGCCGATCAGCGGCAGGAAAAGGTGCGACAGTGGCGCGAGGTCGCCGGAAGCGCCCACAGAGCCTTTCTCCGGCACCAGCGGGGTGACGTTGTTTTCGATATGCCAGATGATACGTTCCAGTGTGGACAGCGCCGCGCCGGAGTATCCCTGGGCCAGTGCATGCACTTTGGTGATGAGCATGATACGGGCGATCTCTTCGGGGATGGGATTACCTACGCCTACGCTATGGCTTTGCAGGATATTGTACTGCAGGGCGCGGGTATCTTCTTCCGAAATTTTGGTATCGCACAACGGGCCGAAGCCGGTATTGATACCATAAACCGTGGTATGCTGCGATACGATTGTTTGTACGTATCCGTTGCTGGTATTGACTTTTGCGATAACGTCCGGTGTGAGGACACCTTTCGTTTTGCCGGCGGCAATGTCGAGCACCACGCCTACCGTCAGTTGGTCGATACCGTATTTAAAAATATTACTCATGGGTAGTTTGATTTATAGATCAGGATTGTCTGGTGTATGATAAATCGTGTTGTTGCAGGGATTTGACTACTCTTTCCGAGAGTGGTTGTTGCTGAACGGCCTGTTCTACCTGGGCGATAGCTGCCAGCAGTTGCTGGCTTTGTTTATTTTCCGTGACCAGTTCTTCCATCGCTACCGAAATTGCCTGCCAGATGGGTTGTATCTGTTGCAGCATGTCCGTACCTTTTTTGGTGAATGCCACCAGTTGGCGGCGGCCATCATCTTTACAGGGCGTGGTTTTCAGCAGTCCCTTTTTACGGAGGTTGGTCACCATCTGGCTGACCGCGGAGTGGGATATTTCCAGTTGTGCCGCGATGTCGATGATGGGCATGGGTTGCTGGTTGGCCAGCAGGTAAAACACGGGAAACCAGCTGGCATCGAAGGGGATACCGGCTTGTTCATATACCTTGTTGACTTCCATCAGGAAGTATTCGCTGAGGCGGCGCAGGCGGCTGCCGAAGACAAGGTATCCGAGTGAAGGGTAAAAACTCATATCGGTTTACGGATTTTTTGATTTACGGATTTACGGATTTTAAATCCGTTTAAACCCCGGCTGACCTGAGTTATATAAGCGCTTATATATTTATCTTAAAAAAGATGATAAACGGGCGGAGAGCAGCCTAAGGAGGTCATCCGCGGTTATCATCAACATATAATCATCAGCATATAGCCATCTTCCTGCAATCATCTTCCCGGAAAAAAATTCGGGTAGAAGCAACAAATTATATAAGCACTTATACAATATTAGGAAAAAATTACCAGGCACCAAGGGATTCCGGAAATTTTTCTGACAGATGAGCTCCGGGGGAGTCCTGGAGTTCATCTGATCAGTTCCGGTATCCTTATTTGGATTTCTCCTGGTTTTCCTTATTACGTTTCATATCAAACCAAACGGGGGAAGTGTCTTCCACATCGCCGTTATAGTTGATAAAGAGTTCCTCTCCCCTTTTGATTTCGCGGCGGGTGATGATGCTCATGGTTTCGGCATCAAAATCCATTTCGTATTCACAATTGGGATTGTAGTCGTGGTTGTAAATGGAGCAGAACCCGAGCGCAATGCAGGAGCGGGTTTCCCGAGCGCCCCAGAGGAAAATGTAATTATGGAGTTTGGTGGTATCCACCGTCTCCGTATCGTCGTGAGACAGGACCAGCACAGGTGAAGTTTCGATCCGGGTACCGGCGGGTATCCTTTCTTTGGTGTACACGCCGCGGCCTCTTCCCTTTGACTTATCGATATACAAGTATGGCTTTATCATAGCACTTATGAAATAAAAGAAGGCGTAAAGTAAAGTTAAAGCAAGAAGTTATCAAAATCATGTTGAAAAATTTTAGGTTTGCGGCCCGATTAATTTGATTATTTGGTTATTTGATTATTGAGAGGCTTCTCTAAATATTCAAATATCAAAATAAAAAAATAGTAAAATGATCAACTACAACCCGAAGGACTGGTTTACCTTTATTTTCCGTATCCACAAAGCGGATACGGTGCGGAAGCTCTTTCCCATGTTTATTGCTTTAGCCATTTATTCCGCTATTGTAGCCTGGCTGGAGCTGTCTTACTGGAAACTGTCCGCCAACAGTGAACTCAAAAACATTTCCCTGATGCATGGCTTGCTGGGATTTGTGATTTCCCTGCTACTTGTATTCCGCACCAACACTGCCTATGACCGCTGGTGGGAAGGGCGTCGCCTGTGGGGCACGCTGGTCAACAGCAGCCGCAACCTCTCCATCAAACTACAGGCGATGTTACCGGCAGGTAATACCGAAGCCCGGGCCTTCTTCCGGGTAATGATCCCCAACTATGCCTTTGGCCTGAAAAACCACCTGCGCAGCATTTACAAGTCAGAAGAAATGGAAGCCCTGCCTGCGGGCCAGGCGCCGCTGGACCTCGACAAGCACATTCCCAACCAGCTGGCTACCCGGATTATGCAAAAGGTGGCAGAACTTAACCGCGACGGGCAGTTGACCGGTGAGCAGCTGATTGTGCTCAACAACGAGTTACAGGCCTTTACCGAAGTATGCGGCGCCTGCGAACGGATCAAAACCACCCCTATCCCTTTCAGTTACAGCGTTTTCATCAAAAAATTCATCTTCTTCTATATCATGACCATGCCCTTTGGCTATGTATTTAGCCTGGGTTACCTGATTATCCCCATGGTCGTATTCATCTTTTTTGTACTGGCCAGCCTTGAGCTGATCGCGGAAGAAATTGAGGATCCGTTTGGCCTGGATGCCAACGACCTGCCTACCGATACTATTTGCGCTAATATCCGTAAACACGTCGGAGAATTATTATAGTGATAACCCCGGAGGCGTTTTATTTTAACTTATTTTCGCGCATAGAGTCAAATTAGTACATGGAAAATGAAGCATTGCTGGAGAAATTTGGCACACTGAAGAAAGAAAAGAACTACCGTGAGCTCTCAGTGTACCTGGATGACCAGTTAATTACGGACATAGCGGAGTTGATCCATGATGACCCTGACAATGCAGGCATCATTATCAATCAACTGTCGATCTCCCGGGCGGCAGCGGCTTTCCGTATCCTGGACTTTCCCCTGCAGGAAGATGTGATCCGGGCGCTGGCCCCTGCCAAGATTGCCGAGTTGATGAACGAACTCCCTGCCGATGACCGTACCGCCTTCCTGGAAGAACTGCCCAGCGAAGCGGTAAAAGAGCTGATTAAACTGCTGGACCCCGAAGAACGGCGTATCACCCTTTCCCTGCTGGGCTATCCCGAAAACAGCGTAGGGCGTATCATGACGCCCGATTATATCGCTGTTCGCGAGGAATGGACCGTAAAACAGGTACTGGACTATATCCGGGAACATGGCAAAGACAGTGAGACCATCGACGTGATCTACGTTATTGACGAACGGGGCCATCTGCTGGACGACTTCCGTATCCGTGAATTCCTGCTGGTAGCCCCCGACACCGTGGTACATACCCTGATGGACGACCGTTTTGTATCCCTGCATGCCAACGACGACCAGGAAGAAGCCATCCAGGTATTCCGGATGGAAAACCGTGTAGCGCTGCCCGTAGTAGACGACCACGGCATCCTGCTGGGTATTGTAACCATCGATGATATGTTGTGGATCGCCAATGAAGAACATACCGAGGATATCCAGAAGATCGGTGGTACCGAAGCCCTGGACGAACCTTACCTGGATATGCCCCTGCTGAAGCTGGTCAAAAAGCGTGTAGGCTGGCTGGTAGTGCTGTTTATCGGCGAAATGCTGACTGCCACCGCCATGGGCTTTTTTGAAAATGAGATTGCCAAAGCCGTTGTACTGGCCCTGTTTGTACCCCTGATCATTTCCAGCGGTGGTAACAGCGGTTCCCAGGCATCAACCCTTATCATACAGGCCATGGCCCTGGGTGAAATCACCATCAGCGACTGGTGGCGCGTGATGCGCCGGGAAATCATCTCCGGTCTGCTGCTGGGCAGCGTACTGGGATGTATCGGTTTTGTCCGTATCCTGCTGTGGAACGGCCTTTTCCATACCTACGGCGAACACAGCGTACTCATTGGCGCTACCGTAGGCGTTTCCCTGGTAGGCGTAGTATTATGGGGTACCCTTTCAGGCTCCATGCTGCCGATTATCCTGAAAAAAGCCGGCGCCGACCCCGCTACCTCCTCAGCACCGTTTGTGGCTACGCTGGTGGATGTAACGGGATTACTGATTTATTTCTCCGTGGCGTTTACGTTTATGCGAGGCATCTTGCTATAGCTTTACGCAAAGGCGCAAAGCAGCAAAGAGCACAAAGGTTATTTGAGCGAATATTAAGAAAGCAAAGGAGCGAGGATCAACAGTGATCTTCGCTCCTTTGCTTTCTTAGTTAAACTCAGCAAAAAATCTTTGCGCTCTTTGCTGCTTTGCGCCTTTGCGTGAAACTAATAACAATCCTCCGTAAGGCTGGTCCCTGCTGATGTTTTACGGACAATAAACAACCAGTTGTATTCATTTTCGTTGATGGTGGTCATATGCGGTTTGGCGCGCAGGCTGTGCAATAGCGGCACCAGCGTGTTGCTGTGGCCAATCACGAGGATACGTTTGCCCCAGTCGCCATGACGGGTAATTTCATAAATCAATGATTCGCCGGTAGTATCAGCTTTATAGAAGCAGGTATCCAGGTGTTGTTTGATCCGCAGGCTATCGGCTGTTTGGATACTGCGGAGATAAGGCGTCAGGTAAATCTTGTCGAGATGGGCATCTTTCAGCCTTTCATACAACAGTTCCGCCCTTTGAAAACCCTCGGTAGTGAGGCTTGTATCCGCTCCGCCGGGGTGGCGTTCCGCATGCCGGACCAGGTAGAACTTCCCGGTCAGGAAAGTCGTGTCTTCCGTTACCGGTACCGGTTCCCGTACCGGCGCCTTGGGCTTGCAGGCAACCAGCATTACAAGGCAGAATATGAAGGACAGTAAACGCATAAGCTGCAGGATAAGGGACAGCCAACCGGCGTCCATCCAAATTTTGTAGCAATTTATGATTAAACTGTTACATTTATCACCCAACAAAATACTGAACCGCTATGACAAAATGGGTATTGCCCGCCATTATTTTTTTATCAGCCAACAGTCTGTATGCCCAGCAACCAGGGCCTCTCACGGTAGAAAAAATCATGCGCGATCCTAAATGGATAGGCACTTCCCCCGATAACCTTTTCTGGGGAACCGATAACCAGACCATATATTTCAGCTGGAACCCTGATCAACAACTTGCCGACTCCCTGTACGCCGCCGGTATCAAAAATCACACCCCGGTAAAAACGGCGGCTGCCGACCGCAGTCTGCTGGCAGCCAGGTCCAGAGGCCGGTATAATGCCGACAGGACCCTGCTCACCTATAGCTACCAGGGAGATGTGTACCTGCTGGAACTCAAATCCGGTAAGACTATCCGCATTACGCAGACTACTGCCGCGGAAACCAACCCTGTATTCAGTTTCGGTGATCAGCAGATCGTATATGAACAAAACCGGGATCTCTTCGCCTGGAACAGGAGCACCGGTCTTACTACCCAGCTCACCAGCTTCACCACCGGTAATAAACCGGCTCCGGAAAAAGATGAGCTGGAAAAAGGCAACGAACAGGAAAAGTACCTGAAAGCCCAACAGCTGGAACTGCTGACCATTGTTCGGGACAAGAAAACAAAAAAAGATGCCTCCACCGCCTTTAACAAACAAAACGAGCCTAAGTCGCTGCGTAAGCTGTACCTGGGTGATAAAAAGCTGAGTTACGCACAAATCAGCCCTGATGGCCGTTATGTGGATTACCATCTTTTTAAGGAAGCCGATGGTAAAAACACCATTGTCCCGGAATTTGTGACCGCTTCCGGCTTTACTACGGATATCCATTCCCGTGAGAAAGTAGGCGCGCCGCAGGATACCCGGGAATCGTTTATCTATGACCGGGAGAGAGATACCGTACTGTCAGTTGTGCTGACAGACCTGCCGGGTATCAGGGACCTGCCGGATTATAGTAAAGACTATCCCGGCAGAGACAGTGCGAAGGTACGCACCGTGAGCATCAGTGGCCTCAGCTGGTCCGATAAAGGTACCCATGCCATTGCCGACGTACGTTCCGACGATAACAAAGACCGCTGGATTGTGCTGGTGGACCTGAGCAGCGGAAAAGTAAAATCGTTGAACCGTCAGCGTGATGAAGCCTGGATCGCTGGTCCGGGTATAGGCTGGCTCACCAATACCAACCTGGGCTGGATCGATGAAAACACCTGCTGGTACCAGTCGGAAGCCAGTGGTTATTCCCATCTGTACACCACGCAGGTCGTTACCGGCGCTACCACCCAACTGACCAAAGGCAATTATGAAGTACAGGATGTAACCCTGTCCAATGATAAAAAACATTTTTACATCGTCACCAATGAAGTACACCCCGGCGAAAAACAATTATACCGTATAGGCGTGAACGGTGGAAAGGCAGAAAGGTTGACCGCTATGGAAGGAGCACACGAAGTGAGCATTTCTCCGGATGAGAAATGGATAGCCTATCGTTATTCCTACTCCACCAAACCCTGGGAGCTGTATCTGCAGCCAAACAGCGCAGGCGCCAAACCCGTACAGATCACCAACCTGGCGCAATCTGCCGAATTCAAGGCATATCCCTGGAGAGATCCGCAGGTGATTACCTTCACCGCGCGTGACAATCAGCAGGTATATGCACGGTTGTATACACCTGATGCGGCGAAGAAAAATGGTGCTGCCGTTATTTTTGTACATGGCGCCGGTTATTTACAGAATGCCCACAAATGGTGGAGCAGCTATTTCCGGGAATATATGTTCCACAACCTGCTCACCGACAAAGGTTACACCGTACTGGACGTGGATTACCGCGGCAGCGCCGGCTATGGTCGTAACTGGCGTACCGGTATTTACCGGTATATGGGAGGTAAAGATCTGGACGATGAAGTAGATGCCGCCAAATATCTGGCAGAAAAATTGCAGGTGGACGCCAGCCGTATAGGTATTTATGGAGGCAGTTATGGTGGCTTCATGACATTGATGGCCATGTTCACCAAACCCGGCGTGTTTGCAGCCGGTGCGGCATTACGTTCTGTTACCGACTGGGCGCACTACAATCACGGGTATACCAGCAATATCCTGAATGAACCGTTCACAGACAGTATTGCCTACCGCCGCTCTTCTCCCATCTATTTTGCAGGAGGATTGAAGGGCAGGCTGCTGATGTGCCACGGTATGGTAGATACCAATGTGCACTTCCAGGATATCGTACGGTTGTCACAGCGACTGATAGAACTGGGGAAAGATAACTGGGAACTGGCAGTATATCCCGTAGAAGACCACGGGTTTACTACTCCCAGCAGTTGGACGGATGAATACAAAAGAATCTTACATTTGTTCGATAATACATTATTGAAATAGCCTCGAAGGATAATAATAACCCTTCGTTACTGATTTAGGGAATATAGTGAACGGTGAGCCGGATATTAACATTCGGTTAATCGCGCGCAATATTCCCTTTTTCATTTTAAATTTCATGATGCGAAGAATGCACGTTATGTGAGACGCACGCGAATGAACCATATCTTATATTATATTTTATTAACATCAACTGATGTTATTTTAACAATTTACGCGATATTGCATGATCACCCTCATTTAAAAAAAGCTTAAACACATGTGTGGAATTGTAGCTTACATCGGGCACAGAGAAGCATACCCGGTAGTATTGAAAGGCCTTAAAAGACTGGAATACCGCGGTTACGACAGCGCAGGCGTAGCCATTATCAACGACGGATTGCGGGTTTACAAAAAGAAAGACAAAGTAGCGGCGCTGGAAGAATATGCCTCCAGTTTCGATATGCGCAGCCCCATCGCCATCGGGCATACCCGCTGGGCCACCCACGGCGAGCCATGCGACCGCAACGCACACCCCCACGTTTCCAGTGATGGAAAACTATCGATGGTACACAATGGCATCATCGAAAACTACGTACAGCTGAAACAGGAGCTGATAAAACAAGGACATGTTTTCCAAAGTGATACCGACACGGAAGTGTTGCTGCATTTCATTGAGGAAATCAAAAAACAAAACCAGTGTCCGCTGGAAGAAGCCCTGCGCATTGCGTTGAAAAGAGTAGTCGGCGCTTATGTGATTGTATTGATTGATGAAGATAATCCGGATACCCTGATTGCAGCCCGCAAAGGCAGCCCGCTGGTGATCGGCGTGGGTAAGGGAGAACATTTTTTGGCTTCCGACGCCTCTCCTATTGTGGAATACACCAAGGAAGTAGTATATGTCAACGATTACGAAATTGCCATCATCAAAGCAGATGAGCTGATCCTCAAAAACATCTCCAACGAAAGACAGACACCTTATATACAGAAGCTGGATATTGAGCTGGCAGCCATCGAAAAAGGCGGCTTTGCCCATTTCATGCTGAAAGAAATATTTGAGCAGCCCCAAACCATCTTCGATAGTTTGCGTGGCCGTCTGGATGCCAAAAAAGGTACGCTGACCATGGGTGGTATCCGCGAACATGCGGAATTACTCAGCAATGCCAAACGTATTATCATCGTTGCCTGCGGCACCTCCTGGCATGCCGGCCTGGTAGCCGAATACATGATTGAAGAACTGTGCCGTATACCGGTAGAAGTAGAATATGCTTCCGAGTTCCGTTACCGCAACCCGGTAGTAGGAGAAGGAGATGTGATCATCGCTATCTCACAATCCGGCGAAACGGCGGATACGCTCGTTGCCATTGAAGCAGCCAAAGAAAAAGGCGCTATCATCCTCGGGGTATGTAACGTAGTAGGTTCTTCCATTGCGCGTATGTCTCACGCAGGCGCCTATACGCACGCAGGCCCGGAAATCGGCGTAGCCAGCACCAAAGCCTTTACCGCGCAGCTGGCGGTACTCTGCCTGGTTGGATTGAAAATAGCCGCGCAGAAAGGTTCCATCACCCCGCAACGTTTCCAGCATCTGCTCGATGAGCTGGACCAGGTTCCGGAGAAAGTGGCTACCGCATTGAAACTGGACGACCAGGTACAAAAGATCGCCGCCAAATACAAAGATGCCCGCGACTTCCTTTACCTGGGACGTGGCTATAATTTCCCCGTGGCCCTGGAAGGTGCGCTTAAACTGAAAGAAATCTCCTACATCCACGCAGAAGGTTATCCGGCAGCAGAAATGAAACATGGCCCGATTGCACTGGTAGACGAACATCTGCCGGTAGTGATTGTCGCTACTAAAGACAGCTACTACGAAAAAGTAGTCTCCAATATACAAGAAATAAAAGCCCGTAAAGGTAAAGTGATTGCGGTTGTGACGGAAGGTGACCAAACCATTCCCGCCATGGCAGATGACGTTATTTTTGTACCTTCAGCAGATGAACTCGTTGCACCTATTATCTCCGTTATCCCCCTGCAACTGCTCGCCTACCACATCGGCGTCATGAAAGGGTTTGACGTAGACAAACCGAGAAACCTGGCGAAGAGTGTGACTGTTGAATAACTTAGATCTTATCCATGAACAACATCAAAAAAAAACCACTATCCGAACTGGGCTACAACTTCATTGAAGCCCCGATACCCAAAGGAAAAGACGAATACTACCTGCGTAACGAGCAATGGAGCCGGCAGGGCGAATACAGAAGATTACTGGCGCACGAGGTGGAATCCCTCGTGCGCAATGATAACAGCTCCGACGACTGGAACAATATTTTTGTCTCCAATGAATTTAACCCGCAACTGGTGCAACACTGTCACTTTTTTGGGATGGTGCGCATCGGTAAACTGGAACCTTATTATCTCGAGTTCCATAACCTGCGGTTGCCCGTTGGTCTGTACAACAGTACCATCTGTGCCTGCGACTTCGGCGACAACGTAGTGGTACATAACGTGAACTACCTCTCCCACTATATACTGGGCAACGAAGTGATTGTGGCCAACGTCAACGAAATGGCCACCACCGACTATGCCAAATTCGGGAACGGTATTGTGAAGGAAGGTGAGCCCGAAAGTGGCCGCATTCAGCTGGAACTCTGCAACGAAAACGGTGGTCGCAGCGTAATGCCTTTCGATGGCATGCTGCCCGGCGACGCCTGGCTCTGGACACGCTTCCGCGACGACCAGCAGCTGCAACAGCAATTCAAAGCCTTCACGGAAAAACAGTTCGATAAACGCCGCGGATACTACGGCATGGTAGGCGACCGCAGCGTGATCAAAAACTGTAAGATCATCAAAGACGTTACCATTGGTACCGATGCCTATCTTAAAGGCGCCAACAAGCTGAAAAACCTCACCATCAACAGCAGCAGTGAAGCAGCCTCGCAGATTGGGGAAGGATGCGAAATGGTAAACGGTATCATCGGCTACGGCTGCCGTGTGTTCTATGGTGTGAAAGCGGTACGTTTTGTCATGGCGTCCCACTCACAGCTGAAATACGGCGCACGTCTGATCAACTCCTACCTGGGTAACAACGCCACCATCTCCTGCTGCGAGGTGCTCAACTCCCTGATATTTCCGGCGCATGAACAGCACCATAACAACTCATTCCTCTGCGCAGCAGTGGTCATGGGGCAAAGTAATATGGCTGCCGGCGCTACCATCGGATCTAACCACAACTCCCGTGGCGCTGATGGTGAAATCATTGCCGGCAGAGGCTTCTGGCCCGGCCTGTGCGTAAGCCTGAAACATAATTCGAAGTTCGCGTCGTTCACGCTCATCTCCAAAGGGAACTATATGTCTGAACTACATATCAATATCCCTTTCTGCCTCGTGCTGAATGATGAGCATGACAACCGGCTGAAGATCATGCCCGGCTACTGGTTCATGCACAATATGTACGCCATTGCCCGTAACTCCTGGAAGTATGTGGACCGCGACAAACGTACCGACAAAACACAGCTGATAGAATATGATTACCTGGCCCCTGATTCTGTAGAAGAAATGTTCCAGGGCCTGGCTATTATGGAATCCGCTGTGGCTAAAGCCTGGTACGCCCTACCGGAAAACACGCCCAAAAAGGAACTAACGGAAAAGGATCTACGTAAAAAAGGGAAGGAACTGTTACTGCAACATCCGGAAGAAGTGGCCCGTTTAACGGTGCTGGTAACCGGTATGGAAAACAGCTCCCGCCAGGTGCAGTTACTGAAAGTGCACAAGGCCTACGCTATATTCCGCGAACTGATTATTTTCTACGGACTGAAAAACATCATTGCCGCCAACAAACCATCTTTCCTCGCGTTGCAGGCAGCTGTTAAAACAGCCAAACGCGGCGACTGGCACAACATCGGCGGACAACTGATGAAAGCGGAAACCGTAAATCTGCTTAAACAGAAAATCAGGAAAAATAAAATATCCAGCTGGCCACAATTACACGAACAGTATGTTGAAATTGGCAAAGAATACGTTTCCGACAAACTGCAACATGCCGTTGCCAGTATGCTGGAAATAAAAGAAGTATCTTTGAAAAACTTCACCCCTGCCCTGCTCGCAGAATGGCTGGAAGATTCTACCCGCACGATGGAATGGATAGCCTATAACATTCGCCATTCGAGGGAGAAAGATTACAAAAATCCTTTCCGCCAACTGGCTTACGAAAATGCCAACGAAATGAACGTAGTCATCGGCAGCCTGGAAGACAACGCCTTTATCCAGGAAACGCAGAACGAGCTGGGTGAGTATAAAAACAGGGTGAGAAAAATCATCAACGAATGGGAACTGTAGAAAAAACCAGATGCGGCTGGAGCCTGAAAGATCAACTGTATAAAGACTATCACGATCATGAATGGGGTACCCCCAGTCATGACGACCGCCATCTTTTTGAAATGCTTTGCCTCGAAGGCGCACAGGCCGGCCTTAGCTGGTACACGGTGCTCACCAAAAGAGAAAACTACCGCAAAGCATTCGATAACTGGGACGCTAAAAAGATAGTGAAGTACGATGATAAAAAAATCGCGCAGCTGCTGGAAAACGAAGGCATCATCCGCAACAAGCTAAAGATCAATGCCGTTATTACCAATGCCAAAGCCTTTCTGGCCGTGCAAAAGGAATTCGGCACCTTCGACAATTATATCTGGTCTTTCGTAAAACACAAACCTATTGTCAATAATTTCAAGACGCTACAGGAAGTACCTGCGAAAACAGCTATTTCAGACGCCATGAGCAAAGACCTGCTGAAACGCGGGTTTAAGTTCGTCGGTTCTACTATCTGTTACGCCTATATGCAGGCAACAGGGATGGTGAATGATCATGTTACCTCCTGCTATAAACGAGCCCGGAAACCCTGATGTGTATGATTTTTTGCTGATTTCGCTGATTTGGGGAGATGGGTGGGAAGATAGAAGCGATTCTTTTTAATAGCTTTTAGGGAGATGATTTTAGCGATTTATTTTTTTTTGCCGCCATTGATATTATATCGATGGCGGTTTTGTTTTTTATGGTTCTATCAGTACTTCTGACAGGCTTTTGTTGTTGATGAGCGTATAGTCGGTGAGGGTATTAAGGAAAAGGTACAACTGCCGCTTTTGCTGGTCTGTTAGCGGGATACCGTTTTTCACCAGCGGATCGGTGCTGGCCGTTACCTGTACGCCGTGATCATAGAAATCGAACACCTGGAAAATATCGAAGTAGCGGCCATCGTGCATATAAGGAGAGCTTCTCAGGATGTTGCGCAAAGAAGGTACTTTGAACTTGAGATAGTCTGCAGTGTTGTTGGTGATTTTCATGCGCCCCACATCGTTGAGTGCCGCGAGGTAAGGCAAGCCGTTGCTTCTGTAGGTGAGATCTGTAAACAGCGGTTCTTTATGACAGGCAGCGCACTTCTGCTGATACAACTGATACCCTGCTGCTTCGTCCGGTGTAAAAGCCGCCCCTGGCACTTTGCGGATAATGCTGTCGTACCGGGAATTGCCGGAAATCATGGTGGCCACAAACTGGGTAATGGCTTTGAACATCCGTTCCGTCGTCACCTCCTCCGTTCCAAAAGCCGCTTTGAACTGCTGCCGGTATTTGGGATCACCCTGCATTTTTTGGATCAGCTCTTTCAGGTCCACGCCCATTTCCTTATGGTCCGTCAGTGGTGTGAGGGGTTGTATCTCCAGGTTATTCACGCCGCCGTCCCACATTAGTTCCCTTTGCCAGATCATGTTGAAGATAACCGGCACCGAGCGGGTACCTTGTTGCCCGCCTACGCCGTGGCTCAGCGCATGGTCAAAATGTCCGAAGGCCGCGAACTGCTGATGGCAAAAACCACAGGATACGGTGCTGTCTTTCGAAAGGCGGTAATCATAAAACATAAAACGCCCCAATGCAATTCCTTCTTTGGTAAGCGGATTATTGGCAAAACTATATACCGGATCGGGGAAACCGGGGGGCAGTGCCAGCGTTACCGGCTCCGGACGGGCATTGTCCGGCCCGCCCCTGTTTTCCTTTTTACAGGCATGGGTCAGTACCAGGAGTATCCCGAAGGCAGCAGCGATATAGAACGCTTTATGGCGCATTATTGATTTTTAATAGAGAACATCTGTTGATAGTTATTGGCGATGTTAAGTGCCGCTTCGCCCGGTCCCATGATGACCGGTGTTTGGGCAAAGCTCGCCGCATTGGGAGCGAACCATTTGCCTACGTTGGCGACCACTTTGAAGTTCGGCAGCGCTGCGGTAAAGGGTATTACGCGGAAATTCACCGGTAACTGCACGGTTTTGAGCACGTTATAAGGTCCTTTGAATCCGCCCACATGCCATTCAAATCCTTTTGCAGGTAAGTCTATCGCATCCGAAGTACCTTCCAGTTTGGCCATGATATAACCGCTGTTCCAGGTCCAGAACATTCCATTTACAGGGTCTAACGCGCCCGACTGTACGCCGCTGTTGTTGCGGGCGCTATCTACCCCTATCAGAAAGCGGATAGCCGTAAACGTTCCCGCAGGCACACTGTCGAGTAATATACGTTTGGTGGAATCCACCGCGTCGTCTATCAGAAAGTAGGCCGATGCCAGCGGGATGTTTTTCCCTGCGTCATCTACCAATGCGAAATTGCTGAGATAATAGCGGAATTTGGTGACCAGGAAGGTTTCACCGGCAGGATTCGTATATGGTTGCGTATTCCTGACCAGCGGACTGCCATTCATTTCATGGGAAAATTCGAGCCCCAGCCGCGTGTAATAGGCCGGTGGCGGCGGGTCCTGGGCTTTGTCTTTTTTAGCGCATCCGGAGAGCCATAGGGTAGCGAGGCATAACAGGACACCACGGAAGATATAGGAAGTAAAAATCCGCAAAATCATGGTATTCCTTTTTGTTATCAGGAAGATACGATGATTTTGCGGATTAGCGGATTAAAAAAGAACGCCTAACTTCTGCGGTAACCTCTCCAGCCGTAATAGAAAACTACCACGAAACAGAGCATCGGGATACCGTAGGAAATGGCGGTGGAATACTTTTCTGTTACAACCCCCATCAGGTAAGGAACAGATGCCCCGCCCACGATAGACATCACAATAAAGGAAGCACCCTTTTTAGTATGTTTTCCCAGGTCTTTTACGCCGAGGGCGAAAATAGTCGGGAACATGATAGACATAAAGAAAAATACCGCGATCAGCGCGTAAACAGAAGCGGCGCCGCTGCCTGTCATCACAAAAGCGCATAACAGCACATTGACGAAGGCATACACCGCCAACAGCACGTTGGGTGCTATTTTGCGCATCAGGGCAGTACCTACGAAACGGCCGGCCAGGAACAACACCATGCCGGCAGACAGCAGGTAAGCCGCCTTTTCGTTGGAGGTACCCTGCCAGTATTCGGTGGCATAGTTGATAAACAACGCTCCTACACCTACCTGTGCAGCCACGTAAAAGAACTGCGCAATCACGCCGCCTACAAAGTGCTTATGGGCAAAAAGCGGTCTTTCATCTTTCATCACGGCTTCGCCTTCCGCCTCAGCCTCTTTGATTTCAGGCAATTGGGTACGGTAGAAAAATCCTGCTATCAGCAGTACTACAAAGCCGATCACGATATAAGTCAGCTGAACGCTGGTGAGGTCATCTTTCCCGCCACCGAAAAACAGTGCGCCACCGATTACAGGACCGAGGAAAGAACCCAGGCCATTAAAACACTGTGACAGGTTCAGGCGTTGTTCGGAAGACTCCTTCGGACCCAGTACCGTTACATACGGATTGGCAGCCGTTTCCAGGCAGGCCAGCCCGCAAGCGAGTATAAACAATGACAACAGGAAGAAGTCAAAATTCAGCGCCCTGGCTGAGGGATAAAACAGGAACGCGCCGGCTGCATATAGCAGCAGTCCCATGATAATTCCCTTCTTGTAGCCGAATTTGTTCATGAACATACCTGCCGGTAAGGCCATGATAAAATAAGCGCCAAAGTAAGCACCCTGCAGTAAAGTAGAGCGTTTGGGCGTAATATTGAGCACTTCCTGGAAGTGTTTGTTCAGCACATCCAGCAAGCCGTAAGCCAGTCCCCATAAAAAGAAAAGACTGGTTACCAGTATAAACGGAAAAAGGTAGTTGCCAGCCTGTTTCCCGTTGGATGGACTGCTGGTATAGGTGGAATTACTTACTGCGCCTCCGGCCATAACGAAGAGTTTGTTGTTTTCAGGTTAAAGTATAATGTATCAGTTGATGGGCAAATGCTTAGCTGATGGACCTGTCGAGGTGTGTATAACCTCCGTCAACGAATAATATCTGTCCGGTTGTATGCGATGAGCGGGGAGACAGCAGGAACACGGTAGTGTTGGCGATCTCTTCGGAAGTGGTCATCCGGCGTTCGAAAGGAATTTTGCTGGTGATAGCAGCCAGTTTTTCTTTTGGATCAGGCAGGGAATTGATCCAGGTCTCATAAAGCGGAGTCCATACTTCTGCCGGGATGACGGTGTTCACGCGTACGGAATGAGGCAGCAGTTCTACCGCCCATTCGCGGGTAAGCGCGTTGATGGCGCCTTTGGAAGCCGCATAGCCGGAGGTGTTACCCTGACCGGTAGTGGCTACTTTGGAGCCGATATTAACGATATTGCCTTTCGTGCTTTTCAGGTAAGGCAATGCGAAGTGTGCAAGATTGTAGTAGTGTGACAGGTTGTTTTGCAGCGACTGCATAAAACGTTCAGGGCTGCCGCTTTCCAGTCCTACCCCATCGTTGGCGCCGGCGTTGTTAACCAGTCCATCTATCTTACCATATTTTGCAATGGTTTCAGCGATTACTTTGCGGCAGTCTTCCACTGCAGACAGTTCAGCTTTAACACCATGTGCCTGTCCGCCCGCTGAGATGATCTCATTCACGGTTTTAGTGTTGTCTGCTTCATTTCTGCCGGCAATTACGACGATTCCTCCTTCTGCTGCTACCAGTTTTGCAATACCTTCTCCAATACCTTTGGCGCCGCCGGTAACGATAATCACTTTTCCCTGTAATCCTAAATCCATATACGCTTTATATTATAGATGATAAAATGAGATGGCATTGCCTCCCATAATGTTGTTTTGTTCTGATGTTGATAATTTATTGATGTAGCGGGTGATGATTTCTTTCACTTCGCTGTATTCCGCTGCCAGCAGGCATACCGGCCAGTCGGAGCCGAACATGAGCCGGTTGGGGCCGAAGCAATCGAGCACTACATCGAGGAATGGTTCGAAATGTTCCGGCTGCCAATGTTGCCAGTCGGCTTCCGTAACGAGTCCGCTGAGTTTACAGTATACATTCGGCGATTGGGCGATGTGGCGCATATGTGCAGCCCATTCATCCAGCGCGCCGGTTTTAAAATCCGGTTTAGCTACGTGATCTATTACGAAACGGTGGTCCGGGAATTTTTTCACAAACGCTGCGGTGGCTGTTAACTGTTTCGGATATACGAGGATATCGTAAGAAAACCCGAAATCGGCCAGGGCGGCGATACCGCGGCAAAACTCGTCCCCGAGCAGAAAATTATTGTCTGGTTCTCCCTGCACAATATGCCGGAAACCTTTTAGTTTGGGATGCGTGGCATAGGCCGCCAGATGCTCCCGTACAGCGGGATGGCGCAGGTCTGTCCATCCAACCACTCCTTTAATAAACGGATATTTATCCGCCAGGTCCAGCAGGAAAGCGGTTTCGTTTTCCGACTGGTCTGCCTGTACCGCTACACAACCGTGTACGCCGTTGGCGGCCAGCACGGGTTCCAGGTGTTCCGGAAAGAAGTCGCCCCGGATCACCTGCATGGAATCATCTATCCAGGCGTCGCGGATGGGATCATATTGCCAGAAATGCTGATGTGCGTCGATTACCATAAAATCATTTAGAGATTTTTTGATTTTCGATTTTTTGATTTTGTGGAGATTATGTTTGGCTCCCCGAAATCAAAAAATCGAAAATCAAAAAATTTATAAATCAAAAATCTTATCCATGATGATCCATTTCTCTCCGGGTTTGGCTACCGGCAATGCCTGCTGGTATTTCCACATCAGCTGTTCCCATTCCTGTACTGTAGGATTGGCAGCATCCATGGCGCCTTTGCGTTCAAAAGAGAAGGTATCGTTTACTTCCATGATCATAAACAAGCGGTTACCGGCGCGATAGATTTCCATGTTTTGGATACCGCTGTCGGTGATGCTTTTTTTGATCTCCGGCCATACGTCCCGGTGATAGTTTTCATATTCGGCTATCAGCTGCGGATCGTTGACCAGGTCCAGTGCCAGGCAATAACGTGTCATAAGCGGTTATTTATAAGCTACGGCTGTTTGTTTGGAAGTGCCCAGGCCATCGATGCCCAGTTCCACCACATCTCCTGGTTTGATGTATACCTGCGGGTTCATACCGAGGCCTACACCTGCCGGTGTACCGGTGGAGATCACATCACCCGGGAGCAGGGTCATGAACTCGCTCAGGTAGGACACCACTTTCTGTACATTGAAGATGAAGTTGGAGGTGTTGCCATCCTGCATTTTCCGGCCGTTAACGGTGAGCCATAAACGCAGATTGTTCACGTCTGCGATTTCGTCTTTCGTAGCCAGCCAGGGGCCCATTGGCGCGAAGGTGTCGCAGCTTTTGCCTTTTACCCACTGACCGTTTCTTTCCAGCTGGAAAGCGCGCTCGCTGTAATCGTTGTGCAGGCAGTAGCCGGCCACGTAGTCCAGGGCGTCTTTTTCTTCCACATAGCTGGCTTTTTTACCGATTACCACAGCCAGTTCCACTTCCCAGTCTGTTTTCTGGCTGTTGCGTGGAATGACCAGGTCATCGTTAGGGCCTACCAGGGCGGTAGTGCTTTTGAAAAACACGATCGGTTCCGTAGGGATCGGTGCATTGGTTTCGCGGGCGTGGTCGGCGTAGTTCAGACCGATGCACACGATTTTGGAAGGCCGTAAAAAGGGAGCGCCCAGGCGGGTACCGGCAGGTACCTGCGGACAGGAAGCGCCGTTTTGTTCCCACCATTGGGACAGGCGTTCCAGGCCGTTGGTAGCCAGAAATTGTTCGCCGAAATCTTCTCCAAAAGCGCTGACGTCAAACATGCCTGCTGCTGTAACAATGCCCGGTTTCTCTTGTCCCGGTAAACCAAACCTGATCAGTTTCATTTCAATATTTTTAATTGTTATCCTTTAGTCTTTCTTGATTTCTTTTAGCGTTTTCACCTGCAGCCGGCCATTGTCTACCTTCAGATCGATGAAAGGTTCTGCCTTGCCATCTTTTACGAGGGAAAAATAAACGTGGTCCGCCTCGGAAGTTTGCTGGATGGTAGGCTGATATCCTGTTGGGATACCGATGTACATGCTTTTTTGTACGCCACCGAATTCCACATACAGCTCCACGCTGTCGGGACTGTTGTCCGGCTTAATTTCCGCAACGAAATCGGCAATGATCTGGCCCGACTGCATGTTTTTGCTGTACTTTTTGGTCAGATTGCCGGTAGCCGATACTTTACCCAGGCCCATGGTGTTTTCCATGTATTTCCAGATGGGTTCCGGCGGAGCGGTAGCCCACAGGATTTTCAGGTCGTTGCCTTCCTGGCTGGCATGGTAATACCGTACGGCGTGGTTAGCCTTCAGCACGCCGATATAGGCGCTGTTGGGCTGGTCCCACAGTACTTTAAAGACTTCCGCATCTGGTGCGTCTTTTAATATTACCTGTTCAAAACTTTTTTCTTTTTTCAGATCTTTTATCTGAAACTTAATGGTGATCTGCTGGGTGTCTTTATCTCTGCCTGTAATTGCTACGTCCACTGTGCCTGCTGGCGTAGCAGGTGTAATGGAAGCAGTAGCAGCTGTTTCAGTGCCGTTATTTTTTGTTCCGGTTCCCGAATTACAGGCGGTAAAGGCAATTGCTGCCATGCCTACCAGCCATCCACGAAAATGTTGCATAATCGTTATTAATGATTGATGAATGAATAGGTTGAAAGATAATAACGTTCAGCTATATTCATCACATTCAATCTATTAATTATTTAACCTGATAAACCCGCCATCGATCGGATAATCCGTTCCGGTGATGAATCCTGCCTCATCGGAGCAGAGGTAGAGGGCCAGGTGACCCACTTCTACCGGCTTGGCCATACGGCCTATGGGCTGGGTTTTGCTGAGTTTATCAAACATTTCGGCTTCTTTACCGGGATAATTTTTGGCGATGAAACCGTCTACAAACGGAGTATGTACCCTGGCCGGAGAAATACAGTTGCAACGGATATTGCTGCCCAGGTAATCTTTGGCTGCGGAGAGGGTCATGGTGAGTACCGCGCCTTTGCTCATAGAGTAGGCAAACCTGTCGGGGATACCTACGCTGGAAGCGATGGAAGCCACATTGAGGATAACGCCGCCGCCCTGGGCTTTCATTTGTTTAATCACCGCATACATGCAGTTATAGGTACCTTTCACATTAACCTGGTATACCCGGTCAAAATCCTGTTCAGCTGTATTTTCCAGGTTACCCACATGTGCGATACCGGCGCAATTCACCAGGATATCCAGTTTACCGGCCTGTTGCGCGATGCTGTCCATCACATTGATCACCGCCGCCTGGTCAGCTACGTTGCAGGCATGTACGGTTACCTGTCCGCCTGCTGCCTTAATTTCCTCCGCCGTATGGCGGCCCCCTTCTTCATTCAGCTCTATAATATGCACGTTTGCACCCTGGGCGCCAAAAGTTTTGGCGATCGCCTGTCCTATGCCGCTACCACCTCCGGTGATAACCGCCACTTTGTGATCTAATCTGAACAGCTCCATATTAAAAAATTTAAGGGTTCTAAAATACCTAATTTACAACGCGGTTTACAATTGTATTTTCACTGTATTTCATACTTTCTTGCCTATTTTCTCGCAAAATTCAATAATTTCCGGAGCTAATGCGAGATTTTTCATCTATAGATGTCATGAGAAGACTAATATTAACGGCCTTGCTGGGGGGCCTCGTGCAGGGCGCTGTCGCCCAGCAGATCAAGCCCAATAAGTATGGATTGCCGGTAGTAGAAAATACAGCCCAATATGAGCAACTGGTAAAAAAGGACGGCAGCCAGCAGCTGGTGGACCTGGAGGAGTTTATCCCGCATATCCGGAAAGATGTGCGTTATGCCACCACCAATAATTTCACCAAACAGCGGTTGTATACCAACACGAAGATCTATCTCCGCCGGCCGGCAGCGGAGAAACTAAAGGCCGTACAAGCCGTGCTGAACAGGAAGGGATATACGCTGCTGATCTACGATGCCTATCGCCCCTACCGGGTAACGGAGGAGATGTTTAAAATAGTGCCCAACGACCTATACGCAGCCGATCCCCGCAAAGGATCAGGGCATAACCGCGGCGTAGCCGTTGATTTATCGATGGCCGATCTTAAAACAGGAAAGCCCGTGGCGATGCCAACGGACTTCGATGATTTCACCAAAAAGGCGCATGAGAATTATGTTCCTGCAGATCCGGTGGTAGCAGCTAATCGCCAATTACTGCGCGAGACCATGAAACAACACGGTTTCAAGGGGTCCCGCACAGAATGGTGGCATTTTTATCTTCCTGATTACAAAAAATATCCGCTCATGGATATCTTTTTTTAATTGATAACGATGGTATCAATAGCCCCATCAAACGGGCCCCATTTGTAATAATACGTGCCAGCCGCCGGTGTTTTAAAGGCGTAAGGCACTTGTTCCATGTGAAGCGTGTCTGAACAATCACATCCTGTACTCAGGGATTTCAGGTATATCACGTGTATACCGGAAGAGTCACGGTCTTCAAAACCGCCGAATCGTTCACACCGGGTGGTGTAATAACTGATGTTAAAACGGAGGCTGTCCGCTGCGCCTTGTACACGGGCGGCTTTCAAGGGTGGGTAATAATGGTCGACACAGGGAGTCTTATGACATCCCGTCGCTAAGAAAAAAAATACGACCCCAAAAAAGACATGGTTAAAATTCATAATGGGTAATTTAAGTGATCTTAGTTGTTTGCGGGAACGCTTTCTGCAAAAACTATGCTACAACCCATTTCGAATAAAAAACGGAGTTGCCGGTTATACACCGCAACTCCGTTTTACCTGTTGTTGGCAATAGTTAGTATATCTTGTTCAGCGCATCTACATAAGCGTGTACAGAAGCGTTCACGATATCGGTAGAATAACCGAAACCATAGAAGGACTGTCCTTTGTGTTTTACGCGCATATTTACTTTACTTACATCTTCACTACCGCCATGCATGGCCTGGATGCTGAATTCATCGAGTTCAATTTCATCCTTGATGATAGCATGGATAGCATTGATGGTAGCGTTTACCGGACCATTACCGGCGGCGCTGGCTTCGCGGTCTTCTCCGTTGATACGCAGTTTTACGGTAGCCATCGGACGTAGCGGATCACCGCATACTACTTGTAACAGAGTTACTTTAATGGCTTTATCATCGTAGTTTTTATTATCGCCGTCGCCCATCAGTTGCAGCAGGTCTGCATCGCTGATTTCTTTTTTGTTGTCGGCCATTTCGAGGAAACGTTGGTACACTTCATCGAGATTGATTTTTTCCATTTTGTAGCCCAGTCTTTCCAGGTGGTGTTTCAGCGCATGGCGGCCGCTACGGGCGGTGAGGATGATGGAATTGGAGTTGATACCTACGTCTTCCGGGTTGAGGATTTCGTAGTTCTCCCGGTGTTTCAGCACTCCATCCTGGTGAATACCGGAGCTGTGTGCGAAGGCGTTGCGGCCTACGATAGCTTTGTTTGGCTGCACCGGCATACGCATCATTTTCTCTACCAGTGTACTGATTTCGTAGATGCCTTTGGAGTTGATATTGGTATGATATCCCATTCCGTGGTGTGTTTTCAGGATCATGGCCACTTCTTCGAGGGAAGTGTTGCCGGCGCGTTCGCCGATACCGTTGATCGTACATTCCACCTGGCGGGCGCCGTTCATTACACCGGCGATGGTGTTGGCAGTAGCCAGACCGAGGTCGTTGTGGCAGTGAACGGAGATAATCGCTTTATCGATATTGGAAACGTGATCTACCAGGTATTTGATTTTTGCGCCGTATTGATCGGGCAGGCAATAACCGTTGGTATCCGGAATGTTCACAGTAGTGGCACCGGCTGCAATCACCGCTTCAATCATCTGTGCGAGATAAGCATTATCCGCGCGACCCGCATCTTCCGCAAAAAACTCCACATCATCGGTGAATTTACGGGCATATTTTACCGCAGCCACCGCGCGTTCCAGGATCTGTTCACGGGTGCTGTTGAATTTAAATTTGATGTGCATGTCCGAAGAGCCGATACCGGTATGGATACGCTTGCGTTTCGCAAAACGCAGCGCTTCCGCAGCCGCGTCAATGTCGGTGGTGTTTGCACGGGTAAGGGCGCAAATAACGGGTTCTGTTACTGCTTTCGATATTTCCACCACGCTCTGGAAATCGCCAGGGCTGGAGATGGGGAAGCCGGCTTCGATGATATCTACACCCAATGCTTCCAGTTTTTTTGCTACAATAATTTTTTCGACGGTAGTCAGCTGGCAACCAGGCACCTGTTCGCCATCACGCAGCGTGGTATCAAAGACGTATACACGATTTTTATCCATGATAGTGTAATATTTTCTATGAAGAAATTAGTTCAGGTTTTCCAGGACTTTAGCGCCCATGGCGTCTGTTCCCATGATGAATTCGTTCTCAGTATGTTTATTGGCGATGTCCATGGTCCTGTAACCCTGGCGCAGCGTGGCTTCTACTGCTTTAATCACCCGTTGTGATTCGGTTTTGAGGCCGAAGGAAATATCCAGCATAAGGGCGGCAGACAGGATAGATGCCAGCGGATTGGCAATGCCTTTACCGGCAATATCATGTGCGGAACCGTGAATAGGCTCATAGAAGCCTACTTTATCGCCTACGGAGGCAGAAGCCAGCATACCCATGGAACCGGCAATCTGGGACGCTTCATCGGTCAGGATATCACCGAACAGGTTACCTGTTACCACTACGTCGAAACGTTTCGGGTCCTTGATCAGCTGCATGGCAGCGTTATCAATGAACATGTGTTCTGTTTCCACATCGGGATATTCTTTGGCTATTTCCTGCATCACTTCTCTCCAGAGACGGCTGGCTTCCAGTACGTTGGCCTTATCTACGGAGCAAAGTTTTTTACGGCGGGTGCGGGCGGCTTCATATGCTTTGCGGGCGATACGTTCCACTTCATAACGATGATAGATCATCAGGTCGGAAGCGGTGTTACGGTCTTCTGTTCTTTTCTTTTCGCCGAAGTACACGTCGCCGGTGAGTTCGCGGAAGAAAAGGATATCTGCACCACGGAGTATTTCCGGTTTGATGCTGGAAGCTTCCAGCAGCTCATCAAACAGTTTGATAGGGCGTAGATTGGCATACAGGCCCAGTTCTTTACGGATCTTCAGCAGACCTTGTTCCGGTCTTACTTTCAGCGTGGGATCGTTGTCGTATTTCGCGTGGCCGATAGCGCCGAACAGGATAGCATCGCTGTTTCTGGCTTTCTGCAGCGTTTCTTCCGGCAGCGGGTCGCCGGTGGCTTCGATGGCTACGTGGCCCATGATGCCTTCTTCAAACGTAAACTGGTGGTGATAGTTAGCGGCTACCGCAGTCAGTACTTTTTGTCCCCAGGTGGTTACTTCCTGGCCGATGCCGTCGCCGGGTATTACCAATATTTTCTTCTCTACGCCCATATCAGGAGGTTGCTTTTTATGTTGTTGTTTTAGTGATTGTTAGAAATTAAACGCCCGGGTACCCTCATATTGTTCGATATCCTGACGAAGACTCAGCAAATAATCGATGTCGTCGTAACCATTGAGCAGACAAGTTTTTTTGTAAGCGTTGATATCGAAACTTTCCTGTTCACCGGTAGCTACGATGCGGATAAACTGGTTTTCCAGGTCTACTTCTATCTGTGCTTTCGGATCTGTTTCGATGGCTTTGAAAACTTTGTCGAGGAAATCTTCGCTGACCTGTACGGGCAGAATGAAGTTGTTGAGCGCATTGTTTTTGAAAATATCTGCGAAGAAGCTGCTCACCACTACTTTAAAGCCATAGTCTGCCAGCGCCCAGGCAGCGTGTTCACGGGAGGAGCCGCAACCGAAGTTTTTACCGGCTACCAGCACTTTACCGCTGTAGACAGGGTTGTTGAGCACAAAATCAGCTTTCGGCTGATTGTTGGCATCGAAACGCCAGTCGCGGAACAGGTTTTCACCGAAACCTTCGCGGGTAGTAGCTTTCAGGAAGCGTGCCGGTATGATCTGGTCGGTATCGATATTTTCAATGGGTACAGGTACCGCAGCTGAAACAAGGTGTTGAAATATTTTGCTCATAATAATAATGACTATTAGATTTTTATGGCGGCCACGCGTAATCTCACATAATCCGCATACAGCTGTCCGTTGCGGGTAGCCTGCGGGGCCAGCTCCTGCTGTACTTCCTGCAGGATTGCCTGTTTATCGTTTTCCGGCAAGCCGGCAAAAAAGTGATGTCCGAACATTTCCAGCCAGTCGATGATACCATTTTGCGCATCGGCCAGTTTGGTGGGGCGGTCAAAGAAATGGACCCTTTCCACACGGAAGCCGGCCTTTTCCAGCAGGGTGGCGTATTCACCGGGTGACGGGAAATACCAGAAGGGCTCGTATTGGTAACCTTTCGCTGCCATCACGCGGTCGAGCGTACGCAGGATACTGTCTACATTGCCTTTGCCCCCCATTTCGATAATGAGCCGGCCACCTTTTTTTAATTGGGCGTACATCCGGCTGATGGCTTTCTCCTTTTCCCGTACCCAGTGCAGGGTGGCGTTGGAGAAAATAGCATCGAACTGCTGTGGCAGGGAGAAAGTGGTGGCATCGCCTACTTTGAAGGTAACTTCCGGGAATGACTCCCTGGCAGTAGCAACCATAGCGGGCGAAGCATCGAGGCCGGTCACCCTGGCGCCGGTGGCAGCCAACTGGGCGGTAAGTTCACCGGTACCACAGCCCAGGTCGAGGATATCTTCCCCGGCTTGCGGTTGTAGCCAATCACCGATCAGGCTGTTACCATATTCAAACACAAAGGCGTGTTTGGTCTTGTATAAGTCGGCGTTCCACTCCATTTTGATATTTTGATATTTAGATATTTTTTGTCACGTCCATTACCCTGCCGGTGAGGGCAGCCGCCGCGGCTGTGAGCGGACTGGCCAGGAAGGTGCGGGCGTTAGGCCCCTGGCGTCCTTCAAAGTTGCGGTTGGAGGTAGAGATGCAATACATACCGGCAGGCACTTTGTCTTCATTCATACCAAGGCAGGCGGAGCATCCTGGTTCACGGAGCTGGAAACCGGCGGCAGCAAAGACTTTGTCGATGCCTTCTTCTTTGGCCTGTGCTTCTACCTGTTTGGAACCTGGTACGATCCATACCACCACATCGTCTGCCTTACGTTTGCCTTTCACGTAATCGGCCACCAGGCGGAGGTCTTCAATACGGGAGTTGGTACAGCTGCCGATGAATACATAGTCGATTTTTTTGCCGAGCAGGGTGCTGCCGGGCTCGAGGTCCATGTAATCGAGGGATTTTTTGAAAGAAGGTCTTTCTTTTTCTTCTACCTGTTCCAGTGAGGGGATGTGCTGGCTAACGCCCATACCCATCCCGGGATTGGTACCATAGGTGATCTGTGGTTCAATATCAGCGGCGTCGAAAGTGAGGACTTTATCGAACTGCGCGTCGCTGTCGGAGTAAAGCGTTTGCCAGTAAGCCAGCGCTTTGTCCCAGTCGGCGCCCTGTGGGGCGAACTGGCGTCCTTTAATATAATTGAAGGTAGTCTCATCCGGAGCGATCAGGCCGCCACGGGCGCCCATTTCGATGCTCATGTTACAGATGGTCATACGGGCTTCCATGCTGAGGTTGCGGATAGCGTCGCCGGCATATTCCACGAAATAGCCGGTAGCGCCGGAGGCGGATATTTTAGAGATGATGTAGAGGATGATGTCTTTAGACAGTACGCCGTTTTTCAGGGTACCGTTCACCTCTATTTTCATGCGTTTAGGTTTGTATTGCAGGATACACTGGGTAGCCAGCACCTGTTCCACTTCGGAAGTGCCGATACCGAAGGCCACCGCTCCGAAAGCACCATGGGTACTGGTATGGCTGTCGCCGCATACGATAGTCATGCCCGGCAGGGTGATGCCCAGTTCGGGTCCGATGACGTGTACGATACCCTGGAATGGATGACCCAGACCGTACAGCTCCACGCCAAATTCCGTTGTATTTTTGGTGAGCATCTCCACCTGGTGGCGGCTCAGCGCCTCTTTGATGGGCAGGTGCTGATCCATCGTAGGTACGTTGTGATCGGCGGTAGCCCTGGTTTTCTGCGGACGGAATACCGGGATACCACGTTTGCGAAGGCCGTCGAATGCCTGGGGACTGGTTACTTCATGGATAAAGTGCGTGTTGATATACACCGCGTCCGGATGTTCCGGCTTACTCATCACGATATGGCTGTCCCAGATCTTATCAAATAACGTTTTTCCCATCCTTAATGCTTTCCTTTTAAATTGTTTATACCTTCAAATCTAATGGTCAATATTTAATTGCCATATCGCTAAATTTGCTTTAATTACAACCTTTAAAACACATTGATACACATTAATTTATTGTATATCAACAACTTATAAGATTTTATTAACGATGCCCAACAGTCAAAGTGATGCTTTATTCATATTAATAAAAACGCTAACAAAAGCCGAAAAGCGGAATTTTCAGCTGGCATTTAATAAGAATAATACCAAGGACGACGTTTTGTTCATTCAGCTTTTTAATACGCTGGACAAAATGAAGGACTACGACGAGGAGCAGATACTCCGGAAAGTGCCGGACCTGAAGAAGCAGCAGTTATCCAACGTAAAAGCCCACCTGTACAAACACCTGCTATCCAGTCTGCGGCAGCTGTACAAACAGAAGGACCCGCTGATAGACCTGCGGGAACAGCTGGACCATGCCCGGGTGCTGTATAATAAAGGACTGTACAACCAGAGCCTTAAAATCCTGGCCAAAGCCAAAACCATGGCGGTGGAGCAGGAAGAAGTAATGCTGAGCTACGAAATTGTGGAGTTCGAGAAACTGATTGAATCCAGGCATATTACCCGAAGCCTGGAAAACCGGGCGGAAGCGCTCAGTGCCGAGTCCCGGCAAATAGAACATCAGCTGACGCATATCAGCCGCCTGAGCACCCTCTCCCTTCGCATGTACGGCCTCTACCTGAAACTGGGTCATGCCCGTAACGAGCGGGACGCCGACATGGTGAAATCGTTTTTTGAAGGACAGCTGCCACAGCGCGATGCGTCGCAGATGAGCTTCTATGAGAAGATATACCTCTACCAGGCTTCCTGCTGGTATTATTATATCCTGCAGGATTTTGTGATGTACTACCGGTACACGCAGAAATGGGTGGACCTGTTCAAACAATATCCTACCCTGCAACAGACCGATATGGACCTGTATATCAAAGCGCAGCATAACTTGCTGACGGCGCATTTTTACACGTCCAATTTCGAGAAGTTCAAAACTGCCTTGTGTGACCTGGAGCAGTTCATCCGGGCTAATGAAGAGCAGTTCCACGAGAATACCCGTACTTCGGCGTTTGTATACCTGTACACCGCCAAGATCAACCGTTACTTCCTGGAAGGCACGTTCAGTCAGGGTTTGGCTATGGTACCTGAACTGGAATCGGAGATCAGTAATCACACGCTGAAAATAGATCAGCACCGGGTACTGGTGTTTTATTATAAGATCGCCTGCCTATATTTCGGTAGTGGGGATAACAGCAAAGCAATTTTTTATCTCAATAAAATCATCAACCTGAAGATTGGCAACCTGCGCGCCGATATACAATGTTTTGCCCGCATTTTGCATCTCATTGCGCATTACGAGCTGGAGAACTACAGTCTGGTAGAATACCTGATTAAATCCGTGTATCACTTTATTTCCAAACACAAAGATCTTGGACTGGTGATGGAAGCGATCATGAAATTCCTGCGCCGTTATATCTACGCCAATCCCAAAGAGTTGCGCAGCGCCTTTCTGGACCTGAAAGACAGGCTGGAGCAGATTTCCGAAGATCCATATGAGCGCCGGTCATTCCTCTATCTCGATATTATTTCCTGGCTGGAAAGTAAGATAGAAAACATTCCGGTACAAGAAGTTATTCATCGTAAATTCATCAATAAAGAAAAAAGAATTTAATCACATGTCTGTTGAGAAAAAGTATCACTTTATTGCCTTCTGTGGCAGCCTGAGAAAAGGATCCTACAATGAGATGGCCCTGAAAGCCATGCAGCTGCTGGCGCCTTCGCACATTACCATCGAGCAGGTTTTTTACGACCACATCCCGATGTATAACGCCGACGTACATACGGAATTACTTGAACAGGTAGTGCCCATCGTACAGAAAATACAACAAGCTGACGGCGCCATTTTCGTTTCGCCGGAATACAACTACTCTATTCCCGGTGGACTGAAAAACGTGATAGACGTGCTTTCCAGGCACCCCGACAAACCGTTCAATGAAAAAGCTGTCGCTATTTTAGGCGCCAGTCAGGGTAATGTTGGTACCGCGCGGATGCAATATCATCTGCGGCAGGTGATGGTATTTTTGAACGCACATGTGGTAAATAAACCTGAGATCATGATTGCCAATGCGCAACATAAATTTGATGAAAACGGTAACCTGACGGATGAATTTATCCGTAAACAATTGCCGTTGCTGCTGGAATCGCTGGCAACGCTGAGTGACAGATTTCCGAAAGTATCTTAGCGGCTGTTATATTTCTAAACGCATGAGGGGCCATCGTACAGATGGGCCCTCATGCGTTTTTTATTTTATCCAGGAAGATGCATAGCTGCTATGGTTCTATATATGGCTCATAGCGGCGATACTGCCGGAAGAAAACAATCGCCGACAGCGCCTGCAGCAACAGGATAGCCAGCCATTCATAATGTCCCAGTATCATGAACAACACTACAAAACAGGTGATCAGTACATATCGTACGTGCAATTCGTTATTCATCTTCGGAAAATATAACAGCGAGCGGAAAAACATCAACAGGGAAAGCGCCATACAGAAAACCGTGAGCAAAGACAGCCATGACGTTTTCGTATAGGCGTTGACTGTAATCATCACTATTTCCGGTATCCAGATAATGAGATAGATAGCGGCCATGCGGCCATAGTGGCGGAGTGTGCTGACAGGCAGGTTCTCCATGAAGTTGAGCCAGGTATCATCAAATACGCGGTGATGACTGAGCAGTTGCAGGTGTAGTAATACGCTTAACATCACCCCCAGCTGCAGGCCGCGCAGGTCGAAGTAGTTGCCTTCATGCATGAGGAAAAACGTGAGCCACAGCACCATGGCAGAAACCAGTTTGGCCGTGAGGATACGGCGGGGGAACTGGGTGAACAGTTCGTACAGGAAATACAGTACCGGCGGTTTCGTGAAACGGCGGTTGATCCAGCGTTGCAGGTAACCGGTAAAAAAGAAAATATCCGGCTGGAACAGTTTCCGGTCGTATAACGCCAGCGGCCAAACGGACATGGCTATATTAAATACCAGGATGATACCGGCAGACACGTAATAGTGATGTTTCAAACCTATCAGCACAGCGATGCCGGCATATATCCATACCGGCAGGTAGATGGCGTTATGCAGCAGGAACCATTGCCGGAACCGTGTTTTTTTATCGAGGCTGCCCATAGTAGGATACAGGAATTCGTATCCCTGGCTTTGCAGTACTTTCATCATGAAGCCCACGCATTTGAGGCCATAGAGCGCCCATAGCGCCAGTACCAGCAGCAGGAAAGAGCTGCCTTCCAGGAACCCCATCATGAGAGAGCGGTGGTAGTTGAGCAGGCTGCCGCTGTCTACCACGCCAAAGAGGAGGTAAAACAGCACCAGGAAAAAGCCGGTGTTCTGGATATAGAACTGGGCCGTGAATATTTTTTGCAGAATGGCAGTGACTGAACGCATACTAATTGAGCGTAATATTTTTATCCGTTATCCGCAGGGTACCGGTGAGGGTGATCTCTTCCGGGTCCAGCGGCTGGTGGGAAGTAATGAGGAAAGTGGTGCCATTGGCGGACCAGGTGCGGACCAGGTCGTACATGATGGCCAGGGTGCGGGTATCGATGGTGATGAGCGGTTCATCGAGCAGGATCACTGCGGGCTGGCCGGTAAAAGCCAGGAGCAGCGACAGCTTTTTGAGCATCCCGCTGGAATAGGTGCTTACCGGGTTATTCACAAAGATATGCACCCCCATTCTTTCCGCGATGTCCGTGATCAGCCGGCGGTCGCCCCCTTTGGTGCCCAGGTATAGTTCCAGCAGATCGCGGCCGGTGAGGAAGGCGGGATAAAAAGGTTCCGCCTCCGCGTAGTTGATCAGCCGGCGGAACTGAACGGGATGGTCTTTGCTGCTCACATCGCCCCGGAGGCGGATTTCCCCTTTAAAAGGTATGAGTCCGGCCATCACTTTCATGCAGGTTGTTTTGCCGGCGCCGTTTTCACCTTGCAGCCAGTAGATGCCCGCCCGTAGTTCCAGGTGGGGGATATCCAGTACAGGCGCGTCCTGGTAATTCTTTTTAACCGCATGAAGGGCAATAACCGGTTCTTCTGGCATATATATAAGTTGATAAGCCGTAAATATGAAGAATTATTCCTTTAAATAATATATTCCGGTGTTCAATTTAACAAAAATTTGCCAGCGGCCTTTTTTGCACTGATCATCATTCTTTTAGCGGATTCCGTATAGGCATTGTGTATATATCTCCTCAAAATGTCATCATTTTTTCACATGGAAAAGATCTTTTATACACGTTATGCACACTTGCGTGAAACACGCTACAGCACTACATTTCAACAATGTTCACAATCTTTTTCCACACCTGTTGAAAACTAAAACTGCCCTCCCTCAAGTCGTTGCTTACATTTGTAACCTTGGACGTAAGGATTTTTAGGACATAGATGCTGGAAACGGGTAGAAGGTAAATGCGAGATATGCGAAATTTTCAGTATACCAACCCCACATAGGAAAAACCGAAAACCGCGACCCGAAGAATAAAAAATATTATTATGAGTAACGAGAATGAAATTCTTTTAAAAGAGAACAAGGACCGCTTTGTCTTACTACCAATCAAATTTCCCAAAATCTGGGAGCACTATAAGAAACATGAAGCGAGTTTTTGGACCGCAGAAGAGATTGACCTGAGTGCAGATATGAAAGATTGGGGAAATATGAACGATGGCGAGCGTCACTTTATATCCCATGTACTTGCTTTTTTTGCTGCCAGCGATGGTATCGTGAATGAGAACCTGGCCGTGAATTTCATGAGTGAAGTACAGATTCCGGAAGCCCGTTGTTTTTACGGTTTCCAGATCATGATGGAGAATATCCATTCTGAGACTTACGCGTTGCTGATTGATACCTATATTAAAGATGCAGCGGAGAAAGACCGGCTGTTCCACGCCATTGACACCGTACCTGCTGTGAAGAAAAAAGCAGAATGGGCGCTGCGCTGGATCGAGAACGGAACGTTTGCTGAGCGCCTGGTAGCTTTCGCAGCGGTAGAAGGTATTTTCTTCAGTGGCAGCTTCTGCTCTATCTTCTGGCTGAAGAAAAGAGGTTTGATGCCCGGTTTGACTTTCTCCAACGAGCTGATCAGCCGTGACGAAGGGTTGCACTGTGAGTTTGCCTGCCTGCTGTACAGCATGTTATCAGAAAAACTGAGTGAAGAACAGGTACACACCATCATCCGTGATGCCGTGACCTATGAAAAAGAATTCATTATTGAAGCCTTACCGGTAGCTCTGATTGGCATGAACTCCGACCTGATGTCTCAGTACATCGAGTTTGTGGCCGACAGATGGTTATCAGAACTGGGCTACAGCAAAATATACAATGCGTCCAATCCTTTTGACTTCATGGAAATGATTTCACTGCAGGGTAAGACCAATTTCTTCGAGAAACGTGTGGGTGACTATCAGAAGTCAGGCGTAATGGGCGGCAGCAAAGAAGCGCAGACCTTCAGCCTGGAAGAAGACTTTTAATTATTTGGGGATTTTTTGATTTACGGATTTTTTGATTTTGGGAGATTTAAAAATATTTCAACAAACAAAATTCGAAAATCAAAAAATGCCCACATTCCAAAATCATTTATCTAACCTCTTAAATTCACAAACCCATGTTCGTAATCAAGAGAGATGGACGAAAAGAAGCGGTGAAGTTCGACAAAATCACCGCCCGTATTGAGAAACTGTGCTACGGTTTTAATACGGAATATGTAGACGCAATAGATGTGGCCAAGAAAGTGATTCAGGGTTTATATGACGGGGTGACCACTTCAGAGCTGGACAACCTGGCTGCTGAAACAGCTGCCTCGCTCACCACCAAACACCCGGATTACGCGCTGCTGGCCTCCCGCATAGCTGTAAGCAACCTGCATAAGAATACAGAAAAATCGTTTTCCAAAACGATGCGCAAACTGTATAACTACATTGACCCTAAAACCGGTAAGAACGCAGCTTTGCTGTCTGACGAGGTTTGGGACATCATTGAGAAAAATGCAGACATCCTGGACTCCAACATTATTTACGACCGCGATTTTGCCTTCGACTACTTCGGTTTCAAAACCCTGGAGCGCTCCTACCTGCTGAAAACAGACGGTAAAGTGGTAGAACGTCCACAGCACATGTTCATGCGTGTATCTGTAGGCATCCACAAAGAAGATATCGAATCTGCGATCAAAACCTATAACCTGATGAGCGAGCGCTGGTTCACCCACGCTACGCCTACCCTCTTCAACGCCGGTACACCGAAGCCGCAGATGTCTTCCTGCTTCCTGCTGACCATGCAGGACGACAGCATCGAAGGTATCTACGATACGCTGAAACAGACCGCCAAGATCTCTCAGAGCGCCGGTGGTATTGGCTTAAGCATTCACAACATCCGGGCGACCGGTTCCTATATCAGCGGCACCAACGGTACTTCCAACGGTATCATCCCAATGCTGCGCGTATTTAACGATACTGCCCGTTATGTGGACCAGGGCGGCGGCAAACGCAAAGGCGCTTTTGCTATCTACCTGGAGCCATGGCATGCGGATATCTTTGAATTCCTGGACCTGCGTAAAAACCATGGTAAAGAAGAGATGCGCGCCCGCGACCTGTTCTACGCCCTCTGGATGCCGGACCTGTTCATGAAACGTGTAGAAGCTAACGGCACCTGGTCGCTGTTCTGCCCACACGAAGCACCCGGACTGCACGAATGCTGGGGCGAAGAATTTGAAGCGCTCTACGAAAAATACGAGCAGGAAAACCGCGCCCGCAAAACCGTGAAAGCACAGGACCTGTGGTTTGCCATCCTGGATGCGCAGATTGAAACCGGTACACCCTACCTGCTGTATAAAGACTCTGCCAACCGCAAGTCCAACCAACAGAACCTGGGTACCATCAAGAGCTCCAACCTCTGCACCGAAATCATCGAATATACCGACGCCAACGAAGTGGCTGTATGTAATCTCGCCTCCCTGGCGCTGCCCCGCTTCGTGAACGAAGGAGAATTTGACCATCAGAAACTGTTTGAAGTAACCTACCAGGCTACTTTAAACCTGAACAAAATCATCGACCACAACTACTACCCTGTAGAAGAGGCAGAACGCAGCAACCTGCGCCACCGCCCGATCGGCCTGGGCGTACAGGGCCTGGCTGACGCGTTTATCCTGATGCGTTATCCTTTTGAAAGCGAGCAAGCCAAGAAACTGAACAGCGAAATATTTGAAACCATCTACTTCGCTTCCCTCACAGCTTCCAACGACCTCGCCAAAAAAGATGGTCACTACGAAACCTTCCCTGGCTCTCCGGCCTCCAAAGGTATCCTGCAGTTTGATATGTGGGGCGTAACACCATCTTCCCGCTGGAACTGGGACGCGCTGAAAAAATCCATCGTAAAAGAAGGTATCCGTAACTCCCTGCTGCTGGCGCCTATGCCAACAGCTTCCACTTCCCAGATCCTGGGTAACAACGAGTGCTTTGAGCCATATACCTCCAACATCTACACCCGTCGTGTATTGAGCGGTGAATTTGTGGTGGTGAACAAACACCTGCTGAAAGACCTCGTAGAACTGGGCCTGTGGGATAATGACATGAAAACAAAAATCATTGCCGCTAACGGTTCTATTCAAAATATCAACGAGATTCCCGCTAATATCAAAGAACTGTATAAAACAGTATGGGAAATCAAACAACGCAGCCTGATCGACATGGCGGCCGATCGCGGCGCGTTCATCTGCCAGTCACAGTCGCTCAACCTGTTCGTGGATACACCTACTGCCGCCAAACTGACCTCCATGCACTTCTACGCCTGGAAAAAAGGACTGAAAACCGGCATGTACTATCTGCGTACCCAGGCAGCTACCCAGGCGGTACAGTTTACCGTTGAAAAACAAGGCGGTCAGCAGATCCAGCCGGTTATCGCCAAAGGCGGTGACGTTTCCATCGACGATATCCCTGAAGGGGCTGTTTGTACTATGGAAGAAGGTTGCGTTACCTGCAGCGCCTGATAACAGTAAAAGGGTTTATAAGTATAATTATCATGTCCCCGGCCTCAACAGCCGGGGATTTTTTTATCTGTTTTTGCGGGAAATAATATTTATATTGCCATTATCCTACATCATACCTTAACCCGTACCTATATATGAAATTCTATTGTATCATCATATTACTGTCGCTTTTCTGTTCACCCCTCCTTGCACAGGATATCCTGGCAAAAAAAGACAGTGTAGCCGCCAAAGTGCAGCAAGTACCGGAAAAATTCATTTCCACGGCCAAAAGCAAAGCCGACAAGCTGAATAAACAGGTCACCACCCGCACCAATAAAGCCCTGAAACGTTTCCTGAAAGAAGAACAGGCGATGCAGAAAAAACTGTCTAAAATAGACAGCGTTGCCGCTAAAAACATCTTCACCCGTAGTATCGACTCTCTGGGCAATTTACAGGCGCGTTTGAAAGGGAAACTGGGTAAGAACAAGGTAGCCTCCGCGTTGTCACAGCCAGACGGCCCCTACCTCGACAGCCTCCAAAACTCACTTGCTTTCCTGAAAGGCTCCGGCGACCTGCTCAAACAAAGCAAAGGCATTACAGACAAGCTCAATAACGCCACCCAATCCATGGATGCGTTAAAAGATAAACTGCAACAGGCAGAAGCGATCAAATCGTTTATCCGTGAGCGGAAACAACAGTTAAAAGAGCAACTGTCCCAATACACCGGCTTCACCAAAGACCTGCAGAAAATGAACAAGGAAGCCTATTACTACGCCCAGCAACTGAAAGAATATAAAGAGATATTCAAGGATAAAAAGAAAGCAGAACAGAAAGCGATGGAGATCATTAAAAAGGTACCTGCCTTTAATGACTTTATGCAGAAAAACTCCCAGCTGGCCGGTCTTTTTAACCTCCAGGGCGCAAGCGCTTCCGCACAGAGCCTGGAAGGCCTGCAAACCCGTTCACAGGTGGAACAACTTATCCAGCAACGGCTGGGCAGCGGTCCCAATGCCGGCGCCGCCGTGAGTCAACAAATGGCCGAAGCCCGCAGCAGACTCAACGAACTGAAAAGCAAATTCCCCGACCTGGACAACGCCGCCGATATGCCCGATTTCAAACCGAAAGAAATGAAAACCAAAAGTTTTCTGCAACGGCTGGAATACGGCAGCAATATCCAGTTCCAACGCAGCAACAAATTTTTCCCCACCACCAGCGACATCGCCGGACAGGTAGCCTATAAGTTCCATAAAAACGGCAGCGCCGGTATCGGCGCCTCCTATAAACTCGGGATGGGCACCGGTTTTAATGACATTCATTTCAGCGGCCAGGGCGCCAGTATCCGCTCTTTCATCGACTGGAAACTAAAAGGTACTTTTTACCTCAATGGCGGTTATGAACAAAACTACCAGCCCGATTTCGCCAGCGTAGCCAATGGTGTAGGCCAGGCCTGGACACCCAGTGGACTGATCGGTCTTAGTAAAAAGTATAAAATCAATAGTAAACTGAAAGGGAATATGATGGTGCTGTTTGATTTTCTGTATAATCAGCATGTACCGAGAACGGATCCGATTAAGGTGAGGATGGGGTATAATTTTTAGGCAGTGTCAATGGTATTATTTGGGTTTGGTCATTTGCCATTTTTTTGCTAATTTAATTAGGATTTTTTAGTTAAATATTTGAAAATGACAGCGGTGGAAAAAGAAATCGCTATCCAGGACGAGAGTATTATATAAAGTGTGTCAGTGAACAGTTAATTAACTTTAAGCAGATTAAAATCATAACTATAGTTATTCAAGATTTATAGAGACAAATTAAGTCCATTTTTCAATTTTTGCTTCAAGTTAAACCTAACATTATTATATCGGCTTTTTTCAATAAGCGATAAGAAATAAACAACATCTTCATTGTTAAGATTCCAATTTGAAAGCACTACTGCCAGTCTTACCAGCAGCTCTTCAACTATAGGGATAGCAACCTGTTCAGGATACTGACCTTTATACAAATTCAGAATTTCCAACAATCCACTATTGAGTTCATACATATTCTTTTTGGGAAGATATTCGCACCATGCAACTAAGTATTCCAGACAGAGGATCAGTCCTGGTCCGCTTTTCAACTGGACTTTACTTATCACTAATTGTATGTATGATTTATGTTTGTCAAATTCGGACTTATCGAATAACGCCACTGTTATTTCAGTTATCGCCTCATTAATGCTGGAGATATCATCTGAAGTAAGCCCTTTTAATGTATGTCGCTCAGCACTACCATCAAAGCACAATTGTATAACCTCGGAGCGAATTCTATTGAAATCAGGTTGTAATTTCAGCCTATCCAACTCCATATCTAGAAACCAATTCATTTCTTGCAACAAGGAAAAAAAATCATTAAACCTCGCTGCCCTTTTACTCCTAAAAGCCTTTATTTCTTCAAATTTAGGTTTCATTTTGGCATATAACTCCAATACATCTCTATTAGAGAATACAAGCCCTAGATCGTCTTTATGATCGCTACCACTTAATTCTCTTAGCTTTACAAAGCTACTTTTACTGGACCAGGACATCCTCCCCTCAGGAGTCAAGGAAATTCCCGTCGCCCATAGATGAGGGCTTCTTAAAAGTTCGCCAATGACTTTCTCCTGTAATTTCGTATCTCTTTTACAGTAATATGTTGCAACCGACCATAGATTTGGAGATCTAATAGCTGTATAGTCCATTTCAAGCAAGGCATGCTTGATTTGTTCGACTTGCGTCTTACTTAAAAAGATATGGATATTTCCAAGGATAAATAAGTAATCAGGAATCTTAGGCAAGATCAGCAGCATTTTATCTATGACAATAGAATCGATTTGTTTTTTGACACCCTTTAATGATTCCAGGAACGGATTTTTGGCCAAGATAAACAAGTAGTCAATAGCACTATTAATACACATCTTGTTTTCAACTGCTATTTGGAGGCAATCTGTTATTACTTCTGACACTACACCAACATCCTGACAGTAGCGGAGCCCTGATTTAATAAAGTCGAGTCTATTTCTTTTGTCTTCATCAAACAAACGACCATTCTCTCTTTCCGTCATCCACACTTTTAACAAAAAAGGTTGCCATATTTTAGGTTCGATGATGATGATAAACTCAGTCAAGAAAGTAAGTATGTTTTTGTTATACCTGGCAGGGGTATGCGATTCTTCGTATGCAACAGATAAAAACTCAAACAATTGTTTTGGATTCACAGAAATATCGGTGTTGTATGCATAATCCTGTCCAATTCGTTTGATATATTTTGGGTCACCGTATTGAAAGGCAAAAAACAAAACCGGCAAGGGATATCGTTGGTATACCTGCTCAAAAACCGGATATACTCTATCTTTATCCTGAAGATAAAATCTATCTCCAGAAAAATGAAGGCCTGTTTCTAACATCATCCCTAATAATTGTATACTCGATACAATTTTATCAGAATTCTCAAACAAAAAGGGACTTCCAATAGTCTCATCGGATTCGTATGGTGCGATTCTATTCTTTTCATTATTGAACAACGCAAGTGCATATTTCTGGTTATCGCTTAGCAACCGGAGTCCTTTCTGTTGCAATCTCTGTCGCTTTTCAAGCAAATTCTCATCTTGTTCTCCTGCAAGGAGCATGTGTTTAATCTCCATTGCATACAAATACTCCTGAGCAAGATTATACGTTTGTTCTTTAATCTGTTTCAACCCTTTCTTCCGGTCAGAAAACAACCAATATCCAGCAAGAGAGGTATTCCTGAAAGAGGAATTAAAATTATCGTTGAGGATTTTGCTCATTTTATTGAACCGAAACATCACTGCGGCTTCCATCAGGCTCAAAGTAACCACATCATTCGCATAACTTTCAGTTTTGATCTTCGCTAGTTGTCGCAATATCTTTTTTACCCGCTTGCTATTCGCCTTCCAAATAGCATCTTTTGCATCAATTTTCAGGTAACTATAATATAAATCTGTTGATACGCTCTTTGATCGGTCTAATAGTTGTTTGAATTTTTTATCTGTTATAAGACAAGAATAGGGAAGATACAAGTCCTCCAATGCCAGAACAATTGTACCCAAAAGTGTAACTTCAACTTCCTCATGCAATCCATCTTTGGGATATAGATCACTGGCTGCCAAGATAAACTCACATTTATAATGGTTATGCAAATAATCAAAAGACGGTATGCGATTATATGGTTTCAATTCTTTTAACTTATAATAAGTTTCACATACCTTTAAAATACTTTCCTCTTTTGAGGAACCTTTGGTTATCCGTGTTTTTATCCAATATTGCTCATATTTTTCCCTAGCCATCATTTCATATGAAATTTGAGGCAAGTCAGGAACAGAAATGTCGGCCAAATAATCCATTAATCTGTTTAGCAAATCACGAGTATTCCCAGGGCTTATTGGCTTATCTGACATTTTTTCGAGAAAATCAATACAACTTGAATGACCTAGAGGAATATGTACAATTCTATGATTTTTATAAAATTGCTGCTTATGAGAATCTGCAGGTTGAGTAGCGCGAGCATCAATAAAGTATATTTTTGTATCCTCTTTATCATCTCTTCGTTCGCGCATGATCACAGTCCTTATCCAGGATATCCATGCCATAAAATTCGCATCATCACCTGAAAATCCGATTAGACAAAAGCATCCTTGCAATAGTGATATTCTCATCAGCTGCGTAAATGCCTCATGACGTATAGGATAATGCTCATAATCCTCACTCGAAATAATATATCGCTTATTATACTCATTATCAAAACCAAAGGGATCACTATCATTTTCGGGCAACGAACCGTGCAGTTTTATAATATTTCTATTGCGTTTAAGAGCTAATTCGGAAGAATGTCTAACAACGTTGTAGGAGTCATTTATGGCATCTTGCAACTCCCATTTTTTCCGATTTAGTGCCTCCACTTGAGACTGTTCATATTGGATTTGATAAGCGAGTTTATTCTTTTTTCTCAACAACTCTTCACCCTTTCCGCTAAATTCTGTAGAATCTTCCTCAATACGAGAAAGCTCACCATTCAACTCATCAAAGTTCATAGTGCTATTTTGAATGTTTTGTTCCAACATTAAAATCTCATCTATGTATTCTTTTACCTGATCCTCCAATCCAGTAATGACTGTAGTATCAACACAAAATTCGAGAAGGTTATCATAATTTGTAGTGTAAATATTATTCCATGGCAGTTTTATTAGTTTTCTATGGACTTCCAGATCATGTTGACTTATTTCTGTATCCATAAATGTGCCGTTGTCAGATTGCCTTAAAAAAAGTTTCCCATTTTGCCGAATTGCCCTTGGAATATTTTCTTCAATGCAAACGTCCACAGTCTCTCGATATCCCATTTTGCGGATGTAGTCAGATATCACCTGTAGATAGTCGGTCTGTTCTAAGTATTGGTTCACCTGTGAAGTAACAAACGACTTGAATCTTTCGTCATCCTCTGTCGCCTTTATACCATTTATTCGTTCAAAGGCAGTTGGGTACACTTTCACATTCATCCTTCGTACCATTTTATCCAACAACTCCCACCACGACAGAAACAACTTATCATGAACATTTTTACTAAAGCCCGCACCAACAAGGACAGATAAGCTTTTATTTTTTAATGTTTGCTGCAGTTGTTCGAGTTCTTTAGGGTAATCCATTTAATCTGATAATTTATGGGTACTGAGTGATGTCAGGTAACACTCAATAATAAAATTATTTATGTTAATTGTCAAAGTTAACCATTCAAAAGTTGATTTGGACGCGTTCCAACATAAAAAAAGAGGGGCTTATTCCCCCTCTTCTTCTATTTCATAACCCCACGCTTCAGCCAGGGTATTATATTGTTCAGGCGGCAACCCAGGCTTATCATAATGACCGGCCAGTTTTTTCTGCCGCATAGCCTCATAAATGCTCACGGCACAAGCCACAGAGATATTCAGGGATTTGATAATCCCCATCTGCGGGATAATAAAATTACCATCTGCCAGCGACCTGATTTTTTCACTGACACCATTTTGTTCGTTACCGAATACCAGGGCTACAGAGCCGGTAAAATCGATGTCATAGAGGCCGATGGCGTCGGCGGACAAATGTGTGGTTAGAATCTTGTCGTACCGGGCACGCAGGGCGGCCACACATTCTTCTATACTGTCAAACTCATGGATAGTGAGCCACTGGATCGCACTGCTGCTGCTTCTGTGCCCCCATTTCTTTTGGCGCGGGGCCATGGTACTGATCACATACACATCCTGGATACCTACGGCATCACAGGTACGTAATACGGCAGAAACGTTATGCGGGTCCTGCACATCTTCCAATACAACTGTCAAATTGGCTTGTCGCCTGTTCAGGGTGTTGAGTATCCGCTCTTTTCTTTCTGGTGTCATACGTCTGATATTTTCACGATTAGCGCAAAAATAGTAAAAATGACAGGAAGGGGCGATTCTATCCCCTGGGAGCTTTGCTCCTTTCCGGGAAAAAACTACCTTCACATTCATAAAATTTAAAAGATAACCTATGCTCAAAAAAATCCTGAAGATTGTAGCGGTTACACTGGTAGTACTTATTCTGGCGGCTATCGCCATTCCTTATTTCTTTAAGGATAAGATCATCGCCAAAGTAAAAACAGAACTGAATAAACACCTGACAGCCAAAGTTGACTTTAAAGACGTGGATATCAGCCTGTTCCGGCATTTCCCGCGACTGGCAGTAGGACTCGATCAGCTTCAGGTGACCGGTACCGGCGAATTTGACGGAGATACCCTGCTGGCAGTTAAACAGATAGATGTAGCCCTCGACCTCATGAGCATCATCAAGGGCGGTAAAATGGATATCTATAATGTGGCCCTTATCAACCCACGCATATACGCAGTAGTGCACAGAAATGGCGCTGCCAACTGGAATATTACCAAGCCAGACACCACCACCCAGGCCAGCCCGGCGGATACCGCCAAAACCAGCTTCGCCCTGAGCCTGCAGCAATATAAAATCGAAGATGCAAAAATCAGCTACGACGATCAACAGGGCAATATGCAACTGATCATCGATGGCCTCACCCACCAGGGGAAAGGCGATTTCACACAAGACCAGTTCACCCTTTCCACCAGCACCGTAGCAGATGGCATCACCTTCCGCTACGGTCCCATCCCTTATCTCAATAGCGTAAAAACCAAACTGGATGCTGATATCCAGATCGATAATACCACGAGTACGTATACACTGAAAGATGGTAAAGCAGCGCTCAACAGCCTTGAAATAGCCCTGCAAGGCTTCTTTAAGCTGGTCAACGACTCCACTTACGGCATGGACCTCAGCTTTAAAGCACCGTCTACCAACTTCAAAGACCTGCTGTCGCTCGTTCCCACCGTCTATAAAGCTGATTTCGACAAAATCAAAACCAGCGGTAAAGCCGCTTTCGGCGGATATGTAAAAGGCAACTATTCCCCGGTACAAATGCCGGCTTTCGGATTGGACCTCAACGTAAAAGATGGTTTCTTCCAATATCCGGACCTGCCTAAACCGGTGAAAAATATCCAGATCGCGATGAAAGTCAGCAACCCGGATGGCGTTCCTGATCATACCGTGGTGGATATGCCTACCGGTCACCTTGAGATGGATAACACCCCGTTGGACCTGCGCCTGCAAGTGAAAACTCCGGTATCCGATATGTACCTCGACGGCGCCGCCAAAGGCAAAATAGACCTGTCTAAAATCACCCAGTTCGTTAAACTGGAAACAGGCACCGCCCTCAGCGGCCTCCTGGATGCAGACATCTCCGCCAAAGGCAACATGAGCGCTATCGAAAAACAACAGTACGACCGTTTCTATGCCGCCGGCACGCTGCAACTCAGCAATATGCTGTATAAAAGCAAAGACTATCCCGATGGCATCAACGTAAAAAATCTCTTGCTGCAATTCAATCCCAAAAACGTGACTGTAAAAGAACTAAGCGGTCAATACCTGGGTAGCAACTTCGAAGCCAACGGAGAAGTAAATAACCTGCTCGCCTATACGTTTAAAAACGCGCCGCTCGATGGCCGGCTCAACTTCAAAGCCGACCAGGTGAATGTGAACAAATTTATGGGCACCACCAGCAACACCGATGGGAAAGCCCCTGCTAAAGTTGATTCTGCTGCGATGATACCGTTTGCCGTACCGGCCAACCTGAACATCAGCCTGCAGACCGCTGTAGGCAAGGTTTTATATGATAAAGCAGAACTGAATAACGTTACCGGCACCCTGCTGCTAAAAGATGAAACCCTGACCATGCAACAACTGAAAGCCAACGCATTACAGGGTACCATGGAAATCAACGGCAGCTACAGCACCAAAAACAGCAAGACGAACCCGGATATCAACGTTGCCTACGATGTGCAAAACCTCGACGTACAACAAACCTTCTATACCTTCAACACTGTACAAAAACTGATGCCGATCGGTAAATTCCTGTCCGGCAAAATCACATCGCAACTGAAGATGCATGGTAAACTCGGTAAAGACATGAGCCCCGAACTCAACACCCTCACCGGTGATGGTAACCTCCTGCTGATACAGGGCTTCCTGAAACAATTCGCTCCGGTAGACCAACTGGCCAATACCCTCAACGTATCCCAGCTGAAAGACATCTCCCTGCGGGATATCAAAAACTACTTCGCCTTTGAAAACGGCCGCGTAAAAGTGAATCCGTTCAAAGTGGCGGTCAATGGTGTTACCATGAACATCGCCGGCTCCCATGGCTTCGACCAGTCGCTTGACTATACCCTGCAACTGGCGCTGCCCCGCAGCTTAATGGGTAATGCAGGCAACACACTGGTTAACAACCTCGTTTCACAGGCGCAGAATAAAGGCATCCCTGTCAACCTGGGCGACAGCGTACACCTGCAGGTACTGATGGCTGGGAATATCATGAAACCATCTCTCAAAACAGACCTGAAAGAAAGCGCCAACAACCTGAAAAACCAGGCCACAGAGCTGGTAAAAAATAAAATCGATACCGTTAAAAACGTAGTGCGTGATTCGGTGAACCAGATCAAAAACAATGCAGTCAACGCATTGAAAGACGAACTGAAAAACCAGTTGAGCGGTAAAAAAGATTCTACCGGAAACGGTAAACCACTGGAGAATGTGGGTAAACAAGCCGGTGAGTCGGTGAAAAACACGATCAATAACCTGTTCGGCAAAAAGAAGCCAGCGGCAACGGCGGATTCTACTAAACAGTAACGGCTATACGCATCTGATTTTTAAAAAAGCTCCTGATACATCAGGAGCTTTTTTCTTTATGAAAATATCCATTTTCCTGGGATACAGTCCCGAAAGCTATTTCTGATAACTATATTTTTTTCGTAACTTATAGTAACCAAACCCCTCTCCCATGTTCATGAATTTCGTGCATTCCACCTACTGTAATGCAGCTATTTTCGCTGGGATCATCTTCGTTTTTATGGGGTATTTTATCCGGCGTTACCCACCTGAAAGCAGCAAATCATGGTACGGCTACCGTAGTGCCCTGGCCACCCGCAGCCCTGAAATGTGGCAGGCTGCCAATCGGCATGCCGCCTATATTTCCAGGCGTATCGGTTTTATTCTGATACCTGCCGGCCTCGCCTGCGCGCTCTTCTTCGACAGGCAAACAGACTGGTTCTGGTACATCACCGTTGGCGCCGTCGTAACAGGCGCCATGTACATGGTAGGCTATACGGAATGGCAACTGCAACAAATAGATCCGGAAACACCGGAAGATAACGACAACTTATAAAAAAGCCCCCATTGATAGTATCAATGGGGGCCTATAGTTTTAAGCCATTCGTTTTTATCTTCGTAAATCAGCGATAATCATGGCTATCAGAGTTTCCCTTGTATATCATGTTCCGGTACTGCCTGGTAATTCTCTTTCATCTTCTTCAGCTTCTCTTTACCATATGCCAGACGGGTGATCACCACATACAGCACCGGTACAATGAAGATAGCCAGGAAGGTAGCGGTAAACATACCACCCAGTACCGTCCAGCCCATGGTTTTACGGGCTTCCGCACCGGCGCCGGAAGATAATACCAACGGCATAATACCCAGCAGGAAGGCCAACGATGTCATAATGATCGGACGCAGACGCAGTTTGGCTGCTTCTACGGCGGCGGTCACCAGATCCATGCCCCTGTCTACACGTTCTTTGGCAAACTCTACGATCAGGATGGCGTTTTTAGCCGACAGACCGATGAGGGTAATCAAACCAATCTGCGCATATACGTTGTTGCTCAGTTTAGGCAGGAACGTGAGTACCGTGATAGCACCGAAGGCGCCGATCGGTACGGCCAGCAGCACGGAGAACGGTACTGACCAGCTCTCGTAAAGCGCCGCCAGGAACAGGAATACGAAGATGATGGATAACGCGAAGATATATACGGTTTTGGAACCGGATAATATCTCCTCACGGCTCAAACCGGAGAACTCATATCCATAACCTTCCGGAAGCACCTGTGCTGCCACTTCCTTCAACGCATTGATGGCATCACCACTACTATAGCCCGGAGCCGGGTTACCGTTGATTTCCGCAGAACGGAACAGGTTGTAATGGGAGATCACCGGCGCGTTTTCGATCACTTTATAGGACGTGAGCGCACTCAGCGGCACCATAGCGCCGGAAGTGTTGCGTACAAAAAACTGACCCAGGTTTTTAATGTCTCCGCGATAGGAAGAATCCGCCTGCGTTACCACGCGGAAGTTACGGCCATATACGGTGAAGTCGTTGATATACGCACTCCCCATATAGGTCTGTAAAGCAGTGGCGATATCGGAGATCTTCACGCCCATCTTCTTGGCTTTTTCACGGTCAATATCCAGCTGATAGCCGGGCGTACGGGCCGTAAAGAAGGAGAAGGCACGGGCTATCTCCGGACGTTTGTTGACAGCGGCTACAAACTGCTGCAATACGCCTTCAAAGGCTTTAATATCGCCGCTTCCTTTCTGTTGTAATACAAAGGAGAAACCGGCAGTCTGACCCAGACCAGGAATCGCCGGCGGCGGAATTACCACCACATTGGCTTCCTTGTATTTGCTGAGTTTTTTCTGTACGGCAGCTACCATCCCGAATATCTGGAGAGAATCAGCTTTACGCTCGCTCCAGGGTTTCAGGGAACAGAAGATAGTAGCACTGTTGGATTTGGTAGAGAAGTTCACCGCATTCAAACCGCCCAATGCCGCATAGTGATTAATACCCGGCATGGAGTCGAGGTCTTTCATCATCTGGCTCATCACAGCTACAGTACGCTCTGTGGAAGAGGATTCCGGCAGGTCGAAGGTGATGATCAGACGACCTTCATCTTCCGTAGGAATAAAGCCGGTCGGTTTGGCTTTGAATAACATCACCGTACCTACGAAAACGCAAAGCAGCAGGATCATGGCGAAACGCGCAAACCGGATGCTTTTCTTCACGCCCATAGAATAACGGGAAGTAGTATGGCCAAACCAGCGGTTAAATTTGTAGAAGAACTTGTTCAGCCCTTTGGAATCTTTATCGAGGTGCATGGGCTTCAGCAGCAACATACACAACGCCGGTGTCAGCGACAGCGCCACAAAAGCGGAGATCAGCACGGAGATCGCAATAGTGATGGCGAACTGCTGGTACAGGCGTCCTACGATACCGGGAATAAATCCTACCGGCACGAATACTGCGGCCAGGATCAGCGCGATAGCGATTACCGGTCCGGAGATCTCTTTCATCGCCTGTATGGTAGCGTCTTTTGGCGACATCTTCTCGTGGTCTATATTATGTTGCACCGCTTCCACCACCACAATGGCGTCATCCACCACAATACCAATGGCCAGTACGAAACCGAACAGGGTCAGGGTATTGATGGTAAAGCCCAGCGGAATGAAGAAGATAAACGTAGCGATAATCGACACCGGAATAGCCAGAATCGGGATAATGGTGGCCCTCCAGCTCTGCAGGAACAGGAACACCACGATCACCACCAGTATCAGGGCTTCTACCAGTGTATGCACCACTTCTTCTATCGACACTTTCACCACCGATACGGACTCGAACGGCACTACATAATCTACGTCGTTGGGGAACTGTTTTTTCAGCTGCTCCATGGCTTCGGTCACGTTGGCGGCTGTTTCCAGCGCGTTACTACCCGGCGCCTGGTATACCAGGAGGTAGGCCGCACGTTTACCATCCACATAGTTGTTACCGGCGTAGTTGAATTTACCCAGCTGTATGCGGGCCACATCTTTCAGGTATACCAGCGAACCATCATTCGGACGGGTTTTGATAATGATATTACCAAATTCTTCCGGCGTAGTGAGACGGCCTTTGGTGAAGATGTTGTATTCAAAAGTTTGTCCGGTTTGTTGTGGCGGTGCCCCTACGGAGCCGGCGGTGATCTGCGCGTTCTGTTCTGCCAGGGCTGCACGGATGTCTTCGGCGGTAACGCCCATCTGCGCCAGCTTATCCGGTTTCAGCCAGATACGCATACTGAAATCATCCGCACGGGTGAAGATATCACCCACCCCTTTGGCACGCAGCAATGCGTCTTTCACATACACGTTGGTGTAGTTGTCCAGGAAGGTAATATCGTGTGTGCCTTTAGGTGAGTACAGGGCCACCAGCATCAGGATGCTGGGGTTACGCTTTCTAACGGTCAACCCTAAACGCTGTACTTCCTGCGGCAGGGTGGGCTGTGCGATGCCTACCCGGTTCTGCACGTCCAATGCGGCAATGTTGATGTCGGTACCTACTTCAAAGTTAACCGTCATACTCATCTGCCCGCTGCTGGTATTGTTGGTGGAGATGTAGGTCATACCGGGGGTACCGTTTACCTGCACTTCCACGGGCGTGGCCACCGTTTGCTCTACCGTCTGCGCATCCGCGCCGGTATAGTTACCGGTCACCTGTACGGTAGGGGGCGAGATCTCAGGATACTGCCCTATGGCAAGGTTCATCATCGCCAGTATTCCTACCAGTACCAGCACGATAGAGATCACTATCGCGGTAACCGGCCTTTTTATAAAAGTATCTGCAATCATGAGTTTCTGCTGTTGATTCTACTAATAAACTATTTCTTCTGCGGCGCGCCCGGTGCGGGTGGCATTCCTATCTGTATCCGGCCGCTGTCGCGCAAACGCTGGAAGCCTTCTACAATCACTTTATCACCGGCCTGGATACCGTCCATGATTACGATCTTGTCGGCAATCTTCGGTCCGAGGTGTACTTTTTTCTGTACGGCGATGGTGTCTTTTGCGACGAACACGAAGAATTCTCCCATCTGTTCGGTCACTGCTTTATACGGCAGTATCAGGCGGTGTCCCGACTGCTCATTGAGTACCTGTAATACGCCGCTCATGCCATCTTTCAGCTGATTGGCAGGATTGCTGAATTCAATTCTCACTTTCACGGTGGCAGTCTGGTTATCTACCCCTCTGTCGATCGCCAGTATACGGCCTTCATGCTGGTACATGCTGCCATCCGGCAGTTGCAGGCGGAAGGTGGAATCGCCGGCTGCGATGCTTTTGCCCTGCATGGCCGCAAAGCGGGGAATATCTGTTTCGTTGATCACAAAGTCAACGGCGATCGGGTTTTCGCTGGAGAGCGTGTTCAACAAGGTAGTACCCGGACTTACCTGTGCCCCCAGCCTTACCTGGGAGATACCGATACGGCCGGTGAACGGTGCTTTTACGAGGGAATAGTCCAGGTCTGTCCGTACAGCCGCCAGGTTGGCTTCCGCGGCAGCGAGGGCGCTGCGGGTAGTTTCCAGCGTAGCTTCTGCATTGTCCAGTATCTGACGGGCTACCGCGTCCTGCTCGGCGAGGCGTTTGTAACGTTCGTCGTCTTTTTTTGCTCTGTTGTAATTGGCTTTGGCACTGGCGATATTGGCTTCTGCCTGCAGGTAGGCAGCCTGGTATTTGCGACGGTCTATTTCATACAGGGGTTTTCCTTGCTGCACAACTTCCCCGTCCTTGAAGAAGATACCGGTGATAAAACCAGCTACCTGGGAGCGCAGCTCCACGTTATTGAGGGCGGTGACGGTAGCGGGGAATTTATCATAATAAATGGCCGGCGCTTCGGATGCCTCCGTAATATTTACTGGTGTAGGAGGCAGGGCTGGCGCTCCTTTCTGGGCGGGTCCTTTACAGGCAGCGAAGCCCAACAAGCCGGTAGCGCTGATTAAGACAAAGTGGTTCATTTTTTTCATATCCGATCCGGTTACCATTTAATAATTTGCAGTTAAGGTTCCTAATGCTTTTTGCAGGTCTATCTTGCTGGACAGCACCTGGTACATAGCGTTGTAATAGCTCAGCTGCGCTGTGCGCAGGTCTGTTTCTGAAATCAGCACATCCAGGTACGTTTTGATGCCTTCCTTGTATTGCAGTTGCAGCATGTTATATACGTCCTGTGCCATCGCCACATTTTCTTTCAGTGTATTGAAGTCGTTCAGGTTACTTTTATAAGTGGCCATCGCCTGTGCATACTGTGTATTGATCTGGTTTTTCAGGGTGGTGAAATCGTAGTCGATCCGTTGCAGCTGCAGTTCAGCCATTTTGATATTGTGTATCCGTTTGCCGCCCTGGAAAATGGGGAGCGACAGTTTCAGCCCCAGCAGGGAGTTGGGATAGTCTGTACTGTACAACTTGCTGAAGGATTGGTTCTGCCAGGCGAAGTTGTAGTTTACAAATGCTGACACGGAAGGCAGGAAGCTCCATTTGTTGTATTGCAGGTTGGCTTTCTGCAGGCTCTGTTGCGTTTGCAGTTGTTGATATTCGATCCTGTTCTGATAGCTGGCGGTGAGGGTGGTATCTTCTCCGGTGACCAGTTGTGCCATCTGTGTGGTATCATATACCAGTGGTACGTTACCAACACTTTCAGGATAACCCATCAGTTGTTTCAGGTATACCTGTTTGGCGGCGAGCACTTCGCGGGCAGATTTCTGTTGTGCGCGGGCATTGTTCAGGGAGATAGTAGCGCGTTTAAAGTCGATCTTATCTACCGTACCACTTTCATACTGGTTACGCGCATCTTTGAGACTACGTTCCAGCCGGATGATATCTTCATCCAACACCTGTATCTGCTGGTTGGTCAGCAGAATGTCATAATACGCCTTGCTTACATCGGCCACCACGTCTATCTGGGTGCGGACGATATTCTGCCGGCTTTGTTTTCGTACATCCTTTGCCGTATTGGAGGCCAGCAGCAGGTCGCGGGTAAAGATATTCTGGTTCAGTCCAAAACCTGCGTTGGAGGTATTGGCCACACCTACCTTAGTGGGGTTGCCGCCAAAAATGGAGGTCGGCAGTTCCAGGTAATGCTGGATGTTATAATCCAGGTTGATCTGCGGATACCAGTCGGCCAGCTTGCTTTTGATGGTCCGGTCGGTGATGGCTTCATCAATACGGGACTGTTTCAGTACCGGTTGATGGGCCAGGGCATACCGGATACAATCCTGCAGCGTGGCGCTGGTTAAAACGGAATCAGCGGGCTGCTGCGCATACAAGTGTGGCGATAGTAGTAATCCACAGGCAGCAGCCAAAAAGTAAAATGCTCTTTTCATAAAAGGCTTTTGACATTCAGTTCTTCATTGTACCAATCATAAGCATGAGAAATCTGCCAACACACCTGTTACAGGGCGCTCATGCTCTATTATGCTAAAGATTTCCTCTGCACACAGTCATCTGATAAATAATGACCACGACGACGACACTGCAATTGCAGGAGAACAGGTAGGTTCGATAAATTGCTGCTTAATCAGTTAACACCGTGGCATAGCCCATCGGCAACAACAACAACGATAACAGCGAGTAGGTAGGGTAACAGCTGATCTGCTACTTAGGTAAAATTGAAATTGAGGCGCTAAGATAACTTTCTCTAAACAAAAATCCACCCAATGGGTGGATTTTAACAATTACTTGAATTTTCTTCTCCGGTTATCCTTTATTACGACCGCTGAAAATATGTTTCTCTGCGTGATAGGAAGATCTTACTAACGGTCCGGCTTCTACGTAGTCGAGTCCCATGTTGTAACCGATCTCGCGTAATTCGGCGAATTCGTCCGGATGAACGAAGCGAACCACCGGCAGGTGTTTGGGAGTAGGTTGCAGGTACTGGCCCAGGGTGACTACGTCACAACCGTTATCGTAGAGGTCCTGCATGGCTTGTACCACTTCTTCCCTGGTTTCTCCCAGTCCGAGCATGATACCGCTTTTGGTACGCATACCGCCTTCTTTCAGGCGACGGATCACTTCGAGGCTGCGGTGATATTTAGCTTGAATTCTTACCTGTTTGGTGAGCCTTTCCACCGTTTCCAGGTTATGGGAAACGATTTCGGGGGCTACATCGATAATACGCTGCAGATTTTCCCATTGGCCACGGAAGTCGGGAATAAGGGTTTCCATGGTGGTTTCGGGATTCAGGGCCCTTACGGCGTTGATGGTATTGGCCCAGATGATGGAACCGCCATCTTTCAGCTCGTCCCTGTCTACAGAGGTGATCACCGCATGTTTTACCTTCATGAGGTAAATCGCTTCGGCTACACGCTGTGGCTCATCGAAATCCACTGCTTCCGGGCGACCGGTAGCTACGGCACAGAAGCCACAGCTGCGGGTACAGATGTTACCCAGGATCATAAAAGTGGCTGTGCCGGCACCCCAGCATTCGCCCATATTGGGGCAGTTGCCGCTTTCGCAGATGGTATGTAATTTATGGGTATCTACCAGGTTTCTCACCTGTTTGTAGTTCTCGCCTATCGGTAATTTTACGCGCAGCCAGTCAGGCTTCTTCACTCTGGTGGTGGCCGGTTCTGCTGCTATAACGGGTAGTTCTTGCATCGCTGAATCCTTTCTTTTGAAAAAACAAAGTTAACACTTATCTCCTATTCCAGCGCTTACCAAATTGCAGGCTAACATATGCATTAAAAAAGAACTGTTTATCTTTCTGTTCTGCCATGATCTGTATCTTTTTTGAATACGCTTCGGCGTTTACCCCTACCTCTAAAGCGCTGACGATTTCATTGAAATGCGCCCAATCGAACCGGAGGCCGGCCCGGGCGTGTAAACCGGGTACAAAATCCAGGTCGCTCCATCCTTTGCCAAATCCGGCCGCGCCAATGATCCTGTCTTGTTTGAGGAAGTTATTATTGGGGTTATTAGGGTCATATTTCACGTCCCGCTCTACCCCATCCTGGCCTTTTACGTTGACATAATAAGGTTTGAGCAGCCCTACCGTAATGCCGCCATAGTAGATCGCATCCACTTCCACCCCGTTTTTATTGGCTTTGCCGCCAATCAGGTAACGCTGACCGATACCCAGCTTAGCCTGGTAGAAGTTATTGGCTTTCCCATAGATAAACGGACGTTCTGTGAAATAATAACCGCTGCTGTTGGCGCCCTGGCGCTTGGTTTCTTTAGGGTCTTTTTTCTCTGCAAATTCAAACTGGAAGTAATTCACCACTTTCCGGCTCTTGCGGTAGCCCATTTCCACAAAACCGGACCAGCCATCGGTATTTAGCCGGGCTCCTCCCGAAAAATCACGCTGGAAAAGATTCTCTCCTTCTTCCTGTTCCCTGAAAACGGCAATGCGTTTCAGCTTACGCTGTTCTTTTTCACTTTTTTTGGTAGAAGAAGTCATGGGCGTCCGGTTGGTTGTTTGCGCGAACAACCCGCCGCTGATGGTTGCTAAAAATAGGATGATGTATAATTTCTTCACAGTGAATGGGCTATTATTGTAATAAATAAACGCTTGGATAAAGGTATTGTTATATTAATATTACAAACGTACCTAATTTTTTTTGAGTTTGCCAGCGCATCTTCCCCCCTCTTCCCTATCTACTAAAAATACACTTATTTTACAGTGATATTAAACGGATAAAACATCTTCTAAAAATAAAAATTATGGCAACATCGGAAATAATTTATACCGGCGAGCTGAGAACATCTGCCACCCACCTGAAATCCGGCACTGTAATTGAAACCGACGCCCCGCTTGATAACCAGGGCAAAGGGGAACGTTTCTCCCCTACCGACCTGGTAGCTACCGCTCTGGGTTCCTGCATGCTCACCATCATGGGCATCAAGGCCAGAGACAGCCAGTGGAACATCGAGGGCACCAAAGTAAGCGTCACCAAGATAATGGGTACAGAACCCCGCCGTATTACAGGCATCACGGTTGTTTTTGACATGCCGGCCGGCCATAACCTCGGCGAAAAGGAAAGGACTATTCTGGAAAGAGCCGCCCACACCTGCCCGGTAGCGTACAGCCTCCATCCGGATATTAAACAGGACGTTACTTTTAACTGGTAATCACGCAAAGGCGCAAAGCAGCAAAGAGCGCAAAGATTATATAAGCGATAAAGGAAGCAAAGGGGAAGATCCAAATTTGATCTCCCCCTTTGCTTCCTTATTTTTACTCGATTCAATCCTTTGCGCTCTTTGCTGCTTTGCGCCTTTGCGTGACTACCTTTGCGAGAGAATCCGCGTTCCCACTGCGCATTCCAGGCAGCGCTTCTGCTCACAATACTGCTGTTTCAGTTCCAGCATGGCCTGGGTACCCAATGCCTGTCCGGCGGGTACGCCCAGCTGTTCCCATGCCCGTATAATATGATTGTCTTCCGGCGGCAGTTCCTGCAATAATGTCAACGCCAGTTCCTGGTAATCCGGCCTGTGCCAGCAGCGGCCATACAAATGCAGAAGCGGCAGTACGCTGTTGATCAATACGGCATGCAATGCCTGCCGTCCGGGCAGCCGGGTTTGTGCTACCAGGTGTTGAAACCGGTAATGACTGCGCCAATACGGCGACGGGTGTACGAAAAACAGCTGTTCCAGTTCCCGCCGGGCCGCCACATCGAGCATACCGGCAAACAGGCGCCGGTGGCGCTGCAGCAGGGCTGCCAGCGTGGCAATACGTATGGATGGGAAGGAAGGCGGCCGCATCCGCAACCAGCGCCAGCTGTGGGCAGGCAACGGTTCCAACCGGTGCTGCATTTGCAGCCGCCGGTATTCCCGCTGTAACTGTAAGGGATACACGTCGGAGAAAGTGTCTTCCAGCAGGCCTGCCTGACCAAACAACAGCGCCTCCGTAGCCAGCGGCTGGTCGAGGTACTGTTGTAATAAACGGTAGGGCAGCGACTGTGCCAGCGCCAGGAAAGCCGGCGCATTTACCGGTGCGCCGTAACTGCGGGCTACGGCCCAATAGCAGGTCTCTTCCCAGTCGTACCGGTTGAGCGACAGCCAATGCAGCAGCTCCTGCTGGCGCCGCTCCCAGCGTTGTGCCAGGAGCCTGTCCTGCCACGACGCCCACACCAGTGGCGGCACCCGGCCTGCATGGGCGCTACAGGGCACAAAAGCGGCCGACAGCCGCAGTTCTTCATAACGCTGCAGCAGCAGGTTGGAAATATAGGGCTGCAGCTCCAGGCAACGTATATACCCGCCTATCCCTGCCGGCAGGTCATGTACATACACCACATGCAGGATAATCTGCCCGTACTGCGCGTTGCCGGCATGACCATGGCGGTACCAGTCGGATGAGCGCAGGTGTAATTCCACCGGTCCTGCCCATAAAACAGTCCCTATTTTTATCCGGGCGCCGGTAAAATCCGGGCCGCTGTGATGATTATGTGTACCGGGATGAATGACCTGTATGGCTTCGCCGTTAGTGGTTACCAGGCCTTCCTGCCTGTACAGGCGGCACTTCCAGATATGCTGGAAAAGCGCTTCCGAGAGCGGGGGGGTCACATGCATAAGATATGGTTGGTTAGTCAAACAATGTCTCTAAAGATAACGAAACGCCCGCAGCCCGAAAATAAATTTGCCGGTCAAAATTTGGAAAATTGATAAAACTGCTGTTACCTTTGCACCCAGTTCTTAACATCACTTATCCAGAAAGGCGGAGGGACTTGGCCCTGCGATGCCTTAGCAACCTTTCCAGATCAGCATTTGATCGGGAAAAAGGTGCTAATTCCTGCCCCGGTGTACCGGGGAAAGATAAGTTGGCAGAGATAAATCTTCACCAGATATATAATTGATTCATAGCTCTTCCAACACCCGGAAGGGCTATTTTTTTGCCTTCTCCCCACCACTTCCTGGAAATAAGGTTGTTAAAATAGATTTTTAATGATTAAAGTTGCACGAAACTGCGTGACTATTTCGTGACATCATTAAAATTTTATTAACATGAAAACAGCGACACAACTGATTCATAGCATTCCGGTAGACGAACTGACAGGCGCCATTTCAGTGCCTATCTATCAAACGTCCACTTTCGTGCAGGAATCACCAGGCATTAATAAGGGTTTTGAATTTTCGCGGGCCAACAATCCCACGCGTAAAGTGCTGGAAGAGCTTATCTGTGGCCTGGAAGAAGGATATGCCGGCTTCGCCTTCGCCAGCGGCATGTCTGCCATCGACGCTGTATTAAAACTGCTGAAATCCGGCGATGAAATCATGGCCGTAGAAGATACCTATGGCGGCATCTTCCAGATCTTCAACCACATGTTTGAACGTTTTGGCATCAAAGTAAATTTTGTGGACACCAGCAACCTGGATAAAGTATTGGCCGCTATCACGCCCAATACCCGCATCATCTGGCTGGAATCCCCCACCAATCCTACTTTGCGCGTCTCTGATATTAAATCTATCAGCAAGATTGCCAAACAACATAATATCCTGCTGGCGGTAGACAATACCTTCAGCACCCCGCTGCTGCAGCAACCACTAACCCTGGGCGCCGATATCGTGATCCACAGCGCTTCCAAATACCTGGCAGGCCACTGCGATGTGATAGCCGGACTGGTAGTGGTGAATTCAAAACCACTGGCCGACCAGATACGGTATAACCAGAACATCTCCGGCAGCATCCTGAGCCCCTTTGAAGCCTGGCTGACTATTCGCGGCATTGAAACACTCTACCTCCGGTTTGAGAAACAATGCAGCAACGCCAGCGCCATCGCCAACTGGCTCGCGGCCCATCCTGCGGTGGACAAAGTGTTCTACCCCGGACTGGCCACGCATAAAAACCATCATATTGCCCGCAAACAGCAGAAAAACTACGGAGCGCTCGTCAGTTTCTCGCTCAAAGCAGATAATATAAAAAATGCAATCCGCATCGTGAACGCTACCAAGCTGTTCAAACTGGCGGAAAGCTTCGGCGGCGTGAAAAGTATGCTGGCCCACCCGGCCACTATGACTCACCGCACCATCCCGGAAGAATTCCGGAAAAAAACAGGCCTGCAGGACTCCTGTATACGCCTGTCTGTAGGGATCGAGGATGCGGAAGACCTCATCAACGACCTGAAACAAGCGCTGGATAAATTAAACCATCCGGCCGGCAAACAAATTACTGTTTTACAATAGCTGACAGCCGCTCCAACGGCTGCCAGCACCAACCAATTATGAACTAAAGTATGGAAAACAAGATCATCAATCTGGGTATTTTCGGTTTCGGCGTCGTAGGCCAGGGCCTGTACGAGGTATTGAACAGAACAAAAGGTATTAATGCAAGAATCAAAAAAATCTGTATTAAAGACCCCAACAAATCAAGACCTATCGACAGCAGCTATTTTACAACGGACAAAAATGAGATCCTTGAAGATCCTACTATTGACGTAGTGGTGGAACTCATCAACGATACTGAAGCTGCTTTCGATATTGTGAGCACCGCACTGCGCAACGGTAAAGCTGTTGTGAGCGCCAGCAAACGCATGATCGCGGAAAACCTGCCTGCCCTGTACGAACTGCAGTCAGCCAACAAAGTACCGTTCCTCTATGAAGCCTCCAGCTGCGCTTCCATTCCCATTATCCGCAACCTGGAAGAATACTACGATAACGACCTGCTCAACGCAGTAGAAGGTATCTGTAACGGCTCTACGAATTATATTCTCACTAAAATATTTGAAGAAAACCTCAGCTTCGAAACTGCCCTGCAACAGGCGCAGGACCTCGGCTTTGCGGAAACAGACCCCACCCTCGACATCGAAGGGTACGATCCGAAATTTAAACTGGTGATCCTGTTGCTGCATGCTTTCGGTACCTTCGTGAAACCGGAAGAAGTATACAACTTCGGTATCCATCACCTCAACGATTTCGATATCCAGTTTGCCAAACAACGCAACTGTACCGTGAAACTGATTGCGCAATGCCGCCGCCAGAACGGAAGCGTGTTTGCCTACGTACTGCCGCATCTCGTAAAAGAACATAACCTGTTGTACGATGTATACAACGAATACAACGGTATCCTCCTCGAGAGCGCGTTCACCGATAAACAGTTCTTCGTGGGTAAAGGCGCAGGCGGTACCGCTACCGGCAGCGCTGTACTGTCAGACATCTCCGCACTGCTGTACAACTACCGTTATGAATACAAAAAAATCAAGCAGAACAACCAGCCCAATTTCACCAACGATGTGAAACTGAAAGTATACCTGCGCTACAAAACACCCGATCAGGTAGACCTGGCCGAGTTCTTCAATATCTCTGAAAAATATGAATCACCGGAGTGGAGATATGTAGTAGGTACCATCAACCTGCAGAAACTGAAAGATGCAGGCTGGCTGAAAAAGAAAGACGTTAACCTGTTGGTCCTCGAATAAGATATTAGTGTATAGATGCACAACCAACCAATTGCAACAGGGCTGGCCGAAAAGGCCGGCCCTTTATGTTTGGGAAAAAACGGTTTATAGCCCGGAGGGTGCAATCCCTGTTCCCGGGGCTTCCGCCCTGGACTAAAATGTTAACCGTTACATCTGGTTCAGTTCTTCCACCACCTTACTAACCGGAAGTCCCATCACATTGTAAAAACAACCGTTGATACTATCGATGCCTACCGCGCCAATCCACTCCTGGATGGCATAAGCGCCGGCTTTATCGTAAGGTTTGAAGTTATCCACATAATACACCACCTGCTCGGTGGTCAGTGGTTTAAAATGTACTGTTGTTGTTTGGGAGAAAGCCTTTTCACTGCCATTCCAACGGATCACCACCCCGGTGATCACCCGGTGTTCACGGCCGCTGAGTGCGGAAAGGATACGCACGGCGTCGTTCCGGTCTTTGGGTTTGCCGATGATGGTGTCATCCAGTACCACTACCGTATCTGCGGCAATAACGATATCTTCCGGTTTGCACAACTGCATGACGGCGACGGCTTTCTGTTGGGCGATATGAACAGGAATCTGATCGATGGCCAATCCCGGGGGATAGGTTTCAGCTGTTTCCACCACTTTCACTTCAAAAGGGATGCCCGCCTGTTCCAACAATTGTTTTCTGCGGGGCGACTGGGAAGCCAGTACTACGGGAGCACCTTTATACATTTTGGAATTTTGAAATTTTGTGATTTAGATATTTTAATGTTACAAATAACATTTAAAAAATATCATGGATAAAATACCGGTCAGCATGATCAATTTCACTATAGAGCTGACTTTGTGGTAATGCTCCGGCAGATGTGCCTTCCGCAATAACATATACGCATATACGCAGGGCACCTGTACCAGCACCACCAGGTATACGATCGCAAGATACCAGCCCAGTAAAAACACCCTTACTTCCACCGCAATGATGGTGATCTGCAAGGCCAGCAGCAACATATTACACAGTCTTTTCGCCGCCAATACCCCCCAGAGGATGGGGATGGTGCGGCAACCGTCTTTACTGTCGCCGATCATATCTTCCAGGTCTTTCACCACCTCCCGTACCATAGAGATGATAAAGGCAAACAACGCATATACGCCGATGATCTGTATCAGTTTACGGCCGGAGGGCGACATAATCGCTTCAAAGCTCTCATAGATCTGTTTCTCATAAAAACCCACTACCGATACCGACAGGGCAGTCAGCAGGGAGATGATCACATTACCGATCAGTGCCTGCCGTTTAAAAGAAGTAGAGTAAAACCAGAGCAGCAACGAGCAGATCACCTGGGTAAAGCCGAGGTAAATCTGACCGGTTTTCCAGGCCACGATAAATCCCAGCGATACGCCGGCCATGTTCAGAATGGTGTGCCAGGCCATGGCCCAGCGGCGGCTGATGATTTTATCCAGCACCATTTTGTCCGGTTTATTGACAATATCGATGTTGATATCAAAATAATCATTGATAATATACCCGGCAGCGGCAATCAGCACCGTAGAGAGAGCCAGCAGCACGAATTGCGGTACGGAGAGCGAAGGCTCTTCACCTGTGCTGCGCAGTACCGGCGCCACCACGCAGTACTGCAAAAGAAACTGGGTAAGGGCAATATAAATGAGGTTGGGGTATCTCACCAGCTTAAAAAACGCAGCCCAGAGCTTCATAGTGTTCTGTTTATTATTTCGATGCAATGCCTTCGTCCATCAGCCAGTGATTATTGAGCTTAAGGACTTTTTCTATTACTTCCCGTACGCAGCCATGGCCGCCGGTAACGGGTGATATATACCGGGAGATACTTTTGATCTCGCTGGCAGCATCCGCCGGACAGGCAGGCAGGGCGACCAGTTGCATCACCTGGTAATCAGGGATATCGTCGCCCATATACAGTATTTCTTCCCAGGTGAGATCATGCTCAAACACATAATCCTGGAGTTTTTCCTTTTTATCGAGTATGCCGGTATAGATATCGGTGATACCCAGCCCCTGCAGTCTGCTGACCACACTCTCCGATTTTCCGCCGGAGATGATGACCACCCGGTATCCCTTTTTCACGGCCAGCTGTAAGGCGTAACCGTCCCTGATGTTCATTTTGCGCGACATTTCCCCGCCGGGCAATAACTGCAGCGTTCCATCCGTCAGTACGCCATCCACGTCCAGTACAAAAGTGGTGATAGGCTTGAATAAAGCTAATACGTTCATCCGGCAAAAGTAATTTATTTCTGGTGTAAGCGATAAATGGCTTCGCTCATCACATCGTATATCTTTCTAAGTTGGTCGTTTCCTGCCAGCAGGGTACGGTGCAATTCCATCGTTGTTTCATCGTTGCGGAGGGCCGGACCCGTTTGCACCGTTTCCGGGGAATATTTCTCCAGCCGGTCGAATGTCTCCTTAATAATAGGTTGCAGCAGGGAGAAATCGAGTTGCTCCCGGTCGCAATACGCTTTCGCTTCGGCAAACAGGTGGTTGGTGAAGTTATTACACAGCACTGCGGTGAAGTGGTATTTCAGGCGCTGTTCCGAATCGGTGATGGTGATATGGGAGGCAATGCTGCCGGCTACGGCCTGGAGGCGTTTCAGCACCTCGTCGTTGCCTGCTTCCAGCATAATGGGTATGGGCGGGTAGTTTTTCAGCTCTTTGCGGATAGATTGCAGCGGGTACAGTACCCCGGTGTTGACCGATATCCGGGAGATGGCGCTCAGCGGTACCGCGCCGGCGGTATGGGCCACGATGCGTTTGCCCAGGCGGAGCTGATCGTTCAGTTCCGGGATAGCCGCATCACTGACCGCCAGCAGGTATACATCTGCCTCCATATTAATATCCAGCAGATCGGTGGTGAAGGAGGCATTCAGCATTTCCGCCAGTTCCCGGGTGCGTTCCGCATCCCGGCCTACTACCTGGGTAATCTGGTGACCATGCAGTTTCAGCATCTGCCCGAAACAATGCGCCACATTTCCGGTTCCAATGATGACTATATCCATACGTTAAAATTACAAATTACGGTTTTTACCCATTACAGGCCTCAGATTATAAATTATAATTATCTATTCTTTATTAACATTTAATATATGATCTTCTTTCATGCGGGCTGGTCCATATGTAAAAGGAGGGCAGGTCTTCCATGTATTCGTGATTCATGATTGGTAATTCGTACTTTTACCTTAAAAGAGGCCTTATTTTTTATTTTGAAGGTACTTTTATATAATTGCAAAATCCTATTAGTATTTATTTTACGATTTTTTACGTATTTAGCAGCACATTAAAGAAGCATACATGGCAAAAAATTTAGTTATAGTGGAGTCCCCGGCAAAGGCCAAGACCATTGAAAAAATTCTGGGCAAGGACTTTGAAGTCAAATCCTGCTTCGGGCACATCCGTGACCTGGAGAAGGACGACATGGGGATAGACATTGAAAATAACTTCAAGCCTAAATATGTAATACCGGAAGATAAAGAAAAGGTAGTAAAAGATCTGAAGAAGCTGGCGAAGGAAACCGATGAGGTTTGGCTGGCAACGGATGAGGACCGTGAAGGGGAAGCCATTTCATGGCATTTGTGCGAGGTATTAGGCCTTGATCCGAAAGAAACCAAACGTATCGTCTTCCACGAAATCACCAAGCCTGCTATTGAAAATGCCGTACAACATCCGCGCAAGCTGGATATGGACCGCGTAAACGCCCAGCAGGCCCGCCGTATCCTGGACAGGATTGTGGGCTTCGAGCTTTCTCCTGTTTTATGGAGAAAAATGAGCATGCGTAATTCCCTTTCTGCCGGCCGTGTGCAATCTGTCGCTGTACGCCTCATCGTGGAAAGAGAGCGGGAAATCAACGGTTTCACCGCCGTGAGCACCTTTAAAGTAGAGGCATGGTTCACCGGAAAAGATATCAACGGAAAAAATATCTCCTTTAAAGCAGAAGGGCCTAATAAGTTTAAAACAGCGGAAGATGCGGAGAAATTCCTCAAAGACTGTGTAAAAGCAGTGTATTCCGTTAAAGATATACAGGTAAAACCCGGCAAAAAATCACCTGCCGCCCCTTTCACCACTTCTACCCTGCAACAGGAAGCCAGCCGCAAACTGGGATACAGCGTATCCAAAACCATGTTGCTGGCCCAGAAGCTGTATGAAAGCGGTTTTATCACCTATATGCGTACCGACTCCGTTAACCTGTCCGATACAGCGGTAACGGAAATCGAAAAAGCTATTAAAACCAGTTTCGGCGACCGTTATCACCAGTTCCGCAAATTCAAAAACAAAAACGAATCGGCCCAGGAAGCGCACGAAGCCATCCGTCCGACCTATATGGAAAACTCCACGGTAGACGACAGCGACACCCGCAAACTGTACGAACTGATCTGGAAACGTACCATCGCCAGCCAGATGGCAGACGCTGAACTGGAAAAAACCATCGCTAAAATCGCTATCTCCACCAATAATGAGGAGCTGACTGCCAGCGGTGAAGTATTAAAATTCGACGGCTTCCTGAAAGTATACATGGAAAGCCATGACGACGAAGATATCAACGAAGAGGATACACAGGAAGGGTCACTGCCGCCACTGGCCGTAAAACAAACGCTGGACCTGAAAGAAATGAAGGCCACCGAAAGGTTCTCCCGTCCTGCCCCCCGCTATACGGAGGCCAGCCTCGTAAAAAAGCTGGAAGAACTGGGCATCGGCCGCCCTTCTACCTACGCGCCTACCATCACCACCATCCAGAAAAGAGGATATGTGGAAAAACGCGATAAGGAAGGCATCAAAAGGGAATATCGCATCCTGGTCCTGAAAGCGGATAACATCACGCAACAGACCGACAGCGAAAATACCGGCGCCGAAAAATCCAAACTGTTCCCTACAGACCTGGGCATGATCGTGACCGATTTCCTCAACCAGTACTTCAATTCCGTGATGGACTACGGTTTCACCGCTAAAATTGAAGAAGAGTTCGATGAAATCGCCAATGGCAGGAAGGTATGGAATAAAATGCTGAAAGAGTTTTACAGCCCCTTCCATAAAGATGTGGAAAACACGCTGGAAAACGCTGAACGCGTAAAAGGCGAACGCCAGCTGGGCGTGGAAGAATCTACCGGCAAACCGATTGTGGCCCGTATGGGACGCTATGGCCCGATGATCCAGATCGGTAAAGTGGAAGATGAGGAAAAACCCCGCTTCGCCAAACTGAAAGCTACCCAAAGCATCGAAACCATCTCCCTGGAAGAAGCGATGGAGCTGTTCCGCCTGCCCCGTAACCTCGGACAGTTTGAGGATTCGGAGGTAGTCGTTAACATCGGCCGTTTCGGTCCGTATGCCCAGCATGATAAGAAGTTCTATTCCCTGAAAAAGGAAATGGACCCTTATACCGTAGAGCTGGACGAGGTAGCGCCGCTCATCGTGGAAAAAAGAGCCGCGAAAGATGAACGGACCATCAAAATATTTGAGAAAGAGAAAATCCAGATACTGAAAGGACCTTATGGTCCCTATATTAAACAGGGCCTGAAGAACTTCAAGATTCCGAAAGAGAAAATAGATACCGCTGCCGATCTGACCGTGGAAGAAGCCAAAGCCATCATCGAAGAAGCGAAGGCCAATCCGCCCAAGAAAAAAGCGCCGCCGCGGAAGAAGAAAGCTGAATAACCCGTAAGGGCCGTATTACAAATGCTTATGCACGAAAACAAGGAAATAAATGCATTGTTCCACCTGTTGGATGATCCGGACCAGGAAGTGTTCGATACCGTTGCCAGCAAAATTCTGCTGTATGGTAAAGAAATCATTCCCAACCTGGAGAATTTGTGGGAGAATACCGTTGATGAAGCCATCCAGGAAAGGATAGAACTGCTGATCCACCGGGTCCATTACCAGGACCTGCAGGCCGCCCTGCGTGCATGGAGCTTATCGGACTTACAGGACCTGATGCAGGGCGCTATTTTGGTAGCCCGGTACCAGTTCCCCGACCTGGCCCCCAGTCAGGTACTCAACGAAATAGAACGCATTAAACGCAATATCTGGCTGGAACTGAATAATTACCTGACGCCGCTGGAGAAGATCAATGTGCTTAACAGCATGATCTACAATTACTTCGGACTGAAAGGGGAAGAAGTGTCCTATCAGCGGAAAAATCAGTTTTTCATCAACCAGGTAATAGAATCGAAAAAAGGAAATCCCGTTACCAACGGGATCATCTACCAAAGCCTGTGTACCATGCTGGACCTGCCGGTGTATGCCGTCAATATTCCCCGGCAGTTTATCCTGGCTTATTTTGATACTTTTATCGATTTTGAAGAACCGGTAGAACCGGAAGACCAGCGCATCCTGTTTTTTATTGATCCCATACAGGGACAGATTTATACCCAGCAGGATGTGGATACTTACCTCAAAAGGGTATCTGTACCTTCTGTTCCGGCTTATTTCAAGCCTCAGTCCAACAAACGCATTATCCAGTTTCTGCTGGAAGAGCTGGGCAAATGTTTCCGGGATGATAAAGATGCCTATCGCCAGGATGAATTAAGCAACCTGGCTTCCATGCTCGAAGAATAAGATTTACGGATTTACGGATTTTTTGATTTACGGATTTCGGGGATTTATGCATTGTAGCTCCATACATTAGCAACCAGAATGCTTAAACCCCGAAATCAAGAAATTCGTAAATCAAAAAATTTTCAAATAAAAAAGCCGATTGCTAAGCAATCGGCTTTTTTATTCTTGCAAGAATTGATATTATATGGTAATAATAGTCGATTACTTAGCAGGAGTTGCAGCAGCAGCAGAATCAACAGCTGGAGTTGCAGCAGGAGCAGCAGCAGCAGCGGAATCAACAGCCGGAGTTGCAGCAGGAGCGTCAACAGCCGGAGCAGCGTTCATAGTGTCTTGTTTAGTAGCAGTAGAATCGTTAGCAGGAGTAGAACCACCGTTACAAGCTACGAAGAACATACCAGCAGCGATTGCGAATACAAATACTTTTTTCATTTTAAGTTTGTTTTATTTTTTAAAACCGCGGCAAAGGTATTGAATAATTTTAGAATACACAATCTATTCATTCCCTTTTTTCACGACTATTTTTTACGGAAAAAGATTTTTACCGGCACCCCACTGAAGTTAAAGTTGGTGCGGATCTGGTTTTCCAGGTAGTTTCTGTAAGGCGTTTTCACATCATCGGGCAGGTTACAGAAGAACGCAAATGCCGGCGTATGGGTAGGCAACTGCGTCACGTATTTAATACGGATAGGAATACCTCTCACCACCGGTGGGTGGTAAGCTTCGATAGCTTTCAGCATTACTTCATTGAGACGGGAAGTCTGTACTTTGCGCTGGCGGTTTTCATATACGTCCAGGGCCGCTTCGATAGCTTTGAAGATACGTTGCTTTTCAATCACGGAAGTGAAGATGATGGGCACATCAGAGAATGGAGCCAGGCGTTGTTTCAGTTCCTTTTCATAGTCACGGGCTGTGTTGGTGGCTTTTTCCACCAGGTCCCATTTATTAACCAGCACCACTACCCCTTTGCCTTTACGGGCAGCGAGGCTGAAGATGCTGAGGTCCTGTGCCGTGATACCTTTTTCGGCATCCAGCAGCAGCATTACCACATCAGCCTCATCTACCGCTTTGATGGCACGGATCACGGAGTAGAACTCCAGGTCTTCGTTTACCTTCTGTTTGCGGCGGATACCAGCTGTATCGATGAGGATAAAGTCTTTCTGGTACATATTGTACCGGGTATGAATAGTGTCGCGGGTAGTACCGGCGATATCAGATACGATGTTACGTTCAGTACCGATGAGGGCATTGAGCAGGGAAGATTTACCCACATTCGGCTGACCGATGATAGCAATTTTAGGCACATCAGGTTCCAGGCTGGGATCTTCCATATCGTCGGTGATATTGGAGACCACGTCATCGAGGAGTTCACCGGTACCGCTGCCGCTCATAGAAGAGAGGAAATAGGTTTTCTCGAAGCCCAGGCTGTAGAACTCGGTCGCTTCCAACTGACGTTGGGCGTTGTCTACCTTATTCACCACCAGGTATACCGGTTTGGAAGTACGGCGCAGCAGGTTAGCCACTTCTGAATCGAGGTCGGTGATGCCGGTCGTCACATCGGTCATAAAGATGAGCACGTTTGCTTCATCCATGGCCACTTTCGCCTGTTTGCGGATTTCCCGCTCAAAAACATCATCACTGTTGGTCACAAACCCGCCGGTATCGATCACGTTGAAGGATTTGCCGTTCCAGTCGGCAATACCGTATTGACGGTCGCGGGTAACACCGCTCTGATCGTCCACGATAGCCCGGCGCTGTTCCAGCAAACGGTTGAACAACGTTGATTTGCCCACATTTGGGCGGCCCACTATAGCTACTGTAAATCCAGCCATTGTATTATTTCAATTACTACTTTTAAAATTACGGACTAGTACCCATATTCTTTCAGGAACAAGTCATTATCGCGCCATTTCCCTCTTACTTTCACGAATAGTTCGAGGAATACCTTCCGTTCGATGAATTTTTCGATATCCTGTCTGGCCAGTGTTCCCAGCTCGCGGATAGATTTCCCTTTTTCCCCGAGGATGATGCCTTTCTGGGTATCGCGGGTAACGATGATCTCCGCCGTTATTTTCGTCAGTGTTTCCTTTTCCTGGAACTGGGTAACGATCACGGTGGTATGATAAGGGATTTCTTCTTCGAACAGCTGGAAGATTTTCTCCCGGATCATTTCTGCCACGAGAAAACGTGTAGACTTGTCCGTGAGTGTATCATCCGGGTAGAAAGCGTTTCCTTCCGGCAGCAGGGCTACGATTTCCTGCATCAGTTCCTTCAGGCCTTTTTGCTGGCGGGCAGAGATGGGTACCACTACTTTGGCTTTTCCCCAGGCGCGGGCTTTTTCCAGCAACGCGTCCATCTGCGCTTTCTCCAGGTTGTCCATTTTGTTGATGATGAGGATAGCCGGTACTTTGAGCCGCAGGGAGTCGAACAGTTCGAGGTTCTCTTCCAGCGAGTCTTTCGCGTCCATGATCAGCAGAGCCACGTCTGCATCTTCCAGGGCGGACTTCACCGCACTCATCATTTTTTCGTGCAGTTTGTATTTCGGGTCAATAATACCCGGGGTATCCGAGAATACGATTTGATAACCGGGCTCGGTGATGACACCGGTAATACGGTGCCGGGTGGTTTGCACTTTAGGGGATATAATAGCCAGCTTTTCGCCGATGATGGCGTTGAGCAAGGTACTTTTCCCCGCGTTGGGCTTACCGAATATGTTTACAAAACCTGCTTTGTGCATGACTATCTAATAAAGGCTTGTGCTGCTTTTTCTCTAACTCAAACTTACGGAAATGAAAAGAGCCGAATTTCTTCGGCTCTTTCTGGTCTCTTTTACCAGCGCTGACACGCTTTTTTTGTAGCGAGGAGCGGATTCGAACCACTGACCTTCGGGTTATGAGCCCGACGAGCTACCTCTGCTCTACCTCGCAATGAGGGTGCAAAGATAGCATTAATTTAATTCGTGCCAAAACTTTTTTCAAAAAACTTCAAAAAGCCAACCATAACTGGTTGGCTTTCATATTGGAATGCATGTATTTTTTAGAAGGGCAGATCATCGGCAGGTTGTTCCTCCACCAGTTCCTGTTCGGGAACAACCGGGACCTCTGCAGGAACAGGACGGCGTTTTTCGTCATCCTTACGGCTGAGCAGCTGTACCTGGAATACCCGTAAGCGGAGCGCTGCCGAGGGCTGGTCGGCACGGTTAATATAACCTTCCGCCCTGGGGCTGCCTTCCACAAACACCAGGGTACCCTGATGCAGGTGCGGCGCCAGCGTTTCCCGGTTCCATAAAGAGCATTCCACCCAGGTGGTACGTTCTTCCAGTACCCCTTCGCGGTTACGGAAACGTTCATTGACAGCCACCGGAAAATTGAGCACCACGTTGCCGTTCACTTCTTTCCTGACAACATCCCGGCCCAAATGGCCGATTAACTGAAGTTTAATCATCTCATAAAGATTTATGGTTAAAAATTGATACAAGATGATTGAGAGAAGTGTACAAGGAAATTACGCAATTTCACGCAAACACAGCTTTTTTGTTTTATTACGCTATCTTTGTGACTTCGCAGGAACATTGCGATTTATGGGGTGCCTTACTTTTCAGGCTGAGATCACACCCACAGAACCTGGACCAGGTAATGCTGGTTAGGAATTGGAAAACAGAAAACACACATATTAGAAATGAAACAGCTGATGTTGCTGGTGCTGCTATCTATAGCAGGCACTGTACACGCACAATCCCTGGTTACCGGTACTGTTACCAGTAAAACCAATGGTCAACCCCTGGAAGGCGTTACCATATCTGTGAATCAATCCGGCGCCGTAACAGACCGCCAGGGACATTACACTATTCATCCCCCTAAAAAAGGACATTATACGCTGCAAGCCAGTTATATCGGCTATAAATCATACAGCGTAAACCTGCAGGCTTCCAACGCCACACAGGTGACTGACATCGCCCTGGAAGAAACCGGTCTGCTTGTAAAACCGGTAGAGATCAGCAGTATCCGTGCCGGTAAAAACGCACCGTTCGTCAACAGTACCCTCACCGCCGCCGACATCAAAAAAGCCAACCTGGGCCAGGACCTGCCCCAGCTGCTGGACCAGCAACCTTCCGTAGTCACCAACTCAGATGCCGGTACCGGTATCGGCTATACGGGCATCCGGGTACGAGGTTCCGATATCACCCGTATCAACGTTACCGTGAACGGTATCCCGATCAACGATGCGGAATCACAAGGCACGTTCTTCGTCAACATGCCCGACTTCGCCTCCTCCGTCAGCAGCATAGAACTGCAACGCGGCGTAGGTACCTCCACCAATGGCGGGGCCGCTTTCGGAGCCACCCTCAACCTCAGCACCAACGAATACCGCGACAAAGCCTATGGTGAAATCAACAGCAGCTTCGGTTCGTTCAACAGCTGGAAAAACACGGTCAAAGCTGGTTCCGGCCTTATCAACGACCACTTCACCATCGATGCACGCCTGTCTAAAATCAGCTCCGACGGTTATATAGACCGCGCCAGCTCCGATCTGCGCTCATTCTACACCTCCGCTGCGTATATCTCCAAAAAGACAGCGCTGCGCCTCAACGTCTTCTCCGGCAAGGAAAAAACCTACCAAGCCTGGAACGGCGTACCCGAAGCACTGCTCAAAACCGACCGGACCTACAACTCCGCCGGCACCAAAAAACCAGGCGCTCCATACGACAATGAAACCGATAACTACCAACAGGACCACTACCAGCTGTTCCTGAACCAGGAAATCAATTCCAGCCTCAATTTCAACGTAGCCCTTCACCTTACCCGCGGCCGCGGCTACTATGAAAACTACAAAGACAAAAGAGCACTGGCCGATTATGGTCTGCCTCCCTACGAACATAACGGCATCCGCATAGATACCACCGACCTCGTGCAACAGCTCTGGCTGAGCAACTATTTCTACGGCGGCATCTTCTCCGTGAACCGTACCGGCAACAAATTCAACTGGAGCCTGGGCGGCGGCTGGAACCGCTATACCGGCGATCACTACGGCAAAGTAATATGGGCAGCAGCCGGTATCGATAAAGACCACGAATACTACCGCTACCCCGCCGATAAAAATGATTTCAATATCTACTGGAAAGGAGAATATAAACTGACAGAAGCCCTGCGCCTCTTCGGTGAACTGCAATACCGCAACATCGCGTATAATATGAACGGCTTTGAAGCAGCGCCCACATACATGCCACATGTGAACTACAACTTCTTTAATCCGAAAGCAGGTATCTCTTATTATTTAAATCCCATGAGCCGGGTGTTCGCCTCTATCGCGGTGTCGCATAAAGAACCCAACCGCGTTGACTTTGAATCCAACTACGGCGTATCCCGGCCTACACCGGAAATACTCCGCGACGTAGAAGCCGGCTACTCCTGGAGCAACCACATCGCTTCGCTGCAGGCCAATGTGTACTACATGAACTACAAAAATCAACTGGTACAAACCGGTATGCTCACCGACGTAGGCGCCTATGTACGCACCAACATTCCGAAGAGCTATCGTGCAGGCGTTGAAGTGAGTGGCAACGTAAAACTGGGTAATATCTTCTCCATCGCCGCCAACGCCGCACTCAGTCAGAATAAAGTGCTGGACTACAACGCCATCACCTACGACGGCGACGGTACCGTTCACACACAGCACTTCAACAGAACAGATATTTCCTTCTCCCCCGCCTTCATAGGCGGATACACCCTGACAGCCCGTGCGCTGAAAGGTCTTACCGTAGATCTGATCGGGAAATATGTCAGCCGCCAGTACCTGGATAATACTTCCAGTAAAACAGCCAGTCTCAATCCGTATTATGTGAATAACCTGCGGTTTAATTACGTAGTACCGCAACCGTTATTCCGCGAGCTGGGTGTGCAACTGTTACTGAATAATATTTTCAATGCGAAGTATGAGCCGAATGGTAGTACGTATAGTGCTTATGATCTGGCGCAGCAGAAAGTGGTGTATGATACTTATTATTATCCTATGGCAGGGTTTAATTGTTTTGTGGGAGTGAATGTAGGGTTTTAAGCGAAGAATATAAAAGTAAAACGGGCATCCTCTGTTTGTAAGGATGTCCGTTTTTTATAGGTAGTACTAATTCTTATCGTTTACTATTTGTCACCTCGCAATAAAAGCTCTTTTCTACGATAGTGTCCTTAGTTAAGATACGGCCATAGTATTCATATCCCTTCTTAAAGGTAGTTTCGTTATAGTTCACATGTACCCAGCTTCGATTGGTTAATTTATTCCGTAAAAGAATACAAGCAGTTCTGCAATTATTCTCCGCTATTCTAAGCATAACTTGGACAGTGTCTCTATCCGATGGTAAAGGTAATCGATAACTCGCCCAATTAATTGAAGATGTGTTTTTTTGTACCTTGGTTGTATTATAGTAGATACCATTGATATAGGTGGACACAGTAATAACCGACATATTCCCACTACTGTTTTCTAAATACACATTTACATAATCGACCCGTCGGCATCCCACTATAAACAAACCCAGAATAATGAAAGCTAAAGTACCTTTATGCATATTACGTAGCTTAAGATTTATCAATTATTCACAATTAAGGGTATTCTCTGTCCTACAGAAGTATTCTTCCTGTATGGTTCCTTGTTTGTGGATGTATGAAAAAACCAATTGTTTGAATTTACTACACTTCGTTGGCTATTGCCACCCTGATTTAGCACGCCATTCTTTGCCATGTTATACATCGTCAAGATTTGAAGAGAGGTAAACCTATATCTTTCCTGGTCATAACTCATAAAGTTACCTGAGCCATTTTCTTTATGTTCCAATCCCAAATTGTGTCCTATTTCATGGACACCGCTCTGAATCATAAAGCGCATATTTGAGCTTTTTTCGATATATCCAATTTTGCCTTGCGACAAAGCAATCCCACCTGCTTCTCCACCGCCCAATTTCGGATCAGCTTTTCCTGTCACGTCACCAACAACCACCAAAAGGTGGTCGGAGGAGGACACATCGTCCATGCTATTAGCTACTGAAAATTGTGCATCAATTTTCCAAATTTCAGTGTTACCATCTACTACATTACTAGTACTCTTTTTATTTAGCGTACTGTTAATCCCTTCTGCCAAGTCTCCCGTTCCACTCCTGCAATTGCAACCACCACCTACTTTTACCCCTGCTAAATCGAGCACTTTGCCTCGAACGTGCAAGGTATTCGTTGTAGTTGTTGTTCCATCTGCATTTGTAACTTTTTTAGTGGTAGTCCAGGCACTGTCTCCATTAATATCAATATTTGAAATCGGATTATTCAGGGCATATTGGTATCCTGACAAAGAATTGTACTTTTCCGCAAACCTATCCTGTGTGAAAAACCGGCCAATCTGCGCATCATACATCCTCGCTCCATAGTCATACCATCCCAGCCCTGAACCATCTCTGAATTCTTTAGACTGTAATTCTTTTCCATTATACTTGAAGCTATTTTCCGGATAGCCAGATCCTTTCAACGCATTCGAACTAATCCCCGCCATCGTCAATCCAAACGGATAATAATGCGTTTCTTCTATCACCGGTCCGCCATCATGCACCACCATCAGATTATCAAAGAACACCTCCTGGGTACTTTCATTACTGGTATAAACATACAAAAATCCACTCTTTTTAACGACCATCTTATCCTGCGAAAGTGTTTGCAGCTGATCCGGCTCTGCTTTCACCTGCTTTACACCGCTGTTCTCCTCCACCATTTTGAATTGATCATCAAACAGTATGTAGTTTAGATAGGCCCTAGGCTTTTCTGATGGCTGATCCGGATTCTTTTCTTTCAACTGACGGTAATCATGATTGTAGAAATTGATATTAAACGGTGTACCGTTTGAAGCCACCGGTGCGCCATGCGTTGCATCAGCTGTGACAGTACCGCCAAATGTCGCAACCAGGTCGGCCACCATATTCTCTGCCGGAACAACCGGGTTGTTCTTATTAACCGGACCGTTGGATTTATAAAATGCCTTGCTGCTAACTTGGATCGTATCTCCAGCCATTACCCGCAGTACCAGGGAAGGTCCGATCTTTTTACCAGTACCCGTTGCCGTTAGTTTGGCAACAGACTCGTTTTTACCGGCACTTTCATCTGTAGGATAACCTACCGGTTTGGCTGAACGGGTGTTATCAACATTACTGAACAAAGCGGTTTCTTTTGTCGCCACCGGCATTTCCATGGTAGCTGCATAGATAGTAACATCGTTCTTTTCTGTCAGCACCAAGCGGGTATTGCCCAGGTGATCTTTGACAAAATAATCATAGATATACATGGGGGGCTGGTTGTTCTTGTGCACCAGTCGCAGCCGCCCTTCTTCGTGAGCAGCAAATTGCAAGGTATCATTTTGGTAGACGAACCCATTGATATAATCTGTGGTGGTTACTTTAGTAGCTCCGCCGGTATTATCGGTAACCGTCTTTTTTAATTTGTTACCTGTAGCATCATACTGATAGCGGATAATACCCTTACCCTCAATTGTAATAACTGTAGGGAGATTCAGGTGATTATAAGCGATGGACGCGATACCTTTGTTCAGGTCCTGTACCAGGTTACCCATTTCATCATAGTTATAATCATCACCAGCATTGGCACCGTTTTTAAAATCGCCCAAAGGAGAAACTACTGCGCTGGAATCATAAACGGCAGACAGTTTATTACTGTTAGGGCGATAGGTATAAGCCAACCGGTCTATCTGTGATTTGTTTACACCATCCATACCCCACTGACTCATTTTATTGATATTACCATTGGCGTCATAGGTAATCCAGTTTGTAGAGAAATCCATATTGTCCTTAGTCCAGGTAGCACCGGAGGTGTTCTGTTGACTGAAATTGGCACTCACTAACCGATTAACCCCATCATAATTATAACCGTACGCACGCGGCTTGGGATCATTCCAGCCTTTCCAGCGGATACCGGAAATATTGCCATTAAAGGTACTATCTGTAAAACCATAGTCATGTTTCAGTTCCTGGCCGAAATGAGAGTTGGCAACACCTCCATTCAGATAATCCTTGTTGATACTCCGCAACCATCCGCGAATATTATATTCATAGGAAAGTATTTCCAGTGGAACACCACTTGCATTCACACCCAACTGCTTTGTCTTTAACTGGCCCAGTTCATCGTAGTCATTCAGCGCAACGGTTCTTTGAAGATTATCCTGATCATTGAATCTCTTCTTTATACTCAGCAGGCGACCAGCGTCCGAATATGCCATGGTGGTGAGTATGGTAGTTTGCGGTGTAGCGCCACTACGCGGATTCTTGTGCCGCAGGTAAGTACTCAACACCTTACCATTAAAGTCATATCCCGTGGTAACAATATCCTGACCTCCGGAAACATTGTCGCTGATGACTTGTGACACCCGGCCTTTGTCGTTATAATAAGTGGTAGTGGTGAGCCAGGTATCTGTATCCAAAATACGGACGCGTGTTCCTGTTACCAGTCCCTTTGTCAGGTTGCTTTTACTCACTGCTTCAAAATAGCTGCCGGTAGCGTCAGGCTTAGTAAAATCGTCGGTAACCGCTGCCTGTACACCCGGAAAATCATATTTATCGTAGAACATGTAGGTGAGCGGTGTCAGCTGTGATGCCTGAATATTCGGTAGCGGATTGTTTACCGTTATATTAATTACATCGGTACCGGGACCGGTATTAATTTGCATCTCCAGTTCAGCGCCATTGGAATCGAAGCCGTTTTAAGCGGTGATTGGTTGTGAATGTAGGGTTTTATATCACATTGATTGGGCGCCTTCACAGGAAGGCGCCTTTTTATTTCCTCCTTATTCTCTTCTATTAGTTGACGTATTAATACTTTTACCTATTTCACCCACAAGATTTATACACATCTCTTTTCTTTCCAGATGATCAAACCTGCATGTTACATCTACTGTAGCACGTCCTTTGGGAGTCAAAAAAACCCGTCTTTCAACTATAAACCCGGGAAGATTCCGAACAAGTGGTATTTCATACATAATTAACAACATTTCTACACCTCTCTGCTTTCGTATCTCTTTATTTAGTACTACCATAGTAGGATCGAAATGCTGTAATCCTTTAATGTGATAAGGTATTAACGCCTCATATAAAGGGGTTGTATCTTTAGAGATTTCAACATCAACTTTAATTGTAGAATCCTCATTATTAAAGATATTCCAATACAAAATGTCATCTCCATAGATTGTACGAGGTGCCGTAGAGGCTTTAACACCAGGAGGGAGACTAAGTGCAAAAGCACCATCATATATTGATGTGTTCACTTCATCCTTATGAACACACCCAATAAATACTATTAATGCGAGAAGCCTTATCCATTTCATTCTATTCGATTTTGATTTTAGTACTGGGAATTGCTGTATTGTTCCCGAATCGACGCTGATAATATTGCTGAACCACTCCTTGGTTCTCAGCAGAAGATACAAAATCACCCAGCTTGTAACCTGTAGTTGGATTCAGTTTCCGTTGTTCGCTTGTGGGATTAACATATTTATAAACAGAGGCTCCTTTTGTCATAATAGAAAAATACGGTATCTCAGTATCGCGCATAGCTGGAGCAGCTAATTTACCATCTTGCCAACCGTTTACAAATTCAGATACTTTATCACCATTATGACCTAATCCGGCGTTATGACCAGCTCCATGATTAATCAGATATGCAGCGGTTTCTTCAAACGAAGCTTGCAGATCTTTTGCTGCACTCCTAGCTACGTCCGAACTAATAGCAATCACTTGTCCTCCTGGATTGTTTTCACTCTTTTCCGGGTTTGAAGTTCCACCACTCGATCCAAAGCTGGAATTTGAAAGCTCCGTCCCAAACTTCAAACCTTGATTGGTTACATAATCTGCCACTGCGTTCGTTTTACCGATCACTGCAAACCCATCAGTCTTATCCATTTTAGTTCTATCAAAATTCTTGGCGTTCACAATTCCCACTCTCGTCTTCAATCCCATTTCCTTGAAATTGGCATTTGCTTGTCTTCTGATTTCTCTCAATTCTTTCCTTGTTACCCCTGAGCCCTCAAGATTTACCAAGTAGATCATGTTATCTCTCCCATCAGGATCAATATATAAAATAGGATTATTCATAGCATAACCATACGGGCTTAACATATTATATTTTTCCACCTTAGGATCTATAGCACCCCACCGCCCTATCTGCGCATCATACATCCTCGCCCCATAGTCATACCACTCCAACCCGCTTCCATCTCCAAATTCCTTACTCTGCAACTCCTTCCCATTATATTTCAGCCTATTCTCAGGATAGTTACTTCCTTTAAGTGCATTCGAACTAATCCCCGCCATCGTCAACCCAAACGGATAATAATGCGTCTCTTCAATCACCGGTCCACCATCATGTACCACCATCAGGTTATCAAAGAACACCTCATGCGCACTTTCATTGCTGGTATAAACATACAAAAATCCGCTCTTTTTAATGCCCATTTTATCCTGTGAAAGTGTTTGCAATTGATCCGGCTCCGCTTTCACCTGTTTTACCCCGCTGTTCTCCTCTACCATTTTGAATTGATCATCAAACAGTATGTAGTTCAGATAGGCTTTAGGTTTATCCGATGGGTAATCCGGGTTTTTCTCCTTCAACTGACGGTAATCATGATTGTAAAAATTGGCATTAAACGGTGTCCCATTTGAAGCTACCGGTGCACCGTGCGTTGCATCAGCCGTAACAGTACCCCCAAATGCCGCCGCCAAATCGGCCACCATAGTTTCTGCCGGAACTACAGGATTATTCTTGTTAACCGGGCCATTGGATTTATAAAATGCTTTGCTGCTAATCTGGATCGTATCACCGGCCATTACGCGCAGTACCAGGGAAGGCCCGATTTTTTTGCCGGTACCCGTTGCTGTTAGTTTGGCAACTGACTCATTTTTACCGGCACTTTCATCAGTTGGATAACCTACTGGTTTTGCTGAACGGGTATTATCAACATTACTAAACAAGGCCGTTTCCTTTGCCGCTACCGGTGTTTCCATGGTAGCCGCATAGATATTAACATCGTTCTTTTCTGTTAGCACCAAACGTGTATTTCCCAGGTGATCTTTAACAAAATAGTCGTAGATATACATCGGAGGCTGGTTGGCGTTTTGTACCAGCCGCAATCGTCCTTCTTCATGAGAAGCAAATTGTAAGGTATCGTTTTGGTAGACGAACCCATTGATATAATCTGTAGTGGTGATTTTGGTAGTTCCACTGGTGTTGTCAGTAACGGTTTTCTTTAGTTTGTTCCCAGCCGCATCATATTGATAACGGATGACACCCTTACTCTCGATCGTGATAGCTGTAGGGAGATTCAGGTGATTATACGTAATGGAGGTGATACCCTTATTCAGATCCTGTATCAGATTCCCCATAGCGTCATACTCGTAGTCATAACCGGCATTGGTACCATCCTTAAAATCGCCCAATGGAGAATTAACGGTGCTGTAATCACGGACAGCGGCCAGTTTATTACTGTTAGGAAGATAAGTGTAGACCAGCTGGTCTATCTGCGATTTAATCCAACCGTCCATACCCCATTGGCTCATATTCTTGATATTGCCATTAGCGTCATAGGTGATCCCGTCAGTAGAGAAGTCCATTTGGTCCTTCGTCCAGGCAGCACCAGCAGTGTTTTGTTGACTAAAATTAGCGCTCACAAGCCGGTTGATACTATCATAGCTATAACCGTAAGCCCGTAGTTTAGGATCATTCCATCCTTTCCAACGGATACCGGAAATATTTCCATTGAAAGTGCTGTCTGTGAACCCATAATCATAATTCAGTTCCTGGCCAAAATGCGAGAATATGGAGTTTCCGTTTAGGTACTCCTTGTTGATGCTTCGCAGCCATCCACGAATATTATATCTGTAGGAAAGCTCTTCCAGTGATGTATAGTCGGCTTTAAAGCCCAACTGCTTCCTACTTAATTGCCCGAGTTCATCGTAATGATTAAACACAATAGTTCTTTTGAGACTATCCTGATCATTGAATTTCTTCACTACGCTCTCCAGGCGACCAGCATCCGTATAGGTCATTTTGGTGAGTACCGTCGTTTGCGGAGTAACGCCACTACGTATATTCTTATGCCGCAGATAGGTGCTTAGTACTTTGCCGTTAAAGTCATATCCGGTAGTAGCTATATCCTTACCGCCAGAAACGTTGTCGCTGATGATCTGTGATACCCGGCCTTTGTCGTTATAATAAGTTGTAGTGGTGAGCCAGGTATCTGTATCCAAAATACGGACGCGTGTTCCAGTTACCAGCCCTTTTGTCAGGTTACTCTTATTTATCGGTTCAAAATAACTGCCTGTGGCATCAGGTTTGGTAAAATCTTCGGTCACTGCCGCTTGTACACCGGGGAAATCATATTTATCGTAAAACGTATAGGTGAGCGGTGTCAGCATTGATGCCGGAATATTCGGCAGTGGGTTATTCACGGTAATATTGATTACATCAGTACTGGGGCCGGCATTAATTTGCATGTCCAGTTCGGTGCCATCGGAGTCGAAGCCATTTTCAGCAGTGATGCTCTTGGAGGCTTCATAAAGAGAACGATCATTGAAAGCAACCACCAGGTTAGCTACGCGCGGTACCGTGTAGCTGGTAGTACCGTTACCACCCGATACATAGTCCATGTTACGTTGCAACTCGTCACGGCGAATGTCTGAAGCAAACCAGGCTGTTTCTACCGGACGGTTCAGGTTATCGTAAAAAGTAACCAGCCATCGGTTTTGGTTATACAGGTTAACATCACGGGTAAAGACCAATCTGTCACGCAGATCATACACCATTTCCACCGGACCAGCACCGGGGACCTCTTTGGAGATCATACGGTTGCGGCCATCATAGGTATACCTGAAACATAATTCCATCGGCACCCCACTCGCACCCCAGTCATCCGTTATCTTTTCCACAGCCAATGGCGGGATCACTACACGAAGGTTGCCTATGTTATCGTATACATAGTAAGTGCAAAGCCAACCCATATGCACCATTCCATTAACACCTTTCAGTTGTGCTTTTTTCAGCACCACACGTCCTTCTTTATCTTTAAATTCAATTACCTGGCCACGGTTCTCATCTGTCACAACCTGTTTATACAGCTGACCGACCGGATAAATAGCTGTAGTAGCCGGATAGCCACTCACAGGCATTTGCCAGATACGCACGGAATCAGACTCCGTATTGACAAGATATTGTTGTGACACGCCATGTCCGCTGCCTTTTGCCCAGCTGTTGCCCGCTGCGTAAGTTGACTGGACACGGTTCAATGGAGAAGCCTCAAAATCTGTCTGGCTATAATAAATATTTTCTCCATTTGCGCCGGGATTCAGGTTATTATCCTGATAAAAAGTCCGCTGAGCATTAAAAGGATCCGTCTTAAATTTTCCATCTGTGGCTCCCTGGGCCGCATAAGGCAGGTATTTAAATTGCTCACGGCCGAACTCGTCGTATACCACCGGCGCTACGATATCATTGCCATTGCTGCTCATTCCTTTACTTACCGTCTGTAAAGGACGGCCCAGCCCATCAAAATACTGCGTATTTTGTTTCACTTCTTTAACCGTACGACCGGGAGCGGTAACCGCTGTGGCATCAGATATCGGCGCACTGGGTTCCCAGGTACGTATATAGTTGACCGTAGGAGTCGTATAGGCGGCCGGGGTATTCACCGGTGTGGCAGCTCGACGAACAACGCCGGGATTAGGGATATTCTGGGCTTGTACAGTCGTGCTTATCAAACCCAATGCGCAATACAAATATAGTTTTGACATAGAATTCTCTGTTAGGATCAATTTATTCGGTAACCGGGCGCTGATATTTATAATCCGTTTGTTTGAGGATCTTTCCATCCTTGTCTCTGATCACAGTTAACCTGCCGAAGCCATCATATTCATAGTAGATAGTACGTCCGGATGGATCAGTCATACTCGTCATCCCTACCTGCGGGCGGAAAGTATAAATAGTGGACATCGCGCCATCCAATGTGCGCAAAGGTGCCAGTGAATTACGTATTTGTGTTTCGTTATACAAATTGTTTATCGCCAATACATTTACCAGACCACTTACCGCTGAGTATGACATTCCCTTTATAGCTGCCACAGGATAGCTATTACCATACCCCCAGATAAAAGATTCCGGTTCATCATTCACCTTATGCTGCTGCAGCACATTACCAGCGGCATCGTACAGGTCAAATATCAGCCGCGGTTCATAACGGCGGTCCATTGTGACGCCACCTCCGCTTACTGAAGAAGGGTTAAAGTCAGTCAATACACCCGGAACACTTAACCTGAATACTGATTCAGGATAGGGCTGTGATGGCTTATAGGACACAAATTGCCCGAAAATGGTCCCCGGATTAGCATTATTACTGACTACAGTATACGTTTCTATCACCGGAGAAATAATATGACGTTGCTGTAAGTTTATGATACCCAAGGAGAGGTTATCACCGGGAATAACCTGATAATTGTTCGGATAACGGTAAAATTGCTGAACCGTTCGGCTACTCATCTCTTTTGTTACGGATGATACATTGAGTGAGCTGGTATCATATGCATAAGTGGTGATGTTGCGTATAGCATCTGTGGAACCGGAAGAGAACAGTATTGTCGTGTCAGAGGTAAGAGGCATCCACTCTGTTACAGTTCGATAATAGTCTGTTTTATACCGGGTTACCTTGTCCTTACCATCTGTACCAATGGGAGAAGCAACACAAAAGACAGTTTGCTGTGCTTTGAAGTTGCGTAGTTCATACTGAAAATCCGGGAGAACCGTATATACCTTCTTTTCTATTGACACCACCTTATTATCTTTTCCATAAGTGATCTTCTGCGTCAGCAGTCCCCGACGCCAATCATAGCTGGTACCGGGGGTATAAGGCGGCGCATATATAACGCCATCATCCGGATGCTCCACCGCTGAGGTAAAGTAGCTGACAATCTTATTGCTGCTATCTTTGGTATTGTAATACTCCGTAACTCGCCGGTATCCGACAACACCTCCCTGCGTACTACCCAATACCACACTGGATACAGAGGAATAACAATTATAGGACTGTTGTTTTCCACATTGCTGACCAGTTGTAGGTTCAGGGACATACTCAGTATAAGAATAGTCATACTTCGGTTGTTCCAAAGTCACGCCGCTACTATACATCGGATCATCCATTTTATAGCTATAGCTCCTTACCATATCATGATCATGGCTGATACCATCATAGCTGATGATCCTGGCTATCCGTACCCCACCCGCTGGTCTTACCGGAGGTTTCATCTCACTTGAAGTATAAGTATAAAATACATCGGCATTCGCCCTATCATAAGGGTTAACAACTTTAAGTATTAATTCATAGGTACCTGGCTGTAGGTCAATATAGTTTAATCCACTGGTGTATTTATCCACATACATTCCATAAGCATGAAACGGTGTACCACCTCCAATCCTTCTTAACTCTATCGTTGCCTCCGGATTCATACTTGCCCACGAAGCACATCCGGGCTTACTAGGTATACAATTTGATATCTGCCATTCGATAGAACCCTGCTGCCATTTATCAATCACAAAGGTAGTTTTCACCTGCCCCGGACCCTTGTTTTGCTCGTAAGTTAAAAAACCAGCCGCGGTGCCTTCTTTTTCTATTGGCGCTGGTACAAGTTGGCTACTCCCGATATAACTATACTCATTCCCTTCAAACTGAAACTGTGTGTATCCTCCGGTCGGATATTCGATCTTATTTAACAGACCTGCTGTCACATAAGCACTATCCGCCTCCCGGTTGGCCAGTTGCTCTGTGACACCGTTCTTCACAACAAATGGTATCATTCCTCTGTTTGACTTCCCGTTATAATATCCCCAATGATCCTGTGATGAAGATCCTACTGCCGGGATAAAATTCTCCTTGTAATAATTAAGTTTATAGGGCGGATGACTCTGTCCATTACCATCATATTCAATAACAGAATCCAACCTCAGCTTTTTACCGGAGGAATAATAATTGTAGTTTAACTGGAATTTTCTCAACCTGTTGCCCAATTTATCAAGATACACAATGGAGTCCACCTTCTTGTCATTCATATCTGTCCGGGAAGAGTAATGGAATTTAACAAGAAAATCTCTACCACTTATCGTATTTAAATACTGACCCTGGATAAACTGAGATGACGTAACCTTCTCTGTCCTGTCAGATATCGGACCTATTGAGTAGCCTATTTTCCTCGTCTCTGATACTGGCATATTTGAAACATTGTAGCTACTTTTATCATACGAGAAGATGATCGAATCCTAGCCATCAGGAGAAACCATACTAGTGATGTACCAGGCCTGCGGACACGATTTTTCGGTTTCGCTGTTACTATAGGATGTCCCTACCACTTCCTCAGCCCGGAATTCATAACTGTAACCATTTTCATCTACAATTTTCTTCGAGAATCCCGGTAAATCGGTAATCAATAGTTTAGCATAAGGGATTGTCTGATAACCATTAGCAAAATGTGCATATCTTCCGGAGCGGCCATTAAAATTGAAATAGTACAAATCGGCCTCTCCATCTTCCAAACCACCTGTAATTCTCCTGAGATAGGAATCTCCAAAGTCAGTAGCGCCATAATTAGTCAACGGTTTCCCTACCTTTTGTATATTGTTATATCCTAGCCCGTCCTCATCCGGAATCCCCCTCACTGTCCTGGTCACACAGCCGCCTGCATTCAGCGTCCATCCAAGACCGGTACGGGAAGCCATTTCATCCACCCGGATACCTCCAGCATGATAACTTAATGACAACGGAATTTTTAGCTGTCCGCTTCCAGCAGTGAAAAGCGGAATTTCAATGGAAGGAATACCTGTATACTGACTAACCGGAATCTCTCCATAACGTGCCAGCGCAGCAGCATTGGGCGGAGGGGGTACTGCATAGGAATTGACCTGGGTTTCATTAACCTGCGCCTTCACAGGCATACCAACATACAAGGACAACAGTACAAGAAGGCATCTTCTAAACAAACACTTCATAGGGAATATTAAACTATTTCTTAAAAATCATTTTTCAGGTGAGACTATACTCCACTCAGTGAAATATCTCATAGGTACATGCAATCTAAAATGGTATATCTCTTAAAGTTTTCAAGTCAAAAAATGGGTTAAACAGGAGCTTATAGCTGCTACATTTCCACAGGTTCGGGTTACACAATTATGTATGTAATATACATTATTCTAAAATAAACTTCCAGCAAAAAATACCAAACTGGATATAAGGTGGCCTTCACGATTTTTTCCAAATCACAATACATCCATTATCCTCCCTACTCTTAAATAATCAATTCCATAAACCCCATTTTCAGGAAGCGGGTCCACTCTATCAAGATCCCCCAATTTATCATACGTCTCCAGAAAATCATCTACATTCTCAACATGATCCAATAATCCAAAACTATTTAGTTTAATCGTCTCTAACAGACTCATCTCTCTGTTCTCGAAAATAGCATGTCTTATTAACGACCACCCTCTGAGAAGAACGATATCATATCCAAGCCACGTTATGTGCTGCGGTGTTGCTATTCCCGGCCCTTTAATTTGATTTAATCGATCTGAAGCTACTACCACCAGCTCATTCGTCAGCGCCATCTCTTTATCTATTGACAGAAAAGCAACGGCATCATGATATGCTTTCACCACTTTTATCCCTGTAAAATCAAGCTCAGAAACATCCAGATCAGCATATGTTTTCAAAAGGCTTTCCGGAATTTTCGATTGATAAAACCGGCTTTCTACATCGCGCCAATTTGATCTGTCTATACCATGATAGTATATACCTTCTATAGAAGGTGATAAGCTTTTTCCAACAACATCATCAAAAATGTGTGCAGGCTTTCTTACAATAACATACCCAGTTATCATAAATAACATCTATACTTTGACGCTATACTTATTGATCAAAATATTTCTTCCAGATCGGAGCACTCCAAAAACGTGTATCGTTTAGATTATACTTATGTAATGAATCATCTATTGCAAAAGTCCTAAAACAAGCTGCCCTCATTATATCAGATATTCGCTGTTCACTGTAGGAATTAGTATAAGTTGCTCCTGTCATTTTTAAGGTGATAGAGTCCGCCTGTCTAACCCCCAGGTAGCAAGTAGCGTCATAATACCAATTATACCTTTTATCCGGTAACAATTGTTTGCTTGTAGCATTTTTGGCAATAACCAGAATTCCCACCTTTTTTAAATCAGGACTATAAACAATACTGTCAATAATTATCTGAGTAGAATCGTCATATGCACTGCTATTAAAAAAATCCTCATGCCTCAATAAAGATTTTTTGAGTTGATGTATAATTTGAGTGCTATCCTGAATATAATTTTCTCCGGAAACTACTGTGTTGTTCAAAAATCCTACTGATGTATCAACATTCCGGTGAAAGGACATCCATCCATATATATATTTAAAACACAAGACCAATAGTCCAAGACCAACTAATATTATTACAAGTGTCGCTTTTCTTTTCATCATTACCTGAAAATAAAACACCCTCTCCGCTTAAACACGAAGAGGGTCGCTATTTCTTTATCAAGACAACTTAACTCGCCAGCAATTCCGCTATCGCCTTATCCACCGCGGCAAACGGAAACCCTTTCAACACCAGGTCCATCTGGGCGGCAATCTGCGCAGTGCAGAGGTTACCGATGCTTCCCTCGTGCGTATGTTTCACTTCTTTGGAAGGCGCAAAAGTACCATGTTCGATGTCCATGCCTACCTGTTTGTAGGCCTCGCGGAAAGGCGTGCCTTGCAACACCAGGTTATTCACTACTTCCACACTAAACAGGTATTGGTATTTTTCGTCATCAAGGATGTTCTCTTTGATACGGATGTTCTCTATCATCAGGCGACTCATATCGATACAATCGCGCAGTGTCTGGAATGCGGGGAACAGGTTTTCTTTCAACAGCTGTAAATCACGGTGGTAGCCGGATGGCAGGTTGGTGATCATCATGGCGATTTCATTGGGCAGTGCCTGCAATTTGTTGCCATGAGAGCGGATCAGTTCCCAAACATCAGGGTTCTTTTTATGCGGCATGATACTGGAACCGGTGGTCAGTTCATCCGGGAAACTGATAAAGCCGAAGTTCTGATTCATGAACATGCAGGCGTCCATGGCCATTTTAGCGATGGTAGCGGCGATACCGGCCAATGCAAAGGCAACGATCTTTTCGGTTTTACCACGGCCCATCTGTGCGTATACCACGTTATAGTTGAGGGTATCGAATCCAAGCAGACGGGTGGTCATCTCACGGTTAAGGGGGAACGAAGAACCGTAACCGGCAGCGGAGCCGAGGGGATTTTTGTTCACCACTTTGTAAGCGCCCTGTAACATGGTGAGGTCATCGACCAGGCTTTCTGCGTAAGCGCCAAACCACAGCCCGAAAGAGGAAGGCATCGCGATTTGCAGGTGGGTATATCCTGGCAGGAGATGATCTTTGTATTGCTCACTTTTCTGTTGCAACAACTTAAACAGGGCTTCTACGGAAGACACCAGTGTCTGTAACTCGTGACGGAGGAACAGTTTCAGGTCTACCAGCACCTGGTCGTTACGGGAACGGCCGCTGTGTATTTTTTTACCTACTTCACCCAAACGACGGGTCAGCAACAGTTCCACCTGGGAGTGAATATCTTCCACCCCTTCTTCCAGCACAAAATTGCCGTCCTGGATTTCTTTATAAATTTTTTTCAGCTCCTGTTTCAGAATAGTCAGCTCATCGGCTTCCAGCAACCCGATGCTTTGCAGCATAGTGATGTGTGCCATAGAGCCCAGCACATCAAACGGCGCCAGGAACACATCCATTTCACGGTCTTTGCCTACCGTGAATTTCTCTACGGCATCCAGCGATGCCTTGTCTTTTTGCCACAGCTTCATAAAAATTATATTTATCAGCAAATGCTTCGCGCTCTTTGCTCTCTTTTAAAACTTTGCGTGCAAACTTTGCTACTGGATCATCTCCAGCGTACGGATATAACTATCGATACCCGCTTTTATCTCTTCCAGGTAGATGAACTCATCAGCCGTATGGGAACGGGCAGAATCACCGGGCCCCATTTTCACGGAGGTAGCCGGTATCAGCGCCTGATCGGAAGTGGTGGGAGAACCATACCAGGTTTTACCCAGTGAAATACCTGCCTGCACAAACGGATGGTCCATCGGGATGAAGGACGGCCGCATCCGCATGGAACGGGGCTTCACTTCGCATTGTACATTCGCACGGATCACTTCCAGCAGCTCTTCCAGTGTGTACTGGTCCGTAGCGCGTACGTCTACTACAAAACTGCAATCAGCCGGTACTACGTTATGGGCTTTGTTGGAAGTATTGATCACTGTCACGCTCATCTTTACCGGTCCTAAGGTGTCGGACACATTAGGAAAACGGAAATCGCGGAACCAGGTAATATCCGGTAATGCTTTATACAGCGCGTTTTCACCTTCTTCACGGGCTGCGTGCCCTGCCTTGCCATACACGGTACAATCCAGTACCATCAGCCCTTTTTCAGCGATAGCCAGCTGTGTCAGCGTAGGTTCGCCTACGATCGCAAAATCGATGGCCGGCAGCCTGTCGAGAATGCTTTCGATACCGTTGGAACCGCTGATCTCTTCTTCTGCGGTAGCCGCCAGTGCAAAGTTGTATTGCAGGTCGGTACGGTGATAAAAATGCAGGAAAGTGGCGATCAGGCTCACGAGGCAACCACCGGCATCATTGCTACCCAGACCAAATAATTTACCGTCCACTACATCCGGACTAAAAGGATCACGGGTATACTGCGGATTAGGTTTTACGGTATCATGGTGGGAATTGAGCAGGATAGTACGTTTAGCCGGATCAAAATGTTTATTGATGGCCCATACGTTGTTGAGATGCCGCTCATGCGGGATGTCCATGGCAGTCAGAAAATCACTGATCACCTGGGCGGTACCATCTTCCTCCCGGCTTAAAGAAGGCGTGGCTATGAGCTGTTTTAACAGCGCCACAGCCACGTCGTATAATTTTTCGTTCCACATAGAGGTTAGCATATTAAAGTGCCCGCCACGGTGCCCGTGGTATTACTTCGCACATCATCGGCATGTCCTATCAGCACTTCCTTCACACCGTTGTCGATGGCGGAGAAAGCGTTCTGCAACTTGGGCAGGATGCCGTCTGTCAATATCTTTTCGTCGAGCAGCTGCTGGTAAATTTCTTTGTTGATGAGATTGATGACTGAATCATCGTTCTGCGGATCACGCAACACACCTTTCTTCTCGAAGCAGTAAATCAATCTTACCTGGTAATCGGCCGACAAGGCAATCGCCAGGGAAGCGGCGATCGTGTCTGCATTGGTGTTCAGCATCTGACCTTTGCCATCATGGGTAAGCGGGGCAAATACAGGTGTGATGCCTGCTTCCAGTAAGGCTTTCAGCGCGGCCGTCTGTACCATTTCCGGTTGAACATCACCTACAAAACCGTAGTCGATTTCTTTCACCGGCCTTTTGGTAGCGGGCATAATATTGGCATCAGCGCCGGTAAGCCCGATGGCATTGCATTGCGCCGCCTGCAGTTTGGCCACCAATTGTTTGTTGACCAGCCCGCCATACACCATCGTTACTACATCGATGGTAGCCGCATCGGTAATACGGCGGCCATCTACGTATTTGGATGCAATACCCAGCTGATCACCGATACGGGTGGCGATTTTACCACCGCCATGTATCAGTATCTTTTTCCCGGGTATGGTTGCAAACTTCTCCAGGAACGTCTGCAACAATACCGGGTTATCGATCACATTTCCGCCTACTTTGATAATAAACAGATCTATCATGATTATCCTTTCAATATTTCACTCAATACCGCCTGGGCTGCCCATACACGGTTGCCCGCTTCAGGGATGACGATGGACTGTGGTCCATCCAGTACTTCGTCTGCTATCACCACATTTCTTCTTACCGGCAGACAGTGCATTACCTTGGCTGTATTGGTATGTTTGAGTTTATCATTGGTCATCATCCAGCTGGGGTCTGTGCAGGTGATCTTACCGTAATCCCTATACGAAGACCAGTTCTTCACATACACAAAATCAGCACCTTCCAGTGCTTTGTCCTGGTTATGTTCGATGCGTGCATTACCGGAGAATTTCTCGTCCAGTTCATACCCTTCCGGATGAGCGATCACGAACTCTACTTCACCCCAGGCATTCATCCACTGCGCGAAAGAGTTGGGAACGGCCTGTGGCAGCGACTTTACATGTGGCGCCCAGGTCATCACCACTTTCGGTTTGCGTGGCTGCAGCCAGTTTTCCTTGATGGTGATCACATCTGTCAGGCTCTGCAAAGGATGCAGGGTAGCGCTTTCCAGGCTCACCACCGGTACGCCGGCGTATTTAATGAACTGGTTGATATATTTCTCAGTGTAATCTTCTTCTTTATTTTTCAACCCCGGAAAGGTGCGAATGGCCAGGATGTCGAAGTATTGCCCCATCACAGCGGCAGCTTCTTTTACGTGTTCGGTGGTATTGCCATTCATGATAACGCCATCATTCATTTCCAGCGCCCATCCTTCCTTGTCGATGTTGAACACCACTGCTTCCATGCCCAGGTTTTTAGCGGCCACCTGTGTACTTAACCGTGTTCGCAAACTGGGATTCAGGAATATCATTCCCAATGTTTTATTTTTTCCCAATTCCTTATCGCTGAAAGGATCTTTCTTATAGTTCATGGCAATGTCCACCAACCGCGGGACACTGGGCACATCTGCTGTTGAAATAAATTGCTTCATTATTGCTATTTGACTTCTTTTCTAAACGCTTCCAAAAACTGATCTGCATGGGCTTTGGTCAATGCCAGGGAAGGCAGCAGCCGGATTACATTCGGCTTAGCTTCTCCGGTAAAGATCTTGTGTACACCCAACAGGTTCTTTCTTACATGGGCCAGTTCTTCCGGCATCTCAATACCGATCATCAAACCACGACCCCTTACTTCTTTTACCTGGGAGAATTGCTGCAATTCCTCCATCAGGTAAGCACCGATGGTAGCGGCGTTATCGATCAGCTTTTCGCTTTCGATCACTTCCAGTACTGCCAGCGCTGCGGCACAAGCCAGGTGGTTACCACCAAAAGTGGTGCCCAGCATACCATGTACCGCTTTAAATTTAGGGGAGATGATGATGCCGCCTATCGGGAAACCATTGCCCATACCTTTGGCCATGGAATAGATATCAGCATCTATGCCGGCATGATCGTGGGAGAAAAACTTACCGCTTCTGCCATAACCACATTGTACGGAGTCTGCGATGAATACAGCGTTGTGCTCGTCGCACAGGTTCCGGATCTTCCGCAGGAAAGATTCACTGGCAACGTTGATACCGCCTACACCCTGAATACCTTCGATGATCACGGAAGATACTTCATGTTGTTTGAAAGCGGCTTCCAGCGCAGCTTCGTCTTCCCAGGGTAAAAACACGATGTTATCGGTTTCATTCACCGGCGCTACGATCTTTGGATTATCGGTAGCGGCTACTGCCAGGGAAGTTCTGCCGTGGAAGGATTTGCGGAAAGCGATGACTTTTTTTCTGCCATTGTAGAAAGATGCCAGCTTCAGCGCATTTTCATTGGCTTCCGCACCGGAGTTGCAGAGAAACAGCTGATAGTCCGTTTTGCCGGATACCTTACCCAGCAAAGCGGCCAGTTGTTCCTGCAGCGGCATCTTCACAGAGTTGGAATAAAAGCCTACTTTATGCAGCTGGTCGGTCAGTCTTTTTACATAGTGCGGATGTGTGTGACCAATAGAGATAACGGCATGACCACCGTACAGATCCAGGTATTCGGCGCCTTTATCGTCCCATACATTGGAACCGGCAGCTTTGTCTATAATAATATCGTTTACAGGATAAACGTCGAAAAGTTTCATGATGTCAGGTAAAAATTGAAAATGATAAAAACGGTTAGAATACGATGGACTTCAGTTTGAGTCCGGCCGTTTCATCCAGTCCACACATCAGGTTCATGTTTTGTACAGCCTGACCGGAAGCGCCCTTTACCAGGTTATCTTCGATAGAGTGGATCACCAGTTTATCACCCACTTTCTCGAGTTGCAGCAATACCTTGTTGGTATTTACTACCTGCTTCAGGTCAATCTGTTTTTCGCTCACATGCGTAAAAGGATGACCGGCATAGTAGTCTTTGTACAGCTGCACCGCTGCTTCCAGTGTCAGGTCGCTCTGCAGGTACGATGTTACCCAGATACCTCTGGGGAAATCACCACGTACCGGCACAAAGTTGATGCCTGCTTCGAAGCCGGGTTGCAACTGTACCAGGCTTCGTCGTATCTCTTTCAGGTGCTGATGATTCAGCACTTTATAGGTAGATATATTATTGGCCCTCCAGGTAAAGTGGGAAGTCGCCTGCAGGCTCTGGCCGGCGCCGGTAGAACCGGTGATGCCGGTGGTATGTACTTCTGTGAGCAGCCCTGCTTTAGCCAGTGGCAATATGCCCAGCTGGATAGCGGTAGCAAAACAACCGGGATTAGCCACGTTGCCGGCCTGTTTAATCTGTTCCCGCTGTAATTCCGGCAGCCCGTACACAAATTCCCGTCCCTTAACGCTTTCGCCTAAACGAAAATCCTGGCTCAGGTCTATTATTTTCACATGAGGCGCAACATCATTGGCCTCCAGGAATTTTTTGGATTCCCCGTGTCCGAGACAGAGGAACATCACGTCAATATCGTTGCTCAGCTCGGCGGTGAAAGACCGTTCTGTTTCGCCCAGCAAGTCGGCATGTACTGCGTACAACGGATTGCCCGCATTACTACGGCTATGCACAAACGAAATGGATACGTCCGGATGGTTCAGTAACAACCGGATCATTTCGCCACCGGTATAACCTGCGCCACCAACAATGCCTACCCTTATCCTTTTATCATTTGCCATTTTTCAGATGCTGATTTTAGAGAGAATTTTTAATCTGATGCCAGATCATGGTCTGGTTACCAAAAATTTTGCTGAAGCCTCTTACGTCTTCGCCTGACCAGCCACTGTTCATTTCGCCGTATTTGCCGAATTTGCTGCTCATCAGGTCGTAAGGCGACTGAATACCGGTTACCTGGAATCGATAAGGCATCAGGGTAACGAACACTTCACCGGAAACATGTTCCTGGGTATTTTGCAGGAAGGCTTCGATGTCGCGCATCACCGGGTCCATGATTTGTCCTTCGTGCATCCAGTTGCCGTAGAACTGCGCCAGCTGGTCTTTCCAGGTCAGCTGCCATTTGGTGAGCACGTGTTTCTCCAGTGCGTGGTGCGCTTTGATGATCACCATCGGAGCGGCAGCTTCAAAACCTACGCGGCCTTTGATACCGATGATGGTGTCGCCTACGTGGATATCACGACCAATAGCGAACGGTCCTGCGATAGTTTGCAGGTATTGAATGGCTTCAGACGGGTGACCAAATTTTTGATCATTCACCCCAATCAGCTCTCCTTTTTCAAAAGTCAGTTTTACCTGTTCTTCACCCTGCCTGGTCAGCTGGGTAGGCCATGCTTCTTCCGGCAACATACCATTGGAGGTCAGTGTTTCTTTACCACCTACGGAAGTGCCCCACATACCTTTATTAATAGAGTACATGGCTTTTTCAAAATTCACATTTACGCCTTTGGAACGCAGGTATTCGATTTCCGCTTCACGGCTCAGTTTCATATCACGGATCGGGGTGATGATTTCCACACCCGGGATCATGATATGGAATACCATATCGAACCGTACCTGGTCGTTACCCGCGCCGGTGCTGCCGTGCGCTACCGCGTCGGCGCCTACTTCTTTCACATATTCCGCGATGGCCAGTGCCTGGCTCATACGCTCTGCACTCACGCTCAGCGGGTAAGTATTGTTTTTCAGTACGTTACCGAAAATCAGGTATTTAATAACGCCGTCGTAGTAGGAACGGACCGCGTTAACAGTCTTGTGACTTTTAACGCCCAGGTTATAAGCGCGTTGTTCAATTTCCTTCAGTTCTTCATCAGAAAAGCCGCCGGTGTTGACGATTACGGAATGCACCTCATATCCTTTTTCTTCGGTCAGATATTTAACGCAATAGGAAGTATCAAGTCCTCCGCTAAATCCCAGTACTACTTTTTTCATTTTTACGACATCATTTATATATTCAGAACAATATTTTCAGACAGTATGTGACAGACTTCAGAACAGGAAGAATTTTTTCCTGGTGCCGGTAGCGCCGCCTTCTTTTTTGCTGTTGAGCAAAACAAATCTTTTAAATCTTAACCAGCGTTCGTAGAGTTTTATGTTTCCTTTAAATCTGCGACGTCTTTTTTTCTGGTGAATCTGGCCGCTGGCGCTCACAGCGAGCTGGTGAGCCGGCTGCTGATGGGGAACAGCTTCCTCTTTGGCTTTGGCATCCGCCATGGCCCGCTCTTCTGCTTCTTTCAGTTTCTCTGCCGGATCATATAACATGGCCGTGCACAGGCAGTTCTTCCGTTGTTTGCTGGTAAGGATATCGAAGTTTACACAGCTGCGGCAGCCTTTCCAGAATTCTTCATCATCTGTCAGTTCGGAGTAGGTAACAGGCTCGTAACCCAGCTCTGAGTTGATTTTCATCACAGCAAGGCCTGTCGTGAGACCAAAGATTTTGGAATCAGGATATTTTTCTCTCGACAGTTCGAAGATTTTCTTTTTAATGGATTTGGCCACGCCATGTCCGCGGAAAGCAGGATTCACGATCAGCCCTGAGTTGGCTACAAATTTTCCGTGCCCCCAGGCCTCTATATAACAAAAACCTACCCAGTCGCCCGTATCAGTTAATGCAATAACTGCCTTGCCTTCATTCATCTTTAGCTCTACATAGTCCGGTGAACGTTTGGCAATACCGGTCCCACGCGCTTTTGCAGACGCTTCCATCTCATCAGTGATGGTTTTTGAATAGTGTATATCGTCAGGTGTGGCTACCCTAACGATGATATGCTGATTTTCCAACTTTTTAAATTGAAATCGTGAATCAATAAACTAGATTGAAGTATTCCATTACGGAACATTCACCGGACATGGGGATATCCGGCGCGATAGCGGTTGTATGACAAGCGCTATCAAATCCTGGGTCGTCGGGAAAGGAATCTAAAGACATTGAACCCAACAGAATATACCCCTTTATTTAAAGCGGGATGATATGCAGAGATGTTGGTATGAGTTGCGGTTTTTTCCAACTTCAGTTCAGCGTTAAATTGTTATAAATATTGTCTTTAGTTTAGATTAACCGCAAAGTTATAATAATATCTTTTTAATCAATCGAATTTTTTTTGCAGAAAGCCGATTTTTTTCAAACCGTTAACAAAAAGGCGGCTGTGCCCAAAACGTCAGGGGCCAGCCGCCTTATACTTTAGATATTTATATACTATCTGGTGATCACGCCCAATTCGGCTACACTGGCCCGATTGTCATTTTCAGCGGCCGGGGTGAGGGCCTCGAAACGGACAAACCTGGCTGCCACCGGCGCAAAAGTGATGGTTTGTGTCACCGGGTTGTTTTTGATATTGGCAAAGCTGCCGGTCGCCACCGGTTTACCCCAGCTCTTACCATCAGTGCTGGTATAAAAAGCATACCCGTACACCACGCCGCCTGCGTGCTCGTTGGTAGTAGGCGTATAGGTAAATCCTTTCAGGCTCAGCGTTTCTCCCAGGTCTACGTCCAGCTGATACGGGTACCGGGTTGCTTTTTTGTCAGATACCCAAACGCTGGCAGGATTGCCATCAATGGCCCTGGCCGCTTCCGGCTGCCCCGCAGGCGCTACTACCTGCCATTTGGCGGGCGCTACGTCGAAGCTGGCTTTCACCTCCGGACTGGCAGTGTTCCCCTTCCGCAGGAATGCCCTGGCTTTTACCTCACCGCCACGAGGCAGACTGATCACTGTTTGCGGGGTGTACAGCGGAGAATTCAGCGTAGGCGCGGAACCATCTGTGGTATAATGTATTTCCGGGTCAGCGGAGGCTGCAGTGATGGTCACCTGGCCGTCTTTGCTCCGGTGGATCTCCGGCGTAGCCAGCATGCCCGGCGCTTCATACAGCTGGACTTCGCTGATGACCGGCGCCGCTTTGGCGTCGAGTATATTAATATACACTGCTGTGGTGGTATAGTCCGGCAAACGCAGGATACGTTTGTGACCGATGGTCGTTTCCCGGGCTATCTCCTTTCTTACGCCGTTATCCAGTATCTCTACGCTAAAAGCCTTCACGCGTTGCCCCAGCGCAATGTATTCCTGCAGCACCACGCGGTTGAAAGTAACCGGCTTTTTGAATGCCAGCTTCACCGTCGTTTGGGTGACGTTGTCCGGCGTAGCCCAGTAAGTAGCATTGGTGCCGTCGGTGAGATGCGCCACTTTTACCTCCGGATTATTCTTACGTGTATCCGTTGCCGTTACAACTGCGCTTTTAGCGAGGTTATTTTTGAAAGAGGCATCCAGCACGCGGCGCAGCTCCATCAAACGGGTAGAATCGTTGGGATGAATCACCCCGTCACGGTCGATCGGCACATTGAGGATCAGGTTACCGTTGCGGCCTACGGAGCCATAGTAGATGTCCAGCAGGGAGTTGACAGACTTCACTTTATCATCGGTATCCGGGCTGTAAAACCATCCCGGACGAATAGACACATCACATTCTGCCGGTATCCATTTTTCACCGTCTTCGTTGCCTTCATTGAGTGATTTAGTTGGCGGGCCGGCTGCACCAGGTGCAAAGCCTTTTACATTCAGCGTGCTCCAGTTGGTGGTGCCGGCGATGCCGTTTTCATTACCTACCCAACGGCAGCCTGGTCCTACGTCGCTGAAAATAACGGCGTTAGGCTGATGTTTATATACCACGCTGTGGAACAGGTCCCAGTCGTATGGTTGTTTCAGATTACCGCCATTAGCGCCGTCGAACCACTGCTCAAATACGGGACCGTAGCCGGTCAGTACTTCTTTCAGCGTATTGGCAAACACCTGGTTGTATTTATCGGTGCCATAATCCGGATGGTTGCGGTCCCACGGTGACAGATATACGCCGAATTTCAGGCCGTATTCCTTACAGGCGGCGGACAGTTCCGCCAGCACATCGCCTTTGCCATTTTTCCAGGCGCTCTCGCGTACCGTATGGGTGCTGTATTTGGATGGCCATAAACAGAAACCGTCGTGATGTTTGGCGGTGATCACAATGCCTTTCATACCGGCCTGTTTGGCCGTACGCGCCCATTGACGGGCATCAAGGCGGGAAGGATTAAATACCTTCGGGTCTTCATCGCCATGCCCCCATTCTTTGTTGGTAAACGTATTAGGGCCAAAATGGATGAACATGTAATACTCCATGTCATTCCAGGCTACCTGCGCTTTGGACGGCAGCGCGCCATAAGGCTGGATCTTCTGTGCCGAGGCCATGCCGCAGGCAAATAATCCGGCTAATAATAAATTGGTCTTTTTCATTGCACTGGATAAATTACAAATAACAGATATGCTCTGCATCCTACTCAGCGAAGATAATCTCCTTCCCTTACCGGATATGATCGGCGATTCTCTATTCATAATTGAATATTAACTAACAGTCGTTTGCATTTTTAGCCGTTTATCACAAAAATGTAATAAAAAAGGGATGCAGGTTGGTTTTCACGCGCCAAATTTTATAAATTTATTCCCTTCACAACGTATCATTATACGCTTTTTAAAAACTGAACAATGAATAAACAACCACTGCATCGCAGGAGTTTTCTCAAAAACACGGCGGCCGCAGGTATAGGACTCTCTATGCTCGGCTCCTCTGCAAAACTGTTTGCCAATGAAAAGAAACCCAAAGTCAGGATTGGCCTGATCGGCGTAGGCGCCCGCGGCCTGAGTCACCTCAGCCTCTGCCTGCATCGTGACGATGTTGATGTTGTCGCTTTTGCTGATCCTGATACAGCCTACACTGTACCCAAAGCAAGGGACATGATCAACAAGGTTTATGGCGGCAAAAGAAAAGTGGCTGAATACACCAACGGTCCGGAAGATTATCATAACCTGCTGAAGAGAGATGACGTAGATGCAGTAATCATCGCTACCCCCTGGGAATGGCACTCCATCATGGCTATTGCTGCGATGAAAGCAGGCAAAACCCCGGCTGTGGAAGTTTGCGGCGCCTCCGACATCCAGGAATGCTGGGAACTGGTGAACACCAGCGAAGCTACCGGCGTACAGGTTTTCGGTATGGAAAACGTATGCTACCGCAGAGATGTGATGGCAGTACTGAACATGGCGCGTCAGGGCCTGTTCGGCGAAATCACTCACCTGCAGGGCGGCTACCAGCACGATCTTCGCCAGGTGAAATTCAACAACGGCAAACAATACTATGGCGGTGGCGTGGAATTCGGCGAAAACGCCCTGTCTGAAGCGAAATGGAGAACCAACCACTCCGTTCACCGCAACGCTGACCTCTACCCCTCCCATGGCCTCGGTCCTATCGGTAACGTGATCAACATGAACCGCGGTAACCGCCTCATGACCATCACTTCCGTAGCTACCAAATCCCGCGGTCTGCACAAATACATCGTGGACAACAGCAGCGAAAACCACCCGAACGCGAAAGTTAAATTCAAACTCGGTGATATCGTTTCTTCCCTGATGACGACCAGCAACGGTGAAACCATCATGCTGTCCCACGATACCAACTCTCCGCGCCCCTACTCGCTCAACTTCCGCGTACAGGGTACCAACGGTCTGTGGATGGATGATCAGGACTCCATATATATCGAGAAGAAAAGCCCTTACGATCAGTGGGAAAACACCGGCAAACCGGAAGACGCCAACAGCTACTTCGGTAAATACGACCACCCGCTGTGGAAACGTTACGCCAACGACGCTAAAGGCGCAGGCCACGGCGGTATGGACTGGTACGTACTCAACTCTTTCGTGGAAAGTATCAAACGCGGCGCTCCTTATCAGCTGGACGTATACGATATGGCTACCTGGTACGCCATCACCCCGCTCAGCGAACAATCTATCCTCGAAGGCGGCAGCGTACAATACATTCCTGACTTCACCCGCGGTCGCTGGATGAACAGGAAACCGATTTTCGGATTAGATGATCAGTATTAACAGTAATACTAACATAAAAGAGAATCGCCCACCGACAATGTCAGTGGGCGATTCTCTTTTAATACAATATGAACAATAACCTTCGGTTATCCACACCTATACACGCGCATCAGGCACGCCGGCAGCAGCTTTCTGCACAGTAGTTCCATTCTCGATCGTCGTCACATAAATCTCCGGTGCCTTGCCAAACTGCTGTTGATAGCGTGTCGTCACAAAATCGCGGAAAGCATCTACCTGGTCCTGTTTTACCAGGTTAATGGTGCAACCGCCGAAACCGCCACCCATAACGCGGGCGCCGGCGACTTCTTTTCGTTCTTTAGCCAGTGCCACCAGGAAGTCCAGTTCCGGGCAACTTACTTCATACAATACACTCAAACCTTCATGCGTGGCATACATCAGTTGACCGAACGTTTGCAGGTCACCTTGTTTCAGCAACGCGGTAGCATCCTGTACACGCTGGATTTCTTCGATCACATATTTACAGCGATCGTATACTTTACCGGGCAGTTGCGCTTTCACGGCTTTCAGCATAGGCATGGTAGCGTCGCGCAGCGATTTTACGGCCGGATGTTGCGTCTGGATAGCTTTTACGCCTTCTTCACATTGCTGGCGGCGTACATTATATTCTGAAGATGCCAGGGAGTGATGCACCATGGAATTACACAGCACGATGCGGTATTCCGGGAAATCAAACGGGAAATATTCATACTCCAGGCTACGGCAGTCCAGCCGGACTACCTGGTCTTTTTTACCATGCAGGTTCGCAAACTGGTCCATGATACCGCATTTTACGCCGGGGAAGGAATGTTCTGCCCGTTGGCCCAGCAAAGCCATGTCCATACGGCTCATTCCATATTGGAAGATCTCGTCCAGCGCAAATACCAATCCGCCTTCTACTGCTGCGGAAGAAGACATGCCGGCGCCCACCGGGATATCACCGGCAATGACACAGTCGAATCCTTCCACCGGGTAGTTACCCTGTTGCAGCTGATACACCACGCCCATGAGGTAGTTGATCCATCCGGGAGTAGGCACTACATTGTTGAGATCGAAGGACACTGTTTCATGTGTAAAAACTGCGTGAACGTTACATTGACGGGTACCGTTTAACGCCACCGCATATACTATCTTTTTATCAATGGCGGCTGGCAATACAAAGCCGTCGTTATAGTCAGTATGTTCGCCAATGAGGTTAATTCTTCCCGGGGAGACTACGATCAGTGGATCTTTCCCAAATAACTGAATGAATTTCTCCCTTGTTTGCTGTATCATCAGAAATTTATTAAACGTAAAAATTACACCTAAAAATATTAAAAAAATTAAGAAATGCCAGCGAAAAAGATTTTTTGGGGGAGATGATCACCGGGGATGAGAGTATGATTGTATAAAAAGCGCAGCGGTCTGCATCCATAGGATGCAGACCGCTGCGCTTATATATTTTTATCAGGATATTATTTTCTGCCGATCTTATCTCCTACCAGGGAGTAGAACAGAATGTACACATAGCAGGGCACCATGCAATACAGGAACGCATGTCTGAAGTCGATGCTGCTGCTGTACAGGAAGTTGAACATGCTGTGCTGATCGAACATACCGCTGTATATCTGCGGGATCACGCCACCGCCGGCGATACCCATTACCAGGAGAGCGGAGCCGATTTTGGTGAAGCGGCCCAGACCGTCAATTGCCATCGGGAAGATAGCAGGCCACATCAGAGCGTTGGCCAGGCCCAGCAGTGCGATGAAAGTTACGGCAGAGAAGCCGGTGTTCATATAAGCGCCGATGGTGAACAGCACGCCCAGGATAGCAGAAATCTGCAGCCCTTTTTTACCGGTGAGGTATTTCGGGATGGTAGCGATACCGATCACATAACCTGCCAGCATGGCTACCAGGGTGAAGGTGGTGAAATAACGGGTGTCGGCGATGCTCATACCCAATGCTTTACCATATTGACCAATCACGTCGCCGGCCATTACTTCCACGCCTACATAAACGAAGATACAGAGCACGCCCAGAACCAGTTGCGGGAATTGGAATACGCTGGTTTTACCGGTAGTAGCCGCTGCAGTGGTTTCGTCTTCTGCGTCGGTGTCAATTTCCGGCAGGGAAGAGCGTTTCAGCAGGAAAGCCAGGATAGCCAGCACAATAGCGATAGCTACATAAGGACCGATTACACGGGAAGCGAGGCTGTCGAGCAGGGCTGATTTCTGCGCAGGATCTACTGCTGCAGCGATGTCTGCTTCCAGTTTCTCTGCCCCTTTCAGGATGATAGAACCAAGGATCAGCGGAGCCAGTGCGCCGGCTGTTTTGTTACAGATACCCAGGATGGAAATACGTTTAGCCGCGCTTTCCTTGGGACCGATAATACTGGCGTACGGGTTAGAGGCCGTCTGCAGCAAAGCCAGTCCGGCGCCCTGAATAAACAGACCGGTGAGGAACATACCAAAGCTGCGGGCATTCGCCGCAGGAATGAATACCAGGGAGCCAATCGCAATAATCAGCAGCCCTAACGCCATCCCGTTTTTGAAACCTGTCTTGTTCAGAATAAAAGAAGAAGGAATCGATAAAAAGAAATAAGCCATGAAAAAAGCCATGGTTACCAGCAGCGCCTGCGATACGTTCAACTCGCACACGATCTGGAAAAACTGGATCAGCGTTCCATTAAGCCAGGTAACAAAGCCGAACACGAAAAACAAAATACAGATGATTGCCATCGCCTGGCCGTACCCCGCCTTCTTGGAAGGTATATTCATTGTTGCTGTTTGGTTGGACATAGCTGTCTGTTTGATTTTTTAGATAAACGCGAACATAGTGAACTTCCGTTATATTTTATGCTACAATTCATAAATATATATGCTAAAACGTTTTACTATCGAAAAAAAATGCAACGGTTTATTGGGTTTTTTAGAAAATCCTTAAAAAATTATTATACATTTATCCGGCAAAATTTCACTGTAACTTAACACGTTTATGGCTCAGCAAACAAAGCAAGGCGCGCAAAGTACACATCCTTCGTTCTTTGTGCTTATACTGGTGTTCTTTTTCTGGGGTTTCCTGGCTGCATCCAACAGTATATTCATACCTTTCTGCAAATCTCACTTTAACCTTACCCAACTTGAGTCTCAGCTGATTGACTTCTCCTTTTACAGTGCCTATTTCATCGGCTCCCTCATCCTGTATCTGGCTTCTGCAGCACGAAAAGTAGATATCCTTAATAAAATAGGATATAAAAAGGGTATTATTTACGGTTTATTAATTTCTGTACTGGGGTCTGCTATTATGATCCCTTGTGTCAACAAAGAAAAAATTGTTCCTATCAAAGAAACCCTGAGTGACATCAGCAGTTTCCAGGTGGAACAACAACTGCAGACTTCCGACCGGCAGGTGAAAATCCGCCGCGAAAAAGAAAATGACACCTATGCTTTGCTGATCTCCGGTAATGCAACGGCAGATAAATACATCAGCAACCCACACCTCCTTGCTGAAATACCGCAGGGATTCACAAAAGACGAAGAGCATCACCAATATACAGGCATCTTCAAAAAATCCAGCCTGGAAAATGTGCTTAATACCCTGGGAACCGATCACCAACAGACAGTGACTTTCGGATACTTCGCACTGATTCTCATGGCACTGTTTATTGTGGCGCTCGGTTTCTCCCTGCAACAAACTGCGGCCAATCCATTTGCCATTCTGCTGGGCGACCCGGCCAAAGGCGCTCACCGCCTCAACCTCGCCGGCGGTATCAACTCCTTCGGTACTACCATCGGCCCCATCATCGTGAGCATGCTGCTGTTTGGTAACATCAAAGGCGGCGATATCAGTACCGATATCAGCAAAATCAACACCTTATACATCCTGCTCATTGTACTCTTCCTGGTAGCGGCGGCTATCTTCGCCTTTGTGAAAATGCCGGAAAGCACTGACCAGAACGAAGCCTTCGAAACATCTCCGAAAGCCACCAAATCCATTATCGGTATCACGGTCATGTTTATCCTGATCCTGCTTGGACTGGTATTAAAATACGAACTGCCTTTCTTCGTAGCCGGTATCGTTGGTATCATCGGCATCCTCTTCTTTGCTAAAATGTCCTCTGCAGGCGACAGCGAAGGTTGGGGCGCGATGAAATATCCACAGCTCACCCTGGGTATGCTCGCTATCTTTATTTATGTAGGAGTGGAAGTAACCATCGCCAGCAACCTCGGCGCGCTGCTGAAACATCCGGGATTCCTCACACCCAAAGGCCTGGCGGAGTCTGAACTGGACCCTTACGTGTCGCTCTTCTGGGGCAGTATGATGATCGGTCGCTGGACAGGCGCCATCAGCGTATTCAATGTTTCTAAAACTACCCGTAAAATTTTGTGCGTGATAGTACCTTTTGTGGCATATGGCGTCATCCTTGGTGCCAACGTCATCAAAGGCAACGATGTGAGTGCATTATATCCGTACGCTATCTGCATCCTGATTCAGATCATCGGCTTCTTCGCCGGTCAGGATAAACCTGCTAAAACCCTCATGGTATTTGGTTTGCTCGGCGTAGGTACCGTATTGATCGGTCTGTTCACCTCCGGTGCACTGGCTACTTTTGCCTTCATCAGCGGCGGCTTGTTCTGCTCCGTGATGTGGCCCAGTATCTTCGCCCTCTCTATCGGCGGCCTGGGTAAATACACCGGTCAGGGTTCCGCTTTCCTGATTATGATGATCCTCGGCGGCTCACTCGTACCTCCGGTACAGGGCGGTCTGGCAGACATCCCAAGCATAGGCATCCACGCGTCTTATGTTATTCCGGCGCTGTGCTTTGCGTATCTTGCATTTTTTGCATTTAGAGTTAAAAACATATTAAAATCTCAAGGAATCGATTATGAGTCAGCAACTAGTGGTGGGCATTGATATCGGAGGGACTAATACCAAATTCGGCATCGTAGATCGCAGAGGTAATATTTTGTGTGATGGCCGCATGTTAACAAACAAACATGAAGATGTAAACTGCTTCCTGGACGAACTGCATCAGCAACTGGCTGTACTGATCGCACAGGTAGGTGGTATCGAAAATATCAAAGGTATCGGTGTAGGTGCACCCAACGGCAATTATTACAATGGTAATATTGAATATGCACCAAATCTGCGCTGGAAAGGCGTAGTACCCTTAGCCAGCCTGCTCGAGAAAAAATTCGGGCTGCCGGCGGTATTGACCAATGATGCCAACGCCGCCGCACTGGGCGAACTGATCTACGGTGCTGCCCGCGGCATGAAAGACTTTATCGTGATCACCCTGGGCACCGGCGTAGGCAGCGGCATCGTCGCCAACGGCCAGCTGATCTACGGTCACGATGGTTTTGCCGGCGAACTGGGACACATTATTGTGATCCCCGGCGGCCGCTATCACCCCGGTACCGGCGCACGCGGCTCGCTGGAAGCCTATGCTTCTGCGACAGGCGTCACCAACACGGCGATCGAATTCCTCGAAACCCGTCCGGATGTGCCCAGCATGATGCGGGAACATACCAAAGAAGAAATCAATTCCAAACTGATCTACGAAGCTGCCATGAAAGGCGATCCGCTGGCCATGGAAGTTTACGAGTTCACCGGCGAAATCCTGGGCGCCGCCCTGGCCAACTTCGTGATGTTCTCCAGCCCGGAAGCCATCATCCTCTTTGGTGGCCTTACACAGGCAGGCGATGTGATCATGAAACCGGTAAGAGAGCACATGGAAAAAAATCTGCTGCCTATCTTCCAGAATAAAGTTAAATTGCTGTTCTCGGAACTGAAGGAAAGCGACGCCGCCATCCTCGGTGCCAGCGCCCTGGCCTGGGAAATGAAAGACTAGCCCACGGCTATCTGACAGCTAATAATAGTATATGAAAAATAGAAGGAATTTTTTGAAAACAGCGGCCCTCAGTGCCGCTGTTTTCTCTTTAGACAGTGTAACAGCAACGGCTGCACGCTCACAGGCCAAAGGCCCGGTGAAAGGTAAACCCATCGTTATCTCTACCTGGGATTTCGGTCGCGCTGCCAACGAAGCGGCATGGGAAATACTTAAAAAAGGCGGTCGCGCCCTCGATGCTGTAGAAGCCGGCGTACGCGTACCCGAAGCCGATCCGAACAACCATACCGTTGGCTACTCCGGTTATCCCGACCGCGACGGCCGCGTAACCCTCGATGCCTGCATCATGGACGAACACGGCAACGCTGGCTCTGTAGCTTCCCTCGAACACGTTACCCACGCCATTTCTGTGGCACGCCTCGTGATGGAAAAAACTCCGCATGTGATGCTGGTAGGCGACGGCGCCCTGCAATTTGCCCTGGCCAACGGTTTCCAAAAAGAAAACCTGCTCACCCCGGAAGCGGAAAAAGCCTGGAAGGAATGGCTCAAAACATCGGAATATAAACCGGTCATCAACATAGAAAATAAATCGTATAGCCCTGCTAACGGCGCTACAGCCTTCAATCCGCTGATGCTGCCGGGCAACGTATACAATCATGATACCATCGGCATGGTGGCCATGGATGCGGAAGGAAACCTCTCCGGCGCCTGCACCACCAGCGGCATGGCCTTCAAACTCCATGGCCGCGTAGGCGACTCCCCTATTATCGGCGCAGGCCTGTATGTGGATAACGAAATAGGCGCCGCTACCAGCACCGGCGTGGGTGAAGAAGTGATCAAAATCGTAGGCAGCCACCTCGTGGTGGAACTAATGCGCCAGGGCTATCCCCCGGAAAAAGCCTGCAAAGAAGCGGTAGACCGTATCGTGAAAAGAAGTCCTTCCAAAGCCAAAGAAATACAGGTGGGTTTTCTCGCCCTCAACAAAAAAGGACAATACGGCGCTTATTGCCTCCAGAAAGGATTCAGCTATGCCGTACTCAGCAAAGAGGTGAATAACACGCTGATTGACGGGAAACACTATTTTTAATTTTGGAATTTTTTGATTTACGGATTTTTTGATTTCAGGGATCGTTGAGTGCCCATCAAATCAATAAATCCGTAAATCAATAAATCCGTAAATCACTGCTTATGTCTTTTGTCCTCGAAATATGCGCTGCATCCGTCGCTTCCTGCATCGCTGCCCAAGAAGGCGGCGCCCAACGCATCGAACTATGCGATAACCTGCTGGAAGGCGGCACCACCCCCAGCTACGCTACCATCGCCATTGCGCGGGAAAAAGTTAAAATAGATCTCTACCCTATTATACGCCCCAGAGGCGGCGACTTCCTCTATTCCGACCTGGAATTTGAAGTGATGAAAAAAGATGTTCAGCTATGTAAAGAACTCGGTTGCAATGGCGTGGTAATCGGTATCCTCACCGCCGACGGCCGGGTAGATAAACACCGCTGTAAAGAACTGGTAGACCTGGCCTGGCCTATGGGTGTTACCTTCCACCGGGCCTTTGATATGACGGATAATCCTTTCGAAGCATTGGAAGCGATCATTGAAATCGGTTGCGAACGTATCCTGACCTCCGGCGCCCGTAATACTGCGGTAGAAGGCGCCTCACTGCTGAAAGACCTGGTAGAACGTGCCAACGACCGCATCGCCATCATGGCCGGTTCCGGCGTGAGAGCCAATAACATCGCGGAGTTAATCAAAACTACCGGCGTAACAGAATTCCACACCTCCGCCAAAGCCTATGAGGAAAGTGGCATGATATACCGCAATCCTAATGTGAGCATGGGCGGTATTCCCGGCGTACCTGAATACGGGATCTCCCAAACCCAACGCCAGGAAGTATTATTAATTCGTGAAAGAGGGGAAAAAGCCTTGCAGGAGATAAAACAGTAGGCTATCTTAGCAGAGAACAATCATATTATGCTGCACGGCCCCTGTACGGCCGTGCAAGCCATTTAAAAGTGAACAAGGAAATGAAAAAACTGATCATCGCAACCGGACTGTTGCTGGGTGCACTATGCGCGCAGGCACAAGTCAAAGGGGTCAAACATGTTATCCTCATCGGGATGGATGGTTTTGGCGCCTATTGTTTTCCGAAGGTGGACAATCCCAACATGAAACAGCTGATGAAGGAAGGCGCCTGGACACTGCAGGCACGCAGCGTACTGCCCTCGTCCTCCGCTGTCAACTGGGCATCCATGGTGATGGGCGCAGGCCCGGAAATCCACGGCTACACCGAATGGGACAGCCGTAAACCCGAACTGCCCTCCCGCACCCTCGATCAGTATGGTATGTTCCCTTCTATCTATACCATACTGCGCGAACAGAAACCTAACGCGGAAATAGGCGTGATCTACAGCTGGGAAGGTATCGGATACCTCTTCCCCAAAGCTGCGGTTAATAAGGACCTAGGCACCAAAGACAACGACAGTCTGGCCACAGCGGCGTCTGTAGCATATATCAAAGAGAAAAAACCAGACTTCCTTTTTATACATTTCGACCAGCCCGATGGTGTTGGGCACAATATTGGTCATAATATACAGCCCTATTTCGACCAGGTGAAAAAGAATGATGAACTGCTGGGCCAAATACTGCAGGCTGTAAAAGACGCCGGCATGTGGGATAATACTATTATCCTCCTCACTGCCGACCACGGCGGCATTAAAAAGGGCCATGGCGGCAAAACCATGGAAGAAATGCAAATTCCCTGGATCATCCGCGGACCAGGCGTACAGGCAAACAAAGCGTTGACGAACAGTGTTGTTACGTACGACACTGCTGCCACCATCGCCTGGATATTCGGACTGAAAACACCGCAGGTATGGACCGGGAGACCTGTAACTGAAGCTTTTAAATGATTTACGATTTTTTGATTTACGAATTTTGTGATTTATTGAATGATTTAATCCCCGAAATCCGTAAATCAAAAAATCGAAAATATCTAAATCTAAATGCTATGAAAAGATTGCTGCTCATCACCGTCGTTTGTTTGACAGGTTTATCACTTACTGCCCAAATGCAAAAGGTAAAAGTGCTGACCTACAACATTCACCACGGTGAAAACATGAAAGGCGTGCTCGACCTACAGGGAATTGCCAACGTGATTCTCGCTACCAACCCCGATCTGGTAGCGCTGCAGGAAGTGGACAGTGTTACCCAACGCACCAAAAACACCGACCAGCTTAAAGAACTGGCAGCAATCACCGGTATGTACACTTATTTCGCCAAAGCCATGGACTACGATGGCGGCGGCTACGGCACTGGGATACTTTCCCGTTTCCCGATCACAGAAGCCATTACCTTACCACTGCCTTCCATAGCAAAAAATGCGGTAGAGCCCAGGGTGGCCGGTATTGTTACCGTGAAGCTGCCGGGCGATAGCCTGCTGCACTTCATCAGCACCCACCTCGATGCCGAAAGATCCGCCGGTAACCGCATTGCGCAGGCAGGCGCCCTGGTGAAATATTTTAAGGAAACCAATACGCCCGTCGTACTGGCAGGCGATTTTAATGCTATTCCTGCCAGCAAAGAAATCAATACGTTAAAGAAACTATTCACAGACGCTACGCAACAGATGGGACCAACTTTCCCCTCCGATACCCCACGGGTTAAGCTGGACTATATCATGGTTCACCCGAAAAGCCGCTGGAACGTAACCGGAGCACGGATCATCGAAGAAGCCGTGGCTTCAGACCACCGTCCCGTACTGAGCGAACTGGAACTGAAATAATTTTATCATCATCATCGAAATGCAAAAAGTGTCAATGAAAAAATGGATCTACCTGTGCCTGCTGGGTGGCGCCGCCGCCCTGGGCAGTTGCTCCGGTTCGCGCCATGCAGACGCGCCTAAAGGAAAAGTGAGCATTATCCCGATGCCGGCCAGCGTAACAGAAAAACAGGATTCATTCCTGCTCGACAAACATACTGTGATCGTGGCTTCCGGTGAGGCTGACCGCAAAACAGCCGCCCTCTTCAACGCCTGGCTGAAAGAGTTTACCGGCTATGAACTGGATATCAAAGAACAAGGTGACAGAAACGCCATCACCCTGCATTCCGGCAATGACAGCACTAACGCGGAAGGATATACGCTCAATGCAGACAGCAAAGGCGTTACCATCAACGGTAACAGCAGCGCCGGCACTTTCTACGGCGTACAGTCGCTCATTCAGCTGCTGCCCGTACAAAAGGCGGAAGCCATGTACATTCCCGGCGTCAGCATCACCGACGCTCCCCGCTTTGCCTACCGTGGCCTTCACCTCGATGTGGGCCGTCACTTCTTCCCGGTGGAATTCATCAAAAAATATATCGATCTGCTGGCCATGCACAAGTTCAACACTTTTCACTGGCACCTGACGGAAGACCAGGGCTGGCGCATCGAAATCAAAAAATATCCCCGCCTGCAGGAAGTAGCCTCCAAACGGAAGGAAACGATGGTAGGACATTATTCGGAAGATAACCAGCAATATGATGGCAAACCCTATGGTGGCTATTATACACAAGAGCAGGTAAAAGAAGTGGTGAAATACGCTACCGATCATTTTGTGACCGTCATCCCTGAAATAGAAATGCCCGGCCATGCCCTCGCTGCCCTCACCGCATATCCTAACCTGGGCTGCACCGGCGGTCCCTATGCAGTAGGAACCAAATGGGGTGTGTTTGATGACGTGTTCTGCGCCGGCAACGACAGCGTATTCACTTTCCTCCAGGATGTACTGGATGAAGTACTGCCGCTGTTCCCCGGCAAATACATCCACATCGGAGGAGACGAATGTCCTAAGGTACGCTGGGAAAAATGCCCCAAATGCCAGACCCGCATGAAACAGGAAGGTCTGAAAGATGCCCATGCCCTGCAAAGCTATTTCATACAGCGCATGGAAAAATATCTGAACAGCAAAGGCCGTCAGATCATTGGCTGGGATGAAATCCTCGAGGGAGGCCTCGCTCCCAACGCTACTGTGATGAGCTGGCGCGGTATCGAAGGCGGTATCGCCGCTGCCAAACAGCACCACGACGTGATCATGACGCCGGGTAACTTCTGCTACTTTGACCACTACCAGTCACAAGGCCACAACGAACCACTGGCTATCGGCGGCTTTACCCCCGTGAGCAAAGTATACAGCTACGAGCCCGTACCGGCAGAACTGAGCAAGGAAGAAGCGAAATATATCAAAGGCGCGCAGGCCAACCTGTGGACAGAATACATCGCCAACACCGATTACCTCGAATATATGGTATACCCCCGCGCTTCCGCCCTGGCAGAAGTATTGTGGTCACCAGCCGATAAACGCAACTACGACAACTTCGTGGAAAGACTGAAAGTGCATGTAAAACGCCTCGATCAGAAGAAAGTAAACTACGCCAAACACGTATTTGAAGTTACCGGCACCGTAGCCGAAAACGACAAAGGCGTGGCCGTAAAACTCGACAGTAAGCTGGATGGTGGCAAAATCGTGTATACGCTCGACAGTACCGCTCCTACCCTGCAATCCACGGCCTATACAGGCCCGGTACAAATACAACAGTCCGGTACCCTCCGTGCGCAGGTATTCCAGGGCGACAAGCCCTTCGGCAACGAGTATAGCCAGCGTTTCCTGTTCCACAAAGGACTGGGTAAAAAGGTGACCCTCGCCACCCCGCCCGGCAAGGAATATGATCCGGGTAATGCCGCTGCACTGGTGAATGGTATAGAAGGCCTGGCCTCCTATAACGACGGGCAGTGGTTTGGCTATAACGGCAAAAACATGGAAGCGGTAGTAGAACTGGATAGCGTACAGGACATCCGACTGGTAGGTATGAATACGCTGAACCTGCGCAATAACTGGGTATATCCTCCCAAACAAGTCACTTTTTCCGTATCAGAAGATGGCAAGACCTATAAAGAGGTATATAAACAAACCGCCTTCAGCCAGACCGGTATTAACCAGGTAAGAGGTAAAGTAGATGCCCGCGGGCGCTTTGTTAAGCTCAACGTCACCAACTTCGGCACCATTCCCGCCGGAGCAGTAGGCGCAGGCAGCCCCTCCTGGCTCTTCATTGATGAAATGATCATACAATAATATAGCAAAATCGCCCGGCTTACAGGCCGGGCGATTTATTTATGAATGACTCCTACACCTAAAGCTGTTTAAAACATTGCCGGATAAGAATGTATTACAATATAAAAAACGTTCTTATTAAGTTAAAATAAATTTAAATTAAATAAGAGCTAAAATTTAGCAGAGATTAGCAGTATTTTTTTTAATTTTCCGGCTCGTTTTTAAACCGCATCTAATCAAAAACGTTTACAAATGACGATTAATCATCAGGAAATCGAACTGATTGACAGCTTTGAGCAAATTGCTGTGGAAATACACCCTTCTGCGAAAGAGGGTTCCAAAGCAGTAGCACAGGAAATTGCCGCGTTGATCCGCGAAAAAGCCGCTGCCAATCAAAAATGCGTGCTGGGTATGGCCACTGGCTCCACCCCCAAATATCTCTATGCCGAATTAGTCAGGCTGCACAAAGAGGAAGGGCTGAGCTTCAAAAATGTGATCACCTTTAACCTCGACGAATATTATCCCATAGAGCCGGATGCGCTGCAGAGCTACAACCGCTTTATGAAAGAACATCTCTTCAATCACATCGATATCCCGGAAGGACAGTACCATATTCCTGATGGCACTATACCGAAAGATCAGATCAAACAATATTGCGCTGATTACGACAAACGTATTGAAGCCGTGGGTGGTATGGATCTCCAGATCCTGGGCATCGGTAACAACGGGCATATCGGTTTTAACGAGCCGGGTTCCAACATCAACTCACACACCCGCCTGGTAACACTGGACAACAGCACCCGTCTGGCTAATGCCTACGAGTTCCCTAACATGAGCCAGGTTCCGCGTTTAGCCATCACCATGGGCCTGAGCACTATATTCAAAGCGCAACGGGTGATACTCATGGCATGGGGCTCTCATAAAGCTAAAATCGTTTGCCGCTCAGTAGAAGGTCACAGCACCGACCAGGTGCCTGCGTCCTTGTTACAACAGCACAGCAACTGCAAATTCGTGATCGACGAACAGGCTTCAGCTGAGCTGACCCGCTTCAAAGAGCCCTGGCTCACCGGCGATTGCGAATGGACTCCCGGTCTGACCCGCAAAGCCGTTACCAGCCTGGCACTGAAGCTGAACAAGCCCATTCTGATGCTCACCGATAAAGACTATAACGAAAATGGTCTCAACGACCTGATCGTTCAATACGGTTCTGCATACGAGCTCAATATCAAAGAATTTAACGGTATCCGCGACACCATCACCGGCTGGCCTGGTGGCAAACCTGGTCCGCAGTTGCCTAATCACCCTGAACGTTCCGAACCCGCTAAAAAGCGCGTCCTGATCTTCTCTCCGCACCCTGATGACGATATCATCTCCATGGGCGGTACCTTCATCCGCCTGCATGAGCAAGGCCACGATGTACATGTAGCTTACCAGACTTCCGGTAACATCGCTGTTACCGACGAGTTCCTGCTGCGTTTCATCGACTTCGCCGTAGGTTTTGAAGGCATGTTCGACATCGATAAAAGCAAAAGCTCCCAGATCCTGGACGAAGCCAAAGCATTTATCCGCGGTAAAAAACCAAGCCAGAAGGATACGCCGGAAAACCGCGCTATCAAAGGCCTGATCCGTCGCTGCGAAGCAAAAGCTACCTGCCGCTACGTAGGCATCCCGGAAGAAAATGCCCACTTTATGAACCTGCCGTTCTATGAAACCGGCCTGGTGGAAAAGAAACCAATGGGTCCGGAAGATGTGCAGCTGACAGTAGAACTGCTCCGCAAATTAAAACCACAACAGATCTATTGCGCAGGTGACCTCGCCGATCCGCATGGTACCCACAAAGTATGTCTGGATATCATCTTCGCTGCCCTCGACATCGTGAAAAACGAAGATTGGGCGAAAGACTGCTGGGTATGGCTGTACAAAGGCGCATGGCAGGAATGGGATATCCACGAAATTGAAATGGCTGTTCCTATGAGCCCTGACCAGGTACTCCAGAAACGCCTCGGTATCTTCATCCACCAAAGCCAGAAAGACGTGGTGCCTTTCCAGGGTACCGACCTGCGCGAATTCTGGCAACGTGCGGAAGACCGTAACGCCAACACCGCTAACCTGTACGACCAGCTGGGGCTGCAGAAATACGCGGCGATGGAAGCGTTTGTCCGTTACCACTTCATGTAGTTCACGCAAAGACATATTAAGAAAGCAAAGAGCGAAGGCCATGTCTGACCTTCGCTCTTTGCTTTCTTGTCATTTCTTATTAAATCCTTTGCACTCTTTGCCTCCACTGCGCTCTTTGCGTGAAAAAATCCTACATTTACCGCATGGATCTAACCCGTGCAAACGCTATGTCCGCTGCAACCCGCCTGGGTAACGTGGCAACATATGATACTACCCGTATGAATATCCGTCGCATAACAACAATGCCGGATGAGCATATTCCCCGTATCAACCAGTACGGAAACGCTTACCGCAAGATAGTGGCAGCGCTTATCCAGGACAAATAATTTAAATACCTTTCCAATTAAACCATTAAATTACAGTATAAACGAAAAGCCATCAATGGAAAACGATATCCTCATTGACTTCCGGTTTGTAGCCAAGGATAAACCCCGCTTCGGCGAATTGTTTCTGATCACAGGGGAAGAACATCCGAAATTCCCACCACGCAGCCAGACTTTTATGCAACTGGCGCCGCTGGGCTTTGAACAACTGGACGACTTTTTTGGTATTCTGAATGACGACCTGGAGGCCGGAGACGACGTGCTGATCTGGCTTTTCCCCATGCTCAACGGAGAAGAAGTATTTCACAACAGCGGTCCTTTCGACGCTATCCGCCTTTCGTATAGCGCACTGCGTAATGCACCCGCCAACATCGCCCTGCTGGAAAACTGTTTCAACGCCATCAAAGCTCTCCCCGATGTGGAAATCCGCTTCGACGAGCAAAAAATTACCAGCTTCGACGCCATTCAGAAAAAGAACGATGAAATAGTGGCCCACTGGCGCGCCAACAACGTGGAACCCGGCTCCGATGAAAGCCTCCTGATCGAAGAAGAAGATGAAGACTGGGATGAAGATGAAGATTGGGACGAAAGCGAAGACTGGGAAGATGAAACCGATTCGAAAAAAAATTAAGACATTGATACATAGCAGGCTTACAGCCTGCTTTTTTTATTCATATATTTTCGTACATTAGAGCATTACCTATAACTTACTACCACTACAACACCTGCCAACTGATGATGAACAACAAAGCCAGCAACAAAGGCCCGGCTACCTTATTGATCGTAGCCTGTTTCATTCTTGTATTGCTCATTTCCGGCATCCCTTCCGCACGCCGGATCAGTAAAAACACCTGCAAACCGGTAACCGGACAAGTGCTGGAAGTCAGCCAGAGTTCCCCCGGTTACGTGATCCACCTGAAAAATGATCCCCGGATCTATTATATCAAAAAGAACCTGCTCCCTGCTACCAATATCAACAGCCTGGAACAACAACTCCGGGGCCAGTCGGTACAACTGTTCACCGCCGCTGCCTGGTCGCCCCTGGACCCCTTCTCCAGCATGAAGGAAATCCGCCGGCTACAGATAGGCGATCACGTTATCTTCTCAGAATTCTGAGATCAACCTGCCATCGCTCCGGAAACAAAATCTCCGATTGGATAATTTTACCTATCTTACACTTTGTGTACCAATCAATTATGAAGAAATTTTGTTATCTGGCGCTAACGATGTTATTGTTTGCCTGCCATTCGGACAAACATAGCAGGTTTGGTAATGAAGATGAAACCACCGGCGCTGCTACTACTACCTCTGCCAAAAAGAAACCTGCCGGCAAAAAAACGGCTGCTTCCACCACCACAGCAGTACCTGTTGTCGGAGAAAGGGTATCTCCCGGTACCGTTATCCGCTCCGGTCCCAAAGGCGATATCATTGCCACCCTGGCCGACTATATACCCGTGCACTGTGCGCCGTTGAAAGATGGCTGGTACCCTGTCAGCGTAGATATTGACATTACCGGTGCCGAATATACGAAACCGCTGTTCCGCAAGGGCCGTAAACTCAAAGTCAATGGCGTCGAGGCCGGCGTACTGGAGAAAGATATCCGCCTGCCGGTGGCTACCAACGGCGAAAAAATGTGGGCTAACCTAAGCGGCTATACGGAGAAGAAAAATATCCGCGGCGGTACCGTCATAGAAACGGCATTGATCAACTATCTCCGTCAACATAAAGATCACCGCGAAGAAGATATGCAGGCCTTTATCCATAATTTTAAACTGGAAGAAGATAAATCCCTGCGCCCTTACACCCTTTATTTTAACTACGAAAGCGGTATCGACGATCCCAGCCCACTGTACCGGATGGTACTGGTTTGCCAGGGTAAACAACTGATCGGCGTGGTGCATTCCCGTCCGCTGGACCTGGCAGGCACTACTACCCGCAGGCTGCAACGCAACTTTTCCATCCATTATTTCAATGGCATTGAAAAGAGCCTCCAGGAAGACTTTGCGACTAAATTCAACAAGTTTATCGTTTCCGTGGATTAATCAAGGTCATAACCTGTGGTTATGGACTATCACTTTTGACCATTTGACTCCGGCAGCAAATGAACAGACCTTTGTGTCTGAAAAAATCAAGCTGCTATGCAATTACAAAAGACCGGACATACACGGGAGGCCCTGCATTTACCGAAACTAATTTTTATCGTGGCGGCTGCCGCTACGCTGTTACCCGTTGTTCAACCGCCGGTAGCCCTGTTATTGGGACTGGCACTTGCTCAAACCACAGGCAATCCTTTTGCGCACATCACCCCTAAAATAACACACTGGCTGCTGCAACTTTCCGTTATCGGACTGGGCTTCGGTATGAACGCCCACGCTGCATTACAGGCAGGTAAAACCGGCTTCCTGTTCACCGTCATATCTATTGCAGGAACGTTGCTACTGGGCGTTATCAGCGGACGGTTACTGAAAATAGAAAAAGGCACTTCCCACCTCATAGCCTGCGGCACGGCTATCTGCGGCGGCAGCGCTATCGCGGCTATCTCTCCGGTCATCAAAGCGGGCGAAAAACAAATCTCCGTTGCGCTGGGCATCGTGTTCCTGCTCAATTCCCTGGCACTGTTTGTATTTCCCGCAGTAGGCCACTGGCTGAACCTTTCCCAGCAGCAGTTCGGCTTATGGAGCGCCATCGCTATACACGATACCAGCTCCGTTGTAGGCGCCGCCAACAAATACGGGGAAACAGCTTTACAGATAGCCACTACCGTTAAACTCTCCCGCGCGCTCTGGATCATGCCGGTAGCTTTTATCACCACCCTGCTTTTCCGCAACAGCAGCGGCAAAATAAAAATACCCTGGTTTATTGGTCTCTTTCTGCTTGCGATGATACTCAACACCTGGGTGCCCGCTGTTGCCACCGTAGGACCGTTCCTCGTACACAGCGCTAAAACGGCGCTCTCCCTCACCCTGTTCCTGGTTGGCGCCGGTCTTACCCGGCAGGCATTCCGTGGGATAGGCTGGCAGCCGCTGTTACAGGGCATTGTATTATGGATATGTATTAGCGCGGGCGCCTTATTGGCTATCCTGCAACTGGTGAAGTAATTATTTTACGGGGGTGATTTTCCCGGATTCGATTTGATAATTTTACGATATATTTGATATTCAAGTCACGCAAAAATAACCAACAGACGACCAGCATCTCCCCCGAGAAACTATTCATCATCAACAACCAGTTAAAGTCCTTATGAGTAAGGCGCCATCTACCAAATCCAGTACATATGTGGCACTTTTCCGGGCCATGGAAAGTACCAAACCAGCTGAAGAACGGTTATTTCATGATCCGTACGCCGCAGCCTTTTTATCAAACTACCACCAGACGCTAATCTCCGGCTGTCGTATTCCTTTTTTCAGAAAACTGCTGGCGGCCTATATCCAGATACGATGGCCCGGTACGCATACCGCCGCCATCGCCCGTACTAAACTGATCGATGACATGATCCTGCAGGCTGTCCGTGAAGAAGACATCACACAAATCATTATTCTCAGCGCCACCTTCGACACCAGAGCGCATCGGCTCAACTTCGGTAAACCTGTCAGCTTCGTAGAAGTAGATCATCCGGACACCCAGCATTTTAAACAAAGCCGCCTCTGGGAACTGATCCCATCACCCGCTGTCCACCTGGATTATGTAAAACTGGATATGAACAAAGAGCAACTCGCCGATGTCATCTCTCCTTATGTGATCAATCAACGCCATCGTAACAAAACACTCTTTCTCTGGGAAAACCTCAGCACCCACCTGGAAGCAACACAGGCAGAAGCCATGTTCAGCTTCATCCGCAGCTTCCCACCCGGTACGCAGGTGATTGTAAGCTATCCCGATAAAGCGGTACTCGAAAACCCCGGTCACTACCGCGGTTTCTCCCGTATCAATAATACCCTGCGGCGTGCCGGTGAAAACTGGGATTATGGCCTGGACCCCAGGAACATCACGGCGTTTATGCATGAACGTAATATGATTGTTCGTTACGACGGCGGAGCAGATAAATACCGCCAACAATATTTTGGCGCGAAAAGCAACAACATGAAAGGTTATGAATACTTCCGCGTAGTAAGAAGCGAACTAAAATAACCATGCCGCTCCCGGTAAAATTCCGGTTATCAATCTTCGGGATTGCTCCGTATCTTCGGATAACCATTTACCAGGACAGACCATGCACATCCACTATTTTCAACATGTTCCCTTTGAAGGACTGGCCAGCATTGCAGACTGGATAGCCCGCACGGGGCATACCACCAGCCATACCCGCTGGTATGATGATGATCCCGACACCAGCGGTTTGGAAGAAGCTGACCTGCTCCTCATTGTAGGTGGTACTATGGGCGTGTATGAACAGGACCGTTATCCCTGGATGCAAACGGAACTGGACCTCATCAGGAAGGCTATCGGCCGTGGACAGAAAATACTGGGTATCTGCCTCGGAGCCCAGCTGCTGGCCTATGCCCTGGGCGCCAATGTATACCCGCATACGCAACCGGAAATAGGCTGGTTTCCCATAGACATCACTTTCCAGGAACAGGCAGCACCGCTCGAAAACGTGCTGCCACACCGGCTGAACACCTTTCATTTTCATGGCGATACCTTCGACGTACCCCCCGGCGCTACCCGCTTCGCCGCTTCGGCAGCCTGTAGCAACCAGGCGTACATTTACGGCGACCGTATCATCGGGCTGCAGTTTCATATGGAAATGAACAGCAACGCCATACTGGAGATATTACGCTGCAACAGCGGCGCTTTCGCAAACGAAGCGCCCTTCGTGCAAAGCCCGGAAAAAATAGAACAATACCTGTACCTGGCCAACGAAAACAATCAAACCATGTTCCGGCTGCTGGATTACCTGGCCGGACTATAAAAAAACAAGCTATTATGAACGCTGCTTTCGACGTATTGATCATAGGAGGAGGACCCATCGGAATTGCCTGCGGACTGGCCGCAAAAAGAGCAGGGCTCAGCTATATCATCATTGAAAAAGGTTGCCTCGTCAACTCGCTCTATAACTATCCCCTGTACATGACTTTCTTCTCTACTTCAGAAAGACTGGAAGTCGGCGGTATCCCCTTTGTATCCATCAATCCCAAGCCTTCCCGGCCGGAAGCACTGGAATACTACCGCCGCGTGACTACCTCTGAAGCGCTCAACATCAACCTGTTTGAGGAGGTAAGAGAGATAGCGCCACATGGACAGGAGTATTTTATCACCACTACCAAAACAGCCTATCATGCCCGCCATGTGATCATCGCCACGGGCTTCTATGATATTCCCAACCTGCTGGACGTACCCGGTGAGAGTTTGCCTAAAGTAACGCATTACTATAAAGATCCGCACTACTACGCTACCCGCAAGGTAGTAGTGGTAGGTGCCCATAACTCTGCCGTAGATGCCGCTTTAGAAACCTACCGGAAAGGTGCCCAGGTAACCATGGTCATCCGTGAAGGCGAAATCGGTAAAAGAGTTAAATACTGGGTAAAACCGGATATCGAAAACAGAATCAGGGAAGGATCTATTAAAGCCTATTTCCATTCTACCATCAAAAGTATCGAGGAACAAACGGTGACAATCAACACACCGGATGGAGAAGTCACTTTTGCCAATGACTTCGTTATTGCGATGACCGGCTACCAGCCTGATTTTGCGCTATTGAAAAATGCAGGTATCCAACTGTCAGACGATGCTAAAAAACTGCCCGTGTATAATCCGCTGACCATGGAAACCAATATGCCACATATCTATCTCGCCGGCGTAGTCTGCGGCGGTATGGACACCCATATATGGTTTATTGAGAACTCCCGCGAACACGCAGATAAAATCATACAATCAATTAAGATTTAGGGATTTACGGATTTACGGATTTACGGATTTTTGGGATGTATGACCCGAAGATTACCTTTTGACCCATACTATTAATGATGATCTCAAAATATGATCTTCGGTTAATACATCCCAAAAATCCGTAAATCCGTAAATCCATAAATCCGTAAATCAAACAATATTTACCTCCCGTTCCAGCTCCACTCCAAACTTTTCTGTCACACTATCCACTACCCGCTGGGAAAGCGCATAAATTTCACTGCCTTTAGCATGACCATAGTTGACCAGTACCAGTGCCTGTTTGGCATGTACGCCGGCATCCCCTTCCCGGAAGCCTTTCCATCCGCATTGTTCAATTAACCAGCCTGCGGCCAGTTTAAAATGACCATCGGCCAACGGATAAGCCACTACCTGCGGGAAAGCTGCTTTCAGCGCTTCGTATTTAGCTGCACTCACGGAAGGATTCTTGAAAAAGCTGCCGGCATTGCCGATTTTAGCGGGGTCGGGCAACTTGGAAGTGCGGATATTAATTACCGCCTGGCTGATAGCCTGGATAGACAGTTCTTTTACCCCCATGCGCTCCAGTTCTTCGTTGATAGCGCCATAGCTGGTATTAAAATGTGGTATTTTGTTGAGCCGGTAGGTAACGCTCAGGATAGCAAACTGATGCCGGTATTGTTTTTTGAAGACGCTCTCCCGGTATCCGAATGCACAGTCGTTGTTGCTGAAAGTCACTACCCGCCGGTCTTCCAGGTGCAATGCTTCCAGCGAATGGAAACAGTCTTTGATCTCCACGCCGTAAGCCCCGATGTTCTGCATAGGACTGGCGCCTACGTTACCCGGTATCAGTGACAGATTTTCGAGACCGGCCAGATCGGCGGACAGGCAGTATTGTACGAAGCCATGCCAGTTCTCGCCGGCGCCGGCTTTCACATATACGTGATCGTTATCCTCATCTACCACCTTCATGCCTTTGATATTATTTTTGAGCATGAGTCCATCAAAATCCTGTGTAAACAGGATATTGCTGCCGCCTCCCAGGATCATCCGGGGCACACCCTTTACCTGTGGCTCCTCCAGCAATGCCAGCAGCGCCTGCTCGCTGTCAAACGGGGCAAAGTAGCGGCTCGTTGCCGGGATACCAAATGTATTGTAGGATTGCAGCAGCACATTTTCTGATACCATAATAGCTTAACTTTATATAGAAGCAAATATATCAGAAATTGTATGAAAACTGCGATCGTCATCGGTGCAACCGGTCTTACCGGTACACATCTGGTATCTGCCCTCCTGCAGGACAACTACTTCAGCAAGGTGAAAGTATTGGTACGCCATCCCTGGGCACATCAGCATCCGGGCCTGGAAAGCGTTATTGTTGACTTTGATGACGAAGAAAGCCTTTCTGCTGCTATTACGGGAGATGTATTTTTCTCCTGCATCGGTACTACCATCAAAAAAGCCGGTACCCAGGAGAATTTCCGGGCAGTGGATTACGGTATCACTACCAGATGCGCCGCCATTGCACGCCGTAAGGATATCCCGCAATTCCTCATGATATCTTCCATCGGCGCTAACCCGAAATCTTCCAACTTCTACCTGCGTACCAAAGGACAAACGGAAGAGGCAGTGCTGGCCATGGGCTTTGTAGGCACCTATATTTTCCGGCCCTCTTTTCTGATCGGTCAACGCAAGGAATTCCGTTTCGGCGAATGGCTGGGGAAATATCTTATCCAGTTGTTCTACTTCCTGCTACAGGGCCGCTGGAAAAAGTACAGGGGCATCAAAGCATCTACCGTAGCGCATGCCATGGTACGGGTAGCCAAACAGTTTGATCCCGGAATGCATATCTTTGAATCAGACGCCATACAAAATTTAGGAATTTAGATACCTTCGTTACCATGAAACGACTTATATTCTTCCTCTCCGCTATATGCATTGCCAGCTTACCATTGTTAGGATTCGCCCAGATCAACAACTACTATCCCGGCACCTGGAAAGAAGACGTTCGGCCTGCCACCGTTACCGGTGCGGCAGCACAGTCGCCCTATTATATCACCAGCTATAAAATAGCGCGTGATTTCAATATCACCAACCGGGACAAGGCAGATGCCATTACCCACTATAAAACCACCTATAAAAGCATTCATATCAATACCGCTGCGGCAGCCGATAGCCTTACCCAGCTGGCGCTAACGCTGGAAAACGGGGAAGTGTTGCGCGGATTCCGTATCAGGGCCGTTTTCCCCGATGGCAAAACCGCCAATCTTACCGACCAGACAAGGTCCCTCAAACTGGCCGATGATCGTGTAGCCATTGTCGTGAGTAATATCCAGCTACAGGCCGGCAGTGAACTGGAATATGAACTGAATGTAAAAGTAGCGTTCGACTATGCCGGTGCAGACTATCTGCAATCCGGTATCGCCAGTGAAGAAACCCAATTTATGCTGGTAGCGCCCCGGCAAATGCAATTCCGCTTTCATCCGGCCAATGGCGTGCCTGCTGTGAAAGACAGTATCGCCAACAACAGTCATTTTCACCACGTAGCCCTGCACCAGGTACCGGCGCTGAAAGTCAACGACCTCTACTACTACCTGCCACAGCTGCAACGCATCGATTTTGCCCTGCATACTGTCACTTCCGGCAAAGATACCACCCGCCTCAGCTGGGATCAATTCGGACAAGATATTTATATCCCTTACGTGGCGATCAATAAAAACGAACAGAAACAACTGGAAAAAGAGCTGGAACGCTGGCCTTTTCTCAAATACCGGCTGCCGGTTCCACAACTCATATACCTGGTGGAACAATATATCAAAACAAATTACAGCCTCCGGCCAGCCAGCGATTTCTACGAGGCGCCCGATCTTACCACTATTATCCGGAACAAACAAACAGACCGGAACGGTATGGTGAAACTCATGATGGCCGCCTATTACACGCTGAATATTCCGGTGCAGCTGCTGGTAACTTCTTCCCGGGATACCATCCCCTTGCAGAAAGACCTGGTCAACCGCGCCGCTGCCAATAATATCCTGCTGTATTTTCCTGTCCAGGGACAAGCGCTGGCTCCTACGGAAACGAACACACGCTATCCCTGTTTTCCGCCGCTGTGGGGCAACACCCTGGCACTCCGCTGCCGCGATACGCTCGCAGGTAATGAAAGCAAGGTACTTACGGACTTTATCGTAACACCGCAGCCGGCGTACACCTTCAGCAACAGCACCCTGGACGCTACGCTCAGCTCTCTCAGTCAGCCGGTATGGAAGGTAAACCAGTCCTTCGGCGGCTACGGTGGCAGCAACGCCAAAGTGGCGTTTATGCAGGCCAATACACCAGAGCTGCGCAACAACATCTTCAACGCGCTGCTGCCTTTTGTACCCGGCACCCGCACTATGGTGTCTTTTGAAGCACAGAATGAGAAATTCTCCAACACACCGCTCGATAAACCCGTGGTAGTGAACAGTACTATCGAAACACCCGGACTCATTGTGCAGGACGGCGATCAATACATGATCAACATCGGTCAGCTGTTAGCCGGCCATCAGAGCTACCAGTTTACCATTCCGGAAAGTAACCGCCCCATAGAACTGGCTTTCCCCTATTACCAGGAAAGACGCGTACACATCGATCTGCCGGCAGGTTACACGATAGCCGATAAAGCAGCCTTCACAGCGGATATCACCCACAATAACGTGCTTGGCCTCAAAATGAGATGTGAGGAAGAAAACAACAAGCTGCACATCTATTTAATCGAATGGTACAGCCAGAGTGAATTTCAGGGGGAAGATAAAAAAGTAATGGGGCAGATGCTGGACAGACTGAAGAAACTACAGCTGCAATCGCTGGTACTGGTGAAAAAAAAGTAGTTATACACAATCCACGTCCGGTACAATCACCACCGAACGGAAACGTTTCTCTGCCAGCAGTTGTATAAAGTATTCCCGGAGCACCTGTTTAATATGGGCTATCACCCTGCTTTCGCGGGGTAGCTTAATCAACATCTCCTGCAGGTAATTGTTGCGGACCCTGGCTACCAGCGGAGCGGCAGGTCCTACCAATTGTGCGCCGATATGCGGTTGCAGCCAGCTGGCCAATATCTGCGCAGCCTGTTCTACCACCTGTTGGTTCTTATGCCGCAGCGTGAGTTTCAACACCCGGTAAAAAGGCGGATAACCAAACTGTTGCCGCTCGGCGATCTCCGCTTCATACATGCTTTTATAATCGTGTTCCTTTACGTAATGCAGTATCGGGTGACGGGTATTGCTCGCTTGTATCAACACCTTGCCCATGCCGTGTTTACGGCCGGCACGGCCACTCACCTGCTCCATCAGCTGAAACGCCCTTTCATTTACCCGGAAGTCCGGATAACTTAAAAGACTGTCGGCGCTGAGAATACCGACAAGATTTACATTGTCAAAGTCCAGTCCCTTTACTACCATTTGCGTGCCCACCAGGATATCAATTTCCTGCTCTTCCAGCAAACGGATCATTTTATTGTGACTGTCCTTGTTCCGTATAGAATCCACATCCATCCGCGCAATGCGGGCTTCGGGGAACAACTGTTGCAGGTCGTCTTCAATCTTTTCCGTACCAAAACTTTTCGGGATCAGCGATTGAGAACCGCAAGCTTCGCACGTATATACGTAAGGGTAGCGGGTACCACAATAGTGGCAATGCAGTTTATCCTGGTTGCGGTGATAGGTCAGCGATACATCACACTGTTTACAATGCGGTATCCAGCCACAGGTAGTACATAGCAGAAAAGGTGCATACCCACGCCGGTTTTGGAAAAGAATCACTTGTTTCTTTTCGGCGAGGCTCTGGGTGATGGCTGTTTTCAGCGCTTGTGTGAAATTACCGTCCATCGTTTTCTCTGCCATCTCCTGCTTGATGTCTACCACATCGATAGCCGGCATCCGTATGCCGCCAAACCGTTCGTTCAGCTCTACCAGCCCGTATTTGCCCTGTTTGGCGTTGTAATACGATTCCAATGCAGGCGTAGCGGAACCCAGCAGCACTTTGGCTTTAAAAAGGCTGGCGTAGTAGATGGCCGCATCCCGCGCGTGATAACGGGGCGCCGGGTCCTGTTGTTTATAGGACGCATCATGCTCTTCATCGAGGATGATCAGTCCCAGGTCGCGGAATGGCAATAACAGGCTGGAACGTGCGCCCAGCACTATTTGTACCTCACCGTTTTTCACCTTGTTCCAGATCTCTACCCGTTCATTGTTGCTGAAGCGGGAATGATAGATGGCAATACTGCTGCCGAAGTGTTTCTGCAGCCGGGTGATGATTTGCGCCGTAAGCGCTATTTCGGGCAACAGATACAGCACCTGCCGGCCGGAGGCCAGGCATTCTTCCATCATCTTCACATATATCTGCGTTTTGCCGCTGGAGGTAACGCCATGCAACAGAGTTACCTGTTTTTCTTCAAAGTGACGGCGAACATCCGCCAGCGCCACTTCCTGGGAAGGGCTCAGGTTAAAATCGATCTGTGCATCTACCTTACCGGTACGGATACGGTCGACCGTTCTTTTTTCTATCCAGAGAATATTTTTATCTACCAGCCCTTTCAATTGAGCGGTAGTAGCGCCGGATTTTTTCAGCAGCGCATTTTGTTTTACATCGCCTTCTGTTTTCTGCAGATGCAGGAAAGCGAGCAACAGCTCCATCTGTTTGGGAGCACGGCCCATATCGTTGAAAAGGGCTGCCAGCTGCTCTTCCTGATGATAGTCTGCATGCAGCTGTACAAAATTTTCTTTCTTCTCCCGATATACTTCTTTCAGCTCTTCATAAATCAGGCAGACCTTTTTCTCGATCAGTTTTTTGATGACAGAATAGACTTCCGATTTATCCAGGATGAGCTGTACTTCTTCAATACGCAGTTCCTTACGGATATGCAGCGCCTCCGCAATGAGGTATTCATCATCATCGAGACTGGTAAAATCATCGCCGAAGGCATCATTATATAACAACAGTGTTTCGCTGGACAGCTTCAGGTGTGCGGGCAAAGCGGCATTGAGCACTTCCCCTTCGCTGCACATGTAGTAGCTGGCAATCCACGACCAGAAGGCTAACTGTGTAGGATATACGACCGGATCTTTGTCCAGCATATCCAGCAGTAGCTTGGTTTTATAGGCAGGCGCCTGTTCATGTACCGCTTTTACGATACCGGCGTATTTTTTTTGTTTTCCGAGCTGTACGGCCACACGGCTCCCCGGCTGTAAAGCATCTTCCATGCTTTCAGGCACTGCATAGGTGTAATTTTTAGGAAGCGCCAGTGGCAGTATTACATCAGCGTACTTCATCCTACGGGTTGCAATGTGGGATAATGGCGGTATTTGCGGAGTTCCCGGTCCATGATATCATAAGTCTGTTGTTTCAGCGTGTTGATATCATCGAGGGTCAGTCCCGCTACCGGGATATTAGGCAGAAATACCACACGGCATTTGCCGGGGTTCAGTTTCATCAGGCTGTGGGGCAGGCGGTCGCCGGCGTCCACGTATAAAACAGGTTTGATAGGTATCTGCAATTCGATGGCCATCCGGAACGCGCCGTTATGGAAAGGCCGCAGGGGTTCACTGGTTTCATTGGTGGTTCCTTCCGGAAATACCAGCATAGAGATACCCGCTTTCAGCGCACTCATCATTTCCCGTACGCTCCTGGCGCGGGCTGCCGCATTGGAACGGTCTACCGGCACCACAGAATTTTTATAAATAAATCCGAAAAACGGAATTTTTGACATTTCTACTTTTCCCAGCGGGCGGAACGGTAAACGCATCACTTTTACTGCGATGGCCGCATCCAGGTAAGAACGGTGGTTCACCACATAGATACAAGGCTCTTTATCTCTTTCACATTCATATTTTCGGGTAACACGCATGCCTACCATCGGAAACCACACATGTGCCCAAAAACGCAGGAAATAAAAGATGATATTCCCACCTTTCTCCTTACCCAGCAAAGAAGCCAGGAAAATGGGCGGCAGGATCAGAAACATGATAGACAGGAAAACGATAGCGGCGTACACAACATAGATTACACGCAACGGTTTCAGTAGAAAATTCATAAACGCCTTGTAGAAATGTGAATGATGGCGGAAAACTACGACTTTTTTCTCGCAAAGGCACATAAGATAAGGTTAAGATCGCAAAGCCCCACCATATTTGATTAAATAACTAATGATAAAATAATAAAATGCAAGAATGATAAAATAATTCGGTCTCCGCTCCTTTGCGTTCTTAATAAAAAATAAAAAGCTTCGCGCGCTTTGCGTGAAAACCTACTCGCAGCTGCAACTCCAGTCTTTTTCCAGGTCTATGCAGGTGATTACTTTGGCATGTTGTGCGTCACAGGGAGCGAATACAATACGAAGATGCTGTCCTTCATGGGAATAACCTTCCAGCGCATAGGTCGGGCACGGTTGATCATTGGGATTGGACTTTTCCGGGTTAATCCTGCCTTCTGCCAATATTTCCTGCACCTCTTCTCTGGTCACATGACGGCATTCCATCCGACAAATGGCATGTCTGGTATACTCCAGGCGGGCCTGCCGGTTGAGCGTACCCTCCGCAATGGCCCCCGTCGCTCTGCCTGAAGGGGTTACTACCGGCTTCTCGGTAATCGGGGAGGAAGCCTTTTTGTTGTTTCCTTTCCACCACTCCTGATGCCAGCCGGCAAACAATAACAATCCCAGTAAAATTACGGGCAGATACTTTTGTAATGATTTCATATTCAATAAACAGGACTCACTTTCTAAGAAAAGCGGGTGTAAAATACTTAAAATTACTTACCTAACTATGACATAAAAAGTTCCTACCTTTGCCATCCTTTATGGAACAGGTTAAAACAGTAGCATTTCATACACTCGGCTGTAAGCTGAATTTTTCAGAAACCTCCACTTTGAGCAGGTTACTGGAACAGGATGGGTTTGTTAAGATGGATTTTGAAGATACGGCAGATGTGTATGTCATCAACACCTGCTCTGTAACGGATAATGCCGATAAGGAATGCCGGCAGCTGGTACGTCGTATCCAGCGGCGTGCTCCGGAAAGCATGGTGGTGATCACCGGCTGTTATGCCCAGCTGAAGCCCGAGGAAATTGCTGCTATTGAAGGGGTAGACCTCGTATTGGGCGCGGCAGAAAAGTTCAACATTACCGAACACCTGAAAACGCTCACCAAAGGCAACAGCGCTAAAATCTGCTCCTGCGACATTGAAGATGTCAACACCTTCCATGCCTCCTACTCTGTCAACGACCGTACCCGCACCTTCCTGAAAGTACAGGACGGCTGCGACTACAGCTGTACCTTCTGCACCATCCCCATGGCCAGAGGCAAAAGCCGCAGCGATAGTGTTAGCAGCGTAGTGGAAAATGCCATGCAACTGGCGGCCAACGGCGTAAAGGAAATAGTACTCACCGGCGTAAACCTGGGCGATTTCGGCAAAGGCCTCACCGGTGGTAAAAAAAGAGAAGAAACTTTTTACGAACTCATTCAGGAACTGGATAAAGTGGAAGGTATAGAACGTTACCGCATCTCTTCCATAGAACCTAACCTGCTGACAAACGAGATCATCGAATTTGTAGCCAACAGCCGCAAATTCATGCCTCACTTCCATATACCGCTTCAAAGCGGCAACAACGAAATACTGGGCCTCATGCGCCGCCGCTACCGCCGCGAACTGTACGCGGAAAAAGTGGCGCTGATCAAACAGTTCATGCCCCACTGCTCCATCGGGGTAGACGTGATCGTAGGCTTCCCTGCCGAAAGTGATGCTCACTTCCAGGATACCTACGATTTCATCCATAGCCTCGATGTGTCTTATCTTCACGTATTCACCTACTCAGAAAGACCGAATACCCCCGCACTCGATATCAAACCTGTTGTGCCGGTCAATGTGCGCCACGAACGCAATAAACAACTGCGTAATCTCAGCCACAAAAAACAACAGTACTTCCAGGAACAACACCTCAACGAAACCCGTAAGGTGCTGTTTGAAAACCATAATAAAGATGGTATGATGGAAGGTTACACAGACAACTACATCCGTGTAACCACTCATTTCCGCCAGGACTGGGTAAACCAGCTGGTGGACTGGGAACTGCGGTAATTGCGTGAGCTTTGCGACAGGTTTCCACATCATAACGTTGAAAATAGATACAGAGAGGATTCAACGATAATGCCAGCAATTATTTCGGGAAACCCGGGTCCGCCTTCACTTCATCGATCTGTTTGATGTGTCTCATGGTATGAGCGGCATTAAACAACAATAACTGGTAGGCATCTACCATCCCTAAATTGGGATCATTGGTAATATGCGCCCGCAACATGTCTTTAGTATTGGAGACATAATCAATCAGCTGATCTCTTTGTGCCACAAACGCATTGATGGCATCCGCAGGGGCAGCATAGTTATGTTTGGGCAGCCCAAATGGCGGTGAGGTCTGTTTCTTGCTGCGGTCTTCCACCATTGCGATCAACTGCTCATCTGTATACTTTAACGCCTTCTTTTTCTCCGGGTCCGGCGCTTCTGCCACCAGCTTTTTTTCTGCATCTATCATGGCTTTTTCGATGGCGGTAAGATGTTCCACACAATCAATAATAGACCAGCGATCGGCTGCCGGCCTGAATTCCAGCTGAGCGTCCGTCAGTCCTGCAACGGCTTTCAATAAATCATTTTTTGAGTCTTTCAGGCGGTTGATTAACTGGGCTTTGTTTTCATCATACTTTGTAAGCTGCAGCGGCATGACAGTGAAGCTGCAAAACAGTACTACGGCCAAAGACAAAAGTACTTTTTTCATAGCTGTAAATTTTGATGGAAAATGGGGTCGGTGAGTCACCACAAAGCTACGACAATCAGGGCATTTGTATCAACTCCAGGAAAGTATCGCGGGAAATGAAACCTGCGCCCAGTGAGGCGAGATGTTCCGTTTCCACCTGGCAGTCGATCAGTGTCAGCTCTGCCGCATAAGCCTGTACAAAAGTGATAAAGGCCGCTTTGGAAGCGTTGCTGACATCGGAGAACATGGACTCGCCAAAGAAGCAGGAACCTATTTTTATACCATACAGACCGCCTACCAGCTGGTCGTTCAGCCAGCTTTCCACCGACATGGCATAGCCTGCCTGGTGCAAACGGATATAGGCTGCCTGCATCTCGTCGGTGATCCAGGTGCTGTCCTGGCCGGCACGGGTAATATTACTGCAGCGGGCAATGACAGCGGGGAAATCGGCGTTATAGGTGATACGGAACTGGTTGCGGCGCAGTACCTGTTTCATACTGGCAGACACTTTCAGATCGGCCGGAAACAGTACAAAACGGGGATCGGGACTCCACCAGAGTATAGGTCGTTCATCGAACCAGGGAAAGATACCGGATCGGTAAGCCAGCAGCAGTCTTTCCACGGAGAGGTCGCCGCCTACGGCCAGCAGGCCATCCGGCTCTGCCAGGTGTACCGGAGGAAAAAGCAGTCGTTTATTGAGACGGAAAACGGGCATGGGTTAACGGTCCGCCATTTCTTCGATGGTAGCGCTGATACCTCTTTCCACCAACGCTTCCCACATGGGGCGCAGTTTGTGATATTCGCCTTCTTTGACAGCGTATTTACCATTATGATGAATAATCAGGGCGCATTGCTCCGCCTGCTGATGGGTATGACCACATACTTCGATCAGGGAAGCAATGACCCAGTCAAAAGTGTTGACATCATCATTCCACACTACCAGGCTGAAGGGAAACTGCTCGTCTTCTGCCACGAGTACGTCTTCCAATTCTTCTGTAAATACCTGTGTATTAGTTCTTTCGCTCATTTTTAAACAAAGCTTTACGCAAAATTACATGGATTATTCGTTAATTTATCCATATTTGACCCAGAGAAAATGATTATTTACGATTTGTTTATTTTCATATTTGCTGTTTCTACCCCATTTTACGGTATAGAAATGGTAAACAGACGATAAACAAAATAACTACGTGTTATATGGTTCATAGCTTGGTTTTATTGATGGATACCCATCTGCCCCTGAAAGATCCGGTACCTATTTTTTCACTGGTACTGTTCATCATTCTGCTGGCTCCCATTATCCTCCGCAAATTCCGTATCCCCAGTATCATCGGATTGATATTGGCCGGTATGGCTATTGGGGAGCACGGTTTCGGCATTATTGAAAAGGGTAGCATCGATTTGTTTGGCAAGGCAGGTTTACTGTATATCATGTTTCTCGCCGGCCTGGAACTGGATATGACGGAGTTCCGAAAGAACCGCTATCGCAGTATGGTGTTCGGCGCCCTGACTTTCTTTATCCCTTTGTTGCTCGGTTTTGTAGTCTGTACCTATGTACTGCATTTTAACTTCAAGGCTACCCTGCTGGTATCCAGCATGTTTGCCACCCATACGCTGGTAGCCTATCCGCTGGCCAGCAGACTGGGTATCACCAAAAACGAAGCCGTAACCGTAGCAGTAGGCGGTACTATCATCACCGATACTGCGGTACTGCTGATACTGGCAGTTATTACCGGCGCCCAGGTTGGGAACCTCGACACCTATTTCTGGGTGAAACTGGGCATTTCCCTGACCATCTTTGCCCTCATTATCCTTTGGCTGATGCCTGTACTGGGCCGTTGGTTTTTTAAGAAGATAAAGGACGATAAAACCTCCCATTTTATCTTCGTGATGGCCCTCGTATTCGCAGCGGCTTTCCTCGCGGAACTGGCCGGCGTAGAAGGCATTATCGGTGCGTTCCTGGCCGGATTGGCCCTCAACCAGCTGATACCGCATACCTCGCCGCTGATGAACCGTATCGAGTTCGTCGGTAATGCCCTCTTTATTCCGTTTTTCCTGATCAGTGTAGGCATGCTGGTAGATCTGCGCGTGCTGCTCAAAGGACCGGAAGCGCTGATCATTGCAGGCGCCCTGACCCTCATGGCCCTTAGCAGTAAATGGTTTGCCGCTTTCTTTACGCAGCTGATCTTCAAATACAGCGCTACTCAACGTAACGTCATCTTCGGCCTCAGCAGCGCCCACGCTGCTGCTACCATCGCGGTGATCCTCATCGGTTTTAATATGGGCATCGTAGATGAACACGTGCTGAACGGCACTGTGGTACTCATTCTCATCACCTGCCTGGTAGGCTCTTTCGTCACGGAAAATGCCGGCCGCCGCCTCGCCCTGCAGGAAGCAGAACAAAAACCCGAACTCCCCGATCAGCCCGAACGTATACTGGTACCGGTTTCCAACCCCGAACGTATTGAAGCGCTGCTCGATTTCGCGGTCATGATCAAGGATGCGAAAGTACCTACGCCTATCTATCCGCTGGCCGTTGTACAGGACAATGAGGAAGCACGAGATAAAATCCATCTCACCAATAAAATGATGGAAAAAGCAGTGATACATGCAGCCGCCACGGAAAGTAACGTACAGGTGGTTACCCGTATCGACCTCAACGTATCCGATGGTATTGCCCGCGCGGCAAAAGAACTCATGATCAGCGATGTGATCCTGGGCTGGACAGACAAAACCAGTACCACCGACCGCCTCTTTGGTAACATCTTCGGTACCACCATGGACAACGTACTACAAAGTGTATGGGAAACCGTATATGTATGCAACTTCCTGTACCCGCTCAACACTACTAAAAAAATGGTGCTGGTACTACCACCGAATACGGAATACGAAATAGGTTTTCTGCACTACCTGCAGAAAATGTTCCTGCTCGCCAAACAAGCCGGCGCCAAACTGTTGGTATTCTGCAACGCCAAAACGCAGTCTATCACGGAAGCGTTTATCACTCAGTCCAAACTAAGCGTGGAAGTGACTTTCAAACAATTTGAATCGATCGAGGACTTCCTGATACTCTCCCGCGAAGTCACCCGCGACGACCTGGTAGTAGTGGTAACGGCCCGTAAAGGCACGCTCTCCTATCACGCGTACCTGGAGAATATTCCGGGTAAAATGAGCCGTCATTTTAAAGACAACAACGTGATTCTGCTATACCCCGAACAAACAGAAATTGATTACCTGGAAGCAGGATTGCAGCCGGAAGATCTTACGCTCGCGCCTATACAGGAACAGCTGGCCAACCTGAATAAACTGGGTAAAGCGTTCAAACGTATCTTCAAAGGACCTAAAAAATAAAGGGGCATAAACGTACATTATGTATACAATTCATCATTCATATCAGGAATGATAAATATTTTTCAATCGCCTGAAACCACTTACACAAGTGGGTTTCAGGCGATTTGTTTTATAAAACTTCAAAAAATATTTGGTAGAATAAAAATAGTTTATACCTTTGCAATCCCATCGAACGAAAGGCTCGGCGGTAACAAAGAAAGAAGGGAGCTTAGCTCAGCTGGTTCAGAGCATCTGCCTTACAAGCAGAGGGTCACTGGTTCGAATCCAGTAGCTCCCACACTTCAGGTTATTTTGACTTATTAAAGGATCTTTTTTAGGGAGCTTAGCTCAGCTGGTTCAGAGCATCTGCCTTACAAGCAGAGGGTCACTGGTTCGAATCCAGTAGCTCCCACACACTTCATCGTACTTAAAAGATCTTTTTTCCGGGAGCTTAGCTCAGCTGGTTCAGAGCATCTGCCTTACAAGCAGAGGGTCACTGGTTCGAATCCAGTAGCTCCCACACAAAGCCATTCAGTAGTACTACTGAGTGGCTTTTTTGTTTTAATGCGTGAACCAATCACCTTTGGCCACTTACATAATACATCATTTCTCTTTTGCAATCTGTTCCCGGATTAATTGTTTTTCCCGTTCAAGTTCTGCTCTCAGCTCTTCTTCTGTTGGCAATACAAGCCGGTACTTGGATGCAAATAATTGTTTATTTTCTTCCAGTATGCTATACTTAACTATTGTATGGTCTTTTTCAGCACAAAGTATGATACCAATTGTAGGATTATCCCCTTCTGTTTTCTTCAGGTCCTCAAACATTCGGACATACATATCCATTTGCCCAATATCCTGATGCGTTAGTTCGTTTATTTTCAAGTCAATTAATACAAAACACTTAAGAATATAATTGTAAAATACCAGGTCAATGTAAAATACCTTGGTATCCGTCTTAATACGGTATTGACGACCTACAAACGAAAAACCCTTACCTAATTCCAATAAGAACGACTGCAAATTGTTGATTATCGCAGACTCAATTTCAATTTCTGAATATCCCGTTGGCCACTGCAGCCCCAAAAACTCTAAAACATATGGATTTTTAATCATGTCACTGGATGACACTTTCTCCATGTTCTTCTCGTCCATTAAGGCGGCTCTTTTATTCTGGGTAGATAATAATCGCTCATAATACAGCGTATTAACATTTCGTTCCAGTTGGCGTGTACTCCACGATTGCGCGGCTGTCTCAGCTACATAATAGTCCCTGGCAGTTGGATTTTCAACCCGTAGTAATATCCTATAATGCGTCCAACTCAATTCGGGGCGCACTGCGTCCCGAATTGGAAACGTCTGGTAAAATTGCCGCATACGACGTAATTACCGTTCTTCAAATCCCTTTCCAAACTCTTTTGTTAGATGTTTTGCCAACTCTTTTATAAGGTATGTACCATAGTCGGCTCTTTCTTTTCCTTGCTGTTCTTCCTCAAAAATACGTTTACCAATAAACCAATACGCTTCCACCATCGCGGAATTAATAGCCACATATGCTCTTTGTCTGGCCGCAAAAAGCATATCTCTGACATCTGTGAGAAATGATTTCTTAAGCATGAATTAGATTCTATAATCAAACTTACACGAAAAAATCTGGTTTCCTGTTGACAACCTCCGCTCAGATTCCTTATCCTACAAACGAAAAAGCGAAAACAGAAGTGAATGATTAAGTATTCACTTCTGTCTTCGCTCTTATCTATCTACGAAATCAAAAAATCGTAAATCAAAAAATCCCTAAATATTTACGGTTTCTTTTTCTTCTTCTCCGCTTTTTTAGCATAGTTCCCTTCAAAGAAACATTTAATGCCGCGGTAAGCGCCGCAACCGCCTGTTTCCCGGATACTCACACGGCCTGCGGAAAACTGGAAAGCAATACCACAGGAAGATTCTTTGTCTTTATACTCCCCTCTGTTACCGGCAATATAATGTCCTCTTCCACTCAGCTCACCTTTACAGCTGCCGTTGTCTTTGGAGAAAGTGATGAAAAACTGGAAGGTCTTACCATCTTCCCCATCGCGGATGGAAATCAGGCTCATGTCACCGGCAGTGTAATCGCCGGAGAACTTATGCTTACGCGGTAAGGTATCGATAGGATTAAAGATCTGTCCGGGGGTGGTAGGTCCGTTGGAGTTAGTCATGATCAACTGTACCGCACCTGTTTTATCTACCGCATAAAAATCTTCTCTCAGGGAGACGTTATTGGCGCCCAGTTTTTTCTCTGTGCTGATTTTGATCACATTTTTACTATCGATGGAAGTGTAGGTAACTGTCCCATCGCTGCTACCGGTATTGGCTATACGTAAACGGTTCAGGTATTTTCCTTTTTTGTCGAGCATACAGAGATAACCGGTAGTTTGAGAACGGCCTACGGCTTTAATAACCATGTAGTTGGTCAGGTTCCCCTGGATACGGGTCAACGGGAACAACTTCACTTTTTCTGTTTTACCATAATCTCCTTTGGTAAGTGTGTCCGTCAAAAACTGGTTCACCGCTGCGGTATCCACCGCCAGCGAATCGGCTATTTTCAGCTGCAGCGTGTCAGCATTTATTTTATACGGTAATGTTCCCGGAACGAATAATTCCTGGAAGTCTTCAAATGTCATTGGCTCATCAGCACCACTGCCAGTTTTCTTTTTGGATTTACAGGCTGCCAGTGCACCGATTGTCAATACTAATAACAGGTAACGCTTCATGCAAAGTTGATTCAGGGCGAAAAGTTAGATATAGTTTTTATATGTGCGCAGCTAAAATCAAAAAACATACCGGATGGGTAAAAGTTTAGAAAAATTATTTAGATTTGTCTAAATAATAATTTAGACGATATGAACTTATCTATTGCGGAAGAGAACTATGTGAAAGCCATATACAAGCTCCAGGACGGGGATACAGCAGTCACCACCAACGCTCTGGCCTATGAACTGGATACCAAACCGGCTTCTGTAACGGATATGGCAAAAAAGCTAAAAGAAAAACAACTGATAGACTACGAAAAATACCAGGGCATTACCCTCAGCTCCGAAGGCCGTAAAACAGCCCTGCAGATTGTACGCCGCCACCGGTTGTGGGAATGTTTTTTGGTGGATAAACTGGCGTTCAGCTGGGAAGAAGTACACGAACTGGCGGAAGAACTGGAGCATGTACGCAGCGAAAAACTGACCAACCGCCTCAGCGAATACCTGGGCAACCCAACAGTAGACCCGCACGGAGACCCTATCCCCGACGCACATGGCAAAATGGTTAAACCTCGTCCGCAGACATCGCTGGACCAGGCCAACGCCAAACGCCTGGTCGTCACCGCCGTTACCGACCAGTCCACCGCCCTGCTGGCATTCCTGAATGCCAAAGGCATCGGACTCGGTACCCAACTGGAGATCCTGGCCCATTATGAATACGATAACTCCATCGAAATCAAAATAAAACATGCACCTGCGCTCACTATCAGTGAACAGGTAGCTAAAAATATCATGGTAAGACCTGTTTAAGACTATGGACTACAATCGCGCAACGTCCCTGAGTGAGGTACATCAGAGCATCGATACCAATACTAAATCAAAGTGGAAAAAACTCTTCGCTTTCTTTGGTCCGGCCTACCTCGTCAGCGTAGGATATATGGACCCCGGCAACTGGGCCACCGACCTGGCCGGCGGCAGCCAATACGGCTATAAACTGATATGGGTGCTGCTGATGAGTAACCTCATGGCACTGCTGCTGCAAAGCCTCAGCGCCCGGCTGGGTATTGTACGCGGCCGTGACCTGGCACAGGCCAACCGGGAAACCTATCCCCGCAGCGTCAACTTCCTGCTGTATATCCTCGCCGAAATAGCCATCGCGGCTACCGACCTGGCAGAAGTGCTGGGAATGGCTATCGGGCTGCAACTGCTGACAGGCCTGCCCCTCATATGGGGCGTGAGCCTCACCGTGCTGGATACCTTCCTGTTGCTGGTATTACAGCGTTACGGCATCCGGAAAATGGAAGCCTTTATCGTAGCCCTGGTGGCTATCGTGGGCGTTTCTTTCCTGGTACAGCTGGTAATGGCCAGGCCCGATATGCGGGAGGTGGCACACGGCTTTATCCCCTCCATCCCGGATAATACGGCTTTATATATCGCTATCGGTATCATCGGCGCTACCGTTATGCCGCATAACCTGTACCTGCACTCCGCCCTGGTACAAACCCGTAAAATCAAACGCGACGATGCCGGTATCAAACAGGCATTAAAACTTAATTTCCTCGATAGTACCATCGCGCTCAACCTGGCCTTCCTGGTCAATGCAGCGATCCTGATCCTGGCGGCGGCCGTATTCTTTAAAACCGGCCGGACTGACGTGGCGGAAATACAGGACGCACACCAGCTGCTGGAACAGCTGCTGAGCAGCAAACTAGCACCCATACTCTTTGCGGTGGCATTGATCGCAGCCGGACAAAGCAGTACCGTTACAGGCACCCTTGCAGGACAAATCATCATGGAAGGTTATCTGCACCTGCGTATCAATCCATGGCTGCGCCGGCTGTTAACACGGCTGCTGGCCATTTTACCGGCTTTCCTGGTCATCCTTATTTCAGGCGAAAACCAGGTAGGCCCCCTGCTGGTATTCAGCCAGGTACTGCTGAGCATGCAGTTAGGCTTCGCCATCATCCCCCTGATCCATTTCGTGAGCGATAAACATACCATGGGCAAATATGCCATCAAACCGGTGACCAAGGTGATCAGCTGGGCCATCACCGCTTTGTTGGTATATTTGAATATGCGCATGGTGTACACAGAAGCGATCGGTTACATCTCCGGCAACGGCAGCGTTTGGGTAGACGGTATCATCATCCTCGCCTCCCTTGGCTTCATCATACTGCTGGTGATCACCGTGGTATATCCGCTGATCAGCCGCTACCGGCAGGAAACTACCGGCGGTATACATACGCCGCAGGTCTCCCTCGGCGAACTGGAGAAGCCGCAATACAAACGTATCGCCATGGCGCTGGAATTCAGCAAAAAAGATGAACAAATCATCTCCAATGCCATTGCTCACGGTAACGAACATACGGAGTACCTGTTGATACACATCGTAGAAAGCGCCTCCGCCAAATATTTCGGTAAGGAATCAGACGATTTTGAAACCCGCAAGGACCAGGAACAACTGGACACCTACCTCGCACTGCTGCATAGCCGCGGCATTAAAGCCAGCGGCATGCTGGGCTTCCGTCACCGCGCCAAGGAAATTGCCCGCATCGTTAACCACGAACAAGCCGACTTCCTCGTGCTGGGCGGCCACGGCCACAAAGGCATCAAAGACTGGATTTACGGGGAAACAGCCAACCAGGTACGTCACTTCGTAAAAGTACCGGTACTGGTAGTGCAATAAATGATATTCTTATCATGTTCCGACCAAATGATTTTATTTAGAAAGATTATTTATAATATTATGACATAAACAGTAACTATTTATCCAACGCCACACATTTAACCGATGACTCAATTGTTATACCCCGTCGGCCCTGAACGGGTATTTGAGGAGAAATTGCGCCCTACTCCCGCTTTCCGTCGACAAGCAGTGAAAGCAATAGCAGCTATCCTGTTATTTCTTTTCACCTATGTTATTTTACTGGCCGCAGCAGTACTCTTAGTGGTTGCCTGCGGCTACGCCGGTATATTCCTGATCTCCCTGTTTAACACGCTCACCATCATATTGGGCGGGGCACTGATATTCCTGGGCATTGCCGTACTTTATTTCCTCATCAAATTTGCCTTCGCCCAAACAGACAGTGATAAACCAGGCAGGAAAGAAATCACCGAAGCGGAACAACCGGAATTGTTTGCGTTTATCCGTCAGCTGACCCAGGACACCGGTACCCCTTTCCCGAAAAAAATATTCCTCTCTCCCGATGTAAATGCCTGCGTATTCTATCATTCCAGCTTCTGGAGTATGTTTTTGCCGGTACGTAAAAATCTGGAGATAGGCGTTGGCCTGGTCACCTGTATCAACCTGAGCGAGTTTAAAGCTGTCATGGCGCACGAATTCGGCCACTTCAGTCAACGCAGCATGAAACTGGGCAGCTTCACCTATAATGCCAACCATATCATCTACAATATGCTATATGATAACGAAGGCTATAGTGAGTTTATCAGTTCTGTCGGCAGCGTACATGCGATACTCGCCATTTTCGCCTATATCGCCGCTGGCGTGGCAACCGGTATCCAGTCTATCCTGAGAATCATATTCCGGCTTATCAACAAAAGTTACATGGGTCTGAGCCGCGAGATGGAATACCATGCAGACACCATAGCCGCCAGTGTTGCAGGCGGCAACAATGTGGTATCCTCCCTAGCCCGCATAGAAATGGCTTCCAGCTGCTATAACGCAGCATTAAATGCGGCCAACGAAAGACTCAACGACAAAAAACAATATTCCCTTAATCTGTACGACAATCAGCTCAGCTATTTCAAAGGCATTGCCTATGAATACAACCTGCCGCTGAAAAATGGGCTACCGGATATCACCTTTGGTTTCCTCACTTCTTTCGGCGCTTCCCGCATCAATTACGACGAACAATGGGCCAGTCACCCTACGCTGGAACAACGCAAAGCCAATATGGAAGCCGCAGATATGAATGCAATACCGAATGAAACCAGCGCGGGTCAACTGTTCCGGCAGTTTGAAACATTACAGCAATCCTTTACCCGCTATATCTATGGCGATCGTGCACCGATAGAAACCTGCACTGCCTATTCCGCTGATGAATTTGAGCAGTGGGTTTACCAACGTATCGATGACAGACGCCTGCCCGAAGCCTACAAAGGGTTCTACGACAAACGCCTCATCGACCCGAGAGACCGGGACCTGACACCTTCCGGCCATACACCCGTCACCCGCTTCGATGAATTATTCAACGATGCCAACGCTCAATTATGGACATCCATCAGCTGGAACCAAAAAGATATCGCCCTGCTGAAAGCCTTCCAGATGAAAGATGCCGGCATCACGCATTTCGATTTTGATGGTAACCGCTACAGTGTAGATGATTGTTACACCCTCATCGCACAACTGGAAGCGGAATTGAATATTCAGCAGGAAAAACTGCAGCTGCTGGACAAACAGGCCTTTGATTTCTTTCTCGCACATGCCGGCCAGTACAGGGAGAGCCTGCAACAGGCATGGCAGCAATACAGGGAAATTTACCTGCAACAGGAAGAACGCAAACAGGTACTGGACAACCTGGACAAAGCCCTGCGCAAACTGGTGGAAACAGAAACCTCACTCGGGCAGCGTTGCGTGATGCGCGACCAGTTCCTGCAGGAAGAGGAAGCCGGGTTGAAAACATTGCTACAACAGCTGCTGGACCAACAAGACAGCAGTATCGACGAATTGTTGTCTCCACTGTGTTCCGCATTTATCAGTTCCGGTTACCGCTACTTTGATGAGAACCAGAATATCTTCCTGCAATACGAGCTGGAAGCGCTGCTGCAGATCGTTAACAAACTGGCCCAGTCCTGGCAACAGTTGCAGTTAACAGCCTATAAATCCATGCTGGAAACGCAGCTGCGGCTGTATGAGCAGGCGCAGGCTGCCGTGCACGCCTAAACGATTAAATGCGTAATTTGGGAAGATAAAACGTAGCTTATGCAATCCATCTTCCGGCCCGGCGATGTTAAACACTTCACGCGTCACGTACGGGCAGAGGACTGCGCCGCTTTCGATAGCGGGCAGGTACATCCCGTGTACGCCACCTTTGCGCTGGGACGGGATGCAGAATGGTGTTGCCGGATGTTTGTACTGGAGATGAAAACAGACGCAGAGGAAGGCATCGGTACTCTTTTAACAGTAGAGCACCTCTCACCCGCCCTGCAAGGCAGCGAGGTACATTTTACCGCTACCATCACTGCTTTACAGGGAAATGAAATTATCTGCAGTTATGAAGCATACTGTGGGAACCGGCTGATTGCCAGGGGAACACAGGCGCAGAAGATATTACTCAAAGAAAAGCTGGAGCGCCGCTTTGCGGCATTATAGTCCCAATGCCGCTTTCAGCCGGGGATAGCCGGTTTTGCTCACCAATACCCGGGCCCCGCTACGCAGTATGGCCAGGTGGTTTTCTTTCTCATAAGGATCAATACGGGTTACCTGGTTCACATTGAGCATATACGAACGGTGCACCCGGGTAAACTGTTGCGGGTCCAGCGTTTGTTCAAAAAATGACATCGTTTTATTTTTCAGGAAACTACCTTCCTGGGTTACAATCTTCACATAATCATCTGCTGCTTCCAGGTAGTGAATATCCTGTACCGGGATGATTTTGATTTTTCCGTTGATTTTGATTACCACCCGGTTGTTTTGCATGGGCGTAGCCGCCGCGGTTTCCAGCAAAGCGGCGGTAGCGGCGGCATTGCTGTTATGTTGCTCCAGCCATTTCTGGAAGGCTTTATCAAAACGGTCGCGGGAAAAAGGTTTCAGCAGATAGTCCACCGCATGTACTTCAAAAGCACGGAGCGCATGTTCTTCAAAGGCGGTCGTAAAAATAACCGCCGGCATGTTTTCCACCAGTTCCAGCATTTCAAAACCGGTGATTTTGGGCATTTGAATATCCAGGAAGATGATATCCGGCTGATGTTGCTGAATGGCTTTTAATCCTTCAAATCCATCGTTGCATTCCTGCATCAGTTGTACCTGCGGGTAGCCGGTAAGGAATTCCTTTACCACTTCACGCGCCAGCGGTTCATCATCAATTATTACTGCTTTTATCATGTGTTTGTGGTACTTTAATGAGGGTGGTATAAATATTTTCCTGAGAACTGGTCTCCAGCAGGTCCTGCCGCGCAAACAGCAGGTATAGCCGTCTTCTGATAGAGGTGAGCCCGAAACCGGTGCCTTTATGGGGTTGCTGCAGTTCGTTGTCAAACGGGTTCTTCACTTCCAGCAGCAACATCCCTTCTTCTACATAAGCCCTGATGGTAATGGTAATATCTCCTATGGTATCATACAATCCGAACTTAATAGCGTTTTCTACTACCGGTTGTAACAGCATAGGCGGCATATACATGGTTTCCGCCGCTTCATCGTAACTAACGTTGGTGGATAAACGATGTCCGAACCGCACTTTCTCAATGTCCAGGTATAACTGCAGGTATTGCAGTTCTTCTTTCAACGAGATCCAGTGATCATGTTCCCGTTTCAGGGAGCCGCGGAGGAAGTCGGACAGCTTCAGTACCATTTCCCGCGCCTGTTCCGGGCGGATCATAATCAGCGCGTTGATAGAGTTGAGGCTGTTGAACAGGAAGTGGGGTTGCAATTGTTGCCGTAGTTTGTACAGTTCTGCTTCGCGTACGTTGGCTTCATTGGCTTCTCTCCTTTCCCTTTCCCCCTGTTCTTCTTCTTTATCATACCATAACTGGCTCCGGTAACCGATGCCGGCAATGATCATACAACCGACGATAAAATGAATGGGAATGGCGCTGTTCAGCCAATGCAGGTATACCGGGTCGGTATCGAAAGTGGTTTCCAGCAGCCAGTGACTAAAGAAAACCCACAACGCGGCCATTACAGAACTAACGACGGTTACATACAGGAACTTGTTGATACCGGCTCCCGGGCGGTAGTACGACAGGTTACGGCTGATCAGGAAACCGGCAGCGCCCAGCAACAGCACATGCACAGAGCTGTCTGAAATAGATTGCCATAGCGTGAGGTTGAACCAGTAATACAGCAGTGCGCCATACAATACCAGCCATATCAGGAAAGAGGTGAGGAAACTCCACCGGGAGTTTCCTTTATATAATTCTTTTGCCAAAAGCGCTTTATTTGATGTCCGTTTTTAAACGTTCACTTCAATATATTGTTGCCCCTGCAGCTGGGCGGATTTCATCTGCAGCCAGGCGAGATAGGAGTTGGGATCTCCCGGCTCCTCTATGCGGGAATACAGCTCCATGCCGTCTGTCAGTTGATCAAGGGTATATACTTCCGGTACGTTGATGAACTTCCATTGTACCAGTTCCTGTTGTTGGTTTTTGAATGCATATTGTTCCTGCATCCCGATTTCCCTTGCTTTCTGATAGGCTTCTTTTTTAGAGATAGCGCTGATCAGTCTCAACTGTTCATCGAACTGCGGTGTATGACTGCCATTACCGCAAATGATCTGATAAACTACTTTAGCAACAAACCAATACATACAATAAGATTTAAAAAGTTGGATAAGATACTGTGCTGAAAAGGTTTCCGTATGGCCCTTCAGGCGAAGCTTTTGATTTCCACTCCACCGAAAATACAGGAGCCTTTCAGCAGCAGTACTTTGTCTTTATCAATACTTCCCAAAAGCGCGGCAGGTCGTTTTTCTTCTACGCCGCCCATAATGGTAGAGATGTCTACTTTCACGGTCCAGTTGGCCGGTACTACAATTTCACATCCGCCGAAGATAGCGGTCACTTCCAGTGTTACCGTACCGTTGATATCTGCCTGCATCAGGTTCAGGTCTGTTCCGCCGAATATATTGGATACATAACCACCTTTAAAGTTTTTAGAGGTGACTACCTTCTCCATACCGCTGAAGCAGGAGGATATGTTGATAGTATCCATATCTGACGATATATCGCCGCTGGTGCGGTCTTTGGCAAAATACCGGGCATCGGTGAAGGGGTGTTCGTTATGCCGTTTAAACAAAGCCGTGATACCAATCGCTATCAACACTACCGGCCAGATAAATTTAGCCGTGTTATAAGGCCAATGCATAATTTCGCCTGCCAGGAAAATACCTCCCACTACGATCATCGCAAACCAGGGCCCACCTCTGAAGTTATGTTTGAAGCCTAATGCCAGGCCGACTACAATCAATATCATCTGCCAGGAGAAAACCCAGCCGGGGATATCCAGGTCGAGCCGCTGTAACAACAGGCTGGTACCTATCAGGATGAGGATCACACCGCCTATACTGCGGCCTCTTTTTCTTCTGGCGACAAAGTCATCTTTAATCATTGTCTTTCTTTTTTCATGGCTGGAATGTTTTAACAATACAAAAGTAGGACGGCAACAGCTGCTGTGAAAGGGCCTTTAGGCTAAAAATGTGCTTTTACCGGTAAAAAGCAGGAAAATACCGGTGAAAATATCTTCTCCTTTATTCCCCGGTGCCCAAACTCCGGTAAAACCGCGCCGGAAGCAGCAGAAATGACGATTTTATCTCCCTGAAAGCAGGAAATAAGGCAATTGTTTTACGTCAACCATAAAAAAGGTCTGAATAACATCTTAGCCCGGGGCTTCAGGCCTGGAACTAGATTTCAACCGTTACCAGGTCGGCCTCGCCGGAGAGCTTCTCCAGCACTTCCCGGAGCTGCTGTACCATTGGATCGGGGCCACAGATATAAAAATGCTGGTTGAAGTGGGAGATGTTGCGTTTGAGATAAGCTTCATCAATAATATGATGCTCATAACCGGGTACTTCTTCCCTTGTAATGGTATTAATGAAGTTGTTACCCAGCATCTGTTCAAATTCTTCTTTAAGTATAATGTCGGCGTAGGTGCGGTTAGAGAAAAACAGTTTGTTGTTGCCCAGCTGTCCTTTGCGTTGCAGGTCGCGGAAAATGGCGATAAAGGGTGTTACGCCGGCGCCTCCGGCGATAAAGACACCTTCTCCCTTATAATGGATAGCGCCCCATACATCGTGTATAATGAGGCTGTCGCCGGGTTTGATATGCCCCAGCAGATCTGTTACACTGTGATGGTCTGCATAACTTTTGATGGTGAATTCCAGGTGGTTCCATTCATTGAGACCGGTGAAGGTAAAGGGGCGGCGTTCATCTTCCCAGCCGGGTTTGTTCACTGCTACTTCGGTAGCCTGACCGGGTACAAAGGTGTATCCTTCAGGCTTTTCCACCTTATAACGTTTTACATTGTGCGTGACAGGAGTAATGGATAATACTTTAACGATATGGCTTTCCATAGTGTAGGTTTTCAGTTTGATATGAATATAGGATATTTTTTGCTCAGTGCAGTATCTGCGCAGATAGTGCGGCGAGGTCAGCTGCCCAGCGGGCATAGTCTTTCCCCGAAGGATGCAATCCGTCTTCCGCCACCAGTGCCGGGTCCTGTGCAGCTTCGCGGGTATAGGGTGTAATATCCAGCCAATGGGCGCCGGAAGCCGCCGCGATGGCTCTATTGGCAGCGTTGAAAGCATCTATTTCCCGGGCAATGGCCGCCTGGTCTCTGCCGGCCGCAAAGGGTGTTACCCCCCAATCGGGGATAGACAGTACCACTACATGCGTTACACGATGACCGGCAAAATCAATGGCCTGCTGCAGCAACAGGGAAAACTGCTCCCGGTATTCCTCCAGGCTACGGCCCCGGTATTGGTTATTGACCCCGATGAGCAGGGTGACCAGGTCGAAAGTGCCGGTAATACGGGCTTCCCGGATACCTTTTTCCAGCTCGTCGGTAGTCCAGCCGGTAGTGGCGATAATTTTGGGATCATCCACAGCGATCCCTTTACTACGAAGCAATTGCACTGCCTGTACCGGGAAACGCTCTGTTTCCGTTACACTTTCACCGATTGTATAGCTGTCACCCAGCGCCAGGTATGAATATGGGACCATCGGGATATTTTCTGTTTTATGCTGATAAAAAAATGAACAGCAAAATAGCATTAATCCTAACATGTACAAAAAGTTATATACCACTGCTTTTTCACATAGAATTAAGGAGAAAATTGACCTGCCATAAACCGGAATGCCGTACCTTTGCACCCGATTACACAATTACGTAACGCATAAAGAAACCGTTTTATGCCGGCAGAAAAAATATCGATGAACAACGGCCTGTTACAGGTCCCTACCCACCCAATCATACCATTTATTATAGGCGACGGAATTGGTCCGGATATCTGGAAAGCCAGTGTCCGCGTATTTGACGCAGCTATAGAAAAAGCCTATGGTAGTGAGCGGAAAATTGAATGGAAAGAAGTATTGGCAGGCGAAAAAGCCTTCCAGGAAACCGGCGAATGGCTGCCTAAGGCAACCCTGGACGCACTGAAGGAATACCTGGTGTCTATCAAAGGCCCCTTGTCTACTCCCGTAGGTGGCGGTATCCGCTCGCTCAACGTGGCGATGCGCCAGGAACTGGACCTCTACGCCTGCGTAAGGCCTGTACGTTGGTTCAACAAAGTACCTTCTCCTGTAAAACATCCGGAGAAAGTAGACATGGTCATCTTCCGTGAGAATACGGAAGATATCTATGCCGGCATTGAGTATATGACAGGTACACCAGAGTGTGAAAAACTGCTCAATTTCCTCCAGAATGAAATGGGCGTGAAAAAAATCCGTTTCCCGGAAACTTCTTCCCTCGGCATCAAACCGGTGTCTATCGAAGGTACAGAGAGACTGGTACGCGCTGCTATCCTGTATGCACTCGAACACAAACGTCCTTCCGTTTCCCTCGTACACAAAGGCAACATCATGAAATTCACCGAAGGTGGTTTCAAAAACTGGGGCTATGCACTGGCAGAAAGAGAATTCGGTGATAAAGTGTACACCTGGGAACAGTGGGAAAAAACCAAAAAAGAACAGAACGAAGAAGCTGCCAATAAAGAGCTGAAAGTTGCACTGGCAGAAGGTAAACTGCTGATCAAAGATGTGATCGCGGATAACTTCCTGCAACAGATACTGCTGGCACCACAGGATTACTCCGTAGTGGCTACGCTCAACCTCAACGGCGACTATATCTCTGATGCACTGGCGGCGGCTGTAGGTGGTATCGGTATCGCACCGGGCGCCAACATCAACTACGTTACCGGTCACGCTGTATTTGAAGCTACACACGGTACGGCCCCCCGCTTCGCCAATACCAACACCATGAACCCATCTTCCGTTATCCTGAGCGGTGTAATGATGCTGGAATACATGGGCTGGAAAGAAGCTGCCCATATCATTGTACATGGCCTGAGCACTGCTATCGCCCGCAAACGCGTTACCATCGACTTCTACAACCTGATGGACGACGCTACCCTGGTAAAAACCAGCGAGTTTGCCGATGAAGTGATCAAACAAATGCAACACTAATTGCCCGCTTAGCGCGCAAACATATTTACAGATAATTTAAAACAAGCAGGGAAAGCAAAGATCTATCTTATTAATTATGTTATTATATAATATAATTAATAACGGCAGATCTGCTTCCCTGCTTGTTTTTTTATGTTATTAAAGAATATCTTTGCCCGCTTTTGCAACACTTAACGTCCTTAGCCTGTGAAAATGTTTTGAAATTTTCCCAGCTATTTGTATTTTTCGTGATTATCCCTTTTAGGGACTTGCTTGAATAGTTGTTCGTTTTGTTGCTTTTAATCTAATTTTTTAAAAAAAACCGTAATGTCAAAAATTAAAGTAGCTAATCCGGTGGTAGAGCTGGATGGAGACGAGATGACACGGATCATCTGGAAATTCATTAAGGACAAACTGATACTTCCATACCTGGACGTAGAAATCAAATACTTTGACCTGGGCATGGAACACCGTGATGCGACCAACGACCAGGTAACTATTGATGCAGCCAACGCTATCCGCGAAACTGGCGTAGGTATCAAATGCGCTACTATCACCCCTGATGAAGCCCGCGTAAAAGAATTCAACCTGAAACAAATGTGGAAATCACCGAACGGCACTATCCGTAACATCCTGGATGGTACTGTATTCCGTGAACCCATCGTGATGAAAAACGTACCGCGCCTGGTGCCTAACTGGACTGCTCCTATCTGCATTGGCCGTCACGCTTTCGGTGACCAATACCGCGCTACCGATTTCGTTACCAAAGGCAAAGGTAAACTCACCATCAAATTTGAAGGTGAAAACGGTGAAGTGATCGAACATGAAGTATACAACTTCAAAGGCGATGGCGTTGCACTGGCAATGTACAACACCGACGAATCTATCAAAGGCTTTGCCCGCGCTTGTTTCAACCAGGCCCTGATGAAAAAATGGCCGCTGTACCTGAGCACCAAAAACACCATCCTGAAAAAATACGATGGCCGTTTTAAAGATATTTTTGAAGAAATCTATCAAAACGAATTCAAAACTGCCTTCGATGCTGCCGGTCTCACCTACGAACACCGCCTCATCGATGACATGGTTGCTTCTGCCCTGAAATGGAACGGCAACTTCGTCTGGGCTTGTAAAAACTACGACGGCGACGTTCAATCCGACACCGTTGCACAAGGCTTCGGTTCCCTCGGCCTCATGACTTCCACCCTGGTTACTCCTGATGGTAAAACCATGGAAGCAGAAGCCGCTCACGGTACCGTTACCCGCCACTACCGCGACCACCAGGCCGGTAAACCTACTTCCACCAACCCGATCGCTTCCATCTTCGCATGGACACGCGGCCTGGAATTCCGTGGTAAACTGGATAACAACCAGGAACTGATCAACTTCTCCCACGCACTGGAAGCAGTTTGTATCGAAACAGTAGAAAGCGGTAAAATGACCAAAGACCTCGCAGTTTGTATCCACGGCAATAAAGTGGAACACGGCAAACACTATCTCTACACAGAAGAATTCCTGGAAGAGCTGGACAAAGCATTGAGAGCAAAGCTCTCCATTTAGGGATTTTTTGATTTACGGATTTTTTGATTTCGTGGATCATTAAAGCGAATTATAAGAGCGAAAAAAAACCGAAGCAAATGTTGTTGCTTCGGTTTTTTTTATTCATTTTATCCGGTAAATAAAATCAATATCGTAAATCTTCTCCGCGCTGATGATCCACGAAATCAAAAAATCCGTAAATCAAAAAATCCCTAAATGTTTTCGCACCACCTTATCTTCTCCATAGATATCATCATAAAATACCAGGTTGCCATCTTTGCCTTCTGCCGTAAAATAGCGGAAATAAAGCGGGATACGCCGGGTAAGGTCTACCTGCCGTTTTTCCTCCCGTGCAATCCATGCCCGCACACTATCCCCTTTGTGGTTGGCCGTATCCGGTGAAGATACCAGGTACTGCGCCAGGCTGTCCCATTGCTGCACCCGCACACAACCGTGGCTCATGGCACGCATGGAGTTTTTGAACAACCCGCGGTTATTGGTATCGTGCAGGTATACGCTGTATTTGTTGCGGAAATTGAATTTCATGATACCAAGCGAATTATCTACCCCATCCATCTGCCGCAGTACATAAGGGAAATGGCCCTGGGACAATTTGCTCCAGTCTATCGTAGACGGATCTACGGCGTTGCCGGAAGCATCAATTACCTCCAGGTTTTTAGCCGCCAGATAGCCCACATTCTTTTTAATAGCCGGCAGCATCTCCTTGAATACAATGCTGTAAGGCACGCGCCAGTAGGGATACAGCATAAAGTTGGTCATGTAGGAGTTAAGAATAGGCGTACGGGTACGCGGTGTACCCACAATCACCCTGGATTCCAGTTTCACTTCACCACTGTCTACCACCTGCAACGTATAGCCGGGCAGGTTAACCATGATATATTGTTTGGGCAATGTATCCGGCAGTTTACGCCAGCGGTCCAGGTTTACTGCGGCCTGCATCACCCAGTCGTGCGTGCTGCGGTTCAGGGCCATCACCGTTCTTTTACCGGCTACGCCATCCGGATAGATGTTAAACTCTTTCTGGAAGGCTTTCACACCCGTTTTCAGCAAAGTGGTGTCTATTACTTTTCCGGCAGTATCGAGGTGACCGCTTTGCACCAACCGGTTGATGACCAACTGGCGAAAAGCAGCAGTATCGGTATAATTCAGGGGCAATGTATCCCAATGATACGGCGCATATTTTTCTTTAAAGGAACGAATACCTTCTTTCAGCGCCAGGTAGCCGGGATGTGTAGGTTCCAGGTCATGCAGCATGGTGGTTACTTCTCCCTGTTGCAAAGCCTGGTTCAGCTTAGTGGTGAGTTGTGCGTCTGTAAACAGGGAGTCGGCTTTCAGCGTCACACTATCCCGTGGGGCAGCGCCGAAATGCAGGTCAGAGGCCATTCTCATAAAGGCGTCGGTCAGCATCACATCCATCCGGGCCCATAAGGCGGCATCTTTTTTCGCGGCAGGATCGTTTTTTAACTGCTGCCAGGCCGTGCTCAGCGCCGGTTCATGGTAATGTGCAGGTAACAGGCCAACGTCTTCCGCCTGGTGGACAGCGTCTATCATGGTGGCTGCAGCCGCATTGGCTACACCATCTTTAGACCATCGGCTGGCATTGTCGTTTTCCTTGTAAAAATCCTGCAGGGCTTGGGGCCGGAAGGCGGGAAGACTATCTTCCATCAAACCTTCATTTTCGCGGATGGCGGTCAAACGTTCGCTGACACTTTCTTTTACCACTTCGTCCAGTTGCCGGATATTGGCGACAATCTGTTTCTTTTTGGGGGCGACGTGCTTCTTTCCTTGTCCACAGGCTAACAACAAACACACTCCAGAGCCGCATAACAAACTAAAAATAAGAATCTTGTACTTCATCTGTGTAATTCGATCGGTAAAGATATATAATTTCTGTGCCAAAAATAAAAATCCCGGAGCGATGGGCTCCGGGACAATAATAAGATAACACCAGGCGTACCGTTAACGGCAGCACTCTTTTTTGGTGAATAATGATGTTATAAATTTTAACACAGACAATAATACTTTTTTCATCTCCTGTTTTTTTAAAGAAGAGGCTACGGTGTACAGTAGCCTCTCTTTTCAACTAAAACTAAAACAACTAACTTCTAACAATTATAGTTTATCGAGGGGAATACGTTTGGGTGTTTTTACCTGTTTGAACTGGCTGGGCGTTAGTCCGGTCACTTTTTTAAACTGGCCCGACAGATGCGCCACGCTGCTGTATCCCATTTTATAACTGATCTCACTTAAACTCAACTCGTTGTAGTCCAGCAGTTCCTTTACCCTTTCAATTTTTTGCTGAATGATATATTGCTCGATGGTTACTCCTTCCATTTCTGAAAAAAGGCTGCTTAAGTAATGATAATCCTTTTGCAGCTTGCCAGCCAGCAGCGAGGAGAAATTCTCTCTCATTTCATCCAGCTCTGAATAGTGGACGGTTTCTACCACGATATTTTTGATCGCAGCTACCAGCTGCTGTTTTTTATCGTCTATCAGTAAAAAACCTTCCGCCTGCAAAGCAACTGAAATTGCCTGCAATTGTTGTTCAGTAACCTTTCCCTCCACAGTGGCTTTACCCAGTTGCATATCGGTTACCGTGAGTGGTGTGGCTTCCAGCACTGATTTAACTACTTTAATACAGCGCGGACAAACCATATTTTTTATGAACAGATCGGTTTTCACGCAGGCTTATTTTTTAATATTAAAAATGTTGTGTTCAATGCGCACCAGAAACGAATTGAACGAATTACGTGCCATATCCCCGGTAAGCTGTGTCCGGTACGACAAATCCAGTCTTGTAGTGCTGTTGAAAATAAACTGCACTGCCGGCGCTATATCCAGGTAAGAACCCCTTCCTGCTGCATCGGTATTGGTTTTACCCAACAGTTCTACATACAGGTTCAGATTGGTCTGGTTAAAGTTTTTATATCTCACCGGCAGCACCAGGTATCCTGCGGACAGGCTATAATTTACGGAATTTTTCGGGAACCCTTCCGGGATATTATCCTTTACATTGTTCATATAACGGGAATACCCTAACGTAGTAGACAAAGCCAGTTTATGCAGCAGCTGCGTAGCAATGATACCGCCCGACACACCGGAGGTAGCGCCTTCCAGGTCGATGTCCGTATTGTTGTACGGTTTCCTGGTGGCGGCTGTAGAGGGTAAGTACGGATTATCTATCACCGATCCCTTCACATAAGCCGCCATCCTGAAATGGGCATGTTGCTGGTCCAGGGAAAGAAAGCGGTATTTGGCATAAACGCTTCCGCCTTCCATCCGGATGGAGGACTGCATCATATTGGCCGCATAACCGATGGCATGTACCATAAGTTTTTTATTAATGCCCCACATGACTTCCGGTTCAAACCGCATACCGGTGGTACCATCATGTTCCATTTTAAAGAACTTGTTGGTAAGCCGGATACCGAGTGAATTGGCCGGCATATTACTGGCTGGCTCTGTGTTAACGTATAATTCCTGAGCTGTTGTTACCTGGCTGAAGGCACCCAGTGCCGCCGCCATCATCAAAATTTTGCGCATATACTGAAACCGGGAAGATTAAATAGTGACGTGATAAATCCTCTTAGAAGCTTTGGCGTCATGCGGTGTGCAGCAGTCGGCCATCACTCCTGTTTTATAACAGGACATCGTGGTTTCAGTTGAATATTTTTTGAATTGTTTGGAAGAAACGAAGTCTTTATCGATCACGGTGATGTCTTTGTCACCGTTCAGTACCTGATCTTTTACATGCATAAAGTGCAGCGTACTGCCTGCAAAAGGCACATGCGCATCGTTTTTCACTTTTACATCGCTGAAGTTGGCGGTCACCACCAGTTTACCGACAGAAAAACCGGCATCCTCCACTTTCTGTTTGATGGCATCAATACTTACCGCTGCATCCGGTTTGAAGTGGAGAATAAAAGTGGTGTTATCGAGGTCTGTATCGATTTTATCTACAAACGGCAGGGTTTGCAATGATTCCAGCGTAGCCCTTGAACACATGGCACAAGTAAGGCCGGAAGCCTGCAGGCTGGCTTTTTTATATTGCGCGTGGGCACCGAAAGAGATACTAAAAGCTACTAAAAGAATGGATAATATTTTCATGATCTGAATAGTTATAAATTAAAGAATACAGCAATACCATTACGTTTTCACGTAGAAAACATGCAAATGCAGGCTGTTATCAGATCAGGAAAACACAGTTGCGAAGGAACACGGGCATGGTGCCTATGTCCGGCGGATCATGCGGATAGCTACGTTGATGCAGTTGTAAAGCCGCCAGTGGTGCGGGTGTGGACAATATTTTTACCGGCAGCTGGAGGTCCATCATTACCGGGGCGCTCTGCTGTAAGGCTTTGGCGGCCTGATGAGAGGTGGTCACTTTGCAGAACTTCACCTCATTTTTACAGCAATCCATACTTTTTACCGGCCGGCCGCATCTTTTGCATTGGTCCTCATCAGGGAGGTTCTGCAGTTTTACGGACGCCAGTTTGCCCATGCAATAATGCACGTTCACCGTAAACCCGCTGGTAAGCAGCGTGTACAGAAGGGCAAAAAATATGGCGAAAAACCGTTTCATATGATGTACAAAAATACTACAATAAATTGTTTTTCGCCATAAATCTGGTCAAATTCCGGCTGCGCCGGCTATTTTAACATTTCTGTTTGTTACTTTTTTCCGGGAGATGCCTGCCTTTTTTCCAGCTGCTCCACCCTTGATTTCAAGGCTTTGTTCTCTTCCTGCGCCCGGATCATGTGCAAGGTGAGTTCTTCTATCTTCTGTAACAACAACCGGTTCATCTCCCCTAAATCTTGCCCATTCTCCGCTATTTGCTGGGCAGAAGGGATGCCCGGCAGGTGTCGGTTGGTGGTAATAAAAGCAGCAGTGCTGTCCAGGGAAGGAAGTTTATATTCCGGGTGGAATACGTAATCAGGCCAGTCGGCAGCGTTTTGGGTGACTTTGACTCTTTTGGCCAGGATATCGCCATTAACAGCCAGTTTGGCCTTTGGATACATGGTGCCGATGCCCACATTGCCATTAGGGTCGTCAATGCTGATAGGAGAATCAAGGCCTCCTAAAATATAGCGGGGAGGTTCCGCAGCTACCGGATCTGTGTTTAAAACAATAGCAACGGAAGACGGCGCGGGCCTGTCGATAGCTTTTACAAATACACCCTGGATATATAAACGATGACCGGGTTTAGGATAATCGGTACATCCGGCCATCCTGGCATCCAGCCTCCAATAGCCGTTATTATCTATTGAATGGGCTATCTGTACCTGATCATTCACGCTTGGTATTCTACTCCAATGATATCTGCTTTCTGCCGGTATTCCCCATTCGGTATGGATATCAAATTGATGCCCGGCGGCCTTTCCCCACGGAAACCAAAACCGGAGCTGAATAGTGCCACAATTAGGAAAGTTGTCTGATTTCTTTATTCCAACATAATATTCTCTCGTCCAACCAGCAGGTACAGGCTGCCAAAATAAGGCTTCCAGGTAATCATAATTCGTCCGGGTGACCTGTTGCCAGCCATTTCCGGAATAAATCACTGCAGCCCCTTCATTAAGACCAAAAATCTGAACAGGACCATATTCAATAGGTTGCTGGGCGGTAGCTGCCCATACAATGGTACACTGCCACAATACAGTTAACAGGAAACGTTTCATAAATAGAATGGGATAGGTTTACGGGTTACGGGTATAGGTTACACAAACAACAATATAAGGATATTTTCTGCACCTTGTACCCCCTGGGAAGAAATACAAGGTGCAGCTTTTATTAGTTAATAAACCACCAGCGCAGTCCCAATCTGAAATCGAAGTTATTGTAGGGATACAGCGGGGCGGAATGGTTATTCTGTGTAAAGAACACATTCAGGTTTTCTGCGCGCACAAAAGCGGAGAAGGACCTGATACGGAAATGCACAAACGCAGCCATATCCGGCGCGTTGTACTTCACTTTTGTGTCGTTCTGGTAAACAAACTGTCCGAGTAACGGAGAGTAGTCGTCTGCATTGTAAGATGTATTGTAACGGAATTCGAGACCTGTCATCAGGTTCAGGTTACGATACAACAGCTTTTCAAATGCAAAGCGGTGACGGGTCCAGAATGCAGGCACATTCAGCGGGCCTTCACCATGGCGCTGCTGGAACGCCACTTCTGCAAACCAGGAGAACGGCCGGATGGTGAATTTCTTGCTGAATACTACCTGTAACAGGTTAAACAGGTTCGGCGCCTGTGCACTGTGGTAATAATCCGCCATATACGTGTAGTTGGTGAACAGGAAATAGTTCACCGCCAGGTTGTATTGCAGTTTTTTGTTTTCAGCTGCAAACTGCAGCTGGGTGGTATTCTCCTTGGCCGTAGTGCTGTTATACCAGGTAGTGCGGCTACTGTTGAAATACTTGTATACGTAGGATGGCTCCCGGTTTACGTTGGTAACAGACAGTTTCACGTCGCCCAGCAGATCGTTGATATGCCGTCGCAAACTACCGTAAATACTATAGTCGCCGAGATTCTGGCCCACCACATAAAACTCGCCTCTGGCAGCAAAATCCCATAGTTTATTACGGGTTTTGTTACGGTATTCCCCGTGTAATGCCAGGTTGGAGAAATTGATATCCGCATCGAGGAAGGTACCGGAAATACTTTCAAACCGGGCGCCCAGGTTGATGAAGTGGCCCAGATTGCCCAATACCGGGAACTGTACCAGCGACAGGTCATTGGAAATCATTTTCCACTGATGTTTAGCCTGGATGGTATCACCCGGGATAAAATCAAATCCATAGTGCCGCGTATAGAACGTGGTATCCATGCTATTGTCGATGAACTGGTAGTTGTTGTTCTGAAAGTTGAACGTATACTGCACCCGGAAGATAGGCCGGTAACGGTAGTAGTCTGTCGTATCGTTGATGTGGATGGTATCTCCCCTGCCCCAGTCGTACTGTTGCTGGAAGAGGAAACCGGTTTCCTGGTACTGCGATTTCACCGGAATTTTGGTACCGAAGAACGCGTATTGGGTCACGTTCTGGTTGCCCAGGTTCACATCAATCGCCTGGCGGTTTTTGTATTGCGAGTTGGCCAGGAAGGTATCGTTTTTAATACCGCCGTTTTCACCGCCATTGAGTTTGTTGTAATAAAAACTGAGGTAGCTGTTCGCTCTTTTGTTTTTACTCTGGTAACGGGCGGTAAGCCGGTAGGTATCGTGGTTGGTAGTTTGTGTACGGAAATAACCGGGCGCATTCACTTTCCGGTAGTCGAAGGCAAAATTGAAACGGTCTGTACGGTTCTGTGTATGGGTGACGCCGATCACCTGTTCCTGTTTACTGCCTACAAGATAGTTCAGTTCAGAATAGGGGCGGTTCGTATTATAGAACCTTGCATTGGCGTGGGAGTTACCATACACGTCGTACGCATGAAAACCGGCGTCGAAGCCGGGTTTCATCAGTGGGGTAAAAATGATATTCCGGGCAGCCGAACCGCTGTTGCCCAGCGTCATGTAATTGGCCGGCACCTTCAGGAAGTCGATATTGAAATCCGCAATGGACGAGTCGATGGTGAAATCCGTCGGCTCCCCGAGGTAGCGGTAGGTCAATGTGAGGGTGTCCGGCTCTTCCGTGTGGTGCATGGTGTCGCGCTGCATTTTGCTATTGCCGCCGCCACCGCCGCCCATACTGCCGAAACGCCCGGTATTGAACTGTGCCATTAAGGAATGACTACCTGCCAACAGCAGGGCTATGATAATAAAAAGTTGCCTCATCCGAAAATGACAAAACGTTTATAGTTGCCGGATTAATTCACTAAAGATAAGCGTTAGCTTAGGTTCTGCCGCATTGGCCGCTTCCAGTACCTCTTCATGGGTGATCACGTTTTCCTCTTCACGGATGCCAATATCGGTGATAACACTCATAGCAAAAACTTTCAGACCGGCATGTACTGCTACAATCACCTCCGGTACTGTGCTCATACCTACTGCGTCACCGCCGATGATATGCATATATTTATATTCAGCCCTGGTTTCAAAGGTTGGTCCCTGCACTCCCACATATACGCCGGTATGCAGGTCAATATTGTGAGCAGCGGCAATTTGACAGGCTGTCAGAATCAGCTCTTTGGAATAAGGTTCGCTCATATCCGGGAAACGGGGCCCCAGCGTATTCTCGTTACGGCCACGCAGCGGGTGTTCCGGCTGCAGGTTGATATGGTCCCGGATGATCATCAGGTCGCCCACCTCAAACTGGGCGTTCATACCACCGGCAGCGTTGGAAATGAACAGGGTATGGATACCCAGTTCCTTCATCACCCGCACCGGGAAAGTCACCTGTTTCATGGAAAATCCTTCATAATAGTGGAATCTGCCCGCCATCGCCACTACGGGCTTGCCCTGCATGTATCCCAGGATCAGTTTCCCCGAATGCCCATCCACCGTAGATTCCGGGAAATGGGGAATATCACGATAAGATATTTCAATACTTTGTTCTATCTCTTTGGTCAGGTTACCCAGTCCACTTCCCAATATCACCCCGGCTACCGGCGTCTCCTGCCAGTATTTCCTGATATAGTCCCCAGCTGCTTTAATCTGGTCCGTTAATTCACTCATCTGTTTATGCTATTAATTAAAAGTCGGATTTAAAAATCAAACCGCGCAAAGTTATTTTTTAATTCACAAATGACTGCAGTTTTATATTTAAATCATAATGACCTATTTTAGCGGCAAATTTTATGCGATGAACTTACACGAGTACCAGGCTAAAGAACTGTTGAAAAAATATAATGTACCGGTTCAGGAAGGTATTCCGGTAGAAACACCGGAAGCAGCTGCCGAAGCTTACAAGCAACTGAAGGTGCAATACGGCAACGAGTTTGCAGTAGTTAAGGCGCAAATTCACGCTGGTGGACGCGGGAAAGGTAAAATCCGTGGAACTGAGCAGAGAGGCGTAGCGGTAGGAAAAAATGCGGAAGATGTGAAAACCATTGCAGGTAACATCCTCGGTGGTACACTGGTAACTATCCAGACCGGCGAAGCTGGTAAACTGGTAAACAAAGTACTGGTAGCTCAGGACGTTTATTATCCCGGCCCTAACCCGGTAAAGGAATTTTACCTGTCTATCCTGCTGGACCGCGCTAAAGGCCAGAACGTTATCATGTATTCTACCGAAGGCGGTATGGATATCGAAGAAGTAGCACACAGTACTCCTGAGAAAATATACAAAGAATGGGTAAAACCCAATATGCCCCTGCAGCCATTCCAGGCACGCAACATCGCTTTCAACTTCGGTTTAAGCGGCGAAGCGTTCAAAAACATGGTGAAATTTGTGACCAACCTGTACAACGCTTACGTAGGACTGGATTGCAGCATGCTGGAAATCAACCCGTTATTCAAAACCAGCGATGAAAAAATCATTGCCGTTGACGCCAAAGTAAACCTGGACGACAACGCCCTGATGCGTCATCCCGACCTGGAAGCCCTCCGCGACATCACGGAAGAAGATCCAACCGAAGTGGAAGCAGGCAAATACAACCTCAACTTCGTGAAACTGGACGGTAACGTAGGTTGCATGGTAAACGGTGCTGGTCTGGCTATGGCTACCATGGACATGATCAAACTGAGCGGCGGCGATCCGGCTAACTTCCTGGACGTAGGAGGTACCGCCAACGCACAAACCGTTGAAGCAGGTTTCCGCATCATCCTGAAAGATCCTAAAGTAAAAGCCATCCTGATCAACATCTTCGGCGGTATCGTTCGTTGTGACAGGGTAGCTCAGGGTGTAATCGACGCCTACAAATCTATCGGCAACATCAATGTTCCGATCATTGTACGCTTACAGGGTACCAACGCCAAAGAAGCAAAAGAACTGATCGAAGCCAGCGGCCTGAAAGTACAGTCTGCTACCTTGCTCAGCGAAGCTGCCGACCTGGTAAACAAAGCACTGAATTAATCATTTGATTATTTAGATATTTATAAAAGCGAAGACCACATTGTATAATGTGGTCTTCGCTTTTTAATTTTTGAAGAAAAACGGTGTAAGGAAAGACCGGAATCCATACCCATGGCTTCAGCCCTGGGTGACTGGGTTTTGAGGCCAACACATGGCGGAGAGACAAATTCATTCTTCCCCACATAAAGACACCAAAAAACAAAGGGCCGACCTGCTGGTCAGCCCTTGTTTTTAATTATCTTTTTTAGGAGGATATACCGCTTTCGGAGTGGCAGGTGTTCCTTTATCCTTTTCTTTATTATCTTCTTTAGGTTTGGCCGGTGTGACCGGCTTTTCCTCTTTAGGTTTGGTGGTTTCCGGTTTATCGGCTCCCGGGGAATACATATCCTCTTCACTGGTTTGATAATCCGATTCGGAACCGTTACCGATATCTTCCGCTTCCGCACCGGGCTTCACGTTGGTATCGAAATTGGAATAGGTTTCATCGGTCATATTGGCCGGAACCTGGAATTTATCGGTGCTATTAACTTTCAGTGTATTATCCGCAAATACTTTCTGCATAAATAAAGCCCAGATAGGCAGACCGGTGTTGGCGCCCTGACCGATACCGGTGGTGGCAAAATGGATAAAGTTGTTTTCGCAACCTACCCAGGCGCCGGCGAGCAATTTAGGTGTATAACCAATAAACCAGCCATCAGTGTTATCGTTGGTGGTACCGGTTTTACCAGCCATTTCACCCTGCATCTTATATGTACCGCGCATACGGGCGCCGGTACCGCCGGGCTGCAATACGCCTTCCATCATTTTCACCATGGTGTAGGACTCCTTCTCGCTGATGACTTCCCGCTTCGCAGGCGCAAATGTTTCGAGAATATTGCCGTAACGGTCTTCAATACGGGTAATGTAGATCGGTTTGGTATTGATACCTCTGCCAGGGAACATCGTATAAGCCTGTAACATTTCGTACAGGGATATTTCAGATACGCCCAGCGCAATGGAAGGATACGGCTCAATTTTGCTGGTGAAGCCAATTTTATTCTGTGCAAAATCGGCAAACGCTTTGGCGCCGATCTGTTTGATCAGGTAAGCAGATACCAGGTTGAGCGACCTGGCCAGCGCGCCGGCCATGGAAATGCTACCGCCTACGCTACCTTCGGAGTTACGGGTCAGTGTCCAGTTACCGATAGTGATCGGTTCATTGGGCAGCATGGTATTAGGCGACATACCGTTCATAATGGCAAAGCAATACAGGAACGGTTTAAAGGTAGAACCAACCTGGCGGCGGGTTTTAGCGACGTGATCATTTTTAAAGTAACGGAAATCCGGACCGCCTACCCAGGCTTTCACTTCCCCGCTTTCCGGGTCCATAGCCATGAAGCCGGCCTGTAATACCGCACGCATGTATTTGATGGAATCCATCGGCGTCATCACGGTGTCTTTCTCGTTCAAATCTGGTTCGGTAGAGCTTTTCCAGGCAAACACCTTCATTTTGGTAGGTGTATTGAAGGATTTGGTGATCTCTTCATCGGAGGCTTCCGCTTCTTTCATGTTGCGGTACCGGTCAGATTCTTTCATGTATTTGTCCAGGTACTGCGGCCATTTTTTCCACACGTTGCCGGTTTTCACATCATTTTGGGCCGACAGGTACTTTTGCAGGGTAGCCAGGTGTTTAGCCACGGCTTCTTCCGCATACAGCTGCATACGCGGGTTGATGGTAGTATATATCTTCAGGCCATCACGGTAAAGGTTATACGGTGTTCCGTCCGCCTTTTTATGGTCTTTACACCAGGCTTTCACCTCATCGCGCAGCACTTCACGGAAGTAAGGCGCCAGTCCTTTGTTATGGTCTATCTTATTATAGTGTAAAACAATCGGCTTGCTTTTAGCGGCTGCCGCTTCTGCCGGGGTGATGAATTTGGCATCCACCATGTTATCTATCACCGTGTTACGGCGTGACAGGGCCAGCTGCGGGTTACGGCGGGGATTGTAGAGGGTATTACCCTTCAGCATACCTACCAGGATGGCTGCTTCTTCGATGGAAAGGTGACCGGCATCTTTACTGAAGAAAGTGCGGGCGCCATTTTCAATACCATATACGTTATCACCGAAAGCAACGGTGTTGAGATAAAGCGTCAGGATTTCCTGTTTGGTGAAATTCCTTTCCAGTTTCACGGCGATGATCCATTCCTGCAGTTTCTGGAAGCCCCTGCTGATAGGATTGGTAGCACGTTGTTTACCCAGGTTATCGGTTTGCAGGTTCAGGGCCAGCTGTTGGGTGATGGTACTGGAACCGCGTTTTTTACCGATAAGCAGGTAAAAAGGAATAGCCAGGGTACCTTTCGCATCGATACCGGAGTTCTGGTAAAAGCGGGTTTCTTCCGTAGCGATCAGGGCGTTGATCACATTTTTGGAGATTTCGTTGAAGTCGCTGCTGGACCGGTCTACCTGATAATATTTGCCCAGTATGGTACCATCATCGGCAATTACCTCTGAAGCCAGCGCGGCACGCGGGTTTTCCAGTTCTTCCATGGAGGGCATGTTGCCAATAACCCGGAAATTGATCAATAAGATAAAGAGAACAAACAGTGCTAAAATACCAAACGCCACACGCCACAATATTTTCACCGATTTTTTCATGCGCTATATAAATTTGTTTTGCGGCGTACGCCGATTTTTTTGGACAGTTGCCTATCGTTGGCTGTTAAAATAAATAGATAATAAAAGGCCCCTAACAGCAATAAACAGGCCCTTTTACTAACAGTTTGACCCACAAATCTATTAAATATTTGCAGAATTCATGATTACCACCGGCATCCCTGCCGGATTTAACATTCCCTTATCCGGCATAAGTCCCTCTGTTGGCTGTAAAAACCTATATATTATTGTGTTACATAATTGTCCGTAAAAAACTTCCTGTAACCGATCAGGTCTTTTGTGCTGTTCAGCAATATGAAGTTATCCCTGGATATAACAAAAAAGGAATAATCTGCCGGCCTGATCCGGGGGATAATGCTGACAGCCGCTTCTTCCCTGATTTCATCAAAGTAAGTCAGTGCTTTGTCTTCATTCGGGAATATCCTGAATATCAGCATTGTTTCAGAAGGCGACAGCACAAAGCTGCCTACCTCAATCTTATCAGTGGCATGTTTGGAAGCATTGTAACGGGTAAACTGGTTCAGCCCTTCATCCATCAGCTCTTTGGATACGCGCTGGAACGCCAGCACTACGAAGTGCGGGTTATCGGCCGACAGTTTATAGGGTGTAACCGGTTTGGGCGGTGGTGGTGGTGCAACGGTAGCAATGGGCGCAGTAGGCACCACACCGGCTATCTGATTGGAGATGTGTGCCGAATCTGCCAGTGCAGCGGGTGTTTTACTTCCTTTCAGCTTGTCGACCAGCACCGGTTGCGGATTTTGCCAGGGGTAACGCATAGAAACATCTTCATCCACCAGCGGTGTACCGTTTTCATCTTTCCGGATCTCCAGTTTAGCGAGATAATTTACCAGCTCGTTGCGATGATCCAGCGCATCCAGCAAGGTTTTGGTCTGTTGCTGAATACCATCATCACCGGGATATTTGTTCATGACGGCCAGTACTGCTTTGCGGGATGCCTGGGTACTGTCAATGCCGATCAGCGTATCCTGTTTTACAAGGGCCATGGCTTCCAGCAGGTCAAATTTGCCCTGCATGAAGTTGACGCCATAAGTACTGTCTGCCCGGCGTTTAATAGCCAGGGCGCCTGCTGCGTCACCATTACGGAATGCCGTATAGGCGGAATCGTAGGTAGCGCTGACTACTTTTTTGCGGGCCAGGTCTGTATCGCGGTTACCGCCGGAGCGGATGATATCGGCATAGTTGGTATTACCGTACTCTTTCAGTACCATGTCTTTATAACGGCCTGCTTCGGCGGTGTGGTTCAATTTACCATGCCATACGTACAGGGAATACAGGATCTCCGGTTTACGTGGATGGTTGGGATATTTAAGCAGCAGCGAGTCGTAAGTTTCTATCGCCAGCGGGTAGTTCTCCAGTTTATCGTAGTACAGTTTGCCGAGCTCAAAACGGGCGTCCTGGTCCAGTTTCTGAGAGGCGAGCAGTTTATCCGGCGTCAGCGGCAGTCCTTGTGCCAGGCGTTCTCCGGTGATACTGTCTGGCGGCAGGTTATCTGTTTTGGCGGCGGTGGCGGCGTCTGTAGTCATTTCCACCGGGTTGTCGTTGTTATTGGCCATGTGCATGGAGCCGGTCTGGCTGCGGCGCCAGTTATCGGCTACGGAGCGGTTGCCCCAGCGGCGCTTAAACTCCGAGTAACCGGTCGATTTGCTGGCCGGGTTGTAGAAGTACCAGTCCCCTTTTTCTTCTTTGGGGGCGTAGGCGCCGTTGCTGTTGTTGCTCAGCAATGGATTATCATTGCTGCTGGCTGCCTGCGTGGCTTCTTTCTTTTTCTTTTCCGCGGCCGCGGTTCTCATGGTAGCGGCCAATTTCGCCAGGAAGATGTTGCGGTCCGATTCCGGTATGGCGGCAATCCGTCGCAGGCTGTCCTCCCGGTGGACGATGGCCTGTTTAGCCGCTACATCGGCCAGTACGGCCTTACGGACGTTGACAGTGGCCGCATCCACGAAATCGGGCGTCATAGTGCCGGCGGTGCTGTCGTAATATTTTTTAGCGTCCAGGTACTGGCGCTGATCGTAGTAGATATCGGCAATGGCTTTATAGGTGAGTGTGCGCTGCACCATGTTGTCACCGCCGGCTTTGAGTGATTTCTGGAGGTAACCGAGGGCAGCTTCCGCATCTGCCGGATAGGCCAGGGTACCCATGGTATAGAGGATAGCATCCCGGAAGCGGCTGAAACGCTCTTTTTTCAGCATATGGCGCAGGCCTTCCTGGCTTCGGGCGAGGCCTCCTTCTTCTTTGGCGTTGATCTTTGCGATCTGCAGGCGTGCCTGGAAGTCCATCATGGGATCAGGCTTACGGGCAATTACATCGCGGAACTGGTCCATAGCGGAATCCGGGTGATGTTGCTGCAGGTAGAGCTGACCGAGGATAAAAGACATCCTGGCTTTGGCTACGCGGTCGTGGCTTTTATCGATAGCCATTTTCAGCGGCTCTATGGTTTCAGGGTAGCGGCCCTGGCGATAGTTGCTATAGGCCCTTACTTCTGCCAGACCACCATCGAGGCGGTGGGGGAAATTGGGATCGGTGGTCAGGATATTGAGCAGTGCTTGCACTTCGTCGAATTCTTTCTGTTCCAGCAGGGTTTTGGCCCTCCAGAGGAAGGCATCGTTACGGGCGGACACGTGTTTGAAGCGGCCCAGGATGCCTTTGCGTTTTTCGCGTGTAGCGATGGAAATATGATCGTTTTCACTGGCGCCTACCACGGTTTTGTATTCATCTTTTTTCTTAGGCGCGAAGGTGATGTTGATATATTGAAAGGTTTTATTCGCATTTTCCAGGTCGCCTTCATAGAAGTAGGCACGTCCCATGAGGAGGAAACAGTCGTCGATCCATTTCCCTCTGGGGTCATGCAACTGGATAGCCATATTCGTTTTTTCTATGACGGAGTCCAGCTCTGTTTTGCTGAATCCCTGGCTTTGCAGGCTGGTAGGGTAAAAGGGCAGCAATACGTTATAGTTGTCCTGCCCGTCGCGGTTCACGGTTTTCACTACCCTGTCCAGCTTTACGCGGGCATGGAAATAATAGTTATAGCGGGTGGCCAGGTTCTGGAAGAACTTGCGTTTAAAATTCCAGTGTTTTTTTTCCAGCATCACTTCAGAGGGTGGGCGCCGGTCCTGTATACGCGGCTCTTTTGGTTTGAAGAGCGGTTTGAGGGCAGGGCGACCGGACTGGCTCTGGGGCGCCTGTTGTGGTTGCTGCTGTTGTTGCTGTGGTACCTGGTTACGGGGCTTTATTTGAGCAAAAACCGCCGGAGAACCCATGCACAACAATAAAAAAAATAATACCGGATAGCGACGTAGCGATTTATAGCAATTCATGGATGTGCCAGGGTGTATAGGCTATAATATATAACTATAAGTTTGAAAAAATATTTTAAAGATAGGATAAAATAGTGGATTGATTTGCGGGATTGATTAACTTTAGCCGCCTGAAAACGAATAAATCTCTATAAGCACACCAGAAAAATGGCCAAGAAGGGGAAAAAAACCAGCAGAAGAAACCTTGAGAAATTCAGTCATAAGTACCGTCTGGTAATTATGAATGAAGACACCTATGAAGAAGTTACATCTTTCAAATTGTCCAGAATGAGTGTGTATATCGCTTTGAGTACCCTGTTTGTGTTACTGGTAGCCATTACAGTGGCTACGGTGGTATTTACACCATTACGTTACTATATCCCCGGCTATGGAGACCTGAAACAGCGCAAGGAGTTTATCCACCTGAAAATGAGGGCGGACTCCCTGGAAACAGCCATTAATCAGCGGGACCGCTATCTGAAAAACATCAAACAAGTGATCAACGGGGAATTTACCGGCAAGCTGGACACCACCATGTTAAAAGTGCCGAAAGTAGACAACAGTACGTACTAAGACCAGAACTAAACTTTTATTTATTTGATAGTGATTGTTCGGGGGAAACCCATATCTGCAAAATAACCAAATTATCAAATAAATAAATATTTACATATTTTAATTATCTTACATTATTAAAGCTGAAAAACCTGAAAACCTATGTTTAATAACAAATCAAACTCAAAGGGAGACAACAAGGCGTTGTTGCCTACATCGACTGTTAACATTATAGGCAGCGGCACTTCTATCCAGGGCGATATCGTATGTGAAGGGGATATCCGGATAGACGGCCAGGTAAACGGGCTGGTATCAACGAAAGCCAAGATCGTGGTAGGTCCGGAAGGCGACATTACAGGCGACCTGGTATGTCAGAGCGCAGACATCCTGGGTAAAGTAACTGGTATTATTAAAGTAGATGAACTGCTGTTCCTGAAAGGCAACGCCCTGGTAAAAGGCGACGTTTACACGGCACATTTTGAAATGGAGCCAACAGCCAAATTCAACGGCCGTTGCTACATGGATGACCAGCAGCCGGAAACACAGAAACATGGAAAATCCGTCCTCCAGGAAGCCGAATAAGCGCAATAATCCGGTGCTGCGCTATGCCGGACTGGCGTTTCAGATGATGACCACATTAGGGTTAGGCGTATTTGCGGGATATAAACTGGACCAAAAAATTGGCTGGAAGTTTCCTGTATTCCTGATCATTTTTTCTTTATTGGCTTTAGCCATACTTTTGTGGCAAATTATAAAAGACACCCGTCGGTAATGAGTGATAGATTTTTAATCCGATTATTTTCGATTTTTGGCGTATTAAACGGTCTGATCATATTATTCAAACCCAGATTGCTGGACAACGGCCTGCATGTGTATGTGCTGATGGCCGGCAATCTGGCTTTGGCCCTGATCACCCTGGCCTCCTACCTGATGAGCCGTAAAGGGCTCGCTTCTGCCAACCACAATGCCTTCATCCGCGCAGTATATGGTTCTACCCTCAGCAAACTGATGCTGTGCGTAATTGGTATTGCCGTCTACGTACTTTCTTACCGGCCTAACGTCAGCAAAGTGACGATCTTTTTGCTGCTATTCCTGTACCTGTTGTATACTGTATTTGAAACGTGGAGCCTCTTCCGGCTTACCAGGCTAAAAAAGTAACTGACAGTGAAAAAAGAGGCGCCCCTGCATGCATTAGCGTCCTATTTGCCCGATGGCACCTTTGACCAGGTGATGGAGTTTCTGCAATTATATAAAGTGCATCTCACCATCACCCGGGAAAGGCAAAGCATACTGGGTGATTACCGTCACCCCGATGGACATGGAAAAGGACACCGGATCAGCGTCAACGGATCGCTGAATAAATATTCTTTTCTCCTTACTTTACTGCATGAGATCGCTCATCTCACCACCTTTAATAAATATGCCAACCAGGTAGCCGCTCATGGCAAAGAATGGAAACATGAGTTTTCCGTTATTCTCCGCAGCTTCGTAGGCAAAGGCTACCTCCCCGAGGATGTGGAACGGGCTGTCCGCCAAAGTATGATGAATCCCGCCGCCAGCAGCTGCGCCGACGAGAACCTGATGCGCGTACTGCGCAATTACGACGCCCGTAAAGACACCCACTTCCTGGTAGAACAACTTCCCCTCCATCAACTCTTCAAAACTAAAGACGGCCGCATCTTCCGTAAGGGGGAAAGAATAAGAAAACGCTACCGCTGTGAAGAGGTAGCGTCTAAACGTATTTATCTGTTTAGCCCGGTTTATGAAGTAGAACCGGTGGATTGATTTTTTGATTTACGGATTTACGGATTTTGGGGATTTGCCCACCTTTACTCTCCTGCATAGTGTAATACGGGGTAAGCCATCGCTTTATTGATCAGCTGTATACCCAGTTGAAGAATACCGGCTTCCGCAGCGGCCTGCAGCTTAGGCGCATCGTCCGTAGGTTTATGGTAATCATCATGTCCGCCGGTGTGGAAAAACAGGACCGGCACTTTACTGATATAAAAGTTATGATGATCAGAAGCGCCTTTACCGGCAGCATCGGTGAAATATTTAATACCTGGTTGCTGTACATCTTTAAACACCTCCGGCCATTCCTGTGCACTGCCGTAACCACCAATACCAATGCCTCTTTCAGGACTATAGCGGCCTATCATGTCCATGTTGAGCATAAAGTGCACCTTATCCAGCGGCATCAGGGGATGCGCGGTGTAATATCTGGAACCCTGCAACCCCAGCTCTTCTCCGCCGAAGGCGATAAACAGGAAATTAAAGGGTTCTTTACCCGCGTTTTTTACGTAATGACGGGCCAGTTCCAGCAGGCCAGCCACACCGGAAGCGTTGTCGTCGGCGCCATTATGAATTTGTCCGATCGGGTATTTACCATCAAACAGACCGGCGGTGCCCAGGTGATCGTAGTGTGCCCCGATGATAATCGTACGGGCGGCGCCGTTATCCAGGAATGCAGCCACGTTGCGACTGGAAATATTTTTATGTGCATTGCGGTCAAAGGTAAAATCCTGGAAATAGCTGTTGCCGTTAGCGGGTTTCAGTCCCAGTTTTTTAAACTGCCGGGCTACAAAACGACTGGCAGTGCGTCCTCCTTTTTCGGCGGTACCTCTCCCCTTCAGTTTGTCGGAAGCGAGATAATTTACGGTTTCCTGAATACGGCGTGCATCCGGAATAGTGTCCTGTGCATAGGCGGCAGACATTCCCCCTGCCAGCATCATCATCAATAACAAGCTTTTCTTCATATGACTATCGGTTGAAAAAAGCCCCCAGCTGTTGGCTGGGGGCTTTCACTATTTATTTTGGATAATTAGCGGTACTTATTTTTTGCGCTGTTGCATGTCCTGCTGGCGGCGCTGCACTTCTTCCAGCTTTTCCTGCCATTTGGATTTGGAAACAGGCTTTTTCTTGTTTTCCTGGATCTGCGCATGGATTTTGTCGTGGTTGATGACAAAAGTCTGGAGTACCCATTGCAACAGGATACTGATCACGTTGGACAGGAAGTAGTAGAAGGTGAGGGCCGCAGCCAGGCGGTTGAAGATACCCAGCAGCATGATGGGCATCATGTAAGGCATATACTTCATTACCGGGTTGCTCTGATCGGTCATACCACGGTTGTAGAAGGCCAGGATCAAGCTGGTTACAGTCATCAGGATGGTGAACAGGCTGACGTGGTTACCATAGAAGGGTATATTGAAGCCCAGGTTCAGGATAGAGTCGTAAGTAGACAAGTCCTTCGCCCACAGGAAACTTTCCTGGCGCAGCTCGATGGAAGACGGGAAGAAGCTGTACATCGCTACCAGGATAGGCAGCTGGAGCAGTGCCGGTAAACAGCCACCCAGCGGGTTTACGCCGGCGCTCTTGAACAGTTTCATTTGTTCCATACCAAAAGCCTGCTGGTCATCGCCATGTTTAGCGCGCAGTGCATCAATTTCCGGTTTCAGCACTTTCATCTTCGCCTGAGACACATAGCTCTGGTAGGTGAAAGGTGCTATCAGCAAACGGATAAAGAGAGTGAGCAGAATGATGATCACACCATAGTTACCGATAAATCCGCTGAGGAAGTTAAATACCGGGATGATGATCCATTTGTTCACATATTTTACGAAGGCGAAGATACCGGAGCCCAAAGGAATGATTTTTTCCAGGCCCAGATCGAAGGACTTCAGTGTTTTATAGTGGTTAGGGCCGTAGTAGATTTCAATCGGGAAAGAGAAATCGTTGGCGCGGTTGTAGGGAATTTGCAGGGTAGTGAATGCCTGTCCTACGATGTTACCGCTTTGTGGCACTTTGGTGTTCACATCTGCCGCGTCGAAGTTGCCGCTTTTAGCGATCAGCGTGGTATTAAAGAACTGTTGTTTTACACTGATCCATTTCAGTTTGTTGTCCAGTTTTTCGTGGCTGGTACGTTGCAGGGTGAAATAGTCGTGTTTATCGTTGGCAAACATGTAGTGCACCTGGTTGTTGAGGCGCTCGTTTTCCATGTCATGCTCCTGTTTGTCGTTCTGGCTGTTCCACTGCAGGGTCAGGTAGTTCTGATTGCCGGGGAGAATGTTCTGAAAACCAACCGCGTGTACGTTGTAATCAACGATGTAGCTGCCTGGTTTAATAGAATAAATATATTCCAGGTAGATAGCCGGGTTGGAAGTATTCAGGCGATAGCTGATGGATTGGGCGCCATCTGCCAGTTTTTGAACAGGGCTGGCGGTAAAGAACAGGTCGGCGCTGTTCAGTACTTTGTTGGCGCTGGCTGGTACTTCCACAGAGAGGCGGTTAAAAGACCCCTGGGCCAGCATTAAAGGACCTCCTTCAGAGGTTTTAAATTTCTTCAGTTGAACACTAACCGGTTGACCACCTTTATTGGAGAAAGTAACTTTTACGTCGTCGTTTTCCACCACTGTTGTTTGTACCGGGGCTACTGCAGCAGCAGCGAACAGGCCAAATTCTCCGGCCAGTTGTGCCTGGTGGGCGGAATCCAGTGTACCACCACCGTTAACGGCGGCAGTCAGTGAATCGGCAACAGGCGCTTTAGGCTTGTTCAGATTGGCAATGGAATCTTGCCTGGCTTTTTCCCTGGCGATATTTCCCTGTTGTTTCTGGTTATAGAAAATATATCCTACCAGTAAAACACCTAGCATTAAAAACCCAATAACCGAATTTCTATCCATGAAATGCAATTAAAATTTAGGCAGCAAAGGTAAGCATGATTTATCATTTGAGCACCCCTTTTTAGGTGAAAGGCCTGTTAAACAGGTAAAACCCATGGTGGCACCGGCTAAAACGGGGGCTGCTCCTGATTTTCCGATTATTTATATATTTAAAATGCAGCGAATACGGCTGCCTGGCCTATCCGCTGCATTTTAAATATTATACATTATTCAGTAATTATATATAAAGATTACTGGGCTACTTTTTCTTCCGCCACTTTTGTTTTACCATTTTTATTTTCCGCGTATTGTTTAGCGGCTTTAATAAAGGAAACGAAGAGTGGAGCGGGGCTTTCCACGGTGCTTTTCAGCTCGGGGTGGAATTGGGAGCCCACGAAGAACGGGTGACCAGGGATTTCGATCATTTCCACGAGGCCGCTTTCCGGGTTTTTACCGGAAGGGATCATGCCGGCGTTTTCGATCTGTTCCAGGTAGTCGTTGTTGAACTCATAGCGATGACGGTGTCTTTCGCTGATGGTAGTAGCACCACCGTAGATTTCAGATGCTTTGGAACCTGGTCTCAGGTCGCAGGTATAGGCGCCCAGACGCATGGTACCGCCTTTGGCTGTGATTTTCTTTTGTTCTTCCATCAGGTTGATCACCGGATGAGCGGTGTCCGGGTTCATTTCCACGGAGTGTGCATCTTTGAGGCCGAGTACGTTGCGGGAGAATTCCACCACGCTCATCTGCATACCGAGGCAGATACCGAAGAAAGGCAGGTCATTTTCGCGGGCATACTGAATAGCCACGATTTTACCTTCAATACCACGGTGTCCGAAACCCGGCGCCACCAGCAAGCCGTCGAGGTTTTTCAGTTTTTCACACACATTTTCCTGTGTAAGATGTTCAGAGTGAATATTCTGTACAATCACCTTGCACTCGTTGAGCGAACCGGCATGTATAAAGGATTCGAGGATGGATTTGTAGGCATCCTGGAGTTCCACGTATTTACCGATCAAACCGATGGTAACTTTAGATTTAGGATATTTGAGTTTATCCAGGAACTCGCGCCATTTGGTCAGTTCCGGCTCTTTTTCCACTGGCAGGTTCAGTCTTTTCAGTACGGAAACGTCCAGTTTTTCGCGCATCATTTCCAGTGGCACCTCGTAGATAGTGGGTACGTCATTGGCCTCAATCACCGCATCTACCTGTACATTACAGAACAGGGCGATTTTCTTTTTCAGATCGCGGTACATGGGTTCTTCCGTACGGCACACGATGATATCGGGGTGTACGCCATATTCGCTCAGCAGGCGAACGGAGTGTTGTGTCGGTTTGGTTTTCAGTTCCTTCGCTGCACGCAGGTAAGGAATGAGGGTGAGGTGTACTACCAGGCAGTCTTCTTCGCCCAGTTCCCACTGTAACTGACGTACCGCCTCAATGTAAGGGAGTGATTCGATGTCCCCGACAGTACCACCCAGCTCAGTAATCACGATATCATATTTACCATCTTTACCCAACAGCAGGATACGACGTTTGATTTCATCAGTGATGTGCGGAATTACCTGAACGGTTTTGCCCAGGTAGGCGCCTTCTCTTTCCTTGTTGATAACAGTCTGATAAATACGGCCGGTAGTCACGTTATTGGCCTGGGAAGTAGGCGTGTTCAGGAAACGCTCATAGTGCCCCAGGTCCAGATCGGTTTCGGCGCCATCTTCTGTTACGTAACATTCCCCGTGCTCATAAGGGTTTAACGTTCCCGGATCCACATTGATATACGGATCGAACTTCTGAATAGTCACTCTAAAGCCACGCGCCTGCAAGAGTTTTGCCAGCGAAGCAGCTATAATTCCTTTACCCAAAGAGGAAGTAACACCTCCCGTAACGAAGATATATTTTGCCATAAAAACTAAAATTCAGCTAAAAATACTTGACCTATAATGGGGGAAGTGCCAGATTGCGTTTGGTGTTATACCTGTCAAGTAAACTACTTCCGGAGGTCATGCAAAGTTACACAAATTTGCTTCGCTCCCAAGTTTTTTACGCAGTGGTTTTATTTGTTTGTTAATTTTTGCGGGTTTCTGTTCAGCTCTTATCATTGAACCACAGTGCGTTTTAAAGAATTTTCAAGTGAGCGAAATTATTTGTTAAAAACCTGCATTCACCTTTTCATTCCTGAGAGAGACTTTCGTTCCTACCAAATAGAAACTGTAAATTTGCGTCCGAAATACATAAATAAAAAGATGACTTTAACGCCTAAGAGAGCGCAGGACTCGCTCATACAGATGACGGAACTGGTTTTACCCAACGATACCAATACTTTCGGCAACCTCATGGGAGGCCGCCTGATGTACTGGATGGATATTGCGGCTGCACTGGCCTGTATGAAACACTGCAGCGCCCCCGTGGTCACCGCCTCCGTTGATAATATCTCTTTCGAGAATCCCATTAAACTGGGTAACGTGGTACATATTGAATCTAAAGTAAGCCGCGCCTTCAATACTTCCATGGAAGTACATATGCGCGTATGGGGCGAAGACCCGGTACAACAATACCGCTACAAATCCAACGAAGCATTCATGACTTTCGTAGCCCTGGACCCTAACGGCAACTCCCGTCCGGTTCCTGGTATCATCCCCGACACAGAAGAAGAAAAAAGATTATATGAGGGCGCCCTCCGCCGTCGCCAGCTTCGCCTGATACTGGGTGGCAAGATGAAACCGGAAGATGCGGATGAGCTGAAGGCACTATTCTTCGACAAGTAACCCGGATTTTTATGATTTTTGCTGATTAGCGGAGATCGAAAACATATTATAAATGTAAAAAAGCATCCCGTTTGATATCGTTATCAAACGGGATGCTTTTTTCAAGTTCTTTCATCTTCGCTACGATCTCCGCTAATCAGCGAAATCAGTAAAAATCATGACCATCATAGTTCTGCTTCTTTATAAAACTGCTCCAGAAACACCTCCATAAACCTGTGCCTTTCCTCCGCCATCGCTTTACCGGTAGCGGTATTCATACGGTCCCTGAGCAACAATAGTTTTTCATAGAAGTGATTGATAGTAGGGGCGGTATTGTTTTTATACTGCTCCCGGGTCATTTCCAGCACGGGTTTGATGGTGGGATCATAAATAGCCCTGTTCTTAAATCCGCCGTAATTGAAAGCCCGGGCGATACCGATGGCGCCGATGGCATCCATCCGGTCGGCATCCTGCACCACGTTCAGTTCGGGAGAACGGAAACCACCGTTGTTATGCCCGCCTTTGAAGGAGATATTCCGGATAATATTTTCTACATGAATCTTCACCACTTCCGGCAAACCCAGCGATGTCATAAAAGCACGGGCCTTCTCCGGACCGATATTTTCATCGCCGTTGTGGAACTTGGAATCTGCAATATCGTGCAGCAGGGCGCCCAGCTCTACAATCAGCTGGTCCACCTTTTCATGGACTGCAATCTGGCGGGATAACTGCCATACCCTGTAAATATGCCACCAGTCGTGGCCTCCTTCCGCCCCTTCCAGCGTTGTTTTTACATATGCTACCGTAGCATCGATAATTTCCTGATTATTTTGCATAACGGTAAAGATAATACGTAAAACTTTTCCGGCCTTCAGGCCGTTATCAGGATATGATACAGACTAAACGTGTATATGAAGATTTTTCTGAAAGCGATGGATACCGTATCCTGGTAGACCGCCTGTGGCCAAGGGGATTGACCAAAGAAAAAGCCCATGTGGATGAATGGCTTAAAGATATTGCGCCGAGTGATGCGCTGCGTAAATGGTTTCATCATGAAACCGGTAAGTTCTCCGAATTCCGTACCCGTTACCTGGCAGAACTGAAAGACAAAAAAGAGTTGCTGGAAGAGATCCGGCAGCGGGCCAAACATCACCGCGTTACCTTGTTATATGGGGCTAAAGACACGGAGCACAACCAGGCGCAGGTATTGCTGGAAGTGCTGAAGGGTTGATCAGGCGTTTTCGCCTTCCGGTCTTACGAGTACGTCCGTAATACTGTTCAGCTGTTTTACCTTGGCGGCAAAATCGCCTTTGAGTTTGTTGCGGATGATGACCAGTTTATGTAAAACCTCGTCGAGCGAATCCGGGATGGCCTCCTGTAGCACCTGTTTGAGGCGTTTGGCCACGGTAGGCGACTTACCATTGGTGGAGATGGCAATTTTCAGGTTGCCTTTTTGTACAATAGAGCCCAGGTAGAAGTCGCACAGTTCCGGCGTATCCGCCACATTAATTAATACTCTGGCACTTTTTGCCTTCTCCCAGACTTCATAATTCAGTTCCCGGTTATTGGTAGCCGCTATTGCCAGGTCTTTCCCCAGCAGATCGCCGCAGGAAAAGGGTTTGCGGATCAGTTCCACATTGGGATACTGGTGCACCAACGTCTCCAGTTCGGGCAGGAAATCCAGCGACACCACGGTGATATTGCTATCCGGGCTGTTTTGCAGGATGGCGTGCGCCTTTTCCAGTCCAATGTTGCCACCGCCTACCACGAGTACGTGGAGGCGGTTGAGCTTAAAGAAAACCGGGAATAACTGATTTTCCATTATACAGCGATTTTAAGTTCAGCGGCTACCTTAGTTTGAAGTGTGGCAAAATCTTCATGAAATCGTACTACCTCCCCTACTACGATGATGGCAGGATTGCAGAGCTGTTGAGCCGCAGCGATCTCCGTCAGATCTGCTACGCGGCCCATGCCGATTTGCTGATCGGGCAGTGTTCCGTTCTGGATAATAGCAGCGGGGGTATCGCCTTTACCGCTGGCGGCGAAGATGCCGGCTATTTCTGCCAGTTTGCTCATACCCATCAGGATAACCACGGTGGTATTGGCCTGGATGGCAAATTCCAGATCGCGGGAGAGGTTGCCGTTGCGGGTATTACCGGTAATCACCCAGAAACCTTCGCTGACGTTGCGGGCGGTAACGGGGATTTTATTGACACCGGGGACAGAAATAGCACTGGAGATACCCGGTACTACTTCTGCCGTGATGCCAAACTGTTGTGCAAAAGCTATTTCCTCCTGTCCGCGGCCGAATACAAATGAGTCGCCGCCCTTGAGCCTTACCACGCTGCCGTAGCTGAGCGCATATTTTACAATCATGCGGTTAATTTCATCCTGGCTGTACACATGCATGCCCGCCCGTTTTCCTACAAAACGGCGGAGGCAACCGGCCGGAGCGTAATCCAGCAATTCATTGCTGGACAAAGCGTCGTAGAGGATCACTTTGGCTTCCTGGATGGCTTTCAGCCCTTTTACCGTAATCAGTTCCGGATCGCCGGGACCTGCGCCTACCAATGTGAGTTTCGGTTGTATCTGTTGCATGATGTGTAGTATTAAGTGATGATGAAAATTTATGCCTGCGCCGGTTCAGCGGTTTTCTGCCGGTAAACCTGTGCTGCATTATAAAAAGCCTGTGCCTGCCCGAAATATGTCTTAGCGAAACTTTCCGTAGGCTCGTTCGCGTTAATCTGCAAAACGAGTGTTTTGAAATCCGTGTCAAAGCTGAATTTGCCGGTTGCCACGAAGTGTTTATCGAAATCGTTGATGATACCTATCTGTGTGTTGCCGCTAACATTTTCACTGAGCAGCAGTGCTTTCGCGCCCTGTACAAAAGAAGCGTAGGTGTGATAGATACCGTCTGCAAAAGCGCCGTTGCTGATGGCGATGTTGGCGAGATCTATTTTTTCTTCCGCTTCCAGCAGCAGGGTAGCTACCAGGTCGATGATTACGCCTGCACACTCCCCTACGCCGATGGCAGTGGCATAATTTTCTACCTGGCCCCAGTCGATATAATCACCGGGTGTAAGCGTAGTCAGGTCTGCCAGTGGTTTCAGCAGTTCATAAAAATATTTCTCTCCCTGACGGTCATAATATTGATTGAACAGCTCATTTTCCCCGCCGTTGATTTCGTAGTCGTGCAGCAGGCTGCGTAATGTATCCGGACCCCGGCGGCTGGGCACTTTAATCACCTTATCGGCCACACGTCCAATGCCGTCGCCTACGATACCGCCGCCCAGCAGTACCTGGAGAGCCGGCAATACTTTACCGCCGCTCTTCATGGACGAGCCATGGAAGCCGATGCTGGCGATACCATGCTGGCCGCAGGAGTTCATACAGCCGCTGATTTTTATTTTGATGTCTTTGTTGTAGATCAGGTCCGGGAACTCATCGATGATCACCGATTCCAGTACTTTGGAAATACCGGTGCTGTTGGAAATACCCAGGTTGCAGGTATCAGTGCCGGGGCAGGCGGTGATATCGGCGATACTGTCGAATCCTGGTTCCGCGAAACCGGCTGTTTCCAATACACTGTACACATAAGGCAGGTGTTCCGGCAGGATAAATTTAAACAGCAGGTTCTGGTTGGCCGTTACCCTTACATCATCGGCGATGACCGGGCGCAGCGCTTCAATCAGTTGCCGGCTGATAGCGGAACCGATGTTGCCCAGGGTGATTTTCACATAGGCGCCATAGTAGCCTTTTTGTTTCTGTTCAAAGACGTTGGTCTTTTTCCAGGCTTCATACTTTTGAGGGTTCTTAATGGAGTAGGCCGGTATTGCGCCGATCACGGGCGGAGCAGTAGCCACCCAGGCATCCGCGTCGATGGGTACGCTTTTCACTTTCACCGCTTTGTATTCTTCCTTGATGAGGCGTTCAAATTCCTCCATCCCGATTTTCTGGATGAGGAATTTCATGCGGGCTTTGTTACGGCTGGTTCTTTCGCCGTAGCGGTCAAACACGCGCAGTACGTTTTCGATGTAGGGAATGAGCAGGTCTGTTTCCAGGAATTCGTATACCGGTTTGGCCAGGAAGGGTTGTGCGCCCAGGCCGCCGCCTACCAGTACTTTGAAACCACGCACTTCTTTTCCGTCGATGATTTTTACTTTAGGGATCATACCGAAGTCGTGCATGAAAGACCAGGCAGTATCTTTATCTGAAGAGGAAAAAGAGATTTTAATTTTACGTCCCATTTCCTGGCTGACAGGGTTGCGCAGGAAATAGCGGAAGGTAGCGTCTGCATAAGGCGTTATATCAAATGGTTCCTCCGGATCAATGCCGGCGCGGTCGGAGGCCGTTATGTTACGGACGGTATTACCGCAGGCTTCGCGGATGGTGATGCCATCTTCTTCCAGCTTGTGCCACAGCTCCGGTGTTCTGTCGAGGCTTACGTAGTGGATCTGCACATCCTGGCGGGTAGTCAGGTGCAGGTTGCTGGTAGCATATTCGTCTGATACTTCTGTGATACGTTGCCACTGTTGCAGGGTCATTTTACCATAAGGTAATTTGATGCGCACCATTTGCACACCGGGTTGACGCTGACCATACACCCCTCTCGCCAGGCGAAGGCTACGGAATTTTTCGTCCGTGATAGCCCCTTCGCGAAACAGGCGGATCTTCTTCTCCAGGTCGATGATATCCTGTTCTACAATGGGATTTTCAAGTTCTGTTCTGAAGCTTTGCATAAAAAGTATTTTCAGGTGGTGGTAAAAATCGCTGGATGTTGATATTGGTTGCTACAAAAAAGCCCCCGACGTTTGCGGAGGCTTTCGTATAACTGAGATTAGTATAATAAACTTATCTGTGTTGCATACTACACGCGGTCCGCTGCTGCTATGCAACAACAATTATGACGGTGGCTGTTCATTATCGCTTCCTCATTATCCATATTCCCTATAATTTTAGTAGAGTAATACAAAGATAGAAATGCCCTTCGTCTTTCCAAAAATTTTTTTGGGTGGATAGAAGAGGAAGAGCTAAGGGCTGGCCAAGTGCCCAAGCGAGTGATTTTCTATTTTATATATTGATAATCAGCCGGATAGAGTTTAATATTTTCTTATTCATTATAACCTGCGCTTATCGGGGATAACATTTTGTTATGGGTGGTAGCCAATGAATATATTATAAATATTCATTATTTTCAATAACCGAAGTTTTTAACACCCGCTGAAACCCTGGCTATGAAAGAAATGAAAAAGACCCGCTCCGGATGGGCTACCACCGGATATAGATGGACGCTGGTACCGTTACTGTTGATATCGCTGGTACTTTTATACAGCGGAACCGCCCCGGACAAAATGAGCATCACCACCCGGGCAATAGTTATGATCATAAATGCTGTAACCGCGGGGTTGGCACAGGCCATTGTGAGTTTGTTTTAATTCCATGCCCCTTGTTATCTTTGCGGCGTAAAATGGAATTATGATCAATACGGTAATATTTGATATGGATGGCCTCCTGGTGGATTCCGAGCCACTATGGGGCATAGCGATGAGAGAAGTGTTTGCAACGGTAGGCGTTACCCTTTCGCCCGAACTAACCCACAAAACGACGGGGCTTCGTACCCGCGAGGTGGTGAGCTACTGGCACAGTTACTTTAAATGGGAAGGTAAAAGTTCCGACCAGGTTACCAACGAAATCATTGACAGCGTGACTGCCAAAATTATTGCGGAAGGTAAAGCCATGGAAGGATTACAGTATATCCTCGATTTTTTCAAAGAGAGAGATTTTAAAATAGGGCTGGCTTCTTCTTCTCCCCTGAGACTGATTGAAGCCGTACTGGCGCATTTAAACATCCGTGAACACTTCCAGGCAGTGTATTCCGCCGAATTTGAAGACTATGGCAAACCACATCCTGCCGTATACCTGGCCTGTGCCAAAGCGCTCAACAGCGATCCGCTGGACTGTATCGCCTTCGAGGACTCCGTTACCGGCATGACTGCCGCCAAAGCAGCGCGTATGACCACCGTGGTGGTACCTGAGCCGCACAACCGGCACGATCCGCGGTATGCACTGGCCAATATGCAGCTGAGCTCCCTGCTGGATTTCAACGACCAGCGCCTGTTGCTTTTACTGGAACACTAAATACATCCTTCATTTCAACCCCATGTTATTACCATGAAAATCATCGACCTGTCTAAGACGATCGAATACAATAAACAGGACCCCTGGTTTATGCGTATCCGTATCAAACACAAGGCACACCGGCAAAGCAAATCGTTGATCCGGTTTTTTTTGGGCCTGCCGGCAAAGCTTTTCCCCAAAGGATTCCAGGGCTGGGCAGACGATAAAATTGTGAGTATGGGCGTACATGCCGCCACTCACATAGACGCTCCCTGGCACTATGCGCCGGAAGTGAATGGTCAGCCTGCCAAAACCATCGATCAGATACCTTTGGAATGGTGTTATGGCGAAGGGGTGGTCATCAACATGACCCACAAGGCCGATTTCGAGGAGATAACGCTGGCGGATATACGGGAAAATCTCGCACAGACGGGTGCGGTGATTCAGCCGGGTACTATTGTATTAATTTATACCGGCCGTGATCAGTACATTGGTACCCGTGAGTATCCCATGCGGGGCACTGGTATGAGTGCGGAAGCTACCCATTGGCTGATAGACCAGGGGGTGAAAGTGATGGGGATTGATCAGTGGGGATTTGATCTTCCTTTAAAATACATGGTACAAAAGGCCAAGGCAGAAGGTAAAGATAATTATTTCTGGCAGGCTCACCTGGTGGGGCAGCAGAAAGAATACTGCCACATGGAGCAGTTGGTGAACCTGGGTGCTTTACCCGCCTATGGTTTTAAAGTAGCCGTTTTTCCCTTGAAAATAAAAGGCGCCAGTGCTGCGCCGGCCCGTGTGGTAGCTATCATTTAGGGATTTTTTGATTTACGGATTTAGGGATTTGAAATGCAGCGAAGATTATGTTATATGTTAGTCTTCGCTGCATTTCAAATCCCTAAATCCGTAAATCAAAAAATCTCTCAATAAAAAAACCCGTTCTGATGGTTCAGAACGGGTTTTTTATTATTTGTTGAAACGGATCTTATTGTGCGCTTTTTTCTTCGCCACCTTCAGATTGTTTCAGTTTTTCTCTCAGTTCAGCCAGTGCACCCAGGTCACCTAAAGTAGCTTTTTCTACTTTGCCTTGAATGTTTTTCACTGCTTTACGGGTTTTGTCAGCTTCAGCTCTTTTCTCTTTTACAACAGCTTCTTTTTCTTCAGCCTGTGCTTTTTCCCATACTCTGGTGTGAGAAACCAGGATACGTTTTTCGCTGCGATCGAATTCGATGATCATGAATTCTTTCACGTCTTCAACGTTGATTGGTTTTTCGTCTTCTGTTCTCAGGTGACGGGCAGGAGCGTAAGCTTCCAGGCCGTATTGCAGTTGAACAGTAGCACCTTTCTCATCTTTCTTCACCACAGTACCTTCGTGTACGGAGTTGATCGGGAAGATAGTTTCGAAAGTGTTCCAAGGATCTTCTTCGATCTGTTTGTGACCGAGGCTGAGTTTGCGGTTTTCTTTATCAATACCCAGGATTACTACATCTATTTCGTTACCTACTTTAGTGTATTCAGATGGGTGGTTGAAACGTTTGATCCAGCTCAGGTCGGAGATGTGGATCATGCCGCCGATACCAGTTTCCAGTTCAACGAACACGCCGTAAGGAGTGATGTTTTTAACGATGCCTTTGTGACGGCTATCAACCGGGAATTTGGTTTCGATAGTAGACCATGGATCTTCTGTCAGTTGTTTGATAGACAGAGACATTTTACGTTCGTCTTTGCTCAGGGTAACTACCACTGCTTCGTATTCTTCGCCTAATTTGAAGAATTCTTTAGCGTTGATAGGAGTAGAAGCCCAGGAGATTTCAGAAACGTGCACCAGACCTTCTACGCCCGGCATGATTTCCAGGAATGCACCGTAGTCTTCGATGTTAACCACTTTACCTTTAACTTTAGCACCTTCGGTGATAGTAGCTGGTAAAGTATCCCACGGATGCGGAGTGAGTTGTTTGTAACCCAGGCTTATGCGACGTTTTTCGTCGTCGAAGTCCAGTACAACCACGTTGATTTTCTGGTCCATCTGGAGCACTTCGCTCGGATGGGAGATACGGCCCCAGGAGATGTCTGTGATGTACAGCAGACCGTCCAGACCGCCCAGGTCGATGAACGCACCAAAGTCGGTGATATTCTTGATGGTACCTTCCAATACCTGGCCTTTTTCCAGTTTGGAGATGATATCCACTCTCTGTTGTTCGATGTCGCTTTCGATCAGTGCTTTGTGGGAAACTACGGCGTTGCGGATGGTTTCGTTTACTTTCACCACTTTGAACTCCATGGTTTTGCCTACAAACTGGTCGTAGTCGGTAACCGGTTTCACGTCGATCTGAGAACCAGGCAGGAATGTTTCCATACCGTATACGTCCACGATCAGGCCGCCTTTGGTTTTGCTGGTAACGGTACCAGTAACCACTTCGCCTGTTTTGTACACTTCCACGATTTTTTCCCATGCACGTTTTTGACGAGCCTGTTTACGGCTCAGGTGCAGGTTACCATCGCGGTCTTCTTTTTCTACTACCAGCACTTCCACTTCGTCACCGATTTTCAGACCCGGTAAGTCGCGGAATTCGTTCAGGGAGATCAAACCGTCGGATTTGAAACCGATGTTGATAACCACGTCAGTGTTGGTGATACCTACTACAGTACCGCTCAGCAGGGTGTTTTCTTCAAACACTTTGAAGGTGCTGTCGTAAGTCTGATCGTACTTTTCTTTTTCTTCTTTGCTGTAAGAAGAAACGTTACGTTTGTCCACGCTCCAATCGAAATCGTCGTGGGCAGTTTCAACTACAGGAGCCTTTTTTGTCGCAGTTTCTGCCGCAGCTGCCTGCGGTGCCTGTTGTTCTGCGTTTTGTTCGTTAATAATGTTGTTTTCGCTCATAAAAATGAAATTTAAATCCGGAATACCCGGACTCCCTGTTTTTATTGGGACGGCAAAAATACAAAAAATTCACCGGTCTGCCTCCTTTTTCCGGAAGAAATTCCCTGATCCAGCCCTCATTTAACGTTCTTTTCGGATATTTTTAAATCATATTTATAAAAAAATCACTGTATGGGCAAAATGCCCGGCAGAAATCACCGGTATTTTTCAACCAGAATGGTGAAAATTTGTTATTTATTTAGTGTCCAATTGCTGGTTGTTTGCAGTAGAAAAAGTTAAATTTCATCAACTGAAAATCTAACCCTGCAAAGGGTATTAATTCCCGGATTTTTATTTTAATTTGTGTATATGAACGGGACCTCATTTCAATCGGATATTCGCTTTTGGCTCAGACAAGGCAACACTGTCAATCAATTGCTCTTCTGGAATATTGTTGTTTTTCTTGGGATCAATATATTGTATCTCATTAATACCTTTTCTCCTGGTTCGCCTGCTTTTGCCTGGACACTTAACCAGCTTTCCCTGCATTCGGCGCCAGGCACCTTTATTATTAAACCCTGGGGACTGATCACCTACATGTTTACGCATGTAGAGATCTTTCACGTGTTTTTTAACCTGCTCAACCTGTACTGGTTTGGCAACCTGTTCCGTGGCTTCCTGGGCAACAAACGGGTGCTCCCCCTCTACCTGATGGGCGGTATCACCGGTGGCCTGTTATATCTCCTATGTTATAATCTCTTTTTACCGGGCCTGGCTTCCACTATGATTGGCGCCTCCGCTTCCGTGATGTGCATCCTGGTAGCCTGTGCTACCCTGATGCCCAACTACGAGATCGGACTGCTTTTCCTGGGCAACGTCAGACTGAAATGGCTGGCCCTGGGCCTCATCGTCCTCGGCGTGATCTCTATTCCCCATGGTAACCTGGGAGGTATCATAGCGCATATGGGCGGCGCCCTCTTCGGCTTCTTCTATATCCGTGCCCTGCAAAGCGGCACCGACCTTTGCAAACCACTGATCTGGCTCTTCGATGCCGATACCCGCCGGGAAGCCAAACAACTACAGACCCGTGCCAAGCCTAAAAAATCGCCGCTCAAAGTAGTGAAAAAGCCGGAAGACAATCACCAGCTGCGGCTGGACCAACTGCTCGACAAAATCAACGAAAAAGGCTATAATAGCCTGAGTGCAGAAGAAAAAGCCTGGTTGGACAAAGTGAGCAAAGAAAACTGATTACCTTTGTCTTTCAATTTTTCGCCCATTTACGCATGAAAACTTTCAATGTTCCGGTCATATACCGCAGTCCGCTGATCAGCGCTATCAAGAACCAACGCAAACAGCAGGACCGCATGAAAAAGGACTTCACGCCCACCACGCTTGACTTTGGTCCGCTGAAAATCCTCCTCGCCCGCCACTTTGGCTTCTGCTATGGTGTGGAAAACGCTATCGAAATCGCTTTTAAAACGGTTGACGAGAACCCGGACAAACGTATTTTCCTGCTCAGTGAAATGATCCACAACCCGCATGTCAACAACGACCTGCTGGAACGCGGCGTACAGTTTATCATGGATACTGCCGGCAAACAGCTGGTTCCCTGGGAAACCCTGCAATCCGACGATATTGTGATCATTCCCGCTTTTGGCACTACGCTGGAAACAGAAAACAAACTGGCTTCTCTCGGTATAGAACCGCTGAAATACAATACTACCTGCCCTTTTGTGGAAAGAGTATGGAACAAGGCGGAGCAGATCGGGAAAAAGTCCTATACCGTAATCGTGCATGGCAAACCCAAACACGAAGAAACCCGGGCTACCTTCTCCCACAGCCAGTTTAACACTCCTACCGTGGTGGTAAAAGATATGGCAGAAACAGAAAAACTGGCCCGCTTCATTACCGGTGAAGCAACAGCGGAAGAATTTTACGAAGCCTTTAAAGGCCAGTATTCACAAGGGTTTGATGTAAGCAAAGACCTGCAGCGTGTAGGAGTTGTCAATCAAACCACTATGCTGGCTACCGAAACCCAGGCGATTGCCGATTATATCCGCGACGTGATCGTGCGCCATTACGGTCTCACAGAAGCCAATACCGGCGAACGTTTTGCCGATACCCGCGATACGCTCTGTTATGCTACCAACGATAACCAAAGCGCGGTTATCGGTATGCTGCAGGAAACAGCCGATCTGGCCATTGTGGTAGGGGGTTATAACAGCTCCAACACCTCCCACCTGGTGGAACTTTGCGAGGAAAAGCTGCCCACTTATTTTATCAATGCGCCGGAGCAAATGCAGAACGTCCATCAAATTGACCATTGGGATTTTCATCATAAAGAAGAAATTCACAGTAATACTTTTTTACCGGAAAAAGAGCAGGTAACCATCCTGCTGACAAGCGGCGCTTCCTGCCCGGACGCGCTGGTAGAAGGCGTCATCCGCCGCTTATTGTCCTTTTATGGACTGGAGCATAAAGCCGACGAACTGGCCACGGTTGAATAATAACTATCATCTGTAAGCTGATTATTTTAAAACAGATCATAACAAAAAAGACACCTTCCGGTGTCTTTTTTCTTTGGGGCTAATCACGCTAGTAATGCAGAGAATAAAATTTATATATAGCGCTAAAATTGAAATCGTAACTCAAAAATAAATCATCCTGAAAACGCATGCAACAGCCATTTATTATCTGGTAGTTTATTGACTATAAGTGGCATAAATACGCCTAAAATCGGAAAGCTATTTTTGCCGTAACCGCAACGCAATCGTTTTCCATGGAAGCCTTGCCATTAGCGGCCGGACACTGCTGTTCCTTTAAAACTGCATCGCCTTTTTCAGGAAATCAGCCTTGCGCCGCCTGGATACTTCTACCTGTGCGCCATCGCTCATCAGGGCAAAACCGCCTTCTCCCTGGATATAGGATTGCATCTGCTGCAGGTTGATCAGATGCGAGTTATGCACCCGGAAAAAATCCACCTCTCCCAGCAATTCCTCAAATTCTTTCAAGGGCCGGGATACCATCAGGTTCTTTTTATCAGTGAAGAAGATGCGGGTGTAATTACCCGTAGACTCGCACCGTACAATGCTTTGTACGGGCATAAATACCAGTCCGTTGATAGTGGGCAAGGCAATTTTTTTGTGGGACTGCTGTATAGTTTTCATGTTTTGCAGGAACACATCCATCGGGGACAGGTTGCTGTCGTCCTTACGGCGTTGCTGCTTTTTTTCCCGGCACTTGTCCAGTGCATCCTGCAATTCCTTTACACTGAAAGGTTTGAGGAGATAATCCAGGGCGTTGAATTTGATGGCCTTGAGCGCATATTGTTCATAGGCAGTGGTAAAGATGACATCAAACCCCACTTTATCAAACTGCTTCAGTAACTCAAATCCGTTCTGGTGAGGCATTTCCACATCCAGGAAAACCAGATCGGGATGGAGTTCATCCACCAGTTCCTTTGCTTCCTTTACTCCTTTGGCTGATCCTATTACTTCTACGCCCGGGCACTTCCTGACTAACATTGTTTGCAAGGCATCAATACAATGTTGCTCATCATCAACGATGATAGCTTTAATGTCGCTCATGCTGTGGTAGGTTTAGCGGTACGGCCTCCGGCCGTCCGTTTTTTATTTATGCTAAAATATGAATTCGGCGGGTAAAATAATAGTCACCAGCGTACCGGCCGGTTCGCCGGCCGTATCCGCCAGGTCGGTGACCGTTACGCTAGCCTCTTTGTTATTGATTTTACGGATCAGATCAATCCTTCCCTCAGTCACTTTCATGCCTACGGAATTATGCATCTTCCCTTTCTTTTCCTTTATTTCCATAGCTTTCTGGCGGCCGATACCATTATCCGTAATGGAACATACCAGGCACCTGTCCTGCAGTACAATGTCGATATCGAGCAGGCCCTTGCCGTTGTGTTTGTGCACCAATCCGTGCCAGATCGCGTTTTCCACATAGGGTTGCAGGATCATCGGCGGAATGAGCACCTCCTCATCGTTGATGTCCGGACCTATGCGGATACTGTATTCGAAGATACCGTTGCAGCGGAGCGATTCCAGGTCGAGATACAGCCGTAGGGATTCCAGTTCCTTATTAAGCGTTACAAACGTATGCTGTGTATTATCGAGGATCAGGCGCATGAGGCGGGAGAATTTAGTCAGGTAATCTGACGCTTCTTCCTGGTTGTTACTCCATATATAACGGTGGATAGAGCTGAGGGAGTTGAAGATAAAGTGCGGATTCATCTGGGAGCGCAGGGATCTTAACTCCAGTTGCAGCGTTTGTTTGTTGGCTTCCAGGTTGCGGTGACGGATATAAAAGAAGCCGCCGATGATGGCCATCAGCAGAAAACCTGCCAGGGCGAAGATGAACATGACATTCCGTTTGGTCTTCAGTTCATTCACCACCTTTTCATGTTCCAGTGTTTTAATCTGGTTGTCTTTCCGGTCCACCTCATAGATAGCCTGCATTTGTTTTAACGCCATGGCTGATTTTTCATTGAGGATACTGTCTTTGTACAACAATGATTTGTCGGCCGCCTCCAGGGACCCCCGGAAGTCGCCACTAGCCCTATAATCGGCCGCCAGCGCCTTATAAGCCTCCATGAGCATGGATTTAAAGCCCCAAAACACGCTCAGGTCAATGGATTGCTGCATATACCTGCGGGCCTCTTCATGTTTGTTTTGTGCACTCAGGAGCTTGCCGATATTCAGATAACTTTCTGCCACGTGCACCTTATCATCTACCTTATCATTTACTACCAGGGCTTTCTGCAGGTATACCATGGCGGTGGCATAATCCTTTTTTTCTTTATAGGCAGCGCCGAGGGCGTTATAGCAGATCGCCATTCCCGTAGGATTGTCTATTTTCTGGTTGGCCGTCAGTGAGCGGTGGTAGTACTGGATAGCCAGGTCCAGTTTATTTTGTCCCTGGTAGGCATATCCCAGGTTACCGAGGTTAATGGCTACGCCAAGGTCGTTATGACTTTGTTCTTCCAGCTTCAGTGCCCGGTTGAAATGGCGGATAGCGTCTTCATAATTTTCCGCCGTCAGCTGGATATTACCGATGCTGTTGGTGGCTACGCAGACATTACGGACATCGTTGATTTGTTCCGCCAGTTGCAGGGCGCGGAGGTGGTAGTCGAATGCCTGTTGCAGCTTATCCTGCCGGCGGCTGTCCACTCCGGCGTTGTTATACGAAAGGCTCATCAGCAGGGTATCGTTGGCATCTTCCGCGTATTTGATGGCTTTTTCATGATAGTCTTCCGCCACCAGGTACTGGGATTTGTTTCTTTTAGCGGTACCCAGTTCATTATAGAGGAGTGCCAGGCTCCTGGAGGAGCGGAGTTTATGTGCCAGCGGGAGGGCTTCCTGCCAGAAGAGGTTTTCCGACCTGTCGAAAAAGCGGCTGTATTGTTTGCCGGCTTTGATGAGCAAAGACACCTTTGCCGTATCGTTAGGCAATGTCCGTATAGAGTCGAGGGTGCGGCAAGCCCGCAGGGAATCCTGTGAGGAAGCGATCCAGGTAGCTCCCAGGAGGAGCCAGCCTAAAAAGAACAGACTTTTTATAGACATTGGCTGAAATGTGACCCCAATTTAAGAAGAATTACGAATTACGAATTTGGGGATACCTGTGAACAAGGGGATTTTTCGCCCATCATGGAGAAAAAAGCGAAAGGGCGAAAGAATTCGCCCCTTCTTCCTATTAACCGAATACACCTACTGAAAATATGGAACAGTCATGGCAAGCCATGCCATCCCACATTTCTCTTTATGCCTTAGGCAAAGCGGGAATACAGCCGTGCCGGGCGGAATTATATATATCGTTAAGTTCAATAATCGGTTAATAGCAAAGGTTTTGTGGATATAGTGTACAAATAAGACTTTCATAAGACAGCGATATTTTATTCGCTGAAGCGATCACAATTTCAATGGTTGTCTTATTGCATGTTTATGCGGGCTGGCATAGGCCGGTCGCGCGCAAACATTGCCCACCTCAATAACCTTGATATTTCAGTTCCGATAAGGTTAAAGCATGGAAAACCCCGTCAAGTTGGCGACATAGTTTTGCATACAAATAAATAGCAGGAAATTCTTCAGGATGTGGAAAATTATTGGGATAGTCCGCTGGTGGTTGGGCAGGGACAAGGCAAATGTATAAAAGACTTTTAATAAAAGAAAATATTATTTCATGAAGTATGGGCCAATGTGGCATCTTCCACCCATTGCATCACGAGGTCCATCTGATCTTCCCGGCTTAACTGGCTGTTATCCAGTATAATAGCATCCTCTGCTTTGCGGAGGGGACTGATTTCGCGGTTCGCATCGATGTAGTCTCTCAGTTCCAGGTTTTGTTTTACTTCATCGATGGTAATATTCTTGTTCTTTTCGTACAGTTCTTTGAAGCGGCGTTCTACCCGGATAGAGATATCGGCGGTCATGAAGATTTTGAGTTCAGCGTGCGGGAATACCACGGTACCGATATCGCGGCCATCCATGACGATGCCTTTGCGGGCGCCCATCTTTTTCTGCTGGGCGACGGCAAATTCCCGTACTTCTTTTACCGCGGCCACCTCGCTCACTTTTTCTGCCACGAGCATTTCGCGGATCAGGTGTTCTACATTTTCTTCGTTGAGGTGCATTTCGCTGGCGCCGGAAAGCGGGTTGTATTCAAACTCGAGGTGTATATCTGACAAGGCAGCTACTACTGCCGGCTGGGAGGTCCAGTCCACGCGGTTTTGCAGGAAATACAGCGTAATTGCACGATACATGGCGCCACTGTCTATATAGACATAATCCAGCTTCTTAGCCAGTTGTTTTGCCAACGTACTTTTGCCACAGGAAGAGTAGCCATCTATCGTGATAATTATTTTTTTCAACCTTGCCTTTTTAGACCGCCTACAGATATAACCTCACAAAATTGAGGGAATTATGCGAAAAAAGCAAAACAAACCTTATGGTATCACTACCACTTTGCAGGTGTAGGCTACTTTCTGGGTGTCTTTATTGTAAAGCACCATGAAGTAGGTACCGGCAGGCAGGTTGCTGACGCTGATGTCATTGTCCTGGTGTACATCGTATTCACGCATTACCTGGCTCCAGGTATCGCGGAGCTGCATCATCAGCGGTCCTCTTACACCACGGATACGTACCTTGAAATTGCCGTTGTTCGGGTTGGGGAATACATCGATTTGTACAAATGGCGGTACCGCCCTGATTTCGGAATAGACTTCCTTGCCATTGCGGGAGACGGCTTTGATACGGTAGTAGGTCCAGCCGTCGTAGTCGTTGAGGTCCTGCAGTGTGTAACTTAATGGCACATTGCTGTTGCCGTTGACCGCCTTGGTAGGCACCGTGGCTATACGGGAGAAGACCTCTTCCCTTTCGTAGCGGCGTTCCACTTCAAACAGCAGGTTGTTGACTTCGCGGCGGGTAGTCCAATCGAGCTGCACCATCAGTGGTGCTATACGGTAGGCTTCGAAGCTGAGGAAATCGGCCGGTTTGGATTTGCCGACGAGGATTGTTTTAGCGAAGTATTCATTGGCGCCGAGGCCGGTGAACACACGCATATGCATGGTAGCCGGCGTAGCCAGGCCATTGGTGGTAAGAATACCGGGTTTAGGCACGGCAGGCAGAAAAGGTACCTGGTCCCATACTCCGCTGATAAAGCGGGTAATATAGCTGCTATCGCGTTCCGCCGCATAGGCCGGCAGTTCGTCCGGGTCCATGTGTTGCAGGATAACCGTAGCATCGCCGCCGGTACCGGCCCGGGTAATTTGCCAGGTTTTGTTAACGAAGCTGTCGGGATAAGCGCGGCCGGCGACTGACAGCGCATATACGCTATCGAAGGCGCGTACGCTGAACATATCCGTTGCGTTATCCAGCAGAATAGCCGCCGGCGTATAGCTGTTGACGGTAGTGCCTACGGGGAACACCACCTTATTCGCCGCCGTATTGATACCTGTGCGGTAGAGCGCGCCACCGGCAGTACCGGTACCGTTCACTACAAAACTTTGATCGCTGTAGCCGGTGATTGTACCGGGATTGTTTTCGCCTACCTGCAGGTTCCAGCCATTGAGGAAAATATGCCCGGTGGTGAAATGCAGGTTATTCCTGATTTTAAGATCGCTGAGGTCATCCAGGAGCAGGCCGGCGTTGTTGTTGATCTGCAGGTTGGGGAAGCTGCTCCCCTGCTTCGCCGCCAGGCTGTAGTTGCCAAAGATTACCTGTTGTCCGACATTGCCATACAGCGGGTTCTGCCCCAGAAAAACGAATTTACCGCCGGTACCGGAGTAGCCGTCGGTGCTTTCATCGGGCAACGTAGCAGCGTTGCCGTTAGTCCATTTTTTACTGAGGAAATAAAGGGTAGCCGAAGGATTGGAGCCCAGGATACCGTTGTTGATGAGATCTGAAAAGACACCTGAGTTACCGGAAAGCCATACGGAAGCGCCATCAGGGATGAAGACGCCCTGTTGAGCAGTTGCCGGGATCGTGAGCCCAAGCAATAGTATGACGATGATAAGTAGTTGTTTTTTCAAAATTGAATTTTATTGAATGATGGTAACGTTGAATTTGGTGCTGGGGAAGCCGGCACCGCCGGTTCCGGTATTGACAAAGGCCACCCGGATAGTATTGGTGTTAACAACTCTTACCCATGAAATGACAACAGTATTAGAAGTAAGATCTACCGTTGGGTTCAGGATTACCGTTGCGGCGCTCAACAGGGAAGGCGTACCGGTGGGCGTAGTAAAATCCTGAGTTGTTTGTGTTCGCTGGGTAAAATTGCTACAGCTGATATTCACCTGAAACTTAAACATGCCGGAGAACACTGTTCCACCAGATCCCATTTTAAAATCACCGTTGACATCCAAGGCCGCCGCCGGGCTACTCGTTCTGATACCCAGCTCTTTCGCGCCCCTGTCCCAATAGAAATTATCCGAGTCCTGTCCAACCTCTGAAGTAGCGTCACTGGTTTGGTTTCCGAAAATGACGCCTCCGTTACCGATTATCTTATCACCCTGTGTGGTTATCATTTTATACCATGGGTTGGTGGGAGGGCCAGGAGCCAATGGTTTCACAGCTCCTTTCCATTCTCTGACAGCCAGGGTATTTTTATCAAAATAAAGGTGGGTAGTGAAGTTGCCGGACCTGAAGGCGAGTACGCTCCAGGCATGGGCCCCGCTGGGCCCAGTCACGGGACCAAAGTCTACGGGTCCAGCTCCTGTATTGCCAGGCAATGGGCCTTGCCAGATTTTCATGCGGTACCGCTCATCCGGCACATCTGCATTACGGATATCTGTGCTCTCCAGCGTACCGTAAGTTGCGCCACCATTAACATCTTCACCCGGGATATACATTTGGGAGGCTGCATTCCATTTCAGTATTTCGCCGTCCTTAGGAGCGGTGGTGGCCACCGGGTTATTCTGGATTTTATTGGCGTTCCAGATGTTTTTGGCGCTGTCTACGTTGATGATCCACGTTCTGTCGGCAGAGAGATCCTGCTCACCAGCTGCAGCAAAATTAATCACGCCTGTTCCTGCCTGCAGCTTTATTTTACGGCTGAACAGGGCATTTTGGGTGACGATGACATCGCCGGTAGCGTTAATGGACAGGGTTTTGTTGTTTGCTGTGCCTGGCGTGACGGTCGCTATGTTGGTGAGGCGTAGTCCGGAAGTAAAGGTGGTTTCACCCAGGTCAACAGACTGGCCTGTTATTTCCACTCTGTTTTTAGGAATGGTAGTTCCCATCCCAAGTTTGGACATGATCGTTACATCGCCTGCTACTTTTAAGTCTTTCCCAATGTCGCCATAGCCATCAATATTGAAACTGGCGGGCTTCTGCAAGGTAGTCCCATTAACGATAAAATTCCCGGTAGCACCTGTTGGTGCTTTCGGTTCCCATTGGGTACCGTTGAAAGTCAGCACCTGGTTAGCGGCAGGCGTAGTCGTAGATATCGGGTAAGTAGCTAATTTGGCTGCATTCCAGATAGTCGCGTCGTTATCGGCATCGAGGGTAAAAGAAGGATTCGTACTGAGGTCTTTTGTTGCATTAGTAGAGGCTTTCATACCCGTACCGGCCTGTAAACTCAGTTTACTGGCATAGGGCAGGTAAAAAGTGCTGTAATCCGTAGCAACCGGTGCTATATTTCCGGCGGCATCAGGTGTACGACCAGCGAAGGTGAGTATGCCGGTATTACTGATAACGCCTGCCGGGCTTATATTAATACCATTGCCGGCGGAAAAAGTAAAATCCGCCACCTTTTTCCATGTACCATTTGCTTTAATGTAGAGACATTTTTCAGTTACATCCGTTACATATACAAACATACCGTCAGCGGCGTTGAACAGTGCGCCGCCAGCGGTGATAGCGCTTTTAGGCACTCTGTTCAGCAACAGGCCCTGGCTATCACTGTTGAGTTCCAGCAACGCTTCTTTTTTCAGTTGCGTTGGCTGAAGTCCCAGTTTCATTTGTTGTGCAGTGGTCCGGACTGAAAACAGGAGTCCCAGCCCCCATAAGGGTAAGTATCTTAAAACAGTCATCTTCATAAATTAATTACATGGAAATCGGCAGGGCAATACAAACGGTCATGTATACACGCATAACTACGTATATACATGACCGTTATTTCCTATTTTCTGATGATAAACCAGTTGGTACCGTCAGATTGCAGGGTTACGAAAGTCCAGTTGTTATAGATGAAGTAGTCTGTGCCGTCTTCTATTTTTTCAGTTCCGCCTGCGGTAAGGATTTGTAAGGAGTTATCCAGTGTACCGCCAATTTTTTTGATGGTAATCACCCGTCCTGTTCTGCCAGCAGCGGAGAGCAGTGTTATCGTGCGGTTTCCGGCGGTGCAGTCCATCAGGATCGTATTATCCGCATCCGTCATGGCATAATTACCGGATTGACGGGTAATATTGAGGGACATGGAGCCGGCCACCTGCAGCGTAGAGTTGGCGGTAGTAGCGAGATCGCCTACCATTACTTTGGAACCTGCATTCACATCGTTCTCAAATTTCTTAGGGCCTTTGAAAGTCTGATCAGTATTGGTTACCAGACCTCTGTCAACCGTTGGTGCAGCCGTAGGAATGTGAAGGGTCAGTGTATTGGTAGCAGCGTCTTCTTTATAGTGTACATCAGGACCATCGGTGCCGTTGGCGAATTGTCTGAATGCCGCAGTAGGCAATTTCTTTTGGATCACTTCACCGGTAGTACCCAACATAAGGACATTTACATCCGCATCAGTAGCGTTGGCTACGCTGCCGAGGGTTACTTTGCCTTTCAGTTCGGAGGTAGTGCCTACCTGTAAGGATTTGCCGATTACCGCGTCATCTTTCAGGTTGGAAGCACCGTTAACGGTCAGGCCGGAGTTGATGGTACCACCATTTTCAACGGTGATGCTGCCTTTGAAGGTTTTATTACCACCAATGTTCTGGGCAGTAGCGGTCAGCGCGCCGGGATTGTTTTCGTCTGCAGCGTGCAGCACCACATTCTGAACTTTATTCGCGTCGAGTGCGATACTGAGACCTTCGGCAACAGGCGTAGTGCTGAAAGAGCCTACCAGTATTTTGGTGGCGTTATCAAAGCGTTTCCAATCGTCCATGGAGAGCAGACCTGCTTTTTTCAGACCGTCCTGGGTAACAATGCTCAGGGTATGTACACCGGCAACTGATGAAAATTTATAATCTGCCGCATCGTCTGTTTCGAGTTTTTGTTTATCACCTGTTTCTCCATTGATAGAATATATGGCAGTTGTGAAAGCTGATTCACTGATTTTGCGTTTGGACACCTGGCCGGTAGCAGGATCTACCAACAGTACGTCTACACCTGCCGTCACCAGATCCAGTTTTTTCAGGAAGGCATAACCATTATCGATGATCAGCCCTTCTACGCCCTGGCCTTTCAGTACCAGTGGTGTAGCGCCGGTAGTACCCACGAAGCTGCCTGCCGGGGCATCATTACCGGTGAGTTTCCAGTTGCTGGTGGCATCCTTATCGTTTGCCATTTTTTCCCAGGCGTTGTTTCTTCTCACATAGAGCCCTTTTTCGCTGGCTTTGGTTGGGTCGGTAGGTGCGTAATACACGATCATACCATCCGGAGGTGTCAGGTTGTCGATATCAGAAAAGGTGGTGAGGCGGGGGAGCAACAGACCTTGTCTGTCTGATTGCAGTTCCAGTACGGAGGCTTTATTGATCTTGGTAGGTTGGTCGCCTACTTTGAGCTGTGCATGGACATCTGCTGCCAACAGGACAAAGCTTCCCAGTAAAACACCGCGGAATGCGACATGTAGAGATTTAGTCATTGGTATAAGGATAAATAGTTAAAATGATCTTCCAGTAGGCCACGCATGGGGTGGACTTTATTTAAGTTCGTGTGTTCGGTTATAAGGAAGTCAGTCTAAAGATATAGGCAAATTTATTATATGTATAAGAACTATATGTATATAATATTCTCATACACCAAACAATAGAGGTATATATTATTTTATGTGACAAAAGTATGTATTATAAATTTTCCAAAAATGACACTATTATGCTATATTTTATATTTTAATAATATTTTGTATACCTGATTTTTACCAGGTATTTGGGGGCTGCGATCGATTTCAACTTAACAAGTATGGGGTGTAGAAGCCCGACAGGCCTTCAAATTATCTTGAAAGCAGACAGGTTAACATTTTCATGTGAGTGCGGGGGTATTACGACATACAGCGAGGGGTTATGCCGGGTAAGGTGCAGCGGGTATCCCCCAGGATAGCTGCCCAACGAAACAGGAGGCATTGCGTCATAAAGTACAGGGCAATGACGGCATAAAACAATCGGCAGGCATCTGCCTAAAAAAATAAAAAACGGCTGCCAGTAGAAAGGCAGCCGTTTATGGATAATACTATTGCGTTGTTAATTACGCTTCAGATTTTTCTGATTTGCTTTTAGAAGAGTTGTTCTTCAAAGTGAATATCAGTTTTTGGTTTTCCTTATCGAGGTCAGCGACGAGGATATCACCATCATGAATGTTCATATTGAGGATTTCTTCCGCCAGCGGGTCTTCCAGGTATTTCTGGATGGCCCTGTGGAGTGGTCTGGCGCCAAACTGCTGATCGTAGCCTTTATCTGCCAGGAAGCCTTTTGCTTCGTCTGTCAGCTCCAGGCTGAAGCCCAGGTTATTGAGGCGTTTGAGCACGCTCTTCATCGTGATATCGATGATGGTATAGATGTGTTCTTTGCTCAGTGAGTTAAAGATGATCACATCATCGATTCTGTTCAGGAATTCCGGAGAGAAGGTCCGTTTCAGTGCTTTTTCGATCACTGATTTGGTATTTTCTTCTTCGCTCATGGATTTTGCCGAGGTAGTGAACCCTACGCCGGCGCCGAAGTCTTTCAACTGGCGGGCACCGATGTTGGAGGTCATGATGATGAGGGTATTTTTAAAGTCCACCTTACGGCCGAGGCCATCGGTGAGGATACCGTCATCCAGTACCTGCAGCAAGAGGTTATAAATATCCGGGTGTGCTTTTTCGATTTCATCGAGCAGGATCACGGAGTAAGGTTTGCGACGAACTTTTTCCGTCAGCTGACCGCCTTCTTCGTAACCAACATAACCCGGAGGCGCGCCGATGAGGCGGCTTACGGAGAATTTCTCCATGTATTCGCTCATATCGATACGGATGAGAGCTTCATCAGAGTCGAACATGTAGCGGGCCAGGGATTTGGCCAGTTCCGTTTTACCCACGCCAGTAGGACCGAGGAAGATAAAGGTACCGATTGGTTTTTTCGGGTCTTTCAGGCCTACGCGGTTACGCTGGATGGCTTTAGTGACTTTGCTGATAGCATCGTCTTGTCCCACCACGGCGCCTTTGAGGTCTTCGCCCATGCGGCGGAGTTTCTCAGTTTCGGCCTGAACCATCCTTTTAACGGGGATGCCGGTCATCATGCTCACTACTTCCGCGATCGCTTCTTCATCGATCGGGTAGCGTTTATGTTTCACTTCTTCTTCCCACATGGCTTTAGCGCGTTCCAGGTCTTCACCCAGTTTCTTTTCCGTATCGCGCAGCGCAGCGGCTTCTTCGAAGCGTTGACTTTTAACGACTTTATTTTTCTCCTGTTTGATATCTTCTATCTGTTTTTCCAGATCGAGGATATTTTGCGGCACATTGATGTTTTTAAGGTGAACGCGGGCGCCTACTTCATCGAGCACGTCGATAGCCTTGTCGGGCAGCAGACGGTCGGTCATGTAGCGGTCGCTCAGTTTCACGCAGGCATCGATGGCAGCGTCGGAGTAGCTTACGTTATGGTATTCTTCATAACGGGGCTTGATATTATTGAGGATCTGTATGGTCTCATCCACGCTGGGTGGTTCTACCATTACTTTCTGGAAACGGCGGTCCAGTGCGCCGTCTTTTTCGATATACATGCGGTATTCGTCCAGTGTGGAGGCGCCGATGCATTGGAGTTCGCCTCTGGCGAGGGCAGGTTTAAAGATATTGGAAGCGTCCAGCGAGCCGGAAGCGCCACCAGCGCCCACGATAGTATGAATTTCATCGATGAACAGGATTACATCGCGGTTCTTTTCGAGTTCATTCATAATCGCTTTCATCCTTTCCTCGAACTGGCCGCGGTATTTGGTACCGGCTACCAGGGCGGCGAGGTCCAGGCTTACCACGCGTTTGTCGAACAGTACGCGGGACACTTTGCGTTGCACGATGCGCAGGGCAAGGCCTTCCACGATAGCTGTTTTACCCACGCCGGGTTCGCCGATCAGGATAGGGTTGTTCTTTTTACGGCGGGACAGGATCTGTGAAACGCGTTCAATTTCCTGTTCGCGGCCAACTATCGGGTCCAGGCTGCCACTTTCGGCCAGCTTGGTGATGTCTCTACCAAAGTTATCCAGTACAGGTGTCTTGGATTTGGTATTGGTTTGTTTGGCTTTGGATGCAAAACTTTTGCGTTCATCTTCGAACTCCTCTTCACCCGGATCGTCGAATTCGGATTTGGGATCGGCAGATTTTACAAAGCCCAGTTCGTTTTTAAAAGTATCGTAATCCACGTCAAATTGTTGTAAGATTTGAGTACAAACGTTTTCTTTGTTCTTGAGGATGGAAAGCATGAGGTGTTCGGTTTCCACAGTAGCGCTTTTCAGTGCTTTTGCTTCCAGTACCGTTACCCGGATGACTTTCTCAGCCTGTCTGGTGAGGGGTAGACTGTTAATATTGGCAATATTCTTCCCAGTCTTATCTTTTACAGCCAATTCTACTTCTTTACGTAATTCGTACAGGTCTACGTTTAAAGCTTGCAGAATCTTTACGGCCGTGCCTTCGCCTTCGCGGATAATACCCAACAGCAGGTGTTCAGTACCGATGAAATCATTCCCCAGGCGTAAAGCTTCCTCTCTGCTGAACGAAATGATCTCCTTAACTTGCGGTGAAAAATTCTGGTCCATTGTGAGAATATTAAATGATCAAAAACCCTTACGGGGGCTTGCTTATACAATAATAACGAATAATTCTGAACTTAGATTATCACGCTATTTACTTTAGTTGAAGTTATTCCTTTTTTGCACTCCAACAACCTACACTTTAATAGTATAAGATTTATTTTTGTGTTGAAAGCGGGGATAGCATTCAAAATTACTTACGAGGAAAAAGCGGCTTTTGTTTTTGATCTCCTTTTTATTTAGTTTTTAATAGGCTGGGTTTCCCTCTTTAAATCGATTTTTTTTTACTAAATGTATAAAACAACGTCCAACGCATGAAATTCAAAATTGATACCAAAGAAAAAATTGTTGTTTTTTGTCCTGAAGAACCTGCATTGGATGCTAATTTGTCAGCCGAACTGATCTCCACGCTGGATTCCCTGCCGGAGCTGGAGACCCGCAATCTCATACTGGATCTTACTTTCGTCGAAAAATACGACCCCTCAACGGCACAGGTCATTTTAACAGTATACCAAAATATCTATGACAAGGGCCGTTCCTGTGCGCTTACCGGCGTTAACAACGCCTTAACGAAGGAGCTGAAGACCGAAGGCGGCGATATGCTGAACATCGCTCCCACCCTGGCGGAGGCCATAGACCTCGTTATGATGGAAGAGCTGGAAAGAGAGCTCCTGGACGGACTGGATTGATAAAAAAGGCGCCGTTTCCCGTTGTAGCCGGCAAAAGCCGGTCAGGGCGGGAGCAGGCAGCGAAACGTTTCATATTATGTTTGCAGTAACAATATTAGGCAATAACTCTGCTATCCCCACGCTGGACAGGCACCCCACCGCACAGATCGTTACCTGTGACGAACAGCTGCTGCTGGTAGATTGTGGCGAAGGTACCCAGCTCCGCATCGCCCAATACCGTATTAAGCGCAGTAAAATCAGGTATATCTTCATCAGCCACCTGCATGGCGATCATTATTTCGGGCTCATTGGCCTGTTAAACACGCTGAATCTGATGGGGCGAACCGAACCTCTCAGCCTGTATGCCCCACCGGAACTGGAACCTATCATACAGCTGCAGCTGGACTGTTCCGGTACCCAGTTACAATATGAGCTGTCCTTTGTACCGCTGCAGGCCGGTTACAGCGGGATTATCCTGGAAGACAAGGAGCTGACCGTACATTGTTTTCCCGTACAGCACCGTATTTCCTGCTTTGGTTTTTCTTTCACCATGCAGAAAAAGAAGCGGAAACTGATACCCGAACAAGCCCGGGCCTACGAAATTCCGGCCGCCTACTACAGTAAACTGCAGGAAGGAGCCGATTACGAGCGAAAAGACGGCAGTATCGTTAAAAATGACTGGGTAACGCTGCCGCCGGCCAAAGGCAAGCGGTATGTATATTGTGCCGACACGCTGTATGATCCAGGCCTGCTGCCCTGGGTAAAAGAGGCGGACCTGGTGTATCATGAGACCACGTATCTGCATGACCTGGAAACCCGTGCAGCAGAGCGGTATCACAGCACCAGCGTACAAGCCGCCACCCTGGCTGCTTCAGCGGCCGCCAAACGGCTGCTGATCGGTCATTTTTCTTCAAAATACACAGATTTACAACCTTTCCTGGATGAGACAAGGCCTGTTTTTCCGGCCACAGACATTGCGGAAGAGGGAGTTACCTATTATATTTAGGGATTTACGAATTTTGGAATTTACGGATTTTGGGATTTAAAAAAGCGAAGACCTGAGCAAATAACATAGCTCAGGTCTTCGCTTTTTTAAATCCCAAAATTCGTAAATCCGTAAATATCTAAATTCCTAAATGTTTCAGGTATTCGCCGATCTGGCGGTAGAGCGCATCTGTAGCGGGAACTACCGGCAGCCGGAATTGATTTTCCATAATACCGGCGTGACTCAGGAACGCTTTGATACCGGCAGGATTGTTTTCGGAGAACATCAGATCAAAGCCCTGCAACATTTTGTAGTTGAGCGTGCGGGCAGCAGGGAAGTTATTTTCCAGGGCTGCCTTTACCAGGGCGGAGAAGTCTTTCGCAAAATAGTTGGCAGCCACGGAGATGACGCCATCCATGCCGCAGGCCAGCTGTGCCAGAGCGAGTGCATCGTCGCCGCTGATCACGAGGAAGTCCTTCGGTTTATCGCGGATAATCTGCATGCACTGTACCATATCGCCGGAAGCTTCTTTCATGGCCACGATATTTTCCACCTCATGCGCGAGGCGCAGGGTAGTTTCCGCTGTCATATTACGGCCGGTACGACCGGGTACGTTGTAGAGTATGATAGGCTTCGGAGAAGCGGCCGCGATGGTTTTGTAGTGCTGAAAGATACCTTCCTGTGTAGGTTTGCTGTAGTAGGGAGCCACGCTGAGGATAGCAGCGGCTTCGTCCAGCGGGCATTTTTCCAGTCGTTTTACCACATCACGGGTATTATAATCGCCGATGCCGACTACCACCGGCACCCGCTTCGACACCTTTTCGAAAGTGAATTTTATCAAATCCAGCTTTTCATCTGCAGAGAGAGTAGGCGTTTCGCCGGTAGTTCCTAAAGTAACCACGTAGTTGACGCCGCCATCAATCACATAATTGATCAGCTTTTCCAAAGCATTCCAGTCTATGCTTTCATCTGCTTTAAAGGGTGTAACCAAAGCCACCCCGGTGCCTTTTAACTGTTCCATGTGTTTTTACGGGAAAAAATAAAAATTCGAATTCCGAAGGCCGAAATTCGAATTTTTTATTGTGATCTCTAAATTTTTTTTAGTGTTCTTCGTAAAAACCCATGCGGGAGAACTTATCGATACGTTGTTCGATGCGTACATCCGGATCGATTTTTTTCAGTTCAGCCAGTGTTTCTTTGATCTTTGTTTTCAGGATGGTGGCCATTTCATCCGGGTTTACGTGGGCGCCGCCGAGTGGTTCGCGGACCAGGCCGTCTACCAGTCCAAACTGGCTCATATAGTCGGAAGTAAGTTTCAGTTCTTCCGCCGCTTTTTCTTTGAAGTTCCAGCTACGCCAGAGGATAGTGGAGCAGTTCTCCGGGGAGATCACGGTATACCAGCTGTTTTCCAGCATTAATACACGGTCGCCGATACCGATACCGAGGGCACCGCCGGAAGCGCCTTCCCCGATGATGATACAGATAACCGGTACACGGAGTTTCACCATTTCGAAGAGATTGCGGGCAATCGCTTCAGCCTGGCCTCTTTCTTCCGCTTCCAGGCCCGGGTAAGCGCCGGGAGTATCGATGAGCGTTACAATGGGCTTGTTGAATCTTTCCGCCAGTTTCATGAGACGGAGTGCTTTACGGTAGCCTTCAGGGTTGGCCATACCAAAGTTCCTGAGCTGACGCATTTTTGTGTTCACCCCTTTCTGCTGACCGATAAACATGACGGTTTCTCCATCCAGGTCAGCGAAGCCACCTACCATGGCCTTGTCGTCCTTCACATTCCGGTCGCCGTGCAGTTCCATAAAATTGGTGCACATTTTTTCGATATACGCCAAAGTATAGGGCCTATCCGGATGGCGGCTGAGCAATACGCGCTGATATGGGGTGAGGTGGGTGTAGATGTTGAGACGGGTGTCTTCTATTTTCTGCTCGTATTCTTTTACAGTAGCAGAAACATCTACCCCGGATTTTTCACCATTCTCCTTCAGCTTAGCCAGCTGCTCATATAAATCCGCGATAGGTTTTTCGAAATCCAGGAATTGCATAATTAGTTTAATTGGTTAAAGATCGGGTGTAAAGATAGTGCTGAAAATTTTTTTTAAAAAAGATTTGCTTAATTGGGAACTTTGTTGCTATCTTTGCAATCCCAAAACGGAACAACATAACGGATTGGGATACAAAAAGATAGCTGGTTACAGCAATTATTTTTGAAGGATTGGTAGTTCAGTCGGTTAGAATGCCGCCCTGTCACGGCGGAGGTCGCGGGTTCGAGTCCCGTCCAGTCCGCGGAATTAAAGGAATAGACGTTGGTCTATTCCTTTTTCTTTTTCTTTTAAATATAGAGTAGGGGCAGGTTCCAGAGCGGCCAAATGGGGCGGACTGTAAATCCGCTGTCTTTCGACTTCATAGGTTCGAATCCTATCCTGCCCACCAGACCGGACAAGCGATTGTCCGGTTTTTTTGTTTTTTAGCGATATCACTACCCCCCGAGTCTCCCATCCAATAACGCATTCCCCGTTCAAGAGAAGAGCCAGCGTGTTCTAATTATTGTCCAATCAACTACCAGATAGTTTACAAGTGCCCCTTCTTCCTTTACATAAGGAACATATCAACTTATTGGAAAATAATTTATATTGTTGAAATTATACCGTCAATATAAATTTTGCTACTGTACTGTTTGATTCAACATATGCGGTATAAAATGTTCAGAAGCATTCCTTACCCGTGACATCCAAAATCAATGTGCCAACGATCCTTATACTGATTTTAAAACCTATTTTAGCATGAGGCCCTTACCACTATTCTCCTTTAGACACCTATTTTATTGTCTGACCTTTATTTTTTTCTTATCAGCATCTGGTCAGGACCAGAACGGGAACTCACCGTACAATATCATTCCGCCTTCACCTGCCGCAGCAGCCATAGACAAATTTGCGTTGGTTCCTGTAGGTTATTATACCGGTGTTCCCAACATTAGTATCCCTATTTTCAACTATAGTATTCCCCGTTTGAATTACAATATGGGGATTGACCTGAGTTATCATTCCGGCGGTATTAAAGTAGACGAAATGCCTTCCAATGTAGGTATTGGATGGGCATTAAATGCAGGAGGCTCCATTAACCGCGCTGTAGTGGGCCTACCTGACGACTATCCAGTGGTGGGCTTTATGTATGCGCCTCCTTTTGATCAAACGCAACAAAAGCTGGAGAAATACACCGCTGGCCAGGAAGACGGTGAACCGGATATTTTTACCTATAATTTCAATGGTATTTCCGGAAAGTTTTATGTGGGAAAACGAACCAATAGTGTTAATCAGATCATTCAGGCCAACCGGTCTGGTATAAGGATTGAATTTTTGCCGGACGGCACTTCTCCTGACAATGGCGCAATACAAGGATTTATGATTACCAACACCGATGGCGTGAAATATGTGTTTGACGCAAAGGAAACAGCATATACTTTTTATACTCATCTTAGACAGGTCAATTACACCTCTACCTGGCATCTTTCCAAAGTGATTCTTCCTGTACCAAATCTTACTATACAATATGAGTATCAGGGGTATGACTTTAATTACGTCGCGGGTAAATCTGAAACACGGGATTACCTGCTATCACAGCCGCGCACCGATGTCAAATTGCCACCTGATGAAACATTCAACACATCCTCCAGTATTGTCAGCATATTCGCCAAAAGAATTTCCAGGATTATATTACCCGGAAACAGAGATATCCGGTTTGTATATGGCCTGAACCGGACAGATCTCCCGGGAGACAGTCAACTCGACAGCATTATTTATGACACCAGAAATAACAGAGGTATCAAATTAAATTATGACTATTCGGTAGGCCATAGACTGACACTTAGCGGGGCGCAGGAATTTGCCGGTAACCAACGTAAGCCTGCCTACGTCTTTGCCTATAATCCCAATTTACCAGAGAGATTATCTTTTAGCCAGGACCATTGGGGATATTATAATGCGAAGCTCAATGTAACGCTGGTACCCAAGCTGGAAGACTTTGAAAAATCCGCTTTTCTTGGCTCCCGAAGCGGCGTACCTCCATTCAATGCATTGCGGTCAGGAGACAGGAGTCCCGATTCTGTGGCTGCACTGGCCGGATTACTCAATCAAATAACCTATCCTACCGGCGGTACCATCAATTTTGAATATGAATCCAACCGTATATCAGATACTATTATGCGTAGGTACTTCCGGAGCAAACCAATGTATACTTTTTTAAATGGAATGGAAGCAACACAGAGCAGAGTATTTACACTTTATAATAATAAAAAGATCCAATCACTTAATTTCGATTTTACTTTCAGCGATTATCCCTATGGTATAGAGACTCGTTTCACTTTTACATTTGCTATCAAAAGCCTGGACGATAGCAAGACCTATGCGACTTCCATGTTTGATTACAGTGCCACCCATGGCAAAACGGTTGTCCGTAATAATTTATTGGAGATGCCTGCCGGAGACTATAAGATTACATGGACTACCAACTACCCAGGACAATTAGATGACCCTTTCTCCTTTGCGCTACGATGGAATGAAATAGTACCGGATTCTCTCATCGCCACCAGTTTTGTTACAGGAGGGTGCAGGATAAAGAAGATCGACCTTAGAGACGGCATAACTAACATAGTGCAGTCCCGTAGCTTTAAATATGTCGGGGAAGACGGAATACTTTCTTCGGGTGTTGCGGGCAATATTCCCGGCTATTCCCGCACCTATAGAGTAGCCAGACTAATCACTGTCATAGACGGGGACAAAACATGGGTAGTTCCCACAGAAGCCACCTATCTCTCCAGATCCAGTTACCCTAATCAAACTATGTTATATACCTCCGGCAGTCCGGTAGGCTATAAAAGAGTAGAGGAAATACTTCCTTCCGGAAAAAATGTATATAAATATACTACGTTCGCAGATGTGGAGACCGGGAGCTTTGTCGAAACACAATTTCCATACCCGCCAACCTATCCGAGAGACTGGGCGTTGGGATTGTTAAAAAAAGGAGAGACTTATGATACCAATGGTAAACTGGTAAAAAAGAGTATCAACTATTATCAGACATTTTCGACGGGTAGTGACGTTGGTACGCTCGATGCGGTCAAGGCAGGTCAGTCAGAGTTTGCATATACTGACGATATGAGGCTCCCCGGAGATGAAAAATTTCTCTACTTTGAATATCCCACCCCCATGGGCTGTTCCTTACAGGACAGTACGATCCAGACACTTTATACAACTACCGGTGATTCCATCGTTACCCGGACCCACTATACCTATGAACCCATGTTCAATTGGAAGCATTACCAACCCCTGGCCATTGCGGAAGAAAACAGCACCGGATGGAAGAAGACTTATCTTACTTATGCGACAGACTATGCTGCCGGTACAGCCTTCATCGACAGTATGGTTCGCCGGAATATTATTACTGCGCCTATTGAGAAAGTGGAAATGCACGACAACCAGGTCACGTCCGGCAGTGTTACGCATTACAATCCATCTTATCCAGGCATGCCGGCACAAACATACCGGCTGGAAACAAACCAAGGCATTCCGTATAATGGCTTTAAATTCTCCAACCAATTGCCGGGAACATTGCCTGATGACAACAAAGCTGCTTTCTCCAAAGATGCCCGTTATCAATTGGAAAATATCATCACCACAGGAGATAATGCCGGCACTATTAAATCTGTACAAAAAAACCATGACGTACCTGTGTCCTACCTTTGGGGATATCAACAACAATTTCCCGTGGCGCGTATTACCGGCGCAACATATGAGCAGGCTGTCGCTTTAGTGGATTTGAATATCTTAAATAATCCCTCCAATGACCAACAGCTAAGAAATGAACTGAATAAAATACGGTTGGGGCTAAACAATAGCGCTATCGTTAACACCTATACGTATGATCCTTTAATAGGTGTCACCAGTGAGACAGATGCCTCCGGGAAAACCGTTTTTTACGAATATGACGCTTTTGGCCGCCTTCGGTTAGTGAAAGACCTTCAGGGTAAAATTGTAAAACAATTCGATTATCAATACCAGGTCCCCCCTACCCAATAACCGGGGGCCTTTTTGGGGAATTTTAGTACGTCAGAACACATGGAGGGAATATACCCGGCTATAAATCCATGGGCGTTTATATTCCCGGAGAAGATATTTATGTAGTGGGGGTGGTGAATTGCGATTGTATTTCGCCGACTAAAGCCACAGAAGAGATAGCGGTGATAGCATTAGAGGAGTTAAATAAGTGGATAAAAAGCGGTTGCCAAAAGCAACCGCTTTTTATCTACTTATTTCTGGAAAAACAACTTCTTCGGTGCTTCCGCGGTCATTTCGCAACGCAGTGAGGAACCGTTATTCAGCAGTTTGGTGATTTCGCCGGCGCCTTCTACCACAGTACAAACGCTGAAGTGTTCATCTTCAATCCGGGAAACAACAATTTTACCCACTGTTTTTTTACGGGTAATTTTTTTGCCGTCCACGTTTACCTCCACGGCATCGTATACTTTAAACTCGTCGCCTTCCCGGAGGTCAACTGCCTTGCCGGCAGACAGCAGCACTTTCACCGCGTCGCCGTAGGCGTTTTTCTCTTCGATAGAAGCGATGGTAGCCACCAGTTTAAAGTTGTCCTTTACGAATTTGTCCAGGCGGGCGCGGGTACCCATCAGGGCATCGTTGAAGCCGTTTTTACCCTTTCCGGTATTGGCAAAATTCCCGGCAGCCACCAGCTCGCCGGAGTTGACGTCCATTACTTTGACGTTATAGATAATCTCCGTTTGTGGTACAACGTTATTGCCGAATACCTGTATTTTTGCCTGTTTCTGGTCTTCCATGACACTCACCACATTCCCTATCAGCAGGTATTGGGCTTTCAGTTCCCTCATGGCAGCCAGCTGGGCATTTTCTGTGGGCTGCGCTTTTACTTCACTTAGTTCGCCCCGATCCACCAGGTCGAAACGTTTGGCGCGAACGAAAGCATCTTCCACTGTATTCTGAATAGCAGCCTGTTGACCGGTACTGTCAACACCCCTGAAGATAACACCAATAAGCGGTTTAGTTTGACCGAAAGCATAGGACGCCAGCAGCAGCGCGGCAGCCGTGATTATATTCTTCTTCATACTCCTGTTTGCCCGGAGGACCGATGACCCTTCGGATTGTTTGTTGGCTATAAGTTTGTCAGATTCAAATTTAGATGAAAAACGTATACGCTACCCAGTTATTATGCTATCAGGTACGGTATAGGAACGCATATATCAATTTTAACACGACATTAAGAATGCCGGTTTGCATAGGATAGTTTGCTGTCGACTTATTTTGCGCTGATGGGCGGTATTTTATATCCTGCCACTGCATTTACCAGATTCATTTTATCTGTTTTCAGTTTTTTGAGAAACGGTTCTATATCTTTTCCATAGGCCCGCTGACTGGCTGCCAGTAATACAATACCCGGTTGTTGCTGGTTGGTATTACGCTGATAACGGTATACGTTCCTTTCCACAATCTGTATTTCTTTGCCATCCTGCGAATTTTGGCTGATCAGGAAATCCAGGATATACTGCTGGTCCTTTTCGTAGAGGTTGTAGTTGACCAGGGGATTGACTGCCTTCTGTTTTTTCAGTTCCTCCACTTTCTGGTTGACCAGATCCGACACCGGTAAGTTGGTTTTCAGGAAATCGATGGTTACCAGGGATTTGAACTTCTCCAGGTTGTCGCCGGGTACCAGGTATTCCTGTTTATAATAGTCATTGCGGGGATGGGTAGACCATACCAGTCGATAGCTGGCATTATCCAGCTGCATGGGTCCCGGCACATTCAGATAGTCGTTGACTTTAGTTTGTGCCATTGCACCCGTTGCCCATGCCCCCAGCATCAGGCTGAAAAACATTGATTTTTTACGCATTTTCTTTCAGATAATAGTTAAAACATAATAACTGCAGATCATCGGGATTTTCCCAATATAATTCATCGAGTTCGTTGAGCCGTTCCTGTTGTTCTTCCGGGAGGTATTCATCCAGGTATTTGGGGATGTCCCACAATTCCTTGATTCGCTCATCATTCTTTACCGCCGCTATTGACTTTTCATATTCGGTGATGATGGCCAGGCTTTGCACAGCTCCCAGTTTACTCAGTATTTGCTGTGTTTTCTCAAAATTTTCATAGCCCCAGTTGCAGAAGTATTGGAGAAAACCTCCGTTATACATATCTGCTTCCAGCCGCCATATCCGTACTACTTCCTGGTCTTTTTCAGAGAGGCGTTCCAGTTTGCCGCCGTGCCGGTCGAAGAGTTGTCCGGTTACCTCAAACGAATAGTCTTCAAATGCCTGTCTTTGTTCATCTGTTTCCATCGGTTAATTTTCTGTTGATGATGATCAATGTTTTTTCCTTATCTGCTTTTTCTGCCTTGGGATAGATGATCAGCGCATAGGCATTTTCCTGTGTTTTATTTAAACCGGAGAGAATGAGTTTGTTGTGGGGAATGTTGATCACGTCTCCGGTCAACAGGTTCTTATACCCCTGTACCCCTTTGCTGTAAAACAGCTCTACCAATTGATGACCGCGAAGTACCATCCACCCGTTGCCAAATTCAGTATTAAAACGAATGGCGAAAGTATCAGGGCCGATATTCACCGGTTGCCAGGTGTTAAATACCGGATCTCCGAGGTTAAAAAGTTCCTGCCGGGTCACTGTTCCTGTACTATCTATTAACAGGAGTATAAGCTGCCCCTGGCCCTCTGTTGCCAGCAGGCAGCTGGTGGTATCAAAAGACAACGTTACCACTTCCAGGGGATAGTGCTTAATAGCAGGCAGCAGCCTGCGTTTCAGCTCCTCCCCCTTTTCGTTGAGCTGACGGTGCAGCCATTGCTCCTTTTCTTTTCCCAGCAGCTGTATTTCATCTGCCGCTATATATACTTTGTTTCCGGCCGGAGCAGGTATTCTGATATTGTTTTTCTTTTTGATGATACCATCTTTAAATACCGTTACCAGCATTTTATCTGGTTTGGTATCAGACCACAGGTCACGGTTATAAAAAACGGCCGTATCTCCGACTATCCCCATATAACGGCCGGTAAATGGCCGGTTGCCTTTAGGTTTCTCCGTCCCGGTCCTCTCGAAGACCGGTATGCTGATTTCCAGTTCTTTGTCCGGATGATAAGGTACTACAGAAACATAAGCATCGCCCGAAGGGCTGGTAAAAAGTGTGGGTAAAATCCCATCCTCCTCTTCATAACTATTGACAACAGCGCCTGTTGCATCTATCAGCGTATAAACCGTACGATAGGAACGGTCGTCATAAACATAACAAGCAATCAGCGTCTGGTCTTTATAGGAGATGTTATCATGGTGAGATACGCCTGTGGCGGCGGTCAGACTGGTGATCACGGCCGCCTCTGCCGGGCAGATCTCCACCTGGAATGGGAATATGGTTTTATTATTATTCATTCAGGGTATAATTAGCTTCCATTCGGTAGTTGCGTACCTATGGGGGTTAGCAAATATATTTCAGTTATTGACAATCAATTCTGTTTCAGGACGGGAAATTACTAAAAAAAATTTGCCTGTTGTGTCCTATTTCATCGAATTCAGTTGACATAAGGGTATAACAAACAACATATCACTTATGGACACTTTTCTCGCTCCCATCGAACATCCTAAGACACTCATCATGAAGCTGGTGTATTATTTCACCCGCAAACAATTCGGTAAAGTGCTGGCCCCGCTGAAAGTACATACGGTTCGGTTGCCCGCAGCCTTCGGTATGTTTTATGGTAAAGTCAGCAAACTGGATAAAAAGCTGACATTACCCGCAGAAACCGTGCTGCTGGTGCGGCAACAGGTAGCCCGGCTGAACATCTGCCTTTTTTGTATGGATATTGCCCGGTATGAAGTGATCCAGGCATCCATGGACAGCGCCAAGTTCGATGCTTTACCGGCATACAGTACCAGCCCGTTATTCACCCCGGCCGAAAAAGCCATGCTGGACTATGTAACCGAACTGACCCAGCATAAAAAAGTACATCCTGACACCTTTTCCCGGATGGCGATGTTTTACAACGAAAGGCAGATTTGCGAGGTAGTATGGCTGGTAGCCAGCGAACATGTCTACAACATCACCAATATCGGCTTAAATATTCATTCTGACATGCTCTGTGATCTGAGCAGGAAGCATTCGTAACCCCGGGCTAAAAATCCAGGGCTACGGGTGAATTATGACCGCATAAACAGGTCACCGGAAAAGAACTTTTTCTGCAATGCTTCCAGTTCTGCCACGCGGCCCCGGACGAGGTCTTCGTAGGCTTTGGAAGCAGTCGCAAAAAAGACAGGGTTTGTAACCATGCCAACCAGCTGATTCAGTCCGGTCGTGAAAAACAGCACGACCGGTATAGGAACCAGGAGGCTGTCTTTATAGTCATCGATGACGCTCATAATAAGCCGGATAAATTCCTGATAGGCCTGATCGTCCCATTCGGCTTCCATCCTTACTCTGAAGGTAAATTCTTCGTCGGAATCAAGGTATTCCAGGTATTTTTTCAGTGATTCTTTCATATTATAAACATGGAGGAGTATATCGTTTCACTACGGCATCCTGTTCGATAGAACCATCCACTAACAGTTCTGCCGCGTTTTTGGCCCATTTATTCGCTTTGTGGATATCGGAGCCTGGCGCCGCCCGGGACGCATCCCCCAGATGTTCAAGGCGGCCTTCCGGTGTAGTGAGGTCTAATTTAGTATTATTTACTTTATCCAGATCTATCTCTGCTACTTCAGTCCCTGATTTCCGGGCCCACCTTTCCGCAAACTTCCGTTCCTTGGTGAGGGAGATGTACTGGTCTTTATAGCCATCGTCGGAGCCATAACGTACATGGCTCAACGGTGTTTCAGCAGCGTTGGGATCTTTGGGTATGATGCCATTGTTTGCATCAAGATTGGTCATATCGTCTGTATGCAGGGCCCTGAACCAGATATCTTCCCAACCCCATATATCGATGTAGCCGTTGGTATCTTTTACGTAGGCATAGCTATTCCATCCGCCGGCGAAACCGATAGGGTCCGCGCTGATATAAACGCCTTCCTGTGGCGCATAATAGCGGAAGCGGTTATAATACAGTCCGGTTTCCACATCATCGTACTGACCGGGAAAGCGGAAAGGCACAAAATCGCGCGGGCCTTCCAGATGGCGGATATTGCCATCGATGTCCAGCTCGCTGCTCCAAACTTTTTGCCCTTCTGCATCATATGCCTCACAGGGGGTACCCAGGTGATCTGAAATGATGGACCATGCTTTACCGTCGGTGATTTTGGCAGCTACGTTAAAAGCGCCTTCTTCCCATATCCAGGTGTGGAGTTGTTGGGGCGGTACCGGTTCAGGGTGACTGGCTACCGTCTCTCCATTTTCATTGACAACGGTACGGGGCTGATCTTTTTCCGGGTAAGTCCATTCGTGGAGGAGTTTGTGTTTATCCCATACAAAACGGGTCACTTTTCCGTTAAATATTTTTTTCGTTCTTCTGCCGAGGCCATCGTATTGGAAAGAGACGGTTTTTCCGTCGGGGCGTACGACCGTTTTGAGCTGCCCGTTACCATACCATTCATATTCCCAGGTGGCGCCGGCTGTGATTTTCCGGACCAGGTTCCCTTCTTCGTCGTACAGGAGGCGGGCCTTGTCTGTTTCCAGCAGCCGGCCACCAGTCTCATATTGACGGTCATTGCGGAGGGGATTTTTAAAGATATTGCCCGCTTTATCCGGCGAGCGGTAATCCTGGCGTCCATCCTCATATTCTGCCCAGGTGAGGTTGCCGGTATCATCGTGACTGAATTTCACGCTGCCTTTTCCCTGTCCCCTGATAATTTGTTTGAGCCGGGCATTGGCTTCCCAATGGTACTGGCGGCTCCTTATCACGGATGCGCCGCATGTCACCGTGTGGGCATCCGGCGTACGTGCAAAGGCCGCATTAGGATGGTAAGTCCACTGGCTGTGGATATTTCCGGGCAGCAACCTTGTGGTTTCAAGGCCCAGCAGGTTGTATTGGATTTCCGCTTCCCAGTTGTTTGTCCTGATACCGGTGAGATCGTCCATAGCGCTCCAGCTGAATTGTATATCTGCGCCGAGACTGCTTTGGACAGCTATTCTTCTGCCGAAAGTGTCGTACTGGCTGTTGACCGTGTGTTCTTCCTGAATTTCACTGTAGAGCGTACCGGAAGCGTCTCTTACGAAGCGGAGCATATTATCAGGTGTGGACACGTCCAGCAGGCGGCCATTGCGGTCGTAGCTGAATGACTCCCAGGTACCGTCGCTGTATTCCACGCGGGACACCATGTTGTTGGAATTATATTCAAACTGTGTCCATTTGTTGCCGGGGCGGTGTATTTTGATAACCTTACCGGCGGAATCCCTTTCATAATGCCGGGTAACGCCATCGAAGCCTGTTTCACTGATAATGTCGCCATTGGCATTGCGACGGATGCGAAGCGCATCGCCGTTTTCGTTTACGATACCGGTCAGTTCCTGGTCGTTGTTATAGAGGAAATGTATTTTCCGGTCTCTCTCCTCCCGCAGCCGGATGTTACCAGTAGGCGTATAGGCATAGCGTACCTGGTGTTGTTTATCTTCCGCCGCAATGATGTCTTTATAAGCGTTATATTGAAGCTTAACCAGGTTATCAGGCAGCCTGATGGCTGTAACACGTCCCAGGACATCGTATTGGAAATGTTGTGTTTCACCCAGTGCGTTGTCTTTTTGGATGCATTGTCCCCAGGCATCGTATTTCCAGGAGGTTTCCGCTCCGCCGGGCATAGACATTGCCACCAGGTTAAAGTCCTCGTCGTAGGTAAGCAGCGTATGGTTGTTCGTATTATCTTCCACCTTGCATACCAGGTTGTTTTTATTATAGCGGAAAATGCGGATGTTACCATTTGCTTCCGTGAGCGTGTGCAGTAGTCCGGTATCATCACTATAAATGAATGTACGGGTGCTACCGGAGGGGTTGACAGATTGTATCAACCGGGACTCATCATCATAACGCGCCATGATCATTGAGCCGTCGGGAAGTTCTACTGCGGTACGGTTGCCGCGGTCGTCGTACGTATAGCCCGTTACGTTAGCCTCGCTGTCAATTATCCGGTACAGCTCCATGTGTTCCGTATATTCCAGCAGGGTGGAATTACCCATAGGAGCGGTGATACGGGTCACTACAAAATCCGGGGTATAATGCATGGTGGTAGTATGTCCCTGTGCATTGATGATTTTATTGAATCCTTCCCGGGGATAGTATTCGATACGGCCCTCCAGGACGCCGCCATCGCCATAGGTGTGGATACAGCGTTTCAATTTATCATATTCCCAGTAAAAAGACTGGCCATTGCGGTCCGTTTTTTTTACCATCAGGTGATCCCTGTATTCCATGGTAGTCGCCTGTTCCATTGCATCTGTAACAGCAATGAGGTCACCGTCGTCGTTGTAGGCATATTTTACCAGATGGCGTTGTTGCCCGTGGTGTTGCACGTTGATGTCCGTTATCCTGCCATCCTGGTCGGTAACGGCCAACAGATGCCTGCCGGCGCTGTCAATGATACGCTGCAAGCGGCCGTTTCCGTTGTAATGAACGCTGATTATAAACCCGGCTTCGCTGGCGATACTGATCAGCTGGTAGTGAGGCAGCTGCCGGTGTATTTTACGGAAGGTGAAAGTAAGCCTGCTGTTGTAACTGAACAACGTATATTCATCAGTGGCGTTGCGGGTCAGCAGCAGTTTTTCATGCCGGTTATATTCACTGTTACCAACGTAAGGCAGCGCGTCAAAAACAGCGCTACGGCCATCTTCCAGCAGTACCACGGTAGCATCCTCCTGTGGGAACTCGTGTACCTGCATATCAAAACGGGTATGTTGCCCACGTCCCAGCAGGCCTTTAAAGGGACTATCACTGTTCCAGGAACGCTCCCATTTCAGGGGAATGGGACCGGGCAGTTCAAAATCGGTACTGTCGTAAATAACGATGCCCTGTACCAGGTCTACCGGCTCAAATCCTTTCTTACAAAGCGTTTTACTCAGTTTATTGCTACCTATTTTGTTTTTGAGGGCATGATTGAATTTTGTCAGTCCTTTTTTACCCAGTTTGCCCAGTCCTTTCAAAGCGGCGCCGAAGCCGTAGGACATAATCAGGTTGAGCAATACGCCGGCCCAGTCCGGCACAAAAGGGCCGCCTACGTTCACCGGCTTACCAAAAGACAAGGGGATAGAATAGGAAGTAGGCAGATAAAGGCTTGGGATGGGAATAAACTTCTTTCCCGGCGTAAGTGACAGGGGAATACCGATGTCATTGCAGGTCATCAGCATATGTCCTGAGGGACTGAGCAGATTACCTTCCACCTTTACCTTTTTACTACCGAAGAAATTGACCGAGTCGTGGCCAATCATGGGCGCCAGGAGGAAAGGGCCTCCCATTGGAATATGAAACAGGAATATCAGTTTACCACTGGTATCACTTTTTCCTCTTGGCACGTGGTTGATCCGGGTAGTAGCGCCTATAAACGGTACATAGTCCATAGGATCTATCACCAGGCCGATGTATGGATGAGGCAACGGGATCGGAAATCCAAAGAGGATAACGAAGTGAATATCCAGCCCGATAACGGGGATGAGGTGCTTATTGGTAACAAGCATATAAAGACATGGTTTGGGCGCCCGCAGGCAGGTTTAACAACAAAAAACTAAAATTGGTCAACGAATATAAGTATAATTTAAAAATCGCCATCAGACAATTGTCCCCATTCCAGGGTCAATTAAGTCAGTAAAAAGTGGAAACCTGCCAACATGGCAAATAATATTTTGTAATTTAGCCAACAAGCAATCAAAAACCATTGTGCCCATGCCTATTGCAGACGCAGAACAATACCAATCCAGCCCCGGTTATCAACAGCTATACGAACAGGAAACACGACACCACTTGTTTCGCAGTTATATCCAGATTAAACCGACTTCCGACAGATCGCTACATACCAATATGCTTAAATTGGGTAAGGACGGTTATGTTAACAAAAAGTCTCCCGCTACCCTGCTGGCGGCCGTTTATTTTATACTCTTCATTTTCACGGTCATGCTCTGCCAGGGGCGGAAACCCATATTCGTTATCATGATGGCAATAGTGGTGGCCGCCGCCGTGACGCTGCTGATAAAGACAATATACAACTCCCAACCGAACAACCTTCTTATTGATCGTCGTGGTGTTACCATACAGGGGATACTGAGACCCTGGGAAGAAATCAAGGGCACCTTCATTGTCACCCGGGGAGAAGGCAAGCACATGGAATGCGACCTTGCACTGGCCTTACATAACGGGCAAAACGCCTATGTATCCCTGGGAGGCTTCGCGGTGATCAGTACCCGCACCGCTGCCGTAGCTACTGCTATCCGGCACTACCGCCCATAAACACAACGGCTGCTTCCGGTGAAGGAAACAGCCGTTGTGGCATTCATCGTTTATCCGTTTTTGTTAGTTGATACTGATAGTGGCTACCACCGAACAGTGATCGGACGCATATACTTTTTTGTCCGCTATATATCCTGTCAATGGTTGATGGGAGTTTACCGAAAAGCCGCTATTGGGCGTCGTCATGATATAATCGATGGTACGGTCCGGCTTATCGGACGGGAACGTGAGCGGGCATTGTTGCACACAGCCCAGGTTCATGAAACTCCGGATAAGGTCCATTGTCTGGGAAGCGGGCACCGCGTTGAGGTCGCCGGCCATGATGAGTGGCAGATCCAAACCGGTTACGATCTTCTTCAGCTCTGCAGCCTGCACCAACCGGTTATTTTCCTGCGCCAGGTGATCCAGGTGCGTAGATGCAAAATAAAAGTCCTTCCCTTCCTTATTCACCTTAATCATCGCCACAGAACGAAATTCCCCGCTAACAGCAGGATCTACCGGTAACCCATAACGTTTGCTTTCTTTAATGGGCAAACGTGACAATACCGCATCTCCGAACTGGCCTCCGCTTACATCGATGGCTTTGGTATAGAACCATTCCATGCCGGTGAGGGCCGCCAGCTCTTTCGCCTGATGCACCGTAGTGCCGGTGCGGTTGGTAAACACATCCACTTCCTGTAATGCGACGAGGTCCGGCTGTTGTTCGTTGATCACTTTGGCCAGCAGGGTCAGGTCTGCCGGGGGACCGCTACTGGCGCGGGCGCCGTAGATGTTGTAGGTCATCACCTTCAGCCGGACTTTCTCTTTTACCGGCAGTGTGGGGCCTTCATCATTCTTTTTGTCGGATTTACTGCAGGCAAATAATGTCAGCAGCAGTCCTGTTATCAGATATTTGCGCATAGGCGTGTGGGTTAAAAAGCGTTCACTTCAGCAATATTTGTCAGGTAGGTATCTCCCTGGCTGGTATTGATGGTAAACCGGAAGAACCTTGCCTGTCGGGCATAAGACAGGTAGATAGTGCTTACCTTCACGTTATCCAGCGTAAAAGTTTCCGTATAGTCCCATACGTTACCATCGAGGCTGGTTTCGATAATCATGTTTTTAGGATTACCGGTAGCTTTTACTTCGCCGGTGTTTTTATCGGTTCTGCCGGTGATGGCGAAGCCATGAAGGGACTGTGCCGCCTGCATATCAATAGTGAGGATATGTGGCGGGCCTGGTTTATTGGCTTTCCATTCGGTAGTCCAGTAGGTATCAACGTTTCCATCCAGCGCATGAATAGCATGACCGTTGGTAGCGCCTTCGCCGGTAGGTTCTTCAGAAGAGAACTTTGTTATTTTCCAGGATTGGCGGTCAAACAGCGGGAACGGGTTGCTGGTATATTTCGCGTTGATGAGGAAATACGTCGTACGCAGCGCTTCATTCACCTGAGCATCTGTAGTAATGCTGACTGGCAGCAGGTAATTACCCACACCATCCAGTTTGCCGGTGTTCACCCTGATTTTCAGTGCCGGTGTGCTGTATTTGCCGGCGGGGATGACTGCGCTGGATTGCTCCAGTTGGTAGGTCCCCTCCGGTAGTAAGGGATAATTAGTGTAGTTTTTGGTATTGAATTTCTCCACCAGCGCGGGGTTTGTCCGGAACTGCACCTGGATGTCCGCTGCAGGCGAGTGCGGGCCGCCATAGTTGGCGCCGTAGATAATGGAATCGGTACCGGCCGAACGGGTAAAGCTATACGAAGCCGGGCTGTTTACCGCCTGGGGCATATATACCACGGCGATGCTATCGGAAATATTACGGAGCAGGTCCTTATCCTGGCCGCAGCTGGCGAGCAGCATGGCCATACCACAACCTGTCAATATTTTCATTTTCATGATGAGTCGTTTAAGATCAGTAAAAGTGTTTACCAGCCCGGATTTTGTACCAGGTTTTTGTCGCGGTCCATTTCAGATTGCGGGATAGGGAACAGGTAATAGTTTTTGAGGAACACCCTTCTTTCAAATACCGTACGCTGATAAAAAACCAGGTCGGTGAGTTTCGTACCTGCGTCTACGTTCATACCATAGAAGTTGCCACCATCCGTTTGTTCCGCAATTTTCCAGCGGCGGGTATCGAAATAGCGGAGGCTTTCCAGCGCCAGTTCTACCCTTCTTTCATGGCGGATTTTATCCCGCATATCACTTTGGCCCAGGCCAGGCGTTACGGCAGGCAAACCGGCACGGTCACGGATATCATTGAGGTATTTAGCGATATCCGGGTCACCGGGGGCGTATTCGTTCAGCGCCTCTATGTAGTTGAGCAGAATTTCTGCATAACGCACCAGTACAAACGGTCTGGCGATATATTGCGAGAGCCTTGGGTTACTGTTGGGATGGATGTTTTTACGGGCGATATAACCGGTACGGGGGAAATCCCAGGAACCTTTTTTGCCGGTATTACCTGTAAAGAACGTTTCGATTACCTTGTTGCCTTCACTGTTATTGATCCACAGGCTGCCGTTGTAACTGACGTTTACGTAGAAACGCGGTTCACGGTTAACGTACATGTTGTAAGTACCGGCAGTAGTGTATTTGCCGGCAGCGGTAGAGAAGCCTGTTTCCACATAACCGGAGCCACCGTCTTTAATTCCTTTACCATTCTGCATTTCAAACTCATCGACCAGTTGCTGGGTTACCGCTACGGCCGCATAACCATTTGCCAGACGGGGAGTTGTGGATCTTTCCCAGTCTTTCAGGTTATTGGTAGTACGGGCGAAGATGACTTCGCTGTTCCAGGGGTCAATAAATACATCGCGGCAGGATAAATAAGGATCGTATTTTCCGGCAGCATCATTTTTACGATACAGCGAGAGTCCAAAATCACTGATTACATCGCGGGCGGCATCCGCAGCACGTTTCCATTTTTCTTTATCGTAGGCGGAGCTGATCAGCTGTTTACCATCGATATTGGTGAAGCCGGCATAATCTGTATTTCCATTGAACTGAGGGCTGGCAGCCAGGAGCAATACCCGGCTTTTAATGGACTTACAAACAGCCGCTGTAGCGCGGCCATAGTCGCCGGCGGCTTGTTCCGTAAAGTGTTTGGGTAGTTTGGTAGCAGCCAGGTCCAGTTCAGCAACAATATAATTTACGCATTCATCGTAACTGCTGCGCGGTTTCTGCATTTCAGGGGCAGAAGGTTCCAGGTCGCCGGCGATGGGTGTATCACCCAGCAGAATCACCGGACCATACTGACGTATCAGGCCATAGTAGAAAAATGCACGGAGGAAGCGGGCTTCCGCCTTGTATTTATCGATCAGTTCCTGACCGTTGGGTAATTCCTTTATCTCCTTATTCTCATCGATATGCTGGATAAAATAAGAGGCAGAGCGGATACCGCGGTAGTATTTGGACCAGGTGTCCATGTACCCCGAAGCCGCGCTCCAGTTACCCAGGTTGATGGGGTAGGTATCATAACCGGAACCGGGGCGGTCGTAGGTGATGTCCGCATCATCGGAACAACCTTCCCAGGGGGAGGTGTTGCGATATGCTTCGTTTGGTAAAGTAGAATAGATATTGGCCAGGTATTCTTCCGAATAACGTCTGCGGGCAAACACCTGTTCAATGGTAATACGATCATCGGGCACCTGGTTGAGGAAGTCCTTGTTACAGGACGGAGCCAGGAACGAAGTGCCGGCCAGTGCTAAGAAAGCGAGTTTTTTTATGTTCATTCCGAAGAAGATTAAATGTTAGAAATTCACGGCAATACCGACGGTGTAGGACTTGTTGCTGGAATAAGCAGCGCCTCTGCCATTGCCTACTTCCACATCCCACATTTTGAAGGGAGAGAAAGTCAGCAGGTTAACACCCTGCAGGAAGATGCTGGATGATTTAAGCCCGATGTGTTTTAACCACCGTTGTGGCAGGCTGTAGTTCAACTGTACTGTTTTCAACCGCAGATAGTCGCTGCGTTTCACCCACCAGGTGCTGGCAGCGTAGTTATCATTGAGGGAGCCAGCCATCATACGGGGATAAAATGCATCCTGACGGGGATTAGCTTCTGTCCAGCGATCGGTGATGTTATCGAAGAGATTTCCTCTTGCCAGGCCTTGCTGGAATGGCATGGTGCCTTCGCCGGTCAGCAATGCATCCACATGAGCAGCGCCCTGGAACAAAGCCGACAGGCTGAGAGATTTATACCCAACCGTAAAACCGAAGCCGTAAATAATTTCAGGAATATCGCCGTAGCCGATGGGCGCCTGGTCGTAGCTATCGATCACACCGTCGCCGTTAATGTCTTTGTATTTGATATCGCCGGCGCGTACATCGCCGGGTTGGCGAGGAGAATTACGGACATCGTCATCGCTTTCAAATAAGCCGAGGGCGATGTAGCCGAAGCGCTGGCCTACCTTCAGTCCTTTTCTTTCCAGCCAGGGATATTTCCACGCCGGATCATCATTCTCCACTACTTTATTTTTGTTGTAGGTGAAGTTGCCCAGCAACTGAACAGACACGTCACCAAAGCGGCGGTTATAGGTAACAGAAGCGTCGAGGCCTTTGTTATCGATGATGCCTACGTTACCGAAAGGTGCGTTGATCATACCGATATAGCCTGGCAGGGATTTACGGCGCAGGAAGATACCGCTGCGGTATTCTTTGAAGAGGTCCACCTGGAGGGACAGACTTTCATCCAGAACCTGTATATCAAAACCCAGGTTGGTTTTCCGGGAAGTTTCCCATTGTACGTCCACCGCATATTCCCCGATTTCCTTACCGGTATATTTCTGGTCCATGGTTTTGCCGAAATTATATTCACCGGTATTGGCCACGGTAGCCAGGTAAGCAAACCTTCTGCCATCAATATTGCTATTACCGACAAGACCATGGGAGAAACGTACTTTAAACAGCTGCACATAATCCTTCACCGGGTTGAAGAATTTTTCTTCCGACACTACCCAGCCCAGGCCGGCAGAGGGGAAGAAACCATAACGTTTGTCGGGGTAAAAGTTTTCAGAACCGTTGTAACCGAAGTTGAGTTCCGCAAAATATTTATTGCTGAAGCCGTAGGTAAATCTTCCCGCAAGGCCCTGGAAGCGGTAAGGCAAGGATGATTCAAGGGTTTCCACATAACTGTTGGCCTTATCGCTTTTGTTATAGAGCAACATACCGGACACATCATGTTTTCCGAAGCTACGGTTATAGTTCACCGCCAGTTCATTATACAGGGTGCGTTCACCGGCGTTGTTGGTCTTGCCATCGTAGGTGAGGTATTCCGTACCGATAAACGTTTGTTCGTAGATCAGTTTGCCATCGGCATCGCGGCCGGTAGCCAGCCAGGTATCAGGTGTTTTCGAATAGCGGTTGGTGGTATAGTTGTAGGTGTCAAATGAGAACATGCCGGTGACAGACAATCCTTTTGTTATAAAAGGCAGTTGCTGGGTAAGGCGCAGGTTGGAATACAGCTGGCTTTTCCACTGGTTGGCATAACCGGTTTGGGTGAGTGCCGCCCAGGCATTTTTTAAGCCGCTGCTGCGTACGTCTGCTATTTTACCATCCGGGTAACGGACAGGTATCTGTACAGGAGTCAGGTAATAAGCATCGGAGAAAATACCTCCTACACTGGTAGCCGGCTGGTTCACATTGTTCAGGTAGCCCTGAATACCCAGTTTAACCGTTGTTGTTTTAGAGGGCGTGAGTGTGATATTAGAAGTAACGTTGTAACGTTTGGAGTAGATAGAAGAATTGTATTTCGTCAGTTCGTCTACATTATATAAACCCAGTTCATCAAAATAACCAAGGCCGATGTAATACACCGCTTTTTCGGAACCGCCGCTGATGTTGGCGTTAGCGTTCCTCACCTTACCATGGTCGCGGAACAGTTCTTTGAACCAGTTCACATTGGGATACAGGTAAGGATCGCTGCCATCGCGCGTTTTCTGTATAGCCTCATCTGAGTATATAGGTACGCTGCCGCGCGTTTTCAGGGCTTCGTTGGAGATCTCCATATAGGTGGGACCGTCTGTGAAGGAAGGCAGTTTGGCAAACTGTGTGATACCTTCCGTATAACGAACGTTATAAGAGGGCTTCCCGGCTTTACCGGATTTGGTAGTGATGAGGATAACGCCGTTGGCCCCACGAACACCATATACAGCCGTAGCAGAAGCATCTTTCAGTACAGAAAAACTTTCGATGTCTTCCGGGTCTACGTTGGCGATGTTACGCGGTACCCCGTCCACCAGGGTAAGCGGGGCGCTGAGGCCTTGCGTGAAGGTAGAGATACCACGGATATAGATATTCGCATCGTTGGAACCCAGTTCGCCGCTGCGTTGTACCGATACCATACCCGCGATGCGGCCGCCGAGGGAATTGGTGAGGTTGGATACCGGTTGTTTCAGGTCTTTAGGAGAGATGGTAGCTTGTGCGCCTACGAGGCTGATCTTTTTCTGTTCACCGTAACCTACCACTACTACTTCTTCCAGGGAAGAAGAGGCTTCCTGCAGGATAACGTTGATTTTATCCTTACCGGCAACAGGCATTTCCTGTTTGCGGTAGCCGATCAGGCTGAACACGAGGGTAGCGTCTTCCGGGACAGAGAGGATATATTTTCCGTTCACATCGGTGCCGGTACCGATGCGGCCATCTTTCACCGCCACGGTTACTCCCACCATAGCCTGCCCGGCAGAATCCAGTACAATACCTGTGATTTCCCGCTTTGGGGCGTCCACGCCCTGGTGCACCTGAGAAGGTTTATTTTTTACAGCTACAGAAATAGTTGTTCCGGATGTTTTGAACTGAAGGCCTGTTTGTTTGTCGATGTCTGCCAGCAGTTGGGATACCGGGACCTTTTTGTATTGAAGAGAAACCCTGGTAGCAAAAGATTCCAGGGACTTATCAAATAGAAAGCGGAAGGAAGTTTGTTTTTCCACCAGGCGGAAAACTTCCACTATAGTGGCTTGTTTAACAGAGATAGTGACCGTTTGTTTGTCCGGCGCCTGTGCTTTGGACACCAGCGCGGGCGTTATCGCCAGCAGCAGGCAAAGGAATGGTAGCGCGACCTTTTTGGTAAGGCCACGGATCGTGGATAAAGATAGTTTCATACCTTAATTTTTGTAAGCGTTGTATGAGCGTGACCGTCTCATCTGGTTTTATTTTTCGCGGATTTTGATGATCTGTCCATCCTGTTCGTATTGCAGATTGTATACAAAACAGATAGACTCCAGCGTTGCGGTTAATGACGAATTGGTTTGCGTGCCGGACAGTACATGTTGGCCTATACCGGGTGACAGCAGAATGACTTTTACGCTGTACCATCTTTCCAGAATAGCCGCCACCTGTTGCAGGGTGAGGTTATTCATGTCGATGATTCCGTTTTGCCAGTTGCTCATCTGTTGTGGGTCTGTAGCGATGCTGACGAAGCTGGCAGCAGCATCATAGGTCACCTGGTCCCCTTTGCCGAGCAGTACAGATTTTCCTTCCGGGGAGCTGACCTGAATTTTCCCTGATACGACGCCCAGCTGTTGTGTTTCTCCGGGATATGCCCTTACATTGAAGGACGTACCCAGTACGCGGGTGCTGAGTGCACCGGAGCGTACCACAAAGGGTTTGTGTTCGTTGGCGCGTACATCAAAATAGGCTTCGCCTTCCAGGAATACCTCGCGGAGGGTGTCTGGCGTGGCCGCATAACGGATAGTAGACCGGGCATTGAGTATGACCGTCGTACTATCAGGAAGGGTTATACGCTTAATTTCACCATCCTTTGAGGTGACTGTCAGCAGGGCAGGCGTACGTTGTCCTATACGGGGCAGCAGCTGGTGCAACGCCAGCAACAGCATGACCGCAGCAGCATAGGGCAGCGTTTTGCGGAGATAGCTTTTCAGCAGGCGCATCCGGCGTTGGGGCGCCGCCTGTATTACTTTCTCCTTTAGCCCCGGCGGCAATGCCTCTCCGTCGGTTTGTTGCCATTCCCCATAGGGTAGCAGTTCATCCATCGCTGGTTGTTCCGTCATATGCAGGAAACGCCGCAGCTCTTCTGCGGTAGCCGTATGTTCCTGTATTTTCCTGATCAGCGCCTGCAAGTCCGTGGCATCGTGCTTCGTCATCTTTTTTAACTGGCTCTTTCCCTTATATACACGAAAAAAGAAGGGACTACTTAGTGAAGTGAAAATAAATTTATTGTTAACTGGTTGGCTTAGCAGAACAGCAGTAGTACGATTAATATATAGGCATCTTTTAATTCCGTACGGATCACTTTCAGGCTGCTATGGATATGCGCTTCCACGGTACGGACCGAGATGCCCAGTTTATCCGCTATTTCGCGGTGTGACAGGCCTTCTTCCCGGCTCATGCGGAAAACGGTGCGTTGTTTTTCGCCCAGTTTATCCAGCACTTGCAGGTATTGGCAGTGCAGCTCTTTATAATCCATGCGTTGACGGATAACATCCTCCGGATGCAGCAGTGCTTCCGAAGGCTCCATAGTAGCCAGCTGACGGGTAGCTTTACGCCGGATAAAATTCAGAATATGGTTACGGGCGATGGTAAAAAGCAATACCTGTATATCTGCCGTTTGATCGATTTTTTCCCGGAAATGCCACAATTTCAAAAAAATATCCAGCAGCAATTCTTCCGCATCTTCCTCGTTGCCGACCTTCTTTTTACAGTAGGCGAGCACCTTCGGGCCCAGCATGTCCAGCAGGGACCGTAAAGCGTCTTCTTCTCCGTGATGGAGGCGCAGTAACAGTTTTGGCGAAATCAGATTGGTTGTATTGTCCATGACGGAGACAAAATTAACATGCTATTATTAACACAAGGTTATGCCGCAGCTATTGTATAGTGGAATCATCATTGTTCTTCAGGTGGAATTGTTTCCGTCAATATTAATAAAAATTTTTTCAGTATTCCGCAAAAACTCCGTCTTTATAGCACCAGAGCCATTGTTCTCCCGGCTCCGCCGAAGAGATGACCGGATGTTCCGTCAGGTGATAATGTTGCGTCATATGTTTAGCCGGGGAGTCGTCGCAGCAAAGCGTGGCGCCACAGGTCTGGCAGGTGCGCAGGTGTAGCCAGGTACCATCCTGCTTAATACATTCTTCACAGACATATGCTTTCGCCGTTTTAATTTCCGTGATGGCTTTCAGATGAGAACAAAGTGTCATGATGCACTGATTTATTGGTGACACGATATGGTATTCAAATATACAAATAGTTAATATTGCAGCTAAAACGCCGTACCACATGATCACACCTACCGATGCCATTGCCTTACAGGAGCAGCTGCGAAGCCAGGTCATCACCACCGATATGCTTCCCCACCCTATCCGTACCATAGCCGGAACCGATGTGGAGTATGACAAGGACACCAACCTCATTGCCGGCGCCGTGGTGGTACTGGATTATGAAACCCTGTCGGTGCTGGCGGTAGCGTCCCATTGTATGGAAGTATCTTTTCCTTATATACCCGGACTTTTCTCCTTCCGGGAGATGCCGCCCTTACTGGAAGCCTACCGGCAGCTGAGCATAACACCCGACCTGATCATCTGTGACGGACAGGGCCTGGCCCATCAGCGTCGTTTCGGGCTGGCCTGCCATTTCGGAGTAACGTTAAACGTTCCCGTTATTGGCTGCGGTAAAACACGCCTCTGCGGCGAATATCACGACCTGGGTGAAAGCCGGGGCAGCATAGCCCCCCTGATAGCAGAAGACGACCAGGCGTTGATCGGCAACGCCCTGCGTACCCAGAACAGTATTAACCCCGTATTTGTTTCCGTAGGCCATAAAGTTTCCCTGGGTACTGCTACCGATATCGTCCTGAAAATGGCGACCCAATACCGGCTTCCCGAGACTACCCGGCTGGCAGATCATTATGCGCGGCTGGCTTTATTGGATTACAAATCAGCTCCAAACACGCCTCCAGCAAGCATTTAAATATTTATTTAAAATTAATTGTATAATTATTTGGTTGATTCAGATTAATATTTCTATATTTGCAACCCCAAACGGGGCCAACGGTTTGGCTGAAAGGCCCAACTGTAGCGAGGATTGGTAGTTCAGTCGGTTAGAATGCCGCCCTGTCACGGCGGAGGTCGCGGGTTCGAGTCCCGTCCAGTCCGCAAAAAGGGACAAATCATCAGAAAGATGGTTTGTCCCTTTTGTATTTGGGGGTATTGCACCCATATCATTGAAATGCCATTCAGAACAATTATCTTGAAGCACCACCAGGTAATTCGCCATTTTAACATTCAGACAATGACAATTGAATCTTTGATAAAAAAGGTAGACTTGTTACCAACCGTTATGTCCATTGAACAGGAATATGAAATTATAGCTGATGTAATGTCCATTTCTGCGAATGAAATATTACAAAATAAAAGTGCTTTCATTTCAATATTAGATTCGTTAGCAACTTCGCATATGGATAACGTCTATGAGGTCACAATAGAAAATTATCCGGAGTTTGTTAATTTTTCAAAATGGCTGTTATCTCTAAAAGAAAATTTGAATGACCCTATACTACTTGCATGGCTAAATAGTGTTTCAGACACTATGGAAGCCAAATTGTGGTAGAAATGAAATGCAACGAATCAAATGATAGCCGAACGGATGATAGCCTCCTTCTCCTCTACTCCATATATCCCGACGCCGCCAGAAACTTATCCAAATCAGCCAGCTTCTCATTATCTATATTGACAATAGCATCGATCGCTTTAGCCTTGTCTTTGGCATGGTCATAATAAGACTTACAGATAACATATCCTACAAAGTATCCGAGATCAACACCGTTATACAACCAGTCTTTTGCCTCTGTTCCATGCATATCCTTTTTAAACTTCTGCCATATTTCCTTTTCATGTGCCTTGCCGTATGTCATGTATGGCATTTTTATGGGTTGTTGCAACAATAATTCCGCCATAAAATCGCAGGCGCCTTCCACCAAACACATGCCCAGCAGGTTAGTGCGGGCATTGTCTTCCCTGTCTCCTCCGGGCTGCTGCGTATGGGTGAGTTCATGCGCCACTAGTTGCACAACACCTTTATTGTCTTTAAAAACGCCCTGTAAAAAAGGAATAAGCCCGGTTGCATTCGTAGTACTGTCTGAAGCGGCAATTTCTGTCCCTATCAGCACTTCTGTTTCGGTGGTGGTGCCTCCTGTTGAAAGGTATCCCATAGTAAAATAAATGGCCGGTGTTTTAAACCGGGGATATAGTTTTTTATAAGCCGTTATCAGTTTTTCCATATCGGCTTCATGTTCTTTTACTTTCAGGGTGTTAGGCCTGACAGATGTCCAGAAACCGGGATGTGCGAAAATGCTTTTCTGAAACCTGGCAGGAGTCCATTTTCTGAGGCGGATCATTTCTTTCAATCCTTTGGAGCCTTTATCCAGATACATGGTTTGTATGAGTTGCAACTGCTGTGCGGAGTCTTTCACGGTCTGTATGGTATCAAATGTTTTCCAAAACAGATCTATGTCTGAATAATAGACATTCGTTTGTGCGCGGAGAGAGATAGTAACAACTGACAGTAGTAATAAAATGAAAGTTTTTCTCATAAAGTGCATATAATAATTGGTGAAGGGAAACAGATAATAAATATACCTAAAAAAGAGAGATTTCGTCTATTGTTCTCTTGTGTTAAATTACAGGGAGCACTACGTAAATAGGGTGCGTAAGCGATCATTAATTTAACAGTGTTGACCTCTACAGCCGATAGCCTTCCTACCATCTAACTATACTATGCTATTCCAACATGAGATAAAACAACAGATCAATATTTAACCCTAAAAATCCAAAAAATGACACAAAAGAAAGAGCAGCTATCTACCCTGCTGCAGGAAGAACACACAGACATTTCGCAACCCCGGGTTGCATCATTGATGGACGCTGTCCTTACAGAGACGAGCGGTGATGAAGCCTATGGGGACATGTACGCCCGTGCTGCAGACGGCACCATGCGCCGGATCCCGATTGGAACAGTTGGACAACAGCTTACCGTTGCTCCGGACGGATTTCCCGCCTGGGCCAATGATATCACCAACACGATTGTGGTAAATGCAGGACAGGATCAAAACATTTCGGCAGCCAATACCAACTTGCAGGCAACAGCCAGTGATGTCAACAGTGCCATTACTTCCTATCACTGGACGAAACAATCCGGTCCTGTAGAACCTATTGGCACCGGGTTTAACGGAGGATCGTTTACACCGCTGAGAACCAGAACCTTTACCCCATCCGGGAGCGGAGATATCGTTTTCGACAATACGAACACGCTGCCTGGCGACCTGATCATACTGGATGGTAATTTCAGGTCTGTCCGGTTGGACAGTGTACAAGGCACTGCAGCTAATCCCATCGTTTTCAGAAACCCGGAAGGCCAGATCACCCGTATCGGCAATACTACCTGGGCTGCAAACGGAGGACCTTCTTATGCACTGCAAACATCCAATTCCAAACACTTCATTTTTGCAGGCACCCACTGGAACAATCTGTTATTTACAGGGTCAGAAATCAATACCATCAGTGGTGGTGGTGAACCTTATCGTTCTGCTTACAGGAACCTCTCGTTCGATGCATTCTCCGAAAAATTTGAGATCTGTTATTTTACCGTTACAAATGGTGGCACCTGCATCGTAGCAAAGACTGATCCGGTTGCCGGACAAAGCGCGACATGGTATCCCAATACAACCTTGCAGGATATATTGATTCACGACTTTATCATCGACAACCCTTACAATGAAGGGTTATATATCGGCCATACAGCTACTTACTGGGATTTAGCCACCAATACCCCTCATAATTCCGGTCCGTATAATCCGCCACCAGTCGGCGACCAGTACAAACAACCCATTATGATCAATAATGTGAAGGTGTGGAATGGCAGGATATTGAATACCGGTAAAGATGGTATTCAAATTTCAGCCTGCAGGAACATTGAAGTTTATCAGAACGAAGTTTTCAACTGGGCATCCGTTAATACCAACGACCGATCCCAACATAACGGTGGCATTCTGATTGGCGGCCGGGCTGAAACCAGCAACGTTCACGACAATATCACCCATGATTCCTGGGGCGAGCATTTTCAGTTCTATGGCACCGGCGCCGGTCATATCTTCAAAAACAATCTTTGCTACAATACAGATGCAGCGAACGCAAATGGCGATATGGCATATATTTCAGCAAGATCCGGCACTAATGACACGGAGAACCACCCCGGTCAGGTTACCCTGGAAGGAAATACTTTTTCAAGATCACATAGCTCCCTGGTAAGGGTAAATGGTTACTATAATAAAACCGGTGGTGCATCCGGCACCGACAACCTGCAGGTGATCATGAAACAAAACCTCCTGATGGCCCCGCTGAATAATGCCGCCGTTGATAATTACGACAGCTACTATGTATACACGGAAAATCCCCAGGATTATGGATACAGTGTTATCGTAACCAGACCGATGGCGGGTGTTGATGCCAATGTGCAATACCAAACCGTGGCTATTGCCAACGTGGATACCAACAACTACTATCTGCCCAACAACAGCGCGGTTACCCAGGGATTCAGGAAAACCAAACCTGTAGGTCCTCAGGTGGTATCTGGAGCGTCTGTGATCGTTACGCCGGATGCTGCAGCTACCGCAGTAACCAATATGGTCAGTGGCGTGTATGTGTTCAGGGTAGTAGCAGGTAATGCACTGGGACAGTATAAGAGCGATACCGTTCAGGTGACAGTAGTGCTGTAAAATTATCGGCTCTATATAGTAAACACTTGTGCCGGCTCATCTTAATAAGCCGGCACAAGTTGCTTACGGTTAATCCAACCGTGGTTTTATGAAATGTATTCAGGCACTCTTCCGCTACGACATCGTGATTTCATTCTCTTTTAACCGTTGATAAATCTGTTGTATCATACGGCTCTTAAACGCCTCCTCGTGGTGTACGTTCTGAATCCATACCAGTAGCTTCAGCACCACGTTGTTATCATTCATACTCTTCACCAATAATTCAGGCGCTACTTTGCCGATAATGGCATCTGAACCGGACACCTCTTCCAGGATAATTGTTTTAGCCAGCGGCAACGCTGTGGAGGGTGCAATGGTGAATAATAGTTCTGTTCGGATATGATTGTTGCTGAGTGTCCAGTTAATCAGTTTGGAAGATAACAGGTCGCCGTTAGGGACGGTCACTTCCGCCCCGTCTGTCGTCACCATTCTGCTGGACCGGATACCAATATCTTTTACCCGCCCTTTCTGTCCGGCTACTTCCACAAAGTCGCCGATTTTCAGGGGGCGCTCAAAGATGAGGATCACACCAGACACGAGGTTATTCACAATATTCTGTAACCCTAAACCAATACCTACACCCAGGGCGCCGAGTACAACGGTGATCTTGTCCATCGGCAAACCGGAAGCCGCGATGGCTATCAGGAAACCGGCGATCAGCACCAACAGGCGCAACAACAGCAAGCGGGTGCTTTTCTCTTTTACCTCACCTATCAGTTCATCATCTGTCTCTCCAAAAAAATAACCGATATACTTCTGGAAAAGATTGGATATTAACAGGATTACGAAGAACAACCCGATATTACCCAGTGTAAAAGAGGTGTTACCAATATTCCGGGGTTTAGTGATTAAATTGCTGATACCGGTATATAAGTCGTTATATAAATTCAGATTGGTGGTAAACACCATCAGCCATAACAATACCACCAGTGCTACCAGGATTTTGTGCAACCCGGCGCGTACCTTTTCAAAATCAAACCTGGCGGTAATACCACCTGCTATACGACTGGCCTGCATCTGGAGGTAAAAGGCTTCCTCTATGATCTGTATCAACACCGTGAGACCAATGATCTGCAACAACCCCGCAATCGCAGCCGTACTGTACACCTGGGCTATACTTAAACGGCCAAACAAGTTGAACAATGCCGCCAGTACATTCAATACTATGAAGATCATAGACACGATCCTCACTAACCTTCCGGCAGATAGGTTCTTGTAAATACGGAAATAAATAAACCCACCGGTTACGACGGACAAAACATTCAGTACCAGCATCCATATGCGTACACGTACATCCGGTACCACTACTGCCGCCGTTCCCATCGTCAGCATATACAAAACCACGATAGCGATCCAATAAACGAACATCCGGCGTTCCCACTTGCGCCAGAACAGGATGGTTAATAAAAACAATAAAAAAGACTGCAACGAATCCAGGTAAGCCGCCGGCGCGTTCAGGTCGAAGAACGAGGCGATATTAAACATGATCACCAGCGTAGTTAAAACAGGCAATGCCCGCAGGTACTTTATGTAGGGCGGTTGCAGCAATTCTTTTTTGCCGGCATTGTTGATTCTTTTGAATTGTTTATTTACCCGGAAGAAAAATACCAGTCCTATCAGGAACACCCATAACCAGGTACTGGAATGGTTACGCGTATAATAATCCAATATTCTGCCCAGTCCTTCGAAGGATTTGGATGACTGCTGCGTCAGTGTTGCAGCGGTGGAATCAGTCCGGATTTTATCGTCCCACAGGTAGTTATATTCTTTACTGAGCGACTTGATGCTAAAAACCCGCAGTTGTTCGTTGACTTTATTCTCCAGTTCTATCGCCTTAAAATAACTGCCGGAGATACCTGCCTGCAATACGGCGATCTTATCCAAATGTTGTGTGGTAGCTTTTTTAGCTTCATCCCATTTACCTTTCAGTTCTTTTAACTCCGGCAGGTAAAATTTCCGGAAAGTAGTATCTGCCTTGATTTGTTTGACAAAAGAATCTTTGGTGAAGGCCATCATTTCCGCATTCATACGCACGAGTTCCTTATTGTAGTCGAACAGCCGGGAGCGCCAGTCCTCCAGGTGTTCACGCATATCGGCCAGCAATACACGAAACATCTGCAGGTTGCGGATATTGAGCACTTTATTGTACAGCCTGAGGTTATCTTCAATAGTTTGCAGATTGGACTTTATTTCCGGGAGCTCTTCCCCCATCTCCCGTGTATCGAATCCCCGCGAGGTGATGTCGTTGATACGGTTCAGGGTGTTGTGCAGTTCCTCCATTCGTATCAGCAGGCTGTCGGCGCTCAGTTTTACAGGGCCGGGTACGGTGGTGGCGGCCACGGAGTCTTTCGCCGGTTGTGCGTTCACCGCGTTTCCCCCAAAAATAATCCAGCACAGGAAAACGAGTAATACGGTTGTCCTTTTTGTGGTTGATATGACCATGAGTATGTAGAAAATAAGGTTCCATTCAGCAGCTTATGCGCCGACAGGAAAGTTAAATAAGCATTTAAAGTGGTGACGGGTTATGGGGATCAATCAAAAAGCGGTATAAATATAAAGATATTTTTTCAATTGTATACGATCTTATCCCCTTATAGGTATTTTTATTGATGGCACTATCTTTTTTGCGTCAGGATCGACAAAGCAAGTATCAAACTTGCTACACCCGGTTCAAAAAATTTTACGACTTCGCATATTCTTTTAAAATCATACATTTATCAGACAATTGTGTTCAATCCTTATACCAAAAACAGTTTCATGAAACGTGTTTATTTGTTCCTATGCCTGGCAATTTCAGGCACTGTAGCCCATGCCCAAAAAACATCCATCCAATGGGGTGAAGAATTCAAACTCCGCAAAGGCAGCACCGACCTGCAGGTGATCGCCGCCGACAACGACGGGGCCTATCTGGAAGAGAGTCACATGGCGTTGAAAGCATACTTTTTAGTGGGCGCCACTTTCAGAGAATCCGCCTCCCTTGTAAAGGTGGATAAAAATCTAAACGAAGTTTACCGCAATGATTTTAACAAGGAACTGAGAGGAAAAGAATTCGTACAATTCTTTGCTATCCAGGATAAGTTGTTCCTGTTTTCCTCCGACTACAGCAAACGGGACAGAACTCTTTCCCTGTATGCCTCCGGCGTGAATAAAAAAACCGGGGAACTCACCGGGGAATGGAGAGAGGTTGCCATCTTCCAGCAGAAAGAAAAAAAAGACGATATCGATTTTAAAATTGACTACAACGCCGACAGTACGAGAATGCTCATTGTCAGCAGCATTGAAGGCGCTGAAAAAAATGAGTACAAAATCCAGGAGCTCGATAAGAATCTTAAAACCACCACCAAACCATTAATCATCCGGAATGGGTTTGAACGTAAAAAGTATCAGCTGGAAGACGTACTGTACACTACCGATCGCAAAGTAGTACTCGTAGGACGTATGTTTGAGTATGAAGAAGGTAAAAAGAAAAAGGAAAAATTCCTCGATTTTACCAACTACAATATCCGCATCTACGACGAAAAAGGAAAACAACAGGCAGAGATCAATACCGGCATCAACGGGAAATGGCTCTCCAGCACCAAACTGGTACAGGAGAAAAACAAAGACCTGGTGCTGGCCGCCTTCTACAGTAATGAGAAAAAAGGCAGAACAATCGATGGACTGCTGGTACAACGCATTAATGTAAACGATGGTAAAGTGATCTCTACCAGCGACAAACCGATTAACAACTCGCTTTTATCAGACGACCAGGGTAAGACGGACAACGACGATACCAATGATAAAGATGAGAGCAAGGAAGAACGAAAAATGAGAGCAGAGCTGGAAAAGATGAAAGATGAAGGAGAAGGTTTTTCCAGGTATATGCAGTTTCGTAAAATCTTTTACACCCCCGACAACGGCCTTGTTATTCTGGCCGAACAATACCGCCAGTATGTAACCACTACCCAGAGCTACAGCCCGGGTGTCAACGGCTCTCCAGCCAAGTGGCAATCCACCACCTATTCCACCTATCTGTCAGGCGATCTGATGATGTGTAAGATCGATGCTTCCGGCAATATCGGCTGGTTGCAGATATTACCCAAAAATCAGCGCGAAATACTGCAAGGGGGTACGCACTCCTCCTCTACAGGCTTTTCCTACACCACCGATTATTTCTTTGCCGGAAACAGGCCTTTTTACTCCGGATTTGGCGCTATCCAGACGGACGGCTCCATTCAACTGATGTTTAACGATCATTCCAAAAATGCCACGGTGACGCAGGCCGGCCAAAAAGCAAAAGGTATTAGCCGGTATGGTAAATCCGATTGTTACCTGGTAGATATTGATGCCGCTTCCGGTAAAGTGACCAGGAAGGTATTTTTCTCCAATACTGACATTCCGACCGCTATGCCGCGACTGGGCGCTATTGTAGGAAACGATATGTATATGGTAGGCAGAACAGACCGGGTATTCGGTAAAACAAAAATCGCCGTTGCCAGGGTGACGGTAAAATAAAAAAACAGCCCTGACGACTTCCGTTATCAGGGCTGTTTTCTTTTTAGTTCTCCCAGTATTCCGATGCATCTACCGGATCAAGATAAGTGCCGTCGAATCCTGCATTAAGGATTTTCTGCGTGTAGGAGTCGGCGTTACCATAAATAAATGCCTTCCATTCCGGCATCCAGTAACGGACATTGTAATTACCTTCCCATTTAGGGTCCAGTTTACCGAACCAGGCCGGCGGATTGTTCAGCCAGTCGGGATTCCAGTACCAGCGGTAATCTTCTGCCTGCCCTATACTCATGTAAGCGAGTACCAGGCGTTTGCCTCCATTTTTTTTCTTTTTGAGCGCGTTGATCTGATCTTTTGTCCAGGTAGTGCCATCCGTATCCGGGAACGCATCTATGATGAGTACATCATAATTGGTAGCCTTCAGGTTATTGATGTACTGATCGCTGGAGACGTTGATCTGATAAAGGAAATTTCTGGCATCTGCCAGGGTGTTGATGTCGTTGGCATTTTCGTGATACGGCGCTCCTGCCGGTATCGTTTTCAGCTGGCGGCTGGCCGTAGCGAAAGAGATAAAGCCATTGGCTTCATTTTTTTGATAAGATGCAGCGACATAGGCCGGTGTCTTGCAATAATCAGTGGTCATGACCGTCAGGTGGTTTTCCGCAGCGCGTTTGCAAAGGCTCAACCATTCCCTGGTATTGGCAGCGGGTGTAGGCACGTTATCATTGTTATCGTACCCATAGTATAACTCTTCCCGGCCTACACCGTCCAGCGCTTTGATGTACTCCGTTACGATGGGAGCAGCGGGGTTGCCGGTGGTCGTCAGCAGTTCCGAACTATTTTGTGCCACTACAATAAAACCAGGTTTGCGCGTTCGTGCCCAGGCGCTGATATCCTGGATAAAATTGCGCAGTTCCTGCCGGTAGTTGATTAGTTCCGTTCCGGGTTTAGGTGTTTTTTTGTCGCCGGTATCAATGGCGGATGTTTCCTTTTTGCTGCAAGCGGTGAGGCTTAACAGGCCGATCATGGCAAAGGTGAGGGTGCTACGTGAGCTACGCATGGTCAAAGGGTTTTAGGTTTTCCGGATATATAACGGCTAAAAAACAAAAACCCTCTGTTCCGGCGCATGAAATTTTCGTTACCGGTGATTGGCCTCATTATATTTTTCCAGTTCCACGATAAACTCCGTGCCTTTACCTTCTTCACTTTCAAACCATATTTTACCGCCGTGGGCATCCACAATCTGTTTGGAGATGGCCAGTCCGAAACCGAAAGACTCCTCGCCCATAGTACCCCGGCGTTTTACATCCTGCGACAGGTTGAAGATGTTTCCTTTTAGCGCATCCGGGATACCGATACCATTATCGCGGACAGTGATCCTGACAACGGCATCTGTAAGTTCCATGGATACCTCCACCATCCCGCCCACCGGACTGAATTTAACCGCGTTGGTAATGAGATTGGAAAATACGCGCCATATTTTTTCGCGGCTCGCCCATATAGAAGTATGAAAAAGGTTGACAATAATCTGTTGTTTTTTCTCGGCTACTTTTGTCTTTACCAGGTCCACACAATATCGCAGGGCTACATCCACTTCCACCTCTTCCTTTCTGATATCGCCGCGTAAATTCATGTACAGCAGGTTGCTGATCAGGTCCAGTGCCAGTTGGCCGGATTGCTGGATCATTCCCAATGCTTCCTTATTCTGCGGATCGGTGATATTACCATAATGCAGCAGGAAGTCGGCCATGGATATCATGTTGCCTACAGGGTTGCGCAGGTCATGTGCCACTACTTTGAGTATACGGGTATTATCCTGTTGACTTTGTTCGAGTATCCGTAATCCGTTCTCCAGGTGTTTATTTTGGCGGGAGATCACCCGGTTGAGACTTTCCAGCTTCTCACCTTGTTTTTTGGAACGATTCCAGTTGTGCCAGATGAGGACGCCGATAATAATTACCAGGATAGAAAAAATCAACATCACGTTGAGGTAGAAGTTTTTGACTTCATTCTGTTTTTTCAGGAGGTCCAGCTCCATTTCGCCGGAGAGGTAATTAAATTGTGTATTCACATCCAGGGCGCGGAATGGATCGTTTAGCCGTGCCAGTGAGTCCTTCATTTGCTGATAATGTTTCAGGAACACCAGCGCTTCACCGGGCTTACCGGTAGCCTCGTGGTATTGTGCCTGCAGCTCATTCCAGGATAGCTCCGACGAATTGTCCGGCAGGGAATCTATCGCGTTTCTCATTCTTTGTAACCCTGCCTGCGCTTCCGGAAATCTTTTTTGTGCCAGTTGCAGTTTAATCAGTTTACCCATGTTCAGCTGTGCGTCTCTTGGTTCTGTACCGGGTTGTATGTTGATGTCAATGCTCCTTTGCAACAATTTCTCACCGGTAACGGTATCTCCTTTTCGCAACAGCAGACTGCCTTTGTTCCCTAATACGACCGCTTCCGCCGCCAGCGAAAAAGTAGCGTGGTTACGTATTTTCAGGAACGGTGTTTTACGAAGCTGAATGTATCGCAGCGCACTGTCGTAGTAAAACAGGGCGCTGTCCATCTGATCCATCCGGTCAAATGCCAGGGCTATATTATCAAGTTCTGCCTGTTGATAACAAAAGCGATAGAAGGCATTTTCCGTGCAGTTGCCCATTGCGCTGAAGGCATCTTTAAAATGAGGTATAGCCAGTTTGTACTTGCCTTGCCGGTAATACACCATGGCCAGCCGGGCGCTGTATTCTCCCCGCGCACAGGTATCTTTCGCCTCGGCTATAAACGTTCTGCCTTCATAGTATAAGGAAAGGGCATTATCCAGTTTGCCTTCCTCACTATATATCTCCCCGAGATACATCAAGGCTTTACCGTATTCTACAGCGTATCCGGGCCGGTTGGTTTTCCCGGACAATACACGCAGGATGCTGTCTGCATATAGTCTTCCCCGGATATGGTCCTTTTGTTTTGTCCAGTAGTAGTCCAACAGGTAACGGTATTTCCAGGTCAGGTCCATGGGACCGGGATTGGGGAAACGGACATATACGGAGTCGAGTATGCGGATGGCGACAGGCATCTGGCCCGGACCCAGGAGATCTACTTTTTGAAAGACAGGCTGAAAGAACGCCGGATGGTCCGCATTATTGTTCCCTGAGCGGTTGCAGGCCAGCAGCATAATAAACAATAATGGGATCAACCAACACAATATCTGTTTGGGATACACGGATAAAAATTGCATTCAATAGAATTATTTTACTACAAACGACATCCTCATCTAAAGATGGTCAGTTCACCGAACATTCACCGCCAAATATACTATATTCATAATTGCAAAAAGTGCGGTTTTCCGGGCATTTCAACCAGGAAAAAACCGCATCATCGAATACATCATTTAGCGTACGCATCCGAGCAATCGCTTTACAGAAGCACCCTTCATTTTAGCTTTTACGTAGTAAAGGTTGTGTGCTGCAACGGAAGGAACCTCCTAAGCTGCGGGTAATGCGAAAATCCACATATTCTACCGTGATGCCATGGCCGGCCACCTGATCACCGATATGCCGGAAAACCGGGTCCGTCACATATACTTCCGGACTGAGTGGCAGTCCGTTCGTAGCCAGGTTGGTCGTTTCTTCGTACGTCACGTTGATACGGTCCCAGGAGCGCAGTCTTTCCGGGATACCGTCTTTAAACGCCGCCTCACATACCACCATCAGTCCTTCTTTAATCAGTCCCAGGGCGCAATCCAGGTGCAGTATATCCGGTTGCAGCCGTACTATCTCCAACGTATAACCGTAAGGGTGAAGCAGTTTTTCCAGCCACCGCGCACCGAGTGGATTAGAGGCCAGTCCGGAGCTTCCTACAAAAATATGTTTGCCCAGCACCAGCACATCCCCGCCTTCTATAAAAGGGCCGGGGCCCAATGTAAGATCATCTGCCGCCGCCACTTCCGGACGCGGCGAGGCGACATAGACACAATCGGCCGGGTACACCCGTTCCAGTATAATATCTCTCACCGGCAATACTTCCTGGCGACGATGCAATAAACGCATAGCGCTTTCTATGACCAGGTTACCCACGGTGAAAAACGGATCACGGGAAAAAAAATTAGCATAGCCCTCATCGCCGCCGGCCTTCTTTTCAGCATCAGTGAGACGGCGCGGACGTAGCACCTCCACCCCATATTTCAGCAGTACTGTTTTAAATGCTTCCCGTTCCTTTATCCATGCCTGCTGGCTCTCCGGATAGGCGTCACCGTAGTCCATCCCTGTTTTTGTATACAGTTCCGCCCGCGCTTCCGGTGTCAGAAATTTCACATCTTCTTCCCTGGGATACCTGGGCATACCGAATTCAGACTCGGCCAGTACCACCGTACGCAGCGGTGCAAATTCACTTTCAACAAAGATCATATGTTACCGTTTTAATCATCAATATAGCGAAGACATCAAATAAAAACGTTTTTCAACCGTGCAGTACCTTATTATTTTTTTTTAACATTTCATGCAACATTTCCTATCGTTTAATCCTTATTTATTCATCTCACCTTCCGACAATATTGCCCCCAAAAATTGTATGCATAATACCCCGTATGAATGACCGCTCCGAACGGAAGAAGCCCCTATCTGACAATTGTTTCATCATCTAAAACGTTTCCGATGAAAACAGTATTTAAAACCCCGCCGGCGATAAAATTCGCCCGGATATGTCAAAAAATTCTACATGCCGGCATGGCCGTGACGGTGATCAGCTTTTTATTGACCATTACCAGCTGCCGGAAAAATGATCATCATCCCGGATGTGGCGATTGTGACTGTGTCTCCGGCAAATACAAACAAACTAACCTGGTAGCCGATACTGCTGGTTTCAACGCCACCCGTATTGATCCTCATCTGATAAATGCCTGGGGCATTGCTGTTGGCTCAACCGGCATCTTCTGGTTATCCTCCAATGGCGACGGCTCCAGCGTTGTTTACGATAAAGGCGGTATGCCCCAGCGAAGCCCTGTCTTTATCCCTTCACCCTCCGGTAAAGGCGCCGGCGCACCTACCGGCGTTGTTTTCAACAACACTACCAGTTTCAACGGCGCCCGTTTCCTTTTCGCTACTGAAGATGGTACGATCCTGTCCTGGACTTCCGGCGACTCTGCTGTGATAAAGGCTGACCGCTCTGCCTTTAACGCCGTATACAAAGGCATTGCCCTGGCCAGTGACAGCGGCAAAAATTACATTTATGCAACCAATTTCCACAACGGTACGATCGATGTATTTGATACCGCTTACCATTATATCAGCTCCAAACCATTCCGCGATCCGGATATTCCGGCCGGCTTCGCTCCGTTTAATATCAGAAACATCGACGGAGTACTCTTTGTTACCTACGCCAAACAGAAACCTGACCGGCATGACGACCAGGCCGGCCCCGGCAACGGTTATGTAGACATCTACAAACCCAATGGCACCCTCATCCGCAGATTTGCTACACAGGGCACGCTCAATTCTCCCTGGGGCATTACACCAGGCTGCAGCGGTAACGAAGACGACGATGTCATCCTGATCGGCAACTTCGGCGACGGGCATATCAATGCCTATAACATGAGAGGTACTTTCCTGGGACAATTACAGAAAAACACCGGCCCTGGCCCGGTGATCATCGACGGCTTATGGGGCCTGGAAAGCAATGTGCCCTCCGCACCCGGACAACTGTTCTTTACAGCCGGCCCGAAAGAGGAGTCACATGGATTGTTCGGCTATCTGAAACGGTAACTGTGATGAGCATGATTATTACTGATTTCGCTGATTAGCGGAGATATGAGCGAAGCTATCAGCGAAGATGAGGTTTATTAGTGTGTGAAATGCAGGCAGGCGATGATGACCAGTGTTGCTGTGGCAATGGCTGCGATCGTCCGGATGGTATTGAGGCGGTTCCATGGCTGTTCAAAACGGCTGCGATGTGCTGCCAGCGCTGCAGGGTCATCCTGCAGGGATATCTTATCCAGCACATTGTTCAAGGGTACATTACCCGCTCCGGTTACGCCGAAAACGCCGATGAGGTAGGTGATGGTAGCTGCCAGCAGTAACCATCCCGCAGGCTGCATATCCTGCCGGAACACCAACCAGGTGCTGATCGGAAGCAAGCACACAGGACCTATAAATCCAATGAAAAAAACAGGATTCAGAATAGCCCTGTTGATAGATTGCATCGCCGCCAGGTAAGCCGCATCGGACAGCCGCCCCAGGCCGGGGTTGACAGAGCAGGAGTAAGCGTAGAAGAGCCCTGCCATCAAGGCGGAAGTAAGTCCGGTGATCACTAATAAAAACAATAGCATAGTAACAGATCAGGTTGAACCTAAAGATAGCTAACCTGCGAAAAACAGCGAGCGGAATTTTCCGGTATGGAAAATTCCGCTCGCTTGTTTTGTTTTTGGAAGATGATCAGGTTATTACCAACCCGGTGTTTGTTTGTACTGACCGTTGGTGCGGGCAATCTCATCCGGACTGATAGGCCATGCCATGTGTTTGGTCGGGTTAAAGTTACGTGCAGGCCAAACCTCCTGTATGGTATAGGGAGAAGCAGGATTCTGACGATCCGCGTGAATGCGGCCATGCAACGGTGCATTGATCTTCGCATAATCACCCCATCTTTTCAGATCATGGAAACGATCGGTCCATTCGCAGGCCAGTTCCACACGGCGCTCATGTTTCAGATCGTCCATGGTAGGATTGCTCACCGGTGTAAGCCCTACACGCGCCCTGATCTCGTTGAGCGGAGCAGCCGCTTCACCATTACGTCCCAGCTGAATCAGCGCTTCCGCTTTAAACAACAGTATTTCTGCATAACGCATCAGCGGCAGGTTCAGTGCCGTAGTAGGATAATCGGGACTGGGATTCACAAAGATATTGCTGGCCATATCACCGTTGGAACCGTAGCCATAAGGCTCCATGTATTTATTGATCTGGAAACCGGAGAGGCTGTTGGTAGACCAGTACAACATTTTCTGACCGATATACAAAAACGGATCACCGAATTTCAGAATGGTTACTTCCCTGCGCGGGTCGTTGGCTTCATACTCATCATACAGCTCTTCAGTAGGCTGGAAATAGCCCCAGCCGTTGAACTTGCCCCAACCTTTGTTTTCCAGTATCACACCGGGAAATTCAGATCCACCCTGTGTGCTGGATACTACAGACCAGATATATTCAGATGACCAGTTGTTGGCGACAGTGAAAACAGCCTGGTAGTTTTCGCGGGAAGTAGGTTTACCGGAAATCAGCGCCCGATGGCCCTCTGTGCGGATCTTATCGCACAGGTCAGGTATGGCCTGCCATTTGGACTTATCGAATTGCGCCCAGTAAGCATATGCTTTTACCATATATCCCCAGCAAGCCACTTTGTGTGCGCGGCCTCTGTCCTTGTCCTCGTAACTTTCGAAGAACGGCAGCAGGTCGGCTGCTTTCTGCAAATCACTGATGATTTTTGCGTAGTTGTCAGTCACCGAAGGCAATTGGGGTGCAATACGTTTGCCATATTCCGGGTTTTCCGGGCCGTCAAACGGTACGCCCTGATCTTTGTGTCCATACATGTAAGCCAGCCAGAAATGTGCGAAACCGCGCATAAAATAGGCTTCTCCCAGGGATTTTTTCCGGAGGTCTTCGGATACGTTCACCGCCTTCGGCGCATTTTCAAGCACCTGGTTAGCCGTGTTGATCATGGCATACAGACGTTTCCAGCCTTCTGTCAGGTAACCTTCCCGTCCGCTGGGGATGAAGTTTTTGATGTTTTCACCATCTGCCTTGGCACGGCCTACGATCAGATCATCGCTGGCATCCTGCACCCAGAACAGGTCGCGGCCCCAGGTTTCTTCATCTTTCATGGTGGTGTAAAGCGCAGCGCTACCCTTACGCAGGTCGTTGTCGCTTTTCCAGAAGTTGTCAATACTCGGCGCACCGGTAGGTTCAACATCCACCCAGTTTTGCGAGCAGCCGCTCCAACCGGCCATCATCGCCATCAGTGCTGGTATATAGAAATATTTCTTTTTCATGATAGTCAGTTTGATCAGAATTTAACATTAAGGCCGATAGAATAGGTACGGGAAACAGGGAACTGTCCGCCATCCAGACCGATACCTCCTACTTCAGGGTCCATACCGGTATATTTGGTGAAAGTGAGCAGGTTGTCACCGCTGAAGTATACACGCAAACCATTGTTCCAGCGCATTTTACCGAAAGTATAACCTATCAGCAGGTTTTTCAGGCGCAGATAGTTACCGTTTTCAAGATACCAGTCAGAAGCTGTCTGGAAGTTATTGTTTGCATCTTTCGCAGATATACGGGGAATGTTGGAACCGGTATTTTCCGGAGACCATGCATCCAGGATTTTATCCCAGCGATTGTATCCCTGTTCTGCACCGTTCAGGGTAGATTGTTTGAAAGCGTTGAACAGTTTCACGCCACCAACACCTTGCAGGAACAGGCTCAGGTCAAAGTTCTTCCAGGTAAAGCTGGCTGTAAAACCATAGGTCAGTTTAGGAAAAGCATTGCCCATATATACACGGTCCGCATCATCAATTTTACCATCACCATTCTCATCAATGAATTTCAGGTCACCGGCTTTTGCATCAGGCTGGATCTTATGTCCATCTTTCTGGTAGGCGTTGGCTTCCGCATCTGACTGGAAAATACCGGCAGATTTTATCAGCCAATAGGAATAATACGGCTGTCCTACTGTAGAACGATAAGGTCTCAGCACTGTTCTCCAGTTATCACCATGGGACCAGAAAGGGTTAGGGTTATCATCAATATATACCACGCGGTTTTTAAGCGTTGCCATGTTACCACTCAGGCTATAGCCCACCTCACCGATTTTGTCCTGCCAGCTGACAGCCAGTTCAAAACCTTTGTTACCGATTTTACCCTGGTTGATGTAAGGGGCTTCCATACCCATTGTATTGGGCCAGTAGGTATCCTGTTGTTTGATCAGGTCATAGGTAAGTTTATCGAAATAGTCGGCGGTGATAGTCAGGCGTTGTTTCAGCAGGGCGATATCGATACCGATGTCTGTTTGCTGGGATGTTTCCCAGGACAGGTTGGGGTTATACAGTTGATTAACAGACCATGCGTTGGTGAGCGGGCCGTTGCCACCGATCTGGTAGTTTTTACCCAGCTGCAGCACAGGGCGGCCATAGCCAATGGCAACGGAATTCATGTTACCGATACGGCCCCAGCTGGCTCTTACTTTCAGCAGGTCAACAGCAGGTACGTTGAAAAACGGCTCTGAACTGATTTTCCAGGCGCCGGTAACACCGGGGAAAGCTCTTCCGCGGTTACCGGAAGGGAGCCTGCCGGCAATATCATAACGGTAGCTACCGGTTACAAAATAACGATCGGACCAGCTATAGGAAACCCTGCCCACATAAGAAACGTTTCTGTCTTTCCACTCACGGTCGGTCGGGAGGTCCTGATCATAGATAGAAGCCAGTGGCATAAAACGGGCCCAATCAGCTTCACTTTCAAAACCTCTCGCGGCGATACCAAAGTTACGGTCACCGGCTTCTTGTCCTGTCAGGGACAGCATAGCGCCGATATTGTGCCGTTTGATGATTTTGTTATAGTTCAGTGTATTTTCCCATAACCAGTTATAGTCTCTTGTAGTGGAATAAGACAATTTGTTTTGGGCATTGGTTTTACCGGGTTCCAGTCTTCTGGGCTCGAAATTTTTATAGAGCGTATCTATCTGGCGGTAAGAGAAACGGGAAATAAAACTGAGGCCGGGAGCGATATTGGAAACGGTCAGTTCTGTCACCGACTGGATATCACTCTTTTTATTATAAGGCTGGTTACGCAGCAGGGTAGCTACCGGGTTTACGGCATCGCCATGGATACCCAGGTATTTGGAATCAACCGGACCTACGCCGCCGAAGGAACCGTCAGCATAATAAGGCGTAGCAGCACGGGGCATATAGATAGCAGAGAGGATTACGCCGGTATAACCGCTGGCAGTTTCCGCATCGCGGTTATTATTGTTGTTCCAGAAGATGTCCTGCCGTAATTTAACTTTTTTCGATATTTCGTAGTTGGCATTGAAGCGGAGAGAAATATTCTTGTTGTAGGTATTCAGTAATGTTCCTTGTTCATCTTCATAGCGTGCCTGGAAGAGGGTAGAGAATTTGTCGGTACCGGCGTTTACGCTGATGTTGTGACGTTGTATCATGCCGGTACGGAATATTTCCTTCATCCAGTCGGTACGGGTAACCTGGTCGTTTGGATTGAGGGTAGCATCCCATCCTGGCAGTGGTGGCCGTCCTGCGTTGGCATAAGCCAGGTTGGATACTTTAGCCTCATCTTCTGCGCGCAGCGATTGTAATGTACGCCATGCCTGTTTAGCGCCTACAAAGCTGGTGTATTGCACCTGCGGCAGACCTTTGGAAGCCTGGCGGGTAGTAACGAGGATAACGCCGGCTGCACCGGAGAAAGCACCATAGATAGCAGCAGAAGCCGCATCCTTTAATACTGTAATAGACTCCACATCTGCCGGGTTAAAAGGTGCGTTGGGTACACCGTCTACTACATACAATACACTTTCCTTACCACGGGAACCTACTCCACGGATCACCACATTGTTGGCATCGCTGGTATGACCACCATTGCTCACTACTGTGATACCAGGCACTTTACCCTGTATCATATTAGCTACGTCCATCACAGGGCGTTCCTTGATCTGTTTCATGTCGGGCACTGTTGCCACCGCGGCGGAGAGGTCACTCTTTTTAGCGGTACCATAACCGATCACCACTACTTCATCCAGTGCGGTGTTCCCGTTTTTCATCACCAGGTTGAGCGTATTGCTGCTGCCAGGTGTAAGTTCGGTGGTTTGATAACCTACATAACTAAAGCTGATAACAGGATTTTCAGTATCGATGGTCAGGGAATAACGTCCTTCCCCATCGGTAACGGCCCTGTTTTTCGTGCCTTTCACCCATACGGTGACACCGGGAATAGGTTCATTGTTCTCCGTTGTTACCCGGCCGGTGATGTGGCGGGTAACCACTTGTTTACCGGCTGCCGGTGCATCCTGCTGTGGTTGTGCTTTTCGTAACAGAATGGCTTTATCATTCACACTGTATTCAATGCCGGACTGGTTTTGAAGCAGGTGCAGGGCTTCATTCAGGGTAATGTTGTTAGCTTTGAAATCGTGGATCATGATCTTATCAAAATCCTGTTTCACATAATTAAAAGTAAAGCTGCTTTGGTTGCTTAATGCTTTTAGCACCTGTGACAAAGAAGCGTTGGACATGTCCAGTTTTACCTTTTCCGTCAGGCTGTTTTGCTGCGCAAACCCCATGGCAGCAGGGAGCAGGCAGCAGCCCAGCAACAGGAAGCGTTTCATGCCAGACAAGGCAAACCCGCCGCTGCGAACCCGATGGTTCGAGACTGTAGATTTCGTTTTCATCATAAAGTTGTTTTTCGGAGTGTTGTAGCTTTTTTAAAAAATCGTCACCTCTTTACCGGAAATTTTATACTGTTTACGACTGATATAACAAATATTGTCCAGCATTCCTGTGAAGCTGTCTGTTTCGAACATCACGGTAATATTCTTTTCTATGTCCTGTTTATTTTTCCAGTTAACGGCATAGCCATAACGGTCGCAAAGCCTTTCCACCGCGTCTTTAAACGGAATGTCAGTAGCAGTGAAGGCGCCGTTTTTCCAGGCGGCCACTTTATTGGCGTCTGTTTCATCGAGTTGCAACAGGCTGTCGCCGGTGCGACAGGCGGCGGCATAACCTGGTTGTAATACCAGCGGCCTGGCATTGGCCGGCTGTGCTTTTACCTGTACTTTGCCCTGCAACAGGGATACACGGGTGGTATTTTCACCGGCATAGGCTTCTACATTGAATTGTGTACCCAGTACCTGTATAGCCATATCGCGGGTATGCACTACAAAAGGGGCCTGTTCGCTGGCATGTATATCGAAAAATCCTTCTCCCGTCAGCGTTACACTACGTTCCCGCCGGTTAAAATCTTTTTTCCAGGCGATGGAGGCATGTGCGTTGAGCCATACCCGTGAGCCGTCCGGCAATGTTAATTGTTTGATGCCACTGGTTTCATTGGTGATAGTCACCATATCAGCCAATACCGGCGCAGAGGCCTGTTTACCGGCCCGTTGCTGCGAGAGCCAACCAGCGCCCGCCATCAGTACAATGCAGGCAGCGGCAGCCCATCGGATAGCCGGACGACGCCACCATGCCAACCTGGGGGCAGGCAATACGGTACGGCGGAACTGCTCCAGGAACTGTTGGCGGCGCAGATCTGCTTCCAGTCCTTCCAGGTCCACAGCCGTTCCTTCTCCCAGACTGTTATACCATTTGTCCAGGAGGGCCAGTTCTTCCGGCGTACATTTCCCCGCATGAAATTTTTCTAACAGGGCTTGTGCCCCGGGATAATTTTTCGGTGTCATCTACTAAAGAATACCCGATGCAAAAGAAATGTTAACTCGTCCAACGTTAAGGAATTGTAAACAACAACCAGGAGGATACCAGGCTGACAGCCAGTGAAGGATTGGCTTTAATATGCGTTTTTACCTGCTTCAGGGCACGGCAGTATAAAACGCGGGCGGAAGCGGCGTCGATATCCAGGATACCGGCAATCTGCTGGTAGGAATAATGATACCGTACCCGTAAGGTCATCAGCTGCTGCTGGCTGGGAGATAAGGTGTCCAAAGCCTCATGGAGAATGGCTTCCTGTAACCCGTACAGCTCTTCCTGGGCAAAGGCCCCCGGCGTTTCCAGCGAGTCATTCAACAATGTCTCCAGCTGTTTGAGATGTGCCTGATAACGGCCTGCCGTACGGTAATATTTGAATATGCGAAACTTGAGGGCATGTAATAAGTAAAATTCCAGGCCTTCATCTTTAGGCGCTGATTCCCACTTCTCCCATAAAGAAAGAAAAACATCCTGCACAATATCAAACGCGTCGTGTGCATTGGTTTTGGCTACTGCAATAGCCAGCAGTTTATTCCAGTAAATACCTACAGATTGCTCGTAATCCGCTACAGCATGATCTTTACAGGAAGTGATCGGTTTATGCACGGTCATAAAAGGCAATATAACAGTCTCAACAAAAGTAATTGTTCAATATTACGTGGATATTAATTTTCCCAGCAGTTTCGCCTGCTACGTGGTAAATGTTGCAACATCTGATTGATATTATACCAATATAATGCTGTTTTCTGAAAAAAGAAATACCTGTTTGGCCTGTTGGGTTTATTATCGTAAACTAGATAGATGGAATATGACGTGATTATCATTGGTGGTGGTCAAAGTGCATTGGCTGTAGCGTATTACCTGCGGCGTACCACATTACGGTACCTGTTACTGGACAGCGAAACACAACCCGGCGGCTCCTGGCAACATGGCTGGCATTCGTTGTCCCTGTTTTCACCGGCATTATGGAGCTCATTGCCCGGCGTATTAATGCCGGGTGGTCAACAATATTATCCCAGTCGCGATGAAACTATTGCCTACCTGCGGGCATACGAAGAGCGCTATCAGTTCCCGGTTCAACGGCCGGTGAAAGTATTGCAGGTGGAAAAACAAGGCGAAAGTTACCAGTTACACACCACTGCCGGTACATATCATTCCCGGGCAGTGGTCAGCGCCACCGGCAGTTTCGTGCATCCCTATATCCCCGATATCCCAGGTAAAGACCGTTTCCGGGGCACGATACTTCATTCCTCCCGGTACCGGTCACCCGAACAATTCCGGGGGCAGCGTGTAGCCGTAGTAGGCGAAGGCAATTCCGGGGCGCAGATACTGGCCGACCTGGCGCCGGTAGCTGAAACGCAGTGGATTACGCGGCAACCGCCGGCTTTCCTGCCGGACCATATAGACGGTAAATATCTTTTTGACGCGGCCACCATGCAGTATGAGGCCATGCAGCAGGGGAAGGACTTTCAACGCCCTTCCCTCGGGCATATCGTGATGGTGCCTGCGGTAAAAGCAGCCAGGGACCGGGGTGTTTATGAACACTACCTGCCGGCCTTCGATTATTTTTATGAAGAAGGGATAGCCTGGAACGATGGGAAAAAAGAAATAGCCGACAGCGTTATCTTCTGTACCGGCTTCCGGCCGGCATTGGAGCACCTGCGGCCTTTAGGCATCATACAGCCCGATGGCAAAATCAATACCCGCGGCACCGCCGCAACAGCTATACCCGGCCTATGGCTGGTAGGCTATGGGCAATGGACCGGTTTTGCTTCCGCTACCCTTATTGGCGTGGGCAGAACAGCGCGTAAAACGGTGGAGGAACTAATCGCCTACCTGCAACCGGGATCATTGTAAGGATATGGTCCTTGCCGTTGGTTTGGCGAATTCGGCCTTCAGGTCCAGCTTCGTTTGTTTGGCATTGTCCAGTTTATACACCAGCACAAACTCCATATCCGTAATATTAATAAAACTGGTATACAAGGTACCATAGGCTTTCCGGTAGGGACCTCCGGTGGCCATCGGCTGCACCGCTCTGGCAGCAATATTACCCACTTCTTTTAAGCCTACCGGCGAGCTGCTGGCTTGCAACTGCTGCACGGCCGCTTCCATAGCGGCATATCGCGGACAAGGATAGTTACCTTTCTCTTTATCGGTGAGTAAAAAATTGGTGGCCATCAGCACATTGTTTTGAATGTTAACCAGGTTTCTTTTGCCGTTTACCCATTCCACTACGGTGGCGTGCCCCTGGCGGTCGCCAAACAACAGGTGCCCGTCTGTCAGCGCTACCTTCTTTTCTTCCAGTAATGCCAGTGCTTCTTCCACGGTATGACACTGTGCGAGGATATCATCTCCCAGGTTACCTACGGGGTTATGATACCCTTTGACCCGGGCCACCTGCGGCGTAACGGCACCGTCAAAAAACAACCCCGCTTCGTTGATACCTCCCTGTGCATTTTTCCCCCAGCCATACCAGAGCCTTGCCAGCTTACCATCTGTATGCGGCTGGATGAGGATATACGGCGATACGTCAAACCAATAGTCTTCATTGTTAACCGCATAAATCTTCCCCGTTTTAGCGTCTATATAATATAAAATAGAACAGGCATGGGCGGAAAACAAGCCCGTCAACAAACACAGGCAGCAGCAGATCAACGTTTTCATATGTTGAAATATTTATTACCCGGAAGTTACAGGATCCTGCTACACCTGGGCAGGGAAAAATAGGTCAAGATAAATTATCCCGTTTTTTCCTGCCTCAGCCTTTGCCTGTTATCTTGCTAGACGGAGGGTACGCAGGGGTATCAATGCCGTATTTGTCCCAATGCCAGCGCATAGGGAGGCTGGCCGTTAGTCAGGCCCTGTAAATACAGTGTAAACGTACCTCTTTCAGTCAGTTTTATCCTGGGGATATCCAACAGGGTTTCCAGGGCGTCGCCTTTATATTGTTTGATTTTCACCTGGTACACGCCCCCTTTCACCGGGTGGAAAGCCGCCATAGCAGCAAGGTTGCGCTGTGTAGCCAGATATGGCACCGCGGTATGGGTAAGGCGGACACTGTCTGTTTCCCGGAACAGGTCCACAATCACGGGCGCCGCATTGGCGGAGAGATGTAAGAAACGTACCTGCGCGTTGCCGGCAGCCGGAACGGGGATATTATCGGGCACCAGGGTATAATTTAGTCTGGACGGGCTTCCACGGAGGGTATCATAAATAAACAAAGAGTATTTTTTCCCTTGTTCTATCCGCAGGCTGTCGGCGATGACCACCTTTCCATCCGCGGTTTCCACCATCAGGTCATCGGTATCTTCTGTTGTAACGCTTCTATAGGCGCTGCCATAGCGGTTGCTATAACTGCCATAGGATAATTTGTTCACCCTTCTTCTTTCATTGTACACTACACTCACGGGTCCGGCCTGCGGCGCCGCGTTCACTGCCATCAGCAGGGCCTGTTGAGCAGACGGCCTGTTTTTATCCCGCTCACAGGATGCCAGTACCCCGAAAGTCAATACAGCCGATAGCAAAATCTTCCAATTCATCATATATATAAAAAAGGGCAAAAATAAAGCTTGCCCATTCATAAGACATTAAAAAAAATAACTCCCCCTAGCCGGTAATACAAAATTAACAAGCCTTTCAGATTAAAAAACGGCTTTCACAGATTAGAATATTCTAATACACCTCGGAGAATGCGTGTGGTGGCTTAATTTAGCCTCACCTTACAATTATGAACATCTTATTGATAGAAGACGAACCCAGAGTAGCAGCATTTATCAGAAAAGGACTGGAAGCACATCAACATACGGTAACAGTAGCATACGACGGACAAGATGGCTGCCACGTAGCCATGCAATATGATTATGATTTGGTGATACTGGACCGGCTGTTGCCCACCCTCCATGGCCTGGAAGTGTGCCGGCGTATCAAATCCTTTAAAAAAGGGTTGCCCGTGCTGATGTTAACAGCCCTGGGCACCGTACGGGACAAAGTACAGGGCTTCGAAAGCGGGGCAGACGACTATATGCCCAAACCCTTCCATTTCGATGAGCTGCTGGCCCGTATACAGGCACTACACCGCCGCGGCCAGACCATTACCCCCGCAGCAGTGTACCAGGTGGCCGACCTGGAAATGAACTGCTATAACCGAACCGTTTTCAGGGCCGGTAAAGAGATTTTCCTGACCGTTAAAGAGTTTTCCCTGCTGGAAGTATTACTCACCAATAAAAACAGGGTGCTCTCCCGCGCACATATGGCTGAAACGGTGTGGGGCATCGATTTCAACAGGGGCACCAACCTGATAGATGTATACATCAACTACCTGCGTTCCAAAATAGACAAAGGTTTCTCCAAACCACTCATTCATACCGTCATTGGGGTAGGGTATGTTTTGAGAGAACTGTAAACATATGACTGTAAGAAACAGGTTATCCCTGCAATTCACCTTTCTCTTTGCCGTATTACTCCTGATGCTGCTGGCAGGCATCTATTCCCTGGTGGAAAGAAACCGTAAGATCAGTTTTTACGACAAACTGGAAGACCGGGCCAAAACCATGGCCCAGTTCTACCTTGCAGAGGATAACCTCTCCCGGGAAAGTTTCCTGGCCGTGCTGAAAAAATATCCCCGTTCCCTTAACCAGGAAGTGATCCGTATATACAACCACCAGTTTGAACCGGTATTCATTAAAGAAGATACCATCCGCTGGGATAAGGCTACCCTGCTGCAGGTGGCCAAAGACAAGCGGATGCGTTTCACCCGTCATGGTCAACAGGTATGCGCTATTTATTACGCCGATAATTCCGGTAACTTCATTATCGTAGCTACCGCCACCGACAGCGCCGGCATAGAAAACATGCGCACCCTGGCATGGATCATGACACTGGCCTTCCTCGCATCCTTGCTGATTACGTATATCCTGGGCCGTATTTTTTCGCGCATGGCGCTGACGCCTATCAATCATCTGATCGACAATGTACGGAGCATCAGGGCCTCCAGCCTGGATAAGCGGCTGCATGTCAATGAACACAAGACTGATGAAATAGATGCCCTTAGCATCACTATCAATCACCTGCTCGAACACCTGGAACAGTCCTTTGAGGCGCAAAGGGTATTTATCGCCAATGCCTCACACGAATTACGCACCCCCATCACCGCTATACTGGGCGAAGCAGAAATAGCACTGCTGCAAAACCGGAGTACCACCGAATACAAAGCCACACTTAGCAATGTAGTGGAAGATGCCACCCGGCTCACGCATCTGATCAGCAGTCTGCTGGAACTGGCGCAGGCCAATATGGATACCCATGATCTCCAACAGGTACGCATGAACGAATTATTATGGGAAGTAGTAGATGAATGGAGCGACAACGGCAAATACCCGGTACGGCTCTCATTTCGTTTCGGACTGGACGTTTCCCGTGTTACCATGCAAGGGCAACGACACCTGTTGTTTATCGCCCTGGGGAATGTCGTCAAAAACGCGATTAAGTTTTCCGCCGGTGAAGAAGTATACTGCGAGCTGCATTCCACCGATACCCATATCCATATCTCCGTTGCCGACAAAGGCATCGGCATCCCCGAAGGGGAAACAGAAAAGATATTCCGCCCGTTCTACCGCAGCGCGAATGCGATGTCATTCACCGGATTCGGTATAGGACTGTCACTAACGGAAAAGATCGTACGGCTGCATAATGGCACGATACAGGCAGATTCTGCTAACGGATACGGTACTACGTTCCGGTTTGCATTTCCCCGGTAATGTTTTATTTGATTATTTAGGTGTTGCATTTATGATATATCTCTCCGCCACGAGGGGTGAGGGCGTGTATCGGGAAACGTATTCACGATACCAAAGGCTAATGTCCTTACTAATTCGATAAAGAGAACGCCTTATTAATCCAATAGCCCAATAAACCGGCATTAGAATTTTCTAACAGCATTCTAACCACAACACCTCCTCCGCTTAATCCCGCTCTAATACAGCGCCAATAGCTTTGCATCTGTATTTCATTCTTTATTTATCACACAACTGATTATGCAGATCAAATCTATTTTCCTGTTTGTAGTACTGCTGACAGCATCGCTGGCCGGCATAGCCCAGCAACGGGCTATCCGGGGAACTGTTGCCGATTCGCTCACACAGCAGCCCCTTCCCGGTGTAACCGTATCCGTGCCGGGTACCGCTACCGGCGTAGTTACTGACGGCAATGGTCATTACAGGATCGTATTACCGGATGGTAAACATCAACTTCGTTTTTCGTATATAGGTTACAGTGACCTTTCCCTCAAAACAACACCGGGCAACGATATATTAAACGCCTTGCTCTCGTCTGCTTCACAATCGCTCAACAGTGTGGTGATCACCGGTTATACACAACAAAGCAAATCCCGTACAACCGGCGCCGTTACCAGTCTGCCTGCCAGTGTTACCACGCAGGCGCCAGTAGGCTCTTTCGACGTGATGCTGCAGGGACGTGCACCCGGATTATACGTGGGTACGCCTACCGGTCAGCCGGGAGAGGCCGGCCGTGTATCTATCCGTGGCCTCGGTTCCATTAACGGCGACGTAAACCCGCTGTATGTGGTAGACGGTGTACCCGTTGCCAATAACTCCTTCGCGGCACTGAACCCCGAAGATTTTGAAACCATCCATGTGCTCAAAGATGCTGCCGCTACCGCACAATACGGTTCCAGGGCTGCTAACGGCGTAATTGTCATTACCACAAAAAAAGGTAAGGCCTGGGAAGATGGAAAAGTGCGGGTAAACTATCGCGGTCAGTTTGGAGTGTCCGGCCTCAACAGCGGTAAGTGGGATATGATGAACACCGATCAACGGCTACAGTTTGAAGAAATACTGCAAGATCCTACCCTGCCAGGATGGGCTTATTCCCGTAACAATCCCAACAAAATAGTGAACGGTACCCTGGTACCCAAAACAGCAGAAGACTATACCTTCGGCTCCCAATACCTCGACAGTCTGCGTCTCATCAATACCGACTGGCGTAAACACCTGCTGCGCCAGGGTCGTATGCAGTCGCATTCCCTGAACGTTTCCGGCGGTAACGAAAAAACAACTTTCTATCTCTCCGGCGGCTATTTTAACCAGGATGGCATTGCCCTCAATTCCGGTATGGAACGCTACAGCCTGCGAGCCAACGTACAAAACCGCAGCGGCAGGTTTAAGACAACGCTCAACATGGGCATCTCCACCGCTACTATCAAATATATACAGGATGAAGGCGTAGCAGAAGAAGGCGGCGCAGCTGTCGGCGGTGGTGGTATCACCGAAAAAAATCCGATTGCCGCATTGTATTATGCGCTGCCTTATGAATCGCCCTATGGTAAGCCCGGACCTGGCCGCTATGGCGCTAATGCGCTCGATGCCTACGCTAACGCGCTGAAAAAAGACAACCAGATCAAAGCAGTGATGTCGTTGAATGAAACGGTGGAACTAACCAGGGATTTTCAACTGACTGGTACCGTAGGTATGGACTTTCAGCAGCACAACAACACCGATTACCTGAATCCCGACTCCTGGTATGGTAAACTGGTGAGCAATGGCAACCAGGGCTCCTATCAGCGGGGACTGACCAACAGACTGGGATTGGTAGCCACCGGTGGCGTACGTTATAACAGGCAGTGGGGAAAAAATCATGAAGTGGAAGCTAACCTGTTGTCCGAAATCAACAAAATAAAAGGCAATGGTTTCGGTTTTACCGGCTATGGCCTGGTACCAGAGTTGCCAGGCACACCCAGCGGTATTACGCCCGGCACACCCGACAATAATTTCATTCCTATCGTTAACGGACAAACGACACCGAACCGGCTGCTGATTTCACAGATCGCGTTGTTCCGTTATTCCTACGGCGACAAATATACGTTCTCCGCCAGCTTGCGCCGTGATGGCTCTTCTCAGGTACCTGCCGCCAACCGCTACAAATTCTTCTATGCCTTTGGCGGTAACTGGAACATCCTCGCAGAAGATTTTCTGAAAGACCAGCAAGCATTCAGCACCCTTCGTCTCCGTGCCAGCTATGGCCTCACCGGTAACGCCGGGGGCTTTACCAGCGACTTCGGTTTCCGTACCCTGTACAGCCCTGCCGATTACAACGGTAACAAAACGCTGATACCACTAACACCCGGCAACCCTGCCTACAACTGGGAAATGAACCGTATTGGCGACGTAGGCCTGGAATTCGGTTTCTTCCGCAACCGCCTGCGTGGTGAGATAGACCTGTACAACCGTGTTACCGAAGGATTGTTCGTCAACCGCAACCTCTCCCATACCACCGGTTTTGCGACCATCGCCGCCAATGCCGGCAAAGTGCGTAACCGTGGTATAGAGCTGATGCTCGAAGGCGACGCCATTAAAAACAGGGACTTCTCGCTCACACTGGGACTGAACCTCGCTTACAACAAAAACAAGATCCTGAGCCTGGGCGGAGAAGAACAGATATTTGCCGATGAAGCCACCATGAATATGGTAGGCCGGCCACTGGGCAGCTTCTATGCCGTGCGCTGGAAGGGTGTGGACCAACAAACCGGCGCTCCTATCTACCTCGATAAAGACGGCAACGAAACCAATACCTACAATCCTGACGATGCCGTACCCATGAAGGCCACTTACGATCCGCCACTGATTGGCGGCGCTACCCTGGGTATCCGGTATAAACGTTTTGACCTGAACGTGCTCGTGAGCTTCATCCATGGCATGTCCCGCCTGAATTATCCTGACCTGTACGCACATTCCGGCAGTCCCAACTACCGCCAGTACAGCCAGTCAAAAGACATGCTGGATATCTGGCAGAAACCCGGTGACATCAGCAAATATCCCGGTGCACAATACGCTACCTACTTCACCTCCCGCGATGTTACCAGCGCCGATTATGTGAAGCTGCGCAACGTCACCCTGGGTTACAACATACCCGTTCCCGCCCGCATGTCCGGCGCCATCCGTCACGTGAAAGTATTTGCCAGCGGCCAGAACCTGCTGTCCATCATGAAATGGCGCGGCTTCGATCCGGAAGATGCCAACGACATTGCCCAATACGAATACCCGATGCCACGCACTATTACCGGTGGCATTAACGTCACCTTCTAAAATTTCATCACCATGAATCGTATCATCAAACATATAGCGGTTGTTTGCTGCGCCGCCAGCCTTACTATATACACCACCTCCTGCAACAAAATGCTGGATGTCAAACCCACCGACCAGGTAGATGGTCAGGAGATCTTCAAATCACTTGCTACCTTAAACCGTGCCGTACTGGGCGTTTACGCCGGATGGGAACCGGAGTTCACCCTGCGTATCGGTTCCGTGATGGCAGATGAATGCCGCATCGGATTAAAAAATGCCGGTGTGAACGGTTCTGCCCAAAACCTTTTCAGATGGGCTTTTGCAGGAGGTGATGCAGAAATCGCTTCTCCCTGGACCAACGCTTACCAGGTCATCAACCGTGCTAACCGTATCCTGGAAGGAATAGACCATGTACCCGTAACCAATACTACGGAAGAACAGCAGAAGCAGCACTTGCGGGGAGAATTGCTTGCCATCCGCGCATTTGAGCACTTCGAACTGTACCGCAACTACAGTTATTCCGGTGTATACCAACCCGATGCCCTTGCAGTACCTTATGTTATCAGTTCAGATACAGAGCAAAAACCCTCCCGGCCTGCCAGCGCTGACTTTTTCCGTCAGCTGCAAAGCGACCTCGAAGTGGCACTCGCCTTATCCGGTGACAACGACGACGTAACCCGCATGAATACGCAGGCCATCTACGCCCTGCAGGCAAGAGTCGCTCTATACACCGGAAACTGGACTGCGGCCGCCGACAACGCTACCAGAGCCATGGGTAAAATGAACCTGGCCAGCCGGGAAGAATTCCCCGCTATATGGACCGATAAAAGCAATGCTGAAGTGATTTTTAAATTGAAACGGACCAACCTGAGCGAACTACGTCCGGGTGATATCTGGAAAAATCCTTCTATCGGTATCGTTTATTTCGCTCCTTCGCAGAAACTGTTAAACCGTTACGATGAAGACAACGACATCCGCTACAGCAGCTACTTTTATGAAGATCCGGCATTGGCCGCCGATGGACAGCTGTTGAACGTGATCCGGAAATATGCCGGGGAGGATGGCGCAGAAAACCGTAACGATGTGAAAGTATTCCGGGTGTCAGAAATGTACCTGATCAGGGCCGAAGCAAATATGCATCTTGGCAAACTGCCGGAAGCCGCGGCCGACCTTCATACCCTGTGCAACGCCCGTATACAGGGATATGAAGCGCCGGCATGGGCTGATGCCAGACAACTACAAGACGCAATCCTGGCAGAAAGATTCCGGGAACTGCCTTTCGAAGGGCACCGCTACTATGATCTGAAAAGACTGGGGCTGCCTATACAACGCGATGAGGCCGACCTGCAAGCCGGAGATACACAGACAGACCTGTTACCCTCCGCACTGTATTACTATTTACCGATCCCGCAATCAGAAGTATTAAGCAATCCAAATATAAAACCCAACAATAAAGGTTGGTAGAAAGTGCAACGGACGTAATCACGAAAAATGGGGCTTTATAACAATCAGCAAAACGAAAGGGGCAGTTCTCTACTGCCCCTTATCTATTTATCTACCTAAAAACATTGGCGCAAAATACCTCTTATTTGCCGCTATCACACATCATTCGTCCGGATAACCCGCCGTAATTTTGTATTGTCAACAACGATAAAAAACAATCTAAAATACTACATCATGGCAACCGCAACTCAAACAACGATTACCGTAGAAAGCACTATCAACGCACCGATTGAAAAAGTATGGCAATACTGGAGCGCACCGGAACATATCACCAAATGGTGCGCCGCTTCCGACGACTGGCATGCGCCCGAAGCCACCAACGACCTGCGTACCGGCGGTAAATTCAGCACCACAATGGCAGCAAAAGACGGTAGCTTCAGCTTCGATTTTGGCGGTGTATACACCGAAGTAAAAGAACACGAACTGATCGCTTACCAGCTGGGTGATAACCGTAAAGTAAAAATCATCTTCAACAGTTATGGTGATACCACCCATGTCACTGAAACGTTTGATCCGGAAGAAATCAACTCACCGGAAATGCAACGTGCAGGCTGGCAGGCCATCCTGGATAACTTCCGCAAATACACGGAAAACAACTAACACAACATATATCAGGCCGGGGCGTAAGTGCTCCGGCCTTCTTCTTCCTCCAGTAACTTCCGCGTATAGTCGAGACCGGTAGTATAGATCGCATCAAATTTACTGAAGTCGAACATACCGTATTGCCCCAATCCTTCCGGCTCTATAAAAAGACTGCATTGTTGTTTGCTTTTCAGTACCGGTTCCCGGATCGCCATGTGCAGTGTGCGTTCCATATTGGCCAGGAAGCCACCGGCCGCATTATAAGGCAACAACGGGTTCACATGTACGCCAATCACATTCCTGTATTTCTCCAACAGCGGTGCAATAGGTAAGTTACCCGAGAGGCCTCCATCTACATACGGTACCCCGTCGATCTCCACCGGCTGAAACAACATGGGAATAGTGGAAGCCGCCAATATAGCCGGTATCAGCGGCCCGTTATTAAAAATAGTTTGGTCCCCGTTCACGAAATTGGTAGCCGCTACATATAACGGCAGGGGTAAGGTTTCAAACGTAGTATGCCGCAGATGTTTGGTTAACGCCTCTTCCACTTTCTTCAGCGACAGGAAACCGGCACGCCAGTTTTTCCATTGCATGGACAGTCCCAGTTTTTGTTGCTGGAATATTTCTCTGACTTCATCCGTATCATATCCGTCACAAATAAATGCTGCAGCGATAGAGCCGGCACTGGTAGCCGCGATCACTTCAGGGAAAATCCCCCGTTCGGCAAAGGCTTTTAATACCCCGAGGTGGGCATATCCCCGGGCGCCACCACCGGACAAAACAAACGGACGTAACACAGGCATCGGGATGCGATTTTGATTAGGCTGCCAAGATAGCCAAAAAAGAAATGTATTGTTCGATTACGGACAGTCCCCTGTCCGCCGGTGAACAGCCTTTCACCGCCTCCCGCGGTACAGGCAAGGCTTTCACGAATGGCGCAGGCTGTCCTTCGCACTGGATGATAAAGTACCTTATACCACTATCGTAGGCGTTACAGCAGACTATCACCAGCAATCCATGAAAAGTGCGCTGCTGCCCATGATACATTGGTACCAGGAAATAGGGAATTTTTATACGATCAAAATAAGCAGCACCGATATACCGGCCACACTGGCGAAAATCAAGCAGCTGTGGGCAGCCCAGCATCCCGGTTATCCGTTCGATTACCATTTTATGGATGAGATGTACAACCAACAGTATAAAGGCGATGAACAATTTGGAAGGGTAGTGAAGATCTTCTCCGGCTTCACCTTGTTTATCACCTGCCTGGGTATTCTCGGTCTCACCGCTTTCAGCATCACCAAACGCAGAAAAGAAATTGGTATCCGCAAAACGCTGGGCGCCTCCGTGACCGGTATTGTCGCCTTGCTCACCAAAGATTTCGTATATCTGATACTGATAGCTGTCGTTATTGCCACACCGCTTACCTGGTGGGCTATGAGCCAGTGGTTGGACAACTTCGCCTACCACACCGCTATCACCTGGAGTGTTTTCAGCGTGGCCGGTATACTCACCATGGCCATCGCGTTGATTACGCTGAGTTTCCAAACAGTACGGGCCGCGCTGGAGAATCCGGCGCAGGCGCTGAAATCGGAGTAAAAGAAATTAATAATTCATAACAGATCAGCTTTAGGCGACATGTCCTATATTTGTTCTGTATGAAATTATTATTAATAGAGGACGAACCGGCTGTAGTATCTGTGATCACGCGCGGTTTGGCGGAAGCCGGCTATGAGGTAAGCGTAGCGCCTGATGGCGCCAGTGGGCTGCGTATGGCCCTGGACAACCCCTCTTTTTTACTGATCATACTGGATGTGATGCTGCCCAACATGAACGGAATAGAAGTATGCCGTGCATTACGCGCCGCGCAGCTAGCCACGCCTATCCTGATGCTCACGGCGCTGGGCACCACCGAAAACATTGTCATGGGGCTGGACAGCGGCGCAGACGACTACCTGGTAAAACCCTTCAAACTTGCGGAACTGGAAGCCCGTATCCGTAGCCTCCTGCGGCGCAAAAGTAATATAGCCGCTCCCGTTAGCATTCCTGAACAAGGGCTGCTACAGGTGGGTGACCTGGAACTGAACACCAACACCAAAGCCGCCATCAGACAAGGGAACACCATACAGCTCACCGCCACCGAATACCGGCTGCTGGAATACCTGATGAAAAATCCGCGTAAAGTATTATCCCGCATGGAAATACTGGAGCAGGTATGGGGTATCGACTTCAACATGAATACAAAAGTGGTGGATGTCTACATCAACTATCTCCGGAAAAAAATCAATAAAAAAAACCTGCCCGAACTGATACAAACCGTCACAGGACTGGGTTACATGTTGAAAGAACAAAATGGTGAATGAAAATACGCACTAAAATACTGCTCATCTTTTCCGGTCTCACCATCTCGACCATCATGGTGATGAGCATGCTTGTGTATTATTTTTCCAACCAGCATTCTTTTGAAGATTTTTATAAACGGCTTGAAATACGCGCCTATCTTACCGCCCGGGCTTCCCTCCCCTATTACGAAGCCGATTCCGTGATCTATAACGAAATCCGCGACGAACACCTGGAAAAACTGCCGGCAGAAAAGGAATACCTGTTACAGGTGACCGGCGATGGGCAGGTACGGCAGGACAGTACCCTGCAACTACCTATTTACTTCTACCAACAAGTACTAATCAACAGCAAGGCCACTTACCGTGAAGGCAACCGCTTTTACGAGGGGGTGCTATACAAAAGCAAACAAGGCTTATACATTGTTATCGTATCGGCTATTAACCAGTACAGCAGCGAGTATATGAGCTGGCTGCGTAAAATACTGCTGATCTGTTTTGTCGTATCGTCCGCTATCCTTATTGCCGGAGGCATCTTTTTCTCCCGTTATATTTTCCGGCCCATCCGGGATATTATGCACCAGGTGAAAAGTATCAGCTCCCGTAACCTGCACCTGCGGCTGAATGCGAAGGATAGCCGAGATGAAATAAACGAGCTGGCCACTACTTTCAACAATATGCTGGACCGGCTGGAAACCGCTTTCGAAACGCAGAACAACTTCGTTAGTAATGCTTCCCATGAGTTAAGTACCCCGCTGACCGCCATTATCGGCGAGGCAGAACTGGCCCTTAATAAAGAAAGGACGCCTGAAAAATACACCGCCGCCCTGCGCAGCATCCTCAGCGAGGCCGGCCGGCTGGAACATATCACCAAAAGCCTGCTGCACCTGGCACAGACCGGCTTCGACGGTAAAAAGCAGGACTGGGGCCAGGTACGTATGGATGAGCTGTTGTTTACCATCAAAGGCACGGTAGATAAAATACACCCCGACAACAAAGTAACGATTGACTATAGCCTGTTTCCTGAAGAAGAAGAAAAACTGTCCGTCAATGGCAACGAACAGTTGCTGGAACTGGCGTTGAGCAACATCGTAATGAATGCCATCAAATACTCCAACAACCAGCCCGTTTCCATCGCCCTGGCCGCCACCGATCAGAAGGTGCTTATCAACATCAAGGATCAGGGCATTGGTATTCCGCAGGCTGATCTGCCCTATATTTTCTCCCCCTTTTTCCGCGCCTCCAATACCGGGTTCTTTAAAGGTTATGGCATCGGTTTACCCCTGGCGATGAACATTATCCGTATGCACAAAGGCGATATTGTTGTAGAGAGCCAGGTAAACGTTGGAACCGAGATCAGGGTTGAACTTCCACTGTAGCGGCTGCTATTCTTACCGTTTTCTTACCACATTCTTACCATCTTTTAACCGGCTTCTTACCGCTTCCTAACCCCCTGCCGGTAGTTTTGTGATCATAAAAGCAAGAGCTATGAAAAATATACTCATTCCTACCGACTTCTCCATACGTTCATTGGGATATGTGCACAGTGTTGTAGCCCACTACCCCAACGAATCCGTGAATATCATTTTTATGCATGCCCTGCACATGCCCGACTCCTTATTTGACTTCATTACGTATACACGTAACAGCAGGCATATAGAACTGATCACGGCTGATTTTAAAGATGGTTGTGAGATCATCCGCAACAAGTATGCATCTTCTGTAAACAAGCTGAAAGTGGAGTTCTTTCACGGCAATACGCGGGTAGCCTTCCGCAACTTCTGCCTGGCGCAGAATGTGGATGTGATCCTGCAACCGGCAGATAATGATTTTATATGCCCTTCCAAGCGGAGTTACAATCCTGCGAAGCTGATTGCCGCATCCAAATACCCGCTGATTAAAACAACCCTGACCGGTTCCACCCGCAAGGTAATGGCCAAGTCCACTATCTCTGCGTTGTTGCAGGTGACCGAATAAACCTTTAAAACCAGGTGTTATGTTACTAAAGAAAAATATCCCCTTAAAATATGTATTTGGTAAAATCAAATACGAGATACTGCTGGTAACCGTATATACGATGGCTATCAGCACGCTCTACTACCGTTTTGATTTAACCTTTATCAGTATTCCGATATCCGTACCGATGGTGCTGGGCACTGTGTTGTCGCTGTTGCTGGCTTTCCGTTCCAATCAGGCGTATGATCGCTGGTGGGAAGCCCGGACCATCTGGGGCGCTATTGTCAACGATTCCCGTACCCTGACGCGGCAGGTCCTGAGTTTGATGGATGCCAATTATCAATCCGAAGAAATGCAGCATTTCCAGGAACGGTTTGTAAAACGACAGGCAGCCTGGTGTTATAGCCTGGGCCAATCATTAAGAAAAACAGATCCGGTTAAAGGTTTAGACAGGCTGATGTCCAGGAGGGAGTTAAACTATGTGATGAAGTACGATAATGTACCGGCTGCCCTGTTGTTTTTACATGGTAAAGACCTGAAAGAAGCGTTGAACAATGGCTGGATTAACCAGTACCAACAGGTGTGCATGGACGAAACCTTGTCCCGCCTGTGTGATTCCATGGGCAAATGTGAAAGGATCAAGAACACGGTGTTTCCGGCTACTTACAGCCTTTACACCCACTTCACCCTGATCTTTTTTATCCTGCTGCTGCCATTTGCCCTGATAGACGTGATGGGCTTTATGGAGATACCTGTGGTGATTGCGATTGCCTCTTCTTTTATGTTGATAGAAAAGATGGGCATCAACCTGCAGGACCCTTTCGAAAATAAACCTACAGATACGCCGGTAACAACTATAGCGCGTAATATCGAAAAGGACCTGCGACAACTGCTGCAGGAGCAATACGAGCCACAGGAAGAAGTGCTCGAGCCTGTCAGCAGGTATTATGTACTATAGACAATTCCGCTCATGTGTCAGATAACGTCTCAGACAAGGACGTAATTTTATAGCGTTATGAGTTCGTCCCCCGGTATATACCGGGGGATTTTCATGTCTGGCGCCCAGATGGGGTAAGTGGGGGAAATTGATTATCTTGGTATCATCATCAAATCCTTTTATCAACCCATACATGGCAAGAAACAATTCATTTCTCAGTGATCTGTATAACGAGGAGATAACCGGCGTTGCTTATAAAAACCTGCAGCTGAAGAAGAGTATCCTCTCCTCGTTTGCCAATCAGGGCAACACCACGATTGCAGACCTGAGCAAGGTGCTAAATGTGAGTTCGCCTAAGATAGCAGAGCTGATCAACGAGCTGATGGAAGCCGGTCTGGTAAAGGATTACGGCAAAACGGAATCCGCCGTAGGCCGGCGGCCCAACCTGTATGGACTGGAATCCAATTCCCTCTTTTTCCTGGGCGTAGAAGTAAAAAACAATCATATCAACATAGGCCTGCTTAATTTTCAGAAAGAGCTGGTCAAGTTCCAGGAGAAAATACCCTATGAACTAAGTAACACAGCCGCCTCACTGGACGAGCTTTGCCGGCTGATCAACCAGTTTATTAAAGAGCTGAAAGGCGCCGCCAGGAAGATTTCCGGCATTTGTATCAACCTGTCGGGGCGTATCAACTACCGCACCGGCTATAGTTACAGTTATTTTTATTTTAATGAAGAACCGCTCACCCGCATCATCGAAAGTAAGCTGGGTATCAAAACCTATGTGGAAAACGACTCCCGTTCCATGGCTTACGGTGAGTTCTGTAGTGGCGTCGTGAAAAATGAGAAGAATGTTATTTTCATCAACGCTGATTATGGTATAGCCCTGGGCGTTATGATCAACGGGGAGTTGTATTACGGTAAATCCGGCTTTGCGGGGGAGTTTGGGCATATTCCCTTTTTTGAGAACGAAATTTTATGCCATTGCGGAAAGAAAGGTTGTCTGGAAACAGAGACTTCCGGTCAGGCATTGGTGCGGCAATTCAAACAACGCCTGGCTGAAGGCGCTACTTCCGGCCTCACCAAAAAAATAGCCGTTAAGGACATTAGGCTGGAAGATATACTGGACGCCGCCAATCACGACGATACACTGGCGATTGAGCTGATTGCTGCTATCGGAGAGAAGCTGGGCAAAGGAATTGCGATCCTGATCAACCTGTATAATCCGGAGCTGATTATATTGGGAGGAGCCTTGTCCTGTACCGGCGAAACTATTTTCCTGCCATTACGAAGCGCCATCAACAAATATTCGCTGAGTCTTGTCAATAACGATACGCAGTACAAGCTGTCTAAATTAGGCAGCAGGGCCGGCGTTATTGGCGCCTCCCTGCTGGCCCGCAATAAACTATTCGATATGTTATAGGCTATGCCTTCCAGGGTAATGTTACCCATGGGCTATCGGGCGCCTGCAACAGGTGGTTCATATTGTTCTGCAATGTCTGGAAGCTGTCTTCTTCCACGCCGCTCCATACACAACGGGCAAACTGGTACGACAGTGACAGATGTTTCCAGGAGCTATATGTACGCCGGATAATGGGAATACAGCGGGTGATCTCTTCTACCGCCGCCTCATAACTGATGTATCCTGCATCATATCCTGCTCTTGCCAGGTTGATAATACGGGCAAAATCCCATATCAGCATATCCGGCTGCAGTTTGTCGTGGATCAGTTGTTTGCTGCGGAATAGTTCCAGTGCATCGCGGGTATTGCGTAAACGTTCCATTACAACCGCTTCTTCCAGTTCGTTGGCAGCGATGTACTCCCGCAGGAAAGCCTTGCTTTCTTTCATGGATACACTGTTAATAGCCTGGAGGATGATGTCATAATCAATCCGGTGGCCGCTCTCGCGGAGCCATGTAAACATGTCCAGCAATTCTTCCTGGCTGTCAATATCCCACCATTCAGATAGCAACTGACGGCATTCCTGTTTAGAAATACCTGTGGTAATGTCGTTGAGATACTGGCCGTTGAGGAAAGCCAGATCGGCTCCACAGGCGACGGCCCATTGTTGTTCCTGGGTTAGCAGGCTGGTTTTATTCAGTAGTACTGTTCCGGGTTCCCTGCAAAGCGCTTCTTCATCGGCATCATCGCCGGTAAAAAATTGATTAAACTGCTTCATATTCTCCGTAAACATATGCAGCGGGTCTGTTGTATTGACCGACTGTTCCATCTGCTGGCGGTACAGGTTAATCGCTTCGTTGCTCAGGCCCAGATTCTTCAGTTGCTGCCAGTACAGTTCCATATACTGCTGGGAATTCATGGGAAATGGTTTTTGGGTATGGTATGGTATTGTTATGTGTATTCTGCTACAATATAGGCATTCCCGTTATTATAACCAAAAACCATTTTGTGAGGCAACTTGACTTTTATGATTGACTATCAATAAATTAGATAAAACTGCTATTCTTCCGCGGTCTTGTTCCTCACCGCAAACAGGCTCAATCCGGCCGCTTTGCCGGGGCTATCGATGCCAGGTTATCAAGTAGAAAAGTGGCTTTCCAGCAGTCCGTTACTGCTTCTGAAAATACAGGCGTGAGCGTTATAATTTAATGGTTATTCCAATTGTGCAGGAGTATTTGCCAGGTTGCATATGTTTCCTCACCTTTGGGTTTGGTCTGCACATTATTCAATTTTAATATCATGAATAAAACACCCCGTAAAGGCGCGAAATCCATCAAGGATATTACGCCGGCAATATTACAACAACTCAACAGTGGCGCCATTGCCACCGTGAACCTGACCGAATGGCTGGCGGTGGACCAACGCACTTTGTTAACTCATCTGTTGCAACAACTGGACCGGCCACAGTATCTGTCTCCCGTGCTCGCTGCTGTGGACACGCTGAAAAAAGCGACCGTCAATACCATCAACGAAGCCATTGGCACCACCTTGCTGACACTTGCAACAGCACATCAGGACCGGGCCATTCTGCAGCAGCTGGCGCAGCATCCGGCAGATATGGTACGCTGCTGGTCAACCTATACCATCGGACGAAACCCTGCACTATCGCTGGAAGAGAAGCTATACGCCATACAACCGTTTGCAGCCGACGAACACTTCGGCGTCCGGGAAATTTGCTGGATGGCCGTTCGTCCGGACATTGCCACGCATATTGTTGAGAGTATCCATATCCTGTCCACCTGGACAACACATGCCAGTCCCAACGTAAGGCGGTTTGCCAGCGAAGCTACCCGGCCCCGGGGCGTTTGGTGCGAACATATCGAAGCGCTGAAAAAAAACCCGGAGATAGGGTTAACGATATTGGAGCCACTGAAAACCGATGAAGCACGTTATGTACAGGACAGCGTAGGCAACTGGCTCAACGACGCCAGTAAAACACGCCCCGATTTTGTACAGACGGTATGCGATCGCTGGCAAAGGGAAAGTAACAGCAAAGCCACTACGTATATTATCAAAAAAGCAATGCGGACAATAGAAAAATAATGACGGTTATCGGCGCACTGCGCAACGATCCAATAAAAGGCTACCCAGCGTTTCCCAATCGGGTACCTGCTCGTGGATTCCCAGCATATTGGCGATCGCAGAAAAAATCGCTGCTTTGGTATTACCGTTTTTCCGGAGATAATGTACAGAGGTAGCGCCGTCCGATTTGGAAAGTTTTTTCTCCGGCGTTTCCATCAGCAGGGGATGATGATAGAAAGTAGTGTTACCGAAACGGTCCATGCCAGCCTGTTGTGCCAGGTATAGCTGCGCCAGCGTGGAATCCCAAAGATCAGCGCCCCGCACAATCAGGTCTACCCCGAAATAGTCGTCGTCTATCACCGATGCCAGTTGATACGCTGCATGACCATCTTTTTTCCGGACGACAAAGTACTGTTGCTCCGGGGGCAGGGAGACTGGTAACATGCCGGTTTTCGTTTTCATCAACAGCGGTAGTTCCGCGCCGGTATTGATCCGCCAGCAGACCTCTTTTCCTTCCCAGGGTAATGCCCGGTGAAGACAATGACCGTCATACGACCCGTCAAATTGTTGAAGCCGGGACCGGGAACAGTCGCATGCAAACAATTTACCAGCGGCCTTCAGTGCCTCCAACGCCTGCAGGTACAGGGCTTCCCGGCCTACCTGCGACCATTGCCGCTGTAGCTCCTCCGGGTTACGTGGTCCTTCCTCCCAGGGTATGTCCAGGAAATGCAGGGTATCGAAGATATCCTGCACATATTCCGGGCGTACCCGTTGCTGGTCCATGTCGTCTATCCGCAGCAGGATAGCAGCACCGCTGCGGCGCGCCAGGGTGGCCGTCAGTACAAAAGACAACACATTACCCAGGTGGAGAAAGCCACTGGGTGTAGGCGCAATACGGGTTTTACGGTGCGCCGGATAGTCATAACGGTGAAGTATATTTTCTATATCGAAACGGGTTTTTCACAAAAATACCCTGCACGGCGTAAAAAAATGTGGTAATTATTTTGGAAAATAAAAAAAGAATTCTTTACCTTCGCACTCCCTTAGGGGAAGAGGATTGGTAGTTCAGTCGGTTAGAATGCCGCCCTGTCACGGCGGAGGTCGCGGGTTCGAGTCCCGTCCAGTCCGCAAAAAATTAAAAGCCTTCAAATATAGTTTGAAGGCTTTTTTATTTTAATCTGGCTTCAGGGCAAATATGCTCCTACACAATATTAAACAGCGATAGCAATTCAATAAGAATTCCTATCGCTGTTTTGTTTTTTCAGGTTCCATGCAAAGCACTGGTGCCACATAGGAAACTAAGGTTATTCTCTCATTGGGTAGTTAATCATAGGTCCCTGCTTTTAGCAAATAGCCGTAATCTTTCCAGTTCCTGATTCATAAGGGGAGCCATACTTTCCGTCTGGCTTCGTGCTTGTTCTATAAGATATTTAACATGACTCCAGTCATCCGTCTTTGCCTGGTGTCTGATCTCCCGCATCATCCCGGCAATATGGGACAGGCCTACATAATTATAGGTAGAAATGTGCGCGTGGGCCAGCAGATCAATTTGGGCTATGTCTTTGTTCAAAATGGCATCCTCCAGTGCTGTTAGTTTCGAATCTATTGAAGTAACATAATTTTCAAAAATCGCAACAGCATAACACTCGTTCAGCTCATATATAACATATAGTGAAGCATCGAGCCTTTTGTCGAATTCAAATCCGGACCGATAGAGAGCGTCACTCATATTAGGTTGATTTTGCAGGTTGGGGGGCCGTTAACATTAATAATTTACAATTGTAATAAATATCATTATCTTTCATGAAATAACAATAGATTAACAAATCCTACAATACACATATCATTATAAATCAATACATCATAAGAAAGTTGGCTTTCGGGAAATTTCACGCTAGACATCTTCCTCAAAAATAACCTGAAGTTTTGACCCTTAGTAAAATCCTACAACATGCATGTCAGACCTGCACCTCAAGGAAATTTCACTCATTTTAAAAACAGGATCACCAGGCTCATATCTACTATTCGGAATATAGGCACCGGAGGTATCGAAGATCAGGATAAAATAAAGAGAATAAGACTCACGAACGCTATTGGTACATCTATAGCTTTAATGGTATTATTAATTGCTCCAATAGGCATTGTGTTTACCAGGAATGCCATAATAGCCATTGCAGCCGGAATCGATATACTATTTACACTCTCCGTTCTTCCATTAAACCATTATAAAAAACATTTAACAGCCAGTTTGGTCGTTTATTTTTCTCAATGCCTGGCCGTAATAGCATTCGGTATCATTCTGGGAGGATTGATACAGCTGCAATGCGTGATAGTATTTTTAATTTCCATTCTCTATCTGCTATTTAAAGAAAAAAAACTTAGAATAGTTTGTTTGGTTTCGGCCATTCTCACCCTGGTAATTCTGCAAACAATCTACTATTTAAATTCAATTGTGTTGCAGCCACTGGGATTAGATACCGCATATATTATTCAGTCTTTGGCATTGGTTGGTTTATTGGTGCTGATTCTGGTTGTCAGCAGGCCATATGTGCAAAGTCATGACAACAATCCGGAACTGGAACGGGCCAATCAGTTTATAAAATTTTTTACCTATAAAATCACCCATGAGTTAAGAAATGAGTTGAATCAAATCAACCTGGCTTCTCATTTAATAAAAAAAGAAACAGCTACCAACAAAGAATTGGAGAACATAGGTAGTTTAATAGATATACTCAGAAATTCATCCAATGAAGCAAAAAATATTGTGAACAATGTGCTGAGTATGGCTAAAATTGAATCAGGTCAAATGGATTTGGTTGTTTTATCGCATTTTCAGACAGCTTCATTCTTTGAGAAATTTATCGCCGCTTATAAATTATTGGCCAGGGGAAGAGGAATTCAGGTAAAATTATTTATTGATGAAAAAATGCCTGCAGTGATCATTGGCGATACACTCAAAATAGGGGAGATAGTTAACAACCTGATGGGAAATGCCATAAAATATTCCCACAAATACAGCACTGTATATTTAAAAATTACTGCGAGCGAGAAGACATATCAGATTGATGTTATCAGTAAAGGAGAAATTATTCCTAAAGAAAAACTCGACCAGATATTCGATCCATTCATAACATCTAAAAGCAACAGGCAAACAGAAGGGACCGGATTAGGGCTTTCGCTTGTTAAAAATATTGCGGAAACATTGAATGGGAAAGTTACAGTAAACAATCCAATGCCCGAACATACGAAATTCTCTGTCACATTACCGCTTTGGGCAGGTACCCAGGAGGAAATTATAGAGGAAGAGGATGCCATGGATATTTTTGATTTCCCACACAACATCCTGATTGTGGATGATGAGGATATGAATTGTGTTTTATTATCCAGGGTGCTGGAAGATCTTGGCTGCATAGTAAAAACAGCGTCAAATGGGCTGGAGGCGCTGAATGCCATAGAGAAAAAATTACCGGACTTAATTATTCTTGATAGCGCCATGCCTGTATTAAACGGAGAAGAGACTTTGAATAAGTTAAAACAAGATAACAGAACGAAGAATATTCCGGTAGTGATCGCCACAGGAGATGCCTTCGCAGAAAACCAAGCCAAATTAATTGCGGCCGGCGCTTCAGCAATTATGTCAAAACCAATTGTGATTAAGGATCTCGCAAAAGTATTAACACAACATTTAAAACATCACTGTGACGATCAATTAAAATAGATGCTGGTGGAACAGTATTTATCTTCTATACAGCTTGTGCCACTGGTTCAGGCAATACTGTTTCCACGAAAATTGAAGACGGACGCTTATATCGTTTCGTATAAACCTGCCATAGCCAGCTGGCTTGTATACACTTTTCAATACCTTTTATATAGGAAGTCAGGGCGCCATTTTCCAGTTCATCAGTACCGGATAAATCGTGTGACTGCTTTTTAATTTTATCAATTAAATCCAATAATTCAATCAACATTTCCTGAACAATTTTTGCTGATTTAACGATCACTTCCGTCAGGGAACACGTCGGATCATTCAAAGCGACTATCGTCAGGAGATTCGCATCTGTTGAATGATCAACAACCTCCTTTTCAAAAGAGAAAAGGTCATTTGACAGGCATCCAAAAGCAGCAGTTAAAAAGTTTATTCTTTGTAAATAACGGTCAATTCCCAAATCTGAACACCAGTTCATATTCAAAAACTTACCGGCTGCATACTCAATAAGCATTACAATGTGATGCATCCCGGAAGTATGGCAACGCAGGTCAATGTACTCTTCTACCGATGAAATATATCCCTGTGCATCAGCGTTCCCATCTCTATGAGTAACATCAATATGATAACAATAAAGCTGCAGGAACTTTTCAAACCATGGCAAAGGGGAGGTACTTTTCATGAATGTAAGAATTTCAATGTTTGCCTTTTCGACCGATGTTGCATTTTCCGGCAATGAAAGGCGGCTATCGACATTGGCCATTCTTTTCATCAATTCCCTTGCTTCGGTTTGTTTTGCGGCATTTAAGTGACCGAAAAGGTCCCGGCCAATAATGTCATTGAGATAATAATCAATGGCGTTGTTCTCCACCATTGACACCAGCCTGTCAAACCGGGCGTCCGGATACAGAAAAAGTTCGCAGGTGATATAGTGCTTCGCCTGCTCAATCCAGATACCATGTTCTTCGCAGAATTGTTGTGCAATCTTAATGATGGTTTCACTTTGAGGATGAGGGTTCAGTGTTTGACAGTAGTCCTTTAGAGTAAAACTGCCGAAATTCAGAAAATCGGCGATAGAAAACATTGTACCAGCAGCAATAAGCTCATGGTACTGCGCCTGAAGCTGCCTCATTCTCGGGGCAGTCAGAGATAACTGTTTTTTCATAAATGTTATTTATTTAATATGTATAAAAATAGAATTCCGTGCTTTGAATTGGTAATCGGTGGACAGTCAGGCCCAAACCCGGAGCGGTATTTAAGCAATCGATTATTTGTGGCAATTAACGAAGCGTTACGATGGCAAATTGAGGTTCCAATCAGTGTTTTCAATTACTCCCCACTTAGTATCGTTATGAAACATTCTCTATTACAAGATAGCTAAAATGGACAAATTTTCTTTACGGGGAAAGCCGAATTTCTGTTAATTTCCCACTTCGTAAAGTATAAAGTTATGCTTTACGTTTTTTGGGTACTGCCGATCTTTTATAGGTCACATGTCCGGCAGCGATACCCGGTTACTTTCCCCCTGGGAAATCAACCCAATAATATAAACCGGACCCTTTCAATAAAGGGAACATCTTTTAAAAAGCACCATTAAAAGAACTGTGATTTGTTATGAAACTATTATACAAAATAGACCAGCAGCATTATCAGGAAACCAGCAAGAAAGATGTTTCGAATTATTCGGTAGCTGCTTTAGGGGAGAACCTGATTTGGGGCGACGTTTCAATAGAGGGGAACGGGAATACTTCATTGTCCTTCAAGGCAGATTTAATTAAGTTCTCTTATGATTTATATGATGTTTTGAAAAAATTAAAGACAAACAAAACGTCCGTCTACAACTTATATAATATGTATGAGCTTTATGAGCTGGAAGTAAAAACAGAGGCCGGTAATGTATTATTGAAGCTGGATAGAAAAAAGAAGGCTACATTTAATTATAATGATTTTTGCCGGGAAATATATACCCTCAAGCAAAACATGATAAATGATATAAAAACTCTTTTTAAAGATTATCACGATATTAGTAACATCGAAAAGTTATTTTCTCTATTATCAGAGAAATAGCATCAAAAGGAAAAACTTCAAAAATGAAACTCCTGCCCATATTCATCATCATCATTGTTTGTTCGTGTAAGCCCAAAAACGAACGGCCTGCAACAACTCATGCCGACAGTCTTCCTGTAGTAAACACAACAGATACCTCAGCCCCCGCAACATTTGAAGAACACCAGGACTCCCTCAGAAAAGTCATCCTCCAAAAAAAGGAAAATAAAATACTGAAAGAAAGTTTTCTGCAGGAAATGTATATCCGAAACACCGTAACCGTTGCAGGAGACAGTTTGTCGATAGACATCCCCTTTAACCTGCACGGAGCTGACTGTGGTGCACCAGACTGCTACTCCACAGATGTTAGCTTTGGTTTTAAATTGAAAGACTCCCTGGTATTCCCTCAAAAAATCGCCTTCCGTGAACATGAACATGGTTGTATCGGTACAGACAAAAAAATATCCGGCTATTTTCAATTAATGGAACAAACAGACAAATACCTTATCTATTATTCAGCCCAGCATAAAAGGGCACTGGTGTTATTTAGCTCCAACAAGGAAAATGGCACCACCGCCTACTATTTCACAGACGTAGCACGGGATCGCATAAACGGAAAAAACATATCCCTTATTACTAAAAATTATGATGAGGCGGATGAACACGCCGTTTATCCATTTACCAGTGCTGCCTTGTCGACCCCGGAGTATGAAAGCTTTCTTGAATAAAAAGACCTACCGTTTTGTAACCCAATACCACGAAAAATTGACAAGATAAGGTTAATAACTATAGCTATTTTTCATTACTTTAGCCCGAATAAGTAATGAGCTAACAATGGAGGATAAAATACTCTTGCATGCAATAGCAGAGGGGGATGAAACTGCATTTGTAAGACTATTTGAAACGCACCGGGCGAAAGTCTATTTCGTCGCTCAAAAGCTATTGAAATCGGACAACGAGAGCAAAGATGTTTTACAGGAAGTATTTACCACTATCTGGTTAAACCGGGAATCGCTCCGGGAGATCGAAAACTTTACCGCCTATCTCCACACCATGGTGCGGAACAATATTTACAGCAAACTAAGAAGAAAGAAAACCGAGACAAAAGTTATCAGATCCATTCAGGAAAACAGTGCCGACACAGACAGCGGCACCGAAGAGTCTATTAAGCTACGCGACCTGCAGGACACCATATCCCTGGCCGCCCGCTCATTAACCCCTCAGCAGAGACATGTGTTTCATTTAAGCAGAACAGCCGGATTTAGTCATGATGAAATAGCAGCTCAACTAAAGATCTCGAAGGAAACTGTCAAAAAACATATTATGGCGGCCAATAAGATTGTTCAAACCTTCCTGCGGGACCAGAGTTTCCTATTGGTTATTTTCCTATGCGTTTGCGATTATACACAAACCCCGGAGGAACCACTCCCCCCTTCACCCGAAAACCATATTACTCCTAACACATTGGTTTTAAACACACTAAGCAACACCGTTCTTTTCTAAAAAAATATTTTCATTTATGTACCCCTTTGCATAAATGTTATGCGTCTAATATTTTTAGAGGCCTTATATCAGCGTTTATGCAGGACAGATTGGTAGTATTATTCCACAAATATGTAAATGATAGCTGCTCCGCAGAAGAACTGGCGGAGTTATATGAACTGTTTTCCCTTACCGGAAATGAAACCGCTGCCAAAGAGCTGGTAGCCCAAATAGTTGAAGACGTTTACCAGCATCCTGCACAGATAAACACCTTCCTGGATAACACCGCTGCCGAAAAGATAGTAAACGATATCCTTTCCGGTACACCGTACGCTGCCATCAACACCCGGCCCACCCTACTTAACAGTTGGAAAAGATGGGCGGCGGCAGCAACCGTGGCCGCTTTGCTGGGCCTGGCAGGTTATTATGCCTACCATTCAGACAACAGGCCATCACCCAAAGTGCCTGCTTCCGGTTTGCATATAGCCGGTGGCAGTAACAAAGCTACCCTAACGCTCCATAACGGACAAACCATTGCCCTGGACAGCGCTCAAAACGGACTGCTGGCAATACAGGGAACAGGGCGCGTCATAAAAACCCAAACGGGTGAGATCATCTATAGCGCCGCCGATAAAAGTGATGAAATACTGTACAATAACATCTCCACGCCCCGTGGCGGCCAGTATTTCCTGCAACTGTCCGATGGCAGCAAAGTATGGCTAAACGCCGCTTCCTCCATCCGGTTCCCGGTAGTTTTTCCTAACGGGGAACGGAAGGTATACGTCACGGGAGAAGCCTATTTTGAAATACAACACCAGGATCAACCTATACCATTTATTGTGGAAGCAGACAATAAATCAGCGGATAATAACGGCTGCCGGGTGGAAGTTTTAGGAACCAGATTCAATATTAACGCTTATTCAAATGAGCCGTTTATGAGTACCACGTTATTGGAAGGGAAAGTAAAGGTACATGCTAACAGCACACGGCAATCCCGGGTATTGTTACCCAACCAACAGCTCAATATAACCCGGAAAGGTGAAATGAACCTCACCAGGCCGGCAAATATAGATGCCGTGATAGCATGGAAAAACGGGTATACACAATTCGCATCGGTATCCCTTTCCGCTGTGATGCGCCAGATAGAAAGATGGTACGATGTAAATGTTCAGTTTGAAGATCATGCCGCAGATATAACATTCACCGGCAAATTAAAACGCAATGAAAATCTGTCTGAATTCCTGAAAATACTAGACCTGAATAATATCAAATATGAAATAAACAATTCCACCATTATCATTAAAAAAGATCAATCAAACAGGGATCACTGAATTCACAAAAGCGCTTTTGAAATTTAAGAGGTACCAAAGTCTATTGCTCATTACTCAACCAAAAAAACATGATTTTTCCACAACCTGTATTCGGGAGAATACAACTATTGGCACGCCCTTACCTAACGTTATGCAAGATGAAAACGATCTTTTTGCTGCTGTTGGCAATCAGCATACAACTAAGCGCTACCTCTTATTCACAGAACATTACGCTGAAAGGGGAAAATATGCGTATCCCACAGATATTCGCAGCGATAGAAAAGCAGACGGAGTATGTTTTTTTCTACAAAGATGATGTATTAAAACAAACAACACCCGTTACAGTAAATCTGAATAATGTTTCCGTATCCGATGCGCTGGCCGTTTGCCTGAAAGGGCAACCACTCAGTTACTCGATTGTAGGACATAACATTATTGTTTTAAAATCAGATGCACCCAATCGGAATAACGCCTCGCCTTCCTCCATTCAACAGTCGCCCCTGCTGATTAAAGGGGTGGTGACGGACGAAAAGGGAATTCCTTTAACCGGTGTAACTATCCGGCTTAAAGGCACGCCCCTTGGTACCAGTACCGATGCCAACGGCCGTTTTCAACTTTCCGTTCCCGCCAACAGTTCCAAAATACTGGTGTTTACCTACGTTGGAACAGAAATGATAGAAATCCCGGTAACTAACGAGGAACCACTCAACGTACGCCTGAAACAAAAGGCGACGTTTCAGCAGGAAGTAGTCGTTACCGCCTATGGTATTAAACGTCAGCCTAAAGAACTGGGATATGCCGCTACAACAATCACCGGCAAAGAACTCAACCAGGCCGAAAACATCAACGCTACTTCCGGATTAATCGGTAAAGTATCCGGGCTTTCTATTCAAACACAGGACAACAACCTCGACCCCTCCTATAAAATTAACCTACGGGGCAACAGGTCCATCACGGGAAACAACACCGCCATTATAGTGCTGGATGGCGCTATTGTACCACCTGGCATCCTGAACAACATCAATCCCAATGATATTGAAAGTGTAAACGTCCTCAAAGGCAGCGCAGCAGCTTCCCTGTATGGTTCCAATGGCAGCAACGGCGCCCTGGTGATCACGACAAAGAAACCGGCGCCGGGTAAGACGGACATCAACTTCAAAACCAGCATACAATGGGAAAGTATTTCCAAACTGCCTAACCTGCAATATTCCTACGGTGGCTGGGGCGGCGAATCCCAGTACGTAGATCCCGTAACCGGACAAACGATGAATGTTCCTTTTGAAAATCAGCAATTCGGCCCTAAATACGATGGGAGTATCGTGGAAGTAGGCACGCCTAAACGAATATTCTATAACGACGGTACCTATAAAGACACGGTGATAAAGACGGCTTACTCCCCTAAAAAAGGGTCCCGCACCGATTTTTTTCAAACAGGCATCACCAAACAATATGACCTGTCGCTGGGTACCGCCACACAAAACACCGCTACTTATGTAGCTTTCCAGCGGACAGACCGCTCAGATATCATCCCGGAAAACAAGCTGACGAAAAACTTCTTTAAACTGAACGGAAGCACCAAATACAGCATTTTGAGCTTCGATTATGCCCTGGGTTATACCAACACCAATACAGACCAGATTTGGAACAGGGGAATGCTGTACAATCAGATCCTGAATTCTCCGGCATATATTGATTTAAACTGGTTTAAAGACGGTTTCTTTTCTTCCCCGGACAATTACTACAACGCCTGGAACGACAATCCCTGGTGGAACCTGCGCAATTTCCGCAACAAAAGCATCGACAATAAGTTTATAGGAAATGCGGCCGCTAAACTCGCTATAACAGACAACATAGAAGCCAGCTACCGGTTTGGTTATACCTACAGTTCCCTCAATTATAAAAACACCGGCAACGGCTGGCAATACTCCGATTATGAACAAAGTAATCCCTATAACATTCCCGGTGGCACCCAGGCATCGAACAGAAAGGTATTATTGCCCACTACCAGCGGCGGATCTATCTTTGAATCACATATCACCGGCGACTTACTACTGTCTTACAAAAAACAGTTGACCAAAAATATCAGCTCCAAACTCCTATTGGGCCACTCTGTAGTACAGGATAAATACAATACGGAAAGCTTTGGCGCCACCTCACTCGCGTTTAATGACTTTTATAACGTATCCAGTTATATCGGTCAGCAAACAGCCGGTGAAACCAAAGCAGCCCTTCATCAGCAGGCAGCATTTGCCGATGTGTCCTTCGGTATTAACCAATACCTGTTTTTACACGGCAGTTATCGTTTTGACTGGACCTCCATATTAACCGCCACCAATCGCAGGTTCTCCTATGGATCGGCAGATGCGGCATTCATCCTCTCGGATGCGTTGCCTCAGTTATTCGACAATCATGTGGTGAATTTTGGTAAGGTAAGAGTGGCTTACAGCCAGACCGGTCAGGTAAACCTCAGTACTATCAGTACTTATGGTGCTTATTTGACGATGCCCTCTTTCAACGTTGCCAACAATTATCCCTATAACAACAAAGTGGGCTATAGCAAAAATTTGCTGGCGCCTAATCCTGACCTGAAAGACGAAAGAACTACCGAAATAGAAGCCGGTATTGAACTTAGCTTCCTGAAAAACAGGATCAATTTCACAGGCACCATCTTTAAGCAAAGCACAAGAAACCAAACAATCCCTACGCAGGTATCTACCGCAACAGGTTTTTCTGCTATGCTTGTGAATGGTGGAGAGACCAGCAATTTTGGGATAGAATCAGATGTTAGAATTACACTCCTTGATAAACGGGCCGCCGGTTTCAGGTGGGATGTAGGCGCCAACTTTACCTACATTGAAAACAAAGTGGTGTCATTGCCTAACAACGGCGCCGATTTGTCCATGACAAACGATGCTTATGCCATCGTAGGTCACGCTTTCCCGGCCTTAAAAGTAACCGATTTATCCAGGGACCCTGCTACCGGAAAAGTGATTGTAGACGAAAATGGCTACCCCACCCGCGCTGCGGCTTATAAGTTTATGGGCTCTATTTTTCAGCCCAACCGCCTGGGATTAACGACCTCCGTTTCCTACAAAGACTTCGGTCTCACCATTGTGGCCGACTACAGAGGCGGTGGCGTATTGTTTAACCAGATTGGCCAAACACTGGACTGGACAGGTGCTTCCGAGCACTCTACCTACGGTAACCGCCAGCGGTTTGTATTCCCTAACTCCGTTTACGATGATGGAAGCGGGCATTATGTAGATAACCAATCCAGGCAAATTGCCAACGTATACCAGTTCTGGCAGTCATATAGCACCATAGGAACGCCTTACGTTACCAGCAACGCCTTCTGGAAACTCAGGGAAGTGGTACTCACCTATACCTTACCAGCTACCCTCTTCAGCAGATTTAAAACGATCAAAGGCGCTACCGTAGCGGTTACCGGCAGAAACCTGTTGATGTGGAGACCATCAGAAAATATCTGGACTGATCCGGAATTCAACCTGGGCGGCGCCTACAATGCAGATGGTACCACCAATACTTCTCAAACACCGCCAACAAGGTTCATCGGTGGCAGCATCAGCGTCAGGTTTTAATTTTTTCAACAGGAAATTCTTACAAATGAAAGTACTCACACAATATATCCTTGTTTTACTGCTGATAACGGGTGTATCAGCCTGCTCAAAATCATATTTTGACATCAATGACAATAATCCCAATAGTCCCAATAATGTAGCGATCGACCTGGTATTGTCACCACAGTTAAGAGACATCGCCTACCAGCAGAATATGGGCTCTAACGACATCACATTCTGGATGGGATATCTGACAAACGGTGGTGGTTCTTTCGTGAATTCATATGTATTCAACTACACCTTCGATAACAAATGGTTCCAGAATGTATGGAGCAGCTACTATAGCTATCTTGGTAATCTGCAATACATTGACCAGCATGCAAACGGCAATAACTTTTACAGGGGTATTGTCAAAACCATGAATGTTATTTGTTATCACAGCCTGGTAGACCTGTTTGGTAACATCCCTTACTCACAGGCGTTACAGATAGATAAATATCCAACCCCTGTATATGACGATGCCGCCGCTATTTACAATGACCTGTACCAGCAACTGGATAGCGCCAGAGACCTGATTAAAAACTGGACCGGTAATATCCCTAAAGGCGATATCATGTATAACGGCAATAAAACCAACTGGGTTAAATTTATCAATACACTTCAGCTAAGGCTCCTGCTCAGGGTAAGCCAGCTGAGCAACAAACCGCCGTATTACGCCACAGCATTACAAAACCTGTTGAGTAGCGCTGCTACCGATGGTTACATCTCCGGTGTACAAACAGAAGGCAATGTGAACCCAGGCTTTTTTAACCAAAGCGGAAAAGGGAATCCGTTGGTAGAAAGATTCTGGAATATCAGTCAAAATCAGCGGACGGCCAACTACAACAGCTTCCGGGCAAATGCAGCGGCGGTTAATTTTTACTGGGATGGATTTAATGGTTATGGCGACTGGCGGTTATACAGAATGTATGCCCCTTACGACAATAATCCCAACCACTTCAAAGGCGCCTATTTCGGTATGCCTACCGCTAATAACGATACCCTGTCAGGTTTAGCATGGGGCGACAACGTAAACGGCAGTTTCTCAGGTACCAATGGCTTTGGCATTATTAAGAATGTAAATCAACCTATTCCGCTGATCACCGCTTTTGAGAGTTATTTCCTGCAAGCAGAAGCAGCCTACAGAAACATAATTCCGGGCGATTATAAAGCACTCTACAAAGACGGGGTGCGTGCCAACTTCACTTATTTATACAAAGGCTCACTGCCAGATCCCGCCGGCAACCAGTTTTATCAGCCCAACGATGCTATTGCGGATGCCGACGGTTATATGGCACAAACGACAGGCAAGGTGAATAACTTTAACATAGACCTGACCACCGACCCGTTACAAACGATCCTTTCTCAAAAATGGATCGCTATGAATGGCGTCAATTCATTTGAACCTTACGCCGATTTCCGTCGCACCGGATGGCCTACCTACATCTATGGCTCCAAATATCCGGGTGCACCGGCACTACCCAAAAGAGTATTTTATCCCAGCCTGGAATATGCTACCAATACCGCGAATGTAAAGGCCCAGGGAGAAGATGTACTGACTAAAAAAATATTCTGGGGCAGATAATTTTTGAATGGTTCTTAAATATTGAAAGATGAAAAAGTACTTTATATATATCAGTCTCCTGACAATCACCTTGCAGTCCTGTCTGAAAGACAAATTCGGCACATCGATGTCAGACATACCAGGCACCAACATCGTGGAATTAGCGCCTATGGATGATGGCGCCACTTCTTCCACAGATAGCCGCGTAAAAACACTCAAGCGGCTACCCTCCACACTCAAAGCTGTAGATACGATTACCATCCCGGTTTATCTTGCCGGTTCCACCGGTACCCTCAACCAGGACGTGACAGTAACACTGGCCCGGGACATCTCTGCTATTACCAAATACAACCTCGCTCAGGGTACAGATTGGACGTTCTTCCCGGAGAATACCGTCATCAGTGAAAATTTAAAAGTGACCATCCCGGCAGGTAAAAATGTCGGTTACTTTACACTGATAGTCAACACCAAAGAGGTAAAATCGGACGACAAGTATATGGCCGCCTACCGTATTGCAGAAGTGCCCAAACCACTGTCTATCAGTACCGACAGGTTTTATGTGTATTACAAACTGATCGTTAAAAACAAATACGACGGCTTTTATTCCCTACGCGGCGGTGGTATGACCGACTATCAGTTCAGGGAGAACACCGTCATCAGCAGCACCACGGTAGACCTGGTAACGATTGATGACTCTACCTGCCTGATGAGAGATGCCTACATGTTTAAAAACGGTTACACCGATCCCAATAACAAACCGTTAAATGCGCATTTGTACTGGAGCTCAGCCACCAACACCTGGAGTAACTGGTACGACTACTTTTGCCCGGTGTTGCATTTTGACCCCAGTGGAAATGGTAAGATCATCAGGGTCACCAATTACTTTGGTCAACCGGAAGCAGTACTGGGGCGTTCGGCAGCGTTAAGTCCTAATCCCACAGAAGCCGCCGCTTCCGCCTGGGACCCGGCCACCAGAAATGTGAAGGTATATTACCTCATGTACGACGGCACTTTTAAAGGAGGATGGCAAGGCTGTAAAACATGGTTCTACGATAACCTCACCTTCCTCAATGACAGACCCTAATCTATAAACACGTTTTTTCTATGCAACCAAAATATATCATCGCCGCAGCACTATTGCTCTGCTTTAGCTGCAGCAAACCCAGTAAACAGGAAGAGCTGTCCTTCGAAAACAACCTGATCAACATTAAGCCGGCAGACAATATCTGGTTTAATAAAAAAGTAGATTTCGCCAGCAGCAGGAACATCACCGTTTTTGTTGACAACCGGCTGTCCGGCGCCGATGGAAATGCAGTAGCTCAGGCTATTAACGCTGCTATCCCGGTAGCCCGGAAGTACCTGAGCCAGATATCTCCCAATATTAAGATCACCAGTATCACTTATGGCGACGTAATTCCGGCACCGGGCACCGCCTACGATGTGGTAATCAGAGCGGATAATAGCGGCACAAGATCGGCGCCTGCATTCGCACATATTCCCGATGGCAGCGGAAAAACAGGAGATTTGATTTCGATCAACCTCGATCTTAATCAAACAGATTTACGCTGGGCACATGTGTATTATACCAGGTTGATCATTCACGAGTTTTTACATACCCTGGGCTTTGGACATACCGGAGCAGTATCCGGTGGCGACTACGATACCAACGCTGCGGAAGTAGCCATTCCCAACACGCACCAAACAGAACAGGATCCCTTGCTGGCTATCATGTCCAGCTATGGCGCCATGTCTTCCCTGACAGGGTATGTTGGCGCCCCGGCCGATTTTGATGCAGGCACCAATCCGTATTATGTTTTTACGAAGGGGGACCTTGCACAGTTAAACTGGTACTATACTGTGAATCCACCGTATAATGTTTATTAAATAAAAAAGAACGGCTGTATCATCAAATAATACAGCCGTTCTTTCGGTTAATATTCTTTATCAGTTTTTAGCCTCCGTTATCAATGTCGTTCAGATAATTCACAGCTAATTTTCCAGGAATGCAGTGTAAAAAACAGTGTAACCAAACTCCCTTATAATACACAGATGTCCTTATTTCCTAATTCTTTGTACTCATAGGACTTCTCGCCGGGTAAAATACTTTTTCATTTTTGTACGCCACAGGTGAATAAAAGTAATTAGCAGAACCGTTGACCACTCTTTTAGACTGGCCGGTAGCCACATTAAAGGCCATCACCGTTCCCCGGATCCCGCCGGAGGTAGTAAATACATTCTCCTCAGTTAGAGTAATACTACCCGAGAAATCCCCGGATTGGGACCAAATAACTGATCCATTCGCAGGATTTACCTTGATTAGTTGATTATTCCCACAGGCATAGATACCTGTTGCATCAGCCGCCAGTTCATCTACTCCCGTGTAAATGTTCTCTAAATATTGCTTCCATACCAGCTTACCATCATTGGCATGGAAGGCATAGAGCAATGTTTTGTTGACCAAGGACGACGTTTGCAGCACCGGAATATAAATGATATCCCCCAGAATAACCGGTGCTCCCGATTCTTCCACAAACAGGGATGAACCAGGAAGTTCATAACGCCATTTTTCAATACCGGTATTGGCATCAAACGCCAGCAGATAATCAGGTTTATCCCATGATGCAGCCTGTGTAAAGTAAAGCATACCATTTTTAGCCACTAACGCCGAAACGGCGGACGATGAAAGTGACACACTCCATTTTAACATCCCGGTTTTTAAATGGATGGCTTTCAGGTGAACTTTCGCCTTATCATTAGCATCTACATCTAATAAATACAAAGTCTCATTCCCAATCGCAAGATCTCTCCGGCTATCACAATTCATACTCCAGATGGTAGATCCATCTACTACATTTAAGGCATGCAACTTTGCGGCAGCTTCCACGTACACAATACCATTATGGAGCATGGGATATCGTATGCGGCCGGTAGGCATATCTTTTTTTATCCAAAGCATTTCTCCATCGCTCGCCCTTGCCGCAATGATACTGGACCCCATTGAAACGATGAGGGTATCACCAAAGACGACTGGCGCCCCTCTGCAATCCCAATTATGCTCCCAGGCACGATTTCCATCCAGATCGAAGCTGGCGAGATGGGAAATCATCTCATAAACAAGCAATTGCTCTCCATAGGGAATAATCTCAAAATCAACGATACGCTTCAACCCTTTAGGATCGGTGGCTATCACCTTCCCTTTGTAACCTTGATACGGTAATAACCCCGTGATTTCATATTGAGTCACCGTTAATCCATTTACCAAAGACTGTCCCTCCAGTTCTACAGCAAATGTGAGTGTATCGCCATCCGGATCAGTGGCCCCATTCCAGGTGAGCTTCGCAGTGGTAGCTTTTCTCGCAACTACCACAGAAAACTGGTCCGGAGGGAAATTAATTTTCTCTGCTATTTTTTTGCAGGCTGCAAGTGCCAATATAAACGTTGCTACAAAAAATAATATCTTATGCATAGGGAAGGGAGTTACAATCAATGTAAAATAGGTAATAATTGTCATTGTTTTTCTTGCAGAGAAAGATTGATAACCCAGGAATCTGAAAAAGCAACCTGCACCCGGACTTCACCTCCGACGCACCGCCCATAAAAAGCACCCGCATCACCGGACGCTTCTCTTTGTCTAAAAATCAGTATCATTGTTCCGAAAACATCTCCTATGCATAACATTCCTTTCCAGGCAATTGACTGGACACAAATACCCAAAACAACCCACCCCGGCGATAAAGGCCTGGCTTATTGGCAAACACTTCAATTTGACGGATTGCGGATCAGGATCGTGGAATATTCAGCAGGATATATAGCAGACCACTGGTGTCAGAAGGGACATATCGTACATTGCCTCAAAGGCGATTTTATCAGTGAACTCGAATCCGGAGAACAATTTACACTCACAGAAGGTATGAGTTATGTAGTATCGGACAACCTGAGCTCACACCGGTCGCTGACGACTAAAGGAACTACGCTGTTAATCGTGGACGGCGCTTTCCTGGGGAAATAACGGCTATTTTGCCTGACCGATGTCCAGCCGGTCAAACTTACCGCCTGCGCCCTCATGGAACTTAAAAAACACTTTGAAAGTTCCCCAACTGCCGGCTTTAAAGTTGCCATACACGTCCTTCCCGCCATTTTCCACCTTGTCAATTGACAGAAACTTCTCATGGCCCAGCGCTTTCGCAAAGAAGGATTTAAAATCAACAGCATTGCCATCGTCTGTCATGGCCGGGCTCTCCGTAAAAAATGAATACCAGCTTTGATCACCGGCTTGCAGCGCTTCAATGGCCTGCTTTACGGTTTTGTGGGTTATTTTAGATAAATCCATCGTTTGTTTTTGGGAAGATGATGAAGTGATTTTTTGTGCATGGGTGATCATGGGAAAACATCCGATGATAAAAAGCAGGAGCCGAAACATGGGTCAAACATTTTTTAACGGGTGCTGTAAATAGATGATCACCAGGTTCAGTAACAGGAAAGGCAGTTCTATTAAAACGCCTTTTAAATCTTTATCCATCAGGTGCAAACAAATAATCAGCAGGATACCCAGCGCCATCAGGAAATTGCCCCATACAAAAGTTCTGGGTATCAGTATCAGCCCGGCTGCCAGCATAGTAACAATACCGTTGATCATAACGCCGTTTCTGTTAAAACCCCATTTCCCGAACATTTCCAGCATGTCCGGCTTACCTGAAAACATCGCGCATCCTTGTTTACAGCCCATATACACGGCAAAAAGGATCAATACAGTATTGATAATTTTTAATACCATAATCAACTGAATTAAAATAATCCGCAGGAAAGTCACATTACTAAGTGCAAAACTCGACAATATAATTTACTGAATTATGGTGAACTTTCCGCTTTTTCCGGGCAATAAAAAGCCCGCTTTAAAAGCGGGCCGGTCATCTTTATACAGAAAAATTTTAGAACAACTTCCTCCACACGTGGCTCATGAAACGAAGTTTCCATAAGCTGCGGCGTATATGCTTTATACTTCCCCGGCGTAACTCTTCGAAAATAGGCGCCTGGTATTGTTTCGTACCCTGCTCAGCAATCTGCAACGCTAAACCGTTTTCTTCGTTTAGGGTAGCCACCACCCAACCCAGCAGCAGGTCGCGTTGGGAATGGGCATCGCTGGCATTAAAATTATTCAGATACACCATTTCTCCCCAGCCGGCAGTTTCTTTATGGGACGCGGCCAGCAGTTTTTGCAGGAAGGGGCTGGAGCTGATACTTTGCAGTTGTTCCTGCGAAATGCGGTTGGGACCTTTGACCGTGATTTCACTCAGGAAAAAAGGAAGGTTGTCCATATGCCGCAATACAGCATGCAACTTATCTTCTCCCTGGTAAGCGTGCATGATGCCCGGCTCAAACTCCGCGATTTTAATATGACGGGCCATCTTATCTTCCAGCGACTGGAAAATGCGAAGGTCTAAACCCTGGGAATCGGTCTTAAACCAGTCGATATAGCCAATATTCAGTTCCTGTAATACTTCCGGGATGGTGCGGGTCATCAGCTTCGTTTCCCGTTCTATGGCAAATTTATCGGCAAAAGCATAAGGCTTCAGATCTTCCATACGGGGCACCAGGAAACTGGAACAATAGGGCGAATGCGTCAGGTAAAAAGGTTCCCCGTCGCTGGACTTGTCGGCCACTACACAGTTAAACACATACAATTTCCGGTAGTTGTCATTCTCTTTAACAATGTAACCGTATTTCCTGTCATCCGGATCAAACGCAATACAAACGGCATATTTCGCGATCTTTTTCCACCGGGCGTGAATAGCGCCCGATGCTCCGATATCCACCAATACTGGCGGCTGATTGGTTAATTCCGGTGTATGGAGTACTTTTTCTATTAATGACATCTGTATGTTTTGCTGTTTTAAGTAGATAACCTGCTGAAATGCCGGTAAATATAAGCACGGTTCGCAATATATAAAAATAACAGTACCGGCCACAGGCGGCTTCTCCCGATACTTCAGGGCGATAATAGCTTCGCCTGTGGGCTGACAGTTATTTTCAGCAGGGGATTTACCTGATAAAGTACAGAAATTTTTATTTTGATTATGGAATTGAAAGATCTTTTCATCTGGAATAAAACAATCCTGATGCCCGTTCCTAAAATCCCCCTATACCTTGGCCTTGTTTTCCTGTTGACAGCCTGCGGCCACAGGAGTACCCAACAAACCCAATACTTTGAAGCCGTAGCGGCTAATGATATTCCACTGGCCACGCCACGGAAAGGAGAATGGCGCTTTGAGCATCCTGAAAAAGTACAGACTTTTGAAGCCTACCAACAGATGCACCCGGTAAAACCATCTCCCGCCAGGTCAGTCATCTACCTGCTACCCATTGGCGATTTCCCTCCGGCCCAGGAAAAAATATTGAAAGCCACCGCTGAGTATACAGCTATTTTCTTCCAGTTAAAAACAGTGCTGCTACCCGCACAAACAGACAGCGCTTTTCCGGGCAACACCTTCCGGCAACGGGAAGATGGCCATATTCAGCTGCTGGCGCCTTATATACTGGATACTTTACTGAAAGGAAAAATCCCTGCCGACGGCATTGTACTCATGGGTATCAGCGCCCGGGACCTGTACCCGAAAAAAGAGTGGAACTATGTATTCGGACTGGCATCCTATGTCGACAGAATAGGCGTATCATCTATTTACAGATTACAGGATACCACGCACGGGCAGCAGTGCCTCAAACGACTGATCAAAGTCACCTCACATGAGATCGGCCACATGTTCTCCCTCCATCACTGCCTCCATGCCCGGTGCGCTATGAATGGCTCCAATAGCCTCCAGGAAACCGACCAGGCCCCTAATCGTCTCTGTTCCGATTGCCAGCAAAAGTTATACTGGAACCTCCAATATGATAACCAGAAACGGCTACAGCAACTGATTCAGTTCTGCCAGCAACATGAGCTGCAACGGGATGAAAATTTACTCGGAAAAGATATGTCTGAAATAAAATAGGTCCCATACATCTCCCCTCATTTTCATTTTCCGGTAACGTTCTCGGAAATATATCTGCCCCAATGGTTGCAAAGTACCCGCTTTCAAACGTAACTTGTTTTGGAGAAACAACTATATCAACCAACATTATACTATAGCATCGGGAAAGTAGAGAAGAAGAAGCCTGTTTACCACGTCTTTCATTTTACCGACAGTGCTCTTCCATGCAAAGTGGAGTGAAACAAGCCTAATCCGGCCAATAGGCCCGGCCGGCAGCGCTTTCCCGCAAATACTGGTGTAAACAATATCCGGGAAAATATTTATGAAAAAATGGCTGCTTCATTTACTGCCGGCAACGCTGTTCGCCGCTGTCACTAACGGTAACGCCTATGCCGAACCGCCGCTCAACGATACCACCCTGGCCTTCCCCGGCGCTGAAGGCGGGGGCAGATTCGCCAAAGGCGGCAGAGGTGGTAGTGTGTATTATGTGACCAATCTTAACAACACCGGCGCCGGTAGCTTCAGGGATGCAGTAAGCCAGCCCAACCGGACCATCATGTTTAAAGTATCCGGCACTATCAACCTGCTCAGTACGCTGGTCGTTGCCCGCGACAATATCACCATAGCCGGACAAACAGCGCCCGGCGACGGTATCTGCCTGGCCAACTACGGCCTGGCTATCCGGGCCAACCATGTCATTATCCGCTATATCCGGAGCCGCCCGGGGGATATCATCCTCAACCCCGCAGATACCGCCAAAGCAGTGGATGCGATGTACAACAACTTCGGCTCACCGGTCACCAATCCCTATTCCAATATTATCGTGGACCATTGCTCCCTGAGCTGGTCCACCGACGAAGCCGGATCTTTTTATGCGATCTCTGATTTCACACTGCAATGGAGTGTGTTGAGCGAAAGCCTCTATAAATCCAAACATGTAAAAACAACACCACATGGTTATGGCGGTATATGGGGCGGCCAACAGGCTTCTTTCCATCATAACCTGCTGGCCAGCCACAGCAACCGTAATCCGCGTTTCTCCGGCAGTGCCAACACCGGTCAACCTGAACGCGAGTACGTCGATTTCCGGAACAATGTGGTCTATAACTGGGTAGGCGCTACCTATGGCGGAGCCGGCGGTCATCATAATATGGTCAACAATTACTACAAACCCGGTCCGGCTACTACCGGCAGTGCATCCTGCGCCACCAGCAACCGCCGGCACCGTATCCTGCTGTACACCACTTTTAGCGTGTCTGTTGGGGGAGATACGATTCCCGGCGGGAAGTTTTATATCAAAGGCAACTACGTACCCGGATATCCCTGTATAACAGAAACGACAGACACGTCCTCCAATAACTGGACCTATGGCGTACATCCGGATAGTCAACCCGGCGCTGCCGCCGCACTGGCTGCAGCCCGTGTAGACACGCCGTTTCCTTATGCACCTGTAGTCACCCAAACTGCCGTAGACGCCTATACGTCCGTTACCGCCAATGCCGGCGCTACACTGCCACGCCGCGACACTGTAGACCGCCGCATTATCCGGGAAACACGCACAGGCACCGCCACTTTCGAAGATACCAGCTACCAGGCATCCGGTATGGGACACCCTTCTGGTATCATCGACAGCCAGAATACTGTCGGCGGATGGCCCGCATTCACATCCACCACCTACCCCGATGATACGGACAACGATGGATTGCCCGACTGGTGGGAGAAAATGAACGGCGGCGATTCTACCGGCATCAATGCCAACAGCGTGGATGGCGACGGCTACACCATGCTGGAAAAATACCTGAATGCGATCCAGTCCCCCGATCAACCGGTGACCTTCACCCAGGCCAGCGCTATCCGCTCCGGTGGCGATACCGTCAGCCTCAGTTTCAATACCGACTGGGCTAAAGATCTTTTTACCTTCGGCATCTTCCGGTCTACTGACAATGTTAATTTTACGAAGATCGCCACCCTTCCTTCCAATATCAACCAAACACACTATATCACCGATGACACCCATGCACCGGCACAAAACTGTTACTACAAAATCGGCGGCTATCGCACTGATGGCAAAGGAGATACGACCTACAGCGCCACTATCAACCTCGGCAACGCACTGATGATGCGTCAGCAAGCCGACAAAGCGCTGATGAAAGCCATGTCGTCCGCCAGCCTATCCAAAAACAATGACCTCCGCATATTTCCTAATCCGGCGGCAGACAAACTGGTGGTGAATCATGCACCCGTAAAAGGCAAAGCCGGTATTTCACTCTTCACGGTGGATGGACAAAAGGTGAAAAACTACACAGCCGCCGCCGGCACCACAGAAACCAGACTTAATATCGGTGAACTGGAAAATGGAACCTACCTGCTGGTAATGGATAACGGAGGCATCAGAAACGGAAAGGTGTTTATAATTTTTAAATGATTGTCATGATGCATAAAAAGGATTTTATCAGGCTGCTGATCACCTGCTCGCTGCTATGGCTGGCGCCAGCTTCCATAGCGCAGTCGCAGACCACCACGATAACGGGAACGGTTACTTCGGCAGAAGATCACAAACCACTGATTGGCGTTACGGTAAGGGTAAAAGATACGAAAGCGGCCGCCATTACGGATGAAAACGGCCACTACAAACTAAAACTACCGGCCAATGGCGAAAGACTGATATTTTCGTATACCGGTCACGTTACACGTGAAGAACAAATCAAAGGCCGTACAGCCGTGGACGTGTCTATGACCATAGCGACGAAAAACATCAGCGATGTGGTGGTAGTAGGCTACGCTACCGTAAGAAGAAAAGACCTGACCGGCTCGGTATCATCCGTCAATGCCAAACAGCTGAAAGACATTCCTGTCAATTCCGCCGCTGAAGCCCTCACCGGCCGACTGGCCGGCGTTCAGATCACTTCTTCGGAAGGGAAACCGGGCTCGGATTTTACGATCAAAGTGCGGGGCGGCGGCTCTGTTACACAAGATAACTCACCGCTATATATCATCGACGGAGTACAGGTAGAAGACGGTTTTGCCGGCATCGCGCCACAGGACATCGAATCGGTAGACGTACTCAAAGACGCTTCCGCTACCGCGATATACGGCGCCCGTGGCGCCAATGGCGTGGTAATCATCACTACTAAAAACGGGAAGGAAGGTAAAACCATTGTCAGTTACAACGGTACCGTAGGCGTACGCCAACTGCCTAAAAAACTGAAAGTGCTATCACCCTATGATTTTGTGCTGTACCAATACGAAAGAAGCCGCGGACTGACAGCCGACAGCCTCTCCTTCGCCAACATCTATGGGGAAGACCTGGAAAAATACAAGTCCGTTCCCGGCATCGACTGGCAGCAAAATGTCTTTGGCCGCAAAGCCCTGATGCAAACGCATAATGTCAGCATCGCCGGCGGTACCCAAAGTACCCGCTTTAACCTCTCCTATACCAACAACCAGGAAGAAGGCATTATGATCAATGCCGGCATGAAACGCAATCTTCTTAACTTCAAACTAGATCACAAAGCCAATACCAAACTACGGATAGGCCTCAACGTAAGATACAGCGACGAAACCTACAACGGCGCAGGCTCTTCCAATGAAGGCGCCTCTGCATATAATGGTTTGCGGCATGCTATCAAATACCGCCCTTTCAACCTCGACAATAACAATGCGGAAGATGAAGACGATGTAGACTACTACAACGACACCAATGCCGGCAACGGATTGGGTATTATCAATCCCATACTGCTCAGTGATGCGCAGTACCGCAGGAGGTATACCCGTATCTTTAATATCGGTGGTTACCTGAACTATACTTTCAGCAAACACTTCTCCTTCCGGTCAACGATTGGTTATGACCGCAATAACCAGGAATTGAACGCCTTCGATGGCTCCATTACGTCCAACTCCCGGCTCAATGGCGCCAATTTGCCATTGATCAGCAATATCCTCACCAATCGCAGCTCGCTAAACAATTCTAACGTTTTCACCTATACGAACAGAGCTAAAAGCGGGCATCATGTAAACGTTTTACTCGGGGAAGAAACCTATACTACCACTTCCGGCATGCTGGATAATGAACTGCGTTATTTTCCCGCAGGCATCACACCGGAGAAGGCTTTCGGGCAGTTCAACCTGGGAACAACAGTGCCCCTTTTTCCGAAAACAACCATACTCGAAAGCAGCATGTTATCCTTCTTCGGAAAAATTAATTACGATTACCAGGATAAATACCTGCTCAGTGCCAGTCTCCGGGCAGATGGATCCTCCAAATTCGCTCCGGACAAACGCTGGGGTTACTTTCCTTCCGCCGCCCTGTCCTGGCGTATCTCGCAGGAAGCATTCATGAAGGAAGCCCGCTTTATCTCCGACCTGAAACTACGGGTAAGTTATGGTTTGGCCGGCAACAACCGCATCGGCGATTACCTTTACCTGAATACCTATTCCGCCAATGCACAATACGCACTCAATGAACAAATCACGCCCGGATATGCAGCTAACAGCCTGGCGAATAAAAACCTGAAATGGGAAACAACCATCTCCCGGAATATAGGACTGGATGCCGCTTTCTTCAAAGACAGGCTACAATTCACCGCCGACCTGTATTACAATAAAGTAAAAGACCTGCTGATCCCTATCCGCATACCTACCAGTTCAGGTTACCTGGAACAACTGCAAAATATAGGTACAACTACCAACAAAGGCATCGAACTGCAACTGGCAGCGACCATCATTCAAAAGAATGATTTCAGCTGGAACAGCACTTTTAACATCGCTTTCAACCGGAACAAAGTGGAATCGCTTTCCGGCTACCTGACCCAGTTCTACAGGAATTCCGGCTGGGGTATTTCCGGCCAGCCGGCCGATTTTATTGTCCGGACCGGCGAAGCAGTGGGCGCTATGTACGGCTTTGTAAACGACGGATTTTATACGCTGAATGATTTTAACTATGACGCCAATACGAAAATATATTCCTTAAAACCCGGCGTGACGGATGTATCCACCGCTATCGGTGTAGCACAACCCGGCTGGATGAAACTGAAAGACCTGAACGGCGACGGTATCATCGATGAAAACGATAAAACCATTATCGGCAACGCCAATCCAACCTACAGTGGCGGCCTGAATCAGCAGTTTACCTATAAAAACTTTGATCTTAGCATATTCCTGAATTTCGTAGTTGGCAACAGCATCCTCAATGCCAACAAGGTAGAGTTTACCAATGCCTATTCCCGCCATACCAATATGCTGGGCATCATGGGAGACCGCTGGCGCACCATCGACGACAATGGGAAAGTGATACAACAGGTAGTCACCATTGGCGGTAAACAGGCAGTCACCGGTGCTTCTCCGGAGGAACTGGCAGCAGTTAATGCCAACGCTAAAATATGGATGCCGCTCTCCGGCGCCGGCGCTTTTTATCCTACCTCCTGGGCGGTAGAAGACGGCTCCTTCCTACGGGTCAACAACGTCACCATCGGTTACACTTTTCCGTCCAAATGGTTGAGCAGGGCGAAGATCGGCAGCCTGCGCGTTTATGCTACCGGTAATAACCTCGCTGTACTCACCCGTTATACAGGCTATGATCCGGAAGTGAATACACGCCGTTCCACACCCATTACGCCAGGCGTGGATTATGCCGCCTATCCCCGCAGCCGTTCTTTCTTTTTTGGTTTAAACCTTACATTATGAAGATGATGAAGATAGCTTATTATGCCGGATGGATAGCAGTGCTGATGACAACTGTCTCCTGCAAAAAATTTCTCGATAAGGAACCGCCTTCCGCCTTCGACGAACGGTATATCTTCAGCGATGTGCCCAATGCTACCAGCGCCGTCATCGGCGCCTATGAACCGCTTACCCATCAACAGGCCTATGGTAGCCGGCTGAGCCTCATGTATCCTTATGATAATGATGAGATGATCGGTGTAACCAACACCACTGCACCCGATAACAGTTCCCGCGATCTTTCCCGTTACAACCTGCAGGCCACCAATGCGCAGCTGCCCGGGCCTTTCCAGCAGTTGTACCTGGGTATTGAACGCACCAATACCTGTATCAAACATATTCCGCTGATGGCGCAGTATAAGAACGGCAGCACCACTGAGCAGCAACAACTGCGACGCCTGCACGGAGAAGCCCTTACCCTGCGGGCACAGTATTACCTGGAGCTGATCCGCAACTGGGGCGATGTGCCTGCCCAGTTTGAACCGTCTATCGATCAACCGGACCTCTTCCTGCCGAAGACCGACCGCGATACCATCTACAACCAGCTGCTGGATGATCTCAAACTGGCTGCCGACCTCGTTCCCTGGCGCAATGAGCCGGGTGTAGCCGCCGATGAAAGAATCACCAAAGGTGCGGTAAAAGGACTGCGTGCCAGGATAGCCCTCTTTAGGGGTGGCTACTCCCTTCGCCGCGCATCCCGTAAAATGGAACGTACGGCCGATTACCTGGCGTACTATAAAATAGCCCGCGACGAGTGCGCCGATATCATGCAACGCCGGGATAAACATACACTGAACCCCAGCTTCCAGAGCGTATTTAAAGACGGACTGGACTCCTATAAATTAGATCCTTACGGTGAGGTGATGTTCGAAATAGCCATGGCCGTCGGACTTACCGGCAACCTGGGCTATTACGACGGCCCGCGTTTTTTTGTAGCCGGCAACGCAGGCCAGCTGGGCAATAGCTCCATCCGTGTGATTCCCACCTATTTCTATTCTTTCGATTCACTGGATACGCGCCGCGATGTCACAAATGCGCCTTATTATAACAATGCCGACAAAACGAAAACGGTGCAAACCATTGTGAATATGGTCAGCGGAAAATTCCGTGCCGACTGGATCACGCCTGCACCCACTACTACCGCACAACAGCTGGGCATCAACTGGCCGGTATTGCGTTTTTCCGATGTACTGCTGATGTTTGCTGAAGCAGACAATGAATTAAACAACGGTCCCACCGGCGCTGCCATAGCGGCATACGAAGAAGTAAGGAAAAGAGGATTTAAAGGCAATGAAACCAAAATAGGTCCTACCCCCTCCACCAAAGAAACATTCTTTACAGCACTGGTCAACGAACGTTCTTTTGAATTTGGCGGGGAAGGCATCCGGAAGTATGACCTGATCCGGTGGAATCTCCTCTATCAGAAAATACAGGAAACAAGAGATAACTATACGAAAATGATGAACCGTCAGGCGCCGTATAACACACTGCCACAGGTGATGTATTACAAAACCGGTGCTACCGCTATCATATGGGGAAATTCCCTGTACCAGCCCACGCCGGCTACCGTACCTTCCGGTTATGCAAAAGCCAACTGGATCAGCGCCATTAACGCCAGCTGGATCACCAATGTGGCCCAGTTATTTACACCCAATCGCAGCGAGTTATTGCCCATACCACAAACTTCGCTGGAAGCCAATCACAAGCTCACACAGGACTACGGATACTGACGTTCAGGATAAGATTAATCATTTCATGTAAAGGCTGATCTCCGCTATGGGGTCAGCCTTCCTGTTGGATGATATGCCATCGCAGTTGCCCGCTTTATTTTTAACAGGACCGCATTTAACAGCGGTGTGCAGAAAGCCCGTTCCCTATCTACCAAACCCGTAGAATGTTCCCGCCAATTTATTCATCATCTATAAAACCCAACAACACATGACCAAAATCAAGTTTGTTTCGCCACTGAGGCCTGGCGCCCTTTTATTGTTATTGAGCGCGTTGTGCATGCTCAATGCCTGTAGTAAAAAACTGAATAATGATCTGGAGCAGGACCGCCTGGCTGCGTCTGGTAAAACAGCCGCCAATCTTCAACCCCTGGCAGAACCGGATGTATATGTAGTAGGTTACCAGATAGGTACCAATGGCATTTCCGAAGCCAAATACTGGAAAAACGGCACAGGTGTTACGCTGGCCACCAACTATGCGGAAGCCCGTGACATTGCCATTTCAGGCAATGACGTATACATTGCCGGTACTGAACATGAAGTAGCCAAATACTGGAAAAATGGCGTGGCCGTTTCGCTGAGCAATACCGGTACATGGGGAGCTTATGGCCTCGCTATTGCGGTATCCGGCGCAGATGTGTATGTAGCCGGTGTAGACAATGGCAGCGATGGTGTGGCCAGACCTGTATACTGGAAAAATGGCACTCAGTACGCCTTACCGACCGGAAGTTATAACGGCGCCTGTAGCGTAAGAGACATTGCAGTATCAGGCAATGATGTTTATATTGTCGGTATTGTGAATGGTATCGCTTCGTTTTGGAAGAATGGCGTACTGTATAATCTGACTCAAGGTCCCTGGGGCACTGCAGCCAATGCCATTCTGTTGTCCGGCACCGATGTCTACATAGCCGGACAAAGCAGTAACACTATCGCTGTCGCCGCCACCTACTGGAAAAATGGGGTAGCGACTATGTTACCCACAGGCATTCCCGCCTATCCTAATGCCACATCCGAAGTTTCCGGGATTGCACTATTGAACGGTAACGTATTAACATCAGGTTATGTCAATACTTTTGCGCCTAAATATTGGGTCAATACTACTCCTAACACACTGAGCAGCCTCTCCAATGAGGCGAGAGCACGGGGAATGGCCGTATATAATAACGATGTGTATATTGCAGGATACGAATGGACCCCGCAAGGCCTTATACTGGCGAAATACTGGAAAAACAATATACAAATGAACTTAACGGATGGTACCCGTGCAGCAGAAGCTTATGCTATTGCCATAAAACCTAACTAAAGTACATTAAATAAAAAAGGAAGATGCTGCATGCATCTTCCTTTTTTATTTAATGTACATATTCAGAAAACACCTAACAGCTTCAAATCGGCGACGGCAAGTTCTGCTACTTTCCTGGCGCCGAATTCACTCAAATGCGTATCATCTTTTTTACCATCCGGTAATTTAGGGAAGATACCCGGCGCGATGTGTAAAAAGAGCTTTTTGGATGCCTCCGGGCCATAACTTTCCACCAATGCAGCGGTCTCCTTATTCAGGTCTACCAGCGGCACTTTCAGTTCGGTAGCCACTTCCCGTACCACCCCGATGTAATCGCCATGTGTATTTGGCACCTTTCCGTTACTGTCAAACTTCCTGCGAACAATAGAAGTAAATAGTACCGGACGGGCATCTTTGGCTCTCACTTCCTTCACATAATCGATCAGGTTCTGCCGGAAAGTAGTATGCGGATCGGTATGCCTGGCGGTATCCGGCTTTTGATCGTTAGGACCGAACATAATAAAAACATAATCGCCCTGTTGCACACTGTCAATTACTTTTTGCCAGTGGCCTTCTGTCCGGAAACTTTTGGAACTTCTGCCACTGCGGGCGGCATTATGTATTTCCGCATTAACGGGCACGAGTACACGCGCCATTTGCATCCAGCCGCGGATAGGGTACAAACTATCCCCGCCAAAACCAGTCAGGTATCTTTGATCATAATCACACATGGTGGAATCGCCGATAGAGAAAATACGCACTTTCTTTTGCTGCGGTAAAAAGCTGCAAAGCAACAGGCCTATGCCGGCGAGCATTACCCGTTTGATGTTGGTCAATCGCATGAAATTTATTTTTGATGATCAGATGATGTTGGTAGTACCGCCTTTAGACAAGGTCACATCTACCGGTTGATTTGTTTTCCAGGCGCCGCCGGTGAAGTCAGGTACATCGATGGAGTTGGAACGATGCGCTACCGACCATTCACTCAGCGGACCGATAGCACTCCACAGCGCGGCATCGTACACATCAATATCCAGGGGCAGTCCATTCCGCAGGCAATCGATCGTACGCCAGTCCATGAGGAAATCCATCCCGCCATGCCCGCCAAACTTACGGGCCATGGCGCCTATCTGCCGGGTGATGGCCGGCTCGTATTTTTCTTTCAGCGCGTTGTACGCTTCCGGCGTCATCCAGTCGTCACCGATAGCCACGCGTTCCGGCTCCGGGTATTTCTGTGCAGAAGCTTTTGTGCCTACAATAGTATGAATACGCGAATAGGGCCTTGGAGAACTGACATCATGTTGTATCATGAGCGTACGCCCTTTATGGGTACGGACAGTAGTGGTGTTCATATTTCCCCGGAAAGACTTATCCACAAATGGCTGGAAGAAAGGATCTCCCGCAGCGTATTCTTTTGCTTTGGCGCTCATCAGAAAATCGTTGCCCGACATGGAAGTGAGGTATTCCATTTTATCGCCCCGGTTCAGGTTCATGATCTGGCTTACAGGTCCTAGTCCGTGGGTGGGATAGAGGTTACCATGCCGGAAATTTTCTTTCAGCCGCCACATATCCCAGTATTTGGTTTTAGAGAAATTCCCTTCCAGCAGGTCGTGGATATAAGCGCCTTCGCCATGTATGATTTCCCCGAAAAAGCCCTGGCGGGCCATATTAAGGGTAAGCAGTTCAAAAAAATCGTAACAGCAGTTTTCCAGTATCATACAATGGCGGCGGGTACGTTCAGATGTTTTTACCAGTTGCCAGCATTCATCGATGGTTTTAGCAGCCGGAACTTCCACACATACATGTTTACCGTGCTCCATAGCATAAACAGCCATGGGCGTATGCAATGCCCAGGGGGTGGCAATATAAATCAGGTCGATATCCGGGCGTTCGCACATTTTTTTCCAGGCTTCCGGTTTGCCGGTGTATATATCCGGTTTAAATCCCGGGACCTTGGACAGCTGTTGCCTGACGGCATCTACTTTTTCAGGGCGCAGGTCACAGAGCCCTTTGATATCCACCCCTTCTATATGCGCCATCCGCTTTACCGCAGCAGGCCCACGGTTACCCAGCCCAATGAAGCCGATGCGAACAGTTTCCAGCTTCGGCGCTGCATATCCGCACATATTGAATGTTTGTGAATAACTATCTTCTCCGAAGGCAGTCAACGTTGCTGCAGGACTGGCATAAGTTTTAGTGATGCCATTGCCTGTAAATCCAAGACCCAGTAGGCTGGCCAGTTTCAGGAAATTTCTGCGGTTTGCTTGCATGGTGGTTTTGTTTTCACTTTAAATATAATCAACAGTGGAGAGCATTACCAGTACCGGGCCGATAAAAGAGCGAGAACGTTCTCGCTCTTTTATCCCCAACGTCCCGTTTAAATGTTTATTTTGTTTGTCATGCAAGACCACCTTTTTTCCCGCAGAAAGTTTTTATATACCGGGGCCACCGCCTTATCAGGGGCTATGCTGGCCAGTGCGTTGCCTGTATGGGGCCAATCGACATCTCCACTGAAAATCGGTATGATCGGCACCGGTAACCGTGGTGGCGGTATGGCCAAACTATTGCAGAAAATACCGGGTATAGAACTGGTCGCCTGCTGCGATGTAATTCCCGCACACCTGCAACGTGGCATGTCGCTGGCTGCCAAAGGCGCTAAAGCGTATACGGATTACCGTCAGCTGCTGGATGATAAAAAGGTGGAAGCAGTGATCATCGCTACCCCGCTTTATCTGCATTACCCCATGGCGAAAGACGCACTGAACGCAGGCAAACATGTATACGTAGAAAAAACCATGACCTACGATATACCACAGGCGCTGCAACTGGCGGCGCAGGTAAAAAAAAGCGGATTGGTGTTGCAGGTAGGTCACCAGTACCGGTATTACGATCTTTATCACCGTGTAAAAGAAGTGATCGCACAAAACTGGCTGGGGAAAGTCACCCATTTTGAATGCCAGTACCACCGCAATTCCGACTGGCGCAATCCCGTTCCTGATCCTTCTATGGAACGCCTGGTGAACTGGCGCATGTACCGCGAATATTCCGGCGGACTGGTAGCGGAACTCTGCGGGCATCAGATCGATATGGTGAATTATCTTTTGGACGCTCATCCGCTTCGCGTGGTGGGTATGGGTGGTATCGATTTCTGGAAAGATGGCCGGGAAACGTGGGACAATGTGCGGACGGTATTTGAATATCCCGGCGGCGTAAAATCCAGCGTAACGTCTATTCTCAGCAATGCTTACAAAGGATATAACATCCGCGTGCTCGGCGACCGCGGCACCCTGGAGATACAGCGCGACAAAGCATTTGTATACAGTGAAGAAGGGAAAAAAGAACTGGCTACCGTAGATGGTGTCACCGGCGCTACGAAAACCGATCAGACCGGAGAAGGCGTACCCCTGAAATTCGGTATACCCGGTCAACCGGAACCTACTACCTCTGCCTTGTTGGCATTTGCGGACAGCATCCGTAAAAAGATACCGCCGGCGTCCAGCGCAGAAACGGGGAAAATAGCCGCTATCGCGGTTCATATGGCCAATAAAGCCATAGAAACGGGTGTCAGTCAATCATGGCTATCTTCGTATGATGTTTAGCATTACTGGTCTGCCATTTTCTTTAACCGGAAATTAAGTTTTTTCACCACATCACCTTCTGTTTTAAACCGGACCTCAAAAGGCAATTGTGCCGGTTTGGCCGTTAGCCCGAGCTTATGCAGCTGTATTGTGTCTGGCCTGACAATGTATGTACCCGGTTGTAATCCCATATAACTGAAAGAGCCGTCAGCCTCCGTTCGTACACTCGCCACCTGTACAGTATCCTGCTTAAAAAACTGAATTGTAATATCGCCGGGAGCTTTTGTACCGGCTTCATCTTCAAATTTCAGGCAACCCGATACTTCTGCCATCACGCTCACGGGCACCTCCACAAGCTTCATCTGATTAGGGTCTACCGCTACGCTGAGTGCCGGTTTACGGATCTGCCAGGCGATATTCTCAAAACTGTTTTTTATCAATCCGATGAAATAATATTCGTAGGGTTCAAGATTAATGATACGGACGGTACTATCTCCTGATTGATACAGTATTCTCCCGCCATTGCTATTTATTTTCAAACCATATACCTTAGGTTCTCCGGGATCACGACGGCCATTATCATTCACATCCAGAAACGGAACCAGCACAATCCCTCCCGTACCTACGCTAACACGGTTACTGAAGCCGACAGACCGGGTAACATCGTCATAAACCAGGCTGCCCCTTGCCGATTCTACCAGGGTTGACATATTGGTCCCCTTCCAGGCAGAAAACCCGATCTGGGTAAATGAAAAGTCATAACGTAACCCCAATCCCACATTCGTAATCTGGCTCTTGTAATTATGTTCATAGAAGGTGTTGATATAACCATGCCTGAACACATATTTGCCAACCTCCCCCCTTATCGCCATCAGGCTCCCGGTATTGTACTCATACTGGACCTGAGGGGTAATCAATAAGGCTCCCGGCAGCCGCCAGGTAAGGGCGAGGTTCGTATATACATAGGCCGGTTCCGGTTTTATAAATACAGCATAGGTGTTTATATTAAATCCTATGCGGTAAACAGCGCCGGACAACAACCAATTGGCAGTAGCGTAACGTGTGTCCGGCAAAATAATCTGGTTGTAGGTCAACCGGTTAAACATCGTTATTTTTCTCAACAGGAATGGCTTTGACAACACTATTTTTCTTTCTTCCAGATAATTATAGATAATAGCCTGTTGTCCTTTTTTGTACCTGGTATAATATAGTTCCAATTGCAAACCGGAAGGCATTCTATAAGTCAGTATTCCCTGCCCCCTTACTCCGTGGGTATATTCTCCCGAGAGCAACAGATTGGAGGCCAAACGGGCAGAGGCCATCACAAATGGCATCGTTTTGTCTTTTGAAATAGATGACAGGTATTCCACTCCTCCTCCTACAGTGATACTGCGGGTAGCGCCATAGTTGGCCTGTACCCTTGAGAAAAAACTGTTCTTTCCATCCTCTACTACACCGGCACTGGCGGTATATTCAAATTCATGCGCAGGAAGAAAGTTAAATGGAATGGAAATATTTTCTTCCCGGAAACGCTCCTCTCCCCAGGGCCCGAAAAAACGCAGCCTTACCACGGAATTACCATATACCAGCGGCACCTGGAAAGTATAAAAACCAGCCGCGTCGGCTACCGTGTAATCTACCAGGGCATTGTTGACATATAGTTCCACCGTCCACCCCGGCTCTGTATAATTACTGATCGTATAGGACCCGAATGAGCGCCTGTAGGAAGTAGGTGTATTGGTAAGCTGAATACCTACAATCGGATCAAATATTGATGCAATGGAAGGCACAAAAATTTTACCGGCAATAATTTGCCGCAACGCCTTATTATCATTGTTCACATAACGCCAGCGATAAAACTGCCTGCGCTGGTCAAACGGTTTTATCAGTGCACTGTCATGAACATACGCCCATTGTTGCTGTGCATAATTGTTATAGTTGAGTGAGACACTGGTCTCCCCTCCCAGCAACATCCCGCCCAATGACAGATTTAACCAGGTATCATTACCTCCGCCTTCCGGACGTTGTGTGGAAATCACCGACCAGTCAGCCATCCCTATACGAAACATGGAATGCGTGGGCCTGATGATCGTATCTGCCCGCTGTTGTCCTTTTAAAAGACCAATATTCCGCCGGATGGTCTCCTGTTTCTTTTCCCTCATAGCAGGCAATTCCTGCTGCGTGACCAGCCTGATGGAGAGAGAACGGAAACTGAACTGGCAGTCAAGCCCGAATATAGTCCCGAAACAACCGGTCCTCAGGTATACGGCAGTAGCGGTTTTAATAATATCACTCTCCTTAAGCGGAAAATCCTTCCCCTTATATTGCACCAGGCGATTACCGGCATCTATGAAAAAAGGCGCTTTTTCCGTGATAAAAAAACCGGAGATAGAGTCCATTCCCACAGAAATGGTATTACGTATTTTCAGGAAATTAAACATATCCCGGATGGACAAATAAGCAGAATCATTATTGACAACAGCCGGTATGTCCCTTCCTCCTATTCCTTGTACCACCACAAATATGGATGTTTCATAAAAAACAGGATCAGGGTCTCCCGGGCCTCCTGCCTTTGCAGACAGACACAATACCACACAAATTATCGTTAACCACATGGTGCGGAAAAAATGGTCAGGGGCTTTATTGATATCTGTATACTTCATTCCTGGATAAACGTAACTGTAAATATGCCGCTGTAAGACCCCGATGGATTAGCCGCCGGACTGCCTACGGTAAGCGTACCGCCTATTTTCACTGTATTTTGTGCCGGCGGCGTAGCACTGGTCACAAAGGAGCTTCCCGTACTGGCAGCTCCTACATGGAGACTCAGCGTACCGCCATTGCTGCCGGTAAGTAATACGTCCGGGCCATTCAATATAGATACGAGCGTCCCGCGGTTGGCCACTATTTCAAAGATGGCCGGCGAAAAAGGATATCCCAAATTTGCCTGCGTAATACTGCCGGTAACAGAGCGGGACCCATCCGGGTAAATGATTACAGTACCACCCGATAATCCCTGAAAAAAAGCGCCGAAAATAAGTCCCTGTGCCGGGTTAACATACACGGCAATAGGACGGGGAGGCGGCTCCTGTGCCGCTACTACATTCACCGTCACTAATAATATGAGCAACAAAAATCCACCCCTTCCTGTAATGGTCCTGCTGTGTAACATGACTAAAAGCTGTTATCGATTTCCTATAAATACCTTTCTGGCCACCACTTTACCATTTACCTGAAATGAAACAATGTATATCCCGTTGCTATAACGGGAACCCAGGAAATGACGACCGTTACCGGTAAATTCTTTTTGACCGTAAGTCTGTCCTGCAATATTCGTCACGCTGATATAACATTTTTCTCCCGGTACTTTATCAAAGTAAGCATACAAGCCACCTGCAGTACAGTAGGCACTGAATACCGGCGCTCCGGAAGTCATGACATCACTGCCTTCTTTACGGAACACGATAGCAAAACGTTGATGATAACTACCGGCTTCAAGGTACAAGCGGTACTTTGCTCCTGCCGTTAACGCGGTATATTGTCCGGTAACGGCATCTCTCAGATATATCGGCTGATCATCCGGGATACGTTCACGGCTTACGGTATTGAAAGTGATCCAACCCGCCCTGGCAATCCTGATCCCTACCGGAATAACCAAAGCTGTATCCCATACATCAGACCATGCCCCGATAGCAAGACGGGAGCTATCTGTTGCCAGCGTGTATACATTGGGGATAGCCGGATCTGTATTCATCAGTTTGATGGCATCCAGTTGTTTCTCAAAGGCCGGCGTCCCGTCAGCATCAAAGTATACGACGAGGGGATCATATGGCGCGCCATCATCCGCAAAAGCGGCGCCCATCCGCAACACAGGCGTTAGTTGCGATACCCGGTGGAAAACAGGCGACAACGCGTTGACTCTCGCATTGTTGTTAATCGTAATCGCTCCCGTAACCGGAAAAGTCCCATTGGTAACATGTACAAAAAAGCCCTGCATAGACCCAATGATGTTATTGGCGATACCATCGCTGGAAACACCATTGATATAGGTGCTATAGGTACCGGTGTATTGATCGGTAGTACCGGGATTAAAATAATACACTGCGTTATCCACATTTGTCCGTGTCCATCCGGAGGCTGCATTCCAGTCAATAGGCGACGGGTAAGGATTCCCTATCAGGTTAAAGCCCTGTGTATAAGGTTGATTGTTATTCGTGAGCGAAGGGGCTGTAACAGACCCGTTATTGACCACACCGGTAATATCCACCGTAATGGGGGCTGTTGAAGTTCCCATCTGCGCAGCATACCCCTGCATGGGTGTCAGTACATTTGCTGTATTGGTATAGGACACCCATCCTGTAGACGCCCTTGTTTCGTCGTACCGGTATAATGAAGGAAACGACGCATTCAGATTAATGTCATTAGCCAATTGACTGACAGTGGCCGCCTGAAAAGGAGAACTGAGATACCGGTAACCGAAGGCGTTGGAAAGATAACGCTGCATGGTTACATTGCCGGTTACCTGTCCCGTGCCGCTGCCAGTAATCAACGCTGTAGCAGCGGCAGTAGATAGCAGCGTGAGAAAACCGGCAGTACTGAACTGTCCGGCGGTGGGAGTCAGTATACCGCTGATTTTGAGTGTTCCGGCCAGCGTCACCCCGGCTGCATTGTTAATGGTCAGAGATTGCAGGGTATTGGTAGCAAAGATGCCGGCGGGGATGGTCTGTGCCGTCACGCCATTCAATACAATGGTACCCGCAGTGGCGTTAATGGCGCCAGGACCGCTGATAGTACCTGCCAGCTGCAGGATGGCATTGCTGACGGTAACAGTAGCTCCGGTTTGAATCGTTATATTATTGGCGGTGGCAGTGCCCGTACTGACCAGTGGATAATTCACCAACGCAGCAGGAATGGTCACATTGGTATTGATGGCTGGTATCGCAGCGGTAGACCAGTTGCCGGTAACAAACCAGTTAGTACTGATTGCTCCCGTCCAGATAGCGCCCAACGACAGTTCTCCCACTACCAGGTCGCCCAATGCAGTAAGCCCTGTAGCCTGTATGGATGTTGCCAATGGAGCGCTGACAGCTGCCAATGTCCAGTTGGTACCATCATACCTGGCTACCTTAAAATTAGCGGTATTGGCGCCTGTTCCCACATCGGCAGCTACCCAGTTCAATGTAACGTTTACCGTTGTAAATACCGTTCCGCTATTGATGAGCGACCAGTAGCGGTTTACCTTTTTGGTACCATCGATACCGGATGTGGCAATATTGGGATGGCTTCCATCAGTGACCACCCCGGTAATATTACCGGCGGTGGTTACACTGGCAAACAAGGCAGTGGCAGGAGAATAAATAAGGCTGTCTCCTACTTCAAATGTCCTGGAGACAGCAGCCCCGCCTGCCACATTTTTTTGCAAACGCCCATACACCCATCCTGTGTTTTGTGCGGCTCCTGTTATCGTGGCGCCGGCGGGCATTATCAAAGTATTGCCGCCTGTCCTTACATTACCGGTGGTAAACGTGAGAATGCCATTTACCGTTACATTGGTTTGCAACACCACTTGTCCCGATGCCTTTTTTACCTGGATATTATTGAACGCTCCGGTTGAGGAAACCAGCTGGTCTGCCCGTCCGGAAAAATAAATAGTAGCGCCTGTATTGGTAAAAGTTCCACCGGTCATTGTCCAGTTCCCCCTCAGCGTATCCGTAAAACTGCCCGGGATGAACGTGCCATTGCTAAGGGTAAAATTACTCAGTATGGTAATAGGTGCCGACGCCGTTTTATTGCCGGCAGCAGAAATGACGAGGTTGCCATACGGCGTAACAGTAGCGATAGCCTGGGTAGTTCCGCCGTATTCCACGTAACTCAGGGTATCCAGGGCATAGGAATCAAAAGCGGGCAGGCTGTTAACTCCTCTCACAATCAGGCGGGCATTGGCGCCGATTATAAGCGCACCGCCATTGGTCACGTCTTCTGTAATGGTGGAATCTCCGGTATCCAGTACGCCTGATAAAATATCCAGCGCTGTCATCAGCGATAATGACCGGCCCAGTGACACGACTGCATTATTGGATTTTTTTACTTCCAGGGTAGCCAGGTTGAAGGGAGCAATTGTACCGCCAATCAGGGACGGGCCTGAGCCCACCATTACAGGCATACCTACAGACGCATCCAGCGTATCATTCAGCGTAAGATTATTGATGACGTTAAAATTGGAGCTGGCGGTCACATTTCCATTGACCACAAGATTATAAAAAGTGGTACTGTCGCTACCGATCAAAATGGCGGAAGGAGCGGCCATCGTGAAAGTAGAGGTGCCGCCATGCAGCGTTCCATTACTCTCAACATTTCCGTTCACGATAAAAGTATTGGCGCCTGCGTAGAATACGCCATTACCATTGATATGAAAGTCGGCACTCTGGGTCCATCCCGTAGCGGGAGTAACGCCGGCGGTGTTGGCAATGGTAACGGTAGCCAGGTTGGTAGGCGTTCCCGTAATGGTTATCGGTGCTGTGCCGCCAAATATCACGGTACCGGTACTGTTAAAGGAAGTCCCCGTCAGTTGAATAGTTTGCGCAGAAGAAGGAGTAAAGTTCAGCGTTCCGCTGCTGGTAACAGTACCATTGTTGGTAAAACTGCCACTGATAGTATGCGTAGATACACCACCGTTAAATGTAGCGCCGCTGCTGATATTAAATGCCATCAACACCGTCCAGCCCACGCTCGCGCTCACCCCCGCCGTATTATTGATATTCAGGGTCGCATAAGTGGGGGAGCTGGTAGAATTCAATACCGGCGACACACTACCATTAAAGTTGATAACCCCTGAGGAATTGGACACCAGCGCGTTAACAAAACGGATTGTCTGCACAGCAGTACCGGTAAAGGTCGTCACCCCGTTACTCACCAGCGATCCGTTGTTGATAAGGTCGCCGTTTACAGTGGCATTCCCGCTGCCGCCATCATAGGAACCACCGGTAATGATCTGAAGGAGGCCATTGTAGGTAATATTGCTACCGGCCACACTATAACTTCCATACACGGTAAGCCGGTTAAAGGTAGTTGTGCCGGTAATGGTTTTAGTACTGCCATTCAGGGTTATTGTACCACTGCCGCCATTGAAGGTGCCTGCATTGTTCCAGTTACCATACAGGTTAATGGTATAAGTACCGGCATTGAAAGTTGCCCCTGCCCCTATCTGCAAATCGCTGTTGACGGTGATGTTTGCAGCCAGGCTCTGCGTACCGCTGCCTGCCAGCGTAAGATAACCATAGGAAATTCCACCGTACACCGTTTGACTGCCAGTCCCGTTGTAAGTAACAGTACTGCTGTTGCCCAGGTTATATTGTGTATAGTTGGCGGGGAAATTCCCTGTCCCGGCAACGTTCAGCGCTGCACCATTAGCCAGTGTAAATACACCACCGGGAGAACTACGGTTAAGGTTATACGTAGATAAGGTCATTGTTCCTGCATTCACAGATACATTACCCATTACCACTACATTACCGGTGAGTGTGGCAGCGCTGCCTGTTTTATTGATGATAAGGTTATTGAACGTGGTAGCGGCGATATTCTGTGCATTGCTACCTGTAAAATTAACAGTGCCGGAGGCTGGCGTAAATACGCCACTGTTATTCCAGTTCCCTCCTACCGTCAGCGCAATAGCGCCACCATTGGACGTAGCGCCGGAACTGATGTTCATATTGCCGCTGACAGTTGTTGCTGCGTTGAAGCTCAGGTCTCCGCTGCTAACGGTAACATTGCCATTGACCGTGGTTGCGCTGCCAATCTGGGCACTACCGGCAGTCTTACTGATGGTCAACTGATTGTAGGTTAAACCCGCCACGGTCTGGTTGGTGCTTCCATTGTAGGTAACCGTTCCTGTACCCGGACTGAAGGTACCGCTGCTGTAATTAAAATTACCGCCGATATTGATGGCGCCGGTACCAGAGCAGGTGATAGCTGCATTTCCCGACTGTGTCAGCGATCCGCCTACGGTTATACTGCCATTTCCTACGTTGAGCTGTATATTATGCCCGGTGGTACCGTCGCTCAGCGCGAGGTTGCCATTCACGGTAAGGGCCTGGTTATTCACATTGATCGTATGTGATACGTTGGCCGACCAGATGCCGGCGATATTGCCCTGAGTGGTCAGCGAGCCGCCGGTTGCCAGTGTGAGCGTAGCCGCCTGCACACTGCCGAAAGAAATACCGGCTACGCTCACAGCGGTGCTGATAACCGGTTGGTTGGTAAATGCGATGGTACCTATTTCCACAACATCTCCGGTACCAGGCGGCCGGGAAGGGCTTCCCTGTCCAATGGTCCAGTTACCGGCGGTATTCCAGTCAGTACTGACAGAGCCATTCCACCTGACTACGTTGGCAGTGGAAGCCAGCGTATACCTGCCGGTAAAGCTGAGTGATAGCAGGGTTGTCTGTTCCACATAATTACTGGTTGTGCTACTGGCAGTATTACCATAAACAGCCCACCCCGATCCGGTATTCCGCCAGATAGTCAGATTGGATTTATTGTTGCCGTTCAGTTCTGCATCTTCATAATGGAAGCGCAATGTTGTTGCCGCCAGCGTAATACCGGAAGATGATATATCATATTCGCGGTTGATGGCTGTACCCGAAGGGAAATCAGCCACTACTCCCGGGTTTACGGACATGGTGATAGACCCGGTAAGGGTAAGGCCGGTTAGGGTAATGGTGGTATTAGGCCCTTCAAAGGCGTAAGCAACGCCCAGGGAAAACGTGTGGGAATGCTGGATATTGCCGAGTATAATGCCGTTACCGCTTCTATTGCCTGTGATCGTAAGCGTATTGGTGCCGGTCATCATGCCACCGCTGGTCATTGTCAGCGTTTGCACAGAAACATTGTTCTGCAGGGTTACCTGGTTGATAGTAGCTGTTTTGTTAAGCACCAGTGTATTAAAGGTGCTGGCGCCGGTCACCGTTGTATTGGTGCTGCCGCTGAGTGTTACTGTTCCTGTGGAAGCTGTAAAGGTGCCATTATTGATCCAGTTGTTCAAAATCGTGAGTACTTGTGCAGTACCGCCGTTGAACGTAGTGCCGGAGGCAATGGTAAAATCGTTGTTCACGGTAACAGCACCTCCGAGTGTTTTTGTACTGCTATTGCTGACAGTGAGGTTGTAGAAAGTACTGGCGGAAATGGTTTGGGCAGCGGTTCCGTTAAAGTTGACTGTATTGGGTACAGCGGCGGTAACATTCAATGTTCCGGCGGTGACCGTATAGGTGTTGGCGATGCCCAGCACAGCATTGGCCGACAGCTGTAACGAGGTGCCATTCAGCGTAACATTGTAAAGATTGGCGGTGCCATTGAGATAACTTGTCCCGGAAAAAGTGGCTGTCCCCGCACTGGCGGAAAACGTGTTTTGTATATCCAGTGTATTGCTGATAGTGAAACTGGCAGAAGAAGAGACAGAGCCGGTGATGGAAAGTGTGCCGAAAGTGATGGTACCGGTTCCTGAAAATGTTTTACTGGTGCCGGTCATTACTACGGTTCCTCCGGTTCCGTTAAAAGTGCCGTTGACAGTCAGGTTACCCGTCAGCGTTATACCGGATGATGCCGTCACGGTACCGGACACAATAAGGTTCTCCAGCATAATACCGGTACCGCTGATGGTTTTACTGGTGCCGCTCATCGTGAGTGTTCCTCCGCTAAGGAGGGTAAATGTACCAGGAGAAGAAGTGGCCAGGTTTCCGGTAAGGGTTATCGATAAATTGGCGGCGGTTGTAATATTGGTGGCGGCAGCGGTGACGTTGTTAAAATTGTGTGTTCCGGATCCGCTGATGGAAGTGCCACCGCCTGTCATGATTACAGTACCTGTATTTCCATTGAACGTACCGTTGTTGATCCAGTTCTCACCGACCGTGATATTATAACTACCGCCGGAGAAAGTCGTGCCTGTCCCTATCGTCACGTTACCGCTGATCGTTATATCAGCTCCGGCCGTATAGGAAACTGAAGTTCCGCTGGCCAGGTTGGACAACAGATTACCGGCTACGGTAAAAGAGGAGGACGGGAATGTTTTCACAGCCGCTCCGCTACCGGACGACAGCGTCAGGTTGCCGTAGGTTTGCTGCGTTACTGTCTGGTTAGTCCCGGAATATTCCACGGTGCTCGTCAAACTGAATGATACGGTCCTGTAGTTAAGCGGCAGACTGTTGGTCCCTCCTACTTTCAGCGTGGCATTATTGGCTACTGTCAATGCTCCGCCGGCCACGGCAGTTCCCCTGTTGGCGGTAAAGGAGGAAAGGTCCAGGGTACCGGAGGAGACGATGATATTACCGGAGGTCGCGGTAGTGGCATTCAGGCTATTAAGATTTCCAGCCAATGTTTTGGTGCCGGTACCACTGATCATCAGCGTTCCATATGTCAGGCTATTGCTGATGGTCTGATTTACCAATGTACCACTATAGTTAACAATACTACCGGGAGATAATGTAACAGCCCCTGTAAGCGCATAATTACCGGCCAGTGTCGCTGCATTCACCTGCAACACCGCGCCATCCAGCATGGACAAGCCAGCATTCCCGGAAACGACAACGGGTGTTGCCAGGTCAGCAGGTATAAAAGTTCCCTCTACACTAAAGGCGCCAGACACGGTGATGTTCACTTTTTGGGTCGTAACGCTTCCTATCGCAATATCCAGCTTCCTGAAAGTGGTAGTAGCTGTTCCTCCGATGGCCTGTGTTATACCGGCAAAAATGACTTTTGCATTATTATTGGTGGAGGTATAGGTCCCCCCATTGGTCCAATCCCCCTTCACTGTGAGTGAGGTACCTTTCTGGGTCAGGGTACTTCCGGCTGCAATAACAAGATTCCCGGCCACAATAAGGTTTTTGTTGATAGACAGGGTTACATTGGTACCTGCGCCTACTGTTAGTGACCGGCAAGAGGAACTTTCATTTACCGTTGGTGCAAAAGACCCGGTAAAGTTAGCGTCCCCGATAACAGCATCGACCGTACTATTCGGCACGCCCGCTGTCCAATTGGCATTGTTGGACCAGGCAGTACTGGCACTGCCTGTCCAGCTGGTCTGTGCCAATAACAGAAAAGGCAATAACAATAGCCCTGTCAACAGCATTAATCTGATACCGGAGAACGCCCATCCTCCGGTAGCCTTCCTGCTGCGCAGTAATGGTATGAACAAATGTAAAATCACTGCATTAGAATTACTGGGCTGACCAATCTTCGTCTGGCCACACCTTTCCGATCCTCTTTTTCCGGTGTTATTTTAGCTGCAATTCGGCCTCTGCCAATGGTGTAATCCGAGAGGGAGGTGCCGCGGAATAGGTCACATGAAGTTTTCCGGTATGGAAATCTATCCCTGGCTTATTTTCCAGTGAAAGGTGCAGGTAACGCTGCTGGTTAGGGGTATAAACTGCCAGTCCCTGAGCTGATCCGACCTGTATTCTTTTACCCTGGGGAGAAATATAATCCACGGTCACATCACCGTACACCGATGCATTCCCTGACCGGTTAAACAGTATTGTCAACAGTGGTCCTTTTTCGAAGTCCAGGGAGAGGTCTGTCAGCTGCACGGAAGCAGCCGTATTACCAATACGAACAATAACCGGTATGGTGATCCCAAATACGGGAACAAGCCGCACGTTGATACCACTGCTATCTTTCCCTTTATTTTTATTGGCCATCAGCCGCTCATCCGGCACAGCCCTGAAATACAGGTGAGACCTGTATTCACCGGGTGTCAATTGGTTAGTTTCAGTGACCTGAAGTTTCACCACCTGCGCCTCATTGGGCCCTAACACAACACTATGGGGAAAAAACCGGATATATTCACTGGCAAACAGCTGACCTGAATCCGGTTCAGTGATCCGTTCAAAAGTGCCGCTTTTATTCATCCGGATCTCTACCATGGAGATGACAAACCGGGCGGTGTCTTTCCCTGAGTTTGCAATATTAAGTTCTGTGGATCGCTCCTGGCCTTCAAAAACAGCCCGTACCGGAGTTACCATCAGATTTCCCTGTGCAGTCGCCTGTTCAGGTGATGAAAAAAAAACAATCGCATACAGGATGATAAAAACAACTGCGGGTTTCACAATTCCCGATTTTGGTTGTACCGGTAACAAAGCCATATTTTCTGGTTATCTCATCAGGAATAAGCGTGTCATCCACCAAGTAGCCCTATCCTCGCAAATGCCATTGCATCCGCAGAAAGGACCCTATCCATCCTCTCCATGATCAATACACGATTAATTATAATTTACCGTTACGTCGAACGGTGTGCCTGACACATAAGTACCGGCAGGCTGTGCCGCACTGACATTTAATGTAGCGCCTACGTGCAGGGCCTGGGTACCGGAGGAAAGCTGCCCCACACCAGAAGGAGTACTAACAAAACCAGATACGGTCATCGTATTGGACCCGCTGGTGATACTAACAGCAGCAGACGGCAAGCTAATACTGTAGGAGTAATTACCGGTTCCGTTTACGGTAAAGGCTGCCGCCGTAACAGTTCCGGTAGCGGTACTGGGCAAAGTTACACCACCGGTCACGGTACGTACACCGCCGGGAGTTAATACCACCGTTCCCCCGGTAGTAGACTGTACAGCCACATTACCGAAATTCATGTCTACATCCTTGGTGATGCTAATAGGTGTGATAATGGTTGCAGTCGCCGTGGCAGAAGCCGTTTCCTGTGCCCGGGCACTGGTGATAGAGAGGGTGAAGGCCGGCAATACAACAGCCAGCAGACGAAGTACTTTCATAAGATTTAATTGAAGGGGGTATAGAATATGGTATAATGACGAGTCTGTTTATAAAACGCCTTCAATCACCTCATTTTCGAACATTTCAATAGGGCCAGGAAAATATTTTAATCGCAAGAAATAGCAATAGTTTGAAGTTAATACAAAAACATTAATTATTCCTGTTCATTTTATTCATTTTACTCAGGTATTTTTTAGTGCCCCGGAAAAAAAAAGGACCTTTGCATTAGATCTCACCGTGCCCCAAAGAAACCCATCCATATGTTCAACGTACAAACATTCCGGCCTCATCAGCGGCTCCGGGACTACCTGCTTTCCTATCAGTCGATAGCGGGTAATTTTTCCGGGGAAGACAGATGCCTGACGCTCCTGCCACATTTCATTCAAAGCATGTGGCTTAACCTGGGTACTGAACATGCGCTGTACAATGTCGACCAGCAGGAATATGCATCCCCCGCTATGCTGACGGGGCCCCGCAATCATATCGGTGAGTGGCGCATCAACGGTGAAACACGTTTGCTGACAGCGCATTTCAGGCCCGGCAGCTGGTCCAGAATGTTTAAAGTACCGGCAGAATGGTGCAACAACCATGCTATCAACCTATACACATTGTTAGGAAAACGAATCTTATCACTCACCACCGGAATCAATGAATGCAGTAGCCCGGAGCAACAAATACAACTATTGGAATCCTGGCTACTGGAGCAATTGACAGGCAATCCACCCAACAACTGTGACATTGAAAAAGCCATACAGCTCATCTTTGCTTCCCACGGCAATATCACCATCCGTCAGTTGGAAACCAGCGTATTCCTCACCAAACGCACCCTGGAAAGAGCTTTCCTGAAACAGACAGGACTGCGTCTCAAAATGTTCTGCCGGCTGGTGCGTTTCAGAAAAGCGATCGACTACATGCTGCGTATGCGGCATCCGCAATGGAGCCTGCTGGCCCATAAAGCCGGCTATTGTGATCAGACACATTTCATCAACGAATTCCGATATTTCACCCATCACCTGCCTCATCAGTTCTCCGGGCTGCTGCAAGCGGAAACTGATTTTGTCACTTTTATCCGATAGACGCCTGCCGCCTTTCCCTACATTTATATTCTTCCGCCGTTTCTGTAACACGCATCAAATTTTTAATGTTATGGACCATACATCAAACGGAACTACCAACCGCCGCGACTTCCTGGGGAAAATGCTGGCGGGCGCCACTGTCCTCAGTATTCCTTCTTTTGTGGCATTGGACCTTCAACACACACAGGCACAGGAAAGCAAACAAATGAGTATCGGTACCCCTGAAGCCTGGGTCAACAAAATAAAAGGTAAACACAGGATGGTGATCGACATGCCACGGCCGCATGAAATCTATCCATTCGCCTGGGCTAAAGTATTTCTGCTCACCAATCAGGCTACCGGTACACCGGAGAAAGATTGTTGCGCAGTCGTAGTAATGCGGCATGAAGCTATTCCCTACGCCATGAAAGATGAACTGTGGGAAAAATATAAATTCGGCCAGTTGTTCAAAGCTGACGATCCCAAAACAAAAGCGCCGGCTGTGCGGAATCCTTTCTGGCAGCCTAAACCGGGCGATTATAATATTCCCGGCATCGGTAATGTAGATATCGGCATCAACGAACTACAGGCCAGCGGGGTCATGTTTGCGGTGTGTAATATGGCGATGACGGTGTACAGCGCCGCCGTAGCCAAAGAAATGGCACTGGACCCGGTAGCCGTAAAAAATGAATGGTTAGCGGGCGTACTGCCAGGCATCGAAGTCGTGCCTTCCGGACTATGGGCTATCGGGCGGGCACAGGAAAAAAACTGCGCGTACTGTTTTGCAGGATGATAAACAGGCCGTTGTGGATCATCTTTTTCGGGGTACTGCCCATTACCTTGTTTTATTGCCGTCGTACAGCCCAGCCGGGACAACCCTGGCAGGTGCCGGATACCGCTATGATCCCCCATACAGCGGCGGGTGACGATATCCGTTATGGCCGGGCGCTCATAGCGCATACCGCGCTATACCTGGGGCCTCAGGGCAGCGTTGCTCACATCAGCAATGGTATGAACTGCCAGAACTGCCACCTGGACGCCGGTACCAAAGTCTGGGGCAATAACTACAACAGTACAGCCGCTACCTTTCCCAAATTCAGGGCAAGAAGCGGCACCATAGAGTCTATCGAAAAAAAAGTAAACGATTGTTTTGTCAGAAGTCTGAATGGTCATGCGCTGGATAGCAACAGCAAAGAATTAAAAGCTATCATCGCCTATATACAATGGCTGGGGAAAGATCTTCCTAAAGGTTATAAAACACCCGGCAGCGGTATCCGTGAACTGCCCTATCTGCCGGTCGCCGCTGATACGGGGAAAGGCAAAATTATTTTCCTGCAACAATGCCAGCGATGCCATGGGGCAGACGGCAGCGGACAACGGGAGGCGAATGCCGCTGAATACCGCTACCCGCCTTTATGGGGACCTGACAGCTATAATACCGGCGCCGGATTATACCGCCTGTCCAGGTTTGCGGGATATGTAAAAGATAATATGCCATTCGGTGTAAACTATCTGCATCCGCAGCTCAGTGATGAGGACGCCTGGAATGTGGCTGCTTTTGTGAATTCACAGCCCCGGCCGGTAAAAGCTTTTCCGGCCGACTGGCCCGATATCCGCACCAAACCACCCGATCATCCTTTCGGCCCTTACAGTGACACCTTTTCGGAGGTACAACATAAGTATGGCCCTTTCCGGCCCATTGTCCGGCAACATAAAAAATAATATCCGCTTCATTCAAAACCAATCTGTCATGAAAAAGCTGTTTATATTTTTATCGCTTCTATTGGGTAGTATCACCTGTTTTGCACAGGCCGACTATAAAGTCATTTTCGATATCACCAGTAAAACACCGGAAGCACAACAAACCGTTATCCGGCAGGTGAACGGTATTATCAAAGAAAATCCCAACGCACAACTGGAAGTAGCCGTATACGGAGATGCGCTGGATATGGTGCTGAAAGACAAATCCACCGTGGCTCCTGCCTTATCCGAACTAATCAGCGGCCATAAGAATGTAAGTTTCAAAGTATGTGGCGCCACCATGAAAAGAAATAACAAGACCTCTGCTGAACTGATTCCTGGCGTACAGGTCGTGCCGGACGCCATTTATGAAATCATTACCAAACAGCGGGAAGGTTGGGGATATATCAAGGTAGCCCATTAAGTTAATATAAAAAACGAAGACTGCATGGATGCTTTTCCATGCAGTCTTTTTATATCCCTTAGCCTCATCCCGCTTTCATCACATACCAGGAAAAACCACCAGCAGGTATTGACACTTCCAGGAAAATATCCTGCTGATGGTCTGGTATATACTGTGTGGTATTACCTGCACTATCGGTCACCCGGGCATTACCGGTAATACCGGTATAGTATAAAGGCACTTTAAAACGACGGGTGATTTTTTTATCCGTAGGATTAAAAATCACCAGCATTCCTTTCTCTTCCAACAGGGAATTAACATGAAACATGGCATCGAGATCTCTTCCCGTAGGACGGGCCAGGTGAATAATGTCCGATGTCAGGATTTCCCGGTGTTCCTTAAACCAGTTAATCCAGCGCTGCACCATCTGCCTGGTTTCGGGGGTATCATACAAACGTTTACCCCTTACGGTGAACTGGCAGCCGCTGGCCAAATGCTGGAACAAACCTACCTCATACCGGTCCAGGTTGGCAGATAAAGGCTCCAGACCTACCCGGGGATCATTGGAATAAAAACCTACCAGCTGTAAGCCCAGCCATCCCATGGTGGGAGTTTTGTGCCAGGTGCCGTCGTAAATATACTGGCGGCCCAGCAGCAGCTGTTGTTGAGGGGTGAGATTAGCGCTGGCTTCGCGGTACCCCATACCGGTAGCGGATTGTCCGTTCAGGAAATACCAATCCGGAATGGGAACATACATGTTCCGGCGTTGCAATTCATGTAATACCTTCACCTGTTGTTTCCATTGTTCCCATTGTGAATCGAAGAGATTACGATGATACGGATGGTCCGTAGCCGCACAGGCGTCGCCATGATAGGGACCGTCCATATTGTAGGTTTTAAGGCCCGTCTCTTCAAAAAATTTCCACATGGCCGGATAATAAATATCCTGCCATTTGCTGGCGATACAAACGCTTTGGCCGAACAAACTACCGGGTTTACTAGTCTGCGGATCAATACAATCATAGGCTGCTCCACGCCCGCGGGAGGCCACCTGCAGCTCATATCCACCCATCACGATCCCTTTGGCGGCAGCGTAATCCGCCACGTCTTTCCACAGCCCTACATATGCGGTGTCCAGCCGGTCGTGCGAAATACCGGGCCACGCCTGGATATCCAGTCTTTCAAAGCCCAGTTCATGCATCTGGTCAATAAACCTTTTAATTTCCGTACGGTCTTGTGAGGTGATCCCACCGGTGATGAGCGACTCCGTTACCTGTGGCGCCAGTTTACGGTAAAATCGGCGGTGCGCCAGGCTTTGCCGCTCCCTGTCGTCGTTATCGTGCAACAGTTCAAACGTCACAAAAGAGCTAAATACCTGTCCGGTAGGAAGCATTTCAGCAGGCCCCATCGGTACGCGGCTGACAAGCAGATTATGATGCGGAAAGCCCAGAAATTTATCTTCCGCCTGATTATGGGAAGCCCAGGTATGATACTCCGGATCCTCCCGCCATGCAGTAGTGGAACGTCCCGTTTGATAGGCAGGAGGTGTTCCTTTGTAGTGCATCAGCGCACTCCCTTCCGGATCGGCATTCGCTAACGCAAACGAATAATCGCTTTCCACATGGATCCGGGATAACTGGTCCTGGTTGACGGCCAGCACCTCGCATTCGGTTTCGCTCACCAACACCGGTTGCCCGCTCTTATTCTCAATGGTGAGCCATTTAGCGATCACCGGCATTCCTTCGTATAGCTCATAATGGACCGCCACGGTAAACTTATCTTTCCACGCCGGCATGGTCACCGGCGCCGTATAATACATGATCAGATGCACACCTTTCGGAGGCCAGTCTGTATGCGCAGCATGGTATTTCAGCTGCCAGGGGTAACGCGCTTCCGGCTTACGTATATCCATACCCGTAAATCTGAAAGCGCCAGGATTGGCCACCAGTGAATTATACCAGCTCTCCATCAGGTAAGAATGCTCCGGTTGACCAGACAAACCACCGATATCGAACCAGGTACTGTCCAGTTTTATCCGTGCCTCCGGTTTTATTGCCCGCAGGTATTCCGCATTATTAATACGGTTGTTAAACCCGACACAGGCCAGGTTTTCGCTCACCAGAAATTCACGGGATACCAGTCCGTTGGATAGCTGGATTTTCGCACTCATCCCATCTTCGGCTGGTTGTACATACACCTGTGCCGGCGCGGTTACCGGCTTCACCAGCCAGTCCCCTTCTGCCGCCGCCACCGGCATTTTCGCTACCCCCGGCGTCGCTGCCAGCCTGGCTACCAGCTGCCGTTGTTGTGAAAGAGCCTGTTGTTTTTTTCCGGTTACCTGTTGTTTGTTGTACAGCAGGTGTTTGCCTGCATCAAATTTTCCACCATGCCACTGACTGAGGCGGACCTCATATATCAATCCACGGAAACCACGCGTGTTACCGGTAGCGCCCAATGTCAGCCCATCCAGGTCACGGGTGGACAACCGGAATGTTTGTTGCCGCTCGCTATTCACATATAAACTACCGGTTTTACCATCTGTTACCAACGCGATATGATACCACTCACCCGGCTTCATATTCACCGGTTTGCTGCTTGCAGGATCTCCATCTGTCATTACCACCAGTCCCTTGTCGTCCTGCCGCAGTTCATATCCCTGAGTGCCATTACCCAAAGATAACAAGGCAGATTCTCCTTCTGTAGCTTTTTGCTGGCGGGCATTCGCCTGCACCCATAACTCCAGGATAAAAGGCTGGTGCTTGTTCAGCAGGTGCCGCTGTAAACGGTAACCAGCATCTTCATCCAGCAATACCGCTCCTTCTCCCAACATTTTTTTATCTGCCGGTGCGTCTGCAAAAAATACCGGTTGCCCTTTTTTTATTAGCGTATAGCCATTCGCATTAGCATCCATTATGCTATCAGGGGCTATCGCATAGGTAACAGCACCCGCGCGGCCCATATTAAAATGCGCCACCACTTTTTGTTGTGCCTGTAGTGGCTGTATCACTAACAATAATCCTGCACAACATAATCCTAACTGAAGAAACCGCATGAAGCCTGTTTTTTGTCTACCTAACATTTATTTTACCATTACGGGAGATCCACAATTGCACCTTTTCACCGGCTTTCACCTGTACCTGCGGCCATTGATGAAATGCGGCCGGATTCAACGGCACCCTGGCTTCCCGGCTTGTCTCCGCCATTACTGACACCCGCGCATCGTAAGAGGTAGGGTTATGCAAATTTATTAACATTCCCGTTGCATCTTTCCGTATCACACCGGCAGTAAGGTGATCAAATACATACACATTTCCCTTATCTGTTTGTACGTACATCCCTGGCAGTTCCATAGCCATCAACATCCCGGCAGTTTCGGTCCAGGAATTACGAGTGTGGATAAACTCCCCGATGCTGCCTTTTCCCTCTGCATCGCCGGGTTGTATCCGTTCCATGGACGATCCGGGCAGATAGTTGCTGGTGATATGTCCGGGCCGGTTTACAGCCTCTGTGTGTGCATGCTGGATATCACGCACCAGGTCGGCATACCGCCGCTCACCGGTAGCGCGGAAAAGCCGGAAAAGGCCATCTCCTGAACCGGTACAGATACCGGGTGCCGCGTGTTTATTTTGGATACTGGCCCACACCGCGCCGGTGATATTACTCTTCAATTGCCCTAACCTGCTGCCGGCGGGAAAATCGTAAGCATAGGACATCGTCCATGTGGCGCACAAGGCAGCCGTTGTTTCCGCCATTTTTAGCCATTCCGGATCATGACTATAATCGTATAGCGCCATCAGCGACTCCAGGAAACCGAAGGCCGATTCAGAATTGGCGTCTTGCGAAATATCCCCACAATCGCCGCCCGTCAGGCCCTGTCCTGCCACATCCCGCCGGTAATAAAACCGGGCTGCTTCGCTGGCAATGGTAAACCATTCGGGCCGGTTAAAATAACGGGCTGCCAGGGTAAGTCCCGCTGGCGCAATCGCTCCCGCAGTAGAATTATATACGGCAATTTCTCCGCTGGCCGGTACAATATACTGCCCAAATTCCCGATGTTGCCGCCAGGTGCCGGCAAAAGCACCGGCCAGCCGTTGCGCGGCAGCTTCCCAGGAGGGATGGATCTCAGCTGCATGTCCCTGCACTTTCAGCAGCAGCAGGTGCTTCATCAGCCACAATAATACGTCTCCGTTCTTGCGCACCATTGCCTGCACCGCCGGAAAAGCCGGATTTATTTTCTCCGGTATAATTTCTCCGTTCTCTTTGATCCCACCAAAAAAATAACCGCTTTTCCCTTGCAGGTTGTTTACCACAAAATCCAGCTCTTCTCCCACGCGTTGGCGCTCCTGTACTGTATTCATCGCCAGCATGGGGTAGGTATTGATCATACCGCTCACCCATCCCAGTTGAAAATCATTGTTGTTTTCCGGTTTATAGTAATTACCCCGTGGTGTATGAAAAAAGTTGCTGCTGCAGATGTCCCTTCCCATCTGCAACAGCTGGCTCATAGGAAGCTGGTCACGCAACGCTGTTTCCGGCGCCAGGTCTTTACGTACCTGCATAAACCGTCGCAGCAATGCTGGTATACCATCCGCATCAAATACGTATACCCGTAACCGTATCATGCATTCATCTCCCGGCGTCCAGGCCGGCGCCAGGTCGCCGCTGGGGTGAAAATCACCAAATCCCGGCGCCATCTTACGTACCGCCGGTGATGATACCCTGATATAAAAGCTGTCCTGTGAGGCATTTTCCTGCAGGGTAATCCCGTTGTTACCCCATGAAGTTTCCTGTGTAGTAAGTATAATGACGCCTTTCCTGGCCGCCGGCGAAAAAAAACAAACTGCCGGCGTGGCCATGTTCCCCGTCTGCAGCGCTATTTCAGCAGCTTTTCCTTTTTCAATGGACAAGCGGGGATTATTGGAAATAGTGAGCGGTACCGAAGGGTTATAGTACATCTCTTTCGGATATTCAGGGTTATAACCATTACCAATAGCGCGGTAACGGTTACCGTTATATACCGACGCAGGCACCAGCAGATAGTTAGCCGCACTCCATTGCCCAAACCGCAACGCCACGGCTACTGCAGCCGACCGGGCATTACCCGTACTCAGGCGGAAACCGGCATCAATATCCGCGGCATCCTTTTGTCCGGGCACCGCCTTCACCTGTAATGACAACTGCCAGGAACTACTGTCCGTATGCATTTCCCTCCCGGAAAACAGATGCTCCGCCACCAGGTCTGTACCCTGATATTCCTGCTGCATAAAAACAAGGGAACCTTTTACCAGCCCCAGTACCTTGTTGGCTTCCTTATCCGGCAACTGCGCGGCAGTAGTCTGAGCAACTGCCATCGTCAGCAGTAATAATCTGTATCGTATATATTTTATGCTGCTGTTCATTTGTTTACTTTTTCTGATGAAACAACATAAGTGGCCACCAGCTCCATTTTCACCGCATCATTTGCCGGCTGTAAAGCCTCCAGTGTAATGGTATCCATACCATTTCCGGCGACTGTTTTTCTTTTGACCGGTAACGCAGACAACACTTTCCTGTTCTTATCCGTCAACTGCCAGGCGCCATTGCGGAAAATAATACATTGTCCATTGGTCAGCGGATGATCTACCTGTATCTCCGTATTATCGGACAAACGAACGACTAATCCTGCTACTGAGCTTTTTTCGGGAATGGTCATCCGAATGGCCAATTCCTGCACACGGGCCTGTGGTGGCACACCTGTCCGCAGCGGCGTGGAATGGCCGTAACGAAGCTCCGGAAACCGCCGCTCTTTCAGGGTATACAGGATATATGAACCTTCACCGTTACGTTCCAGATGGTATTTGTAACGGAGATCTTTTAGTTTTTCCCGTTGTTGGGTGTTGAACATACCGGCAGCCCGGGCATCCTGCCAGTCACGGAAAGCGCGGAATATGGCCTGCTTTTCCCCGCTGCTTTCTACCGTCTCCTGGCTCAAACCCAGCATATACGTAGCATTCCAGCCAATAGATTTTGCCTGCAGGTTTTCTGCATCATACAGGCTCCAGCTGCCGCTGTAGCTCATAATTCCAAAAGTGGCCGGGAAATAATTACTTTCAAAAACATAACGCATATCCTTGCCTTCTATACCCCATTTATTATGCACCGGATCAAACATATGATCACCACCACCAACGTTACAAACACTCATATAATGCCAGTTGCCCTCATATACGCAGGAACCCATTACCCGCAAATAATCACCACCGGTTTGACGATAAGTGTCAAATAACTTCCGGAAAAAACGTTTGAAGGAATATTGCCCATGCCCCTGGTAGATACAACTTTCCAGCCCATCGAAATCAATATAGTCCATATGGCCCTCCGTGAGCCAGCGGCCATAATAACCGGCGTAATCTTCCTGCAGGTCCATGTTGGGCGCAAAACCGCGGTAACAGTTGGGTTGTAGTTTCACCACAGTAGTGCCGGCGGGAAATGTGCCTTTCACAGTACCATGAAATCCACGATTGACGTGCAAAAATGTATAAGGCGGCGTAGTGGTGATACCGTTATATTCAATCAGCTCTTTCCCAATTTTCAACACATTGGTATGATTTCCTTCCCATCCGCCAAACTCATTAAAATAAGCGGTATCAGTAACCATGATCATTGTATCGTTTGGCGATAACGCGTGAGCCAGCGTGGTACGCTGCATAATTGCCAGGCTGTCGCTGGGTACCGGCGCTACATCGCTATTATTGTCCGGTTGCAGAAATTCACACAGCGTATGCAGCCCGTAACGGACGCCCTCCGTTTTCATTTGCCGTCCGAAATCGGGGATAGACATAGCCGGACCGTGTGCAAAGCTGATCTTCTTCTTTCCCCAACGATTGGCCGGATTAGGATAATATTCTCCCCACCCTTCATCCTGCACGGCCTGCAACCCAAGCTGGGCAGCATAAGACGCCAGACTGTCATGCGCACCCCACCAGGCGATGTCTGGCTTAAAAGCACGGGGGTCTTTTATCCAGATACCATCTGATTCCGGATGCGGGAGACCTTCGTTCAATACAATACGTTCAATAGTGGCAAGCCCCCGTTGGTCAGGGCAGGCATACAGCGCAATAGCGGAACCATTAAAATCGGCATCTGTTGGCTCCACCAGCTGATAACGGGCTGAATTAAAGCCGCCATCAAGGTTATCCGGCAATACCGGGTACCGGATCATTTGTTCTTTTCTGCGGTCACGGGAATGCAGGCAGATAGTAGAACCAAAAGACGGCTCCAACCTGGCGCCATCACCATAACACATCCTGAAATATTCTTCGGGCTGGGAATAAAAGGCGATGTCGCTGATGCCATCTCCTCCTATCTTAAATGTTTGCCCTTCTTTCAAATGAGGCGGCAGCGGGTATTTTACCGGATCGGGAGAATGAATATAATAATACATAAATCCCATATCCCCATCAGTCGGCGGGCCGCTGGTGGTATTATCATTGAGCGCCATCATGCCAATCGCAAAATGATCATCACGCACAACGGAAATAATTTCCCCGATCGTTTTGGATATGTTGGTTTTATAAGGTCCCCATACAATATTGTCTGCATGACTGCGATTATCTACCGCCACCAGTTGTAACCGGAGATATTCCTTTTTTTCGTCGCTTTTGATCGTGGCAATAGAACCGTCTGTGTAAGTCAGTTTCACCAATGCACCGTCAATAATGGCTTTCACGGGATATATCCATTGTTTGTCTTTATACAGGCAAAGTAAGGGAGAAGACATTCCCGCAGGGCAATACTCTTTTCCGGTACGTTTGTCTTTGATGGAAGTAATGTATCCACGGCCATCGATCGTAAAAGATGCGTGCATAGTCCTGAAAACCTTACCCTGTGCCGATGTGCCGGCGGCAGAAAGCAGCAGCCATAATATCATCAGCCATGGCAGCCATCGTTGTATGTTATTTTTCTTCATCATCCTGTTCTATGAAAGGGATATACCGGAAAGCCCGGTATATCCCTTCGTGATTAAAGCATCCCGCATAGTTTATTGTAGCGGGTCAAAAGCACCGCCCCACTCATTGTTCTGTTGCAATACATTTTTCGACTGGGAGATTTGTGACGGCGGAATAGCATAGAACCAATGGTGCAGGTCCAGGTTGAACTTAAACGCCGGATCTCCATCCAGGTTATCAATATAGTTTGCGGTAAAACGAGCCCGTACGGCAGCTGTCATGATGTTATCCGAGGGGCTTACCGTTTGGTTGTTGTTCAGGGTGAGGTATAAGCCATGGCGGGCTCCCTGGTTGTTGAGGATATCGAAACGTTTCCAGCGGCGCAGGTCGTCGAGGCGTTTGTTTTCAAAGGCAAACTCCGCCTGGCGTTCTGTAATGTAAGCATCCCGTATATCCTGCACAGCGGCGGCGGTAATACCATAGTTGTTGTTTATGCCCGGCTGGATACCTGCCCGTTGCCGGATATTTCTCAGCACCTGCAAGGCTTCTGCTGTTTTCCCCAACTCGTTGGCACATTCGCCATAATTCATCCATACTTCTGCAAAACGTATCTCCGGCCAATCTGTCTGCGCCTGTTTACCGAGATTAGCGGTAACCGTGGTATCCAATCCTTTGCGGTCAAAGAAACCTGTCAGACCGGGGTTACCAGGCATTCCCGGATGTATGACATTGAGGATGTTCACATACCTGCCGGCGGCAACATCATATTTCCATGCATTCCAGAAACTGTTACCTTTAACATATATCGGCGCCACTTCATCCGGAGCGGGATAAGGGGTACCGCCACAAAAAATGGTAGCATAAAAACGATCGTCCCGGTTGGTATAAAAATCGGTCAGGAACTCCGCATTATACGCGGGATCCGCCAGTCTTGCTTTATCCAGTAGCATAGGCGCACCGTCTCTCTTTGGGAAAGCCAGTAACAACGACAGCAACGGCTGATTGTTGTTGGACACATCCTTCGTCATCGGCTCCGGCCGGATATAATTGAAATAGGTAGGATTGTTGGGATACTGAAACTGATTGACCATAATCACCTCCGGGTTACGTTCCTGGTACCAGATATTCCGGTAGCTGGGAAACAAACCATGACCCTGTGTTACTGCAAAATCCACTGCCGCTTTATTGGCATCATAGGCAGCCTGCCAACGGGCTGCATTACCGGTAGGATTAAAAAGCGGGCTGGCATAGGATAATAATACCCTGCCTTTAAAAGCCATGGCCGCTACTTTGGTAATACGTCCATAATCCTTGCCTGCATTGGCATAAACACCGGGCAACAGCTGAATGGCATCGTCCAGGTCTTTTACGATCTGCGCTATACATTCCGATGTTTTATTGCGTGGCACAAAAAGCGCATCCACATTATCAGCTGGTTGTGTGTGCAGTATTAATGGCACCCCACCGAGATTCTTCACCATTCCCCAATAGGCCCAAGCCCGCCAAAATTTGGCTTCCCCGGTAAACTGCTGCTTTTTAGCGTCTGACAAAATATCGGATGACAGCGTCTGTAGCTTGTCCAGGAAAAAATTGATTTTGTCGATGTTGGTATAATCGAGTTTGGAATTGGTCGTAGAAATAGCCAGAATCCCCCGGGAATAATCCGGCATGCTCCTGGCATTGGAGATACCTTCGTCGGAATCTGCACCATTAAATGTCCAGCCGGGCATCATATTACCATAGATATCACTTAAGAAGGCGCCAATCATGGTAGAGTCCTTCCACACATTGTTCGGATTAAGGTTATTCTGATTGTCATAATCCAGTCCCTTCCTGCAGGACACCGTTCCCGTAAGCAATGTAATACCGGCGATTACGGGCATTAATAGTCTTTTATATCGTTGTATCATTATCAGCAGAATTGTTGTTAGAGAGAAACATTGATACCAAAATTGAATGTTTTCATAATGGGGAAAGAGAAGCCATTAGCCATTTCAGGATCGTAATACTGTTGTTTGAACTTGCTCAGCACAAACAGGTTGGAACCGCTGAAATATATTTTCGCACCAGACATACCTACTTTGTTCATGATTTTCCCAGGGATGCTATACCCCAGTGAAAGGTACCGCAGGCGCAGGAAACTGCTGTTTTTCAACCAGAAAGTACTCTCGTCGTTCGTCACCCGGCGGCTGTCGTCATTGGCGGAGTAACGGATCGGTAATGATCCATTGGTATGTTCAGGGGTCCATCCTTCCTGATACCATTCTTTCCACATGCGGTTCCACTCAACGTTACCATCTACCAGGTTATTCACAAACTTCCATTGGTGCAATCTTCCGCTGAAGGTGGCATTCAGGAAGAAACCTTTCCAGGTCACGCCCAGGTTAAGTCCCAGGAACACCGGGTTATTATTGGCTTTCACGGCTACAATGTCCCAGTCGTCGATGATGCCGTCCGGTTTTCCATCGGGACCGCTGATATCCTGATAAACCAACTGTCCGGGCTTAGGTGTAATGCCATAGTAGTTATATCCGGGATGTGCCGCCAGGAAAGCATCTGCTTCCTCCTGGGTACGCAACATGCCGGTATTAATGTGGGAACTGATCCTGGTCGTGGAGGCTCCTTCCGGCTGCTGATAAGGGTAGGTCATAATGGAATCTCTCACAATGAATTTTGCGCCGCCGTAAGAGGCATTCAGCTGAACAAAATATTGCAGGGCTCCTGTTTCGTTCTTGTATCCCACTGATAGTTCCATGCCTTGTGCATTTACTTTTCCATAGTTGGAGCTGGGCAAGGTACGGCTGAAAGTAGGTGGTACAGACGCATTTCTTGCACCCAGGATATCATAGGTATTGATGTTATAGTATTCCAGCGTGGCATTGAAATGTTTCAGGAACTCCACATCCAGCCCGGCATTATAGCTGCGTGTTTTTTCCCAGGAAAGGTTTTCATTCACTATAGGTCCGTAGGTAATACCTGCGTTGGTCTGCGGATCCGTGCCGAAATACCCGTTCTTTCCGGGTTGATAGGATTGTTGCCATTGCCATCCGCCTACGGCATCATTACCGGTAAGCCCTACAGAAGCACGCAATTTCATAAAATCGATGGCTTTCCATGATTGCATAAAATTTTCTTTGGAGATCACCCAACCAGCGGAAGCGGAAGGGAAAAATCCCCAGCGTTTGTCGTAAGCAAAGTTCATGGAGCCATCGTAACGATAGGACAAATTAAGCAGGTATTTACCATCGTAATCGTAGAACAGTTGTCCTACCCAGGAACGACGGCCCGTTTTCTGTGTTGTTTTACCATCGTTGTAGGAATCCAGCCTGTCTCCGCTGGTAGCCCACCATTGATCGGTAGTATATACCGGGAATTTATCCCGTCCTGTTTTTACGCCACCGCTCTGGCCTTCATATTGCTCGTATACCATCATGCCTTTTATATGATGCAGATCATGAAAGGTACGGTCGTAGTTCAGCATAAAGTTGAGCTGATAATTATTGAACCAGTTATAATCTTCCTGTAAATAGGTATGTGGAATCTGGGATGATTTTTTCAGGGTCACCCGGTCTGCGTCATTGGTGCTGATCTGGCGCACACCGGTAGTTTTCATCACCCACATATCGTATTGTTCTTCGAAAGTCCGGATGCGGCCATTATAATAAAACTTACCGAACTGTGAAGAGGCCGACAGGCCTTCTATACCAGGTATTTTATACGTCAGTTTCAAATTGATCCCGGTATTGAGATTATTGTTTTTGATATATCCTCCATCACCTCTTATTTCCGCACCCACGTTACCGATCCAGCCGTAATCAATGGGGTTACCGCCATCCGTCCATATTGGTTGTTCCGGTTGCCATAACAGCTGTTTGCGGTAAATATCACCAATGGTGGGTGCAATGGCAGTATTGGGAGGACCATCGGTGAGACTGTTGTTCAGCGAAAGTGCAGAGAACAATTGCAACCGGTCAGTAATATCAGTGGTAATATTGGCACGGATGTTATATTTATCCAGCGACAGGTTCTTCAGCATCGCATTTTGTTTCACGTACGATCCACCCACGTAGTATTTAATTTTTTCCGTACCGCCGGAGGCACTCAGGTTATGTGCGGTAACTGATGGGTCGCGCCATACAGCACCGAGCTGATCGTATCCCCATCCGTTATTTATCTTCCGGAAATAATCGAAATCGGAAGGTGTCCAGATAGTGCTGGAATTAGGATTGATGCGGTTATAAATTTCGCCGGTTTCGATGGCACTGGTCAGTGGTGCATTGCCACCACGTTTATCGACCCCGGTATTAAAGGAATAATTAATCCTGGGCGTGCCGTTTTTACCCTGACGGGTGGTCACCACTACTACGCCGCCGGAAGCCCTGGAACCATATACCGCAGCGGAGGCGGCATCTTTGAGCACAGACACATTATCGATATCGTTGGGGCTGAGGTTATTAAAATCATCGGCGGTACTGATAATACCATCGATCACAAACAGTGCGTCCTGCTTATTCCAGGAGGAGCCCGTACGGATAGTAATACCAGGATTGGTGCCAGGGATGCCCGAAGGTGTTTCCACGTTTACACCGGCCATCATACCGGCCAGCAAACTGGTTGGTGAAGTGGCAGGTGCATTGCGGCGGTCGTCGTCCATTTTCATGGTTGCCACCGAACCGGTTACCAGCGCCTTTTTCTGGGTACTGTACCCTACCACCACCAGGTCTTTCAGGTCTGTTGCAGCCACTTGCAGCTGTATTTTCAGCGTAGCCTTATCTACTACGGCAAAGGCTGTACGAAAACCAGTCATGGAGATTTTCAACCGGCTGTTAAGGGGCACATTGAGTTCAAAAGCGCCGGTGGGATTGGTCACTGTTCCGTTTCCGGGGACGCCTTCCTGGCTGATAGTAGCGCCCGGCAAAGGCGTACCGGCGGAATCAACTACCAGGCCTTTCACTACGACTTTGGCCTGTGCAGCGGCATTGGTGGAATGAAGGACAAAACACAACAATGCGATTGTCCATAAAAGCAATTTAGATCGGTTCATAAAAAGTAAATAGGTGGAAATGTTTGTGGAATTATCTAATAGTATCAGGCGTACGCTGTCCAACCTGCCGTAAAGATGCAACGATCGCCAACGGGGCACAACCCATAATTTGACTATTATAAATGGTATTTTTGCAGCTGTATTACCATCAGTACATAAAGCCAACACTATATTTGCGGGTTTTCTCTATATTTGAAATGACTGATCACCGGAAAATAGCGCCAACAATGCAGTATATATATGAGAATTTTACTTTTCCACCCGACCAATCTTTTACGGTCAGGTCTGATGTGCTTGAAATAAAAAAATATACTGCTTTAAAATCCCATATCAACTTTGAAATCGCCTTACTGGAAAACTGCAGTGGCAGAAGATTTATCGGCGATCACATTGAAGATTTTGAAGGGCCGGAACTGGTATTACTGGGCAGTTACCTGCCCCATTGCTGGCAATACTATAAAGCCATCGATCCGCGTGTACATCCGCAGGCCGTTGTTATTCATTTTTTCCCTGATTTTATGGGAAAGGAATTGCTGGAGAAGCCGGAAGCCCGGCAGTTAAACAAACTCCTCCGGCAGGCGGCCAAAGGGATATTATTTACCGGCAATACATTGCAGGAGGCACAGATGATCATGCACCAGATGCTGTTTGTGTCCGGTCTTAGCAGAATGGCGCTAATGCTGCGTTTATTGGATGTGCTCTCTCAGTCGGAATCTTCTCATATTTTATCTTCTCCTTATTATAATACGGTGGAAAACTCCGGAGAAGCCGGAAAAATCAACAAAGTATTCGAATATATCTTTCAGCATTTCAGGGAAGAAATTGCCTTACAGGAAGTAGCCAACCTGATACCGATGTCTGGCGCCGCCTTCTGCCGTTTCTTTAAACGCAGTACCAACCGCACCCTGCTGGACTTTGTAAAGGAAGTACGGATCGGCCATGCAGCCAGACTGTTACTGGAAGGACAACACAATGTAGCAGAGGCCTGTTATAACAGCGGGTATAACAATATGTCCAATTTCAACAAACATTTTAAGGAGATAAAAGGGCTTTCACCCAGAGAATTTCTCCGGCAGTACCAGGCGCCCCCATCGCATAAAGGCAGCACTACGGCCCCTGATCAGGGATGATCAAAGGTGTAAAATGGTTTTACTTCCACCCATTTCTGTTGCGGCGCGGTACCCGGTATCCCTTGCTGGTAGGTATCCATTAACCGGTTCCATTCGGCACAACGTGGGTCATAGGATTCGGCGATCTTGCCCATCTGTGCCAGGTCCGCTCCTTCGGGGACCGTCACCGTCATTACCAGCAAATGATCATACCGGTATAAGGTGATGTTATGATAACCGGCCTTCTTAAACCCGGCTTCCACTTCCGGCCATATGTGCGCATGATAGTCCAGGTACGCTTTTAATTTCACGGAATCCGGCACAATGTTCACCACAAAAACATGCTCCTTCAGCGCCGCCTGTTGCCTGCCGGTACCGCAGGAAACGAGCAACAACAATAACATACAGCCCATTGACCAACCTGTCTTTCGCATATAAAATCAGTTTAAAACGATGTAGATGATCACCATGATAACCGCCAATATTCCCCATCCCAACCATAAACCTCTGCTCATCGCCAGGTTTGAACTGATGCCGGAAACAGACGGCAACGCACCTGTTGCAGGCTGCCTGCGGGCTACCGTAACTGATGCCATCACCGCCGCAAGTCCAATAAACAAATACACCGACAACAACAGGAAATGCGGCCAGTAACCTTTATACGGATAATTCAACACATAACAGAAGCCAACTACCAGGCAAACAAAACCGCCGCCAAATAACACCAACTCCGCCCCCAGCCTGTCCGTACGAGGCCAGAATATTCCGCTCAAAAACACTACCGACAATGGCGGGGCCAGAATAGAAACAAGTCCCTGCGTGAGTTCAAACAAACTTTTACCCGAATAGGAAAACAAGATGGCAATACCCACACTCAATAAGGCTGCTACCACTGTCAACCACCGGCCAATACGGATACTGTCCCCTTCCTGCAAGGGCCGTAACTGCCCTATCACATCCAGGGTAAATACCGTACTGAAAGAATTTAACCCGGCCGATACCGTATCGATCAACGCCGCTATCAGCGCGGCAATACAAAGCCCCCGCAACCCCGGTGGCATCAGGTTGTTCACCAGCGTAACATAGGCATTGTCCGGTGTAGTGCTATTACCATATAATAACCAGCACAATATTCCCGGAAAAATAAAAATAAAAGGAGTGATAATTTTAAGTCCTGCCAACAACAAAATTCCATACTGTCCCTGTCTCACATTCCTGGCTGCCAGTACCTTTTGCACAATAGTCTGGTCTGCACACCAGTAATAAACCGCTACTACAGGATATCCGGCAAAAATGGCCATCCACGAGTATTCCGGATCTCTGTCCGTATGCAACAGCTTCCAAAAATCCGCCGGCACCGGCGTATTCCATACATGGGTGGAAATGGTTTTTCCCAGCGCCAACACTGTCAGCAGGCAGGATGAAACAATGATGATGAGCGATTGAAATACACCTGTACGGACGACTGCTTTTAAACCGCCCATGGCGGTGTAACTGGTAGCGATAACAGCCACCAGCAAAACAGCCTCCAGCAATGAGCACCGAAAAATACCCGATATGACTAACCCTCCTGCATACAATGCACTGCCTAACCATACAAACAGGATAGAGAACAGGCTGTATATCACCAGGAAATTATAAGACCGTCGGCCATAACGCCATAATAAAAACTGCGGGATCGTACTGATACCGGTTGCAATATAACGTGGAATAAAAAATGCAGCCAATAACATCAAAAACACCCATGCCAGCCACTCGAAATTAGCACCCACCACTCCCTTTGAAAACCCCAGGCTACTCAAGCCTATCAGCATCATCGGGCCAGCATTGGCGCTGAACATGGAAAAACCTATTTGCCACCAATTCAAAGATCTTCCACCTAAAAAAATATCCGTACCCGACGCAGCACGGCGCGACTTCAGATAAAATCCAAAGATGAATAATGCAACGACATATATAAACAGGACCAGATAGTCTATTCCGGCAAGTGTAATCTTCACAAAAAAGGCTTATGGGTCACAAAGATACGACAGGGCGGTATTCCCTGACATTCCGTTTATCCCATACCTTTTTATGGATTACTTTATCCTGTTGCTCCGCTTCCTGCCAGTTAACCCGTACCGCCAAACCCGGTACTTCCGGTAAATAAAACCGTCCGTTCTTCCATTCCGGCCGTGTCCCGAAATAAGTCTCCAGTCCAGCCATGATAGCATGTAAATACTCTACCTGGCAAGCCTCTCCGGCAACAGCCATCAACGATGCCGTGAACAGGGAATACCCTCCGGACGAGAATTCCAGCGAAAAACGACCTGCCAGCTCCTTCACCGCACTCCATTCTTTTATACCGGCCAGATGTCCCGGCACAGGCTGTAAATGTGATACGCCGGCGTTGACCAGAGCAGGGAATACTTTTGCACTACGCTCAGATTCTCCGTAGGCGATCTTCATATCTGTACGCTTGCACAATTGCGTGATCTGGTCCAGTGCAGCGGAGTGAATCGGTTCCTCCAGCCATGCCAGCTCCGCTGTTGCGGTCAGCTCAATAAACCGTAACGCTTCATCCGTTGTCCAGATTTGGTTGGCATCAACTGCCAGTCTTATTTTATTACCCAGCAAACTTCTTACAAAAAGCACCCGCTCTGCATCTTCCTGCATACAGGTACCGAAGCCCTTCCCCACCTTCATTTTATAGCAGTCTACCCCCATGCCGGTAAAATAAGCCACTTCCTGTTCCAATTCCTTGTAACTGTAGTTGGTACCGCCACCGCTACCATACACCTTCATCTCGCTCCTTCCGGCGCCCAGATAACGGTGCAGCGGCACGCCCTTACGCCGGGCAGCCAGGTCATGCAGCGCCATGTCTATTTGTCCCAGCAATGCAGATGCGGGTCCTCTGAAGCCCTCGTTGCGGATAGACCAGTACAGCTGTTTGTACAGTTCATGGTATGGCATACCATCGTTATATAACAACAGCGGTACCAGGCTCGCTTCGAGAATATTATCATAGCTGCTGTATACCGGTACTTCACCCGTATAACCATCTTCATCCATGATCGTCATCAGGGCAATGCCAAAAGCCGGGAAAGGCCCCATGGTGGCATCCTGGATAGGTATCACCGCTTTCACCGGCGCCAATACCCGTATTGTTATACTCCGGATATAAAATATTTCCTGATCAATGCTATACATCTCCCTGCTTTTTATCGCTGATACAGGAAAGGACCTGTTGCATCAGCTGCTCCGGTAAAGGTCCGCTAGCAAAGTCACTCCATGTATTTTCCAATTCTGTTGTATCAGACGCGCCTATAACAATGGTAAACGAATAGGGCAATGAGAGCAAAAAACGATGGGCCATAGCGGGCAAGGTAAGACCAGCATCACCGGCCAGTTGCTCCAACCTCGCGGCAGTCATCAGCTTATCTTCTTCCAGCCATGCCGGGCGCATTTCACGAAACTGCCGGATGCATCTTCCGAGCAGTCCCATATTCAATGGACTGGCTACAAAATATTGCAAACCATGTTGCATACAATAAGGCAGCGAATCTGTCAGTCCCTCCGTGCAGCAGGCATTCACCCGGTTGTATTCCATCATCACATCAAACCATCCTTCATCCAGGTATTTTTTCATCCATACAGGCCAGTTGCCACCCACGCCGAGACGCTGAACCCATCCCCGGTCACGGAAGCCCGCCAGTGTTGTCATCACCCTTTCCACCTCCGCTACGGGAATGGCTTGCGGATCGTGGATAAACAGCGTATCCAGGCAGGAAACCCCGAGTGTTTGAAGACTCTCCCCCACACTCCGTGTCATTCCCTCCGGTGTATAATCATAGTGCCCTTCATCTGCGGCATATGATTTTAAACGGCCTACTTTGGAACTCAGCATCGGCATAGTGCCTTTCCATTGCCGCAAAGCAGCGCCCACATAAGCCTCCGCATCGCCGTAAGCCGGAGCGGTATCTATACCATCCACGCCATACTCCAGTGCCGCCAGCACTGTTGTTATCGAATGTGCCGGATCTACCGCACCCCAGACACCGCCTAGACCGGCTGTGCCCAATACCAAAGGTTTATTCATCATCATGCATCATACATTCCTGTTATCAAAACTAAGGAAGATCAACCGATGGGGCCACCTCAAAATTGACGGGCATCGATGTTTTATTTGCTTCCTGATTCTCCCGATTTTATTCTATGTTTATACCTATATATCAGATATTTTGTTGGAGCAGAACGACTTGTATAACGAACCTGCCCTGCTGTTGCAGGTGGCAGCAGGTAATGAAGCGGCTTTCAGCGCCCTGGTAGAACGCTATTGGCCGCGGATATACGGCCATGCATTGGCCTATGCCAAATCCTTGCCGGCAGCGGAAGAAATTACCCAGGACATATTTATGGACATCTGGAACGGCCGCGAAAAACTTCCCGGAGTGGAACATTTCTCCAATTATCTTTTTATTGTGGCCCGCAACCGGGTGTTCAAAGCGATGCGGAAGAGACTGGAAGAAACCACCGCCCTGGAAGATATTCATCCGGCGGCGGATATATGGTTGCCCGATCAACAGGCCGAATACAGGGAAATACATGCCCTGCTGACAAAAGGCATCTCCCATCTTCCCCCGGCACGCAGACAGGTATTTACCATGAGCCGGATGGAAGGCAAAGGATATGAGCAAATCAGCCAGGAGTTGCAGATCTCCCGGAATACCGTCAAGGAACATATTGTGAAAGCGCTCCACTTTCTCCGGCACTATATGGCTCAACACGGCCGGCCCATGATTTCTATACTGACAGTAATAACCGGTAACCTGTTGCGATAATTTTTTTTTCAGACAACCACCCTACCCGGAAAAAACCGGGTCTTTATAGATAAGCAGTGATGATAACACCTGAAATATTACAGCGATTACTGGATGAATATGCCATGGGCACCATTTCACCGGAAGACCGGCAACAGCTGCTGGCCATTCTGCGTGATCCCCAATGGGCCGACGAAGTGGCCGGCATGTTGCAGCGGGACCTGGAAACCGGCCGCTACGATGTAGTGGCTGCCGAACTGCCGGAAGTACAACAACGGATCAGGCAACGGTTATCAGGGCTTACAACATCTGCCCCGGCACCTCGCGGCATTTTCGCCCTTGGCTGGAGAAAAGTAGCCGCCGCGGTCATACTCGTGGCCGGCCTTTCCACTGCGGTGGTATACCTCACCCGGTCCGGCAAACAACCTGCCACTAAACAACCAGCGGCGGTAGCGGTGAATATTGGTCCGGGGGGCAACAAAGCCATGCTCACCCTTTCCGATGGCAGCACCGTTCCCTTGGACCAGGCCAGCGACGGACTGATTGCCCAACAGGGAAATACACAGGTGGTGAAACTGGCCAACGGGCGACTGGCCTATCAGCCGCAGGGTGGAGCCGATACCGCCATGCGCTGGAATACCATCAGCACGCCCCGGGGCGGCGAATACCAGGTAACCTTGCCCGATGGAACCAAAGCCTGGCTCAACGCAGCATCATCCATCACGTTCCCCGCTGCTTTCGCCCAACACGAACGGCCAATAAAAGTTACCGGCGAAGTATACCTGGAAGTAGCACAGGTGGCGCGCCAGCCTTTCATGGTAACAGCCCGTAATGTAACGGTCAACGTACTGGGTACCAGCTTTAATATCAACGCTTATAACGACGAAACATATACGAAAATAACACTGGTGACCGGCAGCGTAAAAGTAAAAGTACACAGCCGGGAATGGCAACTGAAGCCTGGCCAGCAGGCCGGCATCAGCGATACGATTGTCAACATACAGGCCCATACCGATATAGAGCAAATCCTTGCCTGGAAAAACGGGCTGTTTAATTTCAACGGCGCCGATCTCCCCACTGTCATGCGACAACTGGAACGCTGGTATGGTATACAGGTCAAATATGAAGGACCTGTACCAGGTATCATTTTTAAAGGTGAAATGTATAAAAATGTAAATCTTTCAGATGTAATAGAGATGCTAAAAGCGATGGGCGTAAAATTCACGCTGCAGGACAGTACCTTAACCGTAAAAGGCTGAATTGATATCAACCATTAGTTAAAAACAACGATTCCGTAAGGCTTCATACCACCATTCACCGCGTTGCTGCCGCAACCTGCGGGAATGTATTGCCAGCCTTCATCACCATCAAAACAATTCTCCCAAACAAAAAACCGGAAGTGTTGGAAGCACTCCCGGGTATATGTCTGGCCGAATAATAACAAGGTCCCGTAAAGACTGCTTATTCATCAACCAAACACCGTAAAATTATGCAAAATTCTGCGATTCATGCGCGGAGGGCCAGGAGGCGCCCTGACATCACCAAAATCCTGTTCGTCATGAAATTAATCATGGTACTATTGACTGCCGGTTTTATGCACGTTTGTGCTAAAGGCGTGTCGCAGAGCATCAGTTTTTCCGGCAGGAATGTGCCGCTGGAAACAGTGTTCTCAGCTGTCAAACAACAAACCGGGTACGTATTTATGTATACCGAGCCGCTGTTACGTGTATCCAATCCCGTTACCACCGATGAAAAAAATGTGCCGCTGGAAAAATTCCTGACAAACATCTTCAGCACACAACCACTACAGTACAACATCAAGGGGAAAACCATTTTCGTATATGCCAAAGCATTACCGTTAGTACCCGCTGCACCCGCCGTGATAGCCCAACCTATTACCGGTCGCATTACCGATGCAGACGGGCAGCCGTTGCCCGGCGCTACGGTAGTCGTCAAAGGCACCACCCGTTCCGCCCCTACCAATGCGGACGGCGTGTTTACGCTATCTGTCAATCCCGGCGAAGTACTGGTCATCAGTTTCATCGGTTATGAGAAAAAGGAATACAACGTTACCGCAGCAACGATGGCCGGTCATACGATCACGGTTTCGCTGGCACGCGCTACCAGCGTGCTGGACGATGTACAGGTGATTGCCTATGGTACCACCACCCGGCGGTTAAGTACGGGCAGTATTGCCAAAATAAGGGGTGAAGATATCCGTAAACAACCGGTAGAAAGTCCGTTACTGGCCCTGGGTGGCCGGCTACCGGGTGTACAGATATCCCAAACCAGCGGCCTGGCTGGCGCGCCGGTAAGTGTGACGATCCGCGGTAAAAGCTCTCTGGGCGCTGGCTCTGAGCCTTTGTATGTGATTGACGGCGTTCCATTTGCACACGCACTGGGTAGTGTCACGCTGTCCAACGGCTTGTCCGCCCAAACCATGGGAGGCATGTTGGGAGCAACGGCCGGTACCAGTCCCTTCGTCAGCCTTAATCCGGCTGATATTGAAAGCATAGAAGTATTAAAAGATGCCGACGCCACCGCCATCTATGGCTCCAGGGGCGCCAACGGCGTGGTGCTCATCACCACCCGTAAAGCCAAAGCAGGCAAAACAAATGTGGACGCATCCTATTACACCGGGTGGGCCAGACCAACCCGTATGCCACGCATGATGAACACCCAACAATACGTGACCATGCGTAAAGAAGCTTTCCGCAACGACGGTATTGTACCCACTACCTCCAATGCTACTGACCTGATGTTGTGGGATACCACCCGTTATACCGATTGGAGTAAAATGCTGGTAGGCAAACAGGCACGCAGCAACGATGCGCAGGTACGTATATCCGGTGGTAACCAGCAAACACAGGCTTCCCTGGCTGCCGGCTTTCACCGGGAAACACCTATCTATTATGGCGACATGTCAGATAACAGGGCAAACGTACACACCAGTATCGTACACCGTTCTACCGACAGTAAATTTTCCGTTTCCTTTAATGCCAGCTATAATACCGACAAAAACAATATCATCACCACAGACCTGATGCAGCTGTTGACAACCATCCCCAACGCTCCTTATCCCTTCGATTCCAGCGGTAACCTGGTATGGCGCGACCAGGGCATCAGCTTCTCTAACCCACTCGCCTATACGTTTAAAAAATTTATCGCCAATACCGACAACCTGCTTGGCAGCATGAATATGCGGTACCAGGTCATGAATGGTCTGCAATTGAAAGTAGATGCGGGCTTCAACTCTATCCGGGTAGATCAGACCGCTACCAATCCGCTTAAATCCCAAAGTCCTTTTAGTACTACCGCCAACAGTACCGCAGATTTCTTCTCCAAAAAATCGAATAACTGGATCATCGAACCACAGGCGGAGTATTCACATACCTGGGGAAAAGCAGCCGTACAAGTACTGGCGGGCGGCAGTTTCCAGGAACAGCTAAACCAGGAAACCACCATCAATGCCAGTGGCTATGCCAACGATGATTTGTTAATGACACCGGGTCCGGCTGCCACGAAAAACGTTAGCAGCGCTTATAACAAATATCATTACGCCGCCTTATTTGGTCGGGTAAGTATGAACTGGGACGGTAAATACCTGCTCAATGCATCTGCCAGACATGATGGCTCCAGCAGGTTTGGCCCGGGTAAACAATTTGGTACTTTCGGGGCAATAGGCGCCGGTTGGGTCTTCTCCGAAGAAAAGTTCATGAAAGGGCTCTCCTTTCTCAGCTTTGGTAAGTTAAGAGCCAGTATGGGCGTAACCGGCAACGATCGTATCCCTGACTACGCATTTCTTGCCCAATGGCGATCTGTTAATGCAGCCATTCCTTATCAGGGTACCAGCGGTCTTTATCCATATAACCTCTTCAATCCGGATTATGCCTGGGAACGGAACCGTAAATGGGAAGCAGCCCTGGAATTGTCTTTCCTGAAAGAGCGAATCTATGTGAGCGCCAATTATTATCTCAACAAAACAGATAACCAGCTCACAGGGCTCACCCTTCCTTCCCAGGTTGGCTTTACTTCCCTGACTGCCAACCGCGATGCCATCCTTCAAAATTCAGGGTGGGAACTAATGCTCAGCACCACCAATATGGAAAAGAAAAATTTCAGCTGGAAAACAACGTTTAATATCACCGTTCCGCGGAATAAACTCCTTGCTTACCCCGGACTGGAAGATACCTATTACGCCAGTATTTTTAGTATCGGGCAACCCGTGACGATTTCCAAATTTATCCCCAACCTGGGTGTAGATCCTAAAACAGGTGTCTATCAACTGGGCGGTATGGCTATCCCCAAAGACCAAACACAAAGCTATGATATGGCACAACGTCATTATGGCGGTCTTCAAAACACCGTTACCTATAAGAACTGGACACTTGATTTCTTCTTCCACTTCGTTAAACAACGGGGTAAAACAGCCATCCTGTTCCAGGCGCCCGGCAGCCGTAGCAACCAACCCGTGGAAATGCTGGACCGTTGGCAACATCCGGATGATATTACCGATGTACAACGTTTTACTACTACCGGTATCGCCGCTACTACCTATAGCTACTACGCCAACTATTCCGATGGCCGCGTAGCCAATGCTTCGTTTGTCCGCCTGAAAAACGTATCACTGTCTTATCAGTTCGACCGCCGCATTGCCCGCCGCATCAAAGCGGAGAATATCCGGGTGTATGCGCAGGGACAGAACCTGCTCACCTTCACCCATTATAAAATCGGTGATCCTGAAACAATGTCCTTCAGCAGCATGCCGCCTATGAGAATGCTGACAATCGGTGCACAGGTATCATTCTAAACAACCATCTAAAAAAATCATCATGAAAAATATATTATACATGCTACAAAAAAAAAGCTGGTGGTGGATAGCCCCTTGCTTGTTGCTGATCTTCATATTTTCATCCTGCAAAAAATTCGTTGTGATAGAAACCCCTCCCACGGTGCTGACTGACGATAAGATTTTCGCCAACGATAAATCAGCTACCTCCGCCATGGTTTCTATTTATATCAATATGATGAATGACCAGTATGGCAGCAATGGTTCCTTCGTTTGTTTTTCCATGTCATCGCTGGCAGGCATGTCCGCCAATGAATTGACCTGGACGCAGAACAATACCAGCGCACCGGATTACCAGCAATTCAACGACCATGGGCTTACACCGCCCAACCGTTATGTGGGCAGTTTCTGGTCAGACGGTTACAAATACATCTACCGCGCCAATGCTATTATCCAGGGCTTATCTACCGCCACAGCTTTGAGCGACAGCGTAAAAACACAGCTGGCTGGCGAAGCCCGGTTCATGCGTGCCTTCTGTTATTTTTACCTGGTGAATCTTTTTGGAGATGTACCCCTGGTGATGGGCACTGCTTACCAGGAAAACATGCTGCTGCCAAGAACACCGGCCGCAGCAGTATGGGAGCAAATCATCACCGACCTGAAAGATGCGAAGGCACTGTTGACGGATAAATATTTTACTGCCGAAAGGCTACGCCCTAACCGTTATGCCGCCTCAGCGCTGCTGGCAAGGGCATACCTCTACAACCGCCGCTGGCTGGAAGCAGAAAATGAAGCTACTTCCATTATCAATTCCGGCGTATATGGGACCACGTTACCTCCGCTGGACCAGGTCTTTAAAAAAGGAAGCCCCGAAGCTATCTGGCAACTGCAGCCAGTTATCGCCAACGCGAATACCCCGGAAGGCGGACAGTTTGTGGTGACCGGTACTACCCGGCCCAATTATGAATTGACACCACAACTACTCAATGCTTTTGAAGCCGGTGACAACCGCAAGGCAGCCTGGATTGGTTTCAGTGACATTACCAACAACCCCTCCTGGGCTTACCCGGCCAAATACAAGGCCGGCACCGGTCCACTGACGGAGTATTACATCGTTTTCCGCTTAACGGAACAATACCTGATACGCGCCGAAGCGCGTGCCCAGCAAGCCGGTAAAATACCACAGGCGCAAGCCGATCTGAATATGGTCCGTAGCCGTGCAGGCCTGAACGTTACTACCGCCAACGATCAGCCATCTATGCTGCAAGCCATCGAAAAAGAGCGGCAGACAGAATTCTTCGCCGAATGGGGACATCGCTGGCTGGACCTGAAACGGACCAACCGGGCAGAAGCCGTGCTAAAACCGCTCTCTCCGCCCAATACCTGGAAACCAGGGTCGGTATTATATCCCATTCCAGACGTAGAAATCAGGGCTAATCCTAAACTTACACAAAACGATGCTTATCTTTACTGATAAAATCAAAACCACCAACACATGAAAAGACTGTTCTTTACGGCCTTGATGGCCAGTCCTATCGCTATGATGGCACAGGACACCACCTTTACCATCAAAGGTTCCATCGGAAAACTGAATGCTCCTGCCAAAGCTTATCTATCTTATTTCACCGCCACCGATAGGATAGTTGATTCCGTGGTGCTGAAAAAAGGCAGCTTTGAGTTCAAAGGTAATGTCACCTCACCGATGATGGCTACCCTGGCCGTATCTCACACGGGCGAAGCGATACAACGCAACTCGGATGCTCTCACCTGTTACATTGAACCTGGCAAAATACAGGTGATCGCAAAAGATTCCATTAAAAATGCGGTCATCAAAAATTCACCAATCAATAATGTGTATCACGGATACCAGCAGCTGCTGGCGCCGGAAGATGCCGTACTGAAAAGCCTGGATGCCCGTTGGGCACAATCTACTGCGGAAGAGAAAAAAGGCTCTGCCCTGCGTGACAGCCTGATGGCCGTTGCTTCTCCCGCTATGGAAGCGAAGAAAAAAAAGCAACAGGAATATATCCGGCAACATCCGGATAGTTATTTCAGCCTGGTAGCATTAAAAGAGATTGCCGGCAGCGCACCGGACTACAACACTATCGCTCCGGTTTTTAACGGTCTGAGTGCTGCGGTTAAAAACACCAAAGCCGGTGTTGATTTTGCGAAAAGGCTTGATATCGCCAAAGCTACGTCTGTAGGAGCAATAGCGCCCAATTTCACCCAAAACGATGTAAACGATCAACCGGTAAGCCTGTCTTCCTTTAAAGGTAAATATGTGCTGGTCGATTTCTGGGCTTCCTGGTGTGGTCCCTGCCGCGCCGAAAACCCTAATGTCGTAAAGGCTTATGAACAGTTCAAAGACAAAGGTTTTACCATCCTCGGCGTATCGCTGGACCAGAAAAAAGAGGCATGGTTAAAAGCGATCGAAGCAGATAAACTCTCCTGGACACATGTGTCTGATCTGAAGTTCTGGAACAATGCAGTTGCCCAACAATATGGTATCCGTGGCATCCCCGCCAATTTCCTGCTGGACAAAGAAGGTAAGATCGTCGCCCGCAACCTCCGGGGTGAAGAACTGGAGAAAAAACTGGCGGAAGTACTGAATTAATCGTATAGTGATCAACGTTAAAAACAGTAAGGGTCGGCAATAGTTGCCGACCCTTACTGTTTTGATTCATCCGTTCAAACTGGCGTCATCGTTTTATGAGTCGTACCAGCCAAATCAATATAATGGAGCCTATCAGCGCCACAATCAACGAACCTATCAGGCCGTTGCCCATGTGCAGCCCCAGTTTGCCGAAAAGCCAGCCACCCAGCCAACCGCCGATAACTCCCACAATAATATCTACAATGATCCCAAATCCGTCACCACGCATAATTTTACCGGCCAGCCAGCCAGCGATGCCTCCGATAATAATAGTCCAAATCATAATGATGAGGTTTTAATGTACACATCAATTTACAGGAATTTTTTCATGTTATTTGTTATTTTTTGTTAATACATACTAACAAAGAAATATTTATAGATGTCGAATATTTAATTTGTAACGCGCTATCCGTTGAAAATAGTCACTTTCAGTGTCTTCATAAAGTATATCATGCAGCGTCACCAGCTACCTTCGCAGTTTGACGTTGCTTCTCCCATATCATAAAATCAATTTCCTTCCTGGGCTTGAAGAAGCCGAGGATACAATTGGGATTCCGGATACATATCTGAATATGCGTCTTTTCAAAGAGACCGGCGCCCTCAAAAATGGGAGCGCCTTCTATGAAAACACCACGGGTGGAGTCGAAAACCCTACTGTTCCCCGACTGCCCATTCAGCTGATTTATCTCATTCACTTTCCAGGTTTTCCTATGCATAAATTCAATTACTGCACAATCAAGATACCGTAAAACCATGTCTTGGGTTTCTTTCCCAAACAGACCTTTGTTTTCCGGTAACATTACACCCAGCGCATCAAATTCCCTTGCCATATCCTCAAAATTACTCGCTAGTAGTTGAAGATAACGGGTTTCCATAAAATCACAACAATACCCCAGGTTTAATACCGCACCAACAACAGCCGGGTGCCGGATCGCCCCCCGTTTCATTTTCTCTTCCGCCCATTCCAGTGCTCTGTTGTAATTATTTTCCCAGAAATAGAATCCATGTCCCAGCCAGTCAAAGGGCTTCTGGCTCATCTTAAATTCATCGGGGTTACTTAACAGCATATCTCTTACCTCGGCTTCACATCCATGGAAGCCGATGATAAGGTGGGGCTTAACATCGTACATTGATTGTTTTTTTGGGTTAACTTTTTGGCGGTACTCTTCTTACAAAATATGACTCCAGTATAGTATAAGGCTCCCTGAAATTGCCTTTTTCATCCAGGATGCCCGCACCTACAAATACATCCATCGCTTCCTCCGGCGTCATCTTTTTTTTAGCTATTTCCATTAACGCATTAAATTCTGCATCGGTCATAAACAATGATTATACCTACGAATATACCGCATTCCCTATTCACGCCAAAAAAAATAATCAGCACTCCAAACTAAAACTGCAACCGGAAACTACCGAACACACCGAAGTCTCCGGTATGCCCCAGCGGCGTTTTCTGCGGATAAAACCGCCATACGGCATCTACCCGGAAGAAGCGGAAAATATTATCAAAACCAGTCCCCACCTCGGTATATACGTTACCTTTAAGAGAGCGCATTCCATAACGCCCAAACTCCATTTGATTATACACCCGGTTGCGATATGATAAATCACCGATCACAGATTTCACATTCCAGAACTGCCGCACACCTGTTTTACGCATAAAGGGCAACAGGTTCAATAACTTCCCTTCGAAATTATGCTCAATGTTGATACCTGCATAACGATCGCTGAAGAACTCGTACTTGTTCATCAGGCTGAAAGATTCTTTGTTGTAGTAATAAGTTTCATTACCCGGATGTACCTGCAACAGCATAAAAGGCAAACGGTCGGCGAAGATCCTCCCGCCGTAGATCATATAGTTAACCCGTCCCCAGCGGGAGATAGGGAACTGCTGCCGCAGACTGACATTCACTTTATGATACTGGAATTTACTGTCCAGCACACCGGAAGGCGCCCAGGACCAGGCCATCTCCGCTACCGGCAGATTACTGCGCACCCGCTTGGTTTTACGAAAAGTGCGGACTACTTTTTCACCCGGTGCATAGCGGAATTTCAGTTGAAACTCCGTATTGACTACCTGCCCTTTTTCTTCCGACAAAAACATTTTGTGCGAAGGCAACGGATCAAAAGTAGTATACCGCGTACGGGAAACTGTTCCCTGTAAAGAAAACTCCTGTGGAAATTGTTTGATGGCTGATAAACGGACATCCGCCTCACGGATGAATTTCTGGGGAATACCCCGGCGACGGACCAGCTGACCAAAAATATTATCCAGCGATACTTCTTCTCCGTTAAACCCTCTTTGATTGTTATCCAGGTCATCTTTGTAAGATGCCAATAGCTGCCATCCATTGTCTTTAGGCCAGGTATAGGTTACGGCCATCTTACCTTTCAGGGATTCATCTTTCATACCATAAGCGAGGTAACCATTCAACCGCAGGTTACGGCTGAATTCCGCCGTAGTACCCAAATCAAACCGCAGCCTCGGTCCTTCTACCCGGTTACGGCTCACCCATTTATACCACGGACCAATCTCTACTTTCCCCAGCTTAATATGTCCGTCTACCAGGAAAGTAATGGTGTTGCTCAGGCGCTTGAAGGAAGGTAAAGATTTTAGTGTATCCACTAACGTTATAGCATGTCTTTCATTACGCGTGAGTATTTCCGGACGATGTTGCTCAATATAACTTTTACCGGCAGCCAACGCACTGTCCGGAATCACCACTTCTTCTTTTCTGCGGTTGTTATTGAGTTTATCTGCGATAAAATCCTGGTTGGTAGCAATATGGCTATACAAGGTTGTTTTACGGCCGATGAAAGTAGTCCGGTTTTTACCCATAGGCGCCAGTTCCACGATAAAACGGTCCTTGGTCACCACCCATTCCTTTTCCCGCTGCTGACTGAATTCCTGGATAATATCCAGTCTTTTGACGAAGTTAATATTCACAGCTCCGGCGACCGACAAACTGATTTTCTGTAAAGCCCAGGTGGAGGCCTGTATCCAGCAATCGCCGGCAAACAGGTTTTCGCCCTCCCGGCGTGGTGTGAATGCCAGATGATAATATTGTTCGCCATGCTGCAAAACGGTATCCAGTCCTTTGTAATGATAGTAGCGGTCACCTACGCTGCTGAGCGGACTGATAAACTCCCGGCCGAAAATAAACAGGGAGTTCTGATAGGTATTTATTTTCTGGTGAATACCCCCCAGGTATTCCATGACGGACTCGTTTTTGATACCGCTGTTGTTCAGTGCGCGGATTTCTTCTCTTACTCTGGGAGGGTTACCGGAAGTATAATAATCTGAAACAGACTCGCTTAGAAATACCGGTAGAAAGGGACGCTGTTCAGAGGAGGTGTCTATCCGCTCTGCTACGAAGGCATACGGCTTCATGATCCGTGATTTCTCCCATCGTTGCCGGTTGATATTGGAAACATCTATTTCCAGTTTATTATAGAGCTCGGCATAATAACTATCGTAATGTCCGGGAGCATTGGTTGCCTTATGAGCCACCAGCTGACGCCACCATACCAGTCCTTTATCCATTTTGGCTTTTACTTCCACCCCCATTTTTACGGTCGCATCCAGCTGAATCACGAGCGGAACGATGTTGGTGGCCGCCAACGGTATTAGTTTGGGATCATATCCTACATAACGTACCACCAGCGTGTCTTCCCGCCTGGAACTGCTGGCTAACCGAAAAAAACCGGCACTGTCCGTCATGACGCCGTAACCGGCGGCTTTCCAGTAAACAGTGGCGAAGGGTAGCGGCTCTTCTGTGAATTTGTTCACTACTCTTCCGCTTGTGGTAGCGGAATGCTGTGCCCAAACCTGATTTGCTGACAAAAGCACACAAAAAAACACGATCCAGGCCTTGCAAGTACAGATGAAGGTTTGCGGCATCAATTAACAGTTGTGGTACTATTAAGACGGAAATTTGCAAACCTCCCTCCATTACCCGGACAGAATTATTGAAAAGAGAGAGAATAAGCCGCCAGTACCTGCCTGAGGCACCCATAGGAAATAAAACAAAAAGGGCTGGACAAGCATATCCAACCCCTATCCGTTTTAAGCCATTACAGGCGCCGCTTGCTGATAACGTGTGTAATCCGTATAGCCTTTGGCCGTACCTCCAAAGAAGGTAGACGGATCCGGCGTATTCAGCGGCAGATCGTGTTCCAGACGGTATGGCAAATCTGGATTGGCGATGAAAGGACGACCGAAACCAACCAGGTCAGCCCAACCTTTATCCAGCGCCTCCTGCGCCTTTTGTTTATTGTATTTACCGGAATAAATCATGGTACCCTTAAAAGCCTCCCGGTAGGCTTCCTTGAAGGCTGCAGACATCACCGGCGCATTTTCCCAATCGGCTTCCGCAATGTGGATATAGGCAATGCCTATCTCATTCAGTATGTGCGCAGCAGCGATATAGGTTTCTTCCGGATGATCATCCTGTGCTCCCATCAGCGTTGTCAACGGCGCCTGGCGCACGCCTACTCTTTCTTTGCCGATAGCATTGGCCACCGCGGTGGTGACTTCCTTCAGGAAACGAAGCCGTTTTTCCAGGGTACCGCCATATTCATCGGTACGGTGGTTGGTTTGCGAATCGATAAATTGTTCGATCAGGTATCCGTTGGCGCCATGCAGCTCGATACCGTCAAAACCGGCAGCGATAGCGTTTTTAGCCGCTACAACGTAATCGTTGATGATGTCTTTAATCTCGGGAATCGTCAGTTCCCTCGGCATGGAATGTTGTTCCATACGGATATTACCGGCTGCCGGGCCTCCTCCCGTGGCATCAATGACCACCTTTACTCCTTCGGCAAGGATGGCAGAAGGCGCTACCGGTGCGGCGCCATCCGGTTGTATAGATACATGCGATACACGGCCCACGTGCCAAAGCTGCGCAAATATCCGTCCTCCTTCCCGATGCACCGCATCGGTAACTTTTTTCCAGCCTGCTACCTGGGCAGGGGAATAAATTCCCGGCGTCCATACATATCCCTGACCTTGCCGGCTGATTTGTGTACCTTCTGTAATGATCAAACCAGCAGTAGCCCGCTGTGCGTAATATTCCGCCATCAGATCGGTGGCAACATCGCCTTCGCCGGACCTGGAGCGGGTCATGGGCGGCATTACAATTCTATTGTTAAGTGTGATTTGTCCTACTGTATGTTTCGTAAAAAGCATTGTTTTATTTTTTTGATAACACAAATGTCAGCTTAAATCAATCATTATACAAATAAGTTAAATTGTACCTTTGCATCAGAAAAATAATAGACTATGAACCTCAATATGGAATGGTTACGTACCTTCAAAACCATCTACGAAAAAGGGACCCTCACGGCTGCCGCACAGGCGCTTTATATATCACAACCCGGTGTCAGCCTGCATCTCAACTCGCTGGAGGTGGCTACCGGATACAAACTGTTTGATCGCTCCGCGAAAAAAATGGTGCCTACGGAAAGGGCCAAAGTTCTTTACAACTTCATACAGGAGCCTATGGGCCGCCTCGAAATGGCGGAACAGGTATTTCATCGCAGCAGCCGGGAAGGCCGCTCCACCATCAGCATCGGCATGTGCTTCGAAACATTTCAGTTTACGCTGGAGAGGTATATCTCCACCCTTCCATTTAACATCATCGTTAAATTCGGGCTATATCCGGAAATGATCCACGACCTGGACAAGGGTGTATTGGATATGATCGTCACTTCGGAAAAAGGGGAACAAACCAATCTCGAATTTAAACCTTTCTCCCGTGAAAGGGTGGTGATGGTATGCGGCGCCAGTACCAACATCAAACCGCTCAAAGGACTGCTGAAAGAAATCGATACAAAAGACGAAAAGCTGAAAGCCATCAAAATAACAGCGCTGGAAAGCTGGTTGAAACAACAGATATGGTATAGCACCGCCGCTGATATGGACCATCTGAAACGCTTCTGGAAAACGAACCTGCGGCAGAACATCGACTTCAAGCCCAATTACATCGTGCCCAATATCAGCTCTATTGTGCGTTGCCTCAGCGGCAATGAAGGTTTTGCGATCATGCCTGATTTTCTGTGCCGGGATGAGATTAAATCCGGCCAAATCAAATCGGTATGGGCAGGTGATATCAAAGTGGAGAATACGCTGTACTTCGGGTCCCGCAAAAAAACCATCTACAACAAGGAAATCACGATGGTGGAAGATATCTTCCGGAAAGAAATGGGAGCGCTGTAAAAAAGTCAGCCGTTAGTTGTAAACAACTAACGGCTGACGTGACAGTTATGGTGTAGCAAAAATTATTGTTGTTTGGCCCACCAGAGCGGAGTGGTTACTTCTTCTGTACCACCCAGGGCTTTAACCGCCTGATCATATCCTTTACCATTGGCATTTCTCATGCTGGACGGGTATCTGATACGTTGTGGATAAAACTTGATGTTGGCGGTCATGTAGTTACCGTTATTCAGCGCAGGCAATCCTGGTATCGGTTGTTCTACAATTGGCGTTTCAAAGAATGGTAAACCAAGCCTGCGTTGATCGCTCCATGCTTCCAATGGCAGCCATGGCATATTGGCGATATACTTCTGCGTGATAATTTTGGTCAGCAGGTCATTTTTCACGCCCCCGCCTTTATACAGGTTGTTAGCCGGATATTTAATGGCAACGGTACCTGCAGCACCGGTATAACCATTTTTAAAGTTCATGATATGTGTAGCCGGAGGCTCAGCAACATGATCCCAGCTAACGGAAGTACCCACCATGTTAAAGTCGGTAGAAGCCAGGTAAGAACCCACAAATTGGGAAACACCCCAATATTCGAAGTTTTGTGAGATACCTTTTTCATATGCCGCTTTACCGGTCATCGGCACATTCCATCCTCTTACGGAAGCTTCTGCTATCAGGAAATAAGTTTCCCAGGGCGCGAAGAATATACGTTTGCTTGCGCTGGTGCGGAATTGCTGTGTCATACGCGGACCAGCACCGGGCCAGCCATACCAACGGTTAAGGGTACCTTTAGTTCCCCAATCACCGTCTGTTTGTCCATTCCAGGCCATTTTACCTTCCAGCAGTTTAGCGGTATCCTTATCGTTCGCCATCAGCGGACGGGCAGTTTCTTTCCATACCCTTTCACTATAAGAAGGATAACGGGAGAAATTCGCATTAGCGAAATCACCTGCAGGGATAAACGCTTTATAAGCGCGCGGATCTATGGTCTGTGGTAAACCATCAAACCAGAAGCCTGCCATTGGATCGTTGGTAGTAGTCGGGAAGTGGTTGGTGAACTGTAAACCTGCCCAGTCAGCCGGTCTGATATAAGGCTGATAAACAGCATCGGTCAGCTGATCAGCCGTTTTCACACCACCCAGGCCGTTGTAGATATTCTCCAGTGTGGTAGACAGCAGTTGTTCATTCCACTCACGGCTCATAACCCCGGTCAGCGCGTCCCATCCTGGTTTTTCCTGTACCTGGAAAGTCTGGTTCATGTCGGTCAGTAAATTACCGGCAGCAGCATCTTCAAATTCTGCTTTGGCTTTAGCAGCATCTACTTCAGATAAACGCATAGCTAAGCGCATACGCATAGAGTTGGCATAACGTTGCCAAAGCTTGAAGTCATATTTATAGGCAGGATCCAGCTTCTGCATATCTGTGGTAGCTGCCAGGTCCAGTTGCAGTTTGGCGCTGGCATCTTTCAGCTCGGCCAAAGCAAAATAATACACGTCTTTTACGCTGGCAAAATCCGGGTTGGTACCGTTGACATAACCATTGATGGCTACAGGTCCATAGTTATCGGATATTTCGCTTAACAGGTAGGCACGCCAGATACGGGCTACCTGCAACAGATTATTCGTGTACTCGCTAACGTTACCACTCTTTATTTTTTTCTCGCTAACATCAACAGCAGCGTAAATACTGGTCAGCCAGCCAGTTACCTGGTTGTAATAGGCATCAGACCAGCCATCATTATTACTACCGGAAGTAATACCATCATCCAGCTGCTGGTGAGCGGCCGCCTTCCAGATCAGTACGAAGGAACGCTCTGCTACATCAGGGTTCATTTGTGCGTTGATGATAGAACTGTTGATCAGGAACTCTTCCTGCACCTGGGTTTCATCAGCTACCTTAGGATTATGGTTGAGATCTTCAAATTTGCTGCAGGCGGACAATAACAGGGAAAACGCTGCCAAAGCCACACCTGATTTTATGAATATTTTTTTCATGTCAGTTGCAATTAATGATTAGAAACTAAGGCTAAGGTTCAACAGGAATGTACGGGTGGTGGGAGGTGCACCATTTTCAAAACCGGTAGCGTTGGAACCAATTGCAAATACAGATTCCGGATCGAGGCCATTCATATGGCTGGAGATCATCCATACATTATTGCAGGACAGACCTACTTTTGCTGACTGTACCGGCAGGCGGCCCAGTACGCTCTTAGGCAGGTTATAGTTAAACTGTACATTTCTAAGGCGGATGCTGGTAGCGTCATAAACGTTGATTTCAGGTGCACCCAGGTTACCCGCGGTCATTGCATTCCAATATTGTTGTGTTGTAACAGATTTAGTATTAGGCGCATATTTGCCACCACCGGCATCTACCACACCACCTACCACGAGGTCATTTCTTTCTCCACCGGGAGCAGTAGCAGCGGCAGTACCGGATTTCTGCATCATCAGCTGGGTAGTAGAGAAAATGTTGCCGCCGATACGAGCATCCACCAGGAAGCCCAGGCTGAAATTTTTATAGGTGAAAGTGTTGGTTACACCCACGAGCGCCTTCGTTCCCTGGTTACCCAGATACTGGCCACCGGATGGTGCATCTACCACTACCGGCAAACCATCAGCATTCAGCAGCAGCTGGCCATAATATTGGCTGTTTACGTCTGTTACACGTTGCAATATCCTATTGGCATAAATATCACCATACAGGGAACCTGTTCTGGCCACTACGGATACGGCATCAAAACCGCCTAACGGATAATTATTCACTCCTTCCGCCTGGCTGATGTCAATAATCTTATTACGGTTCATGGAGAAGTTACCGGCGATGTTCCATATCAACCCTTTAGGATTGTTAAGGATTCTGGCATCTGCCATAATCTCAATACCACTGTTTTGAATATTACCGGCATTGATTTTACGGAAACCATAACCTGCAGCGGGGTCTAATGGCAAATCTATTAACTGATGGGTAGCGTTGGACTTATAGTAAGTGAAATCCAGTCCAAAACGATTATCCACAAAACGGAATTCGGCACCGAATTCATGAGATTTGATCAGCTCACTTTGTACACCTTTGTTAAAGTATTTTTTGTTACGGGTGGCAATCGTGTTCTGATTTGGGTCCTGGCTGATTTCAAAATAGTTGTACAGCTGGTAGGGAGGTAAGCTGTTACCTACGGCAGCATAGGAAGCTCTCAGTTTACCATAGCTCAACCAGGAAGGCAGGGATTTAATATGTTCTGTAAACAGGTAAGACAAGCTCACAGAAGGATAGAAGAAAGAGCGATTTTCCGGCGCCAGGGTAGAAGTCCAGTCATTACGTCCGGTAACATCGAGGAACAGGTAACCATCCCAATTCAAACCTGCCGTTCCATAAAGTGAGTTAATACGTTGATCCGTCAACTCATCTGTTCTGCTGATAGAGCCTTCCGCATTACCAATGGCAAACAGGTCTTTTACCACCAGGGAACCAGTACCAAAGCCAACATTAGAAGTTTTCTGTTTCATCAGGTTTCCACCCACGCTGATATTACCACTCAATTTACCAAACAGGTTATCCTTTTTGGCAGTGATCAAGGTACTGTAGTTCAGCTCAGAGAAAGTATATCTTCCGGTGCTGTAACCGCCTTTTACAGCAGCAGGGCTACCGAAATAGGTTTTACTTTCTGTATTGGTAGTGTACATATCACCTCCTGCTCTGATTTCAGCATCCAACCAGCTGGTGAACTGATATTTCATGGATCCGTTCAGGATAAAGCGGTTACGGATATCTTCGTTGAGCCGGTATTTGGTGGCCCAATAAGGATTCACGTCATTGCCTTTACTATACCAGTACATTTTACCGAATTCATTCACCGGATCTTTAAATTGGGTGATGTCCATCGTAACAGGCATGCTGTACATCAGCGTTGCATAGTTCCAGGGGTTAGTACCGGATGCTGGCCTGTTTAAAGAATTGGAATTGGAGTATTGTACCTTAAAGTCTGTAGAGAGACGATCCTTTGCACCATACTTGCTGGTGATTCTGCTGGTAACATTCAAACGGGATAATTTAGTTCCCGGGATCATGCTTTTATCATTCAGATAATTCAGGGAAGTATATACGGATGTCTTATCCAGTTGTTGCTGGAAAGAGATATTCTCGTTATGGCTTAAACCTGTGTTGTAGAAAGCTTTTGCGTTGTCATAGAAACGCATATTCTCTTTCTTACCATTCCAGTTGGTGAGTTCCTGTCCAGCTATTTTCGGACCCCAGCTGCTGCCGGAAATCGGGTCAAAGATGCCGTTTGTACCCTGGCCGTAAGTTTTCTGCATATCCGGACGGGTAAAGAAAGTCTCTACTCCTAAAGTAGAAGAAACGGTGATACCAACGCCGGAATTTCTTTTACCTGTTTTAGTGGTGATGAGAATAACCCCATCGCCTGCACGGCTACCATACAACGCAGCAGCGGCAGGGCCTTTCAGTACTGACATGCTGGCGATGTCATTCGCGTTCAGGTCAGACAGACCGTTACCCATGTCCAGGGAAGGATTCCAATAGTCATTGGTACCATTTGTGGCAACACCGGTGGCGTTATCCATCGGTACACCATCAATCACAATCAACGGCTGGTTCTTACCATTCAGGGAAGTGTTACCACGCAGGTTGATTTTGGAAGACGCTGCAGGGCCGCCGCTGGAGCGGGTTACCTGTAAACCAGCCACCACACCGGTCAGTGAGTTGGTGATATTGGTTTCATGCGCTTCTACCAGGGTATTGGCTTTTACTTCCTGCATGGAATAACCCAGTGATTTTTTCTCACGGGTAATACCCAAAGCAGTTACCACCACTTCGCTCAACCCTTTGGAATTATCTTCCATCACCAGGTTGAGATCAGCGCTGGCTGGTACTTCCAGCTTGGTGAAGCCTACGCTGGTGATGACCAGGGTAGCATTGGGCGCTACCTGCAACCGGAACGCGCCTTTGTCATTGGATGTGGCACCGTTAGTAGTACCTTTTTCAATAATTGTTGCATAGATTACAGGGGCGCCGGAGCGGTCCTTCAGGGTACCAGAAACCCATTTTTTCTCCTGCGCGTAAGCGCTTTGACAGCAAATGGCCACCAGACAAGCCAGCAGCGCAAAGCCTAACCACCTTTTCATTGCGGTAAATTTTGAATGTAAATAATAAAATGTTGACACGTTATAGTTACAGCATAAGAAGCCCCTATACAGCTTTTACCATGCTGTTTATTTTGATTGATTGCTTATTTATTTACGACTTTCTCTGTAAGCTTTTATCTATATTTTCCATAACAAGTGCCGCGGCGCCTAATCGCTCTGCAGCATAACCCAGGGACGAAATTTTTATTTCTACATTTTCTGCGATTTTAGGAATACAATGCTCATTCAATGCGTGCTGCACCGGCGCCAGCCATAGTTTGCCGGCTTTGGTACCCCGCCCGCTCAAAATCACCAGCTTGGGATTAAATAAATGTATCAGTATGGCAATCCCCCTGCCGATGTGATAGCCTGCGGCGGATAATAATTCTACTGCGTACTTGTCGCCCTTGATAGCGGCGTCCATAATCTGATGATACGTGGTAATCCTGTTGTCCATCGACAACCCTTTCATAACGGTGGTCCTGCCTGCTGCAATACCGGCAATGGCCTTCTCTGCAATCACTGACAACGATGTCTCCGTTTCCAGGCAACCCATTTTTCCGCAACTGCATATTTTGTTGTTGGTGAAAAGTGGTATGTGACTGAATTCCCCGGCAAAACCATTCTCTCCGCGGAATAAACTGCCGTTCAACACCATGCCCAAACCAATCCCCCAGCCAATATTGATCACCAACGCATGCTGACGGTTTCGGGCTTCTCCCAGCTTCCATTCTGCCAAGGCAGTCAAACTGGAATCATTGTCAATGCTGACCGGTACTCCGGTTACCTGCTCCAGGTATTCATTAATACTACCGGCCGGACTGTCAAAAAAAGAGTAATTCACCCCCTTGGTCACATCCACAAAACCAGGCATCCCGATACCAATACCCGCAAACTTCTCCGCAGGAATACCCGACTGCTTCATCACCTTTTTTAACTCCTCCCCCAGAATGGAAATTCCGTCAGGATGTGCCGATAAATCCAGCTCCAAAACATGTTCCTCACCTACCATCCGGTTACTCATATCCAGCATACAAATACTGGTCATGAACTGGTCCATCGCTACAGATAAAATATACAGATAGTCCTGCCGTACAGAATACATCTGCGGACGACGCCCCCCTGTAGATATCGCGTAACCCGATTCTATCACCACCCCCTCCTTCACTAATTCATTGAGCGCTTTCGTTGTATGCGGAAGACTTCTGCCGGTCAACTGCGTTAAATCCGTACACGACAACTCCTTATTGAAGTAAAGATGTTTTAGTATAGTCTTCTTGAATAACTCCTGGCGGTCAGACACCATTTTGATTGATAATTTGCCTGGTCACAAATTTTATTTTCGCCGTTTTTTATAACAAGTGAATCAGCTTTCTCTCATAATTCCGGTTCAAGTTAGATAAACTTTCTAAAACTAAACAAGAACTTCCATGAAAATTTTAATTAGTTCGATATAATTATCAAACTTTTGCTTAAAGTTATTATGTAATTGTTAATTTTCTATCAGAAAAAAGCAAAAAGCTGGTCAAATGGGATTGCTAAAACGTGTAAGCAGCTAAAACGTTGATGCAAAAGGGTTAAAACAAAAAACACGTGCTTATTTGGCTAAAATATGCCTCATTACGGAAGCAAAACCAGGACAATAAACACCCTAACCCTGAGCTGGGAAACCCGGGGAAAATAGGGGAAGCAATAAAATCTACCTAAATAGTATAAAAGAAATCCGTCATCTGCTGCTCGGTAGGCAAATTCAATTTCTTACGCAACCGGTACCGCTTAATCTCTACGCCACGCACAGAAATCGCCATCAACTGCGCTATCTCTTTGCTGGAAAGCTTCAACTGCAAATACGCACACAACTTCAGATCGGTATTGGTCAATACCGGAAAACGCTCCTTCAGCTTCTTCAGAAAATTATTGTTGATCTCATCAAAATGAGAAGCAAACTGCTCCCAACTGGCATTGTTCTTCTCCACATCATTCAATAACAACAAGGCATTACGGATCTCCGGATTGTTATCATTCTTCTTATACGCACTGGCTAATATATCCTTTACCTTCACCAACGCATCCTCTTTCTCCACCAGATGCAACGATGCATCCGCCAAAGCACTGTTCTTAAAACGAATCTCACTGGCCAGCTTCTCATTTTGTAGCGCGATAATCTCCTTCTCGTTCTTTTCCAGCTCCAGCTGATGAATATATTTCAACCGGGTCTGCTCTTCATCAAACTTACGCTGCTGCGCGGCCAGGTTCCGCTGCTGCCAGCGATATAACAGGTACAACAGCCCTCCCAGCAACAAACCATACACCCCGTAAGCCCACACCGTTTTATACCAGGCCGGCATAACGCTAAACCGGTAACGTAACTCTACCGACTCATGCCCCAGGTTATCCCTCGCTTTCACTTTAAAGATGTATTTGCCATCCGGCAGATTGGTGTAATCCTTTTCGGGCCTGGGCGACCAAACAGACCAGCGCCCGTCATATCCTTCCAGCTGATAACTGTATTCTATATTATTCTGCAACCCATACGCCGGTGAACTGTACTCGAAATGAAAGGAATTATCACTTTTAGGCAACGCCGGCGCCTCCTGGTCCTCCTGTATATATCCCGCCGTCGTACGTTTGAAATAACCGCCGAAAATAAGGCTGTCCGATTTGCCCGACACCCTTACCTGCCCCAGCATAATACGGACCTGCTGCTGGTTACCGGCGTATTTTTCATAGTTCAGGTGTATCATCCCCTTCTCCGAGCCAATGAAAATATTCTCTTTGTTGTAAGCATAAATATTCTCAAACCCCAACAATATCCGTCCATCCAATTCGGGGATATAGGTAATGGTAAACGGTTTGCCGCCCGATGGCCGCCGGAAATCCACTACCCCTACCTTTTTACCACTGCAAAACCAAAGGTTTCCATCACCGTCTTCGTTGAGATAACGGATATCCATATGCCCGAAAACAGGCTGCAGGAAAGCAGATGGTACAAACCTGCCGGCAGTGGCATCAAATTCATATATGCCCTTCGCGGTGCCAAATACCACCCGGTTCTTTACTTTAAATACAAAATTATTCAGCGCGGAAGGCAACCCCGCACTATCGGTAAACAAACGATAGGACAACGTTTTACGGTCGGGCGACAACTGCAGCTGATACACCCCGCGATAAGGATGGGAAGCCCAGATAACATTATTGTTGTCGATCTCCAGGAAACGGATGGACTCCTGCAACCCCGGTATCATCCCTTTATCGGTAAACCGGCCCTGTTCGTAGGCGAGCATCCGCACACCCGCATAAGTGCCGGCCAGTACCTCCGTGGAAGGATATACGGATGACATAGGCTTGAACAACCAGGTTCCCGGCCCATAAGCCAACGGTATATCTACACGGTCCTTCACTTCAAAACAACCCACGTGCCGCCCCATCAACAGATGACCGTTCACTTCATCGAAACGCCATACTTCATGCTGATTGCCGGGAATACGCGCGAAATCACCTTTGGAAAAACTCAGGTCGCCGCTGCCGGACAACGGCACATAATACCCGCCATCGGAAGTAGCGATATATAATTGTCCCTTGAAAACCCGCGCCGAATAACCGGATACCTCGTTGGTCTTACTGGGACTGATATATTTTATAGCGGCATTATAGGCAATGAAACTGATCCCGTTATTGAGCCCTGCCCACAGGTTTTTGTCTTTGTCCAGGAAGACACTGAGTACATTATTATTCTGCAACCCTTCCGTCCGGGACAGTTTCTGTACGATACGGCCACTGAAGTCCATGACCAGGCAGCCTTCCGAAGTGGTTGCCGCCACCAGTTCGGAAGCATTGATAGGCGTACATACCGTGATACCCGCGGGCAGACGGCTTTCCTGCTTTTGTACCTCGCCATCCGGCTTGATCAGGTAAAGGCCATCGGTTTGTGTGGTGATCAACAGACTATTCCGGCCCGTTTCCATAATTCCGGATATCAATATATTATTCAGCGGCTGCCGTAGCGGCACCGGTACCCATTCATGGCGCACCAGCTGCAACAGGCCATTGGCTTTGTCCTGTGCATATAATTTGTTACCCGCTTTATGTAGATACATCCATTCACTGGTGGTAGGATATACTTTAATACTGTTGTTGCGGAATTCCATCAGCCGGTCCGAGGCCTGGAAAAAAACGGACTCCCCGAATATCTCTATGCGCCAGATATCGGCGAACCGGTCCTGCGATTTTGGCAGTAATTTTTTCAGGGAAGTATAACGCAATATCCCGTTAGTACCTCTTTCAAAATACCCTATCTCATCCTGGCCACCGGCATACACGCGGTCTTCCTTGTCCATTGCCAGGGCGCGGACGATCGTCTTATTCGGCAACGGATATGCGTTCCAGTGACTGCCGTCATAGGTCAGCATTCCTTCATTATTGGCAAAGTACATCATACCTCTGCTGTCTTGCCGGATATCCCAGGTTTGTGTCCCTGCCTTAAAATCACTTTTACTGTAATTGATGATCTGCGGTAGCCCTATTGTGTTTTGTCCGGCACAGGTCAACGTGCATAGGTATAACAAGATAAGCAAACACCCTATTCTCATAAAATGAAGATATACAATTCGGATGATGTAGTAATGATGTAGTCAATCTTTATTGATAATCAATTATTTGCTAAATAATGATGTAGTAGAGATGTACCGCTTTTATTGGGCTTGAAAGCAGGAACCGATAATTTTACCGCATCCAAACCAACAATCCTGTCAACTAAAATCCAGGCAAATTCTTAAAAAAATTTAGAAACGAAAGATCAGCATCCACATCGGAGACCCTCCGTATGAAACTGAAAAAACTGACTCACGTATGAAAAAAATTCTTGCATGCATGCTGATGCCTGTACTGTTGTTTTTTGCCAATATGTCATGGGCACAAAACACTCCCGTTACCGGCAAAGTAACCGACGAAAAAGGGGAGGCTATCCCCGGGGCATCGGTGGTGTCCCGCAACAGCAAAACAGCCGTCGCCGCCAACGCTGACGGCACCTTCCGTATCAGCGTACTTCCGGGGGAAAAAACACTGCATATATCCGCGGTAGGATTTATACAGCAGGAAGTAACCATCACGGGCGCCCCGCTCCACATCCGGCTGCAAACATCACCCAGTGACCTCAATGAGGTACTGGTAGTAGGCTACGGTACCCAAAAAGTGACCAAGGTATCCGGTGCGGTATCCACCATCAAAGGCAGCGATATCACGGCACTTCGGCCGGTACGCCCGGAAGAAGCCCTGCAGGGCCGTGCCGCCGGCGTAAATGTCATCCAGAGCGGATCTCCCGGTTCCAAGCCCACGGTGCTGGTCAGGGGTATCCCTTCCTACTCCGGCACCGATCCCCTCGTGATCATCGACGGCGCGATGCAATCACTCGATGATCTGAACGCCCTCAACGCCGCGGACATCGAGTCCATCAACGTACTGAAAGATGCGGCTACTACCGCTATCTACGGCGTAAAAGGCGGCAATGGCGTGATTGTAGTCACCACCCGCGGGGGTAAAAAGAACCAGAAGCCGGACCTGACCATTAACGCGAACTATGGTATCCAGGAAGTGCTGAAAACCACGCCGGTACTAAATGCAGCGGAGTATGGCGCTATCATCAACGAAGGCAGCGTAGCTGCCGGTGGCGATATCATCTTCCCCGATCTGGCTAAACTGGGCGCCGGTAGCAACTGGCAAAAAGAAGTATTCCGTACCGCTCCTATCATGAGTTACAACGCCAGCTCCCGCGGCGGCAGTGAACGAATGACCTACTTCCTCTCCGCCGGGTACCTTGCACAGGATGGTATCGTAGGCGGCGGCGGTAAGTCCAACTTCAAAAGGCTCAACGTGACTTCCAACATCTCCGCAGACATCACCCGCAAACTGAAATTCATCCTGAATACCAGTTTCGTGAATATCAAAAGCAAGGGCCTGCAGGAAAACTCGTTCAACTCCATCATCGGCAGTGCACTCAACTTTGACCCTACCGTACCGGTATATAATGAGGTACCCAACACAGTAGGTAGATACAGCTTCAGTAACCTGCTCCAGTCAGAGATCTTCAACCCGCTCACCAAACTGGAAAACACCTACAACCTCAACAACGGGAATAAACTGTATGGTAAAGCAGAATTACAGTATGAAGTGATCAAAGACCTGAAACTGACCGGCCGCTTTGGCTATACCAACTGGGATAATACCAGCAAAACCTTCACCCCGTTGGCATTCTACGGCCCGCTGAACGTGGAAAACACTATGACGGCAGACGGTTCACCGGTGGTATACAGAAACCCGCTGGGAGGAATATCCTCTACCGCTCATAACAGCGTTTCACAAACCAAGGAAAGTAATTTCAGCTTTACTGCGGAAGCATTCGCCAATTATACCTTTAATGTAAAACAACATCACCACTTCGATGTAGTAGCAGGTGGCGCGATGTATAAAACCACCGGTAACGGCATCACCGCCACTGCACAGGATGTACCTTTCAACTCCTGGGCATTTGCAGACCTTAGCGCCGCTACCGGAACCAACAGCGCCGGCCTGGTCTATTACCGCGATACTATCATCAACGGTAAAGAGATAAAGGTGCGCGATTCCGATGGAGACGTGGCGCCTAACCTGAACGCCCGTACGAACAGTAATTCACATTACTTCCGCCGTAACCTGTCTTATTTCGGCCGGATCAATTACGATTACCGCGACAAATACCTGGCTTCCTTTACCGCCAGAAGAGACGGTTCCTATGCCTTCGGCCTGAATAATCCGTATGCCAACTTCTTCTCCGGTTCCGCCGGCTGGGTAACATCACAGGAAGATTTTTTCCGGTCAGATTTTATCAGCTTCCTGAAAATAAGAGGCAGCTATGGTACTGTAGGCAATGAAAACGTAAACCCCGCTCCCATTAAAATAGTGACCGGCGGTCCCAATTACGATGGCGGTAACAACAACGGCTATACGTTTGGAAATGTGTTTGTGCCCGGCTCCACTGTTGGCTCTTACGCCAATCCCAATATGGCCTGGGAAAAACAGACACAGTTCAACATCGGCTTTGACATTACTTTCTACCAAAACAAATTCTCTGTATCAGCAGACTATTTCAGGAAAGAAGTAAAAGGATTGTTGTTTATTTCGGAACCATCCCTCTACCTCGGTACGGCCAAAGTGCCCGAATCCAATATCGGCTCTACCCGCAGCAGTGGCGTAGAATTTACCGTTGGATATAACGAAAACATTACCCGCGACCTGAAACTGAATACCAACGTTAATTTCACTACCTCCAAAAATATCGTGACTGCTACCAACGAAGACGGTACGGCCTATGTTACCGGTGGCAACTACTTCAACGGCCAGTCCCAGGACGTAACCCGCTTTGAAAAAGGCAAAGCCCCCGGCTACTTCTATGGTTATAAAACCGCTGGTCTGTTCCAAACCACCGATGAAATTGCCAAAGCCCCTAAACAGGATGGCGCCCAACCCGGTGATATCCGTTTCGCAGACATCAATGGCGACGGTGTTATCAACGACAAAGACAAAACCCAGATCGGCAACCCCTTCCCGAAATTCACCTTCGGCTGGAACCTGTCGCTCTCCTATAAAAAGTTTGATCTCAATGTATTCACCTATGCTTCCGTAGGTAACGATATTTATCGCGCCTATGAAAGGAACGCCAACTTCACCAACAAGTTCCGCGATGTACTGAACAGATGGACCGGTCCGGGCAGCACCAACGATGCACGTTATCCCCGGTACTCCTTCACCGATGCCAACAGTAATATCCGGGCTTCTGACCGTTATGTAGAAGATGGCTCTTTCGTGAAAATCAAAAATATCATGTTCGGCTATACGCTGCCCACCAGCTTCTTCCAAAGAGCCGGCTTCTCACAGGCACGCGTATACATACAAGTGAAAAATGCTTTCACTTTCACGAAGTACTCCGGCTATGATCCTGAAGTATCCGGTTTCATCATGAACACCGGCGTGGACCGTGGCGCTTATCCACAAGCCAGAACATGGTCTGTAGGCATTGATTTCAAACTGTAAAAAACAACAACATGAAAAACGTACTCCATATAACCGGACTACTCATCGTTGTGATGCTCCTTTCTTCCTGCAAGAAGTGGGTAGACTATGATGCACACGAAGATTTTCTGGTAACCGAAAAAGACTACCTGCAAACAGCGGACGATTATAAAACCATGGTGGTGAGCGTGTATTCTCCCCTACAATGGCTCAATCAGGCGGTTCCTATTGGCGACATTGCTTCCGACAACGCCGTTACCGGTGGAGAAAATGCATCGGATGTACTGGGCCTGCAGCAGATAGATGATTACACCCATACCCCCACCAACGATTATCTCACCGAGCTATGGAAATCCGCCTACGAGGGCATCAACCGCGCGAATTATCTCACCCAATACAAAGACAAAACGCTGTCCGGTAAAACCATTGATTTCACCGGTAAAGAGGCGCTTTATGGAGAAATATATTTCCTCCGTGCGTATTATTATTTTACCCTGGTGAAATTTTTTGGAGATGTACCCTTGTTTTTTGAAAGAAGATTGATCCTCTCCGATTCCAAAACCCTGCAAAGATCACCACAGGCCGATGTGTACGCACAGATAGAAAAAGACCTGAATGCAGCCATCGTCGTGTTACCGCCATCCAATTCCCAGCCTGGACGCGTCACAAAATATGCAGCACAAGCACTGTTGGGAAAAGTGCTGATCTACGAAAACAAATTCGACGCTGCGGCAACCGTACTCGAAAATGTAGTAAACGGACCTTTCAACCTGGTCAGCAATTTCGGAGACATCTTTTTACAAGGTGGTGAAAACGGTATCGAATCGGTATTTGAGATCCAATACTCCAACCTCTTTCCCTATTACAACTGGGGCGCTGCCACCCGTGGCCAGGGCAACTATGCTGTACAACAATGCGGTATCCGTGGTCTCACCGGCTCCAGTCCCTATGCACCGGGATGGAGTACCAACCTGCCTACACAGGAGCTGGCCAAAGCCTATGCAGCCGGCGATCAGCGTAAAAATGTAACAGTATTGGATATAGAAGCCTACAGCACCGCTCATCCTGAATTCACGATTAAATATCAGGTGGCGCCCTACAAAAACACCGGTCTGTATAACCAGAAATACCTCCCGCGTAAAGGTGAAACCAGCGGTCAGATTGAACTGAATTATCTCAACAACTACCGCACGATTCGTTTTGCGGAAGTACTGCTGTTAGCGGCAGAAGCCAACAACCGCGCTACTTCACCCAACGATGCCAAAGCCCGCGACTACCTGAACCGTGTACGCCGCCGCGCTTTCCGCGATAACCTGCACGATGTAACGGCATCCGGTAACACACTCAAACAAGCCATCTGGGACGAACGCCGCCTCGAACTCGCCATGGAAGGCGACCGCTTCTTCGACCTGGTACGTACCGGCCGCGCCGCAACCGTTATCAGTGGCTTCAAAGCAGGTAAACATGAACTGTTCCCTATCCCACAGCGGGAGATAGATATCTCCCAACTGAAACAGAACCCTGGTTATTAACAGCCAAAATCCAACAGCATGAACAAACTGATTTATATACCGCTCCTGCTGCTCATTACTTTGGGCAGCAGCTGCACCAAAGATCACTTCGACGATACGGACTTCCTGAAAACAGGTACCGCCCCTACCGACGAAGCTATCAGCTTTAAAATCACGAACGATAACTCCGGCCTGGTAACCATTACGCCCAACAGCGCCGGCGCTACGGCTTACGATATTTATTTTGGAGATGCCACCAAAGACCCGGTCACCGTACTCCCCGGTAAACAAACCTCCCATATTTATAAGGAAGGTACCTACCCGGTGAAAGTAGTGGCTTCCGGTATCACCGGTCTTAAAACAGAGATCACCAAACAACTTGTTGTAACATTCCGGGCACCTGAAAGCCTCTCCGTTACGGCCAGCGCGAACGTACATGATCTTACCGTGTCCGCCACCGCACTGTACGCTACAGGAGGATACAAAGTGTACTTCGGCGATGCGGACAATGAAGTACCCGTGTTAATCGCTGAAGGTGCCCATGTTACACATACCTACGCCAAAGCCGGTAAATATCAGCTAAAAGTGGAGGCCCAAAGCGGAGGCGCTGCCATCACTGCCGCTACGCAAACAGTCACCATTTACGATGCACTCGTATTGCCCATGACGTTTGAATCACCTACTGTCAACTACGCCTGGGGCGATTTTGGCGGTAACATTACCTCCGTCATTGCCAACCCCTATCCCGGCGGTATCAATACCAGCGCCACCGTCGGTAAAATGGTGAAGCCCAAAGGTGAGACCTGGGCTGGTAACTATATCATCATGAGCAACCCGATAGATTTTACCAGCAATAAAAAATTCAAGGTAAAAATCTATTCCTGGCGCCCCGGCCTGCGCATTACGCTACAGCTGGAAAGAACCGGTGATAATTCATTCCAGGAAAGTACCGAAGCCGTTACCACCCAAGCCAATACCTGGGAGGAACTCACCTTCGACTTCAGCGGTAAAATCACCGATAACAGCAAGAAACTGCAAAATATCCTGTTCTTCCTGGACAACGGTACCCAGGGCGATGGCAGCCTCAATTATACCATCCTGTTCGATGATATCATATTAACCAACTAATTGCGCACACGTATGATCCACACTATAAAACAAACGTTCCTGCTCCTGGCAGTCCTGCTCTTCGCCGGCAGCTGCGGCAAAGACGATTATAAAATGCGGGACCTCGCCACACCCGGCAAACCGGTGGTAACCCTCACCATCACCGGGAAAGACGCCACCCATCCCAATGGTGACGGCTCCGGTACCATACAGCTCAGCATCAGCGCCGAACACGCGTATAACTACAAAGTGGATTTCGGCGATGGCAAACCAGCCAAATTCGGCACTGTCAATACTTTCAGCTATACCTACGATTTTACCGGCACTAAAAAACTCACCATCACCGTGATGGCTTCCGGAAGCGCCGGTATCACCAGCAGCACTACTGTAGAAGCAGAGATATACCGCGCTTATACACCCGATCCCGAACTGGTGCGTATGCTGACAAATAACGGTACCAAAAAATGGCGGGTAGATAAAGATGAACCCGGTCACCTCGGCGTATCTGCTGCCGATGTGTTTACACCCGCCTGGTGGGCCGCTCCGCCAAATGACAAAGCCGGTCTCGGTATTTACGACGACGTATACACGTTTAACGTGAAAGACAACGTATTTACCCACACTACCAACAACGACCTGTTTGGCAAAAAAGAATACCTGAAAGACTTCGACCCTTCCCTGAGTGGTACCGGCGATTATACGCTCACCGGTCCTAAAGCTGCCGACTATACGGAAACGTTCGGATATGATGGCAACGCTACCCAGGAATTTATCACCTTCGCAGTAAAAGGCCACCTTGGCCTTTACCTTGGCGTACATAAATACCAGGTACTGGAAAGAACGGATACCCATATGACACTGCGCTGTGTGCAGGACCCGGGGGCATGGTATGTAAAACTAATCGCAATTCAATAGCTTATGAAACATGTAACTGGAATGATGATGGTGCTGCTGGTCAGCCTCAGCGCCTGTGGCAAATCAAACGACAACAAACCGGCAGAAAAAGTAGCGCCGCAAAACCTGACGGTCAATACCGTTGTCAGTACCGATAGTAGCGGCACGGTCACCTTCACAGCCGTCGCCGACCATGCGGTGAGTTATGACTACGACTTCGGTAACGGCTATATCAGAACTACCGCCAACGGTAGTACGAGTTATACCTACAATACGCCGGGAGCCAATACCTACAAGGTGCAGGTCACTGCTAAAAGCGCTGATGGCCTTACTACCTCTCAATCGGTATCTGTTGTAGTTCCGGTGTCTACCAAACTCCTGTGGTCTGATGAATTTAACCAGGATGGTGCACCCGACCCGAAAAAATGGGGCTATGACATCGGTACCGGCGATAACGGCTGGGGCAATGCAGAAGCACAGTACTACACCGACCGTCAACAGAATGTTTCGGTATCTGATGGTACGCTTAAAATCATAGCGCAAAAGGAAAGTTATAACGGAAAAGATTATACGTCAGCCCGTATGCTCACGAAAGGGAAGTTCAATTTCACCTATGGCCGGGTAGAAGTCAGTGCCAAACTGCCGGTAGGCGGCGGTACCTGGCCCGCCATCTGGATGCTGGGCAGCAACATCGCCACTGCCGGATGGCCCGCCTGCGGAGAGATAGATATCATGGAGCATAAAGGCAACGAGCCACAGAAAATATATGGAACCGTACATCATCCGGACCATGCCGGCGCTAACGGCGACGGCGGTACGACCATGGTAGCCAACGAAACCGGTGCGTTCCATAAGTATACCCTGGACTGGTCGCCCAAACAACTCCGCTGGTATGTAGATGATAAACTGTACTTTACTTTTAACAACGCAGCCGGACTGCCTTTCAACCACGACTTTTTTATCCTGCTCAATTTCGCAGTGGGAGGCACTTTTGGTGGCGCCATTGATCCGGCCTTTACCAAAGGGGTGATGGAAGTGGATTATGTGAGGGTGTATAAAAACTAACATATGGGAAGGCTGATCTTAGGATCAGCCTTCCTTATCCTTCTGATATTTTTCCGCAGCATGTTTTAACCGCCACGCTATCGTAGCACGCAACTTCTCCGGTCCCAGCACCTTCATCGCCTCCCCAAACCCGAGAATTTCCCTTTCCAGCTCAAAATTGTGCTCCACCTTAATAGTAACGATGGTGCCTTCCGCTCCTTCAGACACTACCTCCTGGCTATGATGCAGCGGTTTGGTCAGCACGTAGGGGGCATGTTCCGGCGTAACCAGGATGGTCACTTTCATGGGCCTCCCATTACCAACGGTAGGACCAATCACATGCTCATAATAGGTTTCCGGCGTGTGCCCGTCCAGGTTAGGACGGTACGGCTCGGTCTCATCGATTTTTAATTCCAGTATCCTGTCCAGCGCCAGGGTTGTTACCGCAGGGAATTGGTTTCTGGTACCCACCACAAACCAGCGGTTTTTAAACTCTTTCAGCCACCAGGCATGAAAATGCATGGTACTGGCAGCTTTAGCGCGAAACGACTGATACTTCACTGATAACGTCTGCTCCCGGACAATCGCATCATAAATCATTCCCAGGTGCGACAGTCCCCGCAGGTGTTCATTTTTTTCAAAATCAATGATAGTGCGCTGATCATGCGCAGAGGCGTATACGTGCCCTTCCAGTTTCTGCACCACCTCATTCAAATGCTGGAAATGAGAAAAACCCTTGAATTGTTTCAGTACCTCCACTGCTTCTGTCATACGGGTGAGATCATGCTCACTCAAGGGAATATTGGTAATGCTATAGTCCGCATCTTCATAGGTATAGTATTTTTTTTCCACGATGATGATCGGGGCGTTATATCCCAACTTATCACTGCGCATCATTTGGATATCCGCCTGTATGGTGCGGCGGCTGATTCCTTTTTCCATGCCTTCATAGTCATAAAGGGCATCCGATACTTTGTCGATCAGGTTCTGCAAAGTCCAGCGCCGGCGGCGGTTCCGAAGGCAGGTGTCAATGGTTTTATATCTTATTAAAGCGTTACGGTTAACAGGCATCGACAAAAAATTTCAATAAAAATAAATAAAAAATAGACCTGCGCAAAAAGACTGCGCACATATAGGAACATCTTTGTATCATCAATCACACAGTAATACAAAATGATATGAAATTCAATCTTTTCACCCAAGGCACCCAAAAGGTAACCAATCATGCAGGCGGGCCGGCTTACAGGATAACGCCGGAGCTGGAACTGTACACCAGCGTAGTGACAGCCTCTCTGAATGACCAGTTCTATGAAGGGACCGGTGAGAGATTGGCTCGTATCCGCCGGCTGATGGACCAGAACGACCCTGCTTTTATAGCCCGGCTGGCGGTGTATGCCCGCGAAAAAATGTATATGCGCAGCGTTCCCATGGTATTGGCCGTGGAAATGGCCCAACGTTTCAGCGGTAATGCACTCGTAGGAAAAACAGTAGCGCGTGTAATACAACGGGCGGATGAAATCACAGAAATGCTGGCCTACTATACGCTGGCCAACGAACGCACCCGGGTAAAAAAGCTGCATAAGCTGAGCAAACAGGTACAAAAAGGGTTGGCCCAGGCCTTCAACCATTTTGATGAATACCAGTTCGCCAAATACAACCGTAAAACAGCCATCACGCTGAAAGACGCCTTGTTCCTGGTACACCCTAAAGCGAAAGACGAAACACAACAGGAACTGTTCAATAAAATTGTGAACAACACCTTGTCTGTTCCGTACACCTGGGAAACATCTTTGTCTGCCGTGGGGCAGCAGTCCTATTCGTCCGAAACGCAAAAACAGGCGGCTATGCGTCAGGCCTGGGAAGACCTGATCCTCAGCAACCAGCTGGGATACATGGCTACCATGCGTAACCTGCGCAACCTGCTGCAAAACGATGTCGGCGCCACCTATATCAGGATGGTATGTGAACACCTGACCAATGCCACCGCAGTGCAGCATTCCAAACAGTTGCCTTTCCGCTACCTGGCGGCCTACCGCGAGCTGAAGGGAGTCGTGCACGGACTTACCGGTCAACTGATGCAGGCCCTGGAAACCGCTGTTAAAACCAGCGTGCAACACCTGAAAGGTTTTGACGCCAACACCCGTGTAGTCATCGCCTGCGACGTGTCAGGGTCCATGCAGTTCCCCGTGTCACCCAAAAGCAAAATCATGGGCTACGACATTGGTCTGATGCTGGGAATGATACTGCAGCACAAATGCCAACACGTGATCAGCGGGTTGTTCGGAGACACCTGGAAAACAGTGGCACTACCCGGGGACAGCATCCTCTCCAACGTAGACGCATTCTACCGAAGAGCAGGGGAAGTAGGTTACTCCACCAACGGATACCTGGTACTGGCTGACCTGATCCGGCGACACTATGTCGCAGACAAGGTCATGATGTTCACCGACTGCCAGTTGTGGAACAGCAACAACACACAAGACACCTTTGCACAACATTGGTACCAATACAAAAAAATAGCGCCCAACGCCAAATTGTATCTCTTTGACCTGCAAGGATTAGGTACAACACCGGTGACATTACATCAAAAGGATGTATACCTCATCAGCGGCTGGAGCGACAAAATATTTGAAGTGATGGAAGCCATTGAAAACGGCCAGTCCGCCCTGGCGCACATCCATAACATAACCCTGTAATATTCATCCGGTTTTGTTAACTACCTGAAAAAACAGCGCGTCAAAAAGGGCGCGCTGTAAACGGCCCGGTAGCTTAAAAGGAAAAGCTACGGTAAAATTATAGTCACCGTGGAGTGTATGGAATATATCGTGCCGGGTATGCCCCGCCATGATCAGAGTTTACAGTGCACCGACCGCTTACATGCCAGTAGGGAAGCGTATTTACAGCCATACTGTCCAGCGATGGAAATACAGGTTCGAATCCTGTCCGGGCAACTATATCAACAACATAACAACAGGTGCCGTATATAACGGTTACTTCTCTACAGTCTGAAACCGCAGGTTCGAATCCTGCTTCCGGTGAGCAGATCCCGGAATAGTAAGTGGTAAACAGCAGAAACAAGCCCGTTAGTGCTATTGCCCCGTTGTTATGTTGAAACATCTTTATCAGGTGTCGTCATGATGGGCTACTTCAACTCCAAACTGAAACTCCTCCTATCATATTTGTTACCCTGATAATTTTATAACAACAGCAGGTGCCGTAGTAATGGGTTACTTCGATCCAGGCGGGAGATGCAGGTTCGAGTCCTGCTCCGGGCAACCGGATAGTTTAGATGGCAGAACGTCGGCAGCCTGCGGCGGAGAAATCCGGGTGCAGGTCTTAACCTATTGCGCTTTTTGCCCTGCTGTTGTTATAATTATAATCAAATAGAACAGCGGGTTCGCAACTCTCCGGATTTACCATTTGTATGGCCCGTTTGAAAGTATCACCTCAAATGTACTCTTCTGTTCATAGGGGGTATCCAATTTCACCAACCAATACAACGCTTTTCCTTCCTTATCTCTCAGCGCTTCCCATTTTCCACGCCGATACGTGATAGCACGAATTCTATAGCAGGCACTATTATCGCATTCCAGGTTCTTATACTTTCCACCTTTTTTCCGGATTGCTCTCATGGCGTCCAGGTCCATTCCCTGCTGAATATCCAGGAAATCCAGCCATCCGTCATGGTTAATATCACCATACCTTAGCCCTGTTATATTGTCTGTGTATGATAAGTATTGAACGCTCGTATCCGCGCCGAACTTTGCAATTACAGCATATGTGTAAACCCTGCATAAACTTCCGGAACAATCATCAGCCGGCTCCGCCATTCCCGTAATAAAAGAAGCACTGTTGTAGGAAAAAGAACTGTGTGCATCATATTCAAACCGCGTCCAACACCTCATCGTATCTTTTAAAAATACCTTTTTACCTATTCCCAGAAAACTATTACAGTTATCCAGATCAGTAACGTTGGTTGACTTATCTTTTAATTTATAATACTGCTTCACCAGTCCATTATTACGGACAATCTGGTATTGGCCGTTGGCAAATATCGTATCTATCTTTACTTTCGCCGGCTTTTTGTTATCGAAGCGAAGACCTGTCGTGTTCGTAAGACTGTCAATGAACGCTTTAAAAGGCTTTCGTTTTACAGGAGCTTGGCTGACACCGTCGGTAAGCGTTATCAACATACAACAGATGAAGGCAATCAGCAACAACCAGTACTTCATATAATTGTTTACAGTTCTTCTCCCTAACGGATACACGTTATATAAAAAAACATATTCTTTCCCTTAATCAAATATACCAGGAACTTGTCGCCATAATGTCAGCGGCTCACCTTGTACTTCTCGTAAGTCCAAAATCTTATTCAACAGAAAAACGCTGACTGGTGAGGAGGTATCTTTGATATACACCAGTTTATCCCGAAATACATTCTTTTGTACCGCTGTGATTGCCAAACCTTTTATCCATTTACCAGATATGTAAAATACCTGATAACAATACCTGTCTGATTTATTCAATATGTAATATTTGATAGACTTCAATCCGGGACAAGTATCTCTGCTTACCTTTTCGGTTTCATTTAGAAACTGGGCATTAAATATCGAATAATTCGCACTAGAACAATAAAGATAAATTGCCTGGTGATTCTTGTGCGATAAACCATTAAGTACCCGATCCAAATCCTCCTCACTGGCATTAGCAGGAAAAAAGAAATCTTCAGTTTTCGTATCAATGGCTATTTTAAAAGGTTTTCCGGTCAATCGGTTTTTCCTGTTTTGCTCCATATCGAGAACTTTCATCTTCTCAATCTTTTTTATGTAATAACCTTCCAATCGCACCAATGAATCAACATTACTCCGATTAACTTTACTTGCAAATTGAGTGTCTTGCGCGTAAATCCTATGACTAATTGTCAATAGCGTCGCTAGTAAAAAAAAACATATTGATTTCATTGCTATTAATTTCTGTAATGCAACATTATTGGCCCCACCGGGCTTTGAATTCTATTAATAAGTGTAGGTAAAAATTTACTGGTTACATTAACCCTCTCCACATAAGGCTCCTGGATGCCAATACTACCCAATTTCGGCCTAAAACCCATCTGAATATGCCCACTTCCCATTGGCCCAGGATCTCCATGCTCTCCTCCCATGTTATGTCCAATTTCATGTCTAAACATGCTTCTTAGAATCTCAGTACCAGAAAGACCCTGATCTGTTGCTTTTTTTATATTATCGTTATAGACTTGTATTTCCTTGGAACCACCTGAAGCCCTCGACCCTCTAACATCAGATCCAAGTGCATTATTTCCGGTTTCATTGTCTATTGCAACAATCTTATTCCCATATCCACTTGTTCCTCCCATCTCATTCGTATATGTATCTCCGGCAACCGCTGCATTTACTTGTTCATCAGTATCAAACCCCCGAGCCGTTATTTCGAACTTTGTAACAGTATATGTTCCATCACTTGACTTCCCGGAAGTTTGAGTTGTTGAATTAAAGTCGGCCACTGCATTATTTAAGGCGTCTTTTTGCGCACTGCTTAAGTTTCCATTCCTATAGTAATAATTGGCTTTGATTGTTACAACATTTGGATTTTTCTTTGTACCATTCCCATTGGTTCTGGTCACCATCCCATCACGCCCATCCGGATCTGTAAACAGGACCGGGTTGTTAAATGTATAGTTGTATGGTGTGGATGATGTATATTTATCCGCTAATGGGTCTATCACATGCCACCTTCCTATCTGCGCGTCATACATCCTCGCCCCATAGTCATACCATTCCAATCCGCTACCATCTCCAAATTCCTTGCTCTGCAACTCCTTCCCGTTGTACTTCAATCTGTTCTCCGGATAATTCTTTCCCATCAACGCATTCGAACTTATCCCCGCCATCGTTAACCCATACGGATAATAATGCGTCTCTTCCAGTACCTTTCCTGTTGCCTGTGTTACAACCAGGTTATCAAAGAATACGTCCTGAGGCGTTTCATTACTCGTATAAATATACAGAAATCCGGCTTGTTTCATGACCATTTTGTCGACCGCCAACGTCTGTAACTGATCAGGTTCGTTTTTTACCTGTTTTACACCGCTGTTATCTTCCACCAGTTTAAACTGATCGTCAAACAAAGCAAAATTAAGATAGGCTTTCGGTTTATCGGCCCTATGCTGATCCGGATCTTTTTCCTTCATCCGTTGGTAGTCATTATTATAGAAATTGGCATTAAAGGGGGTCTGATTATTTGCCATCGCTTCTCCATGAGAAGGTGTTGCGCCCGATTTACCACCAAATGCCTGTACCAGGTCCACCAGCATACTTTCTGCCGGCACGCTGGCTGATTTTTTCTCCTGGGGGCCCTGTGATTTATAAAATGCTTTGGTGCCGATCTGAATGGTATCCCCGGCCATCACACGCAACACAATAGAGGGGCCTATTTTCTTTCCTCCTGATTTGGCATTCAGTTTGGCCACATACTCATTTTTTTCTTTGCTTTCATCAGCCGGATAGCCGGCAGGTTTAGCAGCACGTGTATCGTCTATATTACTAAACAAAGCCACTTCTTTTGCTGAGGTCGCAGCCTCCATAGTGGCAGTATATACGGATAAGTCACTTTGCTCTGTGAGCACCATGCGAACATTACCCAGGTGATCTTTCACGAAATAGTCATAAAAATAGGCGGGCGCTGTACCTGTTTTGTAAACCCACCTGATACGTCCTTCGTTGTGACCTATAAACTGAAGGGTATCATTCTGATAAACGGCTCCGTTGATATAGGTAGTTGTAACAACCCTCGGCTGAGCGAGTGTATTATCCGTTACCACCTTTTTCAGCTTGTTTCCCGCAGCATCGTACTGATAAAGAATACTTCCTTTATTATCCATCGTGATCAGTACAGGAAGATTAAGATGATTATAAGTGATCGCTGAAATAGATTTATTAAGGTCTTTGTTAAGGTTTCCGTTGCGATCGTAGGTATAATCATCCCCGTTTTTATTACCATCCTTAAAATCGCCTAACGGCGCTGGCTCCGGACTATCATCCTTCACAGCGGTTAGCTTATTACTATTGGGTGCGTAGCTATATGTCAGCTTATCCAATAATACGTTCCTGGTGCCGTCCATTCCCCGTTGTGTCAGCCGGGTAATATTGCCGTTAACGTCATACGTCACTTCCTCCACGGAAAAGTTCATCTGATCCTTTAGCCATGGACCGTTAGCTGTGTTTTGTTGATTAAAATCTGCCTGGGTAAGGCGGGAGGCGCGATCATAATCAAATCCGTAGGCCCTCTGTTTGGGATCGTTCCAGCCTTTCCAGCGTATCCCGGCGATATTGCCATTAAAATACTTACCGGTAAAACCTACATCGTAACTCATTTCCTGTCCGAAATGCGAAACGTTACTGCCGTTATTCAGATAACCTTTATTAATACTGCTAAGCCATCCGCGGATATTGTATTCATAATCCAGCTGCTCTATTGCCTGGCTTGGAGTCTGCACTCCCAATACCTTGGTTTTCAGCTGCCCGAGTTCGTCATAGTCGCTGGCGGCAATCGTTTTCTCCGGATTATCGTTACCGTTAACCCTGGTTTTCACACTAACAACCCTACCAGCGGCATCATAACTCATCTTTGCCAGGATGGTTGTTTGTGGTGTCAGATTACTATGATGGTTGGTTTGACGGGTAAAAGTACTGATTACCCGGCCGCTGAAATCATACAAGGTTGTCGTTACATCTTTGCCACCAGTAACATTATCGCTGATAACCTGTATAGGCCTGCCTTTATCATCATAATAGGTAGTGGCTGTCAGCCATTGGTCTGTTCCCAGCACCCGTACTTTACTGCCGGTAGGCAATCCCTGCGTTTGGGTACTTACACCCGCCGGTATATCCGGGTAACTATTATCTCCTTTATCCAGCTCCCTAAAATCATCTACCCGTGCGTGCGCTCCGGTATAACTATAATCATCAAAAAAAGAATAGGTAAGCGGGGTCAGGTCCTGCGACGCAATTCCAGGTAAAGGGTTGGTGGCGGTTATTATAACATTCCCACCGCCATTGGCATCCAGATAGAAATCCCTGTCTTCATTTAAGGGTGTCACATAACCATCTTCCAGCGTTATACTGTTGGAAGCAATGTATTGGCTTCGGTCATCGGTTCTAACCACCAGGTTCGCCACTACCGGGAATTGATAAGACACGCTGCCACCGGACAAGGCATTGTTCATCCCCGTCTGTAGTGCTTCTCTGGATGCACCGGAGTTATACAAAGCCGTTTCCACAGGCCTGTTCAGCGCGTCATAAAAAGTCACCAACCAGCTATTGCCGAAAGGAGGACGCATATTCCCATCCCTGGTAAATACTAACCGGTCCCGCACATCATACACCATTTCAGTGGAATCAGCACCCGGGATTTTTTTCATTACCATGCGCCCACGACCATCATAACGATACTGGAAACATAAATCTGCCGCTACGGTAGTCACATCCCAGGAACTGGTTATTTTCTCCACAGCCAGCGGAGGTATAACAAACCGAAGAACATTCAGGTCGTCAAAAACATAATAGGTAGAAAGCCAACCCATATGTGCCGCGCCAGGGGAGTCGGCCAACTGTACTCTTTTTAATACAGTCCTGCCCTCTTTATCCTTGTACTCCTGCACCTGGTTTCCGGCTTCATCTGTCACCACCTGCTTATTAAGTTCACCTGCATTATATATGGCCGAGGTAACCGGCATGTTGCCAGACATTTTCCATATTCTCACAGAATCACTGATGGTATTAAAGAGATATGCTTGCTGAATAGGGTGACTGGCCCCCGTTTTAGACCAGCTGTTACCCGGCGCATACGTATTCAGCACCCTGTTTAAGGGAGATGCTTCAAAATCAGTTTGTGTATAGTATATCTTCTCTCCTTTTGCACCGGGATTCAAAGCCTCGCTCTCATAAAAAGCCTTCTGCTCATTAAAAGGGTCCATTTTAAACTTACCATCTTTGGTACCACTTGCATAAGGCAGGTATTTAAACTGCTCCCTCCCAAAATCGTCATATACAGTGGGCTGTACCAGGTCGTTACCGCCACCGCTGCCACCTTTGACAACTGTCTGCAAAGGCCGCCCCAGCCCGTCGAAATATTGTATTGACTGCGGCACCTCTTTTACATCTGTACTACTGATAACCGAAGCCGGATCTGTAAAAGGCCTCGCAGGGCTCCAGGTACGGATAGCATTAACAGTAGGATTGACGTATGCACCGGGAACCGCATCCGGTTTCGTTGGTAACGCCGGAGCAACGGGAACATTCTGCGACCAGCTCCACTGGGTGATCAGTAACAAGCTTACTATCGAAAAAAACACCTTGGGTAACACGGATAAACGCATATATAGAGATTGATATAGGATGATAGTCTTATTTCATTCGAAAAATCACAACCCGCTACAATTCTCAGGTTGGCCATAATAATCATAACAGATCATCTTCAGGATTTTCCCATCCTGATCTTTGATCAGTCTCAACCTGTTCATGTTGTCATACTCATAAAAGAGCAACTGATTATTCTGGTCACACTGACTGGATATACCCGTCAAAGGAATATAGGTATAAGTACGCATCTGAGCATCTGCGGGATACAGGCGAAGTTCATCGATGGTATTATTACCAGAAACAGTCACAACACCAGCTGCGCCGATTGTAACCAGATGTTGATAATAGGTATATCCCCTGATATTTTTCCCGGTTGTTGTTTTAACCACGGCAGCTCCCTGCAACGAGCACGCGCCATTCTGGCTCCAGTAAGAAAGCAGATAAGCCCTTCCGGCTGACAGGCCAGGGGAAGAAATGGCGCCATTGGATAAATTATACGATTTATCTCCGGTGAGTCCCCCGGTAGCATTTCTCGCATCAGAAGGCACCACCCAGTTCCCATCTGCATCGGCCTCAAAAGAGGTATAGGCCACCTCCGCAGCATTAGCATTATCTATCTGCGCTATCGGATAACCAGCCCTATAATTCCATAGATAGGAACCCGTCATATTATTGGGTTTATGGAAATCTTTCAGATTACCTGCCATATCATAGTTATCAAAATATGCCTCTGGTACGTAAGCGGAATGGAGTACCGGCAAACTATTGCCCGTAATAGTAGATGCACTTGTATCAGCTAATGGTGCAGCATTTTCAAGCATATACACCGCTGCCGGCGCATAAGAACCATTGCTCAACAATTTATACGAAGTAAACTTGCCTCCCGTAAGATTTTTAGTGGTATTATCAGCAATCAGCGTCTGTTCTTCGATCACCGGAGAAATCATATGCCTGTTCTTCATCTCTCCAACAAATGAGCCCGCACCCGCCTGCGGATAGTCGTCCGGGTACATGTATTTTGTGATCAGTGTCCTGCCGTCGCTTTTACCAGTTTCCATCCTGGTCATTTCCTTATGTGCAATGTTTCCATAGGTAAATGTTTTGGTGGTAGTGGACTGGTTACCATTTACATCATAAATAGTATTGACTTCTCTGGACGGCACAAACCATGAGGATGTATTTCTGTAAAACACGCCATACAATGCAGGATTCTGATTACTGGTAGGCAAAGGATCAAATGTATACAGTTTCACGCCACGCAACCAGGTCTGATTATTCATACTATATTCATAGGTAGTTTTGCTGACAGGTTTCCCTGCCGCATCATATACCTGTTTGGACAACAGTTTGCCATTAAGGGCGTTATGCATAGTCGGAATATATGGATGCGTATAGGCGTCCTCCGAAGCACTGTACCGGTATTCTGTTTTGCCATTCTCTCCATTTTCACCCAGCAGCTCCGTCACTTTGCTATATCCTACAATCGGGCCTCCTGCACCCTGTACGATAGAATTGGACTCCCTTACCGTATAGGTCACATCATATGGTAGCATCCCTCCATCAGCCGTATGGTACAAATCCAGGCTATAATCAAATTTAGGTGTCACTATTTGTGTCCCCGAGCTTACTCCTCCATCTGTATACAGGAACTTCCGCGCAGCAACTTTTTTACCGCCTTCATAATTGATGATCGATTTAATTCTTACTCCACCGCCTTTTCTCTCTGTAATAGGCACCCTCGCTTCATAGGAAATATACATACTGGTCCAGTATCCCTGTATGTAACGGGCGTAAATAGCATAACTACCAGGAAGTAATACCTCTTCATAATAAGGACGGTCTTCATCCCAGTTAGAGTAAGAGGCAACAACATTTGTACCTTTGTACAAATAAGCATACACCGACTGTAAGTTTTCATTCATAAGATCCGGCGCATCAGGATCGACCTTCGTATGACTGAAAGATATACGTGCTGTGGGCGTATCTGTAACCGGGATCGTAAAATTGATCCTTCCCCGATCAGGCGTAAAGCCGGAACCAGCCTGCGCAACCTCATTGACCCGGGTCTTTACATACTTCTCGTCCCCATGCAGGTTTGAATAGGAATTAAGCTCATAATCAAATTCCGTCTTTCCTCCCGTTGGATAAGTAATGGAAAAAAGCAGGCCTGCTTTCATTTCCACATCATTCGTATTGGAAAGCCTGTTACCACCCGCTAAAAATTTCGGCGATCCTGTATTGGGAAAAACAGTAATGGCAGGTACTAAAAAGGTATTATTGGCATTATTAAAATATCCCCAGCCATCAATACTTTTGGAGTATCTGGGAGGAAGCGTACCTCCGAAATAACTGAACTTATGAGGTATTCTTCCGGTGGTTCCTCCTCCTATCTCTACAATAGAATCCAACCTCAATCTTCTTTCAGTACCCGTTCCAAAATAGTCCTGGTACAACTGAAACCGTTTTATAATCCGGTTATCTCTGTTTTTGACAACAATGTCAGATAATCTGCCAGGTTTGTTACTCACATAATCCAGATCTTCCCGTGGTGCCGTACTGAATTCAACTGTCCCCTGCCTGAAAGAAATGGCTTTTAGGGTCATTTCATTAGTGACCTGCCTGTTTGCACTATAAGTAAAATAGTGTGCGGGTGGAATACCAGTACTACCGGCCCTTACCTCTGTGAGGTCAAACGATTTCTCCGACTTATTAATAAGACTTAACACCGATCCATTTAACTGATAAGACAAAATGATGGTATCAACACCAGGGTTAATAATAGAATCAAGATGCCAGGCAGTAGTAACAAACGGCTTACCGCTGATGGTAAAATCACTTAGCGGTGCATTGTCACTTATTTCCTGGCTGGTCATACCTAAATAATAGTCCTGTGCTACATCCTTGGTGGTAAAGCAATATCTTATTCCATTCCCGTCTGTAATACGCCAGCCATTGTTCAACACTATTTCAACCTGAAGGTTGTTCGGCTCATCCATATACACCAATGAACCATCATTCTTTTTCCCTATTGAAAACCTGCCGGAATATCCGGCAAAATTATAGGAAATCATATCAGGCTCCCCGTCACGGTACCCTTGATTGATACTGCTCAGGTATGGTTGGTCCGAAGAAGAGGGGTTATCCGGTGGCAACGCAGCTGCCAGATAGTATCCCTCTCCATTCCAATCATCAAAACCTCTGACTGACCGGGTAATAATCCCGCCGGCAAATAAAGACCAGCCAAGCCCCACCCAACTGGCGCTTTCACCTACTTTAATACCGGTAGAAGAATACTGTAACTTTAAAGGAAGTTGAAGTTTGTCGGATTTGATGTCATATAAAGGGATATTGATATCAGCAGTACCCGAAAAATATCCGATAGGAAACTCTCCGTACGCCCCCAGCGCGGCTGAAGTAGGAGCTGGCGGTATAATTTTTCCGGCTTTGTATCTTTCTTGTGCTAAACCTTCCTGGCGGACACAGACATAGGTCAGTAGTAAAACAAACAACTTTAAGTACTTCATAGAAACAGGGATATCTTATTTCCAAGATAGTAATTAAATGAAAATTATTCAATCGTTTGTTTTATTTTTTGGAAGAACAGCATTATCTCAACACATACACCCTTTTCTCCACTCCCTTCATCTCTTCTACCACCGGCTGATACTTCTCCAACTCAAAAAACTGCTCCAATGCCTGATGTACAAAGTCATGCCTTATCGCCGTACCTGCCGTATAAATGGAATAGGTAGTGCCTTTTGCATTAAAAAGATAACTGGTAATCATACCGGTAGCCATTTGCTCACTGATAATAAACTGTGTAATATCATCTTTCCGGAAAATCATCTTATAACCCCGGCGTACAAACGCCAGGCTATCTTTTGTGATCACCAGTTGTTCACATTGATATATCACCTTGGCCAGGTACCAGATCAATGTCAGGAGAGCGGCGCAAAACGGGAGCAACAATAGCAGCATGCGGAACAACCGGGGAATACCATAGGTGGCTAATACGCTATCATAAGGAAATACCCGCAAGGCATAAAACCCGGACAACAGCGTAAAAATAACCAAACCGGCTATCAACTTCAACCTGGGACTTTCTACCAGCCAATACCGGATGTAAAAAATATCTTCCATCAATCCATAAAATAAAACAACACCTGCAACATCAGGAAAACGAACAATAAGCCGAGTGCCAGGCCGAAGACGATTACCTGTCCGGGTGTCATTTTGTTAATAAAACTGTATTTAATGGTCTCGCTTTTCACGATATATACCCCAAAATTGGGGAAGGCAACGGGCACAATCTTGTTCTTCAGTATTTTCTGGTTGAAGTGTTTATCGATATAAGGCTTGAGATATTTGATAAACTGATCTACGGTGTGCAAATCTTCTTCTTTGGAAAAAGGCGTCATCGCAGTAACGCCGGCGCGTATACGAACCTGCTGACCGTCTTTGGTAACCAGGGTCAGATACCGGAAACCTTGCTGACCCATATTCTCAATACGCCGGAGATTCTCCAGCGGTATATCAAAACGCTGGTCTCCGAAGGTAATCAGCAACCGGTTATTCACCACCCGGATCACCCATTCTTTATGAGGAGCGCGCTTCACCACCAATCCGTAGATAAGCAGTACAAGACCAATGATCATGGCAGTCATCAACTTCACAGGTAACCTGTCAAAGTTAATGGAAAACCCCACCCACATGCCAATAAAGGCGCCACCCACCAGGACAACTGTAATCGGGATCACCATCAGCGACAATCTCATCTCTGTCCGGCGGTCCAGTCCCTGGAACCTGAATTCTTTTTCTTCTATATATGAAATCATCTTAGACTATTTTATGCTTCCGGGAACAGGAGTGGTAGTAGTAGGCAGTGGCCCGTCATGTGGCGGTGCAGGCTTTTCCAGCGGTTTATAGCGATATGATTTTTCCGGGTCGCCACAATCTGTATAAAAAATGGAGGACAACCCTTTCTCACCTAACATCTTATTTTCTCTCTTCACCGGCAGTATACGTACATATTTCCGCAATGCGCTCACATCATTGTAGTCTGTAACCACTTCATTCCGCTGCGTACCTGGAGTAAGGTATTGTTGCGATACAGCATCATAGGCATACTCGTCTTTTTCGATTTCTTCCAGCAACTTATAATGACGATTAGCGTACAGTTCGTTCAGTTCCTGAGGTTTACCGCCAAAAGCGGCTTTCAGCTCTTCCATATCCTTATTGTCCGGTACTTTGGGCCACAGCCTGCTGGTAAGGGAAACCCGGAGCACCGTCTCTCCCTCTTCTTTGGTAACCATGCCCAGGAAAGGCGCGTGATAACGGTCTGGTTTATTGTATAGCAATACAAAATCATTGTACTTCTTCTCCGGCGTATACACCTCTGTATTGTTCGTTATTTTCACCTCTTCACCGTCATACTGGTAAGATAGCGCAATGCGTGTAGGCGCTACCGTACTCTCATACACAAAAGGCGACCCAAAACAATTCGCACCTTCGTTAAAAACACGCTGCATTTTTTTGTCTCCCAGCTGTACAAAAGTTTCGCCTCGTTCAAATCCCTTGAAGCACATCCGAACACTGTCTCCCAGTGATTTATTTTCGCAGGCGAAGACGCCAAAAGTAGTCGACGCATTATCAGGCTCAAAACGGATCTTATCCTTTTCTACATGATAATTTCCCGGCACCATGGTGGCATAGCCGTATAGCACATACCGGCCATTTTCAAAAAGACAGATACCTTCCAGGTTGCTGCCATACATACCGGCATATTGTTGTGCAGATAGTCCCTCGCTCATAAAGGATAAGATGGTTAAACAGATAAAGTAAAAGATGCTTTTCATAAATTATGCTGACTACAATATTCAAAAAAATCCGGCAAGCGGAAAATCCGGGTGAGATAGGCATAGTCCGGATTCACCTGCTGGTAACTTTGGGCTGAAGGCGCCTGTACGTCCAGGTTGCCTCTGCCAAGGGTACGGTCAGGGATAAACAGGGCATTCGTCACCTCCGGCTCTCCCAGCAACGAGTATACTTCGCGGCCTTCTACAGCGTAGGGTTTATATCGCGCACTCAGGTCCTTGTTTGTATGAATGGTATTATAAATCACATACTTGGACCGGGAAGGATTCACTACCCCATAGGCAGTCAACTCCAGGTTAAGTTCCTGCTGCTGCAGCCCTAAAGCCTCGCAACTGATGTAATGCACTCCCTCCGATAAATTTATCTTGATAAAAGACCGGGCTGGTACAACATAATTTTTTTGATCAATCTGAACGGTAATTTCCTTACCGGTGGGGTTATCAACCAATGTAGATCCATTGAGTGTTGGTTTCAGTAACAACTCGTAACCGGCGTAACATCCTATCAACACCAATGCCAGCAACAGTCCAATGAATCTTTTTCCTGCTATTTGCCTCATGGGATCATTTTTTTTCCTGAAATACGGCTTTCAATGTTAAAGTTAACAAAGGTCAGCTTCCCGCTTCAGGCAGATCAATTTTCGCATAAGGTGGGTCAACATCTGTTGACGGCGGCCCAATATCCGTTTTTTATATCCTGTCAATAAACCCCAGCACTACTTCTTTCTTCCGGTCGGATACCGGCACCTTTTCCCCGTTGGTGATCTCCAGGTAACCATCTTTGTAATACCGGGTCACATAGTTGCCATTCACGAGGTACGACTGATGACAACGCACAAATGTTTCTTCCGGCAACAAAGCCTCGTACTCTTTTAACACTTTGGACACCAGGATGGAACTGCCGTTCTTCAGGTAGAAGGTGGTATACCCGCGGTCACTTTTGCAATACAGGATATCTTCAATGTCGATAATCTGGGTATACTCCGCACTCCGGAGTGCTATGCGCCGGGGTTTGCTGCCACCTTTATAATGCGTGGCGGCTATTTCCAGCTGATGCTGGTTAAATTTCTGTTGTTCGCTTTTTTTGAAACAACGGTCTGTAGCCTCATTTAACGCTGCTGTTTCAATAGGTTTCAGCAAATAGGCAAAAGCGCCCAGGTTCAGTGCCTGCAAGGCATACTGATCATAGGCGGTGATGAATATGATCTGGCTGGAAGACACATCAATCCGGCTAAACAATGTGAAACTGTTGCCATCTTTCAGTTGAATATCCGCTAGTATCAGCTCGGGCTGAAGTGCCGGTATTTCAGTCTGTGCTTTGGCGATATCCCCGGCATAGCCCACTACCTGCAAATAAGGTATCTCATCTACCAAAGCCATCAGGTGTTTCAGGATATTGATTTCATCTTCAAGAATATAAACAGTCATGGGACTTGGTTTTTTTAATCGGTTAATAAAGGTAGATAGATCACTACACGGAATCCTTGTTCTCCTGTTTTTGGGCCCACCTCAAAATATGCCTGGCGGTTCGCTTTGTTGAACAGGAGGTCCAGCCGTTCCTGTACGATAATACGCGACAAAGATTTTTTCTCCCGCGGACCATGGGTTTTGGCCTTTTCTCCGGCCCCGTTATCATCGATGCAGATAACCAGTTGCGTTTGCTCCTGGCGGAACGAAATCGTCAGCATACCGGGATAGTCGATCGATTTAAAGCCGTGCTCTATGGAGTTCTCCACAAAAGGTTGTACCAGCATGGGCGGAATCAGGATAGCGTCTACGTCTGTATCTTCCGTATCTATCTGATAAGCAAAAGCGTGTTCGAAACGCATTTGCTGCAATTCGATGTAGTTTTTCAGGGAACCGATTTCATCTTCCAGTGGAATCAGGTCATGACGGTTCAGCTCCAGCACATTGCGCATCAGCTTGGAGAACGAAACCAGGTAAGCATTGGCTTCGCGCTTTTTATCACTGCTGATAAGGCCCTGCATATTGGCAATGGCGTTATAGATAAAATGCGGGTTCAGCTGCATTTGCCGGGTCTTCTGTTCCAGCAGTAATCGTTTGTTTTCGATCTCCAGCTTTTCATTTTTTTCTTTGAGTAACTTCTGGCGATACACGTTGTAGATATAAAATGCGATGATGGCTAACAGGATACACACAGCCACAAAAATCCAGCGCTGCTGTGAAATGACCTTTTTATTCAGCTCATTATTCATTTGCAGGGCGGCAATGGCCTGATCCTTTTTCTCTGTCTGGTATTGGGTGTGCAGTTCTTCTATTTTGGAGGCTTCAATGGCTTGCATGTTATGGCCATATATGTTAAAGGCGGTTAGTAAAGCATCCAGTGCATGCTCATAATCACCTTTCTGTTTATAAGCCTCGTGAAGGCCCTGGTATTCAGGCAACAGGTTCATGCGCTCCGGTTGTGCGCCTGCCCATAGGATCGCTGCCTTGTAATAATAGATCGCCGAATCCGTCTGATGGTTGCGCACAAAGGAAGTAGCCAGGTTGTTGAATGCCGTTTTGTGTAACAACTGATGCGTTTGCAGATAGTTGAAATAACGTTTGGCTGCCACCACAGCCTTTCCATAATTTTCCTGGTAGGCATATAGCTGCGCTTCATAATCGTAGGTGCGTGCCAGTGCGAGGCTGTCATCTATCTGCACGGCCAGTTGCCGGGCACTGTCCAGGTGCCTTTTCATACTAGCGGTATCCCGTTGCTGTACAGACAGCATAAACGAAATATCAAAATAACGCTGACGGATAATCGGGTGCGACTTAAACGGATGATGGTTATAATACTGTACGGTATACTCTATAGCCTTCGGAACATTGTGGTTATTGTAATAGGATTTGGCCAGCAAATCGTATAGCCGGTAGGTAAACACACTCTGGTGTTGTTCTCCTCTTTTTACCGCTGCCAGCAAACGGGTCACCAGGTCGGCATTGGCAATATTGGAACTGCTAACGGCGCGGTTAAGCAAAGCGTAATCTTTGAGTGTCTGCAACTCAGTTTGCTGGGGAGCCGGCGATATCTGGCGGAAATAAAGAGAGGCACTGTCAAATTTGTTCTCCTGTACGAACAGGCTGCCCCGGAAATAATAGTACCAGGGACTGATGGTTTTATCTCCCGGCAACGCAAAACGGCGCAGCATGGCCTGAAGGCTATCCGCATATCGTTTTGCCTTAATGGTATCGCCCGACAGTACGAAGGTCGTATATGCTTTATCGGATGCGCCGGTATCGGCAGCGGCGGTCGTTTGTTGATCCGCCATTCTGCAACCGGCGATCCAATAAAGGGCAACAAACAAAGGAAGAAGGAAATGATGTTTTCTGTACAGTTTAATCATATTGTATTTCCGGATATCCTTGCTTATGATGACAAAATTAAGAAGTGATACAGTTCCCTGCTGACCCATGTAATATCCGCAGAGGGTCAGTTAATATTCGCAGCGGTGGGAAAAATATCCGCTAGGAGGCCATGCTGGCAGTCACCATTTGCAGGCGGTTACGGCCATATTTTTCCTTGTAGGCTTTGGGCGTCATGGCCACATAACGCTTAAATATCTTTCGGAAAAAGCTCATATCCTCATATCCGCAGCGGAATGCAATCTGTTCCACGCCCTCCTGGCTGTTTTCCAGCATCTTCTTCGCCGCTTCAATCCGTACCCGTTGCAGATAGGCCAGCGGAGTGTTGCCCGTAGCCTGCTCAAACCGGCGGATAAAATGACGGATACTCATGTTGTACCGGACTGCCAGCGCTTCTATGCTGATAGTGTCAGCATATTTTTTTTCGATGTACTGCTGGGCTTTGATAATCATGTCATCCGCATGATTATGCTGCAAACGGAAGATGGAAAAAGCATCCTGTGGCTGCTGATGTACATTGATCATCAATATTTTCGAGGCGATAATAGCCGCCTCATGCCCGCAGAATTTCTCCAACAGGTACATGATAAACGTCGTAAAGCTGAAAGCCCCGCCACAGGTGTAGATACTGCCCTGGTCCACAATGATTTTATCATCCTGTATCTCTACTTCCGGGTACATATCCCTGAACCGGTCGGCAAATAACCAATGGGTGGTAGCTACTTTACCGTTAAGCAAGCCGGTGGCGCCCAACAGGAAAGCGCCCACACAAATGCTGGCCAGTTCGGCCCCTTGCTGGTGCTGTTGCCGCAGCCAGTCCACCAACCGCTGTTCCCGCTCTATCACCTGTACAATCTTGTCGGAATGCATGGCCGGTACAATCACGAGATCATATGTCTCCTGCCGTCCCACTTTGGAGCTGACAGCGGTTTGCATATCCCTGCGATGCAGCTGGCCGTCTTTTTCCGATACAAAGTCAATATCGAAACGAACGGCAATAGGGCCGCCGGTCAGCATAGGACCTGTCCGCATCATGGATGCAAAAATGTCTGCGGGGCCGGCTACAGCTGAAGAGACAGCATGTTCATAATCCAGAATAGCGATGCGCATATACTTAAAGATAATTTGTTTACAATGGCAAATTCAACATGATTCGGGGCAATTACGCCATATAAAGATAGCTTTTCCCCCTTATTTTCCTGTTAATAAATTCCGGCGGGTATGATAATTGGGGGCCAATTCCGAAAAAAGCCAGGGAACCATGCCGTCATCTGTGATCCGTGCATTTTATTACGACGCTCCGCATGCGGTTCTTCGGATCGTGTTTGTATCGGGAGCAGTGTATGATTACCAGGCCGTACCGGCATCTGTATATGAGGCCATGCGGAAAGCCTTCTCCAAAGGCACCTTTTTTAATAATGAGATAAAAGACAAGTTCGAATTCTCCCGCTATAACAAGGATGAAGGGAGATAACCGGTAACAGCCATATTCGTGAGTTATCGTATATTTAGCAACCGGTCAGCCGCTATGTTAATCACTGACTGGCCCTGTCTTATGGCTGTTGAAAAAGATACCCCCGGCAAAAAGCTCAGAGCTGCCGTACCGCGCACTTCCCAGGGCGATTTTACGCTTTCTCCCCAACGTCCCGGTGTAGTGGAAGCTATCCGCTTATCCAACGAAGACCGGGTGAAGAAACTGATTCCCATCCGGCATGGCCGCATGAGTGCGTCCCCGTTTGCTTTTTACCGGGGCATGGCTGGCCTCATGGCCCGGGACCTGTCTGCCCTTCCGCATACCGATCTGAAAGTGCAGGCTATCGGCGACTGCCACCTATCCAATTTCGGTGGCTTCGCCACCCCGGAAAGAACGCTCATCTTCGATGCCAACGACTTCGATGAAACATTACCCGCCCCCTGGGAATGGGACGTAAAACGGCTGGCTACCAGCTTCGTACTGGCAGCCCGGCACAACCAGCTAAGGGAAACCGATGCCCGCGATATGGCGGTGAAAGTCGCTGCTTCCTACCGGCATAGCATGTACGAATATTCACAATTACCGATGCTGGACCTCTGGTATAAAAAGTTTGAAATGCATGCCCTGCTGGAAAAAACTACCAGCGAAGAAGTACGCACCCTGCTGCGCAACGCCATCGATAAAGCCGAAAAGGCAACACCACAGAAGGTCTTCTATAAAATCACCCAAAGCGTGATGGGCTCCTTTGAAATTGCAGACCAGCACCCGCTCATTTATCATCCGCCTGAACTGGAAAAGGAAAAAAAACATTTCAAAACCTTCTTCACTGGCTATGAACGCACCTTACAGGAAGATCGCCGTTTTCTTTTCAGCAAGTACCAGATGGTGGACGTTGCCCTCAAAGTAGTGGGCGTAGGCAGCGTAGGCACCCGCTGCATGATAGCGCTGCTGATGAATGATAAGGAAGAGCCGCTTTTCCTCCAGATAAAGGAAGCCCGTGCCAGTGTACTGGAAAGCTTTACCGCCAAAAGCAAATACAAACATGCCGGTGAACGGATAGTACAGGGACAACGCCTCGTACAGGCCGCCAGCGATATTTTCCTGGGCTGGAGCACCGGCAGCGATGGCCGCTATTATTACCTGCGACAGTTGAGAGACCGTAAAATAGCACCGGATGTGGAACACTTCGATAAAGAAGTGCTGATGGCCTATGCCGGTTTATGTGGCCGCATGCTGGCACGCGCCCATGCCAAAACAGGGCCGGCACAGCAAATCAGCAATTATATGGGGAAAGGGGAACTGATAGATACCGCTATCGGTAAATTTGCAGTGGCCTACGCCAATCAAACGGAAAAAGATTTTGAGGTGTTTACAAAGGCTATCCGCGATGGCAAACTACCGGCAGAAAAAGCATAAAAAACACGTGGATGGGAATGCCCGGAAACCCAGGGGCTGAAGCCCAGGGCTAAGTTGTTATTCAGTTGCCATTTGATGGCCAAAGGCTTCCCGTATAGCTGTATTTTTTAAATAATTGCATCCATTAAAAAAGGCTTAATTAAATGAAACATGTCTCATTTAATTAAGCCCCTGGTATCTTTAAGATAATTGAACGACATCTTAGCCCTGGGCTTCAGCCCAGGGTTTCCCGGATATTATTAAAAATCTATTTTCTGATCGCGTTTATCCACTTTGTCTTTGCGACCGTAGCGGTTGCGGTTGCGTGGCTTCGGCCTTCTGGGTTCTGCCTTCGGCGCATCCGGATCGGCGTTATTAGCCTCAATCAAAGCAGATTCTTCAAATGGGTGGCGTACGGAAGGGATCTTCTGTTTGGTCAGCTTGTTGATGCTGTTCAGGAAAGGACGCTCTTCGGTAGCGCAGAAAGACAATGCATAACCGGTGGCGCCTGCTCTACCGGTACGGCCTATACGGTGTACGTAGGTTTCTGAAACATTGGGCAGGTCGTAGTTGATCACATGTTCCAGTTGCTCTACGTCGATACCACGGGCCGCGATATCGGTGGCAACGAGTACGCGTAAACGGCCATTCTTAAAATTAGCCAGCGTATTCTGCCGCGAAGCCTGCGACTTATCACCATGTAGCGCATCTGCATTGATATTCCGCTTACGCAGATTTTTGGCAATCCTGTCTGCACCATGTTTTGTTTGTGTAAATACGATGGTACGTTTGATGTTTTTGTCCTGCAGAATATGGTCGAGTAACTGTTGTTTGTCTTTTTTCTTTACAAAAAACACGCATTGATCTACCCTTTCGGCGGTGGTGGACACCGGCGTGATCTCTACTTTCTCCGGGTTATACAGCAGGGAGCCGGCCAGCTTCGCAATATTGGGGGGCATGGTAGCAGAGAAGAACAACGTTTGACGCTGCTGCGGCAGCTCACGCACCACTTTTTTAATATCATTGATGAAACCCATGTCCAGCATACGGTCTGCTTCATCCAGCACAAATATCTCCAGGTGGTCCAGGTAAATGTAGCCCTGGTTCATCAGGTCCAGCAGCCGGCCAGGCGTAGCGATCAGCACATCGGTGCCGTTACGCAGGGCAATGGTTTGCCGGTGTTGTGGTACACCACCAAAAATAACGTCGTGTTTTAACCCTGTGAACCGGCCATAGGCTTCAAAACTTTCATCGATCTGAGAAGCCAGCTCACGTGTAGGCGTGAGGATCAACGCCCGGATATGTTTATATCCACCTTCCACGCCGGAGCGGGTTTTGTACAACTGTTGCAGAATAGGAATCGCGAAAGCGGCTGTTTTACCGGTACCGGTTTGTGCACATCCCAACAAGTCTTTGCCTGCTAAAACGATGGGAATAGATTGTACTTGTATGGGGGTAGGTTGGGTATAACCTTCTTTTTTAATTGCTTTTAAAATGGGCTCAATTAACCCTAATTGCTCAAATAGCATATTGTGTTATAATCTGGTAATAAAATTAAACGCCTCTTTGTAACCGGCGTTCAGCATTGAGGAGAGCAGAAAGAAAGATTCTGGAGAGAGCGCTTTATGCTTTAAACTCAACATCACAAAAGTAAAGATACGGATTTTCCTGTCAGCAAAGCCGTTACAGGATGGATAATGGTTATATGTGAAAATCATTCTAACAAAAAACGCTATCTATCAGACACTTACATATAAAAAGAGGCTATTCCCTTATAGAGACAGCCTCTTTTCCGTAAGGTCATCGGCCCGACTTACTTAGTCGCAGCTTCATCTGGTTTGGTTTTTGGCTCTTCATTACCATGGTGGCAGGTATAGCAGCTCACAGACATCACTTCGGTTCCTTTAAAGAACTTCTTGTTAATACGATTGGTCATCTTCATCATAGACCTCGCAATGTCTTTGTGTTGGTTTTCATCACTGGCAAAATCCAGCTTCTTAGGATCATCTTTTTGTGCTGCGTGACAGTAACCGCATTTTACGCCCAATGCCGCGTTGAAGCCGCGCATAGTGGCAATCAGCTCCTCGTGACTGATGTTTTTTGATAATACTTTGAGGTTTTTAGGCTTCTCATTTTCCTGAGGTAAAGCCAACGAACACAAGGTAACTGCTGCCGTTAACGCCGCCGCTACCATGAATGTTTTTTTCATTTTCATGACCATGGTTTTAATAGTTGTAATGCTTCCTGATACGGAATCTACAAAAAATTATATATGTAACGGAATTTTTTTGACAGGCGGGATGAGGAAACCAGCGGCTGGGACTGCCTCCGTATATCAGCAAGTTCCGGGTTTTTTACCGATTTTAGCAGCGGTAACTTTGTCTTAAAATGATAAAGCCATGAACAATTACGATAAAATAGCTACTGCCATTACATATATCAACGACAATTTCAGGGAACAACCGGAACTGAAAGACATGGCGGCTGCGGTGCATATGAGCCCGTTCCACTTTCAACGGGTATTCAGTGAATGGGCAGGGGTAACACCGAAAAAATTCCTGCAATACCTTACGCTTCATCACGCCAAACAATTACTGAAACAGGAGAAAACCACCGTATTCGACGCAGCCTTTGAAACCGGATTATCCGGTACCGGCAGGCTGCACGACCTGTTCATCAATATTGAAAGCATGACACCCGGCGAATACAAAAACGGCGGAAAATCACTGCATATCAACTATAGCTTTGCGGAAAGCCCGTTTGGCAATATCCTCGTGGCCTCTACCAGTAAAGGTATCTGTCATATGGCTTTTGCGGATGACCGCGATATGGCCCTCCAGGAACTGATCGCCAACTTCCCTAATGCACAGCTGACGCAGATGACAGACCTTATTCAACAGAATACCCTCTACATCTTTACCAAAGAACAACACCGGCTTTCTGAAATCAAACTACACCTGAAAGGCACCGCCTTCCAGCTGAAAGTATGGGAAGCATTGCTGAAAATACCCATGGGCAACCTCACGACCTATCAGCAATTAGCCGCCGCGGTAGACAATCCCCGGGCTTCCAGGGCGGTAGGCACCGCTGTAGGACAGAACCCCGTGGCATTCCTTATCCCCTGCCACCGCGTGATCAAATCTACCGGCGAGCTCGGTCATTACCATTGGGGCGATGTTCGCAAACAAGCCATGATCGGCTGGGAATCTGCCCAAATAAATAAATAAATGGATCAAATAAAATCCCCAAATCCGTAAATCCATAAATTCCTAAATAAAAAGGGCCGCCCACTCGTGAAGGGCAGCCCTTATTTGCTTATGAAAGAGGACCAGCACTAGAAAGTGCCCGTCTGTTTATTAAGAGGATAATCTTTCCTTACTGGTTATCTACACACAACTTATTGTACACCATCTCATCGGAAGACAGTGGCCAGATGTAAGTCGGAGAGCTGGACGGCACCTCTGGTATGGTAGCCGATTTCTTGGGGAATGGAATACCCTGGCGGATAATTTCCATCGCCCTGTTACCTTCTCCCAGTAATTCAATATGTTTTTCTTTCAGAATAGTAGTAATCAATGCCGCGGCATCCGTAAAATTGGCAGCAGTGTATACGGTAGTCGCATCTGAACGGCCATGCACTGCATTCAGCAGGTCAATAGCGCCCTGATCTACGGTATTGGATACACGTACTTTGGCCTCCGCCAGCGTCAGCAACACTTCTGCCCAGCGCATCACCGGAGCATAATCCAGGAAAGGACTGCCGCCGGCATATTTAATCAGGTAGTTACGGGTAGTATTAGCATTGATCTGCACCGGCAAAATAAATTGCCTTCTCAGATCCGTTGCTTTCCAGGTTGGCTCTGCTATAATACCTGCGGTGCTCAGGTAATACTCACCATTGGCGCCACCACCCAATGCACTGGGACTATAATAATAACCCAATTGCGTTTGTGTTCCAGGGGCATCTCCGGGAGCAGGACCAAAAGGCATATATATCACCGCTTCCTTACCGGAATATTTGGGCGTGTAAAGATTCTTCAGGTCCGCTTCCAGCTTATGCCCACCCGTAGAAGTAAAGGTACCGGTAACAATCTTGGCGCTTTCTGCGATCACCTTGTCATACTGACCCATATACAGGTATACTTTCATCTTCAGCGCAATGGCACTGTAGTAGTTACCTTTAACAGCGGAAATAGACTTGGGCAATAACGTCTCTGCTGAATCCAGGTCACGGATGATCTGATCATAGGTTTCTTTTACCGTACTGCGTGCCCGCGCGTAACTACCCAACTTGGTATGTGGCTCCCAGAACAGGATCAGACCCGGTTTGCTGCCGGCGCCATCCCAGTAAGGACGCGCAAACAACTGCAACAGCGAAAAGTAGGTCAGCCCCCTCACAAACTTCGCATCACCGGCATAAATCTTGGCGAGTGAATCACCGGCTACGGCATTACCCTTGGCCGCCATACCCGCCAGGAAAACATTGGCGTTATTAATCGCCATATATCCCTGTGACCAGATCTCTTTAATCTCCTGGGACTCGCCCGTAGCAGTCATCTTCCAGGTGGCATTCAACGTTACGTTGTTGGTCAATGCATTCACAAAATCTTCTCCCCTCACATCGTTGGCTATCAACACCTTTCCACCCAGGAATTTGCCATTCTTCATCACCGTATATAAACCGGTAGCTTCATTGGCAATCCTTTCCTTCAGGGTAAAGGCCTCCCAGTCAGGAATATCAGTAGTAGGCACCGGATCAAGCAACTCTTTCTGACAAGCGGTACCAAGGCCTGCTATGGCTAATGCCAGTATATATGCACTAAGTTTATTCATCATCAATCTTTTTAGAAATTAACATTTAAACCCACTGTTACGGTACGGCCATTACCCAGGGTATTACGGTCTATACCCTGACCGGAAGCATTGTTCCCATTGGAAGATACTTCAGGGTCCGGACCAGGATATTTGGTCATAATCGCCAGGTTCTGACCTCTTACATACACTTTTGCACCACTCAAATGAATAGATTTAAGCGCTGTTTCCGGCAGAATATAAGTCAGCCCAACAGTACGGAGTTTGAGAAAATCTCCTTTGAACACGTTGGCGGCAATAGAAAAAGAAGAACCGTTGGAGATATTATCACCATAAACCACTTTGGGGATATCGGTCTGATCATTTTCTTTCTGCCACCTGTTCAACACGTCTACACTGTTATTCCAGTAACGCTGATCTTTCAAACCGGCATAACTGCCATAGTATACATAGAAACCAGTTTGATAGGTCAGCAACACATTCAGCTCAAAACTTTTGTAACGGAAAGTATTCTCAAAACCACCTACAAACTTGGGATTGGTATTTTTATACGCTACGGCGTCTTTGGTACCAACAGGAGAGGCGGCTTTACCGTCAGCGTAGGTATACGCCTGGGTTACCGGATTATAGTATACTTCTTCGCCTGCTTTGTTGATGAAAATTCTTCTGCCTGTTTTCGGATCAACACCATTGGTACGAACGGTGTAAATCATACTGGCCGGATGCCCTACCTGGTTCACGCTGGTTTGTTCCAGTGAACTGGTAACGAATGGTATTTTGTCCAGATCGCCTGCCAGCTCAGTGATCTCGTTTTTGTTGTAGGCAATGTTGAAAGAGGTATTCCAGGTGAAATCTTTTTTGGTGATAGCTGCTGCGCTGATACTAAACTCCACGCCCTTGTTATACATTTTGCCCACGTTGGATGGAATAGTAGCGATAGATGAACCGGAAGGAATACCAGCGGAAGGGATCTGCGGTACGAACAGCACCAGGCCATCAATGTTATTATAGTAGTAGCTCAGTTCACCACTGATCCTGTTATTCAGGAAACCATAACTGATACCAACATCTGTCTTTTTACTTACTTCCCAGCCCAGATTCGGGTTACCCGCCTGGCTGAAATACAGGGAAGGCTTTTCGCCATAAGGTACCGGTCTGTAGAGAGACAATGCATCGAAGTCACCTAAGCCTGCGTAGTTACCTACTTTACCGTAGCTACCACGGAGTTTCAAAGAAGAAAATACATTGGCCAGTTTACTGTCGGCCCAGAAATCTTCTTTGGTGATTTCCCAACCTGCGGAAACACTGTAGAAAGTACCTTTTTTATTGTCTTTACCAAAAGCAGAATACTGGTCCTGACGGATACTGGCGCCCACAAAATATTTCTCTTTGTAGTTGTAGTTCAAACGGGAAAACCAGGACAGCAGGTAGTTTCCACGACGCAGCATACCACTGCTCAGGTCTGTCAACCAACCACCTTCTGAGTTATTGAAGTAAGGGTCCATCTGATTCTGACGGCCAATACCATAACGCTCACGCTGATCACGTTGTTGTTCTGTACCTACCAGCAGGCTAAGGCTATGCTGGCCAAATTTCTTGTCAAACTGCGCGGTATTGGTCCATGTCCATCTCTTGTATTGTGAGTAAGTACTGGTGGCGCTGCCATTGCTGCTGTAACCGTCCCCGTTTCTGTTATTCTGGTATATATCGTTGTTCATCAGGATATAGTCAATACCATACTGTGTGCGCAAAGTCAGCCACTCCCATGGTTTCAGCTGACCATATACACTACCTTGTACGTGATTCGCTTCCGTATTGGAGTGATCCAGGTCCAGCAATATCTTGGGATTGTAAATACCTACCGGCAGGGAGTTTTTACCACCGCCAATACCGGAGCTTCCGTTGGTGTTATAACTACCGTCGTTGTTATAGGGAGATACAATCGGAGATGTCAGGAATGCCAACCTTGCCAGACCACCGGAGTTAAAGGCCTCTCCTTCCAGGGAACCCGAAGAACCGGAGATAAGGCTATTCTCATTGGAGTAGGCGACTTTTGTTCCGAGGGTAAATATCTTGCCCACTTTCTGATCTACATTCAACATCAGGTTCTTACGGATGAAATCATTCCCTTTCAGAATACCTTCCTGTTTGCTGTAACCGGCAGAGAAATAGTAGCTGGTGCTTTCTGTACCACCGCCTACGCTCAGCGTATGGCTATGGGAGATAGATTGGTCGCGGTAAACGAGGTCCATCCATTTAGTATCAATGTTATTGCCGTTGGCATCCTGGTTAAACACATAACGACGGCTATCGCCGGCATTGGTAAGGCCCTCGTTTTTCATATCAATATACTGCTGGGCGTTTAACAGTTTAGGCAAGCGGTTAGGCTTTGTCATACCTACCCAACCATCATAAGCCACCCGGGGACGGCCGGCTTTACCTTTTTTGGTCGTTACCAATACTACACCATTGGCGGCACGGCTACCGTAGATAGCAGTAGCGGCGGCGTCTTTGGCAATATCAATGGATTCGATATCTGAAGGGTTGATACTGGACAATGGGTTTAACGGCGCATTGGACGCTCCTACGTCACCACTGAAAGTGGGTACGCCGTCAATCACGATCAATGGATACGCACTCATAGACAAAGAGTTCGTTCCCCGGATTCTGAATACCGGCGGGTTATTCACCACACCATTCGGAACGGTGATCTGTACACCGGCTGCACGGCCACCCAAACCCGCTTCAAAGCTGGGCACAGGCAACTCCGCCAGCGCAGCGCCTTTTACAGAGGCGATATTACCGGTCACCTCTTTTTTGCGTTGGGTACCGTAACCTACCACCACTACTTCCGAAATAGCTTTGGTGTCTGCGGTCAATGAAATAGTACCCATATTGTTGCCGCTAATAGGCAGTGTTTTAGCTTCATACCCTACAAAGGATATACGCAATGATTTTGCTTCGTTAGGTACGGATAAAGTGAACACACCTTTACCATCTGTTACAGTACCGGTTTTACCACCCGGCAGGCTTACCGATACACCCGGTAGTGCGGCGCCCTGCTCGTCGGTGATTTTCCCTGTAACAGTACGGTGAGATTGCGCCAGCAACGTTGATGCTAAATAAAGCATACTGGCTACCACGAGTAAGAATTTCCTCATGTGATTGCAGATTTTGGTTTAGAATGATTAATTAAAGTCGGATCAAATTTTGGTCATAGATCATCCACCACCATAACGGTCGGTTATGATGATACACGAGTTAAAAAATACGGCTTAGCGAATAAACATGCAGTGCCTGGTCACAGCTGCAAAAACCATTGCTGTAGGCGATTTTAGATTTAAATTTAGTTTCTCTTTTGTTCGTTTTTATTTTACTGGTTAAGGAAAAAAACAGTTCGATTTTGGTTTTATGCTACAATCCTAACAGACGTATCACTGATTTAGATTTAGATTTTGGTTGCAATACTATTTGTTCTCCACGTTGACCACTTCTCAATAGGTTCGAATAAAAATATAAAAAAAAATCCACCTCAATATACTTTCTATTTCCTGGTGAACGCAAACCGGCTAAAATTTGATTTAATATTAATGAAGATGAATATGTTACATATTATAAAGCCGACAAAATATTTTTTTCTATCTTTATTCAAAGTTAGGAAATGACCTACGACAAAAATACACTTGGCCATACTACTTCCCAGGGTTGGGAAATGGGTGTAAGACGTACTTTCGCCCTTACACCGGAAGCCGCCTGGGAAACCCTTTTTACGCAGCCTATCCTGGGTATATGGCTGGATAAAGCCGCCCATATCGCTTTTCAGAAAAATGACACCTACACCACCGCATCCGGTATAACCATTACCGTTACCAGCGTTACAACGGTAAAAGTAATCCGGATGAAATGGCAGCAGCAAGGACAACCCAACGCCTCTACATTACAGATCCGGGTTATCCCCGCAAAGGATAAAACGACCATCAGCTTCCATCATGAATGGCTCACCGGCCAGGCAGAACGGGAAGCCATGAAAACCTATTGGACAAGGGTGCTGGACGCCATCGGACAAACACAAAAAAACAGCTAATACAGGGCTTCACCGATGATTATGGCATTTTGGGCGTGCTTAACGTCGTATTCACCCATAATAACTTATTTTTAAGCTAATTATAAGGCACTCCTATCACTGTACCCTGTAACTTTGTTAATACCAAGACCAATGAATACTACGGGAAGCAAAATTATGAATGGCTATAGTATAGTAAAAGGACCCCAGCTGCAGGAATTATTACATCAGGAAACACTGGCGGATATCTTCAGACATGCTGTTAAAGAACATGCACATCATACGGCACTGATCTTTCAACACCAATCCCTCACCTACGCAGAAATGGATCACTGGAGCGATGCTGTGGCTGCTATGTTGCAGGCCCGCGGAATAGGCCCCGGCAGCGTAGTAGGGGTATGGTGGCCACGCGGACTGGAACTGCACGCTGCCATCCTGGGCATCGTAAAAGCCGGAGCTGCCTATGTGCCGCTGGACCGCGAAATGCCGGCGGAAAGAGTGGAAGGCGTACTCACCGAAGTGAAGGCTGCCGCCTGCTTCAGTGAAGTGTCCCTCCACCTGGATGCGGCCATCCTTTCCGTACCACCGGTACCAGACATCACCGAAACATTTACGCTGACAGCCGGTCCCTCCCCTGACAATATCGCCTACGTGCTATATACCTCCGGCAGTACCGGCAAACCCAAAGGCATCCCTATCTCCCACCGGCAGATATGCCACCTGGTAAGAGCGGAACAAACCGTGCTCAAAATTACGTCCCACGATAAGGTATACCAGGGATTCTCCGTGTCTTTCGATATGTGGTGCGAAGAAACATGGGTCAGCTATTTCGCCGGCGCTACCCTCTGGGTGGCAGATGCCACCACCGCTAAAGCGATCGATGAACTGGGTACCGTACTACGCGACGAAAAAATTACCATCCTCCATGCCGTACCCAGCCTGCTGGCCGTGATGGAAGACGATATACCTACCCTCCGCCTGATCAACGCCGGCGGAGAAGCCTGTACACCACAGGTACTGGCCCGCTGGGGCGTTCCGCCCAGGGTATTTTATAACAGCTACGGCCCTACGGAAACAACGGTCAGCGCTACTTTCGCTGCACTGAAACCCGGCGACCCGATTACGATCGGTCACCCGCTGCCTAACTACAACATGGCGGTGGTAGATGATAAACTCAACATCCTTCCGATGGGAGAAAGAGGCGAACTGGTGATCACCGGTCCGGGTGTAGGCTACGGTTATATCGACCGCCCCGAACTTACCCGTGAGAAGTTTGTACCGAAACCGGCATCTATGGACCTCCTCCCCGGCGATATGGTATACCGCACCGGCGACGCTGCGATCATCCTGCCGGATGGTAACATCGACTTCCAGGGCCGTCTCGATGATCAGATCAAACTACGTGGCTACCGGATAGAACTGGGCGAAATTGAAAACCGGCTCAACGCCATCACCGGCGTTGTAGCGGCTGCCGTAGCCGTTAAAAAAGATAATAACGAACAAGACCAGCTGGTAGGCTATGTAGTCATGGACAACGGGCAGGCCTTCGATGAAGGCTTCTTCCGGGCCGAACTGGCGAAAGTACTGCCGCCCTATATGGTACCCGGCCTCATCCTCGAACTGGACGATATGCCCCGGCTCCCCAGCGGAAAAATTAACCGGAAAGCATTACCACTCCCTGCGGCTTTCGCACAACCGGTTACACATGAGGCCATCGATGCCAACGCTCCGCTGCAGGATAGGGTGATAGCGATACTGACCAAAGTATTTCCGGACAAAACCATCACCCTGCAACAGGATTTCTTTACTGACCTGGGTGGCCACTCCCTGCTGGCTGCGGCCTTCGTTTCCCGGCTACGCCGCGAAGCCAACGTACCACAGGCATCCCTGAAAGATATCTATATCCACCGCCCGCTGCAATCCCTGGTAGATACCTGGAACGTACAGCCGCAAAACGTAAAGAAAAAAGAACGCAGCTTTAATAAAGTACCCTGGTGGCGACACCTGATCTGCTGGGCCGCACAGACTGTATCCCTGATGATCATTTTCGGTTTGTTCGCCATGCAGATATTTTTCCCTTACCTGGGATACTATTATGTAGAACAGGAAACAAGCCATGTAGGATACGCTATCATTACGGCATTGTGCATGTTTTGCCTGCTGCCGCCGGTGTTTTCTATCCTCATCGTTACTGCCAAATGGCTGATTATCGGGAAGATGAAAGCAGGCGATTACCCGCTATGGGGACAATACTATTTCCGCTGGTGGCTGGTGAAAACCATGCAACGGCTCATGCCTTCGCAGTTTCTCAACGGTACTCCGCTGTACCCTGCCTACCTGCGTTTCCTGGGCGTTAAAATAGCCTCCGACGCTCAGCTCGGAGCCGTTACCATCGGCGCGGAAGACCTGGTAACTATCGGCAGCGATGTGAGCATCAGCTCCCAGGCTGTCATTAACAACGCCTGGGTGGAAGACGGCTGGCTCAAACTGCGGGCCGTACATCTCGGCGACCACGCCTACATCGGCAGCAGCGCTGTCATTGCCGGCGATACCGTCATGGAACCCTGGAGCGAACTGCAAGACCTCAGCTACCTGCCAGCCAATAGCCGCATCGGTACCTGCGAAGTATGGTATGGCAGCCCGGCTCAACTGAAACTGAAAAAAGAAATGAGCGAAATGCCGCAGCCATTACCGGTTTCCGCGGCTACGCGCAGAAAATACAGCATCCTCTTCTCCCTGTTTCTGCTGGTATTTCCATTTACCATCCTGCTGCCGCTGCTGCCTACCATCATCACGCTCAACCAGCTGGATAATGCCGCACCGGATTATAACTTCAACTACATGATCATTACGCCGTCCCTGGCATTGAGTTATATCATCCTGTTCACGGCACAAACAGTGGCCCTGAGCCGCCTGCTGCAGTGGGGTATCAAACCCGGCACCTATCCTATTTACAGCATGTTTTATGTACGCAAATGGTTCGCGGATCAGCTGATGTCGCTCACGCTCATCGTGATCCATCCCATTTTTGCGACCGTATATATCTCCAGCCTGTTCCGCGCCCTCGGCGCCCGCATCGGCAAAAACACGGAAGTATCTACCGCCAGCAGCGTTACCCATCCTCTCCTGGAAATAGGCAACGGCGCCTTTATCGCGGACGCGGTAACACTGGGCGAATCCGATGTTCGCGGCCAGCAACTGATACTCGAAAAAACAATCATTCACGATACCAGCTTCGTGGGTAACAGCGCCCTTATCCCGCAGGGATATGAACTGCCCCCCAACATGCTGATCGGTGTGTTATCCACGCCGCCTTCCAAAGAACAGCTGGCCAACAGTACGGCACGCGACTGGTTCGGTTCCCCCGCCATCGCCCTGCCACGCCGCCAGGAAAGCCGTTTCTTTCCACCGGAACTAACGACCAACCCTTCTCCTCAACGGAAGATGGCCCGAGGCCTGGCGGAGTTTATCCGTATCCTCATCCCGGAAACAATGGTGATCTGCTGCAGTATCCTGTTCATCGCCTACTCACATGACCTGGTAACGGAACAGCCCTGGTGGGAAATACTGATCAAATTCCCGGTCTATTACCTCTTTTTCCTGGGATTGCCGGCTTTCCTCTTTACCGTGATCATGAAATGGGTGTTAACCGGTAAATACCACGCTATCCAAAATCCGATGTGGACATCGAAAGTATGGCGCAGCGAAGGTACTACCTCCACCTACGAAGCACTGTCTGTGCCATTCCTGCTCGACTTCCTCCGGGGTACCCCCTGGCTGCCGGTATTGCTCCGTTTCCTCGGCGTAAAAACAGGCTACCGCGTATGGCTCAATACCACCGATATCACCGAATTCGACATGGTGGAAATAGGAACCGATTCTGCCCTCAATGAAGACAGCGGCCCGCAAACCCACCTCTTCGAAGACCGTGTAATGAAAATAGGCGCCATCAAAATCGGGGAACGCACCAGCATCGGCGCCCGTACCATTATCCTCTACGACAGCGAAATCGGTAACGATGTAAATATCACACCACTGTCACTGGTCATGAAAGGCGAAAGACTGCAACCCGGCACCGACTGGACCGGCAGCCCTATCAGACCGGAATAACCTGATAATATGATAACAATAACGCCTATACGCATAAAAGATCATTACGAGCTCCTGGCAAACATGCTGAAGGAGCTCCATTTATCTGAACGGACGTTCTTTCCTAAAACAGCCGCCTGGGAAGATATCCGCACAGATTATATGCAACATGTGATAGAGACGCAGGAGGAATACGACGGCGCCTGCCTCCTGGCTTCCAAAGACGGAGAACCGGCCGGCTTTATCTTCGCCTATATAGAAGAACCAGACGAAAGCCGCATCGAAGACTATACGGGCAATACGCTCTATGTATCCGATGGCTACGTGGCGCCTGCGTTTCGCCGCATGGGCATCTATCGCCGGCTCAACGATGAACTCGAAGCCATGTATATCCGCAAAGGGGTACGCAGGATCGTTCGTTATACGCTCAGCAACAACCAGCGCATGCAGCAATTTCTGGCTTCGCAACAATACGAGCCTGTCAGACTGGTCTACGAAAAATGGCTTTCGCCGGATGGAAAAAACGCGATCAAACTATTTACGGATTTCGGAATTTAGGGATTTCGGGGTTGATGGGTGCGGATAATTGACGAGGATGGCTAATGTGGATAATCTAAGCGGATCATAAATTATCAGAAGCGAATAATAAAGAAGGTCGAAGCCAGACAACTGCTTCGACCTTCTTTATTATTCGCTTAAATCATCCGCACTCATCAACCCCGAAATCCGTAAATCCCTAAATCAAAAAATCCCTAAATATCAATAGCGTGGTCCTTATCCACCGGCAAACCCTTCCAAGCCCGCTGTGCCGTCCACGCTGCTGCCGGTCCGCTCCAGTAAGGATGATGCCCCGGCAACCCCAGGTCCAGGAACCCGGTGGTGCATAAATACAAACTCCCGGTAGAGGTATATACATCGGCTATCTCCGGCTGATGCCCGCAGAAACCAATCTGCAGCCAGCCATTCTTATCAAACGTACCGGCTGATTCAAAAATTCGTTTATTCACTGCCGTTAGTGCGCAACGTACCTGTGCCGGCTGTAATTCCGCCGGAAGTTTTTCTGCCAGTGCCAGCTGCGTCAAGGCCTGGAAAGCGGCATTGCGATATGGCATGGAACGGCCTACTACGGGGAAAGTCGCCTCAGGGGAAATCTGCCTTTCGAGGATAGCGCCATAACGTTGCATCCGCTTCAAGGCCAGCTCATATTGCTCTTTACTGCCTTCGTTTTTGTTGACCAGCACTTTCAGTATATCCACCAGCATCGGCTGTATTACAAAGGAATTATAGTAATCGTAATGAAAATTTGCACCATCGCCATACATACTATCCCCTTTGTACCATGCCATGATTTTTTCAATGGCGATGTCCACCGGCTTGCGGTCCCACCCGCCATCAAACTGCAGCAAGGCGATTTCGATCATAGCGGCAAACAGTACCCAGTTGTTGTTAAACGCTTTGATACTGCGTAACCCTTTTAAACCATCAATAATCTGTTGTTTGGTACGTCCGGAAGATTGCTCCCATAGCTGCTCCGGCGCTCTCAGTAACCCATGTGCCAGGAAAGCGCCGTCTACCAGTGGCTGCGAATCATACTTATGCGTGAAGTTCATAAAATCCGGAGAAGCCGGATCTACCGCCTGTGCCAGGGCTTTACGGGTAAGCCCCAGCATTTCGATACGTTTACTGCCTTCCATGGTATTGTCTGGCCCCAGCTCCAGCCAGGGGGCAAGCCCCGCCAGCGTTCTGCCAAATGCTTCCAGGTAGGTCACTTTCTGTACCGGTTTGCTGTAATGCGGCGCCACCTCGGTAGGCATATGGGCGACCAGTTTCCCCTTACTCAGGTTCTCGATAACGGGACGGCATATACGTAAAAGTAAATCCAGGTTATAGGCACGGTCATTCACAGGCGGCCGGGCAGACAAGTCAGCCAGCATACTTTTATCAGTCTTCAGCGAACCGGCTATACCAGCCATCGGAACTGCTTTCAGGAAAAAACGTCTGTCCACGGTACTCGTTATTTAGCCCACTGTTTGTAACGTAACAGCGCTTCTACAAAATAATAATCAGCATAGGTAAGCGGCACATCCACTTCTGAATTATGCGGCAGGGAACCTACGCTATGCATCAGAATAAAGTCGTTATTGGCGCCTTCTTTTGCCAGGTAGGCCGGGCTGCAAAGGCTGGTCAGCATTGTCTCCGCAGCATTCCAGTAACGTTTGCCTTCTGCTTTACCGGTATAACGGCTCAGCTCCAGCAGAGCGGATGCGGCTACAGCGCCGGCAGAAACATCGCGCGGTGCATTGGGAATATCCGGTGCATCATAATCCCAGTAAGGAATCAGGTCTGCCGGCATATGTTTGTTGTTGAGAATATAATCGGCAATATGACGCGCTTCATCCAGGTATGATTTGTCTTTGGTTTCACGGTACATCATAGTGTAACCATATAACCCCCATGCCTGCCCGCGTGACCAGGCAGAACTGTCCGCCAGGCCCTGATGTGTTTTTTTCTGCAAAACATTACCCGTAGCAGGATCATAATCTATCACGTGGTAAGAACTGTAATCCGGACGGAAATGATGTTTCATGGTGGTTGTAGCGTGGGTACGTGCAATTTTTTCAAACCGCGGATCGCCGGACTCACGACTGGCCCATGTCAGTAACTCCAGGTTCATCATATTATCGATGATAACAGGGAACTTCCAGGTACCGTGGTCCCAGGATTTAATACAGCCCACTGTTGGATTAAAGCGGGTAGACAGCGACCGGGCACTGTTCAGCAGAATACGTTTGTACGCGGTATCACCGGTGATGCGCAGCGCATTGCCATAAGGGCAATACATCATAAAGCCCAGGTCGTGCGTACGGGTATTGAACTGGTTCTTTTTGCAAAGCTCCATCCGTTTAAGCGCTTCTGCTTTCAACACCGGGTCTTTCGTGTATTCGTAGAGGTACCAGGTAGTACCGGGATAAAATCCGGATGTCCACCAGTTGGCATTGGATGTCATCAGGCTACCGTCTTTGTTCGTACTGCGGGGCAGTAAGGTATCCGGTACATGCGTCATCATCAGTTTATATTGTCTGGCGGCAAATTGCAGTGTTTCATCGGCTTTGCGGAGCAAGGCCTTATTGGCTTTACCTGTTTGTGCATACGATTGCATAAGTATCGCGGGCAACAGCAGCAGGGTAAAGAACAGGTTCTTTTTCATAATAAGTTTGTTATAGGTTGACTTATTTCTTTTTCGTGACGGGCTTAGTGGCGCCCGCGCTGGATTCTCTTGCTATCAGCTGAATAGGTATTATTTCCTGTGAATAACGCGGCGCGCCGGTTTGACGGCTGGTCACCAGTTCCATCAGGGCGGCGACTACACGCTCTCCCATCATAGCGGGGTATTGGTCTACGCTGGTGATAGGCGGTGTTACGATTTCGGTTCTCGGGTCATTGGAATAACCCACAATTTTCAAGTCTTCCGGTACCCGCAGGTTGATCTTCCGGCAGTACTCCATGATGGTAATGGCGGTGGTATCATTCGAGGCGAAGATACCATCCGGGTAAGGCTTTTGAGCGAAAATTTTCTCGCAGGTCTGCCAGGCGTTATCGCGGGTAAGTTCCTGGTAAAAAATCCTGCTTTTACGGAAAGGCAGTTTATGTTGCTGTAAGGCGCTCTTATAACCGGCCACCCTTTCCAGGTAAAGATTACAGGTCAGCGGCCCGGAGATATGCACGATGTCCCTGCAACCTCTTTCTATCAGGTGACTGGTGGCGGTAAATCCTCCCAGGTAGTCATCTCCCTTAATCACCTTCACGTTATAATCTTTCGGCACACGGTCAAAAAATACCAGGGGAATATGATTGTCCCTGAAAACGTCAAAATGGGAGAAGTCGGTGGTATACAGCGTAGTGCTGACTACCAGGCCATCTACACGGGCAGAATACAGGGTATTGACCAGGGCTACTTCCTGTTCATAGGAGTCGTTGGACTGGCAGATGATCAGGTTGTAGCCATGTTCCTGTAATTTATTCTGGATAATGGTACTAATGGCAGCAGGAAAAAACATCGAGATACGCGGAACAATCAGGCCAATGGTTTTGCTTTTATTGTTGCGCAAACCGGCTGCCAGCGCGTTAGGGCGGTACCCCAGCTTGCGGGCCATCTTTTTCACTTTGTCTTTCGTACGGGCACTGATGTTAGGATTGTCGTTCAGGGCGCGGGATACAGTAGATACCGATAATTTCAGTTCTTCTGCAATATCAACGATTGTTTTTTCTGTACGTTTACTCATGTAATAACCATTAACGGTAAATATGATTGTTATCTGCCCATCCAGCCGCCGTCTACTGTGAGTATGGTACCATGTACATAGTCTGCAGCTTTGGAAGCCAGAAATATAACGGGACCGGCAAAATCTTCCGGTTCGCCCCAGCGTCCTGCGGGTATCCGTTCGAGTATGGAGGTACTGCGTTTATCATCGGCCCTCAGGGCAGCAGTATTGTCTGTAGCGATATAGCCGGGAGCGATAGCGTTAACGTTCACTCCCTTACCGGCCCACTCGTTGGCGAAGGCTTTCACCAGCGAGCCTACAGCCCCTTTACTGGCGGCGTATCCCGGTACATTGATCCCACCCTGGAAGGTGAGCAATGAGGCTGTAAAGATAATCTTTCCCGAGCCTCTTTCAATCATCCCTTTACCGATTTCACGGGTAAGGATAAACTGGGCATTCAGGTTGATGTTGATCACCTCGTCCCAGTACTCGTCCGGGTGCTCTGCTGCCGGCTTACGGAGGATAGTACCGGCATTGTTCACCAATATATCAATCCCTTTCACCTCCTGCTGTACTTTGCTGATAAAGGCATACAACGATTCGCGGTTGGAGAAATCACTCTGATACGCCTTGAAACGGCGGCCCAGCGCTGTCACCTCTTTTTCCACCTCGCTGCCCTGTAATTCGAGGGAGGCAGACACTCCAATGATATCCGCCCCGGCGGAGGCCAGCGCCACCGCCATGGCTTTTCCGATGCCACGCTTACAACCAGTGACAAGCGCGGTTTTTCCTTTCAGTTGAAACAGGTCCATATAGTCAGTTTATTGAATCGTTACTTTAAGTGGTGCTTTAACACGTTGTGCAAATTCTTCCAGGTATTTAAACCATTCTTCCGCATTGGTAATACGGCCTCCTTTACTCCAGGCGGCGCCGGCATAATATACGTAAGGCTGTTGACTGCCGGCTGTACCAGGACTCAGCAAATGCACGTTGTCGGTTTTCATGCCGGGTACCGCTGCGGGAAATACACAGGCTACGCCCAATGTACCGTCTTCTCCATGCTGTGGCTCCCAGTAACCCATCACGCCATTCTTCTCGTCCAGTAATATTGCGCCGGGTTCCTTCCGTTTTACAATACCTGTCACCACCGGCAATTGATCACCTTTGAAACTGTATTGCACCTGCATTTTGTTCAGCTGTGAACCGGCATCCAGGGAGATGGTCTTGGTAACGGACACGGGTATGTTCCCCGCCTGCCACGTATCATAGGTGAGTGCAAAAGTGGTACGCAACGGCCCGTTGTCCAGGCGTTTCCAGTGACGGTAGTTCTTCGGGAAATAAATGGTGTCCTTGCCGGCAGGCGCGTTATCACCGGCGCCCAGGGTCAGGCCTACACTGTAATAATCAAGCCCCTGGCCGTTATCATGGTGGTAGTTATCTAACTTATACCAGTTGTCGATCACCATATCGGTGGTACGTTTAGCCCATACGTCAATACCATAGGCCATTTCCTTGGGTGTTTTTTCCAATGCGGGGCCATACATACGGTAAGCCATACGATCGTTCTCCCAGGCATAATCGTCTTTTCTTTCCGGCACAAAACGGCCATAGGCTTTGGCTTTAACAGCTTCGGGCTTGCCCGCTTTCACGCCCAGCTGGCGGCTGCCGGCGGGTGTTACGTCTACCTGCAATAATACTGCTTTGGGCGACTTACCGCCTTCATACAGCAGCTGATAAGGGATTTCCTGGTCAGATAACAGATCTGTTACCTTAAAGGATTTCCGGGTTTCTTTATCCAGTTTGGCCACAAACTGATCGTAAGGAATCTCAACAATCTCTCCTTCGCGGTTCAGTCCTGTGGAATTGGTAATAGTGATATCACCCGGGCTGTTCTGGCGCAGGTTATATTTGATCAACTCCGAACCGGCTAACAGGAACGCGCCCACGCCATATACTTCTGAATCATCGGCGGTAGCTTTACCCGGTGCGGCGGCCACGACCTGCACAAATCCCAGTTTACCGTTGGGCTGTACACAACTAACCAGGGCTTCCCATCCTTTATGGATAACAGGCAGGAAATCTTTCTCCGGTAAAATACCGTTGTTCACTCCCCACATGAGCGCATACACGTAAAAACCGGTACCGCTGGTTTCTTTGGAAGGATAGTTGTCGGGGTCCAGCAAACTGGCGTGCCAGGTGCCGTCCTCCGTTTGCAGTGCGGCTATACGATAGGCCATCTTTTTGAACAGGTCCACGAAACGGGCCCTGTTGGCGTAATTGGCCGGCATGTTATCCAGCAAACGGGCCAAACCACCCATTACCCAACCATTGCCACGGCTCCAGAATACTTTGGCGCCGTTTTTTTCTTTCTGGTCAAAGTAACGGGCATCGCGGTAGTACAGGCTGTCGTTTTTATCGAACAGGAAATCGGTGGTTTTCCACCACAGCTTGTCGGCTGTTTCCAGGTAGCGGGGATCGCCGGTAGCGGTGGATAAATACCCCAACGCCGGCGGGCCCATAAACAGGGCATCGCACCAGGCCCATTCCCGGTGATGGATACCGTTTTTCCAGTCCAGCGGCTCAGTATGCGGCGCTGCCACAATACTGTCTGCCAGTTTCCTGAATTTATCAATCATGACGGGGTCCTTGTAGTAGGGATACAGTTGTGCATACAGCTGACCAATGCAGTATTCATCTGCAAAAAAACGGTCCGGTCCTGTATTCCAGTTGTTATCCCTGCCTACCTGCACCAGCCGTTGTATAAAAAACGGATTGTCAGTAACCTGGCTCAGGGCCATCATACCGGCATACATAGCGCCGTTGGTCCAGTTGGTTTGCTCATTGGCCCAGCCTGTTCGTTCAATGGATTTCCACTGCCAGGCCGCCACTCTTTCCATATAACTACGGATAAACTGCGCCGATATTGTATTCAGCGATGGCGCCACAACGGCCGTTTTCTGCGGCGCAGCACCCGCATCCGGCCCGAAGTGCAGGGCCGATAACCCCAGCAGGCTTCCTGCAATGATGTTCTTCATTTTCATGATAAATATGATGATCGGGTTTTAACGTAATTCGTTGATCTTACAGTGGTCCATATCGCCATAATCCAGGTTCTCTCCGGCCATACCCCAGATAAAAGTATAGTTGCTGGTGCCGGCGCCGGAATGCACGGACCATGGCGGAGAAATCACTGCCTGTTCGTTCTGCATCCAGATATGACGGGTCTCCTGCGGCTGTCCCATAAAATGGCAGACAGACTGCCCTTCCGGTACTTCAAAATAAAAATAAACTTCCATTCTTCTGTCATGCGTGTGTGCCGGCATGGTGTTCCATACACTGCCGGGTTTCAGCTCCGTCATGCCCATCTGCAACTGACAGGTCTCCAATACGGAGTTGACCAGCAGTTTATTGATAGTACGATGATTGGATGTTTCCAGGGCGCCCAGGGTTACCACTTCCGCTTCGTTTCTGGCCACTTTACGGGTAGGATAGCTGTGATGCGCAGGGGTGGAGTTCAGATAAAATTTAGCCGGCTGTGAGGCATCTTTACTGTGGAATACTACCTGTTGTTTGCCTTTACCCACATATAAGGCTTCTTTAAAACCAATCTCAAACTGTTCTCCGTCTACTTCCACCATACCCGGACCGCCCACATTGATCATGCCCAGCTCCCTGCGCTCCAGGAAATACGCGGCTTTCAGCAAATTAATCGTTTGCAGAACCAGACCGCCTTTTACCGGCATCGCACCTGCGGTCAGGTAACGGTCATAATGTGTGTGCACCCACGAAATACGGTCAGCCTCAAAAACTTTCTCTATTAAAAATGCCTTTCTCAACGCTTCGGTATCCATGCTTTTCACCTCTGACGGGCTGCTGGCATACCTGGATTCATACTGTGTACTCATATCGTTATGATTATCTTTTTTATATTATTAATTGCAGTTGATGTTGATTTCACCGGATGCTTCAGGAAGATGTCCGCACTCCGGCTTTGCCTGTTATGTAGCATAACGGCATGCACTAACGTGGTACTGCCTTTCCTTAAAGCAGCAATTACTACATTGTTCACCGGTAAAATTTTACTCCGCACTCATGGCCATCGCCGTTCATCTTCGCTCTTTTTCGCTCTTATCTTCCCGAATCAGCGAAATCAGCAATAATCATGGCTATCACAGTTCTAAAGTAATGCAAACGTTTGCAAAATACAAAGCTTTTAAAGAAAAAGATCGCGTTAATTTTATTGTAAAAATTACACTTATTACATTAAACCATTTCCCCTATTGGGTTTCAGGATACAGGGCAAAGAAATACATAATAAAAACAAACTATATCTTACCAGGGATACCGGCGGCGCTTGATTTCAAAATCAATATTGTTTTTACCCTGCAATGCCTTCCCCCTGGCTTTGAGCGTAATACGATATACGCCATCCCCCCAAACCGGCGACAAGCGGGCATCATCAATAGCCTGCTTTTCTATGGTGGCTTCAAACCGGGATGCATCATAGGTGATCTGCAGGTTAGCAGGATCATTGTCCAGCACTATCTTTCCGGGAGTGTCGACATGCGCAGGCAAACAGGTCATAAAATGCAGCTGGTACGGCGCTTTCCAGTATTGTAGTTCATACGCCTCGGTCAATTTCAATCGGGAATCTGCCGGCATAAAGGTAAAGGTGCGTTTTAAAGTCTTTACCATAGCGGCTTCAGGGTAAGCGGCCGCAATATCCATACTCAGCATTTGGGTATTTCCCTTCTCTGAAAAAACAACATCCTTCGCCTGAAACTTACGCCCATCCTGCTGCTGCACGCCATTAACAGTAGGACAATTATGCCACTGTGATTGCATATACCACAACTGGTAACGGTCTTTACTGAAAGTCTGTTTGGTATAAGTCCCCACCCCTACATCAATGATAGCCGGCTTTCCATCTACATACAACACAAAATTGCCGATATCATTATGATTATGGCTTTCTGCATTATGCCCTCCTTTAGCGGCGAAGAACAAACCACGCGAGCTGCCATTAACGGAACGCAGCGTTAACACCTGTAGATCGGGCAACCAGTTGGTGGCGGTGAAAGGCGCTGCAGGTGCAGTACTCAGCAAAGTCTTGCGGCTCTCCAGGTCATAAATAAATAAAGGCAGCGAACTGGTATTGATATGCGTAGTATCCTTATTGCCCAACCGGTACAGGTAGGCGGCAAATGCTTTCATTTGGGGATCTTTAAAAAGCTCTCCATAAAGCAGTACTGTATGCGGAGGAGGAATAACACTGGCGGAGGCATCGGCAAAGTTGACAAACCGCGTACTGTCAATATGCATCTTGTAAATATATGTGCCTATCCGGTGTATCAGTTCATTTTTGGTCAGATCAGCCCTGCCGCCGGAAGCCCAGCGCAACCAGTTCACAAACTCGATCAGTTTACCGCCGGCATGCCCCCAGTAACTGGGACCTTCATCACAGCCCCCGTCTTCCGGATAACCGTTCAGGAAAAAGTCCGCGCTCCGAACCGCTTTCTCGATCACCCGGCTGCGTATATCCGTATCATTTACTGCCAGCAGCGCTGTCTGTAATACATTGGTATTAATCCAGATATTCCAGTTATTCATCGGACGGCCATTGAAGCCCATCCACCAGAAGTCGGTCCGGTCAAGGAACGGAGCGATAATACGCCGGTTCAGCTCATAATTGATCCGTTTGTTGATCATGGGAGAATACCGGTCCAACTGCCTGCCCACCAGGAACTGCGCCCAGCTGATGGTTGCTGCCGTTTCCCCGGCAAACAGGTCCACGATCTGCTCTGCCGGGTCTGCCAGGCCACTGCCTGCTTTCTGTACACCTATATGTGCCGGTAATACCCAGGTGCTTTCCTCAAGGATAGCCCATAAACCATTCGCTATCTGCGGAATATATTTACCACTACCATCTGCCAGTTCACCTGCTACCAGGGTCGATAATACCTTCCGCCGCTCAAACTGCGCATTCTCAAAATTAACCCGGTTCCCGTTATCGCGGAACTGTAAGTATAAAGAGGCCGGCAAGGCGGGCCAGGTAAAAGCCATAGCCTGATCTGCTTCTCTCAGCATAGATTGACGGGTAATCGCCGGCAACTGCTGTATCACCTCCAGAATATGGGAACGTTGTTTCTCCCGCCAGCTCATATTCCTGAAGGCTGTTTCGCCATCAGCCTCGCTCCAGGCGGTGTACAGGTAGTTCCGGGGTCCTTGTTGCGCTGTTGCATATAAGCTGCAGATAAGGAAGGTTAACAGTAAAAATCCAAAGGTCCGTGGATGACGCATACGACAATATTTCGGGTAAGATATAAAAAATATGCCGCATGTTTTTTGTCAAGCCTCCTATACAACCAGCCATTTTATCAAAAACATATCAGGATACGCTCAAAAAATACCAGTACAAAAATCACCTTCATTTTTTACTATCTATGCGCCCACAACAAATGATAAATCATTCGTAACTTGCTACCATCAAACGTTCCAGCGTATCAGGCAAATAGTCAAAATGTTATCAAGGATTAACATTATAGTATTAACAGCCGGTAACGTTATTTACTACTTTAGCTTTTATGAACACTTACTTACAAATTCATCCGAATGATAATGTGCTGGTGGCCCTTCAAGATATCTCCGCCGGTACCAATATTTCATTTAACGGTCAAGACATACAGCTCCTGCAAAATATTTCTGCGAAACATAAATTCCTGATCAACGATATCGACGGCAACGCACCTATCACCATGTATGGCGTGCTGGTTGGGAAGTCCACCCGTCCGCTGAAAAAAGGAGAAAGCATCACCACGGAAAATGTGGTACACGATGCCAATGCCTTCCATGAAAAAGACGGCGCCATGCAATGGGAAGCACCCGACGTGAGCAAATGGAAAGACGCCACTTTTATGGGCTATCAGCGCGCAGACGGACAGGTAGGTACCCGTAACTACTGGCTCGTTATTCCATTGGTTTTCTGTGAAAACAGAAACGTAGGCGTGATCAAAACCGCTTTTGAAAAAGGACTGGGATTCGCACCGGCAGAGGTTTATAACGAACAGGTGCAGGACCTGGTATCGCTGTATAAAAGCGGTAACATCGAAGCCATCCGGCAATATGAAGCAGGCAATGTAACGGAAACGGCTAAACGCAATACCATTTTCCCGAATATAGATGGTATCAAGTTTCTCACCCACGAAGGCGGATGCGGTGGTACCCGTCAGGATTCCGACGCACTCTGCGCCCTCCTGGCCGGCTACATCCACCACTCCAACGTGGCGGGAGCTACCATCCTCAGCCTCGGTTGCCAGCACGCACAGGTATCTATCCTCCAGGAAGCCCTGAAAAAGCTGAACCCGCAGTTCAACAAACCCGTACTGATATACGAACAACAGAAAAGCGCTTCCGAATTCGCCATGCTGTCTGCCGCCATCAAAGACACTTTCCTGGCGCTGATAGAAGCCAATAAACAAGTGCGCCAGCCCAGCCCGTTGTCTAAACTGGTAATCGGACTGGAATGCGGCGGCTCCGACGGTTTCTCCGGTATCTCAGCCAACCCGGCAGTAGGACATACCTCCGACCTGCTAGTGGCACTGGGCGGTACTTCCATCCTCTCCGAATTCCCCGAACTGTGCGGCGTGGAACAGGAACTGATCAACCGCTGTGTAACCGAAGAAACTTCCGATAAATTTATCCGCATCATGCGGGCCTACGCCAACCAGGCAGAGTCTGTAGGTTCCGGCTTTTATATGAATCCTTCTCCCGGCAATATCAAAGACGGCCTCATTACCGATGCGATTAAATCTGCCGGCGCTGCCAAAAAAGGCGGTACTTCCCCGGTCACTGACGTACTCGACTATACGGAATACGTTACCAAACCAGGGCTCAACCTGCTGTGCACACCTGGTAACGACGTAGAATCCACTTCCGCGGAAGTAGGCTCCGGCGCCAATATCGTACTTTTCACCACCGGCCTCGGCACCCCTACCGGCAACCCGATCGCTCCGGTAGTGAAACTGGCTACCAACACCCGCCTCGCTACCCGCATGAAAGATATCATCGATATCAATACCGGTACTATCATCAGCGGCGAACACAGCATCGCTGAAATGGGCGAACAGATCCTCGATTACGTGATCAAAGCAGCCAGCGGTGAGGTACATACCAAAGCAGAACAACTGAACCAGGATGACTTTATTCCGTGGAAAAGAGGGGTGTCACTATAGCCCCCGGAGCTGAGGTGAAGACCAACATTATTTATTCACTTATTTCTGAGCATATCGTAATAGAAAGGCCGGCTGAATATTCAGCCGGCCTTCTCTTTTCTGTTTGTTAGTTGTGTAAAAACGTTATTAAAATATTTTCAATCTCCGCACCCATCTTCGCTAATCAGCAAAATCACAGTTTCACTTGTTCCATCTTCGGTGCAAAGAAATGCATCACGGTCCAGGCCAGCAAATACGCCACGCCACACATCACAAAAAGGATATTATACCCGATACCGATATTGCCCAACAGTTTGTAATGCTCCAGCATGGAACCAATGACAATAGGGAATAACGTACCGCCGATAGAACCTGCCATACCGCCAATACCTACTACAGAGCTAACAGCCCGTTTAGGGAACATATCAGAGGCGGTGGTAAAGATGGTGGCAGACCAGGCCTGGTGTGCTGCAGTAGCGAGACTGATCAATGCAATGGCCAGCCACAGGTTGTTGATATATTGTATCAGTACAATAGGCGCTACGCATAGGGCAAAGATCAGCATAGATACTTTACGCGCTTTAAAAATAGGCCAGCCGCTTTTGATCAGGTGGGAAGATAACCACCCGCCACCGATACTGCCAAAGCTGGTAACGGAATAAATAATGATGATAGGTAAACCCAGGTTGGCTTTCAGGTCTACATGGAAAATAGATTCCAGGTAGCCGGGTAACCAGAAAAGGAAAAACCACCATACCGGGTCGGTGAGCAATTTGCCAAATACAAATGCCCAGGTTTGTCTGATACCCAGCAGTCTTCCCCATTTTACCGGTTGAGGCGCCGCTTCTTCCACTTCCTGGTCGGAGTGAATATGGTCGTATTCTGCTTTACCCAGCCTCTTCTGACGGGCAGGTATTTCATAATAAATCCACCACAATACCAGCCACACAAAACCAATGGCGCCCGTCCAGAAGAAGGCGTGACGCCAGCCATGGTTGCGGGCCAGCCAATATACCATCACCGGACCCACCACTGCGGCGATATTGGAACCGCTGTTGAAAATGCCGGTAGCCAATGCCCTTTCTTTTTTGGGAAACCATTCAGCGGTAGCTTTAATCGCTGCCGGAAAGTTACCCGCTTCACTCACCCCCAGAATAGAACGTACTACGCCAAAACCCAGCGTGGAACGTACCAGGGAATGCGCCATGGCAGAAAGACTCCATACGATAATAGAAATGCTGTAGCCGTTTTTGGAACCCATTTTGTCTACCAGGCGCCCAAAAAACAATAAACCGATAGAATAGGCCGCAGAAAAAATCATGACCAGGTTACTATAGTCCTGCTCCGTCCAGTGGAATTCGCTGGAAAGATCTCCTTTCAGCAAACCCAGCACCTGCCTGTCAATATAGTTAATCGTGGTCGCTACAAAGAGAAGGGCGCATACACGCCAGCGATAGTTACCTAAAGTTGTGGAATTCATTACGGCTGATTTGGTATTTTAATAGTTGGCTTTAATTTACGGCTTACTGCCGAGAAATGCAAACGTTTGCAGAATTTTCTCTTTCAGCGATGCCCAGTCACGGCTATCGATCAGGGATTTGGAAAGCAAATTGCTGCCCATACCCACACAAACAACACCGGCATCAAACCAGGCATCCATACTTACGCGGGTAGGCTCTACACCACCGGTAGGCATAAATTTCAAATTCGGGAACAACGGCTTAATCGCTTTCACATAACCAGGACCGAGTACATTGCCGGGAAACAGTTTCACCAGCTTCGCTTCATTTTTTTCTGCGATGGCGATTTCCGTAGGCGTCATACAACCCGGTATCCACAAGATCTGCTGTGAACGGCAATAGGCGCCGGTTTCAGGATCGGTAACCGGGCATACGATGAAGTCAGCGCCCAACTGCGTATAGGCGGCGGCGGTAGCGGCGTCTTTGATAGTGCCGATACCCAGGTATAAATCAGGCATCTTGGCCCGCTTCAACTCCAGCATCTTAGCGAAATTCGGCTGCGCCTGCGCTCCCCTGCTGGTAAACTCAAATACACGCAGTCCGCCATCATAACAGGCTTGCAATACTTCACAACATACGGTTGCATCATCATGGTAAAACACAGGAATAATACCGCTCTGCTCAAATGCAGCTATTATTGTATCCGGGTGTGGTGCCTTCATTAGATCAATTTTATAATATCCTCGTAAGAGGTGGTGTTAAAATCTCCTTTCACAAAAAACTTGGAATAAGCGGCAGCAGCGGCATACGAGATAATCCCCTGATCATCCCTGCCCTGCAGCTGTGCATGGATAAGCCCCGCCATAAAACAATCGCCGCTACCTACACGGTCCACAACGGCATGGGTTTCGTATTCCTTTGAAATACTGACCTGCCCGTTATGATAGTAGAACGTATAATATTGCGCATGCGTAGTATCCTTACTGAACCGGAACGTAAAGGCAACGCGCTTACAACGTTTATGCCTTGCCGTTATCTCTTCGGCTACTTTCAGCGCCTGCTCCAGGTATACAGTTTTGGTATCCGCTTCCAGGGCCGTATTGTCCAGCGTGGTATCCAGCATGGTATGCGCTGCCCAGATATTCCCCATGATCACATCGCAATAAGCGGCCAACCCAGGCATCACTTCATGCGGTTGTTTGCCGTACTGCCATAATTTACTGCGATAGTTAAGATCGGTGGAAATAGTCATTCCTTTGCGGGTAGCGGCTTCCAGCACTTCTTGGCAGATAATGGCAGCATCGGGGTTCAGCGCGGGACTGATAGCGCTCCAATGAAACCACTCGGCATCACCCAGCAGCTCGTCCCAGTTAACGGTTCCCGGTACTATCTGGCTAAAAGAAGAATATTTACGGTCGTATACTACCTCCGCATGCTTCAGGTCACTCCCCTGCGCCAGGTAGTAAATACCGATACGGTCACCACCCCACAACATTCTGTCGGTGGCAATGCCCCGGTCGCTCAACTGCCGGAGCACATCCCGGGAAAAACCGTTTTCCGGTGTTTTACTGATATAGGCCACCGGCGTACCCCAGCAGGCCAGGGCCGCCGCTACGTTGGCTTCGGCGCCTCCTACAAAAATAGCGGAACTATTGCTGGCCAGGTCGGGAGACAGGCGCAACAATAGTTCCCCGAAAGTGATAACTTTTACAGCTTTCATTTAAAAATCAAAATATGCTTTTGCGTTGTAGTAACAAATATCCTGGACCATCTTCCCTAACCATGGAATGTCGTTGGGCAGCTCACCGTTTTCCACATCACGCCCAATGAGATTGCACAAAATACGACGAAAATATTCATGGCGGGGAAAAGATAGAAAACTCCGGGAGTCTGTCAGCATACCTACAAAACGGCTCAGCAGCCCCATATTGCTCAGGGTATTGATTTGTTTCTCCATCCCGTCTTTCTGGTCCAGGAACCACCAGCCGGAACCAAACTGGATCTTGCCGGGAACGGTACCATCCTGGAAGTTGCCGGCCATGGTGGCAAACACCTCATTCCAGGCGGGATTGAGGTTATAGATGATGGTTTTGGCCAGCTTGCTTTTCTTATCCAGTGCGTCGAAGAAAGCGCTCATGGCGGAAGCCATGTTCCAGTCCCCGATAGAGTCTACACCGGCATCGGCGCCCAGCATTTGCAACAAACGGGAGTTATTGTTACGGATAGCGCCGGCATGGAATTGCTGCGCCCAGCCACGCTCGTGATTCCACTCGCAGATCTGCAGCAACACCGCGGTTTTAAACTGCTCGCTCTCATAAGGCGTGGCCGTTTCATGATTACGGGCATTGAGGAAAATCTTATCCAGCTCGGATTGGGTATAGGCGGCAAAACTGAAGGTGGTAATGCCATGATCACTCAACCGGCCACCGGCTTCATGAAAATAGGTATGCCGCTCCTTCAGCGCCTCCAGCAGGTCCTGGTAGGAACGGATCTCACGGTTGGTCACTATGGCGAGTTTATCCACGAAGGCATTGAATACCGCCGGCGTGTCTACCGCCATGGCCTTGTCTGGCCGGAAGGTAGGCAACATACGGGTGCCAAAAGGTTGCGTGGCCACTGCTTTATGATGCTCCAATGAATCGGTAGGATCATCGGTGGTGCATATGACTTCTACTTTAAAATGCTGTAGTAACTGTTGGGTAGAGAGCTGCGGCAGCTTGTCATTCGCGGCCTCCCATATTTTTTCGGCGGTAGCCTCGCTCAGCAAATCAGTGATGCCGAAAGGATTTTTCAGCTCCATGTGCGACCAGTGGTACAACGGGTTGCGCATGGTATAAGGCGTGGTAGCGGCCCAGTGACGGAATTTGGTGAAGTCGTCGGCGCTGCCGGTAATATAGGTTTCCGCTATGCCGTTGGCCCGCATGGCGCGCCACTTGTAGTGATCTCCCCGCAGCCAGATATCGGTCAGGTTTTTAAAGACCTTATTCTGCGCAACCTCGTCCGGCGGCAGGTGGTTGTGATAGTCCAACACCGGCATCGATTGTGCGTAATCAAAATATAATCGTTTAGCCGTTTCTGTTTGCAGTAAAAAATCTTCCGTCAGAAATCCCTTCATATATTAATGATTAATTTTTTTGTTGCTGGAGTTGCATAAATTTTTTCACACCATTGGTCATCAGCGCTTCCAGGTAACCCGCCACGGTTTCAGCAAACTGCGGAATGGTAGCCAGGTCAGATTCCCAGAGCCTGTCATCGGCGCATACGCTTTCCACCAGTTGCAGCGGCGAAGCATAAGTTTCCCAATGCGCGGCAAAAATGGCGATGTTATCATCGGTGATCTGGTATTCCTCTCCATCGCGCATACCGAAGTATTTGCCGTCGTCCGTACGGGTAGGTTTCAGGAACAGCAGCATAGCGGCAAAACCAAGGCACATATGCTCCGGAACCGCTTTAAACTGATCAAAATAACGGGTGAGCGTACGCACGTTACGGGCATTCATCTTCGAGCTTTCCTGGAAGGTGATGCTGATCAGCTTATGCGCAATAAACGGATTGGCAAAACGGTCGATGACATCCTGTGCAAAGCTGCCTGCCTGCGGACAGGTTTTTTCAATGGTAGGCAGTATCTCGCGGAGGATCACTTCTTCAAAAAAGTGGCGCATGTAGTCATCCTCCATACATTCATATACGGTATTCAGCCCTGAGAGATAGGCCAGTGGTACTGCCGCAGTATGACTACCATTCAGCAACCGCAGTTTTTGTTCGCGGAAAGGCACGATGCTCGGGGCTATCAGCATCCGTTCATCAGCCTGATGAAAGCCCAGCACAGACCGTACGTGTTCATTTCCCTCAATAGCCCATAACAGGAAAGGCTCTACTTCAATCCACAATTTATCGGTATAACCGGCTTTTTCCTCCTGTTCTGCCAGGTTACGGGGTTTACCCGGTACAATCCGGTCTACCAGGGAATTACAGAAATAATTCTCTTTTTCAATCCATTGCACAAAAGCAGCCGGCATGTCGTTGAACGCCGCCAGCTTTAATACGATCTCTTTCAATAAACGTCCGTTGTCCACCACCAGTTCGGTAGGTACGATCACAAAACCGGTATTGTTGCTGCCGCGGAAGTATTCGTACCGCTCTTTCAGTACTGCCAGCAGTTTCCCGGGGAAGGATGCCGGGGCGGTATCCCCGATTTTCTCCGGTACATACTGTATCCCTACTTCCGTGGTGTTGGAAATAATAGTCTGCAAGGCCGGTTGGCGGACCGCCGCCAGTACTTCTCCCCAATCTGCATTCGATTGCAAAACCCGGCTAATAGAAGAATTGATCAGTACCTGGTCAACCAGTTCCCCCTGCGCTATCCCTTTGATATGCGTGGTATACAGGTTATCCTGACTGGAAAATTCGCTGGTATCGCCATCGGTGGATTTTACCACTACAATACGACCTTCGTAACAGCCGCTGCGGTTGCCCTGGTCTACCAGGTAATCTACCAATCCGCGCAACAGTACGCCGGTGCCAAACTGCAATATCTTCTCCGGAAAATGAAAGGATTTTTCATCAACGCCGGAATTTGTCTGATTTAATATATAATTTTTACTTAACGTGTGTAGCATCTCGTCTAAATTAGGCTAAATAGATACTTAATCCAATAAATATATAATCTTGCTGTTACAAATTGTAGTGTGTGGAGAAATATTAGCTAAAACTTGATAAAATGCTACAAGCCCCATAATCAGGCTCAATACTGCCATTTATACTATCAATAGGCGGTTGCCCGGAAAAACCGTAAATTTGCGTCCTTAAACTTAAAGAAATGAGCAAGCATGGTAAAGTGCTGGTGGCCATGAGCGGCGGTATCGATAGTACCGTTACAGCGCTGATGTTGCATGAACAGGGCTATGAAGTGGTGGGTATCACCATGAAAACCTGGGATTATGCTTCTGCCGGTTCCAGTAAAAAGGAAACCGGCTGCTGTAACCTCGATTCTTTCAATGATGCCCGCGCTGCCGCGGTGCATCACGGATTTCCGCACTTCGTGCTGGATATCCGGGATGAATTCGGGGACTTTGTCATCAACAACTTCGTAGACGAATATATTGCAGGACGCACCCCCAATCCGTGCGTGCTGTGCAATACCCACATCAAATGGCGCGCCCTTATGAAACGGGCCGATGCCATGGATTGCGACTTTATTGCAACCGGACACTACGGTCAAATCCGTCGTCACGATAACGGCCGCATGGTAATCAGCAAAGGTATCGACGAAACAAAAGATCAGAGCTACGTATTGTGGGGCATCCAACAGGATGTACTGGCCCGCACCATTCTCCCCCTGGGAAAATACCGGAAAACGGAAATCAGGCAGATGGCCTTCGACTTCGGCTACCCCGAACTGGCTAAAAAAGCAGAAAGCTATGAAATCTGCTTCGTGCCCGACAACGATTACCGCGGATTCCTGAAACGGAAAGTAGAAGGCCTGGAAGAAAGAGTCAACGGCGGCAACTTCGTGCTGGCCGACGGCACTATCGTGGGTAAACACAAAGGTTATCCTTTCTATACCATCGGTCAGCGCAAAGGCCTCGATATCGCCCTCGGACGCCCGGTATTTGTCACCGAAATCATCCCGGAAACCAATACCATCGTACTGGGTAATGAAGATGAACTGCAGAAAAACGAAATGTTTGTCAGCGGTCTCAATATGGGTAAATACGAAACCATCCCGGAAGGCATGGAAGCGATCACCAAAATCCGCTACAAAGACCCCGGCGCCCTGAGCACCCTGCACAACGAAGATGGTAAAGTGAAAGTCAACTTCTTCGAACACGTGAAAGGTATCGCCCCCGGCCAGTCAGCCGTTTTCTACGAAGGCGACGATGTGATCGGCGGTGGTATTATCCAACGCGGTCCCATCTCCCTGCACCAATAACTTTCATACACGATCATATACAAAGGACGGGAACCTATCCCGTCCTTTTTTTGTATTTTAGATAGATAAGCAACACATTGCCATGCATCCGTTACCCAACATATTTCCACTACTGCAAACCGAACGCCTGGACCTCGTAGAACTACAGCCCTGGCACGCCGCCGGCCTGCTCCACCTTTTCAGCGATCCACGGGTAACCCGGTATTACCACATCATGCCCCTTAAAACGGAAATGGACGCCGAAAGAGTGATCTCCTACTTCTATCATCGCTTTAAAGACCAGCTGGGCATCCGTTGGGGCATCACCCTCCGCGGACAATCAAAACTCATCGGCACCATCGGCTTCAATAGTTTTCCGCAACTCCACCGCGGCGTCCTCGTTTACGCCCTCGCACACCCCTACTGGGGCCAGGGCTACATGACCGAAGCCATCCTCGAAATGGTACGTTATGGCTTTCGCCAACTGGAACTCAGCCGCATCGAAGCGGAGGTGATGCCGGAGAATACATCCTCCGAAAGAGTGTTGCAGAAAAATGGCTTTCGCCAGGAAGGCACACTGAAGAAATGGATGGAATGGGAAGGACGGTTGTTTGATATTAATATGTGGGCGTTGGTGAGGGAGTAATAATTATTCTTTTAATATCGATTTCATCTCCTGTATACCAGTTATGAACCGGTTCATATGTTCCGGGCTGAGAACAGATAATAATTGAGTTGAAAGTCTGGAAGCAGCTACCTCCTCATTCATGTTAGTTGCCAAATAATATCTGACAAGATTAAATACCAAAGGCATTTTCTTATCGTCAAAATATAATAGCACTTTCCAGATAGCATTATGATATTCCGCAGAAAATAAGAATGTCATTAACATAAGAAGCATAGCTTGTTCACGTGGAGAAATACCTTTTTCCTGATAGTTACTGTCTATGAATGCCAGCAGATTACTCATGATCCTTGTGGCATCTTTCTCCGCATGTTGAATAACAGCACGTTTCACAGAAAAATAGGCAAGCGTAAAAGCAACCGCTCTGTAAAAATAAGAGGAACGCACACCTTTGTGAGATGGAGCATTATTGAGCTGATCTGCAAGCACCAATAACCGGGAATCATTTTCGAGCAGATACTTTAACATCCTATCCCGGTTTTCAGGCTTTTCAAAGTCAACATCGATTATGGTTTTTATTGCTTTTCTGAGATTTCCTTTTTCCGCTTCTTTCTCAAATGCGTTCAACAAATCCTGATCGTTAACCTTCATGCCTGAAGAGAAATAGGCGGATCCATTTTCTTCAACCAGTGGTCCTGTTTCAATTTTTATACGCTCAAAAAAAGAATAAGTCAATTCATAAATTTTGAAAGTACCATCATTCAATTTGCCGCGCTTTTCTTCCTTCACATCCTCTCTAACACTTTCCGCCAGCCCTTCTTTATCTACCCATGCCACCAAAAATTTCATCAGCCATATCACTTTATCCCTATGTATGCTCTTTCCATAACGCATCACGTACCAGATATTAAAGAAACGTTCCTCTAACTGGTAAAGGTGATTTTTGGTTTTAGTCCTGCTCCTCAACACCAGCTGACTTTTCTCTAATTGCCGTAATTGAGCAGATATGACTTTACTTTCCAGCCGAACAGTCTTCGTCAGGTCCTTTACCTCCATTGGTTCCCAATGCAGAGCCATCGCATCAATGATTTTCTGTTGTTGCGGCGGCAATTTATCCATTGTATGTTTGTATAATGGAGTCACCGCATCCAGAACCCTTTCCAGATCACTCAGCACATCGCCATGCTCATTATCCAAAAACTCCCTGAATAGTAAAACGATGGCACGAGGTATCCCATCTGATAAAGTATTCAGCGTCGTTACCCTTTCCGGAGAAGTGGTAAGAATCTGCTCTATTTTTTTCTCCTCATGATGAATCGAAGCCAACTTTCGAATCAACGTCATAGCCTCTTCATCAGTCAGACTATTCAGCCGTATAATCTTAAAAAATTCATGCAAAGGCTGATCATAGTCAACGATATAATGCACAATAACCGGCGAAGCGGCCACCAGCCGAATATGTGGCCATGTCTGCAATACTTGCCGTAAACGCCGGATTTCATTTATTTCAAACTTATCGAATAACCGGCCAATATTATCAATCAATAGCATGATCCTATCCTGTTTCCGCTGGTCCAGATACTTGATCAATATGTTGAAAGTAGCTTCCTCATAATCCCGTTCATGGATATGTGGTTCAATCTCCCCCATAATGCCTTCAAATCCGTGATTTTCCTCGAGATATGCTGCAATACGCTCCCAGAGATTTCCCAACTCCCCAATACTATACTGCTCGTCGCCAAACATGACCGGGATTACCCGTTTGGATAGTACCTGATCATCTTCCACAGCATATTTCAGGCGCAGCAACATGCTGGTCTTACCCGCTCCCCGCTGGCCCACAATCATATAATGCTGTTCCGGCACAATCATTTTATCCGTGCTGATCTCCCAAAACAGATGATCAAATATTCGGGTGCGGACAACAAATTCATCCAGAAACGCAGTTTTGTCCTTTTTGTCAGGGTTATATAAGAAGATGCTCATAAGTTAACATATATGATCCTCCCACCATCTCATAAGGATGGGAGAATTAAACAGATAATTTTGCGAAGTATCATCAAATTCAATATAGCCATCGTACATCAGATTTTCGATAATCTGCCGGAAGTCGGTTATCCCGCAAGTAGTGGCCAATGTTGCTGCAGCTGTCTTATCTAATCGCTTCCTTGAGGCTAGTAGCTTCAAGAACTCATCGGCATAAAGAAAAGCACCATTTCTAAAATGTACTTTTAACCGGGAATAATAATGGGCAAAGTGATTTTTGTGCTTTTGGCTTAACACTCCTTTTATCGCCTGGGTAATCTCCAGCCGGGTGATGACAGCTCCCGGACTACTGATTAATGCTGCTTCCTGTACAACCAATTGAATGTGGAACGGAATAAACCAGCGTACCATTTCTTTGAACGCAATATCCCCATCGGCATCCACTGTTCTGTTCTCCTGGCTCAGCAGTAAATGAAACAAATCCAACGCCTCTTCCTCAGTAAGTGGCTTCACTTCCAGCGAAGCCAAATCATTAATGGTGGCAGTGGCATTCAGGGCCGCCACTGTCTGATTCAGCCCGATAGAACCAGTATAAACAAAACGTACCTTCAACGATACAACCGGATCTAACCTGATTTCCCGGTTTTGCTGCAGAAAAGTTACAGCAGCAGCAGGATTGATACTACCTATGTTCTGAATGGTTTGAGGAAATTCATCTATCAGTAATACCAGACTGGTCTCTTCTGTTACTGCATAGGCCAGCAAAAAATGATAAAATTCTGCATGGTAATCTCTTGGAGTCAGATTATTGTTGAACTCTAACGCATTGTTCAGTATCGAAATGCTCTTAATTTTATTGAAGAAGCGGTCACTTTTGTCCTTTAGGCCGGCTGCGAATTTCACAGCAGAAGAGATAACCGGTGATCTGACGATCGCCTCCAACATCTTTTTATAGAATTCATGTGCCTCAGTTATACTCTCTGTATCAATATACACATAATGTCTGCCAGAGATCTTGTTATCCAGGAGATAACAAAGTAAGGAGGTCTTACCCACCCTTCGGGGTGCGGCTATCTGAATATTATTCCCGCTCATTAATGTACGGTCTACCAGGTCTACTTCACGCTGACGCTGGTAAAAGTTATCGTGACGGGCGGGGATACCTACGAGGTTTTTCATGACAATGGATTTTTTGTTAAGTTACTTAACAAAATTTCTATTGTCAAATAATTTAACAAAATTTCTATTGTCAAAATACAAACTATTGATTACGAAAACCTTACCGCAAACATCGTATCCGCCCCCTTGCCATACCCTGCAATCACGCCTCCCTCCTGCTGCCGCAGGTCGCTGTTTTCTTCAATATACTGCACTACCTCTTCATTCTCCTGCCGGAATACGGAACAGGTAATATAAATCAGCGCACCGCCTTTTTTCAGGAATGGGATAACGTTATGAGCTATACGTTTTTGTAACTGCTGATATTTGCTGATCTCTTCGCGTTTAAAGAAACTAACGCTTTCGGGTGTACGGCCCCAGGTACCGGAACCGCTACAGGGCGCATCGAGAATAATGCCATCGAACCGTTGCTGGCCCATCGTTTCAGGGAAACGGTCCGCAGTAAGATCTGCCACGCGGGCTTCGTAATTTTTTATACCGGCTGCCGCAAAACGTTGTTGCAGGTTTTCCAGGATAGAGCGACGAACATCGCTCACCAGGAGTTGCACGCCGGGTTGCTGGTCTTTCAGGAGAATGGATTTACCACCGCTGGCGGCGCAGCAATCCCACCAGCGCTGCTGGGGTGCGGGATGAAATAAGGCGCCCGTCTGTTGACTGGAAGCATCCTGTATTTCATACCAGCTTTTCTCCGGTAGCAGTGTTTCCACTTTGGTACCGTTGGGCAACGCTACGGTGGCGTTGTTGTCAAATACTTCATAGCTTACCGCCGCTTGTTGCAGCAGGCGCAATACCTTATCCATGCGGTTGTTGCGTACACGGATAAACAGTTTCGGCTGTTGCAAAAACGACAACCCAAAGGCTTCTGCATCAATAGCGGGGGACAATTCATCCAGCAAAGGGAAAATACGTGTAGCCGTTACCGGTAGTTCCAGTAACGCTGCCTTATCGGACAAGGATAATCCTGCCTGCTCATCCCATTCAGGTTTGAGCGCTTTCAACAGGTCGGTAGAAGTATGTTCACACAGGAAAGTGCCGGCCAGCAGGCGTTCTGTTACAGGCAGTTCATGGCCCCAGTCACCCAGGCGGTAGTAGTGATATACCAGCTGTGAAATCCAGCGACGGTCGCGGCTTCCCATATAGGGATGTTCCTTGAAGAATGTTTTCAGGAAATGATGTAATGGCAGGCTGCCCTGGTAGGCGCCGATAATCTTGGTAGCGGAAGCTACATAATTCTCCCAACGGGTCATATGCAAAGGTATCCTAAAAAAACGGGGCGAAGATTACTCTTCGCCCCGCAGTATGTTTTTTAAACGATCATTAGAGTTTCAGCAGCGCTTTCAGCGGATCTTTACCGAACAGCAGCTGTTCAGGATTTTCCAGCATTTCTTTCACTCTTACGAGGAAGCTTACAGACTCACGGCCGTCGATGATACGGTGGTCATAGCTCAGCGCAATGTACATCATCGGACGGATCACTACCTGGCCATTCACTGCCATCGGGCGGTCCTGGATTTTATGCATACCCAGGATAGCGGATTGCGGAATGTTGATGATCGGTGTGCTCATCAGGGAGCCGAATACACCGCCATTGGTGATGGTAAAGGTACCACCGGTCATTTCCGGAATGGTCAGTTTGTTCTCACGGGCTTTGGTAGCCAGTTCCAGTACTGCTTTTTCAATACCGGCCATATCCAGGCTTTCTGCATTGCGGATCACCGGTACTACCAGGCCTTTCGGAGCAGATACAGCGATGGAAACATCACAATAATCATGGTATACCAGTTCTTCGCCATCGATGTAAGCGTTAACGGACGGGAACTCCTGTAAAGCGAAACAGCAGGCTTTGGTGAAGAAGCTCATAAAGCCCAGGTTCACCTCATGCTGTTTTTTGAATATGTCTTTGTATTTCGCACGCAGCGCCATGATGTTGGTCATATCTACCTCGTTGAAGGTAGTGAGCATAGCGGTGGTGTTTTTAGCTTCTACCAGGCGGCGGGAAACTGTTTTCCGCAGGTTGCTCATTTTTTCGCGGCGTTCGTTGCGGCTGAACATTTCCTGTCCGATAGCTACACCCGGGTTTTGCAACGCGGCATATACATCGTCCTTCATGATTTTACCATGTACACCGCTACCTTTGATGGTAGACGGGTCCACCTGTTTATCGGCAATCACGGCAGCTGCTACCGGTGTAGTGCGGATATCATTCGGGATGCTGGTCACCGGCGCCTGTTGGGCCTGTGGTGCAGCAGCTTTAGCCGGCTGTGCTGCCGGTGCGGATGCAGCCGGTGCAGCCTTACCTGCCGGACGGCCAACGCCGGTATCTATTTTGCAGGCTACGTCGCCTATTTTTAAAGTATCTCCTTCTTTGGCTACCAGGATCAGTGCACCCGCTTCTTCTGCATTCAGTTCAAAAGTGGCTTTTTCCGATTCCAGTTCACAAATCACTTCGTCCCTTTCCACATACTCACCATCTTTTTTAGTCCACTTCACCAGGGTTACTTCACTGATAGACTCCCCTACTGTAGGTACTTTCATTTCAATAACCCCTTTGTTGACTGCCGGCGCCGCAGGCGCTTCAGCTGTTGCCGGAGCAGCGGTAGCGGGTGCTGCCGGAGCAGCGGTAGCGGGTGCTGCCGGAGCCGCAGGTGCTGCTTCCTGTGCAGGCGCTGCTGCTGCAGTATCAATGGTACAAGCCACATCCCCAATCTTCAGCGTGGCTCCTTCCTGTGCTGCAATCTTCAGAATACCTGCTTTTTCTGCATTCAGTTCAAAAGTGGCTTTCTCAGATTCCATTTCACACAACACTTCATCCTGCTGCACATAATCTCCGTCTTTTTTCAACCACTTTGCAATTGTGACCTCGCTAATAGATTCTCCTACCGTAGGGACTTTGATTTCGATAACCATATTTTATCAGTTGATGGTGAACCAGTGTTTAGCTGCTGACAATCTTCATCGCTAATGGCTAACAGCTGAACACTCGTTTCTGTTTATTGTTTGCTGTTTTAGTTAGATGTTAAAAGCAGTATCAATGATCTGCTGCTGCTCGCGGGCATGCACTTTGGCATAACCGGTGGCAGTAGATGCACTTGGATTACGGCTGATAACACCATAGTTGATCTGCTTCAGGTTCATCTGCAGGTAAGTGGCAGCGCCCATATTCAGCGGCTCTTCCTGTACCCAGAAGAAAGTGGCGCCTTTGTATTTGGCTTCAATCGCTTCCAGCTGCTCTACCGGCAGCGGATACAACTGTTCCAGCCTTACAATGGCTACATCTTTACGGTTCTCTTTCACCTGTTTATCGCTCAGGTCAAAATACATTTTACCGGTGCAGAGTAATACTTTTTTCACCACAGAAGCATCTGTAATGAACGGATCATCCAGCACTTCCTTAAATCCGCCGTGGGTAAACTCTTCCATCGTGGAATAGGCACCTACATGACGCAGATTGGCTTTCGGTGAGAAGTTGATCAACGGTTTGCGGAACTGCCAGGTCAGCTGACGACGCAGCGCATGGAAGAAGTTAGCTGCCGTGGTAATATTGGTGATAACCATATTTTCTTCCGCACAGGTCTGCAGGAAACGCTCCGGACGGGCATTGGAGTGGTCCGGGCCACCACCTTCATAACCATGAGGCAGTAACATCACCAGGCCATTCTGGGTCGTCCATTTCTGCTCAGCACTGCTGATATACTGGTCAATCACGGTTTGCGCGCCATTTACGAAGTCGCCATACTGCGCTTCCCAAACTACCAGGGCGTTAGGGTTGGCCATGGCATAACCATATTCAAAGCCCAGCACACCATATTCACTCAGCAGGGAGTTGTATATTCTGAATTTGCCCTGTTTATCGGACAGTTCACTTAAACGGTTATACGTTTCGTTGGTGTTTTCGTCAAACAGTACCGCATGACGATGGGAGAAAGTTCCGCGTTTTACGTCTTCCCCGCTCATCCGCACATCTTTACCTTCCGTCAGCAGGCTCGCATAAGCCAGCAGTTCGCCGGTGGCCCAGTCTACCTTACCTTCTTCCTGGTACAATTTAATTTTGTCCTGCAGCAGTTTGCTCACTTTACGCAGTGGAACAAAATTCTCCGGCCATTTCATCAGGCCATCGAACAGGCGTTTGAACTCTTCTTCTTTAATGGCAGTAACAGGAGAGCTTTCAAAATCTTCCCGGGTTGCTTTACGCAGTGCCTGCCACCATTCTTCGGGTTTCTGGTTGAAATAAGGCAGCGGATGTTGTTTTACTTCATCAAAACGTGCCTGGAGATCAGCCCAGAAAGAAGTTTCCATTTCTTTGGCCAGGGCCTGCGCATCGGATTCACCGTTGTTGAGCAGGTACTGGGTATATACCTCACGCGGATTCGGATGTTTGTCGATCAGCGCATACAGGCTGGGCTGGGTGAATTTAGGCTCATCTCCCTCATTGTGGCCATGTTTGCGGTAACAAACCATGTCGATGTAGATGTCCTCGTTAAATTCCTGACGATAACGGGCAGCCAGCTGGGATACTTTCACCACCGCTTCTGTGTCGTCGCCATTTACGTGGAATACCGGCGCCTGTACAATGGAGGCTACGCTGGTACAGTAGTCAGAAGAGCGGGCGTCGTCAAAGTCGGTGGTAAAACCGATCTGGTTGTTGATCACAAAGTGAATGGTACCACCCGTGTAGTAACCTTTCAGTTTGCTCATCTGTTCTACTTCATATACGATACCCTGACCGGCAACAGCGGCGTCGCCATGAATCAGGATAGGCAATATTTTATCATAGTCGCTGTCGTAGATCACGTCTGCCTTACTGCGGGAAAATCCGATCACGATCGGATCTACCACTTCCAGGTGGGAAGGGTTAGGCATCAGCTGCAGGTTAACCGCCTTGCCGGCAGGTGTTGTTATCTGGGAACGGAAACCGAGGTGATATTTTACGTCACCGCTGCCCATGGTCATATCCGGAACCGCCAGGCCTTCAAACTCGTTGAAGATCTGCTCATAGGTTTTACCCAGGATATTGGCCAGTACGTTCAAACGGCCACGGTGTGCCATACCGATTACGGACTCCTGTACGCCGTATTCAGCGGCAGTATTGATCATCGCGTCCAGCGCCGGAATAGTGGATTCCCCACCTTCCAGGCCAAAACGTTTCTGACCGATATATTTGGTATGCAGGAATTTTTCGAAAATAACGCCCTGGTTCAGTTTCTGCATCACGCGACGACGCTGTTCCAGTGAAAGCGGCGTGGTCATGAGCTTTTCAAACTCCTTCTCCAGCCATTTAGCCTTATCGCGGTCATTGATATAGGTATACTGAATACCAACAGAACCAGCGTAAATCTTTTTCAGATGCGCTACAATCTCCTCCAGTGTGGCATCTTTCAGACCAATCGCGGTACCTGCGTAGAACCGGGTTTTGAGATCAGCATCTCCCAGTCCATAGCTGGCCAGATCGAGGTTGGCCCTTCTGTCTTTTCTTTCACGGATAGGGTTGGTTTTGGCAATGAGATGGCCCTTTTTGCGGTATGCCATGATCAGGCGGTACACGCCCAATTCCTTGGCCTGTTGATCACCATTCACCGGCACTGAGCCGCCGCCTGCTGCCGTAGCCGCACCTGCCGCTTTACCATTTGCATTTGCGTTGGAAACCGCAAAATCAAATCCTTCAAAAAACTTCACCCAATCAGGGTCTACAGAATTGGGATCTTTGAGGAAATCCTGGTATAACGATTCAATGTAAGCAGGATGTGAGTTGGTGACAAATGAGAAGTCCTTCATTTACAACGAGTTTTGCTGATCTTCAGTTCAAATACTTTTCTGTTGGTGTCCCGATATATTAATATATGGGATTGCAAATATCGCACGTTTTTCAATACAGAGGATGGAAAAAATGAGAAAATATCATATGATTTCAACTGATTGTAAATAACATTTAATGCCTTACTTTTGACCCCGGACGGAAAACTTGTTTTTTGTTTGTTTGGTATTTGGAATATCCTTACCTTTGCCGTCCGAAACTTGAAATTTGAAAAATGGCAAATCATAAAGCAACGAAAAAAGACGTACGTCAAAGCAAAAAGCGTAATGAACGTAACCGTTACTACGGCAAAACTACCCGTAATGCCATCCGTGACCTGAAGGCAATTACCGACAAAGCGCAAGCAGAGAAAGAATTATCCGATGTGGCATCTATGATTGACAAGCTGGCTAAACGTAACGTTATCCACAAAAACAAAGCAGCAAATCTGAAAAGCAAGCTGGCTAAGAAAATAGCTTCTATCGCTTAATTACTTTTCAGTAACAAATATTTACAGCTCTTCCTTGCTAAGGAAGGGCTTTTTGTTTTTCCTATCGCCTTCATATTTTTTTTCTTCTTATGAGAAAACTATTCACAATCATAGCGCTTATGTTGATGGGAGCCTCCGCGCAAACCCAAAACTTTACTACCCGCTATGAAAAAACCGATGGCCGTGAAACAGCCACCTATGCGGAAGTAATCCAGTATTACCGGCAACTGGCCACCCGTTATCCACAATCCTTAAAAATGATCACCGTCGGTACTACCGACGCAGGTTTCCCACTCCACCTGGTCATCTGCTCCCCCACCCAAGATTTTGACTTTAACAGCCTCCACCGTAAAAACAAACGGATCATATTGATTAATAATGGTATACATCCAGGCGAACCCGACGGTATAGACGCCTCCATGATGCTGCTCCGCGATATCGCCCAGGGCAAAACCAAACTGCCGGATAATATCGTGCTCGCAGTTATCCCGGTGTATAATATCGGCGGCATGCTCAACCGTTCGGCTTACTACCGGGTAGATCAAAACGGGCCTGACGCCTTCGGCTCCCGCGGCAACGGTCAAAACCTGGACCTCAACCGCGATTTTATCAAGACCGACTCTAAAAACGCCCTCGCCTTCCAGCAGATATACCACCTCACCGACCCGGACGTGTTCATCGATAACCATGTGAGTAACGGGGCCGATTATCAGCATATCATCACCCTGCTCTCTACCCAATACAATAAACTGGGTGGCCCCATGGGAGAATTCCTGCACAATACCTTCGAACCAGGCCTCTACCAGCTGATGAAAGCCAAAGGTTACGACCTGGTACCCTACGTGAACCACTTCGACGAAACACCCGACAGCGGCTGGGTAGAGTTCTCCGACGTGCCACGCTACTCTTCCGGCTACACGACCCTTTTCCATACTTTCGGATTCGTACCGGAAACACATATGCTCAAACCTTATCCACAACGGGTAAAAGCTACCTACGCCCTGATGGAGTCCTTCATCCGCTTCACCAGTGAACACAGCGCAGCCATCAAACAACTGCGGGACCAAACCAAACAAAGTGTGCTCACTCAAAAAAGTTTCCCGCTGTCCTGGAAGTTCGACATGACAAAATACAGCCTGATCACTTTCAAGGGCTTTACCTCCGGACACAAGCCCAGCAATATCTCCGGCTTACCCCGCCTGTATTACGACCGCAACAAGCCCTACGAAAAACAGGTAAAGTTCTATAACTACGCCAACGCGGAAAATTATGTGGATAAACCACAGGCCTATGTCATCCCGCAAGGCTGGTGGACAGTGATCGACCTGTTGAAAAACAACCGCGTACAAATGCAGCGCCTGCAAAAAGACACCACTGTCTACGTAGAAGTATATCATATCGCCGATTTCAAAACCTATCCCAGGCCTTTTGAAAAACATTACCTGCATACAGATATAAAAGTCACCAGCAGCAAGGATTCTATCCATTTCCGCAGCGGTGATTATTATATCCCGATGAACCAGACGGCCAACCGTTTCCTCATGGAAACACTGGAACCTGCCGCCGGCGATTCCTATTTTGCCTGGAATTTCTTTGATGCCATCCTGGGACAGAAAGAAGGTTATTCCCCCTATGTTTTTGAAGATACCGGCGCGGAATACCTGAAAAATCATCCGGAGCTGCAAACGGCGCTGAACAAGAAAAAAGCCAGCGACACTGCTTTTGCAAACAGCGCCAGTGCACAGCTGGGCTTTATCTATAAAAACACACCGTACGCCGAACCGGAATACATGCGGTATCCGGTGTACCGGGTGTTATAATCAGCAATACCCCATGAAAAAGGGAGATGCCGCCATTGGCATCTCCCTTTTTCATGGGCACATATATGACCAACGGGCTTAACTAAATCGTTTTACTATCAAGCTCAAAATAAAACCGATCATACTGGTAATAAGGAAAAAGGAAGCTATCATACCGATTTGAAGGTATTTATCCGCGTCCGCATTTGTCAGGTGTCTCATAGCTGCCGCATAACTTAATCCAAGCGTTAAAATAGCCAGGATATTCAGCCCCAGAAAGATTTTGCTTTTCATAGTCAAACATTTTAAATATGTAAATAAAACGCAAATTGAACAGGTTTTCACCTTTAATACATTGCTTCCATAACAACATATACCATTAAAGACTCATTAAGCAGCTCAATAGGTGCAGTCTATTAACACATAAATAAAATTACAATGCGAAAAGATAGGTTGACATCTTTCCTTACAGATAAATGGGAGAAAGCAGAAGATTAAACCCGCTCCAGCACCATAATGGCATGTTGCTCGCCGTAAAAATGATTATATAGTAAAATCTTGCCGGCAGTAGCCGGAATATCTTTCAGCATAGGGAACCATTGTGCCGGAACCTGCTGTGCATGCAGTATCTGCGCGCCCAGCCACATACCGAAAGCACCGGCTGTATCATGCTCACCGCAAAGATGTTTGAACGGCAACTGTGGTATACCGGGCAACAGGGTATCCAGTTGCTGATAGTAGTGCTCGTACCGGCTATCTCCATTGCGGCCGGTCAGCACCAGGTCTGCCCCCGCTGCCATTTCGGCCAATGCAGCAGCCAGTTTCGCCTCAGCAGGTTTATACAGCATCTTAAAACCGGTCAGTGCGGCCTTACTGTTTGGGGCAGGCGTTCCCGTTAGTAAAAAGAAAGTGGCGCCTTCTCCTGCGATACTGCCAGGGGTAAGCGTTTCGTATAATGCGCGGTTATCGGTAGGCGCATCTTTCCAAAAACCAATACGGCTTTTAATATAAAAATGTTCAGCGGTAATTTCTTCAAAAGCGCCGGTCAGTGTGTTGGGCGCCCCTTCTGCCAACAGCATCATACTATCCAGCAGGGCGTTTTCAAAAGAAAAACCACGGTGTACAAAAGTGTTGTTATAGGCGGTGCCCTTTACCTGTAAAGCTATCAAACCGTTGACGGAGTTGTAGGTGGACTGGATAAAGGGAGTAGGGTTCAGCGCTGTTTCCTTGTATTGCTCTATTTCCCGGATGAACTTCTCCGTATCCTGGAGACTGCCTTTGCCGGTACCGGTCACAATAGGGCCAATCGTTTCCACGCCGCTGCCGTTGATACATTGCAGCGCGGTAGTGAGCCCTATTTTCAGGACCCGCGTCATACGGCGCAGACTGTTGGCAGGAATAAACGGTTTGTAATCAGGCTCTACACAGGCAAGCAGGTTTTTATCTGTATGCACCAGCGGCGCGGAAAAAATATCCCCCTGAAACGTAGTCTGTGGGGAAATAGCCGCCATTCCTTGTATGTAACACTTAACCTTCATATTTGCTGATCACCAGGGAGGCGTTGTTTCCTCCGAAGCCGAATGAATTTGAAATAACATTGTTCACGGAAACGCCTTCCATCAGCTCCGTTACCGGCGTAATGTTCAGCTCTTCCATTTTTTCCTTAAAGTTGAGATTGGGGAATATGATTCCCTGTTGGATGGCCAGCACGGCATAGATAGCTTCTATCGCTCCCGCTGCTGCCAGGGTGTGACCGGTAAACGGCTTGGTGGAACTAAACCGCGGTACCCCGCTGCCAAACAGCCTCTCCAGTGCTTTACCTTCAGACACGTCATTGTTGAGCGTGGCGGTACCATGTACATTGATATAATCTACTTCCCCGAGTGTTCTGCCACTCATTGCCAGGGCGCTTTTCATGGCTTCATAGGCGCCATCGCCGTCGGGGGAGGGCGATGTAGGATGAAACGCTTCATTGGCGTTGCAATAGCCGGTGAACTCCGCCAGTATACGACTGTTGTTGGCCCGGGCAAACGACTCGCTTTCCAATACAAGATAAGCGGCGCCTTCACCAAGGTTAAGGCCGGTACGCTGCTGGTCAAACGGCCGGCAGAATTGCTTATCAATATTTTTCAGGGAATTGAAACCATTCAGGGTAAAGCGTGTCAGCGCTTCTGTACCACCGCATACCATCCGGGGCAGGAACCCCTGTTTAATCATACGGGCGCCGAACATCAGGGCATTGGCAGAAGATGAACAGGCAGTGCTGATGGTGGCAATATGTTCACTGAAACCAACGATGTCGGCTATACGTTGCGTACAGTCGGCACAGTCAAGGGTATCAATATATTGCAGGAAAGTCCCGTTTTTTTCGGGGTTGATGATATCAAAGTAAACCTTTTCCGTATCGCACATGCCGCCTACGGTGCTGGCATTGATAAAGCCGGTGGGGGCTGATTGTATGTCTGCGATACCCGCCTGCCGCAACGCTTCCCGCATAGCGGCCAGTCCCAGCAGGGTAGTGCGCGTATATCCTTCCCGGGGAGTGATGCCGGCAAGGGCAAACAATGCATCATTGTTATGCTTTACTTCCGCTACCGGCAACACTTGTTTGTATATGGTATCAATATAACTGGTAAAACCAAGTCCACTGCGTTGTTGCCGCAATCGTTCCAGGTTTTCAGCCACATTATCACCTATGGCGGTGATCATTCCCATCCCTGTTATAAACACTCTTTCCGCCATATCAGCTTATACTTATGCCGGCTGTTTAGATTGGATAAAGTCGGCCATGGACTGCACAGATTGCAGGATTTTACGTCCTTCCCGGGGATCTTCCACTTTAATATGATATTGTCTTTCCAGCAACACCATCAGCTCCAGGGAGTCGATGCTGTCCAGACCAAGCCCTTCACCAAATAAAGGCGCGTTGTCGTCAATATCTTCCGGTTTGGTATCCTGCAGATTTAATGCTTCAATGATCTGCGCTTTGAGTTTGCTTTTTAATTCTTCCATAATAAAGTTGTAGGTTTATCCCGTGCTGCACGCGGGGATTCCCTTTGTGGGGAGTAAAAATACAGTTTTACTGCTGTTTAGAAAATATTTATCAGTTCATTCTTCTTTTTTCCACAAATCCGGCCACGGCGAGCATCACCCCGCCTGTCAATACCAAACGTAATACGTTTTTCCACACCAATCCAATATCTCCGTTACGTAAATAAATATCGTTGATGGCATCCAATCCCCAGCTAAGCGGGGATAAACGCCCGATTACCTGCATATTGGCCGGCATCACTTCCAGCGGTATCCAGATGCCGCCAACGGCAGACAGGATCACGATGGAAATAGCGCCGAAATTCAGGGCCTGGTTAGGTGTCTTAAATAGCGTACCGATCAGTATCCCGTAAGCGGTGGCGGCTAATCCTATCGCACTGGCTACCAGCAAGGCAGCGGCCTGATCATGCCCCATCACCAGCTTCGGCAGGTCCAGCAAAGGCATGGCATAAATACCCACCAGCATCATCAGATAAAACTGTAACAGGCAAATACCTACGAAAAACAACATCTTCCCTGCTAAAATCAACAGGTAAGAACCGGGTATCAGCTTCATTCTCAACAGGCTACCGTCTTCCCGCTCCCGGATCATATTCCCGGCTATCGGAATAACGATAAAAAACATGGCAAAAATGCTCCATGCCGGTACGTTATGCTGTACGGAATTGGATACCACGTCCAGTTGCTTACTGTTGCCGGTGGCATGTTCTTTCAGTCCCACGGCCTGTAACCGGATCGGTAAGGTATCTGCCGGCTGTGCCTGTACGTCTTTATTGCGTAATTGCTGCCGTATCCGGTCCAGCAACATATCCGTTTCTACCTGTGTCAGGAAGTTATCCAACGCCTGGTGAATAGCCCCTTTAAAGGCTTTTTTAGCGGCCGGGTCAAAATAGATGACCACATTCAGGGAATCAGCCTCTTTTTTAACAGGTAAGGATACACTCATCCCCATCCGCTGGGTAATCTCATTCACAATCCGGTTGGCATTGCTCACAATAGCCGCTGTGGAACCCGTCGGTACGATAATGCTGATTTTATAACGACCGCTGTTCACCAGCTCCCGGGCCTGCTTTTCTGTAACCGCCTGCCCTTCCAGGGTGTCTATAATATTGAACTGTCCGCCCGATGCCAGCCCTTCTCTGATATATTTACCCAAACGCCCATGATCATTATCTACGGTCAATATATCAAACTTCACGTCCTGGTAATCCTTGAAAGGCGCGTCCTGTATGAGGGCCATCACGGTTATCAGTACCACCGGCATCACAAACAGGAGCGTAAGCCCCGTTTTGTCGCGCAACAGCAGCTGCCATTCTTTTCTTATGGTAGCCAGTAATCTAAGCATAGCTTTCTTTCATTTTGTTAGTCCCGCAACGCATGCCCGGTATAGTGTAAAAAAACATCTTCCAGGTTGCGGCACTCGGGCAGCTCGTTGATCATCTGTTCGGGCTTGCCTTGTAGTATCATTTTACCTTCATCCATAATCACCACTTCATCACAAAGTGACTGCGCTTCTTCCAGCAGGTGCGAGGTATACAGGATGCTGGCGCCCTGCTCGTTGTAGCGGCGCAGGAACTGCAGGATCATGCTGCGTGACTGCACATCCACCCCTGCGGTAGGCTCATCCAGTATCAGCAAATCAGGTTCATGCAGGATAGCGGCGATAATGTTCGCCCGGCGTTTCATGCCACCTGAATATTTATGAATCTCTTTATAGGCGGCTTTTTCCAGGCCAAACACTTCCAGGTAATGCATGATCCTGTTAAACAGCGCTTTTCCCTTCAAGCCATACAGGTTACCGAAGTAAGTGAGGTTTTCCACTGCCGATAACTGTGGGTACAGGGCTATTTGTTGCGGCACAATGCCAATGATTTTTTTGATGTCTTCCCGGTGGCCAGCATCCTGCGGAAGGCCATGTATCATCACTTCCCCACTGTCTGCCCTTACCAGCCCGCACAGGATGGAGATCGTCGTCGTTTTACCGGCGCCGTTAGGACCCAGCAACCCGCCGATCTTCCCTTCCGGGAAAGTAAACGTCAACCCTTTGAGGGTGGCTTCTGCCGCGCCCTTATAGGTTTTACACAATTCTTTTACTGCTATGCTGGCCATGAGTATTTGGCTATTTTTTCATTTGACTATTTAGCTATTTGATTTACGAATTTTTTGATTTTGGAATTTTGCGAAGATGATCATGTTATGCCGGTCTTCGCGACTATAAATCCCAAAATCCGTAAATCAAATAACCCAATATCCCAATAGCTAAATTTCTAAATTTTAGCCAGTTTTTTGAAAAAGGTTTCTTCTGCTGCCGCACATTGGATCAACATCTCGCTCAGTTCTTTGTACGATACATTATCAGCCGAACGGCTTTTACATACCCTGCCGGCGGAAAAGGCAAAATTACGCCAAAGATCACCGGCCTGGGTGAGTTCTGTGGCCAGGCGGCTCAGTTCCGGCTTATTCAGCAGTACCGCCGATTCCTGCAGAAACGCGGCATATACGAAACGGAAACCTGCCCCACCGGTGCCAATCTCTTCCTGCATCCGGATAATGTTGCCCAGGTACAATGCTGATTTGCGTTCTCCTACTTTCTCCGGGTAATTTTTCACCCGGTTGGCGAGGAAACGGATACCCTTCACCCCAAACATCGGGAAAGGTATCTTCAGCATATAATGACAGGTTTGTGCAATGCCTTCTTTAATCGGTTTTTCGAAAGATGCTTTTCCGGGCACATGCACAGGATAATACATTTTCCCTTTGGGAGCCGGAAACCCTTTGGCAAAGCGGGCTTGCGCCAAACTTGCGGGGTCTATTTCCGTTACCGTGTCCATCACCGGATCACTCACCAGGTACTGATCGTCCCGTTTGCCATATACCACCAGGTTATGGGCATTAAAATGGAAACGGTAGGACGGAGGAAAATAAGGCAGGTAATAGACGCTGGACAACAGTCCCACCGGCGTTCCGCTGGATACTACATGGTCCAGTGCGGCCATCCCTTTTTCCGGAGAAGAGAATTTTGCGGTCTCCATTCTTACGCCCAGCCGTTTACACACCCGCTGGAATATGGCGCCAGGCCAGATACGATAGGTGGTGCCTGGTACGCCGTTGACTTTCACAAACGGTAAATGCGCGAAAAATATACCGGCGCCAATACCGAATGCCATCGGCTCACTGATCTTCAGACCATGATGCCCCAGCAGGTTGGAGATAACGCCGCTTTCACAGTGGGCTGTTTGCGTATGATGGAATTGATGATTGTTCATATTGTTTTGTGTTCACACAAAGTGCGCAAAGCAGCAAAGTCGCAAAGATCATCAACATAACTTCCTTTGCTACTTTGCTGCTTTGCGACTTTGCGTGATTATTTGATATGCAGTAAATCTTCTTTACTGATCTTAAATGCATCCGCATAACGTTGCAGCATTTTATCGCTCAAACGCTTGAATACCGCCGGTTTCATATGCCGTTTCACCTGCCATTGGAATTTCCCTACATAGTTGGCCAACAAGGCCAGATCCATCAGGTTCTTTTCCATGTAATAGGCGACCGGACTGATTTCGCCGGACTGTACCAGCACTTTGGCCGCTGCCACTTTTTCGTTTACTTCTTCCCAGGCTTGCGTCAGGGCAATGTTTTCCGGTTCCCACCCTGCACTCTGCACCTGCACGTAATTACCGGAGTTGTCTACCGCATACATAATCTGTTTGAATGTACCTTCATGCAGGTTATCACTATCCTGTGGTACTTCGTCTTTTTTCATGACTGCAGTTTTAGAAGTGAATGCCTATACAACGGTGATATGTGCGTAAGCATAGGAAAAACGGGCGCTTTCCGGTACCATCATCACAATTTTCTGTCCTTTCTTAAAGCGGCCGGTATTCATCAGTTCTTCCAGCATCAGGTAAGGAGAGGCAGTACCTACGTTACCTACCCAGGCCAGGTTGGTGAACCATTTTTCCAACGGAATAGGTACACCCAGACGGGTAATTTCCTCGTCGATCTTCAACCGGAAAAATTCGGAAGATAAATGTGGCAGGAAGAAGTCAATCTCATCCAGGTTGATGTGATGTTTTTCTACCAGTTCTTTCCACATCTGCGCGCCGGAAGGCACTATATTTTTACCCAACAGGCGGGTATCTTGTTTGAAAGAGAATACGCTGTGTTGCGCCCATTCATCCGGTGTCATGTCAATCCAGCCTTTGGTGCTGCCATCCGGATTTTTGATAGAACCGGCGTACATGCAGGTTTCCAGCTCATTGGCGTAAGACAGGATCTCTACCCAGTCTACCCGCAGGGACAAACCTTCTTCATTCGGTTTATCCTGGAAAAGCGCTGCACTGGCGCCATCGGACAACATCCAGCGGAGGAAGTCCTTTTCAAAAGCGATGATCGGATTTTCGTCGAGGCTCTTCAGGTTCTCAGCTTCCGGCTGAAATTTCTGCGCCAGCATCCAGGCGGAGAATTTTTCGGAACCGGAGCTTACAGCATTGGCGGTATTACCACAACGGATAGACATCCAGGCGTATTTGAAAGCCTGCATACCCGCTGCGCAAGCGCCGGTAGCTGCGATCAGTTCCACGGGCTGGCATTTCAGCAAACCATGCACCATCGCGGCATGGTTAGGCAGCAGCTGGTCGGGCGAAGTAGTTCCGCAAGCCAGTAACTGTAATTTGCTGATGGGGAATTTTTCATCAAACAATGCGCTGACAGCGTTGGCGGTCATCTCAGCGTTGGAATGAGTGGAGTTACCGTCTTTATCCAGGGAATAGTAGCGGTTCTTGATTTTGTTGTTGCCCAAAATCTTTAACCGGGCGCGGGAAGGTTTTCCATCTACCATGCCAAGGATACTCTCCATTTCATCATTTTCAACAGGCTTGTTGGGTAAGAATTTCGATAGCCTGGTAATATAAACTTCCTTCATTTGAAAATAATTCGACTTTTAAGGCCGCATGTCATCCCATAGCGTGACAACCCTATAGGCCAGCCTTCCTTCGGTGAAAAAGTGTTTTGTATATTTTTTAAACGGACGTAAATATATAATTCTAAACGGAATTACAATTATCACGCCACCCGCTGGCATTTCAGGGGGTCTACGGGCAAAGTTAGCGCAAAGAAATTCCTTTATAATATTCCACTTCCCGATTCAGCTCCTCCCGTTTAAGATTGAGCTTGATGAGCGAGGATATCAGCGTGATAGGCGTTAACACAAAAATTCCCACCAGCAATAATCCCCTGTACATCGTTACCCTTCCCTGGCGGGCAGGCGCTCCAGGCCCCCCTTTGGCACTGATAAATTTGGCCCAGAAGCGGAAAGCACTGATACCGTTATTTTCCAGCAATACAAGATTCGGTAGTAGTTCTACGGCATCCAATGACATCAGCTGCGGATGCAGCGCCGCCCATTGCCTGGTTTCCAGCGCGGTACCGATAGGTCCGGCAAACCGGTTGGCTGTAACAATCTCATTTTCCTGCACACCCGCCTGTGGTAAAAAACGGGTAGCTTCTTTTTTCCCTTTGAAAGCCCAACGCAAAATGGTGATCAGGGAAACCAGGTTAGGTGATTTATCTACCAATACGATATTTCCTACCAGGTTGGCTCCTGCTTTATGCAGATAACCTTTTACCTTCTCCTGTGCATTCAGCCACATATTACGGCTGCCCAGCAATGTCAATACCTGTTTGCCTTTCAACAAACGGGCGGCTGCTTCACTTTGCAGGAAAGCCGCTGTCGGCTGGGAAGGCGACAAAAACCAGGGCTGATAAGCCAATATAACCAGATCAAAATGTGCATTCACATCCACTTTCAATGGCCGGATACCCCTGGGCGTACCCTGTACTGTTTCCGGCATAGTATCGTAAAACTGTTGTTTTCCCCATGGAAAAGGAAACGGCGTTACCGGAACCAGTTCTTCGTAGGTAATGTCTACACTGTTTGCCAGCGGCGCCAACACATGATCAATAATCCTTTTTAATTGGCCTGTCTGGGTATAATATACCACCAGGACCTTCGGTCTTTCGTTCATAAAAGGAATAGGAGTTCAACAATTACAAACTGTAAACATACAAAAAAGGTGTATTATTTATGTCATTTAATAATAATTTGACAGATGATAGGCGGATTGCTGACTTTGGGGGGTGGGGACATGTGGTTGTTGGCTTGTGCCCCAGCCAGATACTGCCTCAGCCGGCTTGTTATGCTGCGGCAGTATCTGGACAAAAGGACTTAGATTTTTTTGAAAATCAATGTAAATAACAGCAAAACTGCTTGCCGTATGATATTCTAAATGTTAAAAATTTGTAAATATTGTGTTCCTATATTTTCCGGACAGAGCCAGAACCCGCTACTGAACTGGATACGGACGGATTTCCTTTATACTTTACATCACCGGACCCGGCAATTTTGGCGTCCAGTTTTACGCTGGCATGTACAGCAGCATCACCACTGCCGGCAATTTTTACTTCTGCCTCTTCAGACAACAGCCCATCACCTACATAATCGCCGCTGCCGGCAATAGATACCTTTACCGTCTTTGTTTCCCCCTGCAGGTTCATATCGCCGGAACCGGCAATAGACGCCCTAACCGCTGGTGCATTGATCGTTCCATTCAAATTACCGGAGCCGGACAGGCTGATTTTCATGTCGTCCTTGCTGTTAAACTTATCTACCAGTTTTATATCACCGGAGCCGGACAGGGCCACATCGTCCAATTCCGCGGTGGTCAGATATATATTGACGCCTTTACGGGTGGAAATATTGGCATCATCACGGAAACGTACCTTCAAACGGCCATCTTCGTCATTGACCATCTCTACCAGCGGCGCAATATTGTCTTCAGCCTCAATCACGGCTTTTTTCTCGGTACCCTGGGACAGGAACACGTTCATACTGCCTTCTACCTTAATTCTATGGAAGGTAGGCACACTTCTTTCCTCCTTGATCACATGACCATTGCCTTTAACACGGTTCTGACCGATACAGGAGCTGAAAAGAGCTACAAAGGCGAGGGTTACTGCCATGCAGTAGCGAGGGATTTTGGTTTGCATAAGTTTAGATTATGGGAAGAAAGATACAACAGATTTCCTATTTTCTATTTTCAGAATCCGAATTTGAAGGAAGCACTTTATCTTTGCACCACCATGACAGAAAAGATACTTATCCTCGATTTCGGTTCTCAATACACACAGCTGATCGCGCGCAGCATCCGGGAACTGAATGTTTATTGCGAAATTAAACCTTGTCTCCAGCCAATTGCCTGGGACGATTCCATCAAAGGCGTTATTTTGTCCGGCAGTCCATTCTCCGTTAACGACGAAAACGCACCTACCATCGACATCGCTGCCATCGCCGCGAAAGTGCCGGTACTCGGTATCTGCTACGGCGCCCAGCTGATGGCAAAAACCCTGGGCGGTGAAGTGGCTAAAAGCAATATCCGTGAATACGGCCGCGCTTTTATGGAGCACAATGACAAAGAGGAAAAATTATTATACGATGTATCCGGCAAAAGCCAGGTTTGGATGAGCCACTCCGATACCATCAAACGTATCCCCGAGAGCTTCCAGATCATTGCTACGACGGAAAACATCCCGGTAGCTGCCTTCAAAAGCACTACCCTGGCTGCTAACCCGCTCTTCGGCCTGCAGTTCCACCCGGAAGTGACCCACTCCCTGGAAGGCAAACAAATCCTCCGCAACTTCCTGGTACATATCTGTAACTGCCAGCAGGACTGGACTCCGGCTGCTTTTGTACACGAAACCATCGAAAAAATCAAAGCACAGGTTGGCGATAAAAGGGTTGTAATGGCCCTCAGCGGTGGTGTTGACTCTACCGTAGCGGCTGAACTGATCCACAAAGCGATCGGTAAAAACCTCTTCTGCATTTTCGTAGATAACGGCCTGTTGCGTAAAGATGAATACGAAACTGTACTGGAATCTTACAAACATATGGGCCTCAATGTAAAAGGTGTTAACGCAAAAGACCTTTTCTACGGCCAGCTGGACGGTGTATCCGATCCGGAGAAAAAACGCAAAATCATCGGTCGCCTCTTCATCGAAGTATTCCAGCACGAATCTGCTGAACTGACCGATATCTCTTTCCTCGGACAGGGCACTATCTACCCGGATGTGATCGAATCAGTATCTGTAAACGGTCCTTCTGTTACCATCAAATCCCACCACAACGTAGGCGGGCTGCCGGAAAAAATGAACATGCAGCTGGTAGAACCGCTGCGCTTCCTCTTTAAAGACGAAGTACGCCGCGTAGGCCGCGAAATCGGTATCAGCGACATTTTCCTCGGACGCCATCCTTTCCCCGGACCAGGTCTCGCTATCCGTATCCTGGGTGCTATCACCCCGGAGAAAGTAGCGATGCTGCAGGAAGCAGACGCTATCTATATCGAAGGACTGCGGGAAGCAGGCCTTTACGATAAAGTATGGCAGGCAGGTACTATCCTCCTCCCCGTACAGAGCGTGGGCGTAATGGGCGATGAACGTACCTACGAATTTACCGTGGCGCTGAGAGCAGTTACCTCTACCGATGGTATGACGGCCGACTGGGCACATCTGCCTTACGAATTCCTGGCTAAAATGTCCAACGACATCATCAACCGGGTAAAAGGTATCAATCGCGTGGTATACGACATCAGCTCCAAACCACCTGCTACCATCGAATGGGAATAGGATTTTCCTGAAAAATACAAGAGCAAAGGCGCAAGGGATCTATATCTTTTTGCGCCTTTGCTTTCTTATTTTACATTGTGTGCAATACCCCGGAATGATTTTTGTAAATTAGCGCCCATTATGAACCAATTGATATCTGTTAAAAACCTGCTGGCCTGCCTGGCTTTGTCGGTACTGATCACCGCCTGTTCTTCCTCCCGGAAGAGCACCAGCCGCGTAGATGGTCCGCCGCCGTCACTGAGCAAGCCCACACCGGAAAAAAAGCCGGACAACAAAAATGAAACTGTCAAAGCAGCACCTTTCAACGTACCGGCCTTTGCCCGGGAAGTGAAAAAACCAACTTACAACATCGCGCTCTTTGCCCCCTTGTTCCTCGACTCCGTATTTGCCAACTCCAACGATATTCCCGGCCGTACCATGCCGCGCTATGTACTGCCAGGCCTCGAATTTTATGAAGGCGCCCAGCTGGCACTGGACAGCCTGCAACAACAGGGCTATAACCTGAAAGTCAATGTATACGACAGCAAAGGCCGTCAAAGTGTAGCTTCCCTGATCAACAACAAATCACTCGACGCCACCGACCTGATCATCGGATCTGTGAATAACCCGGAACTGAAAGAACTGGCCGATTTCGCCAAAAGGAAAGAAATCAACTTTGTATCGGCTACCCTTCCCAACGATGCCGGTATCAGCGACAATCCTTTCCTGTTCATTACCAACAGCACCCTGAAAACAAACTGTGAAGCTATCCACAACTATATACAGGAGGCTTTTGCCAATAAAAACATCGTACTGCTGCGCCGCAACAGCGCCTTTGAAACCCGCCTCGCAGCCGATTTCAAAGCATCCTACGATAAAATGAGCAACCCGAAAAAATCCAGGATCCGCGAAGCTATCTGGAATGATGGTACTACCCCGGAAGAACTTTCCAAATACCTGCTCACCGACCGGCCTAATATCATCATTGTCACCACACTCGAAGAAGCCGGTGTGAAAAGCATCCTGCGCAAACTCGCCGTAGCCAATGCTACCTATCCCATGCAGATATTCGGTATGCCCACCTGGGACGTGTTTAAGCTGAAAGATCCTGAATTTAAAAACCTGCAGGTGTTCTACCCTTCTCCTTATTTTAACGAGAAATCGGATAACTACAGCCGCTACGTAAATGACTATTTCCGCAGAACCTACAGGGCCCGTCCTTCAGACATGGCCTACAAAGGTTTTGACCTTACTTATTATTTTGTTAGGCTGTTACATAATAATGGCGTATATTTCAATGCTGCTATAGCGTCAGCACCTCCGGTGATCACCCGTTTTAATTTCCAGCCGGTGTATATCCGTGAAGGCGAACAAACACCTTCCTACTTTGAAAACAAGAACATTTTCATCATCCAGAAAGGCGATAGCGTGGATGTGAAAATGAATCGAAATCAATAAAAATTTTGCGACCTTCCAAGAGGAGGCCTTATTGAGTCTAACACGGCCATGGCAGCAGCCATGGCCTTTTTTTTGTACATTCAGGGATATGGAGCTGCTTCAATTTACCGACAAAGGCATCTGGTGCGCAGCAGGCGATTTTTACATCGACCCGTGGAAACCCGTGCAGCGCGCCGTTATTACTCATGCCCATTCCGATCACGCCCGCTGGGGCCATCAATCCTATCTCTCCGAACATGCCGGTATCCCCCTGCTCAAACTACGACTGGGTGCCGACATCCATATACAAGGTGTTGCCTACGGGGAAAATATTTTCCTGAATGGTGTAAAACTCTCCCTGCACCCCGCCGGCCATATGATCGGTTCCGCCCAGGTGAGAGTGGAATACAACGGAGAGGTATGGGTAGCCAGCGGCGACTACAAACTGGAAGCAGACGGTATTTCCGTTCCGTTTGAACCGGTACGTTGCCATACTTTCATTACAGAATCTACTTTCGGGCTACCGGTCTACCGCTGGGAACCGCAGCAACAGCTCTTCTCCCGGATCACCAACTGGATATACGAAAACCAGCAGGCCGGCAAAGCTTCTGTTATCACGGCTTACAGCCTGGGCAAAGCGCAACGGCTGCTCTACCATCTGCAGGATAAAGTTTCCCGCATCATGGGCCATGGCGCTATTACCAATGTCAATGAACTACTGCTATCACAAGGCTATCCACTTCCTACGCTCGAAAGAGTAACGCCCGATATACCAAAAGCTGCTTTTAAAAATGCGGTCATTATTGCACCGCCTTCGGCAGATGATTCCGCCTGGATGCGTCGCTTTACACCTTATTCACTGGGCGTATGCAGCGGCTGGATGCAGGTAAGGGGCCATATGCGCAGACGCAATGCTGACGCCGGTTTCGCCTTATCGGACCATGCAGACTGGAATGGACTGCTGCAAGCGGTCACCGCTACCGGCGCCTCAAAAGTATACGCCACACACGGTTTTAGCAGCGTATTCGCCCGCTACCTGGGAGAAAAAGGCATCGATGCGCAGGAAGTCACCACCGCCTATGGCGATGAAGAAACCATTATTAACCCGGAAACATAATACCGTGCAACAGTTCGCCCAACTCGTTCAACTGCTGAGCAACAGTACCAAAACCAACGAAAAACTGGATGCGCTCAGCCAGTATTTCGCCACCGCCCCTGATAAAGATAAAACCTGGGTGCTGGCCCTGTTTTCGGGCCGGAGGCCCAAACGAACGGTCAACAGCACCCAGCTTAAAAACTGGTGTATACAAGCCACCGGGCTGCCGGAATGGCTGTTCAACGAATGTTACCTTACGGTAGGTGACCTGGCCGAAACCATCGCGCTGTTATTACCGCCCCATACTCATCCGGCCAGCTTCCCCCTGTATCACTGGCTGCAACAGCTACAACAGCTTGAAAAGGCCACTGAAGCGGAAAAACAGGCGTTTATCCTCCAGGCCTGGGATGCGCTGGACGATAGCGAACGTTTTGTGTTCAACAAACTGATCACCGGTGGTTTCCGCATCGGCGTATCACAGAAAATGATGGTCAACGCACTCGCTAAAACATACGATATCCCCGCAGCTACACTCTCTCACATGATCAGCGGTAACTGGGACCCTGCGCAGGTGACCATCGAAGCACTCCTGCATCAGAGCACCAGCGGCGCCGACGCTTCCCGCCCCTACCCCTTCTACCTGGCATATGCACTGGAAGATACGCCCGCCGGCCTCGGTCCCATTGAAGCCTGGCAGGCGGAATGGAAATGGGACGGTATACGCGGACAAATCATCAAACGGGAAGGCCAGCTGTTTGTATGGTCGCGCGGCGAAGAACTGATCACGGATAAATTCCCGGAGTTCACGCCACTAACCGGTTCCCTCCCCGATGGCACTGTCATAGACGGTGAAATACTCACCTATGCCAATGGCAGCCCCCTGCCTTTTCAAACGCTGCAAACACGCATCGGCAGAAAAAATGTAACCCGCAAACAGCTGCAGGAAGCGCCGGTGGCATTTCTCAGCTACGACCTGTTAGAATGGGAAGGCGCCGATATCCGGGAAAAACCGCTGATAGAAAGGAGGTCGATACTAACGCAACTGATCGATCTCCAGCAACAGCCTGCCCTGCTGCTGTCCCCCGAAGTAAACGCTGCCTCCTGGGATGAACTGGCACTAATCCGGGAAGGAGCACGTGCGCAGATAAGCGAAGGCCTGATGCTGAAAAAGAAAAGTGCGCCCTACCAGGTAGGCCGCAAACGAGGCGATTGGTGGAAATGGAAAATAGATCCTTATACCATCGATGCGGTGATGATATACGCACAAAAAGGACACGGCAGAAGATCCAATCTCTATACTGACTACACCTTTGCGGTAAAAGACGGGGATCAGCTGGTACCCTTTACCAAAGCCTATTCCGGTCTTACCGACAAAGAAATTGCAGAAGTGGATAACTGGATTAAACGGCATTCCCTGGAAAAATTCGGACCGGTGAGAACAGTGGAACCAAAGCTGGTATTTGAAATTGCCTTTGAAGGCATCGCTGCTTCCAATCGCCACAAATCAGGCGTGGCCCTGCGTTTCCCACGTATCAACCGCTGGCGCCAGGATAAGCCGGTATCGGAAATCAATACGCTGGATGATTTAAAAACACTGTTGCGGCAAAGCGGTTCTCCGGAAGATAAAGTGTAAACCCCATCAGGAAGGTACTTTTACCAAACGTCCTTCCACCGCGGTTTCGCGCAACCTGAAACTATACAGCTGCAAAACGGCGCCCAGCGCTATCAGTGCAAGTACGACCAACCCCGCGGCATAACTGTTCCAATCATAAACAGTCGCCAGCTGCATCATCAATCCCACCAACGACAAGCCCAGTCCGCCTCCCATGGCATTACAGGTACCATTGATACCGGAAGCCAGTCCATGTTGCGTTTCAGGCACCGTTTGTATAGCCAGGATCGTGATAGCCGGAAAAGTAACAGACATCCCCATGGCATTAATACACAACACCGCCAGTAAAATAAACGGGAGATGCCAGGCGGTAAAATAACTCAACGTAAAAAACAGGATACCCGCCAGCATAAAACAGCTGCCGATAATACCGGTACGGGTTATGCCCAACCGGTGAAACAAATGAGGAAGTACAAATTTGGATATCAAACCGGATAAAATACTGAAGGGGAATAATAACAATCCGGCACTGGAGGCACTGAAGCCCAGCACTTCCTGCAGGTATAAGGTCAACAGAAAAATATAAGGCAGAAAAGTGCTGCCCAGCAAAGTGGCGCCTATATTTCCGGTGATAACCCCGCTCAACCGGAACAGGTTGAAATCAACTAACGGTGACGCATGTACGCGTTCTCTTTTTACAAAATAAACACCGGCCGACAACGTCAGTATCAACAGTACGGTAAAAACAACCGGATGGGCTGCAACATGCCCCAGATCATGAATCAGCCAGGCTGAGAGCATCAGCAACAAGGTAATCAGTACGCCGCTCAACAGGTTACTGTCCCCTGTTTGCTCCGCAGGCTGATCATGCGGAATAAACCGTAAGGCCAGTAAAATAGCCGCACCAATAACCGGTACATTAATGAAGAAAACCCACTGCCAGCCCATCCAGGCACTGATCAGGCCACCAATAGCCAAACCGGTGGCGAAGCCTATACCCGCCATTGCGCCAAAGATGCCAAAAGCCCTGTTTTTCTCCGCGGGCTCAGTAAAGGTATGGCTGATAATAGCCATAGCTGCGGGAATAGCCAGCGCTACACCTAACCCCTGTAAACCACGGCACACCAATAACCAGGCAAATGACATGGAAAAACCCGCCCCCAACGATGCCAGCACAAACAGGAAAGCACCGGTAATGAATATCTTTTTTCTTCCCATGGTATCCGACAGCCGGCCGCCCAGCAGTACAAAACCTGCATACATCAATACATACACCGTTTGCACCCACTGGATAGCATCCGGCCCGAAATGAAAATACTGCTGCATCCCCGGCAAGGCCATGTTCAACACCGATACGTCCAATGCTTCAAAAAAAATTGCCATACAGGCCACCGTCAATACAATCCGCTTTTTCATAGTATGATTTTCGCTACAAAACTAAAATTTCAGAACACAAATGGAGTGCTTTTGATATTTTTGGAACAAATACACACAAAAAAAGATCTTCACAGATCATTTTTCTAAAAATAAAACAAAATGGACCATAAAAAAGAACAGGCTACCCCACCTCCATTAAACCTGGACGAAAAAGACATGGGCATACTCCGGCTGTTGCAACAGGACGCTAAAATGACGATCCGCGATATTGCCCGGCAACTCAACCTGAGCACCACCCCGGTATATGAACGTATCCGCAAAATGGAACAGGCCGGCGTTATCAGACAATACGCCGCCATCGTGGACCCCAGGAAAATCAACAAGGGAATGACGGTACTGGTGTACATCACCCTGAAAGAACACAACAAAAAAAACGGAAAAAAATTCATCCAGGAAATCATTTCCTTCCAGGAGGTGACGGAATGCCTCAACATCTCCGGGGAATTCGATTTTATGATCAAAGTACAGGTAAAGGATATGGATGAATACCGGGAGTTTTATGTGAATAAACTGGGGGAATTAGACAACCTCAGTCACACCCAGAGTATTTTTGTGATATCTGTTATAAAAGAAACACATCAGGTTGTATATTAGGGGTGGACAGTAATATCCCCTAACCTACAGTACACACCTATGTTGAAGCATTACGCCTGGTTGTATGCGCTATGCCTGGTTATCTTCGTAAAGCCAGCCAGCAGCCAGTCCGGCCAGTTTGCCCATGCCATTGGCGCGGGACTATTTACCGGCAACAATCATTTTGCGGGAGGCATCGTATATTCTCCCAGGTTTAATTTCGGCATTATTTCCGACCGGTCGGCCTTTGCGATAGGCACACAACTGGCGCTGGGCAGCAGCTTACATGCCAGCTACAACCGTAACGCCGGTGGTAATTCCACCAGCATTTTTATGGCGGATGTTCCGTTACTGGTGACTTACAACTACGGTAACTTTGCCACCAGGGCGGCTCATACCCGGCTGGGTGTCTTTACCGGCGCAGGATATGGATTTCACAATGCCGGTCGTGCCATGGAGGATATGGACGATGAAGAACCAGATAACGATCAGGTACATGTGTCCGGTATAGTATTCACCACCGGTTGCCGGTTTATGATCGGCCACACTTCCCTGGGTATTCATTTCACCTACCTGTTCAACAACAATCACTACAATACGGATATCAACGGTATCGGCAGCGCGGGACTGTCGTACAACATCCATCCGGTCCGCAAAAACATCTAAGGATTTACAGGGAGCAAATTATCGAAACCAATGTGATAGTCGAGATAACTGCCCGGTGCTTCACCGGGTGTATGCACTACCACCATACTGCATAGTGGCCGGCGGCTGCGGGCATTAGCGGTTTCAAAGGCAATGCCCAGTTTTTCATCATCGTACACTTCAATACGGCGGGCTTTATTTTTAGAGACATACACCTTTTGCAACCGTAAGCCCGGATAGGCTTTTTTGATCATCGTCATGGTACTGCCTGCTCCAACGCCTGCCGGTGTCCGGAAACGGGGAGAAGTTACCCGGATCTCTTTCACATATTGTGTATCTGCCGTCCGCATAGCGGTAAACACCGCCAGCGTACTGGCATAATCCAACGCGCCATCTTTTTTGCGGCCATACCATATGCGCCAGGTTTTCATCATAGCGGCATCGCCGGTATCCGGTTTTCCTAATGATGCCAGCTCATTGGCCGGCATCTCCAGCTTCACCTGACCAATACTTTTTCCCGGCACAATCTGCCAGGCTTCCTGCTGGGCCTTCACCACAACGGTCACAAACAATAATCCGATAAAAGTAAGTATATGACGCATATACGAAGATTTGCAGAAGCGCCGCAAAAACGTTGCCATGCTTATTCCCGGCGATCAACTTATCAGTAGCGTTAAAAAAAATCAAAAACTATACTGTAAGGATTTCCTTAACATTTACGCGGCTACTTTTACACCTGCAATGCAGTATACTGTCAACACAGCCTATATATAGTCGTATTTAAAAACAAAACACCATAAGATGAGAAAAATTCTATTTGTGCTGCTGGCAGCTATGCTGGTGGCAATGGGAACCTACGCCCAGAAAGTTAACTATGGTTTCAAGAGTGGACTGAATATCTCTACTGCGCACACAGGTTTTCAGCCGGGCGTGTATGCCGGCGGCTTTGCGGAAATCAAGTTGAATAACCACTGGACCATACAACCGGAACTGTTGTATTACCGTAACCGCGACAAGTCGCCTTACTATTTGCAGGACACTAAGCAATACAAGGAAAAAGGAACCGATTACATTGCTGTTCCGGTGATGGTTAAATATTACATCAAGCCTAAACTATACGTGGAAGGCGGCCCGGAAGTAAATCTTATTACTTCTGCCAAAGAAACCTGGGAAGGCCATGTCTCCAACGCCACACACACCTACAACCAGCTCGGCTTAAGCGGTTCGGTGGGAGTAGGCTATCAGCTTCCCCTCGGTTTTGGCGTGAACGCCCGTTACTCACTTGGCACACAATCACGCAACAGTCCTGTTGATATTTATAACAGTACGGTCAAAGTCGGGGTTAGCTACACTATCCCACGCAAATAACCGGCCTTTCCCTTGTTTGTTCTCGCAAAGCACGCAAAGATTTTTGTTTGATGTAAGATCGCAAAGAAGCGGAGATCGATATTTGTTGACCCTGTTATGGTCTTATATAATGTAATCAACATAATATCGTCAACATAATATAATCAATAAAGATTGATCTCCGCATTCTTTGCGATCTTACATCAAACAAAAATCTTTGCGCACTTTGCGAGAAAAATTTGCTTACTTTAATTCCATGAACCGTAAGCATTTTTTATCCACCCTCGTAACTGCAGGCGTAGGCCTTCCAGCCGCTAAAAGCCTGGCTGCTATGGGTATTGCCGGCACCGCCCCTGCCAAGGATTTACAAGTCCCGCCCTACCTCAAACCCGGCGATACTATCGGTATCACCTGCCCTGCCGGTTATATCAAAAAAGAGGAAATCTTACCCTCGCTGCGCATCATGGAAAGGTGGGGATTCAATATTCGTATAGGCAATACCGTGGGCGTCCGGGATTTTTCTTTTGGCGGCACAGATGCAGAAAGAACAAAAGATATGCAGACGATGCTCAGCGATCCCAATGTGAAGGCGATCATGTGTGGCCGCGGTGGATACGGCTCCGCCAGGATACTGGACCAGCTGGACTTCTCACGGTTTCAGCGTCATCCTAAATGGCTGATCGGCTTCAGCGATATCACGGCCTTTCACTGCCATGTCAACCGGCACTATGGTATTGCTACCCTGCACTCAAAAATGTGCAACAGCTTCCCCGATGATTTTAATACCGCAGAACCCATCATACAGGATACCATCATGTCTATCTACCAGGCACTCACGGGCAAAAAAATGCAATACACCGCGCCGGTAGATGCCAATAACCGCAAAGGCACTGCCCGCGGTATACTGATAGGTGGGAACCTTTCCGTGATACAAAGCATATCCGGTACCGATTCAGAGATTGACACCAACGGTAAAATTCTTTTTCTGGAAGAAGTAGGGGAATATCCCTATAGCCTGGACCGCATGCTGAATACGCTGCAGCGCTCCCATAAGTTCGATAACCTCGCCGGTCTCATCATCGGCGGCTTTAACCGGTTAAAACCAGATGATCCCGGCGAAGAATTCGGTCGCACGGTATACGATATGGTGAAAGAAAAAGTAAAGGATTTCAAGTATCCTGTTTGTTTCAATTTCCCTGTCGGGCATCAGAAAAATAACTATGCCCTCAAATGCGGGATGATGCATACGCTCACCGTGGCAGACGATAAAGTGTCGTTAAAGGAATAGTTATTTCACCAGGAAAGTAACGATAAACAACACTGCCAGCACATACATCACCGGACTGATTTGTTTGTATTGCCCGGTCAGCACTTTCAGCAACACATAAGACAACATACCGAATACAATACCTTCAGCGATGCTATAGGTATACGGCATCATCACAATAGCCAGGAAAGCCGGAATGGCTTCAGTAACATCATTAAAATCTATTTTCACTACAGCACCCATCATCAGCATACCAACGATGATCAATGCCGGTGCAGTAGCAGCTTGCGGGATCATGGCAAATACCGGCGCAAAAAACAGCGCCAGTAAAAACATCACCGACACAGTCAGGGCAGTTAAACCCGTTTTTCCACCGGCCGCAATTCCACTGGCACTTTCCACATAGGCGGTCACTACGCTGGTACCCAGCAGGCCCGCAGCGGTAGTACCTATGGCATCGGCCATCAGCGCCTGTTTGGCCCTGGGTAAACGTCCGTTGGCATCCATCAGTCCGGCTTTATTGCAAAGCCCGATCAGCGTTCCCACGGTATCAAACAGGTTTACCATCAGCAGGGTGAATAAAATCATCACCATATCCAGGCTGAATATTTTATCAAACTGTAATTTAAAAGCAATAGGTGCTATTGAAGGAGGAAGGCCTATCAAATGCCCTTCGGGCAGATGGGTGATGCCCAGTGGTATCCCCGCTACGGTAGCCGCCAGAATGCCGATCAGCAATGCAGCATTTACTTTACGGTACATCAACACAGCGCTCACGATCAGTCCTATCAGCGCTATCAGCGGCCCTATGCTGGTGATGTTCCCCATTTTTAAGATCACGCCGGCCAGTTTTCCTTCGCCTACGTGGCGCATTCCGGTTTCAATGATACCGGCATTAGCCATACCAATGAGTGCAATCAACAACCCGATACCTACCGATATCGCATGCTTGAGATTTTCGGGAATACTGTTGATAATCGCCTCCCGGATTCTGAACAACGAGAGAACAATGAAAATGATCCCTTCCAGGAAAACGGCCGTCAGCGCAAACTGCCAGCTATACCCCATACCCGATACAATGGTGTAGGCAAAAAAAGCATTCAGTCCCATGCCGGGCGCTACACCGATAGGCAACCGGGCGTACAATGCCATTACCAGCGTGCCAATGGCTGCGGCCAGGGCGGTAGCAGTGATCAATGCGTGAAAATCCATCCCCGTTCCCGACAGGATACTGGGATTCACTGCGAGGATATACGCCATGGTGGAAAAGGTGGTCAAACCGGCGAGTACTTCTTTCTTTACCGTAGTATTGTTTTCGGAGAGCCTGAAAAATTTTGCGAGCATGCTGCAAAAATAAGCGATTCACGATTTATCATTTTATGCTAATTTCATTTCATGCAACAACATTCGCGTGGATGGAAAGTGGTTACCGGATGGCTGGCTGACAAGGGGCTTCAGCCCTTTACATTCCAGGAGGATGCCTGGCAGGCATACCTGCAGGGCCGGTCGGGGATCGTGAATGCGCCTACCGGCTTTGGTAAAACCTTCTCGCTTTTCCTGGGCGCCGTCATCGCCTGGATAGATGCCCATCCTAAAGACTATCATAAAAAAAGCAGGAATGGCCTGCAACTGATGTGGATAACACCGCTCCGTGCACTGGCGAAAGACCTGGGCAGGGCCATGGAAGAGGTATTGCGGGAGCTGGACATCGCCTGGGAAGTAGGTATCCGCAGCGGAGATACGCCCCTGGCTACCCGCGCCAAACAAAAGCAACAGATGCCGGAAGTGCTGATCATCACCCCGGAAAGCCTGCACCTGCTGCTGGCGCAGAAAGAATACCCCGCCGTCTTTAAACACCTGCACACGGTCGTTACAGACGAATGGCATGAACTGCTGGGCAGCAAAAGAGGCGTGATGGTGGAACTGGCGCTCAGCCGCTTACGCGGGCTCAGACCGGAACTGAAGGTATGGGGTATCTCCGCTACCATCGGCAACCTGGAGGAAGCCCTGGAAGTATTACTGGGCCCTTATCACCAGAACGGCCTGATTATCCGTGCCAACCTGAAAAAGAACATCGCACTGCAAAGTGTGATCCCCAACGAAATAGAAAACTACCCCTGGGCAGGCCATCTCGGTATCCGGATGCTGCCACAGGCGTTGCCTATCATTGAAGACAGTCAAACCACGCTGATCTTCACCAATACCCGCTCCCAATCGGAGATATGGTACCAGTCACTGCTCAAATATGATCCCATGCTGGCCGGCGCCCTGGCGCTGCATCACGGCTCTATCGACATGGAACTGCGCATATGGGTGGAAGAAGCCTTGCATAATGGTATCCTCAAAGCGGTGGTATGTACAGCCAGCCTGGACCTGGGCGTGGATTTCCGCCCGGTAGATGCGGTGATACAGGTAGGCAGCCCCAAAGGAGTGGCCCGCTTCCTGCAACGTGCCGGCCGTAGCGGTCACCAGCCGGGAGCAGTGAGCCGTATCTTTTTCCTGCCCACCCACGCCCTGGAACTGGTGGAAGCCGCTGCACTTAAAGCCGCAATGGAACAGGATCTGATTGAAAGCAGAATGCCGGTACTGCTGGCATACGATGTATTACTGCAATACCTGATGACGCTGGCAGTTTCTGATGGTTTTTATGCCCCTGAGATATATGAAGAAGTGCGTAAGACCTTCTGTTACCAGGACCTTACGCCGGACGAATGGCAGTGGATACTGGCCTTTCTTACCACAGGCGGTGAAGCGCTGGGCAGCTACGATGAATTCCGTAAACTGGAACGCCAGGGCGATCATTACTATTGCAAAAGCCGTATGCTGGCCATGCGGCACCGCCTGCACATCGGCACTATCGTGAGCGATGCCATGCTGAAAGTGAAGTTCATGAGCGGGGGCTATGTAGGCGTAATCGAAGAAAGTTTTATCTCCCGGCTCTCTCCGGGCGATAGTTTTACGCTGGCCGGCCGTAACCTGGAATTTGTGCTTATCAAGGATATGACGGTACTGGTACGCAAGTCCAACGCCAAACGCACTATCGTACCCAGTTATATGGGCGGGCGTATCCCCTTGTCGTCCAACCTGGGCCGTATGCTCCGTGAGAAATTCAACGAAGCGCTTTCCCGCCGCACCAAAGACCCGGAGCTGATAGCGCTGCAACCGCTGTTCAGCCGCCAGGAGGAACTGTCGCATATACCGAAGGCCAATGAACTGCTGATAGAAAAAATCACCACCAAAGATGGTTACCATCTTTTTGTATATCCTTTTGAAGGCAGGTTGGTACACGAAGTAATGGCCGCGCTGCTGGCATACCGTATCAGCCGTATTCAGCCTATCACCTTCTCCATTGCCATGAATGACTATGGTTTTGAGTTACTGTCGGATCAGCCCATACCGCTCACCGCGGAAAATGCCAAACAGTTGTTTTCTACGGACAACCTGCTGACAGAGTTACAAACCAGTGTTAATGCCACAGAAATGGCGCGCCGCAAGTTCCGGGATATCGCCGTGATTGCCGGGCTCATTTTCCAGGGTTATCCCGGAAAACACAAGGCCAACCGGCATTTACAGTCATCCGCTTCCCTGCTTTTTAATGTATTTAAAGACTATGATCCGCAGAATCTGCTGCTGAAACAGGCTTTCAATGAAGCCTTTTTTTACCAGATGGAAGAAGCCCGTTTGCGGGAAACACTGGAGCGTATCGCGGAAAGCCGTATCGTGATTACCGAACCGGATAAACTCACGCCTTTCTGTTTCCCGATTAAGGTGGACAGCCTCCGTGACACGATGACCAGCGAAAAACTGGAAGACAGAATTAAAAAATTGATTGCCGTCAACGGTTAAGAATTAATAATTTGCAGCCCATGCAAAACAAGGACACCGCGGCGAGGGAGATATTCCGGTTTAAACAGCAGCACTGGCATCTGTTGGCCGAAAAAGCGATTTACTGGGAAGAAGAAAAAGCACTCATCCTTTCAGACCTGCACCTGGGTAAATCGGCCCATTTCCGTAAAGCCGGCATTGCCGTGCCGGCAGGTATTATGCAGGAAGACCTGTTCCGGCTGCAGCAGCTGATAACACGCTATCTGCCGGAAAGGCTCATTATTGTAGGCGATATGTTTCACAGCCGGCACAACAATGAGGTGCAGTATTTCAAAGTATGGCGCGGCCAGTTTGTACATATCCGGATAGACCTGGTGCTGGGCAATCATGACATCATGAACGAAGAAATATACAGCCAGTTGGAGATAATTACCCATGAAACGCTGACGATCAGGGATATCCACTTTATCCACGAGCCCTGTGAAGATAACAACGGATACCTGTACACGTTTTCCGGTCACCTGCACCCCGCCGTGGTGATGGCCGGCCCTGCCAAACAGCGGCTTCGTTTACCCTGCTTTTATTTTGGCCGGCATTGCGGTATTTTACCCGCTTTTGGCGACTTTACCGGCCTGGCCAGCCTCGACCCTGCCCCGGGCGAATCCGTGTTCGTAATCGCCGGAAAATCGATTATCCGGACACAATAAGTTTTTTCCGATCATGAAGATAGCCTACCACGACCTATATGCTCATCCGTTACCTGCTGATCACCGTTTCCCGATGGTGAAATATGAGCTGATACCGGCTCAGTTACTGCGGGAGGGCGTCATCAGCCATGATCAGCTGTGGGCGCCGGAAGCAGCCACCGAAGAAGTCATCCTCACCACCCATACAAAGACCTGGTGGGAGAAACTGCGCGACCAGACGTTATCCGACAAGGAACAACGGCATATCGGCTTTCGCCAGTCCCCACAGCTTACCCAACGGGAGATCGTAATAGCGCAGGGTACCATCGACATCGCCCTGCATGCGCTGGACCATGGCATCGGCTTCAATGTGGCCGGCGGCACGCATCATGCCTTCGCCGACCGGGGAGAAGGTTTCTGCCTGCTCAACGATTTCGCCATTGCGGCCAATTATCTGTTACAACAAAAAAAAGTGAAAAGAGTGCTCATCACCGATCTGGATGTGCACCAGGGCAATGGAACGGCGGCCCTGTTCGCCGGTAACGACCGTGTATTTACCTTCAGTATGCACGGCGCCCATAACTATCCCTTCCATAAGGAAACCTCCGACCTGGACATCCCGTTACCCGATGGTATGACCACCGGTCCTTACCTGCAGTTGCTGGAAGATACGCTACCCCGGCTGATAGATCAGGTCAAACCAGACATCGTGTGTTACCTCTCCGGTGTGGATATACTCGAAACAGACCGGTATGGCAAGCTTAAAGTAACCCCTGCAGGCTGCCGGCAGCGCGATGAGATCGTTTTCAGCCTGCTGCATAAACACGGCATCCCCTGCGCCGTAGCGATGGGTGGCGGCTATTCTACCCGTATCAGCGATATTGTAAATGCACATTGTAACACCTTTAGGGCAGGGCTGGAGATTTACGGATTTTGATATTTAATTATTTTTATATTTTTTTATTAAAAGGCTACCGTGATTAGGGTAAATATCAAAATAACCAAATATCAGAATAACTAAATGATTTTCCCGTCTTTCATCAACAGCTGCCGATCGCTCAGCGGCGCCAGTTCTTCGTTGTGGGTAACGATGATAAAGGTTTGTTTAAACTGATCTCTCAGTTGCAGGAACATACTGTGCAGTTCCCGGGCATTGTGGGAGTCGAGGTTACCGGTTGGTTCATCGGCCATCACCACATCCGGGTTATTGATGAGGGCTCTGGCGACGGCCACCCTTTGTTGTTCGCCGCCGGAGAGGGCATTTGGTTTGTGTTCCAAACGATGCTTCAGGCCCATGGTTTCCAGGAGGAAAGCCGCTTTTTCCCTTACCTCGCTGCTGCGGGTACCGGCGATAAAGCCGGGAATACATACATTTTCCAGCGCGCTGAATTCGGGTAAAAGGTGATGGAACTGGAAGATAAAGCCAATATGTCGGTTCCGGAAGTCAGCCAGCGCATTGCCGCTTAAACCCGTCAGATTGACATCATTCAGCCAGATCTCGCCCTGGGTGGGCTGGTCCAGTGTGCCGAGTATATGCAGCAGGGTACTTTTGCCGGCCCCGGATGATCCAACGATGGTTACGATCTCACCTTTACTGACAGTAATATCTACTCCCTTGAGAATCGGTAAGTTGGAATAATTTTTGGTAACATTGCGAGCGGTAAGCATAACCCAAAGAAAAGTAAATAACCGATAAAATAGTAAAAGTTGTTTATTTCAAATTAAATAATACTTTTGCGGAAAATTAAAAAGTAAAAATTTTAATAAGATGTACTGGACATTAGAATTAGCTTCATACCTGGAGGATGCTCCATGGCCAGCTACTAAAGACGAACTTATTGATTACGCCATTCGTTCCGGTGCACCGATCGAAGTAATCGAGAATTTACAGGAGCTGGAGGATGAGGGAGAAATTTATGAGGGGATTGAAGATATCTGGTCTGATTATCCGTCGCAAGACGACTTCTTCTTTAATGAAGATGAGTACTAGATCCTGAGCGCTTATTGATTGTACTACTCTCCTGGCATCCTATGCCTGATAAAAAATTAAGCCGTTACCAGCAGGTAACGGCTTTTTATTTTGGTATTTAGTTATTTGATTATTTAATGTCGTTCCGGGAAAGCCTTTAAATAATCAAATAACTAAATGAAGAAATAGTGCTATTCTTTTTCCAGTGCATTCATGATAGCATTGGAAACACCGGTGAAGGAGAATCCGCCGTCATGATACAGGTTCTGCATGGTCACCATTCTCGTCAGGTCGGAGAACAGGGTTACCAGGTAATCCGCACAGTTGTCAGCAGAAGCATTACCCAGCGGGCTCATTTTTTCTGCATAACCGATGAAACCACCGAAACCTTTCACACCGCTACCTGCCGTAGTAGGCGTAGGGGACTGGGATACCGTGTTTACACGTACTTTATTTTTTACGCCATAGTGGTAACCGAAGCTGCGTGCTACGGATTCCAGCATCGCTTTCGCATCTGCCATTTCGCTGTAATCAGGGAATGCACGCTGTGCAGCAATGTAAGTAAGCGCTACTACAGAACCCCATTCGTTGATAGCATCCATCTGGTAAGCAGTCTGCAGTACACGGTGCAATGACAGTGCAGAGATGTTCATACTTTTCAGCGAGAAATCGTAGTCCAGGTCTGTATAAGCACGTCCTTTACGTACGTTCAGGCTCATGCCAACAGAATGCAACACAAAATCTATTTTACCACCAAAATGCTCCATGGATTTGGTAAAAAGATTTTTCAGGTCATCCGTGATGGTTACGTCTGCCGGAATAACGGGGGCCTTGCAGATTTCAGCCAGTTTGTTGATCTCACCCATACGCAGCGCGACAGGTGCGTTGGTAAGCACTATTTCAGCGCCTTCTTCCACACAACGAAGCGCAGTTCTCCAGGCCAGCGACTTTTCGTCCAGTGCACCAAAGATGATACCTTTCTTTCCTTTTAATAAGTTATGAGCCATTTGGTCAAAATTAATTTCGGCAAAAATAGTCGTTATAGTTGAAAAAAAAAGATATTGCTTCCCGCCCATCGCTTTTGAAGCATCCCGGCCGGGAAACAATAACGGTTACGCCTGTGTTATCTTACCATCTCGCGGGCATTTTCCAGGGCGGCAGCCGTTGGCCGCTCACCACTCAGCATCTGCGCAATCTTATCAATGCGCTCATCCATAGACAACAGTCTTACACTGGTGGTCACTTTCTCCGCTTTGGCATCTTTATATACAAAATAATGTGCGTCTGCCTTGCCTGCTATCTGCGGCTGGTGGGTGATGCAGATAATCTGGTGCGCTTTAGCCAGGTCTTTCAGGATAACGCCCACCTGTCTGGCGGCTTCACCGGAAATACCGGTATCAATTTCATCGAATATCAGTGTAGGCAATGCCACAGACTGGGCCACCAGGGATTTGATACAGAGCATCAGCCGGCTTAACTCACCGCCGGACGCTACTTTGCCTACCGGTGCAAACTGGTTGCTGCGGTTGGCATCAAACAGGAACTCGATCGTATCCTGTCCGAAAGGATTCAGTTCACCTTGTGTAATATCTACCTTCAGACGGGCATTGGGCATACCTACCTGTGCCAGCAATGTATTTACCTTTTTCTCGAAAGGCGCTACCTGTTCCTGTCTTTCCGCTGTAATAGCCGCCGCATCTTTCAACAGGGCTTCCTGTAGCTGCGCCTGTTCTTTTTCCAGCGATGCCAGTTGTTCATCTAGGTTTAACACTCCTTCCACCTTCACTGTCAGGGCATCCTTAATCGCTAAAAGCTCATCGGTGGTTTGTACGCCGTGTTTCTTGAAAAGCCGGTACCCCATAGCCATCCGGTCGTTTACCTGCTCAATGCGCGCAGCGTCGTATTGTACCTGGTCGTTGATACTTTCCACTTCTCCGGCGATATCCTGGAGTTCCAGGTAGGCAGACAACATCCGCTCTGATACGGCCGGCATGTCTTTGTGAAAGGAGGAAATACCCAGTATGGAGGATTGCAGTTGTTTCAGCCGCTGGAGGATCGGTTGTTCATCTTCCTTCAACTGAAAAAATACGCGGTTCAGGGTGTTTTTGATTTCTTCTGCATGGGTCAGCAGCTGTAACTCGTTGTCCAGCTCCTCTACTTCATTGGGACTAAAATCCGCTTCCAGCAGTTCATCCAGCAGGAATTTGTTGTAATCCAGTTCTTTATTGGCCTGGTCACGGTCGTCCTGCAGTTGTTTATATTTTTTCTGTACCTGCTGATATTGCAGGAACAGGTGATGGTACACGGGTAAAGCGCCGGGTTTGGCCAGGGCGTCTATTACTTCCCGCTGGAAGTCGGCGTTGCCCAGTTCCAGGGTATCAAACTGCTGGTGCAGATCTACCAGGAAGCCTGCCAGCTCAGACAGCTGGGATATGTTGACAGGAGTATCATTGACAAACGCTCTCGATTTACCGGCGGCACTGATTTCCCGGCGGATGATCAGTGTATCTTCCAGGTCCAGTTCGTGTTGCTGGAAAAAAGCGGCCACCTGTTTTTTTTTCACCTTGAAGATGCCTTCAATTACACATTTGCCGGTTTTATCGAATAGGACGCCGGGGTCGGCGCGTTCTCCCAGGATCATGGAGAGGGCGCCCAACAGGATAGATTTACCGGCGCCGGTTTCACCGGTGATGACATTAAGGTTACCTGAAAAATCCACTTCCAGGTGGTCAATAATGGCGTAATTCTTAATGATTAGTCGCTGTAACATAAGTCAGGAAATAACTTGAATCACAATTTTCTCCCTTCTCAACTGCCATTCACACGTTGTATGCCTGCTTTTGCCCGTTGGTCGAGGGAGTTTTTATAATCGTGGCCTTTCATGTCCAGACATTGCTGATAACATTGAATGGCTTTGTTTTTATCTTTTCGTTTTTCGTAAATATACCCCAATTGCAGGGAAGCTCTGGCGGCATAATATTCCGGCCGGTTAGCGCCTACTTTGATGGTTACTTCATACATGGTGACGGCCTTGTCGTCCTGCCCGATTTCGTCATATATACGGCCCAGGCGATAGGCATACTCCAGTTTGTCTTCCATGGCAGGGAAATCCGCCGCTTTTTTGGTCAGCTGCAACTTCAGGGCTTCACTAAAGAAACCGCCGTCGCTCAACAGGCGAACCTTCAACAGGAAAGGATTGGGCCATTTACCCCCTTCCGCTTCCTTCAGTGCCTGTTTATCGGCGTCCGTTTCCGTACCGCCCCGGTTCAGAATCATGTTCCGGTATTTGTTGGCCATCGCCTGGTTGCCTTCCAGGTAGTAAAACCAGCTTAACCGTTGCAGGCATTCCTTTACGTAGAACTTGCCTTTAAAATCACTGATGAACCTTTCCAGATACACATGTGCGTCGGGGTCCAGCCGGGTCAGCTTCAACAATCCGAATACATAGTTATAGTATTCGATGTCCGCATATTCGCTGCTGTCGTGCCGCTCCTCCAATACCCGGATGCCATTGGCTGCCTTCTGGTTATTAAGCGACAGATTGGCCACCATCAGGGCATACAGGTAGTTATTTTTGGTATCCAGCTGCTTTCTCTGTAAAAACGCCCAGGTATCCTCCGGTTTATTCACAATAAAAAGCATCAGGTAACAATAGTAATAATAGGATTCTTCCCTGAACTGCCTTGCTTCGGGGGCATTGCTTTCAATGAATGCGTTCACATTGTCCATCCCCTGGTGGATACTTCCCTTCATACCCAGGATATTGGTGATCCATTTATACCCTTCGGGGATGGTGCCGAAAACCGTTTGCATGGCTCCCAGCAACAGCTTGTTGGGCATAAAGTCCGGAAAACGGCGCTGGTTTTCCTTCAGGGTCATATAAGCTTTACGGATTTCCCAGGTAGCGTCCCATTTTTCGTTGAACTTGATCTTGATCATCGCCCATTGAAACTTGATAGCCGCCTGTGTATACAGATAGTAGGGAGAATCCGGGGACCCTTCCTCCATCCTGTCCAGCCGGACGGCACGCATCCCTCTTTTCCGGGAATATTCTGCCGCGTCTTCATTGAAAAACAACGGAAAAAAATCCACATAATTATCCAGAAAATAGGGTATCAGGTTGTCCGGATTTTCTTTCTTTTCCGCTTCCAGCAATGCTTTACCGGTGTTCAACCGCAACTCCATGATCGCCTGGTAGGCTTGCTCACAACGGCTGTTGAAATCATACGTCTTCTGTCTTGCATCAACTGTAAACCCTAATCCCAGCAAAAGAATCAAAGAAAAAATAATACGCATAAGGGCAAAATTCCTGGAATAAACTCAAATCTCACACAACAATTCCACAAATCCCAAATTAAACAATTCACATTTTTTAAAGTTGCTTGCCCCATCCAATTTCCTGCCACAAATTAAAAGAACTGCTACGCAAACTACCTGCGTACGGTACACAGCGGCAAAGCTAACATATTTAGTAAAACAAAGCTAAATAAATTAGTATATTTTTATTACGGTAACGCTTATACGAAAAAAGGGCATCCATGGATGCCCTTTTTCAATGTTTTCGGATGTCTGAATCGCATCAGATGGTGACAGTCGCCTCGAGGTCGTTGTCTACCAGGATACGGCCGCAGTGCTCACAAACGATGATTTTTTTGTGCTGACGGATCTCTGCCTGACGTTGAGGAGGGATCGCGTTGTAGCAACCGCCGCAGGAATCACGCTCTACTGTTACTACGGCCAGGCCGTTACGGTAGTTTTTGCGGATTTTTTCGTAAGCAGCCAGTAAACGGGGGTCTACTTTTGCTTTCGCATCTTCACTTTCCTTACGGTAAGATTTTTCTTCCTTCTCGGTTTCTGCTACGATTTTTTCCAGTTCCCCTTTTTTATGCTTCAGGTTAGCTTCTTTATCAGCAATCGCCTTTTTAGCTACTTCCAGGGTGCGGGATTTTTCTTTTATCTCTTCGTTTGCGTCTTTGATATGCTTTTCAGCCAGCTTGATTTCCAGTGACTGCATCTCCATTTCTTTGGTGATGGCCTCAAACTCACGGTTGTTCTTCACATTATCCTGCTGTTTCTCATACTTCTTGATCAGCGCCTCAGCGTCCTTAATGGCCGTTTTCTTGCTGGTAACGAAGTCCTGGATACCCTTGATCTCGTTCTCGATATGAGATTGACGTGTATTTAACCCTTCGATCTCATCTTCCAGGTCCTTTACTTCAATCGGCAACTCCCCTTTCAACACCTGGATTTCATCCAGCTTGGAATCAATCTTCTGCAGCTTGAGCACAGATGCTAATTTTTCTTCAACGGAGTATTCTTTTACGGTAGCCATGTATTATAAATAATTTACCGGGTTTGTTTTAATCGTAGATTTAAGAGGCGCAAAATTACGGAATTTTTCAGTCAATATATGATAAAATAATTCGACTGTAAACTGCTCGCTCTCAAAATGTCCGACATCTGCTATAACTATTTGATTATCAGCGTCAAAAAATTCATGATACTTAAAGTCCGCGGAAATATAGGCATCCGCCCCTGCCGCTATGGCCCGCTTCAACAGGAAACTGCCCGCTCCGCCGCACAAAGCCACTTTTTTCACCGGACGCCCCCTTAAAGGGGTATACCGCACACAACCGGTCCGGAACTGCTGCTTTACCCACTGCAGGAAGGCCTGCTCTTCCATCGCCTCCGGCAGCTCTCCTATCAGCCCTGAACCCACGTCCTGGTAAGCATTGTCCAGTGTAACCACCTCGTAAGCCACCTCTTCATAGGGATGACTCGCCAACAGGGCCTTTAAAATCCCGGATTCCAAATATACCGGAAAAATCACTTCCAACTTTATTTCGTCCTCAAAATGTCTTTCTCCGGGTATCCCCACATACGGATCGGTACCAGCCCCTCCCTTAAAAGTGCCCTGCCCCGCTACATGAAAACTACACTCACTGTAGTTCCCGATATTACCGGCGCCGGCGGCAAACAAGGCATCCCGCACCTGCGCGGCCTTATCTGTCGGCACATAGGTATACAGCTTCTTCAGCAATCCCGCCTTGGGCTGCAACACCCGGCACTGCTCCAGTCCCAGCTGTTCAGCCATCCGGGCACATACGCCGTTCCGTACATTGTCCAGGTTGGTATGGGCGGCATACACGGCAATGTCATGCTTGATGGCTTTAATAGCCACCCGCTCTACGTAAGTCCGCCCGTTGATCTTCTTTAATCCCCCGAAAACAATCGGATGATGCGCTACCACGAGGTTACACCCCCGCGCTATCGCCTCATCAATAACTGCCTCGGTGGCATCCAGCGTTAATAACACATTGGTCACTTCCCAGGAGGCATCCCCGAAAATAAGACCGGCGTTATCGTAACTTTCCTGGTACGGTAAAGGCGCATAGGCCTCCAGTACCTGTATGATCTCTTTTATCTTCATAGCAAAGCAATTGGTATCCTGTACATTTGCAAAAAAATCCAGTTATGACAGGAAGCAAATCTACTGCAGAACAATATACCGGGTACCAGTCAAAGATGCAAAAAATTGCAGACGTGAGAAACACCATGGCTGTATTGGGCTGGGACCAGGAAACATACCTGCCGGAAAAAGGCGCTGCCTTCAGAGGCCAGCAACTGACTACCCTCAGCGGCATCGCCCATGAACTGTTCACGGAAGAAGCCCTCGGCGACCTCCTCCGGCAACTGCACAACCACAGCGAACTCGACGCGCTCCAGCAAAAAAATATAGCCCTCTCCCTGGAAGATTACGAAAAAAATAAAAAATACCCGGCAGCCTTTGTGGCGGAAATGTCCCAAACGACCAACGAATGTTACCACGCCTGGATCAAAGCACGCAAAGCCAACGATTACAACATCTTTGCACCGGCCCTCTCCAAAATGATCGCCCTCAAAAAACAGGAAACGGATATCCTGGGCTATGAAGGCCATCCTTACAACGCCCTGCTCAACGAATACGAGAAAGGCACCACTACCACCATGCTGGACACCATTTTCCGGGATGTGAAAAATGCCCTTTCTCCCCTGCTGACCAACATCGAAGGCCGCCCGCAGGTGGAAAAGGATTTCCTGCTGAAACACTATGACCGCGATAAACAATGGCAACTGGGTATCGACCTGCTGAAAGAAATGGGCTACGACCTCCAGGCCGGCCGCCAGGACATCTCAGAACACCCTTTCACCACCAGCTTCAACCCCCACGATGTGAGAGTCACTACCCGCATCGATGAAAATGACTTCGGCAACATGACCTGGAGCTGTATCCATGAAGGTGGTCACGCACTCTACGAACAGGGCCTGCCCCCCGAACAATACGGCCTCCCCTGCGGAGAAGCCGCCAGCCTGGGTATCCATGAGTCACAGTCCCGCCTGTGGGAAAACAATGTAGGCCGCAGCCTTAACTTCTGGAAATTCCACTACGCCCGCCTGCAACAGCTGTTTCCCGAAAACCTGGGCAACGTATCCGTGGAAAGATTCTACCACGCTATCAACCAGGTACAGCCATCGCTGATCCGCACGGAAGCAGATGAACTGACCTATCACTTTCATATCATGATACGTTATGAAATTGAGAAAGGCCTTATGGATGGCAGCATCCCGGTAAGTGACCTGCGGCAGGTATGGAACGACTACTACCGCCAATACCTGCACGTAACGGTACCTGACGATGTTCAGGGCGTATTACAGGATATCCACTGGTCGCACGGCAGCTTCGGCTACTTCCCCACCTATTCCCTGGGTAGCTTCTACGCCGCCCAGTTTTTTACCACCGCCCAAAAACAGGTACCCGGACTGGACGACGCCATCATCGCCGGTAATTACCACCCATTGCTGGAATGGCTGCGTACCAATATCCACCCCTTTGGCCGGTTTTATACGTCCAATGAACTCTGTAAAAAGGTAACCGGTCAGGAACTGCAATTCAGCTACTTCCTGCACTACGCGGAGAAAAAATACGCCGGTATCTATAACTGGTAAGCATATTGATGATATCCAAACAAAACGGCCCATTGATCTCCACCAATGGGCCGTTTTAGTTATCCCCATCCTTAAACTACAAGCCAGTCAAGCAGTCACAGGAGTTGGCCTATAGTTTGTTATAACGACAACGAATGTTGGAATGCAATCATCAGACAGCCAAAACAAATAAAACAGCTTGTTTCAATTACAATAGATTACACATAAAATACATGTGTTACTTTTGCAATTCAATATCTGTCTAAACATTTAAATCATGAAAAACCGAATCTGGGCCTTTATCATGGCTCTTCCTGCACTTACACTGCTATTTACCGCCTGCAACAAAAACGACTCCAACAACAGCGGCACCGCGAAGATGACCGTTATGCTGACCGATGCTCCTGCCAACTACGATGCTGTGAATGTAGACATCCAGGATGTCCAGGTAAACGCCACTAGTTCTGATAACGGCTGGCAATCCATACATCTGCTGCGTCCGGGTGTTTACAACCTGCTCAACTTCCGCAACGGTATCGATACCGTACTGGCTTCCCAGGACCTTCCCGCCGGCGACATCTCACAAATCAGGCTGATACTGGGTTCCAACAACACCGTAGTGATAAAAGGAACCAGTTATCCGCTGGCGACACCATCTGCACAGCAGTCCGGCCTTAAACTCAACGTACACGCGTCACTGACAGCGGGCATTGAATACCGCCTCTGGCTCGACTTTGATGCCAACCGTTCTGTTGTTACCACCGGCAACAACAACTACATCCTGAAACCGGTGATCCGCACCTACACCCAGGCTACCAGCGGTTCTATCAAAGGTATTGCATTGCCGCTCCTGCATGTATCCGGCGTGTATGCTATACAGAATGCAGATACGATTGCTGCTGCCAAACCGGATGCACTCACCGGCGCTTACCTGCTGCCGGGCCTGAACGCAGGTGCTTACAATGTGGCCATCGCCGGCGATGGTACGGTTAAAGACACCCTCGTGACCAATGTAAATGTGAGTACCGGGCAGGTAACTACGGTTAACGCTATTACACTTCATCTTTAAACATAAAAAGCCCCGGGCCTTCACCCGGGGCTTTTTATTTAGGGATTTACGGATTTATGGATTTAAGAATTTCGGCGGATTTGCTTGTGTTATGCTGATCCTGTTAGGTTGTTACAGTAGTTGACCCTGTTATTTTTTTATCAAACCTCTTACAACGAATACTACACTGGCCACAAAAACGATGCTGTAAAGTATGGCTAATGCAGGCTTCGCAAAGCTAAAAGTCTGAAAGTTGAATTGTTTGAATAAAGCCATGCCTAAAATGAAGGCGATGATGGTGAAAAGAAATAACAGGGACTTTTTACTTTCCATAAATTTTTATGTTTTGCTACAGGTTAAGGAATACAATTATTTCACAGCGGCGGCCAGCTCTTCGGCAGTAGCTACGCCCTGTTTCCGCCAGACTTCTTTTCCATCTTTATACAAAATCAGCGTGGGCAACCCTTTAGCGCCGATTGTTTTCATCACGTCAGTATCATTCCCACCATCCACTTTCATCAGTTTTACCTGCTGATGTTGTTTCAGAAACTGTGTCAATACAGGCTCCAGTTGTTTACAGGGCGGGCACCAGGCAGCACCTACATCCGTCAGCACCCATCCTTTGGCAGTACCTTTGTTGTAAGCATCCATGGTCAGCTGTGGCTTTTTTTCGTTTACCCCTTCCAGTGGTAAACCGGCCTGTTTCCAGGCATTCACACCGTTTTCCAGTTCTATCACCTTACTGAAGCCATTCTCCCGCATCCACTGCGCGGCTTTGGAACTACGGCCTCCGCTGAGGCAATAGATGTACACGGGTTTTTGTTTATCGAGGTACTTTACCCGGTCGTTAAATTCTGTTTTGTTGGTATAATCTGCCTGTAAAGCATTAGGCAGATGACCGGTGTTATACTCTTCCGCTGTGCGTACATCAAATACCTGTACGCCTGGTTGGCGGATATCTTTGGAAAAAGCAGCAGCCCCTTCCTGTTGTTGGGCTTGTAAAACGCCACCGGTGCATAATAGCAGGGCGGTCACTAAAAAACGGTACATACGCGGTTATTTCGGTAAAAAATTGATAAACAACTCTGATCCCTGACGGGCAGGGTGGGAGTTATAACACGGGGCCAGTGTTTTTATTTCAAACAGTGGCGTGAACAATTCCCGGTATTCAGCTTCACTTCCCCCAAAAGGCGGGCCATCCTGGGCAAAATCCCTGTTAAACAACACCCCTGCCAGATGCCCGCCGGGCCGGATCAGTGTATGCATATGCGTTACATAGTCCTGCCGCAGCAAAGGAGGCAGCGCGCAGAAAAAGGTTTGCTCCAGCACCAGGTCATAACTGCCCTGATGTTTAAAAAAATCGCCTTCCACGATCTGTAAAGTGGTGCCGGCAAAGGTGCGACGCAGCGCTTCGACCAGTAACGGCGCAATGTCCAGCACCGTTACCCGCCGGAATCCTTTCTCCAACAGGTAGGACGCCTCATAGCTATTGCCGGCCCCGGGTATCAGGATCTCCAGGTCCCGGTTCTCCAGCTGGTCAATATAAGCCTGCAAAGGCGGTGATACCCTGCCCATATCCCAGCCGGTCTCGCCTTTCAGATAACGTTCATTCCAATATTGCGGGTCTGTTGTCTCCATGTTATCCTTATGGTTAAAATCGCTATTTACAAACATTATTGTTATTTTTATATTTTATTTCCCTATTGCCACCTATGCCTGATGAAAAATATAAGGATTGCCATCGTTTTGCTGCTCCTATTTGTTCTTTCCAATAAACTATACGCACAAAACGTAGAGATACTACCTGATAAAACCGCTGACTGTCCTCCTTTCACGGTTGCTTTCAACACCCGCCTCGATCCCGGCTATACAAGCCTGGAATGGGATTTCGGCATTGGCGCTAAAGTTACGGGTAATCCCACTCCCTCCCGCATCTTTCCCGATCCCGGCGTTTATCATGTTACCCTGACTGCCGATTACTCCGGTAAGAAGATCGTGAAAACGGTAGATATCACCGTCTACAACCGGCCCACTGTGTCATTTGAGGTAGATAAGAATGCCGGCTGTAAACCGCTTACAGTCAACTTCACCGATCGGTCCACTCCCGGCGATGGCACCATCGAAAGTATCATCTGGAACTTTGGAGATGGCAGCGCCGACCAGGGGCCGGGCGTCAAACACGAATTTACGGACCCCGGCGCCTATAACGTTATCAGCCTGGTTACCAACAGCAAAGGATGCCGCAGCAGCAGCGAACCGGTGAATATCGTTGTAAAGGAAGCGCCGGTACTGTCTTTTACGGCCGATAAAACACAAAGCTGTGTGGCGCCGCTAACCGTTACTTTCCAAAATACCAGCACCAATACCACCGGCGATCCTATTACCTATGTATGGGATTATGGAGATGGCACCACCGGCACAGAACCTGCACATACCTACACAACGGAAGGCAGTTACGCAGTAACGCTTATTCCCACCAGCACCAATAGTTGCGCGGCCCCGTTGGTAAAAAAGGATTATGTCGTTATCAAAAAACTAACGCCCGGCTTTGAACTAAAAGAAGGATGCGCCGGCAACCAGGCTACCGTGGTCAGCACCAGCATTCCCAAACCGGATTTTATCACCTGGACATTGCCCGATGGCAGCTTCGGTAATGGACAAAGCGCGTCTTTCTGGGCCGGTGCAGCGGGCGACTATACGGTAAAAATGCGCGCTACCATCGGTACCTGCTCGCAGGATATAGAACAAACCGTACATATCAATCCCCGCCCGGTGATCAATCCTGTAGGTACGCCTACAAGTTCCTGCGCCCCACCACTCACCGTCACTTTTAAAGCCCAGTCGCAAAACGCGACGGCCTGGGAATGGGATTTTGGTGATGAAACGCCTAAGTCCACAGAAGAAAATCCTACCCATACCTATACCAGCAAAGGCACTTTCACCGTTACGCTCAAAGCCTCTAGTGGCAGCAATTGCACAGCAACGGTGAGTAAGAGCGAATATGTCATCATCAAGCCACCGGTACTGACAATCTACCCCTCCGGTGGCTCGGGCTGCATTCCCCTTGAAATACCTTTCTCTGCCGGTATCACCGGTGGGGATATTGTTAGTTATGAATGGAACTTCGGGGATGGCACTACCTCTACCGATCCCAAGCCTACCCATATTTTTGATAAACAAGGCATTTATACGGTTACCCTGACAGTGAAGACTGCCAGTGGCTGTACCGTGACGGCACAAACCGTCTTCCGCACCGGCACCATACCCGTAGTGGATTTTGTAGCCACACCGCTCACTTCCTGTGCGGCAGATCCGATACAATTCACTAACCTCTCTACGCCTACGGGGCCGGATGTTACCTACAACTGGATTTTCCCGCAGGATAATACTTCCAGCACAGAGAAAGATCCACGCCACCTTTTTTCCCAAATAGGCATGCACGATGTACGACTGATGGTAAATAACAACGGCTGTATCCGTGACCTGCTCAAGCGACAATACATCAAGATATTACCGCCACAGGCAGAATTTACGACTATTGTTGACTGTGACAACTACTACCACCGGAAATTCACCGACAAATCAGACTTCGGTCCGGAACCGGTGCCACAAAAAGAATGGCTTTGGGACTTCGGAGAAGGCGGCGCTACTTCTACAGAACAAAATCCGGATTTCACCTATAAAACAACCGGCAGCAAAACCGTGAAACTGACCGTCTACAACGGCGCGTGTAAATCAACCTTTACCTATAATCTCAATATCATCGACGAAAAACCGGTGGTATTGCCGCAAACACCCTGGGTGTGTGTAGGCAAAGCCCTGGCGATAAAGTTCGGAACACTCATTGCCGGCAATATCAACTCCTACACCATAGACTGGGGAGATGGTACCTCGTCCTGGTACTGGGGCTATGAACTGGACCCTACCAAAAGTGTATCGCATACCTACCGGCAGTCAGGCGTGTATCCCATTCAGCTGACCATCGAGGATAAAAACAATTGCCGGCGTGTATCCGAGGCCGTTAAAATAGCGGTGCACGGCGCAGTGACTGACTTCACCGTCAGCGGTAAAAAATGTAAAAACGAGGAATTGACCTTCACCGATAAATCCACCATCGATGCAGGTAACAAAATCGTGAACTGGGCATGGGACTTTGATGATGGCAGCCCCGTGCAAAACAGTGCTACCCAACCCCTCAACACCAAACATACTTATGTCAATTTCAAAGTCTACATGGTAGCGTTAACCGCTACCGACCAATATGGCTGCATGGTGCAGGCCCAACGAACCGTGAATATCGAAACGGTGAAAGCCGATTTCGCCAGTCCGGCCATTACCTGTAAAAACAGTACCATCGCTTTCAACGACAGATCTTCCGGCACGGTAGTGGATTACGCCTGGGACTTCGGCGATAATACCACTGCTGCCGGCTACAATCCGACTAAGTCTTACACCACTTTTGGCACCTACGATATATCACTGAAAATTACTACCCGGGAAGGATGTACCGACCAGGTCACCAAACCCAAGGCGGTACGTGTACCCAATCCCGTAGCCGATTTCTCTTTCCCGCCCAACCTGGAACTTTGTCCGCCGGTGACTGTACCGTTTACCAATAAATCCAGCGACTTCGTCAAGTCCCTCTGGGAGTTTGGCGATAACAGCACCTCTTCCAAAAACGATCCGGGTAACCATATTTATGTACGGGCCAAGACCTACAACGTAAAACTCACGGTGTATTCAGAAGGTGACTGCCCTTCCAGCAAAACCATTCCTGTCACCATTGAAGGGCCCGATGGTTCCTTCACCGCCACACCTGTTCAGGGTTGCGTACCGCTGGCGGTCAACATGACCGCGGTAGCCAATAAAACCACCAACTTCCAGTGGGATTTCGATGATGGCACTGTACTGAAAACACAGGCGCCGGTAGCGCCCGCGCACACTTATACGAAAGCGGGTATTTATACCCCGCGTGTATCGCTGATCGATGATAAAGGTTGCGCTGTAAAGGCCGATGGCAACGACAAAATTGTGGTAGACAACGCCGTGGCAGATTTCACCGCCGACATCAGCGCTGCCTGTGGCGGCGGTACCGTGTTGTTCAAAAATACCAGTACTTCCGTGACCAACGATCTGCTGGGACTTCCCTATAGCAGCAAATGGACCTATACCCCACCCAACACTTCTACCGGTACAAACGGCTCCTTTACTTATCCACAGCCGGGTACCTACAGTGTTACGCTGGAAATCACCAGCAATTACGGTTGTAAAGACCAAAAGACTTTGCCCGTGGTAGTGCCCACACAACCACAGGCAACGGTGACGCCTATACCACCATTTTGCATAGAAGGGACCATACAACTGCGGGGAAGCGAGACCAAAAATCTCCCCGGTACCAAATGGAAATGGCAGGTGGGTAATACACAGGAATTTGATGTACCCGCTCCGCCGGCATTTACCTTTAACACCGTTGGCACTACGCCGGTGAAACTGACGATCACCAATGCCGATGGCACCTGCCCCGCAACCGCTACCACTAATATTGTGGTACATCCTGCGCCCGGCTTGCGGCCTACGCCTGCGGAAGCCACCATCTGCAAGGGTATAGGGCAACAGTTATATGCCAACACCGACTTCAATGCAACGGTTAGCTGGACTCCCTACAATATTTCTGATGCCACCAGCAAAAACCCCGTTGTAAAACCTGATAAGGATATGATTTACAACGTACAGGCCACCAGTGAGTTTGGATGTAAAAGCAATAGCTCCGTCAAAGTATCGGTGATACAACCTTTCCGCATATATGCGCTGGATGCCAGCATCTGTTTGGGGCAAAGTGTACAAATGCAATCCGGTGGCGCGCTTCGTTATAACTGGTCGCCTTCATCCGGACTGGACAGAACCGATATTCCCGACCCGATCGCTAAACCTGCTGCTACCACTACTTACCAGGTAGTAGGATACGATAATGCCGGTTGTTTTACCGATACCGCGAAAGCCACTGTAACTGTCCGGCCTACGCCGCAAATCAATCTGGGGCCTGATATGGAAATAGCCTCCGGCTCAGTCGTGCCCATACCCGCTGTTGGCAGCAGCGATATTGTGAAGGTCAGCTGGACACCCATTACCTACCTGAGTTGTTTCGACTGCCTGGCGCCCGTGGCTACGCCCAAAGGGGATATGACCTACCATGTAACGGTGGTCAACCAATATGGCTGCCTGGCGACCGACGATATCCATATCAAAACGGTTTGCAACGGCGGTAATGTCTTCATTCCCAATACATTCTCCCCTAACGGCGACGGCACCAACGACATTTTTTATATCCGCGGCCGGGGTATGCAAACAGTGCGCGTTTTCCGGGTATACAACCGCTGGGGACAACTGATGTTTGAGCGCTTCGGCATCAACGCCGATGATCCTTCCTTTGGATGGGACGGCCGCTATAAAGGCGCTCCGCTCAATCCTGACGTGTATGTGTATTATGCCGAAGTGATCTGCGACAGCGGGGAATCTATCATCATGAAAGGTAATGTGACACTCATTAGATGAGGATGTACGGATTTTTTGATTTGCGGATTTTGGGATTTCGGGGATTATAAAAGCGAGTAAAATAGTTGCTGATCCCCGAAACCCCAAAATCCGCAAATCAAAAAATCGAAAATATATAATATTTTTCGTTAATTTGTGGTATGTATCCTATGAAATACCTACAGGCTAAGTGTCTAAGCGCGTTAGTGCTCCTGATATTCCTGGTGCAGGGGAATCCTTTGCTGGCGCAGCAAGCGGACTTCTCCTATACAGCGGTACCTGCCACGATGTGTAATCCGGTAACGCTCACCTTCAAAAACAACAGCACCGGTAATCCCACCGCCTACAGCTGGGATTTTGGTGATGGCAGGACCTCCCACGATCCTAACCCACAGATTACCTACACTGCATCGGGACCTAAAAAGGTAACCCTGGTGGCTACTTTTCCTAATGGTAACAGCACCTACTACCGCACGTTTGAAGTAGGTGCCACACCACAAATCGCCTTCAGCGCGGATGTAACCAACAGCTGTAAAACCTATACGGCCAATTTTACAGATGCCACGCCCAACGCCACCGCCCGCACCTGGGACTTTGGCGATGGCACCGCACCGGTTACCACTGCCAACGCATTTACCTCCCACGCCTACACGAAGGCGGGTAAATATGATGTCACCCTTACCGTTACCAACAGTAACGGCTGTCAGTCCACGTTGAAAAAAACCGCCTATATCACCATCTCGCAACCGGAAATATCCCTCGACGCGCCGCTGAATGGCTGCGTACCATATACCGCCGCCTTCAATGCCACGTCCACTAATGATCTTAATGATCCCGTGGCAGAATGGAAATGGAATTTTGGTGATGGCAGTACCGCTACTACCACCACAGGTACTACCGCGCACCCCTATACGCAAACAGGCACCTACAATGTGAGTATCACCATCCGCACAGCCGGTGGTTGCGAAATCAGCAAAACGTTCAACAAACAGGTACGCACCGGTAATCCACCGTCTGCAGTAAGTTTCACGGCTACACCTGCAGACGCTTGTGTAGGCGAGCCCGTTAGATTAATCGCCAGTGCCCAGTACGCAGACAGCTACAACTGGGATTATGGCGATGGTACGCAGGAAGAAGTGTATACCAACGATATCCGTCATGGCTTTACCTCCAACGGTACCCTCACCGTTAAGATGAAAGCCGGCAGCAACGGTTGTTATACACCCGCTGCACCTGTTAACGTCACTATCACCGGACCGGTGTCCCAATTCACCGTCACCCGTGATTGTAACGACAAAAATAAATTCACTTTCACCAATACTTCCACCGGTACTACGCCTACCACCACCTACCAGTGGGACTTTGGCGATAACACGCCGGTAGTGGGCAGTCAACATGCCACACATACCTATACCACTCCCGATAAATACACCGTTCGCCTCACCGTTAGTGATAACGGTAACTGTAACCACAGCAGCTTCCAGACGGTGTACGACTTCAAGGCCGATTTTTCCACCGGCGTGAGCGCTATCTGCCGCGGCAGTAAAGCCACCTATGAGGTACTGAATGTGCCGGTAAACCTCGTGGCCGACTATACCTGGCATTTCGGTGATGGCACTACGTTTACCACCACCGATCAACGTTTTGTGAAAACATGGGCCGCTGCCGGTAGTTTCACCGACCAGCTGGTTATCCGTTATAAAGACCCCGGTTATTGTGACGATATTGTAACAAAACCTGGCAATATCAATATCCTGGCGCCCCAGGCGGATTTTGCCACGGCTTCGGCTACCTGCGCAGGCCAGCCGGTTTCGTTTACGAACACGTCTGCCCCATCACCCAATATCCCGATCGCCAACTGGCAATGGGACTTCGGCAATGGTAAAGTGTCTTCCGCGCAAACGCCTCCTGCCACTACCTATTCCGCCTCCGGCGGATATCCGGTGAAGCTGGTCATCACGGATGCGCGCAACTGCCAGGATTCTGTGACGAAAGATGTGACCATCAATCCCACTCCTTTTGTAAAAGCATCGGCCGCACAGGCTAAGATCTGCGAGGGCAACAATGTAACGCTCCATGCCCAGTCAGACGGCAGTTTGCAATGGCTCAATGCCGCTACACTCAGCTGCGCCTATTGTGCAGATCCGGTAGCAACACCAGTCACCAACACCCGCTACCTGGTAGAGGCATCTAACGTATACGGTTGTACGATGCGTGATTCTACAGACATTGCCGTGGTACCCAAAGTAAATCTCACCGTTAGTAAAGATACCTATGCGTGTTATGGATCGTCCGTGCAATTGCAGGCCGGTGGCGCTACCATTTACGACTGGACACCGGTGACAGGCCTGACCAACAACACCATTGCTAACCCGGTTACCACGCCCACAGAAGATATGGTTTACCAGGTGCGTGGTACCAACGATCCGATGTGCCCCATGAGCGCTCCGTTATCCGTAAAAGTGGCGGTGAAACAGGTGCCCAGTATCAGCGCCGGCAAAAGCCAGACAGTTGTAGCCGGAGATGTAATACGCCTCATGGCCAGCGGCAGCTCCGATATCGTGAAATGGCAATGGTCACCCACCGACTATCTCGACAATCCTACGTCGCCCTTTACCAATGCGGCGGTCAGGAAAACAACCACCTACTCCATCACCGGTACTAACCAATACGGTTGTACGAAAAGCGATGTGTTAAGAGTAGATCTTATTTGTAATACAGAACTGATATTCATTCCCAATACTTTCAGTCCCAATGGCGACGGCGTGAACGACATTTTTTACCTGCGTGGAAAAGGCATTAGCCTGGTAAAATCGTTCCGCATCTTCAACCGCCTCGGGCAGGAAGTTTTTCACCGGGAGAATATCCAGGTAGAAGATATTAACGCCGGCTGGAACGGCACTTTCAACGGGCAACCACAGGGGGCGGACGTATATATTTACTTCGTGGAAGCCTATTGCGATGCCAACGAATTTTTCCGCCTTAAAGGCAACGTAACATTACTCAGATAATAACAAGCGGTATATGAAAAGGGTATATAAAACATTATTAACAGTCATTTGCTTCAGCTGCGGCCTGCAGCTACAGGCACAGGACATACACCTGTCACAGTTTTATGAAACGCCGATACTCCGCAACCCGGCGCTGATAGGTATTTTTAATGGCGATGTGCGCCTTCAGGCCGTATACCGCAACCAGTGGAACAGCGTTACCATTCCTTATCAAACCGGTACCATGAGCGGCGAGATCAAGTTCCCCGTAGGTAACGGCAACGACTATGTGACTACCGGCCTCCAACTGACCTACGACCGGGCGGGTACGTCTAAACTACAGTCTACCCAGATCTTTCCGGCCATCAACTATCACAAATCGCTGAACGAAGACAAGACCAGTTTTCTTTCACTGGGCTTTATGGGTGGTTTGGTACAGCGCCAGTTTGATCCTACCAACATGACGTTTAACAACCAGTATAACGGCGGTCGTTTTGATCCCACAGCGCCCACCGGGGAAGAAGGTAAACTGGCGCTGAAAGGATATACTTATCTTGATGCCGGTGTGGGCCTCAGTTACAACAGTACTATCGGAGAAGAAGTGAATTACTTTATCGGGGCGGCCTACTATCACTTTAACCGGCCCAAGATTTCCTTTTACAACGATAAAAACATTGAGTTATCGCCCAAGCTGTCGTTTAACGCTGGTATTACCATTCCGCTGGACGAGCGCGTAAAACTGATTGCGCATTACAACCAGCTGCACCAGGGCGGTTATTCAGAGTATATTGGTGGTGCGCTCATTGGCTATGGCCTGATGAATGCAGGGCTGGAATCTACCCGGGCTATCTATGGCGGCTTGTTTCTGCGCTGGAATGATGCCATTATCCCCACCATCAAAATAGACATGGAGAAATTTGAGGTAGCTATGAGCTATGATGCCAATATATCGCAGTTGAGAACAGCCAGCCAGAGTTTTGGCGGTTTTGAAGTGTCGTTGGTTTTCAAGGGTTTCCTGAACAGCCGCAACAGTACTTTGGAGCGAATCAACTGTCCAAAATTCTAAACAATTGATTATCATCAAATTAAATCACCAAATAAAAAGCGTTAAATTTTATCTAAAAAAGTGGGAGACCTAACAAAATGGCGCGTAGTTTGTTATTTTTATGTAGTGGACAAAGGACTAAGGCGCCGTTATTAACAATAAAAATTGGAAATATTTGAAAAAAACTTTATTTTTATAAGACTATGTGGAAAACCTCTACCCTTATCTTTTTTACGGTTTTTAGCCTTTTATCCCTTGTGGGTAAAGCTCAAAGCGGGTCCCTGCCGAATAACACGGAGGGGGGTAGGCAAATTGTAAGACTCTATCCCAACCCTGCCACCAACGTTATCAACTTTGAAATTTTACAGCATAATAACGACCGCATATACGATCTTATTGTGTACAATTTTCTCGGGAAAAAAATTGACCAGATAAAAAGTATCAGCAGCCGTACTACGGTTAATCTGGATAACTATTACAACGGTCTTTATATCTTTCAGCTTCGCGACCAGCGCGGCAACCTCGTGGAATCCGGTAAATTCAATGTAGTAAAATAGCTTTCCGCTATTGACTTTCCCTGTAACAGATGTAATCACCTATCCGAAAGAAAGCCTATACCAGAAAGCTACTCCTATTTCTACGCGATCTCTACGATCAAAAATTTCAAATACGTTGTATTCTCAATATTCCTCAAAATGGGGTGATCTTTTGCCTGTGTCTGGAAAGTGACCTGGCGGAGACGTCTTTTTGCGTCGCGGGCAGCGGCATCGATTGTTTCGAGGAAAAGCTCCGGTGATACCAGGTTGGTACAGGAAGCCGTGACCAGAAAGCCACCTTTATCCAGCAGTTTCATGCCACGGAGGTTGATCTCCTTGTAACCGGTCACCGCTTTCCGGATGTTTTCACGGCTTTTGGTGAAGGCCGGCGGGTCCAGGATCACCACATCAAATTTGCGGTCCTCCCGGGTATATTGTTTCAATTGATCAAACGCATTGACTGCCTGGAACTTACACACATCCTGAAGGTTATTGAGCGCCGCATTACGACGGGCCGTTTCCACCGCATGCTCGGAGATATCCAGTCCCAATACGCTTTTAGCCCCATAATACCCTGCATGACAGGAGAAGGTGCCGGTGTAGCAGAACGCTTCCAGCACATTAGCCTCTTTCACGATCTGGCGGATTTCACGGCGGTTATCCTGTTGATCCAGGAAATAACCGGTTTTCTGGCCATTCACGATATCCACATGGAACTGCAGACCGTTTTCGTTGATGATGATATTCGTGTCGAAAGGGGCGCTGAGAAAGCCTTTTTGTTGCTCCATGCCCTCCAGTTCACGTACCGGAACATCGTTCCTTTCGTAAATCCCTTTGGGCGAGAAGATGCGGTTCAATGCATCCACGATGGCGTGTTTCCACTTTTCCATGCCCAGTGCCAGGGTTTGTAACACAAAGTAGTCATTGAATTTATCGATGACGAGGGCTGGCAGGTCGTCTGCTTCCCCGAAGACCAGGCGGCAGTTTTCCACATAGCCCAGTTTCTGCCGGTACTGCCAGCATTTAAGCAGGCGCCGATAGAAGAACTCCCCGTTGATTTCTTCGCTTTTATCGCGCGTCAGCAGCCGCACCAATATCTGGGATTGAGGATTGATATACCCTCTTCCCAGAAAAGAGCCCTGATGGGTGTGCACATCCACGATATCGCCCGGTACCACTTCCCCTTTGATTTCGGCCACTTCGTTGCCAAAAATCCAGGGATGGCCCAGTAATACCCTGTTTTGTATCTGTTTCTTTAAAAAAACCTTGGTCATTGACATAAATTCGAGGGGCGAAGGTACGCAGAAGATCTGTCTTTTTGGCGGCCAAACAGGGGTTGGCAAAATAATTGACTAAGCACAATTGCAGATAATCATTACAATTATGACAGAAAAAGACCAAGACATGCAGACAAACGGACAGGCTAACAATGCTGGAGAAAACGAAAAAGGCATGCCTGATTTCAATGCTGAAGACAACATCAGTGAAACGTCTCATATGACTAATGCATTAGAAGTTGAGCCGGAGGAAGAGTTGGTTAAAAAAGAGCAGCAACTGAATGAAATGCGGGATAAATACCTCCGTCTGCAGGCCGAGTTCGATAACTTCCGTAAACGTACTGCCAAAGAAAGACTGGAGCTGCTGCAAACAGCAGGTAAAGAAGTTATCATATCTTTGCTGGACGTACTGGATGATACAGAGCGGGCTGCCAAACAGCTGGACACTGCCAACGACATCGACGCCATCAAAGGTGGGGTTAACCTGGTATTCAACAAGCTGAAATCCACCCTGCAGGCCAAAGGACTGAAGCCTATGGAAAGCATACACACTCCTTTTGATCCGGATCTGCACGATGCTATTACCGAAATTCCGGCCCCCACACCGGATCTTCAGGGTAAAATAGTAGATGTATTACAGCAAGGTTATTACCTGAATGACAAACTGATTCGTCATGCCAAGGTGATAGTCGGCAAATAAATGGTTGTGACGATGTGGCATATGCCGCAGCGGTCGCCTATGCTGATGTCAAAACAATATTATTTACTGAAAAAAACCGGTGCCGGGCACCGGTTATAAGTGATTTTTATAATGTCTACCAAGAGAGATTATTACGAAATACTGGGTGTTGCCAAATCTGCCTCCCAGGATGAGATCAAAAAAGCTTACCGGAAGGTGGCCATGCAGTTTCACCCTGACCGTAATCCAAACAATAAGGAGGCGGAAGAAAAGTTCAAGGAAGCAGCCGAAGCCTATGAGGTATTGAGCGATGCCGACAAGCGGGCACAATACGACCGTTTCGGACATGCAGGCATGAACGGCGGCCGTGGCGGTTTTGGAGGTGGTGGTATGAACATGGAAGATATCTTCTCCAATTTCGGTGACATTTTCGGCAACGATGATATTTTCGGCAGCTTCTTCGGAGGTGGTGGCCGTGGGGGCGGCGGTGGCCGTCGCGGACGCGGTACCCGCGGTTCTAACCTGCGCGTGAAAATCCGCCTCACCTACGAGGAAATCGCCAAAGGTGCCAACAAAAAAATCAAGGTAAAAAAATACGTTCCCTGTCAGCATTGCGGCGGCCTGGGTGCTAAAGATAAAAACGCGTTCCAGACCTGTAACACCTGCGGTGGCTCCGGCCAGGTAAGAAAGGTTACCCAAACCTTCCTGGGGCAGATGCAAACCGTAACTACCTGCCCCACCTGTCATGGTGAAGGCCAGATCATCACCAGCAAATGCGGCCACTGTAAAGGAGAAGGCCGTATGTATGGCGAAGAAATGGTGAGCATCGACATCCCGGCAGGCGTACAGGAAGGTATGCAACTGAGCATGAGCGGTAAAGGCAACGCCGGCGAAAGAGGCGGCGCTCCCGGTGATCTCCTCATCCTCATCGAAGAAGAACCACATCCGGAATTGCAGCGCGATGGCCTCAACGTAGCCTACGACCTGCATATCTCTTTCCCCGATGCCGTTTACGGTACCCAGGTGGAAGTACCTACCATCGACGGTAAAGCGAAAATCAAAATACCTGCCGGTACACAAAGCGGTAAAATCTTCCGCCTCAAAGGCAAAGGATTCCCCTCTGTGAACTCCTACGAAAAAGGCGACCAGCTCATACATGTGAACGTTTGGACACCACAACACGTCAGCGCGGATGAAAAAGCCATGCTCGACAAACTCCAGACCTCTGATAACTTCAAACCCAATCCGGAAAAATCGGAAAAAGGTTTCTTTGAAAAAGTCAGAGACATTTTTAGCTGATTTCCGATTTTTTGATTTTCGGATTTAGATATTTAAAATACAGCGGAGATCATAGCGAATGATAAAAGCTCGCTATGATCTCCGCTGCATTTTTAAAATCCCAAAATCAAAAAATCCGAAAATCCGAAAATATTATTGATATGGATTCCAAACTGCAGATGTTCGAGAACCGGCTCACAAAAGTATTCCGGCATATTTCCAAACTGGCCAAAAGACAAAATATCGCCTGCTACCGGGTGTACGACGACGATATTCCGGAATTCCCCTTCAGCATCGAGATTTATGAAGATCATGTGTATATCGCTGAATACCAGCGCCGCCATGGCATGGAAGAAGCCGATCACGAAGCCTGGCTGGACACCTGCCTGGAACTCATCAGCAAAGTATTAAACATCCCTCCCGGTAATATCTGGGTAAAACAACGGCAACGCAAGGAAAACCGTCAAAGCCAATACGAAAAACTCAGTTTTGAAAGTAAGGCGATGACTGTTCATGAAGGCGGCCTGCAGTTTAAAATCAACCTGTCCGATTACCTCGATACCGGCCTGTTCCTCGATCACCGCATTACACGCAATATGGTACGCAACGAGGCTAAAGACAAAAAAGTACTCAACCTCTTCTGCTATACCGGCTCTTTCTCCGTATATGCTGCCGATGGCGGCGCTGCGGAAGTCACCTCGGTAGATCTTTCCAAAACCTACCTGGCCTGGGCAGAGGAAAATATGCGGCTCAACGGCTTCGATACGGCCAAACATGCCTTTGTACACGCCGATGTACTGCAATACCTCGACACGCTTAAACTTAATACCTTCGACCTGGTCATCATGGACCCGCCCACCTTCTCTAACAGCAAGCGGATGAAGGATTTCCTGGACATCCAGCGGGATCACGTAGAATTGCTCAATAAAGTACTGCTCGCCACCAAAAAAGATGGCGTGGTGTATTTCAGCAACAACTACCGGCGATTTATATTGGAGGAAGACAAAATCAATGCATCCAGCATAAAGGATATTACGAATCAAACCCTTCCCTTCGACTTCCAGCAGAAAATGGTGCGTAAATGTTACCGGCTGATTAAATAAGCCTCAGCGTTTTATTTTACGGACCTGCTTTACCATCTTCAGGAATTCCTGGCGATAGCCCTCTTTATCTTTTCCCAGGGCTTTCCGGGCGATATCCATCACCATATTGGTATCTCCGCAGCCACGGTAGGCGGAGTTGCGGAGGATCATGCCCAACAGCGCTACCGATGCCGCAAACCGGTAGTCATCCGGCGCGGCCTCGAAGGCCGTTGCACGGGCGGGCACCCCACACTCCAGTGTATGCAGCACCGTATCCAGCGGATGCCGGTACGAAATTTTTACACGGGCTAACAGACTGTCTGCCGCCGCCACGCTGTCGCGGGGCACTATTTCATACATGGCTACTGCGCAATGACCACTACCTACAATACCGCCGTGGTTTTTATCGGCCGCAGTATCTGCTTCATAAACTTTGTTCTCATAACCAATAAGTCTATACGATTTTACCACTGCGGGGTTAAATGTCATTTCTGTTTGCACGTCACGGGCAACCGTAAAGAGCGTGCTGCCAAATTCACGGGCAAAAATTTTGCTGGCTTCTTCCAGGTCATCGATATAGGCGAAGTTGCCGTTACCCTTGCTGGAAAGGGACTGCAGCTTGGAGTCCTTATAATTTTTCATACCAAAACCCAGGCAGGTCAGCAATACACCGCTCTCTTTCTTTTGCCGGATCAGTTCTTCCATTTCGGCATCGCTGGTAAGGCCTACGTTGAAATCGCCGTCAGTAGCCAGGATCACGCGGTTGTTACCATCCGGGATAAACTCATCTACCGCAATCTGGTAAGCCATTTTAATGGCCGCCTCGCCGGCAGTAGCACCACCGGCAACCAGGTTATCAATAGCATTGAGAATTTTTTCTTTCTGATCGCCGGCCGTGGCGGGCAGTTTGATACCCGGCGTACCCGCGTAGGCTACAATCGCTACTTTATCCACCGGACGCAGGTTATTGACCAGTATCCGAAAGGCAGCCTGTAATAAAGGGAGTTTATTCGGCACGCCCATGGAACCGGAAACATCTATCAGGAACACCAGGTTACTGGGAGGCAGGCTATCCGTCTGCAGCGCTTTTGCCCGCAAGGCCACTTGTAACAGGTGATGCGCCGGTTCCCAGGGGCAGCTGGTATAACGGCTGTATACCGCCATGGTATTACCTTTTTCCGGTAATGGATAATCGTAATGAAAATAGTTCACCATCTCTTCTATCCGTACAGCGTCTACCGGTACCGCTTCTTTCAGTCGCAGGAAACGCCGGATATTACTGTAGGCGGCCCTGTCCACGTCTACCGCAAATATCGATACCGGCTGCGTTTGCGCGCGGGTAAACCTGTTTTCATAGGTGGTGCCGTATGTTTCATTGTAAAAAGCGTGTATACCCATGCCTACGTTACCATAGTTGGGGTTGCTGTTTTGCCGTGTACGGGCGCTGGCTTTGGCCAGGGCGATGGCATCGGGAATTCTACGTATAGGCGATAGTGTTATTAACAGCCGATCACCGGCTTTCACCTCTTTCTGCAACGGACGATAGCCCTCGCGGGTAAACAGCAGTTGCGCTACATTCCTGGGAATCCCCATGCTGAAAAGGCCGAAAGCGTTGGTGAGTACCTTCGTGGTATCATCGATCACGCTAACGGTTACACCGGCGACAGGACGATGGCTAATGCTGTCCTCTACCGCTCCCGACACCCGGATTGTTTGTGCTTGTATACTGCCAGCCCACAACAATAGGAGTAATAGGAATTTTCGCATATGTTAAGGTAAACATTTTCCGGGGTTCTCGCAAAGGCGCAAAGCAGCAAAGAGCGCAAAGATTTTTTTATTAAGAATATAAAAGAAAGCAAAGGAGCGGAGATCAATAACTGATCTTCGCTCCTTTGCTTTCTCTGCTCGCTTATATGTTCTTTGCGCTCTTTGCTGCTTTGCACCTTTGCGAGCACCTACGCTTCTTCCACCAGCTGGTATATTTCCGGCAGATTACGGCCCAATCCATCATAGTCGAGGCCATAACCCAACAGGAACTTATTCGGTACGGAAAAGCCCAGATAATCGATTTTAATAGGATGCACCATTGCTTCCGGCTTCGTCAGCAGGGAAGCGACCAACAGCTTTTTCGGCTGCTGATGTTCCAACTGCGGCAGGAACTGGCTCAGTGTTTTACCGGTATCCACAATATCTTCCAGGATCACCACGGTGCGGCCGAAGAGGTCTTCGTCCAACCCGATAGCCTGTACCACATTACCGGTAGATTTGGTTCCCTTGTAGGAAGCCAGTTTAATAAAAGATATCTCCGCCGGGATGTTGAGATATTTGAACACGTCACCGGCAAACATAAATGAACCGTTGAGGATAGCAATAAACAGCGGACGCTCATCCTTAAGGTCCCTGCTCATGTCTGCAGCCATCTGCTGAATGCGTTGCTGCAGCTCTGTAGCACCGATATAGGGCTGGAATTTCTTGTCATGCACCTGAATAACCGACATAATACTACTTCATTTCCATATTTAACAATGATAAGCAGAAAAGGATCACTGCTTACTTATTCACTAACAGGCGCTGTCCAATTTTAATGTCGAAGCCCTGTAAATTATTCCATTCCTGTAACTGTGTTACAGACTTATTATACATTTTAGAGATACCGTACAGTGTTTCTTTGGGCTGTACTTCGTGGTATTGTGTACCGCTACCGGTTGGCCGTGGAGCCGGTGTAGCGGGAACAGAAGGCGGAGCGGGTTTATACACCGGAGGCTGTGATGCCGGTGGCGTATTTTTAACCGTGCCGTTGGTACCTACTTCCCCTACTTTCTTCAGGTCTTCCACCATGTCAACAGGTACGCCGCCCTGTGGCTGGCGGGGTGCTTCCGGGGCAGCAGTGCCGGCGCCGGTATTTTTAGCTATTTCTTCTTTTGCTTTTTCGATTTCTTTACGGGGAGAAAAATCTTCCGGTGGTTCCTGGTCTTCTTCCCGGATGATACGGGTATTTTTAGCCAGTGCGGGTGTGCCGGAAGCAAAACCGTTCAGGGCCAGGCGCTGACCGGCAGCAGGTTCTTCGCCTTCATGCATTTTATTGCGGCGGCGCAGCCATCTTAGCCGGATACCTTCTGCCTGTGCTACGTCGTGCATGGTTTCGCCATTGCCTACGTTATGAAACTCCTTATTACCTTTTTTACCTTTCTTTTGTAAGAAGATAAACATGTCTTTACGGGGAGGATTGTCATTATCCAGATCGTTGAAGCGCACCAGTTTGCTCAGGCGGATGCTGTGTTTGCTGGCCAGCTGGATCAGGGAAGTACCTGCTTTTACGAATACCACCCTGCGGCCGTTGATTTCAAACACGCCTTTAGGATAATTGCCCGCCATTGGTTTGCTGCCGGTGGAGGTACCGGGCCTGGAAGCCGTTGGCCGGTTATCTGGGCGGCTGTTGTTATTACCGGCATATACCGGCGGTTTTTCCTCAAAGGAGCCGGATTCCGGTGCCGCTTTGCCCATGGCAATCAGCGTGTATTGCTGCAGGTTATAGTCTTCAATAACCTTGATCAGTTGCTGCGGGTAGGTTTTGTTGGTGGCATAGCCAGCCTGTTTAAGCCCGAAAGCCCAGGATTTATAGTCATCTCCGTCAAACTGGAACAGGAAAGCGTAACGGGGATTGCTGCGCAGGAAGTCGGAGTGGTCCCGGTAGGAGTCCTTTGCGCTGTCATATACGCGGAAACACTCCTGGGCGGCGTCATCATCGTATTTGATGGTTTTGCCGGTCCAGGTGTTTTTACATTTAATACCGAAGTGGTTGTTGGACTGGAGGCAGAGCGTTCCGTTGCCGGATTGGGTTTCCACTATGCCCTGGGCCAGTTTGATGGCTGCGGGCACGCCGGTACGGCGCATTTCCTCCATCGCAATGCTCTTATAGGCAGCAATATATTGCTGGGTGGTCATTTTCTGTGCCTTCAGCAGCGGCGTGCAGCCAATAAGAAAACTGACTACCAACAAAAATTTTCTTACTTGCATGTATATTCGAATTTAATGGGCATGGTGCAGGTGTGCCTGGCTATTTTTTCCTGATCAGCAGGATACCGTCGCGGATGGTGAGCAACACCTGTTCTGCGCGGTCATCGGCCAGCACTTTCTCACAAAATCTGACCATGGCTTTAGCCTGGCTTCCCTGCTCATTTTCCGGCTGCAGTACCTGTCCGTGGTACAGTACATTGTCAGCCAGGATAAATCCGCCGGGGCGCAGTTTTTCCCAAACCAGGTCATAATAATGCACATAACCGGCTTTATCAGCATCAATAAACACCAGGTCAAACGTTTCCTCCATGGAGGTGACCACCTCGGCAGCTTTTCCGATGTGCATTTTTATTTTATCAGCATACCCGGATGCCTCAAAATATTGAAGGCAAAGGGTTTCCAGTTCTTCGTTGATATCAACGGTGTGTAATATACCGTCATCAGGCAGGCCTGCAGCCAGGCAGATAGCGGAATATCCGGTGTAGGTGCCCAGTTCCAGTATCCGGCGGGGACGCAGCATGCGGCTCACCATCTCCAGGAACTTACCCTGTACATGACCACTCAACATATGCGGCAATTCCACTTTCAGGTGGGTTTCGCGGTTTAATTTATACAACAGCGGACTTTCCGGGCTGGTGTACTTCTCTGCATATGCCTCTAGTGCCGGTACGAGCTCCATATATAAAATTTCTGCAAAGCTATGAAAAATGGTCTTCTTCGCGGCAGTCATCAGCAAAATCATTAGCCCGGGGTTTCAGCCCCGGGGAAATCATGACCATCAGCGTCAAAGCCATTGCGGCAACACCCGTCAACATAACGTTGCCCGGCCGGAATTTATTCTATTCCGGCTAACGGGCAGGTATATCCGTGCCTGACGGGCACGGCCGTTATTAAAAGTTAGGTCTGAGTTTATTGGTGGTATAAAATACACGGAAGTATTCCACCACTTCGTCGGCAGTATCGAAAAGCTGTAACAGGCCCAGGTCCTGTGGATTAATATTGCTTTCCTTCTCCATCATTACGGTACGTATCCATTCCAGCAAACCGCTCCAGTATTCGCGGCCTACCAGTACCATGGGCGTTTCCTCCATCTTCTTGGTCTGTATCAGGGTAGCCACTTCAAAAAACTCATCCATGGTACCAAATCCGCCGGGCATCATTACAAACCCCTGGGAATATTTGGTGAACATTACTTTGCGGACAAAGAAATAATCGAAGTTGAGCCTTTTGTCGGGGTCAATAAAACCGTTGGGGTTCTGTTCATGCGGCAGGGTAATATTAGCGCCCACCGATTTACCATGTGCTGCCTGTGCGCCCTTATTGGCCGCTTCCATCACGCCGGGGCCTCCGCCCGTGATAATGCCAAACCCCTCTTCAGCAAGCCTTTTGGCAATGTCCTGCGCCAGTTCATAATATCGGTTACCCGGCTTGGTCCGGGCAGATCCGAATATAGATATACAAGGTCCGATTTTAGCAAGCGATTCAAAGCCTTCCACGAATTCCGCCATGATCTTAAAGATCTGCCAGCTGGAATGCGCTCTTGTTTCTGTCCAGTCTCTTTCTTTGAGGTTTTTTAAGCTTCCATTCATGCCGTTGCTTTTTGATGTAAAAATAGTCCTACTCCCTGCTCTCCGGCAGGGGACCCTGTAATTTATAGAATTATTGGCTTTTGTGCAGTCTGATGAGGTAAATTTCTATCCTTTCCCGGCCCCTCCCTGCCTGTTTCACTTTAACCGGAAACTTTCCACACGGCAAAGTCCATATGAAAAAGCAGGTAACTTAAAAGAAACCCGCTTTACATTTAACACGTTATGAACATGCAGCCATGTCGTTGAAACCTGGCTGCAGAAACGTTGCTAAAGTTGGATGATATAATATGGTGAATAATTTACCAGCACAATATAAGGCCATTGTTATGGCGATTGTTTTCATAACGTTTGATCTGCATTTAATTTATTAATAATTCGTAAAAAATCCTAATCATTTTGAAATTTTGATTTAGATATTTGGTTTAGGGCGCATTAGATATATAAAAAAGGGACAACCATTTCGTATAGGCGAAACAGTTGTCCCTTTTTAAATATATCGCTGTTTAGATAGCAGTCAGTTCTTCCGCCAGGCCAAATGACAGGGTCATACCGGCGCCACTGAGCGCATTAACGATGGTTACATCCTTTTCGGGAGATAATATCAGCTCTGTGCCGCCATTGGTCAACTTGGGATAAATGCCATGCCATTGCTCCTGGATAGTATAGGCAGGTGCTTCCAGGAAAGTGTGCATATATTTCAGGATGAGCTCATTGATAAATGCTTTATCAAATGGTTCGAAGTCCGGACCATATTCGTGGGAGTCACCGATCGTCAGTTCACCGGCGCCATTCTGTGAAATCAGCAGGTGAATGCCCCATTTTACATATTCCGGCATTTCCTGTTCAAATCGTTGTTTGAGCGGAATCAGTGCGGCGCAATCGTTGAACGAAGCGTAGTGAGCCAGGGTAAGGCCGGCGCAGAGAGCAGGGCCTAACTGCCAGTCGCCTGGCTGGGGAATAGTGCGCATCATCTGCAATTTGCATTTGGTAAGCGGCGCCGTGGCGTAGGCGGCAGGATACAGCGTTTCAAAATCAGCGCCGCTGCAAACATATACCTGGTCTATCTTCCACTTTTCATCTTTAGTTTCAATGAATGGCATGCTGATACCGTTGACGGCTGTATTAAAACGTACCGTTACATTCAGGTTATCTTCCAGGTGGCGGGCAATCACGGCACTGGCCTGACGGGGATTGACGGTCATTTCCGTTGGGCTCCAGAGGGCACCGAGCAATCCGTTCGTTTTGATGGCTTTCGTGTATTTTCCGATATGTTCCGGCATGATCAGCTGGCAGTCGAATCCATTGGCTGGCGCCGCAGCAGCAAATTCTTCCAGTACGGCCAGCTCATCTTTTTCATATACCAGGTGCAGAGAGCCTGTTTCCTGGCATTGCAGACCGGTAGCAGCCGCCAGTTCTTTCCAGACACTGCGGCTATGCATAGCGCGCTGGTACATTTTACCGGCTTTCTGGCCGATAGGCCATACCAGTCCGAAATTGCGGATAGAAGCGCTGATAGCTTTACTGTTCCTTTCAAATAAAACGACTTTTTTCCCTTTGGACGCCAGTTTATAAGCCATGGCCAGTCCTACGATGCCGGCGCCGATGACCGCTACATCCGCTTGTTGTTGTTGCATGATCGCTATTGAGCAAGAGTTTATAAAATGGATAACAGTTCATCGAGAGAGGCTACGAGGTGGGTATGCGGCCCTTTCTCCAGTTCTTCGCGGCTGTAAGCGCCGGTAGTAACACCCACTACATAACGGCAGCCTGCATTGGTACCCTCTTCCAGGTCGGAAATGGTATCCCCTACTTTCATCACTTCCCCGATGCTGCGTACTTCCAGCGTTTCCATGATACGATAGATCATATAAGGATAAGGACGGCCATAAGTTACTTCATCGCTGGTGGTCACCGCATCGATAAGCCCCTGCTGCTGCCAGCCGGTACGGTTGAGGATCACATTGGTAATATCACGATCAAAACCGGTATCCAGCGCTACTTTAATCCCTTTCTGCCGCAACGCCGCAAATACCGCTGAAACACCTTGTTTCTCCCGTACGGAAGTATCGGTAGCATAGTGGGCTTTCATATCTTCCACAAACCGGGTGTGCAGTTCGTTCACAAAGCTGTCGTCCGTATAACGCGGGTCGTTTTTCTGTTGCAGCAGATAACGGATCGCGTATGGTTTGGCGTATCCCATTACTTCGTTGACTTCTTCCAGGGATACATGTACCCCGGCCAGTTGTATGGCTTTTTGCAATACTTTGGCCACGTTGGCCTCGTCGTGCAGTGTAGTGCCCGCAATATCAAAAACAGCTAATTTAATCTCCATCGCTTTAAAATAAGTTGATGGCACAAAGGTATAAAAGTTGTAAAAATAAGTTTAGCATTTATAAACAAATTTAACAAGGAGGTAACACAAAAAAACCCGTCCGGTAGTTACCGGACGGGTTTTTATAGTATTTTTTATCGCTATTAGAAACCTAAACCTGCGCCTACACGGTAGATCAGGTTATTGCGGTAGGGTGAGCGGTTATCCTGGATCACATCATACAGGATGGAAATACCGATACCTACTCTGCCACCTACACTCTGCGTATATCCTGCACCTACCAGCAGGCTGGGTACACTGTAGCTGGTGCTGTAGCTCCTTTTAGGATCTGAGTAGTAGATAGTGGATTTCTGGCTGATATAATTATATTCAGGCTGAATATGCACAAACAACATGGGAAGCGGATATACCCGTCCCCATACGCCACCGCCGAAGATGGTGTATTTGTCGCGTTGTGCGGTATTACCATAACCGTCATAGGTTTTATACTGACCGTATTGCGCATTTATGTTGATACCGGCGGCGATGTAATCATTAAAGCGATAACCCACCAATGGGGAAACATCTACATTGGTATAATCGCCGAAAACCATACCCAGCGAACCTCCCAGTATCAGCCGGGAACGGTCGAAACCGCGGGGCGCACTGGTGTCTGTTTTATAATATTGTGCATGCGTGAGCTGCGCGGATATCAGCAGGCAAATACCGATCAATAAGCGTTTCATACTGGTTTGTTATGTTTAACGAATGTGAGTTATCCCGGCAAAAATAACCATTTACCCTATCTCTTTAGAAAGATGGACAAATGGTGGATCTTTTTGCGTTGTTAAAACTACGGTTGGAGTATAATCCACTGTAAACCAATCCGATCTCATAGGCTCCCCGACGGCTGTTAGACACGGCCAGGTTGGAGGTGGTAATATCATAACTGAACTGCAGTTTAATATTACTCAACTGGTACCCTACCATAAAAATAGCCGCATCTTTACCACGGTAGTAAATACCACCGGATACCTGTTTCTCGCCATCACCGGAGAGATTATAGGCTGCACTCATTCCTATCACCAATTCACTGATACTGGCCTGCCGGGAATAATAAGCACTGGGGTTGATGATCAGCACATCACTGGTTTTGATGCTTGCATTCAGGAAACCGGTATAACGACGGGGTACTTTATTATCGGTGTCGTAAAAGGTTTCCCGGGGTGTGTTAATATGTTGTACCGCAATACCGGTGTTGATATACAGGTTTTCCGTCGGGAAATAGGCATAGTTCATGCCCACATTCATATCAAAATAATTCACGCTTGACTGGGTAAACGGTTCAGCTGTAGGCATGCGGGAATCAAAGAATTTTCCATTCCACTGATCACCAAAAGTAAGTTTGGTAATATCCACCCGCTTGTTGGCTGATCCCGCCTGGAAACCCAGCGACAACAGGCTGCTTTCACCCAGCAACTGATGATAGGCAATAGAAGCATATCCTTTGGTAGAAGAGAGATTACCGCTTCCCGCCACATCGCGCAGAATAACACCGCCCAGGCCCAACCATCCGTAGATAAGTTTGTCGCGCAACAGCTGAAAATCGCCATATGCAGACATGGTCCGGTAAGGTACCGGTATGCTGCTCCATTGGTCACGGTAGTTGATACCGAGCCGGAAATTTCCATCAGGGATAAATCCGGTATTGGCAGGGTTGGTGGTTAACGGTGAATTGAAATATTGCGAAAAGTGCAGATCCTGTGCGGACCCGCTGACTGCGAGCAACATTCCAATTACCCACCCCGCGGTGATGTTAACAATCAGCTTCTTCATGACTCATCATCTTAACAAGGTTACATTTCCGGTCTTATTGGCCTTGGTTCCATCGGTAAACTCCAATGTTACCACGTAAGCATATGCATCCATAGGCTGTATAGCTCCTTTAAACCGGCCATCCCATCCCATGTTGGGGTTTGTACTTTCAAAAATCAATTGTCCCCATCGGTTAAATATCTTGAGGTTAAACTTGGTCACACCAAAAGACTTCACGTAGAAAACATCGTTCATGCCGTCATTGTTGGGCGAGAAAGCAGAAGGTACGTCAAACAACGGCACTACGATAGCACTGACCGTTTTGCAGACCGTTTCCGTACAACCTTCCTGGTTCGCAGCAGTGAGACAGACGTTGTAAGTACCCGTTTTAAGGTACTGGTGCTGTGGACTGGGAACAGAGGTGGTATCACCATCGCCGAAGTTCCACAGGTAGTGCATCGGTTGCCCAAACTCTTTGGTGAGATTGGTGAAAGTGACCGGTGTATTCTCTGTAGCCTTCGTAGGCATAAAGTCGAAATCAGCTTCAGGCGGATCGGCTACCAATACCGATTTGATGACACTATCCTTTTTATTACAGGTGTTATTGTCCACTGCCACCAGTTTAACCGTCCATATACCGGATTTATCGAATTTAAATATCGGATAAGGTTCTGTGGAAGTAGTGCTGTCATTTCCCAGTTTAAACGTCCACAGGAAACTTTCGCCCCCCAGTGTGGTATTGTCCATTTGCTGTTCAGTACCCACACAAACCGTATCCGGCATCACAAATTTGGCGGTAACCTCAGCGGCTACACGCAATGGTTTAGTGATCGTTTGCGGCGCATTACAGAAATTGGTATCTACCAGCGTAAGGCTCACGTTATAAATACCGGGACCGGGGAATTTATGAATAGGTGTAGGGAATTTGGAAGGTCCTACATATTGTGGTTTAGTACCATCACCCAGGTCGAAGATAAAGGAGCTGTCTTTGTGAAATGCACCTGCCGGTGTAGCGTTACTGGTGAAGATATAAGCCAGGTCCTGACAAGGTTGTTGCCGGATCGCATCGAAATCAAATTTCGCTTCATTGTCTCCCAGCTTCACCACTACATACGCGGTGTCTGAACCATTACAGCTGGCATTGTCAAATTTTACCAGCATAACGGTATAAGTACCCAATTTCGTAAAGGTATGGGTAACGGTATCCAGTTTGGGCCCCTGTACTACCGGCGATCCGTCGCCAAAATCCCATTTATAGCTTTGAGCCGGAATGCGGGTAGTATCCACAAACGTAATATCGCTGGGGACGCAGAAATTTGATCTCCGGCTGAGGGTTTTCGCTCCTGCCCGTACGCCGTCGAGGTTAAAAGCGATCTTTAAAGCGCCGTAGTTACAGGAGGGAGGAGGCGTACTGGAATAAGCACCCGGCGTAGTCGGATACCGTGGTTTGGCGCCGCTGTTGCTTACATTACACCAGGCACAGATACCCTGATAGATGACCCCGTTGCGATCGAACCGGCTGGTGCCACCATCCACGTGTTCATACAAACCATTACCGCCAAACCAGCTGCCGAACAACTGTGCAGTAGCATCGCGCTGCAATACAAAGAAGTAGAAATCCATCCCGTCAGTAGAGCTTTGGATAGGATTTTTGGCAGGTAATCCAAAAGTACCGGAGTTAGGATAATGCAGGGAGTTATTGATACCACCGCCCCAGCCGGACACGTATACGTTTTCGCAACGGTCTACCAGGAAGGCAGTTGGTGAAATAGAAGGGGTAGGAGCCAACTGGCGCCGTCTGCCGAAAGTAGTGGAATACACAAATGCGCTCAGATCGGGCTGCAATTTCACGATATACTGCAGGGAGTTATCGTTATAATCACCGGGGTTGAGCAATTTGATAGGCCATGTACCTTCCGTGGTGCCCATAGCATACAGGAAACCGTTTTTATCCAGTTGAATACCGTATACCTGATCAGCGGAAGGATCATCCGAACCCAGGAAAGTGCTTTGTAATATTTTGCTGCCATCGTTGGCGATATGTGTAATAAACCCATCGCATACGCCGCCACGGTAAGCAGGATAGATAGCGCCCGGCGTAACGGTAAAATTGCTGCTGGCCGTTCCTCCGGCCACATACAAGGTATTGAGTTTATTAAGGGCTATTACATAGGCCGCATCTTCTGACGAGCCTCCGAGGAAACTGGACCATACCAGGCCCTGGCACATTGGATTGATTTTCATCACTACGCCATCCTGTAATCCCCCGAATGTGGGTTGAAATACGGTGCCCACTACCGGGAAATCGCTGGAACGGGTACAACCGGCCACGTAGATATATCCGGCATCATCGATCACTACTTCACTACGGGCGTCATCACCATAGTTGCGCAGCAGTACCCAATCACCGGCAGTACGGTTTTCACGCATATTCACGCCATCATCTGCAGAACCACCAATGACCAGTGATCCGATCAGACCGCTACCAGTTGCATTGAGTTTGGTCACCACGATATCCCAGCCACCCTGTTTACCTTCCACCTTATCATAGGGATAGTCGCCGGAATTGGTTCTGCCGGAAATCACCAGGTTACCTTGTTTATCCACAAAAAGGCTGTGTGGTTGTTCCTGTCCGCTGCCGCCGATATAGGTAGCGTAGATCAGGCGGGTACCATTGGGATTAAATTTGGAGATAGCGATATCAAAAGTGCCGCCGTTAAACGCTGTTTTATAAGCACCCGGGGTAGCCGGGTAACCGTTATTGAATACGATACCGCCGCCATAGAAGTTGCCTGCGTCATCATAAGTAGCTGTAAAACCCCAGTTGTCGGCACGGGAGCCGGAAACGGTGGAAAACACATACACGGGATCTATCACCAGCGGATAGGCCGGGTCATAATCACCGGAAATTTTGAATCCTACTTTATTACCATTCAGGCGATAGGATACTTTTACCGTCACCCGTTGGTTATTCACATATTGATAAGCGTAAGGCAGTTGTTCAATCACATCACCCACGGTCGTATGTACCAGTAGTTGTCCTTTTTTAATTTCCATACCGGTGGCGCCTTCGTATGATAACTGTATTTTATCCGGGTTAGCGCCGGCAGCTACGATAAGATCATATTTCAGCTGGGAAGCATCGGAATACACATGTGCATCGATACCCGGGTAAATGGATTTATACACCAGTCCCTGATAGGATTTCACACCGGATGCCCATTTTGATTTGTCGTTCCCGATAAAATAGTTGGTGGTAGATTCCTGTGCTTTTTCAGGAATAATTTCGGGGTTTTCGTTGGCGCCGATAAAATTGACCTGGTAAGCGTGTCCTCTTACATTGGGCATAGCGGGGCGAGGCGGTGGTTTTTCTCCGTTAACAGCCGTGATGGCCGATTTTCCGGCCGTGCTGTTCTTAGGCACGTAGATAATGCCGGAGTCGCGTGCTTCTCCATGTCCATGCATGGATTCATACAGGTCATGCATGTCTTCCTTGCTATACAGCATAAAAGTAAAACCTGTTTTTCTCAGCCATATATCGGCGGTGCCCACATCTGATTTATACAGCACCTGCGGGTCCCATTGTCCTTTATTTTCAATAAAGTTCAGGGGAGTGAAATTGGTTGACTGTTGTCCCCGGGCAATATAACCGGTGAACAACAAGAGGATCATCATTCCAATAAGGCCGCTCGGGAGGGTAAATTTCAACGGGATAAGATTTATTTTAATGCCAAAAAAACCAATATACATCTATAAACGCAGAAGCCCATTAAATTGTTACGGGCGTAAGATATAATACCGCTGTCCTGACGATACGTGTAGGGATTATACCATATATTCAGACGGTATAAATTAATAAACGTTAAAAACCTTAGGAAATTTTACTCCATTGAGATTTCCCGCGCTGGAGGGCCAAATATTCTTTTAAGCCTTGATTTTCAGGGAGGACGAGATCGGGGTCGTCTGATAAAATTTTTTCTGCGCTGGCACGGGCAGCTTCCAGGACAGCCCTGTCCTGAACAATATCCGCCAGTTTAAAATCGAGTATTCCACTTTGGCGGGTACCTTCGATATCGCCGGGGCCACGGAGCTCCATGTCTTTTTCGGAGATGATAAAACCATTATTCGTTTGTACCATCACGTTAATACGTTCTTTGGATACCTGTCCGAGTTTACTGCCTGTCATCAGGATGCAGAACGATTGCTCCGCACCACGGCCTACACGGCCTCTGAGCTGGTGCAGCTGTGATAAACCAAAACGTTCGGTACTTTCAATGACCATCACAGAAGCATTGGGCACGTTAACGCCTACTTCAATCACGGTAGTGGCTACCATGATATGGGTATCCCCATTCACGAAACGTTGCATATTGGTTTCGCGCATTTCCGCCGGCTGGCGGCCATGTACCATACTGATGTAAAATTGCGGTTCGGGGAAAAACGCTTTTACTTCCTCATAACCTTTCATGAGGTTTTCGTAATCCAGTTTTTCACTGTCTTCAATCAACGGGTATACAATGTAAGCCTGGCGGCCTTTTTTGATTTCATCTTTGATAAAGTTCATCACCTGCGGCCGTTGGAATTCCGTACGATGCACCGTGGTAATAGGTTTCCTGCCGGGAGGCATTTCATCGATCACAGACACGTCGAGATCGCCGTAGATGGTCATGGCCAGTGTACGCGGTATAGGCGTGGCGGTCATCACGAGTATATGTGGCGGGATATCATTTTTTTCCCATAGCCGTGCCCGTTGGGCCACTCCAAAACGGTGCTGTTCGTCTATGATAGACATTCCCAGGTTTTGGAATACGACTTCCTTTTCCAGCAGGGCATGTGTACCTACCAGGAAATGAATGCTGCCATCTGCCACGCCGGCCAGCACTTGTTTTCTGGCTTTGCCTTTTATGCTGCCGGTAAGCAACGCTATGTTAACCGGCATATGCTGCAATAATTCAGATAACCCTTTATAGTGTTGCTGCGCCAGGATTTCGGTAGGCGCCATCAGACAGGCCTGGAAACCATTATCTTTCGCCAACAGCATTGTGAGTAGTGCTACCATGGTTTTACCACTGCCTACATCACCCTGCAGCAAACGGTTCATTTGCCGGCCATGTACGGTATCCATGCGGATCTCCTTCAGTACCCGTTTCTGCGCACCGGTGAGGGCAAAAGGCAGATGATGATTATAGAATTCGTTGAAGGATTCACCCACGGCGCCAAATACATAACCGTGCGATAACTTTTGCCGTTTGATTTTTAAGCGGCATATCCTGATCTGCGCAATGAACAGCTCTTCAAACTTCAACCGGCGTTGCGCCTGGTAGGCTTCGTCTTCGCTGCCTGGCAGGTGTATCTTAAAAAACGCCATGGACCGGGGCATCAGCCGGTATTGCTGCAATACTTCTACCGGAATATTTTCCCTGACTTCCATAGGCGACATTTGTTCCAGCAGCGCCTTTGTCAGTTTTCCAATAGCCTTTGCCGTTAGTCCGCGGGCTTTTAGTTTTTCTGTAGTGGAATATACCGGTTCCAGGTGTTGTTTACCGGATGCAATTTCTTCTGTGAGCAGGTCCATCTCAGGATGCGCCAGCTGTGGCACGCCATTGAATACAGAGATACGGCCGAATACCAGGTACGACACATTTTCACGCAGTGATTTCTGCATCCATTGCCAGCCCTGGAACCACACCAGTTCAATAACACCGGTTTCATCTTTAAACGTGGCTACCAGCCTTTTGCTCCGGTTCTCCCCCACTACCTCCATGCGCAGGATACGTCCGCGTATCTGCACAAAATCCTCGTACCCGCTCAATGAAGCGATCTTGTCGATCTTGGTACGGTCTACATAACGGAAAGGAAAATATTGCAGCAGATCACCGAAGGTATGAATGCCGGCTTCTTTGCGCAGCAGTTCTCCTTTCTGCGGACCTACCCCTTTCAGGTACTCGATTGGATTGGATAATATGGCGGTAAATGTTGAGATAATGAACCGGTTTTAATGAGCCACGAAGATAATTTAAAAAGATTAGCGAAGATAAAAGCTACTATCGCTTTCATCTTCGCTAATCTTATATTTTCAGTCAGTATCCTGAATTATTCTGCGTCTGCAGTTACTTTTCCTTCTACAAACTGTTTCATCCATTCTGTTGTAACGGATTTAGGTCTTTCGAGGGAGAGCCCCAAACCTCTGTCCCAGCAGAGGGAAGCCAGTACGCCCAGTGCGCGGGAAACGCCAAACAGTACGGTGTAGAATTCATATTCCACCAGGCCGTAGTGTACCAGCAATGCACCGGAATGCGCGTCTACGTTAGGCCATGGGTTTTTTACTTTACCCAGTTCCTGCAGGATCGGCGGCACGGTTTCATATACGGTCCAAACGATTTTTACCAGTTCATCGTTGGGCAGGTGTTTTTTAGCAAACTCCATCTGTGCCGTGAAGCGGGGATCGGTTTTACGCAGTACAGCGTGACCGTAACCTGGTACTACTTTACCATCAGACAGTGTTTTACGTACATACGCTTCAATCTGTTCTTTGGTAGGCATACCACCACCCAGTTCTTCGCGCATGGAGAGAATCCATTTGATTACTTCCTGGTTAGCCAGGCCGTGCAACGGACCAGCCAGACCGTTCATACCGGCGGCGAAAGACAGGTAAGCATCGCTCAGGGCAGATCCTACCAGGTGCGTCGTGTGTGCGCTCACGTTACCACCTTCGTGGTCAGCGTGGATCACCATGTACAGGCGCATCAGTTCCTTGAAACCTTCGTCGGAGTAACCCAGCATATGTGCAAAGTTACCTGCCCAGTCCAGCATGCCGTTAGGCTGGATATGCTGGCCTCCTTTGTATTTACGACGGTAGATATAGGCAGCGATACGGGGCAGACGGGCGATGAGGTTCATAGTGTCCTCATACATGTAGCTCCAGTAGTCTTTTTTATTGATACCTTCAGCATAGGCCTTCGCAAAAGCAGATTCTGTCTGCAATGCCATAATACCTACGGTGAACATGGTCATCGGGTGAGTAGAAATAGGCAGTGCTTCAATAGCATCAAATACGTGGTTGGGTACATGGGAACGACGGCCCCACATGGCGGATAAGTACTGTACATCTGCTTCGGTAGGCAATTCACCAATCAACATCAGGTAAAACAGCCCTTCCGGCAGTGGTTCCGCACCACCCGGCGCTTTCGGTAAATGTTCTCTCAGTTCCGGAATAGAATAGCCGCGAAAACGTATACCTTCATTCGCGTCCAACAGGGAAGTTTCCGTTACAATGCCGGTAATACCGCGCATGCCCTGATAAACCTGCGCCACCGTTACATCCTCAATTTTTTTTGTGCCGTGGTTCTTTACCAGGTCCTTTACTTCAACGTTAAGATCATCTGCTTTAACCTTGAATTTTTCTTTTATATACCCCATTTTACTGCTATTGTTTATAAAATGAAACAAAATCGATCAATTGTCAAAAGTAATGATTTGTTAACGAAGTTACCACCATTTAGCTGTATTTAATGTCAATTTAACAAGCATAGTGCAGGGGAAAAAGGGTAGCACAGACATCTTCTAAAAGTCCATATAATATATGATAATCAATCAATTACAAATACTAAATAAACCACACAGAATTGACGTTAAAGAAATGTAAATTTTTTCAGAACGAATTGAAAATATTGAAAGCATGGGGTGCAAAATTTCATTTTTGTTTATCGGGTTGGACAATTTTTGTATATCAGGGGCCAGGTTAAGATGTTGTTCAGGTGCCCTTTTGAAAACGGGGCTAAAAGGAATGGAATAGTTCACAAATGGAAAAGGCTCCATTAAGGAGCCTTTATATACGTAGAAACGAAATCTGTGATATCATTTCGGGGCGCGGCGGTACAGATAAAGCGCCAGGCCACCGAACAGGAAATTGGGTATCCACACGGCCACCAGCGGGTTCAGGTCGGCTTTGGTACTGAATACCGTGGTGAACTGCATGAGGATAATATAACTGGCGCTGATCACAATACCCACGGCCAGGTGCAAACCACTACCGCCCCTCACCTTCTTGGCGGCAATGATGCCCCCGATCAGGGTCAGGATAACTACCGCTGCGGCGGCGGCCGTTCTGCGATAATATTCCACCCAATAGGTATTCAAACCTTCAGAACCCCGGATAGCTTCCCGCTGGATGTATTTGCGCAGGTCCGGCGTAGTCATCGCTTCCTGCAGGTTCTTTACTTCCAGCAGATCTTTGGGATTCAACGGGATTTTGAGGATGGAATCCTGGCGGCTGATCCAGGTTTCCTTCAGGCCATCCATATGCCGCACGGTGACGTAATCCAGTCTCCAGGCCTTGGCGGTGGAATCCCAGGTGATGCGGTCCGCTTTCAGTTTAACGGACATCGTCTGTTTATCGACCCTTTCCAGGGTGAAGTTGCTGCCGCTTTTATAGTTGGGATCGTAGGTACCGAAGTTCACATAGGTAAAACTGTCGATACGGCTACTGCGGTCATACTGCGACTGCTCATTGTCCGGCGTACGGATACGGTTATTCTCAAAATTGGTACGGATACGGTTCGCATTAGGCACCACCCAATAGTTTGCCAGCCAGAGAATGCCGCCAAACAGGAAAGCACCTATCCAGTAAGGACGCAGGAACCGGCGGAAACTAACACCGGCGCTCAGGATCGCAATGATCTCCGAGCGGTACGCCATTTTGGACGTGAAGAAAATAACAGAAATAAATATAAACAGGGGAAACAGCAACGCGGCAATGTGTGGGATAAAACCGAAGTAATAATCCACGATCACATCATGCAGGGATATATGATACTTAATGAAATCATCTATCTTCTCTGTAATATCGATCACTACGGAAATGATCAGCAATATCATCAGGGAATAAATAAACGTTCCAATGAGCTTGCGTAAAATGTACCAGTCTATTTTAGTCATGAGCCCAAAGATATTAGTTTATTTTATAGTCTGAACTTTTACAGGCGCGTTTTCAGTTGCTGTACCATACCGGTTTTCCAGGTAGCGAAAGTACCCGCCAGTATCTGGCGGCGGGCTTCTTTTACCAGCTCCAGGTAAAATGCAAGGTTGTGGATACTCGCCAATGTCATGCCTAAAATTTCGCCGGCTACAAACAGGTGGCGCAGGTAAGCACGGGAATAATCACGGGTAGCAAAACACTCGCTGTTGGCATCGATGGGATTAAAATCAGTGGCCCACTTTTTATTGCGGATGTTGATTACCCCATTCCAGGTAAAGAGCATGCCGTTACGGCCATTACGGGTAGGCATTACGCAGTCGAACATATCCACCCCGAGGGCAATGTTCTCCAGGATGTTCCAGGGGGTGCCTACCCCCATCAGGTAGCGCGGCTTGTCTTTCGGCAGGATTTCGGTCACCAGTCCGCACATTTCATACATCTCATTTTCCGGTTCACCTACGCTCAAACCACCGATAGCATTACCTGCTGCGCCGCGGGAAGCGATATACGCTGCAGATGCCTTGCGCAGATCTTTATAGGTGCTGCCCTGAACGATAGGGAACAGCGTCTGTTCATGATCGTAGGCAGGCTGCGTTTCAGCGAGGCGCTGAATACAGCGGTCCAGCCAGCGATGGGTAAGGTCCATAGACTTACGGGCGTAACGGTATTCAGACGGGTAGGGCGGACATTCATCAAACGCCATAATGATGTCTGCACCGATAGTGCGCTGGATATCCATCACGTTTTCGGGAGTGAAAAGATGTTTGGAACCGTCGATATGTGATTGAAATACAACTCCTTCTTCCTTGATTTTACGGTTGGCCGCCAGGGAAAACACCTGGTACCCGCCGCTGTCGGTGAGTATAGGGCGGTCCCAACCGTTGAATTTATGCAGTCCGCCGGCGAGCGACAATACTTCCAGGCCTGGTCTGAGGTAAAGATGATAGGTATTACCGAGGATGATCTGTGCCTGCACATCGTCACGCACCTGGTCCTGGGTAACAGCTTTCACGCTGCCCACTGTGCCTACCGGCATAAAAATCGGTGTTTCTATGGTACCGTGGGCGGTGGTGATTTTACCTGCCCGGGCATTGCTGCCGCTATCTGTAGTTATCAGTTCAAAATTCACAGCTCTTGATTTCAGCGTGCAAAGATCGTATTATTTGGGCATTTTGTTATTTGGTTATTTGATCATTTGATTTACGGATTTTGGGATTTACGGATTTTGGGATTGAGGGATTGAGGAAACCGGATTGAGGATTAATGGGAAGATGTAGAAAAAACTTGTTTACAATAATAAAATCCATTTCTTCTCTCCCCAAAATCCGTAAATCCGTAAATCCCAAAATCCGTAAATTTTTAATTATTTTACAGATAATAAAAATATTATATTTTTGCCAGCATTATGCTTGACCATCTGGGTGAAATTGCCTTATACTTTTTCGCTGCCGTAGCAGGAATTCAAACAATATATTATCTGTTTGTCTTTTCCCGGGTAGCCTTTTATCGTCGTAAGTTTGACCTGGACCAGGCGCCTGGCGGGCCTTTTTCGGTGATCATCTGCGCCAAGGATGAAGAACTGAATCTGCAGAAAAATCTGCCGGGTGTATTGCAGCAGCGTTATCATATACACCACAAACCGGAATATGAAGTGATTGTGGTGAATGACAACTCTGAAGACGATACCAAATATTACCTCCGCTCTATAGAACCGGGTTATCCGCATTACCGGCATATTGAAATTAAACAGGCGGCCAAATTTATCCCCGGTAAAAAATATCCGTTATCCATAGGCCTGAAAGGCGCCCAGCATGAGCATGTACTGCTCACGGATGCCGACTGCAAGCCGGGCAGCACCTATTGGCTCACCTTAATGAGCCAGGGTTTTTCGGAGGAGAAGGAGATTGTACTCGGATATGGGGCTTACCATAAAAAACCGGGTTTCCTGAATAAGATCATCCGTTATGAAACCTTTTTCAGCGCTTTACAGCACCTGTCGTTTGCCATGAGCGGCATGCCCTATATGGGCGTAGGCCGTAACCTGGCGTACAAAAGAGAGCTGTTTTTCCGCCACAAGGGTTTCACCAGCCACCAACACCTGGCCAGCGGCGACGATGACCTGTTTGTGAATGCCGCCGCCAACCGGAAAAATGTGAGCGTAGTCATCGATAAACAGGCGTTTACCTATTCTGAGCCCAAACAGAGCTGGAAAAGCTGGTTCCGGCAGAAAACCAGGCATATGTCCACCGGCAAACATTACCGTTTCGGGCATAAGTTCATCCTGGGCCTTTTTTCCCTGACACATTTCCTGTTTTATCCCGCCTTTATACTGGCCTTGTTCTTTCCGCCGCCAATCCTTTGGTATACATTGGGCATCTTCGGGTTTAAAGTGCTGGTACAGTCCATTATTACCTACTCCGCCATGCGCAAGCTCGATGAAAGCGATCTTTTCAAGTTCAGCTGGCTGATGGATATCTTTATGGTATTGTATTATATCATTTTCACCCCGGCTTTATTATTCCGTTCAAAAAACAAATGGTAAAATCATTTACGGATTTAGCGATTTACGGATTTTGGGGATTTGTGCCTTTCCGGGTTAGCTATGACCTAAAGACATTATTCCCGAAATCCATAAATCCGTAAATCGCTAAATCCGTAAATGATATTACTTTTGCGCCATGGAAATTATTTTAAAGTATTTCAGCGAGTTTACGCCCGGTCAGTTACAGCAGTTAGAAGCCCTGAAAGGATTATACGAGGAATGGAACGGGAAGATCAATGTGATTTCCCGGAAAGACATTGATTCCCTGTATGAGCGCCATGTACTGCATTCCCTGAGCATTGCGGCCATCGCAGATTTCCAGCCGGGTACCCAGATACTGGACCTTGGCACCGGCGGCGGTTTCCCCGGCATTCCGCTGGCGATCTTTTTCCCGGAAGTACAGTTTCACCTGGTGGATTCCATCGGTAAAAAAATAAAGGTGGTACAGGGTGTTAGTGAAGCCCTGGGCCTGAAAAACGTGACCAGCGCGCATAGCCGTGTGGAAGATATAAAAAACCGTAAATTCGATATCGTGGTATCCAGGGCTGTGGCCCCTTTGGCCGACCTCTGGCGGTGGAGTAAACCATTACTGAAAAAATCGACTGTTCCCGGCAAACAGTTTGAGAAAGGGCTGATCTGCCTGAAAGGCGGCGACCTGGCCCAGGAAATCTCTGATAGTGGTGTAAAGCCCCGTTTACTGGAGCTTTATGACATTTTCCCCGAAGAAAGTTTCCGGGAGAAGTACATTGTGATGGTGAAAAGTTAGTGCATAGCCGCCATGGATGCCCGTTTTTGTAGCCCCTGATATTTTTTTTCAGAAAGATAAAATATCGTTTTCCCTGTTTCGTCTTCCTTATTACGATGAAACAGTTGCTCCTCACAAACAGCATAATGGCCCAAGAGCAGAACGACCGCATACAAGCTACGGTGAAGCAGGAACGCAAGCGTTTACTGCATTTCATCCGGCAGCGTGTGAGTAACGCGTCGGATGCGGAGGACATATTGCAGGACGTACTGTCCCAGTTCACCGAATACCTGCGCCTGGGTAGCCAGATCGACTCTATTACCGGCTGGCTCTTCGCTGTAACGCGCAACCGTATCACCGACTGGTTCCGCAAGAAAAAGGAAACTCCTTTCACCGACTATGTTCGCGAAATAGAAGGAGAAGAAGTACTTTTTCTGCCGGAAATCCTCTCTGATGAAACCTTACAGGCCGATACCCCGCTGACGCGGAAGATCATGTCGGAGGCCATTACAGAAGCCATCGACGAATTACCTGCCGAGCAGAAGCTGGTCTTCCTGCAGCATGAACTGGAAGGAAAATCTTTTAAACAAATGAGTGAAGAAACCGGCATCAGTGTGAATACGCTATTGTCCCGGAAACGCTATGCCGTACTGTATCTGCGGGAGCGGCTGGCGGAACTTTACAAAGAATTATTTGACAATTAAAAATCATTCAGGATATGAGACCAATTAAAAAAATCGGGTTAGCTTTTTTGGGTATCGCCTTCTTTGCCGCGGTGATACTGCTTACCCAGGTATTATGGAATAACCTGATACCGGAACTTTTCCATGGCCCTGTTATTTCTTACTGGCAAGCGCTGGGCCTGCTTGTACTCGGTAAACTGCTGTTCGGCTGGCATGGCCGCGGTGGCGCCCCATGGGGTGACGGATGGCGCCGCCGCAAAGCGTGGAAAGAGAAAATGAAGGAAAAAATGGCCCATATGACGCCCGAACAGCGGGAAGCCATGAAACAACGTTTCCGTGACTACTGCGACCCTCGCCGCTTCGGCTGTCAGGATGAAGAATTTGACCGCTGGAAAGATACGCCGGAAGATAAACCGCGCAACCAGGACCTGTAACCCCACTAAACCCGTTTGTTATGATAGGCATCTTCAAAACCAATATCGGCAATCAACAGGATAAACAAGCCATGATACGGGCTATTACCACCAGTTTTGAAGTGGGTAGCTGCCATGTGGACCTCGACGATTGCGACAGGGTACTCCGCATTAGCGATCTCCGGGTAACTGAAAATATTATCATCGATTTTGTGCAACGGCAAGGTTTTTTGTGCGAAATACTGGAATAATTAAACTTTTCCGGCAATAAACAATCAAATTACCTGGTTTAAGGCTTTAAAAATAAATATTGTAATATTTTATATTTGTCATACTATTGGATAGATCATAAAACGGGTGTAACTTCAGGGTGAATGCAAATGGCCCGGGTATAGTTTAGTCTGATGCGTCCGGTTTTGTGTTTTCCGAACCCTCTAAATCATTTCCTATGTACCTGAACCAGCACGAGATTCATGCTCGCCTCAACAATAGTTTCGATCAGTTCGTTGATTTTGTGCAAACATTGCCGGATCATCGCTTTACCGCTACGCCTTATGGCAAATGGTCTGCCGGCCAGCAACTACAGCACCTGATCAAATCTGCCAGACCGGTAGCTACCGCGATGGGATATCCTAAAATGTTACTGCGTTACTTTGGTACCAATCGTCAGCCTTCCCGCTCCTACCAGGCCGTGGTGGAAGAATACCGGCAATTGCTGGCCGGTGGCGCCAAATCCACCCTTACTTACCTGCCAGGCGTGGTATACAGTGCACAACGCCCGGTACTCATCGCCGCTTTCCTGAAACAAAAAGAAAGACTGCTGCAACAGCTGGGTAATTGGTCAGAAAAGGATCTTGATAAGTATCGCCTGCCGCATCCCCTGCTTGGGAATATTTCCATCCGGGAGATGTTGTACTTCACCGCTTACCATAATGGCCACCATCTCGAACAACTCAAAAACCATGAGTTACAACGCCATAACTGGGAAAACCAATTACAACAACTCATCTTTTAAGCGTTATAGCTCCAACTTATTCATCAGGACCGCTTCGCCGTCCTGATTTTTTTTTACCCGGATTTTGTAATTTGGGAGATGACCACCTGTGTGTCATACCCATAACCCCCTGCCAGCTTTGTGGTAACCTTTATCCACATTGAAAAATCTATCATGACAAAAACTGCATTAGTATTAGCCGGAGGAGGCGCCCGTTGTGCCTTCGCTATTGGCGTGATTAAACATATACAACAACATCATCCTGACATCCGGTTTGACATCCTTTGCGGCACCAGCGCCGGCTCCCTGATTGCCCTTCTCGCCGCTATCGGAGAAGACGAACTGATAGAAAAAATTTTCACCACCAATGTTACCCAGGACTATCTTTCTACCAATCATGCTATTCAACGGCTGGCCAATAACAACCTGTCCTTATACAACATCATCCCATTACTGCACAAGGTGAATGCCATTGTAACGGAAGAACGTTATGAGCAGGTGATGAACAGTCCACGGGAACTGTACATCGCCACGCGCAGTCTGCAGGCAGGTCAAACGATTTATTTCTCCAACCGGGAATTTAACGGCAACGGTTATACGGTAAAAAAAGCGAGTGACATGTACATCCTCCGGGACGCCATGGTGGCCTCTTTTACCCAGCCGGCATTTATGCCGCCGGTAGATATTATAGAACCAGAGCAACCGCTGCTACAACTCATAGATGGCGGCGGCCCGTTATACGCACCGGTAAAACTCGCCATCGACCGGGGCGCTACCGATATCTATGTGGTGCTGCACACGCCTGTTACACAGGAAGAATATTTTATCCAGTTCAAAAACCTGGTGGACGTGCTGGAACGCACCATGGACTGGACCACCATCAATATGTCTGAAGGAGATATCGCCGTACCGGCCGTATACAATCACTCGCTGCGTTACCTGGAAGCTATTCGGCAGCAACTAAAGGCAGCAGGGATACCGGCAGACACTATTGACCGTTGCTTCAACATACCGGAGGCCGCTCCTTTTAAAGGGAAAAAAATATTGAACCTGCACGTGATCCGGCCCGATGACCCGGTGGATGCCGGTATGAGCGGACTGGAATTCATTAACCGCGCTATTAAAACCATGATCCGGGCGGGCGAGCTGAAAGCCGCTAAAGTACTGGGAAGCCAGGTGGTATAAAAAGAGAAGGCGAAGCAGTTGCTTCGCCTTCTCTTTTTATGTGAGGTACATTTAAGATACCGCCTTGTTATTACTTCTGTCGATGTCCGCCAAACGCTGACTGGGATCAATTTCCAGCTCTTTGATATCAGACAGGGGCAGGTCCAGTTCCACCTCATAGGTTGGGTTGGTCCAGTACCAAACGGGATCGACTACACGTTTTACATCCGGCTGTTCGTTTGGTTTTTCACCGAACATCAGCGACAGTGGGATGTAGTGCATCACCTGGTTGCCTTTTTTGTCGGTCACCATAAAATCGACCGGCATGGGGAACTGACCGATACGACGCAGGCGCACAACGGTTTTGCTGCCTTTGCTATAAACGCTGTCAATACCATAATCGATATGTTTGGTGGAATTGATAAAGTATTGTTTGTACCAATCCAGTTGGATACCGCTTTGTTTTTCCATCACGCGTACAAAATCATTTGCATTCGGATGTTTGAAGCGCCACTCGTTGTAATAGCGCAACAGGCCTGCATCGCGGTTATCTTTACCGATAACGTACCCCAGTTGTTCCAGGAAAACGGCGCCTTTGGAATAGGCCGTAGTACCGTAGCCGAAATTGGTATTATAGTGATCAGCATGGGTGGAAGCCGGTTCCTCGTAAGGACTTTTTGCCAGGGCGAAGTAGCCGTTATAGGAGCCTTCATGCGGATATTTTCCTTTCAGGGAATCCACTGTATTGTAAAAGGTAGCGTCTTCTGCGAAAGTGGTAAAACCTTCGTCCATCCAGGGATAGAGGCTTTCGTTGGTAGCCAGCATACCCTGGTACCAGCTATGCATCCATTCATGCAGCGCCAGGTTGTACAATGCCGCGATGTCCCGCTCACCCATGATCAGCGTAGCCATCGGGTATTCCATACCACCATCGCCGCCCTGGATAAAGGAGTATTGCTGATACGGATAAGCGCCGTAATGTGCTTTGATATACTGGTAAGCTACCGGAACCATTTTCGCCAGTTTAGGCCATGATTCACGGGTGGCGTTGCTTTCAATGTAGAAGAAATGAGCGGTAAAGCCGTCTACCTGTTGCGTAATATGTTTATAGTCCGGATCTGCGGCCCATACAAAATCGTGTACATTGGGCGCCACAAAATGCCAGGTCAGTTTATTACCAGCGGGACGGTTTACTTTGGCCCCCGGTGTTTCATAACCATGACCAATCTGGTTAGGGTTTTGCAGATAACCGGTACCAGCCAGTACATATTTTTTATCGATGGAGATTTTCACATCATAATCGCCCCATATGCCGTAGAACTCGCGGGCGATATAGGGTGTAGGGTGCCATCCTTCGTAGTCATATTCACACATTTTGGGATACCACTGCGCCATGGAGAAGTCCACCCCTTCTGCGTTGTTGCGGCCACTTCTGCGGATTTGTACGGGCACCTGCGCTTCAAATTCCATATCGAACACCGCTTTGGAATGCGGCAGGATAGGCTTGTCCAGCGGCACTTCCAGGATAGTTTCCACCACTTTGAAGGCTTGCGCTTTGCCATCTCTTTTCAGGGAGATGATTTTCTGGTAGCCGATTTCGTCTGGTTTGAGTTTGGAGATGCGGTCGCGTACGCGGGCATCCCAATCGAGCCGCGGGTTACCGTTTTTGTCTTTTCCGAGTACAATTTTGCCCAGCTCACGGCTGCGTACATCCATCATGCTTCCTGGCTGAAAAGCGTTCCAGTACAGGTGATAGAAGACTTTTTTCAGGGTGTCGGGGGAGTTGTTGAAATACTCCAGTTGTTGTTTACCGGTCAGTTTGTTGGCAGGTGCGTCCATCGCCACATCCATCGTATACTTTACCCGTTGTTGCCAGCGATCAGACTGTGCATTTAGTTGTAACCAGCTGCCCGTCATCATGGTAAGGGCCAGACAGCTTCCTAGTAGCCCGTGCTTCATTCAGTATTATTTTTATTCCTGGGCTAAAATAAACAACATTTGGTTATTTAATCATTTGGTTATTTAACCATTTGAACGGGACTTACCGATTGGGGGACTTTAAGAAAATGGGAAAATGAATAAATGGGGAAATTATTCGGCGCCTTGCACCACCACTACAATTTCGCCTTTTACCCCTTTTGCCTGGAAATAATCATGTACTTCCTGGAGGGTACCCCGTTTGTTTTCCTCGAACATTTTGGTGAGTTCGCGGCTAACGCAGCAGGGGCGGTCGGGTCCGAGGTATTGGATCAGGTCGGCCAGTGTTTTCACCAGTCGCATCGGTGATTCATAAAAAACGAAGGTGCGTTCTTCTGTGGCCAGTTGGGTAAACAAGGTATGGCGGCCTTTTTTGAGTGGCAGGAACCCTTCAAAAGTGAAGCGGTTCATGGGGATGCCGCTGTTGACCAGTGCGGGCACGAAGGCAGTAGCGCCGGGCAGGCATTCCACCGGTACACCGGCACGGATACATTCCCGTACCAGCAGGAATCCCGGGTCGGAGACACCAGGGGTGCCTGCATCGGTGAGCAGGGCCATGGTTTTGCCGGCCTGCAGCTGTTGCAGCAGGTGCTGTACAATCTTGTGTTCGTTATGCTGGTGGTAAGGCGTTACCGGTTTGTTGATCTGGTAATGTTTGAGGAGTACGCTGGAAGTACGGGTATCTTCCGCCAGTACCAATTCCGCCTCCTCCAGTACTTTAACAGCCCGGTAGGTGATATCGGCGAGGTTGCCGATAGGAGAAGGAATCAGGTATAATTTCATGCTAATAACAAATTACGGATTACGATAAACGATGCAGATGACCGTTGGCCGTAATCCGTAAAATAAATCTTTTATTGTATGTGTACTTCGAAGTATTCCATTACCTGGTTTGCCAACAGTTTCTGGCAGGCGCTTTCAGCGATCTGTTGTGCTTCTTCCTTGCTGGCGGCTTCAATTTGCAGGGTAATGTGTTTACCAATCCGTACATCTTGTACCTGGCCCATGCCAAGGTTTTTGAGACCACCCATCACGGCTTTACCTTGCGGGTCCAGTAATTCTTTCAGTGGCATCACATTGATATGTGCAGTAAAAGTCATTGTGCTAAAATTTGGCGCAAACCTACGGAAAATAATTACTCTCGCAAAGCAGCAAGGCAGCAAAGTTCGCAAAGCCGCTATAGGACTGTGCGTACCCTGCTGCCTTGCAGATCTGTCAATATCAGGCTGGTGTTACCTTTGGCGGTACTGCCAGGGAAAGGACCACATAACAAATGAATATAAACGGAACCGTGGCGTAGTTGAGGAAGGGGATACTCACCAGCACCAGCGCTACCAGCAATAGCCTTGTCCAGTTGGCTTTCAGCGATTTCTCCTTTATTTTCAGGCTCAGCATAGGGATCTCCGCCACCATCAGGTAGCAGAGCGCCACGATGATACCATACAGTACCCATACGTTCTGCAGCCAGTGGGCCAGGTTATAGGGATTGTACAATAAAATCATCGGGAAAGAGGCTACCAGCAAGCCTACAGCCGGTGTGGGCACCCCAATAAAATTCTCTGACTGACGGGTATCCAGGTTAAATTTCGCCAGGCGGTAAGCCGCAAAACAAGGCACCAGCAAGGCCGGGGCCAGGTTCACCATTGATACCTCGAAAGCATCGGGCATCTGGTAGTAGGCACTTCTCAGCAGGCGGTACAACATCATACCGGGTACTACTCCGAAGGTTACCACGTCCGCCAGCGAGTCCAGCTCTTTACCCATGGGCGACTGTACCCGTAACAAACGGGCTACCGCTCCGTCAAAAAAGTCGAAGATGGCTGCCAGTACTACCAGGGCGGAAGCCCAGTATACCGGCTCAGGGTTGGTCACCGTATAATCATTGCCGTTAAACTCCACCCGGAATTCCGGTGCATGCAGTACACAAATGATGGCCAGTGCACCACAAAAAAGGTTACATAGGGTAATAATGTTAGGAAGTTGTCGCATTCAAATGGCTTTAATACAATTACGGATTACGCATTACAAAGTACGAATTTAGGACTTCCTATGATGCGTAGTTTGTAATTAGTAATCCGTAATACAGAAAGGATGCTTTATCTATTTCATCAGCGCTTCGATCTCCTCAGCGGTGATAGGAATATTTTTGAAAAGGTCCACATTTCCGCCGGCAGTCAGCCATACGTTGTTTTCAATGCGAACGCCCATTTTTTCTTCTTCAATATAAATACCCGGTTCAACGGTCATCACCGCGCCTTCCGGAATCGGTTTATGGAAAGACGGGCCGAGGTCGTGTACATCTACACCCAGGTGGTGAGAGATGCCATGGTACAGGTATTTGCGGTAGGCCGGAGATTCAGGGTCCTGGTTTTTAATGTCTGCTTCTGTGAGCAGGCCCAGTTTCACGAATTCCTTGCCGGCTTCCTCGCCCACGATTTCATGGTATTTGGCGATGGTGATTCCCGGACGGAGGATACCTTTTGCATAGTTGTGCAGATGCAGACAGGCATTGTATACCTGGCGCTGACGGTCGGTGAATTTACCGTTTACCGGTATGGTACGGGTAAGGTCGGCATTGTATCCGCCATATTCCGCGCCGAAGTCCATCAGGATCAGTTCACCATCTTTACACTCCTCGTTGTTGGAGATATAGTGCAGCGTACGGGCACGGTCGCCGGAAGCGATGATAGAGCCGTAAGCCTCGCCGGCAGAGCGGTTACGCAGAAATTCGTGGAGAATTTCCGCATGGATTTCATGTTCCCACACACCTGGCTTGATAAATTTCAGCAGGCGACGGAATGCTTTTTCCGTGATATCTACCGCTTGTTGAATCACTTTTACTTCTTCCGCTGTTTTCACCGCGCGCAGTTCCTTAAAAATCACCGCTGCCCGCAGGTAGTTGTGCAGGGGATAACGGAGTTTCATTTCCTGTGCGTAGCGGTAGTCCTTTACCGGCACCAGGTTGGATTTGCGGTTATTTTCGTTGGAGTTCAGGTAGATGTTGGACGCGTCGTTGATCCATTGCTGTAACATGGCATCAAGGCTGTCGAGCCATACTACGGTAGTAATACCGGAGATAGCGAACGCTTCATCTTTACGCAGGCGATGACCATCCCATTTTTCCTTCAGTTCATTCGGACGTACCAATACCAATACTTCACGGTATTTCGGGTCGGGGTTGTCCGGGAACAGTACCAACATGGTTTCTTCCTGATCGATACCGGTCATCCAGTACAGGTCGGAGTTCTGTTTAAACTTATACAACGCATCACCGTTGGTCGGCAATTCATCATTAGAGTTGATAATGGCTATTGACTGTGGCTGCATTTTAGCCACAAAACGCGCGCGGTTTTTAACAAACAGCTGCGAGTCCAAGGGCAGATTCTTCATGATCGTCTATATTTCAAATGAGGCTCCAAACCTAGGTGAAATATTTGTGATTTCATGAAACAGCAGACTGATAAATTTTAATTCCGGCCAACTGGTTAAGAAGCGGGCAGTGTTGGTTAAGAACTGATACTCCCTTGCAATTACTTAATGTTATATTCACACACCGACCTTTTGAAATACTGCAAGGAAACGCGACCAAATTAAAAATATCGCAATAATAACCCTTAGTACCACTCATTTTATCTAAATTTTAGTGGTGTAACACCGATAAAATTTGACAATATCAAAAAATGCCTAGTTTTGCTTTTACACCAAAACAATCTTGCTTTTTATGCAAATGAGTAGCGTAAGGAACCCTGTTGCTGACTTACGGGAACTGGGCATAGAGAATGTGTCGAATGTATATTACCAACTTTCCCCGGAGAAACTGGTGGAACAAACATTAGCCAGAAATCAAGGCGTACTGGCCGACACTGGAGCGCTCGCCGTTAACACGGGCAAATTCACAGGCAGATCTCCCAAAGACAAATTTATCGTAAAAGACGAACTTACTGCAGACACTGTCAACTGGAACGACTTCAACCTCCCTGTTTCTGCCGATGTATTCGATCGCCTGTACCAGAAAATTACTGCTTACTTTACCGGTAAAGACGTATGGGTACGTGACTGTTATGCCTGCGCCGATCAGGACTATCGTGTCAACATCAAAGTGGTGACTGAACTGCCCTGGTCCAGCCTGTTTGCCTACAATATGTTTCTTCGTCCTACAGAAGAGGAACTGGATTATATGCATACTGACTGGACAGTGATCCAGGCACCTGGTTTTCTTGCAGATCCTGCAGCAGACGGCACCCGCCAGGCTAATTTCAGCATGGTGAACTTCTCCCGTAAAATGATCATCATCGGTGGCAGCGCCTATACCGGTGAAATCAAAAAAGGTATTTTCACTATTCTCAACTATGTACTGCCGCACGACAAGCAGGTATTGAGCATGCACTGCTCCGCCAACCAGGGCGACGACGGCGATACCGCTGTTTTCTTCGGTCTGAGCGGTACCGGTAAAACTACCCTCAGCGCAGATCCTGCCCGTAAACTGATTGGTGATGACGAACATGGCTGGACTTCCACCGGTGTGTTTAACTTTGAAGGTGGTTGTTATGCCAAATGCATCGACCTGTCTGAAGAGAAAGAGCCGCAGATTTTCCGGGCCGTACGCCACGGCGCGTTGCTGGAGAACATTCAGTTCTACCCCGGCACCAATACCGTGAACTACACTGATTGTACCATTACGGAAAACACCCGGGTATCTTACCCGCTGTCTTATATTGACAATGCACTGGAACCTTCTATCGGAGGCATTCCTAAAAACATATTCTTCCTGACCTGCGATGCCTACGGCGTTTTACCTCCTATTTCCAGGCTGACGCCCGGTCAGGCCATGTACCAGTTCATTTCCGGTTATACCGCCAAGGTAGCCGGTACGGAAGCAGGTATCACAGAGCCTAAATCTACCTTCAGCGCCTGCTTTGGAGCGCCTTTCATTCCGTTGCATCCGGCGCAGTATGCCCAGATGCTGGGTGAAAAAATGCGCCGGCACCAGGTGAATGTATGGCTGATCAATACCGGCTGGACAGGTGGCGCCTATGGCACCGGTAACCGTATTAAACTGTCTTATACCCGTGCGATGATTGCAGCTGCGCTGAATGGTCAGCTCAACAATGCCACTTTCCGCCCTCACCCGGTATTTGGCGTAGCTATGCCGGATGCCTGCCCTGGTGTTCCCGGCGAAATCCTGGACCCGCGCAATACCTGGAGCGACAAAGCAGCTTACGACGAAAAAGCAAAAGACCTGGCTGGCCAGTTCATCCGCAACTTCGAAAAATACGCTGCCGCCGCAGACGCTGAAATACTTGCTGCTGCTCCGAAAATCTGATATTCCTTTTTGTGATCGAAAATCTTTCCCTGCTGCCTGCCTGCCTGCGGGCGGCAGGGTGATTTATATGCAAGTTTTGCCTTATAATTTCCACTATCGCGCATTCTGACGGGCGCAATGCCCGGGCAAAACAAGCGTTCACGCACGTCGCTTGTTTTGCCGAATGCCTGAAATCAATTACGAATTACGAATGAAGGGCTTTTCTATGGAGAGGTTAATAAGAAATCTTCCCATAAGAAGGCCCTTCATTCGTAATTCGTAACTCGTAATTCGTAATTGATTTGTACCTTTGCACATGCAAATTTTAGACGGTAAACTAGTTTCTGAGGCTATTAAAGCCCAATTAGCCGCTCAGGTGGCTGAATTAAAGGCTGCTGGTAAAAAAGTACCTCATCTCGCGGCTATCCTCGTTGGCAACAATCCCGCCAGCGAAACCTACGTAGCTTCCAAGGTAAAATCCTGCGCAGAATGTGGCTACAACTCCACCCTGCTCCGTTTCGACGAACAGATTTCCGAAAAACACCTGCTGGACCAGATCATCCTGCTGAATGAAAACGCAGATGTTGACGGTATCCTGGTACAGCTGCCTTTACCCAAACACATCAACGAAGAGCTGGTGATCAACACCATCGATCCCAGCAAAGACGTAGACGGCTTCCATCCGATGAACGTAGGTAAAATGGTAAGCGGTTTACCGGCCTTTATCCCCGCTACTCCGTATGGCATCATGCTGATGCTGGAACACTATAATATTCCTACCGCCGGCAAACACGCCGTGGTAATTGGCCGCAGCCACATCGTAGGTACGCCGATCAGCCTCCTGCTGAGCCGTAATACCAACCCTGGCAACTGTACCGTTACCCTCACCCACTCCCGCACACAAAACCTGGCAGAAATTTGCCGTCAGGCCGATATCATTATCGCGGCCATCGGTAAACCGGACTTTGTGACCGCCGATATGGTGAAAGAAGGCGCCGTAGTAGTGGACGTAGGTATCAACCGGGTAGCAGACGCATCCAAAAAGAGCGGTTTCCGCCTCAAAGGAGACGTTAAATTTGATGAAGTGGCGCCTAAATGCAGCTACATCACGCCTGTACCGGGCGGTGTAGGTCCCATGACCATCGCAGCACTGCTGAAAAACACCTATCACGCCAACATCGGCCTGAAAGGAAGTATGAATTAAAAGTTGCGGTAAATACCGAACTTTGTGCCGTTAATATGTCAATAATTACAACAAATACAAGGACCAGCACCCTGCCGGTGATGGAAAGCTTCTACACCCTTCAGGGAGAAGGCTTTTATCAGGGCAAAGCAGCCTATTTTATCAGGTTGGGAGGATGTGACGTAGGTTGCCATTGGTGCGACGTTAAAGAGAGCTGGGATGCCTCCAAACATCCTCAGCGTGAGATTGCGGATATTGTGGAAGAGGCCGCTGCCCAGCCGGGCCGCCTGGCCGTTATCACCGGCGGCGAACCGCTGATGCATAACCTCAACGCACTCACCCAGGCCCTGCATAAAAAAGGATTCCGTACCCATATGGAAACATCCGGCTCCTCTCCGCTGAGCGGCAGCTGGGACTGGATCACCCTGTCGCCCAAAAAATTCAAAGCTCCCCTGCCGGAAATCTGTAAAGTAGCCAGCGAACTGAAAGTGGTTATCTTCAACAAATCCGACTTCGCCTGGGCAGAAAAATATGCCGCCCTGGTGAATAAACAGTGTAAGCTATACCTGGCGCCGGAATGGGACCGCAGCGCAGAAATGACGCCGCTGATCATCGACTATATCAAAGAACATCCGGAATGGAGCCTGTCTCTGCAAATACACAAGTACATCAACGTACCATAACCGGATAACGATAAAAACAAAGAAGCCGTTGCAATGAAAGCAACGGCTTCTTCGTTTTATCTTCTATCTTCGTCACACAACCCAGATAAACCTTATGAAACGTGCGCTGTTATTATCCGCCTGTTTATGGTACTGCTGCCTGCAAACACAGGCCCAGACAGTCACCTATGAAACGGCCCCTAAAAAAGCGAAAGCCTATTTCGACGAGGCAGTAGATGCTGTCCGTATGTACAAAAGTAAAGAAGCCATCGCCCTGTTGCAAAACGCCGTCAAAATAGCCCCCAACTTTACCGACGCTTACGGACAGATGGGCCTTTGTTACATGGACCTGAAAGATTATGCGGCCGCGAAAGAAAACTTCACCAAACTGAAACAACTGGATAGCAGCGGCATGAAACCTGTTCTGGTAGCTTATTCCCGCTCACTGGCCGGCACCGGGGATTTTCAAGGCGCGCTGCAGGTGATCAATCAATACATGGCGACCAGCAAAGTATTGAATAAAAACGCCGAAAGACTGAGAGACAACTATGAATTCGCTGTCAGTCAACACCACCAGGTACCTTTTCATCCCGAAAACCTGGGCGATCACATCAACAGTAAAGATCCGGAGTATTTTCCTTCCCTCACCATTGATGGTAAAACACTGATCTATACCCGGCGCGTAAATGGCCGCAATGAAGATTTTTACATCTCCCAACGCGATAGCAGTGGCTGGAACCCCGCACAAAATATGGGGGAACCGGTGAACAGCGCTTTCAACGAAGGCGCACAAAATATCTCACAGGACGGTACCCTGCTCGTTTTCACCGGCTGTGAATTCCCCGAAGGCAAAGGCAGCTGTGATATCTACTACGCTGAAAAAACAGCCAATGGATGGACGCCGCCGCAGAATATCGGCGCACCGATCAATACACGGGACTGGGAATCACAACCCTGCCTGTCGGCCGATAAACAGACACTCTACTTCGCCCGCGAAACTTCCGATGCCGGCGCCGATATATTCATGAGCCGCCGCCTGGAAAACGGCCGCTGGAGCGTACCGGAGCGCTTAGGTCCCAATATCAACACCCGGGGCAGGGAAACGACGCCTTTCATCCATGCGGATGGACAAACGCTGTACTTCGCTTCCAACGGGCATCCTGGTTACGGTGGGCTGGACATATTCTACTCCCGGCGCCAGCCGGACGGTAGCTGGGGACCCGCTACCAACCTGGGTTATCCTATCAACACCATCGATGAAGACGCCTCGCTGGTAGTTGAAGCCAACGGTAAAACCGCCTATTTCGCTTCTGACCGCTCCGATACCCGCGGCGCACTGGACATCTACCAATTTGAACTGTATCCGGAAGCCCGCCCCCTGCAAACACTTTACGTAAAAGGTTTTGTATACGACACCACCACCCACAAAAGACTCACCGCGCATATTGATGTGATAGACCTGCAAGGCGGTTACCCGATAGCCGCTGTAAAAACAGACGACAACGGGAACTTCCTGGCGCCGCTGCCGGTTGGAAAAGACTATGCTTTCCATGTGGATAAAAAAGGATACCTGTTTTACTCTGATAACTTCTCCCTGAAAGATCATCATCCGGGAATACCATTCGAGAAAAACATCCCGCTGCAACCACTGGCCGTTAATGCCAGCATCATCCTGCATAATATCTTCTTCAACAGTAATCAGTATAACCTGGAACCAGCGTCGGTGACAGAGCTGGATAAACTGGTGAAATTATTACAGGACAACCCTGCTATTAAAATTGAAATTGCCGGTCATACAGATGATGTAGGCGCTGATAAAGACAATATGGTCTTATCCACCAACAGGGCCAAAGCTGTCGTGAAATACCTGACAGATAAAGGTATCAGCGTTAATCGCCTGACGTTTAAAGGATATGGGGAAACACAGCCGATTGCGCCGAATAATACGGAGGAAGGACGTGCGGCCAACAGGAGAACGGTGTTCCGTGTGATAAGCATCGAATAGTTTCTCGCAAAGGCGCAAAGCAGCAAAGAGCGCAAAGGTTATTTGAGCGAATATTAAGAAAGCAAAGGAGCGAAGATCAACAGCTAATCTTCGCTCCTTTGCTTATATCATCTTTGCGCTCTTTGCTGCTTTGCGCCTTTGCGAGAAAGAATACTAGTAGTTACGCAGCTGTGCCTTCATCACGCTATCTTTCTGTTGTGGCGTGAGTTTATATTGATAATTATACAGCGCCCCTTCCCAGTCGCCATACATCGGATTCGGCAACACGATGTACTTGCTACCGAAGCTGGGTGCGGCTTGCAGGGCAGCGGCATTTCTTTCCGTCATTGGCTTTTTATCGAAATCAGCTGCAAAATCGCTCAGGTTATCACCAAAGAGCAATACAATTTCATACTGCTGTAACACTTGCCGGCGGCGGGGTTCCTTGCCTGAACCGGCCGTCTTCAGCAACAGGTGCTGATCGTCTGCATCAGGAAAGCCATAATGCTGCAGGTTCTTCAGCGTAGCAGCTCTTTCCGCTTCCAGCCGGTTGGTGATGTAGAATACTTTCACCCCCTTGGCCGCAGCGTATTTAAAGAAGTTAGGAGCACCGGGAACCGTATCAGCGATGGCTTTAGCAGTCCATTCGATCCAGCTTTTTTCATCGTAGCTTTTACCGTTCAGCGCCTGGTGTACGGAGTAGGGGCTGTTATCGAGTACTGTTTCGTCGATATCCGTTACCACGGCGAGTGGTTGATGATGGGGTTGTGCCAGGATCTGGTCCAGCCGCCAGGCAGCCAGCTGATAGGCTTGCAGGCACAGGGCTTTGTATTCGCCGGAGCGTTGTTGCCACAACGCGGCCCAGGCAGGGCCATAGGGCGTGAGTGGTGTAGCCGGGACAGCCGGTGATTGTTGCGCCACCGGCGTTGTTGTTTTACAGGCCAGCATTCCCAATAGCAACACGCCTGTCCATAACCTTTTCATCATCATAAAAAATACTGTTGTTGGCTGCAAAAATAATCGGTTCTGTCAACATACGTGCTGCCCGGAAAATCGTAATTTCAGTGAAATTGTTTGTTATGTCCCAGGAGTTGCTATACCAGATAGCCTTAACACGTATTCCCCTTATTGGCGATGTGATTATCCGGAAGTTGCTGGACACCTTTGGTACGGCCAGCGCTATTTTCAGGGCACGACAGCGTGAGCTGGAAAACATTGAAACGGTGGGTAGTGTAAGAGCCAATGCTATCCGGCGTTTCCGCGATTTTGCGCAGGCGGAAAAAGAGATATCGTTTATAGAGAAGTATCACATCAGGCCATTGTTTTGTACAGATACCGATTATCCGCAGCGGCTGCATCATTGTTACGACGGTCCGTCTTTATTATATTATAAAGGCAGCGCTTCCCTGAATGCCGCGCGGATGGTGAGTATAGTCGGTACGCGGCGGCCCTCGGCCTATGGGCGGCGTATGTGCCGGCAGCTCACCAGGGAGCTGGCAGCTGCGCAGGTAACGGTGGTGAGCGGCCTGGCCTATGGTATCGATATACTGGCGCATGAAACAGCTTTGGAGGCAGGAACACCAACTATTGGCGTGCTTGCGCATGGGCTGGACCGTATCTACCCGGCAGCGCATAAAACCACGGCAGTAGCGATGATGGCCCAGGGCGGGCTGTTGACCGACTTTATGAGCGGGCATTTACCGGACCGGCAGAACTTCCCTAAGCGCAACCGTATCGTGGCTGGTATTTGTGATGCGACCGTTGTCATAGAAAGCGGGATACAGGGCGGTTCCCTTATTACCGCTGACCTGGCTGGTGGCTATAACCGCGATGTGTTCTGTATTCCGGGGCGGGCAGATGATCCGCAGGCAGCAGGTTGTAATCATCTTATAAAAAACAATAAAGCGATGCTGATTAGCGGAGCAGCAGACATCATACAGATGATGGGTTGGGAAACGCAAGCCAAACCGGCTGTTATCCAGCAGGAATTGTTTTTACAATTATCAGACAATGAACAGAAACTGATGCCTTTGTTCCGTGAAAAGTCGCCACGGCACCTCGAAGAGTTGTATCTGTTGACCGGACTTACCGGTAGCCAGGTAGCGGAGGCGGTGTTTAACCTGGAGATGCGTAGTGTGCTCAAAAGCTTACCAGGACAGCGTTACGAGCTGATAAGATAAACAGGTGATGCGTGTTAATAACGTAATATTAACAGACAATCGGGGTATGGCAGGTGGCGAATATTTTATTTATTGGCAAAATAGAGCTACATTTGCGTGCAATTATTTTTATAACTGATTAATAATTGCATCATGCCTGCGGGAAAATCTAAACCCAAATTTGTAGCTGACGGCCTTACCTTTGACGACGTGCTCCTCGTGCCGGCCTACAGTGAAGTACTGCCTAAAGAAGTAAATCTCTCCACGCAACTCACCAAGAACTTACGCCTGAACATACCGATGGTATCAGCGGCGATGGATACTGTGACAGAAGCCAACCTGGCTATCGCGCTGGCGAGAGAGGGGGGTATAGGTATTCTCCACAAAAACATGAGCATCGAAAGACAAGCCGAGATGGTGAGAAGAGTGAAGCGTAGCGAAAGTGGTCTGATTATGGACCCCGTTACCCTGAAAGCTGATGCCACCATCGGCCAGGCGCTGAAGCTCATGAAAGAAAACGGCATTGGTGGTATTCCCATTATCGATGACAACAACAAGCTGGTAGGTATTCTCACGAACAGGGACCTGCGTTTTGAGAAAAACAAAAAACGCCTCGTTTCTGAAGTAATGACCAGCGAGAAACTCATCACTGCACCGGAAGGTACCGACCTGAAAAAGGCAGAAAAGATCCTTCAGCAATATAAAATTGAAAAGCTGCCGGTTGTTAATAAACAAGGTAAACTGGTAGGGTTGATCACTTATCGTGACATCCTGCAGTTGACCAGCTATCCCAACGCTGTAAAAGATGAATTCGGCCGTTTGCTGGTAGGTGCTGCACTGGGTATTACCCCTGATGTACTGGACCGCGCACAAGCCCTCATCAATGTAGGGGTGGATGTAGTTTGTCTGGATAGCTCCCACGGTCACTCCATAGCGGTGATCAACACACTCAAAAAATTAAAGAAAGCATTTCCCAAACTGCAGGTGATTGCCGGTAACGTAGCTACCGCAGAAGGTGCGCTGGCACTGGCACAAGCAGGAGCTGACGCCGTAAAGGTAGGTGTAGGCCCCGGTTCCATCTGTACTACCCGTATCGTAACCGGCGCTGGTTTCCCGCAGCTGTCCGCTGTTCTGGAGGCTGCTGAAGCATTGAAGAAACTGGGTATCCCGGTAATTGCCGATGGCGGTATCCGTTATACCGGCGATATGGTAAAAGCCATCGCCGCCGGCGCTTCCTGTATCATGGCTGGTTCTATCTTTGCCGGTGTGGAAGAAAGCCCCGGAGAAACGATCATCTACGAAGGCCGTAAATTCAAATCCTACCGTGGTATGGGCTCTATCGAGGCCATGCAGGAAGGCAGCAAGGACCGTTACTTCCAGGAAGACGACGATATCAAAAAACTGGTTCCGGAAGGCATCGTAGGCCGCGTACCTTACAAAGGTTACCTGTCTGAGGTGATTCAACAGTTCGTTGGTGGTTTACGCGCCGGTATGGGCCTCACTGGTTCCAAAGACGTGAAAGCCCTGCAAGGTGCGCAGTTTGTGAAAATCACTGCTGCTACTGTAAAGGAAAACCACCCGCATGATGTGGTAATCACTAAGGAAGCACCGAACTATAGCCGATAATTCAATAACACATTTCATAAAAAAAGACCGAAGCAATGCTTCGGTCTTTTCGTTTATACGATAACGTTATTATCATTTTGTATCCCACCAAACGCGATCGGCTGTAGTAGCACTTTGCTCTGGTTGCGGATTGGCCAGCAGTTCATTGGAAGGATAAGGCCATCTTCTCGGGAAGCCGGTTCCAAACATATTCTGCGGCAGCTGTAATACCGGGAACCCGGTACGTCTCCAGTCGTTATAGGTTTCGATAGACAGGAAACCAGCCACATATTTTTCGTAGATGATCTGCTGCAGCGCATTGGTAGCAGTGAGTGCAGGGCGGCTGTTGATGTAGGCCTGTGCATCTGCCGCAGCTACTTTCAGCATGTCCATATGAGCCTTGATAGCAGCCTGGTAGATAGGTTGCGCTGCAGCTGCACCAGATTTATAGAAAGTAGCCTCTGCTTTGATAGATAATGCTTCTGAATAGGTAGCCAGGTACAAAGAAGCGTTATCAGCCGCATAGAAGCTGTCAACTTTTGACAGTGCATCCGGATCGGGAACAGGTGTAGCGCCCGGTACGCGGCCGGTGTAACCACCATCCACATCTTTGGTAGCAATAATCGGCAAACGGGGATCATTGTTACCCTGCAGGAAGTCGATGAATGTTTTATTCATCACCACTCCACCGGCGCCTGGTTCTGTATTTTTAAACCAGGGGCTTTCTTTTTTTGCACCGCCGGCATAGGCTACCAGCGCATTGTCGCTGTTATCTCCGAAAGCATTCGCCAATGCAGCCAATGCCAGGTCTGCCTGGGCAGCGGCCGTATGACCCGGTGCTTTGGTCAAACGCAGATAAAAACGGGCTTTCAGCATATAAGCGAACTTTTTCCATTTGCTCATATCCCCCTGAAAGATCAAATCGTCTGTACCAGGTGCAATCGCGCTTTTGGGCTGGCTGGCGAAATAAATGGCACTATCCAGTGTAGTCTGTAATGATGCATAGATGGATTCCTGGCTATCGTATTTGGGGCGGATGATTTCCGGCAACTTCATAGCATCAGTATTCGGTACACTACCCCATAAATCGGTTGCTATTGCCAGGTTAAACGCATACAGCGTTTTACCAATGGCCATATATTCGTTATGTCCCGCTGCCCTGGCCTTGTTCATCATCAACCGCAGGTTATTAAGAATGTTCGGATAAATGAAAAAGGTCCAGGTATTATCCACATCCACCGGGAAAATTTTGAAAGTTTCCTGACCAGGGGATGGCTGATTTTGCGACAACTGTTGCATCCAATAGGCGGCGTTGGTACCATTGAAACCTCCCACTACCTGTGTGGAAACAGTGATTTCCACCGGTGGCAGGATCAATTTTTCTCCCACATCCATGGGACTATTAGGATTATCATTGACATCCAGGAATTTTTTACACCCGCTACCCAACAGCACGGCACCTAAAAATACGGTGGCTATATATAGTCTTTTCATGATTGTTGTTGCTTTTAATACTACTAAAAGGTTGCTTTTAAACCGATGATGATAGTGTGGTTGGAAGGCGCCATGAAGTTGGCAAATCCCTGACCGTTACCGCTACCATTCAGGCTTACTTCCGGATCTGATCCGGTATAGTTCTTATGCAGGATAAAGTTGGTACCTGTTACGTTTAAGGCGAGTGACTTAAAGGCTGTTCCTTTCAGGAAAGCGCCGAAATTGTAGCTCAGTGATACCTGTCTCAATTTCAGGAAAGAACCATCTTCGATAGAGCTTTCATCCACAGAGGAATAGAGATTGGTATAGTAGCTTTGATCGAGCGGTACCGCCGTTGTATTTGGCTTTTTGGAGCTTTCTATGATGCCTGGGAAAACATAGGAAGTACCACGGTTTTCAGTAACCTTAGGTGTACCATAGAACAACAGGTAGTGGTTGTCCAGGTTGAGGATATCGCCACCATGTTTATGATCTAACACAAAAGAGAAAGTAAGCGCTTTCCAGGTGAAAGTACTGGTAATACCACCCAGCCATTTTGGTGTGACATAGCCGATAGGTGCGGTTCCGTCTGCTATTTGCGGATAACCGTCATCGTCGAGCAACAATTGGTTAGCATCATTACGTTTGAAGTGGGAACCCATGATCACACCATAAGCCTGATCTGCGAAGGCATAGATACCAGGCGTGGTGAAACCGGCCAGAAATATACTGTTGAGACCTGGCGCCAGTCTGGTAACCTTATTATCAATTTTGGTGAAGTTAACACCGATATCCCAGTTGAAATTTTTGGATTTGATAGGTGTCACATTCAATACTACTTCCACACCTTTGTTACGCATATCACCCGCATTGATACTCATTGCCGGGTAGCCGGTGGCGCCTGAAATAGGCGTGGAGGTTGTCAGCAGGTCGGTACTTTTCCTGTCGAAATAGCTCACATCCAATCCTGCCCTATTCTGGAAAAATTTAGTTTCCAATCCCACCTCAAACTCCTTCACACTTTCATTTCTAAGCGGGTTGGCGTAAGTAGTAGATTGCAGAAAGCCATTCTGGCCATTGTAGGGGAAAGTAATATTTCCGACAGTGGCTTTTTCATATGGCGTAGTTAACATATACGGACCTACGTTGTCGTTACCCACCGCAGAGTAGGACACTCTCACTTTACCAAAGTTCATGATTTTGCTGTTAGACATACCCAGCGCCTCTGTAAAGACAAAACCACCACTTACAGAGCCATAAGGATAAAACTGTTTGTCTTTAGACAATACGGAGCTGCCATCATAACGGCCAGTCACCGCCAATGTCAGCATTTTCCGCCATTCAACGTTGGCCTGTGCGTAGAAGCCTACTTTTCTGTTTCTGTATAAGTGATAGGAAGAGCTTACAGCATTGGCATTGTCAGGCGTATACAGGCCGGGAACAGAAAGGCCCACACCTTCTGTGTAGCTATTGTTGTTGTAATTGAACAGGATGTTATTACCCAGTACGATATCTGTGGTCCAGTCGTCGCCGAAGTTTTTCCTGGCTTGCACAATCAGGTCATGGTTGAACTGCTGGTATTGAATATCGCGTTTGTACATTCTTCCGTCAGGAGATGCAGAACCGATAATGCCCATATTCTCGTGATAGTCGGTATTGTTAACATACATATCTGCGCCAAATCTTTCCGTTACTGTTAACCAGGAGAGCGGAGAATAAGACAGATTGATCACAGGAATTATACGGTTGGTCCTGTCTCTCAAACCGGTGTTATCCACCAGCCAGTAAGGGTTATTACGGGCGGCGCGATATACCTGCTGTGTTCCATCTGCTTTGGTGGTTGGGAATGGGTTCCAGGAAATGGGTGCAGCGTAGATAGTCCACAACGGGCTGGCCAGGCTGTTACCTTCCAACAGACGGTGGTTATCGGAGAGAATGTAGTTGAACTGCATGGTAAGGTGCAGGTTCTTCGCCAGTTCCGTACCATATTTCGCAAACAGTGCATGCCTGGAGTAGTCGGTATTAGGCATGGTACCATTTGTTTTCAGGAAAGAGTAGGAAACCAGGTAATTGGACTTTTCGCCGAAGCCGCTTACAGACACGTTATTGTCGGTAGTATGGCCGGTGCGGAAAAAGTCTTTTACGTTATCTCTTTTAGGAACAGCCACACCATTTACTTTCAGGGTATCCATTAATGGACCCCAGGAAGTAGAGCTCAGTTTACCGGCGTTACCATCTACATATTTTCCTCCGGTACCCTGTGCATATTTGCTTTGGAAGCTGGGCAGGATGGGATTTTCGAAGGAGTAGCTGGAGCTGACGGAAACCGTAGGTTTACCAGTGGAAGCGCCCATACCATTTTTAGTGGTGATGATGATAGCACCTTTAGCCGCAGCGGAGCCATAGAGGGCGGTAGCGGCGGAGCCTTTCAGTACGTTGATACTTTCGATGATATTGGGATCGATATCGGCAGCGCGGTTGGAAGTACCACCACCACTGAGGGAGCCATCGGGGTTACCTGCTTCTCCGTTATCCATGGGGATACCGTCAATTACCACGAGCGCCTGGTTATCACCGGTGAGGGAGCTGTTACCACGGATCACGATCCTGGCAGAGCTACCGGGCATACCGCTGGAGTTGGTGATTTGTACGCCTGCTACTTTACCGGATAAAGCATTGACCAGGTTGTTTTGTTTGGCTTCCACGATAGAAGCGCCTTTTACTTCCTGGGTAGCGTAGGTAAGGGTGCGTTTGTCGCGTTTGATACCCAGCGCCGTTACCACCAGTTCATTGAGTGACTGGTTGCTGTTTTTCAGCGCTACGGTGAGCGCGTTGCTGCTGGCGTCTGTTACCACCGTTTGGTTGGCGTATCCTACAAAAGAGAATACGAGGGAAGCGCCTGTGGGTGCTTCGATTTTAAAGTTCCCGTCGGGTCCGGTGATGGTACCTTTAGTAGTACCTTTGATAACGATGTTTACTCCAGGCAAGGGAGAACCGTCTTTAGCGTCGGTTACTCTACCGGTAATGGTCCGTGTTTGAGCGTATGCCTGCAGCATACAAATGGTCACGAACAACCAAAGGAATAATCCTTTCTTCATGAGCAATTTAGATTTTGTAGATGATACCTGTTGACAATGGCATAGCCATCTCTTAATTCGTATAGCCGTTTTGGTTATACCAACTAAAAGGTTTTAGTAGACAATAAAATTCTGTTCCGGGATATAGTGCCAGTTTTGGTGTGACAGTAATAATCCGGGATAATGTGACTGGTTAAGCGTTTAGCTTAGATGTTCAGATAATTTGGTCGCTGTTTTAGATTTAGATGATGTTTTTTAGAATTTAGATGATGCAAAAACCTTTTAAGCATAGCATGCCCATACCCATCCGGGAGGACTGGTGGCAACGCAGTTGCTTCACGAGTAAAGTAATTAAGCTGACCGGATAAAATCAGACGACCGGTCTGCGTCTTTTTGTGACAAATTGTAACAAGTGCTTCTTCTTCGGTTGATCAGCCGCGTCGTGCAGCTAAAACTTTTCATCGTTCCTCTCTATGGCTCTTCAGTTGACTTTTTATAGCGCGATCCGGGTATCTCCCAACTTTCCGGTAGATTTCCCTCTATGTATCCTGGTATTGAATGATCTAAATTATGAAAAAATTGTTAAAATTTTCTAGTGCGAACATATATGATTTTTCATAATTCATATCATAAGCTTATCAAGAACTTTTGGACAGATTTATCTTGTAGCTATAATAAATGTCCGTTTTAAAATTGGATTAAATCATTAAAATCTACTTAAAATAGCGTGGCCACATTGCTTATCTTCGCCCCTGTTTTGATTTATATCCGATCATGAAATTATCCGCTTTCCTCTGCAGCATATTCAGCGGCCTGTTACTATGGCTGGCCTGGCCTACGATGCCCTTTACCCCGCTGGTTTTCATCGGTCTTACGCCGCTGTTATATCTCACTGAAAAAATACAACACAGGGGAAAATATTTCGGATGGATATTTTTCTCTTTCCTGGTATGGAATGTAGGCAGTACCTGGTGGGTAGGTAACACCACCGTACCGGCGAGCGGCGTATTCGCCAACAGCTTTAATGCCCTGCTGATGAGCATTCCCTGGCTGGCTTATAAAAACACCCGCCGCCGGCTACCTGAAACCATGTCCTATTTTGCCCTCATCGTATATTGGTTAACGTTTGAACTGATCCATCAGACCTGGGAGCTCAGCTGGCCCTGGCTGGTACTGGGCAATGCTTTTGCCATGCGGCCCGGATGGATACAATGGTACCAGTTCACCGGCGCCAGCGGCGGTACGCTCTGGGTACTGCTGGCCAATATCACCATCTACCAGGTATGGAAACGGTCACGGATACACGACTTCACCTGGGCGCAATTATTCCGCTCCGAAATATGGAAACCCGCGGCAGTCATTCTTTTACCACTGCTATGCTCGGTTTTTCTTCGCCCAACACCGGATGATCCTGCACGGAAAATCGGCGTGGTAGTCGTACAACCGAACATCGACCCTTACGATGAGAAATTCACGCCCAGCTCTACGATGCAACAAATAGAGAAATTTATCCGTCTCTCCGAATCACAGGCCGACAGCAATACCCGTTACATCGTATGGCCTGAAACCGCCCTGTTTCCCAACGGGGCCTGGGAACACCAGCTTAATTATCAACCGGAGGTGCAAGCTATCCGGCGTATGCTGCAGCGTTTCCCCAAAGCCAGAGTAGTTACCGGCGCCGTTACCATGAAACAATACGGCAGCACCGGTGAGATACCCGCCAGTGCACGCCGGATGGAAGATGGCACCAGTTGGGAACCGTTTAACAGCGCCCTGCAGATCGACACCTCCCAAAACATTCAGGTGTATCATAAATATGAACTGGTACCCGGTGTAGAACTCACTCCCTATGTGCGGTACCTCGCCTTCATGCAAACGCTGGCGCTCGACTTCGGCGGCATTACCGGTAGCTATGGCCGTACCCCCGGGGTAACTTTACTCACCAATCCGGCAGACAGTGTCAATATATTTCCTACTATCTGTTACGAATCCGTTTTCAGTGACTATGTGGCCGACGGCGTGAATCAGGGAGCCAGTCTCCTGATGGTGATCACCAACGACGGCTGGTGGGGCCATACAGACGGGCATCGCCAACACCTGCAATATGCCCGCATCCGCGCCATAGAAACCCGGAAATGGGTAGTCAGAAGTGCCAACACCGGTATTTCCGCTGTGATAGACCCGGCAGGCAACCTGGACCAACCCCAACCCTACTGGCAGGAAGCGGCCTTTAAAGCGACTGTAACATCCAGACCGGAACAGACGTTTTATGTCAGAAATGGTGATCTTCTGTCCAAAGGAGCGGTAATATTTTGTATCTTGTTACTGGTACATGCTTTTATTTCACGATTCATTCCCGGCTTAAGACATGCGGAAAACAATTCATAACGGAACCAGGCAATATGACGATCAGGGTACAGGTCCGGTAGTGGTACTTATCCACGGGTTTGCCGAAAATGCCGCTATATGGGAAATACAACAGGCATACCTGAAAAGTAATTTCCGCATTATTACACCTGATCTGCCGGGAGCAGCCAACGTACCATTAACATTGCCATTGACCATTGAGTCCATGGCCGATTACGTATATACGATCCTGTTAGCCGAAAATATAGATAAAGCCACCGTCGTCGGTCACTCCATGGGCGGCTATGTTGCCCTCGCCCTGGCAGATAAACATCCGCAGCTGGTACAGGGACTGGGACTGTTCCATTCCACTGCCACTGCCGATACAGCAGAAAAAAAAGAAGCACGCCGGAAATCGATCCGGCTCATGGAACAATACGGTGCTGAAACATTCGCCCGGCAAACACTGCCCAATATGTTCAGCCCCGCTTTTAAAACCGCACAGCCCGACCGGGTAGAGGCCTACGTGCAAATGGGGATGCAGTGCCCGGAAACAGCAATGGTAGCCTATTATGAGGCCATGATGGAAAGACCGGACCGCACCAGTGTGTTAAAAAACGTAACAATTCCCGTGCTGTTCATCATCGGAAAAGATGATGCAGCAGTACCGACAGACATCATATTGCCGCAAATAACCTTACCGCGCCTTAGCAGCATTCATATTTTTGATGAAGTAGGACATATGGGCATGTGGGAAATATATGAAGCCGCGAATGTGATCTTACGGCAGTTTGTGGAGTTCTGTCAGCATTGACATTACTTTTTCACCACAACCAAAATCACCCTGTTTTGAAGAAAATTATATTTCTCCTGATAGGTTTTATATATGTGTTCCCTGCATATGCCAGTCATATTATCGGCGGGCAGGTTTTCTATAAGCAGATAGGTCCGCCGGGGCCTATAAATACCTACGAGGTAACGCTGAAACTTTACCGCATCTGCGGCAGCGGCGAAAGAATAGCGGAAATGCCTAAAACCATCTACCTCGCTTCTTTTGATAAAAATGGCAACCGGTATGTGGACCAGTACAGAATTGACCGCACGGCCTTTGAAACAAAGTCAGCCACCCAAATAGATCCCTGCATTGTCAACCCGCCCCAGATTTGTTTTCAGGTAGGTACGTTTACCACCACCATCTCACTGCCCAGTAATACCGACGGCTATGTTATCGCATTTCAAAGCTGTTGCCGCGATCCTTTTATGATGAACATACTGGCCGAACGTATTCCCAACAGCACCGACCGCGGTACCGGCGCCACCTACTTCGCAGAAATTCCCGGTACCAAAAGTGGTGCTGCAGATGCAGCCGGTTATGTAAAAAATTCCAGCCCTGCCTTTAATAAAGAAGAAGCTATCCTGGTATGTGCAGATAAAAAGTTCACCTACGATTTCTCCGCCTCCGATGCCGATGGCGATCAATTGAGTTATCAATTCTGTGATGCATATACCGGTGGTGATCTTACCCCACAAGACGGAGTCCCCCCTGCGGCGAAAAATCCGCCTTACCAGTTTGTACAATACGTTGCGCCCTTCACGGGACAGTCTCCATTGGGACCTAAAGTAACCATCGATCCTACAACAGGCATTATTTCCGGTACCGCTCCCGCTGCCGGTAAATACGTGGTAACCGTCTGTGTTAATGAATACCGTAATGGTAAATTGATCGGGACCTTGCGTAAAGATTTTCATATTACCGTTACCACCTGCGTGAAACAAGTGACCGCTGCCATGCCGGATAAATATGCCGATTGCAGCAGTCTCACTATTACTTTCCTCAATAACAGTTCCCTCGGTAAACCGTACACCTGGGACTTTGGCGATGGAACACCGCCGTTCACCACCACTTCTCCCGATCCGCTCCCTCATACCTACGCTACAGAAGGTACCTACCGTGTAAAACTATATGTGGATAAAAACAGTAACTGTGGCGATAGTGCGTTCGCTACCGTATACGCCTATCCGAAATTCGATCCCGATTTCAGTGTAACCGGGCTGTGCACAGAAAAACCTTCGCTGTTCAAACCCGACCTGACACGTATTGATCGTGGATCGGCCGCCTACTTCAAATGGGATTTTGGTACCGGTGTCGCCAATGATACCACCAATACACCTGTTCCGCAGTTTCAATACAAACAACCAGGTACTTATAATGTGCAAATGTTTGTACGCTCTACCGTAGGTTGCGAAAAAACAATCGCCCATCCGCTGACGGTATATGACCGGCCACCCTTCAGCGCAACGGCAGATACGCTGCTGTGTTTCCGCGATAGCCTTCATATGTGGGCTGTCAGCAACTTGCCGGGGACTTATCAATGGACGCCGGATAATTTTAAAATACTGAACCCTAATACGCCTGATCCAATTGTATTTCCACCAATGGATACCGCTTATACTGTCAGGTTTACTGACCAACAGGGATGCACCAACGACAAAACCATCAAGGTAGATGTACGCGACAGCCTGATGATCCGGGCGATGCCCGACAGCACCGTTTGTACCGGCGATGAAATTCATCTCACGATACAATCAGACGGCGGCAGCGCCTATGCTTATCAATGGACCCAACTAGGTAACAACCAGGTGGTCAGTACGCAGATCGATGCGCTTGTTACCCCTGCGCCACCCCGGCAGTCATACGAAATACTGGCCTCCCTGGGCAAATGTCATACAGCCGATACCGTTAGTCTGAAAGTAGTAGACCCTCCCAAAGCTACAGCAGCGCCGGATACCACGATCTGTTATGGCACTCCTGTATTGCTGCGGGCCGGCGGCGGTGCCTACTACCGGTGGTCGCCGGCTTATTATGTCAAAGATCCCCTGAATGCCATTACTTTCGCCAATCCGGCAGACACCACCTTGTTTACAGTCACGGTGACGGATACACTGGGATGCCCTAAAAAAGTGACCGCCACCGCACTGGTAAAAGTAGTGCCGCCCGTACACGCCTTTGCCGGCAACGATACCATCGTAATGCTCAACCAGCCCTTCCAGCTACAGGCAACAGGCGGCATACGTTATACCTGGACACCCACTACCGGTCTCAATAATCCCAATATCGCCAATCCAATAACCTTTATTAATCGGGATATGACCTATACCGTTACCGCCTATACGCAGGAAGGCTGCACCGGCACAGACGACATCTTCGTTCGTTTCATTGCAGGCCCTGAAATCTATATCCCTAACGCATTTTCACCGAATGGCGATGGTTTGAATGATGTTTTCCGTCCGATACCTGTAGGTATGGTGAAGATGGATTTTTTCCGGGTATTTGACCGATGGGGAAAACTGATGTATAACAACACCGCCTATATGAAAGGATGGGATGGTACCGTTAATGGTCAAAAAGCGCCCGTAGGCACTTATGTATGGGTAGTACAGGGCCGGGATATCAATGATAAAACGGTGCTGCGAAAAGGAACGGTCACACTCATCAGGTAAAACAACTGACCGATAACTCATTAGGTATACCGATATTTAATTGCATATAACCAGTTCAACTCAAATCCACTGTAGTACAGGGAAATAATACCCAACCAGATTGAACCGGGTCTGCTATTTTTTTGTTAAATTCAGATAGCAGTACCCCAATCATGAAGATCATCCTTTTGCTGGTCCTCGGTTGCTGTTTGTTTAACCTCCATGCAGCCGGTTACCATATTATTGGTGGCGAAATTTATTACAAGACAATAGGCATGAGTGGAGATAATTTACGCTACCGTTATCTCATCACCCTTAAACTATACCGCGACGCAGATTTTACCTGCGGCGACCGGCAAGGTTGTATTGACCGGTTTGAAAATCCGGTCATTGCGACGGTTTATACTGCTTCCGGCACCCGTATAATACCGACCGTATACCTTTACATCAGCCAGGTAGTTCCCCTGATAGATACCCTGAAAAATCCCTGTCTTGCGCCACAAGCCCAACACCTGGAAGTAGCCTTTTATACCGCCACCATAGAACTGGAACCCATCACCGGCGGTTATTACGTGACTTCCCAGCGTTGTTGCCGCGGAGAAAAACTGGCGAATATTTATGATTCGGAACACGAAGGCTCTACCTACTACACTGTTATTCCCGGTAAAGAGTCGAGGCCCGATAACAACAGCGCTTACTTCAACAAAGACTCCGCCATTGTGATTTGTAATAAAATGCCTTTTAAAGTTAATTACGCCGCTTTTGATGAAGATGGCGACAGCCTCGCCTATCATCTGTGCAGCGCGCTGACAGACGGCACCATCAACAACGAAACCAACTCCTCTACGCCGCCTCCCTATAATACTACGGTACGGTATATACCGCCTTATTCGGGCGTTAATCCCATGGGCGGCAATCCTGCTATTTCCATCGATAGTAAAGGTATGATCACCTGCACGCCTGACAGAGCCGGCAAGTACGTAGTAACCGTATGTGTGGACGAATACGACCGGGTCACCAAAAGACTGCTGGGTACCCATAGTAAAGATATCCTCCTCACCGTATTTGACTGTACTACGAAGATAACTGCCGGCTTTCCCTCCGTACTCAATAACTGCTCCGAAGCGCCGGAGCTACAGGTAGCATTCCCCAATTACAGCGTAGCAGGCTATACCGCTACCTACTACTGGACTTTCGGTGATGGCACCGATACGCTCACCAGTGACAAAACAATTTTTTTCCACCAGTACCCCGATACCGGCGTATACAAAGTAAAACTGGTGGTAAATCCAAAGCTTGCCTGCAGAGACAGCATTACCGGCCAGGTACGCAACTATCCGGGGCTAAGGGCGGGCTTCACTACCAGCGGTGTATGTAAGGGCGAACCGATATTTTTCAACGATACCTCCTCTTACCTTTACGGTAACATTACCGGCCGTACCTGGGATTTCGACCTGGCTGACAGTATAGTAATGATGGGCAATACCCGCAGCATAGAGCGACGCTTTAATAAAGGGAACGTCTATACGATTTCCATGACATTGCATACCGACAAACAATGTGAAAAAACCGTCACCCAAAACATACGCATATACGAAGTAAATCCCTTCGCCGGTAATGATACCATCCTGGCGAAAGGGCAAACGATGGTGATGCAGGGCAGTGGCGGAGATATCTACTCCTGGCAGCCTTCCGACGGACTAAGCGATCCTACCATCGCGCGGCCGGTACTGAATTACAATAAAGATATCACGTATATACTGCGGGTGTCCGACCAGCAAGGCTGTACCGGTTATGATACCGTCAGCGTGAAATACTACACCGGACCGGAGATGTATATTCCCAATGCGTTTACGCCCAATGGCGATGGCGTCAACGACCGTTTCCGGTTTATTCCGGTCGGTATCGTTCAGTATAAGTTCTTCCGGATATTTAACCGCTGGGGGCAGGAAATTTATTCTTCAACTGATTTCAGAAGCGGGTGGGATGGCACTTATAAGGGCATGCCGGCGCCGGTAGACACTTACCTGTGGATATTACAGGGCACTGATTTTAATGGCCGGGAGATACTTAAAAAGGGAACTGTCACGCTCATCCGTTGACCATCGGAAAAAGTATCGTTTTTAAGCAATATCACGCTAATTTTACAGCATTGTTTCAACAGGCTTTCCGGCAAGCCAGGAAGGCCATCAATCAGTTATTATGGGAATCGTTCTTATTACAGGAGCTACCGCTGGTTTCGGCCAGGCATGCGCAGAAACATTTGCCGCAAAAGGATATGATGTGATCATTACCGGGCGACGCAAGGAAAGGCTCGACGCTTTACAAACACAATTATCACAGGAATATGGCGCCAACGTACTGGCACTGAATTTCGACGTGCGTAACGAACAAGCCGTACAAACCACCCTGAACAATATTCCGGAAGAATGGAAAGCCGTAGACATCCTGGTCAATAATGCCGGACTGGCCGCCGGGCTCAGTACCATCGATGAAGGCGATGTGGACGACTGGGACGCCATGATAGATACCAACGTAAAAGGCCTCCTGTATGTATCCCAGGTGGTGATTCCATGGATGCGCTCCCGTACCAGCGGTCATATCATTAACATCGGCTCTACCGCCGCCAAAACCGTATACGCCAAAGGCAATGTGTATTGTGCCACCAAAGCCGCTGTAGACGCTATTACCCAGGGTATGCGGATAGATCTGCTGCCGTATCGGATCAAGGTAACCGCTATCCATCCCGGTGCCGCCGAAACAGAGTTCTCCCTCGTACGTTTTAAGGGTGATGAAGACAAAGCCAAAGATGTTTACAAAGGCTTTATCCCATTGAGCGCTAAAGACGTGGCGGATGTAGTATACTACTGCACTTCCCTGCCACCGCATGTTTGCATCAACGACCTGGTGCTGACACCGCTGCAACAGGCCAATGCCTATTATATAGATAAAAATTAACACGTTTATGTGAGTACACTGTTAAGGCTGTTTTTCTATATTTGAAAAGTTTATATATTTTCTGTATTACCTATGTGCGGAAAGCTTATATATACCAATGCCATCAGACTAATCCAAAGACGATAAGACTATCCTCTTAATGAAAACCATATCCCTATGCTTACATTCTTAACTATGTACGTACTGCGCCTGTACTATCCAAGATGGAAAGAGCAGTGGCGCCTTTATTTCGGTAAGACCCGCAGAGGCACTTATGGCCGTTGGGCATCCCGCAAAGACTGGAGTGAGGGTTATAGCTGGAGCTATAGCTGAGTAAGAAATTATCAACAGGAAAGGCTGACCAAAACGGTCAGCCTTTTTCTATGCTGGTGGATGAAAAAATCTTATTTACAATCAGATAGCTACCCGTTCATATACCACTTCACCCTGACGGGTATAAGCCACCAGCAACGTTTTGCTATCCAACGCACCCGCTACCGGATAGGTAGCCTTTATACTATCGGCGGTGAGTGTGCGGCTGGTCATGGTTTGCCCTTCGGGCGATTTTACCGCTATCCCTATCCTGCTCCGGAAATCCCCCTGCCACTTCACCGGCTCGTCCCATACAATAACCACCCGGTCGCCGGGAATAGTCACTATCTGCGGATGCTTGGCCATCGGGGCTTTACTCAATGATTCCTTCTGCGTATAGGTTTTACCGTTATCTATAGAAGCGGTATAAAAAATACCCTGCCCGTTACCCATGGTAAACCAGGCGAAATGTAACCCGTAACGGTTGGCCGTCAGCGCAGGCCCTGTATGCGGACAACCATTCACCACCCAATTGTCGGCACTGATGCGCACGGGCTCACTGAAAGACTGTCCCCCATCAACAGATACCTGATGCACCATGTCCCGGATAGAATCGTTGATGATGTCCCGGTAGGCTACATGAATATCTCCATTACCCGCTACATACAAACGGGTACGGCAACACTGACAAACCGTTTGCGCTATCGGTTTGGCCGCCTGGAAACCACCCTGATCTGCTGTTACCGCCCAATACAATGTGGAGCCTTCTGCTTTGGTATCCTTGCGGTTGTCCAGCCAGATAGCGGCTGCTTGTCCTCCCGGCAACAATGCCATATCAAAATAACGCTGATCATACCCTGCTGTATCGGTTACCAGTGACTGCGGCGCACCCCAAACGCGGCCGCTGTCAACGGAGATGGCATACATCACCTTACCGGCGTATTTATTGCGCGGATCATGCTGTTCCACACCAAATAAAGCAATCACACTGCCATCCGGCCGGAACAACAATTTGGGCAGATTTTCCGCATGCGGATACACACCTTTGGTAGCGGCAATCTCCATGGGTGATGAAAACGTATGCCCGTTATCGTTAGATACCGCGTATAACATCACGCCGGTATCGGCAGTACTGTCTTTTTCCACCCAGCTGATCACTGTACGCCCTTTCGCATCTTTAGTGATATACGGACAGGAAGCATCTTTACCGCCGTGCGATAATACCACCGCTCCGGCCGGAACGTTTTCCTTAGGCCTGCATGAGACCATACCCAGTAATGTAACAACGATATATAATAAGTTCCTTTTCATACAACATGCTTTATTTCTTTCCAACAAAAGTGTAAGCCACCCCAACATTGAATGTCTGCCGCGGCCCAACACGATAGCTCTTACCATACGCAGATTTTTCTGCGGTAGCAGCATATAACTGATCTCCTATATTCATACAGTTCAACCAGCACTCAAAGCCTTTCCACTGGTACCCGGCCCTTGCGTTAAACAGCTCGTAGCCATTGTACCAGGCGGTATTGGCGGCATCCATATAATATCCGCTGATATGCTGCCATTCGCCACCAATCCGGAAACCTTTTAAACATGCCGGTTTCCAGGTGATCTCCGTGTTAGTGATCCATTTCGGCGCGCCGTTCATATCGTTGTGATCATATGTTTTTCCATTCTCCGTATAGGCGTCGAAGATATGGCTGGCATACGTGCCGCTGGTACGCAGGAAAATAGATTTCACCGGTGTATACCGCGCATTCCACTCTATGCCACGATGGGTAGTGGCGCCGGCATTCCGGTTATTATAGGAACCATCGGCATCCCGCACACTCACTATTTCGTTGGAACCTTTCATCTGATAGATACTCACATCTACATAACCTTTCTGCTGCGCGAAAGCAAACCATCCACCGGCTTCATAGTTATCATAAGTAGCAGATTTTAACACCGGTACCTTTACGCCCCTGTACAACTCGGAGATATTAGGCGGCGCAAATCCACGGCTATAGTTGGCATACAAACCACGATTGTGTTGCAGGTTGTAAGTCAGTCCCAGCTTGGGCGTGAGCGCATTAAAATTATTCCGCTCGCTGGGCGCCCCGGTGAAAGCGGACGGTGGCAGGTGGTTATCAAAATCATAATCCATCCGGTCATAACGCAGGGCTGCTACTACGCGCATGTTTTCCACGGGCGCGAAGGAGAACTGTGTATACATGGCAGTATTCAGCAGTCCTACCCGGTAACTGGTGAGTACCGAATCGGTAGCCTGGTAACCGACATAATAGCCAGCTGCATCTTTTGCGATATCGATGTAATTGGCATAATAGGTAGCGGGGCTATAATCCGCACTGACACCGGCTATCAGGGAGGCTTGTTTCCAGTTGAAATCTTTTTTATGCTGGACAATCACACCGTAGCTATAAAATGCATCGCTGTTGATTTCTCCCTTCGCTTTTAGCGTATTACGGATATCCTTTATCGCATAAAAAGGATTCTGTCCAATGGTGCTGTGCCGGAAGAAAGCCGTTATACTGGTATGATTGCTTTCATTCCAGGTGTGGTCCAGCGTGCTGCGGATACGCAACGCCTTCACTTCGCGGTAGCTGAATGTCTGAAAATTGCGGTAGTCTTTGGCGAAGAAATGGGCGCTGTCCAGCCCGCCGGTCTGATCTGTTTTATAATTGATCAGCGTAGCGGTGGTGGTCCATTTGTTGCGTTCGTTCAATTGCACATCGGTGCGGGCGGTGACAGCTAGTTTATGAAAGTTGCTGTGGTCCATATATCCGTTGCGCTGATCGGCGTAATAACCACCTACATAAAAGCCTGCTTTGCCCCTGGTATCGGACACGCTGAAATCGGTTCTTTTATAACCCCAGTTACTGGCTTCCAGCTGCACTTTGGCGGTAGGTACCAGTGTAGGCGCTGCCGTGATAAAGTTTACCGCACCTCCTACGGCTTCGCTGCCATACAGGGAAGACGCCGGGCCACGAATCACTTCAATATTACGCAGTGCCGCCATGTTGACTTCTATCAGTGCATTATGGTTAAAGTCGCCCACGGTGCGGATGGGAATACCATCTTCCAGGTACAGGAAGAGACTTTTATAACCGATGGGTTGGCGAATGGCCATCGTATGCTGTTCGTTGCCGAGGTCCACCATGTACACACCGCTGACCTTATTCAATACTTTATCAAGTGTAGTGGCTTTGGTTTCCTGCAATATTTGCGGAGAAATAGTACTGATGGCAACCGGTGCTTCGGTACGCCGTTGTTTTTCCCTGGAAGAAGAAACAATCACTTCATTCAGATTAGTAGAACTGGCTTCCAGATATATCACGGGCATTTGCGCCGCCGCTGACACCGCTATTTTCCGTGTGATGTATCCCACATAGGATATTTTCAGGGAATCATCGCCTTTGGTGCCGGATAGTGTGTATTGCCCCTGCGTATTACAGGTACAGCCTATTCCGGTAGCTATCAGGTTCACGCTAACGCCGGGCAAGGCTTCGCGGGTTCTGGCATCTGCCACGCGGCCGGTTAATTCCTGCGCATAGCTTACCCGCATCGCCAAAAAGGCGATGAGCAGTATATAAAATTGTTTCATTACGTCGTCTGTTGGATGTACACCACAACGGGCTTACATCTTGGTTTGTCAGGAAAAATAAGGATGGAGCATACCTTCGGACCGCCTCCTACAGGCATCCGTTCGTCAGGGTGGCTAACTAAAACTGGTATTTATCTCCCTAAAAAGAAAGTTTAAACGAGCGATCGCGGGGGATGGAAGATAGCGTGGGTGGGGGTTTCAAGGAAGGGCTCCGTGTAAAACACCGTATGCGCCACAGGCTCTGCAGACGGCGCTGTGAGTCGCTCTGGCAGGGCATTTACAAACATCACTTCGTAACGTTCCTTGTTACTGTTGTTGTTTTTGTCCTGCCGGGCATCCCGGTCCAGTTCCTTTTTTAAATAACATTTACCATTACAATGCATTTCGGGCTTATTACGATTCTCGCAAAGCACCTGTGCAATATAGGACTGTTGCGCCCTAAACAGCAACACAATGAGGCTTCTGCTGAAATTCTGCAGCAACAGGCCCAAAGAAATGCATATGATGAGGAAATACTTCACACTGCAAACTTATAAAAGAATTGTTAAAGCGATTATGATTTTTATCAAACCTGGTGAGCTTAGCCATGAGAACAATTCAATAAAAAACGGCTGGTCTTCTTCAGACCAGCCGTTCTCCCAATGATATATTAAATTAACTATTGCGACAACACGAAACGGAAAGTAATACCTCCCCGGGTATTGGTAATCGGGTAAGCGGTGGAAATAACAGGAATGGTTTGCCTGCGGTCATAGAAGAAGCGCAGGTTTAACCGGTTATTCACCACATAATCGATCGACGGCGCAATGCCTACTACTTTCTGGCCACTGGTAGGAATCACCAGGTCGGCATCCAAACGGTTGTTGGCAGTCTTATCATCCCGGAAGCTCAGGTCCAGCCGGAAGTTAAGGTCATTCTGTAAACGTTTGGCGCCATTCTTACTGAGTGCGAAAGGCAGCTGCAGCCCTCTTACCCGGTATCCCGCGCCAATCACGATCTCGCTGGAACGAATCTCTGTCAGCTGATAATCGATCAGGCTAAGGCTCAGTGAGCGGCTCTTACGGAATTCTACCCTTGCATTCAGGCTATTGACAAAGGTGAGGTCCACACCCAGCAATGGTGAGAACTGCTCTGTCAGCGTCAGGTTAGGCACCAGGAAATACGGATAGTAGTTGCCGGACACGGTATCTCTGAACGCCGGATACCCTGCCAGTCTCGGATCTTCATAATACATGGAAGTATTATAGGAGTTCATGGACAAGGTACCAACATAGGCATGCGTGAGTGTAAAGTTGGTGAGGAAACTACGGAAAGGTTCCAGCTTGGTCAAACCATTATACGTAACACGCCAGTTGGGCTTCGGTATAAAGTTCTTAAACGGATTGCTCTTCACAGAATTACCCGGTCCCTGCAATAAGCCGATCCTATCAGGCGACTTGCCGGTGTAGGCAGCCAGGAAAGCCGGGATCAATACATCCTGCGCATATCGCGTATAGCCGTAAGCGTAAGTAGGATCTTTCGGATCTCCTTTTGGTACATTCGGGTCCTTGTTATACGGGTTAGCAGCTCCCAGTCGTTGTGAAATGATATTGCGGTATGCTTCAAAGTTGCGGAACGTTTCTGACACACCGTTTGCGGTATTGATCCTGCCAAACATCGTGTTAATAGCGATGTAGGTAATTTCAAAACCACCGGCGTCATACGGGCTCAGGTGCTGGAATCCAAGGTCGGCCCCGGTAGAATCCTGCAGGTTTTTATACAGTTCCGTATGTGTTTTGGTAAACGATTTGGTCATATTCAGATCGATACGCAGATCATTGAACGGCTCCAGCTGGGCCTGTGCATCCCAACGCTGGGTAAACTGTTGCTGGAACTGTATGTTCAACGAAGGATCACGTGTAATTAACCCTTTCGCAGCAAAATCATCCAACCATTTTTTGTCCGGCTGCTTACCTAATACGAAAGCAAGACCAGGCGCCATCGACTGCCAGTTCATGCCCAATACCTTGGTGCTGTCCAGGTAACCAGGCAACCGCGTACCGGCGTTTTCGTTATAGTTGAAGCCTACCCGTTTCAATGCCATCAATGGTTTCAGTATGGCTTTCACCCAAGGTGAAATTTCGTCAGAAGAGGTCTGGTTATTATTCTGTTGACTGTTTTGCTGATTATTGTTTTTGTTGTTCTGATTATTGTTGTTGGATACCGGTTTGCGCGCATTGATCTGCCGGAGGAACTTGGACTTATTATACAGCTCCACAAACTTAAACTCTGCCGTCAGTGTTTTCTGCATGCTGTTTTCGATGGCGTTACCCAGGTAAAGCGCCAGCCTGGAAGCGCCTGTCCAGTGGTATTCCGTGCTGTAGCCGAAGGCCACATTGGTCCAGCTCAGCGCCGGGAATTTGGCGGTAGGCAGTGTATACGTGAAGTTGGCGTTATGCATGTAAGTTACCGAACGGCCACCTTTGAAGAAATTGTTCCAGATGGTATCCTTCTTGGCGCCGGTGTTGATTCTTCCGGAGGGTTCATCTACACGGGCATTATTTACGGCATTAAACTCCACGTTAATACTGCGGGTCAGGTCCCACTTAAAGGTATAATAACGGTCAAAGGTGAAATACTTATCGTACGTTTCGGGCAATTGGTATTTAACATCGCCGCCTACGTTACGGATACGGGAGGCGCCAAACTGCCGGATAATATCTGCCCTGAAACTGATGATAGACGGCACATAGTTGACATTAAAATCCCGTATAAGATCCAGCCAATGCGTCTTTGTCTTCAGCAGTTTTTTAAATGGTTCAATATATCTTGGCTGACCGGAATAGTTATACCCGATACCGCCACGGTGTTTTGTGAGCAGGTCGCTCTGGATAAGCGGATTATGCCTGTTGATTTGTGAGAACGAGTAACTGATATCAAAGTTCTCAATATCCCACAGGTGCCGTTTCCCCTGCTTCAGGTTGAGTTTGCGGACGTTGGTAAAGTTCAGGCTCGTAATAGAGGTAAAGTCCTGCGCATTTTTACGGATAGAATCCCTTTCCCTCCTCGATCGTGCCAACGAGAGTTTGTCTTTCAGTTTAATATCGAGGTCATATGGATCATATTCCGGGTTGCTGGCAGATTGTGAATAACCGGCGTATACCGGGATAGACATGCTTGCCCGCTTCGGCAGCAGTTTACCCAGGTCCAGGTTGGCCGCTGCATCGTATTGCAGGAAGTTGTCGCGGAAACGTTCATTCACGCGCTGGTCTATATTCCCAAAACCGGCGGTATGCATATTACCGGATACCGAGACTGTACCCAGATCGGCCAGTTGAAAGTCTACCCTTGCCAGGGCGGCATAACCGCCTTTTTCATCGAAATCGGAGAGCCGCAGTTCATCGAACCACACTTCTGCACAACGAGGCATGCCATCATCTTTCGGATTGGCGATACCAATCATCATGGTGCGGGCATCTCCCAGGCTGGGGTTACCTACTACTGACATGAAGTTGCCGAATTCATCGGCTACCGGTGTCAGCGGATAAGGGAACAGTGGCGAACAGGAATCGCACATGTTGCGTTTCTGTTTCAGTTGGCTCAGGCGCTCCATGATCAGTTGCATGTTGTTGCCGTCGGGCCATATCTCCGTAGGTGCTTTGGCGTTCCAGTTGGTTACCTTCAGCGGAATACGGTATTCGTAGTAGTTGCTCACAAAGTCGCTACCGATACGGATCACCGCCTGTACCTGGCCATCTTTCAGTGCGGTAGCGCTACCCACGGCTTCTGCGTGCATGTACATTTCCATTTTCTTGTACTGGCGCAGGTCCATATTCAGCGTCTTATACAGGGCGCGTACTTCACCATCCTGCAGGTTACATACCTGAACGGCCAGGGACTGTTCATTCAGCTGCAGGGTAGTGTTATTGGTGCTGATTGTATTTTGTCTTACCACTCCCGGTGGCAGTACATAAGGGATAGGCGTACGGGAGGAGTTTTCTTCGATGTTTACGGCAGATGAGTTGAAGGTGGTGGTCTGGTCCAGGGGAACAGGATCGCCGGGTCTCAGCTCATACATATAGCGGCGCCATTGGCTGCGTACCAGTTCCAGTTTTGCAAAACGTACTACCACCGGATCATTGAACTCGGTGAGGAACATACGCATAAAGCGGATGGACTTAAAGTCGGGGATGTTACCCACTTTTGCGTTGAACTGGTTCAGCGGAATTTTAAACTGGTACCATGTTTCGGTTGTTTTTTGCCCGTTGGGCAGATCTACCGGTGCATCTATTTTATCCACGATGAAGTTGGAACCCACTGTCATCCCTGGTTTCAGGTCTACCCGGTATTGGAAGTATTCTTCCGTTTCATTCATGGTATTGTCCCGGTTCAGGTCTTCCGACTCGGGGATGTTGGTAGCGGCGGTAGAGAAAGTAGATTTCGGATCAGAAACCGGGGAGTTACCTTCCGGGTTGCTGTAGTTTTTATAACGTTCCAGGATGCCTGCACGGGAAGCGTCGTAATCGGCGCTGCGATAGTGTTTATAGTCATCGTTGGACGGGTCTTTGATAGCCTGCTGATACACCGGGGAACCGGCGAAGTTCATGGCCATGGTATCCATGTAGGACTTGTAGAAACCCGCTTCATCAGAAGATTTCAGACCATCATATCCCACGTCCTGATAAGACCGGATGTTGGGATCGTTGTCGAAGGCCTGTGTAATCTGTTGCTGGAATTTAGGTTGACGGCCCCATTTGGAGGAATCGATTTTATTCGGGTCCTGGCGGGGATCGGGCATACCGTTTTCAAAGAATTTCTTGGAGTCTTTGAGGATGTCTTCAGACACGTTACCCAGGTTGAAATAGAGGGAACCTCCGCTGGTGCCCGGCGTTTTGATAAAAGGGTCCTGGATCCAGAACTCGATATATTCGATATTGGCTGTTTCAAAGTCGCTGTTATCGATAGCCCGCATGATACCGCCCCATCTTGTTTTCGGGCGCACCAGTTTACCGTCGCGGTCCATTGCAGTGGGACTGCTGGTGAAGTTGTACGGGCCTCTTTCTGTTGGATAGTAGGCCAGATCGAGGGTACTCAGCTGGCTTTGTCCAAAGTCGGTAGACCGGTTACGGAATACTTCTTTCTGATACACCAGCCTAACACGGGGATCGGACTGGTCATCTACAGAAATACCAGGAGGCAGGTTGGGTGACTTCGGCAGCTGCAGGGTAGGTTCCAGGATATACCAGGCCAGTTTCGCCCTGTTTTTACCGTATTCCAGCACATTACTCATCTCTGCTTCAGGGAACAACACCGTACCCGAGGCGTTGGTAGCGCCTTTCGGCGTAGAGGCCAGCGCCCAGCTGGTAGCGGGGAACTTCAGGTCGTAACCGCTTTTCACCCCTTCAAAGTCATCGATATAAGCGGTTCCCTGTTTGCTGCCGGCCTGGTTAATCAGTTTACTGTGACCGGGGAAGAGGCGGGCTACCTCACCGGTGAACAGGATGCTGGAAGGTGCGGTGGTGCTGTAGTTGGGCAGTTTATCCAGGAAACGGGTCAGGCCTTTCCATTCGGAGGCGTAGTTTACGTCGAGGCCTACCATCGTGTTTTTGATAGGGTCTTCGCCGTAGTTGACCTTCTGGTAATAAGGCCGTTCGCTCATACGAACGATAGTACCGCCGATGCTGAGTTTATCGTTGACCAGGTAGTCCAGGCGGGTACCGAAATAGTTGCGTACCTGCTGGCCGAACAAGGCATTGTTTTCAAATTGTACGTTGATCGGCACGCCGGAGTTGAGTACCCCGCCGTTGATGATTTTGAGTCGACCGAGGTTGTAATCGATGATATAGTCCACGTTTTCCCGCAGGAGCTGACCACCGGCGGTCACTGTCACCGAGCCTGGCGGAATGGTGATACCGCCGCCCAGGTTAATTTCTGAGGAGTTAGCCGATTTATAGGAACCGCGGATTACATAGCGGTTCAGTTGCGGGAACTGCTGCGCCACCACCTTGATGGAGTCGTACAGTACGCGGTACATGTATTGTTTTTCCAGGGTACCATCTCCGCCAAAGGCTTTCTTCAGGCCGTTGGCAAAAGGTTCCAGCATGGGGAACATAATTTTGCCATTCAGGGAATTGATCGTATATCCTTCCACGTAGTCGAAAACACCGTCCGGCTGGGGGTCCAGCTGGTTGTTGAGACGATCGAGGTTCAGGATGGTAATGATCGGAGCGCCGGCATAATCGCCTTTTGCATCGGGGAGATAACGTTTATCGCTGGGTGGTCTGCCTTCCGCACCGGGGTCTTTATAAAAGACGTCCATTTTAAAGTCCTCTTTGTTTACCTGGAAGGCACCGGTAGCATAGATGTTTTTCATCATCAGCTGCCAGATGGGCAAGGTAGGACGGGCAGAAGTAGCCTTCAATAATTTCAGGAACAGCACGGGTGAGTTGGCGCTGTTGTTTTGGTCCGGTGGTACATCCTGTGAGAATTCACCCACCTGATAAGTACGGCCGTTGTAGGTATACTGGTAAGCCACACCCAGTACTTCATCCGGCTGTAATTGTTGATTAAGGGAGATGAAGCCCAGTTGTTTGTTGACCGTATACTCCGTGGAGTCCAGTTTTCGGGCGAATGTTTTTTCAAATTCCGATACTGGTTTAAGCCCCAATGCCAGCAAGCGGCTAACGACGATGCTGGTATTACGGGCTGCCGGATCGCTGATCAGGCTTTGATACAGGTTGTTGGTAGCCCTATCCGGCAGATGGGAAGTGGTGTTCACCCTGATCTGATCGTTGTAGGGTTTATATTCGCCAATGTCCATCAAACCAACGATATCGCGGGTTTGGGTGGTGGCTCCCGTTTTGTTGGTCACCCACACCTCTATCCTGGTAATATTGGTCAGGGAGCGGATGATGGGGAGGTTGGACATCGCGTAGTTAAAGGTATCGCGGAAGAACTGTGCCAGCAGGAAGTGGCGGTTATCTTCATACTCATCGGCGCGGATGTTATAATCCTGCACCATGGTACCGCCTTTGAGCATGAGGTTTTGTTTCTGCGATTTTTGGTTAGACAGTACGCTGGTTACCGTCAGGCGGCCAAACTGCAGTTGTGTTTTCACCCCGAAGAGCGATTGAATACCGGATATCAGGGAGCTACGCAGGGGGAAACTCACGTTACCGGCTTCTATTTTCTTGATAATTTCATCGTTATAGCCGGTATATTCCAGTTTCACCTGGTTTTCAAAATCGAAGGTGGACTGGGTGTTGTAGTTGGTAATGAGTTTTAGTTTGTTACCGATACGGCCTGTCACGTTCATGTTGATACCCATGTCGAAGTTGAAGCCGCCGTTTTTACGGGCTTGTTCCACCAGAACGGGGTTTTTGATATTCTGGCCCTGGTACCCGAAGGTGAGGTCCAGGCTACCCTGGGGGCGGATATCCACCTGGCTGCCGCCGAAGATGCGGTCAAACAGGTTATTACCGTTATATAGTTGCGGGCCGTTACCGCGTTGGTTAAGATTTCCGAGAGCGCTGGCTCTTTTCTGCCAATAGTTTTTTTCACTTTGGGCAGATTGGAGTCTGAAGTACTCATCGAAATTCATGTAAGTCGGGTTACGGTAGTATTGATTACCGATTTTCTCGGTAACCGTATACTGTTTGGTAACGGGATCGTATTCTACTGTTTTGTTGATGTTAGCCGGGTCGTTCAGGTCAATAGCGTTCCTGGACGCCGGATCCGATATACTGGGGCCGCGCCTGTCCTTTAGGGGGTATTTCAAGGTATCTTTCTTCCCGGTAGTATCGATTTTGGTATTACCAGTAATTGTGGTGTCCGACTTCCAACTCGTCCTGCTCACAAATTTTAAATTCCCGGATCGTTCCCTTGCGGCGGTGTCAACAATGATAAAAGATACAATTCCTATTACTGCAAAAGCACCATAATAAGTCTTTCTTGCCAAGAAAAATAGGTTTTTATAGAGGTCTTTATATAATTATAAACTTTTCAGTGCTTTTTTGATCAGCTCTTCCAAGTTTTGCAATAGTGGCTCGTTTTTCATAACTCTCTGGATTGCTGCATCAGCCATGTTCCGGGCTATACCAAGAGTTACCAGAGCATTTAACGCATCTTCATGGATTGTATTGTTTACGGGTGCAGATAATTGTAATCCGATAGTATCCTTTTGTTTCTTTATCTTGTCTTTGAGTTCCAGAATAATTCTTTTGGCTGTTTTGGCGCCCACGCCTTTTACACTTTCCAGCATTTTTTCATTTTCCATCATAATGGCCCGCTGGATATCTTCCGGTTGAAGAGAAGATAACATCATTCTGGCCGTTCCGGCCCCTACTCCTGATACGCTGATCAACAACAGAAACAGGTTTTTTTCCGCCTCTTCAAAAAATCCGTACAGCGTATGTGCATCCTCTTTGATCTGCAGGAAGGTTAACAATTTGCAGCTGTCCAGGCCCTGTATCCTCGAATAGGTATTCAGACTGATCTGAACTTCATACCCAATTCCGTGCACATCCATATGAACAAAAGCCGGTGACTTATAAGCCAATTTTCCATCCAAATAAGCGATCATAGAAGGTAAAGGTTCGATAATTTACTTTAAACTTACGAAAAATAGGGAATAATTCACCCCTCTGTTAATAAGGGCAAAGATGCTAACTTTTAACGGATTGACAATCCTTTAACGGGTTCATATTCGACTTTTTTAGGAAATATTCGTTTATATCGTATTTTTACGCCTCGATTTAAACACATATTTAGTTTATATGAATAAAATAACGGCCGCTATTACAGCGGTGGGCGGATATGTTCCTGACTACGTGCTGACCAACCAGGAACTGGAAAAACTGGTAGATACAACAGACGAGTGGATCCTGACCAGAACCGGTATTTCTGAAAGAAGGATTCTTAAAGGAGAAGGAAAAGGCACTTCTGACTTATGTGTACCTATCGCCCTCGAGATCTGCAAAAAAAGAGGTATTACTCCTGAAGACATCGACCTGCTGATTGTTGCCACTGTAACCCCCGACATGACTTTCCCCGCCACAGCCAATGTTGTAACAGATAAAATCGGTGCTAAAAATGCATTCGGTTTCGATATCAGTGCAGCCTGCTCCGGTTTTCTGTATGCACTGGATACCGGCGCCCGCTTCATTGAAAGTGGCCGTTATCAGAAAGTAATGGTCATTGGGGCCGACAAAATGAGCGCTATTATCGACTATACAGACAGAACTACCTGCATCATCTTCGGTGATGGCGGTGGCGGCGTACTGCTGGAACCCAATACCGAAGGGTATGGCCTTATCGACAGTGTGCTGAAAAGCGATGGCCATGGCCGTGAGTACCTGCATATGAAAGCCGGTGGCTCCGTGAAACCAGCCACCCTGGAAACCGTACAAAACCGCGAACATTTTGTATACCAGGAAGGTAAAATGGTGTTTAAATACGCTGTTTCCAACATGTCTGACGCGGCTAACACAGTACTGCAGCGTAACAACCTGAATGCGGACAATATCGCATGGATGGTGCCTCACCAGGCCAACAAACGTATCATCGCAGCCACTTCCCAGTATATTAACCTGCCGGAAGAAAAGGTAATGATGAACATCCACCGCTATGGTAACACCACTGCGGGTACTATTCCTTTATGCCTGTGGGACTACGAAAAACAGCTGAAGAAAGGGGATAACCTGATCATGTGTGCTTTTGGTGGTGGTTTCACCTGGGGTGCCAGCTACATTAAATGGGCTTACGACGGCGAAAAATACGGTAAGTAATTTTTCACGGTAAAATATATCCGAAGGCCAGGTACGATTGTTCCTGGCCTTCTGTTATGATATGCCCCTGCATCATCTTCATCAGGTCCCGGCTGATCACCAGTCCCAAAGCCAGTTCATTATCCTGCCAGTTTTCCAGTCCCGACAGCACAAAACGGGCATCATCCCCTGTTTTTACCCGTATACGCACTTCCATTTGCCCGGCGATCAGCTCTGTGGCAATTTCCAGCATACTCTCCGGCACGGCCACTGCTATGGCTATCTGTAACAGCTGTATATTCACCAGTTTCAACATTTCCTCATCAGCGGCAACGGTCAGCCCCTGCGGAATATAATTTTTCACCAGGATACTTTTCTTTTCCAGCTGCGCCTCCAGCGGCCCCAGGGCACTCTTCACCGCTGCCAGCAGGTTACAGCGCACCGGCTGATAATGATACCCCGATAATTGCAGCCGCAACCATTTGAGTATATTGTCAAAAACCACCAGCACCTGGCCGGAAGTGGTACTGATATGTTTTAACCATACCACCATCTCGGCCTTGGACAAAGTACCCGATTGGAACCGGGCGGCCACCTCCGTCAGATGTACCAGCGGTCCCCTGAAATCCCGCGCCAGTATACTAATCAGTTTATTCTTAAAAGCATCCGTTTCCGTGAGGGCCAGGTGCAGCTCCGACATCTCCCGGTATCCTTTTAACAAAGCCTCATCCTGCTGCTTCAACCGCTGGTAATGCCAGTATCGCTCAGCAACCAATGCCAACACTAACACCAGTACAATCAACAGGCATACTACCAGTAAGTGGTGATTTTCCGCCTCCGCCAGTTCGGCCACCAATACCTGCTGCCGGTGCCGGTTTTGACGCGCCAGGTCGGATACCGCCCTCTCTTTCAGGAAAAATCCTATGTAATCAAATGAATGCGCATTGGGCTGGTACCGTTTTTCTGCGGCCAGCCGCATGATTTCACGGCCATACTGTACCATCCGCGCAGCGTCTTTCTGCTGCTGATAATAATCGTATAGGCGTGCCAGCCAATAAAGATTCAATTCAATGCTACCGGTTTGCACTCCTAACTGATAAGCCTTTTCCTGGTAACGGGCCGTATCCGGATGATATCCCATGCGGGGAAAGTCGTCCAGCCGGGCATACATGTCCATCGCCACATAGGGCATACCACTACGCAACGCTTTATCTGCCAACAGGTAAAGGGTTTCCTCCGCTTTGCGCCCCTCCCCTCTTTTTACTAAATCATTCAGTGAATAAGCATCCACATAAAAACTGATTTTGGAACGGGGATATTTGGCAATCACCTGCCGCGCCCGCTGCAGTGCCCAGTGCACCGAATCGGCGTGGGTACTGTCCCGGTAAAAACGCATCACATAATTCACCAACAGGATACCATATACGGAATCATTATCCGGCGGTAGCCGGCTGGCCATTTTAAATGCCCGGTAGAAGTAGTTGTTGGCATCTTGTTTACGGCCCATGTTACGGTAATACACGTAAATATTACTCAGTGTCTTGGCCATACGGGCAGAATCCCTCAGTTGTTCATGTATTTTGAGCGCCTTATAGGCATAAATACCTGCTACACCGAAATCTGTCTTTATCGCATAATTCCAGCTCAACAGGTCATTGGCATCCGCCTGACCGCTGATATCGTGCAGCCGGACGGCCATATCGCGTACTTTGATGGCATACACAAAACTGCTGTCAATGTCTATCACTGCGTACAACGCTGCTATTTTCCCCAGCACGTTCAGATAGCCGGCGCTGTCGCGCTGCCGTAGCAAATCCCGTTGCAGCTCCGGCAACTGTGGCGTTTGCGCCATTAGCTGCCAACACAGCAAACATCCTAAAATAGTGATATAACACTGACGCATATACGCAAAATGGATACCTACCACGTTAAATCGTGTACTCCATCAGGAGAAACCCATTGGCTTGTTCTTCCACCACAAGGCCTCCCTTCATCTTATGCATAAAGTCCCGGCTGATAATAATGCCTAACGCAAAAATATTATGCTCTTTATCCTGCAATTCATCCAGCCACTTACGGGTAGCAGCACCGCCATCTACCATAAACCGCACCGTTACCTTTCCCTTTTCTGTATAAGAAGAAATCAACAGTAAGGTACCCGGCCGTGCCGTGCTCACCGCTACCTGCAACAATTGTACATTCACCAGCCGCAAAATTTCCATATCAGCGATAATGGTCATGCGGGAAGCAATCCGGTTAACAATCGTGAGCTGTTTATCCTGTATTTCCGCCTGCAACGGCTCCAATGCGGTTGCTATGACGGGCAGCAACTCACAGGTAACCGGCTGATAAACGAACCCCGATAACTGCCACCTCAACCACTTCAGGATGTTATTAAAAGCATCCAGCGTTTTCCGGGATGCGTTGCCTATCTGTTTTAACAAACTGATTACTTCCGGCTGGCTCAATGCACCCGTTTTCAGTTGATCCGCCACGGCAATAATATGGTGCAGTGGCGTCCTGAAATCCGTGGCCAGCATACTGATCAAGCTGTTTTTAAAAAGGTCGTTTTCTGTAAGGGCTGCATTGTTTTTGGCTAGTTGCACATAACTGAGTGCCAATGCGTTTTCCTGTTGTTTCCAGCGGCGATAATGCAGATACCGGCTGGTAAACAACACGATCAGCAGGAATATGATAATTAGTAATCCTTCCACAATCAACCTGCGGTTCTTTTTCTCTGCCAGCTCTCTTTCCAGCTCCAGTTGCTGCGTCCGGGTGGACAATGATAATGTCCGTAATGCTTTTTCCTTTAAAAAAAAATCAATATAGGCAGCCTCCTGGGATACGCCCAGGTTGGTATGATAACGGTCCTTTGCCGCCAACTGCATGATTTCATTACCGTAATATACTACCTTCTCCGGCTGCTGTTGGCTGCGGTAATAATCGTATAGCCGTCCAAGCCAGTACAGGTTCTGTTCCATACTGGTCGACTGCCGCGCTACTTCATAGGCCTGTTCCTGGTAGCGGGTAGAATCGGCAAAATAACCAAGGCGCTGAAAATCGTACAGCCGTCCGTACATATCCATAGCCACATAAGGCATCCCTTTCTGCCGGGCCAGGTCAGCCAGGTGATAGATCCTTTCTTCCGCTTCTTTTCCTCTACCGGCTTGTACCATTAAATCAGCATCAAAAGCGGCCACATAAAAAGCGGCCCGGCTATCAGGATATTTTTTCAGGATAGTGGCCGCCTTCCGTAAAACCAGCCGCACCGAGTCTATCTTACTGCTGTCATCAAAAAAACGCCAGGCATAGTTCACCAGCATGGTAGCTGCCATAGAATCTTTATCTGCAGGCAGCCGGTTGGCCAGGTGAAAAGCCCGGTAGAAATAGTTATTGGCTTCCTCCGGATGACCGGAGTTTTTATAACAACCGTAAATGATATTCAGCGACCGCACCATCTGTGCAGAGTCGCCCATTTGTTCATTGAGCAATAAGGCTTTGTAGGCGTACTGTATACCTACATTATAATCCGTTTTGGCGGTATAATACCAGCCCAGCATATTATTGGCATCCGCCAAGCCTTTCATATCCTTTTGCCGGATGGCAATTTCCAGCACCTGGCGGGCATAATAAAAGGAACTGTCGAGGTGGATACTGGCATATAAGGCACCAATTTTACCCAATACCGCTGCATATCCCGCACTGTCACGCTGCGCTTGCAGCTCCCGCTGCAAACGTGGCAATATAGGCGCCTGACCGCTGCTTTTCAGCACCGGCAGTACCCAGCCGCTCACAATGAGCAACACCACTATCCAACGCTCACGTACAAACGATTTTCTCATACCTCCTGTATCCGTTATATGTTGATTTCCGGCACCTTGTAAAAAAAGGTGCTTCCACCATCTTCATTATTGACCGCCCCTGCTTCTCCATTCATTTTATCAATAAAGTCACGGCAAATGATCAACGCCAGCCCGGCTCCCTTACCCGTCCGTTTCCGGGCATAGTTTTCACTGTCATAGGTAAACAGCCCCGGTAGTACGGCCGGATCAACACCTGGTCCCTGGTCCCGGAAAAAGACCTCCACGTATCCATTTTTACGTATAGCTGTTATTGTTATCACGCCATTCTCCGGAGAAAACTTAATGGCGTTATGCAGGAAATTACGATGGATAAACTGCAGCATCTCAAAATCCCCCTGTACCATCAGTCCTTCCGGGATATGCAGCTCCAGCCGGATATGTTTTTCCCGCAGCAGATGCTGCACATTACGGGCCGACATTTCCAGCATATCCGTCAGCACAAAAGAATGTGGCCGGTATACAAAGCCGGATAATTGTGTTCTCATCCAGCTGAGTATTTCTTCAAAAACAGTGAGTGTAGCGGTGGCAGTTTGTTCTACTTCCATTACCATACCGGCGGCATCTTCAGGAGTGAGAATATCTTCATTTACAAAACCGGTGATATCGATGATGTTATAGAGGGGAGTCCTGAAATCATGCGCAATCAGGGAGATCAGTTTGTTTTTAAAATCATCATTCTTTTTCAGCACCTCATTGGCGGCGGCGATTTCGGTTTTCACGCGGGCCAGGCGCTGGGAGCGCAGGCGGGAAGAGCGGTATGAACGAATCAGGAACCAGGTAAGTACTGCCAGCAGCACGATAATAGCCACCACAAAAATGGCCAGATATTGCCAGTAGCGCTGTGCCAGCCTGGTCTTTTGCAGGGCGGCCTGTTGCTGGTCCGACTGCATCTTCAGGGAGTCCAGTGTCTGGTCCTGCAGCGAATAGGCGATATAATCCATTTCGCCCTGTTGCATGTCATCCTGCTGCTGTTGCATGATATTCAATGCAATACGGCTGTACCTGGCAGCCTGCAGGGTATCTTTATGCTGTTGAAAATAGTCATACAACTGCGTTACCTGTGGCAGCAATAACCCGATATACCCGCCGGTAACGGCATGTGCCACCGCGTCCTGCAAATAGACCAGTGAATCAGGTTCATGGAGATAACTTTTATATTCCCACATTTCCAGCAGGCCGCGCATAGCATAATAATCAAATCCATCAGCCATCGCCGTATCAATCACCTGCCGCACCTTTGCTTTGGCGGCCTCATACCTTTTCTCTTCATTATGCACATTGGCCTGTAACAGCCAGATGTACAACAGCTCCCGGGTATCGCGGTATCGTTCTGCCAGCACAATAGCCTCATCTAAAGCCCGATTGGCAGCAGCTTTCGTACTGCTGTCGGTATAGTTGATCGCGTAAAAGTTGCCTAGTCCGAGCGCATGCAGCGAATCTTCTTTCAGCTCCCGGGTCAGTTTCAGTGACTGTGCCATATACTCATTGGCGGAAGCCAGTTTACCGGTGAAATAGTGGTAAATCCCGATATTCATCAGCACCTGGGACACATTCACAGAATCGCCGGCTTTACGGCTTTCTTCCAGGGCATCATTATAAAAAAGATAAGAAAGGTAACGATGAGGGCGGAGGGCATAATAATTACCGAGGTTACGCAAAGCGCGGGCTTTGCCGGAAGGGTATTCAATACGGATAGCCATATCCCTCGCTAAAGATGCATAACGTCCACAGCTATCCAGCTGGCAGGCCTGGTATAAAGCCGCCAGTCGGTTCAAGGCATCTACATAAGTTACGCTGTCACTAATATGCGGCAGTTGCGATTTAATCCTGCCGATCTCTCTGTGCTGCCCCTGCAGCACAGTCGGGAAAACAAACAACAACCAGCACATATGCAACAGCATATATCGTCTGAGGATTATCATAATTCTACCGGAAAAATAAAACTAATACAGTGAACCCGGTGCTGTAGGCTTCTGTTCATTTTGTTCATTTTCGTTCGGCGCTGCTTATATCTCAAACACCAGGCCTTTACGCATCAGTGCTTCATAACGGGCGGGATCAAAACGGTACAGATGCGCTCCTTTCTTGGATGAGGTCTTGTCTTTTTCTTCCAGCTTCTCCATCACATCCAGTGACAAGATCTTTTTTCTGAAGTTACGCTTATCGAGTGTTTTTTGGTATATCTCTTCGTATAGGCTCCGAAGTTGTGACAGGGTGAATTTCTCCGGCAGCAGTTCAAACCCGATGGGATGGAAATGTGCATTGTTGCGCAATTGCACCAACGCATCGTCGATCATACGGTTATGGTCAAATATCAACGCAGGTATTTCGTGCAGTTCCAGCCAGTGGGCGCCATGTTCCTGGGCCAGCGGACGGTCGTGGTCTTTAATGCGGATCAGGGCATAATAGGCCACTGATATTACCCGCGCCCCGGTATCCCGGTTCACTTCACCATAACAATGCAGCTGATCCATATAAATGTTTTCCAACCCGGTAGTATGCTTGAGTACCCGGGCTGCCGCGTCGTTGGTGCTTTCTTCTGCCTGCACAAAGCCACCTACAAGCGACCATTCACCTTCCATAGGCGCCACTTTACGTTTCATCACCAATAACTTCAGTTTGCCTTCGTCGAAACCAAAGATGATACAATCTACTGCCACCAGGTGTTTCGGGGCTTGGGCATAAAAAGAAGCAGCATTCATAAAACGGAATTTTTTTCCTGCGTATATGGAGTAAAAATAATATAAATCGCCTACTTTTTAGGCTTAAAACGATGGTAATCGGTAGCAGGAATACGGGAAATCCCCAGCTGACGCAACATATGCACCAGTTGTCCCCTGTGAAACGTACTGTGGTTGCAGGAATCAATGATCACATCCTGTACGGGCAACTTCACCTGCTCACCTTTGCGGGGCGTAAAAGCGATGGTATGGTTCAATCTGGCTTCGGTAGCCTGTTTTACCCATTCCTGCAACAGGAGGGACTGCCGCAGCCAGGCCTGGCAAGCCTCCGCAAAAGTACCGTTAAAAGCCGCGGTAGGATCTACAGGCTGCTCTGTCAGCTGCAAACGCTGATACCAGATACTCTCCCGGTACCACAAATGACAAACCGTCTTAAACAAGGAAGGAAAACTACCACCCAGGTCCTGCACGACCTGCTCTTCATTCAGCTTCAACATGACCGCCACCAGCTGCTGATTGGCCCAGTGGTTATACGATGCGAACCGCACCAGGATTTCTTTCATGGACAAAATGTTAATTAACCAAATCCTAATGATTCTACAACAAATTACAATAATGTTTGTCAATTTACTTGCGATCTTTGCCATCCCTAACCTGAAATATCATGGATTCGCTCAATTACCTCTGGCGTTGTATAGGGTGGAACATCCCTAAAATAGACGATTATAAGCGCTTTACCAATGCCCTGGTTGCCAAAGGCAACACCATCTTCCCCCTGGAACAGGCCCCGGAAAAAATGCCGCCGCCCGCTGTTTCCTGGAATTACAAAGGTCAACCCCGGCAAGGCCCGCTCCCCGATCTGCTGGCTAATACCGGCACTACGGCCTGTATCATACTGCAACAGGGACAAATCCGCTATGAACAATACTTCAACGGCTACCAGCGGGATTCCATCAATACATCCTTTTCTGTGGCCAAATCCATGACCTCCGCCCTCATCGGTATTGCCATCGCGGAAGGCGCTATTCATTCGGTAGAAGATCCGGTAGCCCGTTACCTGCCGGCTTTTGATAAAAAAGGACAGGACCAGGTCACCATCGCCCACCTGCTGCAAATGTGCTCCGGGCTGGCATACCGGGAAGGCGTATTGCCCTGGACGGACGATGCCCGTGTATATTACGGCCTGCGCCTGCGCGACCAGGCACTGAAAGCTAACTTGATAGAAACACCGGGAACTGTATACCACTACAACAACTACAACCTGCTGTTGTTAGGTTTGATCCTGGAAAAAACCACCAGCCAACCCGTACCGGCCTATTTCAGCGAAAAAATATGGCAACCCATGGGCGCTGAAGCCGATGCCTCCTGGAGTGTGGACAGCCGGCATTCCGGTTTTGCGAAAATGGAAAGCGGGTTCAACGCACTGGCCATCGACTTTGCCCGGTTCGGACAACTGTGCCTGCAAAACGGCGCACTAAACGGCCATTCCATTATTCCGGCCGATTGGATGCACACCGCTACCAGTGCGCCCACCCATAAGGCAGACACTAAAACCTATCTCTCGCGGATGGTACCACCCTTGTGTAAATGGGCAGGTAGTCCGCATGGTTATTACAAATATGGCTGGTGGGGATACCAAACAGATGCCCATAATTTTGATTATTTTGCATTAGGCGCCAAAGGCCAGTTCATCTACATATCTCCCCGGAAACAGGCTGTCATTGTACGTTTTGGCAAACAATGGGGAGCGATAGACTGGTGGCCTGAGCTGTTGAAACAGCTGGCCGATTCACTCGCATAAATCAGCAAACATGGAAGATATAACGTTAAGGCTTGCACGAAAAGAAGATTGTCCCCGGTTGATGGAACTGATCCGGGAACTGGCGGAATTTGAAAAAGCACCCGAACAAGTGACCGTCAGCCTGGCTCATTTTGAAGAAGCCGGTTTCGGTCCCAACCCGGTATGGAAGGCTTTTGTAGCGGCTACACACGATGCTGCCGGTAAAGAATTCATCATTGGATTCGGACTGTATTATGTTCGCTATTCTACCTGGAAAGGTTGCCGTATGTATATGGAAGACCTGATTGTTACTGAACAGTGGCGCGGCAAAGGCGTAGGCAAACAATTACTCGACCGTCTCATCGAAGAAGCGAAGGAAAAACAATACAGTGGCGTACTCTGGCAGGTACTGGATTGGAACACGCCCGCCATCAATTTCTACAAAAAATACGAGGCGAAATTTGATCCGGAATGGATTAACGTGAGTGTGGAGTTATCATAAATCTCCCGCTTATAATATTTGCACGATGTATGTCATCAATCATTGTTAATATTGATGACATACATTTTTACCATGATTTTTCTTCACGATTTCAGGGACCTTCAGGGCCAATCCACGGAAACACTCGCTCATACGTTCAATGAAGCATTCAGTGACTATATTGTACCGATGCATCTTACCCCCTCCATCCTCGAAGTAAAGATGAAAGCGGAAAACCTCAGGCGGGAATGGTCTATGGGCGCCTTTAATGGTAATAGTCTGGGTGGTTTTGTATTACATGGCGTTAACCACGAACCTGATCCCACAGTACTGTACAATGGCGGTACCGGCGTAATCCCCGCTTATCGCGGACAACACCTGATACAGAAAATGTATCAGCATTTTATTCCGCATTACCAGGATAAAGGCATCCGGAAAATTTACCTGGAAGTGATCAGCTCCAACTTACCTGCCATCAAAGCCTATACGAACAGCGGCTTTCACAAAATGCGCATGTTCCACTGTTACAAAGGAACCGTAACCGTTCATACTACTACCCCGGGTATCAGCATCCGCGAAACCGATGCGCCGGAATGGGCTGTGTTAAGCACCTTCATGGATATGGAACCCAGCTGGAGCAATGCTGTAGCCAGCATAAAACGGGAATATCCGGCTACAGGCACCTGGGAAGCGGTACTGGACGGACAGGTAGTAGGTTATATCAGCATACACAAAGAAAGCAAACGAATCCGCAATATAGCAGTGCACCCGGATTTCCGCCGGCGCGGTATTGGCAGCACCTTACTGCAACATGTGTCCGGTATACTGGGTGGCCCGATGAGCATTATCAACATTGATGAAAAAAATCCGGAGATAGGCGCTTTCCTGGAAAAATCAGGGCTCCCGCATTATTTGTCGCAGTATGAAATGGCAATAGAGATGTAGGGATTTACGGATTTTTTGATTTACGAATTTAAAAATGCAGCGGAGATCACCATATATAACATGATCTCCGCTGCATTTTTAAATTCGTAAATCAAAAAATCCCTAAATCAATTAATCCCATTTACGGTTACTTCTTTCGCGATTTTCTGCACCAGTCCCTGCAACACTTTACCAGGACCAACTTCAGTGAATTCTGTTGCGCCGTCGGCTACCATGGCCAATACGGACTGGCTCCATTTTACCGGGCCGGTGAGCTGGTCAATCAGGTTTTGTTTGATCTGGGCTGCGTCGGTTACGGCAGCGGCTACCACGTTTTGATATACCGGGCAGCTGGGGGCGTTGAATACTGCTTTTTCGATAGCAGCTTTCAGTTCCTCCCGGGCAGGTTCCATCAGCGGAGAGTGGAAAGCGCCGCCTACAGGCAGGAGCATGGCTCTTTTAGCGCCGGCAGCTTTCAGTTCAGCGCAGGCTGTTTCAACGGCTTTAATAGTGCCGGAGATCACGAGCTGGCCAGGGCTGTTATAGTTGGCAGGTACCACCACTTCGTTGGTTTCAGCGGCTACCTTAGCACAAATTTCTTCTACTTTAGCATCTTCCATACCCAGGATTACCGCCATGGTGGAGGGTTGGTGTTCGCAGGCTTTCTGCATAGCGTTAGCCCTGATCGCTACCAGGCGAAGCGCTTCTTCAAAAGACAGTACCCCGTTGGCTACAAGGGCAGAAAATTCGCCCAGGGAGTGGCCGGCAACCATGGCTGGCTGAGAATGTTCGGTAGTCAGGAAAGCGATAACGGCATGCAGAAATACTGCAGGCTGCGTTACTTTGGTTTGTTTCAGGTCTTCTTCAGTACCGGTAAACATTACATCGGAGATACGGAATCCCAGGATTTCGTTGGCTTGCTCAAACAGTTCCTTTGCTTTGGCATTGGTGTCATACAGGTTTTTACCCATACCCGGAAATTGTGAGGCCTGGCCGGGGAATACATATGCATGCTTCATGATTGCTTATATTGTAGTGATTATATCAAATAAAAAATAATTCAAATATACAATCTATTAACGTTTAATAATGAATTATTGCAGGTGTTGCAAAACTGCATCAAAAAAGCATTAAAACAAAAAATGGTTTAACCGGTTAACGGTTAAACCATTTCTTTATAAGTCGTACTGACTTATTTATTAATCAGTTTCATGAACTCGCTCCGGGTGGTACCATCCTGGAACTGACCGCTGAAAGCGGAAGTGGTGGTAATGGAGTTCTGTTTGGATACGCCGCGCATCATCATACAGAGGTGTTGCGCTTCGATTACCACAGCTACCCCTTGCGGTTGCAGCGTTTCCTGGATGGCATCCAGGATTTGGTGGGTCATCCGTTCCTGCACCTGCAGCCGGCGGGCATATACGTCCACCACGCGGGCCAGTTTACTCAGGCCGGTAATATACCCGTTGGGAATGTACGCCACATGCGCTTTTCCGAAGAAAGGCAACATATGATGCTCACACATGGAATACAATTCTATATCTTTCACTATCACCATTTCACTATATGCCTCGGTGAACTTGGCGCCATTGAGGATTTCCCTGGCATCCATCTGATAACCCTGGGTCAGGAACTGCATAGCTTTCGCCATCCTTTCCGGGGTTTTCAGAAGCCCTTCCCTGTCGGCATCTTCGCCGAGCAGTTCCAGGCATTCTTTATAGTTCTTTACAAGACCGGACGTGATCTTTTCGTCGTAACTTTCAACCTTATTATACGCCATTCTTATATGATTTAGTCAATTCAAATGCTGGTCCCGCACCTGCCATGTTACACAAAGTCATACATTAGGCGAGGATAAAATCACTTACCGCCGTAATATTCTACGTATATGCGGGGGGTCTCATACAGCTTGATGCAATGAAGCTGTACTTCCGCAGGTAAGTGTTGGGAAAGCTGGTCCCAAATGGCGATCGCCAGGTTTTCGGCAGAAGTAAACTTACCCGCCATAAAATCCACGTCCATATTGAGGTTCCGATGGTCTACCTTTTCTATAACAGCATCCCTGATAATCACACCCAAAGTTTTGGCATTGAACACAAAGCCGGTTTCCGGATCGGGGTTACCCTTTACAGTTACATGTAATTCATAGTTATGACCATGCCAGTTAACATTGGCACATTTTCCGAATACTTCCTCGTTCTTTTCTTTGCTCCATGCCGGGTTAGATAACTTATGCGCTGCATTAAAGTTCTCTACTCGCGTTAAATAAATCATTATTGCAAAAAATTTTCGCAAAAATACCACTATCTCTGAGTAGTGCCAAGTTTATCCTGATTCCTGTCAATTGTTTTACACTGCCAGCGACCATTTTTGCCGTACTTTTACGGCATGAAATTATTGGTTACCGCTGCGACCATACTGGAAGTCCAGCCTTTTTTGCAATTCCTGGACCATGAAAGCCAAAAAGTATCTGCCCACCAATACCGCCTGGCCAATTGTGACATCCAAATACTCATTGCCGGCATCGGCATGATGCACTATGCCTACCATCTCGGGCGCTACCTGGCCACCCACCAGCCGGACATAGCCCTCCAGGCCGGTATAGCCGGTACTTTCCGCCGCGAATGGCCCCTGGGCTCCCTCGTAATAGTGGACCGCGAATACCTGGCCGACCTCGGCGCGGAAGATCAGGATCAGTTTAAAGATTTATTTGATATACACCTCTGGCAACCCTCCCAGCCTCCTTTTACAGGCAACGCCCTGGTGAATACCTTCAGCGGCCTGCCCTACCTCCCCGATCTGCCCAAAGCCACCAGCGTCAGTGTGAACATGGTCAGCGGCAACATCCCTACCATTACCCGGCTGGAAAGCAAGTACATGCCCGACGTGGAAAGCATGGAAGGCGCCGCCTTCCACTTCGCCTGCCTCTCGGAAAAAATACCCTTCCTGCAACTGCGCTGTATCTCCAACTATGTGGAAATACGCGACAAAAGTAAATGGAACATCCCCCTGGCCGTTAAACAGCTGAATGAAGAACTCATTTCAACTGTCAAAGCATTGGCGGGCTTATCTTAACAAATAAAATTTTCTAAGTATATGCACTTATCATTAGGTTTCTCACCATGCCCGAACGATACTTTTATCTTCGACGCCCTGGTTAATAACAAGATCGATACGCAAGGACTAACATTTGATACACAGCTGGAAGATGTGGAAACACTCAACCGCTGGGCGCTGGAGGGGAAACTGCCCATCACCAAACTGAGTTTTGCCGTATACCTGAAAGTAAAGGACAAATATGAACTGCTCAACAGCGGCAGCGCCCTGGGCCGCGGCTGCGGACCACTGCTCATCGCTAAAAGGGATATCCCGAAGGAAGAAATCAAAAACCTGAAAATAGCCATCCCCGGCGAAAATACCACCGCCAACCTGCTCTTTTCCATCGCTTTCCCGGAAGCGACCAATAAACAGGTAATGGTCTTCTCCGACATCGAAAATGCAGTACTCAACGGCGATGTGGACGCCGGCGTGATCATACACGAAAACCGCTTCACCTACCAGCTGAAAGGCCTGGTAAAACTCATGGACATGGGCGAGTACTGGGAATCTACTACCGGTAATCCTATTCCGTTAGGCGGGATCTTTATCCGTAAAGATATTCCCGCTGAAACACGCGCCCAGGTAGATGCGCTCATCCACCAAAGCCTGCAACACGCTTACAGTGAATATCCTCACCTGTCCGACTATATTAAATCACACGCGCAGGAAATGGATGAACAGGTGATGCGCCAGCATATCGATCTCTATGTGAATGATTTCAGCCTGGACCTTGGTAAGGAAGGCCACGCCGCGGTAGATGCCCTGATGACGGCGGCAGAGGAAGTGGTGGCTCGCAAAGGAGCATAAGATTATGTAATATATAAAGATCGCAAAGCGCGAAGATCAACATAGTATGATCTTCGCGCTTTGCTGTTTTATGTAGATGAACAATTGTAATCTTCACGCTTTGCGCTCTTAAAACAACAATAAATCTCTGCACGCTTTGCGGGAAAACACTCACCGGGCAAGTGCCTTACCATACACTTCCAGCGCCCGTTTCCGCGCCATCTCATGCTCTACCATCGGTTTCGGATAACTGAACTCATCTAACTCCGGTACCCATTGACGGATATAACGCAACTCTTTATCAAACTTCTGCGTTTGCAACGAAGGATTAAATACCCGGAAATAAGGGGCCGCATCACAGCCACAACCTGCTGCCCACTGCCAGTTGCCATTGTTGGATGCCAGATCATAATCCAGCAGCTTAGCGGCAAAATAGGCTTCTCCCCAACGCCAGTCGATCAACAAATGTTTGGTCAGAAAACTGGCGGTGATCATCCTCACCCGGTTATGCATAAAACCAGTGGCATTTAATTCCCGCATACCCGCATCTACAATGGGATAGCCGGTTTCCCCCTGACACCAGCGTTCAAATTCAGCGGCATTGTTCCGCCACGGAATACGATCATACTCCTGTTTAAAAGAGGCATGTTCCACTTTCGGGAAATGCCATAATATCATCTGGAAAAACTCCCGCCAGATCAGCTCCTTCAGGAAGGTAGCATTATCATCGAGGGCCTTTTTTACCAACTCACGGATGCTGATTGTTCCAAACCGCAAATGTACGCCCAGGCGGGAAGTACCCTGTATCGCAGGTATATCACGGGTTTGATCATACCGGGTAATAATTTTTTCCGGAAAGCCGGCTGCAGGAAAAGTCGTTTTAACCGCTGTAAATCCCAGTGTTTTCAACGAAGGTATTTTCAGTGGTTCCTGCTGATACCAATACTTCGCATACCTTTCCACCGGGTAGGATTTATAATGAAACGGCTGCAGGGTAGCCAGCCATCTTTTACTGTAAGGCGTAAATATCGTATATGGGTCACCGTTATCTTTCAACACTTCATTCTTTTCAAAGATAACCTGGTCTTTGTAAGCATGAAAGTTTATGCCTTTGTCCTTCAAAAGTGCGGCTATAGCGGTATCACGCTGACGGGCATACGGTTCGTAATCATGATTGGTAAATACCGCGCCCACGGTGTAGCGGGTGGTCCAATGTTCAAACGCAGCTTCCGGTGCGCCATGGAAAACATCCAGCGTGGCGCCCATAGCAGTGAGTTGCTGCTGCATAGTTTCCAGCGCCTGGTGAATAAAACACACGCGTCGATCTGCTTTATCTTCCAGGTCATCCAGTATATGCGTATCGAATACAAACACCGGCACCACCGGTTGGCCCGCTTTCAGTGCATGATATAAAGCGGCCTGGTCGTGCAGCCGGAGGTCCCGCCGCAGCCAGCAGAGATTAACAACTGGTTTTGTGTTATACTTTACCATCAAACAATACTTCGTGTAAAATAGCAGCAGTGGCGTTACCATAGCTGTTGTCACGGAAATGGCCCACCCATCGGATACCCTGTATCGCATTCGTCAGAAATATTTCATCTGCGTTTTCCAGGTCCTCTATGGTCAGTGGTTTTTCTTCCATCTTAAAAGGTAGCTCTGATCTTAACAGGTGTTTGCGCATCACGCCACATACACCGCCCTCTGAAAGTGGTGGTGTGTAAATGGTTTTCCGATGTACGATAAAAACACTCGCGATGGTACTGTCTGCCACGCGGCCATACTGATTGAGCAGCAGCACTTCGTTGAGCCCGTGTTGTTTGCCATATATGGCGCCCATCACATAAGGAAGACAGTTATTGGATTTAATGGGAGAGAATTTGTCGCTGGTTTTACGCGCATCCGGGAAAACATCCAGTACCAGTCCGTTTTCATTTAGCCCCAGTATGGAGCTGTTCAATTCCCAGGTCTGAATAACATAATTGAACATATTGCTATACGGTTCGTATAGCCCTCCATCTACGCGGAATACGGTGAACCTTACCCTGGCCATATTAGTCAGGTTATTTTTATGACACAGATCTGCTATCTGCCGGAGAAAATAGGCTTTCGTAAAATGTGCAGGGATATCAAAATGCAATAAGTTTAGACTGGCAAGCAGGCGCTCAAAATGCAGGTCGCCCAACACGACTTCTCCCTGGTGTACCCGCATCGTTTCAAAGCAGCCATCACCATAGCGGAATGCGCGGTTATCAGCCGTTAGGATTGGGTCTCCGGCAGGAAAAAATTTACCATTGTAACTGAGAAAACCAACTTGCACCTCAAACATCGTTTAGCAAGTTGTAAGTTACCCAATTATTTTGTCATTTCATCGATCTCCTTTCGTGGGATTTACCGTGCCATAGCGGTAAATCCCACGAAAAGAAAACGTTAAATTTATTTACGGAGACCACCGAAACGAACACCGATGAAACCATCTACCTGGTGAGAGCCGCCCATTAGTGCACTCAATACGCTACCGGAACCGAAAAATACGGGACCTACCCGAAAACTGGCGCCTGCATTGAATTTAGTCAGTCCATTATAGCTCAACGGCATAAAGAACCCGAAAATACGGCCATCATAACGCGGCGTTACAGCGAAACCACTGTAATACTGCGCGTTAAATGGTTTTGTTTTACCAGAGGCCAGTGCCAGCTGCACTTCCAGGTTGACGAAGAAATCTTTATGGATATGATAATCGCCGGTTAGCTGCAGCGTGGTTGGCAAACTGATCGAATAATTGGCGGCAGCGTTGTGCTGATCTGCTTTAAAATATTGCGGGTATTTACCCAGTTCCCTTTTGTAGTTGTCGAGGTCCACACCATTGAGGTTGCTCAGATAAAACTGTTGACCGGCGGGAATATTGATACCGAAGGAACCGCTGCGGGTAACATCGCGCTCGTAGCGGATTTTGCCGGCGTCGAGGAGCGCCAGGCCGGCGCGGAACTTATAACCTTTTTGAGCAGATGCCGGTCTGTATTCATACACTACGCCCAGATCGGCACCAAAGCCGCGGCCATGTGTTTTAGCCGCATCTTCTGCCTGAAAATCGGAGAGGTTCACCCCTGCGAAGTTCATACCGATCTCACCGGAAGCATTGGTCAGATAAGTATCTTGTTTGCCTTCATCAATACCCATGGTGCCTTTCAGCTGGTTGATGTTGATGCTGGCATTACCGGCGCCCGCCAGGTATTTCAGGGTTATGCCGGCTTTCAGGTAGTGCGGTCCTACGGTAATCACTTCCCGGGCTGCAGACACATTGAACTCTGACCACGCATTTAATGCAATGCGCATGTTGTCGTTGGAATTGATAGTGTACGGGAAAGAGGAACGGTCCATACTGCTAAAATCGTTCATGATTTTGTCGGCCAGTTTACCGTCCAGGTCAGTTACGTTTACCATTACACGGGCGCGGGCGCCTACAGCAAAGGACCATTTTTTTACACTGAACATTACGGTGGGAACGGTAGCCGATACGTTCAGCAACGCGCGGGTAAGCCCTTTGCTCTGTCCAAACAGCTGTGATTTGATAGTGTCCTCTCCAAAGGCGCTGCCCACATTTCCCAGCTTGTATTTCAGCTGATTGTTGCCTACGCCGGCGTTGACGGAAAACAGGTTCACATCCCAACGGTAACGATTATCCGCAATATTGGCGGGGTTGCTGTATACGCTGGTGGCCCCGGCATAGCTGCTGGTACGGAAGCCGGCATAATCCTGGGCATACAGGGACAGTGTACTGCATGACAGTAGCAGGAAAGTAGAAATTCTCTTCATAGGTATTTATTGGATCAAGGTATAGATGACAGTTCTTAACGTGCTTTCGGGATGCAAGAATATAGATATTAAATTAAAAATACAAGTATAAAAAAGCCTCACCTGATAAGTTATCAAGTGAGGTTGTTTATTTTTAGATTTATTTATTTTGATATTTATTGGTGATGCGGGACTGTCTACAGTTTTACGGTGGGTATATCGCCATCTACAATTAACCGGCCGGCTGTTTTGGCTTTAATTTCTTCCACCGTCACATCCGGCGCGCGTTCCAGCAAGCGGAATCCGTCAGGTGTTACTTCGAGTACAGCGAGGTCTGTAACGATTTTTTTCACACAGTTAACACCGGTGAGGGGCAATGAACAGGCAGGCAACAGTTTGCTTTCGCCTTTAGGATTGGTATGCATCATGGCCACAATAATATTTTTGGCCGAAGCAACCAGGTCCATGGCACCGCCCATGCCTTTCACCATTTTACCGGGTATTTTCCAGTTGGCGATATCTCCTTTATCGGATACTTCCATGGCGCCGAGTACGGTCAGATCTACCTTGCCCGCACGGATCATACCGAAACTTTCGGCAGAATCGAAGAAGCTGCCACCGGGGAGAATTGTTACCGTTTCCTTGCCCGCATTAATGAGATCTGCGTCGATATCTTCTGCAGCCGGATAAGGGCCCATGCCGAGCATACCATTTTCGGACTGCAGCATAATAGAAATACCGGCAGGAATGTAATTGGCTACCAGCGTGGGAATACCGATACCCAGGTTCACATACATACCATCTTTTAATTCCTGTGCTATTCTTTTGGCAATACCAAATTTATCGAGAGGCATAACATACTGATTTTGGAAAGTGGAATAATGACGTGCAAGCGTTACCGTTACATCTTTACGGTCCTGCGTTCTATCCGTTTTTCATAGTTGGCGCCCGCGAAGATGCGGTGCACATAAATACCCGGCACATGGATCTGGTCAGGGTCCAGCTCTCCTGGCTGCACCAGGTGCTCTACCTCAGCAATGGTAATGGTACCGGCTTTAGCCATAGAGGTACTGAAATTGCGGGTTGTTTTACGGAATACCAGGTTGCCCTGGGTATCGCCTTTCCAGGCTTTTACAATAGCAAAATCGGCATGCAATGCCATCTCCATGAGATAATGTTTGCCGTTGAATTCGCGGGTTTCCTTACCGGCGGCTACTTCAGTGCCATAACCGGCAGGGGTGAAGAAAGCGGGGATACCCATACCGGCCATCTGGATACGGGTGGCCAGGGTACCTTGTGGAATGAGGTCTACTTCCAGCTCACCGGCCAGCAGTTGTCTTTCAAATTCGGCGTTTTCCCCTACATAGGAAGACATCATCTTGCGGATCTGACGGGTTTTCAACAACAGGCCTAATCCGAAGTCATCCACGCCGGCATTATTGGAAATACAGGTCAGGTCCTTCACTCCTGTTTTTACCAGCGCCGCGATACAGTTTTCCGGTATACCACTTAAACCAAACCCTCCCAGCATTACCACCGCGCCGTCCCGGATGTCCTGTACAGCTTCATCTGCATTTGCTAATACTTTGTTCATGTTTTGGTGTTTTATATTGATCTTATGGCTGTCTCTTGATAAAGGGGCGTACCGTATCGGAAGTATGCAACAGGATGGCTTTGTCGGCATAAGGGAAAAGCCCTTTCAGACGGAACATGACCGGTGCGTTTTCATCCACCGGGTTGCCCAGTTTATTTTTTCTGTTGGCGATATCGGCCTGCACTTTTTCAAACACTTCTTTCATACGGTCCGGGTGGCTTTCATACCAGTTATAGCTGGCCATAAAGTCTTTCACGGACACTTTGTGCAGGTCCAGTATCTGTTTGTAGTAGATCTTTACTTTTTCCTGTCTGACAGAATCCGGCATAGGCGCTGTCATCGCGCTCACTTCGTTACCATAGGCATCCGCCATGGTCATATCTGCCAGGATCTTACTCATCTTGTCCTTCTGGAGATACTCCTTGGGAACAGCGGTCGGGTCACTACAAGCTGCCATCAAAAATAAAAATCCTGTTACGAGCGCTTTAATTCGATTATTCATTCTTTTTCTAAAAATTATTGGGACCGGCATATTATCCGGCAATTATTTCATCTGCTGATATTTCTGTGCATTGGGCACATCCATCTGCGCCAGCAATTCAGCTGCTCTGCTCTTCTCCTGTGGCATGGCCTTGGAAAATATCTTCTGCAGTTCATCGGCTTTAGCGGCATAAAATGTCTGCAACAGCATAGAGTTGGGTATGTCCTGATGAATGGCATACAACAGGTTGAGGCAGTTCATGATGGCCGCACGGCCTCTGTTCACATCTTCATACATCACATCCAGTCCGTTGCGGTGGTACTGGTACATCACATCATGGAAGTTGAGGAACTTGGCATTCAACAGGTTGTCTTCCAGCCAGTAACGGTTACGGTTACCCTCAAATGCCTTCCATCCGGAGATGTCTTTGCCATCGGGCGCATTATTGACAATATTCAGCGCTTTTTTGAAATAGGCATCGCCGCCCCGGGGAGAGAAGGAGTCGTAGTCCAGTCCCAGGATGATATTCACATAATAAGCCATGATGGCAGTCAGATTGGAGGCCATGGGATCGTTGCCCACCACGCGGGTATCGCTGAATTCCAGCGGTTGAAACTCCGCATAACGGAACACCACGTTGTTATCCTGTGTATTGAGCAGGCTGGTGACATAGCTGCTGTTATACACCGGGCGGGTAGCCTGAATGGTGAGGGAAGCCTTATAGCTGTTTTCCCCGGTAACGCCGGTCACGTTGAGCAGGAAATTACATTCGATTCTTTCTGCCGGAGTGAAGGCATCATCCGTCCAGTGGCGGTTATTCAGAAATTCCTTGAGGGCAGTTTGCAGGGTGGTAAATACTTTCCGGTCTACCCCCTGTATCTGGTTGGCCACTACGGTCACATTAGCCCTGATCTCCTGCGCCTGCAGGCAGTCGGCCATGAAAACGAATACGCCTGCCAGCAGCAGGGTGAACGGGAAACGGTTACGCATGTTGTTGTAGTTCTATAATGGCAGAAACAATATCCCTGGCTACTTCCAGTTTGGATTTGAGGGGGATGTCACGTTCTTTTCCCCTGTTATCGAACAGGGTTACTTTATTGGTATCGTGGTTAAATCCGGCGCCCGGATCGGCGAGGGAGTTCATCACGATCATATCCAGGTGTTTGTCGCGCAGTTTTTTCAGCGCATACTCCCTTTCGTTGTTGGTTTCCAGGGAGAAGCCTACCAGCAGTTGCTGCGGCCCTTTATTATTACCCAGGGTGCGGAGGATATCATGTGTTTTTTCCAGGGAGATGCTGAACTTATCCTCTCCTTTTTTGATTTTTTTGTCTGCCACCTGTGCCGGGCGGTAGTCTGCCACCGCTGCGGCGGCCACCACGATATCGGATAGCGGGTATACCGCCAGCACGCTGCGGAACATATCATCCGCCGATTGTACGGGGATGACTTCGATACCGCTGTGATGGGTGGTGAGGTTGGTAGGTCCCAGCACCAGTTTCACCTGGGCGCCGGCATCGGCCAGGGCTTCCGCGATAGCGATGCCCATTTTACCGCTGGAGTGGTTGCTGATATATCTTACCGGGTCAATATGTTCGATCGTAGGACCAGCAGTGACCACGGCGATTTTACCGCTGAGTGGTTTACGGGCTCCCGCAGCCTGACTGAAATAGCGGCGCAGCAGGGTTACCATGTTTTCCGGTTCCGCCATGCGGCCTTCTCCTACGAGGCCACTGGCCAGTTCGCCGGCAGCTACCGGGATCTGTTGGTGACCGTATTGCTGGAGACGGGCTACATTGGCGCGGGTAGCAGGATGTTTCCACATGTCTTCATCCATGGCGGGCGCGTAGAATACCGGGCAGGTAGCCGACAGGTAGGTGGCCAGCAACAGGTTATCACACAGGCCGTTGGCCATTTTAGCGATGGTATTGGCAGAAGCCGGGGCAATCAGCATGACGTCGGCCCATCGGCCCAGCATCACGTGGTTGTTCCAGCTGTTATGGTCGCTGATATGTAGTGGTACTTCGTTTTTGGACAGGGTAGCGAGGGTGAGGGGCGTGATAAAGTCGGCCGCCGCAGGAGTCATGATAATTTTAACAATGGCTCCTTCCTTCACGAGCAGGCGGGTGAGGGTAGCGGCTTTATAGGCAGCGATGCTGCCGGACACGCCCAGCAGGATTTTCTTTCCTTGTAGCATTTTAATATCGTCCATAGATATAAAAAAAGCGGCAGAATGTATTCTGCCGCCATGAAATTAATATTTTTATTTTTCGCAATCACGCACCTCACAAAATAATGTGTGGCGGATTAGCTGAACAGGTCGTCGTCGTTCTTGCGGAAATAAATTTTGCTGTCCAGGAATTCCTGGGTAGCCTGGATCGCAGGATTCGCCAGCCTTTCATAAAAGCGGGAAATCTCAATCTGTTCTTTGTTTTCGTGTACTTCTTCGAGGTTGTCGGTATGGCTGGCAAACTCTTCCAGCTTGGAATGGAGCTCCTCTTTCACGGAAATATTGATCTGATTGGCGCGTTTGGCTATCACGGCAATAGACTCATATAAATTACCGGTCCGGTTCTTAATATCGGTAGTATTTTTGGTTTCTACCCAGGGATTAAGACTACTGGTTAGACTTCTCTTTATTTTGCTCATTTTCCAGTGATTTAATGTTGTTTTGCGCTAAGGTATAAAATTTTTCGGCATCCGCCTTCAATTTGCTGTTGGGGTAATGGTCCTGAAAGTCCATATATTCCGTTACCACTGTTTCGTAGCGTTCCTTCTGTTTTTCTTCGATGCTGTTCTTCGCGTAATTATAGTAGGCACGGATCGCCATTATCTTGTAGCCGTCGCTTTTATCGGAGTCGGGGTAGTTGCGCATCAGGTTTTTGAAGGCAATACCGGCCGCTTTATAAAAGCCCAGGTTATAATACAGTTCAGCACTGTTAAATTCCTTTTTTTCCAGTTTTCTCCGGCAGAGTTCGATTACCAGGTTGGCTTCCGGTACTTTTTCCGCCTGGGGGTAGTTGTTGATGAAGGTTTGCATCTGGGCAATGGCCTTCATGGTATTGGTTTGATCCAGGGATACCTTGGGCGACTGCTTATAATAGCAATAGGCCTGCATATAGTCAATTTCCACCGCTCTGGGGCTGTTGGGGAATACGTCGAGGTAGTTTTTGAAATGGAAAGCTGCCTGAACATAATCCTTCACATAGTAGGAACAGTATGCGTAGTTGTAATACAGCCCTTCAAACTTTTCCGTGCCTTTATACACCTGTAAAAGGTCCTGGTAAAGCGTTTGAGCCGTATTGTATTTTTTCTTCTGATACAATTTGTCAGCATACGCCAGCTTCTTCTCGAAGTTGTTGCTTTTTTCGATCCGCCTCAGTTCATTGTTACAAGAGGTAGCAGCGACCACGATCAGCGCAAGAAGGGTGCTATACAATAAAAATTTCCGCATAAAAGAGTGGCAAAATTAAGAATTAAATGTAAATGTAAGGCGAAGAGATTTTCATTGCTGTTAAAATTTTGCAAAAGAGGCCGTTAAATCGCTGAAACCGGGCTTTTTACCGAAGAAATGATTCCTTTTGCCGCTTACCTGCCGAAAATAAAAAACCGTTTGAAACTGTCAAAAAAATATCCGCGGAAAAGCGTCAAATTAAATTTTACCCCTATTTGTAAAAACGGTTCTGCTCCCTTCAGGTGAAAAATAAGTGCAGTTATTTTAGTGCCCGCTATGGCAGACTGGTTGGGTTTCTAACACATTATGAACATGATATTAACATCAATACACAGCTTATCCACACAATTCCGTCTCCGTCGGGCCCAAAGGGTGCATAAACCGGGGCCAATCCCTGTCCGATAACGGATATGCTCTTGTGGAAAAAATTTATAAAGTATTTTTTCGTTAAAAAGTGGGAAAAAGTGTTATTTTGTGTTAGAAAATGGTTTTTCAAGTACTTTGCCCCATGGTATGACAGGTTTTCTAGGCGAATATGAGGCTACGCTGGACGCAAAAGGACGTTTTCTGTTACCTGCCGGATTCAAAAAGCAGGTGTCAGAAGCCGCCGGGGGACAGTTTGTCATCAATAGAGGCTTTGAAAAATGTTTGTCATTGTATCCCATGAACGAGTGGCAACCCATTTTCGAACGTATCAGCAAGCTGAACGATTTCGACCCGAAAGTGCGGGAATTTAGGCGCTACTTCCTCAATGGAGCCACCATTCTGGAACTGGATAGTGCAGGAAGACTGCTGGTACCGAAAAACCTGCTGTCGTACGCAAACATGGAAAAAGACATTGTGCTGGCAGCAGCATCCAATAAAATCGAGATCTGGGATAAAGGTAAATACCAGGAGTTCTTTGAAAATTTCTCACCAGGGGCCTTCAGTGATCTGGCTCAACAGGTAATGGGAGGAGGAGACAACAATATTTCAATTTAAACTGGAGCAATATGGGCGAACAACAATATCACCTACCCGTTCTGCTGCAGGAGACAACGGAGCTGTTACATATTAACCCCGAAGGGACCTATGTGGACGCTACGTTCGGAGGCGGAGGACATTCCCGGGCCATACTGGAGAAACTGGGCGAAAAAGGACGACTGATTGTATTTGATCAGGACGAGGATGCATACCGTAACCGGATTATCGATGATCGTGTAACATTTGTACAACAAAATTTCCGGCACCTGCACCGCTTCCTGAAATTACACAAAGCGGATCAGGTAGACGGCATACTGGCCGATCTGGGCGTGTCTTCACACCAGTTCGATACTGCTGAAAGAGGTTTCAGTATCCGGTTCAACGGAGACCTGGACATGCGGATGGATACCCGGACTACCCTCACTGCGGCCCAAATTCTGGCCACCTGGGGCGAAGCCCGGTTACAACTCATCTTCCAGGAATATGGAGAAGTGACCAACGCCAAAACCCTGGCGCAAACCATTGTACGGCAAAGAAAAACACACCCCATGCGCACCATCACGGAATTCAAATCCGTGATTCAGCCCATCGTAAAAGGCAACCCGCAGAAATACCTCGCACAGGTATTCCAGGCGTTAAGAATCGCCGTCAACGATGAACTGGGCGCTCTAAAAGATTTACTGACGCAATCCGCCAATGCACTGAAACCAGGCGGAAGGCTCGCCATCATCACCTTCCACTCGCTGGAAGACAGGCTGGTAAAGAATTTTATGAAGACAGGCAGTTTCGAGGAAGCACCGGAAGATCCGTTTGGAAAGGAAACACCCCCTAAATTGTTCAGATTAATCACAAAAAAACCGGCAACCGCCAGCGATGCAGAATTAAAGCTTAACAGCAGATCGAGAAGCGCAAAACTGCGGGTGGCCGAAAAATTAGCATGATAACGCCCACGCTTTATCATCCTCTCCTATCCTATCCTATACACATCTGTTGTGATTTGCTTTTCAATTTTATATTGTCAATTTATTAAAAAGGCATAACGCGTGTTGCAGGAAGAAGTTATAGAAACAAACCAGGAAGAACCTACCGTCACGGAAAACATACCACCGGTAAAAGAACCGAAAAAGGAATGGCGGTTGCGTATCAACTACAGAGCGTTGGTACAAAACCTCCCCTATATCGGGTTTCTGGCCGTTCTTGCCCTGATCTATATCGCTAATAGTCACCTCGCTGAAAAAAAAATACGCCGCATTAATCAGCTTGGCAAAGAAATAAAAGAGCTCAAGTGGGAATATATCAATGTGAAGAGTGAGCTCATGTTTCGCAGTAAAATGAGTGAAGTGAGCAAATCTGTGGAACAACTGGGCCTCAAACAACTCAGTTCCCCCCCGCAAAAAATTGTGCTGAAAAAAGAAAATGAAAAATGACATGAATAACTGATACCTGGTGCTGCCCGCCCGAAAATATTACTGGACGGGGATGCTGGTAAAAAATGGCAAGCATCTCAATATAAAAATAGCAGCCAGCGTCAGGTATCATTTTATAGCTTATAGCGCCGCTTAACACGCTAAAAGCTGAAGCTAAACTGCCGGAACGTGGACGTAAAAAAAGACATATTGTGGCGAGTGTATCTGTGCCTGATCGGCATGGCGCTTTTCGGCGTCGCCATCCTGGCTAAAGTCTTTTATATCCAAAACGTGAAAGGCAGCTACTGGCGCAATATGGCCGATAGCCTGCATACCGGCTACGTGGCACTCGACGCGGAAAGAGGCACCATCTATTCGGAGGAAGGCAGAATGCTGTCCACCTCCATCCCGTATTTCGATATACGGATAGATTTCGCCGCCGACGGACTACGGGATAAAAAAGGGAAAGTGTTCAGGGAAAACCTCGACTCCCTCTCCCTCGCCCTCTCCCAAATGTTCGGCGACCGCAGCAAAGCAGCTTATGCCCAGCTATTACAGGAAGGTTACAAATCAAAGGACCGCTACTTTCTCCTGAAAAGAGATGTGCCCTTTAATCAATACCAGCAAATGCGCACCTTCCCTATGTTCCGGCTCGGCAAAAACAAAGGCGGCATGATCGCGGAAAGCAAAAGCAAACGCATCAACCCCTTTAAACTGCTGGCCAACAGGACCATCGGACTGGCCCGCGAAAACTCGCAAAGCGTAGGCCTGGAAAGGACCTATAACGAATACCTGAAAGGCGTTACCGGTAAAAGACTCATGCGCCGCATCGCAGGCGGTACCTACGTACCCGTGGAAGGATACGATATCGAACCGGAAAACGGCCGCGATGTAATCACCACCATCGACGTAAACATGCAGGATATCGTGGAAACAGCCCTCATGAATATGATGGTGCAAAATGAAGCAGACCACGGTACCTGTATACTCATGGAAGTGAAAACAGGGAAAATAAAAGCCATCGCAAACCTCGGCAGACAACCCGATGGCAGCTACTGGGAGAACATGAACTACGCACTGCAGGTAGGGGAACCAGGTTCCACTTTTAAACTGGCTACCGTTATCTCTGTGCTGGAAGATAAATACGCCACCATGAACACGATGGTCAACATGGACGGCGGACGCTGGCAGGTGGGCCGCAGAACGGTTTTCGATTCCGAACCGCACCCCGGCCCGCAAAACGTGACCATCAAACACGCATTCGAGCTTAGCTCCAATGTGGCAATGGCAAAACTGGCCGTTCAACACTATGGTAGACAACCCAACAAATTCGTGGGCCACCTGAAAAGACTCAGACTGGACCAGAACACGGGCATCGATCTGGTGGGGGAAGGCCATCCGGTGATTAAAACCACCAGCTCCAAAACCTGGAGCAACACTTCTCTACCCTGGATGGCTTTCGGGTATGAAGTGCTGATCAGCCCGCTGCAAACCTGTATGCTATACAATGCAGTGGCCAACAACGGTAAAATGATGAAACCCTACCTCGTCAATTCCATCATGGAATATGGCCAGGTAGTTAAACAGTTTGAGCCTACCGCGTTATTGGACAGTATCTGCTCCAACAGCACACTGAAACAGGTACAGGCCATGCTCGAAGGAGTGGCAATAGACGGCACCGCCAGGAAACTGCGCAACCCCTATTACTCCTTCGCCGCTAAAACCGGTACCGCCCTGGTAGCTAACGGCAGCCGCGGCTATGCGGATAAGATCTACCAATCCTCATTCGCGGGATACTTCCCCGCCAATGACCCGCAGTATACCTGCGTGGTGGTGATCAAAAACAAACCGCACGCCCTGCGCTTTTATGGCGCTAACGTAGCCGGACCCGTATTCCGCGAAGTGGCTGATAAATTATACGCCATCGCTGTGGAAAAACAAAAGCCAATGCAGGCAAACGTACAACTGGACACCCTCCTGGCCCTGAAAAACGGGAAAGGCGGCGAATGGAAACAGATACTCAATACCCTGCAAATGCCGGTCAACGGGACCGTCGCCAATAACAGCTGGGTAAGCGCCAGCGTCAGCAACCGGAAAGTGAACTTCCAACCGGTTACCCAGGCGAAAGGCGCTGTACCGGATGTAACAGGAATGGGACTCAAAGATGCCCTCTACCTGCTCGAAAATGCAGGCCTGCGGGTTGTCATCAAAGGCGCCGGAAAAGTGAAAATACAATCACTCCCCGGCGGCACCAAAATAGGAAACGAACAAACGATCGTAATAGAACTGAGCTAGATGAAGACGCTGAGCGACATATTATACAATGCAGGCATCAGGGCCGTACACGGAAAGACCGACCTCTCCGTGAACAAACCCGCTATCGACTCCCGGTCCGTAGGACCCGGCGATGCCTTCATTGCCGTGAAAGGAGTACATGCCGATGGCCATCAATATATCGATAAAGCCATCGCACAGGGAGCGGCAGCGATCATCTGCGAAACCATGCCGGAAGTACTGCTGGATACCGTTACCTACGTTCAGGTAGACAACAGCGCCCAGGCCAGCGGTATCATAGCAGGCAACTTCTATGATAACCCTTCGCATAAACTGCAACTGGTAGGCGTAACCGGTACCAACGGAAAAACCACGATCGCCACCATCCTGTTCCGCCTGTTCTCGAAACTGGGCTATCACTGCGGGTTACTGTCTACTGTACAAAATCAGATAGGCGATACCGTCATACCTGCTACCCATACCACCCCCGACCCCATCAGCCTCAACGCGCTGCTGGCTCAAATGGTGGAAGAAGGATGCCTGTATGCCTTCATGGAAGTAAGCTCCCACGCTATCCATCAACAAAGGATCGCGGGACTGAAATTCGCCGGAGGCATCTTCAGTAATATCACCCACGATCACCTGGATTATCATAAAACATTCGATGAATACATCCGGGTGAAAAAATCGTTCTTTGATAACCTGCCTGCTACGGCTTTTGCACTCACCAATCTCGATGATAAAAGAGGCATGGTGATGCTGCAAAACACCAAAGCCCGCAAAGAGACCTACAGTCTGCGTACACTGGCTGATTTCAAAGGGAAAATCCTGGAAAACAACCTCACCGGATTGATTATGCTGGTAGGTGATACGGAAGTCCATTTCCGCCTGATCGGTGAGTTTAACGCCTACAACCTGCTGGCGGTATACGGTACGGCGGTATCGCTGGGCCAGGATAAAGCGGTAGTGCTGCGCGCACTCAGCGACATCCAGGGTGCAGAAGGCCGCTTCGATTACATCGTATCTGCCCATGACCGTATCATCGCAATTGTAGACTACGCCCACACGCCCGACGCGCTGAAAAATGTGCTGGCTACCATCAAAAACCTGCGCAAAGGACATGAACAGGTGATCACCGTGGTAGGTTGCGGCGGTGACCGCGATACGGCTAAAAGACCTATCATGGCGGCTGTAGCGACTGATAGCAGCGACCGCGTCATCCTCACCTCGGATAATCCGCGCTCCGAAGATCCGGAAGCCATTATCCGCGAAATGGAAGCCGGTGTACCCGTACACCAGAAAAAAAGAGTGATCTCTATTACCGACCGCAGGGAAGCGATTAAAACCGCTGTCACCCTCGCCGGGAAAGAAGATATCATCCTCGTTGCCGGAAAAGGACACGAGAAATACCAGGAAATCAAAGGGGTGAAACATCCCTTCGATGATAAACAAGTGCTGGAAGAAGTAATGCGGTTGCTCGACAAATAACTAAAACGAACGGAATAATACTTAATAACTCAATGACTTAAAAGCCACCCATCCAAATGAGGCGGATGGGGGGGCTCCGACTAAAACATATGTTATATTATTTTTTAAATTACCTGAAAACAGAATTTAAGATCAGCATCATCGGTGGTGGTATGTTCCAGTTTATCACCTTCCGGGTAACGATGGCCCTGTTGCTATCGCTGATCATTACCCTGTTGTTGGGTAAACGAATCATCAAATTCCTGCAACGCAAACAAATCGGTGAAACGATCCGCGAGCTGGGCCTTCAGGGAGAAAATTCCAAGAAGGGCACCCCTACTATGGGCGGCCTCATCATCCTCGCTGCGATCATCATACCCACCCTCCTGTTTGCACAGGTAGCCAATGTGTATATCTGGCTGGTACTGCTGTGTACTGTTTGGTTAGGCCTCATCGGTTTTGTGGATGATTATATCAAAGTATTTAAAAAGAACAAGGAAGGGCTGGCAGGCCGTTTTAAAATACTCGGACAAATAGGACTCGGCCTCATTGTAGGTACTACCCTGTATTTCAATAACGACGTAGTGGTGTCCCGCGAACTGATGGGCGCCCAGAAACTGGCGGCCTATGAAAGAAGGCCCACGAATCACCCGGAAAGAGTGACCCGCGACGGACAACGGTTTGTGGATGTGAAAACACCGATCACCACCATCCCGTTTGTGAAGAACCACGAATTCAACTACGCTAAATTGATTTCCTGGATTCCCGGCGCAGAAAAATACACGTTCGTTGTCTATATCCTGATCGTCATCTTTATCATCACCGCCGTATCCAACGGCGCAAACATAACGGACGGGCTGGATGGACTAGCAACGGGAGTGTCGGGCATCATAGGAGTATGTCTCGGCATTTTTGCTTATGTATCGGGCAATATCCAGTTTGCGGAGTACCTCAATATCATGTACATCCCCGACCTGGGCGAACTGTCCATTTTTATCGCGGCCTTTGTAGGCGCCTGCGTTGGTTTCCTCTGGTACAACGCTTACCCTGCACAGGTATTTATGGGGGATACCGGTAGCCTGGCCCTGGGTGGTATCATTGCAGCGCTGGCATTTATCGTCCGCAAAGAACTACTGATACCCATCTTCTGTGGTGTGTTTCTCGTAGAGCTCCTGTCAGTAATGCTGCAGGTGTCTTACTTCAAATACACCAAGAAAAAATACGGTGAAGGCCGGCGCATCCTGAAAATGTCGCCCCTGCATCACCACTATCAGAAACTCGGTTATCACGAAAGCAAAATATCCGTAAGGTTCTGGATTGTGACTATCATGTGTGTGGTATTTACAATCGCGACACTGAAAATGAGATAATTATAAAACCAAAGAACTAACAAAGAAGTATATACGAAAAATGGCACATCAACTTATCATATTAGGAGCAGGAGAAAGCGGGATCGGAGCAGCCTTGCTGGGCAAACAGCAGGGGTATGATGTTTTTGTGTCTGAAGGCGGTACTATCAAAGACAACTATAAACAGGAACTGGCGGTAAACCACATTCCTTTCGAAGAAGGCCATCACTCGTGGGATAAAATCCTGGATGCAGACGAAATCGTGAAAAGTCCGGGTATTCCTGAAAAAACCGAGCTGATGAAAAAAGTACGCGAAAAAGGTGTACCTGTCATCTCCGAAATTGAACTGGCCTACCGTTTTTCAAAAGGTAAAAAGATTATTGCCATCACCGGCAGCAACGGCAAAAGCACCACCACCGCCCTCACCTACCATATTTTTAAAACGGCAGGACTGAACGTGGCCATGGTAGGCAACATTGGCGTTAGTTATGCCAGGCAGGTGGCAACCGCCCCAGCGGAGTATTATGTGATTGAAATCAGCAGCTTTCAGCTGGATGACATCGTGGAATTCAAACCCAACGTAGCCATCCTGCTCAACATTACGCCTGATCACCTGGACCGGTACGACTACAAAATGGAAAATTATGTAGCCTCCAAGTTCAGGATCGCTATGAACCAGACAAAAGAAGATTATTTCATCTATTGTATGGACGATGCGGAGATCATGCAGCATTTGGCGCAGCAACCCATTTATTCAACATTAATACCTTTTACCATCATGAAACCACTGAAAGAAGGCGGTTCTATCGCCAACGAGCAGTTGCAAATACTGGTTGACGGAGAGCCGGTCATCATGTCCATGTATGACCTGGCGCTAAAAGGGAAACACAATCTGTATAATTCGATGGCAGCAGCAATTGCAGGCAGAACCATGGATATCAGAAAAGAAAAAATCCGGGAAAGCCTGGCATCCTTTAAAAGCCTCGAACACCGCATGGAATACGTAACCACCGTGAAAGGCGTGGATTTTATCAATGACAGCAAGGCTACCAACGTTAACTCCGTATGGTTTGCCCTGGAAAGCATTGAAAAACCCATTGTACTGATCATGGGCGGTGTGGACAAAGGCAACGACTATTCCGCTATCCGCGACCTGGTGAAGGAAAAAGTAAAAGCCATTATTTGCATGGGCGTGGACAACACACCGATCATCGACGCGTTATCAAAAGATACACCCGTGATGATCAGCACTTCCAGCATGATGGACGCGGTACGCGAAGCTTTTGCACAAGCCGCCAAAGGCGATGTGGTAATGCTCTCTCCCGCCTGCGCCAGCTTCGACCTGTTTAAAAATTATGAAGACAGGGGCCGGAAGTTCAAGGAAGCGGTGAAAGCATTATAATACACCTGGGGTTGCGGGTAAAAGGGTTGAATAACGGAAAAGATTAAACGAAATTATTAACAAATATGAACGGATTGCTCTATAGAACAAAAGGCGATAAGGTCATCTGGACGATAGTTATTTTTCTATCGCTGGTGAGCCTGCTGGCTGTGTATAGCGCAACCGGTTCACTCGCCTACCGCGAACGGGGCGGCCATACGGAGTACTACCTCCTGAAGCAGCTCATCGTACTGGGAATGGGCCTGGTGATCACTTACTTTGCGCACCGGGTCAACTATACCATCTATTCGCGGGTAGCGCAGGTGGGCTTCCTGATATCGATACCGCTACTGGTGTACACGCTGGCCTTCGGTTCGCATATCAACGATGCCAGCCGGTGGATACGGCTACCGATCATCAACCTGACCTTCCAGACATCGGACGTCGCCAAACTGGCCATCTTCATGTATGTCAGCCGGCAGTTGTCCAGAAGGCAAAACGTGATCGACGATTTTAAAAAGGGGTTTCTGCCCATCATCATACCAGTAGGCGTTATCTGCGTACTTATTATGCCGGCTAATATGAGCACGGCTTTGCTGTTAATGGCCAGCTGCATGCTGCTGTGCTTCATTGGCAGGGTACCGGTAAAATTCCTCGCGGGCATGGTTGCTGCAGGGGCGTTGGCTATTGTACTGATGTTTGCCATCGCTAAAATTTCCGGGATGGAGATGCGTACCAAAACCTGGGAAAAGCGCCTGGACAGCTTCATGAATGATGATCATACAGAAGTACCCTACCAGGTGCAACAAGCCAATATCGCTATCGCAGGCGGCGGGTTTCTCGGAAAAGGCCCCGGCAACAGTACACAACGTAACTTTTTGCCACACGCCTACTCCGACTATATCTACGCCACTATCATTGAAGAATATGGCCTGTTCGGCGGATTCCTGATACTGGCGGCTTACATGGTATTGCTGCTGCGTTGTATACGGATCTATAAAAAATGTCCGTATGCCTTCGGGGCCTTCCTGGCACTGGGCCTCAGCGTAACGCTGGTGATACAGGCGTTGACCAATATGGCGGTGAACGTCCAGCTGTTCCCCGTTACAGGGTTACCACTCCCGCTGGTAAGTATGGGAGGTTCTTCCGTACTCTTCACCAGCATGGCCATCGGTATTATCCTGAGTGTGGCGCGTAATGTGGAGGAAATGGAAGGTAAACAGGCAGAAAAAGAAAGACTGGAACGCGTGATGGCGGCTAATGCAGAAAACGCTGCGGTAGCTTAATGCGTATCTATATAAAACAGAATTGAACATCAATCGTAACTGAAGAACATGCAACGCAAAGTGATTATAGCAGGTGGTGGCACGGGAGGACATATCTTCCCGGCGATAGCGATTGCCAATGCGTTGAAAAAAATCCAGCCGGATATCGACATCCTCTTTGTGGGCGCCGCCGGTAAAATGGAAATGGAGAAAGTACCCCAGGCAGGGTACCCCATCAAAGGATTGGAAATAGCTGGTTTTAACCGTAGCAATATTTTTAAAAATATACTGCTGCCTTTCAAAATCTGGAAAAGTCTCCGGCAGGCCAAAAATATCCTGGCGGAATTTAAACCGGACGCAGTAGTGGGTGTTGGCGGATATGCCAGTTTCCCCATGCTGAGAAGGGCACAGAAAAATGGTATTCCGACGCTGATACAGGAACAGAATTCTTTCGCCGGCAAAACCAACAAGATATTGGGTAAGCATGCAAAGAAAATCTGTGTCGCTTATGATGGCATGGACAAATTTTTCCCGGCAGATAAGATTGTTTTCACCGGCAATCCTGTCAGGAATAATATCACACAATCCGCCGTCAGTAAAGAAGATGCCCTGCAACACTTTGGACTGAGCAATCGGAAACAGACCATCTTCGCCGTAGGCGGCAGTTTGGGCGCCAAGGCCATCAACGAAGCATTACTCCCGTTGTTGCCTACCCTGGTGCAGAAAGACCTGCAGCTGATCTGGCAAACCGGTAAGCCGTTTTATGAAACTGCTAAAGCAGCGGCAGCCCCTTACGCCAGCCACATCAAAGTACATGAGTTCATCAATGTAATGGACTTCGCGTACAAAGCGGCAGACGTGGTACTGTCCCGCGCAGGAGCCCTGGCCATCGCCGAGCTCTGTGTGGTGAAAAAACCGGTCATCTTTGTGCCGTATCCGTTTGCAGCGGAAGATCATCAGACCTCCAACGCCATGAACCTGGTGAACAAAGACGCAGGGCTGATGATTAAAAACGATGAAGTGGGCGCACAACTCTCCAACGTGCTGTTTAGCCTGCTGCAGAACAGGGCGCTGATGGAACAACTGGAGAGAAATATCGGCGAAATGGGTAATCCCAACGCAGATATGGTGATTGCAAAAGAAGTAATAAGTATTTTTTGATTTTGATATTCAGGGATTTAGGATTCATATGGATTTGAACAACATACAACGGGTTTATTTCATCGGCATCGGTGGCATCGGCATGAGCGCCATCGCCCGCTTCTTTAACCAAAAAGGAGTGGCCGTGAGCGGTTATGACCGTACTGCTACAGCGCTGACAAGGCAGCTGGAAGCAGAAGGTATGCAAATCCATTATACAGACGATATTACTGCACTGGACACCAAAGCTAACCTGGTCGTATATACGCCGGCTATTCCTGCTACCCATGAAGAACTGAAGTGGTACCGGGAACATGGCTTTGAAGTAGTAAAACGCAGCGATGTATTACAGGAAGTTACCCGTTCACTGTTTGCCATCACCGTGGCAGGTACCCATGGTAAAACCACCGTTTCTACCATGATCGCACACCTGCTTACCGACAGCGGTTACGGTTGCAACGCTTTCCTGGGAGGCATCAGCGTGAACTACGATAAAAATTTCTGGAGCAGTGAAAAAGCAGTAGCGGTTATTGAAGCTGACGAGTATGACCGCTCCTTTCTGAAATTAAGTCCGGATATCGCCGTACTGACTGCCATGGATGCAGATCACCTGGATATTTACGGCACGCCGGAAGCGATGGAAGAAGCATTTATCACCTATACGCACAACATTAAGCCCAATGGCACGCTGATTGCTAAGTTCGGCCTGCATCGCGGAAATGAGCTGAAAGCAGACAACAAACTGCTGTATAGTTTACAAAACGATGCTGCCAACGCTTACGCAGCCAACATCAGGATGATCAACGGTGGATATGAGTTTGATGTGATGCAGCAGGACTGGATGATTGACAATATACGGTTGCACATCGGCGGTATGCACAACGTGGAAAATGCCGTAGCAGCCATTACCGTAGCGCATTTGCTGGGTATTGACGCAGATAAGATCAGAGCGGCGATGGAAAGTTTCAAAGGCATTAAAAGGCGCTTTGAATATGTGATCAAAAACGAGCGCCAGGTGTATATAGACGATTACGCCCATCACCCGGAAGAGCTGCGCGCGCTGATCACCAGTGCCAAGGCATTGTTTCCGGGAAGACAGTGTACCGTAATATTTCAACCGCACCTGTTCAGCCGTACCCGTGACCTGGCTGATGGTTTCGCAGAAAGCCTGTCACTGGCAGATGATGTGATCCTGCTGCCTATTTATCCGGCGAGGGAACTGCCGATTGAAGGCGTTACCAGCGAGATACTGGCGGAAAAGATTACGGTGCCGGTGCAGATCATGCAAAAAGAAGAAGTACTGGACTGGCTGAAAAAGACGCCTGTCCCCTTATTAATCACAGCCGGAGCAGGCGATATTGACCAGTTAAAAGGACCGATCAGTCAACTGCTTCACTAAATAGAAAAAAACATTGGCTAAAACCACGACGATATTAAAAAGACTGGGCGCACTGCTCCTTTGGGTGCTTGTGTTGACGGGCTTTATTATCCTCCTGGCAGCGGCCAATAAAGACAAGGAATCCGGTATCTGTAAAGGCATCCAGGTAAAGTTTGAAGGGAGGGACGATAACTTTTTCATAGAAGCCAAGGATATACGGTCTTTGTTAACGAAAGACAAGGCACTGAATCCGGTAGGGAAACCTATCCGGGACATCAACATCCGGTCACTGGAAGCAGTGGTGGACCAGGACCCCTGGGTAAAAAATGCAGAGATCTATTTCAACAGCAAACAGGAACTGCATATTAAAGTTACACAGCGGGAACCGGTAGCCAGGGTGTTTACCTTTTCGGGCAACAGCTTTTACCTCGACGAAGCAGCAGAGCGTATACCGGTATCATCCCGTTACGCCGCCAGGGTACCGGTATTTACCGGCTTTCCCACAGACGCGGACAAGCTGCAGCGGACCGACAGCCTGCTGGCCGCCCAGGTAGTGGACATGGGTCGTTTTATCGGTAAAGATCCTTTCTGGATGGCACAGGTAGAACAACTGATGATTACTACCGACCGTAAGTTTGAATTCATTCCCAAACTCGGTGATCAGGTGACCGTTTTCGGTGAAGGTGCCGATATTGAAAAAAAATTTACCAAACTGCTGGCTTTTTACAAGGAAGGACTGAATAAGGTAGGCTGGAATAATTATTCGCGTATCAACATCGCTTTTGAGAATGAGGTCGTATGTACGCGTAAAGATGGTGTACCACCATTACAACCGGTGATACCCAAAGACACGGCTAAACAGTTTGTGCCGGATGAAGCGCCCATCGCTGAAAGCGAAGACAGCGCAGAAAAAAACACGGCAGCAACTCCACCGGAACATCCACCGGTGGCCGCCAAACCAGCCGGAAAACCGGCAGCTGAAAAAACAACAGCTGCCCCCAAAGCGAAGGCTAAAGCGCCCGTGAAAAAAGAGAAGGCAAAACAGGAGAAAACGGCGCCGGCCAAGCAACAACCTAAAGCAGTGTATAAGCCAGGGAATAAATCTGTTAACACATCAAAAAAACAAACAACGCCATGAATCAGGAAGCTCCCATCATTGTAGGTCTCGATATCGGAACTACGAAGATTGCTGCCATAGCAGGACGGAAGAATGAATACGGGAAACTGGAAATCCTGGGATTCGGTAAAGCTACATCGTTTGGTGTGCAGCACGGTATGGTGCTGAACATTGACCAGACTATCAAAGCTATCAGGCAAGCCCTGGAAAATTGTTATGCTTCCAGCCCCCACCTGGAAATCAATGAAGTATATGTCGGCATCGCCGGTCATCATATCAAAAGTTTGCAAACCCGTGGAGATATTGTCCGCAATGATGTTGACGCGGAAATATCCCAGAAAGATATTGACCAGCTGATCAATGATCAGTATAAAACTGTTATCCCTGCCAGTGATCAAATCATTGATGTGATCCCGCAACAATATATTGTGGACAGTTTGCAGAACATCACCTATCCTATCGGTATGTCCGGTGTAAAGGTGGGCGCGAACTTCCATATTATCACCGGCGACAAAAACGCCATCCGTAACATTAACCGCAGCGTGGAGAAATCCGGTCTTAAAATCCGGGACCTCGTGCTGCAACCGCTGGCATCTGCCGCGGCGGTAATGTGCGATATGGATTTTGAAGCAGGAGTAGCCATTGTAGACATAGGTGGTGGTACCACCGACCTGGCGGTGTTCTACGAAGGCATCCTGAAACATACTGCCGTTATTCCCTATGGTGGCGAAAACATTACCAATGATATCAAAAACGGCCTGGGAGTGTTAAAAACACAGGCTGAACAAATGAAGGTTCAATTCGGTTATGCACTGGCCGACGAAGCGAAAAGCAACGCCTATATCACTATTCCTGGTTTACGCGGACAAAGCCCCAAAGAAATTTCCGTGAAAAACCTGGCACATATTATCCAGGCCCGTATGAGTGAAATACTCGATTTCGTAGTATATCATCTCAAACAAATCGGTATGGACAATAAGATGCTGAATGGTGGTATTATCCTCACTGGTGGCGGTTCCCAGCTGAAACACCTGATACAGCTGACCGAATACACTACCGGCGCCAGCGCACGCATCGGTTTCCCCAACGAACACCTGTCCAGCGGCCTGTTCGATGATGAAATGACCAAACCCATGTACGCTACCTGCGTAGGATTGATACTCAAAGGTTACAACGATTTTGAAAATGACCGTAAATCCCTGGAAGAAAATTATATAAAAATTAATACCAGCTACCTGGCTAAAGAACAAGCCGCACAATCGCTGGCGCAACAGGAAGAAGAAGAATGGGCAGAAGAAGCCCCCACCACCCAGGAAATACAGGACAGAAAAGCCAAAGAAAGGAATGCTTCCCTGAAGAACTTCCTGGATAAAATGAAGACGAAAATCATTGACATGTTTACAGAAGAAGAAGATGCTAAACTGTAAATATGAAATGGCGCAATTGTTGCGAACTGCAAACGTTTAATATATAAGAAAGAATTAAGAACGATAATTAATAATGATAGGACAAATGAACCATATTAACGGCAAAGTATACACGCTTACAGCATCTAACATGTTCATTATTAATTATCCGTACTAACCCATAAAAGTATAGAGTCATGATACATTTTGATCTTCCTAAGGAAAAATCTTCTATCATCAAGGTCATCGGCATTGGTGGCGGTGGAAGTAATGCGGTGAATCATATGTATAGCCAACGCATTGAAGGAGTGAATTTTATCATCTGTAATACCGATGCTCAGGCTATTGCTAACAGTCCTGTGCCCAACAAAATACAGTTGGGACCACACCTCACACAGGGCCTTGGTGCCGGCGCCAATCCCGAAATTGGTAAGCAGGCAACAGAAGAATCCTTTGAAGAAATCAAAAAAATACTGGAGGTGAATACCAAGATGGCCTTCATCACTGCCGGTATGGGCGGTGGCACCGGAACCGGTGGCGCCCCTATCATCGCGCGGATATGCAAGGAACTGGGTATCCTTACCGTTGGTATTGTTACCACCCCGTTTTCTTATGAAGGAAAAAAGAGAATGCTGCAGGCCGATGAAGGTGTACAACGCCTGAAAGAATATGTAGATACCCTGCTCATCATCTCCAACGATAAATTAAGGCAGAAATTCGGTGACCTGAAATTCAAGGCAGCCTTCGAAAAAGCCGATAACGTACTGGCTACCGCCGCCAAATGTATCACCGATGTGATCAACTCTACCGGTCAGATCAACGTGGACTTTGCCGACGTTTGCACCGTTATGCGTAACGGTGGTGTGGCTATCCTCGGCGCTTCTATCGCAGAAGGTGAAAACCGTGCGCAACGTGCTATCGAAGACGCACTGACTTCCCCGCTGCTGAACGACAACGATATCCGCGGCGCCAAATGGATTCTTATCAATATCTCTTCTTCTGAAGGTGAATTTGAACATACCCTCGATGAAATGGATATTATCCAGGCTTACGTACAAAGCCAGGCCGGCGAGGATTGCGATGTAATCCTGGGTGTGGGTTACGACCAGTCACTGGACCGCAAACTGGGTGTTACTATCATCGCTACCGGTTTTGAACAGAAACCCATCCAGCAGATGAAATTGACACCTTCCACCCCTGAACGCACCGAACCTAAAATCGTGATGCAACTGGGTAAAGACGGTGATGAGAAAAAAATGAGCACCCAACAGTCTCAGGGTGTCCTGTTCCAGGAACCACAGGACCTGATGGCCCCACGCCTGATGGAACCGGTAGTAACCCATCCTGAACCTGTTACCGGATATACTCCTCCGCAACCGCAGCAACAGGCACCTATTGCGCCTGCCCGGCAGAACTATGTACTGAACGTACAACAGGTGCCTACCCAACAGCCGCAGGTTGCTCCGGAACCACAGCCCGTACAGCAACAACCGGTACAACAACATATACCGCAGCAACAACAGTATGTGCAGCCACAACAGCCATCACAACCTGTTCAACAGCACGTACAACCGCAGCATGTGCAACAACCTGCCCAGCCTAATGTGAATATAATACAACCACAGGGCAACGCAGGCGCCGGCGGGTACCTGAACCGGCCTACCCACATTTATGTGGAGCCAGGTAACACACCGCCACCGGAAATGAAAATGGTGTATAGGGAAGAAGAGCCCAACCACCAGCCGTTGCCACCGGAAGTGCCCATGCAACACTCTTACGAGGAGCTGGAAGAACAAAAGCGTAAACAGGCGGAAAGAGTCGCTAAACTGCGCAGCATCAGCTTCAACGTAAAGAACATGGACAACAACGCGGAAATTGAAAACGTTCCGGCTTACCTGCGCCGCAATGTAACACTGGATAACGGTGCCGGCTCCGCCGAACACTTCTACTCCAATTACACCGTGAGCGATCCGGGCCAGAACAACCACACCGAAATAAATACTATCAATACATTCTTAGATGGGAAGAAGCCCGATTGATGAACATAGAGATATTCCAATTCGGACATTTGATTGTTTTTTAGTTGTGTTAAAAAGAAAATCCTCCGGTTCCCCGGAGGATTTTTCTTTATAAGGTATTCAGCGTTTCCCTGGCCGCTTTCAGCAAATCGCCTGCCGGCGTATCTTTCGGAGCATTGATATCAAAGGGAGATAACATCTTCTTCAATTTACTCAACCCTTCCTGGTTATTATTTTTAGTGAACTCTTCTTTCAATATCCGGATTTTTTCATAATCCTGCACCCCCTCTACCAGGCGCTCAAAGCGGATGGAAGATCTCGGTCCCGGATATACGAAATAAGTGTCCCCCGCTGCCCAGGAACGGAAACGGCTATCCTGTAACGGCGCTTTTACCCAACAGTTGAAAGCCCAGCGCAGGTAACCGGTATATCCTTTATAAGCAGCATGCCAGCCCATAAAGGCTGCCTCTGCCGGAGGCGAAAAAGTAAAGGTATTGGGGAAACCTTCCGTACAACAAGTATAAAAAGTAGTAGGCCATCCTTTCTTCAGTCTCGCCTGCAATACCTCATCCGGGAAGGGCTCTTTGGAAGCCACACAGAAGTCATAAATATCTTTATCCAGCGGCGCATGGTAACTACCAGCCAGTGACAGTTTAAAGTCCTTATCTGCCTTCCGGATCACCGTCAGCGCCTGTTGCATGTCTGCCATCGGGCGTTCATCCATCGCAATGGTGGTGATGTTAAACCAGCCTTTGGCTTTCAGGTGCTTTGCGAAATCCTTCAGCATAGGCTCCCAATGCGCCGCATATTCCGGCGATCCCGGTTTGGCGATCAGCAGTGTGTCTTTGCCTTTGGCTTCATCATAATAATAAAACTTCAGGTTCCAGGGAATCATGCTGTAGCAGTTGATCTCTTTCTTAATGCCCAGCCCCATCATATACTGCACCCATTTGTCGAAGATGCTGTAGTCGTAAGACCAGCTGCCGTCTTTCTTTTTGGTCCATTTAATCATGGTGCCGTACACATCTTCTGTCTGGCTGTTCCAGGGATCGTAGATGAGGGTGGCAGTAATACATTTCTGACCGGCATTCGCCAGCATTTCCATGTACGGTTTCATGGCCTTCAAATGCTCGTCGCTCCAGGGTTTCACGCCATACATACGGGCCACCGCGTCGGGGCTCTGCCAGAGATCGAGGTGAAACTTCCAGTCTTTCGGAGCGGGCAGGGTATGATTCAACACCTGTATTTCATACGGGAGACTGCTCTCAGCACCGCCGGCATTGATTTTTACGGTGCCTTTATATACGCCCGGCGCAGTGCCCGCAGGCACCTGGATGCTCAGCCATACCGGCTGCGTTTGATAGGCTGCAATGTTTTTGCTCCGCTGGATATCAATACCATCGGCCACCAGGGAAGAATCAAAATTTTCGGGTTTGCGGTGGCCGCAACCGCTGCCGTCTTTATTCAGCTCATCGGTCATCACATACCTGACAAAACCCGTGCTGATAGCACTGGCGGGGATGGTAGCACCTTTGCTGCCCTGTAGGGCGCTGGTGGAAATGCTCACGGCATTCAGCGGGCGGGTGGTCCAGATCAGGAACTGTGTATGTACCCGCTCGTTTTTCCAGGCTTTGGCACTCCAGGAGGAAGCCAGACTTTGCTGGTCAGGCGCATTTCTTTTTTCATAACGGATATCGGTGGAACCGAAGGCAACATGAAGCTGGTCGCCTTTTACAGCTTCCCAGGAAGCTTTGTTAACCGGCCGGGGATCAGGCAGCTCCTGATAGTCGCCGGCAGGGCCACTTTGAGCCCATACGTTTTGTTGCAATGCCAGTAATACCAGCACGCCAAAAAATTTGTTCACCATACTAAATTTAGAAATTTTGATATTTTGATATTTGGCTATTTTGCTATCAGCACAAATCCATACAAAATCTATGACTTCCAAGATCTTAAAAAAATCCGGGATTTTCGAGTCACAAATATCTAAATATCAAAATCTCTAAATTCCTAAATGATTAGTGGTGAATAATACGTTTTAGTTGCAGGTTGGTGACAGGAGCCACTACCAGCGGATATTTCTCGATGGTCACATAACTGGAATCCAGCCCGAAACCTCTTTCTTCCGAAAGACTAATCTTTTTCAGGAAGAAATACATCTTCATGACCATTCTTTCATATAATGGCAGGTCGTTATCGTGCGAAAGGAATTTTTCCATCACAATAAACTGGAAATCGCCGACCACATTGTTTTTACTAAGCGATTCGTAGCGGCTGGTGATATTCACTTCCTTATTACGCACCATGTCTTCCACCACCATTCTGAACATCAGGTTGATCCTTTGTTCCACTTTGAAACCGAGCCTGAATTCTACCCGGATGACTTCGTTAGGAATGATAGTTTGTACCGAGTATTCACTGAGATAAGGTTCATCCACCACATCTACATGCACAAACCAGTAGATATCCGCTCTTTTTGGCTTTTTATTGAGGATAGAATAGATGATTTTATGTTCTATCTCCTTCGGATTATCCGCGCTGCTCATGTACACCAGGTGAGTGGCGTATTTAGGGATAGAGGTATCATTACTCAGTTCCTGGATAATAGGCAGGTAGTCTTCCAGCCGTACAAATTCCACGTAGCGGTTTTTGATTTTGCGGGATTTAAACCAGACGATCATCACCAGGAAGAGAGCGCCTGCCACGACCACCGTCACATAACCACCGTGCATAAATTTCACGAGGTTGGCAAAGAGGAACGAGAACTCGATGGAGAGATAAACGACGAGATATAGCAATATCCAGCCTGTCCACACTCTTCGGGTATATAGATAAAAGGCAAACAAACAGGAAGTCATGAGCATACAGATGGTAATAGACAGGCCATAAGCCGCTTCCATATGGGAAGATTCCTGGAAGAGGATAACGATGGCAGCACAACCAACAAAGAGCATGGTATTGATACCCGGGATATAGAGCTGTCCGCGCATTTCCGTAGGGTAATTCACCCGCATTTTAGGCCACAGGTTGAGCCGCATGGCTTCTGCTATCAGCGTAAAGGAGCCGGATATCAGTGCCTGGCTGGCGATGATGGAGGCCATGGTAGCGATCAATACGCCGAAGATGATAAACCATTCCGGCATGATCATAAAGAAGGGGTTCTGATCTTTTGGCAGAATCTGTCCTTTTTGTGTCAGGAGCCAGGCGCCCTGACCGAGATAGTTTAATATCAGGCAGGATTTCACAAAAATCCAGGATACCCGGATATTTCCTCTGCCACAGTGTCCGAGGTCGGAATAGAGTGCTTCAGCTCCTGTTGTACAAAGGAATACAGCCCCAAGGATCAGGAAACCTTTAGGGTAGGTAGTGAGCAGTTCGATCGCGTAATGCGGGCTAAAGGCGCGGAGTATGCCGAAATCGTCTGTAATATGGGAGATACCGAGGATACCCAGCATAGAAAACCATAGTACCATGATAGGGCCGAACATGCGGCCGATAGACACGGTTCCGAACTGTTGCATGATGAACAGGCCGGTGATAATGGTGAGTACGATTTTTACGATGGTTAACTGGCCGAGGTCCTTAAATACCTCGAGGGTACGGAGACCTTCGATGGCAGAGGTTACGGTGATGGGTGGTGTGATGATACCGTCTGCCAGGAGGGCAGCGCCCCCGATCATGCCAAAAATAACCGTCCATTTGGCATGTCGTCTGACAAGTGCGTATAGAGAGAAGATACCACCTTCTCCTTTATTATCTGCCCGGAGGGTCAGGATAACGTATTTAACGGTAGTTTGTAAGGTTAGGGTCCAAATGATACAAGAGATACCACCAATAACGAGGAGATCGCTGATGGGGTTGCCGCCGACAATAGCTTTAAAAACATAGAGCGGAGAAGTTCCGATGTCGCCGTAGATGATACCCAGCGCTACTACTAAACCTGCCAGGGAGACCCTGTTAATGTTTATGCCCACGTAAAAAAAATTTTTAAAAAAGCCTCCAAAATTAGGAGTAAATATTGAGATCAGCAATAAAAAGGTGACAGAGGAAGAGGCTGTTTGGGGGATATTTGGCATTAAAAAGCCTCCCCCAACGAGCGGGAGAGGCTTTTTAAATTATTCATCTCAGTGAGAGGTGCTGATTAGTTAGCAGGAGCTAAGTCAACAGTACCGGATTCACCAGGAGTGTTTTGTTTGATGAAGCGACCGCGGTCGATACCTTGTTTGTCAGCCAGGTAGTCGATTACAGAGTCAACACGACGGCTGCTCAGATCAACACCACCTTTTTTACCTTTAGCACCTGCGTGGCCAGTAACCAGCACGTTGCAAGAAGGGTTAGCTTTCAGGGTAGAGGCAACAGAAGCCAGGATAGCTTCCTGATCGCGACCTACTTTAGTAGAAGCACCTTTGAAGGAAACGCTAGGCAGAACCAGGGTAGCGCAGGAAGTTTCAGCAACTTTACCTTTGCAGCACTCAGGATCCGGGCATTTACCAACACCGTCAGCGTCAACTGGCTGGCAGTAAGTAGGAGTGATCAGTTGTTTGTCTTTGTAATCAGGAACGCCGTCACCGTCAGTATCCTTAGCAACACCGTGAGAATCAACAGGTGCACCTGCAGGAGTGTTAGGTTCGCGGTCGAACTGATCAGTTACGCCATCACCGTCAGCATCAGGCAGAACCGGTGTAGGCAGTTTCATGTGACGAGGGTTGCTCAGCTCGCTGTAAGCATACTCCAGTGGGTTGATCCAGTAGAGAGGCTGTACGCGTTTGGAAGCGTTACCCAGGTTGAAGTTGAAACGCACGTTAGTGTAAGAGTAGAAGTCTTTTGAAGAACCGCCGGGACCAGGATAACCATCCAGGTAAGCGTCAAAAGGCATCGTTACTTTCTCTTCAATACCGATGTTGAAGCGTTTGGAAACTTTAAACGCCACACCAGTACCTACGTCCAGTGCGTGACGGATCAGCTGGTTGTCGTCGTGACGGCCGATCGCAATTCTGTTACCCTGAGAAGGAGCGTTTTGCTCGTATTTTTTATCTCTCAGGTCGTTCAGTTGTTTGCGGATGTCACTACGTTTAGCAGTGAAGTTGATGCCGCTGTAGTCGTAACCCTGACCATTAGCATTCAATGCGTCAACGTCAACGTCAGCTGCTACGATAGAGTAACCAGCCAGTACGTACCAGTTAACTTTAGGTTCTGCTCTGTAGAACAGGATGTTGCTCAGGGAAGCCAGTACGTCCAAAGACAGCTGGTGGTTCTGAGAACGGTAGTTAGGAACGATGTAACCACCATTTTTCGCTGCTGTAGCTGCCCAAGGGTTGCCGTTAGCTGCGAAAGTAGGACGCAGTTTGTAGTCCTGGCCTTTATCGATGGAACCGGTGTACTCAGCTCTCAGTGAGAAAGTATGACCCAGTGCTTTTCTCAGGGAGATACCGCCACCAAAACCAGGCTGAGCAGGAATAGTTCCGCTGATCATGTGTAAACCACCGTGAAGACCCAGTTCCCACATATCCCTAGGTTTAGCAGGGAAGTTAGACTGGTGGTTCAGGAAGTTATTTTGTTGTACCAACCGCTTGCCTGACACTTTGGAAGAATCCAATGCATCATAGCCGGCTGGTTGAACCTGTGCAAAACCGGTAGATGCTGTTAGTAACCCCACAGCGCCTGCCAGTAATAAGTACTTTTTGCTTGCCATAATTGTGTTTTATTTAAAAACTGTTAAAAATTTACTAATAACCCGTTTTTTACCTAGCAAAGGTAAATATCATAAATGAATATACAAATTTTTCTTGCAATATTATTTTCATTGATAAGTCCTTCAATATTAAAGCTTAACTGAAAGTATTTATATACCTTATTTCCACATTAAGTTAAAGGATTGTTTAGCCTGTGTTAAAGGAACCCTACCCCTGTGTTAAAGGAATGTTATACTTCATATACAAATTAAAGGCCAAAATGTTAAAGTTTCCCATTTAAAACCTAGCTTAGCAATCCTTTTTATTTTATACATGGACGATATCAAGCAACTGATAGGTAAGGAATTACAGGATTTTGAAGGCAAATTTGCGGATTCAGTAAAAAGCCACGTGCCATTACTGGACCGGATCATGCATTATATAGTGAAGCGGAAAGGAAAACAGATCCGACCCATGTTCGTACTGTTATCTGCCCGGTTATTCAGCGATCAGATTCAGGAAAGCACCTATCGGGCCGCCGCCCTGGTTGAACTGCTGCATACTGCTACGCTGGTGCATGATGATGTGGTAGATGATGCCAACCAACGCCGGGGACTATTTTCGATCAACGCATTATGGAAAAATAAAATAGCCGTCCTCGTGGGCGACTATTTATTATCTAAAGGACTGCTGCTGTCATTAAATAACAATGACTTCCGGTCTTTACAAATCCTGTCTGAAGCCGTCAAGGAAATGAGTGAAGGGGAACTGCTCCAGATCGAAAAAACCAGGAAACTGAATATAAAGGAAGATATCTATTTTGAAATCATCCGCCGTAAAACAGCCTCCCTTCTGGCCTCTGCCTGCGCCGCCGGCGCATGGAGCGCCAGCAACGACGACCATACCACGGAACAAATGCGCCTGTTCGGCGAAAAAGTAGGCGTCGCCTTCCAGATTAAAGACGATCTGTTTGACTATGGCTCCGCCAAAATTGGGAAACCCACCGGGATCGATATCCGTGAAAAGAAAATGACACTGCCGCTGATATACACCCTGGAACATGCAACTCCGGAAACCCGCCGGAAAATCATCAACATCGTCAAAAATCACAATACGGAAAAAGACCGGGTGGAAGAAGTGATCCAACTGGTAAAAGCTTCCGGCGGTATCGATTACACCAAACAAAAAATGCTGCAATACCGCGACGAAGCACTCGATATCCTGCACAAATTTCCGCAAAACGCTATCCGCGATGGCCTGGAAAAACTGGTGAGATTTACAACCGACCGGACATTTTAGAAGAAAAAATCAAAAATGTAAAATAATAAATGTAAACTGTAGCTGTAATGGCGCTGGCAAACGCCATCAGCCATTACCGGGTGACATTATTATTTTACATTTTTCTTTTAAACGGTTTCTCTTACCTGAAAACATAATGCAAAAACGCTGGACAGTCAAAGCATATCAACCAAATCAGGAAAAAGCGCTTCAATCATCGCTCCGCATACATCCCTTGCTGTGCAGGCTGCTGGTACAGCGCCATGTACATACCTACGAGGCTGCCCGCCAGTTTTTTCGCCCCACGCTCGATGATCTCCACGATCCATGGCTCATGAAGGATATGGATAAAGCCATCTCCCGCATTGAACTGGCATTTTTCCGCCACGAAAAAATATTGATATACGGCGACTATGACGTGGACGGCTGTACCGCCGTTGCTACTGTGTACGCTTTTCTACACAAACTCTACAATAATATTGAATTCTATATCCCTCATCGCTACCGGGAGGGGTATGGCATTTCTAAAGAAGGCATCGCCTATGCCCGTGATAATGACTTCAGCCTGGTGATTGCGCTGGACTGTGGTATCAAATCGGTAGATCTTATCGGCGAAGCCAAGGACATGGGGATTGATTTCATCATCTGCGACCACCACCTGCCCGATGCAGTAGTGCCGCCGGCGGTAGCTATCCTTAATCCGAAACAATACGACTGCCCCTACCCTTACAAGGAACTCAGCGGATGCGGTATCGGCTATAAGCTCATCTGTGCCTTCGCCCAGAAACGGGGCATCCCCATGAGTGAAGCCAATCAATACCTGGATCTGGTAGCCACCAGCATTGCAGCAGACATTGTACCGATGACCGGCGAAAACAGGATACTGGCTTTTCATGGACTGAAAAAAGTCAACAGCAGCCCGCTTCCCGGTATCAAAGCACTGATTACACTCAGTGAACTGAAGGAACAACTGACTATCTCCAACCTGGTATTTGTGATTGCACCCCGCGTCAATGCGGCAGGCCGGATGGATGACGCCCGCAAGGCGGTCAACCTCTTTATCGAAAACGATGAGGAAAAAGCGGCTGCCATCGCAGCGGTGTTGCACGCCGACAACTTTGACCGTAAGGAAATAGATAATACCATTACCCAGGAAGCCGTCAGCCTGCTGCAGAATGATGAAACCGTCGGCCTGCGGAAATCAACGGTACTATACCAGGCGCACTGGCACAAAGGAGTGGTAGGCATTGTCGCCTCCCGGCTTATCGATAAATACTATTACCGTCCTACCATTATTCTTACCCAATCCAATGATGTGGTAGCCGGTTCGGCCAGGTCAGTAACCGGATTTAATGTATACGAAGCGATCCATCAGTGTAAGGACCTCCTGGTCAACTATGGCGGCCACTTTTATGCAGCCGGCATGACCCTTAAACCGGAAAACGTAGCTGCCTTTCAGCAACGTTTTGAAGAGGTGGTTGCCAATAGTATCAGACCCGATCAGCTGGTCCCTGAAATCACGATTGATACGGAAATTTATTTCTCAGATATTACCGCACCATTTTATAATATCCTGAAACAGTTTGAACCACTGGGACCGGATAACCTGCGCCCTGTTTTCCTGGCCAGGAACATCACTGACACAGGCTACTCCCGGTTGGTAAAAGAAGAACATATCAAGTTTTCCGTGAGACAGGGAAGATCCGGCGCAACCCTTTCCGGTATTGGGTTTTACATGGCCGACAAATTCCCGGTTGTCAACAGTAAAAAACCGTTCGATATGGTGTTTAACATTGATGAAAATGAGTGGAACGGACAAACGAACCTACAACTAAAAGTAATTGACATCAGGGCTTCCAATTGAGTAGTGCTGCCGTATAAAATAATAAAGCCCCGGATCAGCACCCGGGGCTTTATTATTTTATACGGTAAAGCTTATTTTTTCTGCGCCAGCAGCCAGGTATATAATTCCGTAGTGCTATAGGCCCGCGTCCAGGCATCGTGGCCACCGGTGGCATATTCCGTGTATTTAACGTTAGGATTGCCGAGTTCCCGCAGCGCATTAATGATATTCCTGGAACCGGCTACCCCTACCCTGGGATCGTCCGCTGAATGGAAGGCCCATACCGGCATGTTCCTGATATTAGCGGCAAGTTTTACGTCTCCATTGCCGGCAATCGGCATGATGGCCGCAAAATGCGCAGGGTATTTCTCTGCCCAGTCCCACGTTTGGATACCACCCATACTGATGCCGGTAAGATAAATTCTGCCCGCATCTATCCGGTATCTGCTAAGTACTACCTTATAAAATGCTTCCAACGCGTCCATATTCCACCAGATAGCCGTGCATTGTGGTACCACCAATATAAACGGTTTCCCTTTCACCATTCTGGGCAATGAACTATTTCGCAGCACACTGATATCCGTCCCCATTTCGCCCTGGCCATGCAAATAAATAACGACCGGCCATTTGGCAGCAGGATCGTTATTGTAGCCATCCGGCAGGTAAAGCAGGTACTGGGTAATATTGGGACCGTTGGTATTGACTGCTTCTACTGTAAAGGTTGCAGGAGCCGGCAGCACAATGGCGGTGTCTTTAGGAGGTTGTTTGGTGGTGTCTTCAGGAGGTGTTGTTGTGGGTGGTGTTACCGGGTCAGGCGTAACTCCTGAGGACTTTGAGCAGGCCAAGAGTCCCAGCATCCCAATGATTAGAATATGGTAAAAAACAACAATCTTTCTTTTTTTCATATAACTGCCATTAATTAAAAGTCCCCCGGCTTAAAAGCCAGGGGACCAGTTCTTATAAGTAAATGCTATTTTTTCTTTAGGTAGTATCTTTCTGCAAAAGAAAAAAGAATTCAGCGAAAAAGAAAGATTGTCTTACATCAACTTATCGTGACTGCGTTACTTTTTCACTCCAGCCATCAGTTCCACGCTCCTGTTCACGAAAGCAGTGAGATCGGCGCCTGTCAGCAGGTTCTGGGACAACAGCGCCAGGTCGGCCAGGTTCTTCACTTGTTTTTCCTGTAAGGAGTTGTCTTTTTCATCCAGGATGTTCAGGTATACCGGGTGATTCGCGTTAACGGTCATGTTGATTTCATCCGGCATAGCAGCATACCAGCTCATACCGCCGCCGCCCATGCTGGCCATATCTTTCATACGGCGCATGAATTCAGGACGGGTAACAATTACCGGCTGCGCTTCTCCGCTCAATCCTTTCAGTTCCACTTTGATGTTAGGCTGGGTAACCTGGGCGGTAAAGATGTCTTTCAGCTTACCTTCCTGATCGGCTGTCAGTACGGTGGTATTATTCTCATCCTTATCAATCAGGTTATCTGCGATATCAGCATCTACGCGGGTAAACTGTACGTTCTCCCATTTCGCTTCAATATTGCTGATGAAAGCAGCATCTACCAGTGTTTCCATTTTCACTACTACAAAACCTTTGTTTTTGGCGGCCTGCACATAGCTGTCCTGTTGTACCGGATTGGTAGCGTACAGGATCACCAGTTTGCCTTCCTTATTGGTTTGCAGTGCTTCTGCTGCCGTTTTATATTCTTCACGGGTGTAGAAAGTGCCACCATCCACGTTTTCCAGTACGAGGAACTTGTTGGCTTTTTCCATGAATTTATCATCGGTCATCATGCCGTATTTCGCAAACAGGCCGATGGACTCCCATTTTTCTTCAAAGCCTTTGCGGTCGTTACGGAACATTTCGTCCAGTTTGTCCGCCACTTTTTTGGTGATGTGGGCATTGATTTTTTTCACGTTCGGATCGCCCTGGAGGTAGCTACGGCTTACGTTCAGCGGGATATCCGGGCTATCGATCACACCATGCAGCAGCATCAGGAATTCCGGAACGATATCTTTCACTTCATCGGTTACATATACCTGGTTGGAATACAGGTTGATTTTATCTTTCTGTATTTCGTAGCTCTTGGTGATTTTCGGGAAATAGAGGATACCGGTGAGGTTAAACGGATAGTCCACATTCAGGTGAATCCAGAACAATGGCGCTTCCGCGAAAGGATATAATTCCTTGTAGAAATTCTGGTAATCTTCGGTAGTCAGTTCGCTGGGCTTTTTCGTCCAGGCGGGCGCCACATTGTTGATCTGCTGACCTTCAAATTTTACCGGTACCGGCAGGAATTTACAGAATTTGGTAAGAATAGAACGGATGCGGCCTTCGTCCAGGAATTCTTCACTTTCTTCGTTGATATGCATCACGATTTCAGTGCCTCTTTCTTCCTTGCTTACTTCTTCCAGTTCGTATTCCGGGCTGCCGTCGCATTCCCAGCGAACTGCCGATGTTCCTTCCTTCCAGGATTTGGTAATGATTTCTACTTCACTGCTCACCATGAAGGAAGAGTAGAAACCAAGGCCAAAATGACCGATGATATTTGTACCGCTTTCCTGGCCTTTATATTTTTTCAGGAACTCTTCCGCACCGGAAAAAGCTACCTGATTAATGTATTTATCCACCTCTTCTGCCGTCATACCCACACCGTGGTCTGCAATGGTGATTGTCTTCTTTTCTTTATCCAGTCTTACTTCGATGTCGATATTGCCTAATTCGCCTTTGAATTCACCAACGCTGGAGAGGGTTTTCAGCTTTTGAGTGGCGTCTACCGCGTTACTAACCAGTTCGCGGATAAAAATCTCATGGTCTGAGTAGAGGAATTTTTTGATAATGGGGAAAATGTTCTCCGTTTGAACACGTATTGCTCCTTTTTGCATTGATTTTCTGTTTTTTTCTGCTGACTTTTTTCAAACGATATGCCAGCCCGCTGTTAGCTGACAAGATGTCAACATCGTATCATATTTAACCGGATATACAAGAGCAATTGTAACAGGAATAACAGTATTCAATAAATAAATAATATTACAAATCCCCCCTAAATTAACATTTAAATCATATAAAAACAGTGACAGGCAAAAGCAATTTAGTAGATTTAATCGACCAAAATACTGAATCAGCCCCCTTAAAACTGTAGTCTATGAGAAGACCTCTACGCTGTTTTTTTATCTTATTGAGCATCCTTTACAGCGACCGTCTGCCGGCGCAAAGTCAGCCACAGCCGCGATCACTGCCTTACGAAGAAAATTTTGACGCCTTATCCGCTTCCGCCACAGCGTACCCTGACGGATGGCAGGGCTGGACGCTCAGCGGCTCTCCCGGCGGCAGCTTTAATACTGCCACCCCTTCGGCAGATAAAGCACTGACGCCCAACGGCAGCGCTTCCGGTACCGCCAACGGCGTATATAACTACAGCGGCAAACTGGGATTCCTGAACAGCGGATCGGCAGACAATGCGCTGGTACTGGCTGTTAATACCAGCGGACAGGTAAACATCACCGTGAGTTATGATGCCATGACTATCAGGAATCCGTACGATGGAAGCGCCAACACCCGTATCAACGAAATGGGATTACAATATCGTATAGGCGATACCGGTAGTTTCACAAATGTGGCTGGCACAGCGTATCAGAACAATACGGTTACACAGACAGGATCGGGTATTACGCAGCCACAGCAACCATTGCCGGTGAGCATTACTTTACCTGCGGCCTGTAACAATCAGCCATTGGTACAACTACGGTGGGTCAACCGCCAGATCAGCGGCTCAGGCTCCAGGCCCTCCTTTGCAGTAGACAATATCCTGGTGAAGGGAGCAGGCAGCGATGTCACACCGCCCGTCATCAACAGCCTGATACCGGCCAATCAGTCGGTGGATGTATCGCCTGCTACTCCCTTGCAGCTCATCTTCAATGAAAACATTGCCGCCAATCAGGGCAATCTTTATCTACATAATAATGGCCGTACAGATACATTCCCTATCACGCATCCGGCACTGCGCATCAGCAACAATCAGCTGACGCTGAACAAAGTGCTGCGTCCTTACCATCACTATTATATCACCATCGACAGCGCCCTGGTGAAAGATTTGTCCGGCAACGCCTTTGCCGGCATCAGCGATAGTACCCAATGGTATTTCACTACCGGCGCCCAGCAACTGAACATTGATTTCAATACCTGTACGCCAACAGGCAGCACGGCGCTGAGCGGTGGTTTTACCCAATACAGCGTACAGGGCGCGCAGACATGGGCCTGCACCACCTTCGGACAAAATAACAGTAACGCCGTTCAGATCAATGGTTTCAGTGGCGGCGCCCAGGACAACGAAGACTGGCTGATATCGCCGGCCTTTGACCTGAGCAGTTTCCAGGTGCCTTTACTGCATTTCAGCAGTCGTACCGCCTTTACCGGTCCGGCCCTCGAGCTGAAGGTATCTACAGACTACAGTGGCAGCGGTGATCCCCGCCATGCCACCTGGCATACGCTGAATGGCCGTTTCCCTGCCGCCGGCAGCGATGTGTGGAACAACAGCGAAAGCATTAACCTCTCTGGTTATAAAGCGGAAAACGTATACATCGCTTTTATCTACACATCATCCCCTGCTTTGCAGGCTGCCCGCTGGACTATCGACGATTTTAGTCTGAAAGATACCACCGCCGCACCTGCCCCGACACTCAGCAGCAGTCCCGCTGCGCTGGACTTTGACTACATCAGGTCCGGACAACAATCGGCCCCGCAGGCTATCCGTTACTGGGCCAACGATTTCACCGGCGACCTGCAAATCAGTGTCCCCACAGGCTTCCGGGTGTCCGGCGACAGCAGTACTTTCAGCAACCAGCTGACTATCCCGCTTGCCACCCTCCAGGCAGGACCACAGCAGTTGTGGGTGAAGTTTGTACCCACAGCGGCCAATACCGCGTTTATTGGCAACGTGGCGTTTAAAGCGCCCGGCTTCACGGACAACCATATCCGGTTGACCGGTACTTCCCTGCGTTCGCTCAAAGTGGTGAACTGGAATATTGAATGGTTTGGCAGTCCGGTACAGAACCCTGCCAATGACAGTCTGCAGCAGGCTAACGTGACCCGCATACTGCAATACCTGGATGCTGATATTTTTGCCCTGGCAGAAGTAGTGGACACCGCCCGTTTCCGTGCCGTTGTTAGTCAGCTGCCCGGCTACAGCTATACCCTGGCGGATTTCGGTTCCTATGCAGATAGTATTGCTGATGTGGATTATGCCCTGGCACAGAAGCTCGCCTTTGTTTATAAGACGTCCGTGATCCGTAAAATCCGTACCTATGGCGTATTACGCCAGGGAGGCAGCAGCACGGCTTATTACAACTGGTCGTCCGGCCGTTTCCCTTACCTGATGGAAGCTACCGCCCAACTGGACAACGATTCTGCCCGGATTCATTTTGTACTGCTGCATGCCAAGGCCAATACAGGCACCAAAGCAGAAAAGCTGGTTTCCTGGGACCGCCGGAAAAACGGTCTTAAAGAGCTGAAAGACACGCTGGATGCACAGTATCCTTATAAGAACCTGGTTATGCTGGGAGATTTTAATGATGATTTGTCCCGCACCATTACTACTGAGCGGGCGCCGGATACGACTACCTCTTATATCGATTTTATGCTGGATACCCTGCATTATAAACCGTTGACCTTACCGTTGAGCCTTGCCGGGGAACGATCCACCGCCAGTTTTTCCAGTGTCATTGATAATGTGATCGGGTCAGACGAAACCGGGGTAGCGTATCTGCCAGGGTCCGCGCGGGTATTGCAGCAGGTGCAGCAACTGGTGAACAGTTATAGCAGTACCACCACTGATCACTACCCTGTATTGAGTCGTTATGACCTCCGGGTGCTGGCGCATCCGTTGCCGCTGGAGGGTTTCGATGCCGGGGTTGATGGCGGCAAAGTGTTGCTGAGCTGGAATACCCCTTATGAGATCAATGCCGGCTCTTTTGTGATAGAGCGGTCGCGCAACCTGATTCATTTTTCACCGGTGGATACCGTTGCCGCGCATGGAACCAGTGGAGCCGCCAACACGTACCGTTGGTATGATGATACCCCCTGGCCGGGCATCGCCAAATACCGGCTCCGGTACCTGGGCCTGGATGGCAGCGTTCAATACAGTGAGGTAAAAACGGTGTTATTGACCGGTAAGGATTTGTGGCAGCGGTTGTGGTGGTGCCTCCTGGGACATCAGTTGCAATACAGGATTGACTGGAATAAGATAGGGCCGGCGGTGATACAGCTGATAGATTTACAGGGAAGAGTCCGGCATGAAACGCTGACAACACTGGTGAAGGGCCAGAATTCCGGATCATTGGATATCAGTCAGTTGCCCGCTGGTGTTTATTTCCTGCGGGTACAGTCCGGTTTGGAGGTACAGGTAAGCAAAGTGGTCGTTCATCAATAATAATATAGCTGACAGCCTGGGGCTTGGGCCCCGGGCTGTTCATTTATACTGATTTACAGCACCTTACACATTAAAAACCAGAAAAGGCAACATATTTAGGGATTTAACACATTCGGGGCGCGGAAATTATCAATAGTTCTTTATCTTTGCACTCCAATTTTTTTTATTTAAAACCATTTAAACAGGGAATTATGAACTACGAATTGATGGTGATCTTTACCCCTGTGCTTTCTGAAGACGACTACAAAGCGGCTCAGAAAAAATTCGCTGATCTCATTAAAGAGAACGGCGGAGAAATAACGCACGAAAATCCCTGGGGATTAAGATCACTGGCGTATCCTATCCGGAAAAAGACTACAGGTATGTATCTGGTTCTGGAATACAATGCGCCATCCGACCTCAATGAGAAGCTGAAAATCCAGCTGAACCGTGATGAAAATGTATTGCGCCACATGGTAACTGCACTTGACAAGCATGCTGTTGAGTACAACAACCGCAAAAGACATGGTGTAAATGCAGAATCTAAAACCACTGAAGCTTAATTATTATGGCAGTTAAACCAAAAAAACAAGAAATTAAGTACTTAACAGCCGTAAAAACCGAGAAACGTCAGAAGAAATACTGCCGTTTCAAGAAAATGGGCATCAGGTACGTAGATTACAAAGACGGTGAGTTTTTGAAGAAATTTTTGAACGACCAGGGTAAAATGCTGCCCCGCCGTATCACAGGTAACTCCCTGAAATTTCAGCGTAAAGTAGCCCAGGCTATTAAGAAAGCTCGTCAAATGGCTTTATTGCCTTATGTTACTGACCTTTTAAAGTAAGAAGTTATGCAAATTATCTTAATACAAGACGTAGATAACCTGGGTCAGAAGAATGAACTGGTTAACGTAAAGAATGGTTACGCCAGGAACTTCCTGATTCCGCAGAAATTTGCGGTAGAAGCAAGTCCTTCTAACATGAAGCAACTGCAGGAACGCCTGAAAGTGCAGAAAGTGAAAGAAGAGAAACTGCTGGCTGAAATCGCGAAAGTGGTGGAAGTGCTGAAAGCTTCTCCTGTTAAAATCGGCGCTAAAACCGGTACTTCCGGTAAAATCTTCGGTAGCGTTACTGGTGTTCAGATTGCCCGTGCGATCAAAGAACAGAAAGGTTACGAAATCGACCGTCGCCGCATCCACATCCTGGATGATGTAAAAGAATTAGGTACTTACAAAGCACGCCTGGATTTCGGTAAAGGCAACGAAACCGAAATGGAGTTTGAAGTAGTGGCTGAGTAGTCTTTTTCCGGATAACCGGAATAAAATATTTCCCGGACTGGTGACAGTCCGGGATTTTTTTTGCGGTGTTTAGAAGTCATTAACAAATGAGAAAGTCAGAAGTACTATTTTTATAGTCAATCTATCATGTTAATGCAGCCCAAAAAGTCAACCTCCGAGTCTAAAATCGTTTCTATCCTCAAAAAAGTCATCGAGGACAAAAAACTGATTCATGATTACATTACGAATGGTCGTGATTTATCTGAACTAACAACCGGAGGCATTAAGTTTGTTCAACCACTGTAATCTCTCTCAATAACAATATAAATACCCACTATGAAAAAGATTGTACTTGGCGCCATTGTACTTTTTGTTTTTAGCCTTTCTGTTGTAGTAACCAACATGAGCTGTAAAAAAGAAGCGATGGCTGAAGGCCCCGGATTCCCGCAGCCACTCAACAAATTCCTTTTTACGAAAGACTTTCGCGGAAAATCGTCAGAAATCTGGATATCAGGTAATGACGGCAGCGGACAAACGAAAATAAATATCACGCTGCCGGCAGGACAACTGATTGCTCCTCAGGCGCGGCTCACCGCAGACGGTAAAGGAGTGCTATTTGTAACAATGGATGATGCCGAAAATACCACTGGTATCTATTTCTGTTTACTCGACGGCACAGGATTGAAAAAAGTGGCAGATAGCCCGGGTGTTGACAATTCTGCACTTACCCTGCAAGGGGCCTATTAAGGCCCCAACAACCCCATCCATACCCCCCCCAAAAAACTCAAATCTTATTAGTATTTTCATACATCATTTATTGCCGCCATTTGTATGATAAAATACCTCTACTGTTTGCTGATACCCGTGCTGTTTACCGCCTGCAGCACCCACCGGGCTAAAAAAGCGCCTGTACGCCTGACTTCCATCGCCATTCAGGGGGATACGATCCCTCAGTATGCCTTTCAGTATGATACCGCCGGGCACCTCATCAAACTGGTAAGGTATTATACCGATCAGGATACCAATGTAACCACCTTCACCTATGACGCCACCCACCGGCTTACCGGAATGGAATCTGCAGACGAAAGTCATCAACAAAAAACAGTGGTACAAAAAGCGACCGTAAGCGCCTGGGACGCCCTGGGCAATATTACCGAAGTACATTATTATGCGCCCGACAATACCCCGCTGCGCACTGCCCGTCTCACCTGGAAAAATGGTATGCCCACCGCATTGAAATATATCGACTCTTCGCAGGCAATGAGCTGGAACTATGCCAACGGCAACCCGGACTGGAAAAACATCTGTCACGATACCGTTACCGGAAAACATCAGGATACCAGCTTGTATGTACGCTCCGCCCAATACGAATGGGATGATACCATTAACCCATTACGACCACTGGCCAACCAGCTGGTATTGGGTCCTGGCCTGGCATCTATATTATCGCCCACTCCCCTGCCAGACCTGGCGACATTCCTGCTGCCCGTGAGTACCAACAACCCTACCCTGATCAAAGTGGACGAACAACAGACATCTATTTATAAGAACACTTCCCAACAATATCGTCGTAATACTACCGTACAATTTTTCTACGCCTACAAAAACGGGTATCCGCAACGGGCGCGGGTACACCTGCATACGGCGGGATACACCAAACTGGACTCCGATACCCAGGTCGACCTGGATTACCACTATCAGTAAACCTATTCGGGGAATTATCCGTAACTTTTAACAGATGGATAAACGTACCCGATTCAAACAAATGCCTGTCACCCTGCTGCTGATAGCCGCCAATCTGCTGGTGTATCTGCTCACAGTCATGGCCGGCATGGATCTCTGGTGGGGTAACGGAGAACGGCTATTACACTGGGGTGGTAATTACTGGCAATTAACAGTAGGCCATAGCCAATACTGGAGATTATTCACCAGTATGTTCCTGCATGCAGGCTGGTGGCATTTGTTGACCAACATGCTGGGATTATTCATTGCCGGCGTTTTCCTGGAACCGGTGATTCGCCCCTTCCGCTTTATCCTCGCCTATCTGATTACCGGCCTGATTTCCGATTATGCCAGCATCTGGTTTCATCGCAACATGGTAGGTGTAGGCGCTTCCGGCGCAATTTTCGGCATTTATGGCGTGTTTATGGCCCTGCTAACCACCCGTCTCTTTCCTGCCGCTGCCCGCCATAATTTCCTGGGTTATATCAGCCTGTTTATACTATTAAACCTGTTGATGGCCGGCTTCTCACAAGACATCGATAATGCTGCGCACCTGACAGGATTTCTCAGCGGAATGCTGATGGGATATGCTTTCTATTTCACCTTGAATAAGGCCGATGGCCTGCGCTTACCACACAGATAATTACCTACATTTGTATTCTTAAATTCCGTACTATGATAAAAAATATCCTATGGTTGCTGTTGTTTGTTCCCCTGGTATATGCCTGTAATAATAGTGGCAAACAGACTGGCACCGATAGCACACAAACAACACACGACACTACTGCCCCGGAAACGCCTGTCACTGTTACACACGACTATATAGACACCATCCAGGTCGGCAACAAAAAGTTCCTGGTATCCTTTATTGATAAAGCTACCTATGATCAATACCCGGCTTATCAGCCATCGGGTGATACGTCAGAAAGAAACGCCCTTGCTAAAAACCCGGGTGTAAAACGTGTAGGCGAACAACTGGAATTCAGCCTGGGCAACGGCGCCCAGAAAATACGCGCCAATAATGGAGAAGACGACGATGACTTTGTTCGCTATAGCTATGCAGGCTACTATCCGGACCTGCATCGTCATGGTATGTTTATCGGCTATTATGAAGCCGATGGATTTGAACTGCTCAATCCTGATAATGGAGATACACTAAATACCTGGACAGCTCCGATCATCTCCCCTGATAAAAAATATTTTATATGCCCTAACATGGACATAGAAGCTGGTTTTAATCCCAATGGTTTTCAGCTGTTTGAAATCGACAACAAGAATATACGACTGGTTGGTCAGGCAGAACTTACCAAATATGGTATAGACCAGGTTAAATGGATTGATAATAAAACGTTTATCGCCATTTACCAGACAGATGAAGATATTATGCACAACCGTAGCCGGTATGTAAAACTGGTGATGCAGTAAGGTGGCGATGTTACGGCTATTTAGTATATTTAATAACCGTAACCAAAATCGATCTTCTGCGTATGAAAAAACTATTCACCACCCTGATGTTGGCAGTCGTTGTTTGCTGCACTGTAAACGCCACTGCCAACTTTCTTTCTTTTCAGGCCCCCACCATGAATGTTGAAGGAACGGCGAATTCTATTGTCTCCAAACTGGATAAATCCCTTTTTCTCACAGAACAACAAAAGCCCAAACTACTCACTATCGTTACTTCTTATCTGCAACAGAAAATAAATATTCAGTCGTTGCAACAAAACAATCAAAACGCGTATAAAACGAAACTCAACAGTATGCAGAACGGGTTGCAGCATAAACTGAAACCATTGCTGACACTCACCCAGTACACCGAATTTATGGGATTAAAACCCAAGACATTTGATGAAACGAATGTTTTGTCACAATTGTATTACTGATACCGAATGTACATATACAAAAGGGCCGTCAATATACGTTGACGGCCCTTTTGTTATTATCTTACATCACCCATTAATGCGCAATCGTTCTATCTCTCGCAATTACCTTCCAGGTACCTGTACACACATGATCTTCCACTACATAGGCGCGTTCATACAACGCCACTGTGGGACAGATATGCAACGGTACGCCATACAACACCGTACCTACCGGATAGGCAGCAGTATCCGGCACTTTCAGCACCAGGTGTTCTTCACTTTGTGATACCGGTTGCGCATCCGGAGCATTCAGGAAATGTACCCGTGGTTGCGGGTTTTCTGCCGCTACCGATTTATGTCCCAGGTCCAGGCATATCAGCTGTTCATCGATGACAGAGACAACCCGTGATAATACCAAAGCCGCCCATTGAAACTGTTGCTCCGGCAGATTTTTTTTATACCCTTCGTCCCAGAAAACAAAGGTACCCGGACTGCATTCAATCACCTGTCGCGCTGCATGTATCGGGAAGGTTGGTGAACCACCGGCTACAATTACCGGCTCCGGCAAACCTGCCGCTACGATAGCGTGTTGTAATATGGGTACCGGTGCGTATGCTTCATCACAACGTTTTTTTCGTATAGCCATTTCCGTATCATGAAGATGACCATCATATACGTGTATGCCTACCGGTTGTATACCTGGCAATGTATGCATGTACTGATACAGGTCCAGCGCCGCCTCCGGTTTAATACCGGTACGGTTCATCCCTACGTTAAGGTCAATATACACACCCAACTTCAGGTTCGCTGCTGCAAATACCTGACTGATAGCTTCAGCGGCAGTTTTATTGTCTACCAGGCAGGAAAAAACAGTAGCAGGATATTGTTGTACCAACTGTAATAAACGATCTGTTTTAGGGCCTACAGGCTGGTAAGCCAGCAATACGTCTTTTGCCTTCACCATGCCCAGCATCTCAGCTTCGGCAATGGTAGCGCATTTAAACTTCTGAATACCCGCTGCCTGCATCAACTGTACAACTTCTGCCGTTTTATTTGTCTTTACGTGTGGTCGTAAACGTTGTATATCATCAATCATTGTTTTTAACAGGTCTATATTCTGAATGACCCTGTCTTTATATACCAGCAATGCCGGAGAGTCTACCTGTTCAGGGTTTTTAAGTTGATACCATTCCATCGGATGTATTATTACAATTCTTCGTATATACGTTTATGTTACACAATCATACTTAACAGCAAACTACCTGCTAATCCTGTTACGGAAACAATCGTTTCCATCACCGACCATGTTTTGATAGTGTCTTTCACCGACAAGTTAAAATATTCCTTGAACATCCAGAAGCCGGCATCGTTTACATGGGAAAACATGAGGCTGCCGGCGCCGGTAGCCAGCACCATCAGGTTGGGATTTACCCCGGAACTGGCGATCAGGGGCGCTACGATGCCTGCGGTAGTCAATCCTGCTACCGTGGCTGACCCTATGCACACCCGTATGATAGCAGCAATACCCCAGGCCAGCAATAACGGATGCATATGCATATTGCTCAGGGTGACCGCAATATAGTCACTCACCTTGCTATCATGCAGTAACTGCGTCAGCGCGCCGGAGCCACCGATAATCAGGATGATGACAGCCACGTCTTTCACGGCATCATCCATCAGCCCCAATAGTTTTTTGGCAGTCATTCCCCGGCGGATACCCAACAGGTACATACCGTTTAATACCGCCAGCAACATCACGATCAACGGATCGCCCAACCAAATGACCGCCTGGTATAACCCGTGATCGGCCGGCAACCATAATTTCAGTAGTGCGGTGATAGCCAGTAGTAATACAGGCAGCATAGCGGCAAACAGACTGGCCATCATTCCCGGTAGCTGGTCCTCCGGTAAAGGAGGCGCCACAAACATCTTCCCCGGTTCACTGGTATATCGTTTCAGGTACCGGGAAAATACCGGTCCCGCCAGGATAATAGCCGGTATAGCCAGCAAAATGCCGTACAACAGCGTAAGTCCCATATTGGCATGAAACTGCTGTACCAATGCGGTAGGAGAAGGATGTGGCGGCAGATAACCGTGGGTCACGGATAAAGAGGCCAGCATCGGAATACCCAGGTATACCGCCGGCAACCGGGTTTGCGCTGCCACCGTGAATATCAGCGGCACCATCAACACAAATCCGATGTTGTAAAACAGCGGTATTCCCACGATAAAACCGGTCAGCATCAGCGACCACTGGATATAACGTGGTCCCAGCAAACGCATCAGGCCACCGGCAATCCGTTGACCGGCGCCACTCTCGGCTACCAGTTTGCCCAGCATACTACCGCATACGATTACCACAATCAGGGAGCCCAATGTTTTGCCGATACCGGTTTGTATGGACTGGGTAATATCCCCGATCTTCATATGCAGGGCCAGTCCCATCAGCAGGGAAACAATCAGAAAAGACAGGAAGGTATTTATCTTACACCAGGTAACGAGTACTACCAACAGCAGAATAGCAGCAATAACGATCAATAATGGCATATGCTCTTTCTTTTGGAAAGAACAAGATAACAAATTGATTCGGGGAATTCTACTCGTAACGTAAAGCGATAATAGGATCCAGTTTGGAAGCCTTAAAAGCGGGATAAATACCGGAAATCAGCCCTACCGCTGCGCAAAGGCTAACCCCGATCAATATCCACAGCCAGGGGATGATAAAGGAAGATTTTAATAAAACAGATACAATGTTACCCAACAGCATACCCATGATAACCCCGATCAGGCCACCCATCACGCTGATGATAATAGCCTCATAGAGGAATTGTTTACGGATGGTTTTGGCAGTGGCACCGAGGGCTTTGGTAACGCCGATTTCGCGCGTTCTTTCCGCTACGGATACCAGCATAATGTTCATCAAACCAATGGCCGATCCAAAGAGAGTGACAAAAGCAATGACCACGGCAAAAAGATTTACTTTGCCCAGGCTGGCAAACAACATCTCTGCGATGCTATCGCTCTTGCTCAGCGTGAAGTTATCTTCTTCATTGAGGCCCAGCTGCCGTATTACCCGGAATGTACCAATTGCTTCTCCCTGCGCCGCTTCCATCTGTTTGATATCTTTAACGGCCACGCCTATCTGATAAGAAGCATTAGGGCGGTTGAATATTCTTCGTGTATTATTGACCGTAGTAATCACCACGTTATCAGCGCTCATCAGGTTACTGCTGCCTTTGCTTCCCAGTACGCCAATGACACGGTAACGCACATCCCCCACGCGAACGGTGTTGTTCACCACATTTTTAAGTTTCTTGCCAAACAATTTCTCCGCCACATCTTTTCCGAGAATAGCCACATTACGGCCAGATGATACGTCCAGTGCATTAAAATTGCGGCCATCCTGAATCGTATAATTGGAGATATCGAGGTAGTTTTCGTCGCCACCAATAACAGTCACGTTGGGATTGGTTTTTTTATCGTCTTTGTACACCGTGGCGATGCCGGTTGCCCTGAAATTGAGACTTACAGTAGCCGGGAAATGGTACCGCTCTTTAAATGCCAGCGCCTCCTGGTAAGAGATAGGCTTGTTACTGATGGATTTCCGGACCTTTTTCACGTTTTTATTTCCTTTGGAAGCCTTGGCGTCATCATTTCCGATATGCACCTGCATATCACGGTTACGCAGCGAAAAACTATTAGCCCCCATACTGGCGAAGCTGGAGTAAATACTGCTTTTCATACTGTCGATGGCGGTCAGAATACCTACCAGGACTGTAATACCTACAGCGATAATAGAAACCGTAAGACCGGTGCGCAGTCTGTTGCCGCTCACGGAACGATAAGCAAGGGAAAATATGTCTGAAAATCGCATATAATAAAGTTAATGGAAGTTCAGACAGGTGCAAAATAAAAAGTGAATGAACGAGGGCTATGCCATTTGAGCGGTTGAAATAGCCTTAAATGACAAAGGAAACAGCCAGGCTGTTTCCTTTGTGTATAAAGAATTTGTCTTGTAACGATCTTACAGGCAACCGATCAGCAGGCCGGGGAACAGGCCCAGAGCCAGCACCAGGATGATAGTCAGCACCAGCGCTGCTTTGAAGCCGCCGGAAACCGGTTCCACTTCCGGATCGCCCTGTTTGAAATACATGGCGATGATCACGCGGAAATAGTAGTATACGCTGATAGCGGCGCATAACACACCAACAATCACCAGCCATAACAGGTGCCCATGCTGGATGGCAGCAGCCAGTACAAAGTATTTGGCGAAGAAACCGGCAGTTACCGGGATACCGGCCAGTGAAAACAGGAAGATAGCGGTTGCCAGCGCCAACAGCGGCTGTTTACGGGCAAGACCGTTAAATCCTTCAAAAGTATAGTCTTTCAGCTTCATCAGTACGGCAAATACACCGATGGTAGCCAGGCTGTAAGCTGCTGCGTACAGCACAATACCTTGTGTAGCGAACTGGTTGACAGCAATCACCGCAAACATCATAAAACCGGCCTGTGCGATACTGGAGTAAGCCAGCATTCTTTTTACACTTTGCTGGAACACCGCGCTGAAGTTACCCAGGATCAGGGTAGCGGCAGTGATAATAGACAGGATCAGGGTCCAGTGCTGGCTGATAGCGCCACCAGCGAAAGCTACATGGAACATCCGCAGGAAAGCCACAAAACCACCGGCTTTCACAACAGTCGCCATGAAAGCGGTAAACACGGTCGGTGAACCATCATATACGTCCGGTGTCCAGAAGTGGAACGGCACCGCAGATACTTTAAAAGCCAGGGCAAAAGCCATCAGGATAATACCGCACAAAGCCAGCGGATGTACCGGGTCTGCACCCAGTCCGAGTTCGGTGATATTAAAGGTACCCACAGATCCATAGATCAGGGCAATGCCCATCAGGAGGATACCGGTAGAGAAAGAACCCATCAGGAAGTACTTCAGGGAAGCCTCGTTGCTCTTCAGGCTTTTATGATCCGCCCCTGCCAGCACATACTGCGGGATAGACATGATCTCAATCGCCAGGAACAACATCAGCAGGTTGCTGAAAGTGGATGCCAGGGTAATACCCGCCAATATAAAGAAGATCAGGGCGAAATAATCCGCCACATGCTCCCCTACTTTTTCAAACTCGCTCCCCGACAGCAGGAAATATAAAAGGGTTGCACCTAAAGCCACTGCATTAAACAACACACTGAACTTGGATACTTCAATCATACCATATAGAACATAGCCGCCCAGCTGCACCGTGGGGTACAGTGCCAGGTTGGCAATAAATGATATGATGATGGCCGCGATGGCAAAAAATTTAATATGCTGCTTATTGCGTACAAATAAACCGACAAACATCAGAACAACGCCCGATAAAGCAGTAGAAATTAGTGCATTCATATTGTTTCGTTACAAAACCCGTTTAAAATTTTCTGATTTGGATATTTTGATATTTAGCCATTTTAAATGACCAAATATCAAAATAACTAAATATCAAAATGCCTTGCTTACCAGATCCAGCATCGGCTGCGGATATACGCCCAGTACAAAGATCATGATCACTACCAGACTTAAAGCCACGGTTTCACCGGGTTGCAGGTCAGTAGTGGTATCTGTCAGGGCATTGCCTTCACCGAAAATTACTTTTTGAATCATATTCAACGTATACACGGCCGCGAGGATGATACCCAGTCCGGCGAAAGCCATAAACCAGTGGTTATACTGGAACAGGCCGCTGAACATCAGGAACTCGCCGATAAATCCGTTGGTAAGTGGTAAACCGATGTTGGCCAGGCTGATGATAACGAGGAAGATAGCCATCCGCGGCGCCTTGCGGGCCATGCCACCCATCTGGTCCATATTTTTGATACCCAGGCGGTTTTGGATCACTTCCACGATTATCCACAATCCGATAATGTTCACACCATGGTTGAACATCTGCAATAACACGCCTTGTGTGCTTTGCTCGTTGTGAGCAAATATAGCAGCGCTCATCAGGCCGATGTGTGCAATGGAAGAGTAAGCAATCAGTCGTTTCAGATCACTCTGTGCCATCGCAATGCAGGAAGCGTAGATAATACCAATGATAGATAATACGATGGCAAAGTCTGCCCACATAGCAGTGCCTTCAGGCAGTACCGGAACCAGCCAGCGCAGTACGCCAAACAGGCCCATTTTTACCATTACACCAGAGAGGATCATGGTTACCGGGGTAGGAGACTGCTCATAAGTGTCTGGCTGCCAGGTATGGAACGGGAATACCGGCATCTTGATGGCAAAAGCCACAAAGAACAGCCAGAATAACCATTGCTGATCACCCATGCTCAGCTGCAGGTGGGTGAAGGAGGTCCAGCTAAAGGAATGATCCGGTGTCTGGAAATACAGGTAGATGATACCCACCAGCATTAACAGGGAACCCAGGAAGGTATACACGAAGAACTTAAAGGTAACGGGTATACGTTTTTCACCGCCCCACATAGAGCAGAGGAAGTATACCGGTATCAGTGCCAGTTCCCAGAAAACATAAAACTGTAAGGCGTCGAAGGCGGTGAAAACACCCACCAGACCGGCCTGAGAGAGCAACATCAGTCCGTAAAAGCTGTTAGGCCTTTCGGTGTCGCGGTTATAAATAGTGATAAAAACCAGGAGGAAAGCGATAGCCGTCAATAAACACAGCATAGCGCCCATACCATCCAGGCCTACCCTGAACTGGCTGCCCAGCTGAGGTATCCATTCGGTAACAAAAGAAAGTTTCTGCGGAGCGGCGTGCAGGGTGCACACGGTTCCGATGGCTACGGCTACCGACGCCAGGGATGCAATCATGCCCAGCACCTTCGGCCCGGACCCCTTCAGGCCAAATGCAATCAGGCCAGCGATGAAAGGAATCAGTATTAATAAAACTGTCAACATAATTTATCTGCGCTTGTAACTTCCGCTATTGGTTTATAATAAGAATCCGATCACAAATAATACGATCATACCGATTACCATGGCAAAGATGTAGAATCCTACCTGCCCGCTCTGAACACGGCGGATCTGCTGGCTGCTGTACTGGACACCGCGGCCAACACCATTTACCAGTTTATCGATACCTGCTTTTTCAACGGTGTCACGGAAGAAGCGGGAAAGCTCCTGTAATGGTCTTACAATGATGGCATCATACAGCTCATCGATATACCATTTGTTTTCCAGCACTTTCGCCAGTCCTGTATTTTCTTTGCCGGTATCTTCATAAGCCGCAAATTTCTGACGGGCAATGAGGATAAAGGCAATCACCAGTACACTGCTCAATCCCATCAGCATCCATTCCGTGCTGTGAGACAGGTGGTGTGCGGTAACAAAAGGAGCAGAAGGTGCAAACACCGGTGACAGGTATTCTGCCAACAGGTTTTTACCAAATACTTCCGGCAGGCCTACATAACCACCGAATACAGACAATACCGCCAGAATAATCAGCGGAATAGTAATCGGGGAAGGGCTTTCGTGCAGGTGGTGTTCCTGTTCGTGTGTACCACGGAACTTTCCGGAGAAAGTGATGTAGTACAGGCGGAACATATAAAAAGCGGTCATCAGCGCGCCTAACAGACCCAGTGCATACAGTACAGGGTTATGGGCATAAGCGCTGGCCAGAATTTCATCTTTGGAGAAGAAACCGGAAAAACCCGGGATACCGGCAATAGCCAGACATCCTACCAGGAAAGTCCAGTTGGTGGTAGGCATATATTTTTTCAGTCCACCCATTTTACGGATGTCCTGCTCACCGCCCATAGCATGAATAACGGAACCGGAACCCAGGAACAACAGCGCTTTAAAGAAAGCGTGTGTCATCACGTGGAAAACGGCGGCGGAATAAGCACCAACGCCCAGGGCCAGGAACATATAACCCAGCTGGCTCACGGTAGAATAAGCCAGTACTTTTTTAATGTCGTTTTGTTTCAGTGCAATAGAAGCCGCAAACAATGCAGTGGCCACACCGATGATGGCGATAACCGCCTGAATGGACGGCGCCAGGGTGTAGATCACGTTGCTGCGGGCAATCATATAGATACCGGCGGTCACCATCGTGGCCGCGTGGATCAGGGCAGATACGGGGGTAGGACCGGCCATCGCGTCGGGCAGCCAGGTGTACAGCGGAATCTGGGCAGATTTACCCATAGCGCCTACAAACAGCAGCATGGCAATGGCAATCAGCGTAGGATTGTTCATACCCAGCGGTGCTGCTTTCGCAAATACGTCGGGGAAAGTAACGGTGCCAAACTGCATGATCATGAAGAAGATACCGAGCAGGAAACCGAGGTCACCGATACGGTTCATCACGAAGGCTTTTTTGGCCGCATTATTATAGCTGGTATTTTTAAACCAGAATCCAATCAGCAGGTAAGAGCACAAACCAACACCTTCCCATCCGATGAACATCATCACATAGTTGGCGCCCAGCACAAGTATCAGCATAGAGAATACGAAGAGATTGAGGTAAGCGAAATATCTCGCAAAACTCTCATCGCTTTCGTCATGCATGTAAGAGGTAGAGTAGATGTGGATAAGGGTACCCACACCGGTAATAATCAGGAGAAATAATGCACTCAGTTGATCAACCTGGAATGCGAAAGGAATATGCAGGCTGCCAACGGAAATAAAGTTGAACAGGTGTACTACCTGTGCCTGGAATCCCGGGGCCTTTACTTCAAAAAATGCCAATAAGCTCACCACAAAGGAAGCCAGTACGGTACCGCTTCCGATAAATCCTACCAGGGACTTGGATAAAAATCTGCGTCCCAAACCATTCACCAGGAAACCCAATAATGGTAAAAATGGTACCAGCCAAACTAGTTTAATCATTTATCAATTCTATTTACGACGTCGAAACAATTAATAATTAAGAAGGATGAATTATTAATTTTTCAGCCTGTTAAGAATGTTTATATCTACCGACTTAGTGTTTCTGTAGACCAGTGTAATGATAGCCAGCCCTACTGCTACTTCTGCAGCCGCCACCACCATAATAAAGAATACAAACAATTGCGCTGATCCTGCATCTACCTTCCCTGCATCTGCCCACATTTTGGAAAATGCAACCAGCAACAGGTTTACCGCATTCAGCATCAGCTCTATGCACATAAAAATGATGATGGCATTACGGCGCATCAGCACGCCCATCACACCAATGCAAAACAGGGCGATACTCAGGAATATGTAATATTGAACAGGCATAATAAAGAATTACAAATTACGAATGACGAATTATGAATGAATCCGTTGCTTAGTCTTTTTTACCAATCACTACGGCACCTACCATGGCGCTGAGGAACAGGATACTGCTCACTTCAAACGGTACCACATATTGTTTGAACAACATCTGGCCCAGGTTTTTGATCAACCCAACCTCATTGGCTTCTGTGCTGATAGCCGGCATACTGGCATCGCGCAGGGCGGCTACCAGTACCACCAGTAAAGCACCACCGCTGATAGCGCCGGCATATTTCAGCCAGTTACGCTTCTGGGGCTCCAGTTCGGTATTCAGGTTCATCAGCATCATCACATAAAGGAACAATACCATGATAGCGCCGGCATATACGATGATATGCACAACCGCCAGGAACTGGGCGTTCAGCATAATGTAATGTCCTGCAATGGTAAAGAAGGTTACGATCAGACACAATACGCTCGTCACGGGATTCTTGCTCAATACCACGCCCAGCGCCGAAACCAGGGCGATGACTGAAAGCACCATGAAAATTATTTGTTGTATACTCATTCCCATCTTCTGCTATGTTTGACTATTGTATTTTTTGCTTTTGCGTATTGTGATTAATTATTTGTCCTGTTGTTTTGGATTGGGGATCAACAGGTCTGGCTTGCCATAGATGAAGCCCTTACGCTGATAGTTGGATGGCGCAAAGGTTTCAGACAGATAGATCGCATCTTTGGGACAAGCTTCTTCACAGAATCCGCAGAAAATACAACGCAGCATGTTGATTTCATACCTGGCCGCATATTTCTCTTCCCGGTACAGGTTTTCCTCTCCCGGTTTCCTTTCCGCTGCTTCCATGGTAATGGCTTCAGCAGGACAGGCTACGGCACACAGGCCACAGGCGGTACATCTTTCACGGCCCTCTTCATCACGGTTCAGGATGTGTAATCCACGGAATACCGGGCTGAACTGACGCCGCTGTTCCGGAAAACTAACGGTGGCTTTCCGTTTGAATATATGTTTAAAGGTGATACCCATGCCCTTTGCGATGGCAGGAACATACATTTTTTCCAGGAAGGTCATCGGACTACGGTCCACCGCTTTTGCCCTGTTTGTTAATGGTTGCATAAATGCTTATTTAGTCCACACAAATGTGTGTATAAATTAATTGATAGAATTAGTGTTGACGAGCCAGTACAATTGCTCCGGTAATCAGCATATTAGCCAGTGCCAGCGGGATCATTACTCTCCAGCCCAGGCGCATCAGCTGATCATAACGGAATCTGGGGACCGTCCACCGTACCCACATAAAGAAGAATATGAACAACAGTATCTTCACGAATAACGCTACAAAGCCCAGTATGGTGAGCGTATTGGGGCTAACGCCCAAACTGTCCATACCCGGGAAAGCGTATCCACCGAAATACATAGTAGCCATCAGCGCGGAGCTGACAAACATGTTGATATATTCTGCAAAGAGGTAAAAGCCCAGTTTCATGGAGGAATATTCCAGGTGGTAACCACCGTTCAGTTCGTTCTCTGCTTCCGGCAGGTCAAAAGGTGCCCGGTTACATTCTGCAAAGGCACATACCAGGAAGATGAAGAAACCCAGCGGTTGGTATACTACGTTCCACAGGCCATGGCGTTGCTGTTCCACGATCTCTTTCAGGCTCAGCGTACCGGTCAGCATCAGCAGCGCGATCAGCGCCAGGCCCATCGGCAGCTCATAGGAAATGATCTGGGAAGCCGCTCTTACGGAAGCCAGCAGCGAGTATTTGTTGTTGGAAGCCCAACCACCGATCATGATACCATATACCCCCACGCTCAGTACCCCGAAGATGAACAGGATACCGATGTTCACGTCTGCCACCTGCAGAGACACCGTATGCCCTGCGATGGTGAGCGTATCGCCCCATGGAATTACGGCACTGGTCATACAGGCCACCAACATGGCGATAGACGGACCGAGGATAAAGAGGAACCGGTTGGCGTTGGTAGGAATGATTTCTTCCTTAAAGAAGAGCTTACCACCATCGGCCAGCGGTTGCAACAGGCCTATCGGACCCGCACGGTTCGGACCCAGACGGTCCTGAATCCAGGCAGCCACCTTTCTTTCGCCCCAGGTAGAGTACATGGCTACTACGAGCGACAGCACCAATACTGCTGATATGAGCAGTATTTTTTCCAGAATAAAAAACCAGTCTATGCTTAAAAACGTCATTTCCAGTTATAAGTTACGATTACAAATTACGATGCTTACTTATTAAAATCGTCCGAGTGAGCAGGACCGTCGATCTTGGAGAGATCAATTTCGGGCCTGTTGACCTCACTGGTAGTGTGGATATCGAACAACAACTTCGGTTGTCTTCCGTCCAGTACTTCCACGAGCGGATCTTTCGGTTTAACGGTATTCACGTAATGGCCCTGGGAAATAACACTGTGACGGTCTATTTTGCGGGGGCCTTCGATGATCCAGTCTGATTTCTCTTTTTTATCGAAGCGGCAGGTATCACAGATAAAGTCTTCCACTTCGCCGTATTTGTCTTTACGGGCAGTTACGCGGAACACTTCATCACCCCGCATCCACAATACGGTTTTACCGCAGCATTTCGGGTCTTCGCAGTGACGGTGGGCATCTACCGGTTTGAGGAACCATACACGGTTTTTGAACCGGAAGGTTTTATCGGTAAGGGCGCCTACCGGGCAAACGTCGATCACGTTGCCGATGAAGTTGTTATCGAGTGACTGATGGATATAAGTGCTGATTTCAGACGCATCGCCTCTGCCGAGTATACCGTGTTCACGTTTTTCAGTGAGCTGATCAGCGGTGAATACGCAACGGTAGCAGAGGATACAGCGGGTCATGTGCAGCTGTATTTTATCGCCGATGTCAATTTTATCGAAAGTTCTGCGTTTGAATTCGTAGCGGGTAGCTTCAGCGCCGTGTTCATAGCTCAGGTTCTGCAGGTCGCATTCGCCGGCCTGGTCGCACACGGGGCAGTCCAGCGGGTGGTTGAGCAGCAGGAATTCCACCACTCCTTTACGGGCATCCTGTACTTCCGGGGAAGTGATGTTACCTACTTCCATACCGTCCATCACGGTAGTACGGCAGCTGGCCACCAGTTTAGGCATCGGGCGTGGATCGGCATCGGAGCCTTTCGTTACTTTTACCAGGCAGGTACGGCATTTACCACCGCTGCCCTGCAACTTGGAATAGTAGCACATAGCCGGCGGTACCACATCTCCTCCTATCTGCCGGGCTGCATTCAGTATCGTCGTTCCAGGTTCGACCTCCACGGAGATGTTATCGATCTTAACCTTGAATAATTTTTTTTCCTCCGCCATCTTGGATATAGTTTTTTGCACGCAAAGCCGCCAAGCAGCAAAGCAGCAAAGGTTATATTTTTTATAATTTGTTAACTATTCTATGAATGCCATTTTTTATCAGAGCAACATTAAAATTAACCAGTAATCCGAGTTTTACATTAGCAAGCTTCATATATGTAAACAGCTGCTTGTAATGCATGTCTTTCAACTCTTCCACAGATTTTATTTCAACAATAAGCTTGTTTTCAATAATCAAGTCTGCTCTGAATGCTTTTTTAAGAACTATATTATCATGAACTAAAGCCACTCCTACCTGTCGTTCAAAATTCAGATTTCTTTTCATCAGTTCATAACTCAATAATTCTTCATAAACCGATTCAAATAATCCTGGCCCGTATTTAGTGTGTATCACAAAGCAGGCATCCACAACCTCCTTGGAGATTTCATTTTCTGTCATATGGATGAAATATTTTGGGTTAACAATTCCAGAAAATAATCTTCGCGCCTTTGCTGCTTTGCGCCTTTGCGAGCACTACACGCTGGCTGGTTCCGGTAAAGGCAGCGGATCGGCGTAATGTGCCAGTCCGAAGTTACGGGTCAACGCTTCATCCGGGTGTTTCACATGCCACTCAAACTCGTCGCGGAAGTGACGGATAGCGGCAGCTACCGGCCATGCGGCAGCGTCGCCGAGCGGGCAAATGGTATTGCCTTCTATTTTCCGCTGGATATCCCACAACAGGTCTATATCGCTCATTTTACCCTTTCCGTATTCGATGTTATGCAGCACTTTTTTCATCCAGCCGGTACCTTCACGGCAAGGGCTGCACTGGCCGCAGCTTTCGTGGTGGTAGAAACGGGCGAAGGTGAGGGTATTGCGTACAATACACTGGTCTTCGTCCATGACGATAAAACCACCGGAGCCCAACATAGAGCCGGTCGCAAAACCGCCATCGTTGAGGCTTTCGTAGGTCATCATGCGGGTTTCGCCTTTCGCTGTTTTCAACAGCAGGTTAGCCGGCAGCACCGGTACGGAAGAACCGCCGGGGATGCAGGCTTTCAGGCGTTTGCCACCTTTGATGCCACCACAATATTCGTCAGAGTAAATAAATTCTTCTACAGAGATGTTCATTTCGATCTCGTACACACCGGGCTTGTTGATATTGCCGCAGGCAGAGATCAGTTTGGTGCCGGTAGATTTACCGATACCGAATTTAATATATTCGTCGCCGCCGATGTTAACGATAGGCACTACCGCCGCGATGGTTTCCACGTTGTTTACCACGGTAGGGCATCCCCACAGACCTTTTACAGCCGGGAACGGCGGTTTGATACGGGGATTACCGCGTTTGCCTTCCAGCGATTCCAGCAGGGCAGTTTCTTCCCCGCAGATATAGGCGCCGGCGCCGCGTTGTACATATATTTCCAGGTCGAAACCGGTACCCTGGATATTTTTACCCAGCCAGCCTTTGTTTTTGGCTTCTGCAATCGCTTGTTCCAGGATATCGGGGATCCAGGCGTATTCGCCGCGGATATAGATATATGCGCTGTTAGCACCCAGGGCAAAACTGGAGATCAGCAATCCCTCAATTAAGAGGTGAGGGATGAACTCCATCAGGTAACGGTCCTTGAATGTGCCCGGCTCCGATTCGTCCGCATTGCAAACGAGGTAACGCGGAACACCTTCCGGTTTGGCGATGAAGCTCCATTTCAGGCCGGTAGGGAAACCCGCGCCACCACGACCTCTCAGGCCGCTCTTCTTCACTTCTTCCACGACGGCTTCCGGGCCCATGGTTTTCAGCGCTTTTTCTGCTGCAGCATAACCGCCGTTGCTCCGGTAAGTGTCATAATACCGGATACCTTCTATGTGTGCTTTGTCTAACAGTAATTTGCGTCCCATTTTCTTCCTTATGGTTTAATGGTGATAGATAAACCAGCACCATCAACAGATTTGTATATGATCTTTTATGCCTTTCGTATACGGTGTTGTGCGATACGTTCTGCCAGCCGGAAAAACAGGTATCCGGCCGCTACGCCGCAGATAAAGGACAGGAACCAGTTGTTCACCCGCCATAAACCCGCCAATGCCGCCATCAGTAATACCGCTTCGATAATGGTGATACGGTACTGATATATTAATAAACCTATACGCATGACTACCTGTTTTTGGTGATGCATTAATTAGCTTTCGCCCTGCACTCTGCGATGATCTCATCTACTTTGGCAGGGGTGAGGTGTTCGCGGAAATGTTTACCCAATTGCATCATGGGCGCATAACCACAGGCACCCAGACATTCTACCGTTTTAAGGGTAAACATGCCATCAGGCGTAGTTTCACCTACACCGATACCCAGTTTATTCTTAATGTAATCAATGATCTGATCCGAACCACTTACCATGCAGGGGCCCGTCTGACATACTTCAAACAGGTATTTGCCTACCGGCTTCAGGTTGAACATGCTGTAGAAAGTGGCCACTTCGTACACTTCAATAGGCGTTATCTGCAGGATGCCTGCAACATAGTCCATTGTTTCTGCACTCAGCCAACCGCCAAATTCCTCCTGTGCCAGATGCAGCACAGGTATCAGCGCACTCTTCTGCTTCCCTGCCGGGTAGCGTGCGATGATCTCTTTTACTTTATTCAGTTTCTCTTCAGAAAATTGAACCACAGCCATTAAAAAATTATGTTTAAATAAGCTCTTTAATCTTTACAATATTGCTCCTACTGTCCTAAAACAAAGAGTACCCGCAAGGGCAGGTACTACTATGCATCCAGCTCGCCGGCAATCAGGTTGAGGCTACTCATACACACGATCGCGTCACTCAACATAGCGCCTTTTACCAGTTCGGCGTAAGCCTGGTAGTAGATAAAGCAGGGACGGCGGAAATGCAGCCGGTAAGGGCTACGGCCACCATCGCTGATCAGGTAAAAGCCCAGTTCTCCATTGGCGCCTTCTACAGCGTTGTACACTTCACCAGGCAGTATTTCTGTTTCACCCATCACTATTTTAAAGTGATAGATGAGTGCTTCCATTTTAGTATAAACATCCTTTTTCTCTGGCAGGTAGTAAGCCGGAACGTCGGCATGGTATACATCGTCCGGTAAGCCTTTCAGTTTATCCATCGCCTGACGGATAATGCTGATGCTTTCCCACATTTCCGCGTTGCGGACCTGGTAACGGTCGTAGCAGTCGCCGGTAGTACCTACAGGAATGGAGAAATCGAAGTCCTGATAAGAGGAGTAAGGGTTGGCGATACGTACGTCATAGTCAACGCCGGCTGCTCTCAGGTTTGGACCGGTAAAGCCGTAGCTCATGGCCCTTTCTGCGCTGATAGCACCTACACCCTGTGTACGTTCCATGAAGATACGGTTACGGGTGAGCAGGGTTTCAAATTCTGTCAGTGCCGCGGGGTATTCTTTCAGGAAACGTTCTATTTTTTCGAAAGCCGCGGGGGTGAAGTTTCTTTCAAAACCACCGATACGGCCAATGTTGGTTGTCAAACGGGAACCGCATACCTCTTCATAGATTTCGTATATCAGTTCACGATAGGTCATGAGGTATACGAAACCGGTGAGGGCGCCGGTATCCACTCCCATTACCGCGCTACAGATCAGGTGGTCTGCAATACGGGCCAGTTCCATGATGATTACCCGCAGGTAGTCAACACGTTTGGGCATTTCCAGTCCCAGTAATTTTTCCACTGTCATGATCCAGCCCATGTTGTTGATGGGGGCAGAGCAGTAGTTGAGCCTATCGGTGAGTGGAGTGATCTGGTAGTAGGGACGGCGTTCTGCGATCTTCTCAAAGGCGCGGTGGATGTATCCTACAGTGGATACGGCGCTCACTACTTTTTCGCCGTCTATTTCCAGGATATTCTGGAATACGCCGTGTGTAGCCGGGTGGGTAGGACCCAGGTTCAGTGTGGTCGTATTTTTTTCTATGGAGCCTTCCGGCAGTTTTACGTGTTGTTTCTGGTCTAACATAGCCTGATTAAATTAAAGGTGACCGCCCCTGCCAAACATTTCATCGTCTTTATCGGTACGCATGGGATCTTCCAGCGGAAATTCCTTACGCATGGGGAAATAGGTCATTTCATCCACGTTAAGGATACGGATCAGGTTAGGATGCCCTACAAAATCCACCCCGAAGAAATCATACGTTTCACGCTCCATCCAGTTGGCAGATTCGTACAGGCTGGTAGCGGTAAACACTTTCGGTGCAGCCACCGGTGTATACACTTTGAGGCGCAGCCTTACATTATCCACGAAGTTGTGCAGGTGATATACCACGCACAGCTCCTCGTTTTTCCGCTCGGGATAATGTACGGCAGTGATGTCTGTCAGAAAACGAAAACGCAATTCCTCATCATCGAACAGGAATTGCATTACTTTCAGGTTATAATCTTTCTGCGCGGTGAAGGTGAGCAGTCCAAACGGTTCTTCAAAACCGGTCAGCACATCCCCGAACTTCTCCGTCAGGCGTTGTTGTATGCGTTCGTTTGTTAAAGACATTAACAATAAGAGATTTACGAGTTACAAGTTACCATTCACACCTTATTTGATACCGTAAGACTCCATCAGTTCGCGGTAGCGGTCGGAGTTACGGCGGCGCAGGCTTTCATTGCCTACCAGTTGCTGTATTTTCATGAATCCGTCGATAATGCCTTCTGGTCTGGGAGGGCATCCCGGAACATACACATCTACCGGAATCACCTGGTCGATTCCCTGTAAAACGGAATAAGTATCAAAAATACCACCGCTGCAGGCACAGGCGCCAACCGCCATTACCCAGCGGGGTTCTGCCATCTGCAGGTATACCTGGCGAACGATAGGACCCATTTTTTTGGAAATGGTACCCATTACCATGAGCAGGTCGCACTGGCGGGGGGTAAAAGCCATACGTTCCGCACCAAAACGGGCCAGATCGTAAGTAGCAGCCATGGTAGCCATAAATTCAATACCACAGCAGGAGGTAGCGAATGGTAAAGGCCAGATGGAGTTTTTACGCGCCAAACCTATTGCCTTGTCAAAGGAAGTAGCATAGAACCCTTCACCGGAATATCCCTCAGGGATTTCCACCATCTTCACGTTGGTATTATATTGAACCGGACGAGCCATTGATTTAAGATTTAAAGGTTTAAGATTAGTCTTCCCACTTCAGGGCACCTTTTTTCACGATGTAGATAAAACCACACAGGAAAAAACCCACAAACATCAGCACAGCCATAAATCCTTCCCAACCCAGCTCTTTAAAATTAACCGCATAGGGGTAGAAAAAGATAACTTCCACGTCAAACAGGACAAACAGAATTGCCGTCAAAAAGTATTTGATGGCCACTTGCTGCCTGGCATTGCCATGCTGCTCGATTCCGCTCTCAAAGTTAATAAGCTTGTCACTTGTTTTACGCTTGGGGCCCAGAAAGTGAGTAGCTAGCATGGTGATCCCAACAAAACCTAAAGCAGCAAGTAATTGCAGTACTATAGGGAAATAGCTAAAAGGAGTAGTCGTTGCTGACAAAAATACAGTGTCTGTATACATAAGCTTCCCGATAAAACATTGTCCGAATGCGCAAAAATACTGTAACTAAACCAAATATCAAACCTATTTAATGGTTAAAATATTATCTTTTTTTGCCAACCGGAAACCAGGGAAACCATTCCGGCAATCCCCGGTTCATTCGCCGCAAAACAAGTGCCTACAGCCTTATTGTGCTTATTACACTATGATAAAGGAAATACCCGGCAAGCCAACCGTTAAATATAACAATTATTATAAATATAAATACATTTTTACCACCACGCAGACCGGCCATTTTGTCAAGATCTTACCGGTAATATTTTTTGGGCGCCAGTAATAGTCAAAGCAGATAGCAACAACAGCGCATCTATAGCCTATAATGCCCACCGACTATGTTTATACCTGGAAATGCCTTCCTATATCTTCGTCAGTGGCTGATTACCCATTATCTTTCCTCTCCCGTAAACAAGATATAAAATGCCAATCTGACAGCCTACTCCCCCCAAACAAAAAGCCCCGGACCGATAACGGCCCGGGGCTTCATATGACAAGCAGTTTTATTATTTTTTGTTAGCCGCTGGCTTAGCTGCTGGTTTAGCCGGCGCTTTTTCACGGGCAGCCATGTTTTCTTTGATCTGTTTAACGGTTACGTTATTCGGATCAACAGCTACCAGTTTATCAGACCATGTCTGAACATTGGCTTTATCTTCCTTGAAGTAGTAGTACAGCAGTTCGTAAGTGTAGGCAAATGTCAGGGTAGATTTGTTTTTCTCAATACCCAGTGGTTCGGTGATTTCTATGTATTTATCATAGAAAGGTTTAGCGATACCGGATTGTGCCTGCGGATCTTTCGCGAAGTTGGCACGGCCTCTCCAGTAGTAACCGGTACCCAGTTCCGGTTTAGCGTCAATTACTTTCTGAAAAGCGGCATCTGATTTATTAATCAGCGCAGTATCATAAGGAGATACGCTCACACCAGCATAGTAGTAGTTAATACCGACGTTGAAAAAGTCGATCGCCTGCAGTTGCTCTTTGTTGGCTACACGCAGCTCATTCGCCTTGTCGTACCAGTCAGCAGCCTGCTCGAATTTTCTGGCGGCTTTCAGTGCGTCAGCGATCTGGGTAAAAGTTTCCGGATCTTTAGCGGTAGTGGAAGAAGCGAATTTTTCCAGGTAACCCAGGGCTTTATCGGTGTAACCGGCCTGTGTAGCGGAATCGGAAGATTTGAGGCGGAGGTAGATAGTGCTCAGCAATTTGTAGTCACTGGAGTCCAGTTTGCTTTCGCCTACAGCCTGCGCGTAATCATCCATTACTTTCTTCGCATTCAGGGAGTCGCCTTTCTGCAGGTAAGCATCACCTACCAGCAGGCTGAATTTATTTTTATAGAATTCGTTGGCACTTGGAATAGCAGCTTGTCCTTTGTGGATAGCGCCATCATAGTCTTTTTTGAAGAAGGCTACGGAAGCGGCCAGGTATTCGTTTTTGGTTTTATCCGCAGGGTCGGCGATGGCCATATATTTTTCCAGGTATTCTGCGGCTTTTTCCCAGGACAGCTGGTCTTTTTTAGGCGTAGTATAGAACAGGAACAGCTCATTGAAAGCAGGAGCATAGTTCGGGTCCATATTGGTAGCTTTGGTCCAATCAGCTACGGCTTCCGCTTTCAGGCGGGCGTTGTAGTTTACCAGGCCTTGTTTCATTACAGCTTCAGCGTTGTTGGCATCCAGCTCCAGTGCTTTTTCATAAGCAGCAATCGCTTTACCACCATTTTCACCGCCGAGGTAACGATAAGCATCGCCTTGTTCGATATAGTCAGCCGCTGTAGCGGTGTACATATCTTTTTTCTTACGGCCTTCGTTGTTCAGGAGCTTGTCCATAACAGTGAGGGCATAAGCGCGGTCGCCGCCTTTTACTTCAGTGCTGGCATCAGCGATAGCGCGGGCGACATCGCCGTCACGGCCCTGGGTAGCAGCAGTAGCCGCTTCAAATTTGGTTTTAGCAGCAGCAGCATCGCCTTTGATCAGATCGATACGACCCATACCAGCTTGCAATAAAGCAGAAGTTGGCACGGCCGCCAACCCTTTCTGGAAGGTGGCAGTAGCACCGGCTACATCTTCCATGGCGAGTTGTGCTATACCCATGTAATAATAAGCTTTGTCGTCAGCAGGTTTCGCAGCAATTACTTTTTCAAAAGTCTGTTTTGCGGAGAGGTTTTTACCATAATACAGGTCTTTTAACCCATCCTGCACAGATTGAGCCATCACACTGCCGGAGGCGGCGCACAGCAATGCTACGAGTAAACTTTTCCGTCTGTTCATTTGCAATCTGGTTTTAGTTTTTAGTTGTGTATTTACTAATTAAGGTTGGCTTCCCGGAACACTACGTTCAATCTCGCGGGGAATAAGCGGAACTGCTTAATTACAAGCTGTCCTTCATAACTACCGAGGAAGGTAGCAAATCCCGAGCCTAACCCATGGTAAGGCTCTTTCAAGCAAAAGTAGAAGCCACGTTTTAATGGATAGGATCCGATACCAATGTAAGCCTGATAAGGCAATACAAAATCTGAACCATTATCCGCTCTTAGTTTTACAATGGACACTTTGTTGGTAAATGCGAGGGCCAGAGAATCGCTGGGATCAGAGATCCAACTCACGCCTATCACACCGATTGCGTCCTTGTTTTTGGCGACGTAATCTATCACTTCCGGGTTAGTCTTGGCTGCCATGGTGCTGGCTGGCAAAGGTTTACCTTTATTGATGGAATCCTGTATATAACGGACGGTGCTTGAGTTGGCATTATCAAACACCAGTTGCCATTTTCTGTCCTTATTCGTGCCATCCATGATGCTGCGCACCTGGTCCATGTTTAAAACGGAATCAGGATTAGCATGATTCACTACCAGCGCCAGCGCATCCCACGCCAGCAACAGGCTTTGCGGGGTGATCTTTATCTTTTTAAAATAATCACGCTCCGCGGCATTGAAATCGCGCGTCACGATCACCATGCGGGCACTATCGTTTAAAAGATCTTTAAAGCATTCTGCTTCCGGTTTGTAAGTCGGAATAATATGTGCCTTGGGATACAGCGATTCAAAAACCTTGATTTCTGAATCCAGCAACGGCTTATACGTTTCATCCACACTGATCTTTATCTCACCCTCCGTACCCGTATCCAGTTTTTTCGCATTCGGATTAGGACCACATGCCGCCAATAGTGTCAAAGCTGTTAAATATACAGCATACTTTTTAGTAAAACTGAAAAACATAGCTTCCTCTCTTTAATTCCTGTTAAAAAATAACTTCCGGATACCATTAAATACCCTGAAAGCCCCATATACCATTAATGCGATCCCTAAAATCATCATCCATTGCGGGGATATACGGAATTCACCCAGTCCCAGCCTTTCCGCGAATATGGCGAAAAGCCCGAAAAGAATAAAGAAGATGCCTCTTATCAGTTCACCCATTGGCCTGTACCTGCCTTCTCTGTGTGTTTGTTCGTCTTGCATTTCCATCTTGCGAATTACAATTATACAAAAAAATATTTTTTAATCTTGAATTGGTAATTTTAGAAGAATGTTAAAAAAATACCGCAAAACCCTTACCGGACGCCCATTGAAACGCAAATTGAGGCATTTTTTCAACATGTTGTAATTTTTTGATTTAAAGTTTCATCATTTTCTGCGGTTTATAGTTGACATAGCCTTACCCTTTGTTAAAGCAAAAACAGCCGGACCGACCGCTTTTGTTGTCTAAAAGATGCAAATAGATGAACATTTCCATAATAACTTGTAGGTTTGCGGCCTGATACGCAATTCTTTGATACAATGAAGATACTGATGGTATGCCTGGGTAATATCTGCCGCTCTCCCCTGGCGGAAGGTATTATGCGGCAACTTGCACAAGAAAGGGGACTGGACTGGCAAATTGATTCGGCTGGAACCGGCAACTGGCATATAGGCCATGCGCCCGACCACCGCGCTGTCCGGGAAGCCCGCCGCCAGGGCGTGGATATCTCCGGACTCGCCGCCCGGCAGTTTGAAACGGCCGATTTTGACCGGTTTGACCGCATCTACGTCATGGACCATAATAACTACCGTGACGTACTGAAAAAAGCCCGTCATGAAGCGGATAAGGCCAAAGTACGACATTTGCTGGCAGATGACCAGGACGTACCGGACCCCTGGTTCGACGACGCCCTCTTTGCCCCTGTATATCAACTGATCTATGATGCCTGTAAAAACATCACGGACCAGGAATAATCACCACCACTATAATTTTTTTTGAAGATGATAAAACCCGGTATTCCCAACGGAACCCGCGACTTTGGCCCTGTAGTAGTCAGAAAACGCAACTATATTTTCCGGACCATCCGCGAAACATTTGAAGTATTCGGCTTCCAGCCACTCGAAACTCCCGCTATGGAGAACCTCTCCACCCTCACCGGCAAATACGGCGAGGAAGGCGATAAACTCATGTTTAAAATCCTCGATAACGGAGATATATTCCCTAAAACACAGGCCGCCACCGATACCAAATCACTGGTGAGCGCCATCACTGAAAAAGCCCTCCGTTACGATCTCACCATCCCCTTTGCCCGGTATGTGGTGATGAACCAAAACGAACTGGCCCTGCCCTTTAAACGCTACCAGATGCAACCGGTATGGCGGGCAGACCGCCCCCAACGCGGCCGCTACCGCGAGTTTTACCAGTGCGATGCCGACGTGGTAGGCAGCAATTCCCTCCTCAATGAAGTAGAACTGCTCCTTATCTACGACACCGTACTCACCAAACTGGGACTGAAAGGCTACGAACTTCGTATCAACAACCGTAAAATCCTGAGCGGCCTCGCCGAAGTAATCGGTAAACCGGAACTGCTCACGGATATTACCATCTCCATCGATAAACTGGATAAAATCGGCGCGGAAGGCGTACGCAAGGAACTGACCACCAGAGGTCTCACGGATGCGGATATCGATACCATCGAAACCTTCCTGGCTATCAGCGGTACCAGCGAGGAAAAACTGGCGCAGCTGCAAACGCTGTTACAGTCCTCCCCTACTGCCCTTAAAGGCATCGAGGAACTGTCTTTCGTGCTCAACTCCGGCTTCGGCACCTTCAATACCACCCCGGAAATTGACGTTACCCTGGCCCGCGGCCTCAATTACTACACGGGTATGATCGTGGAAGTAAAAGCCCCTGCTACCGTAAAAATGGGCAGCATCGGCGGCGGCGGACGATACGACGATCTCACCGGCCTCTTTGGTCTGAAAGGCATTTCCGGCGTAGGCATCTCCTTCGGGGTAGACCGTATCTACGACGTACTGGAAGAACTGCAGCTGTTCCCGGAAGAAGCCCGGCAGTCCACCAAAGTACTGTTTCTCAACCTGGGCGAAGCCAGTGCCCGCACCTGCTTCAACTATATGATGCAGCTGCGCGCCAGGGGCATCGCCTCGGAACTGTTCCACGAGAACGCCAAAATGGATAAACAGCTTAAATACGCCAACAAAAGAGATATTCCCTATGTGATCATCCTCGGCGATGCAGAGCTCCAGGAAGGGCTAATCGCGGTGAAAAACCTGAACACCGGCCAGCAGGAGAAAATCAAGGCGGAAGAATTAGCCAACTATATCATTTAGGGATTTTTTGATTTACGGATTTACGAATTTCGGGGATCATGAAATTGGATAAAAAGGGAAGACCGAAGCGGATGTCCGCTTCGGTCTTCCCTTTTTATTCACGAAATCTCAAAATCCGTAAATCAATAAATCCGCAAATTATTTCTGTCTTTTGGCAAATTCTGCTTTTGCACTTTCCAGGTATTGGATAAATGCATTGGCATCTTCCTTCGGATCATAGCCATACCCTTTATTCACCAGGGCATTACCTTCCAGATCAACCGGAATATAATAAGGCTGGGAATTACGTTTGAAATGGGTGGCTTCGAGGTCCAGGTTTTTCTGGCCCACGTTTTTGATTTTGCTGCCGTCAAATTTGGAAACATATTGTTCTGCTTCGGGCAGGGAAGTTTTTTCGTCGGTATACAGGGAAGCTACGATGAAATCGTTACGCAGCACCTTCATTACCGCCGGATTGGACAGCACTGATTTTTCGAACTTACGGCAGTTCACGCAGGTGTGACCGGTAAAGTCGAGCATCAGCGGTTTGTTGGCCGCTTTAGCGGCTGCCAGCGCTTCTTCATAGTCGAAGAACACGTTTTCCACACCCGGAATTTCAGAGTGCAGGATATCTACCAGCTTCTTCGGCTTGATGGCATTGGCATGGCTACCGGTGTTTCCACCGCCGCCACCGCCGCTTTCCAGGGATGCCTGTATATCTACCAGTGATTTGTTCAGGTTAAAGTCCTGTGAACCTTCGTGCGGCAGGAAACCACTAATGCCTTTGAGCGGAGCGCCCCACATACCCGGGATCATGTAGATCACAAAGGTGAAGGTAGCGATCGCAAAACAGAGGCGGGTTACGGTCAGGAAAGGCACATCGCTGTCGTGGCTGAACTTCAGCTTACCGATCAGATACAGCGTCAGCAGGGCGAAGATAGCGATCCACAGCGCCAGGAAGATCTCACGGTCCAGCAGGTTCCAGTGGTAAGCCATGTCCACGTTGGACAGGAATTTCAGTGCCAACGCCAGTTCCACAAAGCCCAGGGTCACTTTTACCGCGTTGAGCCATCCACCGGATTTGCCGATTTTATTCAGCAGGCTGGGGAACAGCGCAAACAGGGAGAAAGGAATAGCCAGTGCCAGCGAGAAGCCGAACATACCTACCAGCGGGCCGGAGTTACCCCCTTTGGCCGCCAGTACCAGCAGGTTACCCAGGATAGGACCGGTGCAGGAGAAGGATACGATAGCCAGGGTAAGCGCCATAAAGAAGATACCCAGGAAGCTGCCCATACCTGCCCTGGAGTCGGACACGTTGGCCCAGGAGCTGGGCAGGGAAATTTCAAATGCCCCCAGGAAGGAGAAGGCAAACAACAGGAAGATCACAAAGAAAATCATGTTGGCAATACCGTTGCTCGCGAGGGAGTTGAGCGCACTGGCGCCAAATATTTTGGTGATCAGGAAGCCCAGCAGGGTGTAAATAACGATAATAGACAGGGAATAAAGGAAGGCGTTTTTAATGCCTTGTGCCCTTGTACCACTACGTTTGGTGAAGAAACTTACTGTAATGGGGATCATGGAGAACACGCAGGGCGTGATCAGCGCAATGAAACCACCACCGAAGCTGGCGAGGAATATCCACATCAGGGATTTATTGGAAGCATCATCTTCCGCCACATCGCCCTGGGAGGCGCCGTCAGCAGCAGGGGCTACCGCGCTGCCATTGGCGGCAGGCGCTACTTCCACATCGAATGTGGTTTCTTCCGGGAGCACTTCTTCTCCCTTCAGCACCATGTAGGTTACGGTTCCTTTGAGTTTACCGGAAGCAGGCGTGCCTTTGATTTCCACCAGCAACTCCGCTTCGTTTTCAAAATATTTGATGTCCAGGTTATCGAACAACGGCTCTTTGCGTTGTTCGAGCTTACCTTTTTCGGCAATGGCGCCCACCGTAGTTTTGGTGGCGCTATCAGCTGCGAAACGGGTATTCGGGTCATCGTTGCCCATAGTAGTGGAGAACAACAGCGCTCCTTTTTCTATCGTTGCCTTAGCATGGAGAATATATTCCTGATCGTTTTTCTTTTCGGCGGAGAACTCCCATTTAACAGGCTTAGGGCTTTGGTCCTGCGCGCTGGCTGTAAAGGCAAAGAGTGCAAAGACCGGTATCAGCAATGAAAGCAAATGCTTCATATAGTCAATAGGCTTTAAATAATATACAGTAGATTAAACGACAACGAGCTCCTTTTGGAGGAACTCGTTCATCGTATAAGACATATTTTTGGTTACCGTGTGCAATTATTTTCCTCCCACACTTACGGCAAATTCCACTTCCTTCGGAGGCAGGCACTGGTGGTCGTCGCACACCATGAACTCTACAGAACCTTTCACTTTAGTGGCAGCTTTACCTTTAACGGTCACCGTCTGTACAAAGTTGACAGTGTTTTCGTAGTATTTCAGTTCAGAATTAAAGTTTTTGTCGAAAGATTTGTGCAGTTTACCATTTTCTTTCACTTTACCATCGGCAGTTACCAGCGGGTTTTTAGTGAATTTGAAGCTGGTAGGAACCGGGCCTTCGCCTGCTTCCTGTGCATACAAATGCCAGCCGTTTTCGATCGTAGCCGTAGCGTGCACCTCGTAAGTGGTGGCATTTACCTTTTTGGAGGTAAAGCTCCATTTAACCGGATTCTCTATCTGAGCGCTTGCCAGGATAGGCAGGGCGAACAGAGCCAGTGCTGTGAGTAATTTTTTCATGCTTTTCTTTTTAATTGGTTGGTTGATTGGATTGATGATTGATTAATTGTTGTTATTGATCAGGCTTTGGAAGATCAGCTGCCCGTCAGTGTTACCGAGCGCTCTGCTGGTAGCTCTTTCCGGGTGAGGCATCATTCCAAATACATTCCTTTCTTTATTGCAGATACCTGCGATGTTACGGATGGCGCCGTTATGGTTAGCAGTGTCAAGAACATTGCCAAACTCATCACAGTAACGGAACAGGATCTGTTTGTTTCTTTCCAGCTCGTCCAGGGTAGCGTCGTCAGCATAGTAACGGCCTTCTCCGTGGGCAATGGGGATCATCAGCGGACGACCGGTCACGTCTTTGGTGAGGGAAGCCACATTGTTTTCACTTTTCAGGAAGATGTTTTTGCAGATGAACTGCTGGTTCTGGTTGCGCAGCAGTACGCCCGGAAGCAGACCCGCTTCGCACAGTACCTGGAAACCATTGCATACACCTATCACACGACCGCCTTTGTTGGCAAATTCGATCACGCTCTGCATCATAGGGCTGAACCTGGCGATAGCGCCGCAACGCAGGTAGTCACCATAGGAAAAACCACCCGGTAATACAATACAATCTGTTGTGCTGAATGCGCTCAGGTCTTTATCCTTATGCCACAGCTCTATTACTTCCTGGCCAAGATCGTTGCGCAGGGAATCAATCATGTCATGATCACAGTTAGAGCCCGGAAAGGTGACAACACCAAATTTCATCTGAAAATGTTTTGTGTTTATATGTAAAAAATGCTTTATAAATCATCTTCCCCATCATTCACATGATATTTATACATCATTTAAATACCACTGGGAAAGGACAAAATTACTTTTCCTATTGCAATTTTCCATTGCCGCTCATCCTGATTTAACAAATTACTGGCGGCCAATTACTTAAAAAAGCAGTTTAACTGAAATATTGCATGACGATCATATACGCCAGCACAACGAAGTGGATAACGTTGGCGAAAGTTTCATTGGTAACAGACCAGAATACATTACCGGCAAACATTGCCACCGGTAATACCGCCAACACCCAATAAGCGGGAGAGAAATGTACGTTGAAGAAAGGCACCAGCATGGCTACCAGCACATATACAATCAGCACCGCCCATATTTTACGCCCCTGTATCAGCATTTTCATCAGCGGACGTTGCAATAGCAGCCATCCCAGCACAAAAAACAGCAGACAGGCAATCATGGCGCCCCATACTTTATAATCCGTGATCAGCGGGAACGACAGCCCTATATTGGGAATCTGCCGTAACACCGTCATTTGGTTGGTCAGAAACAGGTAAGTACCCATCAGGTATATCGGGCAGATCAACCCAAGAATGGCGATAATCCACTCCGCCAGCCGGAAAGCCCGCATAATCAGCAAACTTACCAGCAAGAGCAAACAGAATATAATAGAAGGGAAATAAATCAATCCACACATACCCAGGGCGAAACCGATGTTAAACACCACATCCCGGGCGGAAGTCCGTGTGTACAGCTCCGTTATACTGGAAAATACCCACAGCATAATCACATTCACCAGCAGGGCGGGAGAAAAGACGTTCCAGCTCTGTAACAGGGAAGTAAACAGCAGGTAACACATCGCCGGCAAATACGTGGGCTTGGGAAACAACCGGTGATGGTTGATGATCTTGGTCAGCAACAAAGACTGTAGCAGGATCAGCATCACCGCCAGCGAGGTAAAGAGGAAAGGACTACCACCGGTAAACACATGCAGCCACCTGACCAGCAGGTTATACAAAAGGCCTTCAGACCCGTCCGCCATATAGGTGACAGGATGCAACAGATAGTAGAACTTAACCAGTAATGTGTATATCAGCAACAGCAATACCGTAAGCGGATTGCCTGAACGGAAAAAACGTATCACAGTGCAAAGGTGTGATTAAAAGTCAATTTTAGCAAAGCAAATATAGTTTCTATAAACTACCGGCACTAACACCGTCCGGGCACTGATTTGTTTTCCGTACCTGGGCATCCAGGTGAAACCCTTATCCAGGTTACGCAGCGTAGGCATACGGGTCACTTTTCCCCCCGGCGCCAGGCTCACATCTGTAAGCATATAGGCTCGCCTGTCCAGCTCATTGTACAGGAAACGCAGCTCACTGCCGATGTTCACCATCAGGTAAGACAGATACAGGTCTGCATTGTCGTCGTACTGGCTTTTACGTACGAAATTATTCCATTGCATGTTGCCCTCCTCATCGAAAGACAGGACAGCCACATTGTCGTAGTGATACCGCACCCCCTGAGAGTTATTCCAGTACCAGGGGTTATAATACAACGGGGAATACGGGGAATAATAATAAGGGGAATACATGCCGCCATAAGGGGAACCGTACATATAATTCCAGCGGTTCCAGGGCTGATAGCGGGAAGAAGTATAAAATGATTCCGCTGTCAGCAGGAAGCCGCCATTGGCGGTATTAATAATCTTGCGAATGAAGTAATCATTGAAAGCGGCAGAGGTATTGGATTCACCGCGGGCATTCATTTTCAGTTCATTGGAAAACACGACGGACTTTTCATATACCGGTTTGTTGTTCTGATAATCGAACTTATAGAGGTACATGCCTTCCACGTTCCCTCGTTTCTGTTTGTAATAGAAAGCGGTGATCTGGGCGGTATGCCGGTTGTTATCCAGTTTCATTTTCACTTCATCGAGCAGCTGACCTTTAAAGGAGAGGGCGGATACTTCAAAGCTGTCTACCAGCGCACGCTTCATCACCATGCTGCCACTGACAACATAGTCGCGGTTGGATGTACGTTCCAGCTTATTCAGCACCAGGTCCCCGTCGTTGGTGAGGTTAAAATTGCTGAGGAACTGTTTCCGGCCGGCCATGGGCAGCGACAGGCGGCTGTTGTTGACCAGCGCCATGGCACTATCGTAGAGGAAAGTATAAAATACGTTGTTGTCTTCCTTATCCTGGTTGATTTTATACACCAGGATACGGCGTTTGTCTTCAGACACTTCCAGGGAATATACTTTGTTCTCCTTGGAATACATACCGATACGGGTAGAGTCGATCAGGACAGGCGCCTCATTAAAGCGGGCTTCCGGCGTCATGGTGGCGCAGAAGCTGTACACCGCATCCTTACGCTGGAACTGGTAGATCATCAGGACTTTATCCTGGTAAGCCACGAAGTCCATGCTGATCACTTTCCTGGGGAGAAAGTCCAGTTTTACCCGGTCTTTCAGCTGCATATCGCCATCATACACGGACACGGAATAGTCGCCCCGGTCAGTTTTATACACGAGTATATTGCCACCCACCTTACCTATGATTTCAAATTCGGTGCTTTTGTAATCATCTTTTTCCGGTTCAGAATAGGAAATTTTCTGCGCTACTGCGGCACTACCGGCGAAGAGTAGTAGGAGTAACAGTTGAAAGCGGTATAGCATGTGCATACTCTAATGAAGTTTCGATAATGCTGTTGAAAATGGTAGCCGACGCGAACAACCGCGTCATTTTCAAACTTACATTAAAAATCAGAAATTACTGCGGCAATTTACATGATGTAAATCACGTCTCTACTTAAATACCAAAAGGCTGGATTTATTGTGTATTTTTAATAAAATATTTTTAAAGCAGATAACCTGATGGAGAGCGTTTTGATAACCGGCGGTACGGGATTGGTTGGAACGGCATTGACCCGTCTGCTGCTGGAGCGCGGCTATAAAGTAATTATCCTTACCAGGAAACCGGAGCAGGGTACCAATAGGGATGTCCGTTATGCCGCCTGGGATGTGGCGCAACAGACAATAGATATCAATGCATTGCAGGAGGCCGACTATATTGTCCACCTGGCAGGCGCCAACGTAGGCGAGAAAAGATGGACGGCAGCCCGTAAGCGGGAAATCCTGGAGAGCCGTACGAAAAGCAGCGAACTGATTGTCAAAGCCCTGCAAACCCATCCCAATAAAATCAGGAAAGTCATCAGCGCCTCTGCTACCGGTTATTACGGAGAAAGCAGTGATCGTGCATTCATAGAAACAGACCCGCCGGCGACCGATTACCTGGGGAGTACTACCCTGGCCTGGGAGCAGAGTATTGCGCCGGTAGCGGCACTAGACAAGAAGCTGGTCATTTTTCGTACCGGTATTGCACTGAGCCGGGAAGGAGGTGCCTTGAAAGAATTTTATAAACCGCTGAGATTTGGTTTTGCTACCGTGCTTGGCTCAGGCGATCAGTATATCAGCTGGATTCATATACAGGACCTGGTCCGCCTGTATTTTAATGCGATCGTCAACGATCAGCTGGAAGGTATCTATAATGCTGTAGCACCGCAGCCTGTACGGCATAAAGAGCTGATGCTCACCATGGCCCGTGCCGCCAAAGGCAACAGTTTCATCACCAGTTATGTGCCGGCATTTGCCCTCAAACTGGCGCTGGGTGAAATGAGTGTGGAAATCTTAAAAAGTGTAAATGTCTCTTCCCGGAAAATACAGGATACCGGGTTCCAGTTCTCCTACCCTACTATCGGGGAAGCTATGGAGCAACTATTCAAATAACCGTACCATCGCGGCAGCCTTGAGCAGGCATTCTTCCCATTCCAGTTGCGGATTGCTGTAAAACGTAATCGCGGAGCCGGTTTGAAAGGACAGGTATTGCCGGCTGGCATTGTAAATGATGCTACGGATAACCACGTTAAAATCGAAATCACCTTCGGGCGTGATATAGCCTACAGCGCCGGAATACAGTCCACGGCGGCTTTGCTCATATTCCTCTATCAGCTGCATCACGCGGATTTTGGGAGCGCCGGTCATGGAACCCATCGGGAACGTATGTTGCAGGATGTCTGTCAACCTTGTACCAGGGGCCATTTCCGCCGCTATGGTAGAAATCATCTGATGTACCTGGGCAAAAGAATAGATGCCGCACAGCTCCTTTACGTGTACACTGCCCCGTAAAGCGGTGTGTGACAGGTCGTTTCGTACCAGGTCTACCACCATAATATTTTCCGCTCTTTCTTTGGGATGGTTGCGCAACGCTTCCTGCAATGCCTTATCTACCACAGGATCAGGGTCTTTTCTGCTGGTACCTTTGATCGGTTGGGAGATGACTGTATTGCCTGTTTTTTGCAGATAGCGTTCAGGGCTGGAAGAGATCAGGTAGCGGTCCTGCAAACGGTAATACGCCGCAAACGGCGCAGGTGACAGGGCATTCAGCTGCGAGAATAACGCAGGCGGATATACGCTGGCGTCTTCCATAAAATTCTCCCGGCAGAAGTTCACTTCATAACAATCGCCCCGCAGGATATGTGCCTGCAGGCCTTTTACAGCATCTATGTACCGGGTATGATTCAGGCGAGCCTGTAAAGCAGACAGGCGGGGCGCTGACGGCGCATTAACGGTAACGGGCATACGAATTACATCCCTGTACACTGCGGTGGCGTCTTCCACCGTAAAGTGAATACCGCCGATATGTGCTTCGTTGTTTTTCAGGAAGATAACGACCCGGGGCTGAAAGAAGTGCATGTCCGGGAAACCGGTACCGTCGGGATTTTGGGAATGCAGCCCGGGAACTGTTTCATTTTTGAGATCATAGGCCAGGTGGCCAAAGAGCCAGTCAGAATGCCTGGCATAAAACTTTTCCAGCGCAGGGAAAGCGTTACCGGCGTCGGCTTCCAGCGTTTGCAGTGCATCTGCGGCCAGCAGTGCTTCAAAACGATGATAGTCAGATGGATAGTTATTATTATCCAATAAACAACAAATGTTGAACTGGTTACCCCAATTCAACATTTGTTGTTTAAATATTTTCTGATCGTTGACCGGAAAAATGTGAAATATTCTGATACTAATCGCTTTTAATCCTTAAAAATCGTCGTCCTCGTCGTCAAAGCGGTCATTGAACAGGTCCATGTCCTTGAACTCGTCGTCCAGGCCCAGGTCGTCATCGTCATCGGATTTTTTGCTACCGCCGGCAGGACGGCCACGTTTACCTTTTGACTTAGGCATGTCGAACTCTTCAAAGTCCGGATCATAGTCATCATCTTCGCCCTTTTCCCACGCGTCATCCATGTCATCCATATCATCATCATCCCCATCCTCATCCTCATCGTCGTCGCTTTTACGTTTGGATTTGGAAGCTGACTTATCTGATTTCTTTGAGGGTTTCTTGGATGTAGTTTCCTCTTCATCCTCGTCATCCTCATCATCTTCATCCACCTCTTTCTTAGGCTTGGCCGCAGCTTTGGGAGCGTCTTTTGCAGTCTTAGGAGAAGTAGTTTTTTTCGTCTCTTTCTCTTTATCAGATTTTGATTTCATAATAGGTTCACTTATTTCTTTGCCGTAAAGTTTTAACAGTTTTTTTGATTAGCCAAATTTTTTTTGCCGTTTTTTTTCCTTAATTTTTGTGGTTTAGCGCTCCAGTATCTGATCCCGTCCCGGCCCGTTGGAAACGTATTTCACGGGAACGCCCAGATATTTATCTACTGCTTCCACAAAAGTTTTCATCTCTGAAGGTAACTCGTTGAACTGCTTGCAGGTAGCAGTCTTATCGCTCCATCCTTTGAAAGTTTCCCACACTGGTTTTACATCCAGTCCGTTGAGTTGGAAAGGCAATTCTTTCGTTTGTTGGCCATTGATGTCATAGGCTGTGCAGGCCAGTACTTCATCAAACTCATCAAGTACGTCGCTTTTGGTCATTACCAGCTGGGTAACGCCACTGAGCATACAGGTATAGTTCAGGGCAACCAGGTCGATCCAGCCACAGCGGCGGGGACGGCCGGTTACGGCGCCAAATTCATGACCAGCGGTACGCAGTTGTTCACCGGTAGCGTCGTGCAGTTCGGTCGGGAACGGACCGCTACCTACGCGGGTGCAATACGCTTTGGTAACGCCAATTACTTCTTTGATCCATTGCGGAGCAATACCCAGTCCGGTACATACGCCGGCGGAAATGGTATTGGAGGAAGTAACGAAGGGATAAGTACCGAAGTCAACGTCCAGCATGCTTCCCTGTGCGCCTTCTGCCAGTACTTTTTTGCCGGCTTTCAGTTTTTCGTTCAGGAAATATTCACCGCTGACGATGTTCATTTTTTTCAGGAAAGGCACTGCTTCGAAGAATTCTTTTTCCCAGGCTTCGATGTCTGCTTCCAGTCCTTCTACGTTATATTGGGAGAGCATCTGCAGGTGTTTCTGCTTCAGCTTTTCGTACAGTGTTTCAAAATCGGCGGAGATCACATCTCCTACGCGCAGGCCGTTTCTGCCTGTTTTGTCCATATAGGCGGGACCGATACCTTTCAGGGTAGAACCGATTTTGTCATGGCCTTTGGAGATCTCGGAAGCTTTGTCCAGCGCACGGTGCGTAGGAACAATGATATGCGTTTTTTCCGCGATAAAAAGGTTTTTTGTCAGGTCAATACCCAGGGCTGCGATGTCTTCACTTTCTTTTTTGAAAGCTACCGGATCCAGTACCACACCATTACCGATGAGATTAATGGTTTTGTCATGGAACACACCGGAAGGAATAGTGCGTAAAACTACTTTCTGACCGTTTACATACAGGGTATGGCCAGCATTTGGTCCACCCTGGAAACGGGCAATTACGTCGTACCTGCCGGCAAAATAGTCCACAATTTTACCTTTGCCTTCGTCGCCCCATTGCAGGCCTAACAAAACGTCTACCATAATGATTTAATTAATTATCGGAGGTTGCTTTTAAAAGAAGTGGCAAAATTAAGCTGAAATACCACAAAATCAAATTTCTCTCGCAAAGCATTTTAAGTGAGCAAAGGAGCAAAGAAGATATTTGAAATTATTGTATTATCTTTTTTTGTTCCTTTGCTCACTTAAAATGCTTTGTGAGACAGCTTTGCTACTTTGCTCACTTAAAATGCTTTGCGAGACTATAATTGCGATTCCTCGAGTCGTTGTACAGACTGGATACCATCCAGTTTCTTCAGCCTTTCTACCAGCTCATCCAGTTCTTCTTTGTCATGCACATACACTTTGATGAGGCCTTCAAAAAGCCCTTCCTTAGATTCGATGCTCAGTGCGGAGATATTGACTTTCAGCTCACCGGAGATGATATTGGTGATTTTGTGGATAACGCCCACATCGTCCATACCAATAATCCGTAACCCTGTGAGGAAAGAGATTTCCCTGTTTTTGACCCACTTGGTTTTCACCACGCGGTGGCCGTAATTGGCCAGTAACTGGGCGGCATTGGGACAGTTGGTCCGGTGTATTTTCAGGCCTTCGCTGGCGGTGATAAAGCCAAACACGTCGTCCCCGGGGATGGGACGGCAGCAATTGGCCAGTTTATAGGCGATTTTATCGGAGCTTTCCCCGAAAATGATCAGTTCCGCGTCTTTTTTGGACGGGAGCTGGTGTCTGACATGTTCTTCCGGTACGTGTTCCGGCTGTTTGACCGGCTTCGGCTGTTCCAGCTTATCACCCAGCAGGGAGAACTGTTTCAGCTCTTTCAGGTCTATATTTTTTACCGCGATCTGGTAATACAGATCGAGCGGGGAAGGTTGTTTGTAGAACTGTACCAGTTCGTTGATATTGTGCTGGCTGGCCGTGATCTTCATATGGTCCAGCTTGCGCTCCAGCGCAGCTTTCCCATCCATGGCCACTTTGCGTTTTTCTTCCTTCAGCGCGTCCTTGATTTTGGACTTGGCTTTGGCGGTCAGTACAAAGTTGAGCCAGTCTTCTGATGGCTTTTGTTTGCTGGAGGTGATGATCTCCACCTGGTCGCCGCTGCGCAGTTTGTGGCTGAGCGGTACCAGCTTATAGTTGACCTTGGCGCCGATACACTTGTTCCCCACCGCACTATGGATCGCATAGGCGAAATCCAGCGTGGTAGAGCCTACCGGCAATATTTTCAGGTCGCCCTTGGGCGTATATACGTAGATCTCTTCTGTAAAGAGATTGCTTTTAAAATCGGCCAGGAAATCGAGCGTATTGGAGTCCGGATTGCTAAGGATTTCCCGGATTTGGGTAAACCATTGATCGAATTTAGACTCCTGCGCCTGGTTGGGAGAGCCTTCCTTATAACGCCAGTGGGCGGCCACGCCTTTTTCGGCGTAGTCGTTCATACGTTTGGAGCGGATCTGTACTTCCACCCATTTACCCTGTGGGCCCATTACCGTTACGTGCAGGGCTTCATAACCGTTGGATTTTGGGTTACTAAGCCAGTCGCGCGTACGTTCCGGGCTGGGGTGGTAAAAGTCCGTGATGATGGAATATACCTTCCAGCAGTCAGCTTTTTCCTTGTCCAGCGGGGAGTCCAGGATAATGCGGATAGCAAACAGGTCATACACTTCTTCAAAGGCGACCCCTTTGGTTTTGATTTTATTGTGGATAGAGTGGATGGATTTGGGCCTGCCGTAGATTTCGAAGGTAAATCCTTCCTCCTGCAATACTTCCTTGATTGGTTTGATGAACTCGTTGATATAACGGGTCCGTTCGCGTTTGGTTTCCTTGAGGCGACGGGCAATTTCACGGTAGGTTTGTTGTTCCGTGTATTTCATGGCCAGGTCTTCCATCTCGGATTTGATGTTGTACAATCCCAGGCGGTGGGCCAGGGGGGCGTAGATAAACACCGTTTCAGACGCTATTTTGAGTTGTTTTTCCCGGCTCATACTGTCGAGGGTACGCATATTATGCAACCGGTCGGCCAGTTTAATGAGGATTACCCTGGGGTCGTCTGCCAGGGTCAGGAGTATTTTTTTGAAATTTTCCGCCTGGGCGGTGCTGGTATTGGAATCAATAACGGTGGATATTTTGGTGAGGCCATCCACGATATGGGCGATTTCATTGCCAAATTCGCGGGACACATCTTCCAGGGTTACTTCCGTATCTTCCACGGTATCGTGCAACAAGGCACAGATGGCGGAGCGTACGCCCAGCCCTATTTCTTCCACACATATTTGTGCTACGGCCAGGGGATGCAGGATATAGGGTTCGCCTGATTTACGGCGCATTTCCTTGTGTGCATCCGCTGCCATTTCAAAAGCAGTACGTACCAGCTCCCGGTCGCCTTTTTTCAAGCGGGGTTTGAGTGCCCTCAGCAAGGCGCGGTAATGCCGGACGATTTCCTTTTTTTCCTGCTCTTCGTCGAGATTATATTTTTGAACTGCCGCTGTTTCCATCGGCCTAAAGTTACGATTTAATATAATCTGAAAAACAGGGGTATAGCCGGGTACCGCTATTGTTTTGTCTGACTAGGGGTGATGGGAATAGAAATTTTCTCCAGTGGGAGGAGGTCTTTAGGGACATTGAGGCGCATACCTACGTTAAAGATCGTTTCCAGCGTGAGCCGGGGCTCCAGTTTTATCTGTTTACGGATCTTCCCGATAAATACGTCCATACTGCGGCTGGAGGTAACGTCATCCCGTCCCCAGAGCTTCATCAGCAGTTCATCTTTTTTGATTATAACATTGGGCCGGTTAAAGAAATAACGCAGCAGTTTGGCTTCGGTAGGAGAAAAAGTAGCGACGTAGTCTGTCTGGCTGTTTTTGGGGTATACTTTCATTTTGCGGTAGTTGAACGTATGTTCGCCTACGATATGCCCTATCAGCAGTTCCGTTTTGGGGGGCCGGGTCCATTTGAGAAAGGCTTTCACCCTTCTTTGCAGTTCCAGGAGGCTGAAAGGTTTTACGATGTAGCCGTCAGCTCCCAGGCGGAAACCGTCCAGGCGGTCGGCGTCCATGGTTTTTTCGGCTGACAGGAAGAAGATGGGCACCAGTGTATTTTTGCTGCGCACCTCTTTGGCCAGCTGAAAACCATTTTTTTTGGGCATTACAATATCCAGCAGCAGCAGATCGTACCGCCTTCGCTGAAACTCTTCCCAGGCATCTTCCCCGTCCATACAGTGCTCCACCTGATACCCGATGCTTTCCAGGTTTCTTTTGACGAGGTCTCCCAATGCCTTATCATCCTCTGCCAGCAGAATCCGGGGGTTCTTATTCACTTGGGTTTGCATGTTCATAGTCAACCTTTTTGGACATCTACCTATAAAACAGAAAAACAGGCTGCCTTGGGTTATCGGCGGCCTGTTTTCTTATTCACTGTAAATTAACACTAATTCACATTATTTCAACATTAATTTCACATCTTATCCACAGCGCTTATACGAATGGCGACAGCGTGATTCCAGGCCTGCTGCCTAAGCTTTTCAGGTATATGTACGGTAACAGTATCCCCTTCGGTTTTCCACATCAACTTACCGGAAGCTCCCAATAACTGCAAAGAGGCCCGACTGGCAGGTTTTAGCCCCTTAAAAACAATGGTGGCAGGTAGCTGCTCCTGCTCATCCAACAGGTAAATAGCGTATACACTGCCGTCTTTTTTACGGGTGAAACATACTTTACCATCCTTATACGGCGCTATCGCCCGGGTACCATAAATAGCCGCACTGTTCACCTTCATCCAGTCACCAATGCCTTTCATGGTGGTATAGGCAGCTTCATGCAGCTCCCCATCCGGCCCCGGACCCACATTCAACAGGTAGTTACCGCCCTTAGCCACGATATCCACGAGATGGTGGATCAGTGTACCTACGGGCTTGTATTTGTCATCTGGTACATAGGACCAGGAGCTGCCCATCGTCATACAGGTTTCCCAGGGATAAGCCAGCGGCTTCTCCGGAATCTGCTGCTCCGGTGTACGATAGTTTTCATAAGGCCCATGCACGCTGCGATCTACCACAATCAGCCCCGGCTGATGGCTGCGTGCCATTTTGGCGATACGGCCCATGTCTATATCCTGATCCTGCGGCAGCGTTTTACTCCAGGAGAGGGACTCTTTGGTCTGTTGTTTCAGCGGTCTTACCCAGCCACCGTCCAGCCACAGGATCTCCAGTTTACCATAACCGGTCATCAGTTCTTCAATCTGGTTATAGGTATACTGTTTGAACTGGTTCCATCTTTCCGGATATTTTTTAACGTCATAGTTCACATTCCGGTCGCGGGGAGGGAAATAATTCCACCAGTAGGCATCGGAATGCCAGTCGGGCTTGGAGAAATAAGCCCCGGCGTGAATACCCTCTTTCCTGAACGCCTCAAACACCTCTTTAGCGATATTGGCACGCGGATTTTTGCTGAAAGCCACATCCGGAGCGGTTACCCGGTAATCGGTCTGTTTGGTATCAAACATGCAGTACCCGTCGTGGTGTTTGGTGGTAAACACCAGGTACTTCATACCGGCTTCTTTGGCGGCCCTGGCCCATTTCTCCGGTGCAAAGCGGGTAGGATTAAAGGTTTTACCCAACGCCTGGTATTTTTGCAGGTATTCAAAATAAGGCATCTTCGGATATTTACGCCCTATCCACTCTTCATCTTCCGGGCAAATACTCCAGGACTCTACGACACCCCACTGGGAATAAGGCCCCCAGTGAATGATCATCCCAAATTTCCAGTCCTGCCACTCATCCAGCTTTTGCACCACCACCGGATCTGTTTCCGGCACATACGGCGGTTCTTCTGTTTGTGCACTGGCTGCATTCACTGCCAGCCAGGCACAACCCAACGCCATCCATAATTTTCTCATAGTCATTTTTTATAAGTATCTACCAAAGACGTAATCGTCAACCCTGCCTTGATGTCCACCGGATTACGCCTGGTGTATATCCGGATGGTACGGCTTTCTCCAGGCAACAAGTCAAAGTAATTTTCTTCAAACCGCTCGTCCGGGGCTGCATTGTTCAACTGTAAATAAACATTCCTGGCGAATTTGTCTGTCCGGACAGTCATCAGCACACTACCATCTGCAGCTGCCTGTTTCCCGAAAGTGACCGCGATAGCCGGTTTCTCCATCGGCATATCCTTCGCCGGGGCAAAATAAATGATATTACGCTTGATAAGCTTATTGTCAATTCGCAGTTCTGCATAGCATATTACCTCAGCAGGATTCCTGCCTTTCAGCATGGCAGCGGTATCTGCACTGAAAATTTTCCGGCTGGCATTGGCTGTCATCGTTACGCCGGGCAACGTTTTTTGCCAGACAGGGTTACCCGCCAGGTCAACAACGGTCAGTTCCACATCCCCTTTCTGGTCGCGCATTTCGTCGGATACCGCGTATAGGTACAACTGATTATTTTCGATAACGCCGGAAAGCAACAGCGGGGTAAATGCGTCTTTTACATAGTACTGCAGCGCTTTCCAGCGGCCGTAGTAGTCACGCCCCGACCAGGAAGGACCTGGCCAGCAGTCGTTCAACTGCCAGTACAAAGTACCCATACAATATGGCATCGCCCTGCGATGTGCTTCTATGGCTACTTTCATTCCTTCCGCCTGTAATACCTGGCTGAGATACACAAAAGACGGGAAGTCTTTCGGCGCCTGATAATAATGCAGCATATAGGTACGGATAGCGGTATTGCCCTTGGCAGGGCTCTTCTGATGCGACTGCATCACATTGGAATAAATATCATAATCCGCCCTGGTGGCAAAACTATCAATGGTGGCCATTTCCGGGAACGATTGAAAACCGTATTCACTCATAAACCGTGGTACATGTGTGTTAAACGCTTCAAACCATTCCATGCCGTGCCATACGCCCCAGTAGTGGTTATCACCTTTGGTAAAATCTTCTTTCTTACCCCAATTGCTGATAGGGGAAGAATGAAAATAAAAACGTCCGGGGTCATTTTCCTTTACCACCGCCGGCAGTAAGTTTTTAAATAACTGATCATAGCCCTGCTGCAATTGCGCCCACTGTGCATCGGTATAAGCATAGCCGCTTTGCCAACCCCAGTTTTTAATAGCCACCGCTACCTCGTTGTTACCACACCACAGCGCCAGCGAAGGGTGATTGCGCAACCGTTTAATATTATAGGTGGCTTCTGCTTTTACGTTGTCCAGGGAAGCCGTATCAGACGGGTATAACGTGCAGGCAAACATAAAGTCCTGCCATACCAGGATACCCTTCTCATCTGCCAGGGAATAAAAAAGATCATCTTCATAAATACCACCACCCCATACGCGGACCATATTAAAATGGCTGGCCTGCATATCATCAAAAAGTTTTTTATAGGTAGATGCAGTAACCCTTGGCAGAAAATTGTCCTGCGGGATGTAATTGGCCCCTTTCATGAAAACCGGCCGGCCATTGACTTTCACATAAAAACTTTCTCCCAGGCTGTCAGGTTTATTTACCACTTCAATGGTTCGCAATCCTATCTTTTGCTGGTCTTTATCGAGCACGGTAATATTATCCAGCAGCTCGGCCGTCATCGTATAACGCGCCTGCGCCCCCAGTCCGGCTGGCCACCACAGCTGTGGCTGGCGGATCTGTATGGGCAATTGCACTGTATTACGGCCTTGTTTCAACGTAACTTTTGTGGTGGTGACCCTCGTGGTATTGCCCGGTTGAGTAGACAATTTAATGCTGTAAGTCCCCGGCTTTACCGCTTCTATTGTAGCGACAGCATTCAGTCTGGCGGCGGCCGCATCCAGCTGTTGCTGTTGCCACCATATATCACGGATGGTCGCCTTATTCCATTTTTTCAGCAGTACGGGTTTCCAGATACCGGCTGTTACAAGGCGAGGCCCCCAGTCCCAACCGTAGTGGTAGGGCGCTTTACGGGCATAGATGCTCAGCGGAATATCGCTGGCATCGTTGCCGGCCGGGTAAATCACCTGGTCTTTGAGGAACCTGGGCATATCATGTTTGACTGCGCTTTCAAAAAGTACCCGTACTTCATTATCCCCTTCCCGTAGCCAGGGTTTTACATTTACCACCTGTTCCACAAACATATTGGCCGATTGCAGCACCAGGTGATCGTTTACATATACAGACGCATAGGTGTCCAGCCCTTTGAAATCCAGCTCCAGCACGTCGTATTGCAGTTCAGCGGCTGTCAGTTTCCATTTTTTCCGGTATTGCCAGTCTTTTTTATCCACCCATTGCACAGCTTTTTCGTTGGTACCCACAAACGGATCGGGTATCAGTTGCAGGGCCAGCAGATCGGTATGTACGGTGCCGGGCACGGTAGCCGGACGCCATATCCCTTCATCCACGCGTGAGAACTCCCACCCTGAAACCAGCGTATCCGCAACGGTTCCGGTTGCATAAATCGATTTAGTAAAACAGGTTAAAAAAAAGATCGATACCAGCCATCGACCCCGTCTCGTGTATTTCATATCTTGATTTTTCAGCCAGCTTCAAAAATAACATTTGATTTGCGATCTTTGATGTATGAAACGTTTCTGGCAGCAAATATTAAGATACTTCTATATCGGCAAAGGAGACCCGAACGCGCCGAAAACACGTTATGTAGCGATGATGCACGGCATGAACCGCATCTCCATCATCGTTTTCCTGATAGCCCTGATCGTGATGATCATCCGGCTGATAAGAAAACACTAAATCATTTACGATTTTTTGATTTACGGATTTACGGATTTAGCGTAGTTGACGATTACTTCGGCAGCACGGCGACTGGCGTCTTTTTCGCCCAGTTTATGCCACAGTTCAGCATAATCGGCCATCAGCTGCTGACGGGGCTTGCCATCTTTCAACAGGTTGGTTAATTCCTTCAGCAGGTTTTCTTCTGTCAGATCGTGCTGAATTAATTCCTTTACCACCAACCGGTCCATAATCAGGTTGACCAGTGAGATATATTTTACCTTGATCAGTCGTTTTGCGAAGAAATAAGAGATGGGGTTGCCTTTGTAACAAACCACCTCAGGTACGCCGAAGAGCGCTGTTTCCAGGGTAGCGGTACCCGAAGTAACCAGGGCAGCCTTGGCCTGGCGTAATAATTTATAGGTTTGGCCTTTCACCATCGACACGTTGGGATGCTGTCCGGTGAGGCTTTCGAGGAAATGGTCGTCCAGGCTGGGGGCCTGCGCCACAATGAACTGGTATTCCGGGAAATGTTTGGCCATAGTGAGCATGATCGGCAGTTTCACACTCACCTCCTGCTTACGGCTGCCGGGCAGCACAGCTATAATAGGCTTGTCGGACAGCGGCTCCACGGGTTCTTCTTTGGCCGCCTTGATCACTTCTACCAGCGGGTGACCTACATATTCCGTTTCGTAATTCCATTTATGGTAAAAATCCTGCTCAAACGGCAGGATGCACAGCATCTTATCCACATCGCGCCTGATCTTTTTTACGCGACTTTCTTTCCAGGCCCATACCTGGGGAGAGATATAATACACTATTTTGATGCCTTGCTGTTTCGCCCATTCAGCGATACGCATGTTAAAACCGGGATAATCCACGAGCACCAGGACATCCGGTTTAAAAGCAGCGATATCTTTTTTGCAGGTTTCCATATTACGCAGGATGGTGCGGAGGTTCATCACCACTTCCACAAAACCCATGAAGGCCAGTTCTCTGTAATGTTTCACTACATTCACCCCGGCGGCTTCCATCATATCGCCTCCCCATCCACGTATATCCGCTGCCGGGTCTTGCTGCTTCATCTGTTTCACCAGGTTACTGCCGTGCAAATCACCGGACGCCTCTCCTGCTATAATATAATATTTCAATTGGTGTTGATTAAAAATTATCTGATCAGTTTAAGTAACAGTATGGCGATAGCATACAGCATGGTCATCAGAAAGATACCTTTAGCAGTAACATCTTTCCGGGTCCTGGTGTACAGAAAAAAGACCAATCCATTGAGCAGCAAACAGATGCTTACAATTTTGGGAATCATCTGATGGTTGTCTTTCAGGATATTGAAAAACTGTCCCAGTCCTACGTTATTGTGAGGTCTGATGAGGAAAAAGTAATACAGGAAAAACGCTACCAGCGGCGTGAGCAGCCCCAGTATGATTCCTAACGAAAGATTGTCTTTTTTCAACATACGGTTATTATAATGGCGAATTGCCTTTGTTCTTTAGAACTCCTTCCAGGATTCTTCCAGCTTTTTCATCAGCCGGTAGTTGGTCAGGTCAAACTGTACCGGTACTACAGACGCATAGTTATTTTCCAGTGCCCATACATCCGTATCTTCTCCCACATCCCTGTTTTTAAATTCTCCGGTGAGCCAGTAGTATTTTTTACCATGCGGATCGCGGCGTTCGTCGAATTCCTCCACCCATTTGGCATCTGCCTGACGGCAAAGGCGCAGGCCTTTAAAATCCTTTTTGTCTACCACCGGAATGTTTACATTAAACAGGCTGCCGGCAGGCAGTTCAGAATTCAGTATTCTCTCCGTCATTTCGCGGGCCACGCTGGCGGGCAGCGAAAAATCAGCATCATAACTGTATTCCAGGAAAGAAAACCCGGCGGAGGGAATACCTTCTATAGCCGCTTCCATGGCAGCTGACATAGTACCGGAGTAAATGACGTTGATGGAATGATTGGCGCCGTGATTAATACCGCTTACACAGATATCCGGTTTACGGTGCAATATCTTGTCCCTGGCCAGTTTCACACAATCTACCGGTGTGCCGGAACATTGCCATGCTTCTATATCTCCAAAAATATCAACCTGGTTCAAACGCAAAGGTACGCCAATCGTAATAGCATGCCCCATGCCCGATTGCGGGCTATCCGGCGCTACTACCACTACTTTCCCCAACGGCCGCACTGCCTCAATCAAAGCCCGTATACCCGGCGCCGTTATGCCATCGTCATTCGTCACTAATATGATGCGTTCCTGTTTTTCCATATTTCACATTTTTGCTTTGCTCAACAAATTTAAGCTCTCTCGCAAACATTTCGCTTTAAAAGAATGTGAAATATATAGCTTTTTTTACAAATCCGATTTTAATACTTTCCTGAAAACCAGGTAGATGGCCAGTGCAATGTAGCCCAGCAGCACTATCAGATAAACGCTGTCATCATACCGCGTTGACATGGAGTCCACCATTTTACCCACGAGCGGGAAAGGCAGGAGCTCATCACCGGTTTGCAGGGGCAGCAGGCCGCCAAGCGGACCGGCAACACGTTTGATGATCAGCACCAGCGTTTGTTCCAGCATCATAATATATCCCAGGAAAATAGCCATGGCAAAACCGGTCCTTTTCACCAGCACCGCCAGCAACAGGGCTATACACAGCGCCAATAGCAGTTGCAGCCAGTAATACCACATATAGCTGAAACCTTCCAGGCTGAAGCTTTGGCTACCATAAATGAATCCGAATACCACTGCGGTGAGAACAGCCGTCAACAGTGCTATCAATGATAAAAGCACCACCCAGGCCAGTTTGGCGTAAACAAACTGTCGGCGTTCCCATCCGTCGATGATATTTTGGCGGCTGGTACGGAAAGTATATTCATTGGTGACGAGGATAATGAGCATCAATCCGAATAAAGCTGTCATGTAGCTGCTGATATTAGCCACGGTTTGCCATACGGTTGGAAAACCAAAGGGAGACTGGCCCAGCATTTTGGAGGCCTGCTCCAGGTCACGCGAAGACATCACCTGCGCCGGTACGTAGTTGCCGGCCGGTATCATAATAATAGCCACCAGCAGCATTATCCAGAAAGTGCGGTAATTTTTTACCTTCAGCCATTCGGTATAGAGTAGTTGTTTCATGCGGGATCGTTCGTTATTTCCAGGAATGCTTTTTCGAGGCTCTTTTTGCGGAGCTGCAGGTGTTGCAGCCAAATACCTTGTTGCGACAGGTAGCGGTTTACCGCTGCGGCGTCCGGTGAATCATTGAATACAGCTACCACCACATTGCCGTTGAGCTGTGCACTGGTACAGCCGGGATAGGCCGCCAATGCAGTTTGCAGCGCAGTGTTGTCCGTCGCTGCCAGCTCGAGGAAATCGTGCCGGCTGATGACAGCCTCCACGCTGCCGGACTTCAGTAGTTGGCCCCTGCGCAGAATAGCCACATGGGTACATACTTTCTCCACCTCGTCGAGCAGATGACTGGCGAGGATAATGGTTTTACCGGCGCCGGCCAATTGGCGCACCAGTTCCCGTACTTCCGCGATACCGGAGGGGTCCAGCCCGTTGGTTGGTTCGTCCAGCACCAGTACATCCGGATCTCCCAGTAGCACCGAAGCAATGGCCAGCCGCTGTTTCATGCCCAGAGAATATGTTTTAAAAGCCGCGTGCTGACGGGCGGTCAGCCCGCAAATCTGCAGCACCCGGGCAATATCATCGTGCCCCCGTTGTTTGATAGCCGCAGCTATTTCGAGATTACGGTATCCGCTGAGGTAATGGTAGAAATTTGGCGTTTCCAGCAAAGTCCCCATCTGCCGGCGTTGCCGGGCAGTAGCCGGTTGATCGAACAGCGTAAAACTGCCGGTATCTGCTTTCAGCACATCGGTAACGATGCCCAGCAGCGTGGTTTTACCACTGCCGTTCGGTCCGAGGATGCCGTAGACAGCGCCTTTCGGCACGTCGAACGATACACCGGACAAAGCCTGTACAGCGCCGTATTTCTTTGAAATGTTTTGTAAAGAAAGAATTGACACAGGGAAAAAGGAGCTTTAAAATGATAAAAGAAAAGGGAAACACAGTGAAAGATCTTATGGCGAAATCTCCCCTGTATTTCCCTTATGTTGATAACAGGAATTTACTTAGTTACGTACCGGCTTACCTGTTTTGATAACGCTTTGCAGGCGTTCCAGCGTTTTACGTTCCCCGCACAGGCTCAGGAAGGCTTCCCTTTCCAGGTCCAGCAGGTATTGTTCACTCACAAAGGAAGGCTCTGTGAGATCGCCGCCACACATCACATAGGCCAGTTTATTCGCCACTTTCTGATCGTGGTCGGAAATGTAGTTACCAAAGCGCATTGCATACACGCCTGCCAGCAGGGCGCCCAGTGCGCTACGTCCCATCACTTTGATGTCTGTTCTTTCTACGGGCTTCGTATACCCTTCATCGGCGAGGGCTATCACGCTGCGTTTGGCATCGGCGATCAGGCGGGAAGCGTTCATGGTCACTTCATCGTGTCCTTTACGGAGTATGCCCATATCGAAACCTTCAAAACCGGAAGTCGCCACTTTAGCCGTGGCCACGGTCATGAAATAATCTTTCAGTGGTTCTTCCTCGATGCGGCCTTCCTTATATTCCAGGCTGGCACGGAGGGTCATTTCCTTGGTGCCGCCGCCACCGGGGATGAGGCCTACGCCCAGCTCCACCAGGCCGATGTATGTTTCGGCAGCCGCTTGTATTTTATCGGCGTGCAGCGCCATTTCACAGCCGCCACCCAGTGTCAGCGCATGTGGCGCCACCACTACCGGAATGGAAGAATAACGCAAACGCATGGTGCTGCGCTGGAACAGGCGTACAGCCATGTCCAGCTCATCGTATTCCTGTTCGGCCGCCAGCATGAAGATCATGCCTACATTGGCGCCGGCAGAGAAGTTGGTACCTTCGTTGCCTACTACGAGGCCACGGAAGTCTTTTTCAGCGCGGTCTACCGCTTTATTCAGCCCTTCCAGCACCTCGCCGCCGATGGTGTTCATCTTGGTTTTCCAATCGAAGCACACCACGCCGTCGCCGATATCGATCAGGTTGCAGGCGCTGTTTTTCCAGACAATATTATTGGAGAAGTTTTCCAGTATGATAAATTCGCCTTCACCCGGAACGGCTTTATAGGCCTGGGTTGCGATATCGTAGTAAAATTTCTTACCGCTTTCTGCTTTGTAGAAACTCTTGATACCTTTTGCCAGCATGTCTTTCACCCATTGCGCTACGGTGAGTCCTCTTTCTTCCACCAGCTTAACGGATGCTTCCACTCCCAGCAGGTCCCAGCTTTCGAAAGGTCCTATTTCCCAGCCAAAACCGGCTTTCATGGCATCGTCTACCTTGTAGATATCGTCCGCTATTTCCGGGATGCGGTGAGACACATAAGCAAACAGCCGGGCATGGAACTGTTGATAGAACTGTCCGGCTTTATCGGTGGCCGCCGCCAGCATACGCAGGCGTTGTTTCAGGTCTTCCACCGGTTTAGCGGCTTCGATGCCGGCGAACTTAGGCTTCTGTTTAGGCCCGTATTCCATCGTTTGCAGGTTGAGTGTAAGAATTTCCTTACCACCTTCTCCCTTTGTCTTTTTGTAGAACCCTTGTCCTGTTTTATCGCCCAGCCAATTGTTTTCCACTACTTTCTGTAAGAAAGGCGGTATATCGAAGATGGCTGCTTCTTCATCGTTGGGGCAGTTTTCTTTCACGCCTTTGGCTACTTTCACCAGGGTATCGATACCTACCACGTCGGCGGTACGGAAGGTGGCCGATTTGGGGCGACCTATTACCGGGCCGGTGAGTGCATCTATTTCGTCGATGCCTAAGCCCATTTCCTGCATAATGTGGAAAATGGCCATGATAGAGTATACCCCAACCCTGTTGGCAATAAAGGCCGGCGTGTCTTTACACAGCACGGTCGTTTTACCCAGGTACAGGTCTCCATAATGCATCAGGAAATCGATGACAGCCGGGTCGGTATGTGGTGTCGGTATTATTTCGAGTAGCCGGAGATAGCGGGGCGGGTTAAAGAAGTGCGTTCCGCAGAAATGCTTCTGAAAGTCTTCACTGCGGCCTTCCGTCATCAGGTGAATAGGAATACCGGAGGTATTGGAAGTGATGAGGGTACCGGGTTTGCGGTATTTTTCCACCTGTTCAAAGACTGTTTTTTTGATATCCAGGTTTTCCACCACTACTTCGATGATCCAGTCCACCTCAGCGATACGTTTCATATCATCCGTGAAGTTGCCCGTTTTGATGCGTTTTACCACATCTTTGGTATATACCGGTGAAGGGTTTGATTTGATAGCAGCTTGCAGGGCATCATTTACAATCCGGTTTTTCACGGCGGGGCTGTCGGGCGAGAGGTTCTTTTTCTTTTCAGCATCATTCAACTCTTTCGGCGCTATATCCAGCAGTAAAACCTGTACGCCGATACCTGCAAAGTGGCAGGCAATTCTTGATCCCATTACTCCCGAGCCGAGGACGGCTACTTTGTTGATGTGTCTTTGCATAGCTTTAGCCTTTATATGATCCTTGAATTTAGGATTTTTTTTCACGCAAAGGCGCAAAGCAGCAAAGAGCGCAAAGATTTATTTTAAGATTAATAAGAAAGCAAAGGAGCGAAGACCAATAGTTGATCTTCGCTCCTTTGCTTTCTTATATTCGCTTATATCATCTTTGCGCTCTTTGCTGCTTTGCGCCTTTGCGAGATCAGCTGACACCGCTACCGGGAGCCACCGCTTCCGCCGGGTTCACGAAAACCAGTTTACCATTGTCTTCCGCCATGAGGATCATGCCCTGGCTTTCGATACCGCGCATTTTGCGGGGAGCCAGGTTAGCCACCAGGGTTACCTGTTTGCCGATGATATCCGCAGGGTTAAAATGCATGGCAATACCGGAAACGACTGTACGTTGTTCCGTACCGATGTCTACCAGCAGTTTAAGCAGTTTATCCGCTTTTTCCACTTTTTCGGCCTGTATGATGGTACCTACGCGCAGATCGAGTTTGGCGAAGTCATCGTACTGGATTTCCGGTTTAGCCGGGGCGGCAGGTTTTTCTGCTACAGCCGGAGCGGCAGTGGCTTCAGCAGCAGGTTTCACGAGACCGGCATGCAGTTTTTCCACCTGGGCAGCGATTTTGTCGTCTTCCACTTTCTGGAACAGCAGTTCTGGTTCGCGCAGGGAATAGCCAACGTTCACCAGTTTGGCGCTGCCTGCATTTTCCCATTCCAGCATACGGTCCACCACCTTCAGGAGGTGACAGATTTTCCGGGAAGTGAAGGGCAGGAACGGATGGGTAAAGATCGCCAGGTTAGCCATCAGCTGCAAACAGATATGCAGGCAGTTGTCTATTCTGGCTTGCAATACCGGCAGGTCTGCTTCGGTATAGTTACCGGCAGGTTTACCCGTCTTGATATTTTCCATCGCCTTGGCTAAAATCCAGGGTTCTTTTTTCTGCATGTAGGTATTCCCTTTGGTAGAGAATTCCATTACTGCAGCCAGTGCTTCCCTGAAGCGGTAGGCTTCCAGGCTGGCTTCCACGCTTTCTTTGGTGGACTGGAAAGCAGCCACCATTTCCCTGTCGGTGTCATCGGCCAGCTCTTCATGGAAACGAGGTACTTTACCACCGCACAACTTATGCGTCAGCACCATGGTACGGTTTACGAAGTTGCCCAGGTTAGCCACCAGTTCGTTGTTATTGCGATTCTGGAAATCTTTCCAGGTAAAGTCGTTATCCTTTGTTTCCGGGGCCGTAGCGCACAGCACGTAGCGGAGCACATCCTGCTGATCGGGGAAATCCTTGATATAATCGTGAATCCATACTGCCCAGTTACGGGAGGTGGACACCTTTTCCCCTTCGATGTTCAGGAACTCGTTGGCCGGTACATTATCAGGCAGTACAAATCCGCCGTGGGCTTTCAGCATCGCCGGGAAAATAACGCAGTGGAATACGATATTGTCTTTTCCGATGAAGTGTACCAGTTTGGTATCTTCCTTACACCAGTAATCGGCCCAGTTGGGGGTGAGTTCTTTGGTGGCGGAGATATAACCGATCGGCGCATCGAACCATACGTACAGTACTTTGTCCTCTGCATCCGGCAGCGGCACTTTAATGCCCCAGTTGCTGTCGCGGGTCATGGCGCGGCTTTGCAAGCCCGCGTCCAGCCAGCTTTTGCACTGGCCATACACGTTGTTTTTCCATTCCTTATGACCTTCCAGCAGCCATTCTTTCAGCCATGGCTCATAATTCTGGAGAGGCATGTACCAGTGTTTGGTTTTTTTCTTCACGGGCACGGCATTGCTGAGGGCAGAGTGCGGATTAATCAGTTCATCCGGGCTCAGGGAAGTGCCGCAGCGTTCGCACTGGTCACCATAGGCTTTATCGTTTCCACATTTGGGGCAGGTGCCTACAATATAACGGTCAGCCAGGAAGACTTCTTTTTCCGGGTCGAAGTACTGTTCTGATTCTTTTTCTTCAAAGAGGCCATCGTTATACATCTTCAGGAAAAAGTCGGACGCAGTAGTATGGTGTATGGGAGCGCTGGTGCGTGCGAAAATATCGAAAGAGATGCCCATGGCGGCGAAGCTGTCGCCGATAATTTTATGATAACGGTCTACCACATCCTGGGGAGTTACGTTTTCCTTCATCGCCTTGATGGTGATAGGTACCCCGTGTTCGTCGGAACCGCAAATAAATTTCACATCTGCTTTTTTAGCGCGCAGATAACGCACGTAAATATCTGCAGGCAGGTAACAGCCGGCCAGGTGGCCTATATGGACCGGGCCATTGGCATAAGGTAACGCCGCAGTTATTAGATATCTGTTAAAATTTCCCATACTATCTTAAAGAATGCTTAAATAAATTTCTTTTCCTGTTTTTGTTTTTGGAATCACCAAACAATTTATCACCTTAGTCCGTGAATAGTAAAAATATTCACTAGTCTGCAAAGGTAAACAAAAGTACAATGGTAAAAATTCCGCCATATCTGAAAAAAGGCGATCTGATTGGAGTGATGTGCCCCAGCAGTAAAATGGAGCAACAAGCGGCAGAATATGCCGCCGGTGTGCTGTCATCCTGGGGCTACCGCGTGCATCTCGGCATTACGGTAGGAACCAGTTTTCATAATTTCTCCGCACCGGACGAGCTCCGGCTGGAAGAACTACAGGACATGCTGGACGACCCTGAAATAAAAGCGATCGTGTTCGGACGCGGTGGTTATGGCATGGTATGTATCCTGGACAAACTTGATTTCACCCGTTTCCGCAAACATCCCAAGTGGCTCTGCGGCTATAGCGACGTTACCACCCTGCATGCACATATCCATCAACGTTATGGCATCCCTACCGTGCATTCCCTGATGTGTAGCGGTATTACGCCCGAAACCGTTGATAATGAATACGTAGCCAGCCTGGCGGCGGTACTGAAAGGCAAATCTTACCGCTATACTACGGCTTCGCATACCCTAAACCGGGAAGGCAACGCCTCCGGCCTATTGGTGGGCGGCAACCTGTCCCTGCTGGCCAATGCTTCCGGTAGCCGTTCCCAGATCGATACCAGGGATAAAATCCTCCTGCTGGAAGATATCGGGGAATACCGCTATAACATCGACCGGATGATGTACAACCTCAAACGCGCCGGCTGGCTCAACAAACTCGCCGGTCTGGTAGTAGGTTCCTTTACGGATGGTAAGGAAACTACCGAGCCTTTTGGTCAGACAGAATATGAAATCATCCATAATATGGTGAAAGAATACGATTATCCTGTGTGTTTCGGCTTCCCGAGCGGGCATCAGCCGGAGAACTATGCACTGAAACTGGGAATAAAGCATGAGTTGAAGGTGGGGGAATTGAAATCGACCCTCAAGGAAACCCAGGGCTAAAGCCCTGGACGAATGATTTCGCTGATTCGCGAAGATAAAACGCGGAGCTAACAGCAGATAATTTAAGCATATCAATAAAAAAGCGCCCGTATCGGGTGCTTTTTTATTGATTACCGGTAGTTCCGGCATTTTTTAATCTTCGCTCAGATCTTCGCGAATCAGCGAAATCAGCAAAAATCATGACTATCACAGTTAGTCTTCCACATCCGGCACAACCTCCAATCCATACTCATCAGCCGTGAGGATACCGGCGGTGCGGGTATTTTCCAGTACTTCGGCATTGGGAACGAGGTCGTGTACGGTAGTGAGGTTGTGCAGATAGTCCTTGCCGTATAGTTTACCGGCGAGGCCTCCGGGCACGTCCATGAGGTATTTGAGCACTTCGAGCACGATGTGCATCCCGGTAGCGCCGTGGGTAGCTCCCATGGCTCCGGCGTCGAAGTTGCCGTATTCTTCGGTGAGGGGTAATGCGCAGCGGTAGCTGGCGGAGGTGCTGCCATCGGGCATGGGCATATTGAAGCCACCGTACCAGGCCTGCCAGTTGTGTACTTCTCCCATTACGAGGGGGAGGTTATGTTTCACACAGGCATCATTGAGCAACAGGTGGGTGGGCAGGTGCTGGGAGCAATCGATCACCAGATCGAAGCCGGGCAGCAACAGGGCGATATTTTCCGGTTTAGCCTGTACCAGCATGGGATAGTGTTTGGTAAACGGGTTCACCGCCCATAAACGGCTGGCCGCCATTTTGGCTTTATGTTTACGGATATCCTGCATCTGGTAGATAGGCTGACGGTGCATATCTTCATCGGTAATAACGCCGTAATCAGCGATACCGATCACCCCTACTCCGCTGGCGCTGAGGTATTGCAGGACAGGGCTGCCGAGGCCGCCGGCGCCAACCACCAGTATACGGGCGCTTTTCAGTTTATCCTGCATGTCGATACCTACGCCGGGTACGGCGATAGGGTATTTAAAATGCTGCAGTTCTTTTTCACTTAAGTTCATACGCTGGTTCTTTTATCTATTCCTGTGGAAACTCGAGGGTAAACTTACTGCCTTTGCCCAGCGTGCTTTCCACTTTTATTTTTCCCTTGTGGGCATCTACAATCGCCTTTACATAAGTGAGGCCGAGGCCGAAACCTTTTACGTTGTGCACATTACCGGTATGGGCGCGGTAGAATTTCTCAAAGATACGGGAAATAGTATCCCGGCTCATACCGATACCGTTGTCTGTAATGATGATAAACAGGCTTTTACGGGTATTGTACGTTTGTATTTTGATCTCCAGGTCTTCTTTCGAGTATTTGATGGCGTTATCCAGCAAGTTGAACACTACATTGGAGAAATGCACATCATCAGCCATAATCACCGGGTTAATGGCATCCAGCTGCAGGTCTACCACCCCGTTTTTGCCTGCCAGCTGCAGTTGCAGGTTATCGGTGGTATTGCGGATGACCTGGTGTACGTCCATCGCCTGGAGTTTCAGGCCTATTTCATCTTTTTCCAGCAGGGCAGATTGCAGGATACTTTCCACCTGTTTATTCATCCGTTTGTTTTCTTCCTTGATGATACCGGAGAAATAGCGGATTTTATCTGCGTTGCTCATGACTTTTTCATTACCGATAGCGTCGATGGCGAGGGAGATCGTCGCCAGCGGTGTTTTCAGCTCATGGGTCATGTTATTGATGAAGTCTGACTTTATTTCCGACAGTTTTTTCTGGTTCAGCAGGGTGCGTACGGTGAGTGCGAAAGCCGTGATAATGATGATCGTGAACAGGATGCTGCCGGTGATCATGATACCCAGCTGCCGGGTGATGGAATCGTCAGCAACGGGTGTAATAATCATCAGGGTTTCCGTATCAGGGCCGAAGTTGTTCAGGTCATCCAGTATGACGTGTATAATATGGTATCGTTTCCGTTCACTGGCGCTGTCTTCCATATTTTCCCGGTAGGCCGTTTCAAAATTGGCCGAATGTACTCTCAGCTGTGAACCGATACCCTGTATAGGTCCCAGGATAGCGAACTCAAAGTGATTGGGGTCGAGGTGGTTTTTCCCCATTTTGTCCTGGATGAGTTTTCTCAGTTTTTGGGGATTATCATAGACAGCGCTCATAGGAGGTACGTAGGATTCTCCTTTGATATCAAGTCCGAAGTTTTTGGCAGTTTCCTGGTTTTTTCTGAGGCGGAACATTGTATAGGACTGCCGGGTAGTTACCATTTCCTTTTGAACATCCCCCGCCATTTTGGTGGATTGTTCATTCAGCTGTTCTTTTTTGATAGCAATTGCGTTCCTGATCCAGCTCACCTGGATATAGATAATACCCAGCAGTGACAAAGTGATCAGGACAACAATAACGGGGAAAATTTTCTTTAGTGGTATCATGTAAGTCTGGTCAAGGCCTTAAATATACTTAACCTGGTATATTTTATATTGTTAAAAAAGATGTTTGCTATAGCAACTATGATACAAAATTAAATAGTTACAAACGGCTGCTGGTCTGTTAACATCAATACAATATTACTTTAACGTAATTTTAACGGGGGATCTCTGATTTTATTAATGCGACTTTTCTTACCTTTGCTATACAGAATTGGTACTAAATTTGATTAGTAACAATTATAACAAAGTAATTAAACTTTCTACATACATCGACGTGGATTCGTTCCATAAGCGATTTAGATTTTGGTTGATAAAATGGTAAGGAGGTTTTCTAGCCTCCTTTTTTTATTTTCTTCTTTTTCAATGAGTTTTGTTACCCTTCCTAACAGTTTCAGTTTTCCTCTTTTATTTCTTTCCTGCTTTGTAATCAATTAATTAAATTTGGTTAGCGAACAAAACGTATGCTTATGGTTAGTCTGGCGCCCGGTATTTTGCTTATAGCTGATCCTTTTCTTAAAGACCCGAATTTTGCGCGCACGGTTATTTTCTTGTGTGAAAATGACGAAAAGGGCAGTTTTGGCTTCGTTATCAACAGGTTATTTGACCAGACCCTGGATTCGCTGATTCCGGATGTGATTTATCCTGGTATTCCGGTGTATTACGGGGGACCGGTACAGGTAGATACGATTCATTTCATGCATCAGTTGCCAGACCAGATACAGGGTGGTATGCAGGTGGTACCGGGAGTGTATTGGGGTGGCCGGTTTGACGATGTAGTGGAGTTAATCAACAAAGGAGCGCTGGATTTGCGGAAGATCAAGTTTTTCATTGGTTATTCAGGCTGGACGGGTGGTCAGTTGGAGGAGGAGTTGAAGGAAAAGTCGTGGATACCGTCGGAAAGCACCCCTTCATTAGTATTTGAGCCCAAAGAGCAGCAAATTTGGCAGCTGGCACTTAGAAATCTTGGCAGTAATTTCGCCATGATGGCAAATTTTCCCATTGATCCTTCCCTAAATTAAGCGAGCTAATATTCTGAAAGCGAAGCAGATGTACTTCGGTGGTGTCTTTTTGTACAAAAAGGAACAAAAAGGAATGGCTTTTTTTGCAACAAATTAAATATCTTGCTAAAGTATCAATACAAAATAACCCGTTAAAGTTCAGGTAAGAACAACCGATAGAATACACCTATGAAGGCAACCTATGAAAAGCATTTATACCTTCAGAAGACAGATGCCCGAATACTTTACCTGAGACAACGATAGAAGGAAAATATATCAACAAACGACAAACGCATTATTCATTAGGTAATATACACAGCCTGTGAAAGGGCTGCTTCATGGATGTGCATGCATAACTGCGGTCTGACAGCAATGTTGGTCCGTGCGGGGATGTATTGTACAGAAGTGAGGATTTGCGGAAATCCCGGCCGGTATTCCTGCCTGGTTAAGGGTCTTCTAAGATTGGAATAGTTAGGACAAAACGAAGGCCGGGTAATCTTACCCGGCCTGTCATTTTTAAAAGAGATATATACTTACTGGTAGTATGTTATTTTTTCTCCACTGCTACCGCACCTTCTACGAGCACAGTAGCCTTGTTGCGCAGCACTTCCACGAAACCGCCGGTGATAGTATAGAATTCGCTGTGGTTTTTATCTTTCAGCACTTTCATTTTACCATTTCCGAGCGCAGCGATTAAGGGCGCATGTTTATCCAGTATTTCAAAAGAACCGTCAATGCCGGGCAGTTGTACGCCGTACACTTCGCCTGCATATAATTTTCTTTCTGGTGTTAATACTTCTAATAGCATGTTATGATCGTGAATGGTGATTGGTAAATGGTCCCGGGGGACCATTCGGATTAGTTATTAGCTGCTTCCAGTAATTTCTTACCTTTTTCGATAGCCTGATCGATAGAACCTACGAGGTTGAAGGCTGCTTCAGGATATTCGTCCACTTCACCGTCCATGATCATGTTAAAGCCACGGATGGTTTCTTCGATCGGAACCAGTACACCTTTCAGACCGGTAAACTGTTCTGCCACGTGGAAAGGTTGTGACAGGAAACGTTGTACGCGGCGGGCGCGGGAAACGGTCAGTTTATCTTCGTCGCTCAGCTCGTCCAGACCGAGGATGGCAATGATATCCTGTAATTCTTTATAGCGTTGCAGGATTTGTTTCACACGTTGCGCACAGTTGTAGTGTGCGTCACCTACGATAGCCGGAGTGAGGATACGGGAAGTTGAGTCCAGCGGGCTCACAGCCGGGTAGATACCAAGGTCGGAGATTTTACGATCCAATACGGTGGTAGCATCCAGGTGGGAGAAGGTAGTTGCCGGAGCAGGGTCGGTCAAGTCATCCGCAGGTACGTAAACCGCCTGTACGGAAGTAATTGAACCGTTTTTGGTAGAGGTGATACGTTCCTGCATCAGACCCATCTCAGTAGCCAGGGTTGGCTGGTAACCCACCGCAGAAGGCATACGGCCTAACAGCGCGGACACTTCGGAACCTGCCTGGGTAAAACGGAAGATGTTGTCTACGAAGAACAGGATATCACGGCCACCACCTGCAGAACCGTCGCCATCACGGAAGTATTCCGCCAGGGTCAGACCGGACAGGGCAACACGTGCACGGGCTCCGGGAGGTTCGTTCATCTGACCGAACACGAAGGTAGCCTGTGACTGTTTCAGTAATTCTTTATCTACAGCAGTTACGTCCCAGTTACCATGTTCCATGGATTCTACGAACTTGCTGCCATATTTTACGATGTTGGCTTCGATCATTTCACGCATCAGGTCATTACCTTCACGGGTACGTTCACCCACGCCGGCAAATACGGACAGACCTTCATAACCTTTTGCGATGTTGTTGATCAGCTCCTGGATCAATACGGTTTTACCTACACCCGCACCACCGAACAGACCGATTTTACCACCTTTTGCATATGGTTCGATCAGGTCGATTACTTTGATACCGGTGAACAGTACTTCTGTATCGGTAGCCAGATCCTCAAACTTAGGCGGCTGGCGGTGGATGGGATAACCGTTGTCAGTAGCCAGATCACCCAGACCGTCAATAGCCTCACCTACCACATTGAACAAACGTCCTTTCACCTGGTCGCCAATTGGCATTTTAATAGGCGCGCCTTTATCCACTACGGCCATTCCACGAACCATACCGTCAGTGGAGTCCATTGCCACGCAACGTACACTGTCTTCACCCAGGTGCTGTTGTACTTCCAATACTACTTTCTGACCATTTTCGCGGGTAATTTCCAATGCGTTGTAGATTTCGGGCAATTTGTCATCAAAGTGCACGTCCACCACGGGACCGATAATTTGTTTGATCTTACCTGTGTTAGGCATATTTTTAAAGAGGTTTATAAAATACTAAAAAGTTATTTCCTCAAAAACTGTCGCTGTGCAACGGTTTCTAAAATTTGGCGCAAAGGTAATAGTAAATGGGGGAAAATCAAAAAGAGATGGAGGAAAAATATCCCATTAACACCTCAATTTACCTGATGTTTCCAGTTATCTACAGTCAGATTCCCATCCAGACAACGCAGAATCTATCAAATATAGATTTTTCAGTATTTATAACTTAGTCCACATCTATCTCCCGTTCCCTTCTCCGTTCATATAAAAATAATCAGGTTTTCTTTAGTTGGTGATTATTTTTACCGATCCACCATATATATATTACTATAATATGAAAAAATTGAACAATGAACTGTCACGCCGCTCCTTTCTGGGCAACTTATCCAAAGCAGGCCTGATCGGCGTAACCGGCCTGTCGCCACTGGCAGCAGCCGCACAAAAAACCAACATCAACGGCGCTACCACCGCCGAAACCACCCACGCCTTCCTCTGCAAACCGTACCTCCAAATGCCCGCACCCGACACCATCGCGGTAATGTGGCTCACCTCCCGCCCCTGCTACAGCTGGGTGGAATACGGTACCAACGGCCAGCTCAACCTGAAAGCCCACCACGTTACCAAAGGCCTCGTAGACGCCAACAACCAGCTCCACCGCATAGAACTGCCGAACCTCGAACCCGGTAAACAATACAGCTACCGCGTGCTCTCCAAAGAAATTACCGATTTCCAGCCCTATAAGCTGACCTACGGTAACACCCTCTCCAGCGACACCTATACCTTTACAGCACCGGATACCCGGGCTAAAGAAGTGTCCTGGCTCATGCTCAACGATATCCACGACCGGCCCGCTTCCATCCCCCACCTGCTGGGACTGAACGGCAACGATCCCTACGATTTTGTATTCCTCAACGGCGATATGTTCGATTACCAGGCCGACGAAAAACAGATCATCGACCACCTGCTGTCCCCCTGCGGCGACACCTTCTCTACACAGAAACCTTTTATGTACGTGAGAGGTAACCACGAAACGCGCGGCAAATACGCCCGTGAATGGCACCAGTACTTCGACAATCCCGGCCATGGCAGTTATTTCTCCTTCTCCTGGGGCCCCGTACACGCTATTGTACTGGATACCGGAGAAGACAAGGAAGACGACCACGCCGTATATGCCGGTATCGTTGATTTCGACGGATACCGCGAAGAACAGGCCCGCTGGCTGGAAAAACAGCTGCAAAGTCCGGCTTACAAAAAAGCAAAACATAAAGTAGTGCTGATGCATATCCCGCATTATCACGGCGGCGACTGGCACGGCGCAGCCCATTGCCGCCAGCTCTTCGGCCCGCTGTTCAACAAATACAAGGTAGATATCGTCGTTTGCGGCCACACCCATCAATACGGTGTATACGCCCCCGTAGCCGGTCAGCATAATTATCCGCTGATTATCGGCGGAGGCCCGAAGGACGGTAAACGCACCCTCATTAAAATAAAAGCCGATCAGAAACAGCTGGTATTGACCATGCTGCGGGATGACGGTACCAAAGTGGGAGAATATACCGTGTGATGCCACCCGGCGGTGCCCAAAGGGGAAGCGATGAACCCATGAAGCCCAGGGCTAAGATGTTTGTATCTCGTATATTCTGAAGTTCCCGATTTGAAAGAGTTTGAATAACCTTCCTGCCTGGATACAACTTAGCCCGGGGCTTCAGGCCTGGGTATACGAATGCCCGATCATTCATGTGACGGGATTGTAAACGAGAAAGCGGTTCAGCACAAAGGCACAACCGCTTTCTCGTTTATGAACGCTGATTAATTATTCAGTTTTACAACAGACAGTATTTTCAGCATCAGCCAGGCGCCCAGTGCAGCCAGGCAAACGCCTGCGGTGAGCATGAGGTAATATTTTACCGTCCACTCCAGGGCTGTTTTTACCCGGGAATAGAAGGGAATGCCGCGTTGTGCCGCACCTTCATACATGCTGAACTGTATGGTGCAGAATTCGTTTTCCTCATCGAAATTGCCTAGTTCCACACCCAGCTCCTGCAGCTGGCTTTCCACCTCTGCGATTTTCTCGTGTAATCTTATCCGTTCTTCAATTGTTCCGGACTGGGAAGTAAGCGCATTCAGCGAGGCCAGGTTCTTTTCCATAGAAACCCGCGCAGCATTGAGTTTGCGGTATTCATTGGTTTTATCCGCTTTGGTAATGCTGGTGGATTTGATACTACCGATTTTTTGAACCGCATAATAAGCGGAATCAAATTTTTCCGGGGCTACCCCTATCAGCAGTTTGACGTCGCGGTTGCCTTTGTTACCGGACTCCTGCTGGTATTGTATAATGGCATTAAACTGGCGGATAGTGGCGTGCAACCGTTGTTCATCTTCCGTAAAACTGGTAGAACGGGAACTTACATAGGCTACCTTCTCATACTTCTGCGCAGCCATTGCCGGCATGGCTTCGCCTTTAGGGGAGGCCATTTTGACCTTCTCAGAGGCGTAGTTTTTCCGTTGGATACTTTCCAGGAAGCCTCCGCCGCTGTTATCTCCATTATCGCTGCCGGTCCTCGTATAGCCATATAGCAGGCGGAGCAGGAACATCACCACAAATACCAGCAACAGGGTGCTGAAAATTCGTTTATACTTCAACGTTGGTAAAACAATCATCAGAACATACAGGTTTTCGGGTTAAAAAAAATCTTCAAAAAAAGGCATTGGGAGATATTGGCAGTTAAACAAATATCACATTATAAAAAACATTCACTCAGCAATAATACACAATTCTTAAAACACTGTATTAGTATAAGTTAGATTTGGGTAAATAAATTGGAATCATTTTTGCCTGATAGTCCTTGTAACGCTCTACCTGCAGCAAAAAGCGTTATAAAAATTTTAACAATTTTGTTTAACATTTTGCCTTAATGACTAACTGCATTTAGACCGCGTTTGAAACACCAATCCGACACCCAGTAGCAGATCATTGAAGTATAAACCGGAACAAACAAAAGAAGCCATTAATCTCCGCAAAGTCTAATAACAGCGAAACCAATCAGGACTAAAAAACAGGAGTATGAACAGATTATTTAAAAACACAGGATTATCTCTTTTACTTATATCCTTCTTTTTAGGTAGTTGCGCCACTACCTACTCAGCATACAATCCCAATCCGCAGGTACAGGTAGGGGTTTCAGTTTCTTTCTATGATGAATTGAGCCCTTATGGCCGGTGGGTGAATTATCCGGGCTATAGCCAGGTATGGATACCGAATGCAGGAGCTGACTTCCGTCCTTATTACAGCGGCGGGCACTGGGTGTACACCGATTACGGGTGGACCTGGATGTCTGACTATTCCTGGGGATGGGCCGCCTTCCACTATGGCCGCTGGATGTACGACGGCATGTACGGCTGGATGTGGATACCTGGTAACGAATGGGGACCAGCGTGGGTAGACTGGAGAAGTGGAGGAGACTATTACGGATGGGCGCCAATGGGCCCCTCATCCTACAATATGCCAACCAACTACTGGGCATTCGTTCCCAGGAGATATATTGGCAGCCGGCAGATCAACAACTATTACATCAATAATAGCCGGAATACAACGATCATCAACAACACCACTATCATCAACAACTATGGCAGTAATAGCGGTACTGGTGTCCGGGTACAAAGAGGTCCTGACGCAAGGGATGTAGAACGGTACACCGGTTCCAGCGTGAGACCGATAAGGGTATCCAATACCGACAGACCCGGCGCAGGCAGAATTCAGAATAACCAGTTGCAGATTTACCGTCCGGATGCCACTGCCCTTAACAGAGGGGAAAACAGCAGGCCAGCCCGTGGAACAAATGGTAATAATGGCAACAACAGTAACTTCAACAATGGTAATAACGGCAATAACAACACGCCCGGCCGCGTGAACCGTGATCCGAACTATAACAATAACAACAGCGGTAACAACGGCAATAACAACACGCCCGGCCGCGTGAGCCGTGATCCGAACTATAACAATAACAACAGCGGCAATAGCGGTAATAACAATATACCCGGCCGTGTAAGCCGTGATCCAAACTATAACAATAACAACAGCGGCAACAATAACAATCAGCCTGGATATAACCGTCCCAACAGAACGCCCAATGATAATTCAGGGGTACCGCAACAGATACAACAGCAACAACAACAGCAGCGGGTACAGCGGGACCAGATACAGCAAATGCAGCGTGATCAGCAGATGAGACAACAGCAGCAACAGGCGGAACAACAGCAACGGGTACAAAGGGATCAGCAAATGCAGCAGATACGTCAGCAACAACAACAACAACAGCAGCAACAGGCGGAAAGAGTTCAGCGCGAACAGCAACAGCAGCAGATGCAACAGATGCGTCAGCAGCAACAGCAGGCGGAAAGGGTTCAGCGTCAGCAACAACAGCAACAGATGGAACAACAGCAAAGGGTTCAGCGCGAACAGCAACAACAGCAGATGCGTCAGCAACAACAACAGCAACAACAGGCGGAAAGGGTTCAGCGTCAGCAACAACAGCAACAGCAGCAACAACAACGTCCGGCTAATAACAACAGTGGCAGCGGCGAAAGAGTAAGAAGGGGCGACTACTAATCCAGGTTGTAAACGAAACGATAAATCTGATTTTTAATTTTTTGAAAGGTTTCACCGTCATGGGTGGAACCTTTCTGCATTAAGCGCAGTTCCAAAGGCTGGTGACCTTCGTGATAGGGAGGCTGATAATAGGGTTGATCAAAAGCCTGGTAGCCCAACCGTTCATAAAAAATAATGCGGCGGCGGGCCTGCTCCGTTACCGGTGGCTCTACTTCCAGCACCAGGCGACCGAAACGTTTTTCCAGTTCTTCCATGATATGGGTGCCAATACCTCCGCCCCTGGCAGAAGCATGAACCGCAAAGTATTCCACAAAAGTATAGTCCGGTAAAGGCCAGCAACATACAAACCCGGCAAAGTTTCCATCCTTTTCCAGTTGCAGCATCTTCAGCTTACCATTGTCCAGTAGTGACAATACCACTTCCCAATCCCTTCTTTCTTCGTAGGGAAAGGCTTCTTCATACAATTCTCTGATAGCGGGACCGGGAATATTAACGGGTTGCAAGGTGATCATGCGCCAAAGTTACGGATTCTTTGGGGGCGACGGCACACACTCAAAGGGATCGGGATTACCGGCAGGCGCAGGTTTTCCCAGGGCCCAGCAGAAATTCATAGCCTGGCTGGTAACGCTCATCAGCTTCAGACTAACCTTGCTGCCTTTGCGGCTATTCGACGCTGCGATGCTCCTTTCGCCTTTTTCAGGGATATTATTGATCGTGTATTGCTCCGTTTTGAATACTTCATCGTTATTACGCATATACTGGACCGTTACCACCACATTATCCACCGGGTATTCCGTTTGATTACGGACCGTGATACTCAGGTTTTTGATACCTCCCAGCAATCCGGTGCGGTAATCGCTGGCAGTGACCGTGATAAACTGTTGCCAGTTGCGCCGGTAATAGGCCCTTCTTTCCACAAAATTCCCCGCCACCCGTTGTTGAACGGCCTGGTGGTCTTCGATCTGGCGGCTTACATTGTTATTTTGTTCCAGGCTTTTACGCAGGTCGCGGTTTTCATTCCACAAGCGCAGATTTTCGGAGCGTACGCGCCTGACTTCCGTTTGTTGGCGGCAATAGCCTAATGCCAGGATGATCGTGAAAATACAGCTTATAAGAGGGAGAATATAGTTTCGCTTCATGATGATATCAGCAGAAAAAATAATGCCAACGGCTGTTTTAATTATTTTTGCGCAAATTTGCTCAAATAGTATTTAGTATCCATGGAACTGATTTTAGTTGACAACGCCCAAAAAGCGGCCGATTTTCTGGCCGTACATATCAGGCTAAACAAGGACGTACCCGGATGGATAAGACCACTGGACAAGGATATTGAAAGTGTTTTCGACGCTCATAAGAACAAAGCGTTCCGTCATGGGGAGTGTGTCCGGTGGATTATGAAAGACCAGCAGGGTAACCTGACCGGCAGGGTAGCTGCCTTTGTAAATAACAAGTATACCAATAAGGGCGATACGGTAAGGGTAGGCGGAATGGGCTTTTTCGACTGTATCGACAACCAGGAAGCTGCCAACCTGTTATTTGATACCGCTAAAAAATGGCTACAGGAAAAAGGCATGGAGGCTATGGACGGTCCTATAAACTTCGGGGAACGCAACAACTGGTGGGGCCTGCTGACACAGGGGTACCATGAACCCTTGTATAACATGAACTTCAACCCACCGCATTATGTCCGTTTGTTTGAAACCTATGGTTTTAAACTGTTCTTCAACCAGATTTGCTTTGGCATGAAGATCCGCGATCAACTGGCGGAAAAATTCCTGACGCGTCATGCCGCCATTGCAAAAGATCCTGACTTTACCTCCCGGCATATTAAAAAAGATCAGCTGGAAAAGTTTGCACAAGACTTTAGCACCATCTATAACAAAGCCTGGGCACAACATGCCGGCGGCAAAGAGATGAGCAAAGGACAGGCCTTCGGTATCTTCAAACAGATGAAACCGTTGCTGGATGAGAAGATCGCCTGGTTTGTGTATTACAAGAATGAACCAATTGCCATGTGGCTCAACCTACCGGACCTCAACCAGTATATCAAACATATGAATGGCAAGATGGGATTGTGGGGTAAACTGATTTTCGTGTGGATGAAACTCACCCGGCAGTGTCATAAAATGGTAGGCATTATTTTCGGTATTGTCCCCGAATTCCAGGGGAAGGGGCTGGATGCCTTTCTGATCGTGGAAGGCGCTAAAGTGATACAAGGTGAGAATATGCCCTACCATGATTACGAAATGCAATGGATCGGGGACTTCAACCCGCGTATGCTGAATATGGCTACCGGTCTGGGCGCCTTTCCTTCCAGGGTGTTGACCACCTACCGTTATATGTTTGATCCGAATGTACCGGTAGAGAGACATCCGATGTTATAGTAACTTATTACCTGTTATAAGATAATAGCCCGGCGCCGGCATGGTAGCCGGGCTATTTATTTCAGTGTCCTGCATGACAACTTTACACCGTTCCATTCTCCTGCAACTTCCGCAGGACAGGCTTTAAGCACCTCGCACAAGTATCCGATGCGTCTGCTGTCACTAAAATAATTCTGTGAATAATGGCTATATTTAAATCCCTATTGCGACAGCTATCGTATTTAACCTGATGTTTTGTTATGACCAACTTAAATCCTGCGAGCCCCGGGATGAAAGAAGCGGCGGTCTTTCATCCTACGGCAGCATTTAGGCTACAGATAGTAAAGGTGATTGGTTTTATATTGCTCTTTTTTCTGTTATATGTAATCGTATTGCTCACAACCGTAGCCCTGGGCGCAGCCCTTATCACTGCCGGCATTGCGCTGGTCGGCTATCATCCTAATTTTTTTACATTCCTTACCGGCCCGGCCCTGGTGGTATTGGGCGGTTTGATGTTGTTTCTCCTGGTACGTTTTCTTTTTTATCATCGTCAGCCGGTAAATCCCTACCGTTCTTTAATAGATGCCGGGCAGCATCCGCGGTTATTTGATTTTATTTCCGGGCTTGTAAAAGAAACCAGTATCCGTTTTCCGGCGAAAGTATTTGTGGTACCGGAAGTCAATGTCTGTGTTTTTTACAATGCCAGCTTTTTCAACCTGTTATGGCCTGCCAGGATGAACCTGGAAATAGGGCTGGGGCTGGTGAATGTCGTCAATATCAGTGAATTTAAAATGGTGTTGGCTCAGGAGTTTGCCCATTTTTCGCGGCGCAGCATGAAATTAGGCAGCTATGTGTATACCCTGAACAAGGTATTATATAACATGCTGTATGAAAACGACAGCTGGAACGACCTTGTTATACGCTGGAGCAGCAACGGTAGTTTACCTGGTTTTTTTGCCCATATCACCTCTTTAATTGTCAACGGCATTCAGTTTTTACTGCGTAAACTTTACCGGCTCATACACCGGCAGTACCTGGAGTTAAGCCGGGAGATGGAGTTTCAGGCAGATGCCCTGGCGGTGTCGCTGGCCGGCACCGCCGCAGCAGTGAGCAGCGGGCGCCGGGTAGAAATGGGCACCTATTGCCTGGACCACTGTATGCACAAGCTGACAGAGTTGGAAACCGCCGGACGGCGGTTCCCGAATATTTACCAGACCCACCGTGCCGTGATAGCCTATTACGCGACACAGCACCATTTACAGACAGATGCAGCAGGGCTGCCGGTTATCCCCGACAGTTATTTCCATACTTTCCTGAAAAGCCGTGTCCAGCTGCGGGAGCAGTGGACGGCTCACCCTACCCGTGAGGACCGGGAACAACGTTATCTCGCCGCCGGCATCCGTCGCGATGAGGCGACAGACAGTGCCTGGACATTATTCAATCATCCGGAGCAGTTACAGGAGCAAAGTACGCGACAGGTGTATGATATGATAGCGCCGGGATTCAGCGGAGAAGCCATTTCTCCCGCTGAATTTGTAGCAGCGCTCACCCAGCGGCATCGCCAGTATGAGTATCCCGCCGCTTTTCATGATTATTATGATAACCGGGCTTTTAGCATTGTTGAAGGAGAAGTACCTCCTCCTGCCGGTATTACCGATATGTCGCAGCTCTATCATCCGGACATCGTGTGGCGGATCAGGAGTTATTACCGGGACAAGCAGGATGTGGAAACCTTGCAGGCTATCGCCACCGGGCAGTTTCAGACCCGTGTTTTTGAATTCGACGGGCAGCCGCAGAAAGCCGCCAACGCCAGGGAGCTGGGCCACCAGCTGGCTGCTCATGTAGCCGCAGAGCAACACTGGCTGCAACAGCACGATCAGCAGGCATATAGCTATCACTATCAGCGGGCTGCCGCCAAAGGAGCCGGGGCAGTACACCAGCTCACCAGCCAATACCAGCATATACTGACGCACCAGGAATTTACCAACCGGCTGAACGACCAGGTAGTACGGGTTATTCATGGTATCAGCCAGGTTTTTAACGTGGGACATGACACCCTTGCCCTGCTGGGCCCCTGGATGGACGAGCTGCGGACCGAATGCTGGCGGTTTCGCCGGCTGCTGCACGAAGCCACCACCCTTCCCGGCTATGCCGGTCATCTTCCCGCAGGGCTATACGAAAAGATACAACGCTTTGCCGGGCAGGATTGTATTTTCATGCAGGACCAGGTACCTGATTACGTAGCGTTGCAGGAATTACATGAGATTATTTCTTCCGTGATGGAACAATACAACAACAGCAATATTTTACTCCGGAAGGCTTTCCTGGAATTTCTGCTAACCCTGGAGCCCCGGGCACAGGTCTGAAAGCCGCCCTGGTGGCTACCATTTTTCTCTTACTGAATTTGTGCGTATTTTCGACGCTCGCGAAAGCGTTGCAGTCATATGGAGAATTTTATCGTTTCAGCCCGTAAATACCGTCCACAGAACTTTTCAACAGTTGTAGGACAAGCACATATTACCACCACGCTCAAGAATGCTATTCGCAACAATCAGCTGGCGCATGCTTTTCTTTTCTGCGGACCACGCGGAGTAGGGAAGACTACCTGTGCCCGTATCCTGGCTAAAACCATTAACTGCGAAAACCTGCAGCCCGATGGAGAAGCCTGTAATGAGTGTCATTCCTGTAAATCCTTTAATGAAGGCAGTTCTTTCAACATTCATGAGCTGGATGCCGCGTCCAACAACTCGGTAGACGATATCCGGACGCTGGTAGAGCAAGTACGTTTTTCGCCACAGGCCGGTAAATACAAGATCTATATCATAGATGAGGTGCACATGCTGAGTTCCTCCGCCTTCAACGCGTTTCTGAAAACGCTGGAAGAGCCGCCTTCCTATGCGATCTTTATCCTGGCCACTACAGAGAAACATAAAATATTACCGACCATCCTGAGCCGGTGTCAGATATTTGACTTCAAACGCATTACCATACAGGATACCGTAGATCACCTGAAAGAGATCTGTGAGAAAGAGCATATCCAGGCAGACGGCGACGCCCTGCACCTGGTAGCCCAGAAAACGGATGGCTGTATGCGTGATTCGTTGAGTACCCTGGACAAAATTGTGAGTTTTACCAGCGGGCATCTGACCTACCAGAATACCCTCGAGCACCTGAACATCCTGGATTACGATTATTTTTTCCGGATTATGGACACGGTATTACAGCAGGATGTAGCCAATGCGCTGTTGATATTTGATGAAATTTTACAGAAAGGGTTTGAAGGAGACAACTTCCTGAACGGCTGGGCCGAATTCCTGCGCAACCTGTTGCTTAGTAAAGAGGAGAAAGCATTTCACCTGGTAGAAGTGTCCGGCAACCTGAAAGACCGTTATAAACAGTTATCCGGCAAAATCAGTCCGGCTTACCTGATCACCGCCCTGCATTTGCTCAACGATACCGAGATCAACTACCGGTTGGCCCGTAACAAGCGTTTGCATGTGGAAATGGCCCTCATCAAGCTTTGTTATCTGCAGCAGGCCGTTAGCCTGGTGAGCGATGACAATAACGGGGAGGTTTCAAAAAAAAAATTAGTAGCTGACGGTACGCCGCCACAGCGTTTAAGAGCGCCGGGCGCACAACCCGCAGTCGCCAAACCTGCTACCAGTGCGAGTATTGCGGCACAATCGCCCGAAACAGCCCGGCTAACCGTAGATAGCACGCCTGCAGCAGCAGCTACCGGAGGCCACCAGGTAGCGGAGCCTGTTACCGCATATAATACGGGGAACGGCGCCAGTCAGGCTACCGGTACACCAGCAGCGACTGTTAATTCGGGCACCACTGGCCAGCCAGCGGCCCGCAGCACTGCGGGTACGCCCACTGCTCCGGCAGTTGGGCAACAAAGCCAGGCCCAGCCTGCCACCGCAACCGCCGCTCAGAGCCAGCCTGCTGCTACAGCGCCTGTAGGGACTGCTGCCGCCGGAGCTACCCGCACCGCCGCACCAGCAGCCGGCAAGCTGACAGGACTGGCCGCCATGAAAGAAGCGCTGGCCGCCAAACAGCAGACCACTGCGCAAGTACAGAGCATTCCTTTGACAGCCGGCGCCCTGGAGGTTCATTGGGAGGAGTTTATAGACCGGTTCCGGCAGGCCAATAAGATGACGGTAGTGAGTAACCTGCAACTGGCCGTGTTGAAGTTGCTGGGCGCCAATGAAATTGGCATTGTGAGCCGTAACATTGTGCAACAGCGGTTTATGGAAGAGGAGAAAATGGCCATTTCAGAGTTTTTCAAGCAAAAATTCAACAATTCCACCCTTATCCTTACGCTTCAGCTCGATGAAAGTCAGCAGACACAGGACCTGGGGCCCGCACCGCTTTCCAGCAGGGAGCAATTCCAGCATATGGCCGAACAGTATCCGCTGGTTAAGGAGTTAAAAGACCGGTTGAATATGGAGCTGGATTTTTAGATTGATTTCACTTATTATATATTAACGATCATTAGACATTTTTAAACCGTTTGGCATTCCTTCTTTGCGTTTTTGCGCAAAAACATGTAGGTTTGAGCAAAATTTTTAATAAACACTATGGCAGAAGTTATCAGAATGCCCCTCCTGAGTGATACGATGACGGAAGGGGTGATTGCGGAATGGCATAAAAAGGTGGGCGATCAAGTAAAAGCAGACGATATTATTGCTGAAGTGGAGACGGACAAGGCGACCATGGAAGTAATGGGTTACGTAGAGGGAACCTTACTGTACGTTGGTGTGGAAAAAGGAAAAGCAGCGAAGGTAAATGAAATTATAGCCATTGTGGGTAAACCGGGCGAAGATTACAAACCTTTGCTGGAAGGTAATTCCGGCGCTACAGCTGCAGCACCAGCCCAATCGGCCGCTGCACCGGCACCACAAGCTGCACCGGCAACTGCCGCGCCTGCCGCTGATGATGCTGCATTAAAAGAAGCACTAAAAAACGCGACTGTTATCCGTATGCCGCTGTTGAGCGATACGATGACAGAAGGAAAAATAATTGCCTGGAATAAAAAAGTAGGCGACGTAGTAAAAAGCGACGATGTACTGGCAGAAGTAGAAACCGACAAAGCAACCATGGAAGTGGTGGGTTATGCGGACGGAACACTGCTGTATGTTGGCGTGAAAGAAGGAGATGCTGCCAAAGTAAACGGTATCATTGCCATCGTAGGTAAACCGGGTACCAATGTAGATGTGATCCTGGCTGCCGAAAACGCACCTGCCGCCCAGGCTGCTCCTGCAATGGCTGCGGCTCCTGCTGCTACCAGCGCTGCTGCTTCCGGTGAAGCGCCGGCTACCACCACTACCAGTGCCGATGGCCGTGTGAAAGCCTCTCCGCTGGCCCGCAAACTGGCTGCTGAAAAAGGTATCGATATCAACCAGGTTGCCGGTTCCGGTGACAATGGCCGTATCGTTAAAAAAGATGTGGACAACTTCGTACCGGCTGCTGCTCCTGCTGCTAAAGCCAGCGCTGCTGCTCCATCTGCACCTGCCTTTGTACCTGCCGGTCAGGAAGGTTTCACTGACACGCCGCTCTCTCAGATGCGTAAAGTGATCGCCAAACGCCTGAGCGAAAGTAAATTTACCGCACCTCACTTCTACCTGAAGATTGATGTGAATATGGATAAAGCCATGGATGCCCGTAAAGCTATCAACGAGGTATCTCCGGTGAAAATCTCCTTCAATGACATGGTGATCAAGGCCTGTGCCCTGTCACTGCGCCAGCATCCGGATGTAAACGCCAGCTGGATGGGAGACTTTATCCGTCATAACCAACATGTACATATCGGTTCCGCCGTAGCTATCGAAGACGGTCTGATTGTACCGGTCATCCGTTTTGCAGACCAGAAAACACTGAGCCAGATTGCCGGTGAAGCCAAAGGTTTGTATGACAAAGCCAAAAACAAAAAACTGCAACCACAGGATTTCAGTGGTAATACCTTCACTGTTTCCAACCTGGGTATGCTGGGCATCGACGAGTTCACCGCTATTATCAATCCGCCGGATTCCGCTATCCTCGCAGTAGGTGGCATCAAAGAAACCGCGATCGTTGAAAAAGGCCAGGTGAAAATCGCCAATATCATGAAACTGACCCTGAGCTGTGACCACAGAAGCGTGGATGGAGCTGTAGGCGCCCGTTTCCTGGCTACCCTGAAAGGCTACCTGGAAAACCCGGTAACCATGCTGGTGTAACATCTGATACAAGATATATAGAAAAGGGCCGCCCGAAAGGGTCGGCCCTTTTTGTTTTTGGATGGTGGTGTCCTATGCCGCCACGGGAGATGAGGAGGGCGATTACGTGTCCCCACGCAATGACCTGCCTTAATTTTCTTTCATAAACTTTTGAAAGTTCAAAAACTTGGTGTATTTTTGAGTTTAACAAATCAGTACCTACATGAACTTAGTGGATGCAAAAGCGCAGTTTATTCAAACCTGGGGGTCTTTAGGAGCACAATGGGGCATTAACCGCACCATGGCTCAGATCCATGCGTTGTTGCTGGTGATGCCTGACCCGTTGAGCGCAGACGATATTATGGCTGAGTTGAATATCTCCCGGGGTAATACCAATATGAACGTACGGGAGCTGATCAACTGGGGCCTGGTAGAACGGGTACTTATTCCGGGTGAGCGGAAAGAATTTTTCATTGCAGAAAAAGACATCTGGAAAGTAGCGACCTATATAGCCCGCGAACGTAAGAAACGGGAGCTGGACCCCATTATGAAAGTGCTGTTACAGCTGCAGCAGGCCGAAGGTGATCCCAAAGACAGGGAGCTGAAAGCCTTTAAAGACTCTATTGCCAACATCAATAAGTTTGCCCAGCAAACTGATAGAACGATCAGCGCCTTCATTAAATCGGAGGAAAACTGGTTTTACAGCAGCCTGCTTAAGCTGATTAAGTAGGCTAAATTTTTTTGTGCATACATTTCAATATTTACTGAAAGTTCTGAACAATAAAAATAAAAAACATGAAAAACAAGCGCATCATTATTGCCGGGGGAACAGGATTTATCGGGCATGGCCTTGTGGAATATTTTGGCGCAGACAATGACATTGTGATACTGACCCGCAGGCAGCAACCAGCGAAGGGACGGGTACAATACATCGTCTGGGACGGCCGTACCCGCGGCAATTGGACAACCGCCCTGGAAGGAGCTGACTTACTCATTAATCTGACTGGTAAAAGTGTGAACTGCCGGTATAACGAGCAGAATAAGCAGGAGATATTTGACAGCCGCACCGACGCGACCCGTATCCTGGGCGCGGTGGTACAAACCCTGGAAAAACCGCCACGGCTCTGGATTAACGCCGCCAGCGCCACCATCTACCGGCATGCAGAAGACCGTCCCATGGACGAATTCAACGGGGAGATGGTCAATGATTTTTCCGTACAGGTTTGCAAACGCTGGGAAGCCACTTTCAACGAAATAACGCTGCCGCATACACGTAAAGCCATTCTTCGTATAGGCGTTACCTTGGGATGGCAGCCGGGCGGCGTGATGCATCCCTACCTGAACCTCGTGAAATTCGGGTTGGGCGGGCAGCAGGGCAATGGCCGGCAGATGTTTACCTGGGTGCACATCAGCGACGTATGCAGCATGATGGCCTGGTTATATGAACAGGAAAACGCCAGCGGCGTTTATAACTGCACCTCCCCTCATCCCGTACCCAATAAAACATTTATGCGGCAGTTGCGTAAAACAGCGGGGCACGTGTTTGGTTTACCGGCGCCCGCCCCGTTGCTGAGCATTGGCGCTGCACTGATAGGCACTGAAACGGAGTTACTGCTGAAAAGCAGGTGGGTATTGCCCACCCGCGCGCTGCAGGAAGGCTTTGTATTTCAATATCCTACATTGGAAACAGCCTTCCCCGACATCCTGGCGCATATGCCCCGAAGCGCTTACCACTTGTTCTGAAATTCGTATCTTAGGTAGATGGAAACCAACAACGATAAGAAACTGACCGTAGTCCTGGGGGCGTCGCCTAATCCGGAGCGATATAGCTTCCTGGCCGTGAACAAATTGACTGCCCACGGGCATCCGGTGGTAGCAATCGGGAAGAGAGCTGCCACTATCGGAGCCATACCGGTTATTACAGAACACCCGCCACTGGAACATGTAGACACCGTGACATTGTACATGAACCCAATATTACAACGGGAGTATTATGACTATATACTGCAACTCAAGCCCCGGCGTATTGTTTTTAATCCGGGTACGGAGAATCCGGAGCTGGCGAACCTGGCGCGGGAAAACAATATCCTGCCGCAGGAAGCCTGCACCCTTGTGTTATTGAGCACCGGGCAGTATTAATCAGACAATACACATCTCCCTAAAAAATTTTATGAGAAGCTGTTAGCTTTTAACTGGCAGCTTTTCGTATATTCGATAAATATATATTAGCCGTTTAACCCCCAATGGACTGATTCCATCTTGTTGACCCAAATAGCTTGGCATTACTTCATTTCGGCTGGCAATATCCAATCTGACGCAGTTGCATTTTCACCCTTTAATATACATTTTATGCAATGGAGAAGATTTAATGGAGAGGTTATCCACCTTCCGATCAAGGAAGAAGTACGGCAGGCCATTATCCGGGAAAGCGCCCGGGGCTATCGCCTGAAAGTGTGCATAGGCACTGATTCCCAGGTAAAAGGACTGGATACAGAATTTGCTACAGTGATCGTATTCCTCCGGGAAGGTCATGGCGGATTTATGTTTATCCACAATGAAAAAACCAAGGACTGCTATTCCATCAAGGAACGTATGCTGGTGGAAGTGGCCAAAAGTATTGAGATCGCGTATGAGTTGTGCGACCTGTTTACGGAATATGATGTAGACATGGAAGTACACGCAGACATCAATACCAATCCGCAGTTTAAAAGTAACCTGGCACTGCGGGAAGCCATGGGCTATATCCTTGGTATGGGCTTCGCTTTTAAAGCCAAGCCGGAGGCCTTCGCCAGCAGTAGCTGCGCCAATAAAATCGTTAATTAAGCAAGGCCTGTACCTGTAAGTAAGTTTGTACCTTCCTCAGATTTTTGACGTGTATTGCACGTCGGGTGATTTTCTCCCCCTAATCCGCCCGTTTTTCTCCCTTGTTTATCATCCTTCAGCGCATAAAAAAAGCCTAACGTTATGGCATAAACGTCAGGCTGGGATACTGTATTTATTTTTTTGATCAGGCGATAGCCCTGAACTGTGCGTTCAGTTCCTCGATATAGCCCAGGATGGCATCACGGCCTGTTTTTTTCACGGTAGAAGTGACAAAATGCGGAGGCAGGAACTCCCAGGTTTCCCGCATTTTTGCCAGGAATGCTTTTACGTTGCGGCTCACTTCCGCCTGCGTGCTTTTATCCGCCTTGGTGAATACCAGGCTGAAAGGCACATTCCACTCGCCCAACTGATTAACAAAATCAATATCGAGTTTCTGAGGGCTATGACGGCTGTCAATCAGAACGAAGATCGTGACCAGGTTAGTGCGTTTCCGCAGGTAATCCTCGATCATTTTTTCCCACTGTTTGCGCTGGGACATACTTCTTTTAGCGAAGCCATATCCCGGCAAATCGACCAGGTACCACTCTTTATTGACCTGAAAATGGTTGATCATCACCGTTTTCCCGGGTGTACCGGATGTTTTCGCCAGCTTTTCATTGTTGGCCAGTATGTTGATCAGGGAAGACTTTCCCACGTTGGACCGGCCGATGAAAGCATATTCCGGCATATTTGGCGTGGGGCATTTCTCCCAATCGGGGCTGCTGATCAGATATTCTGCAGATTTAATAATCATGATGGTAATACGTTGTTCATTAAAAATCCCGTTTCTTCCTGTTTGCATTCCTTCAGATGACTTAACTTTGCGGCCATGTCAGCGAATACCAATGTTCAGAAGATCGTTCCCTTTGAAGGGTCAAAATTAAGCAAGAAGGAGCAGATAGCCTCCATGTTTGATGATATTGCTTACCGATATGACTTCCTTAACCATTTTATGTCGCTGGGCATTGATGTGATCTGGCGCCGGAAAGCCCTGAAATACCTGAAAAGTCTGCAACCTAAAAAAATGCTGGACGTAGCCACCGGCACCGGTGATTTTGCCGTCATGGCCGAAAAAAGGCTGCATCCGGAGAGCATTACCGGCATCGATATCTCCGAGGGGATGTTGTCCCATGGGCGGGAAAAAATCAAAAAACTGGGGCTGGAACATAAAATCAGCCTGCAACTGGGCGATAGTGAGACAATAAGTTTCGCGGACGAGACGTTTGATGCCATAACAGTAGCCTTTGGCGTCCGGAATTTTGAAAACCTGGAAAAAGGGTTGGCCGAAATGCGCCGGGTGCTGAAACCAGGCGGAAAACTGGTGATTCTCGAATTTTCGAACCCGACAGTTTTTCCCATTAAACAATTATATAATTCGTATTTTCGATTAATCGTTCCGCTGATCGGGAAATTTGTGGCGAAAAGTAAAGCAGCCTATAGTTATCTGCCAGAATCTGTGAAAGCGTTCCCTCAGGGCGAAGAAATGCGAACCATATTACTTAACACAGGATTCCCGGCCGTTACATGCAAAACGCTCACTTTCGGCATATGTTCTATCTACTGCGCTACGCGCTGATATCCCTGTTGACGTTGTTTGTGCTGCCGGCAACAGCACAAACCAACCTGAATATGATAGACCATGATGCAAAACCCTATTATTTCGGCATCACACTGGCCGCCAACCAGTCGTTTTTCAAGCTCAGCCATTCTACCGCCTTCCTGGCCACCGATTCTGTGATGATCGCAGAGCCGCTGAAAACAATGGGTTTTAACCTGGGTTTGCTGGCCAATGCCCGCCTGTCGGAGCATTTTGACCTTCGATTCAACCCCCAGCTGCTTTTTGCATCCAAGAACCTGTATTACCGCGATACCTATCCCAAACCGGAGAATACCGAAAAAAAGATAGAATCCATCCTGCTTTCCTTTCCTTTACAGCTGAAATTTAAATCAGACCGTATTGGTAACATGCGGGTATATGTGATCGGCGGTCTCAAATACGATTACGACCTCGCTTCCAACGCCCGTGCCCGCAGGGCGGAGAACCTGATCAAAATACAGAAAAGCGATTACGGTTATGAAGCCGGCGCTGGCTTTGAATTTTATTTCGAGAGCTTTATTTTCTCTCCTGAATTTAAAATCAGCAATGGTTTTGGCAATGTACTGGTAAAAGATCCCAACCTGCGTTATGCCAATGTGATCGATAAACTACAGTCCAGGATGATTGTCTTCTCCATCCACCTGGAAGGATAAACATTTCTCCTTCATTGGGACTATCTTTGTAACCATGCAACAATATCTCATCAGGAATATCGCTGTGGTCAATGAAGGCAAGACCACCGTACAGGACGTATGGATTAAAGACGGCCGCATCGCTAAAATGGGTCCGAACCTCACTGTGAGCGGCAATTACGAAGAAATCAACGGTGAAGGCAAATACCTCCTGCCCGGTGTCATCGACGACCAGGTGCATTTCCGGGAACCGGGGCTTACCGAAAAAGCCACCATCTATACCGAGGCCCGCGCTGCCGTAGCCGGCGGCACCACCAGCTTCATGGAGATGCCCAATACCAAGCCTGCCGCCCTTACACAGGAACTGCTGGAAGATAAATACGACATCGGCCGTCAGCATTCCCTGGCCAACTACTCCTTCTTCATGGGCGTATCCAACGATAACACCGAAGAAGTACTGAAAACCAACGCTAAAAAAGACCGTGTTTGCGGTGTAAAAATATTCATGGGATCATCCACCGGTAATATGCTGGTAGATAATTTCCTGACACTGGAAAAAATATTCTCCGAAACCGAACTGTTGATCGCCACCCACTGCGAAGATGAGAAGATCATCCGCGCCAATATGGAAACCTTTAAGCAGGAAAAAGGCGATCATCTCACCGCAGCGGACCATCCACTGATCCGCAATGTGGAAGCCTGTTTCGAGTCGTCCTGGACTGCCGTGCAGTTTGCTAAAAAACACGATGCCCGGCTGCATATCCTGCACATCTCTACCGCCAAGGAATTACAACTGTTCACCAACATGATGCCCCTGGCGCAAAAACGCATCACCGCCGAAGTATGTGTGCATCACCTGCACTTTACTTCCGATGATTATGCACTGTACAGTAACCTGATCAAATGTAATCCCGCCATCAAAGCGCCGGAGAACAAAGCCGCACTGTGGCAGGGCCTCCTGGATGACCGACTGGACATCATTGCCACCGATCATGCGCCGCATACCTGGACAGAAAAACAGCAGCCTTATATGCAGGCCCCGTCCGGCGTACCGCTGGTACAACACAGCCTGTTGCTGATGCTGGAGTACGTAAAAAAAGGAGCACTCAGCATAGAAAAAGTAGCAGAGAAAATGAGCCATGCGCCCGCTATCTGCTTCCGTATTAAAGAAAGAGGTTTCCTGCGGGAAGGCTATTATGCCGACTGTGTGATTGTGGATATGCAGGACAAAACACCTGTTGCCAAAGAAAATATCTACTATAAATGCGGCTGGAGCCCGTTTGAAGGCCATACCTTCCCTGCTGCCATCACGCATACCTTTGTAAGTGGTCACCTTGCTTACGCCAATGGCCAGTTCAACGAATCACAGAAAGGCCAACGCCTTCTTTTTGAGATTTAATTATTTAGATATTTATGTCAAGGATGCCTGGCTTATCTTTTGATGTCTTGCATCCTTGGGGTAAATATTTAAATCTCTCAATAGCTAAATTTTTAAACTGGTATGGAAAATCCTGATGATTGCATCTTCCCCTATATATTAACCAAAATAATATTGCATGCAGCTGGACAAAACTTCCTATTATGACCTTTCCATCTTCAACCGGGACGAAGAGTATTCTTTATTTCACCGGTTGGATTTTACGACCACTGCAGGCGGAAGAGATTATCTGCGCCAGCTTTTCAGCACGCCTTTACAGGACATTCACGCGATCCAGCAACGGCAGAAAGCCCTGCAATATATACTGGAGCTGGAAGACAGCTGGCCTTCCATTATCTCCAATGGAACGATAGTGGTGGTGGAAAATTACATGGAAGCGCAGATAGAACCCATTTCCAACACAGAAGGAATAGCCTTGCGACTGCAGGCTATTATCAACAAAACACTGTATGCACCTGACTTTGGCTACATCAAATTTTCATTTACCCAGCTGGTGAACCTGCTGCGAGGCTTCCGCACCTTTGTAGATGTATTTAATTCCGATCATGCCCCCAAAATATTGAAAGTACTGCTTGACAGGGCCCAACACCTGTTGCACAAAAAGGAGTTCAGCGATATACTGGAAATAGATGCCGCCGGTAAAATGAACTATGTGGAGATTCTGCGGTATGATAATTATATCCGCAGAAGACACAAAAAAGTGGTAGAAGAACTGGTGGTCCTTTATCATCAACTGGATGCCTTCTATGCCATGGCTAAAGCTATGAAACACTACCAGCTGCAGTTTCCTGTCATTACCGATAGCAAGCGGCCCGCTATTAAAGCTCAGCAGCTATATCATATCATCCTGCAGGAGCCGGTAGCCTATGATGTAACACTCGATGAGAACAATCACTTTATGTTCCTCACCGGCGCCAACATGGCCGGTAAAACCACCTTCATCAGAGCCGTTGGTATCGCTGTATTTATGGCACATATAGGCATGGGCGTGCCCGCGAAAAAGATGGAGATGAGTTTCTTCCATGGTATTGTCAGCAATATCCAGGTACAGGACAATATCTTCAAAGGAGAAAGTTATTTCTACAGCGAAGTACAGCGTATTAAAAATACCATCATACAAATCAATAATGGTCAAAACTGGCTGGTATTGATTGACGAGATGTTTAAAGGCACCAACGTAGAAGACGCCAAAAACTGTTCCCTGGCGGTTATCCGGGGACTGCTGCGTAGTTCCAACTGCCTTTTTATTCTATCTACCCACTTGTATGAAGTAGCAGAAGAACTACGCCAGGAGTCCAGTATTCTGTTTAAGTATTTTGAATCAGAAGTAATAGAGGATGACCTGCATTTTACCTATCTGTTGAAAGATGGTATTGCCAAAGAGAAAATAGGATACCTGATTCTCAAGCGGGAAAAGGTGTTAGACCTGCTGAATCAGATACACTAACGGTGACGCATATACCCAGGGCTACGCATATACTTTGGGGGAAATAGAATTTGCAATTTTCAGTGGCATTTCAATCATCATATTTTTCCAGGGAGTATAAGGCAACACTTTCCAGAATTGTTGACTCATCCACTGTTTAAAGCGCGTACCCGGCACAAACCAATCTACTCCTGTAGCGAGGCCCTGACAGCGCTTTACAAAAGGCCGCATGATTCTTTCATAATTCTCAAAAGCAATGGCGTAATTGCCGTTCGCTTCATGCAGTTCACCAGCCAGTACATAAGCGCCTAAAAACGCCATGCTCGTACCCATACCAGCCATCGGTGACGCGCAGTGCGCCGCATCTCCCACGAGGGCTACCCGTCCATTGGACCAGCGGTCCATCTTAATCTGGCTGATAGAATCGAAATAAAAATCGGGTGCGGTATCCATAAATTCCAGTAGTTGTGGTACCTGCCAGCGCTCCCGTTCAAACCTTTTCCGGATGATCATTTTTTGTTGTTCCTCATCCCGGTAATCATATCGTAAGAGATCTGAGGTAAAATAAAAAGAAGCCCTGGCCTCTTTACCTTCATTGGCGCCAAAGATGCCCACCCTTTTGCCTAGTGAGCCATAGTATAGTCCATCCATACCCAGCTGCATGAAGTTCGGTATGGTAAAAACGGAAATGTATAGTCCCAGATGAGACAGGAATTTATTTTCCTCTCCAAAGGCGACTGCACGTACTTTAGAGTGTATTCCATCAGCTCCGAAGACAAGGTCATATCGTGCCGGCCGGCCATTGCGGAATGTAACATTTATCCCTGTTTCATCCTGTGACAATGCTGTAATAGAATCATTAAAAATATAATTGATCTTATGTTGGGTCGCTTCAAACAACACCTTCGCCAAATCTCCGCGAAGAATTTCCAGTTCCCCGCTGGTAAAGCCATCCGGGAAACGGGCGATAGTGCGGTTGTTGGCATCCACCATCCTTATTTTGCCAGCCCTGGTTTCAAAGCGGCGGAGTTCATCCATTAATCCCATTTGTTCGATGACGGGTATTACCGCTCCGCGGAAATCTACCGCATATCCACCTGGCCTGATAGCCGGTGCATGTTCCACGATAGTAACATCGAAACCGAATTTGTGCAGCCAGAAGGCCAGCGCCGGGCCAGCGATGCTGGCGCCTGATATCAATACAGTAGTAGTTTTCATGCTGTAAAAGTATTAGCCTTTGTTACTCCCGGCAACGGATTTAAGGCTAAACCAACCCGGGAAACCGGTAAACACCCCGAATGTGCCGGTAGAAGTCTTTTTCTTATATTAGTAGCTGTTAACCCAACGCCATATGATTGTTAAAACCTTCGGCAGCGCCATTTACGGCGTAGATGCCATTACCATTACCATAGAAGTGAATGTATCATCCCAGGGGACCCGTTTTTACATGGTGGGGCTGCCGGATAGCGCCGTCAAAGAAAGTGAGCGCCGGATTGAGTCGGCCATCAGTCACCTGGGGTTCCGGATGCCACGTACCCGGACGGTGGTGAACATGGCACCTGCCGCCATCCGCAAGGCTGGCGCAGCTTATGACTTACCCATTGCCATTGGTATACTGGGCGCATCCGGGAAGATACCCGCCGACAGTTTTGACCGCTACCTGTTGATGGGAGAATTGTCGCTCGACGGCAGTCTGCTGCCCATACGCGGCGCTTTGTCCATAGCCATACAGGCACAGCAGGAAGGTTTCCGGGGATTTATACTACCCACGGTCAATGCTCACGAAGCCGCCATGGTAGCTCCGCTGGAAGTGTATGGCGTTACTCACTTATCAGAAGTGTTGCAGTTTTTCCATCAGCCGGAGAGCCTGACGCCCATTGCATCAACGCCTCCCACGCAGCTGCAAGGCAATTTTGACCTGGATTTCAGCGATGTAAAAGGGCAGTATAATATCAAACGGGCACTGGAAATAGCCGCTGCCGGCGGGCACAACGCCATCCTGATAGGACCGCCGGGAGCCGGTAAAACCATGCTGGCCCAACGATTTCCCACGATACTGCCGCCGTTGACGTTAGCAGAAGCGCTGGAGACCACCAAAATCTATTCCGTGGCCGGTAAGCTGCCACAGCATGCCTCGCTGGTACTGAAGCGGCCTTTCCGGTCTCCTCATCATACTATCAGCGATACCGCGCTGGTAGGCGGTGGCAGTTATCCGCAACCGGGAGAGATTTCCCTGGCGCACAACGGGGTTTTATTTCTTGATGAGCTGCCGGAATTCAAACGACAGGTGCTGGAGGTGATGCGGCAGCCGCTGGAAGAACGCAGGGTGACTATCTCCCGGGCCCGTTCTGCGGTTGACTTCCCCGCCGGGTTTATGTTGCTCGCTTCCATGAACCCCTGCCCTTGCGGCTATTTTAACCATCCGGACAAGGATTGTTCCTGCACGCCAGCGATGGTGCAAAAGTACCTCAACCGCGTATCCGGTCCGCTGCTGGACCGTATAGACCTGCACGTAGAAGTAACGCCCGTATCCTTCAGTGATTTGACCGGCAACCGGGAAGAAGAAAAAAGTACGTATATCCGTGAACGCGTGATGGCAGCAAGAGCTATACAAGCCGAACGATATGCAGCATTACCGGGGATTTATTGCAATGCACAGGTGGGTAGTCAGCAGCTGAAGCGGTATTGCAGTCTTAATGACAACTGCCGGCAGTTGCTGAAAAATGCGATTCAGCAATTAAAACTATCGGCCCGTGCGTACGACCGTATACTGAAGGTGAGCCGTACCATTGCCGATCTGGCGCAGTGCCAAAGCATAGAAGTGGCGCATATGGCGGAAGCTATCCAGTACAGAAGCCTTGACAGAGAAGGGTGGATGTAGATCAATTACGAATTGATTACAGTTCGTTGGTTTATACTACTTCCTCCTTCTGGTAGTCATCGCTTAGTTTTTTCTGGATTTCCGGTGGAACGGGCGCGTATTCCGCAAACTCGGCGTGGAATTTAGCCTTGCCTTGCGTAACGTTTCGCAGCGCGGCAAACAGCTTATCCAGCTCAGCTTGCGGCGTGCGGGCCTTGATCACCTGGTATCCATTCAGTGTATCCATGCCCGTTATCACGCTTCTGCGGCTTTGCAGTTCGCTCATGATATCGCCCATCATGGTATCGGGGGCCGTAGCTTCCACATCGAACACCGGTTCGAGCAGCTGCGGCGCCGCCTGGTGGAAAGCTTCGCGGAAAGCCATCATACCGGCTATTTTAAAAGAGATATCATTACTGTCTACCGGGTGCATTTTTCCATCGTATATACTTACCCGTATGTCGCGGACATAAGATCCGGTGAGTGGTCCCTCCTGCATTTTTTCCATCACCCCTTTTAGGATGGACGGGAGAAAGCGGTTATCGATAGCGCCGCCTACGATGCAGTTATTAAACACCAGTTTACCGCCCCATTGCAGTGGCACTTCCTCCGTTTCGCGGACGGAGTATTCCTTCAGGGGAGGCATCCCTTCATACCAGGGTTCAATTTTCATATATACTTCCCCGAACTGGCCTGCGCCGCCGGATTGTTTTTTATGGCGATAGGAAGCCAGGGCAGGTTTACGGATCGTTTCCCGGTAAGGGATTTTAGCCGAATGGTAGGCCACCTGCATTTTGTAGATATTTTCCAGGCGCCATTTGGTGACCAGCAGGTGAAGATCGCCCTGGCCGTGGAGGATGACCTGTTTCAGTTCCCGGTTAAACTCCACCAGCAGCGTAGGGTCTTCCATATGCAGCTCCGCCAGCACTTCACTGAGTTTTTCATCATCACCTTTGTTGGTAGCTTCTATGGCAACGCGGACTTTAGGGGAGGGGAACTGTATAGGGGCTATGTTGATGGGTTTATTTTTTTCGGAGAGGGAGTGGTTGGTGAAGGTATTTTTCAGTTTGATTGTACAGCCAATATCGCCGGCTTTGAGACTGTCTACGTTATTGCGGTTTTTCCCGTCGGCGATGAATAACTGGCTGATGCGTTCGGATGTGCTGGCTTCCTCATTGACCAGCTCCATACCTGGTTTTATTTCGCCGGACATCACCTTAAAGAAAGATAATCGTCCGATGTGCGGCTCCTGCAGTGTTTTGAATATAAACAGGCAGGGAGGGCCGGCGGGGTCGCAGGGAACTTCCCTGCCATCGGTAGTCATTTCCGGGGGCATTTCGCCTGCGGCGGGGGCTACGTTGTCGATAAAGCCCATGAGGCGGCCACTGCCCATATCGTTTTTTGCCGACAGGCAGAAGACCGGGAAAACCTGGTGTTTGAGCATACCTATTTTGATACCCTGGCGCAGTTCATCTTCATCGAGGCTGCCTTTTTCAAAGTATTGTTCCATGAGGGTATCATCGTTTTCCGCCGCTTTTTCCACCAGCTCGTTGTGGAGGGTGTTGGCCCTTTCTATTTCGCTGTCGGGGATGGGTAGTTTTTCCGGTTTACCGCCGTTTTCCGGGAAGCGGTAGAGGGTCATTTTCAGGAGATCGATGATAGCGTTGAAACCGGGGCCCTGGTTGACCGGGTACTGCATAATGGTGACAGCATTACCGAGGATACGGGTAGCTTCCTCCACCGTTTTGTTGAAATTGGCTTGTTCCGTATCCAGCTGGTTGACAGCGAGGATAGTGGGTTTACGGTATTTGTCCACGTAATCCCAGATCAGTTCCGTGCCTACCTCTACGCCGTATTGGGCATTGAGCAGCAATACCGCCGTATCGCATACGCGGATAGCGGCAATTACTTCACCAATAAAGTCTTCCAGGCCAGGTGTGTCTATGATGTTGATTTTGTAGTCTTTCCATTCGGAGTGCATGGTGGTGGCATAGACAGAGTTACCGCGTTCGTGCTCTATATCGTGGTAATCTGAGATGGTATTTTTTTCTTCTACTGTTCCGCGCTTGCTGATGATACCGGCTTCAAACAGCATTGTTTCGGAGAGGGTGGTTTTGCCGCTTTTGGGGGCGCCCAACAGTACGATGTTTTTGACATGTTTTTCATCATACGTCTTCATATGTGGAGATTTAATCAGGTAATCGATTATCACCGTTGCCAAACAAAGAGCTACTACTATTAAGTTACTGATTTTTGGCCAAAAAATGACCTTTTGATTACCTGTAATATGTTGCAACATGCAGTAACTTTGTGCACCTGATAAAGAACGTATTATGAAACTATTGCTGCATTATCTGAAGAAATATAAATGGCTCGTAGTATTGGCTATGGCGCTGGCGAGTATTAACCAGCTTTTTTCCCTGTTGGACCCGATGATATTCGGGTGGATTATTGACCGTTTTGCGTCCCATCCGCATAGTAGCGTAAAAGGGGCGCAGGTTTTCCGGCCCGAGGGGCAATATCTGGCCGGCGTATTATGGTTGATTGCCGCCGCCGTGGGCGTGGCGATGGTCTCCAGGATCGCCAAGGCTTTCCAGGATTATTTTGTGAATGTAATTGTCCAGAAGTTTGGCGCCCAGGTATATACCGACGGGCTGAAACACTCCCTGCGTCTGCCTTACCAGCAGTTTGAAGATCAGCGTAGCGGTGAAACGCTGGCCATCTTACAAAAAGTAAGAACAGACTGTGAGAAGTTTATCACCTCTTTTGTGAACGTATTGTTTGTATCCATGATCGGGGTGGTGTTTGTGATGGTATATGCCGCCATGGTACACTGGACACTTCCTTTTGTGTATCTGATCGGTTGTGTGCTGCTCGCCGTATTGATGAGCTTATTAAGCCGCAAAATCAAGGTGATACAGAAAACCATTGTAAAAGAGACCACCGCACTGGCCGGTTCCACCACCGAATCGCTGCGTAATATTGAGCTGGTAAAGAGCCTGGGGCTTACCCAACAGGAGATCCGGCGGCTGAACAGCACCACCATCAAGATATTGATGCTGGAGTTGAAGAAAGTACGCAGCATCCGCAGTATCAGTTTCGTACAGGGCACCTTTGTGAACCTGATGCGACAGAGCATCCTGTTTTTGCTGTTGTTTTACATTTACCGGGATTATGTATCTATCGGCCAGCTGATGACATTGCAATTGTATTCCTTCTTCATTTTCGGCCCATTGCAGGAGTTGGGTAATATCATCCTGAATTACAGGGAGGCCCAGGTATCGCTGCTGAATTTCGAGAGTATTTTGAATACCCCGGTAGAAGAGACCCCTGCCCATCCGGTGAAGATCAATCATATTGACGAACTGACCTTCCGCCAGGTAGGGTTTAAGCACCTGACAGCCGCCACCAAGGCGTTGGACAAGGTGAATTTCTCCGTAGAAGTAGGGGAAACGATTGCCTTTGTAGGGCCATCCGGCTCCGGTAAGACTACGCTGGTGAAGCTGCTGGTAGGGCTCTACAAGCCCAATGAAGGACATATTCTTTACAACGGCGTAGATGCCAATGAAGCAGATATGGACGACCTGCGGCACCAGGTAGGCTTTGTAACCCAGGACACCCAGCTGTTTGCCGGTACTATCCGGGAGAACCTGTTGTTTGTGAATCCGGGCGCTTCCGATGCAGAAGTCATGGAAGCATTGAACAAAGCGGCGTGTTATTCACTGCTGGCGAGGGCCGACAAAGGACTGGAAACCGTTATTGGCGAAGGGGGCATTAAAATCTCCGGAGGGGAAAAACAGCGGTTATCCATTGCCAGGGCATTGCTGCGTAAGCCCCGTTTGCTGGTATTTGACGAGGCTACATCCGCGCTGGATTCCATTACCGAAGAGGAGATCACCAAAACGGTGCGGCAGGTAACCGCCAGCAAGCAGCATATTACCGTGATGATTGCCCACCGGTTGAGCACCATTATGCATGCCGACCGTATTTACGTGCTGGAAAAAGGGCATATTGTAGAAACAGGAAGGCATGAAGAGCTGCTGGCAGAGAAGGGTTTATACTATGCCATGTGGCGTCAGCAGATAGGCGAGCGCAAGCTTGAGACCGTCTAGTGAATTAAAAAACTTATTTTTGCATTGAATCAGCGCAAAAATTATGGAACACAAACGCCCGAACTATTTCGTCAGCCTGTTAACGATGAAATGTCCCAAATGCCGGAGAGGAGATATGTTTAGAGACAAAAATCCTTTTCATCTTAAGTTTTCGAAGATCTTCAACATGTACGATAATTGTCCGGTATGCGGTCAGAAGTACGAGTTAGAGACAGGCTTCTGGTTTGGGACAGGCTATGTGAGTTATGCACTATCGGTGGCGTTTAGTGTGTTTAACCTGATCTGGTATGCCCTATTTTTCGGCATTACATGGAGGGATAACAGTATTTTTATCTGGCTGGGCGTGAACGGCGTATTGCTGGTACTCATACAACCCTGGCTGATGCGAATTTCCCGGGTGATTTACCTGTATTTCTTTGTGTATTACGACGATAGTACCGCCGGGCTAAAAGCACCTGAGCAACCACATCATCACTAGACAAAAAAATTATAAAAAAATATGGGGCTGTGAAAACAGCCCCTTTCTTTTTCAACCAAAATCTGAACCAATGGTGGTCAGAAAATCTTTACCAGCAAAAACCAAATAGTAAAAAAATAACCAGAGGGAAAACTGCTTAGCCTACAAGGCGGGAGATCACTCACACATCTAAAAAAGCAAGGCGAATCTACAAAATCCGATAACATAAATGCCAGAATTTTATATAAATGGTAAATCTTCTGCGATGAACCGAAAAAAAACGTCGCTGAAAATGATCTGTAAAGAGAATATTTGTAACTTCAGTATGAACAGGAATGATTTATTGTTTTCATGATCAGAACTGTTTGTGCAGCTGCCTCATTTCTTTCGGAAAATCCTATCAACCCCGCTACCAGTCTTCATCTTATATACTTGTTGTTTATTCACCAATAAATCAGCATTTATATGTCTTTTAAAGCAACCCTGTTACTGGAAGGATCAAGTATGAATGTGCTGGAATGTCATTTTACCTTTTCACAGGCAACGGACGAAACCGGCAAACCTTCCCACCGGCCCCGAGGGGGCATTATCCGTATTGTTATCGAGTCCGATGGTAACAGCCAGTTATTTGACTGGATGATTGCCAATACCGGGACTAAAAGCGGCACGATTACTTTTTGGCGACGGGATGTCCTGTCGCGGATGAAAGAGTTACGGTTTACCGATGCTTATTGTGTCCGGTATGGCGAACATTTTGATGCCACCGGTCATCATCCCATGCAGATAAGGTTAAAATTATCCGCGCGGGAACTGGCTTTAAACCAAAGCGTTTACCATAATCCATGGCCGCTTTCCTGATTCGTATATACATTACTGTTAACCCAAAAAATGATTGTTTATGCCCTTAAACACGATCACCCGCATCACCATAGATGGAAAAACGTTTCCTCATTTTCAGGCGCTGCAATTACAACAGCGGATAGACGGACATCATACTTTTGAGATACATATTGACCCGGGATGGCTGAGCATTTTATGGCCGGATATTTCCGGCAACGGGCAGGATTTACTGGGAAAAGAAGTATGGGTACAAATAGCAGCCGCCGCGCCTTCACGGACAGGCATCCTGCACTTTAAAGGATTGGTGACCGCCATTCATACCGGTAAAAAAGGGGACGCTACACAGGGCTTTTGTATTGTGAAAGGAACCGATCCTGGTATTGTGCTGGATGGAGAACCACAGTTACGGGTATATGAAGCCCAGACACTGGCACATATTGCCCGGCATTGCCTGAAAGCCGCAGCCGCCCATGCCGATATAAAGATAGCTCCCGGCAATACCGCGACGCATGCCTACCTTGTCCAGTACCGCGAAAGCAACTTTGCATTTTTGCAGCGGCTGGCGGCGCGTTTCGGTGAATGGTGCTTTTATAATGGCCAGCAATTGATTTTTGGGGCCTATGCCCCTGCTAAAATCATCCTGTCGCATCCGGGAGAGCTGGTATATTTCGATATACAACTGCAACTAACATCCGGTAACCGGCGCTTCACCTGCTATGATTATCAGGCAGGAACCGCTGTCAGCAGCGACGCCTCCACAACAGGCATAACGGGAACAGGGCCACTTGCGGCGAGCACCCGGCGAGCCAGCCGTGAACTATATCAGGAGGAGGGTTATGACAAAACTTCTTCACAACAGCTGGCCGGTATTGCCTTACAGGCGCAACTACATGAAAAACGACAACTGGCAGCCTCCGTGCAACTTACCGGCAGAAGTGAAAACCCCGGCATCCGTATCGGGGATATCATTGAAGCCGCCGCCTCCCTTTCTTCCCCAGACCTGGAAGGCACCTTTACCGTTACGCACATTGACCATTATTGCCAGGGAGACGGCGCTTACTATAATCAATTCATCTGCACACCCACCGACTGTTGCATACCATCGGGGCATACCGGCGCCATGCCCCGCTGTGAGGCACAGAGCGCCATCGTTACCGATAACCACGACCCCGAAGGCATGGGCCGTATCCGGATACGGTATCACTGGCAGCAACAGGGTAGCTCGCCGTGGATACGCCTGATAGCCCCGCATGGCGGCGCCGGTAAAGGATTTCATTTCATGCCGGAGAAAGGTGAAGAAGTATGGATTGATTTTGAAGGCGATAATCCGGAGATGCCTTTTGCCGTAGGCACCGCTTATAACGGTAAAGCCAGTACGAAATTCAGCGATGCCGGTAATAACCTGAAAATTATTAAAACACGCAGCGGTCATACTATTCAACTGGATGACAGCAGTGGTGCAGAACAACTACAGATTCATGACCGCAACGGCAACATGATCCGGCTGGACACCCATCGCGGAAACATTACCATTGCTTCTCCCGGACAACTACATCTTAAAGCTCATCATATCAGCATAGAAGCGACCGATCAACTGGATATGCAGGCAGGCGGCAATCTCACACAGGGAGCCGGAGAAAATATCAGTCAATATGCCGGCAGTCATACCACGGTATTGGCGAACCACATTATCCAGCAGGCGCAGGAGAGCTTTACCCGCAGCTCGCGCAAGCTGGAAGAACAAGCCGAAAACATGCTGCTCAACAGCATCAAGGAAGACCTGACGTTGATGTCGTCCGGCAGCATCGTTCTTAACAGTGTTGAAAAAATAAAACTGTCCTGATATGATACATCCTTGTAGCCCAGCCAGATACCTGGTATGTGAAGGCGCTCTTTGCAGCTGCGATAAGACCGCGGCCCCCACTGCAATGAAGGTGGTGTCTCATCACCGGTTTTATATTCACAGCAGCAGCGGTATGGACCGCCCGGTCGTCACCAATCATGATAATGATCAACGTGCGCTGCATTTCAGCAGCTGCCTGGCCAGCGGCAAACCCGAACCATGCATACCGCAGCTGCTATGGCAAATACCCGGCGATCAGCAACGGATCATCCTGGCCAACGGCGCCTGTCCGCTACCAGACAACGCTACCGCCCAATGCCTCTCCAGAGGCGGCCGGATACATTTCCTAACGCACGGACAATTGCCCGGTGGCAATGCCGATTCACCCGGAATATATAGTCCCGATAATCAGCCGCCGGCGGACCGCTCAGCGATTAACTTTCCGGAAAACACACCGCACCTGGTTAGCATTACAGGACCTGAAAAAATACGGCAACTACGCCATGCCTCCTGGGAGGCTGTATTTGACCGGCCACCAGACAAAAGTGATGTCGACCTGATATACTGGTCGCTGCAAAATGATCAGGGTACTGAAGTAGCTGCGTGTTCAGGTGATGATACCTTCCATCATCGTTTCATGGATGATGGACAATATACGCTGCGCATTTTCGGCGGAGAAGATGCGACGATCATGTTATCCCTGAAGATACAGGTAACGCCTACCGGTATTATCTGCTCACAACGCCACGCCAGGCCAGGTCAGCGAATCAGCTTCACCGTAGCAGATGCTGAACCCGCCGATATTTTTACCTGGGAAGAAATCGATGAAGAAGGCAATCATCATCCTCTTTCGGAGGCCGGTTCACATATACAGCATACGTTTGAACAACCCGGCCGTTATGTAATCCGGGCTACCAATGCCAAACAGGCATGGCAACAGTCTGTTACCATCTCCCGGAACCAGGTATGCAGTATCAGCCCCGACCGCACGCCTGTTAACGGTAACATTACCACTTTCAGTATCACGACTACCTTTCCCGATCTTAACGAACGGGAACAATTTAAATTACACTGGAAACTCACAGGCCCTGAAAGCAGCCACTGCATCGGAGAAACAACCTTCCGGCACCTGTTCACCCACTGCGGACATTATACCTTGTACGCCTACCTCTACAACATACAACAGGAAGGCATACTGCATTTTGAAGTGAAAAATGCAGCTGTCATTACCGCCCGATGGACGACCCCTAATGGGGTGGTTATCCGTCAGGCTGGCTATGACCAGGATGTGTGTATGTACTTTGAACATGCCGGTCTCGAAGAAAAGAAGGTGCAGCTGGAAATATACGCCCGGCAGGCATTTCACAAAACGCTGATACAGTTGCTGCCACAGCAATCTGTTACTCAAACAAAAGTATTCCGGCCACTGTCTGTTAACAGTTTGCGGCAACAACTCCGGCCAGGGTGGAACAACCAGCAAATAGCTATTTCCTTTCGTATCAAACCGGTGGACAATATGCCGCTCGAACAGCAGGACAGTCCGCAGCTACTGTTGCATTATCAACCACGCATTGTGGAGATTTACTTTACCGATCATCAGGATCAACGGAGATATTTCAATACTGATCATCATCAGAAAATAGCGGTCAAAGTACATGCCGCCAACCTTACCAACCAACGGCTACAGATCACGCTACTGCGCCGCCGTGGCTCCCCTCCGCTGTTACATCCGCTGACACCTTATCCGAATTCCGAAATACATCCGCTACTGGAAAAAGATATTGTCATCAGCAGGCATGAGGCTATCGTGGACAAAGCAGGCACCATACTGCAACCTATTTCACTGGAATCCTTATCAGAGATCAGCCTGGTATATGCGTTGATAGAATTACCGGGATATAACACCGTATATTCACGACAGTTATTCGTATATCCCGGCCAGCAACTTCAGCTCCCGGCCTCTTTTAAAGTACGCTCCAGCACGATAATAGAACGGGTTTCCGTTTCAGAAGATCCGCCCGCGTGTCAGTCATTGGTATGGGGCAGCAAAGTGAGTTGCGCCTTCCGGAAAAAAGTGATCGACATCGCAAAACGGCTACAGGCAGATCCCAACCACCTGATGACATGTATGGCGTTTGAAACAGGGGGTTCGTTTTTACCACATTTGCTGAGTGGATATAAAGCGAAGAATACACCAGCAGTGGAAGAATTGACGGAAGGATTGTTGGAGCGGCATGCGGTGGGGTTGGTGCAGTTTACGCAGACGGGGATTGATCAGATGAACGACCTATGGAATCTGGGAGCTACTAAAAAGAAATTAGCTTGTATGTCGGCGATTGAGCAGTTGGAATATGTTTATCACTATCTACGAGAATTCAAAGGAAGACTTAATTCACTTCAGGATTTTTATATGACTATACTAAAACCGGAAGGAGTGGGAAAAGATGACGAATATATAGTATTCAGTAGAGAACTAGATGTAAGAATAAGGAAACAATGGTACGCTAAAAACCGAGGGCTTGATACAAACAATGACGACAAAATTACTAAAAAAGAGGTTAGTATAATCATACACAAGAAGTATGCTGAGGGATTAAACTATAAAAACGGATGCGCTTTAGACTGTCCTTTTTCGTCTTCAAATTTCCCCTCTCAAAATTCCAAATGGCATCATCCCACAGACAACTTGCAACTCAGAGGATGGTATGATAGCTGGGATCCCCGTAGGAGTAGATATGGTATGATTGAAGGAAGAAAAAGCGGGAAACATCAAGGGTTAGATTTTTACGCTCCAGTGGGCACACCCGTATATGCATGTGTTGAGGGGACTATAGTATCATCTTATTACTCCTATTCTTATGGAAATGTAGTAGTACTAAATGGGACTTACGAAAACAATAGTTACTATTTTTTTTATGCTCATCTACAAACCAAATCATTGATGGAAGTTGGAAGCACTGTAAATATGGGAACAATTATCGGACATACAGGAAAGACGGGAAACGCAGCCGGAATGAGACAGGATCAAGAGCACCTTCATTTCGAAATACGCACCGAAGATCCTGTAGGCCGAGGATTTGAAGGGCGGTTAAATCCACTGGAAGTCATCAGTGAGCTCAACAAAGATGAAATTATTAATCCCTCAAAAAATAATCAATATGCTAAATAAAAACATGCCCGCTCTGGCCTTGGTTATTTTAAAACTGGTTACCCAAGGGTGTAGTGAAACTTCAAGCGGAAAAGTTCTCCAACCATGGAGTGGGCATTATGAGCTCAGTGCTTCACGCGGAGAAACCATGAATGGGTTAGATGTCGCCACTCTTTATGAAATTGATATCGCAAATGATAGTTGTCTCTTCACTGCCGACGGTATACAGTATACATTTCACAACAAATGTACACTTCGAACCAATGGGGATACTCTTTTGGGATACTATTGTTATGACCTCGATGGAATAGATAGACACAGAGACAATAATGTTCCCCTCTTTAAAATTTTCAAAAAAGACACTAGCTATTATATTGTTTCATCTGCCATTCTTGAGGATAGGACACAAACCTATCTCTTAAAACATACCCCTGAAAGCGAAAAAATTCAATAGCTTTATATTCAAATTAACCTGTATTGTGAATAAAGCTATTATCCTTTTATCGTTTTCTATACTATCTCTGGCGGCATGTAATCAGGCTGACCAATCCGGTAACCGTGGCATAGGCGGTATTTTTTCGTCTCAAGCTGCCAAGCCGGTAGCGTTTAAGTTGCAGTCGGGGCATCCTGACAGCAGCCAGGCTTCTTTCGTGCTGTCAGGGATTACGGTATCTTTTGAACAGTCACCGGATGCGTTACAGACCATCAGTATCAGGAAAAACGAAAAACGGCTGATCAATTATATACGTGCCGTAGATACAGCGGAGAAGATGCTACCTACGCCGTATATGACGATCAATGGCAAAGACACCCTGATTACGTTTAACATCCTGGAAGATGCATTCCGTTTTAAGATAAAAGATAACAAGGCCACCTATACGAAAACAAGAGATACGACAGCAAGGCACTGGCCATCACCAAAAAGGCCGGCCACAACAGGCCAGCCTTCCTTGACTGAATAATCCGGACAAAACCTATTTAAAATCGATAGGAATAGCCAGTTTAACACTAAAATTACGACCAGTATTAAAGACACCGACGCGACCGGTAGCCTCGTTGACAGGTGCATATTTTAAGCGGCTCAGGTTATTCTGGTACGCCACATCACCGATGTTATTCACTGCAAAATGCAGGGAGAACAAGGTTCTGTTATGTTTGTTGACAAATTCTGAACCCAGGCCTGCATTCAACAATGTATAGGCACCAGTTGGGGTTTCTGTTTCGTAAGCAGAGAACACATTGTTTTGTGCAAAATTCATGTCCATCTGTACACCGATATAGGCGTTACGTAACGGACCGCCGACTTTTTTGAACTTGCCTTTCAGCTCGGACAGCCATCTGGCAGCCGGGATACTGGGCAGGTTGCGGGTTGAATCGGTAGCGTTGGAAGCCGTACCTCTTACATAGGAAACGGTGTTTTCAAAATGCAGCCAGTCGATAGGATGCGGGTGAATATCCAGTATCAGCTCACCGCCGTAGAGATTAGCATTGGCTTGTTGATACTTGAAAGCCGCAAACCCCTGAGCATTATCATCTGTCGGGATAGAATCTGTACCAGCTGCGTTAAACAGCTTGCGGGAGAAAATAAAGTTATTGATGTGGTTATAGAATACATTAGCCGCGAGGGAAACGTGCTGGGTGTTAAATTCTACGCCGCCATCAACCTGAGTGCTGACTTCCGGTTTCAGGTCCTGATTACCGTATTCATATTTGATGGTGCCTTCATGCACACCGTTGGCAGCCAGTTCGGAGATATTGGGGGCACGGAAACCGCGGGCAGCATTGAGCTTCAGCACCACATGATCGCTGACTTCATAGCTCAGGCCAACACTACCGGATACATTTGAAAAATTACGGTTGAATGCATCAAACTTAGTTTCTCCGGATGCGGCGGGTTTACCGTCGGCGTCGAGGAACAGCGATTTGGAATGCAGCGTACGGCTATCGAAACGAACACCACCGCTCAGTGTCAGTTTATTGAATGTTTTGCTTGTTACCGCGAAAGCGCCGATATCGAACAGGTCATATGCCGGGATGAGGAATTCTTCTCCTTTGTTTTCGTTTTTCTGCTGCATACCGTTAACGCCTACGGTTGTTTGCCAACCTTTCATTTCGGGCAGATAATATTTTGCAGCATAGTTAAAGGTCTTCAGGTTGAGCCAAAGGCCCGGCTCATCGGGGTGAAGGATCTCTCCGAATTCGCGGCGATTATTCCATTGGTAACCCAGTGTTAACCCGATACGGCCGCCATTGTGCAGGTACAGGCTATTATCCCATACCAGTTTTTGGTGGTTGATTTGTTGTTTGGGCACAGTCATGCTGTAAGAATGGTGATCACTATCCGTAATGGGAACTTCCTCTGCGTTGCCGTTATCGTTAATCGGTTTCACAAACCGGCCTTCGCTGTCACGCTCTCCTTCTACCAGGCCGAGGTGCTGGTTGAAAGAGGTAAAGCTCAGACGGGAGAAGCCCCATTGTTTGTTGATACCGATGTTAGCGCCGTAGTTGGTGTTATTAAAACGGGAGTTGAACACATAACCATCGTATTTATTTTTATAGTCATGCGCCTGTTTCTGCGTGATGTAAGCCCCCCAGCTGAAGCCGTTGTTATTGCCGGCGATATCGGCGTGATAGGCCATCAGACCATTGTTGGTTTGATAGTTGGCCTCTACGTTGCCTTTTATTTTACCTGGCGACAAGGGAGCAGGAGAAACGATGTTCACCACACCTGCCAGCGCATCGGAGCCGTATACCAGTGAGGCAGGCCCTTTCAGCACTTCTATTTTGCTAACGTTGTAATCATCTACTTCGATGCCGTGTTCATCGCCCCATTGCTGGCCTTCCTGACGGGTACCATCGCTGACTACCACTACGCGGTTGTAGCCGAGACCACGGATGAACGGTTTGGAAATAGCCGGGCCGGTAGACAGCTGGCTAACACCGGGCACTTTGGCAATCGCATCGATGATATTGGTGGAAATACTCTGATCCAGTGCATCGCGGCGGATAATACTGATAGGTGTTGGCGTCTTTTTAACGGAAGTGGCCAGGTTGGCGCCTGTAATCACCACTTCATTTTTTTCAATCAATGTTTCGGACAACTCAAAGTCTTTGGTGGTTTTACCATTGATGTCGATGGTTTCCGTATAGGCCGCATAACCCATGGAACGTACTTCCACGATGTATTTTCCTTTCGGCAGATTTTTGATGGTATAATTACCCTGGGCGTCGGCAGCGGCTCCTACATGGAGGTCTGGCAGATAAACAGCAGCGCCGGGAATAACGGCATGGGTAACTTTATCAGTTACTTTTCCGGTGAGTACATTGGAAAAAGCGCCATCTTCGGGCGTTATGGCATAGGCAGCAGGTTGCAGCAACAGCAACGCCCCCATTAATCCGAGTATAAATACACGCAAATAATGCATACGTAAGTAATAAGAAATAAGAAAACAGTAAATACCGATAACTGGTTATTATCATCAGACAATAACAGCTATATGTGATGTATAGTTGAAATCAGGCAAGCGCTGATGGCGGCGCCCTGGGAGAGAGATCCCGGTAAGGGACATAGCTGGTTTCCGGTAAATCCAGTAGTTGAAATACCCATATTAGCGGGCGTACCGGCGATATAAATGTGGTGGTGTACTGTTCAAACGGCTCCACTCCTATCTGCAGGAAATCACAGTGACGGTGTTCTTCCGAAACAGTGACACCGCCCACGGGAGCATGGAGATCCTGCGTGTCGTGGTGACCCGCAAAAAGGTGTATAAACTCGCGCGGCACCGTATTGAGGGTAAATACCCCCAGCAGGATGACCGCTAATATTTTCTGTAGACGTTTATACACGGAGCAAAGGTAATAAACTTTGCCCATTTGCAACAACGCTGCATTTATTTTTCACTACTTCACCTTGAGCATTGGTCTCACCTGTTGTACAGATCCGTTCTGGAAGCGGGCATAATAAACGCCATTGGCCAGGTATTCTGCATCAAAAGTAAAGGTATAGGTACCGGGAGTATGTATTTTATTAACGGGCACGCTTACCAGCCGGCCCATGGTATCAAATATTTGAATCATGGTATTGCCATTGCCGGTAATGTAGGTGATAGTTGTAGCGCTGGTGAAGGGATTAGGACTGTTGGTAATTAATTTTTTATCATCTGTGTTAATATCAGGCAGACCGGTAATTACGCCGCAGGCTACGCCGCTGATTAACGGCAGCCGTTGGTAATCTTTCTGCAGGATTTTATTCAGGTCGGTTTGATCCACACAGAACCACTGCTCCAGGATGGACGCATATACGGATCGGAAATCGTACTGCATGGGGATATTATCCGCCACGGAGGTGTTGTCCGGTATGGCCGGGGAATTACCCAATACGCCCTGGTTCACGTAGTCACCGAAGACGATCATCGGAGCCGCAGCGCCGTGATCGGTACCCATACTAAAATTGGATTTGATACGACGGCCAAATTCTGAGAATGTCATCCCTACCACGCGGCGGGAAGCTCTCAGTCCTTTGAGGTCATCCATAAAGGCTTTAATAGCATCGGATACGCCGCCTAACAACTTAGCGTGTCCGCCGGTAGTGGTGTCGCCGGATTCGGTTTGACTGGCATGGGTATCAAACCCACCGGTACTCACCATGTACAGGCGTGTTTTGAGACCTCCGGCTACCAGGCGGGCCACGATTTTCAGCTGGTCAGCCAGGTTATTGTTAGCCGGGTATGGTCCCTGGGAGGTCACTTTCGTGGCGGCGGATTTAATGGCCTTTTCGTAGCTGTTGGTTTGTTTGGCGATCATCCGGATATACTCCAGCTCCTTGCCGGCCTTGGTATTGGGAACAGGGTCTACCACGCCGTCTATCAGGTTGTAAAAATCTGTGGCGCTGGTAATAGCCATCCCTCTGCTGGCTTCAGCTCCCTGGAAAGCCGGTGACACGATAGAACCAATCTGTATCGCCAATGGGTCCGGATTGTCGGCATTGGGGTAGCTGTCCTGTGGTCCGGGATATTTGGTATCGAGGTAACGGCCCCCCCATCCACTGGTGAGGATTTCATTGGAGTCAGAGCCGGTGAGCCAGATATCTGTTGCCCGGAAGTGAGAGAAATTAGGAGAAGGATAGCCCACACTTTGTATGATGCTCACCTTCCCTTCGTTATATAATTGCTGCACTCCTTTCATGGCGGGGTGCAAGCCGGATTTAAGATAATTATCGAGCCGTAGTACCTTTCCTTCCGGAATAGCGATATTCGTTCTTGCCGCCTGATATTTTCCATAAATATCCAGGGGAATAACCATGTTGAGTCCATCATTTCCTCCCGTCAGCTGAATCATTACCAACACGTGATCATTATCTGCAGCAGCACCGCTCAAAGCGGCCAGCATAGGGGAGCTTCCGAAAGCCTTGATAGAAAAACCATTGATGATGGTCGGCAATATCGCTGCCGGGGCTGTATATTTCAGGAAATCTCTTCTTTTCATAGAAAGGTTTTTCAGGACAATTGATATTCCGAAAGGTTCATGATGTATTTGTACAAGGCCTGCAGGTGATTGGTTACCTCTTTGGTATTGGCGGCATCTCCGGGATTGGATTTGTAGGTATTCCAGGCGCTGGTCCAGTAGCCGTTGGTACTTTGTCCGGCCAACAGAATAGTTTCCCGCAGGAAATTCTTCACATTATCGGAAACGCCTACACGATACAGGATATCGAGCGAGTCATTGACGAGGGCTACGGGGTCGCCCGGATTGGATAGTTTATCTGCAAAAGCCAGCGGATCAATTTTCACATTTTTATAACCGGTGGTAATCAGCCCATCACTCAATTGGTTTCGTTTGGGCAGCGTGGCCGTATTGATCCACAATTCATGAAAGGCAGGTTCCTGATAGTAAGCCTCCCAACCGGCCACCAGCGGCGGATCTCCCAGGTCCTGCAACATCACTGCCATCGCATTGTGCAGGTCGGCCCAGCGTTGATATTGGGTGGTATAGTCGGAGGGGAAAACGATACCGAACTCGCGGCACATGCCAACACAGAAATCCACCGGACTTTTAATCAGGCAGGCCATATTCAGCGGATCAAAGAAATGTTCGCTGGTAAACAGGGCGTTGAGCGTTGTTTTGATATCAAATTGACTACTGCGGAAGATATCCGCCAGTGGCAGGATTACATTCGTTTCCGTAGCCTGGTCGATATCGTAGTATACAAAGAAGCGATACAGTTTGCGGCAGATAAATTTGGCCACTTCCGGTTGCGCGAAAATGATATTCAGCAGATCATCCACCTCTGCCGCGCCGTCAGGACCGGTTTGGCCGGAGATCACCTTATTACCATAGAAACCGGAAAATTGTTTGTTGGTAATATCGTGTTGGGTGGTGTTAAAAGTGCTGACAATGGCGGTACGGTCTACCCGGAAACCTGTAAGCACCCGTGCGGTGGCTCTTACGTCATCTTCCGTATAGTGGGAATCGGGGCCTTTACCTACCGTAAAAAGTTCATGCAATTCACGGGCATAGTTTTCATCAGCTGCGCCTTTGGAGTTGAGATAACCGTTGAGATATACCAGCATGGCCGGGTCCAGCGTAACGGCCTTGGTGAGGTCCTTAAAATTGCCCAGTGCATGATGGCGTAGTGTCAGGTTATATTGGTAGATAAACCGGCTATCGTGCACCATATTTGTTTCTGTCACGAAATGATTATGCCAGAAGAGCACCATTTTCTCGTGTATGCTTGCCTGTTGGTTGATCATTTGTCCGACCCACCAGGCTTTATAAGACGCTATTCTCGCCTGTTCCAGCTTATCGTCGCCCATAGCGGCCCTCACCCAGGTAGCTCCGGGAGTTACGCCGGTACTATCCGCTCCGTAGTTATTGACCGGTGGTGTTGGATCTGCCTGTGCTGTCAGCAATACATCCACTACCTGTTGCATGCTCAGGCCTTTCAGCGCTTTGATATTATCCGGAGAAGCCCCGAAGGTAGTCCGTTTGAGCAGGTGAATAAGTTGTTGCGTGCCCCAGGCGCCGGTATAAGGGGTAAGCCCCGTGGCAGTACGGGCAACAGCAGTGCTGTTCCGCGTATTGCGGGCAGGAGATAAGGTTAGGAATTGTCTGCGATCCATAAAACGATATGGTTGAGGTGGCGGGATGGCCTTTAATGCGGCCAAATTAGCAAAAAATTTAATTCAACAGGATTAAATTTATCGGGTATATGCAAACAAAGGCCGCAGGAAAATTCCTGCGGCCTTGAGCTATAATGTATTACGAAAAAAATCAGGTGATATTTTCAATGATGCCGGCGATACCCTGCCCCCCACCTACGCAGGCAGTCACGATGCCGTATTTCTTATTCAGCCTTTTCATGTCGTTGAGGATTTGTACCGTGAGTTTAGCGCCGGTACAGCCCAGTGGGTGCCCGAGGGCAATAGCGCCACCGTTGATATTAACGATATCCGGATTGATGCCCAGTTCGCGGATCACGGCAATAGACTGGGAAGCGAAGGCTTCATTCAGTTCTACCAGATCGATATCCTGGAGCGTTTTACCGGCACGTTGCAGGACTTTAGGCACCGCCGCTACCGGGCCAATGCCCATGATGCGGGGATGTACACCGGCAGAAACACAGGCCACCAACCGACCGATAGGTTTCAGTCCCAGTTCATTGACCATCTTTTCACTCATCACAATCACGAAGGCAGCGCCATCGGATGTTTGTGAGGAGTTGCCTGCAGTCACAGATCCGCCGGCAGCAAACACTGGTTTCAGTTTACCCAGTGCTTCGAGGGATGTGTCTCCACGCGGTCCTTCGTCGGTATCTACCGTGAAGCTGCGTTTTTGTTTTTTACCTTTTTCATCTACGTATACTTCCTCCACATTGACAGGCAGTATACCGGATTTAAAATAACCTTCCTTGATGGCATTCAATGCCTTCTGATGGGATTTAAAAGAGAACTCATCCTGGTCCTGGCGGCTCACTTTATATTCATTGGCCACTGCTTCAGCGGTGAGTCCCATGCCGATATAGTAGTCAGGGGTGGTGCTGGCCACGGTGTAGTTGGGTACGGTTTTCCAACCGGCCACCGGCACCAGGCTCATACTTTCTGTACCACCAGCGATGATACAATCAGCCATCCCTGTCTGTATTTTAGCGGTTGCAATAGCGATTGTTTCCAGTCCGGAAGCGCAGTAGCGGTTCACCGTCATTCCTGGTACATCTATTCCCAATGCTCTAACGGAGATCATGCGGCCAATCTGCAGTCCCTGTTCCGCTTCGGGAACGGCGTTGCCTACGATCAGGTCATCTACCCGTTTGGGGTCCAGCTGCGGTACGGATTGCAGCAATCCGGTGATGACATCTACAGCCAGGTCATCAGGCCTGTAAAAACGAAATCCTCCCCTTTTGGACTTACCTACCGCAGTGCGGTATCCGGCTACTATGTACGCTTCTTGCATGAAAAAAAATTTTATAATAAGCTAACGGTTAGATTATCAACATGATGGAGATTTATCCACATTTTTATCATCTAACCAAATTTAATTAAATTAAGCACATAAATATGCGAGAGAACCGTTAAATTTGTCGCTACCTGTTTAGGCGGGTATTTTTGACTCTGTAGCTCAGTTGGTAGAGCAGCTGACTCTTAATCAGCGGGCCTAGGGTTCGAGTCCCTACAGGGTCACTGAAAATTAAGAAGCCTTCAAATTCATTGAGTTTGAAGGCTTTTTTGTGTTCGATCTGCAGATATTAACAACACCCCTAAATCATAATCAACTAATATAGAACTCGAAATGGGTTCGAGTACCAAAAGCGTGATTGCATAAAAATTAGTCTTTAATAGCTTTTTTATCTGACCTGGGATTTTATCTGACCGCAATCGTTCAAGCTTCAGAAGAAGAAAATGGAGAACGAAAAAAACTTCAAATCAGTAAAATATTTCCTTTTCCCCTTTAAATGTATCATGATGTTAGTAAGTAAAGGAGTTACTTTTGTATATGTACTATTTATGAACCATGGTCAATAAAATATTCAATATAAGAGAGTTCGCAACCTATCTTAATGTCGCTCAACCTAAGAATGACAACCTGCTCATTGTAAATTATGAAAATGAAAATAACATAAGGCTGCAATCAGATTCCATTACAATAGACTTCTATCTATTGGCTATAAAACCACCTTTGGAAAAGAACTTTAAGGAAACACAACTTCTGGAAGATCAGGCAAGAACTTTTATGTATGTTGACTGTCCGCAGAACTCGCTGGATTGGGATATTAATGCCCCTGATGCCGGCTACAATATTCTGGTAAGTGCCAGGTATGTAAACAAACTGGCGAAAGACTATAATTTTGTTCACTATAACAATCATGAAGCGCTGTTCCTTACTAAAGATGAAGAGGCGATCCTGTGGGATCTATACAAAAAGGCTTATGATGAGTTTCAGAAAGAACATTATTCCAAAGATATTATCATGTCTTACATCGCACTGATACTGTCTTACACGCAAGTGTTTTACGATAGGCAATTTGATTCAAGAAGCAGCATCTATAATTCCGTGATTGATAATTTTTATAAAAACCTAAAGCAGTATTTCGGTAAAAACGAAGATGTTTCGGGTCTTCCTTCGGTAGCCTATTTTGCACAGAAAGCCAACTTGTCGCCTAATTATTTTGGAGATTTGATTAAGCATTTTACCGGCGAATCGCCCATTGAGCATATCCATAATTTTATTTTAAAACAAGCCAAAGACAAGCTCAAAAATACTTCGCTTTCTATCAGCGAAATCTCTTACAGTCTGGGTTTTGATTATCCCAATTATTTTGCAAAGTTCTTCCGCAAGAAAACAGGCGTGTCACCGAAAGTGTTCAGAGGCATGTAATCTAAAGCAACCGAATAATTTAAATACACAGCAACCTATAAGGTTGCTTTTTTGTTTAAAAGAAATTCCAATCAGTAAATAGTCTCCATTTTTGAGTTATTTGTCTACGTTTCCTGGACGTGGGTGTGTCTAATTTTGTTATATCAAATAAACAAAAAAAATAACTCTAAAAAGTATAACATGTCACAACAAAAAATCAGTATCAAAAACGGAAATGGACAAGGTATTACCTTATCAGCCATTATCAATTTCCCGGAAGGGTTTGATGAAAACAAAAAATATCCGGTTGTAGTTGTTTCCCATCCAGGTGGTGGTGTTAAAGAACAAGCAGCAGGATTGTATGCGAAAAAATTATCTGAAAACGCGTTGCTTACAATTGCTTACGATGCTTCCTATCAGGGGGAAAGTACCGGTGAGCCTCGTCAACTGGAAAACCCTTATATCAGAACAGAGGATGTTAGCGCAGTAATAGATTATCTGACCACGCTTTCTTATGTGGATGCAGAAAGAATTGGTGCAATGGGTATCTGTGCTGGCGCAGGCTATACAGCAAATGCAGCCATCAATGACCATCGTATAAAAGCAGTGGGCATGGTGAGTGCTGTAAACATCGGTTCCATGTTCCGTAACGGATGGGAAAACAATGTACAAGATGCGGACGCTATGCCTTACCTTATAGCTGGCGCAACAGCAAGAACCAATGACGCAAAAGAAGGATTGCAGACCATGCCTTTGGCTCCGATGAAAGAAGAAGATGCGCCAAATGAGGAGTTAAGGGAAGCCTGGGAATACTATCATACCAGCCGTTGCCAATATCCTACTGCACCGGGATGGGCAACATTAAGAAGCCTGACACAGATTATTACCTATGATGCGTATAACAAAGCCGAAGCATTTTTTACGCAGCCTTTGCTGGCAATTGTAGGAAGTGTTGCCGGAAGTGCATGGATGAGCGATGACCTGCTAAAAATCGCTGCTACTACTGACAAGAAAAAATATATCATATCGGGAGCAAACCACATGTCTCTTTACGACAGGGAAAATTATGTGAACGAAGCTGTTTCACAATTGGTTCCTTTCTTCTCCGAAAAATTGTAATTCATTAAGAATATTTCATAAAATGAAAAAATCAGTAAAATTTAAAGCCCTTTATTGGGATATAGCGGCGGATTTAATTTTCCCACCTGATTTTGACGAAGGCAAAAAATATCCGGCCATAATCAGTGCGCACCCCATTGGCAGTTGCAAGGAGCAAACCTCCGGTAATGTTTACGGAAAAGCATTGGCAGAAGCAGGCTTTATAGTATTGGCATTTGATGCATCTTTTCAAGGGGCAAGCGGAGGTGAACCTCGGTTTATTGAAGACCCTACTATTCGGGTAGAAGATTTTCGCTTTGTTTGCGATTACCTGGTTACGCTTCCGTTTGTAGATGAAAACCGTATTGGTGTATTGGGAATTTGCGGAGGTGGTGGCTACTCCATCAGCGCTGCCAAGTCAGAACGTCGTATTAAGGCGGTGGTAAGCATCACTGGCGTAAACTTTGGTCGCCTTTGTCGTGAGGGCTTTGCAGGATATGATCCAGTTGCTACCCTTGAAGCAATTGCATTACAACGGACAGCCGAAGCGCGCGGTGCCCAATTACGGGTGGACGGACTGCTGCCACCTTCGGTAGAGGAAGGCAAGAAAGCAGGGATCACTGATATTGATGTATTAGAAGCCACCGATTACTATAAAACCACTCGTGGCGCACAGACGCATGGTGCTACCAGCGCCCTGTTTTCGCACCGCGCAACAGCTGTAGACTGGGATGCGTTTATCAATGCAGAAACGCTACTTACTCAACCCTTGCTGGTTGTAATTGGAGATAAACCTGGCGGTTTTGGTGCTTATCGCGATGGGCAGGAGATTTATGGTCGTGCGGCTTCCAGGAAAAAAGAAATATTGGTTGTAGAAGGGTACTCTCATTACGATTTGTATGATAAGCCGGAGCCGGTAAAGGCAGCACTGATCAAAGTAATTCCCTTTTTCAAAGAAAATTTATAAAGGGTGATTTCATGTAACGATAGAATAAAAAAAATAGATGTTGACAAAAATTTTAGTGTTAGGTGCTGGCGGAGCAATTGCCCAGCATGTAATTGACTATCTTAAAGACAAAAAGAATGTTGAACTAACCCTGTTTGCAAGAAACACAGGCGGTTTGGCAGAACAAGCTCCCAATGCCAACATCATCAAAGGTGATGTGCTGCGAAAGCCCGATCTGGACAACGCTGTCAAAGGACAGGAGATTGTATATGCAAACCTTGCCGGGCAGATTGATAAAATGGCATCGGAAATCGTTAAATCAATGGAAGCCGCCGGAGTAAAACGTTTAATATTCATTACCTCTTTGGGAATCTATAATGAAATACCAGGCAAATTTGGACAATGGAATGAACGGATGATCGGTTCCGACCTGGTTCGCTATCGTCACGCAGCCGATATTATCGAAGCTTCTTCATTAGACTATACGGTTATCCGCCCATCCTGGTTGACCGACAAAAATGAAACCGCTTACGAAACCACACAGAAAGGAGAGCCATTCGTAGGAACCGAAGTAGCAAGAAAAGCTGTTGCGGCCTACATCGTAAATATTATTGAGCATCCCGGAAAAGATGTAAAAGCGAGTGTAGGTGTAAATAAGCCCGACGTATACGGAGATAAGCCAGCTTTCTATTAAAACGAAGAAAAAAGAGGAAAGAAAGGTTTGAAACTATAATGGATGCAAAATTGACGATAATTGCAACACTAATGGCATATTTCGGATAATTTACGCAAATCAAGTAGAAAAAGATTCGAGTTTTGTACCATAGGGATCACTTGAAGGGGTATTTCAGAATTAATACTGGAATACCCTTTTTGTTAGCTCAAAAAAAGAAACATTCATTTTAAATACGCTGTAGTCTGCCCCACATGTGAAGAGATTGCATTCAACCAAAACTAACTATTTCGTTTATTCTTTAATTTCATAATCCCACCTTTATGTTCAAAGTTTTTCTTGCCTGGACGTTAGCACTTAGCTTTTCTGTTGCTTATTGTCAAGATGTTAAAAAAGAGGCCAAAACTGCAGAAACAAAAATGGAAGCATTTGTCTCCAAAACAGGAGTAGTAATCAAATTTATAGACTACAATCTCGATAACCTCAGACTTTCGTATGGTGATATGGCAGTAACGAGAATAAGGAAATTGAGTAATGGTGCAGATTCCAAATTCTTCTACCAAATTGAAAAATCAGGTCAATACGACAATAGTACGGCCTCAATAGAGTATTCAGATCTACTTGAAGTAATTAAAGCAATACAAACTTTAAAATCAGATGTTGATAAGGATATTTCGAGCAACCCAGATTACTTAGAGAACAAATTCGTTACCGAAGATGGGTTTCAAATTGGTTATTTTGTTAGTAAAGGAAAAGTCAACTGGTACTTAAAACTTGAAAGATATGGACCTAAAAACACAATTTTTCTAAAAGATGGTGACAATATAGATGTAGCATTTAACAACGCCAAATTAAAAATACAAGAGCTAAAGAAATAGGAATTCTTTTGAACTTCCCCGATATAGCTAGTGGTTGGTTTCCGCTAAACAATGTCTATGGATACCCATGATTGAATCAATCACCAGCTCAGCATAACAACGTTTCCTCATACCCAACTGTTCTCAAAACCAGATCAATTAGCGCATGAACCACTACCACTACATTCACCTCAGTGGATACAGAAAAGATACCTGGCCGTTCATTCCGCTACTAAAACTTCTATTGGAGTATAAAAAAATGCCGTTCAGTGAAGCACGTATTATCGTGGATACCATATGGGCTGGAGGAACCGCGGAGGTAGAATTCACCGATTTAAACATTGCCTGGGAATTTTTAGAAAAGGCGGATGAAGCAGGTGTAAATTGTAACGTGTCGAATACAACATCAAACAATGCACTTTCGAATCAACATAAAAAAGGCTTCAGTTTAAAAGCTGAAGCCTTTTTTATGATACTTGTCAACTTATTTCCGGACAGCATTCAGTGCCTCCACCTGTTTCTTTAATGCTGCAATTTCTCCGTCATACTTCTGTTGCTGATCAATCAAATAGCGGGTAAGCTCTTCTACTTTCTTCAACAGAATTATATTCATCTCTCCCACGTCAATATTATTCTTTTCTATTTCCGTAGCAGAAGGCACCTCCGGTAAATGCTTGTTGACTTTGATATATTGTGCTACACTTTGTAAAGAGGGCAGTTGGTAAGTGTCCTCAAAAACATAATCGGGCCATGTGCTCTGTGCTTTCACTTTGATTCTTTCAGCTAATACAGTACCGGCAACAGCCAGCCTGTATCCGGGAACGATATCTGAACCTATTCCAACAAAACCACCGTCTCCCACATTAAACACCCAATTTCCATTACCGTCCATTACACCAAAGGGTTTAGCGCCATATCCCTTTATCAGGGTAGCGCCATTCTCCTGCAGAAACAACCGTTCTTTCCCACTAAGGTCTGTTTCCCAGGAGTCCGTAGCACCTGCCCATATTCTTTTCCAGTTACTCCATGTCCTGTTGTCTATCCTACTACGAAACTTCAGATGACCATAGTAGAAGGCCTCCAGCTGAAAGTTCCCGGTAGATGAACCAGGACCGTTGAACTGCAACAATGTTGAGGTATGCAGCCCCGTATAGCCAATGTTATATACTCCGTTTTCAAGGCATGCATCACGCTGTGAACTGTCGAAGTTACCACGGAAAATAAATGTACTGTTATCTTGCGCAAAAGAACTAAAGCAAACAAAAAACAGAGAAAAAAAGACGAGCGTTTTTCTGAACATAGGTATACTTTTTATTTACAATAAATATACCCCATCAATCTCTTCCTTCCACTAAAAACTTATTAAAGTTTTCCAGCAATACATCCGAAGTATTACAGTTCGTAAAAATAACGTACCCAATTTTCAGATCTTTATATACTTCAAATCTGCATCTGAAGTCTCCGTTATTCCCTCCATGACCAAATGTTTTACCCAAAGGCGTTTCCCTGATTTCAAGGCTCATACCCATATATGTAGGCACCGTTGGTTTATGCGGCCAATCATCAAAGTTATATTCAGAATGTTTTGACAGGATGGTATCATAAGTTTTCGGTTTCAGCCCTTTCTGTTCCAACAAATACAACATGAACTTCGTGAAAATTTTTGCTTCCGTATGCATAGAATAAGCCATTCCAGGGCTTTCCGGCAAATTCTTATTACTGGGTATTTTATCATAATGACCATTTGCCTTCACCCGTTCCAAAGAATCATTTTTTGAAAAAAAAGTATGATACAATCCAATCGGCTCAATCACTTCTTCCTGTAATACCTGTTCTACTTTCTTACCTGTAATTTTTTCTACTACCATTTTCAGGTATTCGAACCCCTCACCGGAATAATTAAATGCCGTACCAGGTGTGAATTTCAGATCCAGTTTTCCATCTTTATTCATCCATCGCCAGTTCGGGAAACCAGTGCGGTGGGTTAACACATGTCTTGCAGTCATCAGCTTATATCGATCATCATACTCAATATCTTTATAGGGAAGATATTCGTATAATGGCTTGTCCAGGTTAATTACCCCACGTTCTGCCAGCCGTTCTACAGCAAAAGCGAACACCGGTTTAGTAACAGACGCGGCTTCGAACAAAGTGTTATCATTCACCTTTTCCCCGGTCATGGTATTGCTTACACCATATGTTTTATGATAAATCAACTTCCCGTCTTTAATTAAAGCCAGCGAAACCCCGGGTATTCCATAATAATCGCGATAGGTTTCAATGAAATGATCTATCTGGCCGGGGGTAGCTGCTGTAAAATCCAGCAGTACGCCTTTAGCAGGGATCAAGTCAGGCACCGGGGTGGATGAAATTCTTAACTCAGGCGCCACGATCTTTTGGCCCGCTTTGGCAACAACGGTAATGGGCGCTTTTGTGTCTACAGCATATAGTTTACCTGCTGACTGAAAGTAGGTGTCAGGCAGGGAGAGGTTGTATTTTCCGGCAGGTACCATGACGGCATAATTGCCCAGGCTATCTACTTCGATGGTCATCCACTGTTTTGAATTACCAGATGCAACTAAACGCAGCAGACCCGGTAATTTTTGTTGTTTGTCCCAGCTTATTTTTCCCGAAACGGCGGATAGCTTTTCTCCAGCAGGCATAAAAACGATATCGCCGAGACTATTGGGGTTTCTGTATTTAGCTTCTCCCTTTCCCCAGGCAGACCAGGAAAAGCTCCCATCCCGGTCTTTATCATATACATGAAAGTCGAAGCCGACCGACTTGCCAACTGCCAGCTCATTCCCCAACCGGAAACGCCATTCATAAATACGGGTGTTACCATGGCGGGTAACAGCCACTTCTACCATGTCCCAGGTGGCTTTACCGGCAAAAGAATCATAAACGGCCTTGTTGATCGTATGCAGGGTTTTACTGCACATAAATGACGCCACTCCTGAACCCGACAGCAGATGGCGGGCATCTATACTTACTTCCAACCCATCCTGGGTATCCCATTTTACATTCCTGGAAGTATCCTCTACGAAATCATCGTCAGTAAGGGTAAATGCAACATATAAAGACTGATTTCCAAGGTTATATCCCAATTGGAAAAAACCCGAAAAATCAACGTCATTTTGAGGTTTGGTGCTTGAGGGATGTATGGCAATCTTATACTTAGTAATATTTTTCGGCCAGTCAGAAAGATCCCCATCTATTTTTATCTTATCAAGTGGATAAGCATAAGCAATACTCCCGTTATGGGCAAACAGGCGCTCCCCCAAAAGGAGACATACTACCACTATGCACATTGCTTTAACAGAAGATATCGGCATGTTGAATAGATTTGGTCATGGTTGAACTATGATTCCTCAACAAGGACACCTTTTCTGTAAAAAGGTTGCATGAATAATGTCCTGATCACATTATTTCACACAACGCTCATAAACATCCACAATTGCATCGGCTACCAACTTAGGATCCTGATGATGAATCCCATGACTATACCCCGGCAAAAGTACCAGCCGGCTATCATGATTATCTTTTATCAGCGTGGCATAATGTGTTATGCGTAGCCGATCCAATGCTGCCCACCAGGGTTTTATATTAATCCCCAATTTTAATTTCGCATTCATCTCTGTTTCGTAGGGTTCTATCCGTTTATTGTAGGCGATCAACACCGTAACGGGTATATCTTTCAGTGGGGGCAATGAGGTATAGTTTTTAAAAAACGTAGGCGTGCTTTCTGCTGATGCTCTTTTAAACTCATGGCGCATGCCAACCGGCATGGCCGTATCCTTCAACATGCCGGTGAGGTTAATGGTCCAGATATCTTGGTATCCTGTGACACTGGAAGTAGATTTTTTCACCTGCAGATCTTCCTCTTTTGTGAGCATAAAATCAGTAGGATCAATAAATAATAACCCGCTGACTTCCGCCGGATAGTTGGCGGCATATAAACGAATGAAGGCCCCGCCAATCGAGTGTCCGATTAATATATAGGGCGGCGCTATTTTTAACGCAGACAGCAAGTCGTGTAGTCGTTTCACAACGTCCGCATCGGTTTTAACAGTAGTATCTATTGCCGATTCTCGCAGTCCATTTCTATCGTAAATAAATCCCGTTATATTTTTAGGAAGATGTGGAAATAGGGGTTCAAAATTGCCACCGCCGCTTCCTAAACCACTTTCAAAAACAATGACAGGTTCATTGGCCTTCCTGGTTTCAAGTCCGAAGGTCTTATAAGCCATTTTTAGGTTATTGATGGCAATAGACTTCGTTTGGCTATAAAGATAGCTTACAGGAAAACAAATCATTATTACGATGATACGCCATTTCATGCCGGATAAATTCATCTTGATACAAACATGTACTTTTTAAAGATAAACAGCCCATCTGGTTTTTTTTTGCCATTCATCATACAACATCTGTCCGGACATAAAAAAGTGCGTCAATTTAAAGTTGAACAATCTTTTACTGACGCACTTTTGTAATGACATTCCCAGGATTTAGAGATCTAAACCTCCATATATAAAATCCGATACGGCTTTTTTATCAGGAAACCCAACTTTCTTATAAACATCCTTTCCATTTTTAAACATAATTAAGGCCGGTATATTCGTAACCTTATATCGTCCTGCAATTATGTCACCATGATCGGTATTCAATCTGGCCATTACGACCCTTCCTTCAAACTCGGCAGCAAGCTCCTCAACATAAGAGGATACCTGATGGCAAGGTTCACACCACGGAGCCCAAAACTGGACCAATATGGTAGTATTACCTCTCATCACTTCCGTGTCAAAGTTTCTATCATCAAGCATTAAGGTTTCCTGAGGCATAATATTAATGGTTTTAGAAGTTAAACCCATTAAAACAAAAACCACCTGAAATTGTTTATACGAAAGCCTTTTATCTATAGAGCCGGCTGCGGGAGTATCGCAGCATCATAAAACAACCAACATTTTCCTCCAAAATCATCATTTCTGCACAAAATCTATTAAATTAGGCAAGCTGCAAAATCTATTACTGAGCCCTCAAAACACTTAACTCAATGCAAGCATATACCCACTTGCTGTATACTGTCACATCTCCCTGAAACATACTGCTGAACAACCGCTCCATGGCATTGCCTCCACGCTAAAGACAGGAGAGGACTATTTATTTAATGTAAACCACTATTATGAAAAAGGAAACATCTCCCAAAAAACTCACGCTGGCAAAAGTACAAATCGCTGATCTGAATGTTACCCAGCCCAAAATGTTCATCTGCGAGACATCGTATGCAGAGACTACCTGCCGCGGCTGCTATGAAACTTACATCTGCCTGTAACCAACCAGGACGCTGAACAACCGCTCCATGGCACTGCCTCCGCGCTAAAGACAGGAGCGGACTATTTTTTTGAATGTAAACCGCTATTATGAAAAAGGAAACATCTCCCAAAAAGCTCAACCTGGCAAAAGTGAAAATCGCTGACCTGAATGTCACTCAGCCGAAAATGTTCATCTGCGCCACATCATTTGCGGAGACTACCTGCCGCGGTTGCAGAGAAACCCTTATCTGCCTGTAACCAACCATGATGCTGAACAACCGCTCCATGGCATTGCCTCCGCGCTAAAGACAGGAGCGGATCTTTTTTTCAATGTAATCCACCATGAAAAAGAACACACTTCCCAAAAAACTCAACCTGGCGAAGATCCAAATTGCTGATCTTAATGCGCCCGTTCAGAAAAAAGCTGTTTGCCTGACTTCTTACGATCAAACTACGTGTAATGGTTGCCGCTTAACCGTTCTGTGTCCCTGATCGGGTAAAACACAAGGGGCTGACTCGTATGAGTCAGCCCCGTATTCATTCATTATTCACCCCCCATTGTCTTACTTTAACGTCATTTTCCGGATCGCACCATTGAAGGGATCGGAAATATAGATATTACCCTCTTTGTCCACTGCCATATCCGCTATACGGCCAATCTTCGCGTTGTCAAGGCTACCATCCTCATATCCTCTCGACAGCTTCACCGAAGTGCTAACCAGGCCGGTAGACAGATCCAGCTTACGGATAGCATAGTTTTGGTAATCCGCGATCAACAGGTTCTGGTCCACATCCATCAGCAATGCCCCAATACCCGCTCCAAATTGCGCCACATTATACGGACCATCCAGTAAACCGTGCGTACTGTATTGTCCCACTGGCACAATCTTTTTATTATTCAGCTGGTTCCAGTAGAAATAACCTTCATAGTCTTCCGTCACCTGGAACAGATCATTATTGTAGCTGATAGCCGGACGTACCGCCTGTGCCGCCTGACTGCTCACAATCTCTGACACACCATCCGGATGCAGCCGGAACAGCCCCTGGTACGACTGGGTATAATATATCAGGCCGTTTTTATCCAGGGTTATCTGTCCGAGGTTATTTGACATTCCACGTTTAACGCTGGTCACATCTCCCTGTGGAGTCACCTTACGGATGGCTCCACCACCGAGGGCAACTTCCGAAACGTATAGGTTATCATTGGCATCTATCGCCAGACCGTAAATCGCGCCAAAGCGGGCATTTCTGCCATTAGCATCCACCTGTCCGTTACTATTCGGCTCACCAGCGAAGACAGACACACCGCCATCAGGCGTTACTTTATAGATATAGTTTTCGCGGATGTTACCCACAAATATGTTACCCTGTCTATCCACCACCAGCGGCCCTATGTTAAAGGACACCGCCCTGGTGATCGTGGTCATACCGGCACGGTTGAACGTAGAAGGACTTTCTGCCACCAGGGCAGCTCTCTTCACCCGCACCAGGCCTGTGGTCAGGTTCTGTGGCGTAATCACTTCCAGCGTAGTTTCGGTAGCTTTTAATACCTGCGCCACTGCTCCGTTGAAGGTGACTTCATTTTCCCCGGGGTTTATGCTGAAGCCGGTACCGGTAATCACTACTTTCGTTCCAGCCAGACCGTTGGCAGGTTCCAGCTTCTGAATACCCAGACTTTGTTCTGTGAACTCCGGTCCTTTTACCGGCTGGTCATTTACGCTGAGCATAATGGGACCTTTACCCATACCAGCCGGCAACACCAGCGTAAGGCGCGTATTGGTAGCCGCTTTTACAGGCACCTGTACGTTATTAATCATCACTACGTTTTCATCCGCCACAGTGCTGAAGTCACGGCCGTCGATGACCATTTCCGCACCAGCCGGGCCACTGAGCGGGCTTACCAGGCGTATCGCAGGCGGCGGCACTACGGTAAATGCAGGACCTACCAGTTTCTGTCCGTTAATGGTAACTGCCACCGGGCCTGAGGTGAGCCCCTCCGGGGCGATGACCACCAGCTTACCTTCTGTAGCTTCCTTTACTTCAGCTTTTTGACCGTTAAAGTCCACCACATTCTCCGCAGCCTGTGTGGAGAAACCGTCTCCATTAATCACCACTTTGGTTCCTTTTGCACCTGTCAATGGTTTCATGCCATAGAAAGCCTGGAAATGGAAAGGCTGACCGGCAGATGTTTTACCATCTACCTTCACCACCACCGGACCCGTACCTGCAGCATCAGGAACAGTAACCACCAGCAGTGTATCACTGGCACTAACCACTGTGGCTGCTTTACCGTTAACTGATACCGCTGCAGGCGAATCCATGCTGCCGAAACCTACGCCACTGATACGCACCTGCGTACCGGCGGGACCGTTAGTCGGCGATATTTTCTGAACACTTAATTTCTGATAGGCATATTCCCCTACATTCAATGATTTGGTACCATTGGAAAGGGTAATAGTACCACTCTGCCCCTTCTCCGGCGCCCGCACTACCAGGATGGTATCAGCGGTACTGATCACCTCTGCGTCCGTACCGGCAAAGGAGATGGCCGCTTTGCCGTCTGTAAAACCGGCGCCGGTAATAGTTACCAACGTTCCGGCACCACCACTGTTAGGGTAATAACTGTTGACTTTAAATTCAACTTCGTGTGCGATCTTATCTTTTTTACAAGCCTGCAAAACGCCTATCAGGCATATTATACACGCTGCAAATAAGTATGTTGTGAGCTTTTGCATATAGTCTGTTGTTTAGAAGGTGTAACGCAATCCCAGCTGTACCTGGTAACGGGAACCGAAATAATCGATGGAATAAGGCGTGCCCGGATCAGCGAAAGTGTATACCGGCATGGCTCCCTTATTCTGCTCCGGCGGGAACAGGGTCGGCGTTAAACCGACACTGGCAGTAGAATTAAAGGTATTGGGTGAAAAATAGCCAACACCCCAGTTACGGTTCAACAAGTTGGTCAGGTTTACCACGTCTGCTGTAAAAGTGATGAAGTGGCTCTTCAGTTTACGCAGGTGAAACTCCTGTGCAAAATGCAGATCAGCCTGCACATTCCAGGGCGTACGGCCCATGTTTCTTTCCGTGAAATTGCCTCTTCTGCTGCTCAGGTATTTGTTACCATCAATAAACCGGTTAAAGGCTGCGGCCTGTTCAGCGGCAGTTACCTGCTGACCGTTGCTGGTATAATCTTTAAAGAACTGTACCGCTTCCGTCGCCTGTGGAATGTAAGCCAGGCTCACCTGTTGCGGTAACCCTTGCACGCTGTTATTCACTACGCCATAGGTAAACGGACTGCCAGACTGCGCACTGAAGAAAAGGCTGATGGTACTCACCCAGGTTGCATTCCAGGCTTTGCGGTAGCTGCTGTTCACCACAAAACGATGACGGATATCGAAGTTGGAATAAGCCAGTGGCGCATTGTTCGGGCTTAACGCCTGGTTCAGCTGCCAGTTGGATTCCATAGAGTTACGGATACCATTGAACGCATCCTTACTTTGACCATACGTATAAGCACCGGACACAAACAATCCGCTGGTAAAGGTTTTGCTGGCAGTACCAGTGATACTGTAACGGAAACCTTTATTGGTATTGCTCAGCATATAGGCGTTGGAGAAACGCGGATCGACGCTGCCTGTGTAGATAGGCTGTTGCCGCTCTTTATCGTAAGGGTAATACTTCGGGTTATCGGTCACATTCACCTGCTGAAAAAATACTTCCTTGATACTTTTGGTGATCATACCTTCCACGCCAAATTTCCACTGGCTGGCGGTAGTGCGGTCAATAGCGATACTGGCACGCAGAATCTTCGGCATCACAAAATCATTATCGATCAGGTCCACCTGTGTTTTACCCGCGTTACGCTCATTGATCACCGTACCGTTCTTTTCGATGAAATCGGCGATACCATTCTTGCCGGGCTTAATAGCATCGCTACCGGGTGCAAATGGTTTCTGGTCTGCTTTCTGATCAAAAGAACCGTAGTTCACGCCGTTGTTGTAGTAAGCGTAAGCCAGCCATGCGAAAGGAATACGGCCGGTAAACATACCTACGCCACCCCGTACTATCAGGCTCTGGTCGCCCAGCCAATCGTAACGGAAACCTAAGCGGGGAGAGATCTGCACTTTTCCGAAATACCTGTTTTCAATGCGGTTCAGCGGTGTATAGTGATAGCTCGTACCAAAGTAAGGATCAGCGATGGCATTGGTTACTTTATCGCTCAGTTCAGGTTTGGTAGGCAGATCGGTGTAGTCAGCACGCAGACCGGGTGTAACAGTCAGTTTGTCTGTTACATGGATCGCATCCTGGATATACACACTGTACAGGTTTACATTAAACACTGCTCCGGGGTTGTTCAGGATATAATCACGGCTGTTGTTGGTGTAGTTATAACTTCCTCTTACGCGGTAAGGCACATTGCGCAGGTAATCATCGATGCTCAGGTAGTCCACACGGCCATTCCAGGAGTTCACGAAACCATAGTCGATATGATACAACTCATTATGGGTTCCCATCAGAACGGTGTGTTTACCTTTGCTCCAGGTGAGGTTGTCGGTGACCTCGATGGTGCGCTGTTTCATGTTAAAGATGGACGCTTCACGATCAGTACCCAGGTAGATAGTAGTACCCGGCGTACGGCCCATGATCTGTACCTGTGGCAGGGTTGGATCGCTGAGCGGATCGCGGTAATCATGTACCGTGCTGTAACCCGCCACGAAGCTGTTGGACCAGGAATTGTTGAACCGGCTTTTCAGTTCCGCTACGGTGCTGCTCTGGTTGTTCGTTTGTTTGAAGGCCATGCTGCTGAAACGGAAATCCTGCTGGTCACGGTCCATGTTGATGGCGCTGGAAGTAATGGTATTGTTACGGATGGACAACTGGTGTTTATCGTTGATGTTCCAGTCGATACGGTTAAAGAACTTATTGGATTCGGAAGAAGCATTATACACCCCGGCAGTTCCCGGATCGAAGATATCGCCATAACGTTTGATGGTAGCGTTGCGGATATCATCTGCATCTTTCTCCGTCAGGATACGCGCTGTTTCTTCCTTGCCGGCCAGCAGCTGGGCTGGATCTGTTCTGCGAGTGATTTCTTCGTTGGTAAAGAAGAACAGTTTGTTTTTGATGATAGGGAAACCCAGGCGGATACCGGCCTGGTAGTCTTTAAAATCACTGTTCATTTTATCCCCGTTACCGATTTTGTTTTTACCGATCATAGCGGCATTACGGCCAAAACCATATACCGAGCCGGTAAGTTGATTGGTACCGCTGCGGGTAACAGCGTTCACGCTACCACCGGTGAAGTTACCGATCTTCACATCGAAGGGGGCGAGGTATACCTGCATGTCTTCGATCGCATCCAGGGAAACCGGATTGGTGCGGGTGCTGCTACCGGGCTGACCGGAAGTGCCGCTTTGTCCGCCCATGGAAGGACTGAAACCAATTGCATCGTTGTTAATGGCGCCGTCGATGGTAACGTTGTTGTAGCGGAAGTTGGAACCGCCGAAACTGTTATCCTTGCTGCCTTGGGGCACCATGCGGGTAATATCCTGTATGCTGCGGCTTACCGTAGGCATGTTGGCGATCTGGCTGCGGTTGATGTTCTGACCGGCGCCATAAGCGTTGGCTTTAGGACCGGTTTTAGCGCCTTTAATCACCACTTCAGAAAGTTGTTTGCGTTCGTCGCTCAATACGATATTGAGTTGTTGCGGCTCTCCGAGTCTTACGGTAATGTTCTGGTATTTCTGTGGCGCCATGCCCATCATGGTAGCGGTAACGGTGTATGGTCCGCCGATGCGCATACCCAGGAGGTGATAACGGCCCCCTCCATCTGACAAGGCAGGATAGCGGGTACCCGAAGGCTCATGCACCGCGATGATCGTTACCCCCGGCAAGGCTTGTCCCTGGCCGTCCTGCACCTTTCCGGAGAGGCCGCCGGAAGTTTCCTGTGCCATGGTGGTAGCGGATACCAGCAGGAGCAGCAGCAAAGAATATATCGTTGTAAGTAAATTTTTTGTGTTCATCACTTTTGATTGTAAACTGATTACCGTGTTATTTTCAATACCTGATTGATGACATGCATTACACCGTTACCGGTAATAATATTCTGTTTTACCAGCGGTATAGGATCCTGGTTACCGGGTCCCTGCAGGGTGATGCCGTTATACAGGCTGGGAGCCTGTGGATCGGGTACCAATCGTATGTTCACGTTATTATCATCGAGCATGGTTTGTGTAGTGGCAGCAGATTTCCCTGTGCTCAGGATATAATCGTACACAAAACGGCGGTCGGCCGCTATGTGATAACGCACAAAAGCGGCCATTACCGCCGGATCAGCGGCCTCAATCTGCTCCAGCGTGCTATAGCCATAGGCTTGCATGGCGGCGTTGTTGGCAGCATACACGGTATAGGGACCTTTGCTTTTCAGCAAAGCGGATAAACCGGAACGTTGTATAGCGTGGGTGAACAGGCTCAGACCGGGATCAGCGGAGACAGCTTCTCCCAGCGTTTCATATTGATAAGGTTCCAATACCCGGTCAATCACCTGCAGGGTACCGTTGCTGGCTTTCATGCCGGTAGCCAGTACGCGGCTGCCGTTGACTGTCAGTACCGTATCACCCTCTTTTATCCAGCGGGTAACATACAGTCTGCCGCCGTAATAGGTGCGTATTTCCTGGTTGAAGAGAAAAGGCATTTTATTCAGATCATAGTTACCATTGAGAATATGATAACCTGTCATTTTCACCATATACGGCAGACTGGCAGCCGTTACATCAATTGGTTTAGCATATCCTGCGTTGGTAAAGGCTCCGTCAGAGGGCGCCAGTACGGTTAACGGACCGTTGCCGGTGAGCACGTCGTTCATACTGCTACGATCTACGGCAGCCTTGAATTTACTGAGGTTGAAGTTATCCATCACTACTTCCATCAGGCGGTCGTTCCCTTTTTGCGGACCGTTATCGTCTTTCTTACAGGCTCCCGCCAGGAGTAAAGACAACCCGATCATCACCAGACGGCCGGAAAAATATTTCCTGGATAATATTGTTGTGTTCATTGTTGTCATCATTAATTTTTATTTCACCTTAAAATCATCCGGTAAAAAAAGCCGGTCAACGATATGCAACGGCCCTTCCAGGGTATTGATATCCGCTGTGGTAATGGTAGCGGCAGGCGTTTTAGCGCCTCTTACTTTCACCTTAATGGTATTACCTTCACGGGTAAACGCTAATGGCATCGGTGCAGGCTTCAGGTCCGGTTTCGATACGGAGATGGTGTAGTTGGCAAGCAATGCATCGTCCAGGTCATTAGAATAAAATACGGCGGGCTTGAAAACAGGTGATTCTCCCGTTGGCGTTTTGGGCGCCAGCTGTCTGCCCCAGTTATGATAATCCAGCACACTGTCAGTAGGGAGCAGGCCTGTCATGCCATAGAAGGGATCAAATACAAATTCAGGCGTAAAGCGGCTGTTGATTTCCTGGAGCTGTTCCACCGTAAAGATACCTGCCTGATGAAATGCGTCGTCGGTAGGAGCGAAATAGGAGTTAAAAACTACACTGTTGTCCCATTCACCCGGTGCCAGGAACAGGCCAGCATAACGCTCAAATGAACCCATCGCTACTTCAAACCAGGCATCGTTGTTTATTTGATTGATGGCCACCAGCATAGAAAACCGGGGATCTTCTTTCAATATGTCCAGTACATGCTGTTCCGGTTTCTGCAGTAAACGGCCCACCGGCCAAACGATACCATTTTTTACTACTACCGGTTTCCGATTTCCACATAACTTTCCGTTGATGATCAGCTGGCTGTCTTTGGCCATGGCTACGTAGTGCCGGTAAGTATAAGGTACCTCAAAGGACACGCCGCTTCCGGCGCGGTTAATCTGTTCTGTTAAATCCGTTCTGGAGAGCAACGTTGTCCGGTGATAACTTAATTGCCCCGGCTGTATGCTCATTGGCTCCATTTTATCGCGCAGCATATGGTATTTCACCAGTTCCAGCAACGATTCCGGGCTACGTTTATTGATCTCCGTTTCATCCAGCCCGGCGGCCTTCATGGCGGCATCATCTACTACCAGCAAGGTAACAGATGCTTTGGCGCCCATCGTTTCCAGTTCTTTCTCCATGTTACTGCGTTTCCACGCAGCATAAAACAGCTTGTAGGGCGATGTTTTCAGATAAGTCTGAAGATCAATACTAACACTGTCTTTATAGGGAACAGCAGTGCCTTCCGGCTCCGGCATGAACATTTCTTTCCGGCAGCCGGTCTGCATCAGCGAAGCACCCAATAGTACGCCGCAAATTGCTATCCCGCTTATGATGTTGTATATTTTATTTTTCATGTTGATTTTCATTAACTGTTTTACCACTGCTTATTTTCTGACAGCATCTTCAGGTTTGGCCAACAAGCTATCCAGCTGATGTACAACACCATTATCCGCGCTAAAATCCATCACCCCTCTGCGTTGCACCGTTACAGCAGACACGGGAACCGTATTCCTGTCAAGCCTTAGAGAAACGACATAACTAACCTTTCGAACACCATTTTCCATGCCTTCACCAATATATATCTCTCGTTGATAGGGATCATTATAGAGCTTCAATAGCACATAGTTGGAGCTGTTCATCATATAGAATGCCCGGAAATCTGAAAAGAAATAATGCTGGTTATACAGGATATAACAGCCGAACAGGCGCGCTATATAATATTTCTCAGGATTGATAATTGCAATGTCCTGCTCATCCAGTTTCTTCGCTTTCAGCGCATCGTTGGTCGGCGCCAGGATGGTCCAGGGGCCTGGCTCCTTCAGCTGGTCCCATAAACCGAAACGTTTGAGCGCACCGACAAACAGGCTGTATTCTTCATGCTGGGACAGAATATCCTGTACGGTACCGGGTGTATACTTGATCACCTGTTGCAATACATGCAGCGTACCGTTTGTCAGGGTTACATTTTTCAATTCTGTGTAACAACCCTGGAAATAAAGATCATTCCGGTCCGCAACGCCATTTCTGGTGGCCATTGTCACCAGTATTTCCTTTCCGGCCAGTGTTTTGAAACGTACATCCACCGAGTTATCGGCGAGGTCGGTTTCCTGCAGTCTGCGTGGCAGTATATGCATTTGTACCATCAGCTTCACTTTTTCCACCGGCATTTTGGCCACGTCATTAACACTCATGATACCCATCTCATTAAAAGCCCTGTTGGTAGGAGCCAGTATGGTAAAGGGTCCGGGGCCATTCAGTTCGGCGGTCATGCCCGCCCGTTCAACAGCGGCGCAAAAAATGCTCAGGTCATAATTATTCTTCAGAAAATCGGCGGCAGCACGGTAATTCTTTAACTCCTGGTCGAACTCCAGTTTGTCGTGTTTACAGGCTGTAAACACCATCAGGAGTGCCGCTATTAATGTGGCAATAGCATGTTTCATAACAAATTATTTAATAGATCGGCGTAGGATATTTTCGTTGTATGGTAGTTAAATAAGCCCTGCCATTCACGATTTCAATGGTATTAACCGTAGCAAACGACTGGGGGTTATTGGTACCGGAGTGAATGTTAACAATCATATTCGGCACGGTGAGGATATCCCGTTCAAAGTTTGGTTTAGTACCATTGCCATAACAACTGATCACCGCATAGTTACCCAATACCTCCGCGGGGGCCTGGTCGTTGTACGGATTGTTTTCCGGGTTCATTCCCGGCGCCATCAGGGAAATACGTTGCCATGCAGTAGTCCGGATATTATCCGTACCATTCGACGCAAAAAGCGGGAAGCTGTAGTAAGGTTGCACTGCGTTGGAAGTATTATTCTGACGCAGGGAGGACATATACCGGAATTTATATCCCGGTACGGGTTTCGTCAGATCGTTGGCGGTAAAGAGCGAGAACCAGATATTCATCTCATCTTTCACACCGAACATCAGCAAACCTGATTGGGGTATTCTCTTCTTCAGTGATAAATCCGCGTCGGCAAAACCAACAGCACTCATGTTATAAAAATTCACGTATACCATGGAATCGGACAATGGCATTTTGTGAAAAATTTCCTGGCGTAACAGCATCCCATTTTCTTTGGTCTTGAAGTTTCTTTGCAGCACATGCAGCGTATATACTTCACGGCTGTCGAGCTGTAAAACCGTATCAATCAGCACTTTCTTTTTCAGGCGGTCTTCCAGCTGAAAGAAAGGCGTGTTGTTCACCGGCCGGAACATAAACATCACGCGGTGTTTACCGGAAGGTATCTGTGCCCAGCTGGACAGGTCGAAACCGTTGAGGATCGGACCTACCAGCACGCTTTCCTTGCCGGGATATTCCGGGTTTTTGAAAGAGTTGCTGCTACCGATGTGTGAAGGATATGGCGGTGCATATCCATCGCGCTGGTCCAGGAAATCGCCCACGATGGCGGCGCTGGTGGGCATACCGGAAGCATCCGTTTCCGGGTCTATCAGCATGGCCAGGAACGGTTGTTCTTCATCTTTATTTTCGATGCTCACTGTATAGTTCAGGTTATTGAACACACGCAGGTAAGCCGGATCATCGATCTTTTTATGTTCTATCTTGGCACAGCTGCCGAATACGACCAGCAGCCCTGCTATGACGATGGGAAATGTGAGTTTCATACTTCTACCGGTTATGTTTTACAATGATCATCTTCGCTTTGGTCCCTTCAGGAGCATTGGCGCCGTCTTTTCCGATCAGTGCGATGGAATAATAGCCCGGCTCCTGGTCGGGCACTCCGCCTCTGACATACAATTCTTTTCGGGCAACGAGGTCAGCACTTTTGATGACAGGCACCTGGGTGATCCATGTTCCGGGGAATACGCCCGGATTAGCCTGGAATGCCATGATCTCGTAAGGATCGAGCGCCATCAGTAACACGGCGTTAGCCGCGTCGTCAGGAATAATACCCGGCTTCAGGTTGGAGCTAACGCCATTACGGCCTATTGCCTGTCCGTTGATACCAGTGAAATTCACATTGGCGAAATCGGTACAGAAATTATAAAACCGGAACTGGAAAGGGTATTTGTACTGCGTCCACCAAAGAGAACCATCCTGACCATCTTTTTCGATCCTTGGAACGCTGCCGCTCAGGTTATTGGCCGCAATGGCGATCTGCGGAATACCTTTAGCATCGCTATATACCCAGGCGGTGTAGTTGCCACCGGGATCTACCATTTTTTTCGCGCTAGCCAGTACTTTACCTGCCGCGTCGCTTACTTCGATGGTAGCAGTACCGGTCACCACATTCGTGTATTCACCGGCGTTAGCATAGGCAATATTGTCACCCACTTTCACCCCATTCACTTTCAGCTGCAACGCACCGGAACCGGGCAGTACGTTCACCGCCTGCATACGGCCATAGGTCAGGTTTGCCGGATCAGCAATATCAGCGATGATCTGGAAAGCGTTCTGCATGAATGAACTTTCATCACCGGTAGATCCGTTGTTCAATTTATAAGGCAACTCGAATGTGGAGACTACAATGGTGTAGATACCACCAGGCTGGAAAGTACGTATAGGCGCATACGTTAATTTCATAGATACCGGGCGGGGTGCAGGTGAAGTCACGGTTTTAGTAATCGTAGAAGTGGCCGGATCTATCAGGTCCACAAACTCCTCACGGGGGCCACCGGTCGCCGTGACCTGTGTACCGGCAGCTGTCAGCACTTTGAACTGATAAGTACCATAGGGAACTTCCACGTATTCAGAATATTCCCCTACATTAACATTGGAAGACTTAGGATTCACCAGCGTTCCATCTGCGAAAGCGAGGGAAAGCGGACCCAATATCTTTTCCTGGGTTGCCTCCGGATGTTTAATATCACCAGACAGGTTCAGGATGCGGATTTTAAAATGGTCCGGACGGGAAGGCGCTTCCACGGAACGAGGTACCCGCAGCACTTCCGGAATATTACCCGTTGTATACACCGGGCCGGCGGTCACATAATAATCAGCCGGCTGGTTATAGTCTTCCTGCACATCGAACTCCGTTCTTGCCACAAATGGGTTCTGAGAGATGCCTTCTATTTTAAAATGGGCTTTTCCGCCCGCCTGTATAAATTGACGGGGCACCCACCAGGTACCGCCTAAACGCCCTTTATCAGGGAAGAACTTCGTAGCAGGATAACGTGATTTATCCTCATTTATCGGTAATATCACATAATTGGTCAGCGTATCGCCGTTGGCGATCAACTGATTGTAACCACCCAAATTCACAATCCGGACACTGGAATTGCTCCTCGTATCTTTATTGATCCGGTTGTCATAAAAATGGTCCAGTTTATCTTTTTTACAGGACGTGATAACACTGGCGGCCGCCAGCAACACCCCTGCTATGATGGAAATTCGTTTCATTTTCATTTTTTTATTCCGGGATAACCGTTACCGTTAGAACAGATTATAAGTAAAGCCGAACATGATCTCAGTGCCACGCTTAAAGCTGCGGTTAACGAACTTATTGCCGTACCATACGCCACCAGTGCCGGGTGCTGCGTATACCGTTTCTATAGCCGGGTTCAGGATATTTTTGGCATAACCTTTAAACAGCAGGCGTTTGGTTACCTGTTGGGTGAAGATGAAGTCCAGCACCGGTACCGGCCGGGTATACAGGTCGGGTTCGCCCGTCAGGTTGATCTGCACCAGGCGTTCGCCTACCATATTAAAAGTGGCTGTCAGGTCGGTACCTGATTTGTTGTTCTTGTAATTCAGCCACGCGTTTACGGAGTAAGGCGCCTGTTCAAACAGCGGGCTGTATTCCGGTGTATGGCGGTCCAGTGATTTATTGGCCGCATATCTTTCCGGTGTTTTTTTGATGAGGCTTTGCGCCAGCAACAGGTTAGAACCGAGGTTGAAGTTTTTCAGCGGAGCAAACAGTCTTCCCAGGTCTTTTACCACTTCCAGCTCCATACCCCACACTTTACCTTCGTTAGGATCGTTCTGGAACTGGATAGTAGGATACTCCGGATATTTGGCAGCCAGGCCGTCTGTTTTCAGGCTGAATACTTTCACCAGCTGATTCTGTATCCGTTTACCGAACAGTGACACGGAGATCACTTCTCCCCTGTTGGGGAACCATTCCCATCTGAAATCGAGGTTCTCCGTGTGCTGGTTCACCAGGTGAGGGTTACCTACTACGAGGCCCATCTGGAAAGCGTCAAATTCAAACACGTTGGTAATTTCCCGAAGCTCCGGCCTTGCCAGAGTAGTGTTATAGCCCACGCGGAAATTCATGGTTTCCACGGGTGTATAAGTCAGGTTAAAGGAGTAGAATGGCTTATAACCAGTCTGGTAGGCCGTGTTCGGGTTGATCAGTACCACGGGAATTTTGTTACCATCTTTATCAACCGTGGTCAGGGATGGGTCCAGGTATACGTCAGCAGTATCTACAGCAGATTGAATATTTGTTTTCTCGAAACGTACGCCACCGGTTAAACGCAGATTAGCGGGTAAACGCAGGTCCACCATACCATAGAAGGCATTGGTTTCAAAGAAACCGGAGTAGTTGTTAGGTGATTTCTGGCTATTGTAGAGGAAGCCGCCAACAGGATGGGCGCCTTCGCCGGTGCTACCGGTAGGCATTTTAATACCGATCATTTCCGGGCTCACCAAACGGTTCAGATTACCTTCTGTTACATACAGGGGATAAGCGCCCAGGGAAGAGAAGTTGGAACCTGGCAGGAAAAACATATTCTCACGGAAACTACGGTCACGGTTCAGATAGTTCACACCGGTTTTAAACTCCTGCTTTTTGCCAAACAACGGGAAGGGCAGTGTTACATCTGCTTTGTAGTTGTAGTTAGTTTCTTTCAGCCTGCGCCAGCGACGGCCATTGGGCTCTGCCTGGATAATACCATAGGTACCGTAACCATTCACATAACCGGAGTTGAGCGCATACAGGTGGTCGGTGTATGTATTCACGTACTGGCCTTCATAAGAGCCTCCTACAGGCTTTTGATAAAACGCGCCGTTACGGGGAGCATAGTCTGTGAGCGTCACAAAACGATAATCCGGATCATTCTGGGAAGAGTTGGAAGAAGCTACGTTATAGCTCAACCGCGGACTGTATTCGTTTTTCAGGAACTTGTGTTCGCCCTGCAGGTTGAAGGTATGCAGTGTACGGAAGGTTTGTTTCAGCGAGTAAATGGTGCTGGTTACATCACCCGGCAGACCGGTATACTCGTACTTTCCATACATGTTGACTGCCTGTGCTTCACTACCCCAGCTACCCAGGTACTGCATACTGATTTCATGACGGGGGTTGAACTTGTAAGTCAACCCCGTCAATAGTCCATAGTTGATTGTTTGTGTTCCGGTGTTCTCTTTATATGTTTGATATTTACCCATGAACAGGTTGTTCGGGGTAATATAGTTAGGGATGTTACGCGGGCTGTATACGTCCTTGTTACCAGTGATCACACCCTGATAAATGCTGTACTGGGTGAGGTCTCCGCCATAGATATCGGAAGAACGGCTGTAGTAGTTACCGCCGGCTACAATACCTAAGGTATGTTTATGGAATACTTTGTAGCTGTTACCGTAAGTAGCGGAGTAAAGCTGGTTCAGGGGTGCTTTACGGTATTTGGTGGTCAGTACCGGATCAAAGGAATTCATCAGTTTATTGATACGGGAGGCTTCCTGTTGCAATGCGGGGTTGTTAGGGCTGTTGATGATCAGCTGCTGTATCTGTGATAAACCACCGGGATATTGTTTAGACAGGCCGAGGAATTCGGAAGAGAGATCTTTTTTATTCACTTTGCTTCCGAAGAAACCCATGTCGCTGTTGTAGAAGCTGTTGACGCTGCCACCAGGACCGATATTGGAGTTAAAACCCGTTTGTGCGATGATGTTGAACACAGCGCTATCGGGAACTGATTTCGTTTTCAGTTCCACGATGCCTGCGGCGGCATCAGCCGGTTTATCCGGCGTAACGGTTTTAAAGATGGTGATATTATCCAGAAGGGAAGCGGGTACCAGGTCCAGCGGAATAGCGCTTCTGTCGGGATCGGAAGACGCCAGGCGCACACCGTTCAGCTGACCGATTACGCTGCGGTCTCCCAAACCACGGATAGCCACATATTTATCATCGGTGATGGTTACACCGGATACTTTCTGCAGTGCCTGTGTGGTGGTGATGCTGCCAGTACGTTCGATCTGTGCGGCAGATATCGCGTCCTGTACGATAGCCGCGTTTTTACGGTCCTGCAGTACGGCGATATCGGTATTGAGTTTACGGCGGGCGTTAACGGTCACTTCGCTGAGTTGTTTACTGGAAACAGTCAGCGTGATGATCATAGTACCGGCAGCATTGGCTTTCACTTCCCGGGTTTCATAACCGATGTAACTGATCACCAGTGTAGCATTGTTATGGGGAACAGTGAGGTTGAAGACGCCGTTCATATCCGTAGAAGCGCCGCCAGCAGCACCTTTCACGCGAACAGACACACCAGGCACCCCTTCTTTCGTTTTGCTGTCGATTACTTTACCATTGATTTTCACCGGCACCGGTTGCTGGGCGATAACTATGTATCCTTCCACCAGCTTGTATTCCAGACCGGTATTTTCCAGGATACCGTGCAGGGCGTCCTGGATGCGGATATCAGGGTTGTTGACGGTTACCTGCTTATGGGTTTTAGCCAGCAATTCTTCCGGTAACATAAACTTAACTTTACCTTCCTTTTCAATGGTCAGCAAAGCCTCTTTCAGTGCGGCTTTATGCAGCTGAAGACTTATTTTCCGGGTCAGATCCTGGCTATTTACATTTGCGGCCAAAAGCAATCCCACAGCGGTGAGTTGCAATACCAGCACGATAAATGAACATCTCATCAGGAAGTAAATTATGGGCTTCAGTCCTTCCCTTTTATGCACCGGGACGCCGGTTTGTTTTTTACCCGGACGGGCCCGCTGGCAGGCGAAGGCGGGATGCATGCTAAATCTTAAAGGATCTGTTTTTAATCCTTTTTCCATACTTTTGAATGTTACTGGTTAGTCCCGGTTTTCCGGGAAAATCTGGTATCTCTTTCATAGTGCCTGTTCGTCGTCCAAAACTTATCAGGCATCATGAAATCACTTTGAGACGTTCCCGTGTATTTGTCAGATACCGGGAACGTTTTTTTAGTTGTGTACTGTTGGTTACATAAGTTGGTTTTGCACGTTATTGAATGATAATTTTCCGGTTATCCGATTTGTAGGTAAATCTGCTGCCGGTGCTCAATACACGGAGCGTCTCCTCCAAAGGCCGGTTGGCAGACAGTGTAACCGTGATCCGCTTTTCTGCGGTAACAGCATGTTTGAATTGGATGGTCACATTATACCAGCGTTCCAGTACCTCCGCTACTTCCGCTAAGGTGTTGTTATTAAAAGCCAGGCGGGCATTTTTCCAGCCGGCAATGTCAGCTACCGGCATTTCCGCGATGGCAGCCTGCTGATCTGCCGGATTCCAGGTTACCTGTTGACCAGGGGTGAGCACCGCTACCGGCTTACGATCTGCATGTTCTACCTGTACCTTACCTGTTGCTACCGCTACCATCAACGGCGTTCCTTTAAAGGCATTGATTTTAAAAGAGGTACCCAATACCCTGGTTCGTACCGTACCGGTATGCACGATGAAAGGATGTGCGGCATCCTCACTGATTTCGAAAAAGGCTTCACCGATAAGGGTGATTTCCCGGGTGGGACCTTTGAATATTTCCGGGTACTCCAGTTTACTGTCAGCTCCCAGATGTATCACTGATCCATCGGCCAGTGTAATGACGGCACGTTGTCCTTTCGGATTTTGTTTCTCCAGGTTGGCCATCGCCATGGATGTTGTTGTAGACTGTTTCCGGTATTGATATATCCCGATGGTACCCAATGCAGACACCAGTATCGTCCAGATGGCAGCACGGCGCAGGAAGGAAAGGCGTTTTACCGGCCGCTGTATCAGCGGCGCCTGTTCGGGCGGCAGGGCGGCTATACGTTGACGTAGGGTTGCCTTCCATTCCTGCACCTGTTGTTCATCTACGCTTATCTGCTCCATCAACAGCATGTCTGCCGTCAACCGTTCTGTCAGTACTTCATCGAGTAATTGCTGACCTTCCGGTTGTTGGATAAAAGCGGCTACCAGCAGTTTCTCAGCTGCGGTGCAACGATTATCCAGGTATTTATTCATGAGTGCTTTCGTGATCGTGTTTGCCATGTTGATTATGATAAACCATCCTGTTATTTGCAGGTCCGTTCATCTATATAAAGGCAGAAAAGAGCAGGAGGGGCTAATGGGATTAACAGTGGTAACAATTACATAACATGAACGGCTATATTAACGCGTCCACCAATAAATCAGTACCGCCATGGTAACATCGGTATAGTCTTTCAGGTGCTCGCGGAAATGGCTCAGGGAAGCCTTGATGTGGTTCTTAACGGTAAACAGGGACAGGTTTAGTTCCTTGGCTATTTCGGCATGGGATAATTGTTCATGCCGGCTCATTTTAAAAACGCGCTGACGTTGGGGACTCAATTCATCCAACTTATCAAGATAAGCCTGATTCAATTCCTGGCAATCTATCCGGTTATCGGTGGCGGGGGTGACCAGGGTTTCGTCATCACAGGCCTGTTCAATGGGTAATACGGTCAATGACTTCTTGCGCAGCGTTTTGATCACGGCATTTTTAATGGCGCGGAACAGGTAGGGTGACAGTTGTACGTCAGCATCCAGTTGTTGTCTTTTTTCCCAAAGCCACAACATAAGATCCATCATCAGTTCTTCGGCGATACCCTTGTCCTGCAGATACTTGAAGGCATAGTGGTACAATCTTCCGGAATACCGGTCGAACAATACTTCGAATGCCTTCACATTATCAAGTCTGCATTCTTGCAACAGTGAATAATCTGATAAATTGTGTAGCGCTTCGCCCATATATTCATCCCAATTTTTCCAGTCGCAAACATAAGGGCAAAAAAACAGCAGGTATATTATCTAAACATTAAGTTTTATATGAGGTTCGCTGTGGCTATTAACAGCATTAAAAAAGCCGCTTTTTGCAAAGCGGCTTTTCTTGTTTTATTTGGTAATAGGTTTTCCCTGTTCATCAAAGGTTTCAATCTTTGTTTGGTTTTGTTTATCTACATAAATCTTAATTCTCACCTTTCCTTTGTTATCGCGGATAAACAGCCCTACTTCATCTTTCCAGGTACGGCCTACGAAAAGTCTTTCTGTACCAAACTTTCCTTCTGACGCCAGTTGAGCGTAGACCTTTTCGGATGCTTTCTCATCTTTGAGTGCTGCCAGGGAATCATGTATCTGGTTTTGACGAACCAATGTAAAATTATCCGGGCGGTCCCATAGTTTAAGTCCATAGGAACGGGCTTTATTACCTTCCAGATCCTGTTGATACTGTAGTTGCATGATCTGGTCATTCCGGTATTGGTCTACAGAAAACACCATACCAGCGCCATCTTTTTTGTCGGCATCGTACACCAGACCACCGCATTCATCACCAGCGGTATTGAAGAATATAAGGCCGGCCTGGCGTTCCCTGGCGGGCAGGCTTTTTCCTTCCGCCATCCCCGGATGTTGTCTTTCCTTATTGGAGATCACCATTTTCAGGGTACCATCTTTTTCGACGACATTGATTCTTTCCACGTCTATTTCCTGGAAACGTTGTTTGCCAAAATCATTGCGGAACGCCATGAAGAAAAAGGCGATCAGGACAGTAGTGAGAACGAGCGCATAGGCTTTTAAAAAACGGACTTCCCGTTGTAATTTTTCCATAAGCTGATTGATTTTAAATTGTGTGAAGGCTGTATCTACGAATGTTTCAGTGCAGGCTATACAGTAACTATCCGAAACAAAGCGACAGGCTATTGGCAGTAGTTTTTCCTGAGGTTGACATTAAGATAACATAGGGTTCAACACGCATAAAGATGGTATTTTTCACATAAAGCTAAGCACAAAACAAATATCATTTTTAATTTTTTAAATGATTCTTTATTCCCCCTCTATATGTCGCAAATCCCCCTTATTATTTATGAAATTTGGGAGTAGGTTTGTTACATGAGAAAACTGATTCTTCAAATGCAGCTGTCTATAGATGGCTTTGCAGCTGCCGGCAATGGTAACGGCAGCTGGATGGTATGGAACTATGGAGATAACTGGACCTGGGACACCGCCTTGCAGGCCTATCACACTACGCTGATGGCATCAGCAGATGAAATATTACTCAGCAGGAAAATGGCTGAAGAAGGGTTTATCAGTCATTGGGAAAATATGGCGGCGAATACCGCCAATCCTCAATCTGTATTTGCCGGTCATATCCGGGATGCCCGCAAAGTAGTATTTACACACACCCTGCAGGCCTCCCGTTGGCCCAATACCATACTGGCCCAAGGCGACCTGGTAACGGAAGTGAATACACGCAAACAACAACCCGGCGATAATATACTCGTATTCGGTGGCGTTGCTTTCGTATCCGCCCTGATAGCCGCCCGGTTGATAGACGAGTACCACCTGATCATCAATCCCACTGCCATTGGAAATGGAATGCCCATTTTTGACCAGCTACAGGGGATGCTCGGCCTGTCGCTCATCAAAGCAACGGCTTACCCCTGTGGTATCGTGGTATTACAGTACCGTTATACCGACTGATAGCATAACAGCATTACGCCTTTGTCCAGCTGTTGGCTGTCTACCAGCTGCAAACCGCTATGCATACCGTCGCCGAAGAAACGTTTGCCGTTGCCCATCATTACGGGATGCACCAGGAAACGATATTCATCAATCAATCCGGCGGCGGCCAGCGACTGGACCAGCGTAGCGCTGCCTTCTATCTGTATTTCCTTTCCCGGCTGCTGTTTCAGGCGGGCAATCTCCTGCTCCATATTGTTGCTGATGATAGTGGAATTTTCCCAGGCAGCGGTTTTTAAGGTAGTGGAAACCACATACTTTTCCACGCTGTTTAATTTGGCAGCAACGCCCATTTCGTTATTTTTCATGGAAGACCAGTACGGCGCCAGCATCTCGTAAGTTTTGCGGCCAAACAGGATGGCATCTGCCGCGAGGATACCGTCGCGGATATACTCCTGCCTTGCGCGGCTATCGTAGGGATTAAACCATTGTCCCATGCTTTCCGCATCAAAAACACCATCCAGTGTCATCCAGGTAGAAACGATCAACTTTCTCATATGTTATTTTTTGATACAAAGTAACGACACCCATTACCCCGGGTATAGAACAAACCCGACAATTTTCAGGAAGGAAAATCTGTAGCCGCCTGCTGGTATTCCAGTGGGGTAAGTCCCGTAAAATCCCGGAACGCCCGTATCAGATGGCTCTGATCGGCATACCCGTGCTGAAAAGCCACACCGGCCATATCTGTAAAACCATTGCGGCTGAGTTGCTGCAACGCGGCGTCAAACTGGCAGATACGGCCAAATGTTTTCGGCGATACGCCTACATGCAAATCGAACATGCGTTGCAGGGTGCGCTCCGTGACATAAAGTTCCTGTTGCACTTTCAGCATAGACAGGGCGCCATTGTGCTGCTGTATCAGCCGGGTAGCAAACAATACCGGCTGGTTCAGCTCCAGTTTCCGGGGAGCTGTGAGGCGCAACAGGTAGTCATTCATCAATGCCAGGCGTTGTTCCAATGATGCCGCATTCAGCAGCTGCTCGCGCAAATGCATACCCCGGGCAGGTTCAGCCAGACTAATATCTACACTCAGATCTGTTAGCTCTTTGGCGCTCCAGCCAAACAATGCTTTAAGCGTATGGGGATACAGGAAGAAGGCAATGATCAGCGCAGATCCGGATACCGGCAACAGGATGGGCCGTATGTTCTGCCCATATAACACCAGGTTATCCATTTTCACATGACTCGCGGTAAGCTGAAAAACTACACTGGGGTAACCTTTGGCAATTAAAGGCAGGGTGGTATCAACAGAAAGATTTTCACTTTCCAATACCACGATACTGCTCACATAATTGACCAGCGAAGGAAGCGGTGTGATCAGTTGTATTTTCATTTTACAGCCCCTAACACTAAGTTAAACTTTATCCTTCAACCCACCGAAGGTCATTTTTTATGAACCAATTAAATATTTTTTTGTAATTACGTATATGCCATATACACACTTTCTATACAAACGTTGGAATATCGCCTTACCCATCTGGAGCCTTGTAAGCCCGTTGATAGGGCTGGGAATCCTCTCGGTAGCCGGGAGTATAGACAATCCTTTCTTTTCCCTGCTGATGGCCGCTTCCCTGATCAGTATCGTTTTATCTGCGGTGCATCATGCAGAAGTAGTGGCGCATAAAGTAGGAGAACCTTATGGAACGCTTATCCTGGCGCTGGCCATCACGGTAATAGAGGTGTCGCTGATTGTTTCCCTGATGCTGAGTGAAGGGGCGGAAGGCTCCACACTGGCGCGGGATACCGTGTTTGCCGCCATCATGATACTATTGACCGGTATCATTGGCCTTTGTCTGCTACTGGGCGGCTATCGTTACAAGGAACAGGTGTTTATCAAACAGGGCACCAATGCGGCGCTTACCACCCTAACGGCAATCTCTATACTAACATTGGTATTGCCTAATTTTACCACTACCACACCCGGACCGGTATATTCCAACAGTCAACTGATATTCGTTGCCATTATCTCCCTGGTATTGTATGGTGGCTTTGTATCTGTGCAGACGGGCCGTCACCGTGACTATTTCCTTCCGGAAGACGAGGCTGCCGTTCATTCCGATCCACCTGGCAACCTCACCACCACTATCAGTATGCTTTTTCTCCTGATATCGTTGGCATTGGTGGTATTGTTGTCTAAAAAACTATCACCGGTTATTGAAAATATGGTTGTTAGCATGGGTGCCCCTAAGAGCCTGGTGGGTATTATCATTGCTGCTGTGATCCTGCTTCCGGAGGGAGTGGCAGCCATCCGTGCGGCCCGTCGTAACCGGTTGCAAACCAGCCTCAACCTGGCGCTGGGCTCTGCGCTCGCCAGCATCGGTCTCACGATACCCGCTGTGGCGATCGTTACCGTTTTGGCGGGTTTCAGTGTTACCCTGGGCATCGATACCAAATCTACCTTATTGCTGATTTTATCCCTGTTTACCATCAGTATATCATTCAATGCAGGCCGTACCAACATCCTGCAGGGCATTGTATTACTGGTGATATTAGCCACTTACCTGTTTACAACCGTTGTACCGTAAATTGATACCATGAAATACATACTTACCGACACCAACCCCAAGCTCGTTACAGCCTGGCGGGAATCATTTGCCGGAATTACCGCTGTGACGATCATCGAAGGAGATATCACCAAACTGAAAGCTGATGCTGTCGTTAGTCCGGCTAACTCCTTTGGTTTTATGGATGGATCACTGGACTATGCCTTGTCTGAAAGACTGGGCTGGGATCTGGAAAAGAGGCTGCAACAACAAATCAAACAGCTGCCGGAAGGGGAATTGCTGATTGGTACCGCGCTGACGCTGGAAACCGGCGACCCGGATATCCCCTACCTGATTTCAGCACCTACGATGCGAATTCCCACCAACTTCAATATCGATACGTCGATCAATGCCTATCTGGCGATGAAAGCTATTCTGCTTCATGCCAATCGTCATCCGGATATACATACAGTGGCTATTCCCGGCTTGTGTACCGGTGTGGGGCGTATGCAGCCTGCGATTTGTGCAAGGCAGATGTTTGTCGCCTATGAAGAAATTGTGCTGGGTAAAAAACAAGACTTTCAAAACTTCGGGGAAGCACAAAAATATCACTGGAACATCAACCCACAGGGTATGATCTGGACACACTAACCCCTGCGCATACGCTTCATTGTCTGCGCAGCAGGATAACGATACCGCTTACACGAAAACGTCAGACTTGTTGACCAGTTAGCAATTTCCGATAACGTGCAAAATAGAATGCCAGGGGAAGATGGAATGATACGAGCATTACACCGAACAGCATCATCTCTTCCTTGTCAAAAATTGTTACGAAAAAAAAGAGGGATACCAACAGTGGCGCCAGGAAAAAAGACAACAGGGACAAGAAAAGATTGTTTCTGACAACCGTCATTTTATTCAAAAAAATAGTGATAGTGGATAGTGCCATACAAATTACACAAAAAACAATCAACACATGACCTAACCCATATAAATCACTGTAACGGGCCGACTCAGACAATTCCACCGTTTCAAACCATAACAGTGAAATCACGCCACTACTGATCATTGCTGCAAATGCCGCACTTAAAACCATGCTTCTTAAATGATGGGCTTCCATGTGTAACAGGTAGATTAACAGCTTTAAATATAATCAATTAACATTTTCCTGATCGCGTAATTTTTTTTTCCGATTTCATAAATGCCGGGCAGGGACTTGTATTACCTTCATAACCGGGGGATACACCACATCCCCGGATTACAACGAGCAATAAATTTTCGTACGAACAAAAGCCGGCCATTTCTGGCTGGCTTCTTCACCACAGTTGCAGATATTTGGGTTATATTGTCAGCAGGCAAACATCCATCTTATCTAGTCAAATGATCCGATATTTTCTGGCCTGTTGCGGCCTGATACTAAACATCGCCTTGCAGGCCCAGGACTTTTATGGATACCGTCACCTGCAAATGTTCTTCCGGGGTGATACGGTAGACATGCTCATCAAATCAAAAAAGGGAGAAGAGCAGGTTAAAAAACCGCTGTTCCTTTTCTGCCAGGGTAGTTTACCACAACCACTGCTGATCCGGTATGAGCATAATGGGCAAACAGCTGTCACCAATGCATTTGTATTTAATCCGGACAGCCTTGCCCGGAACTATCATGTGGCGGTGATCAGCAAAGCCTATGTGCCGCTGGTAGCAGACCAGCGGAAACTCAATCCGGACTTTACCTACAGCGATAGCAGCGGACAATTTCCCCGTAAGTACCTCGAGCGGTACTACCTCGATTATTATGTGGAACGGAACCTCGCCGTTATCGCTTTTTTACAGCGGCAATCTTGGATTGCACGCAGTCCCCTGGTAGTAGCTGGTCATTCGGAAGGCAGCACCATTGCCGCCAAAATGGCCGCCAGCAGTCCGTTGATCACACACCTGATATACTCCGGCGGCAACCCGCAGGGGCGCATGCTCACCCTGATAGAACGGGAAAGGGCACACGAAACAGACAGTACCGGCGGTACCGGAGCGCTCTTTAACCGTTGGGAAAAAATCATCGCCGCCCCCCAAAACATGGACTTCTCCCAGGGCGATACCTACAAGGTAACCAACGACTTTTCCTATCCGCCGGTGCATTATCTCAGCAAACTGAAGATACCGGTGCTCATCACCTTCGGCACCCGCGATGCTGGCGTCCCCTACCTGGACATGTTCCGGTTAGAGATGATCCGGCAGCATAAACGGAATTTCTTTTTCCGCGAATACATCGGCACAGAACACAATTATTTCCCCTTAAAACCCGATGGCGAACCCGACTACAATGTTTTTAACTGGGACAAGGTGGCGGAAGACTGGCGCCAATGGTTATCAACACATTAAGCATTACTTTCAGCATAAAACTTTGACGGTATTTTAACACCGGCAACCTCTGCCGTGGTTAAACTTCCACGACTCTCTGTTGTCCAATACAGGAACCTAATACACAGGGGTCATGAAAAAATTTATTTTGATCGTAAGCACTTTGCTGGCCATTGCTGCCGTAACACCACCCGCATATGCACAGGTAAGTATTGGCGTGTCAGTGGGCATCGCTCCCCCGGCAATACCGGTTTATACACAGCCTCCCTGTCCTGGTGACGGGTATATGTGGGTGCCCGGATATTGGGCCTATAATACCGCCTATTACTGGGTACCAGGCGTATGGGTAAGGGCGCCTTATGTGGGCGCGCTCTGGACACCCGGCTACTGGGGTTTCACCGCAGGCTTGTACCGCTGGCACCCTGGCTACTGGGGCCCTCATATCGGGTACTACGGGGGTATTAACTACGGCTACGGTTACTTCGGCGCAGGTTTTTGCGGTGGTATGTGGCGAGGCAATTCCTTCCATTACAATACAGCTGTTACCCGTGTCAATACTACGGTGGTACGCAATACCTACATCAACAGAAGCGTGATCAACAACGTTAATAACAACCGTACCAGTTACACCCGCAATAATGTAGTCAACAACAACCGCGAGAATTTCAACCGGAACAATACAGTTGTCAATAACAATCGTAACAACTTTAACCGGAATAATAGCACATTTAACAATAACCGCGATAACTTCACCCGAAATAACAATACCATAAATGCTTCCCGCAGCGCATGGAACGGTAACCGTCAGGCTGGCATGTCCCGGCAGCCGATGGCTATGAGCAACAGGGTTTCCCGTCCACAGGGTGGTTTCATGCATCAGCCGTCTATGGGAGGACAACATGGCGGCGGTGGCGGTCATTTCGGTGGCGGTCACTTTGGTGGAGGCGGTGGTCACTTCGGAGGCGGAGGACACGGACGCCACTAACTGTGATAGCTATGATTTGTGCTGATTTCGCTGATTAGCGAAGATATGAGCGAAGAAACTTGCGAAGATATCTGTGAAGATTGATAACGCATTTTAGAGATCACTGATCTCATGGCTTGCAGGCGCTCCACTTGGAGGTAGCGCCTGCATCTTGTTCATACCTCAACTTTACCCAAAACAATAAACAACAGCAAGGCTGACCCATCGGTCAGCCTTGTTTTTCTGTTTTCACCTGCTGCTCGCAGCCACCTCGCCATCCACCGTGCCCGTCGCGATGAAAAGCGGTCCACATCAACAGTACATTCATACCGATAAAGAGTACAATAACAAGTATCGCAGCCACTTTGGAGATAGTTGCCAATGTCCGCTTCCGCGAAAAACCACCAAAGATGTAACCGATAATAAATACCATACTCGCTGCAAAAAGTATCCTGATAAGGATAAGAAACGGAAATACTATCATCTCATTATTTTTTTAAAATCAACAATCACTTGAACTTACTCAACAACGCATCGTCTTCTGCCTTTCCCCAGTGAGGATTCTCTCCTGCCTTTTCTTTTGCCAGTAATGCCACACTTTTCTGCGCCAGCTCCTTCGCCAGTTGTTTATCACCACCCCACATTTTAGGCGTGTAATATTTTACCCATGCCCGCAGATACAACGCCCTCGGGTTTTCCGGCGACAACTGCAATGCCTGCTGCAGGCTTTTATCCGATAACATCCCGTACTTACGTCCGTAACTCATAGGATTAATGAACACTTTGGTACGATATACCATGCCCATGACCATTAGTACCTCAGACAACTGCTGTTGTTGTTTGGTGCTGTCTAATAACGATTGCGCCCTGCTGATCTGTTCTTCTCCCTTTATGCTATACGGCTCAATCTTATCACCATCTTCCTGATACAGGAAGCCTATTTTAGCATTACAGAAAGCAGCATAATACCAGGGCAGCCAGGACTGTGGCTGTTGCCCCGCCAGCGCGACAAAATTTTTTTCCAGCGCTTCGTAATCTTTTACCGAAGCCGCATTGTCCAGTTTATGCACCGCCTCTTGCAGCGACTGCGCCCTCACGAAGGCGGAGAAAGACAACAGGAGCAATAATGACAGGAATGTTTTTTTCATGATGTACTTTTTGTGGTTATAAATTATTGTTGATAAAATCATCTGTACGATCAATACCCAGGCTCATAAAGAAGCCGGCAAAAAAGGTCCGGCCGGCCGGTAAGGTCACTGCCATCTTGTTTCGGCCATCATAACTGTAGTTGTAACCAAATACCTGTTTGGTACCCAGCAGATTATTTACCCCCACGGCAAAGCCGGAAAAATCCTTGTGTTTCCAGCGCGGGAATAAAGTCATCAGGTGAGATATATGCAGATTGACTACGCTATAAGGTTTGGTGGTTCCCTGGTCAAATAGCTGCCAGCCGTTAGCGAACCGGATATCATAGTAAGGACGGCCCGCTGCCAGTGAGTAGGATAGGTTAACACCGCTGGACAAATCAGGAAAGAATTTTTTGATGGCAATCGTCATCGTATGCGGCGCCGCAAAACCGGGTTGCAGCGGCATGGGGTAATTCAGGTAGTCTCGTTTGGTATCAAGGTAGGTGTAAGTCACCCAGTAGTCCAGGTTCTTAAAGGTTTTTTTATCCCGGTAAAACAACTCTATTCCTTTCGCATAGCCGTCACCGGTAGAAACAGTTTTAGCATCTGCAGGTAACCACCTCACTAAATCATGATACTGTTTATAATACGTTTCTACCCTGAAAAAACGGTTATGGGCTTTCCTGGTATAGTTCACCACATAATGCGCTGCCCCGGAAAGCGATAGGTCCCGGTTATGATACAGGAACTCATTAGAAGGTTCCTGGTAAAAAAGACCGTAAGCGAAGTTGAGCTGACTTTCTTCACTCAGTCTCCAGGCCAGGCTCACTCTGGGCGCCAGCGACCATTTTTGCAGCAACGACGTATGTTCCGCCCGCACTCCCACTTTCGCCGCCAGGCTACCGGTGAGGTAGATATCGCTTTCCGCAAAAACTGCCGACAGCTGATCTGTTTGCGTTACCACACTATCCCGGTACAGACCTGCGTCTTTCGCATAAAAATGTTCTGCTCCAAAACGGACAGCCTGATCATTAGAAAGGAAGTGGGTAAATACCATCCGGGCCTGTGCAAAATCGGACCGGATATCACTGGTATTTTGTTTCAGGGTTAATGGCACTTCCGGAAGACTGGCCGGTTTACCCTCCGCATCCACCAGGCTAAGCTCCCGCTTATCGTGGTTGTTGCTGTAGGCCAGTCCTGTCTCCATCTTCCAGTTTTCACCCAACGCTGTGCGATAGCTTATATTCGTATATACATTATTTCCCTTTCCCTGATAACCGGAGCGCAGCGCGGCGCTGTCTACATCCGGATTATACATGCCCAGGGTACTCTTATTCCACACGGCATACACCTTGAGCATACCGCTACGGCCAGTTTTAATGCGGAAGTTGGCGTTAGCATCCACATATGACGGACCTTGAAAATAATCAGGCACATGGGGTACCAGCGCGTTGTATAAGGTTTGATTGGAGTAGTTCAGGCCCAACCCAAAGCTGCTGCGATTATTGAGTGCCAGGTGCTGTAACCCCGCGCCCTGGTTGGAGGGGAACAGGTAAAAACGGGCAGATGATTTTTCCGGCAGGTCTACACTCTCCAAAATAAGCGCGCTGCTCATGGCCTGTCCATACAAGGCAGAGTAACCTCCGGAGCTGAACAATATTCCTTTAAACAAAAAAGGATTGATACGCGCCGGCTGCGGAATACCGGGTACAGATGGATAATTGGGATATTTGAATAACGTGCCGTCAATAAATTGTTTGGTTTCATCGCTGGTACCGCCTCGCACGAAAAGTCCTTCTGTTTCACCTATCTGCTGCACACCCGGCAAGGCCCGCAGCGCCAGCGACAGATCTCCATTGCTGCCGGCAACTGTGACGGCATCCATCGGCGTAAGAGAAGCGCCTTTGGCTTTATCGCTGGCTTCAAAGGCACCCGCGCTCACCGTTACCTGCTTCAGGTTTTTAGGCGTACCACGGGGAACCGTGTCGGTAACCGCTTTATGTAAGCTATCCTGCGCATAAAGCGTATGCAGCGGTGCTACCAAAAATAGCCATACGAGGTATTTTCCCATGACCGGAAGTATTATTTACCCACAAAACTAGCGGGTAACACGACCGGAATTTTGGAGCGTAGACAACACGGGAAAGTGTTGCGACAAGACGTAAAAATTAGTTGTCAGTGCCTTGTACGAGCCGGGTTACGTTCTCTTTAAAAAAATCGCTGACGGGGATTTCCTTGTCACCGATGCATACAAGATCACGCTTAACGGCGGTGATCTTATTAACGGCCACCAGGTAAGATTTATGGGTACGCACAAACGCCTCGGCAGGGAGCTTTTCCGCAATGGCTTTCATGGTCATCCGGGTGAGTACCGGTCTTGGCGAGGAAGATAGGTGTATTTTGATATAATCTTTTAATCCTTCGATGTATTCAATATCGGCCACTACAATTTTCACCTGCACATATTCCACGTTGACAAAAAAATCGGTGATAGCGCGCGGTGAAGCGGGCTGCTGCAGCCGGAACAACTCACCGGCACGTTGACAGGCTTTTAGAAAACGTTCAAAACTAAAGGGTTTCAGCAGGTAATCTACCACCTGGAGATTATATCCTTCCAGCGCATATTTTTCGTAGGCAGTCACTAAAATTACGAGTGGCGGCCGTTGCAGCGATTGCAGAAATTGCAGTCCGCTAAGACGGGGCATTTGTATATCGAGGAAAACCAGGTCCACCTGTTCCCGCTGCATCACCTCCATTGCTTCCAGCGCGTTTTTACAGGTAGCTACCAGTTCCAGAAACGGCACCTGCCGGATGTTATCTTCCAGCAGTTCCCTTACCAGGTGTTCGTCGTCTACAGCAATACAACGTATCATATAAGCGTGAGCGTTAGGTGTGCAAGAAACCGGCTTTTTTCCTTATGGATAGTAAGTGTATAATGATCCCGGTACAACAATTCCAGTCTTGATTTCACATTGGCCAGTCCTATACCGGAGCTTTCATCCTTGCTGTTGTCCTGTACCGGATCGAAATAGTTTTCTACTTCAAAGGTAAGCACATCTCCCCGTATAAACAGCCGGATACTGATCACCGGCTGATCTACGCCGGTGCCGTGTTTAAAAGCATTCTCCACAAAGGGTATCAGTAACATAGGCTCTATCATATGCCCATCAGGCAAACCGATCGCTATTTCACTGCGGATATCCACATCGCTGCCGAAACGCAGTTGCTGTAAGGCAATGTAGCTGTTGAGATAGGCAACTTCCTGTTGCAAGGGCACTTTCGCTCCGCCGGTATTATACAGCATATACCGCATCAACTCCGATAGCATAATCAGTGAAGGTTCCAGCTGGTCGGATTTCTTCCTGGCCAGCGACACCATATTGGTTAATACGTTGAACAAAAAATGCGGACTGATTTGAGAGCGCAGGAATTTTAATTCGGTAGACAACTGCGCGGCTTGTTTATCTTTCTGCCGTCGTTCTTCGTTGATACGGTCCAGTATTTTACGGTACAGCAGGCTAATCACCAGTACCGCCACGGAAGGTCCAAATACAAAGCGGTAGGCCGCTTTGTTATGTTGCAATCCGGGAAACCAGGCAGCCATGATATGATACTTCAGCTGAAAGGAAATAAATAATAAGAACAGCGCAGCAGGAATATACAACCACCAGTACCGGCGGTTAAGCAGCCGCGGACACAGGTAAAAAGCATTGCCATAAAAAATACCCATATGGATCACGCCGGCTATGGTAAAAAATACGCCGGGGATAGGGCCAATACTGTAGCCACTTTCAGGGGACGATATCAGATAAGGCAATAACAACAGCATACCCCATATAAGGGTATGCAGTGTTATATTGATATATTTTGCGGTGAAGAATGTTTTCATGTGCAGTATAAATATACTGCAAAGCACGCTGCTACAGGAGGTTTATCCACGAAGAAGCGACCACACGGCAAAATGTGCAGACAAAACGGTTATTAACGATAGGTGATATAGGTAACTTTTCCGTCTCCTCCGTTAGAAATAATTTTCACAGGATACCCTGCTTCATTGTATTCATAAGAGAACGTTAATGTCAACTCCAGCTGAGGATCAACTTTCAGCTGCATTTTAACCGGATTATTAGGCGTCATTTGAGTAGCAAACTGTTGCAGAGCAGGCAATATCATTCCATACTTTTTATACATGGTATAAAAAGGGTTCGGATGATTATCATACTCGAAAGTTATAGTATAAACGTCAATTCCTGGGCCTGTCCCCGGACCAATAATTGAGCTGGGTTGTGTGCATTCTACCCGGCTGATATTCCCTTTGGCATCGTATTCATATTTGAGCGAAGTATAAGGAGCGCTGGTCCATTTGCCGGGCAGCAGTGTAAGGCCATTCAGTTGCCCGGAAGATGGGTTGTAGTCATAGCTGCTGAGGATATCACCACTGGAAAAATTTTTGTTTATCACTTTACCATCCATATCCGCAGTATAATTATACAGGGAGTCAGCTACACTTCCTGCGCACAAGTTATTCACCCACTTAAAGGTAGTTTTGTAAACATATCGCCTGATGAGACCCAATATCGTGTCTTGACCTTCCATACGGCTACCAATGATACGACCTTTACCGTCATAGGAAAATTGTTCATTTCCAATGGCCACCAATTGGTTCCCGTTGTATACAAAGGGAGGAACATCGGTAATGGAAGCAATGCTGAAATTCCTGTAATCCGGATCGGTCGGCCCTACGTTGTCTTTCTTACGGCAGGCGGTCAGTACCAATATCATCAAACATATAGCAGTATAATACAATTTCATATGTAAGCAATTATGCTTTAACGATAAGTGATATAAGTAATTTTTGGAGCTTCACTTCCCAGCGTGGAAACAATTTTCACAGGATATCCTGCTTTGTTGTATTCATAGGTAAACTGATAATCCCGATCTTCCAGATAACTGACCTTCACCTTCATCTTCGTCACATTATTAGGTGAAATGCGATCGGCATACATCAACAGCGGCGGCAATATCAATCCATACTTCTTATATGTTGCATAAAAAGGATTCGGGTGATTGTCGTACTCATAGATAATGGTAGCATTTGTCTCAGGAGATCCTCCGGGAGCAAACAATTTTCCTGTCGCACGGGTAATATTTCCTTTGGCATCGTACTCAAAACTGAGTGCCGAATAGTCGGTAATATAGGCTCCGAAAGCCGTTATATAAAGCGTTTTCAGCTGTGTTGAAGACATATCATATTCATAGATATTATACAGCATATCCTTGGTGAGGAACTCATTTTGTTTACTACCGTCCGCTCCCGTAACATAGGAGTAAATGGAATCTGAGGTACTACCGGTACACAGATTGTTGGTCCAGTTAAAAGTGGTTCTGTAAATATTTGTGGCGTGCGTGCCGGACTGGTATTCCAGGCGGCTACCAATAAGACGGCCTTTATTGTCGTAGGAAAACCGTTCGTTTCCAATGGCATTCAGCCGGTCCCCCTCGTAAATAAAAGGCGGCATATTGGTAATCGAAGCAATGCGAACATTATTATAATCTAACGGGTCCGGTTCTACGTCTTTGTTCTTATGGCAGGCCGTCAATACCAATACTACCAGACACAGTACAGTACTAGATAATTTCATATATACAGGGTTATATTTTGTGAACCAAATCTAAAAAATTAGGATCATCGATCCGAAAATTGTTGCAGTTTTTGTTTTTCTTCCGCGGTGAGACTGTCTATACCGTATCGGTGAATCTTTTCAAGTATGGCATCTACTTCCTTTTGTTGGATGCTCCGCTGTTGATTGTAACGATCTTCTATTGTCAGATAACGCCGTGGATTGGGTGTATTACCAGTAAGTAGCACATGCGGCTTACGAATAAGCAGCCAGGCAAACAACATACAGGGCAATAGGAGCGCCAGTATTGGCAGGAAGTGAATTTTAATAACCTGTGGCTCCATACAGATAGCGAAGATCAATCCAATAACAGCACCTCCCAGATGGGCTTCATGAGCAGTGTTATCCTGGTTGTTCCTGATCCGGGCAATGCTGAACAACAAGTACAGCACACCGTATATCCATCCGGGTATATATAACGGGATACCGAAAAAACCAATGCCCATATCAGGAAACAAAGCTACACTGGCGAAAATAATCCCGCATACGGCGCCCGAAGCGCCTACTGCACTGTAATTACCATGATGCCGATGAATAAACAGCGACAATAGGCTGCCACCCAGCAGACTACATACATAAATCAGGATAAAGTTTTTGATACCCAGCACCGCTTCTACAATACCACTGAAAAAACAAAGCGACATCATATTAAAAAGCAGGTGCAGCCAGCCGGTATGCAGGAAGCCGGCAGTAAACAGACGTTGGTACTCCTTGTGGACCAATATCTCATCCACGATAAAAGAATACTTGTAGTAAAATGTTGTGTCTTTAAATCCTTTACAGGACACAATGATGTTCAGGATAATTAATACCAGGGCTACAATACCAATTTCATTCATGGCAATAGGACGTTAAGGGTACGGGATGTAAATATGAACGGCAGCCAGACCGTGGTCTGGCTGCCGTTTGTAAAGATAAAAAACTTATTAAAAAGTAGGATCAGGCGGTGTATTAGGATTATCATTCCTTTCCACAAAAGGATAAGGGAAATAACTCCGGGTCCTTTCCGCTGTCGGACGGCCAAAACGTCTTTCGTCTTCTATTTCCTGGCCGGACATAAACATTTCAATGCGGCGGTGTTTATAGATCTGTGTGAGCAGGTCCGGGATGGTAGCCACTGCTACCGGTGGCAGGTTAGCGCCTATGCCAAAGGGGTCATCAGCAGGCTTTTTGGTTACTACTTTGTTCAATTCCGCCAGCCCCAATGGCAGGTTATTGGTACGGGCATAACACTCTGCTTTGATCAACATAATTTCTCCCGGCAGAAAGACAGGAATAGACTGGATATTGGTTTTAAAGAATCCGGCCATGACAAATTTTAATCCGGCTGGTTGCGCAGTCATATAAAATGGTACCCGGGCGTCTGAAGCATCCGGCTGCAAACCAGCGGGTAATCCCATCTTATTGTCCACTACCTGATAGATATTACTGGTGGAAGAAACCAGTGTAAAAATCGGGTTGGCCACCTGCGGATTAAAGATAAAAGAACTGGTACTGGTCAGGTCCACTTTACCAGCGGCATCCAACGCGGAGGCATAGTCGCCGGCATACAATGCATAACGGGCCTTCAGTGCGTACAGCGTATTCATCACATTGATTCCTTTCGGCAGGAAAGGTGTAATAGCAGGGCTAATAGGATTGGCAGCAATCGCATTTAAGGCATTGTTGATCGTATTCACGGCACGAACATACCCTTGTTGTCCGGAGATGAAACCCACGCTGGTCAAATGATTGGGGCTACCTATTGTATCAGGGACCTGCTGCCAGAAATTAGCCTGTACTCCCAGTGCCAACGCCTTGAAGATGGAAGTATAGGCAATCAGGCCGCTGGCATATCCTTTATCGGTCACCACTATATTAGTGGCACGCAGTACATTTTCGGCATCGTAAAGGATTTTGTTGGTATATGCCCACATACCGGTTACCACCACATTGTTGTTTAATACTGTATTACCACCGGTACCCAGCTGTGCTTCATCGGCGTTTCCCGGATTGGTAACAAAGGTTTCGCGGCTTAGCAGGCTACCGGAAGTAATGGTGGTGTAAAGCAACCCTGTCCTGTCTTTGACGTAATTGGCCTGTAATCCCACAGCGGCATCTGTAATAGCCTGTGGCGAACTAAAAGCCTGGTCGCTGGAAGGCCCTGAAGGGTCCTGGTAATCTTTTTTACAGCCAACTGCCGATAATAGCAATGCGGCCATGGTGATGTATGTATAAAAAGCTGTTCGTTTCATGATGTGTCATTTTGTGGATTAGAATTTAGCGCGGACGGTCAGGTTATAAGTACGCGGAATGGGGACAGTGCCGAAATCGATGCCACGGAGAACCGTACTTTGTCCGGATGCATTCACTTCCGGATCATAGCCTTTGTAGTTATCCCATGAAATGAGGTTACGGCCACCGAGACTTACGGTGAGGCTGTTCAGTCCCTGGAATACCTTTCCAAAATCATAGCTAAGCGATACTTCCCGCAACTTCACGAAACTACCATTGTCTATCCGGAACTCCTGGATGTTGTAGATACCGGCAATATATCCTCTTGGCAGCTGACCAAGATCTTCCTGCTCTGCCACTTTACCGTTATCTACGCCCTGACGGGTCCTGTAGTCGGCATTAAATACGTTCAGTCCCTGCACGGCATCCAGTTGTATGTGCAGTCCCAGCTTTTTATACTGTAAATCGGTGGTGAACGTACCCGTCCAATCCGGATTGGGGTCCCCGATTTTTTTATTGAGCGCCGGGGCAGTGGCCAATGGCAGTCCGGTGGCCGGGTCGCGCTGTACGGTATAATCAAACGAACTATTTTGCGTACCTCTTTCTGTTAACGGTATCCCTTGTGGATTCAACAGTATATTGCCGTTGGCATCGCGGGCATAGAAGGTGCCATAGAAAAATCCGATAGGATATCCGGCCGCAATTGCTACCGGCGCACCACCTACAGTATTCAACAGTATCAGTGACTGCCCGATGTCCAGCGCTTTGTTACGGTTACGGTTGAAGATGGCAGTAAGGTTCCAGGAAAAATTCTTCGTCTTCACCGGAATGGCATTCAGCACTACCTCAAGTCCGTTGTTTTGGAGGGAACCAATATTACCACGAATAGATGTATATCCTCTGGTAGGTGCTACGGCCCGGTCAATCAGCAGGTCCTGTACTTTTTTACGATAGTAGTTCACACTAAGTCCCAGCCGGTCATCGAGGAAAGACAGATCCGTACCAACTTCCAGCTCCTTCTGTTTTTCGGGTTTTACACCAGGATCAGTAAACCCTAACGGCCCCTGGAAACCGGAAGCCCCCACGAAAGCATTTGGCTGGTAAGTATTATAACGGGCATAAGGTGTAATACCCGTCAGGTTACCCGATTCTCCATAGGCAGCACGCAATTTGAACAATGTCCACCATTTGGCGAGGGACGATTTAGCCCAGAAATCGGTACCGGACAATACATAGCTGCCGCTCAATTTGGTGTACAGCAAATTCCGTTCGCTGCTGCCGAATACGGAAGAACCGTCCACACGCAAAGCACCAGTCAGGAACAACTGGTTACGGTATTTGAAGTTCTGCTGGATATATTCTCCGGAGATAGAATACTCTGAACGTTGATCACTACCGGGAATAGCCGTAGTAGCCCTGTCGGCCGTTTGTGCAAACGGCGGCATACCTCTTCCCTGTTGCAGGGAATAGTGCTGCCGGGTATATTGCACAGAGTAGCCCAACTGCGTAACTGACTCCAGGTTATCACTGATGCGTGCATTATAGGTGGCGTTCGCATCGTGGTTGATCAGAAAGGAGTTATTGCTACCCGCGCTGGCGTAACCATTTAAACTGGGGTCCAGCGAGGTGCCGCCCCCGAAGAAGCCGGTGCTGACATTATAGGCGAACGGCGGGATAAAAGTAGTACCGTCCTGATAATAGTTATCGATCCCCACATGATAATCCAGGGTCAGGTTTTTAATCGGCGTAGCCTTCAGACCCAAACCGGCAATAACACGCCCCACCTGCTGTTGCTGGCGGAAATCCTGGATAATGGACACCGGGTTCACCCTGCCCAGGTTACCTACTTTCATCAGGTTACCCAATGCATCCCTTTGCTGAATATCATAATAATTACCCAGAATGGTAATGGAATTCAGCGGTGAATAAAATGTGTTGCCATCAGGTTTTTCATTCGACTTACTGTAAATATAGTTGACAGTCGCATTCATGCTCAGCCATTTGGTGATCTCCTGGTCCAGGTTTACGCGGAAGCTAAAGCGGTTAAAGTCTGTGTTCTTAATGATACCCTGGTTATAGAAGTAACTGGCAGAAGCATAATACTTGGTTTTGTCTTTTCCACCGGCGATAGACACGTTATTGTCGGTACCTACGCCCGTGCGGAAAATGAAATCCTGATAATCGAAACGCTGAACGGGGAAAGTACTGACAACGCCGGGTGTCAGGATGTTTTGGGTGGAATCGTTCGGATTCCCGCCAAATTTAACGGGCGCCCTGTTAACGTCCAGTTTTTTACGCAGTTCATTAATAGAGATACCGGTAGAGAAATTAATGACTGGTGCACCGGTGCTGCCTCTTTTAGTAAAGATCTGCACCACGCCGGAATTGGCCCTGGAACCATAGATAGCGGCGGCGGCAGCACCATTCAGCACTTCTATCCGTTCAATATCGTCCGGGTTGATATCTGCCATGCGGTTCTGCCCTACAGCGCCCACAAAATTATTACCGGCATAGTTCGGATCGGCATTGGTAACGCGGGTGGTGGAGTTATCTACAATGACCCCATCCACAATATAGAGTGGTTCCGTAGACCCGTTGATGGTGCTTACACCTCTTAGTTTTACAGAGATACCACCGGAAGGGTCACCGGAGTTCTGGGTGATCTGTGCGCCGGCAGTTTTACCCTGCAAGGCCGCCAGTACGTTACCGGTAGCGCCTTTGTTGAGGTCGTCGGCTTTTACGGAACTGATGTAACTACCTAACTGGCGGCGGGTGGTACCCTGCGAAGTACCGGTCACCACAATTTCGTCCAGCTTGGATACGGAAACACCCATTTTTACATCCCGCGTAATATTGCTGGTACCAATGGTAACCGGTATCTCCTGGGAGGTGAAACCGACACCGGAGAAGGACAACACATAGTTGCCTGCCGGTACGCTGGCCGTAAAACTGTAAAGACCGTCTACCGAAGTATTGGCGCCCAGTTTAGTGTTTTTGAGCGTAACGGCAATGCCAGGTATGGGAGTTCCGGTTTCATCTGTCACCTTACCGGATATTTTCACCTGCGCGCTGGCGGTGGCTGCCAGGCAGGTCATCAACAGTAAAAGCAGCGCACGGCCACTTCCTGTCAATCGCATAAATACACGCGTGATCATAAGTGATTTTTAATTATGGTTACTGTTGCTGGTTGCCTTAAAACAGTCGTATCACAACTGTTGAATGGTTGATTACCTTATTTTGACTCTATCCTCAAGCAAAAAACGACTGGTACGGTGTCATACTACCTGTCACCGGTCCATGAATAAATGTTTTTCTCAACGTTATTTTAAACGCTGGTTGTCCTGTAAAACAGCCCGGGAAGGCTATTTGTTGAAATACGGTTAAATAAAAATGACTCCTATAAAATTCTGATTCCTTTACTACTGTATGGCTGCAACTTCTTGGATTTTGGCTGCAGTTCGGTGATTAATATATCGATGTCTTCTACATTACATACTTTCAGGTGCTCGGCAGTATTTACCTTTTCCGAAATACAAAGTGCCACTACTTTCCTGGAGGTACTGACCATCGCCTTTTTCACCTGCACCACCTCCCAGTCATTATCTGTCAGCCCGGCATGTACGTCAATGGCATTCACCCCTACAAAACACAGGTCTGCCCGGATATCGCGTATCCTGGCAATTGCCTCCCCGCCAACCGTGATCTTTGAATTTTTGGCCAGCTTATCGCCGATAACAATCACTTCTATATTAGGATGATTGGCATATTCAAAGGCTGCGGGTAAACTCACCGTGATAAAGGTAGCCCTCAGTTCGGCCGGTAATATCCGCGCCAGCTGCAGAATAGTAGTACCACCTGTGGTCAGTACAAACATGCCGTCATGTATCAGCTCTACTGCCTTCTGCGCAATGATACGTTTCTCTTCTATGGCATATACGTCCTGCGCTACCACACCCTGATGGAAGGAGTTGGACAACCCGCCACCATGTACTTTCAATATCTTCCCCTCCTGCGCCAGCGCCGCCAGGTCTCTGCGGATGGTATCCTCTGAAACGCCCATCTGTTCACTCAGATGAGATGACAATACCTTGTTATGTAGGTTGACCTGATGCAGGATATATGCCTGGCGTTCCTTTTTAAGCATAGGAAGTGTTATTCTGCTTTAATTTCGGCAAAAAAACGCATTCAAACAAATATAAAAATGCATTTTTTTGCAGTCTTCTGCATAGAACGCCAACTCACGCCATAATATTTTCTGCTTATAATTTTTTTTTCGGGAGATGACCGGCAGTTGCTGATATTCCCCTCTTCTACAAAAAAAAGACCGTCTGGCAGGATACCAGACGGTCATCGACATAAAAACCTATACAACTGCTAACGGGCAATAAACAATAGCGCATCAGCCACCACAGCGCCATCTGCCTGCTCATTACTGATTTCCACGTAAGCCTTCTTCCCCTTTGGCAAACGGAAAGTTCCCAACAACACCCACTCGCCGGAAGTCTGCCCTTCTACTTTAATCGCTTCGGCATCTATCTTCACCGGTGTCAGCTGTTTTCCGTCAAAAACCCGCACATGGGTTACACTAGACTGATTGGGCAGTTTAGGTACATAACTGTAAATATGATACTCGCCTTCCCGTTGTATTTCCGGGGTAAAACGCGCAGATTTCGGCACACTGCCCCTGCTGTCATCCAGATAAAGGGAAGGACCATAACCACCCCGGCCTTCTTTTTTCCAGTCGCCCTGCAGCTTCACATGAGCGGCATCATCATTGTCCACCAAAATCTCCGGCGTACTGTTATCCGCCAGGGGATTGGACGCCAGCAACTGCTGCACTTTTTTCACAGCCACCTGCTGCACCGGCACCCGGCTGTCAATAGCCACCACCGCAGCGGTAGCAGCAGATTGCGCCAGCACCATAAATACCGGCTCCATCCGGATAGAACCGTAGGCAATATGGGAAGCCGACAAACAAACCGGTACCAGCAAATTAGCGCACTCGCCGGCTTTCGGAATCAGCGAACGGTAAGACACCGGGTAAGGACCAAAACCGCCAATCTGTACATCGCCTTCATTCTTTACCATACCATTCACCACCAACCGCTGCGTATTATGGGAGTCCATGGTATAAGCAGCCATACCCACGCCGTCGTTTACGGTAGCGCGGCCTTCACAGTTGGCTTGAGTCATCACGTAAGCACCCACCATACGGCGCACTTCACGCACGTACAACTGCGGCGACCAATGACCGTTATTCGTATACTCATCTTTAGGATATCCCCATTGCAGCATCTCCCGGCGCAAATGCTCCGGCATCCGCGGATCATGTCCAATGAAATACAACAACCCTTTTGTATAGTCTTCATGCTGCCGGATAATCTGCTGACGGGTAGCGGCATCTGCTTCAGGGTAATGGTAGTTCATGCCAATCATATCGGTGGAAAAAGCCCCGTTATTATTGATATCCGTTTTACCGTTAGGCATCAGGTCAAACTTCAGGAATCCCCACAGGTTGCCGGCCGGCTTTTTCTCCAATACACGCAACAACAGCTCATAACGGGAAGGATCATAGTTTTCCGGTTGTGTGATCGGGATCAGGTTATCAGCCCGGTTAGTGAGGCAAATACGGAAATTGTAGGCCTGCACACATTTATCGCCGCTGCCCTGTTTGGCCAGTGATGCGGAACTAATACCCCACAGCAGTCCGCTTTCCGGTTTACCGGCTATTTTATAGGGATCTATCCCATCCGGGAACTGATGTTTATCCCGTAACTGCACACCATTGTAGGTTTCCTGGTAAGTACCGTTATCCTCACGGCCAACGGTATACGAAACACCGGCTTTCGCCATCAGGTCGCCTTCATAGGAACAGTCAATAAACATCCGCGCTTTTACGGCTACCGGAGAAGGGCCGTCCACCGTGATTTCACGGATGTAACCGTTCTCTTTACGCACCGCGCTCAGGCGATGTTCATACCACACTTCTATCTGCGCATTTTTCAGATAGAAGTCGAATGTTTGGGAGGCTACATGCGGTTCAAATATCCACTGTTCAAACTTACCATAGTGGCTGCCGATACGCCGGTAAAAATCGCGGGCCAGGCCGGAGATAGCGTATTTATTGCCAATATCGGTATATCCCAGTCCGCCTGTAGTAAGGCCTCCCAGGTGTTTGCCTGGTTCTATCAGCAACACCGACTTGTTCATTTTTTTTGCGGTATAAGCTGCAATAATACCGGCGGATGTGCCGCCATATACACAGATGTCTACTTCTCTGGGCGTGCCGGCCTGTAAGGCTGCCGGGATGGTCAACAGGCAACAAATGGCCAGCAACCACAATTTAATTTGTCTGATCATAGTTAGTACTTTAATAACCGGGATTTTGGTCTTTAATAGGATCTATTGCTTTGTTATAGTTGTATTCGGTGGTAGGAATAGGCCACAGCAGATGTTTATCTGCCACGGTAATGCCTTTCATGGCTTTGATCACCTCTTTCGCAATACCCAGCCGCTTCATGTCCAGCCAGTGTTTGCCTTCACTGCAATCTTCGTAGGCGCGTTCTTTTACTACCAGGTCTATAAAAGCAGGCAGACTGCCATAATCCGCCAGTTTAAAATCGACGGTAGCATCCGCCACCATCGGGTTCTTGCCGTAAGCCCGGCGATGGATCATGTTCAGTTTCTCCATAGCATCAGTGGTAGGTCCGTTATTCACACGGCTGTCACATTCTGCATAAAACAATAACAGATCGGCATAACGGTACATCGGGTAATCATTGCCCGCGGCGGTGGTAGTAGTACGGTCACTGAATTTTTTATTGAGGATCGTACTGGGACCGAGGCCAAACGTTTGTACGTACCAGTTATAGTTATACCGCAAATCATTTTTATCCCAGTTCTTTACAAATGTATTGTTTACCGCATCACTATACAGCGTATAATATCCTCCGGGAGGATAATAACCGGAACCGGGATAGTGGGTATACATTGGATATTGAAACCCTTGTCCGACCGGCTGCCGGGAGAATTTCAGGTAGAAGATTTCTTCCGGCGTGGTGATGATATCTGGTCCAAACAGTTTATCGAAATCTGCGGATACTGTCACGTTCACCAGCGAAAATTTCCCGGACTGTATCACCTCCAGCGCTTTGTCGCGGGCTTTCTGGTAATCGTTCCGGTTCATGTACACATCCGCCAGCACTGTTTTAGCGGCCCATTTGGAGGGAGCGCCCACCAAACGGCCGGCATCAGGTAAATTGATTTCTGCGAATAACAGATCGTCGGTGATCAGCTGATACACCGCATCTTTGCTGGCCCTGGGCAGATCCCGGGCTTCCATATTATTTTCTGTGCGGAGGGGTACGCCTGCCCAGTTGCGTACCAGGTAAAAATACAGCAGTCCCCGCAGGTAACGGGCTTCCGCCATGAACTGGCTTTTATCCGCATCACTAAGGTTTTTACCGACAGGTATTTTCTGAATCACAATATTGGCGTTGCGGATAGCTTCATAAAAAGCGGCCCACATATCGGCGATGCGGGTAATATTATTGTTGTCCAGTCCGGCATAATCATTTAACGGAGCATGGCTGCCACGGCCATACATATACTCTGTATAAATTTCCTGCTGTATCTGATACAGCGCGCCCAGCGTGCCACCGGCGCGGATAGGCGTATAAATGGCATTCAGGCCCGCCTGCACTTCGGCAGCGTTGTTATAAAACTGTTCTGCTGCAATAGACTGCGGCTTTTCATCCAGCAGTTTTTCGCAGGAGGTAAACAGCAACACAGACAATATGATGAGGATACTATATTTCATAAAAAAGATTGAACTGTTGGAAAATCAAAAACCGCATCTGATGCCGAACGTCACCGACTTATTGGTAGGATAAGTGGCATAGTCAATCCCCTGGTTGACGGAGCTCTGCGCACCAGGTGCTACCAGGTAAGCGAAGGAGTTCACCTCCGGATCATACCAGGAATATTTGGTGATGGTGATCAGGTTTTGCCCGCTGACATATACCTGTGCTTTCTTAAACCATTTCACATGCATTTTTTCCAGGGGGATGTTGTAAGCCAGTTGTATATTTTTAAACCGCAGATAGGAGCCGTCTTCCACGAAACGGGTGGACATATTCGCGTTCAGCGAACGGGTGATTTTCGGATATTTCGCCTGGGTGTTTTCCGGTGTCCAGTGGTCGTAAGCCACGTCTGCCGGCAAGTTCAGCCCCATACCCAAATCCAGCGTAGCTGCTTTATTCAGGTTGTAAATATCGTTGCCTTTGGAACCCTGGATAAAAACGGATAACTCAAATCCTTTGTAGCTGGTCACGGAATTGATGCCATAGAGGAAGTCCGGATTAGGATTACCGATATAGGTTTTATCATCCGCACTGATTTTTCCATCTTTGTTCAGATCGGCATATTGCAGGTTGCCTTTGTCGGTATAACCGGTTTCTACATAGCCATAGAACACACCAAAGGGCTGGCCTTCACGCAGCAGGTTCACATAATCGTTGAGCGAACCGGTATAGAAGGTATTACCGTAGATATCCTGCCCGTTATATAGTTTCACGATCTTATTGCGGTTAAAGGAGATGTTGGCATTTACGTTCCAGGTAACTTCTTTTTTAAGGATATCCACATCTACGGCGAACTCCATGCCTTTATTCTCCATCTCACCTACATTTTGCAGGGTAGTGCGGTAACCCATGGAGGCGGGCAACTGCACGGTATTCAGCAGGTTCTTTGTTCTTTTTTGGTAGAAGTCAGCCGTGAAGCGCACCTTATCATTAAAAAATGCTGCATCCACACCGAAATCAGCCTGGTAGGTGGTTTCCCACTTGAGGTTACCCGGCAGCATGATATTAGGGGCCAGGGCAGTGTACAGCGCATCACCGAAGATGGTGTTGCCTGCTTTCAGCTGGTTCATGGTTTGGTAGGGACTGATCGCGGCACTGCCGGTAGCGCCGTAGCTGGCCCTTACTTTCAGGTCGGATAGCAGGCTGGAACCTTTCAGGAAAGGCTCATCGATAGCTCTCCAGGCGATGGCGGCAGAAGGGAAGTTGCTCCACTTGTTACCCGGTGAATAACGGGAAGATCCGTCCCGGCGTATACTCACGGTAAACAGGTACCTGTCCATGAGGGTATAATTTACCCTGGCCAGGTAGGAAAGCAGCACCCATCTTTCATAGGAACTGGCCGGAACGCCCGGTGTACCGGCGCTTCCGAGAGAACCTGTTTTAGTGACATCACTCAGGAAACCGGTGCCGGAGCCATCCAGGGTGGTTTTTACATAGTCCTGGTAGGTAAACCCGGCAGTTACGTTGATGCCGTGTATACCCAGCTTTTTGTTATAATAAAGCACGTTCTCGTTCAGCAGGCTGGTGGACTGGGTCGTTCTAACCGAAGCCGATCCTACGGAGTTGGTAGAAGGTTCAATGTTGGCATAATAGTCGCCACGATCGTTCAGGTTGTCGATACCGCCGGAAATACGCAGGGACAAGTCTTTCCACGGCTTAATCGTCAGTGCTGCATTGGAAAACACACGGTCGCCCTTGAGGCGGTCGGCCACCTGGTTAATAGGTATCATCGGGTTGATGATCGCATTAGAGATAAAAGGGTAGGCTGTTGTAAGGCGGCGGTAGCTACCATCGGCCAGGTAGGGAGTTAATGTAGGCGGCGCCATCAGCATGGCGGAAATCAGATCACTGCCCCTGTTACCCGGATTGGAATTCTGACTGCGTGTATCCATGCGTGTTAGCGTAGCGTTATAGGAAACGCTGAAGATCTTACTGATATCATGTTCTACGCTACCGCGGATAGAATAACGTTTATAGTCGCTGTTGCGTACGATACCATCCTGCAGGAACATGCCGGCAGAAAGGGAGAAGCGGGTTTTATCTGTCCCACCGCTCACAGTGGCGCTGGTATTGTAGATGGGCGCTTTGTGCATCACCAGGTCCTGCCAGTCGGTACCAGGATTCAGTCCGAAAGAATCGATCTGCGCTTTGGTGAAATAAGGCGCCTGTCCGTCGTTGACAGCCTGTTCGTTGTACAACGTAGCATACTGCTGTGCATTCATCAGTTTCATCTTTTTAGAAACAGATTGAATGGTATAACCGGCGGTGACTTCCACATTGGTCGTTTCTTTTTTCTTTCCGGCTTTAGTGGTGATGATCACGATACCGTTGGCTCCACGGGAGCCGTAGATCGCCGTGGAAGAAGCATCTTTCAGAATTTCTATGGAAGCGATATCTGAAGGTTGCAGAAAAGTAGGGTTTCCGTTGTAGGGAAATCCGTCGATCACATACAGCGGATCATTGCCGCCCATGATGGAATTGATACCTCGTATACGCACGCTGATAGCGCCACCGGGGGAGCCGTTGTTTTGCATCACGCGTACGCCGGGAGCGCGGCCGCTCAGGGATTGCATGACGTTGGTATTAGGCTGGGCGGTGATATCGGCGGATTTTATCTGGGATACCGAACCGGTGAGGTCGCTTTTTTTGGTGGTACCGTAGCCGATCACCACTACTTCGCTGGCGTTATTCACATCGGCTTCCAGGCGTATTTGCAGCGGCTGTTTAGCAGTGGCAGCTGTTTCCTGGGGTTTGTAGCCGATGTAGGATATAACGAGGACGGCAGTACGTGGAACCGTTAATTTAAAGTAGCCGTCGGCGTTGGTCTGGATACCGGCTTTACCACCTTTCACCACCACGGTGGCGCCGGGCAGCGGCTCTCCGGTCGTGCTGGTTACCCGTCCGCTGACTTCCACCTGTTGCTCTTGTGGCAGTGCGGGAGCAGGAATCTTTTTCGTCATATCCGCCGGTTCTATCACAATATTCTGTCCGACGATGCTCCAGGTGAGGGATTGCTGCCGCAGGCAGCGTTCCAGCACTTCTTCCAGGGGTACTGCTTTCACGTCTACGGTTACACGCTTTGCGTTGTCGAGCAGGCGGTGATCGAAGAAAAAGACGTAGCCGGTTTGTTTTTCGATAGCACGGAAAATTTTTTCGAGCGGCGCATTCCGTTCAGACAGGGATATACTCTGGGAATAGCCCCTGGCGCTCACCTGTAAACAGGCGCATAATACAATAATGGCTGATAATTTCATGGCCAGCAGCATTTTGGCGATACACCGGGGTTGATAGGCCGGTCGCCTGCAAATAGAACTAAATTGCATACTTTTGAATTGTTTGGGTAATAAAAGCCCTGTCCCGGTGTTAAAACCAGGCGCGGGAGTCGTGGAACGATTTTCATTGGGTTACCCAAACGACTGCCGGGAGTGCTGGAACACTTCCGGTTTTTTTTGGGCCCCTGTAGTGTTTACCTAATCATTTTTCATAACGGTTGTTTTCATGGTATGACGATGATTTTCTTTTTTTCCAGTCTGACGTGGATTTTACTGAGTTCTAATATTTTCAATACTTCTTCTATACTGCTGTTACGGGATATTTTCCCGCCAAATTCCCGGTCGGGCACATGGCCTTCATAAGCCACTTCCACATCGTACCAACGGGCTATCTGCCGCATTACGCCGGGTAATTTTTCATGGTTGAACTGGAAGTATCCGTTTTTCCAGGCAACGATTTCATCTACATCCACATTATTAACAACTGCCAGCTGGCCGGTGGCGTCCAGGCGGAGCTGCTGACCAGGCCGCAGCGGTGTTTGCGCACCGGCGGCATCTATTTTCACGGCGCCTTCCAGCAGGGTAGTCCGGATGGTGGCTTCTTCCGTATAGGCCATGACGTTAAAGTGTGTTCCCAGCACCTGGATGTCCATATTATTCAGCTTTACATGGAAAGGTTTATTGGGCATGGGCGCCACTTCAAAGTAGGCTTCACCGGTGAGCTGTACGGTTCTGTCGCGGCCACTGAAGGCGGTAGGGTAACGGAGTGTGGAAGCGGCGTTGATCCATACTTTGGTGCCATCCGGCAGGGTTACGCGGAACTGCCCGCCCCGGGGGATGGCGAGGGTGTTGTATTGCAGGGCGCCGCCGGTATGGCTGCCGCTGGCTTTATAAGCCAGCTGGCCGCTGTCGACCTGCACAACCTGTACATTCCCTTGCTGAGCCAGTGCACCGTTACCGGCACTGTCCAGCGTAATGGTGCTGCCGTCTGCCAGGGTGAGCGTGGCTTTGTTGCTGCCGGGCATCACTTCATGGGCAGGCACCGGTGTATGCTTAGCCAGCGGCTGTTGCCGGCGGCCGGACAACCAAAACACCGCGGAAGTGATGATAATGGTGAGCGCTACCGCAGCGACGGCGGGGATAAGCCAGCGATGGCGGCCCATCGGTACTACAGGCGTGCCTGCCGGGCGTATGGAGGCATATACCTGCTCCATACGTGCCGGATCAGCATGGCCATGCAGTTGTTTGTCCTGTAATAAAGACAAGAGGGCTTCTTCCCACTGTTCCTGCCCTTCGCCTTCGCGCAGCGTTTCCCAGAGACGGCGGGTTTCTTCTTCGCTCAGCTCCTCGTTGAGATATCTTCTTATCAGTGTTGATAAAGGTGTTGATTCCATAGCCGGTATACGACGTTACAGGATAAAGACGCATCAACTTAAAAGAGGGAGGTGGTCGCTTCAAAAAAAATTTAAGGGGTAATCGTCAGCATGATCAGCAACAAGGTACCGGGATAGTGGGCGAGCAGTTTACGCAGGGTGGCGAGGGCTTGTACAATATAACTTTTGATGGTAATACGGGATACGCCCATGGCCTGGGCTATTTCATCGTGGCGCATGCCTTCAAAGCGGCTCATCCGGAAGGCTTTCTGTTGTTGGGGTGGCAGGCGGCGGATAGCGGTATGAATGGCGTCCTCCAGTTCTTTGAACTCGGTACGGGCTTCCGCGCCGCTATGCGTATGTTCGTGATGGTAATCCTGCAGGTATTGCCGGTAGGCATCCTGTGAGGCTAATTTGCGCAGCCGGCTGTAGAGCAGGTTACGGGCCATAATAAAAAAGTAGGCCTCCAGCTTCTCTATGTGCGCCAGCTGCGCACGTTTTTCCCAGAGCGTTACAAAAATGTCCTGGGCAATGTCTTCTGCTATATCGGGCGAACGGGACAACAGCAGGGCCGATGAATACACAGCATCCCAATGACGCAGGAACAGTTCGCGGTACGCGTCCTCATCTCCTGCAGCCATACGCCTCAGTAGTTCAGTTTCACTATGTGGAATTGCATGCATCGTTGGCAGACCCGGAGCGTCTGTTCTACCCGGAGTTTTAAAAATAATAAAACTTATTTATTGTCCAGCCATACTACCTTTTGCTCCGGGGTATGTTGCTGACCAATCACATCGCGGTACAGGTCCGGGCGACGCGCTTTGCGGTAGCGGTATCCGCCTGCCTGTTGTAATTTCTCCGGTGTCAAAGTGGCTATGGCAATATCGTTGTCCAGCTTGCGGCATTCTGCAATAATACCTCCGAAGGGGTCCAGGATCATGGAACAGCCGTTTTTCAGCTGGTCGTCGTCCATACCGATGGGATTGGAGAACACGGCATACACGCCGTTATCATAAGCGCGGGCGGGCAGCCATTTCATCAGCCAGCTGCGGCCTTTGAGACCATCGAACTCCAGGCGCAGGGAGGTAGGATCGGCTTCGCGGTTATGCCATAGGGCAGGGTCTACAAAACCGGCGCCCGGACGGGAAGAAGGCGTACACATGGTTACATGTGGCATAAAGATGATATCCGCTCCCAGCAGGGCGGTAGCTCTTACGTTTTCAATGACGTTGTTATCGTAGCAGATCAGGATACCGCATTTCCACCCCAGCAGGTCAAACACCACGTACTCATCACCAGGCGTAAGATATGGGTTAATGAACGGATGCAGCTTGCGGTATTTGGCTACCAGCCCGTTTTTATCCACACATACGTAGGCTTTGTACAGTTTATCCGCCGCATCTTTTTCAAAAAGGCCGGCCAGGATAGCGATGTTATGTTCCCGGGCGATGGCGGTCAGCCGTTGGATACTGGGGCCATCTGGAATGAATTCTGCCAGGTCCAGCATCTGTTCTTTCGACAGGTGACGGGCGAACGTGTAACCGGTAACGGAGCATTCGTGAAAGGCTATCGCCTGTGCGCCGCCGGCGGCTGCCTGGGCCGCGAGATCGTTTATCTGTTGCAGATTATAGACTTTGTCTCCGCTTTTGTTCTCAAATTGTGCTGTTGCTACCTTTAATTTTTCCATGCTATTCGTATGTTCTTAATAGTTATATTTTTTCACTTTGGTGCCGGCGGCACAGTCGCGGATCAGTTCAGCCAGCCGTTTATCGCGGGTGGCCTCCTGCTTGCCGCTCATGATCCAGTGGGCAGTCAATTTACGGTAGGAGGGCGGCATTTTCTGATAAAACTCCCAGGCTTTCTGATTGGCACGTAACTGCCGCTCGTAAGCCTCGGAGAGCTGAAGCGGATCGGCTCTCTCGTACGTATAAATGGCCGTTCGTTCCATTTCCCGTTTGTTAAAAGCGGCAATACCGGCAGGCATCATCCGGCCTTCCCGGGTAAGATCTTCTACCTTCTTGACGTTAACGGCACTCCAGATGCTTTTGTGTTTACGGGGCGTAAAGCGGATCGTGTAACTTTCTTCATCAATGGTTTTGCGGACACCATCTATCCAGCCATAACAAATTGCTTCATCTACCGATTCAGACCACGACATGCTTTTTTTTCCGGAACCTACCTTATAAAACCCTACCAGCAGTTCTTCTGCCTTATGATGATGTTTATCCAGCCACTTACGAAAGGCTGATCCTGTTTCAAAAAACGTAGGCCCATCATTTGAGGATGTAGTCATTTGGTTATTGGATTATTGGATTTACGGATTTTTTGATTTACGAATTTCGGAATTTGATTGATATCGAAGATCGATTTTTGTACAAAAAGATACCAAATTATCTCCAACAAAATTCCAAAATCCCTAAATCAAAAAATCCGTAAATCCAATGACCAAATAATCAAATAACCCAATACAAAAATGCCTAGTTTTGGGCAAGCAGAAAATGACTATGAAAGATTTTAAGAAACATTTCATCATTCCGGCAGAACCGGAAGAAGTATACGCAGCGCTGACTAATCCGGCCACTTTACGGCTGTGGACAGGGGAAGTGGCTGAGATGTCTACTGAACCGGGTTCGGAGTTCTCCCTGTGGGAAGAGAGTATTGTTGGCAAAAACCTGGAATTTGAACCAGGCAGGAAGATTGTGCAGCAATGGTATTTTGGGGAAGATGAAGAAACCCCTTCTATTGTTACCATTATCCTCCACCCCAGCAAAAAGGGCACCGATGCGGAGTTAAAACATACCAATATTCCGGACGAAGCTTTTGAAGATATCACCACCGGCTGGCAGGAAGCCTATTTCGGTGCGCTGATCGATTTTTATACGGAGTAGCAGGTCACCCGGCTTGTTCTACAAGCCGGGTGACCATCCGCCTAATCATTCGTCTGGTAAGGGAAACTGCTGTCCAGCCACTCAAAATCAATCTCGGCTTCGAGTATGCTGCGCAGTTCATCTTCGGTGATTACGCCTTGTGCAAATACCCTGGCCACTATCTCCTGTTGGCGGGCTGACAGATAAGGTGCGTGGCTGCGCAGGTAGTTCTGCGCATTGGCTGCCGGGTCTCCTTCTGTAAGCAGGCCGGGATACTCCGGATCCTGTTCCAGCATGGTTTCCAGCATCCGTGCAAAGATGAAATCCTGCAGGTTCTTCGCCATCACCACTGCCTCATTGCTATCATGATACACCAACACAATGGGCACATTGTCACCGTCCTGGAGGTTATAGTAAAACGCAAACCAGTCTCCCGCACCGGTATAACCGAGGGGTACAAACCGGTGCGATTTGTCGGCAAACAACATTCCTTCCGCTACTTCGCCGGAAATATCTTCCTGTTCTATAATTTCAAAATCTTCGGCAAATAATAAAAAAGGCGGGTTATCCTTTACCCTGGGAAATTCACGATCAAACCATCCGGGTCCCAGTTGGCCCCAGGAAAGCATCCCATCCCGGTCCAGTTGTTTATACAGTTCAGGATATTTAAAATTGTGTTCCTGTTCTATTGTTTCCAATACGGTCATCTTCTATCATTTTTTCATCCGAAAGATACAGCTTATTTACGCACGGCTGTGCGCTTAAAAGATTGTTCGCCCTGTTTCTGATAAGGGTTCATCACAAAAGATAACAGGCTGCCGTCCTGTTTGAGTTCCACTACCCGGAAACCATGGTATTCCACGCCCCAGCTGCCACCTACGTGGCCATCCCAGAGGAAGGGAATTTTTTCATCCAGCATTTTCACGCTGTCTTCCTGGTGGTCGTGACCGTTAAATACTGCGCGGATGTTAGGGTACTGTTTAATCAGTGCCTGGAATTCCGCTGCATCGATGCCGTGTTTGGTCCATTTCACCGGTGTAATATGTACGAAAATGAAGATGTTGGCCGCTTTTTTATACTGTTCGAGTTTTTCGCGGAACCACGCTACGTCCGGACTGATATAATTACCCTTAATATCTGCCGTGTCGCCCAGCAGGATAACGTTATCACCGATGACTACGTCGTGGTTGAGCGGGAAACCCCAGGCTTGTTGCCACGCTTCCGGTGTTACCTGGTCGTGGTTGCCACGGGTAGCGTATACTTTGGAATGGATCTGTTTAAACATCGTTGCCGCCGGCGCCATAAAATCCGGGTTGTTGTGGATGACATCGCCGTTGAGTACGAAGAAAGCGCAGGGGTTGTCTTTCTCGTAAGTGCGGAAGGCTTTCTCCAGATCCTGGTAGTATTGTTCATAGGCTGTTCCCGGCTCACCGTAATGCCAATCGGAGCCGATGGCGAAGCGGAAGACCGTTTTATTCTTAAAGTCTTTGCCGGTAGCGGCGCTAACAATTTTACCGCAAGCCTGGATAACAATGGCGGCAGATACACCGCGGAAAAATTCACGTCTGTTCATCATAACGTTAAAATTAGTCGTTCCCCATGGAATCAATGGGTACTGTTTATATATTAACAGAAAGGTAAAATATTATGGTGCGCCTGTACTTGATAATTATAAAAAACGATGATCACTTCCTGTTGCCTATCCACGAAAAGTACAATGACAAAGCCTATAGCCCTGCCCGTTAAAAAAACATCAGGCTACCTCAAGATAATATCAATCTGCCTAAAGCCATAATCATATGTAATATTTCACCATACATTATATATTAAATAATTGATAATCAATATATTAAACTCACACTATCCATCGATTTCACATATCATTTTTATGCATCTGCCGCTCAACTTTCAATTTATTCAGAAAGAATTGTAATCAGATTGTTAATATTACCCCGAATCCTTCATTTTCTTCGTTTCGCTAAATGATTTGATTGTAACTTTGCACCTCGAATAAAAATGGGGTTATGTTTAGAAGCAAGCGTACGTCTGAAACAGGTCCGGATGTGGTTTTAATCGGCGCAGGAATCATGAGCGCCACCCTGGGTACACTCCTGAAAGAGCTGCAACCAGAATTGACCATTGAAATTTATGAGCGACTGGATATGGCAGCTGCAGAGAGTTCCGATGCATGGAACAATGCAGGTACCGGCCACTCTGCCTTTTGTGAGTTGAACTATACACCACAGAAGCAGGATGGTTCCGTAGACATTAAGAAAGCCGTTAATATTGCTGAGCAATTTGAGGTGTCCCGGCAGTTTTGGGCTTACCTGGTAGAAAACAACATTATTTCGAACCCACAAGCGTTTATCCAGAGTATCCCTCACATGAGTTTTGTTTGGGGAGAAGAAAACGTAGACTACCTGAAGAAGCGCTACAAAGCTTTACAACAGTGCCATCTCTTTAAAAAGATGGAATACTCCGAAGATAAAGAACAGCTGAAAGCCTGGATGCCATTGGTGATGGAGGGTCGTGACCCGAATCAGAAAGTGGCTGCCACGCACATGGAAATCGGCACCGACGTGAACTTCGGCGCCCTGAGCCGTGCCCTGTTCAATCACCTCGAACAACTGGATGGCGTTACCATACATTTTAATCACGATGTACGTGACCTGAAAAAAATGGATGACGGCAGCTGGCAGATTAAGGTTAAAAACCGTGAAACCCGCGAGAAAAACGTGATCAAAACTGATTTCGTTTTCATCGGCGCTGGTGGCGGTTCTCTTCCCCTCCTCGAAAAATCTGATATCCCTGAAGGTAAAGGTTTCGGCGGTTTCCCGGTAAGCGGCCAGTGGCTGCGTTGCACCAACCCCGACATTATTGCACAACATCAGGCGAAAGTATACGGTAAAGCCTCTGTAGGCGCACCTCCTATGTCAGTGCCCCACCTCGACACCCGCATGATCGATGGTGAAAGAGCGCTGCTGTTCGGCCCTTACGCCGGTTTCTCCACCAAATTCCTGAAAAACGGTTCCTTCCTGGATTTACCAAAATCCATCAGCCTGGATAATATCCACCCAATGGTATCTGCCGGCCTGGATAATATTCCACTGACAAAATACCTCATCGCGCAGGTACGCCAGAAACCGGAAGACAGACTGGAAGCCCTTCGTGAGTACTTCCCCGAAGCCCGGATGGAAGACTGGAAACTGGAAATTGCCGGTCAGCGTGTACAGGTGATTAAAAAAGATCCCGAACATGGCGGCATCCTGGAATTCGGTACAGAAGTAGTGAGTGCAGCCGATGGCTCTATCGCCGCACTGCTCGGCGCTTCTCCCGGCGCTTCCACAGCGGTGTCTATCATGCTCAACCTGCTGAAACGTTGTTTTAAAGACTACGCGGAAACAGAAGCATGGCAGCTGAAATTGAAAAAAATGATTCCTTCCTACGGTCAGTCTCTGCTCAACAATCCGCAGCTCTGCGAAGAACTGCGCAACTGGACCACAGAAGTGCTGGAACTGAAGGCCATGCAGGAAATAGGCCAGGACTAACACACGAACGATTTAACCTGTTACATATACAGTAGCCCCTGCGTGAACGCAGGGGCTTTTTTTACATGAGTATGTATGTCTGTCTATTTCTCTGTACTATTACCTACCACCACACGTTTCACCATCACTTTACCATTGTGTACCAGCTTGAGGAAATACACCCCGGCAGGCCATCCTGATACGGTGATCGTCCGGGTATGGGTGCCTTCAGACAACTGGCTGTTCACCGGCATCTGCACCAATTTACCCGCCATATCATATACGCCCAGTGTAGTGCGCCCATCCACCGGTAACCTGAACGTTACCGTCACTACGGAGCTGGCTGGGTTCGGATAAGCGTTCATCACTGCCAATCCTGTTTCTTTAGCTGCCAGCGCCGTTCCCGTTTTGATCTTCACTTCCGCATAGCTGTTCCATGCATTCACATTATTACCATGCCCCAAAATTCGTACATGCTTCGCCGTTACTGCCGGGAAGTTAAACGATTCAAAGGCCGTGGAAGTACCACTGCTTTGTAACCCGGTAGCTGCGTTGGTCCAGGTAGTGCCATCAATGCTCACCTGTATATCAAACAAAGCGCGGCGGGTATCGCCTTTATAGAACGCGATGTCCACACCGTTTACCGTAGTAGTGTTACCCAGGCAGAAGGTAATGGATTGTTCGCCGGAAGCCGACCAGCGCGTGTTTAAGTCATTATCGATCGCATTAGCCGCCACGTTGCCATCATCAGCGCTGGCCTGTACCGGAATGCAGGTAGTAGCGGCGCTGTCTCCGATAACAGACAGCTGCGGCGGATTGGCGGCAGCCTCCTTCGAGTTGAGGAAAATACGCGGATCATGTGCCTGCTGACTTTTCAGCACAAAAGCTATTTTCTTTCTGCCGGCGGCCAGTTCACTTTGTACATAACTGGTTACATCCCAGTTATAGTACCGCGCGCTGTCGTTTGTCAGTACGGTAGATGCCAGCAAATTCGCACCCGATGCAGGTTTATTATTCCAGGTGATTGTTTTTTCAGACCAGGTAGTATTACTCAGCGGGTAAACGCCTACCGGCACGCTCATGGCTACGGTACCGTCTACACGCCCGTAAAGCCGCAGCACTACGGCAGATACACCGCCCGCCGTATTGGTAAGATCAAAGGTCAGATAAGTCTCCCGCGCATTGTTGAGCTGACCAGCAGGCGATACTTTGGTGATCAGGAAAGTAGAATCGCTGATACCCCAGGTGGTACCGGCATTGGTGCCATCGCGCACATAGGCGTCCTGTACCGGTTTCAGCAAAGTGGCTGCCGGCGCAGCTTTAAACACGGCGGTGTAAGTAGTGTCGTTATCTCCGATCGTGATGTTCTGTACCCGGTTGCCGCCATGCACCCAATGGTCAAAAATATAGGTAACGCCATTGAGCACCTGTGGGGAGGAAGCCTCCATAGGACGTACCATGCCCGATAAAGCAGGAGTGCTATAAGGCGCAGTAAACGGAATATCGTTCAACCTGATTTGCAGTCCCGCCGGCTGGGTTTGTACGGTAAGATTGGAAGTAACCGGGAATAGTTCTACGTAGGTCGTATCCAGTTCACCACGGCTGTCTCTAACGGAAAGGAGTATACGATACCAGATATCCGTTTCCGTATGGCCTTCTGCGGAGATCACGAATTTACCGTTTTTCACGCTGTCGGGTACCTGTGGCCCCGGGTGTACGTGATTGGCATGATGGAAATCCACCCACCAGTGAAAAGCGCTGGCGGGCAGGGTACCATCTTCCGCGTCAGTGCCGGTACCGGCAAAGCTAACGGTGTCGCCTGCACGGAATTTTGCATTATTCAGCGGTGCCGTGATCGTTGCCACCGGCAGGGTATTAGGCGCCGTTACCGTGAGGCGTGCATTGTTGCTGGTAACGCTGCCGGCGCTGTTGGTCACCACTACACTATATAAACCGGTATCTGCCGGTTGCGCGTTGGCGATGGCGTAAGTAGCCGCTGTAGCGCCGCTGATATTGGTTCCGTTTTTCCGCCATTGATAGGTGGGCGCCGGATTAGCGATGGCCGTCACGTTGAAGACAGCTGTCTGTCCCTGGGGCACCGATACCGGCTGTGGCTGCGTACTGATTACCGGCGCCTGGGTACCGGTATAAACAATCTTATACAACGCGCTGTTGTCGCGGCTCAGGTAATACAGGTTACCATCCGGGCCTTGCTTCAGATACACCATACCACCGCCGAGGCCTGTAGCGAAAGCACTGCGGGTAGGGGAAGCGGGATTAAGGTAGTTGATCCAGCCGCCGCAATAGTCGAGGAAAAAGTATTTCCCGTTGTAGGTGGACGGATAGTTACTGATAGCGCCATTGAAGAAAGTGCCGCCATTGATGGCGCATCCTTGTCCATCCGGCGGACTGGCATTACGGTTGGTGCTATAGCGGTAGATCGGATTGGTGAATCCGGAGCAGCCACTGGTACAGTTACCTTCCTGGGTAGGCCATCCGAAGTTACGGCCACCAGTAGTAGCATCGTTGATTTCCTCCCAGGTAGATTCCCCTACATCGTTGATGAAGATTTTACCGGTAACGGGATCGATGCTGTTCGTGAATGGGTTGCGTAACCCGTACGCCCACACGCGGCTGCGTTGGGCACCGCCACTGAATGGGTTACCTGTCGGTACGGTACCATCGGTGTTGATACGTAACAGTTTGCCCATGTAGCTATCGAGGTTAGCCGCATTATCGCCCACTTTATTATCGCCTACAGAAACATACAGTTTACCATCGTTGCCGAAAGACAGGCCGCCGCCGTTGTGGTAGATAGCACTGAGCGTCGGTAAGTCCAGGATAGCCGTTTCAGCGGAGGCCAGGTCGCCGTTCATGGTAAAGCGGCTGACCCGGTTATGCGGTCCTGATGTATGCGTATAGTACAGGTAGATGTAATGGTTGCCGGCGAAATTGGGATCGACAGCAATACCAATCAGCCCGCGTTCCCCACTGCTATTGACAGACAGGGTGATCGCCGGTGTGGATAACAGTGCGCCGTTTTTGATAACGCGTAGCTGTCCGGTTTCCTGGCATACCAGTATACGGCCATCCGGTAAAAAGGCCAGGGAAGTAGGGCTGCTGATGCCGTTTACCACCTGCACCCGCTGAAAATTGGCCGGCAGGGATTGCGATAGTACGGTGGTGACAGATAACAGCAACAACAGGAGTAGTGCGTATCTTTTTTTCATCATAGGAAAAACTTTAAAGGTGGATAATGAGGGTGATAAAAATGCATAGGTCGCCTATCAGCGTATAACCGTTATTGTTATACACTGCAGAATAGTATCCGGTGAACAGGCGGGCGTAGTGCTGTTCAACGCATAGCGGTATTAAGTGGATGTCATAAAGCAATGGTTTTAAACATCAGAAAAAAGGGTACAGTTCAAGGGAAACGGGTTTTCAACAACACTCGGCTACAGGTAGTTTCCGGGAATTTTTCAGAGATGAGGCTACAAGTTATCTATGGTTTCCAATGTATTGCATTGGCGGTTCAGATCCTGGCTGCATCTAAAATATGCAATCGTTTGCATATTTCAAAATAGAATTTCAATATTGTCAATAATGGCAGCGAAGGAGTATCACATTTTACTTTGACAATTTAAATCTAATTATGAAAATATATAAATCAACATAAATTATTTATAATCAACAAACTAACAACAATAAATGTAACCTTTTTCAAAATTTTTGTTACAAAATTAATAATCAGTATCTTCGATATGCGATGAAAAAAGTCCATACTCAGATCGAACAATTGATAGCCAGAAAAAAACCAGGAGCGCTTATTTTTCCTACGGATTTTCGTGGGCTAGGGACCGAAACAGCGATTAAACAAGCGCTGTTCCGGATGGTTCGTAACGGTATGATCAGACGGCTGACACATGGTATTTATTATACCCCTAAGAAAGACGAAATATTAGGTGAGTTGATACCAGGGGTTGAAGAAGTGGCAGCCATGATAGCCAAAAAGGAAAGGGTACATATTGTCCCCTCCGGGGCTGATGCAATGAATAGGCTGGGGTTGAGCACACAGGTACCTTTGAAATTAGTGTATCTGACAGATGGCCCACCACGAAAATTCAAGGTTGGAAACCTCGAAGTGAGGTTTAAAGCCACCACCCCGAAACGAGTGTCCAGAAAAGGTAAAATCAGTTCTCTGGTAATACTGGCGTTGGAAGAAACAAACCTGCAACAAATGGACGATCTCACTAAAAATAAGATTAAAAGACTTCTGGAGCAGGAAGATCCCCAAAAGCTAAAACATGACCTTTCACTGGCTCCCGTACGGGTCAACGACTTTATTGTTAATTTATTCAAATTCGATACTACTATGTTAAAATGACCGGATGGCTCTCCCTCAGCAGGGAACAACGACAACAAACATTACAATACTCAGCCCAAACAAGTGGCATGCCCCCACATGCTATTGAAAAAGATTGGTGGGTAACGCTAACATTAAAAGCACTCTTTCAATCTGCTTACGCCAATCACTTAATATTCAAAGGTGGTACTTCTCTCAGTAAAGGCTGGAAACTGATACAACGTTTCTCTGAAGACATAGACCTTGCCATAGACCCGGTTGTATTTAACATGAAGTATAAACAGACTCCTACAAAAGGAGATGTAGAAAGGCTCAGAAGAAAAGGTTGTGAGTTTACAAGTATCCGGTTGAAACAATCTTTATATGAACAGTTTTCATCCCTTGGGGTTCCCTCAGAATGGTATACAATCACCGCAGAAACCGTCACACCGCAACGACCTGATAAAGACCCTCAGCGACTCTTTATCGAATTTGACTCCGTGCTACAACCTACCTCCTATTTAAAAAACAGTGTGCAGGTAGAGGTTAGCTCCAGGTCGCTATTGGAACCATTTAGTACCAGGCCGGTTACTTCATTGATACACGAATATTTCCCCAATCCATCCTATTATCCTGAAACACCATTCCTGGTACCTATTGTCGCTCCCAGGAAAACATTTCTTGAAAAAGCATTTCTGCTAAATGAAGAATTTTCCAGACCTAATGGAGAAAGAATAAGAATAGAGCGAATGTCCAGACATTTTTATGATATGATAAAGATGGATCAGGAAGGTATTACTGATGAGGCATTAGCCGATAAAGTACTATATACAACCATTCAAAAGCATAGAAGATACTATAGCCGGTTAAAACACATGGGAAACTACGCTTCCCTTGATAGGGGAAACATATCTTTTATTCCGCCGGCACATTTGCATGATGCGTATAGACAGGACTATCGGTATATGACCGAACACATGATGTATGGAGAGGTTCCCCAATTTTCTGTTATGCTCGATGGATTACAAACAATATTAAACAAATTCCGCCGCCAAGCCTAGGTCAGTGTACCCGGCTGCTTTTCGGCAACCGGGTACACATGCTTTACCCTCGCCACCTCCCTCGCCACCCTCTTAAGGAAATCCCCATTCACCGCAGCCGCAGATCCCATCTTTCCATGACCTCCCCATTATGCTAAAAAAACATGACAAAAAGTGAAAATCAGATCACTGCCCCGGTAAATTATTTCCGACCTTTAGAACAGAAACTTTAAGCGTAAAATCAACACTAAAAGACGGGAAGTAAACAACCAAAGCGCGTGGCGCTTATTTTTTGAAACAATAATGCAAACGATTGCAGAATAATTATCATCAGTAAACAGAAATCAACACAAAATCTTTTACCGCTGAATCACGTAAATCAGCAATCATCATGTTATGAAAAAACTACTCCTTTTTCTGTTTGCGCTCTGCTATGCCACGCAAACAATGTTCGCACAAACATCCCACGACGAGCACATGAAATGGTGGCGGGAAGCCCGTTTCGGCATGTTTATCCACTGGGGGGTATACGCTCAGCTGGCCGGCAACTGGCAAGGACACCAGATAGGCCGCGGCGGTGAATGGATCATGAACCGCGGTAAAATATCAGTGGCCGATTATCAACAAGTGGCTAAATCATTCGACCCGGTTAAATATGATGCGGAAGCCTGGGTGAAAGCAGCGAAAGATGCGGGTATGAAATACATCGTCATCACTGCCAAACACCACGATGGCTTCGCGATGTTCAAATCTGCTGCCAGCAAATGGAACATCGTAGACGCCACTCCTTATGGCAAAGACATACTCCAGCCACTGGCTGCTGCCTGTAAAAAATATGGCCTTAAACTGGGCTTCTATTACTCCCAGGCACAGGACTGGAACAACCCCGGCGGCGCCGCCGCACGAAAGGTAACTTCCGAAGGCTGGGCTAATCCCGATTCTGCTAAAATAGACGCCTATACGCAGGCAAATACCGGCCACTGGGACCCGGCACAAACTTCCGCTACCATGGGCGAATACATCGATAAAGTAGCCGTGCCGCAGGTAAAGGAACTACTTACCAACTACGGCGATGTGGCTGTACTATGGTGGGATACGCCGACCAACATGACGGATGAATACGCGAAAAAACTGCAGGCGGTATTATCGCTGCAACCTAATATCATTACCAACGACCGGCTGAAAAGACCCAACTTCCCCGGCGATTATAAAACACCGGAACAGAAAATTCCGACACAGGCAGAACTGGACGGCCGCGATTGGGAAACCTGCATGACCATGAACGGTACCTGGGGATATAAAAGCTACGACAACAAATGGAAAAGTACGGAAACGCTGATCAGGAACCTGATAGACATCGCTTCTAAAAACGGTAACTACCTGCTCAATGTTGGCCCGGATGCTTTAGGTCAATTCCCGCAACCCAGCATCGACGGACTGAAAGGTATCGGTCAATGGATGAAAGTCAATGGTGAAGCCATCTACGCTACCAGCGGCAGCCCACTGGAAGCACTGCCCTGGGGACGTTGCACTAAAAAAGTAAAAAACGGCAACACCACCCTCTATCTGCATGTATTCAACTGGCCTGCTGACGGTAAACTGGTAGTGCCCGGCCTGAAAAATAAAGTGACCAGCACCCGGCTCCTCGCCGGCGGAAAAAAACTCAATGCCGCCACTACGGCTGAAGGCCTCGTGATCAACGTACCTGCACAGGCACCCGATGCTATCGCCACCGTTATTAAGGTAGAAACCACCGGAACGCTTTAAAAAAACCAGGCGACGACTGATGAGACTTCGTTGTCGCCTGTCTCTTTATTTCCACAACCGTTATGAAATACTTCCTGTCACTTCAGCTTATCTACTGGCTGTTGAACGCCACTATGGTCAACGCTGTAGATAAATCCACCGTTATTGACATTACCCGCTACGGCGCGGTAGGCGATGGTAAAACGCTCAATACCACGGCTATACAAAAAGCCATCGATGCCTGCTCCGCCAAAGGAGGCGGACAAGTACGCGTACCTTCCGGCACCTGGCTGACCGGCACCCTGCTGCTTAAAAACAAGGTAATATTACAGGTAGATGAAAACGCTACCCTGCTGGGTAGCCCGGATATCAAAGATTACCAGGTGGTAGACGGTTTTAAGGATGGCCTTGGCCAACAAATGGGCTATGCCCTCATTGGCGCCATAGAAGCCACTAATACCGGCATCACGGGTAAAGGCACTATCGATGGGCAAGGCAAGCTGGTAAGAGCCTCCGGCGGCCATGAAAGACGCCCTTTCCTGGTACGTTTTGTTCGCTGCCACCAAATCAAGGTCGCAGATATTCATTTGCAAGGCCCCACTGCCTGGACCATGCATTTTTTCCATTGCACCAACATCTTAACGGAAAAAGTAACGATCAGAAGCCGCGGACTGGGTAACAACGACGGCATCGATATCGACTGCTGCGAAAAAGTCGTGATCCGCGATTGTGATATCGACAGCGGCGACGACGCCATCTGTTTTAAAACCACCAGCCCCTATCCCTGCCGGGATGTGACCGTCAGCAATATCAAAATCAACACCGGAGAAGGCGCTATTAAATTTGGTACTGAATCGGCCGGTAATTTTGAGAATATACAAGTCAGCCATATCGATGTGGCATTTGCCCGCGAAGGCGGTATCAAACTGTTCTCCGTAGATGGCTCCCATCTCCGCAATATCCGCATCAGCGATGTGAAAATGGATAAAGTCAATATGCCCATCATTATCCGCCTGGGCTCGCGGTTGAAGACCTTCCGCGAAGGCGATGCCAAACAAACAGTCGGCAGCATCAGCGATATCAGTATCAAAGATGTGAGCGTACAACATGGCACCTGGACCGGCATGCTCATCAGCGGCATTCCCGGTCATTATATCGACGGTATCTCCCTGGAAAATATCCGTATGAATATTCCCGGTGAAGGCACCGCTGCCGATGCGCAGGTGAAACTGGAAGAAAGGGAAAATGATTATCCTGAAATAAAAATGTTCGGCAAACAGATACCAGCCTATGCATTGTATATCCGGCATGCTAAAAATATTCGTTTCCATAATGTCACCTATACCTGCGATCAGCTTGATGCACGCCCGGCAGTAATTGCCAATGATATTGCCGATGTACAGCTTTCACAATGGACACTGCCGGGCAATACCGGCAAAGAACCGCTGGTACGCATCGCTGATTCAAAAAAGGTGGAACTGAAGGCCATACGGCATCCTGCATCCCCGGTACGTTTCCTGCAACTGGAAGGCAACGCCCAACAGGTGACCGTGGATGGCGCCGTAGCCGCCGCCCCGCCGGTAGCACCGCTGTGGAAAGAATTTGTAGACGCACGTAAAAACAACACCATTCCTGCCCTACCTGATTTTTCCTATGCCGGCTATCATTTTTCAGAGAAACCCCTACCCGAACTTTCCGGGAGAAAGAAGTTTGATGTAACACAATACGGCGCCATCCCCAACGATGAACAGTACGACGACGAAGCTATACAACGCGCCGTAGAGGCAGCAGCAGCAAATCCCGGCGGTGGCATTGTGTTTTTCCCCAAAGGCAAATACCTGCTCGCCCCCGATGAAGACAATAAAAAACAAATCCTCATTACCAGCAGCAATATCATCCTGCAAGGCAGCGGCAGCCAGGAAGGCGGTACAGAAATTTATCAGGATAAAAAAAGACTCAACGACCGGCAATTCCTGTTTCGTCCGGCACAAAATAATCCACAACGCCTGACCACCATCACTGCCAATGCGCCCCGCGAAACCTTCACCGTACAGGTAGCAGATGCTGCGCGCTTACAACCCGGTCAGGATGTGGTCATACGGCATCGCAGTGAAGCCTATACGAAATGGTACTTCGATCCGTTGCCACTGAAACAACAGTGGACACGCCTCTTTGGCGACAATGGCGGCATGCAGGTACAGGAAATTCATACCATCGAAAAAATTAACGGCAACACGGTTACTTTTAAGAATCCACTGCACCTGGATATTCATTTGATTGAAGGGAAACCGTTTGAGCTGATGACCTATAACAGCCTGGAAGAATGCGGTATCACCGGTATCCGTTTTTCCAGCAACTGGAAAAGTTACCCGGAAGATTTTGTACATCACAAAAATGAAATACACGACTATGCCTGGGAAGCCGTGGGCATGGAATACGTCAAAAACAGCTGGATACGCGATTGTGTATTCCAGGATTGGAACGAAGGCGTAAATATCCGTGCCGGTTACCAGGTAACGGTGCAAAACGTCACCTTCCTCGGTAAAAAAGGACACGCTTCTGTACACGCCCGCACAGGATACGGCGTACTCATCAAACAATGTTATTTCAATGGCGCCCAACATCATGGCCCCGGTACGGGGTACAGCGCCGCCGGTACGGTGATTACACAATGTGCCTTAGGCACCGATCAAAATTTCGATAGTCACTCCGGACAACCTTATGCCACCTTGTTCGACGACATTCGCGGTGGCGTGTTTTACAACCTGGGCGGCCCCGAACCGGGCCACCCGCATCACGGTAAACAACTGGTGCTCTGGAATTTCAAACACAGCTCCGCAAAAGATCAGCATTATAATTTCTGGGATACGGAACGGCGTCGGAACTATACCATCGCAGCTCCCATCCTGGCAGGCTTTCAGGCGGATTCCAAAGTCACCGTGGAAAATGCAGGTATCAACGAACTGCCCGGACAGGCAGTGGCCCCTGCGTCCCTATTTGAAGCGCAATTGGCATTAAGACTTTATGGTAAGGACATCACCCGTTAACATGTAATCCATTTTATCAACAAAAACTAACGTTATGAAATTCCAGATTCCGGGATGGTGCACCCATTCCCGCCAACTGCTTTCCATCATGATGTGCTGGTTCTTGTCTGTTTGCATATATACGTCACCGTTGTATGCACAGGAGAAGACCGTCAGCGTAAAAGGCCGGGTGACTTCCCAAACAGGAGAACCACTACCCGGCGCCAACATCGTGATAAAAGGCACTACCCGCGGCGTTACCACGCAGCCCGACGGCACTTTTAAATTAGATGTGCCTGCAAACGTTTTCATCAAAGTAACCTACACCGGCTTCATCGCCCGTGAACTCAAGGTGGAAAACACGGATATGCACAACGTCAGCATTTCCCTGGCGGTGGACAAAGGCGAACTGAACGAAGTAGTGGTAGTAGGCTACGGTACCCAAAAACGCTCCGATGTAACCGGCTCTATCACTTCTATCAATGCACAATCGCTCCGCGATATCCCCGCTGCCAACCTCACCTCCATACTGAAGGGACAAGGCGCCGGCATCGATATCCAAAAGAGCGGCGGTAACAGTAAACCCGGTGCTAAACCCACGATACTCATCCGCGGTACCCGCTCCCTGAAAGCCGGTAACTCACCTCTCTTCGTGGTAGACGGTATCCCTTACAACGGCGATATCAACGACCTCAATCCGGATGACATCACTTCGGTAGACGTACTGAAAGATGCGTCTTCTACGGCTATCTACGGTTCCCGAGGCGCCAACGGCGTTATCCTCGTTACCACTAAACGCGGCCGCAGCGGCAAAGCAGTAGTCACCTACAGCGGTTATGCCGGCTTCGTAAAACCATCCGGCAAATACGACCTGATGAACGCCCAACAATACGCCGATCTGAAAAAATGGGCGTATTGGAACGGCACGCAAGACCCTCCACTGAAATACAGCGGTCCGGATGATCCGCAAATCCTCATCGATGGCTTCGATGCGGAAGAAAGAAGACAACTCGCCAAAGGTAACAGCACCGACTGGCAGGACCTGATCTACAAAACCGGTATCATGACCAACCACCAGGTAGGTATTTCCGGTGGTAACGAAAAAACACAGTTCGCCGCCTCTGCCGGATATTACAAGGAAACAGGCGTTTATCCGGGCCAGGCTTTTGAACGCTTTACAATAAAAGTGAGCGTGGACCATCAGATCAATAAAACCTTCAAAATAGGCGTCAGCTCACTCAATAACTTCTCTACTACTACCGGCGAAGGCGTAAACCCGATGGGACAAGCCCTGAGAGCCAGTCCCATGGCGCCCGCCTACGACAGCACCGGCGCGGTGATCAACGACTTCCTCGCCGGCAGCCAAAAACAAATCTGGAACCCGCTGGCCGATTTCCTTCCCGGCGCTACGGTGGAAAAAAGAAAACGGAATGGTACCTTCACCACGGCTTACCTGGATGTGAATATCCTGCCTGGACTGAAATACCGCTTCAATGGCGGCGCGGAAATCAAAAGCGATAACTACGGTAATTTCTACGCCAGCAAAACTACCAACAACCTCGGCAGCCTCAATACCAGCGAAAATAAATTCGGCTCCGAAGTCAACTACACCCTGGAAAACCTCCTCGTGTATGATAAACAGTTCGGTAAAGATCATCATATCAATTTCACCGGTCTGTATAGTTTGCAGGAATCCCGCAGCCAGTCCAACAACTACAATAACAACACCCTGTTGTCTGACGACCTGCAATACTTCAATACCACCTACGGCCTTAACCTGGCCGGCAGCGGTTCCGAAAACAAATGGGATATCGTGTCTTACATGGGCCGTCTGAATTACAGCCTGAAAGACCGTTACCTGCTCACACTCACAGCCCGCAGCGATGGCAGCTCCCGGCTCGCGCCAGGCAATAAATTCAAAGGATTTCCTTCTGCAGCAGTAGGCTGGATTATCAGCAACGAAAATTTCATGCGGGAATCCAAAACTTTCAGTAACCTGAAACTCCGCGCCAGCTATGGCCGTACCGGCAATACCGCCATCAATCCCTATCAGACATTGGGAGCACTGAAAGGTATTAACTACAACTACGGCTCTACCAACGTTACCGGCGTATTTATTAATACCGCTCCCAACCAGGCTTTGCAATGGGAATACACCACTACCGCCAACCTGGCTGTGGACTTCGGTTTGTTCAACAACCGTATCACCGGTAGCGCGGAAGTATATTCCGCCCAAACCAGCAACCTGCTGTTACCACTGCACCTGCCCGGTACTTCCGGTATCCCCGGCGATGTGCTGGTAAATGTGGGTAAAACACAAAACAGGGGTATCGATCTGCATGTGGCGACCGTTAACATACAAGGCAAAGGCGCCGGCGATTTCACCTGGACGTCGGATGTTAACTTCTTTATCAACCGGGGTAAAATCACGGAGCTGTACAACGGCATTCAACAGGATATTTCCAATGGATGGTTTGTTGGTCAGCCTATCGGCGCTATCTACGACTACCAGCGCATCGGCATCTGGCAGAACACCAAACCGGATTCCCTGCTGGCACAACGTTATGGTCAGAAGGTAACCGGCAACTCCTCTGTAATAGGCACTATCCGCGTGAAAGACGTGAACAACGACAGTACTTTCAGTGACGCTGATAAAACCATCGTTGGTTCTCCGCAGGCGAAATGGGAAGGTGGCATGACTAACCGTTTCAGCTACAAAGGATTTGACCTCACCGTGGTGGTGTATGCCCGCATCGGCAGTACGCTCAACAGTAAGCTGTATGGTGGCGGTTTTGCCAACACCTTCCAGGGTAACTACAACAACCTGAACGTGCCTTACTGGACACCTTATAACAGCGAAACCTATTTCCCGAAACCCAATCAGTCCAGAACACAAACACAATACAACTCCACACTGGGTTACTTCGATGGCAGCTACCTGAAAATAAGGACGCTCAGCCTGGGTTACAATGTGCCGGGTTCTTTTGTACAGAAACTGAAAGCCAGATCGCTGCGGGTATACGTTACCGCGCAGGACCCGTTCATTTTCTTCTCCGAATACCGCAACAAATACCATGGGGTAGATCCGGAATCTGCCGGCAATATCAATGCAGACACACCGGCTACCTGGTCCATGCTCTTCGGTGTAAACCTTACTTTATAAACCTTCAAAATTGTGCGTGATGAAAAAAATATGGCTCGCTGCCGGCATATTTACAACCGCTTCTCTATTGGGAGGTTGCAGCAAAATGTTGAACGAAACACCCCGGTCCGTACTGGTACCGGATTTCTATAAAACGGCCCAGGGCGTAAACGCCGCACTGGACGCCTCTTACGCAGGTACCCGTACCATCTGGGGCTGCGAAGATTATTTCTCTATGACCACACCCGGCACAGATGAATTTAAAAGAGGGAATGATGGCAACCAGAACTTTATGACCTACGATCCGGGCCTGTTGCCCAGCGATGGTAAGTTCAAATCGCAATGGAATAACTGTTACACCTATATCAACACCTGTAATGCGGTGATACAGTTTGCACCGGATGCTCCTAATCTTGCCGATGATATCCGCAAAAAAGCGATCGCAGAAGCCAAGTTCCTGCGGGCCAACTATTATTTTGTGCTGGTACAGCTTTGGGGAGATGTGACCCTCAGCAAGTCCTTTATTTCCGGGCCGGTAACTTCCGCCAACCGCGATCCTTTAGCGACCGTATATGAGGCGATCATTACCGATCTGAAAGAAGCGATCCCGGACCTGGCGCCAGGCCCTAAGGGTATCGATGCCGGCCGCGCTAACGCAGCCGCTGCCAAACATGTACTGGCAAAGGTATACCTGACCCGCGCCGGTAGTAAGGCCGCCAAACCGACCGATTACCAGGATGCGGCTGCCACCGCCATTGATCTGCTCACTACCGCGCCATCACTGGGTATTAACCTGTTGCCCGATTTTGGTAACGTATTCGCGGAAGGCAATGAAAACAATGCGGAAGTACTGTGGACCGTACAACACACCGCCAGCCTGTCTTACAACGGTTCTCCCGGCCAGGACAACCGTACGCCGGACAATATGCTCGTACACCTGTTTGTGCCACAGTATGAAAAAATAGATGGCATGACCCGCAACATCCATGATGGCCGTCCGTATATCCGTACCGTGCCTACCAAATGGCTGATAGATACGGCTTTCGCAGAACGTAAAAACGATACCCGCTACGGCAAAAGTTTCCAGACGGTATGGTTCTGCAACAATGCCAGCAGTATCCCGGTATGGCCTAACCCGCTGCCAGCAGGCGCTCCGGCGGGCGCCGCTCCCGGCAAACCCAAAATGAAACTGGGCGATACCTGCATCTATATGCCACCAGGTAAATTCACCGATGCACAGATTGCGGCATCTCCGTATACGCTCATACCGTCCAACAAGTATTCCATCAAAATGTCGCCGGCATTGTCCAAATACATCGATACCAAACGTTCCGACATGAACGCGCCTTCTATCCGCCCCCTCATTGCTTACCGCCTCGCGGAAACATACCTGGTAGCGGCAGAAGCGCTGCTGCAAAGCGGTCGCGCCGGCGATGCCGTGCCTTATGTCAATGCGGTGAGAGAAAGAGCGGCGTACCCTACCGGCGACAAAACCAAAATGGATATCACAGCGGCAGATCTCAACCTGGATTTTATCCTCGACGAACGTTCCCGTGAACTGGCCGGCGAAAATGTACGCTGGCTGGACCTCGTGAGGACCGGTACCCTGCAGACACGCTTGCTGAAACATTGCGACGACAACGCCCGCATTAATTTCAAATCTCCCAAACACTTGCTGCGCCCCATTCCGCAAGACCAGATAGATGCTACTACTACCGGAACACCTTACCCCCAGAATACCGGCTGGTAAGCGTTTCAATTGTTGTAATCACGGAAAAGGCTGTATCAAAAATTGATACAGCCTTTTCCTTTTTATAGGACAGTAACAAACAATCATTTTAAAAATATGCGTAAACTATTCAAGATATTGTTTTTGTTAATTAAAATAAAATATCATTTGTAAATTTATCCCACGAACTAATTAACTCATTTCAACCTATGAAAAAACTGATATTGATTGGAGCTGCGTTGACATTGACAATTTTTGCATGCTCCAAAAAGGATGACAATAGCAACCCTCCTCCTGACCCCATCACCAAACCCTACAATGCCTCTTCACTGACGGCTGCTTCTGTTGCCAGCCGCGGCACCATTGTAAAAGGTGCGCTCCCTGCAGCCTCTGCGACAGCAGATGCTCCTGTCCTGTCCGCAACAATCGCGGCAGATACTTATAGCGCTGTAGCCGGTCGTTACCTGGTCATTCCTGTACCGGTAGAACAAGGCAGCATCGTAAAAGGTGCATATGTACAATTCGAGGGTGCTGATGCTTACTTTAATATAGACTTCAGCAAACCTGCCGGCGGCCGTATCGCTAACCAGAGATCTATTTTTGGCCGTGACATCTATGGAAATTTCAACGATTCTGCCGTGATAATCAAAGTTCCTGCTGATGTATCAAACGGTGTTGTAAAACTGTTGATCTCCGTTTATAATGCCGCAGGTAAAATCAGTAAAAGTGTTACCGTAAGTGCCAACCTCTTTAATACCGCAGCTAGCACCGACTCAAAAGCGTTGTCCGGCAAATGGAAAATGAGCAGGCTCAATGAGGCGGATGGTAAATGGATAAACCCATATGTGGCTGATTCCAGCCGTAGTTTCTACGTCTGCAACAACGGCACGCTCGCTTTTGCCAGCGACCCTACTGCACCGGGAGCCGTTAATCTGGTGCAGTCTTACTGGAAAACCATAGAGGAATATATGGAGTTGAATGCCAATGGCAGTGCTAAATCTGTTTACTTCGACTCTAGTTACCAGCTCAATTTAAGCTCCTGTAATAGCCGCTCCTACAACGGTTATGCAGATCGTGGCAGTGAAGATCTGTCCTGGTATTATGATGGCACTGCTAAAAAAATATATATCATCAGCGATATCATCAAACAAAGCACCAAAGACTTTTATTTGGTGATCGCAGATGTCAAACTGGAAAATGGAAAGCTCATCGTCACAGAGGAAGATGGCTATGCAACAGAATATACAAAAGAGTAATTTAACAACTATATGTATAAAAAAATAGGGTGTCTTTTGACACCCTATTTTTTGGGAAGATGGGAATCGAACAGATTTTTTTACAATCGTTCCAATCCGCCTACCATACTAAAGGTGATCACACCCAGTACCAGCAGGGTTATAAATACATACAGGTAATCCTTCTCCAGTAAAAATGCAAATACAGAAAGCGCAATACGGATAATAGGCGTAGCAATCAGCAGCACAACACCCAGCTGAATTACATTCATCCCCTTTCCCTGCATAATCCCCTGTATAATACCGGGAAGATTGTCCAGCCCCTGCCGCACACCCGCAAAGGTACCATAGTCGGGGCTTTCATGCCCATGGCGGGACAGGTATATCATCCCGCCAATGAATACCACAATGCTGGACAGTATAACGCCAATACGGAGCTGTTTGCCTATCAGTTGCTGTACATCCTTATCAGCCCAGAAATGACTTGAAAATAAACGCTTCATGTACTACAGTTTTCCGTTTACACCGTTATAAATCATCTGCAGCGCCAGGAAAGTGATAACAACGCTGAAGACTATACGCAGCCATTTGGTGTTGGCTTTCACCAGCAGCCGGGAACCGCCGAAAGCGCCCAGCAGTACGCCCAGTACTACCGGCATGCATAAACCGGGACTTACATATCCGCGTTGCAGGTATACCACCGCGCTGGCTGCCGCCGTTACGCCAATCATAAAATTGCTGGTAGTGGTAGACACCTTGAAGGGAATACGCATGATATTGTCCATAGCCAGCACTTTCAGTGCGCCGGAGCCAATACCCAGCAGGCCGGACATTACGCCGGCGAAGGTCATCATAAAATAACCGCCGGGCACATGCCTTACTTTGTAAGACACCAGTTCCCCACCGGCAGGATAGGTACCGTTCAGCTTCAGGTCCCGCGCCAGTTTACTGACATCTTCATCGGAAAATGCTTCCCTTTTTTTGCGTAACCCCATGATAGCGGAGAAAATGAGCACGCAGCCGAAGATAACGGCCACAATGCTGGTAGGGATAAAAACCGCTATCAGCGCCCCGACGACCGCCCCCGTGGTCGTCGCAATTTCCAGGAACATGCCCAGCCGGATGTTGGTAATCCCTTCTTTTACATAAGCAGATGCAGAACCGGAAGAAGTGGCAATAGACGCGATCAGGGCTGTTCCAATCGCATAGCGGATGTCAACGTGGAAAACCAGCGTTAGCAGCGGGATAATGACCACACCGCCTCCCAGCCCGGTAAGCGACCCCAATAGCCCAGCCAGAAAGGCCCCGGCAAGCAGGATCAGTGTAAATGATAAAATCGTCATAAGATGGTTGGTTGGTTTTGATCGGCAATTACAGGCAAAAACAGCCTTTCACGGCCAATGCTACAAAAGTAAGCAGAATATGATTCCCACAATCCGTAATCTATAAGTAACTTGCAGCCGTATACTTAATATTTCAATATGATAAAGGTGGGTGAGTATAACCTGTTAAGGGTTAAAAAAGAAGCTGATTTCGGCGTATATCTGGAAGGTGTGGACCAGGAAATACTGTTGCCGTCAAGGTTTGTGCCCGATGGCACCAAAATAGGCGATGAACTGGAAGTATTCCTGTACCATGATTCCGAAAACAGGCTGATCGCCACTACCCAAAAGCCCTATGGCATTGCGGGCGATATCGTCAACCTCAAAGCCGTCAGCACCACCCAACAGGGCGCTTTCCTCGACTGGGGCCTGATGAAAGACCTCTTTGTGCCACAGTCACAACAGCTGACCCGCATGGTACCCGGACAGGAATACCTCGTAAGAATATATATCGATGAACTGACCGGCCGTCTCGCTGCCACAGAGAAAATAGACCGTTTCCTGAGCAACGAAAACCTGACCGTAAAAGAAATGGACCCGGTCAACCTGGTGGTGTACCGCCGCACCGATATCGGCTACGTGGTCATCATCAATAACCAGCATACCGGTATCCTCCATCACAACGAACTCTTTCGTACTGTGGAAGTGGGAGATAAACTGAAAGGCTTTATCCGTGGCATCCGGGAAGATAAAATAGACGTGGTACTGGGCCAACCAGGGTATAAGCGGGTGGAAGATGAAGGAGAAAAAATACTCCGTCTCCTACACGAAAACAGCGGTTACCTGCCCTATCATGATAAGTCCACCCCGGAAGAAATACAGGAGTTCTTCGGCATGAGCAAAAAAACATTCAAGATGACTATCGGCAACCTGTATAAACAACGGAAAATTATCTTCACCCAAACAGGCATCAAAGAAGCCTGATTTACTTCGCGCCTTTTACAATCGGGAAACTGATCACAAACTCCGTCCCTTCACCGGGACGGCTGTTTACCTGTATCTGGCCTTTATGATTGAGGATGATATTCTGTGTAGCCGTGAGCCCCAGACCAGTGCCCTTGGTTTTACTGGTGAAAAATGGCTCAAATAGTTTGGCCAGGTTTTCCGGCGGAATGCCACTACCGGTATCGCGTATACGAACAAATACCCGTTCGGTATCATGCCAGGTTTCCAGCTCCAGCGTACCGTCACCTGCTTTCATCGCTTCAATGCCGTTGATAACAATATTCAGCAGCGCGATGATCATCTTATCCTCATCGGCCATAATCTGCATATCGGGTTCCCGCAATTTTTTGACTACCCGGATATCGTTCAGCTGCAACCGGTCCGCCGCCAGCTGAAGGGTTTTCTCTATCAGCACATTCAGGCCCTGCGCCAGCATATTCAGTTCAGACATGCGGGTAGACTCCAGCAACTCTGTCACCAGCTGATTAATACGATGACAGTTACGCTCCATAATATCGAGGTACAGCTGGGAATCGGCCGTTTCCGGCATATCGGAGGTTTTTAATTCAGAAACAGCCAGCAAAATATTCGTCAGCGGATTACGCACCTCATGGGCAATTACACGGGCTATCCTGCCGGTAATGGCGAATTTCTCCTGCTGTTGTTTTTCCTGTTCCTTTCTTTTACGTTCTGTGATATCCTGGATAATACAGAGATACAATTGTTTTTTTTCATCCAGCAACGAGGCATTCACCACCACATCGATCTGTTGTCCCTCAAACGTACGGAACACAAATTCCTGGTGTACCACGCCATCTTCCGCACATAACTGGTCAATAAACGTTTTGATTTGCTCGTTGTTGGCAAAAAGATTACCCAGATAACTGTTGTACAGTGAAGCCTCTTCATAACGCAACAGCCGGATGGCAGCGGGGTTGGCGGCTACAATACGATGCTCACAGTCAGCCAGCAGAATGGCATCATTGGATTTCTCAAAAATGCTGAAATATCTTTTTTCACTTTTCTCAATGGCATGCAGATGCGTGAATTTATCCAGGGTATAACGGATAGCACGTTCCAGTCCCACCGCATTGATCTCACTTTTCACCAGGTAATCCGCTGCGCCGGCCTGCATGGCTTCTTTATCTATATGATAATCACCTTTACCGGTAAACAAAATAACCGGGGCTTTATAACCCAGGTTGCGGAAATGATGCAACACATCAATACCGGTATGAGCCCCCAGCCGATAGTCTACCAGGTACAAATCATGCGCCCTGGCTTCGATAATAGCCAGCGCTTCACTATAGGAAGATACCCACTGCAAAACGTACTCATCGGGGGAAATATCCTGTAGCAGTGCATTTACCAGGAAAAAATCATCCTCATCATCGTCAATCATTAATATATGCCGCTTACTGTTTATAGCCATAGGTGATGGTGTGGTTCCGCTGTATTCGTTAAAAAATATGTGCCAAGATACATCAGGTATCGATATGTGCATCCACATCTTTCAGCACTACATTCCTGCGGGGCAGGAACCAGGCAGGCACCAGTGTAACCAGGAGGATGATCAGGGAAATATGAAATCCTTCCCGCAACGCCAGGTGATGCGCCCGCATGGAAGCTGCGCCGGCAAGCACATGATTGTTGTAGGCGTTTTGGGTAATAATAGCCAGTACGGCGATGCCAATAGCGCCACCCACCTGTTGCATCAGGGTGCTGAGAGAGGAGGCCATCGTTACCTCCGACGGCCGCACCGCACTCAGCGTAGCGGCATTCAACGGCGCCAGCAGCAGCCCCATTCCCAGCCCCCGCACGGTCATCGCGGTAATCACCTCCAGGAGATTGCTGCCCCGGTCCAATATGGAAAACAGGTACATGGATACGGCCAGTAATACTATCCCCAGCATAGAGATTTCACGGGAACCATGTTTATCAGACCACTTACCGGCAAACGGCATCAATGCGGCCATAAACACGGAGTTAGGTAATATCAGCAAGCCCGAAGCGCCTTCCGAATAACCCATTTGCTCCTGCAACAGGAAAGGCATCAGAAACAAGCCGCCATACAGGGCGGCCGCGCGGGAAATAGTAACCAGTATACAACTGACAAAAGAATAGTTGGTAAACAACTCCAGGTCAATAATAGGCGCCTTACGTTTACGGTCCAGCAGGATAAAAGCGATCAGCGACACCACCGCTACCCCCAGCGTGGTTAATATTTCGGGAGATGATATACCCAACACTTCTGCACGTGCCACGCCGTATTGCAGGCACACCAGGAAGATGGTCAGCGTGGTGAAGCCCATCAGATCAAAGGGGAGCTTTAGCTTCGCCTGGCTGCGCAATACGTTCAGGTACTTGAACGACAGGATGACGGTGATAATTCCTATCGGTAAATTGATATAAAAGATAGAAGGCCATCCGAACTGTTGGGTCAGGATACCGCCCAAAGTAGGACCGATGGCCGGTCCTGCCAGGTTACCCAATCCCCACCAGCCCAATACAGCGCCCCGCACCCGCGCAGGGAACACATAGGAGATGATGGCCATGGAAGTAGGCGCCATGGCGCCGCCGCCCAGTGCCTGTACTATCCGGCCCACCAGCAGGGAAGGCAGGGTGGTAGATAATGCGCACAACAGCGATCCGAAAGTAAACAGGGAAATAGCGCCGATATAGAGGTTAAAAAAGCCGATGCGGTTCTTCAGCCAGTTGGTAAGCGGCATAAGTACAGAGAAGCTGAGCATGTACACGGTGATCACCCATTCAATTTCACTGAGCGTACAATTAAATTGTTTACTCATAACGGGCAGGGATATATTGACAATGCTAGAATCAATCCCTGCCATGGTGGTACCCATGATGATCACAATCAGAATACCGGTCCGGTTGACATCTCTCATACGCGGTCTTTCATCATAAAGATCAGCTGTGCTTTGGCGACCAGCGGATTGAGCGGGTTGCAGTTGATCATCAGCAAATAGGTGGCGAGTTCAGACAGCTGCCAGTCTGTTTCCATTTCTCCACCGTCTTTAAAACAAAAAATTTTATGAAAGTTATAGTTGACGGGTATCTGCAGGGAGGCACAGGCGTGCATGGCCCTGTCCAGCGGTTCCTGCAGCATATGAGGGTCCTGATAACCCAGCTCCTGCATGATTTCGCTGGCAGTATACAGCAGGGGCGGATTTTTCAACTGTGAAATCCTCTCGGTGGCAATCACTTCTTCCAGGTAATCAAAAAGTTTAAGCATGACCATTCTCATTTAGTTGTGAAAGTTGCTGAAACAATTCTTTTTCCTTGTCGGAAAGGTTTTTGGGTATATGTACGACTGTTTTGATGTACAGATCGCCGGCAGTGCCTTTATGGTCATATGCCGGCATGCCTTTGCCTTTTAGCCGGAAAACCTTGCCACTGTCGGTCCCTGCGGGGATATTCATGCTCAGTGAGGCGGCAGGGGTGGGTACGGTGAGTTTACCGCCCAGGATAGCCGTATATAAGGGTAATGGCACTTCCGTATGAATATCTTGTCCTTTTAGTTCGTATTGCGGATGGGCTCCCAGCTGGATGGTGATGAGCAGGTCTCCTGCCGGCCCTCCCTGGCGCCCGGGTGAGCCCTTTCCCTTGAGGCGGATCACCTGGCCTTCGTGCAATCCGGGCTTCATTTTGATATTCAACCGGCTGCCGTTAACCTCCACCTGTTTGGTGGCGCCGGTGTAGGCATCTTCCAGCGATACTTCCATGGTAGCCTGTACATCGCGGCCACGGCCCGGCCCCTGTTGCTGCCGCCGGCCACCGCCGGTAAAACGGCTGCCAAACAGCTGCTCGAAGAAATCAGAAAAACCACCTTCCCCGCCAAACATGTCCTCCATATTGCCGGAATAGGTGTAGCCGCCTTGCCGGCCACCACCGCCATACTGCGACCAGTCAAAATCTTCCGGCCGGCCACCGTGCTGCTCGTAATACTTGTAGTTTTCCCCGAACTGATCGTATTTTTTGCGTTTTTCTTCGTCGCTTAATACTTCGTAGGCTTCGTTGATTTCCTTGAATTTGTCTTCAGCGGCCTTATCCCCCTGGTTTTTATCGGGATGGTATTTCACCGCCAGTTTCCGGTACGCTTTTTTGATCTGTTCCGCTGTTGCTGTTTTTTCTACGCCAAGTATCTTGTAGTAATCTTTTACGTCCATAAGTATACAACATGTGATGATTGAAACTTGTTCAGGAGCTGAAAGGGCCACAAGAAATATACCGAATTATACCGGTATTTTACAGGGGAGATCCCGCCTTTTTGTTGACAATAACCGGCATCGTTACTCACCTGCCGGACAGACACGGTAACGGTAATACGCACTGCGCCTATCCATGGGGAAGCAGCAGATTCAGCTTCAGTTCATCGATAATATACTGCAGCGTTTTCTGCGCTTTTATGCTGTTACCGGATTTATCCAGCGGCGGGGCAAATACCGCAATGGCCATTTTACCAGGCACCACTGCGATTATACCGCCGCCAACACCGCTTTTGGCAGGCACGCCGGTATGATATACCCAGGCGCCAGTATCATCATACAATCCTTCGGTAATCATAGTAGCCAGTATACGCGGGCATAAAACGGCATCTATCACCTTCTCCTTCGTTACCGGGTTCACACCGCTGTTGGCAAGGGTACCGGCCATAATAGCCAGGTCGCGCGTACTGGAACCGTAAGAGCAGGCACGGGTATACAGGTCCACCGATTCACTGATATCATCATAAAAACGGCCATAGGAGTACAATAACCAGGCAATAGCCCTGTTATGCAGATTAGTAGCGGTTTCGGAGGCGTATAACTGCTGGATGACCGACAAACGCCGGGAGGCAAACTTCGCCATCATATCATCGATCAGCGCCCATTTGGCGGCACTGCCAGGCGCCCTGATGAAACTGTTGGTCGCCATGGCCCCGGCATTGACCAGCGGATTAACGGCCCGCTGCGGGTTCAGCTCAACGGCCATGACTGAATTAAACGGCATCCCCGTAGCATTCACACCAATACTGTCCTCCACCGCTTTGGCGCCCCGCTGCTGCATCGCCAATGCCAGTACAAAAACTTTGGAAATAGACTCTATCCCGAACTCATATTTGGTATCACCCAGCTCCAGTACTTTCCCATCAGACGTACAGATGGCAATTCCATACAACTCAGGATCTATATTGGCCAGATAAGGAATGTAACTCGCATTAGCGCCACCACTACTGTTTTTGAACTGGTTATAGGCCTGCTGCATCACTTCGCGGATATGCTTCTCCGTGAGTTTCTGTCCATATCCCAATCCCCGGCAGAGTAACATGGCCGCCAGCAAAAAAAGTAGTCTTTTTTTCATGTGAAATATTTAGGTGATCCGCGTAACCACTAGAACACGCCCGAAGCGAATAAGGTTCAAACACGGCCCTTTATTTTGGAGCAGGAAATAGGGGATAACACTCCGGAGGGGTTAACAAAAAACAAGCGGGCATCAGTCTTCCGAAGAACAAGGGGAAGCGGCGTCCAGTATGGCGTAAGCCTCCAGCAAGGCTTGTACTTCCATTACCATTCTGGCAAGGGTACGCACTTCTGCGGGTGTTAGCAGCATCATTACATGATCTGCCGGCAAGGGCAAACAAATACTTTTCTCGTTTTCCCCGTACATCGGGTCCGGGTTGTCTGACAAGCGTACTACCATATCAGCAAAACAGAAAAATTCTTCCGGCGCGAGATTCACCACACTGGTACCAAAGGCCATCTGAATACCCTTACAATGGGCGCAACGGATCACATATCCATGGCTGTTATGATATAAAGTCTGATAGTTACACATAAGCTTTTGCGGTTAGTGCCTCCAGCGGCCGGAGGATCGGCCGCTGTCAGGACTTTTGTTTCATCACTCTTTACTAAAATGAGGTTACAAACAACAGATACTTTCTCTTCTCTATTATGTATAGCAAAATACACCTTAGCATCTTGTCATATCAAAAGTACAGCGGAGTAAACAATTGCTATGGACGGATCAGGAAAACGATTTACGCAAAAAGGAAAGTTTCGTTAACATTTCTTTAGCATCCCTATAAAGAAGCGCCCGCTGTAAATACAGCAGGCGCCGGGTTTCACACTATTTATATATCTTTTGATTTATTTATCTTTCGGAAGAAGGGAATTGTCTGGTAAGGACTCCCAATTCCCGGATCACGCAAATTTCTGTGATATGACGTTTGTGCATTACTGTTATTAACAAACGGAACAGGTTACTCTGTGTCAAACACCAATCGTCTTGAATTGATACCAGCTACGATACCATAACCGTTATGCACATTAGTATACACAGGCGCCGGTTCGGCCAGTAGTCCGCCCGCTCCCAGGTATTGCATTCCGAGCGTGCGGAAATATTTGAATCCGCCATCGGTCATGGTGCTGACTTCCAGCATCATGCGGGAGCTATTGATGAGGGCTTGTGTTTCCAATACAAAATTGACAGTTTTCCCGTCGAAACGGGTATCATCCATAATCAGTGCGTCATTGTGGGTATTGGCGATAACATCAATCAGGTTATTATTAAAAGCGGGGTCCAGACGGAAGCCGCGCGCCGTGTCCGGTTGATTATCCGGGCCATATGCAAACAGTCGTATCCGGTAGTAATCCGCCGCGCCCGGACGGTCTTTCAGGGTAAACACCACCCTCGTGCTGCCCTTCTGTCCTGCTGCGTCAGCAATGATAGGCGCCACCGGCAAGGTATCCTGTGCGCTGACGGGCGTAAGACCGGCCGCACTCACATTTATCGTATATGTGTTGCCGTTAGTTACCTTCTCCCGGGACACAAAATAGGTACGGCCCTTTATTTGCTGTTGCTGCAACGGGCTCATGGCCACACCATTCTGCAACAGGGTAACCGCTGCATTCCCGATTTCTGTAAATCCGCCTTCATCATATACATTAGCCGGTACACTGCGGGTAATACGCACATACGCCACGCTGTCCGGTTGCAGCAAACTGTTTATCACAATCTTATCTCCTTCATACCGCAGCTGTATATTCACCCGTTCTTCACAGGCCGTCAGCAAAGTCGTCAACAGTATACCATATACGAAAAAAGATCTCATGAATGTTGTTTTAAAATTTGATCGAATAGGTAATGCTGGGGAGTATAGGCATCACCGTTACCTTCGACAGGTAACGCTGCTTTTCCTCTTCATCCCGCTTCATATAGTAGATAAAAGGATTCTTTTGATTGTAAACGTTAAACACGCTCAGGTTCCAGGTCCTGCTCCAGTGTTTTTTCTGTTTGGTATGGCTGATGCCCACATCCAGCCGGTGTACATTTTCAGCACGGTAATTATAACGTCCCCCGTAGCGGTCAACCGATACATCAACACCGCTGCCCGGGTCCCAGGGCGAGGCGGTACCTGCACCATGATAACTGGATACCGGCAACGTCAGCGGCGAACCGGTGGTAAAGTGCCAGGAAGCGGAAGCCTCCCAGTGTTTGCCGATCTGCTGCGTCAGCACAATTTCCACATCGTGACGGTGATCGTATTTATAAGGGAAGATACGCCCCTGGTTGATATCGGGAAACTGCCGGGTACTCCAGGCCAGTGTATAACCAATCCAACCGGTAGTGGAACCTTTTTGTTTTCTGATCATGGCTTCTCCGCCGTAACTCCAGCCTTTGCCAAGCGCTACATTTTCATCCCAGCGTTCCAGGTTGGAGGTCAGTATGGAGTTATTATTCACATATTCGATCATGTTATACATGGCCTTGTAATAACCTTCCAGAGAGAACTCAAAAACGCCGTTGGTACTGGTTTTTGCGATACCCGCCGCTACCTGCCGGGAAAGCATGGGCGCCACCCGCTGTGTGGAAGGTACCCAGATATCGGTAGGCAGGGAAGTACCATTGTTGGACAACAGGTGGATATACTGGTTCATATGCGTATACGACGCTTTCACCGCCCAGTTATGCGGCAACATGTATCGCAGTCCCAGCCTGGGTTGCAGGGAATGATAAAAACGTCCTTCTACCAGGAACCCGGATAGATGCACACCGATGTTGGCATAGAGGTTTTCTGTCAACCGCCAGTCATCTTCCCCGTATAACAACATTTCTGTACCCCGTATATCCAGCCCTTTTTTCATGGTATCCAGCGGTATCACCGGGTTAGGCCCTTTATCGGCAAGATCCATCAGGCCGGGTTTGAAATAGTGGGCAATACCTGCTGCGCCAAAACGGATGGCATGGTTAGGTGTGGGGCGATAATCAAAATCAATTTTGACACCCACATTTTTCATCCGGGAGAAGTATTTCCCATACAGGTCTGAAGCCTGTCCCGTTGAAGGCATGTTATACTGAAATCCGTATTCCGTTTTAAAGGCATACTGGGAATAGTTGGCACTCACATTAGAGAACAACCGGGTATTGTAAATATGGTTCCAGCGTATCGCACCGATGGTATTGCCCCATCCCAGCTGAAAGCGGCTATTTTCCGTAATACGGCCGGCCTGGTCTGCGGTGCTATCCACCATTCCTTTGATAGACAAATTATCTTCTCCCTTATATAAACTCAGGAAGATTCTGTCTTTGGGCGAAAAAATATGATTGACTTTAACGTTTACATCATAGAAATAAGCATATACAGTGCCTTTGTTTCCGGCATCATCTTCCATGTTGGCTGCAGCATTGTACAACAAATCAGGATAGGAACGACGGGCAGAAACGATGAAAGAAGTCTTATCCTTTACGATGGGACCTTCCACGTTGATCTTCGCGGAGATCATACCCACCGCTACATCGCCGTGATAGTTCCGCATATCGCCATCTTTGAGGGAGATATCCACCACCGACGATAATCGTCCGCCGAAACGGGCCGGGAAAGCCCCTTTATAGAGATCGGCAGACTTCACCATTTCCGCATTCAGCAGGGAATACACGCCGAAAAAATGAGAGAAATTAAACACCGGTGTGCCATCCATGAGGATCAGGTTTTGGTCCGGGCTACCACCTCTTACATGCAGTCCGCCTACGCCATCCATACCACCGCCTACGCCCGGCATGGATTGCAGGGTACGCATCACATCGGCTTCACCGAGTAACCGGGGCATGGATTTCACCGCTGCCAATGGCAAATGCACCTTACTCATCTGGGTCTGGTCCTGTAATCTGGTTTTATCGGTACCGCTTACCACCACCTCCTGGAGGCTGGCCAGGGGGCGCAGGGGCACCAGCAATATCCGGTTAGTCTGCCCATCCAATGGCAGCAAGGCCGGTTCATATCCTACATAGGAAATAATCAGGCTATTGGAGTCTTTGACGGTAGTGAGACTAAAAAAACCGTACTGATTGGTAGTAGTACCCTGTTTGAGGGTGGGGGCATAGATCGTAGCGCCGGGGAGCTTCTCCCCACTGACGGCATCCTGTACATAACCGCTGATGGTATGGGTACTGCGCTTAATTTGTTGGAGTACGAGCTGGTCCCCAACACGGGTAAAGCGGATATCTTCAGGCGCAAACAGCTGCTCCAGCAGGCTTCTGAGCCGCTGTTGATATGCTGTGACCGTAACTTTACGGGACAAGTCTACAAGTTCCCTGCTATATGAAAAATGGATGCCGTATTCTTTCTCCAGTATTTCACACACCGCCTTTAGGGGCTGGTCCTTTACTACCACTGTGACTCTTGTCTGCCAATCCCACCCTGAAACTTTTAACGGGAAACACAGTAAAAAACATATGATTCCCGTCAGCAGTTTGCCGGCTAACGACATAATTTAATGAATGACTTTGTTATCGGGATATAGATAGATCTCCTCTTCTTCTAAAACGATGAATAGCGAACCTACAGGGAGATTTGCTACAGTAAATCTCCCGGCAAGTTCGCCAAATATCATAAGAAAAAACCTACTTTAATTTATATTGTCTGTCGCCTGTTTTCTCCCACTGTGCGTTGAGCAGCATCCCCAGCGCAGTCATCACTTCTTCAATACTTTGATTATTAAAGTTGGCGTTGACGGTTAGTTTCAGCAGCGCAGTATTTTCCAGCTCCACTTTTACGTCATACACCTCTGTGATGGTGTGCAGCACTTCCTCCAAAGGAGTATCATGAAAAGCAAGTGACTTTTTCTCCATATCCGCTACATGCGAGGCGATGCGGAAAACAGGGCGGAGATTATCATGTTGCAGCAGCATGCCTTGTGTCAGCACAACGCTGTCTGCCTTATCATGATCGATCACCATTACCTTACCACTGGCCACATGTACGGATATTGCCTGTTGACCGGGTACATAATGTACCGTAAAACGGGTACCGAGTACTTTTACCTCTGTGCGTCCCAGCATCACCACAAACGGGTTGCCTGCATTACCGGCAACATCGAAGGTAGCAACACCGTTCAGGCTCACGGTCCGGTTCCTGTTATTATAGCCTTTTGCCAGCTCCAGTTTGGAATCGGCCATCAGCGTTACGCTGCTGCCGTCCGGCAATTGGGTGGTAGCGGGTCCTGCATAAACGGCTGCCGGCTTTTTGCCGGTCATAAACCACCATCCGGCGCCCAGCGCTATCAGCAATACCGCGGCTACTTTCAATAAGGTATAAATATAGCCGGATTTACGGGCAGGTTCCGGTATCACCGGCGCCTGTGCCTGTACCGGCGTAACATTCATTTTGGCATACAACTGTTCCCAGGAGCGGTCTGTTTCCACCGGTACTGTCACCGCCTGATCGGCAGCTGTTTGCAGTACCTTACCCAACGACGCCAGTAATGTGGCGTTGCCGGTATCGTCCTGCAACCAGGCGTCTACCCAGGCACGCTCCGCTGCATCCGCTTCATTCAGCAGATACTTGCAAAGCAAGGTATACAGTGCCTCATCAGAAAAGGTTGATGTCATGCCAGTTGTACGTTTTTATCAAGGTCCCGCTCAAGCGGGTCTCTATTTAAGTAGACGCACGCAAAAATGGGTTTCCCCTATGCGTCCCTTTATATTTTTTAAAATAAAAATCCTGTTAACAAAGGCAGGTATTCCTTCAGTTCCTGGTGCAGGATACGAAGGGCCTTGCCCATATGGTTCTCTACTGTCTTTACCGAAATATCGAGGGTAGCCGCAATTTCAGCGTATTTCATCTGTTGCTGGCGACTCAGCACAAACACTTCCCGGCACCGCTCCGGTAGCCGGTCCAACGCCTGCTGGTACAACTTTTCCAGCTCGCGGGCCTGGTCGGTAGCTTCTGTGGCAATATCCCTGATTGTGCTGTAGTGGGTTTCCCGGTCCATCCGGACCGTCTCCTTACGCCACTGGCTGATAGCCGTGTTCCGGATAGCCGAAAACAGGTACGCTTTTACCGGCCCGGTAATAGTGATACTATCCCGCTTTTCCCAGAGCCTTAAAAATACCTGCTGTACGACTTCCTCCGCCGCATGGGAATCCCCCATGTAGTGTGTGGCAAAGGCAACGCATTGCGCATGATTTTCCCGGAACAATGATTCGAATGACTGGAGTTCCAACATGATGAGGCACAAATATAATTAGGATTTAGATGATTTTTGCTGATTTCACGGATGAGCACAGGTGAATTATGCCAATTTTTTGTTATATTTTTTTTAACAAAGATTTTTTGGAAGATAGGGGATGTATACCCCGGATGAATCCATAAAATCAGGTAAATCATAGTTATCTTTGACCCCGCAATGTACGAGCTAATCAAAAAACTGTTATTCCGCGTTCAGCCGGAAAAGATCCACCACACTGTGATGCGTGGAATGAAAACGATTTATGCCCTCCCTTTTGGCAAAAATGTATTGCGGGCCTTTTGTGATGTCAAAACCAAAGGACTGGAAAAAGAGCTGTTTGGCCTCCGCTTTTCCAACCCGGTAGGATTGGCAGCCGGATTTGATAAAGACGCCAAATATATTGATGAACTGGCCTGCCTCGGATTCGGCTTTGTGGAAATCGGCACCGTCACGCCATTGCCTCAACCGGGCAACGATCAACCCCGCCTTTTCCGCCTGCCGGCAGACCAGGCCCTGATCAACCGTATGGGCTTTAATAATGAAGGCGCCCCCGCCGCAGCGAAAAGATTACGTCTCAGAAAATCGAATATCATTGTCGGTGGTAACATCGGTAAAAATAAAAATACCCCTAACGAAGAAGCGGTAAGCGACTACGAAAAATGTTTCCACGCCCTTTATGACGTGGCCGACTATTTCGTGGTGAATGTCAGCTCCCCCAATACCCCCAACCTGAGAGCTTTACAGGAGAAAGAGCCGCTGAAACAGCTGCTGCATCACCTGCAACTGCTCAACGCACAAAAGCTGAAACCCAAACCGATCCTGTTGAAGATAGCGCCGGACCTCACCCATGAGCAGCTGGATGATATCATCGAAATAGTACAGGAAACCAAACTGGCTGGTATCGTGGCCACCAATACCACCATCAGCCGGGAAGGGCTGGCCACTCCGGCGGCTACCATAACGGAAATCGGAGCGGGCGGCCTCAGTGGGTTGCCGGTAAAGGAGAAGGCTACGGCTGTAATTAAATATATTCACGAACGTAGCCAGGGCAGTATTCCCATCATCGCCGCCGGTGGTATTTTCACCGCCGCCGATGCACAGGAAAAACTGGATGCCGGCGCGTCATTGGTACAGGTATATACCGGCTTCATCTACGAAGGCCCGACCATTGTGAAGAAGATATGTGCCGGCCTCCGACACTAAGGCAGCATCTCAACTACAACCTATATGGAACAATTTCTGACGGCTGAATCACTGATCAGCCTTTTCACGCTGGTACTCATGGAAGTGGTACTGGGCATCGACAATGTGATCTTCGTTTCCATTGTCATGAACCGCCTCCCGGCTGAAAAACGTCCTGCGGCCCGCCGCATCTGGATGCTTACCGGCATCGCTGTACGCATTATCCTCCTGCTCTGCATCGGCTACATTGTAAGGGCCGTAAACCCGCTGTTTCACATCGGCAGCCACGGTTTCAGCCTGCGCGACCTCATCATGCTCGGCGGAGGCCTCTTCCTCCTCATCAAAACCACCCTCGAAATCCACCACAAACTGGAAGGAGAAGAAACCACCACCGAAGGAAAAAACGGAAACAAGCCCATTACCTCCATGCTTAATGTAGTTGGACAAATCATCGTCATCGACACGGTCTTCTCCTTCGACAGTATCATCACCGCGGTAGGTCTCGCCAAACAAGTACCTGTCATGATCATCGCCGTTGTTATCGCCATGATCGTCATGTTCCTGTTCGCACCCCGTATCAGTGACTTTATCCATAAACACCCTACCCTTAAAATGCTGGCCCTTTCCTTCCTCGTGATGGTAGGCGCTATTCTCATCGTAGAAGGCTGGGACGCCGAAAAAGCCCACGACCTGCACCTGAAAAACTACGTTTACTTCGCCATGGCGTTCTCCTTCGGCGTGGAAATGCTGAATATGCGGGTAAGAAAAGGACAAGGGAAACCGGTGGAGCTAAAGGAACCCAAACTGTGATGAACATAATTAATGCTGATTTCGCTGATTAGCGGAGATTGCGTTTTGTTATATTTATTATATAAAAAGAGAACGCCCGGAAGATGTCTTCCGGGCGTTCTCTTTTTATAATAGATTAAATCACAATTCTTCCACAAAACATGGTCTTCGCTAATCAGCGAAATAAGCATTAATCATGTCCATCACAGCTTCATGTTCATCAGCGTTACCGCTACCAACCCTGCCGTCTCGGTCCTCAGCCTGTTCTTCCCCAGTGATACCGGCTCAAACCCTTTATCCAGCGCCAGTTGTATCTCCTCCGGTGTAAAGTCTCCTTCCGGACCAATGAGGATAATGGTATCCTTTCCTGGTTGCAGGTGATCGATCAGTTCCCGTTTTTGTCCGGGTAAACAGTGGGCTATCAGCTTTTGCGGATCGGTATTGCTGTGAACGACTTTCTCAAACGGCTGCGGTTCCTGTAATTCCGGCAGGTAAAACTGCTGGGATTGCAACATCGCCGATACCAGTATGTTCTGTAATCGCTCTGCTTTGATTTTTTCCTTTTCGGTACGGTGACTCACCAACGGGATGATGGTCCGGATACCTATTTCGGTGGCTTTCTCCAGGAACCATTCGATCCGGGAGGCGTTTTTGGTAAATGAAATGGCTATACGAAGTGCAGGCGAAGGCGCCGGCAGCGTATCACAGCTGGTGATCCGGACACCGCAGCGCTTGCGGTTATCGTCCGTGATCACGGCATGAAAACAGTGGCCTCGGCCATCGGCCAGCAGCACTTCATCACCGTTTTCATGCCGGAGTACCTGGATACAATACTTGGACGTATCCTCGTTCATCGTATAGGCAGCGGCGCCTTCTGCAATATCCGGCGCGTAAAAGATAGGCTTGTCCATGGGCGCAAATTATTTGATTATTTTGTTATTTGGTTATTTGCTTATTGAAGGAGACCATGCATCCTTTCAATAATCAAATAACCAAATAATCAAATACCTGAATGAATCAGCTTGCGGCTTTTGATATGAAAACGAAAAAACAGCAGCACAGAAGCGGTCAGCAGCCCCAGTAACAACGCCCACCATACGCCTTCCACACCGTAACCCATTTTGATACCCAGCACATAACCCAATGGAATACCGATACCCCAATAAGCCACCAATGTAATCAGTGTTGGCATTCTAACGTCGCCGAGACCACGGAGAATTCCCAGTCCTACTACCTGTGTGCCATCAAACAGCTGGAAAAACGCCGCGATAATCAACAAACCGGCAGCGATGTGTATCACCTGCGGATCGTTGATGTACATAGCTGGCAGCAGATTTTTAGCCAGCATGAATATCAGCGCGGTGATACCCATCAGTACCAGCACCATATGATAACTGGCGATAGCGGAATGACGCAGGGAGAGGTAGTCCTTTTTACCGAAGTTATTACCGCTCTTGATACCCGCTGCTGCGGAGATACCGCTCGCCATCATGTAGGTCATGGCAGCGAGACTGAGCGCTATCTGATGGGCCGCCAGCTCGGCAGCGCCCATCCAGCCTACGATAACTGCCGCGCCGCTGAAGGCGCTGATCTCAAAAATATATTGCAGTGCTACCGGCGTACCGATGCCCATGATTTTTTTGATAGATGCCCATTGCAGATGACGAAAACCGAAAGCCTGCAGGTATGGTTTAAATCGGGGTGACTTCAGCACATAAAAGCTCATGGTAATACCCATAATCAACCGGTCTGTGAAAGTGGCAATACCAACGCCCACCACACCCAGGCGGGGCATCCCGAAAAGACCATACACCAGGGTAATACCGATGATGATGTTGATCACGTTACCGATAATGCTGATGTTCATCGCCTGCCGGGTGAAACCCAGTCCTTCGGCGAACTGTTTAAACGACAGGAACAACATCAGCGGAATAAAGGAAAAGCCGAGATAACGGAGGAAAGGACGGGCCTGTTCCGCTACATCTGCTTCCTGGCGGAGCAATACCAGGTGACTGCTACCGAAGTAAATAACGGCAGATAACAGGATACCCACCACCATATTGATGATCAGGCTATGGCTCAGCAGGTGGCCGATGGCGCTTTTGTTGCCTCGTCCGTTCTCCTGTGCAATGAGCGGGGTGAGGCCATAGGACATACCGATGCCCGTCACCATAAAAATGTTGAACAGGCTGTTGCCCAGTGACACCGCCGCCAGCGGCACTTTGCCGGTATGACCGATGATAATGCTATCAGACAGGGCTACCAGGGTATGGCCAAGCTGGGAAATAACGACAGGATAGGCTAAATGGAAATTATCCTTGTAATAATGCTGGTATTTTAAATAAAGCTGTTTCATTGACTCATCTGATTAATGATAGTATAACAGGGTAATTTTTTGATAGTGATAAATTTATCCGGTACCAACAAAAAGGCCGGCGATCAGGTGATGCCGGCCTTTAAGCAAATATCTTTACAGGTGCTAAAACGGTGCATCTTCAAAACCTTCATCAAAGTTCATGTCATTCATTTTGGAGCCCTTCTGTATGTACAGCTTCGCCTCATCATTACCGCCACCTTGTTGTGGACGGGAAATGCCGGCGAAGGGACTTCCGCCGCCTCCGGGATTTTCCAGGCTGCCATCATCTTCAAAGCGCTGGAATTCCAGTACGGCTCTTAATTTGATGGTATCCAGCTGACCATTACGGTGTTTGGCTATCCGGACGTGGGTTTCACCCTTGTTGGATTCACCCATTTCGTTGGCGTTGATCTCATAGTATTCGGGGCGGTACAGGAACATTACCATGTCGGCATCCTGTTCAATCGCTCCGGATTCACGGAGGTCACTCAACTGCGGCATTTTATTACCGTCTTTACGTTTTTCCACATCACGGCTCAACTGGGAGAGGGCAATCACTGGTACCTGCAACTCTTTCGCGAGGCCTTTGAGATCACGGGAGATTTTACTGATCTCCTGTTCACGGTTGGTCCCTCTGCCATCACCGCTGCCGCTCATCAGCTGCAGGTAGTCGATGATGATAACGCCTACGCCGTGGTTATGTACCAATCGCCGGCATTTGGCTCTCAGCTCAAAGATGTTGAGTGCCGGGGTATCATCGATGAAGATGGGGGCTTTGGCCAGCCGTTCGATACCGTGCGTCATCAGCTTCTTCATCTCATATTCTTCCAGTTTACCACGGGAAATTTTTTCCAGTTTGATTTCCGATTCTGCGGAGAGAATACGTTGTACAATCTGGCCCGAGGACATCTCCAATGAGAATACCGCTGCCCCTTTCGGGAAGCGGGGATGCAAGGCCGCATTACGGGCCAGGTTGAGGGCAAAAGCGGTTTTACCCACAGACGGACGGGCAGCGATGATGATTAAGTCAGTGGACTGCCAGCCGTAGGTCACTTTGTCGAGTGACGGGAAGCCGGAAGGTACCCCGGTGATATCGTCGCCTTTATTACGCAGGTCCTCGATGCGTTTCATGGTATTTACCAGTACGCGGTCGATGGAGTCGTAGTTTTTACGAAGGTGGTTGTTGGTGATCTCAAAGAGTTTGGATTCCGCGCTGTCCAGCAGGTCAAACACGTCCGCCGTATCTTCGTAGGATTCTGTCAGGATCTCCCCGGAAATACGGATCAGTTCCCGCTGAATGAATTTCTGCAGGATAATACGGGCGTGCGCTTCGATGTTGGCAGAAGACACTACCGCATTGGTGAGTTTCATCACCGTAAAAGGTCCGCCTACCGCTTCCAGTGAACCCATGGATTTGAGTTCTTCCGTAACGGTGAGAATGTCTACCGGCATTGATTTTGATGCCAGGCGGGTCATGGCAGAAAAAATCATCTGGTGTGCTTCCACATAAAAGCATTCTCCTTTCAATATCTCTACAACAATATCAAAAGCACCCTTCTCCAGCATGATGGCTCCCAAAACAGCTTCTTCCAATTCTTTAGCCTGTGGTGGTATCTTGCCATACACCAAGGACGACACTTCAATGGCCGGCTTTCTGCGAACATTGCGGTCTTTCTTAAGATTGAGATCCATTTATGGTCAGAGTATTAAAAAAAGTTAATAAAAGGTTACAGTCAATGGGCCTTTCCGGTATCTATTTGCATCATTCCTGTATCCGGCAGCAATTGCCGCTTTAAGAAATTGTAAATTTTCTCGAGCCGTACAAACTAAGGTAAAGGCATTTTTTTAATTAACCTTTTTTATTTGACGACTAAAATTTATTACCCCTTACAAACAGGTTATCCACCGTTTACAAGGTGGTTATCCACTGGACAATAACAGTTATCCACCAAAAACCGGAAAAACCACATGCAAAGGTCTGATTATTCACACACATTGTGTAAAAAAGATTTTCACATCGGCGCCGAAAGTGCCGGTCAAACCGCCGGAACAGTGTCCAGGCGGGAGCATCGGAACAAATAACAACCAGAAAACCACTGTGCATCCACCCTTCCGGATCACCTGCCCTGCAATCTCCCGGTAAATCTATCCTTCCCCTTTCTAATTGATTATTCGTAACTCGTAATTTTTTACCTTTACGCTTCTTTATAAACCAAGCAGACAAATGACGATTTCATACAACTGGCTTTGTGAGTATTTACCGGTCAAACCTACACCGGAGGAACTGTCCACCATCCTGACACGTATAGGCCTGGAAGTAGAGAGCCTCGAAAAGTTCGAGGCCGTAAAGGGCAGCCTGGCCGGCTTGGTGATTGGGGAGGTGCTGACAGCCGAAAAGCACCCCAATGCGGACAAACTCAAACTGACCACCGTTAACACCGGCAACGGCGAACCGCTGCACATCGTTTGCGGCGCCCCCAATGTGGCCGTCGGACAAAAAGTAGTGGTAGCGCCTATCGGTACTACCATCTACCCGCTCAGCGGCGAGCCCCTGACCATGAAAAAGGCAAAAATCCGTGGTGAAGAAAGCCAGGGCATGATTTGCGCTGAAGATGAAATTGGCCTGGGCAACAGCCACGCCGGTATCATGGTGCTGGATGCTTCCCTGCAACCCGGTACACCCGCCAGCGAAATATTTAAACCTGTACAGGACTGGATCTACGAAATAGGTCTCACCCCCAACCGTATGGACGCCATGAGCCATATCGGGGTGGCGAAAGACGTATGCGCTTTCCTCAACAACCTGGAACACACCCACAAATACCAGGTACAACTGCCGGAAATCAAAGCCCTGCCTGCTGCAGCGGCGCCGCTTCCGATCAGCGTGACCATCGAAAATACCGATGCATGCCCCCGCTATAGCGGTATCAGCATCACCGGCGTAACCGTAGCTTCATCTCCCGACTGGCTGAAAAACCATCTGCTGGCCATCGGTGTACGCCCGATCAATAATATTGTGGATATCACCAACTTCGTACTGCACGAAACCGGTCAACCACTGCACGCCTTCGACGCTACAGCCGTGAAAGGCAATGCAGTGGTGGTGAAAAACCTTCCGCAAAACACCGTTTTTGTAACGCTCGATGAAAAAGAGCGAAAACTGGACGCTACCGACCTGATGATCTGCAACGGCGCCGGCGAAGGCATGTGTATTGCCGGCGTGTTCGGCGGACTGCATTCCGGTGTAAGCGATAGCACCCAAAACATTTTCCTGGAGAGTGCTTTCTTTGCTGCCGGCGGTATCCGTACCACTTCTTTCCGCCACGGTCTCCGTACCGATGCGGCTACCCGGTTTGAAAAAGGCGTGGATATCTCCAACGTGGTATTCGCCCTGCAACGCGCTGCAGCCCTCATCTGTGAACTCGCAGGCGGTAAAGCGGCTTCCGGTATCACGGATGTGTACCCTGCGCCGAAAGTGAAAACACAGGTGGAAACCACCTACGCTTATATACAAAAACTCAGTGGCAGCGCCTATGCACCGGAAAAAATCAAAAATATCCTGCGTAGCCTGGGCTTCGATATTATCTCCGAAACACCGGAAAAACTTCGTGTAGCCGTACCTTTCAGCAAACCTGACATCAGCCTGCCGGCTGACCTGGTAGAGGAAGTAATGCGGATAGACGGACTCGATAATATCGAAATTCCTTCCCATGTCACTATCGCCCCGTCCCTCTCTGCCCATCCTGATGAGGAAGGCGTTCGGGAGAAAATAGCGAACTACCTCGCCGGCAACGGCTTCAATGAAATTTTCACCAACTCCATCACCAACAGCAAGTACTACACGCCGGAGATACTGGAGCATACCGTGAAAATGATGAACAGCCTTACCGTAGAGCTGGACGTGATGCGCCCTTCCATGCTGGAAACCGGCCTGGAAAGCATCTCCTACAACCTCAACCGTAAGAACGAAGACCTGTTCTTCTTCGAATTCGGTAAAACTTACCGGGTTATAGAGAAGGGCTATGCTGAAACCAATCACCTTGTATTATACCTCACCGGTAAAAGAACGGCTGAGACCTGGATGCAGAAAAACAGTCCGGCTGACTTCTACGACCTGAAAGGTTTTGTGATCAACGTACTGAAACAGCTTGGTTACCAGCAGCTGCAGTGGGCGGAAAGCACCGCTGCCGACCTGCAACCGGCCTGGGAAATCAAGGTAAAAAACCAGGTGGTAGTTACCCTGGGAGGTGTTACCACACAGAAACTGAAGCAGTTCGATATTAAACAGCCGGTATGGTATGCCATCTTTAATTGGGATAAAATACTCGGACTGTTACAAAAAAGTGATAACTTTTACAAGGAAATACCCCGCTTCCCTGCTGTAAGGAGGGACCTGGCGCTGGTGCTGGACAAACAGGTGCGGTTTGCTGCCGTAGAGGCCGCTGCCCGTGCCGTGAAATCCCAACTGCTCCGGGATATCAACCTTTTCGACGTGTTCGAAAGCGAGAAGCTGGGAGCCAATAAAAAATCGTATGCTGTGAGCTTTACCTTCCTGGATACCCAAAAAACCTTGACTGACAAGGAAATTGACGGGGTAATGGATAAACTGGTAAAGACTTTTGAAACACAGTTACAAGCAGAAATACGCAGATAAAAAGTCAACATGGTATTAGAGCAATACATTCAACGGGTAGAAGAAAAACTACAACTGCTGGTAAAAAGATTACACCAGGTGCAGTCGGAGAATGTATTGCTCAAAGAAGAAATCAACCAACAACAGCAAACACTGCAACAGCAAACGCTGGCCATTCAGGCAATGGAAGACAAACTGCATCTGTCGAGGATCGCAGCTACCGCCCAGGGAGGCACCGCTATAGCAACAGAGGACGCAGCCTTTAAAAAGGAAATCCGGAACAAAATCAATGAGTATATCAAAGAAATTGACCGGTGCATCGCCTTATTAAACGGCTGACATAAAATAATTTCAACATATGGAACAACTCATTCCCATCAATATTGTGGTATCTGACCGCTCTTACCGGATCAAAATACGGCCGGAAGAAGAGGAGGAAGTACGCCGTATTATGAAGGAGGTAAATGAGAAAATTGTTGACTTTAAAACAGCCTATGCTGGTAAAGACCAGCAGGACTATATTGCTATGGCCCTCATTATGTACGCTACCCACCCGGGCACCAGCGGCGGCAAGGCACAAGCCGTTACTGCCCCCTTCCTGCAGGAGAAACTGGAAAAGCTGGAAGAAATCATCAACCAGGCATTGGGTTAAACCACTTTACTCATTGCTAAACAACGACTTAGCTAATTCGTTAATTATCACGTATTAAACACGCTTTACTGCTAATTTTTTGTATTTTCGCGGGTCAGTTCTCGCCCCTGTCGCGTTTTAGCAGTGACTTGGGTATGAGGATACTATATAAATCAAGTATAAATAATTCATATGGATGTTACACTTTATACGACAATAGCTGCGGTAGTGGCATTGATCATAGGAATAGTGCTAGGTAAGGTGATATTTGCCAAAAACACACAGCAAAAAATTGATGAAGCTGATCAACAGGCTAAAAAAATCATTGCCGATGCACAGGTAAGCGCTGAAAATCTTAAAAAAGACAGGTTGCTGGAAGCCAAAGAGAAATTCCTGCAATTGAAGAGTGAGCATGAGAAGGAAGTCATGCAGCGCAACCAGAAAATATCAGAATCTGAAAATCGTATTAAACAGAAAGAGCTGTCCCTCAATCAGAAAAACGAGCAGCTCCAGAAACAAATCAACGAAAACGACGCGATCAAGGAAACCCTGAACCGCCAGATGGAACTGGTGACCATTAAGCGTACAGAACTGGAAAAACACCAGGAAGAGCATATCCGCCGCCTTGAAAAAGTGGCCGGTCTCACGGCTGAAGAAGCCAAACACCAGCTGGTAGAGAGCCTGAAAGAGGAAGCCCGTTCCCAGGCGCTGTCCCATATCCAGGAGATCATTGAAGATGCCAAGCTGAAAGCCAACAAAGAAGCTAAGAAAATCATTATACAGTCCATCCAGCGTACCGCTGCCGAGCAAACCATCGAGAACACCATTACCGTGTTTACCCTGGAAAGCGACGAAATCAAAGGTCAGATCATCGGCCGTGAAGGACGTAATATCCGTGCTATTGAAGCCGCTACCGGTGTAGATCTCATCGTAGACGACACCCCGGAAGCGATCGTACTGTCTTCCTTCGACCCGCTGCGTCGTGAGATAGCCCGTCTGTCTCTCCAGCGCCTGGTACAGGATGGCCGTATCCACCCTGCCCGTATCGAGGAAGTGGTGGAAAAAACCAAGAAACAACTGGAAGAACAGGTAATGGACATCGGTGAAAGAACAGTGATTGAACTGGGTATCCACGGCCTGCATAAAGAACTGGTACGCCTGGTAGGTAAGATGCGTTTCCGCTCTTCCTACGGTCAGAACCTGCTGATGCACTCCAAAGAAACGGCTAACCTCTGTGCCGTAATGGCTGCCGAACTGGGCCTCAACCCTAAACTGGCTAAACGCGCAGGTCTGCTGCACGACATTGGTAAAGTGCCTGACGAAGAAACAGAACTGAGCCACGCCCTCCTCGGCGCCAAACTGGCTGAAAAATATGGCGAACACGCCGCTGTGGTAAACGCTATCGGCGCCCACCACGATGAAATGGAGATGCAATACGTGATTTCTCCGATCGTTCAGGCTTGTGACGCCATCAGCGGCGCCCGTCCAGGCGCCCGCCGTGAAATCATGCAGAGCTACCTCCAGCGTATCAAAGACCTGGAAAACCTGGCCCTGGCACACGACGGTGTGGAAAAAGCCTATGCTATCCAGGCTGGTAGAGAACTGCGTATTATCGTTGAAAGTGATAAAGTGTCCGACAACGACGCTGACCGCTTATCCTTCGAAATCGCGAATAAAATCCAGACCGAAATGCAATACCCCGGTCAGATCAAAGTGACTGTTATCCGCGAAAAACGTGCGGTTAACATCGCCCGCTAATCATTCTGATTTAGATATCTGGAATTTTGATATTATATTGGAGTCCTCCGGTAATACCGGGGGACTTTTTTTATTCCGGTGAACAACGGACAACCACGTTTAAACTCATTTCAAAATCCAATAAGCTATATGAAGCGGTCTATTTTAAAATTTGTACTGGGCGCCGCCCTCGTACTGGGCACCAGCAGTACATTTGCACAAAAAGCCCAATCCCTGTTCAATGGTAAAAACCTGGACGGCTGGAAAATACACGGTACCGAAAAATGGTATGTAGAAAAGGGTGAATTAATCTGCGAAAGCGGCCCGGATAAAGAATACGGCTACCTCGCTACGGATAATAAATACAAAAACTTTGAGCTGACTGTCCAGTTCAAACAGGAAGCCAATGGCAACAGCGGCGTGTTTTTCCACTCTTCCCTGGAAGGCACCAAAATCGCAGGCTGGCAGGCAGAAGTAGCGCCACCTAATATGCACACCGGCGGTATCTACGAATCCTATGGCCGCGGATGGCTGATCAAACCGGAAGCTGAAAAAGAAAAATACCTGAAAATGGGCGAATGGAACACCATGAAAGTGCGTGTAGACGGCGATCAGGTAACCACCTGGCTCAATGGTCATGAAATGATCACCCTGAAAGACGAAAAAATCGGCGCCATCGATGGCCAGATTGCCCTGCAAATTCACTCCGGTGGCGGTATCAAGGTAAGATGGAAAAATATTAAACTGGTTCCCCTGAAAGGATAATATATGTCATACCAGGACCAGGTAATTTTTATTACAGGCGCCAGCTCCGGTATAGGCCGGCAGCTGGCGCTTTTATTAGCGCAGGAGAAAGCCCGGCTGATACTCGCTGCCAGACAGCAGGAAACACTACAGGCCATACAGCAGGAATGCCTGCAATACACCCCCTTCTGTGAGATCCTGACCATGGACATCACCGTCCCCCGACAGGTGGAAGAAGGCGCTCAGAAAGCCTGGCAATGCTATGGCCGCATAGATGTACTCATCAACAATGCCGGCGTTACCCAACGCTCCAAACTGATAGATACCCAGGTATCCGCTATCCGGCAACTCATGGAAGTGAATTTCTTCGGTCCCATGATGCTCACCAAAGCCCTGCTGCCTTATTTTCAGCAGCAACAACACGGACAAATCGTTGTCATCAGCAGTATGGCCGGCCTCATGGGCTATCCCTGGCGCTCCGGCTATAATGCCGCCAAACACGCGCTGCAAGGTTATTTCGAAACCCTGCAAACAGAACAACCCATCCCGCAACTATATACCACCATCGTTTGTCCGGGCCGTATACACACGCCCATTACCTATGCCGCCATCACGGCAGACGGTTCCCCCTTCGGCAAAATGGACCCCGGCCAGGCCCATGGCATCCCTGTAGAAAAATGCGCCCGCCGCATTATCACGGCCATGCGTAAACGAAAAAAACAAGTCCTGATCGCCCGGGAAGAAAGGATACTACTGTGGTTCAAGAGATTCTTTCCACCCTTGTTTTATTTTATTGCCCGGAAAGGGAACTGAAAACTATTTGGTTATTTGGTTATTTGATGAAAGTACAACTGTCTTCAATTGGCAAAGTATAACCATTCAATAGTAAACAATCGCGCGAAGCGCATAAAAAAGCCTGCTTACGCAGGCTGTTATGTTAGTCTTTTTTATCAGTATCTTCGCCGGTTGCACTTCCATCTTCATCTTCATCTTCTTCCATTGAAGATTCATCCTCCGTGGACGGTTCATCATCTTCCGAAGGTAGTTCCATAGCATCTTCCACCATGCCATCAGGATCTTCGTCTGCGTGTTCGTCTATATCGTCAGGCTCTTCAGCCGGTTCTTCTTCGGGACCGGGAGCGGAAGCCTCGGGAGTGGCTGCATCTTCCGGCGCAGGGGCTTCCTCGGTGGTATCTTCTTCCTCTTCCACGTAGGTATCGAAAGCGATGCTTTCATCATCGGGTTCTGCATCTTCATCTTCCGCGGCTGGCACTTCCGGGGTTTCCAGTTTTTCCAGTTCGTGGTCGGGGTCCAGCAGTTCGCCATCTTCGGAGACCATCATGGAGTGATTGGTTTCCGGTGTTTGGGCAGTTTCACCCCGGCCGATAGTGGCGGTATCATCGTTGATGAGGGTGGGTTGCACCAGCTCTTCTTCAAACAGTTCCTTGAGTTTGGGCAGATCAGCCGCGGAGTTGATGCCGAAATAGTCCATAAAGGAACGGGAAACGGTGTACAGAAGCGGTTTACCGGGCAGGTCTTCACTGCGGCCGGAAATCACGATCAGTTCTTTTTCCAGCAGTTTCTGAATAGAATAATCGGTACTTACCCCGCGAATGTATTCGATTTCACCTTTGGAGATAGGTTGACGGTAGGCGATGATAGCCAATGTTTCGAGGGCGGCAGTAGACAGGCGTTTGAGGAATTTATCACCATTGAGCTGGGCAACGGTCTGATAATATTCCTTTTTGGTCATGAACTGGTAGCCGCCGCCGCTGCTTCTGATCTCGAAGGCATAAAATTCGGAGCTGTATTTCTCCCTGATCGCTTCCATGGCTGCTTCTACCTGCTCCAGTGTGGCGCGGTCTTCCAGGAATGCCAGCGCGTTATTGAGCAACTCCACTATTTCCAGCAGGGGTAAGGGCCGATCGGCTGCAAAAATTAGTGCTTCCACATGTGGGATGAGCTGTGATATTTCCATGTTGCTATCAGAAGTGTGAATGACAAAAAAAGGTCAAAGACCGAAAATACAGTCTTTGACCCTAATCTGAAAATATTTCAATATTCAGTGTTGACGTAGTGTTATCAACCTGCCAGTGCAGCAGCACCGCTCACGATTTCAGTCAGCTCGGTGGTGATGGCAGCCTGACGGGCGCGGTTGTAAGAGATTTTCAGGGTACGCAGCAGTTCCTGAGCGTTTTCAGTAGCTTTATCCATGGCTGTCATACGGGCGCCATGCTCAGAAGCATGGGTGTCCAGTACCGCTTTAAAGAACTGGGTGTTCAGGATTTTCGGCATCAGCTCGGAGATCAGTACCTCTTTCTGTGGTTCGAAGATAAAGTCAGCTTTCAGGTTGCTGTCTTCCTTGTTTTCCACTTTTGCGATTGGCAGGAACTGTTCAGATACAAACACCTGGGTAGCAGCATTTTTGAATTCGCTGTAAATGATGTCTACTGCATCGTAAGTACCGTCGATAAAACCATTCAGTGCTACGGAAGCGGCGTCTTTTACGTTTTCGAAAGTAAGACTGCCGAACAGCTGCCAGTATTTGTCGATTACTTTATAACCGTTCTGGGCAAAATGCTCGTAGCCTTTTTTACCGATAGGCAGTATCTCTACTTTACCCTGTTCAAACTGCTCCTGGTATTTATCACGGATCACGCGTTTGGCAGTTTTGATCAGGTTGGAGTTGAAGGCTCCGCACAGACCTCTGTCGGAAGTAATTACCACAATCAGTACTTTTTCAACCTCACGTTGTGCAGCCAGGGGAGTGTTGATATTGCCTTCGCTGTTGGAAACAATATTCTGCAACATTTCCTGGAGTTTCAAGGCGTACGGACGCATCAGTAAGATGGCATCCTGTGCACGTCTTAATTTAGCAGCACTTACCATTTTCATGGCTTTGGTGATCTGCTGACCAGATTGAATAGATTTGATTCGGTTACGAACTTCTTTAAGCTGTCCGGACATATATTTTAATCAATTACGAATGACAAATTACTTTGACGATCATGCATCCAGGCAGTTGATTTCCTGAATTTGGCTGCAAAGGTAAGCAATGAAGGTATAATTTGAAAATCCGTTAAAGAGATAATTAAATCTTTCTTTTAACGATTAAAAATCAATTAAATACAAAAAAATTAAAATTACAATGTAATGGTAGTGCCCAGTACCTGCAGAAATGCCGCAATCCATTGTGGATGGGCTGGCCATGCCGGCGCCGTTACCAGTTTACCATCTACTACGGCTTCTGTTACATTAACAGATACATAGGTGCCACCGGCAGCAGTTACCTCCGGCGCTACAGCCGGATAAGCCGTTAGTTTTTTACCCCGTACCACATCTGCCGCAGTCAAAATCTGGATACCATGACATACCGCAGCTACCGGTTTATCTTCCAGGAAAAAATGCCGCGTCAGCTCAATCACGTTTTTATTGAGGCGCAGATATTCCGGCGCACGACCACCGGCAATCACCAGCGCATCGTAGTCAGCTCCGGCCACATCCGCAAAAGAGGCATTCAGCACAAAACCATGACCCGGTTTCTCCGTATAGGTCTGATCTCCTTCAAAATCATGAATGGCGGTCTTAATCTTATCACCGGCAGCCTTATCAGGACATACCGCGTGTACTTCATGCCCAATCATTTGCAACATCTGGAAAGGGACCATGGTTTCATAGTCTTCCGCAAAATCTCCCGTCAGTAATAAAATCTTCTTCTGTGCCATATATTGTTTTTTTAATTGCTTCAATATACATAAAAAACGGGATAAAAGCAGTCGCGCCGGACGTTTTGCCCGGCGCGACTGTTAAGAAATAATTAATACCCCGGATTTTGCGGGAAAGGCGTCGATGACCGGTCTATCTGGTCCTGCGGAATAGGCCGCAGCAGATGATGGGCATCGATATTGACAGCTGCCTGCGGGTTGTGTTTGCGGACTCTTTCCAGCAATTTGCCCGTCCGTTTCAGGTCAAACCAGGCCAGTTGCTCTCCTACCAGTTCCCGGCTTCTTTCATCGAGCAGGAAATCGATGTTGATAGCAGATGCGGATACCTGCATCGCCAGCTGATTGGCCTGTGTTTCGGCCGGTGTAGTCCCCTGACGGGCGGCTCTCATCCGCACTACGTTCACCATATCGGCCGCGCCCTGGGTGTTACCCAGCTTATATAGGGCTTCGGCTGCAATGAGGTAGGTTTCTGCCAGGCGGAAGGCGATAAAAGGTCTTACACCGGAAGCCTGGTTGTCCGGCCGCTGGGCATCGGCGAACTTATTCAGCGAAGGGTACAGTTTCTCTGTGTATTTATCGGAACCTACCAGCAGATAGTGTTTGCTGCTCACTTCGGCAGGTGTTACCGGCCGGCCAGGCATATACACCGCGGTATCGCCCAGGTTCATCACCCAGGGCGTGGTAACCGGTTTATTCACAAACCAGACAGTGGTAAACCATTTCTCGTAACGGGTATCATACACCCGCTCCTTGTAAAGGGTATCGAGCAGGAAAGCGGTAGGACGGAAACGTTTCCAGGGTGTGCCGTTGGGCAGGTCGCGCTGCATACCGTTCAATACATCGTACTGCATCAGGAAAAAGCGGCAGGCATTGTTATCCGGCGACGCATACAGCGGGTCGGTGGTGTACTGTGCGGCGAAAATGGTTTCGGTATTGTTTTCATTGCCTTGTGCCCACACTTTAGCCGGATCGTCCAGTAGTTTAAAACCGTAGTTTTTGATCACGCCTTCGGCGAATTTATCTGCATTGGCATAATCATCCGGCTGCGCATCGGGCGAAGAAGCACGGGTGAGGTATACCCTGGCCAACAGGTGCTCCGCAGCGGGTTTGGTGGCACGGCCCCAGTCGGACTGCGTAGGCGGCAGGTACTGCGCCGCTTTGGTCAGATCATCGATGATGGTTTCATATACCTTTTTGGTACTATCACGTGTAGCGGCAGTGTTAATTTCCTTGTTTTCGTGTATCCGTATGGGTATGTTGCCAAACGTCTGCATCAACAGGAAATGATAATGCGCCCGGCAAAACAGCGCTTCTCCCACGCCTTTCACCCTGCTGGCCGAATCCAGGTCTGCCACCTGGCCGGCGCGGTCTACGACTACGTTACAGTTGTTGATGGATTGATACAATCCGTTCCACAGTTCTTTTACATGGTCGTAACGGGCATCCAGCTGCGGCGTATACTGATTGGCAAACTTAAAGTTACCATCGGAACCATTGGTGTAGGTATCTATGCCTACATCGGTGAGGGTCATCCCTCTTTCTGTACTATAGAAAATACGCATACCGGCGTAACCGGCGTTGACAGCGGTATTGAAGCCATTACGGGTATTATAAAAATCATCGGTCGGATTGGTGACAACCTTCTCGTCCAGCATCTTGTTACATCCCGAGCCTGCGATTCCTACCAATGCTATTGCCCACAAAATATTTTTCATGATGAATGTTTTTGATTAAAAAAAACTAGAACCGTGCATTTATGCCAAACTGTAACATCCAGGTGGCGGGTGCGTCTATACCAATTACGTTCACATCTTCCGGGTCTACTCCTTTGTATTTCTGCCGGTAAGGCGCCAGGATGAGCGGTTGTTTTACGCTTACGTTAAAGCGCAGATCCTGCATCTGCATACGTTTGACAGTAGCTTCCGGCAATGCATAGGAAAGAGAGATATTCCGGATCTTAAAGAAGGAAGCATCGAAATAGCTGAGTGACTGATAGTTCACCGGTCTTTCCTGGTTGGCATTAGGCCGTGGGAAATCGTTTGTCGGATTGGAAGGTGTCCAGTAGTTAACGTTCAGGTTATTGAAGCGGCCAAACAGGGTATTGGTGTTTTGGTAGAAATCACTTTTGATCATACCACCTACACGGGCAAAGGCCACCACTGACAGTTCAAAGTTTTTATAAGAGAAGCGTTGCGTCATACCGGCTGTCCAGTCCGGCTGCGGGGTACCCAGTATTTTACGGTCGCTGGCATCGATTTTACCATCGCCGTTGGTATCTTCTACCTTAATTTCTCCGGGGTTCGGCTTGAACTGTAATCCATCGGTTTTATCATTCGTTTGCCAGATGCCGATTTTATTGTAGTCGTAATACACATAGGTAGGCTGTCCCACAAACCATGCGTTCCCGATATCGGCTTGTTTGCCGTCCATCAGCTCCAGGATTTTAGAGCGGTTACGGGAGAAGTTAACGTCCATCGTCCAGTTGAAACCTTTGGGATTATCGATGATAATACCGGACAAACCCAGTTCCCAGCCGGTATTGCTGGTAGCGCCCACGTTTTGCAGTACGCTGTTGAAACCATTACTGAAAGGCAACAGGAAAGGCATCAGCAGATCCGTGGTTTTCTGTTTATAAAAATCTACGGTACCGGTTAAACGATCTTTGAAGAATCCGAAATCCAGCCCTGCATCAAAGGAGGTAGTAGTTTCCCAGGTGAGGTTAGGATTGCGCAGTAACAGCGGCGTATATCCCAGAACGCCTTTCCCGCCGAAGGAATAGGGGATGCGGGACAACAGGCCCTGTGTAACATAAGGGTCTATACCGGTATTGCCTATACGACCGTAGCTGGCACGCAGTTTCAGGTGGTTGATATTCCGGCTTTCTTTCAGGAACTGCTCACCGGTGATATTCCAGGCGGCAGCCACAGAAGGAAAGTATCCCCATTTATGGCCGGATGCGAAGCGGGAAGATCCGTCGGCACGCAGGGTAAGGGTCACCAGGTAGCGGTCATCGTAACCGTAGTTCAGTCGGCCCATGTAAGAGAGGATAGTCCAGGTACCGAGACTGCTGCCTACGCCGGTCACATTCATGGCATTGCTCAGGTTGTAGTACTCCTGTGATTCTACCAGTACGCCGCGTACATTGGCGGTGGAGCTGTCACCACGTTGCCTTTGCACACTGTATAAGCCGGTAAAACCGATATTGTGTTTTTTGTTGAATGTTTTATTGTAGGTGAGGATATTTTCCACTGTATATGCAATCGTTTCACCGCTGGTTTTGGACGCAGTAGCATCGCCTCCGCCAATCAGCAGGTCAAAGTTCTTTTTGCCCTGGAACAGGCCGTAGTTGTATTGCGAGATATCCGGGCCAACGTTCAGGCGGTATTTGAGTCCGTCGGTAATTTCCACTTCTCCATACAAACTGGTGAAAAGACGAAAACGTTTGCGGTTTTCCACACGCGTACCATCTACATAATCCAGCAAAGGATTGGGCAGGTTACTGTCTCCGTTAGGGAAAGTGATGAGGTTCCCTTTATCATCATAAGGGGATGTAATGGGCAGCATACGGAGGGCATTGTTGATACCGTTATAGGTTTCGCCTTTGCGGTTGCTGTAGGATGCCAGCACGGTAGCGCCCACTTTCACGCGGGAACCGATCATCTGGTCCAGGCTGATGTTGATATTATACCGCTCGTAGCCTTGCAGTTTCAATACGCCCTGATCTTTGAAGTAACCCAGACCGATCGCATATTTTGTTTTCTCAGTGCCGCCATTAACACCCAGGGAGTGATTGGTTTGATAGCCGGTAGACAGCATCAGTTTCTGCCAGTCGGTGTTGGTACCTTTCTTAATACCCTCATATTCCAGCGGCACGAAGATGGCTTTATCCGAAGCGTCGGGGTCGGCGTCGTTGTATTTGCCGATAGTACGATTTGCTTCCCGGCGCATTTCCGCAAACTGGGCGCCGTTCATCAGATCTGTTTGACCGAGGTTTTTCACCATGCCGTAGGAGCCAGAATAGCTTACCACCGGCCGGCCGGCTTTACCACGGGTAGTGGTGATAAGTACCACGCCGTTAGCGCCGCGGGAACCGTAGATAGCGGTAGCAGAGGCATCTTTCAGGATATCCATGGATTGGATGGTACCCGGACCGATATCGTTAAGGCTGCCGGAGTAAGGAATCCCATCTATTACATAGAGCGGGTCGTTGCTGGCCTGCAGGGAGCGGGTACCACGGATGCGCACGGTAGGCTCATCGCCGGGTTTTGCGCTGTTGCTGACTACATCCACACCCGGTGTGCGGCCTTGTAATGCTTGCTGCGCGTTGGTGACCGGTACCTCCTGGATAGCTTTGCCGCTGACAGAAGCGATAGACCCCGTCACATCTTTCTTCTTTTGCTGACCGTAGCCCACCACCACTACTTCATCCAGTTTTTTCTGGTCTTCTTCCAGGGTGATGCTCACCACGCCACGGCCACCAACAGGTTCCTCATGCCGGATATACCCGATAAAAGAGAAGACCAGTACCGCATTGGCAGCGTTGGGCACCTGTAATTTAAAATGTCCGTTGGGATCGGTTTGTGTACCGGCAGTACCACCTTTTATCGCTACCGTCACACCTACCAGGGGAGTTTTATCTTTGGCGAGTACATTACCCTCCACCTGTTTCGATTGTGCCTGAGTGAGCTGATGGCATAGCAGCAGGCATAGCGCTGCAAAACATAAGCGTGAAATCCTATTCATAACGTTATCAGTTTTTCAAAAATGGTAATTGGGCTACAACTTATCCAGCTCAAAATAATAATTATTTGCAGAGATGCAAACGATTGCAATAAAGGATTGCGATTTTTTTGCCGGTTTGAAACGCTGAGGCTGTGAAAAGTACTGATAACAAACAGGATACGGAGTTTCCGGATAGAAATTCTTTAAGCAGGAAGATTAACGATCATTTTTTGAAAGATGAGCCATGATAAGGGAGATGTTTATATTGCGCTTATGTTACGACCAATCGACAATTATTTTTTACAACAACCGGAGCCACTCAGGAGCTGCCTGGAATTCATGCGGGCCTACCTGCTGAAAGCAGATAAATGTTTAACGGAGAACTGGAAATACGGTATGCCGATGTATTATTACAATGGTAAAATGTGTTGTTATTTGTGGGTCCATAAAAAATACGGACAGCCTTACCTGGGCATAGTGGAAGGAAATAAAATCGATCATCCTGATTTATTAACCGAAAAAAGGGCCCGGATGAAAATATTATTACTGGACCCCGAACAGGACCTACCGATGAAAAAGATCCGGCTAATTTTAAAACAAGTGTTCGCTTTGTATAAGCACGTAAAAAAGCCGGGGAAAAAGTGATTTTTTCAAAAAACCGGCTCAACCATACCCACTTTTGAAATTTTTTTCTTTTGCAATCGGTTGTAAAAATCAAATTCATTGATTATTTTGACATCCTCATTCCGGTATAAAGTTATGAAAAAGACGATTTTATTATGCGGCAGCCTGCTTTTGATGTATGGCAGCACGTTTGCGCAAAAGGGCCAGTGGCAATCACTTTTTAATGGTAAAGACCTGAAAGGCTGGAAACAGCTGGGAGGTAAGGCCGTGTATAATGTAGAAGACGGGCAGATAGTGGGTACCACGGTCACCAACACGCCCAATTCCTTCCTGGCTACCGACAAGGACTACGGGGACTTTATCCTGGAACTGGAATTCAAACTGGGGGCGCCTTTTAACTCCGGCATCCAGTTCCGCAGCCAGAGCCGCGAAGACTATCAGAGTGGCCGTGTATTTGGCTACCAGATGGAAATAGATCCGTCGGACCGCAAATGGAGCGGCGGTATTTACGAAGAAGGCCGCCGGGGCTGGCAATACCCGATGGAATTGAATCCTGCCGGGCAAAATGCCTTTAAACCCACCGACTGGAATAAATACCGTATCGAATGCCGCGGCAATGAGATCCGTACCTGGGTGAATGGCGTTCCTACCGCCCATCTGGTGGACACTTCCCTTCCTAAAGGTTTCATCGCTCTGCAGGTACATGGTATCGGCAAAAACGCAGCCGACGAGAACAAACATATTTACTGGAAAAATATCCGGATTATCGATAAACCGGCAGCTTCCCAATATTCCCCCTATGATAAAATCTATGTGGTGAATAATGTGGATAACACCGTTTCCGGTCAACAGCAGAAGAACGGTTTCCAGCTGCTATGGGACGGCAAAACCTCCAAGGGCTGGAGAGGCGCCTACCAGAAGACTTTCCCCACCAAAGGCTGGCATATCCAGAACGGAGAACTGTCCATCATGCACTCCAATGGAGACGAAGAAGGCAGCGGCGGTGATATCGTTACCGAAAAGGAATATGGCGCTTTTGAAATGGAGTTTATGTTCAAACTCACGCCTGGCGCGAACAGCGGGGTTAAATATTTCGTAAATGAATCATACGAAACAGGGGGTAAGTCTGCCATCGGGCTGGAATACCAGGTGCTGGACGACGAAAAGCACCCGGATGCCAAGCTGGGACGCGAAGGGAACCGGACACTAGCCTCACTTTACGATCTCATGACAAGAAAACAGGAAAAACGTGCCCTGCTACCTATTGGAGATTGGAACAAAGGTCGTATTATTGTGTATCCAAATAACCACGTCGAACACTGGCTGAACGGTTTTAAAGTATTGGAATATGAACGGGGCTCCCAAGCCTTCAAAGATCTGGTGGCGATCAGCAAATACAAAAACTGGAAGAATTTTGGTTTATGGCCGGTAGGACACATCCTGCTACAGGATCATGGTAATGAGGTATACTTCAAAAGCATTCGTATCAAAGTATTGAAATAAAATATTTTTTATCTTTTTTTTCATTGTTCACTGTTCTAAATAAGCATTCCGATTCTTCGGAATGCTTTTTTGTTTTCAGGATTCGTTAAATTGTCTGCCTAATCCACACAACATGAAATACGCCACTTTATTGTTAGCAGGCAGTTTGCTGGCTGTCTCCTGCCAGCAGAAAGGCTCGCAAAGCAACACACGGGCTTCGGGGGACACGCTGCATCAACTGGCAGAGCGCTATTACGAAGGTAATATGGCCCTGCAACCGATTCAAGCCACTTTCAATGGGATAATGAAATACAACGATCAGCTGCCTGTTGATATCGGCGCTCCTTACCGGCATAAAGCAGACTCCTTTTATGCCGCCTATCAGGAGGCACTGAAAGCTATCGATACCACCGCATTATCCGGCAACGACCGTATCACCTACGACATGCTGCAACGGGAACTCAGCCTCAACCGCGAAGCGCTGACCTATCATGATTATCTGATGCCGGTACAACAGTTCACCTGCCTGCCTATCACCCTGGCTCAATTAGGCTCCGGCGCCGCTGCCCAACCTTTCAAGACAAAGAAGGATTATGAAAACTTCATACATCGTATGGAAGGTTTCTCTATCTGGGCAGATACCGCCATCGCCAATATGCGGCAAGGCATCGCCACCGGCTACGTGCTGCCGGAAAAACTGGTGATTAAAACCTTACCACAACTACAGGCACTGACTAAGAAAGATAAAGACAACGTTTTCTATGCTCCGCTGAAAACGCTGCCGGATTCACTGGACGCCGCCAGCAAACAACAACTCGCTACAGATTACACCGCTGCCATCGAAAAATTCATTCTGCCGGCTTACAGCAGGCTGTATACTTTTATGCAGACCGAATACCTGCCTAAAGCCCGTAAAACCAGCGGTATTGAAGGTATTCCCGACGGCAAAAAATATTATGAATTCCTGGTAAGGTCCTGGACATCCACCAGCAAAACACCAGATGAAATTTATGCTACCGGCGAACACGAAGTCGCCCGCATCCGTGGTGAAATGGAAGCGGTGAAAAACAGTGTTGGTTTCAAAGGCGATCTGCCCGCGTTCTTTACCGAAGTACGCAACGATAAAAAACTGCGCATCTTCAAAACACCCGGCGCTATCCTTGATTCTTTCAAGGCTATCGAAAATAAAATCATGCCCGGCGTTAAAAAAATGTATGGTCATCTCCCCAAATCCAAATTCGAGATCAGGCAAACAGAAGCCTTCCGGGCAGCATCCGCTTCTGCGGAATACCAACCTGGTAATCCGGATGGCTCCCGTCCCGGTATCTTCTACGTACCGATCCTGAATGCCGCCGAATTCCCTTATACCGGCATGGAGTGCCTCTTTTTACATGAAGCTATTCCGGGTCACCATTTCCAGTTCTCCCTCCAGCAGGAAAACGATTCCCTGCCTACCTTCCGCCGCTTTACCTGGGTAGGCGCCTTCGGTGAAGGCTACGCCCTCTACTGCGAAAGCCTGGGTAAAGAACTGGGACTGTATACAGATCCTTATATGTACTTCGGCCGGTTGACCGATGAAATTCATCGCGCCATTCGTTTAGTCGTTGACGTTGGTATGCATCATAAAGGCTGGACCCGCGAACAGGCTATCAAATACATGATGGACAATGAGCCGGTTTCCGAACATGAAGCAGTCGCTGAAATTGAGCGCTACATGGCTATTCCGGGCCAGGCGTTGTCTTACAAAATAGGTGAACTCAAGATCAGGGAGCTGCGGGAGAAATATACCAAAGCCCTGGGGGATAAATTTAGTCTTCCTGCGTTTCATGATGAGCTGCTGAAAGATGGTTGCGTGCCGTTATCAGTGCTGGAGCAAAAGATGACGAGGTTTTATGGTCAATAAGGTTTATACTGATAAAGTACCGCCCGGTTGTTGTACAACCGGGCGGTGTTGTTTTAGTCACCTACTCACCCTTCATCAAAATTTTACTTCCTCCATAAAATTTTCTTGTTATTTTACCATTGCAACCGATTGCTAAAAACATTATTTAATTGTTGGAGAGATCCGTTATGAAAAGAAGAGACTTTATCAAAACCACTTCCCTGGCCGGTGTAGGAGCGGGATTAACCATCCTGAATTTCCCGGTATTTGGCAAACAGGCCCCGAGCAATAAAATTGTGCTGGGTGTGATGGGCGTTAATTCCCGGGGCAACTGGCTGGCACAGGTAGCCGCCAAACTTCCCGGCGCTGAAATCGGCTATGTCTGCGACGTAGAAGACGGCGCTATTCAGAAGGGCCTGAAGGCAATAAAAGGCGCACAGGAACGCACACCTACAGTCATCAAGGACATCCGTAAACTGCTGGAACAAAAAGACTTTGACGCGCTGATTGTAGCGGCACCTGACCACTGGCACGCGCCTGCTGCTATTATGGGCACCGCCGCGGGTAAACATGTATATGTAGAAAAGCCCTGCGCCCATAATCCACAGGAAGGTGAGCTGCTGGTAGCTGCCGCCAAAAAATATAACCGCCTCGTGCAAATGGGTAACCAGCGCAGATCCTGGCCCAACCTGCAACAAGCGATCAAAGAAGTGAAGGAAGAAGGTATTATCGGTAAAGTACACTACGGACGGGGATGGTATGTGAATGACCGTCAACCGATCGGTATTGGTAAAAAAATTCCGGTTCCCGGTACACTCAACTGGGACCTGTGGCAGGGACCGGCACCACGCAAAGATTACCTCGACAATATTGTACACTATAACTGGCACTGGCGCTGGCATTGGGGTACCTCCGAAACATGCAACAACGCTACGCACGAACTGGACTGCCTGCGCTGGTTCATGGACCTGGAATTCCCTATCAAAGTTACTTCTGCCGGCGGCCGTTACAGCTTCGCAGGCGATGACTGGGAAACACCGGATACCCAAACCCTGAATTTTGAATTCCAGGGCAACAAAGCTATCGCCTGGGAAGGCCGCAGCTGCGATCCTTTCACATTGGAAGGTAGCGGACGCGGGTTTACCGTCTTCGGCGAACACGGCGCCCTGTACAACTCCGGCGGCGACAGCTATAAAATCGTAGATAATAAGAACAAAGTGGTAAAAGAAGTGAAACAGGCAGCGAATCCCAATCAAAGCGTAACCAATACGGTGAGCCCTGCCGGCGAATTCTATGATGCCGTTCACATCAATAACTTCCTGGAAAGCATCCGCGGAAAAGCAACGCTCAATTCTGAAATCAATATCGGTTATAAAAGCACGCTCCTGTGCCTGCTGGGCAATATCGCACAACGCACGGGCCGGGTATTACACACCGATCCTGCCAACGGTCATATCCTCAACGATAAAGAGGCTATGAAACTGTGGAGCAGAGAATATGAAAAAGGCTGGGCGCCTAAAATATAATCATGGGTTCGCCTCCGTTTTAGGCAACAGGTATTTGGCAATGTCAAAACTGGGCGGAGGCGGATCTTCTATATAAGCGCTTTCAATCGCTTCCCTCGAAGGGTATAACTTAAATCCCTTCTGCCATACCGGTTTGGAGCGGTCTTCTTCGTCCAGCCCCGGTGTCACTTCCAGCTTCAGTTTGTGGTATACGGCGTTCAGGCAGTTCTCCAGCCTTGGCGCATTCAGCTCGGCCAGCCCTATCTGCCAGTTGTAGTTTTCGGTATCATCCTGCACTACCGGCACCCAGATGGTTTTATTAGTGGAGATCTTAAAACTTCTTTCTGTAAACCGTACGTCCGCTACCTGTATCAGATCTTTCTGCATCACTTCTTCTCCATTGGGCAGCTTTACCATGCCATGTCCATAGATGGACAATTTCTGTTTAATTACCCGCGAACGTACCCACTGCCGTATTTCGGCCACAATATCATCGATACCCGTACAGGAAAATTCAAATTTTTTAGAACGGTTCAGGTTAACAGGAATCAATAATGCCGATGCATGCAGTACTTCCAGGATACGGTGGATATCCTCAAAAATCTTCTCATGGGGCACCCCGATCGTATTATAATCTTCATAGATATGCTGGTCCGGGTCCTTGTACAGCCATTGTAAGGAATATTCAGCATTGGGAAAGTCCACTTTCTTTGTCATATCGCAATTTAACTGCTATACATTTGCACTATGAAAATAACGAATATTCACTTCATTAGCTTTATAGACTAGCAATAAATATAATATATTGTTATCTCCCATAACTTATAGTGATCGTTATTATTAAGCAATGCCCCCTACTTTTGAGAACCTGTAATTGAGACAAACCAACCACCAACCATTAGTTTGCATGTTCCCCGGAGGGATAAATGAATGGAATATTTACAACAATCCAATTACCTGTCCATATTGGTGATAGGTATCGTAGTCGGCTATTTATCGGGCCTGTTAGGCAAAGGCGGCAGTGCCATCAGCACACCTGCGCTCCAGATTTTTGCGGGCGTCAATCCATTTTTCGCGCTGGCATCGCCACTACCGGCATCCATTTCGAGTACACTTTCTGCTACAGCGGTATATAGCCGTGAAAAGCTGTTTAATAAAAGGGTGGTATTACTGGGAGCGGCTTTTGGCGTACCGGCCACTGTGGTGGGGTCCTGGTTCAGCAGCTACCTGGCGGGGAAAACCCTGATGATACTGACGGCTTTGTTCATCGTCACCTTAGGCGGTTCACTGTTATATTCTTACCTGCGGCATAAAGGAGAATCGGTGGAAACACCCGTCAACAGCAGCGATATCCGGGCTTCTCAAATAGTTTGGGCAGCTTTGTTTATTGGTTTTTTATCCGGCCTGCTGGCCAATGCGGGAGGGATTCTGTTCAGCACCTTTTTTATCCGTAAGCTGAAGATGCCGATTAAACAGGCGTTGGCCTGTGCAGTTATTTTGTCGGCGGTACTCTCTGTACCCGGCGCCATCACCCATTGGTGTTTGGGCCATATTGACTGGAACATTGCTTTATTACTTTCCCTTACTGCCTTCCCCGCCTCTTATCTGGGCGCCAGGACGGCGGTAAAAATGAAGACGCCGCTGCTCGAAAAATTATTCGCCGGCACACTCGTCGTTTTCGGATTATACGACATCTTCTTCACACTTTTTATGCACTGATACTGCGTTGTTTCCGGATAGCCTCCTGCTCATAGGGAGGCAGCGTTTCCAGGATAAGATCATACGCTTCATGCAGGAACTGCTCCAGTTCCGCGCCAGGCATAATATCCTGCTGCTTGAGCTGTACCCAGTGGTAACGGGCCAGGTGCGGCATTGGTATAATACCCGGCCTGGCTATCAATTTATGATAGTGACTGGTAGAACATTTAAACGAAACACGGTATGGCGGATCCAGGGAAATCATGCAAAATAATTTCTCTCCAACAAAAAAACGCAATTCGTTATCCCACTTCTTTTCAGTGGTCACAGCCGGTAAAGACTGGCAAAAATCGAGGGCATTGTCAAACATAGCAGCAAGGTTTAAACATAGTTTACATTTCCGTTTCTGAACGGGTATCTCAAAAGAATCTAACCACAAACAAACATATCGATATATGTTTCATATGTGGAATGGGTTGTCGCTGTAAAATAGAGATGAAACTGCTTTATAAAAATAACAAATAAATACGAGAAAATAACGCACTAAAAACGTGCAGAAGCGGGGAATTAACCTGTTTTTAATACATTGCCTAAAAAGTGTACACTGCACCCATATGACCAGGAGCAATGGATACCTGCATGCCCTCCCAGCGTTTGTACAGTTTTTTACCGTGACGGTGATGCAGGGAGATGTTGACTACATCGTAGAGCAACAGGAAACCACCCTGGAAAATGATGGATGATCCGTACCCCTTCCAGCGGTCCTGCTCCTTACCGGACTGATTTTTACCATACTCCCGGGCATACAGGCCTCCGAGGATATAGGCCAGGTCCAGCGCCCCGTTTACCAGGTAAATTTTTTCAATTTTATTTTGCTCCCGGATACTCTGCTGCCAGTTGTAGTCCGCAGGATGCAGGCGACGGTTGCCCAGGTACCCCGCTGTAGCAATACCCAGGTTCACCACATTCCAGATAGCGTTCATCTGGTGAAAATAACGGGCTTCTCCGCTGGTTTGCCCCATAGCTACCAGCCCGGTAGCGATATTGGCGGCTGACCAGCCACCCAGCACCACCATCGCGGTTTTGGTGGTATGAATACGTTCCCGGTTGAACGACTCCAGGGAAAACGGTTCCTGTGCTGCCAGCCTGGCGGCCAACAGCAAACAACAGATCAGGGTACAGCCAATTTTATACATGTGGGGGTGATTTTAGTCCACCAGGTGATTCCATATCACCTCATATACGTCCGTGGCCTGGAGCTGGTTTTGTTTGAACGCCTGCTTGTTAATAACCACCGCATGATGTGCGGGGTTCTCTTCCAGGCGGCCATGTGAACCTTTGATGAGTGTGGCATCCAGCGGAATCACATTCATCAGGTAACGGAAACCGAGCTTTTTCTTCAGCAACTTGGCAGCAGCCTTCAGCTTAATCAATGGATCGGCCGGGTTCATAAACATCTCCACCGGATCGTATCCCGGTTTACGATGGATATCCACGATACGGGCAAAATCGGGCGCTTTGTTGTCATCCAGCCAGTAGTAATAGGTAAACCAGCTGTTGGCATCAGCCACCAGCACCAGGTCGCCACTACGTTCGTGGTGGAGGTTGTACTGCTTTTTACCTTCCCGGTCCAGCACCAGTTGTATGCCGGGTACCTTTTGCAGCAGGTCTCTCACTTTTTTATAACAGGAGGGATCGTTGACATAAATATGTGCGATCTGGTGATCAGATACGGCAAAGGCCTTGGAAGCGCCGGCATCCAGCAGTTCCAGCCCTCTTTCCTCCCGGATAGCGATCAGCCCTTCCTGGCGCAGGATACGGTTGATATGCACCGGGTTATTCACATTGGTGATACCATATTCAGACAAGACGATCGGGTCGCAGCCTTTCGCCTGGTAATAGGTGATCAGCTGGCGGCATACGCCGTCAATTTCCTGCAGCTCTTTAGCAATGCCAGCCGGATCTTGTCCGAATTTTTGCAGGCAGTAGTCGAGATGCGGCAGGTAGATGAATGTCAGCGTGGGATCATACCGTTTGTCGGTCAGGATCGTAGCATCGGCAATCCATTGGGACGATTTGATGTTGGCTGTAGGCCCCCAGTAGTTGAATAAAGGGAAAGGCCCCAGCTCCTGCGTCAGGTAATCCCGCAGGTCGGCCGGTTTGGTATAACAGTCCGGTATCTTACGGCCATCTGACAGGTAGTTGGGACGTGGTGTCAGGGAATAATCCACATTGGCGTACATGTTGTACCACCAGCACATCTGGGCGCAGGTGAAGGAAGGGTCCAGGCGACGGGCTTTGTCCCATATTTTGGCCGACTCCACCAGGTTGTTGGACTGCTTCCAGAATTTGATTTCACAGTCAGTACGATCATACCAGCCATTACCCACAATACCATGTTCACTGGGCCATTTACCGGTCAGATAAGTGCTTTGCACCGATGTGGTCACAGCGGGCAACATAGGGGCTACGGTAGCCACATGCCGTTGCGCCGCATATGCTTTCAGAAAGGGCATATGCTCCAGCAAAGCGGATGATAATCCGACAACATCCAATACGACTGTTTTTCTCATAGATTCAACCAGGCTATTAATTCAAATGCAAATTACGAATTACGAATTATGAATGGGAAGCGACTTTAGCTCCCGGCTGCATTCGTTATTTCTCCAACGTCTTTTTAATCCAGTTTAATTCTCTTGATACAGAGGAAGCCATTTCCTCTTTCAGGCCCGCCGGTAGCACGTCCCAGGTATAGGTTTCCGCTTCCAGGTGGGCGGTGAATGGCTGTTGCCGTTGCAACGCCAGTACCCGTACAATGTCCGGCTGCGTGGAATGCAGCACCTCAAATTTTTCGGCGAATAGCGGCACATGGAAATGGGAGCGCCATTCCACCACGGCCATATTATCGGCATCTTCCAGGGCCTGCGGCAGGTCCGGGTAATGTACCAGGGAACCATCCGCTTTTCTGCCGATTACCTGGTGCAGGTAAACAGGCTCATTAAACAGCCGGAACGCATCGATCACGGTTTTACGTTGTTCCGCACCGGCAGGCAGGTCTGCCTTCAACGCAGCGCTGATCTGTAGTTTGCCTACCCGGAGACCATACAGCTGCAACTGTTCCAGCACCCGCTCCGGCTCCTCATATTCAAGGGCGAAGTGACATACATCGTAACAAAGCTGCACATGGTTTTTAATGATGGTTGCTGCTTCGGTTTCATCTACCCTGAATTTATCCATGATAAAAGGAATACCCGCAGGCAGCAACGATCCCATGTACCAGCCGATATATTCAGCGGTATTTTCCAGCAGTCCGTCCGGCTCCGGTTCTACATCCAGGTGCATCAACGGGCCGCCGCCGCGGTGAATACGGGCCAGCTGTTCTACTACCAGCAGCATGTTCAGCGTAGCGCTTTCCGTGAAGGAGTTTTTTTCTTCCTCACAACGGTTGCACCAGAACTTATAAGACAAGGGGGATGTAGAAATACCGCCTTCCATTCCTTCCGGCAGCAAGGCCGCCAGCAGGCGAAACAGGCGGATGGTATAAGCCACCCGGTCGGCCTGTGTCCAGTCGGGAGCATGTACCTGGTCTTTCACCACAGTATCATGAAATCCGCCGTAAGGGAAACCGTTCATGGTAAACACATAACAGTTTTCCTGTTGCAGCCATGCTTTAAAAGCCTGCAGATTTTCTTCTTTGGCCAGTTCCAGGCTGGCGGTGTTAGCCAGGCGTAACCCGATACCAAAAGGCTGGTCCGGCGCCACCTGTTGTTTAACAGCCGGTATATATTTCCGGAGTTGGGCAAAATGGTCTTCCCATTTTTCTCCGGGATGTATATTGGTACAATAGGTCAGGTGTCCGTAGGCTGTTTTCATGACTGTAGATTTTTGCAAATATCTGCTGCCTTGTACAGCATATCCAGGTCAATGTGATGTACTTCCGCTCCTCTTCCGATAGCCCGCAACAGGGAGATAGTGAGTTGTCCGCCCAGGTGTTCGCGGAATTCTTCCAGTCCGGCAATCACGGGAGAGGGTTCGCCATCCTGTTGTTCCAGCAAAGGATGCCAGACAGGCAGCTGCATGGCTTTGAGGACGTTCACAATACGGTGCATAGCCGCTTCGTCGATCCAGCCTAACAGGCAGGAATATACGCTATCGAGTGCAATACCGATGGAAACTGCTTCTCCGTGCCGCAGGGCAAAATCGGTGAGCTGCTCCAGTTTATGGGCGCTCCAGTGACCAAAATCGAGCGGCCGTGCGGAGCCGCTTTCAAACGGATCGCCGCCGCCACCGATATGTGCCATATGCAATGCAGCACAACGATAGATCAGTTCTTCCATAGCAGGCATATCGCCTGCGGCGAGTGCCGGCGCTTTTTGCTCCATCCATTCAAAGAAGGGAGCATCCCGGATGAGCGCCACTTTCACGGCTTCCACCATACCGGAGCACCAGTCACGTTTCTCCAGGGTAGTGAGGAAAGTGCTGTCGTTAAACACCGCCGCCGGCGGTGCAAAAGAGCCGAGGAAGTTTTTTTTGCCTTTGTAGTTGATCCCGTTTTTTACCCCTACGCCCGAATCATTTTGAGATAAGACAGTGGTGGGGATACGGATATGTTTAACTCCCCTGTGGGAGATCGCCGCCGCAAAACCTACCAGGTCCAGCAGCGAACCGCCACCGATACCGATTACATAAGAATGGCGGTCGATGCCGTGTTCGTCGATCGCATCCACGAGGGTAAAGAGCTGCGACAGGTCATTTTTCACGCTTTCACCACCGCTAAGGGTGATGATTTCGGGCGCCAGCCGGAAACCATGTACCTGTAACAGGTAATGGGTTATCTGTTCGGCGAGGCCGGGATGACAGGCAGCAACACCTCCATCCAGCACTACCAGCAATTTCTTCTGAAAAGCCGCTTCGGCCTTGGATTCCAGGAAGGCAGACAAACAGGGATTAGCCGGATCAAATAAATTCACCGAAAAAAAGACCCTGAAAGAAAAGTTAACATCAAATTGTTGTTGAATATACTCCATGGCATTGTTCCGCTTGCATCAATCTAAAAAATTCAATAGCCTTTAAAAGTACATATAAAAATGTGATATTTTCCATAAAGAATAAGGCTCCGTGACCGGAGCCTTTTTTGGGGTTCTACCTGTTTGTTGTTTATCGGTATGCAATAGAGAATGGTATATTCCGGGTGCAAAGAAACCCGGTTTCAGGGAAGAATTTACCGGTACAAACCATTATTTTAAAAAATGCGTATTTCTACGGAGGCCCTTTCTGCGTCAGCAAAACCTTATCTGTAGGGCATCATCATCTATCTTACGGGGAAATACGTTTAGGGGGTGTTTCCGTTCATCCAACTGCCTATTGCACAAAAGCGGGGAAATGAAGATATTTACCATTCACTGTAACGAGGGCCCAGCCTTTGTTACAGGCCAGCAAATTGTTTGTTTTAGATAGATATCTGGCTGAAGTCCCCCCATGTTGTTAACCCTGTAACACGGTTGGTTATTCATACTTCTCTTGTTGCAATGCATCAGTAACTGTCAAGCATTAAACCGCGCAGGGAAACGAACGTTTTTCCGCTACGGCATTATCTTTCAGACGGCTCCGGATATAGATCTGATTGTTAACAGGAAAGCGCTTAAAGCGATGTTTAAAAGAATATTATTGATTACCTGGTTACTTTCCGGGTACTGTCTTTCTGTACGGGCATATAATACTGCAGCACAGGACAGCCTTTTTAAGGTACTGCAACAGCAGCGGGCAGACACCGGCCGGGTTAATACCCTGTTTGCCTATGCCATGAGTTATATGCCTGACAGTATGCACAAGGCTGAGGGTATTTTCCGGGAAGCGCTGCGTTTAAGCCGCCAGCTTAACTATCCCAAAGGGGTGGCGGATTTCGCGTGTTATTATATGTATATCCAGGATATGCTTGGCCGTTATGAAGAGTCCCTGCTGATGGTGGATAAAGCCGTAGAGATTTATGCCGCCCTACGGGACACCACCAACCTGATGCGGGCATTGAGCTACAGCGGGAATGAACATCAGCAGATGGGTAATTATCCGGCGGCAGCCAACCGGTACCTGGAAGCACTTAAACTGGCCGATGCCAGTAGGGACCGCTTTTTTTCCGGGCTGATGAACAACAACCTGGCCGCGCTTTTTATTCGTTTGCAGGACGCTGAAAAAGCGTTCCGTTATGCTGAAAAAGCGTACCATAACGGGGTTGACATTGGCAACAACAGGCGTATCGCCTCTTCCCTGATCACGATGGGTTCCTGCATGGTGGAGCTGAAACGTTATGCCGAAGGAGAACACTACTACCGGAAAGCCATTGATGCAGGACAGGGACTGGAAGACAGCGCCTACATCCTGAAGGCTAATGTCAACCTGGGCAACCTTTATTTTGAGCAGGGAAAAAGAGCGGAAGCCTATGCGCAATATTCCCGGTCGCTTGCTTTATCGCAGAAATATCCGCAGGCCGAGCTGCTGACCTACATCTACCTGGGTTACGGCCGGGAGCTGTTTAACCTGAAACGCTACTCCGAAGCCTTATCGTACGTAGAGAAAGCGATTACCATGGCCCGGCAATACAAAGCCACCAATGAACTCCGCTGGGGTTACCTGGTAGCATCCAATCTGCACGCCACTTTAGGCCGCTACCAGCAAGCCTTTGCGCTGCGCGAAAAATTTGAAGCACTCAACGATTCCCTTACCGGCAATGCTGCCCGCAATAACGTGATGCTGCTGGAAATGCAGTACCAGACAGAGAAAAAAGATAAAGAGCTCACCTCCAAAGAGCTGCAACTTGCCCTGAAAGACCTGGAAATACAACATAAGAACAGGTGGATTTTCCTGTTCATGCTGTGCACCGTACTCTTTCTGGCATTGGTTTTCCTGATCTGGCAGCGGTTAAAACACCGTCACCGGTTACAGGCGCAGCAGCTGCACACCCTGGAAGCGGAGAAAACCGTGCAAGTGCTGGAAGCCATGATACAGGGAGAAGAAAAGGAACGTACCCGGCTATCGAAAGACCTGCATGATGGTGTAGGCGGACTTTTGTCTGCCGTAAAAATGCATTTCGCAGCGCTGAAGCATGAGCAGCCGGTATTGCGGACAGACAAGAGCTTCGGTCACGCCATGCATATGCTGGATGATGCCATTGTTGAAGTACGTAAGACCGCCCACAACCTGATGCCCGAATTGCTGGCCAGGATGGGCCTGGCCGAAGCGGTACGTTTCTATTGCCGCAATGTCAGCCATTCCCGGCAACTGACTATTTCGTGTTATGTGTCTGAAAACATGGGGCGTTTAAAAGCCAATTTTGAACTCTCGGTATATCGTATCGTACAGGAGCTGGTCAACAATATCATTAAACACTCACAGGCCACTGAAGCCCTGGTACAGCTGACTTCAGAGAAACAATTGCTGACTATCACCGTAGAAGACAACGGCATTGGTTTCCAGGAACCCGCCGGCGCCCAGCCCGGCATGGGCCTCAATGCCCTCGAATCCCGGATCAGGGCTTTGAATGGTAACCTCGAGATCGCTGCTGCGCATGGAAAGGGTACTACCGCTTATATAGAATTTGACATCGGGACAATGCAACTGGCAGTCATGTAAAATGCTGCCGCAATTATTTTGTTATGAAAATTAAACTAGCCATCACAGACGACCACCCGCTGGTCATTAACGGGTTAAAAGCCATGCTGGCGCCTTATCCGCACATCGATATCGTTTACGACAGCCTCGCCGCCACCTCCCTTATGGAGGCACTGCCCCTCGCACAGCCCGACGTGCTGCTGCTGGATATACAGATGCCTGACATAGATGGGCTGGAACTGTGCCGGCAGGTACGCAAAAACCATCCGGACATCAAAATTATAGCGCTCACCAACTTTATGGAGTCGCATTACATCAAACAAATGCTGCGCAATGGCGCCAGCGGGTACCTGTTAAAAAACACCGACCAGGATACGCTGGTAGCGGCCATTGAGCAGGTATACCAGGGCGAACAGTTTCTTGATGCCAACATCAAACAACAGCTGCTGCATGAAATGCTCACCGGGCAGAAATCATCCGGTTATGATATTCCACTTACCCGCCGGGAGAAAGAAATACTGCAGCTGATTGCAGAAGAGCTTTCCAACCAGCAGATAGCGGATAAACTGTTTATCAGTTTGCGTACCGTAGAAACACACCGGCTCAATCTCACCCAGAAGCTGGCCGTAAAAAATACGGCCGGACTGGTAAAAGAGGCTATGAGACGGGGATTGGTGGATTAATAACTTGTTACGTTACGGCGAAAGCTTTGCTCAATACCATAGAGATGGGTAATAAAATCAGTACCGCCAGTGCGTAGGCAAGCACATCAAAAGCCGCCACCCAGGAGGCGTTCATGACAATGAGTGCCATGATGCCGGCTTTTACCGCTTTACCAATATTAGGACCGGAAGGATTTTTCCAGGCGTTCCAGAGCGGTTTGAAGATCATCCAGGCAAACAATAACAGGAATGGCAATACTGTCCAGGCATGGTGATTATATACCGCTATACCGCCGATCGTCAGCAATACGATGGCATAACACACCGCCGTAATACGGATGCTGTTGGCAGTACCGCCGTATACTTCCCCCCGGCTGATGTTGGTCACCGCCGCGATATAGAGGATAGGTACCAGTCCTATCCACCACCATGTTTCCACGGCGCCTGGTACGATGCTGATCCCCAGGAGGAGATTGAGGCCGCGGCATAGTCCCATATTGACGGGTCCCAGGAAAGCGTGGTGTTTTCCCCATTTATCATATACGAGTGCAGATACCGCCGTTGCAATAGCCAGCCAGCCGGTCAGCCCGTTGACAGCGCCAACGGAAAATGCCGCCAGGATGCCTACCAGCAGTAGATAGCTTCCCAGGATGATGGCCTGGGTGCGTGAGATAACGCCGCTGGGGATAGGTCTTTCCGGCCGTTCCGTGCTGTCCAGTTTTGCGTCGAAGACATCATTGAATACTACGCCTCCGCCGTATAAACCGGCTGTAGCCAGGCATAGGCAGGACACCGCCAGGACCTGGTCCAGGGTCAGTGTTTCAAAGGTCACCTTTAAGAAATAGCCGGAAATGGCCACGCCAGCCAGAATATCCGCAATAGCGGTAACGATATTGGCCGGGCGCATCAGGCGCAGGTATCCGATTACTTTGCTAACAATATAACTCACCGAATAAACAGGTTTTCATGGTTCATTGCCAGCAGTAACGAAACTGCCAGGCCTTTACCGGATGATGGTTGTACTTTTATTAATTCTGGGCTGCTGGCCTCCGCGTAAAACAGTGCTTCCATTAAATCGCTCGCTCTGGTCTATATTTCCTGACAGGTCAAAATCCGCTTCATTCATCTGGCCGCTTTGTGCGAACGCCTTTACAGCATTCATGTAAGTTACCAAATGAATGTCATTCAAGTCAATACCACTTTCGTGCATCAGGGCCGCTGTTTTAGGAACCGCGAGCGGATCGCTGATACCCCAATCGGCAGCTGAATTGACCATAATTCTTTCGGATCCGTATTGTTTTACTACTTCCACCATACGCTCATTGCCCATTTTAGTGAAGGGGTAGATGGTAAAGGCTGCCCAGAAGCCACGGTCCAGTACTTCTTTCACCGTTTCTTCGTTGTTATGGTCTACAATGACCATGTGAGGGGCCACGCCATGTTCGATGGCGATGTCCATGCTACGTTGGGTACCTTTTTTCTTATCGCGGTGGGGAGTATGTATCTGTACCGGCAAACCGGCTTCCTTCGCCAGTTCCAGCTGGGCGCGGTAATATTTTTCTTCCAGTGCTGTTTGATCGTCGAATCCGATTTCGCCGACGCCAACTACCCCTTCCTTGTAGATAAACTGTGGCATTATCTCCATCACCGCTTCCGCCAGGGGTTCGTTGTTGGCCTCTTTGGAATTCAGTCCGATGGTACAATAATGTTTAATACCGAACTGAGACGCGCGAAAACGTTCCCATCCGAGAAGACTATTAAAATAATCCCGGAAGGTATCCACGCCGGTGCGGGGTTGTCCCAGCCAGAAAGCAGGTTCAATGAGTGCTACCACGCCGGCATCAGCCATTGCCTGGTAGTCGTCTGTAGTCCGGGAAGTCATGTGTACATGCGGATCAAAGAAGCGCATGCCTTTTATTTTGTCGAGATATGCCGGCGTATAAGTAAGCGGTTGAAGATCTTTTTCAGTCAGTTCATGAATACCACACATAATTTTCAGATTTAGTTATTGGGATAATTTTGCAGCGATGGTGTCCCAGGTGAGGGTACCATTTTGAATATCGTTCGTCAGTGCCGGGTCTGTTGCCAGCAAGGTTTTGGCCGGAGCAAAGCTGGTACCGGCAAACACGAGGGCCGCAGCGGCTTTCTCCACCTGGTCGGCCGAATGCCATACCCGGGTGAGATCTGCCATGTTATCCGTTGTCACGAAAGCAGTGAGCAGTCGCCACTGCATAGGTGATACTCTTCTGCCGGCGGCCCAGCGTTCGTGTGCAAAGTCGGTGAGTATAGCGGCCAATGCGGCGTTACTGCGTTCATCGAGGCCACTGATCAGGTGCAGCGGTTTCTCTGTAAAAATCGCTTTCATCACCAGCTGGTTCCAGGCGGGTTCGTCCAGGTAGCGGGCCGGGTATGGATTTTTCAGCATAATGGCTTCCTGTACCACACCGATATTGGATCGAACGCCTTCGGCTGTACGAAGTTTCCAGGCATCCGGGAAAGCCAGTACCGGCAGGGCACTGTAGAGAGCAGCCAGTTCGTTCATTTCGGCCGACAGAAAAAGTTTTTCTATCGTATCGAGATACACTGTTTTGTTGGCACTATCCAATTGCAGCAACCACCATACACGTATCAGCCGGTCTAACGTCCACCCTTGTACGAAGAATCCGGGTACCAGCTGTTGCAATACTGCAGCCTGTTCCGGCGATACGGTGATTTCATTTTTTCCGGTGAACCGGGGAATCGCGGTAAAAGTCTGATTAAACTGCGGTATGGATGCAACCTTCTCCAGTCGCTGCTGTAGCCATTCTCTGGTTTGTTCACTACTATTGCCGGCAATAATGGCAGCAAGAGCTTCGCTCATTTTCTGCCTATCGTATACATATTCCACCACTTGGACGATCCTGTTTAAAGTGATAACACTGATTTCTGATTAAAAGTAAACAGGATTGACCAGATTTTATGAATTATCAGGATAATATTTGATAGGTGGTTATAAAAATAAAAGAGAGGCATTGCTGCCTCTCCTTCCGCCATTCTAAAACCTGATTATGCATCAGGATATCTTTCTTCATGGCGCCAGCGGCGGCTCCACGAAAATATCTTGTTGTGATGATGAGTTAAAATTGAAAGAGCGAAGGTACATTACATCTGTAACAATTAGCGCATTTTTTTGAAATGTGTGACCCGACAAATATGTGTACCCGTTCGTGGAAAATATATCGGCTGTAATATACAGATTATTCTACTTCTTATCCAAATAAACCAACGAATTTATCGTTACACTTTTTTATTTCTGTTTATTCTCCAGCACTATAAAGGGTTGATACTCCTTCCAATCAGGCTTATATCCATCCAGTATAACAAAGCCCCGGCCATAGTTTCCTAGTATGATATCCTCATCGCCATCGCCATCAATATCCTTTACATCCATACAAATCCAGCGCCCTTCCTTTTCGATAGGAGGCGCATGGGGCGTGAAGTTCAGCTGATGGTCCTTTCCTTCAAACAAAATAAATTTTTCCGCAGGATTATTTTGCATGTCTGCAAAAAAAGCAATCGCCGCTATATCTGTTTTACCGTCCAGGTTAAAATCGGCCGCTACAGCCTTAGTACAGCCATTCACCGGATAAAACCATGCCTGGCGGTAGCTGTTGTTACCTTCGTTGATATAGACGTACAAACCATGATAAGGTTTAAGCACCATAGAAAAATCTGCATTATCTCCGCAGGTATATAGAATATCCAGTTTACCATCCTGGTTAAAATCTACCAGCTGAAAACTGGTAGAACCATTGAGTGGCGGGAATCTCAGCAGGTTGGTAGATTTAAATCCGCCGTGCCGGTCGTTTTCATATAACCAGATTCCTTCATCCGCTGCGGCGAAAAGGACCATGGCATCCGGCCATCCGTCGCCGTTAAAATCGCCTACTGCGGCGTGAATAGCACCGGGCACTTCCGTGATTGTTTTCTGCTCATAACGATGATCCGGCAACTGTTTCAGCCAATACAGCCCACCCTGGTTATGGCCGAAAGCACACACCAACAGGTCAACAAGACTGTCCTTATCAAAGTCGGCCTGCAGTGTTTGCACCGGACGTTTGAGGAAAGGCATCAGGTCTTTTTGTTTGCTATGCAGATCATTAATGTTGAGTTCGCTTATAATTCCGGCAGGGGCATCGAGGGCCCTCATATTACCGATCTGGGTGATGATTGCAGGTGATGATTTCCCGCCATCGCGGGTATACAGGATATCTACCACCGGCGAAGGCATCTTCCGGGAACCGGTTTTACGCAGGGAACTATCCCAGGTATCCAGCGTACTTGTATAGCTGTCGCTGGTAAAAATATGCCGGGTAGCCGTATCAAAAGACACCAGCGTAGTCGCTGCCAAACCGGGTGAATCTACTCCCACGGGATGTTTCATGGAAAACCCAAACCAGTCGCGCTGCAATGGCACCGGCGGTTTGGCCGGCGTTAGTTTTGCAGGCGCCTGCGTTTCGTAGTACTTCACCAGTTCCACCCACTCATTGAAAGATATTTGTCCTGGCTGAGGCTTTCCTTCCACGGGGTAATACTGATCGCCGGACCATACCCGGATACCGAGTTTGGGCGCCATAGCCGGTAATACATGTTTGGTCCAGGTTTCCTTGTCCAGCAGGGAAGGGTCCACCGGCAGGTGACAGGAGGAACAATATTTATCTGCCAGCATTTTCCCTTTCTCCTTTGCAGACGGAGCAAAACAACTGCTAAAGATGGCGAGGCCGGTAAAAACGAGGAATAAGGTGGTGAGAACAGCTCTCATAAACAATTAGGAATTACGAATGACAAATTTGGGAATGCTGGTTATCATTACAAATTATGAATTATTAATTATAAATGAGGGGCTCACCATGATGAATGGGAGCCCCTCGTAATTCGCAATTTCTAATTGATTTAGTAACCTTTATTTTGTGTCAATACCGGTTGACCATTCTTCAGCGTCAGGTCAATCTGGCGTTGCGGAATAGGGAAATATTCATTTTTCCCTTTCGTAAAGTGGCCGCCGGTCACATCATTTGTAATCTGTCCTTCAAAAGTAAAGTAAGCATTCATTACCTGGTCTGCGATCCCCCAACGGGAGATATCGAAGAAACGATGCCCTTCCATTGCCAGTTCCAGCTTACGTTCGAAGCGGATTGCCTTACGGGCATAATCCTGGCTGGGGAAAACGTCATAAAGACCGATGCTATAGTAAGGCAATGGTTTATTGGGATCGAATCCGAGTACCGGTTTGCTGGGGTCTTTGTAATCATGTACCCAGTTTTCCGGATGGTCTTTCATACGGCTGCGCACCTGGTTTACATAAGTCGTCGCGGTTCCAAGATCGCCGGTTTCAGCAGCACATTCTGCCGCCATCAGCAACACGTCGGAAAAGCGAATCAGCAACACATTGATAGCGGTACCGGGCGCCCAGGAGTTATTGTCCATGTATTTGTCTTTGTTATAATCCCAATACACCATTTTTTTAGTGGCATACGGACCGGCATAACGTTGTGTTTTATCGCGTATCCAGTCGGAACCAGCAAAGTACCCCCAGTCGTGATACGGAACACCGCGACGGCCTACGGTCCAGTCCAGGCGCGGATCTACCATACCAGGATCGGGTGTGAAAGGCTGATCGGATGAAATGTTCATATCGGATTTCACCGGATGATCGTTGTAGTTATCCAGGTAAGGAAGGCCTTTAGCATCTACCCTGTAAGAATTCACCAGATCAAAAGAGGGCTGATAGAAACCGCAGCATTTGAAGTTCGCCGGGAAGTTGAGCATATCGCCCTCATTCGCGTTACCAATGCCATTAGTGCCATCGTTAGCTGACATCTGAATAGCAAATACGGACTCCGAATTATTCTTTTTGGAAGCATCGAAGTTGTCTTCAAAATTAGTCGTCAGCGCGTAGTTCAATCCATTGGATGTTTTTCCTTTGTTGATAGCCTCTACAAAAAGCGCCAGAGCTTCCGGATATTTTTTCTCGTAGAGGTAAGTCTTGGCGAGGTATATCTGCGCAGCCCATTTATTGGCGCGTGCTACCTGTGCCTGTGTTTCCGGCAGGTTAGCCTGTGCAAATTTGAAATCCGCTTCGATATTAGGCCAGATGTCCACATTATTGGGCACCAGCGGATCGGTAGTAGACTCCGTTACATAGGGCACATTATTGAACATCTTCTTCAGTTCAAAATAATAATGCCCTCTGAGAAAACGGGCTTCCGCCTGTACCTGTATTTTTTCGGCATCAGACATATCTTTAGCCGCCGCCATGGCACGCAGGGTATTATTACAGCGGGCCACGCCTTCAAATACCGCTCTCCATTTGGTATTGAAGAAAGAGTTAGCCACATTGGGCTGCCAGATAGCGATTTCATTGATCGGTGTTTGGTCAGTACCTTCACTGCCTTTGTGAGCATCGCCGCCGGCCACGCTACCGTATACCCAGTTGGTGCTGGCAGCTTCCCAGGCATTGCCACCACCCAGTGAGGAAGTAGGCGTACCGCCGCCATCGAGCGCCGCGTAGGCGCCTACCAGCAGATAATTCACCCCATCTTTATTGGCGACGATATCTTCAGACAATGAACTATAAGGCGGCTTATCCAGGAAGTTCTTGGAGCAACCGCTATTCAGCAGTGCAGTGACGAGCAATATTGCACTTGTATATCGTAATGTTTTCATTTTTCTCAGTTTAGCAATTCAGATAATCAGATCAGAAACTCAGGGAAACACCTACCAGGTATTGACGTTGGTTAGGATAGGCGCCTTCATCGATACCAAAAGAATCTGAGTTACCGGTAATTTCAGGATCGAGGCCGGTGTATTTGGTGATGGTAAACACATTGGCCGCCTGTACATATACCCTGAATTTTTCTACACCTACTCTTTTCAGCATATAAGCAGGGAAAGTATATCCCAATGTCATGTTTTTAGCGCGGAGGTAGGAGCCGTTTTCAACATAATAGGAAGTTGGAGGATCTGAAGTACTGAAGTTGGGTTTCAGCTCCTGGATAGGTGCGGTAGCATTTTTTCGGTCAGGCAGCCAGGAATCGTACAAGGCTGTTTTGCTTTTTGCCCCATTGAACGAACCGTAAATATCCGTCCACCATCTTACCTGGTTCCAAACCTTGTTACCTTGAACTCCATAGATGAACATGGTGAAATCCCAGTTTTTGTAGTTGAGGCCAATATTCAGTCCATAGGTAAACTTGGGGTTAGGATTACCGAGATAGGTGCGGTCTTGTGCGTCAATTTTACCGTCGCCGTTTACATCTTTATAACGGAAGCGGCCTGGAGCGGCAGCTTGCTGATATTCCGACAGACCTGGATATTTTGCTTTAGCGGCATTATTGGCAGCATTTACTTCATCCTGGCTATCCCAAAACTTTTCAATCTGGTAGCCGTAGAACTCGCTGATACTCTTTCCTACAGCATTGCGGATAATAGCCATTCCATAACGGCGGCTTTCTCTTTCGAAATAGGGAGCTGACTCAGATATTTTGACAATTTTGTTATTATAGCTGGTGAGAGTTCCCGTAAGGGTCAGTTTTAGTTTGGAGGCCAATTGTATATTACCGGTAGCGGAAAAGTCCCAGCCATGGTTGTTCATTTCTGCAACGTTTGCGAAAGGCTGGGCTGCAGCCCCGTATACCCCTGGCAGTTCAGGATTGAACAGCAAGTTTTTGATTTGTTTGCTGTAGTAGTCAACAGAAACCTCTAACGCACCTTTAAACAATGTTGCATCGACACCGATATTGGAATTGGTATTGCTCTCCCATTTAGCGTTCGGGTTACCAATTCTTCCCTGCATAAAGCCGGTAGCCAGGCTGCTGGTAGAACCGGTCATGTCGTAGAAGGAAGTGGCCTTATTAAAGGTAAACGTGGTGAATGCATTGGCAGGGTCCACGTTGATTTGGTTACCCATGATCCCCCAGCCACCACGGAGTTTCAGGTCCGATATCCAGGTGATGCTTTTCATGAATTCCTCCTGAGAGATACGCCAGGCGGCGCTCACCGCCGGGAAGTTACCATAGCGGTTGTTGGCGCCAAAGCGGGAAGAACCATCACGCCGTATCAGGGCGCCCAGCAGGTATTTATCATTAAAGGAATAATCTACTCTGGCAAACAAGGAGAACAGCGTATTAGAGCCATACATGCTACCATTCACCGGTGTTCCGAAACCGGAAGACAGTGTGGTAAAGTTGGGATCGAAGGAGAAATAGTTGGTGGTGGTACCATTCAGCGTACGGTCCACCTGTTGGAAGGCTTCTGTACCCACCATTACTTTCAGATCGTGCTTGCGCGCGATTTTTTTATGGTAGCTTAGGGTATTGGTCCAGGTCCAGTCATAACCATTACCGGTCGTTTCTGTATAAGAGTTTACGCTGGTATTTTCCTTGTTTTCATATTCCGGATAAGTGAAGCTATGATTATTGAAAGAATAGATTTCACCGCCAAAAGAGGTACGTAAGGTGAAGTCTCTCATGATATCAGCTTCCGCATACACGTTACCGAGCAATCTGCTGGCGAGTGCTTTTGTGCTACCGAACCTGTCCTGTATGGCTACCGGGTTACGGGCGTTACCCAGTGCGCCGTTCCAGGTACCGGCATAATTGCCTTTGATATCATATACCGGAATAATGCTTTGTTCACGGAAAGCCATACCGATACCGCTTCCTTCTGTGAGGATACCTATCTGTGGGTTTTGAATAATGGAATACTCCATGTTTTCACCCACGCGAATATGATCCGTTACATTGAAGCTGCTGTTAGCTCTTACCGCGTAACGTTTGTTATAGGTATTGGTGAGCGTACCTTGTTGATTGAAATAATACATGGAGAAGAAGTAGCTGCCTATATCGCCGCCACCTGCCACGGAAATATTATGGCTGGTGATAGGAGCCGGTTTGAATATCTCATGGTACCAGTCAGTACCTTGCTTGTTGGCTTTGTTGATACGGTAAAACTTATTCAGCAGGCCGGGGTCTTTGTAGTCCGGTATGAGGTAATATTTGGAAGGGTCTACACGGGGATCTCCTTCCATAGCCCCTTCGGGGAAGATATAATCCGGCAATACCGGTTTATCACCTTTACCGTACAATACGTCGTTAAATACCGGTGTACCGTTGGTACTGTTACGGGTAGCCATCCACAGCAGGTCGGCCTGTTCCTGTGGATTGAGGATATGAAAGGGGTTACCGCCCTGAGGGCGTTGTGTGCCGTAGTAACCGTCATACTGTACTTTTACTTTGCCAGTACCTCTTTTGGTAGTGATGATAATAACGCCGTTGGCTGCACGCGCACCGTAGATAGAGGCAGCGCCCGCATCTTTCAGTACCTGCATGGTTTGCACATCGTTCGGGTTTACATCCGCCAGGTTGGAGATGGGTACCCCGTCTATGATGTAGAGCGGTGTATTGTTGCCAAACGTGTTTCTGCCACGCACGGTCACCTGCGGCTCCTGGCCAGGCTGGCCGGTTCCCACCACGGTAATGCCTGATACCTGCCCCTGTAGTTGGTTGGAGATTTGGGAAGTGGGTTGCCTGGTGATGTTTTCCACTTTCACCACCGCTACCGCGCCGGTGAGGTCTTTTTTCTTCTGGCTGGCATAACCGGTTACGACCACCTCTTCAAGGGAACCTACTTTTTCGGCCAGTTGTACATTCACTGGCCCTGATCCGACGGTTGCTTCCTGCGGATCGTAGCCAACAAAAGAGAACATCAATATTGCTCCCGATTTGGCTTCAATGGTAAAGCTGCCGTTGGGATCGGTTGCGGTACCTCGATTGGTACCTTTCACATATACCGAAACACCTGGCAATGGGTTGCCTGAAGCTTTGTCAGACACCTTTCCCGTAACTTTCGTTTGTGCGAATACGTTACTACTGCCGAATAATAGCAGCATGCCGCATAGGAGTACGGCCAGCCCCTGGTAAAAATGTTTTTTCATAACGTGGTTGAAGGGTAACGTTTTAGAAAAATCGGTTAAAAAATAAAATACCTGTCTTGTATGATCCTTTGTCCGGCAGACAGCTGAAGACATAACTTCCCCGTTCCGATACCGGCGTATCCGGCGTCAGGCACAACAGGAGATCATGTACAGGCATTATCCGTCCGGTTACTGCAGGATGCGGAACGGCAGTAACAGTACAAACAATAACTGTCTGTGTAACAATTAAAAACCATCAATTTGAAGATGCAAGACATGGATGCGGGCATGTTTACACCAAGGTTTAACTAAACGGTCAATTCAAGATTTTTTTAGTAAACAATTGATTTGCTGACAATGAACAAGTGAGAATCGGCTCAAATTAGTACCAACACTTTCCGCTTTCAGATTTTGGTTCTCACGTGGAATTTTTCTTACAATAAGTCGAATATATAACAATAAATTCGCTCAGACAAGTGTTGTTTTAACATTTCTCTAAATAGAAAAAAATTCTACCGGTATTCTTACAGTATTCCACACCGGCCGGATAAAAAAGTACAATACTTTAGGGCTAAAAAAGTACAAGCACTTGATCTTTTATGTATGTTTAACATCTTAATTGTTCCGAGTCCATGAAATTTTTCAACATTTTCTTTTGCATCATCTTTATTGTATTCGCAGGGTTACAATATAACGACCCTGATCCGTATGTATGGATGCCTATATACCTGTTTTCAGCCGTGTGCTGCGGACTGGCGGCCAGGCAACGGTTTTACCCGCGCTGGTACCTGACAGGCATCGCTATTTATTTCGTATATGCGCTCTATTTATTCTTCACCAAAGATGGTGTGGTGGATTGGGTGTCTCAGCACCAGGCAGAGAATATTGCGCAAACGATGAAAGCGGAAAAACCCTGGATAGAAGATACCCGGGAATTTTTCGGATTATTCATCTGCATCGCTGTGCTGGGCATTAATTATTTTTACGCCAAAAAGAAAGCATAATATGAAAAAGCAGGCTATCTATCCGGACCCTGAATATTTTGGCCGGTACATTGATCAGGTACCAGACGTTACTATTATGGAAGCATTGGAGCAGTCGTTGCAAGAGCTGCAAACGCTGGACAAGGCTACGCTGTCAGCCAAAGGCGACTATGCTTATGCGCCCGGCAAATGGACCGTTAAAGACGTGTTCCAGCATATTATTGATACCGAGCGCGTGTTTGCTTTCCGTACACTGTTGTTTGTCCGTAATGATAAGAACACCGCGCCGGGTTTTGACCAGGACTTATATGCCGGCAATGCCTTTACCGCTCAACGTTCCCTGGAAGACATCCTGCAGGAACTGATCTTTGTAAGACAGTCTACCCTGTCATTATTCCGGAGCCTGCCGGACGAGGCACTGCTGCGCTACGGCGCCTGCTGGAAGTACCAGATGAGTGCGCTCGCTATGGGCTTCACCATGGTGGGGCACCAGATACATCACCTCCGTATTCTCCGCGAAAGATATTTATAGTGGTCCCAGGGCTAAAAGCCCTGGACTACGATGTTATTCAATTTCTTTACAAAGAAAGCATCCTGTTAAGGACTAACATTTAGGTTAGTCCTTAACAATTATGTCTCCTCTTCTTTAATCCCCGCGCCCCTCCTAGCTTTGCAGGCATAAAATCAATTCGTATGAAACGTCTGGAAAATAAAGTAGCCCTGGTAACAGGAGGCAGTCGCGGTATGGGAGCGGCTATTGTTCAGCAACTGGCAGCTGAAGGCGCCACCGTTGCATTTACCTATAACAATGGTGCAGAAAAAGCCGCGAACGTAGCAGCGGAGCTTGCCCGTAAAGGACAGCGCGGGCTGGCTATTGCCGCCAACAGCGCCGAACCTTCCGCGGTTGTAGCAGCAGTAGAACAAACGGTAGCAGCATTTGGCCGTATAGACATACTCGTTAACAACGCCGGTGTGGCCGTGTTGAGACCATTTGAAGATTATACCATCGAGGAATACAATTATACAATGGACATTAACGCCAGGGCTGTGTTCGTAGGCTCCCAGGCGGCCGCCAAACACATGAGTAAGGGCGCCCGTATCATCACGATCGGCAGCTGTATGGCTGACAGGGTTTCCGGTCCTTACGGTACCTTGTATGCGATGAGCAAATCGGCGCTGACAGCCTTCAACAAAGGCTTGTCCCGCGACCTGGGTCCCAGAGGGATTACAGTGAACCTTGTACAGCCCGGACCTATCGACACCGACATGAACCCCGCTAATGGAGAACATGCCGATGCACAAAGGAAAAACATCTCCCTGGGAGAATATGGTACAGTAGAAGACATTGCCTCACTGGTCACTTTCCTGGCTTCGCCGGAAAGCGGTTATATTACCGGTACTGCCATCACTATTGATGGAGGCACCAACAGTTAATAACGTTTGGCAGCCACCAACTGGTAAAACATATAGTCGGTATTGGTAGCGTCAGTGATACCCAGGTGACGGCCCATGGTAACGATCTGTCCACGGTGATAGGTAGAGTGATGACTCACCTGGAGCAGCATTTCATGGCCTGGTATATTGAAATCACCGGCAAACGGGATGGTTACCGGATAAGATTGTACTAATTGCTCCAGTGTGAGGCTGTCTGCCAGTTCCTTTAATTCTTCCGCCTGTTTTAACACATTATCCAATACTTCCGCAACAGATTCATTACACACCAAAGGACCAAAGGTGAGTGACGGATGTTCGTTGCGGAGGTTTTTTGTCCACCAGGCGGAAGTTTCCATCATATGTTTCAGGGTTTCCTTCATGGTACCATAACTGGATGTCACCGGTGTTTCCAACAGGGTGGCATCTTTTGTTTTCAGCCATTCCACCAGGGTTTTGGTTGCCCATAATTCATAAGCGGCGACGCCTTTAGCGTAGTCAGCCAGGATAGCAGCAGTAGTAGCAGGTGCAGTTGTAGTGTTTATCATAGTAGTATCGTTTTGTTATACAAAGAAACCACTCCTTTGTGACAACCCCTTGTCAGTAGTCTTTTACTTTTTTTAAAAAAATTTGCCGGAATGAAAAATACACTTACCTTTGTTGTATATACAACAGTGGTAAGTGTAATTATGAAACTGGAGGATGAAATAAAACAGGTAAAATTTGCGAACGACTATCAGCGTGCCATGTTAAACGTTGTTTTTACGGCAAACTGGCTGGAAGTGGGCATTTCACAGCTTTTGAAGAAGTATGATCTGTCATCCCAGCAATATAATGTACTGCGTATTTTACGGGGTAGCCGGCCCAATCCGCTGAATTTGCTGGATATACAGGAGCGCATGATGGACAAGATGAGCAACGCTACCCGCCTGGTGGAGAAACTACGCCAGAAGGAATTGCTGACACGTATACTTCAGCCATTCCACCAGGGTTTTGGTTGCCCATAATTCATAAGCGGCGACGCCTTTAGCGTAGTCAGCCAGGATAGCAGCAGTAGTAGCAGGTGCAGTTGTAGTGTTTATCATAGTAGTATCGTTTTGTTATACAAAGAAACCACTCCTTTGTGACAACCCCTTGTCAGTAGTCTTTTACTTTTTTTAAAAAAATTTGCCGGAATGAAAAATACACTTACCTTTGTTGTATATACAACAGTGGTAAGTGTAATTATGAAACTGGAGGATGAAATAAAACAGGTAAAATTTGCGAACGACTATCAGCGTGCCATGTTAAACGTTGTTTTTACGGCAAACTGGCTGGAAGTGGGCATTTCACAGCTTTTGAAGAAGTATGATCTGTCATCCCAGCAATATAATGTACTGCGTATTTTACGGGGTAGCCGGCCCAATCCGCTGAATTTGCTGGATATACAGGAGCGCATGATGGACAAGATGAGCAACGCTACCCGCCTGGTGGAGAAACTACGCCAGAAGGAATTGCTGACACGTATACAATGCCCTACCAACCGTCGAAAGGTAGAGATCGAAATCACGGATAAAGGCATGGAAGTGCTGAAAGAGCTGGACCCGGCCATGGATGAGAACGATCAGTTGCTGGCAAAGAAGCTGAGCCAGGAAGAAGTGAAGCTGTTGGGAGATTTGCTGGATAGATTACGTGACTGATGTCCCCAGGGCTAATAATTCTCCTTCGGGAGATTATTTTTTACCTTAACAATTGTATATACAATATTTGTTTACACTTTATATAATACCTAAACACTATAACAACTAAACACCCTTTTTATGTTTAAGCGCTTATTGCAAACAGATAACAGCCTTACTTCCTTTATCATCCGTGTAACAGTAGCGATTGTGATGCTGCCGCACGGCCTGCAGAAACTGCTGGGCGCATTTGGTGGTCATGGTTTCAAAGGCACCATGGATTACTTCACCTCCAACGGTACTCCTGCTATCCTGGCTTTCCTGGTGATCATCACCGAAAGCATTGGTTCTCTGCTGATCCTGTTGGGTTTCACTACCCGTTTATGGGCCTTGATGCTGACAGCTGTAATGCTGGTAGCGACCTCCGTACATAGTGCCAACGGCTTCTTTATGAACTGGGGCGGTAACCAGGCAGGTGAAGGATTCGAATACCACCTGCTGGTACTGGGTATCCTGTTGGCCCTGCTGATTAAAGGAGCAGGCCGCTGGTCTGTAGACCGTCAGCTGACTAAATAGTTTTTAATTTCTTTCCATAAAACAACAACAAAACATGAAGAAAGCATTTTTCTCTACCGCCCTCCTGGTATTAGCCAGCATTGCCTCCTTTGCACAAGTAAAATGGAATGCCGATCCGGCCCATACCGCCATCACTTTCAGCGTTAAGCACCTGGGTATTAACTACATTCAGGGTCATTTTGCCAAATTCAGCGGCTCGGTTGAAACTGCCGACAGCACTAATTTCCAGAACGCGAATGTAGCGTTCACCGCCGATGTAAACAGCATCAACACCGGTATCGATCAGCGTGATGGCCACCTGAAAACAGATGATTTCTTCAACGCCGCGCAATATCCTGATATCAGCGTAAAAAGCGTATCCTTCAAAAAAGTCACCGGCAACAAATACATCATGCTGGCAGACGTTACCATCCGCAACACGACTAAACGTGTACCCTTCGACGTTACTTACAATGGTGTGGTAAGAGACCCATGGGGACTGTGGAGAGCAGGTTTCACGGCTAAAGCCAGCATCAACCGCCTGGACTTCGGCGTGAAATACGCAGACAAACTGCCTTCCGGTGTATATGCCGTAGCGCCTACTGTAGACATCGTGGTGAATACAGAAATCGTAAAACAATAAAACATTTACGGATTTTTTGATTTACAACTTTGGAATTCTGGGATTTAGAAAAGCGAAAACCCACGCGAGTAAATACTCGCGTGGGTTTTCGCTTTTCTAAATCCCGAAATCAAAAAATCGTAAATCAAAAAATATCTAAATTACCATAGATTTGCCCACATCCTTAAAACCCATATATCCATGGCCATTGGCAGCATTTTCCTCGGTGCAGTAAAAAAATTTAACCGGCAACAAATTGAAACCAGGTTTACCCTCGTGATACTTCCCATCAAACCTGTCTGTTCCATGCTCATAGTAGGGAAAGAAAGAAATGGATTCCGTATCCGGTTGCACCGCGAAAGCGTGATTGCCGGCTACCTGCGTTCTCCGTTGGTAGCAGGCAGTGTAGCTGCTATCCTCATTGCCGGCGACCGCCCCGGTCCGGTATCTGTCAGTATAGCCGTTATCGTTACACTCGCCGCCCTGTATATGGTATTATTGTTTGGCCGCTCTAAACCGGAAGAACAGGAAGAACGGGCCCTGATGGAAGAACTGACCGGCATCGCCGCACTGGCCGGCTGGTTTGATGCTGACAGTTGCCAGGTGCAATACGACGCCATTGAAGAAACCTACCGGGATAACTACGCCAATAACAACTGGAAAACAGATCTTCAAAACAATAACATCAATTTCCAGAAGGCACCGCTGATATATGGACTGGCCATACTCCATGACGTGCTGCATCCCTCTGCCGACAGCAAAGCCTTGCGCAGCAAGGCGCAAATGCTTTATCGCGGCATGAAAAAAGTATATGGGTAGCCGTTATTATTTCTTTTTCTTCTTTTTCTTGCCCAGTTTGGCCATTTCCTCGTTGTGCTGATCGATGAGCAGCTGCCAGTTATCATTGGGCGCTTCTTCCGAGAAGAGGATGGTGTTTTCGTACTCGCCTTTATTGATTTTCATCTCTGTGATTTCCTTGCCCAGGAACTTCTGGATTTCAGCCAGTAATGGTTTTTCTTCCGTACTGCAGAAGGATACCGCGCGGCCTTTCTGTACACCACGGCCGGTACGGCCTACGCGGTGTACATAGTTTTCCGGCACGTCCGGCAGGTCGTAGTTCACCACATATTCCACATTGGGGATATCTATACCACGGGCATTCACATCGGTGGTGACCAACATGCGGACATCTCCTTTTTTGAATTCCTCCATTACCTGGAGGCGGTCGTCCTGCTCTTTACCACCATGCATAGCGAGCGCTTTGATCTCTACGCGGGCCATGGCTGCCACCACTCTTTCCGCCCGGACTTTGGTACGTACGAATACCAGTATTTTTTTATCAGGGAACTCCCGGGCCAGTCTTTCCAGGAAAAAGCGTTTATCGTCCATTTCCACGTAGGCCACGGAGTGGGTTACGTTTTTAGATACCGGATCTTCCGGGGAGATCTGGATACGGATGGGGTTATTAACCACGGAGTAAGCGAGGTCTTTGATGTCTTTATCGAGGGTAGCGGAGAAAAACAGGGTTTGGTGCTGGCGGGGGATATGCCGGATCACGTCCCGGATATCGCGGATAAAGCCCAGATCCAGCATATGGTCTGCCTCATCCAGGATCAGCGTTTGCACCTTGGAGAGGTCCAGGTGTTGCTGGTTCAGCTGGTCGAACATACGACCCGGTGTGGCAATGAGCACATCCACACCCTTTTCCAGGAATCTGACCTGTGGTTCCTGGTCCACGCCGCCCACCAGGGCGAGAATACGGAGTTCCGTATACTGTGCAATTTGCTGGAAAACCTCCGCAATCTGGATGGCCAGTTCGCGGGTGGGTACCATTACCAGGCATTTCACCTCATATTTGCTTTTCCGGTAGCGCCGGTCCTGTTGCTGGAGCCGGTGAAGTACCGGGATGGCAAAAGCAGCCGTTTTGCCCGTACCTGTCTGGGCAATGGCCATCACATCATCTCCCTTCAAAATGGAGGGAATAGCTTTGAACTGGATGTCTGTAGGGCGTTTAAAGCCCAGTTCAGCCAGGCTATCCTTTATTTCGGAGGATATATTGTACTGTTCAAATTTCATTTGCGCTGGTTATCTGCGGCGAAGATAAACCAATTCAGCAACGAATTACGGGTTTACGAATTACGAACCGGCAGTTTCGGCGTATATCAGGGCTTGCCAGGTATACACTTCATTCGTCATTCGTAACCCGTAATTTTTTTCAGGATTTGACCAGTTGTATTTCCATGTTGAGTTTTACCTCGTCGCTGAGCACGATACCACCGGCTTCTGTGGTGGCATTCCAGCGCAGGCCGTAGTCGGTGCGGTGCAGGCGGCCTTTGAGTGCAAAACCGGCTTTATGTTGTCCCCAGGGGTCAACTGTAACGCCGTTATGTTCCACATCCAGTTCTATCGGGTGGGTTTGGCCTTTAATAGTGAGATTTCCCAGCAATTTATACTTTTCACCATCTATCTTTTTCACTTTGGTAGAGGTGAAGCTGATTTTCGGGTGATTATCGGCATCAAAAAATTCCCCGTTACGCAGGTGTTCATCGCGTTGTTTGTTCTGCGTATCGATGCTGTCGGCTGCCGCTTCAAAGGAGATGGTGGCATCGTGAAAGTCGTCGCTTTCAGTCTGGATGCTACCGGAGAAGCGTGTAAAATATCCGCTCACGTTGGTGATCATGAGATGCTTTACTTTGAATCCTATTTCGCTGTGTGATTCATCAATTTTCCAGTTAGTCATAGCACATTGTTTTTTATGTTTTCAAAGACCTGACAAATTTAACGCCGGTACAGGTTACGGGTATTGGATTAAATACCGGAAATGATGGACTATTTGCACTTATACAATAATTTAATGCCCTGGATTTTAACATTATTTCTACATATGCGTTAAATTTAGTTTCAACTATGCCGCTATGCCTTTTACGATCTCTCATATAGCCATTGTATTGCCGTTCACCTGCAAACAGCGTCCCTGGCTTTCCGTCACGGGACTAATGATAGGTGCCATGGTGCCTGACTTTTTTTACTTTGTATTATTTAATCCCTATTTCAATGACGGTCACCGTTGGAGCGGTATTTTCCTGTATGATGTTCCACTGGCGTTGGTATTGGCTTTTTTATACCATGAAGTAGCCAAACCCGCGTTGATCCGCTACCTGCCCGGCTGGGCCGGCGCGCGGCTGCATCATTTCCGGGATTTCCGGTGGCGCAGTTATTTCAGTAAAAACTACGGTGCAGTGGTGTTGTCTATTGTACTGGGAGTACTTACTCATTTTTTCCTGGACGGTTTCACCCATGGACATGGATTTTTTGTACAGCGGATTCCTTTTTTGCAGGGCAGTATTTCGCTTTTCGGAGAGCCGATGGAGATATGGTATGGTATGCAGTATCTTACTTCTGTAGCAGGGCTGTTACTGCTGGGCTGGTTTTTCCGGCGGCTGCCGCAGCCATTTTTCCCATCTGAAATACAGGGAAAACATAAACCTGTATTTTGGTTGCTGACAGCTGTCATAGCCAGTATGATACTGTTGCTTTACCGGCAGCAACCACATGTTTTCGAGAAAAGCATGGATTACCTGGCCATTGTGATGGGCGCTGTTTTTTATGGATTCTTTGCCGTAGTATTGGGGCAAAAACTATTGCGATGATGACCAGGTACATTGCTTTCCTGCGGGCCGTTAATGTAGGAGGCAGGCAGGTAAAAATGGAGCTGTTAAGAGCCCTCTTTGAGCAGGCAGGATTTAAGCAGGTTAAGACCTATATCCAGAGCGGCAATGTCATTTTTGACGCCAAAGGACAGGAAGCCGCCCTGGAGGCCAAAATAGAGCAATTGCTTCAGCAAAACCTGGGGTTTGCCGTACCTGTCTGTATCCGGAGTATAGCAGCCGTACAGGCAGTACTCGACAACAATCCTTTTCCCGGTGTTATTCCCGATAAGGATTTCCAGATTTATATTGCTTTCCTGCAAACCCTTCCCGGCAAAGAAGCCACCGCAATTATAGCCACGTTACAGAGCGATATTGAAACCTACCATCTGAATGGGAAAGAGGTATATGTGCTGATGAAAAAAAATACCGGCGCTCCTCCTTTTTCCAATACCTACCTGGAGAAAAAACTAAAACTGGTGGCTACTACCCGTAACCTGGCCACCGTACAGAAAGTCCTTTCATTTTGAAATTTGATTATTTAGCTATTTAGGGAGTGCCCTGATAACTAAATTTCAAAATATTTTCATCGGGCTGTAAGTTTTTGCACTTCCACAGCAACTAATAATACAAACAGCTGCTGTTCATGAACCAGGAAATATTTTTAGGCATTTTGCGGCAACATGAGGGGATTCTTCACAAGATATGCCGTTTGTACCGCGATACGCCGGAAGACCGGGAAGATCTTTTTCAGGAGATGGTGTATCAGCTATGGCGTTCCTATCCTTCCTTTCAGGGCGAAGCCAAGGTATCGTCCTGGATTTATCGTATTGCCCTGAATACAGCACTGGCTTCTTTCCGGAAAAAAATGCCGGAGGTTACCTACCCTGACCGGTTGCCGGATGACAGCGCCATCTCCGTCCCTGTTTTTACTGATCAGCAGGAGCAGCTGTTTCAGGCGTTGCAACAGCTCAACGATGGGGAAAAGGCGCTGATGACGCTTTATCTCGAAGATCTCAGTTACCAGGAAATTGCTGCCATTATTGGTATTGAGCCCAATTACGTGGGCGTAAAAATCAATCGTATTAAAAGTAAACTAAAGACCATTCTAAAACCTGATCCATGACAAACGATCCATTAAAAGCAGCCTGGCAAACAGCCAATATTCCGGCGCACGACGACCTGCAGGCGGTTGTCCGGGCACGGGGCGGGCATCCGGTGATGTCCCGTATTCGCCGGCAGCTGTTGCTGGAAGGTGGCTGTTACATTTTATTCCTGCTGGTGTATTATGATTTTTTTGACGGACACCGGCGTCCGCTCTATCTGAACATTATCCTGGTGTTATCGGTGGCCTGTATGCTGATGCAACACCTCAACGGGTATCTGCTGGCTTCCAGTGCGTTGAAGGGGCCGGATATATTCCGGTCGTTGCAACAAAAGGTGTTGCAACTAAAACAATATGCGTGGTTATCTGTCGGTTCGCGGGTACTCGGCTGGTGTGGCATCATGGTGTTTTTCTGCACCGGTATTACATGGACCAACGCCAAATACGGACTATTGGCGGGCGCTATCATCATCATGGGCGTTCAGATGGCGATGTTATGGCAGTTGTGGCAGCGGCGGATTAACCGGATAAAAAACACCCTGGCGGAGCTTAACGGTTAGGCACAACCGGAAAGAGGTCGACGTTGGGCCAGCTAACCTGGCCCTCTTTGACGACCTTCCAGATCAGGCCATCCAGATCATTGAAGAAAGCTTTATCGGTACGGGTATTACAGAGTATTACCCAGTTGAATCCGTTGGCAGCCCGTACTATTTCACTGGCAGTACCGGGGAGAGAACCGGCATGCCACCAGTTGTTCCAGGCGTTGACCGCCCATCCCAGTGCATAGCCGGGATTGGCAGATGAGCCGGTTGTCATTATTTTTTCCGAAGCAGGAGATAATATATCCGGATGGGTATCAAAACCATCTATGGCAGCGAGGAACAGGGCCAGATCGGTAGCTGAAGCGATCCAGCCGCCATGGGCATCCATGCGGGAGAGGTTAAAATTGTAAGGCTGCTGCCCCAATTGACCGTAATAGGTTACCTCTCCGGTTTTTCTTTCCTGCCGGGTATTTCCACCAATTTCCATATGATAGATGCCTGCAGGATGTAGTACAGCTTCCTGTACGTAGGCAGCATAACTTTTGCCGGTCACTTTTTCGATGATGCGGCCAAGGATGCAATAACCAAAATTGGAGTAGGCGTATACGGTTCCCGGATCATATTCCAGGGGTTGTTGATCAATAGTGCGGGCCAACAGGGTATCTACCGGCCATTCGGGATGGCTGAACATAGGATCATGCGCTGTGTTGGACCATCCACCGGCGGTATGTTGCAGCAGTTGCTGTACGGTAATTGCCAGCAGGCGCGGGCTATAGGGTGGGTGACCGTAAGCGGTGCCCAGGAGGGTACCGGGGCCGAATACCTTGTCCTGCAGAGAGAGCTGGCCAGCTTCCACTAATTTCAGTATAGCCACTGCCGTTATACTTTTAGAAACGCTGGCAATACGGAAACGGCTATCCGCAGTCACCGGTTTGCGGGTATTGCGGTTAGTCACACCGAAACCCTTGGCATATACCAGTTTCCCGTGCCGGGTGATAGCCACTGCCATACCGGGTACCTGGTACTGTGTCATAAAGGCTTTGATGATATGATCTACCTGGGGCATATCCGGGGGCCGGAGGGTACTGTCCCTGGCTATCGGGGCAGTCCATAAACCCGCCATCAGCAATAGGTAACCAAACATTGTTCATTTTTATCATACCAAGATAAGGAAAGTACCCCTTATCGTTAAATTTAGTTTATGATTGCCGGTTATAAGGATGGAGGGCTATTATCCCGGAAGTGAATATTGTATCTTGTGCGTTACATTCAAAAAAATCATGATTGACATGAAACGTATCCTTATTCTTTTGCTGGGAGGAAGTCTCCTGGGTTTCAACAGTAACGCCCAACAGAAAACAGACGTACAGGCCCACCGTGGCGGCATGGGACTGATGCCGGAAAACACCATTCCTGCTATGTTGAATGCTGTCAAACTAGGCGCCCGTACCCTGGAATTGGACTGTGTGATCACAGCAGATGATAAGGTGGTGGTATCCCACGACGCCTATATGTCGGCCGAGTTCATGCGCAAACCGGATGGCAGCGATATTACCAAAGCGGAGCAGAAAAAACTGGCGCTGTTTTCTATGACGTATGACAGCATCCGTAAATATGATGCCGGCACCAAACCACATCCCCGCTTTCCGCAGCAGGAAAAAATGAGTGTTCACCGCCCGTTGCTGTCGGACCTGATTGACAGTGTTGAAGCTTATGTAAAACAACACCACCTGAAACCGGTGTATTACAATATGGAAACCAAATCCTCTCCGGATGGTGATGGTGTTTACAATCCGGCTCCCGATGTATTCGTTAAACGGGTAATGGCGGTCATCAATGAGAAAAAAATCGCCAAAAGAGTAACAATACAATCCTTTGATCTCAGGACATTGCAGGTGTTACACAAAACCTGGCCTAAACAAACCACTGCACTGCTGATCGGCAATCAGCAATCTTTTGCAGAAAACATTGCCCAACTGGGATTTGTACCAGATATCTACAGTCCCAACTTCAAACTGGTGACCGCCGAACTGGTGAAAGAAGCTCATGCAAAAAAAGTGCAGGTATTACCGTGGACAGTAGACGAAGAAGCTGATTTGCAGCAGATGTTGTCACTCGGTGTAGATGGTATCATTACCAACTATCCTGACAGGCTGATTAAAATAGCTGGTAGTTATCAACGCTAAGAAAGAGCCGATAGCTGTATACAACAAAATGCGCGGCTGTAATGTTATCTAGCAGTAGGGATTATCCATACTGTTCGTGATAAACATTACAGCCGTTTTTATTTGTACGGAGGGCAGGTTAAGTTTCCTTTCTACCACTGATTAAAACGTACGGATATGAAGCCATTTTCCGGTTCATGAAAAGCTCCTTCAACAACTTAATGGAGAAAACAATCATAAGAATCGGTAAATAATTTCATTACATATATTATTAATTAGATATTAAGGAAATTTATCACAACAAATTGATAATCTGAATTTTAGATACCTTTGCAGCCAAATAAACAGGATATGAAAAGAATGTTAATGACCTCACGTTACTGGATATACGCTCTGTTGGCCGTTACTTTTATGGCTTCCTGCGCATCATCAAAGAAGAGTGCCAGTCCCCATGTATACATGACCAAACAATACAAGGAACTGAAGAACGTGTTAAATGAAGCTGAAGTAAGTATTATCAGGGATAGTCTGAAAGTTATTTTTCCGAACAATGTATTGTTTGCCTCCTCTTCTGATGAGCTGAAACCTGAGATCAGGCCTACTTTTGGTCATTTTGCGGAAGTACTGAATAAATACAATAAAACAAAAATTCTGATCACCGGTCATACCGACAGCACCGGTTCTACCAGCTATAACCGCGAATTGTCTGAAAAGCGCGCTATCAGGGCGAAAACATTGCTCAACGACTTTAAGGTAAACAACGACCGTATGTTTACCTGGGGACTGGCAGACCGCGATCCGATTGCCACTAACAGCACCGAAGAAGGCCGAGCCAAAAACAGGCGTGTAGAATTTGTGATCCTCTACGATGTAAAAGAATAGGGATATTAAGAAGATATGGGAAACCGCATCCGCAAGGGTGCGGTTTTTTTGGGCCCCAACACCACCGGTAATGGTAGAAAGGCAAGAAACGGGTTTCCATCGCTACAGCAAAACATCAACTTTGCCGGAAACCGTCCTGTTATGCATATAGATAGTCACCCGGCGATTTTGTATTTCGGTACGCCGGTAGTATTGATCAGCACCGTTAATACAGATGGCAGTTACAACCTGGCGCCGATATCCTCCGTTTTCTGGCTGGGATGGCGTTGTATGATTGGTTTAGGCAGCGCCTCCCATACCGCACAAAACCTGTTACATACCCGTGAATGTGTATTAAACCTGCCTTCCGTACAGGAAGCGGCAGCTGTTGACCGGCTGGCACTCACCACGGGCGCGAATCCTGTACCAGCCAACAAACAGCAACGCGGTTACCGTCATGTAAAAGACAAGTTTGCCCTGGCGGATTTTACCCCGGCAACATCGGGTACCGTTGCCGCCCCCCGGGCCGCTGAATGCCCGGTACAACTGGAAGCCGGGGTGGTAGCCTGGCACCGCCTCGGACAGGATGATCCGGCACAATACGGTCGGATCATCACTTTTGAATTAAAAATCAGGAAAGTACACCTGGACACCGATATCCTGATGGATGGATATACCGACAGGGTGGACCCCGACAAGTGGCGGCCGCTGATCATGAGTTTCCAGCATTTTTACGGGCTGGGCGACAAAGTGCATCCTTCTACACTGGCACAGATACCCGAGCGCTTGTACCGCTAGTTTCCAGGAAAATAACTGTCCTATCCGTCGTGGCTGACCTGGTAAAAAAACCGATGGGATTTTGCGGTGCGTTGTATTATCTTCGGATAAGGTATAACAACAATATCTTCCGCCTGTCTGTTAAAATAAAGGGAATTCCCTGATCATTTTCTAAATGCCTGATCACCATGAAAAAACTATTGCTCTTACTGTTGATGATACCCGTTTTCAGTGTCGCCCAGCAAAAAGACAAACTGCTGTTTGGTTATGCCTATGGCATGATACATGATGGCGCCTTCGGCGGCGGTTTGGCTGGTAACGTGGAACTGTGGAATATTGTCAATATCGGGCCGGCAGTAGAGCTCACCTCTTTCGATGGGCACACCATGATTCCCGTGTTCCTGGATCTGAAATTGAAATACCGGCTGGATGGCTGGTCGCCCTATATTACCGGACAATTTGGTTACAACAACTACAATGTAAAACAGGTACAAAATCTCACGGCGCCCTCCGGGAACCAGCAAATGACCACCTTCAATGAAACCGGTAAAAATTTTTACGGCGTAGGCGCTGGTATCATCCGGCATTTCAATCAGTTCGGCGTATATGCATCCTATTTATACCGCGGTTATACCTACAAATACCCCAGTGATATTAAGATCAACGATGAGGTAGTTAATTTAGCCAACAAACAGGTGAGTACCAATGTGTTTATTCTGGGCGTCACATTTTAAATGATGACGGCTGTCATCAAGCCGCAATTGTTGCCTGTTAGCAGTTTTAGTTTGTAGCATTGTGTGATTTTTGAAACCCACTTGCCTTATAGGGCAAGTTAATAATCTTCACCCAAAATCTTACCAATGAGACACACCAAAACCCTCGTTAACTCAGCTATTGCCCTGCTGTTAACCATCACCATCCAGTACGGTTGTAAAAAAGCGGATCAACCGGCTGTAGCACCTGAAAAACCTGCCGCCCAAACCCTTGTTGAAGATCACCTTACCATCACACCAGAACGGCAAAAAATCATCGACCTCTTCAACAAAAGCAAAAACGCCAGAGGAGCATCCGACGGCCAGATAGCAGCTGCCCGCTATCGTAATTTCAACGTTGCCTATTATGGTACCGTTCCCAGTGACATCCAGGCGCTGGTGAATGGAGAAATTGACCAATTGTACAACACATCCACCACCAGTACTACCAAATCACGGATGACGGGCGCCACCATCAACGTGTATAACAATCCTGGCCAGGGCGACCTGTTCTACAATAACGGTAACGTCTATATCGTAAACTTTGCCGTTTACCGTAATGTACATACCGGTCCCGGTAACGTTATTTTCCACGAACTGTTCCACTACCTGCATGACACCTGGGTAAGTGGCGGTTTCAACAATTCCACTATCATCAACCTGTGGCAAAACTGCCGTAATTCCGGCGTTTATCCTCCAGGTTCCTATGTATTGAGCAACCAGGCTGAATACTTTGCAGTATCCGCAGAAGCCAAATACTGCAATACGAACCGGCCTCCTTACAATGCCAGTACCTTAGCAGCTTCTGACCCGAACTGCAACAACGTGCTGTCATCTAATTTCTGAGCACACCATTATTGATGGTCCCCGCCGTGGCTCAAAAGGCAGCAGCCATGGCGGGGACCTTTTATTTATTTTATAAATTAATTTTATATTTTGCAGGCTATCCAACAGCCATACCTATGTTTTCTTTTTTTCGTAAAAAAGCCCTTCCTATACAAGCTATCAGTATCCCCGATTTTGGATGGAATAAAGTGCGCAACACCGCTGATATTATTCAATGGGTCAACCCAGAGCAAAGTATAGCCGTTTCCGTTAATTATTTTGATCTTCCTCCCGACCTTCCTACTGTACAGGACGTGTCTGTACTCCGAAATTTCTTCCGTCAGTCCGTATCCGCAGCCGGCGGCGGCATTCTTACGGTGAATCTCTCCCAACACCAACAGATCCCGTTAGTCAGTACGCTGTTTAAGATTCCACAAGGGCAACATGGCATCACCTACCTTGCTTCTGTCATCATTCCTTTCAAACATTGTAGTTATGTGCTGAAAGTACAGGCCGCAGAAGCAGGGCCTACCGGCATGCGCGAAGCCTTAATAGCCGATGACCTTCTGCGTTCGGGATTCGATATGGATCAGTGGTCGGCCGATCCTTACGATCCGGGATTCAGGGAAGGACTGCCCATGAATGCAGCAGAAAGCATCAGTTATGATGCCAGCTTTCCGAATCACCACCTGACACAGACGCGGGCACTAATAGCGCAGATAACGGAGGCAATGGTATTACAATGGGCAATGTTACAGTTACCTCGTTTCGAGCAATAATATCTTTCAACGCAGCCCTTTTGTCAATCGCATACAGCACCCGTCTCCTTCCATAGGATAATATCCACCATTTGATGGATAACATCACTGTTTTTTCAGGTTATTGATGACGCCTGTCCATGGCATGAATAATTCTGTCATCAGGCCAAATAACATAACCAGGACCATTTTCAAGACGAAGAAACAAACCGGGAATATCAGGAGCCGATTCGAGCCACCATTTCCCTTGCCCTATCACCTCGTCATTTTTGAGAATTTTATACTGATAATCGATAGTTAACCGAATGAGGCAATGCTCACAAACCTCCCCATCCAACTTTTCCAGCTTATAGTCTCCCAGAAATTTTTTGGCGGCTTTCTCTTCACCGGTTTTACAGGATCTGTAAAAAAGTACCGCAGGTGTAATCAGCGCGAGGAACAACACTGTTAAGGGTAGAGAGACCTGTAATTGTTTTCTCTTTGTCAGTATAACATATAATAAAAGCAAAAGAAAGAGGATAAAACCCAGCAAAAGAATAGCCTGCATCAGGAGTACGGGACCTGCCATGATATTTGGTATTAGGATAATGAAAGCCATCCGGATATTCAGATGGCCTTCTCAATTTATCATTTTTTCCGGTTAATCTTCCACCGGAGTAACAGTTCCAGTTGCATGGCAGGCTTCATGTTCATACCGGTAGAATCTTTTGTGGCATGCAGTACGGGAACGACTGTACGTACCCCCGCCTGCCATCTGGCACGGTCGTAATACACTTCACCGGTTATACGTCCCTGGAGATGACCGATATTATTCCAGATCTTATTTTTCTCCGCATAATTAGTTTCCTTCGTGTGTATACCGGTGGTATCGCGGTATTGCAACGTTTCGAGGATAGCGGCCGTATGTCCGTAATATGCCTGCACACCGGCGCCGCCGAAGAAATCGCCCGCAATCCGGTGATGATACGATAAGCTGGCACTATAACCGAATGTTTGCAGGAGCGTACGCCTTAATTCGCTCGTAGCTCCCAGCGGCCCCATATCCTTATAATAAGGCTCGTTCCGGTAAAGCTGGGTGGTCATGGCATTGAGGTCCAGGCTTAGGGCCGCGTTACTCCAGGTACGTTGTACCCGTATACCGGGAATGAGCAGTCTGTATACCTGGCTATTGCCATTGGGACCTTTGTAATGAGCCGGACTGTTGACCACCGGCAATGGTACGCTCCACTGTGCCATTAGTTGCCAGTATCCCGGGGTAAAGGTTTTTTCGCGGGGGGTATGACGCACTGCGAGGCGGTCCATCGCTTCGCTGCTGGCTTTCAGCGGGCGGTCCGGTGCTAACCGGGCTACCGGGAGCCGAAGGGGTTGCAGGGTCAGTCTGGCAGATAATCCAGGTTTTAGCACGGCGGGTGTTTCAGGATGATAAGTGTCTGCCAGACCTACTGCTGCATCATTATTTTTTTCCTGGCTGGTAGCAGGAGGTAGTGAGCTTCCTGGCTGTTGGCCGGATGGTAACGGATCCTTTTGTTGCGCAGCTGCTTTGGAGGCTCTTGCCGGAGCTTTGCGATGATCGGCCCTGTTATTGGCGGAAGCATGGAAGAGGGCCGGTGTTACTGCTGTACCGGCATTCTGTGTTGCCGGAGATATGTGGGCGCTGGCTGTTTTATTGACAGCAGGCGATTTACCGGCAGCAGATGTATAATTTTTTGTATTCGCCGATGATTTTTCTGCTGCTTTACCGCCAACTGGTGTATTCGTTTTGTTATTATTCGCACCTGCCGGTGATTTTTCTGACACTATACCAGCGGCGGATGTATTCGTTTTATTATTGTTCGTACCTGCCGGTGATTTTTCTGACACTATACCGGCAGCGGATGTATTCGTTTTATTATTACTATCCGTACCCGCCGTTTCAGCCCCGCCATTGCCGGCGTCGGTGCCTGCTACTGTTACCGGGAAGTAACCCGTCGTCCTGCTGGTCAGTGTATCTATAGTCCGGCCGGCTGCGCTATCTGTAACGGAGCCGGCTTCCACTTTTTTAGGCGCGGGTACCGGGGTAGGTTGGTTAAACCGGAGTATACTGTATAATACTACACCGGAAACAAATACGGAGGCGACTGCATATTTAACAACAGGCAGCACTTTTGCCATGATACCCGTTGGGCGTGGGGTGGCATGTCCACCACCGGTCTGGTGTGTCACGGGCATCACTTCATTCAGGCGTTGCTCCATCAGGTTCCAGCTGTCGTCAGCGGGAGGTATGGGAATGGGTACTTTTCCATCGTCCGGGAAGTGCTTATGCAGGTTACTTTCACTCACGCGGTATCATTTAAGGTAATATTTCTCCAATATTGGTTTCAGTTTATTTCGTGTTTCACTCAGGTGCCATTTCACTGTTCCCTGGCTCTGCTGCATCATTTCGGCGATATCTTTTACCGGAAAACCCTCCAGATAAAACAACGAACATACTGCCCTGGTAGCAGGCGGCAACGCATCGAGCAATTTATAGATGTCTTCCCAATCCAGTTTGCTCATGATATTATTTTGCGTTGCCCCCGCTTCTTCATCAATTTCATTATGCGGTGGCCATTTACGACGCCGTATTCTGTCCAATGCCGTATTTCTGACAACAGTATATATCCAGTTAAACAATTCCCCTTTCGTTGCATCATATTTCCCCAGTTGTGTAAATACCTGCAGCATCCCATCATTCAATACCTCTACCGCTTCTTCATGCTGACTGAAGAATTTCCTGCACAACAGGAATAGTGCCGGATAGAACTTCCGGTATAGTTTCTCCTGGCTCCGCCTGTTATTGGTCAGGCACTCACGTACCAATTGCTGTAAATCTTCCAAAGGGTAATCCTGTTACAATAGTGGGTTATCAAAACGGCAAAAGTTGCCATAGACTTGTGGTCATATAGCAACTATCGTTTTTACTATCAGCGCTGCAAATGTATTACAGAAACTGTGTTTCTAACATGATAGTATATACGTCATCAGTTAGCGTCTCCGGGTACTATCCGGATGAGGATGCCATGGCGTATCAATCGGATGCCTCGGGCTATCTGTCGGAATTTTGGGACTATCCCCTGGAATCCGCGGGCTGTCAACCGGAGGCCAGTGAGGTCTGGTAGTATCTCCCGGATGGGGGATCGTATCATGATGGGTGGTATCCCCTGGATGACCGGTAGAATCAAGACCCGCCAGCTTCGCAGCCTTTTCGGCAGCCTCCTGCTGACGCACGACTTCCGTCATGTCCTTCCTACAACCGATTACGCAGCAAATACCCAATGCTACAGCTAAAAAATAAATGGGAAGATATCTCATAGAAAAAGTTGTTTACAAGAGTAAACGGCCAGAGTATCTGAAGAGGTTGGGTAACACAGCAAAAAAATAAAGGTAGATAAGTTCAGGTCCTCAAAAGCACATGATTTCTATACCAGCTTATAAATAAACTCTTCTATTTCGGCCTGCCTGGCATTGGCAAAACCCTTGTCTGTTCCCACTTTCGTAAAATTACATTTCTCCAGCACCCGCTGCGAACCAATATTATCAAATGCCACCCGGCCCCAAATAGGTCTGGCGTCTTCGATGGTTAAAAAATCGGTCAGCGCCTTTGTGGCGACACCTTTCCCCCAGAATTTTTTATCAATCCAATAGGTAATTTCCGCCTTGCCTTCCATTTCAAACTTGGAGACACTCCCGGCAATTACATTATTCACCAGGATAGTACACATATGAACAGTAGGCTCATTCAGCAATTTTGTGTATTTCTGGAGATAGGCAGCTTTATCTGCCGGGTCTTTCGGCATAAAAGCCGCTAAATAACCGCCTTCTTTATCAGTTTGAAAGACAAAGAGAACCTGCAAATCATCCACTACGGTTTTCCGCAATACTATTTCGGGATTATTGGCCATTTTGCTGATTTTAAAATTTGGCTGCACTAAAATCGCGTAAACAATTTAAAAAATAACCAGCAAACTTTATATGCTTATTTTTGTAACCTGCCCACATACACGGAAATATGTCACAGGAAGAAATCAACAAATACTTTCAAATACTGGAGCGCCATTTCATGGAGCGGATATCGCTTACGAAAGACGAGGGGCAACACATACGCTCTCTTTTCAGTTTCCGCAAACTGCTGACCAGACAGTATTTACTGGCAGAAGGTGATATCTGCCGTTATGAAAGTTATGTTTGCGAAGGTTTTTTGCGTTCGTTTTATGTAGATGAAAATGGCAATGAACATACCCTTCACTTTGCGAAGGAAGACTGGTGGATAACCGACCTGGGTAGTTTTCTGAACCAGGAGCCTGCCAGCCGTAATATCGTTGCATTGGAGCCTACGATCCTTTTACAAATCGACCTGCCTAAACGGGAACAACTGATGAAAGACATTCCTAAAATGGAACGTTTCTGGCGTATACTCAATGAGAAAGCCTGCGTATCCTCGGACCAGCGGATACTGAATAACATCAGCATGAGCGGCCAGCAGCGTTACCTGGCCCTGTTGAACAAATACCCGGATATTGAACAACGGCTGCCTCAGAAACATATCGCTTCTTTCCTGGGAATGACACCGGTTTTCCTTAGCCAGATACGCAAAGAGCTGGCAAAAAAATAAGAGAAGGCAATCCCGCCCTCTCTTATCCATTTACTATCTTTCTTTCCAATCCGCAGCCTCATCCGCTACTGCCACCGCTTCAATTTCAATCAATGCATCGGGCGAGTATAAGGAGGATACTTCAAAGATGGTATCTGCCGGATAAGGCGGCGTAAAATACCTGCCCCTCAATTCGACGATTTTCTCAAAGTTGCTCATATCACGGAGCAGAATCGTTACTTTAACAACGTTCTTCAAACTGGAACCGCCTGCCTTCAATACCTTTTCGAGGTTCTCAAAAGCTTTAGCGGCCTGCGCATCGAAATCCCCGATGGCTACCAAATGGCCGTCATCTCCAATGGCTGTCTGGCCGGAAATAAATAGCAGATCACCTACGCGATGTCCTTGTGCTAACCGGAAAGGTTTATATGTATCGGGGGTAATTTTAATTTGTGAGATTTCCATTTTATTCTTTTTGATGGTTGTAAGATGCTTCGTTTGTGCAGATATAGTTTCGGCAAAAATGAAGACGGATAACATAGTGCCTAAAACAATTTTTGTAAACATGATGTGCTGACTATAAATGATGGGATATTGTTTGTTCACGGTCGATAATACGTTGCGTATGACTGATCGTTGCTTCGGGCCAGAGCATATCCCGGTGAAAAGGAATTAAAGGCGCGCCGTTCAGCGTTTTTGCCGGCCAGTGCGGATCTGCCAATGCCGCTTTTCCAATGGAGAGCAGGTCCGCATGTTGCCGGGTTAATGCGACAGCAGCCTTATCGAGCCGGTGAAAACCACCGTTGGCGATTACCGGAATACCAGTGATCTCTTTTATGACCGATGCCAGGGATGATCCGTCTGCATAAAAGCTATCCCGCTCCCATTCCCCCGTTTGCACCGCCACATGTACAAAATCAGGCCGACTACCTTTGATGACATGGGCCAGTTCTCCGGCGGTGTGCAGCCCACCAGCCCAGCGATATCCCAGATCATTTACCTTTCCTTCTGAAACACGTAGTCCCACGATAAAGCGCTTGGGCACCACCAGCCTGATACCGGCAATAATTTCAGCGATAATGCGATAACGGTTTGGCATATCACCGCCATATTGATCCTGCCGTGAATTGAGTTCAGGTGTCAGAAACTGATCCAGCAGATAACCGTTTGCTCCGTGAATTTCTATGCCATCGAAACCGGCCTTGTATGCATTAAATGCAGCATTGATAAAACCTTGTTTCGCGGTTTGAATATCTTCCAGGCTCATAGCAACAGGCATCCGGAAGGCGCCTTCCCCACCATAAGCCACCATTTTATTGCCAACAGGCTGGATCGCGGAAGGCGCCAGGGTTACATCCAAATATTGGGATAATGCACCGCCGTGCATTAATTGAGCCAGTATCAAAGCAGGTTGCTGATGTACAGAACGGGTAACTTTCTCCCAGGATTCCGTTTGTCCAACAGTGGCAAGTCCCGGTTGATGATGATAACTTTTACTGCTACAGGTGTCTGTATAAATACCTTCCGTTATAATAACACTGAAACCTCCCCTGGCAAAAGCCGTATAATAATGATTCATTTCCCGGGTAGCCAGGCCATCGCTGGTGGCGCTTACCCTGGACATGGGTGCAACTACCGTTCGGTTGGCCAGCTCTCTCTGCCAGAAAGTAGCAGCTTGAAAAACAGGGTGTGTTTTCATTTTTATTTTTGATTTATTACACAACAAAGGTAGGGTCACCCTTCACCTGCCCTGGTATAAGTTATTTAAGAAATAACGTTAAACTATTTTAACAGGATAGTACGGAGTCATAAAGGTTTCATCTCCTTCAAGCTGGCGGTTTGGACAGTAGCATCATTTAAAGGCCGGATGGTATGACTACCATCCGGCCTTTTTATAATCACTGTATCATGCTTATCGCTTTTTTTTCCCGGGCATTGACACCGGGTATTGGGCAGCAGATATGGCAAAACTGAAATCGCCGAAGATGTTATTATTGACCGAATCAGGCGGATAAGGTGCAATGGTGCTGAATTTATGACAACTAAAGCAGGTATTGGTATTCTGCACATAACTCTCCAGGGTGGTATTAGCCACTATATGAGCACCACTCAGCATAGCGGATGTATTGAGTGGAAACGGCGCCTGGATAGGCGTTGTTTTATCCGGCTGTAACGTTTGTGACCAGATCACATCTACCAGTTCATAGTACTGGAAAACAGATTTAGGATAGAATTTCCGGATATTGCTTTGCATGCTATCATTGATAGGCACTGCATCTGTTGGATCAATGGGGTTTAACCGGGTTACCTGTATGGGTACCGGTCCCGCCTGCGACAAATAATAAGGCGGCGATGTATTCGGGGTACAGCCTACAGTAGCGGTACCGCCTCCCTTCAGGTTTACCTGGCGGGGAGCACAATTCCCGCTATAAAAATTATATCCGTACGGCGGCGGTGTCCTGTTGTTATCCGGCACATTATCTATCTGTTCAAATGTGGCCCATACCCAGGTGGGTTGATTCTGTGTTTTATGCAGGATGTGTAATCCTACTAAAGCCACCGTTGTCTCCCTTAATTTGCCGGTAGCCGAATCATACACCGTCGCCTGCGAGAGTTTATACCGCTGCCATTTAGGTGAATGAATACTGTCTACCTCCATCCATGCCGCTTTCACTTCTATCGCGCCTACAGGTCCGTTATATACCCCTTGCGGGAAATTAAGCGGGACGCCGTTTTTAGCCGAATCATGTTGTACGACGGCATTGTAATAACCGTTCTTCGTTACAAAATCATAGTAGTCTTTATTCAGCTTAATTTCATACCATACGTTGGTATTATTTTGAGCGCCCAGCCAGTTCGGGGCACCGAAAGGCGCCGCCTGATCGGGGAGCAGGCCAAAACTGGTATCCAATGCAAACTTGGTAGTAAAAGTTAACAGTTTCGTTTTACCCGGATTCATCAGCAATCTTTGTGACTTAAACCGGGCAGCATATTTCGGGGAGACAAGCGTACCCCAGGAAGATGGCTTTGCACCGTCTGGCGGGAACAGCACTTCTATGGGCATATAGGTTTCCCAGCTTACCGGTGTCATATCTCCGGGAGCGCCAAAATACCCGGATGTATTGACCGGCCAGTTCAGGGAAATGAATTCCTGCCAGGCAAAACAATTCGCCTGAGATTGGTTATTAAATGCCGGAAGATCGCCGGGCACCTGGTTGTTGAAGTTAATGACAATGTTATAGAGTGGAGAATTAGCGTTACAGTTGCAGGTATTTGTTGCTTTCGGTAACTGGTGATCCCCGTTTTCCGGTTTAAAAGCTGATATGATGTGCTGTGTGATAAATAAAAACGTACCGGTTACAAGAAAGATAGTAACGGATCTTTTCATTTTTTGAGGATTTTAAATGAGTAGTGCTGATGATTCAAGAGGCACACATAAAGTAATATGTGCCTCTTGCAGTGATCGATCTGAGGGGTTGTTGTATCGTATGCGTCAGCTCACATCAATGGTAACCACGATAGACCCTATGTTGTCGGTTAATCCGGCGCCATATAGTCCGTTCAGGTCGTCATTGATGCATAATTGTATTTCGCCGCTGAGGTTGGGTGGAACGGAAGCGCCCATGCCCACCAGGAAAACGGTATTACCTACTTTACCAATGAGTGCGCCTTCATTTTGCCCCGGCATGGTATAGCCTTTTTTGGCGGCAATAAAGGTGGGATTACCATTGGCATTGTACAGCTGTCCTCCGTTATCCTGCGGGTTGGCTGTCCACAAACCCGATGCATATTTAATGGTGGCTTTATTATTGGAATTGAGTACCACACCGGTATTCTGCCAGGCGATATTTGCCTGTGTTGTTACCGGCGATACCACAAACAGCGCGGGCATAGCCGCCTGGCGTTGCTGACCAACATTGGTAACATAGACACCGTGTTGCCCGGGCGTTGCATTAGCACCCACCGTCATCACCATATATACCACGGTATTGGTGCTGGGTTGACTATTACCCGGAATCGCATAGGTAATATTTTCTTTTACAGCAGTTACCTGTGCCGTGATATTGGGATCATCGAAGGTGATCGACGGATAGGTATTCGGTTGATTTTCCTTCGCAGTACAGGTGCCTACTACAATAGCCATGTTGGCCGCTGTAGTACCAATGTTCACCACAGAAGGCACATAGGTACTGTTACTTAATAATGGAATGGGATGGTTCACCGGGTTAGGCACATTGATGTTGTAGAGCGTGTCGAAATAATTCCGGTAAAAAAGTTGCAGCGGTTGTGCGAAAGTATTGGCCGGATCAGTATCCCCTACCGGTTCATAACCTTTCGGCGTAGTACCCTGATAGGCACTGGCGACAATCTGCATTTTGAAAGTGTACGCCACCTGTGATCCCCAGTTGATGGGCACATTTGAAATCTTGATATCGCTTACCGTATAACCTTTACTGGCCGGTACTTCAAATACCGCATGCAGAATAAAATTGCCCGGTAAGGGTTTACCAGACTGGTCTGTGAGCGTTTGGCTGCCCCGTTTAATGGTCCAGAAAGTGGAGGCGTCCGTACCATCAGGCGTTTGGTAAGTAGCGAAATTCGGCATTTGAATATACAGTCCCGGAGGATCTGCCAGCGTTACCATAAAACCCTGTGTAACGAAATTATTAACCGTACCGCCGATATTAGGATCGCTGTTACGGTACCGCTGACCAAACTGACCTACACAAATCAAATTATTGAATTGTGAAGAAGGCCACATGGTATTGGTAGTAGGCGGCGGAGGAGGAGGATTAAAACGCTGAATGGTAGAGGTGGTTGCCAATCCGATTTCAGTTTGTATCGTGTTGGGAGTACTGGTCAGATGTATGGCGCCACCTGTCGACGCACTTGATACAGGGCCGGTATTCCATTTGTTCAATGGGTTGTATATCGGCTGATTGGTAATGGGATTGACAATACCAGGTACAGACAGGTCCTGTAAGGTGATCTGTGGTTTATCCAGGATAGTCTGATACAGCGTCAGCACTTTGTTAGGATCCACTTCCCACAAGGTGTTCCAGTATTCAGGGTTTTCGCAGGTGAAATCAATCCGGGTAATTTTTCCTACAGCATTACGGGTAACTGCCCATTCACAATATTCATCCTGCCAGCCTCTGGGGCCGTAAGGAAAATAAGCAACGTTCTGTCCCGTACCACAAGGGTCATTTGATATCTGTCCGGGCATTACACCGGTGTCAGCCATCTCATATAACTGAGCCTGTGTGGCACTGGGGAAATTAAATGCCAATCTTCCCGGGAAAGCCAGCCATTGAATATTGGCAGCCTGACTGGGCGGATTGTTGTCGATAGGATTGTAATAATTTGTTGTAGCAGGTGTGTTTGTTGTATTCCAGGGATTGTTCAACATACCCTGTTGTATAAATCCATCCAGGTTGTTGCTCCATAAGCCATTCATCGTGCTTTGCTTCGCCGGATCATCTGCAAAATCCTGGATGTTTGCAGGCGTGCGGAATTGAAACCCCGAAGTGGAAGAAGGGGCTTTTTTTTCTGGGGCAAGTTTTTCTACGCTTTGCATTTCGTTAGGTTTTAAATGATTATTTAAAATTGAGTGAGGAAGCAGCGTACTATGTGAAAGGGGGCTGTGCAAGTATTTTGAGGTAATGAATCAGGGTTCCCGTTTTGTAATTACAAAAGTAGGCGATCAACCGATTAAACAAGCATGAAAAACATTTTTTGCTGCAGATATATTTCAGTATATTAAGAAGACAGCTAAAATATTTTATATAGATATTAAGGAGTCCTATCAATAATTTATCTTTTTAAAGCATGACTGATACACCTGATCATATAAAACAATTGCAGCTTAAAATTTGACTTTCCAGACCTCCGGGGGAGAGGCTTAGACGAATGATGGAAGACAATACGGCTTTACATGCCTTTTGGAAGGCAGCCAAAGAACAAAATAATCCAACATATACCTGGCTAAAATTAAAAAAGGACAAGATCACCTAATGGCTGTCTTGTCCTTTTTACTGTCGGGGCGGCAAGATTCGAACTTGCGACCTCCTGCTCCCAAAGCAGGCGCGATAACCGGGCTACGCTACGCCCCGTTCCGACAGGTTGCTGTTTCCAGCGATTCGGGATGCAAATGTAGGCATAAATTTCACAAAACCAAATTCTTCCGAAAAATTATGCTTTGTTACTCTCTTTTTGCAGGCAGGCGATGATGGCTACAGCCGTTGCTACGACTCCGGCGATCGTACGGATGGTGTGCCAGTTGTTCCAGGGACCGGCGAAACGTTCTCTTGCAGCCGCCAGTTGTGCTGCGGAAGCACCGGTGACCTGCACCTTAGCGAGGGCATCGTTCAGCGGTACGTTACAGGCGGAAGTAATACCCAGCACGCCAACGATATACAGCGCGGCAGCCATCCATAACAACCGTCTCCGGGACCCTTTCTGCTGAAAAGCGGCGACAGGCAGCAGTACGGCAGCCCCCAGGAATACGAGGATAAATACCGGATTAACGATCACATCGTTGATGGCCTGCATGGCGATGATATACTGGGCATCGTTGAGGCGTGCAAAAGCCGGGTTGATGGCCACTTCAAAGCCGAAAAATAAGCCGGTGAGCAGACCGGTCGTCAGTACTGCGAGTATTATTACTATTTGTTTTGCGTTCATGGCATGAATGATTTATACCCCAAAACTAGGGCAGGCAGATTTTTGAAAATTGAACAAAACCGACAAAAGGATTATTTGATGAGCATCATTTCTTCGCCGGCTTCATCCAGCAGTTTCTGGAACTGGTAGGGGGAGCAACCGGTAAATTCTTTAAAAGACCGGATAAAATGAGATTGGTCGGCATAGTCGTTTTCAAAAGCGATATCGGATAATTTGCTGTAGTCGTTGCTCTTTAGCTGATGCAGAGAGGCCTGGTACTGGCATATCCTGGAAAACAGTTTAGGGGTGATGCCCACCTGTTCCTTAAACCGCCGCTCGAAGGTACGTTCGGTCAGTTGCAGCTTTTCCTGCAGCTCCCGGAGGGAGATGTTACCGTTGGAACCGGAGATTTGCGCCACGGCATAGTCCACCAGCGGATCAGAAGCAACCTGGCTGCCGGTGATGCGTTTATACAGCCAGGAAGAAAGAATTTCTATCTGAGTGCCGGTGGAACCGGCATTCGCCAGTTGTTCAGGCAACCGGTTATGACCGGGCAGCAGCTGAACGTCTACACAATCATTGGTCAGTTCACCGGCATTCATACCAAAAACAGATTTCAGGCCGTTGGGCTGGAAAATGACACCGGTCGCTTTGGAAGCGCCCAGGGAAGCAATCTCCACGTTTTTGGTAGTTTGTCCATACAGGAACATGTCCGGCAATGTTTTGCTTTCCCGGATAAAGGCGCCCGCATCAGGACGCTGAAAAATCAGCCCGGGGCAGCCATCCACCAGGGACCCGAACGCTTTCGCCAGGGCCTGCGGATCATCGCCTTCCAATGTCCAGAAATAACGGATATACGCCTGCAGGTAAGCAGGAGCCGGCATGAGTTGGTACCTGATATGGGTCTCTTCGGTTTTCATCTACCTAAAATTACATAAAAAGGGCATAGCATAATTGACTGGTAAGCTCAACTGAAAATTATCTGAAGCATGATAACAAGTCTTATCTTTAAGCCATGCATCAACAGCTTATTCGCGCTATCGAAAATATCATTCCGCTGGAAGCCGCTGAAAAACCGTTCGTCGCTTCGCTGTTCCAGCTAAAACATTACAACAAACAGGATTATTTCCTACGGGAAGGACAGGTATGCAGAAACGTGGGTTTCCTTAACTACGGGCTGATACGTTACTATGCCATAGATGCCAACGGCGATGAACAGACCTACGACTTCGGCAAGGAAAACGATTTTACCTGTAATTACAGCAGCTTCCTGGACCATTCCCCTTCTGCCAGCAGTATCCAGTTTATGGAAGACAGTGAGGTACTGAGTATTTCCTATGACGATCTGCAACGGCTATACGCCGGTATCAGACAGGGAGAACGGTTTGGCCGGCTAATCTGCGAACAGCTGTATGTTTATGCCATCAAAAAAGTAGCGTCGCTTTACAACGATTCGCCCGAACAACGTTACCAGCAATTTGTACAGGACTTCCCTGATCTGCAGCAACGGATCCCGCAGTATTATGTATCTTCTTTTGTAGGCGTAAAACCACCCTCTTTAAGTCGTATCCGTAAAAGAATGGCCGGCCGGCAGATTTATTAACCCAGGTGAACGGACAGGTTTTACCATCATCCTAGCTTTGTTTCATCATTCAAAAACAAAGTAAAAATGAAAACACTGTTCCATTATCTCACCCTGCTGGCCGGCTTACTGCTCATCTTTATCGGTATGCGTTTCCTGGTTGTTCCCATGACCGCCGAATTAGACTTTGGTATTCATACCAATACCGGCGGAGATTTTTCTTTTCACTACATCAAGGGCATCCGCGACCTGTTCAGCGGTTTGGCCATCGTACTGTTACTGCTCACGAAAGAACGCCGCGCCACCGGTTTCCTGTTACTGGCCGGCAGCCTGGTCCCCATGGTTGACTTTTCCGTGATATTGAGCCACCCCGATTATGTAACCGCCCGTTTATATCCTCATGCCATCGCTATTGTACTGTGCCTGATGCTGGGCGCCTATCATATCCTTACCACCGCTAAATCTTAATCCATGCTGCTTTTTAACATCCTGCTGCTATTACATTTTATGGCTTTTGCCGGTTATCTTTTCCTGCTGGCCACCTTATGGAAAGATATTGCCGCCCGCCGGGACAAGACCGGGTTAATACTGGGTATTATCATACTGCTTACCGGTATAGGGCTGGTAGCCCTGAAATACCCTGCCGTCAATTATTACAAGGTAGTGCCCAAACTGGCGATATTCGTGGTGATCACGGTGCTGAATGTACGTTTTGCCGACAAACCCTTTACCAGGGCGGCCTACTACAGTCTCGCAGGCCTTATGCTGCTGGCTGCGCTGATAGCGGTAACACGTGTGTAAAACCGGACATCCGACTGTATCAAAACCGGACGTACGATTATTTTTACATCGCCGTAACTGACTGACTATCAGCAGCACCTCAAAGTGGCATTATCCTAGTAGCAGCACCTGTCTAAAATTTTCGACATGTTTCGGAGTCATTTCAGGATCGCCATCAGGAACCTGTGGAAACACAAAGGTTTCTCCGCTATCAATGTTACCGGGCTGGCCCTGGGTATTGCCTGTAGCCTGCTGATTTTTCTGTGGGTGATAGATGAAAGGAGCATAGATGCCTTTCATGCCAACGCACCGAGGCTCTACAGCGTATATCTGAAAATTTACAATGAAGGGAACATTGATGCGTCCTATGCTACCCCCGGACTGCTGGCCGAAGAGCTGAAACGTACCATGCCGGAGATAGAAAAAGCCTCCGGCATCGGTTGGTCCGCCACCAATACCTTTGCTGTCGGCGATAAGATTTTGAAAGAAGAAGGCCGGGCTGCAGATGCCGATTTTTTTGACATGCTCAGCTATCCCTTGCTGGAAGGGTCGCCACGGGAAGCATTATCTACCCCTGACGGTATTGCTATTTCCCGGAAAATGGCCACTGCCTTCTTCGGCAGTCCCCAAAAGGCGCTACATCAGACCATCCGGTACGACAACCACCGGAATTTCACGGTGAGCGCGGTATTTGAAGACCTGCCCGCGAACGTTTCACAGCCGTTCGATTTTCTGCTGAACTGGGAAGTGATGAAACAGGAGAACAGCTGGATCACCGACTGGGGCAATAACGGTCCCGAAACCCTGCTCCAGCTGCGCCCTGGCGCCGACGCCGCCCTGCTGGAAAAAAAGATCGAAAACTTTTTACTGACCTATAACCGCGAAAACCCCACCTATCATGCAACGCTGGGACTTCAGCGTTACGATGAGCGGTATTTGCATTCCCGGTTCGATAACGGGCAGATAAGCGGTGGCCGTATCACCTATGTGAAACTATTCAGCCTGGTGGCGGTGTTCATTTTGATAATCGCCTGTATCAACTTCATGAACCTCACTACCGCCCGGTCATCCAACCGGTTGAAAGAAATAGGTGTGCGGAAGGCCATGGGCGCGGTAAGAGCACAACTTATCCGGCAGTTTATCGGGGAGGCGGTGCTGATTGCCTTGTTTGCCGGCGTATTGGCATTGCTGTTGGTACTACTGGTATTACCAGCCTTCAACCAGCTCACCAGCAAGGCCATCGCCCTGCCGTTGCACTTGCCGGCTTTCTGGGCTACCCTGGCGGGATTAACACTACTGACCGGCATCATCGCCGGCAGTTACCCGGCGCTGTTCCTGTCGGGTTTTCATCCGGTAAAAGTGTTAAAGGGGCCGTTTCAACAAAAAGGCGGAGCCCTCTGGTTCAGAAAAGGGCTGGTTACTTTTCAGTTTGTGTTGTCCATTGTCCTGATTATCTCCACTATACTGGTATCGCGGCAGATTCAGTATATACAGGCCGCCAAGCTGGGGTATGACCGCGAGAACCTCGTCTACATTCCCATAGATGGCGATCTGGCTACGCAGAAAACAGTATTCAGGCAAGAAGCCTTACGCCTCCCCGGCGTGATGGCCGTTAGCCAGATGCTGGGCAACCCCACCAACCTTACCCTGCAAACCAGCGAGATAGACTGGGAAGGCAGAGATACCCAAAACAAATCCTATTTCATGCACTCGACGGTAGGGTATGACTTTATTTCCACGATGCACCTGCAAATAGCGCAGGGAAGGGACTTTTCCCGGAACTTCGCCACCGACTCCGCGGGTTACATTCTGAACGAGGCAGCTGTCAAAAAAATGGGATTTAAAGACCCTATCGGAAAATCGCTGCGTTTTTGGGGGAAACAAGGACAAATCATCGGTGTCGTAAAAGATTTTCATTTTCAATCGCTGCATAACCGCATCGAACCGCTGGTATTGCGACTGGACAATAGTAAGGCCAGTGGCATTTTTGGAACTTTCCAGACAGGTACCTTCCTGGTGCGGATACAACCCGGCAAAACCAGGCAGGTATTGAGTGAACTGGAACAACTCAACAAAATACTGAACCCACAATATCCTTTCAGTTATCAGTTCTCCGACAGGGAATATGACCGGCTATATAAAAGTGAAGAAATCATTGGGCGATTGTCCATTATCTTTGCAGCACTGGCAATTTTTATTTCTTGCCTGGGATTACTAGGACTGTCCATTTTCACCGCAGAACAAAAGACGAAAGAGATCAGCATTCGGAAAATATTGGGCGCCAGCAGTTTATCATTATTTCGGGTACTGTCGGCCGATTTTATATCACTGGTAGGCATTGCCTTCCTGATTGCAGTACCGGTAGCCTGGTACGCCATGCATCAGTGGTTAGCGCAGTTCGCCTATAAGACGAGCATCACCTGGTGGATATTTGCCTTATCAGGTTTGCTCGCAATACTGATAGCTTTGGGTACCGTTAGTATCCAGGCCATCAAAACGATCAATATCAATTTGGTTAAAAGCCTTAGAGGCGAATAAAAATATTGCGTTAAAAAGCGAACGCAGGTATGTTAGAAGTAATACAGCAGGGTGTCTTTTCTCAGACGCCCTTTTTTTATGCCCTGTAGCCATCCTTCATCCTATTTTTTTATCTTTGGAAGATGATGCCTATAACGATCACCACCCTCCGAAAAAACCTGCCGGGATGGCTGGGGGTGATGTTATTGCTTTGCAGTGCTGCTTTTTACCTGCCCTCCGATGGGGTTTATTGCTCCAGGCCGTCGGTACAAAATGAGCAGGTATATACCGGTCGTTGTTGCAAAGGAAGAACCATCAGTTATTTCCGGGCATTATCAGCGTGTATCCCTGCCGTTAGTTACAGGGTACCGGTGACGTATATACTGGCTTTCGCCGACCGGAAAACCCTGGTACAACTCCGTTGCGCAGAGGAAGTATGCCGTCGTTTTGAAGTAGTCCCCCATCTCCCGCAATTAAAAATATCCTTTGAACCCGCCCCTACAGCGCCCCACATGATATAGTCATTTTCCCGTTTGACTATTTTTTGATTTTTAAATTTTTACTGTATGAAACGTCTGCAACCCGTATTCCGGGTTTTACGGATCGTTATATACTGTTTGCTCGCCGCCATGTGCTTATGCCTGTTTGCCGGTGTGCCCATCAGTATGCCACGATTCCGTGAAGAAGCACCCATTGAAGTAGTGGTGCATCCCGATAATGAAAACGCTGAGAAGCCTGCTACCATAGATTTCCAGGCTATCAACTGATCATAAAAAAGCCCGGCGCTATCGTGCCGGGCTTTCTGTTAGCATTTTATACTGTTACATAACGGCTCCCAATTTTGTATGCCCATTACCAGCCGGCATATCGTACAGCTTTTTCAGGTTTTTACCGTCAAGATCACAAGAGTAAATATCTTCCTTGTTGACGCCTGGAGTGGAGAAAGTGTAAACGGTAAAAAACAGTTTCTGTCCGTTGGGAGATACACGCACTTCTTCCCCGAAATGCTGTCCAGCCGCTAATGTTACATTTACTTTGGTTTGTGCTGATCCGTCATAGTTCATCAGCCAGATTTCCTCAGCGTTATCCACATACTTCAGAAATACTACTTTGGCAGGTACAGACACAGGCGTCTCCGCGTCAGCTGATTTTTTACAACTGATCTGGAATACTAACATAGACGCGGAAAACAGCAGCAAGGCGAAGGAGCCGAGAACAAGTTTCTTCATAGTACAGCATGATATTAGTTAGGTACACAATTTAGACAATAAATATTTCGGGTTAAAAACATTTTAGATCAACTTCTCTTGTTATCTTATTAAAATTTTCTCTAAAAATTGTAAGTTCGTTGAAACAGCATTCCTATGATGGAGCAACTGCAAACAGAACGGCTTTTTATACAACCCATCACCACACATGAAGCTGCCTTTGTTTTTGTATTAGTCAATACGCCCGCCTGGAAACAGTTTATCGGTGACCGGCACATATATCAGCTCAACGATGCCATCAATTATATCCAGCGGGTTATTGATAACCCGGATACGGATTTCAGGGTAGTATACCGGCAAAGCGACCAGCAGCCGATAGGTATTGTAACCCTGATCAAACGTGTTTACCTGCCGCATCATGATATCGGGTTTGCCTTTTTGCCGGAATATGCCAGTCACGGCTACGCCTATGAAGCCGCTTCTGCGCTGATGGAAGAACTACAGGAAGATAAAACCCATACCGCTATTATGGCTACCACCCTGCCAGGCAACGAGCGCTCCATCCGGTTGTTGGAAAAACTGGGACTGCAATACCAGGAGACGATCGTGTATAATGGTGAAGAACTGTTGCTATATGAGAAACTGCTGATTTAATTCCTGAAGGAAGCCCTTATAGCTGATACAGCGGTTTATAAAGTCCGTCTGATAACTGCACCAGTTCTGAATGAAGAGACTGAAGCTGCGCCACGTTTTGAGAGATCGTGTTTTTAGACACAGATAATATCCCGTCTATTTTTTCATTAAAGTCCGGCGGTATTTTGGTGGCTCCCTGCAACTGCTCCATCACTCTTTTATCGCCGAGCGGGTAACGTTCATTGATAGCAAACACCGCAGCCACGAGGTTTTTAACGGCTCTCGCCAGGCATCCGACAGTATTATACACATCCTGCTTTTCTGCGAATCCGGCTGTTTGCCAAAGGGTAAACTCGGCCGACCAAAGCGATTGCCGGACGATGGTTTCCCTTAACCTGGGCGGATAGGTAGCCACCACCTGCTTCCAGGCAGCCAGTATGCCGGCGTGGTCGTACAGCGGCCGGCAAATACTGATTTCCGCCAGGTATATCACGGAAGAAAAGCCATAAGGAGGTTGTTGTTCATAGTGGTTCTCCCATTCTCCCCGCTGCGCCTTATCGATAGTATCCTGTACCTGATCGATGTTGCGATATAAAAAATCCACCTTGCCTTGTTCCGTCATCATCCAGGCGCCTCCGTTAACCCAGGGGCCCCATTCGTAAAAGGCCGTTACCGTAGCCGGACTAACAGCATATCGCTCCACAATGGTTTTGATATCGTTGGTATCAAAGGCATGTTGTGCATGGTAATAAATACCAATGTCCAGATCGGACTGTTCAGTAGCCATTCCTGCGGCATAGGAGCCTCCTAAAACAATTGCTTCCACACCTTCCACCTGCCGGAGATCTTCAGCAATGCGTGTTAATAATTGTAATTTATCTTCTGATAGATTCATGACCGGGTAATGATTTGGCCCGACAGCCAGCATTCCGCCTGAATGACGCCGTTGACAACGGGAGGTTGATCAAAGAACGCTGCATCTGCCACCACATCAATTTCTCCACCCAGCGTTTCCACCAGCAGGGCATAGAAAATATGCCTGGTCAACGCATTGCGTTTGCGTTCCACCTGCTTGATAATACCCGTAAAAAAGCCGTATGCTTCCGGCCGGCCAGCTTCTTCCTCACTTTCTGCATCGGCAAACAAGCCGCTGGGAATAAATGACTGTACGGCAAATTTAGGTTCCGTTGTTTCCTCCGCAGCAAAGGCCGCTTCACTTTCAAACAGCTGTACCTGCTGCGCAAAAGCAGTCAGCTGAATTTCAACGTCCGCCGGAAAATAAAAAGGTTCCAATATCCGGAAATCAGGCGCATCGAATACGAAGGGATATAAACCACTTTGGGGGTCTAGTTTATTGGCAGGCGCGGCCCAGCAATAAAAGCCGCCATCCAGCGGATTGGGTCTTTCTACCATCCTGGTAAGGCAAACCTTTCTACGGCTTTTTCCTTTGTAATGCGGGTTTACACCGATGCAGGTCTGTTCGTTACTGATCTGCATCCAGAGCTCACCGCCGGATTCATCTGCATACACCGCATAAGCACCGTCCTTTACTTTGATGCTCGTACTGTCGGGATAAGTTTTTTCCAGCAGTTCCTGAAATTCTTCATCCGAGTTGATACTAAAACCGATGTCTGAAAAGTTGCTCATGCATTTACCTTTTTAAGACTGGAAAGGTACAAAAGTCAGTAACAAACCCGGAAGCCCATCTCAGATTTTTTCAATGGAAGCAATATTGATGCCTCTGAAACAATCATCCTGACATCCGTCCGGCACATATCCGGCGCTGGACATCATTCCATTATTTTTCGCCTCAAAATAAACCTTGCCATCCGATCTCTTCACCAGCCACTCCTGCCGTGCCCGTTCGTAGATTTCATCCATGGTAACGGCTTTAAATCCATTTGTTTTTGAGTTGATAGCTGCTTCATCTTCCTCCCATTGTTCATAGGTCACTATTTCCGGAGGCCGGTTGCCGTTAGGACCCTTTGCAATAAAAGAACGATGAACAATTTTTCCGGATTGCACTGTAATAGTTGTTTCTGTGCTTTCTCCTGTCCATGAACCGCTTGTTACCTTATAGCGATAAGAGTTAGCGTTGGCATCTTTAAAGTTGAGCCAGGCCTTATAACTATTCTGAAAGTCGCTTTTATATTCAATTTTATCCTTTTTACAGGCTACAAACAACAATGAGGTCAGCAACAATACAAGTACGTAAATATTATTTTTCATACGGTGGTTTTCAGGTGAAACGGGGCGCAGCCCGCCAATGTTACACCTGCTATCTTATCAAGACTGTAAAAGTGTCTTATAACTGTTTGATGATCTCCTGCCGGTGCGCAAGTCCCCAGGTGATCATGGCATCAAAAACGGGTTTGATTTCTCTTCCTGACTTCGTGAGTTCATACTCCACAAAGCCAGGGTCCTGTACGGTACGGGATACGATACCATTTATTTCCAGGTCTTTCAACTCTTTGGAGAGCATTCTTGGATTAATATCCGGGATGAATTTTTCTATTTCACTGAAACGTTTTCTGCCGGTGGTGAGCGCGCCTATTACATGCAGTTTCCATTTGCCGGTGAATACATTCAGTGCATCATTCAAAGCCAGCATATATTCTTTCGGGCAATCTTCGGGCGATAACCGGTAATTCGCCCATGTGTCGTATGGCTTTTTCATATCAACGTATTTACGGCGAGCACTATACTACGGTATAGTACTTACCTTTTAATAGTAAAGCTAGCCTAATTTTGGTGCAACAAAAATCATTTTTATGCAACAAAAACGAAGTGCTTTTTTATACATACTGTTATGGGCCGTGCAATTACTGGTGGCCGCCCTGTTCCTTTTATCCGGCGTGATGAAGCTGGGCTATCCCATTACCAAACTCGCAGCGCTGTATCCATGGACAGGACAGGTTTCCGCCGCATTTGTCCGCCTGATGGGCGTGGTAGACCTGGCCGGTGGATTAGGTTTATTATTACCGTCCCTGTTGCGGATCAAACCCTCACTAACAGTATGGGCCGCCATTGGCATTGTTATACTGATGGCATCAGCCATTGTATTTCATGTTTCCCGGGGTGAGCAGTCCGTAACAGGATTTAACGTAGTAGTGGCATTACTGGCCGCTGTAGTAGCCTGGGGAAGGTATCGTAAATATCCTGTCACGCCTCGTGCGCAGTGCATATAGGGAACTTCTGTATATTTGATATTGATGACCGGATATACACCCATCCTGCAAAATGTGGAGAAACATATTTCTCTTTCAGAAGAGGAAAAAGTATTCTTTTGCTCCCTGCTGCAACAGCGGCAATATCACAAAAAAGCATACCTGCATCGTGAAGGCAACGTTTGCAGCCAGTTGTTTTTTATCACCAGCGGTTGCGTGAAGAATTACCTGCTGGATGCCAAAAGCAATGAGCACATTTTAACCATTGCCATTGCCGACTGGTGGGTAGCAGATTACCAGAGCCTTGTCTTTGATACACCATCAGAGCTTTTTATAGAAGCAGTAGATCCTACTACTGTACTGCTGTTGAGCAAAGAAAACCGGGAAGCGCTGCTGGCGAAAATTCCCCGGTTTGAACGCTACTTCAGAATTCTTACGGAGCGGGCATTTGCGGTCAGCCAGCAACGGATTACAGATATACTGAGCCTTCCGGCAGCAGCCCGGTACGAGAAATTCCTGGAGCACTATCACCGGATTGCCGGATCTTTCAGTCAACAACAGATAGCTTCCTTTATAGGTGTTACACCCGCATTCTTCAGCCGGATGCTGAAAGCCAAACGTTAATAAAAAAAAGTCTTTCACTTGACCTACATCAAGTGAAAGGCTTTTTATTATCCCCACCTTTGTTGTGTAAAGCGCTTTACACATTTTTCATTCTTTAAAACATTTCAACTCATGCACATGCGTTGCCTTCGGGTATCCTTAATGGGACTGCTTTTGCTACTCCTTACCGGAAACATATTCGCCACTGGCACACCTAAAAAAACAAACATGAAAAAACAAGCGCTTTTAATTATCGATGTCCAGCAGGATTATTTCAAAGGAGGGAAAATGGAATTGTCTAACCCCGATGCCGCCGCCGCCAATACCCGCCTTATATTGGAGCGATGCCGTCAGCAAGGCATACCTGTTATATACATTCAACATGCAGCAGATGCTGCCGCAGGATTCCTGGTAGCCGGCACACCCGGCGCCGATATACACTCCTCCATACAGCCGTTACCGGGAGAGATGATCATCACCAAACATTATCCGAACAGTTTTCGCGAAACAACGCTGCTCGCTGATCTGCAACAGGCTGGCATCACCCACCTGATCATCACCGGTATGATGACCCATGTATGTATAGACGCCACCACCAGAGCCGCCAAAGACTTCGGATTTCATTGCACCGTTATCGCCGACGCCACCGCCACCAGGGATTTGGAAGTGGATGGACAGAAGGTGCCCGCAACAGACGTACAGCGGGCGTTGATTGGATCATTGGGCTTTTATTATGCTGATATAGTGAATACAGCGGAGTATTTAAGATAAGGTGTTTGTCCGGAGCGTTGAATGGCTGCAATGCTCCGGATACCCGCTAAACAGGCTATATTTAACTGATGATACATTTATATACAAGCCGCGCCAAATTTGATAAGCGTGATGGCGCCTGGTCCCAATACATTGAATGGAGCAGGCTGACCCAACTTACAGAACTGGTTTCGTTAGACACTGGGTTGAATGAAGTATTGGTTGAAGCTGACCGGCATAGCGATGAATACTGGCAGGAAATTGTTTTGGAAGGCTGTTATCCGACGGGCTTTTTCAGGACATTGGATTATGTGCTTAAGCATACAAATCATCCCGGGGATTTCAATTTATTAACCGTAGTAATCGAGCCTGCATATGATTGCTCCTTCGTTCCATTAGATGGTTATGAATTCCTGGGATATGATCTTTTGGATCAATACTATGACACCAGCGCACTCAGCAACTGCGGTGGGTTTGATGAAACATTTTTACCGGAAGATTTAAATAACGTCGGCCTGATTGATAATTATGAAAAAGCCTATACAATAAAGAAAAAACTGAGAGAGAATAATCCGGGAGAGGATCATGCAGACACCAACGTTATTGCCATTTGGCGGAGCAACAAGCCCAGGCAGGTTATCGAATAACAGTTTTCCCTACTGACATAACGCTGTCACTACCGGTATTTTCCTTTGTTGTTCTAAAACATTCACTATGAATTTTTCTTCAGCAAGGATTATTACCGCAGACATTAAGCGGCTCGTTCAGTTCTACGAACATATCACCGGAATATCCATGACATGGTACACCGATGATTTTGCGGAACTCCATACACCACTGGCATCGCTGGCTATCGGCAGTACCAAAACGCTGGCATTATTTGGCGGAGACGAAGTGGCCCTGGCCGCTACTAACTGCTCCGTTATCATTGAGTTCAGGGTAGCCGATGTTGATGAGCGTTACGAGGCGTTAGCGAGCATCATAGATACCGCGGTGGTGCAAAAGCCCACTACGATGCCCTGGGGTAACCGGTCGTTGTTATTCAGGGACCCGGACGGCAATCTGGTTAACTTCTTCGCCCCGGCAACAGCAGAAGCAAAAAGCAGATTTGAAAAAGCACATTCATAAGGTGGTGTGTATACCTTCAAGACAGATAAAACTCCCGGCATGAGCCGGGAGTTGCTTTTTCAGCTGGGCACTCTCTCAGGTTATTCTTGAATAATTGCTTACATTTAGGGTACACATTTTCTACTACCCCATTAGAATTTCCCCCAAAAGCCAGACCCCGGCAACAAACTGTCATCATCTTAAAAATTACAATTATGCCTAAGTATGTTATTGAACGTGAAATCCCTGACGCCGGTAAGCTGTCAGGAGAACAACTGAAAGCCATTTCACAAACATCCTGCGGTGTTTTGAGGAATATGGGACCTGAGATTCAATGGATACAGAGTTATGTGACAGGCGATAAAATCTATTGTGTGTATATTGCTCCTAATGAAGCCATGATCAGAGAACACGCCAAACAGGGAGGTTTTCCGGCTAATGCCATCAGTGAAGTGGCGACGATTATTGATCCGACCACTGCAGAATAAGACTTGCATAAAAATCAAAAAGGGAAAGATGGCCGAATGGCTGTCTTTTCCATTTTTGATTTGAAATAATGAGAGTTATAATTATCATGTTTTATTAAAAAATTAAAATAAAACGATAAAAAATAGTTGTAATAATTAAAAACCCAATAACTTTGCAGAAAAGAGTTTTATGTCAAAAACAAAACCCGGCAACATTTTAATTAACCTTGCTGTATACGGCACGTTGCTATTTTCAGCACAGGGGCTGATATACTATATCAGATGGTTCATCCCTTTCCTGACAAATCAACATTCCTACATTGTTCCTCCTGATAAGATGCCCCTCATGTGGTTCATAGGAAAGATCATTAGCAATGCAGTATTTTTATCAGTGGGTATACTACTCTTAAAACTTTTTACGAACTATCGCAAGTCCGGTTTTCTGGGAAAAGAAAGCCTCCGCATTTTTGATTGGGTCATCATTTCCTGTCTGATCCTGGCGTTCCTTGGATTTACACAAACTGTCTGTGATAATTTCTATGAAGTACACCTGGAGCAATGGACTTCACTGTGGAGCATATCCAACCTATTACTCCGGTCCTTTACCCGGTTGCTGGTATTCAGGGAACCTCAAACTATGTACCTGCTGGTAGCGGCCATTCTTTGGGCTGTCAGACAATTTGTAGTGAAAGCCGTAACGCTTAAAAAAGAAAACGAACTATTCATATAATCATGCCGATAATCATCAACCTGGACGTAATGATGGCCAAACGAAAGATCTCCTTAAATGAGCTTTCCAAACAAGTAGGCGTTACAAATGTGAATTTATCCATCTTAAAAAACGGGAAAGCCAAAGGCGTGCGGTTCGATACGCTGGAAGCTATCTGCAAAGCGCTGGACTGTCAGCCTGGGGATATTATTGAATATAGGGAGGAGTAGTCAAAAAAGCAAACGAACATTTTTTCACTAAACCTCGTTCCGGGCGCCTCATCGAGAATCAGCATTCTTATATGACTTCGCTATCTGGGCAAATCGATAATAGAATTCACCGATGTGCGAAAGATTGCCTTCAACACATTCAATACAGTAAAAAAAGATTTCCTCTGCTGTTCTTCTTTCTAATATACCTTCCAGCTTATCCCGCTCTGACAGGGGCATCGAATTGAGAATATCCCTGATACTGTAGTCCAGTTTATAAGTGGTAGCCCATTCAGCCAGCGATGACTTCAGTATCTTTCTTATATCACCTTTAAATTCCTCAAACACCAGTAATGCAATCTGGTACATTTCGGCGCCACTGCTGAATAGAAAATCTGACTGGTCTTTAATAAACCTTGTTGCCGTGGCAAATTCAAAAAACAGCTCCTTCGGAGGAGTGTCATCATATAAAAAGCCAACAGCCGACAGATATGTTTGTATAGAATCATGCAGAAGCCGGTAGCGTTTAGTATGATTACCAAATATATTTTCCTGACGTACCTGCAATAGCAGGCCGGATCTTTCCATAATACCGATCAACTCATTAATATCCGGCCGATATTCAATTTCCCGGATTCCTTTTTTCCCATAGGATTCCTTACACAATTTTACCAATGCCGCTTCAACTACCCGATACTCTTTATTCAGCAAGCTCTTAACCGCCGTCTCATACAACTGTGCTATATTATTAACGGAAGCCTTATATGACATGATAGCAAGCCGAACAAGAATCGGTTGATAAAAACCGTCATTGGTACGGCAAATATTTCTCAGCGAAAACGGCAGTTGCTCTCCTTCCGGTAAATAAGCTGACTCAAAATCGGCTATCTTAACGTCTGTTATTTTAGAAGGATTTACAGTAATACATCGGTCAATCATGGAGATAATCGCTTCGTTTTTCTCATGAGGCCGAAGTGCTACTACAAAGGATAGCTTACTATACTCTTTACTTTCGTTTTTCAATTTCCTGAGAAAATCGTCCCCTCCCGGGGTTTCACTGACATCGTCAATAATGATCACATAGGCTCCGGATTTAATTTTATTTTGCTGTGTGTCAAAATCGGCTGGTACCAGGTGATCAGCCAGATGGTTTTTCAGCAGCTGTTCAAAATTATCCACCTTACTATCAGACCCGTTGATGTATACAGGAATAGGCAGGGATATATTTTGCCTGAACAGCTGCAAATACTGATAAATGGTCTCTCTTAACAAAGCAGATTTCCCTTGCCCGCCCGGAGCAACGATGGCAACCCTGCATACGCTTTTCTTGTTTTTTAACAGGTCAACAAGCCGTGGTACCGGCTCCCAGCTATCTTCCTCCCAACCATTCCCAATGAATTTGGCAGGAAGCGAAACATAGACCTCCTTAGCACCAGGAGTAGTCTCTTTTTCATGTTGAACGCGGCGTACAAGCGCCTCGCAGTAGGTCCGGTAAAACCGCTTCCTAAAGGATGGAATTTTAAGCAATCCTGGTGCAAATAAATCAAAAGGGAAATACTTACCCATTGATCTCAATACAGCCGGGAATAACAGGCAAGTAACAAAAAGGATGATTATAACAGTTGACAGTAACGAGCTTAACAGCGACCAGTCAACGTTTAAACCAATAAATGTTTTGATCTGTTCCTGAAAAATCCTCATTAAAACCCCGGCGCCCGCCACCAACAATGATCCATATCTCGCCGCAAATGGAATTTTCGCCTTAAAAAACTGTAAAACAAAAATGACGGATACGATTACAAACAGCGCAAGGAGCGTACCGTATACTTTAGTTTGATGAAACGGGATATAAAATCGTATTTTACTTATCTGAAGGGTAGCGGTGCTGCTGTTAAATTCCCTAAATGTGATGCTCGCAGTAAGATCCCTGTTCCAGATAGAAGGAGCGCCACTGAAAAGATTAATCGGGATAGTAATTTGTTTGCCGGGACGGCTTTTGTTTCCTCCTTCTCCGCTGCCTATTTTATGCTTGCCACTAAAGATACTTACCGATATCTGATTCATCTGTACTCCCATATCTGTCATTGCCTGATTAAAATTGAGGGTAATACTCCCGGGATTCACACGATAATCATCCAGTATTCTGGAAGCATGTAGTAATAAAAAACAGTCATCCCAGGTAGTCAGCCATATTCTGTCCAGCACATTTTTTGAGTAGGCAGCATAAATGTCATTGATATGAAAAGAATCCGCCCCATCTGTCATTTTCATGCCAGTGGAATCTGTAAGATAAGTTGTACCGCTCTTATCGGTTACCAGAGAATGCCGGTCATCACCAGACACAAGCCGCTGTTCCCAACCCTCCTCCACCTTCATCGCCGGAAGATATTCCACACTGGCACTATCAGCCGTAATACGGGCAAAAGGGTAGGAAGTATTTTCAGCATATAATAATGCCTTCCCTTTGTCTATTGGTTGAAGAATATGCTTTCCAACAGGAATAGTGAGAGTTCTTACCAGAAAATGCTGGTCTGTATAAACATAGTATAGTTTCCCATCATTTGTTAAGATCCAGATATTATCCGAATGCAGATCATTCTCGATTCCATAGGTAAAAAAAAGCACCCTCGTCAGCGGGAACGTTCCTATAACATGCTTTATCTGGCCTTGTGGATTTAATACCAATATCTTTTCCGGATCTTCTCGTTTTGTTTTTGCACTCACAAAAAAATACTTTCCACTGTTGGATACCAGCAGATTGTCTGCCTGCTCATGGGCAAAGAGCTGCAGCACATGACTGCTATCACGGTTGATCAGGAAAACACCGGAAGGATCGTTATTATCCGTGCGCTCAAGCTTTAATAAAACCCTTGCATCCAATAACAATATCTTCCCATTTTCAAGTACGTGATATTTATCAGGAGTACTGGCCTCGAAACCATCAAATGTTTTGTATACCCCCTCTTTTCCAATAAAAACGACCTTGTGAATAAAGGTCAGATACCGGGCTTCCGAATCACTTCTTTCAAAAATGATCCATATACCTGAGTCCTTATTAACCAACACATCTTTGATACTTTCACCGGCTTTCAGTTTCAGCTGTAGCTGTCGCATGATCCCCTTTTCATTGAATTGATAATACCCGGAATCTTTGCTACTATATGTATGGATTAACCCACAAACGGACATCTCATTCTTAGAGAACCAACAATTGTTAATAATTTTTTCTCCGGAAGCATCAAGAAATGGCATTGCATCGGAGCCGGAACTGCTCCTGAATAAATGATAAGAGTTCTGAAAATCTTTTTGAACAGTATCATAAATATGCTCTCTATTAACAATAAGAAAACTACTATCATTTATTGGATGCAGTTCAATATTCGCTATTCCTTCAGATGGTGAAGCGTATATTTTTTTTGAGATACCGTTGGTATCAATCCGATAAACGGCATCGCTACCCATCCCAAGAACATATCGGGCATTGTTAAAAGGAGTAATACTATTGATACTGTCCAGTGGCGCCACCAGATAACCATTGGCTTGAAGATTACCTTTACTGTTCTGAGTCTGACACCCCCATAGGATTATAAAACCCAGGAGAAGCATCGCATACAGGCTGTTTTTCATCGTAATATGGAGTAAAATCAGATTTTAATAAACTAAACTGGTTGATGAACGGACACAAGATTTTCACAATATGTCAGGCTAACGGTCAATGATCGGGACAAAAAAAAACAGGATAGTAATAATATTACTATCCTGTTTTTTTACTGTCGTCGGGGCGGCAAGATTCGAACTTGCGACCTCCTGCTCCCAAAGCAGGCGCGATAACCGGGCTACGCTACGCCCCGAAAAGTCCCCGAGGACCCACTAACATTGTGTTTAGTGGAGTGCAAAGGTATGGATATTACATCTATATTCAAACATTTTTTAAAGAAAAAATTATTAAACCCCTGAAAAAGCCCATCTACAAAGCTTTTCCAGGGGTATTTTTTTATGCAGCATCCTACATACGGATGATAATTTTCCCTTTGGCTGTACCTGCATGCTGGGCAGCAAAGGCTTTTTTCATCTCTGTAAATGGGAAAATGCTGTCGATTCTGGTGACGATGTTCCCCTGCTGCAGCAGCTGTGCAATATCATCGATGGCTGATTCTTCGCTGATCACATACTTATAGGCTACGTTGAGGCCCTGGTCCAGGTATCGCTGTTGCTCTGCGGTACTGAGACCGGAAGGCAGGTAAATAACGGGAGCGCCGGGTTTCAGGTGACGGGCAAACCAGTTGGCGGTATTACGGCCACCGGCGTCCAGCACCATGTCCAGCTGTAGCGGGGTAGCGGTTGCAGGATCAAAGGCGTTGTAATCTACGACTTCGTGGGCGCCCAGTTCAATAGCCAATGCGGCGTTAGCGGAACTGGTCAACGCGATCACATAAGCGCCCAGGTGCCTGGCCATTTGCAGCGCATAGTGTCCTACGCCTCCGGTGGGCGCGGTGATCAGGATACGGTCCCCCGGTTTAACAGCATAATGCTGTGTAAAACATTGCCAGGCGGTAATAGCGGCCAGCGTGGCGCCGGCGGCAGCTTCGAAACTCACATTATCCGGCTTCAGCGCCAGATGCGAAGCCGGAGCGGCCACATATTCTGCGTAAGCCTTGCCATGTCCGGGAAAACGGACCATACCGAAAACAGCGTCGCCGGCTTTAAATTTGGTCACATCGCTGCCTGCGGCTGTTACTACGCCGGCGATGTCCCAGCCCAGGATAACGGGCGATACACCGTCCAGGGCAGGGGCGGCGCTGGCACGTATTCGTTGGCCGTCACGTGTTATGGTATAATCTTCCAGTGTTTTCACATCTACCGGATTAATAGCCAGGGCGTGGGTTTTCACCAGTACTTCGTCGGGGGCTATATCGGGAATCGCTGTTTCGGTGATCTCCAGCGGAGCGGCAGGGTCGAGTTGTGCTAATACGATTGCTTTCATCTTGCGGTATTTTTTAATACAGCAAAGGTAGCGGGACGGTAGCCGCTACAACGGTAAACAAAAGAGGAAAAACGGTAACGAGATGAGACACCCCAGCAGAAACAGCTCCCAAATGTGTAAATTAGCAGTATGGAAAAAGTACATGCGCCCTTTAGTGTGAGCATTGAAACACTGGACCACTGGGAGAAACGGAACCGGCGGAATAATTTCTTTGAACTGGTATATATCCTCGAAGGAAACGGAGAACAGTGTGTTAACTATAAACCGACCCCATTCCGGGAAGGAAGCATTTTCCTGTTGCCCGCTTCCGATTGCCACACTTATAATATCAAAGAAAAAACCACTTTTCTGTTCGTTCGTTTTACCGCGACTTATTTCTCCACCGATGAGGATTGTGTGATTGATTTTGGGAAATGGTTCTGCCGGCTCAACTTTATCATCGGCAACTATAACCGGCTTCCGGGTGAACTGATCAGTGATCCCAGGGATAAACAACATTTTATTCAACTGCTGCAACTGCTGATGCTGGAAAATGAACGCAACGACGCCCATTCCCGCCGTATTATGCAAAGCACGATGGTAACAGTGCTGGAGCTGATTGCCCGTAGCGTAGCCGCCATTATATCACCCCAGGCTCTATACGAAGAAAAGAAGTTCGCAGAGATGCTGCTGCATATTCAATACCATTTGCTTGATGAAGAGATGATCACACCGCAATACCTGGCGGATCGTTTTCATCTGTCGGCCAGCTACTTCAGCGAATATTTCAAACGCAACGCCCATGAGACTTACCAGGAATTTATCCTGCGCTCCAAACTAAAACTGGCGGAAGCCAAGGCCCTGTATACTGATATCCCGTTCAAGGAAATAGCCTACGACCTTGGCTTCACCGACAGCAGTCATCTTAACAAAATGATGAAACGTTTTTATAACAAAGGCATGTCCGAAATCCGCAAAAGCGCTATAGCCGCCCCTTTGGTTTGATTTGTTCGTATTCCACTACACCGGTCCGTTTGGCCCATTCAAAATAAGCGGCCGACAATTCATTGACCAGCTGCGGATTTTTAGCCGCCAGGTCCGTGGTTTCGCCACGGTCTTCCGCTATGTTATATAACTCCCAGCGGTACTGCGGATAGATGGATACCAGCTTCCACTTCCCTTTACGCACTGCACGATTGCCAGCCCTTTCCCAGAATACCGGCTCCTCGCGTTGTAATTCTTCTCCCCGGAAAAAGAGTCCGGTCAAACTCTTTCCCGGTAAAGGATTCGCGCTCACGCCCTTATACTGCTGCGGGTATTTGGCGCCGGCCAGTTCATAAAAAGTAGGCGCCAGATCTATCAGGTGCGCGGTGCCACGGGCAATACCACCCGCCTTGATATGCCCCGGAAACCAGGCTATCAGCGGTGAACTGATACCACCCTCATACATAAAGTTCTTGAAAGCCCGGAAAGGTGAATTAGACACATACGACCAGTTTTTTCCCTGCGATTCAAAAGATCCCGCCGTACCCACCGGACCGGTGTTACGGGCAGCCCGTCCGCCTCCCCAGTGTGCTACACCTTCGGCTGGCGCACCGTTATCGGAAATAAAAATGATCAATGTATTATCATCTTTTTTCAATGCCTTCAGTTTATCCAGCACTTTACCTACGCCCTGGTCCATACGGTCTACCATAGCGGCATACACTTCCATCTTGGCTTTCCACAGTTCCTTTTCATCGTAGGTAAGGCTGTTCCAGTCGGGCACTTCCTCATCTCTGTTGGCAATGGTTTGTTGCGGGTCCAGCAGACCCAGTTGTTTTTGTCGCGCTAACCGTTCATTGCGCAGTGAGTCCCAACCGATGTTATAACGGCCTTTATATTTGGCAATATCCTCCGGGAGGGCCTGCAGCGGCCAGTGTGGCGCATTAAAAGCGAGGTACAGGAAAAAAGGTTTATTGCTTTTACTTTGCTCCTCAAGATATTGCACCGCATGACCGGCAATTTCATCGGTAAAATAATAACTGTTGTCTGCCGGATGTAAACGCTGATTGTTTTCCACGAGTACAACCGGATAGGAGCTGCCAAACAACGGCATCGGTTTGGCATCAAAATAATCCGCGCCGCCGCCAATAACACCATAGTATTTCTCAAATCCGCGCTGATTGGGCCATGCCAGGCTATCGTTACCCACATGCCATTTGCCGGACATCAGGGTATTATATCCCGCTGTTTTCAATACCTCCGCGAGCGTCAGCGATTCTTTATTCAGAAATCCCTGGTAAGCGGGCAATCCCAGGTTCACATCAAAGTAACCGACACCTGCTTTATGCTGGTATTGCCCCGTCAGCAGCGACGCCCTGGTAGGTGCACAGATGGAGTTGTTGTAAAACTCTTTCAGCCGTAGCCCTTCTTTGGCAAGGCGGTCCAGATTGGGCGTATGAATTTCCGACCCATAGGCGCCCAAATCGGAATAACCCATATCATCCACCAAAATCAGGATGATGTTGGGCTTCTTCGTTTGCGCGTATACGTAATTGACGGCCGACAGCTGTGCGATAGCTGCCAGTGCTATCCATATCTTTTTCATGTTTGATTTTTTTGTGGATGATTTATTTTTTTCTGCCTGCCGGTGATGGGGAACTACCACCGGTTGGACCCGCAAATCCCGCAGGGCCAACAGGTTTCACCCTGTCATAGTCCACCACGTTATTATCCTTCGCCCATACATCGTAAGCGGCGGAAAGCTCTTTCACCACCTGCGGTTGTTGTGCTGCCAGGTTATTGGTTTCCCCACGGTCGCGCTCTATATCAAACAGCTCCCATTGTTTGGACGGGTACGAGGATATCAGCTTCCACCGGCCTTTACGAACAGCCCGGTTTCCCGCCCGCTCCCAGAATAGCGGCGTGGCCCTGTCTATCTCCCGAAGGGAGAAAAACAAAGGCGATAAACTCACTCCCTGCAAAGGATTCGTGCTTACATTATGGTAGGTAGCCGGATAAGTGGCGCCAGCTATTTCATAAAAAGTGGGCGCGAGATCTATCAGATGCGCCGTACCGCGGGCAATGCTGCCGGCTTTAATATGGCCGGGAAACCATGCCACCAGCGGCGAACTGATACCACCTTCATATGCACTGGCCTTATACGAGCGGAAAGGCGCGTTGGATACATGCGCCCAGCTCTGTTCCTGGTAGTCGTAAGAACCGGCGGTACCGATAGGACCGGAACTGCGTTGTCTTTTTCTGCCAGCCGGTATAAATCCTCCCTGGGCGCCATTATCAGAGATAAAAACAATCAGTGTGTTATCATCTTTTTTTAATGCTTTCAGCTTGTCAAGTATCTTACCAATGCCCTGATCCATGCGGTCAATCATGGCGGCATATACTTCCATTTTTTTCTCCCATAGCTTTTTCTCATCGTAGGTAAGACTTTCCCACGACGGCACTTCCGGGTCAGGTGCTATCGTGGCATCTGGTTTAATCAGGCCCAGTTGCTTTTGCCGCGCTATGCGTTCATTGCGCAAGGAGTCCCAGCCAATGGCATAACGGCCCCTGTATTTGGCGATATCTTCCGGGAGGGCTTGTAATGGCCAGTGCGGGGCATTGTAGGCCACGTACAGGAAAAACGGCTTATTGGTATGACTTTGTTCTTCCAGGAACGTCACAGCATGACCGGCAATCTCATCGGTCAGGTAACGGCCCGGTTCCAGGTTAAAACGCCGGTTATTCTCCACCAGCGGCACCGGTGGTACCTTATCCGTATAACTCCCGATGTCAAAGTAGTTGCTGGCACCACCAATGAATCCATAAAAACGGTCAAATCCACGTTGATTAGGCCAGTAAATACTATCATCGCCTACATGCCATTTACCAGCCATCAGCGTGCTGTAACCGGCTTGTTTCAATACTTCCGCCAGCGTGAGGGATTCCTGGTTCAGATACCCCTGGTAGGCCGGCAGGCCCAGGTTTACATTAAAGAAACCAATACCGGCTTTGTGATTGGACTGCCCCGTTAACAGGGAAGCACGGGTGGGCGCGCAAATAGAGTTGTTGTAAAACTCCTGTAACCGTAAGCCTTCCGCTGCCAGACGCGATAAATTGGGCGTTTGTATCTCGCCTCCATAGGGCGCGATATCGGAGTAACCCATATCATCCACCATGATCAGGATGATATTGGGCCGCTGTTTTTGCTGAGCCATGCTCCAGCTAAAGCAGCCGAGCAAGACAAAGGTGGTAAGCATTTTTTTCATCAGACATACTTTAAAAGCGGTATCAATAGTTGACCCACAGCGGGTCTTGTTTCAATTTGGGATTGAGGTTCAGTTCCCGCTGCGGTGTGGGGAAATGAATATGCCGGGGCGCCGCCAGGGTTTTGCCGGCTGCTTTCAGCACTTTAACATAGTAGTCCGGGCCGCGCCGTACCAGATCAAACCAGCGCTGGTACTCGTACACAAACTCCTTTCGTCTTTCCTGGAATACCGAATCGCGGAAATTATCGACGCTCAAACCCGGCGCTATATCCTGCAACCTCGCCACACCGGCACGCTGCCGCACAGCATCAATAGCCTGATAAGCCTCCGTAGCAGGACCATTCAGTTCATTCAGCGCTTCGGCATATATCAGCAACACTTCCGCATAACGGATAATGGGAAGATTTTTGGAAGATTCGCCCTGATTGCCCACTACAGCGGGATCATAGTATTTATTGAGGTGAGGTTCAAATGTATATAACTTTCCATCGGTGGGACTCAGCATTTGTGTGATAAAGGTAACAGCCTTGCGGGTATCCCCTTCACCAAAACTTTCGTATAGCCCTCCCTGTTTGTGCAGCGCATCAGCGTAATCGCCGTTAATGCCCGGCACTTCGTTCGGTGCGGAACGACTGGCCAAACTATTTCCCTGGTAGCCGGAATTGCCCTGGAACTGAGCGGAGAAGATATGTTCAATACCGTTCTTCTTTGCGACATTGAATACGTCTGCAAAGTTTTCAAAGAGACCGTACCAGTGACTATCTATCACCTCCTTGCTTTTAGCCGCTGCTTTAGTCCAGTCTTTCCGGGTGAGATATACTTTTGCCAGCAGACTTTTAGCCGCACCGCCAGTAGCCCTGCCAATATCGTTGGCGCCGTATTCCGCAGGCGCAGGCAGGTTTTCAGCGGCAGTAAGATCACTGATGATCTGGGCGTATACATCTGCTTCCGGCGCTTTTTCCACATACAGCGCTTCCGGCGATAAAGAGGCAGGTTCATGCAACACCAGCGGCACCGCCCCAAACCATCTCACCAGGTTAAAATAATGCAGGGCACGCAGGAACTTAGCTTCGTTTGTCAGCCGCGTCCGCAGCGCATCTGTAATATTTTCCTTTTTAATCAGCGCTATGCGGTCAATAGCAATATTGGAAACATTAATGGCATCATAACTTTGTTTCCACAGCTGTTCCATCCGGTCATTGGAGGCATCATGTGTAAGGCCGGAAATAGCCCTCACATGAGCATTCCGGGCGCGGGGACCGGCTTCATAATCATCCGTGGCCATTTCCACCCCGATCTGAAAAAGACTGTTATACAATGACTGACCGGATTCGTATAATTTACGGTAAGCGGCAGTCACCGCAGCATTGGCCTGATCGCCGTTCTGATAAAAATTATCGGTGATCAGTACTGACTCCGGATGTTCATCCAGTTTGGTGCAGGAAGTCCATAGCAGCATCAGTAACACACTATATCGTAAGAGCATTTTTTGCATATATTCTTTTTTGGAAGATGATGAATATTACAGGGTAACGCGAACGCCTGCACTAACAGACCTTGACACCGGGTAAATACCCAGATCTGTACCCGGTGATACGTTGTTGCCCGAAGTAACTTCCGGATCAAAACCGGTGTAGGAAGTCCAGGTCAGCAGGTTTTGCCCGGATACGAACACATTGACCGCCGATATTTTTCCTATGGCTGATTTGGGTAAAGAGTAACCCAGCGAGACACTTTTTACACGCAGAAAGGAGCCATTTTCAATGAACCGGTCGGAGAAAACCGGCGCGGGGTCCAGCTTGGCGCGGGGCATCGTCTCACTGGGATGCGACGGGGTCCACCGGTCGCGCGCCGATGCAGCCGCATTCTGCTGACCGGTAAACAGCTCCAGTGATTGCTGGTTGGAGTTCAGGATTTTGTTGCCATAAGACCCCTGTAAGAACACGGAGAGAGAAAAGCCCTTCCAGGAGAAGTTATTCCCAAGTCCCAATATAAAATCGGGTTGCGCATTACCGATAATCGTACGGTCGTTGGCGGTAGTAAACACACCGTCGCCGTTAATGTCTTTATAAAGCCTGTCGCCTGCTTTAGGCACGGCGTTACCGGTATATTTTCCTTTAGCGGACTCTTCTCCTGTTTGCAGAATACCATCGGTAACGGTACCGTAGAAACTACCCAGCGGCTTACCTACCTGTATGATGTAATTACCGCTGATATAGGACTGTGCCCCATTACCGATTTTAAGCACTTCATTGCGGTTAAAGGAGATATTAAAATCAGTGTTCCAGGTAAAAGCACCGGTAAAATTGCGGCTGCTCAAACTCAGCTCTATGCCTTTATTCGATACGGAACCGAAGTTTTGCAGGGAGGACGTTTGCCCGGAAGTCCAGGGTATCTCTACGTTTAACAGCAGATTGGTTGTCTTCTTGTAATAAGCATCCACGGTAAACAACAGACGGCTGTTAAGAAAAGCCGCGTCCACCCCGGCATTGTATTGGTAGGTTTTCTCCCATCCCAGGTGATCGTTGGCCAGGCGGGAAGGCGCAAAACCGGTGGCCATGTTTTTTCCGAAGAGATAATTGAGGCTGTACAACGTAGCGAGCGACTGGTATTCACCAATTTCCAGGTTGCCGGTGGTACCAAAGCTGGCGCGCAGCTTCAGATCATTCACCACATGAGTGGCGCCTTTAAAAAACGTTTCGTTGCTGATACGCCAGGAAGCGGCGGCCGACGGGAAGTAGCCCCATTTGTTACCTTTTCCGAAACGGGAAGAACCATCGGTGCGGATACTGGCGGTGAAATAATAACGGCTATTGTAGTTGTAGTTAACCCTGGCCAGATAGGAATGCAATACCCAGTTGGTCGCATCAGCAAAAGGGCGTACCAGTGTAGCACCGCTCTGCAGGCTGTTGTAGGAGAGGTCATCTGTCACGAAATTTTGTGCGCCGGCCCGTACGATATCGCTTTTGAATTCCTGTTGCGTGAAACCGGCCAATACATCGAAGGAATGTCTGGCAACACTACGTGTATAGGTGACCGTATTTTCGTTTAGCCACGAATAGGCGTTGTAAGTGCCACGGGCAGCGCTGCCTTTGGTTTGTACCCCTTCATAGATGGTGGAAGGGATGTAATTTTTTTCGCTGGTATTGTTCACATCCGCGCCGAAGAGCACCTTCACAGCAAGGCCGTCCAGTAAACTATATTCAGCAAAAGCCGTTCCCAGTAAACGGTTGGTGGTGGACTTATTCTCCTGTTCGTTGATGGTAGCTACCGGGTTGGCGAAGATATTCTCAAAAGGATTACGCAACGTATAGCCGCCGTTGGGATCGTAGATGGTAGCGGTGGGCGGCATCTGCAATAGAGAAGTGATAAACCCGGAAGGAGCCACGTCGGCATCGGATTTATTAACAGAGAGGCTGGCGCTCACTTTTAGCCGGTCTAACGGTTGCGCATCTACGTTGGCGCGAATGCCCAGCCGGGTGAAATCGGTATGCCGGATAATGCCCTGCTGATCGAAATAGTTACCCGAAAGCAGGTAACGGGTTTTGGTATTACCACCACTGACGGACAACTGATGGTTCTGTACCGGCGCCGTACGGAACACTGCATCCTGCCAGTCCGTACCCTTACCCAGCTGGCTGATTTGTTCCGGTGTCAGGTATTGGCTGGGACCTTTAGCCGGATTGGCATCATACAACGCTTCATTGCGCAGTTTGGCGAAGTCCGTCGCATCCAGCAGGTCTGTTTTTTTGCGGAGCGACTGTACTCCGTAAGAGCCTTCGTAGCTGACCGTATTGCGATCGGCTTTGCCTTTACGGGTAGTAACGATCACCACGCCGTTGGCGCCGCGGGAGCCGTAGATAGCAGTAGCAGAAGCATCTTTCAGGATATCGATACTTTCAATATCAGCGGGGTTGATACCGGCCAGCGGGTTTATCGGGGCGCCGGTGAGTATACCCGGACTGGCAGTGCTGTTATAGATCGGGAAACCATCAATTACGTATAGCGGTTCGTTGCCACCCTGTATAGAGCTGCCGCCACGGATACGGATGCTAACGCCGCCGCCGGGCTGTCCGGAGGTTTGTGTTACCTGGACGCCTGGTACTGCGCCTTTCAGCGCCTGATCGAAAGAGCTGACCGGTTGTTTCAGCAGCGGCCCGGAAACTGAAGCGATAGCACCGGTGAGGTCACTTTTTTTCCGGGTACCGTAGCCCACTACCACCACATCGTTCAACTGGCTCTGGGTAGCTTCCAGCGGAATCTCAATATGCCCGCCGGTAGCCGTTACTTCTATTCTGCGATAACCGATATAACTGATGATGAGCGTATAGGGGAATTTCTGGCCGGTAACGAATACAAAGCGGCCTTCCGCATCGGTAGATACACCGTGCGTAGTGCCTTTGATATTCACGATGGCGCCTGGTAACGGTTCGTGGGTGCGGGCATCCACCACCCGGCCTGTCAGGTGCGAATTGATCAGTGGTGTGGTAGGCACCTGCGCCGTTGCCAGCAGGGGCAGGAGATATAGCATGGATAGAGCTATCCATGCCAGTATGTTGGTTCGTAACATTCTTTGCATGTTTTAAAAAGTTTGGACCGCCTGTCGCCCGGTAGTTACGGACAATAGGGCATAGCAAGGCCTGGCCCGGCATACGGGCCTTCAGAAGTGATTAAAGGGAGAAGTGCCGGAAAGCTGTTACCGTGTACAACAGCATACGAAACAGCACCGCGCTCCGCATGTACGGTTAAAGTCAGTGGTTGACATCACTTAAAGTTTAGTATTGAAGAATACGTTGTCCGATACACTGCTGCCGGTAGTTTTATCGGGTGGTGCTAAAAACTACACAAGCCTGTTCTGCTGTAAATAGATTGGTTTTGCAGGGTATGCCGTTATGACAACGGCGTAAAAGTAATACTATTTTTATTAGTATACAATATTTGTAGACTATTCATTGCAAGATTTTTTTTGGGGTGGAGAGATAGGCTTCGCCAATCAGTATTCATAAAATGACTGAAGATACTGGTCAGTTACGTACATCCATTGCGTAGCCGATCTGTAACTTAGCTATACATATCTTTAAAACCATTCGCTGGCCGGCGTGGTGCCTATTGTAAGCCCCATTTTCTCACCATTGCGGTATCAACCCGCGATATTAAATATTGAAAGGATGAAAAGGATTTTTTTCATAGTTGTTTGTTTTTTTTTTCATCAATTAAGCACAGAGGCCGGCCATCGTCCCGAACGCGCTTCTAGCTTACCCGGTATTACGGATAGCCTCAATTACCTTGATGTAAAAACGATGGGAGCCACAGGTAATGGTATTACCAATGATAGCGCTGCGATCAGGCGGGCGGCCGACTCAGCTTGTATAAAGGGTTTGAACTTGTATTTTTCTCCGGGTGTTTACAATCTGGGAGATCTTTCTCTCAACCGGCATGTCATTAACATTAATAACGCCAGGGGCATGATCATTGCAGGAAATGGCGCCACACTACTTTGCAGAAGCATTGATTCCAGCAGCGACAATCAGGCCTCACCACCCCGTATATTTCAGGTATCGAACTCCAGCGGTATTACTTTCACCGGGCTCCGGTTTATGGATAGCGGGCATATGGACGTTGTCAATAGTTATCGTGGTTCGTATGGCATTTACATCCCAGCTGCTTCAGGGGATGTTATCAATCTAACCCTTGAAAACATACAAGCCACATCTATGCTGGGCCTGATGTACAGGGCCTATTCAGCCAACCGGTTTGAAAACATAGACATCCGTAATGTATTGGTAGAGAAAAGTTACTATGGTTTTATCATGAATGATCCCCGTAATCTGCATATCAGCACCTATCGGGCAGATAGCCTGAAAAGAGCGCTGTTTCTCACAGGGGGGCAATTCATTAATGCTGAAATATGGAGTACCCATCATCAGGCTGCCAGTGCGGAGGTACTGTTAAAATGTTATGGTATTCCGATTAAAAATGTACGCATACGTTACCGTGCTGATAACAATCATTCCGTTGGTAATGCTTTTATTTCTCTCGAACAGGAAGGTGGTGCCACTGGTGACTTTTTGATAGACAATGTAGATCTGGATGTAGATGTTAGCGGCAGCACAGTAGGATATCCTATCGCTATCAGGTCCTTTAATGGTTCCGGGCAATTGGAGACTACCACTAATAAACACTGGGATAACATTCGTATACGGGGGCTCTCGACAGGCGTACCAGGAAGACAGGTACAGGTTTTTTCGATACAAAATACACCTGGGTTAATAGAAGTAACCCCTCAGCTGGACCCTAACAACTTCCTGCCATCCTACTATCCGGGCTTCGTTCGTCTAACAGGTCATACCTGGAACTATACTATAAGCGGCCCGCTGACCAGTACCACGCAGTTTATAGACCTATCGAAGTTCCCCGGTTTTTCGGGCAGGATTGGGGCTATCAGGATGCATGCTGTCATGATAGACAACACCAGCCTGGGTGCTACGGCAAGCATCACGTTTCAGGAAGATGTACTTTTTGTAGCCGTTGCCAATGACGGCACGGTAACTATTATCAACCAGGCCAACCTGCAAAAAAAGAGCACGGGAACTATAGCCACCGCGAGTTATACAGCCAATGGAAAAGGTATACTTGTCTCTTTTGTCGGGTATAGCAATGGTCTGTCAGTAGCATACCTGGCAACTAAGCCATTCCAACAATAAAACCCCAAAACCGCCACCTGCACCCAGGTGGCGGTTCCACAACGCATCCGGCACTACACAAATGCGTTGTTTCTCACTTCTACTACGGCATAATATTTTTTACGGCCGGAGAGTTGCCAGGTAAAGCTCTCGCCTTGCTGCAGTCCCATCAGGGCCAGCCCAAACAAAGAGAGGGCGGAAATGTTACCGTTTGTTTCATCTGCCTCATCCGGCGGCATCAGTTTATATTCCAGGTTGATACGGTTTACCGTATCGCGGATAATAACGGTAGAGTATAAACGGGAAGCGCTATTGGGAAAATCATCTGTCGGCAATATGCTGGCAGCTTTAATTTTCTCCAGTTGCTGTTCCTGGATCTGTTTATCGTACATCAGCGGTGGATCGCTCTTCTTCAGGTGATCGAGCAACAGTTCATAATCTCTCTTCAGTAATAACAGCGGTATTTTATGATTCGTCATGGTGATATAAGTTTTCTTTTCAGACAATAAAAGGCCTGTTTACCGCCATCAACGGCGGCAAGCAGCAATAGTTATCCGGGCTGCCGGTATCAGCTACCGGCAGCCTGGGCATTAACTCCCCGTCCTGTCAGTGATTGACAGGGCGGGGATTAATTATTGAAGTCTTTATAGTTTGAAAAGAAATACAGTCTTCCACCGGCAAATGGTGTAACACCCGCCAGTTGGAAGAGATTGGCAGGTGAAAAGAAGACGAATATGGAGAAAAGATTTTTCAAGCACGGTGAAGATACGAAAAATAGCGCGGACCAAGCCGGCAGTGTCGCCAGTATCTGTCTTAACCGCTGCGGATCTACGTCCAGTGTGACGTTATAGGTATCCGGTAAATCTCCTTTGTCTTCGAGGTAATAATAACGGTGACCCATATCCGAAGCGAGCGCTGCTTGTTGAAATAGGGATTCATCTGAGTCCGCATAGTTTATAGGCCTGTCGCGCACGGTTGTTTAGCCATTTGACAGATGTTGAGGTTCAACATATACTCAGCTGTATAAAACAAAAAAAAGATGTCTGAAATCAGACATCTTTTTTCTCCTGCGGTGAGGGAGGGATTCGAACCCTCGGTACAGGTTTAAGCCCGTACGACGGTTTAGCAAACCGTTCCTTTCGGCCACTCAGGCACCTCACCATATCCTCCGGAAGGGGCTGCAAAAATAGGAAATATTTTATATTCACAAAAAACATTTCAATTTTTTTCTGAAATTTTTTCCGGGCCTGGCCATTCATGAGCTAGAATCAGGTACTGCAGGCTTCTTCCGGACTGCCAGGCTGTTTGTGTTATCAGCTTGTAGGCGCCTTTATCATACAGTACAGCAGGCATAGTACCTTCTATGGTCATTACTTCCTTCTTTTTTTCAGCCTTCATATTACCTGAGCCCTCCAGCTCTTTTTTCCTTTTATAGGCATCAGGAATCACGATCTGCGTACTTCTGTCATTGGATGCTTCCAGACCCGCTACCATGAGATATATGCCGGGTTTCAAGATAATCGACTGTTCTGTACTTACATTTTTCCAGGTAGGTTCGCCCGCTTCAGACATTTCCATTTCCCAGCGATAGCAGATTTTATTGAGACAAGCACCCAGCGCTTCCTGCGTGTGAATGGTATCCAGCATCTTTTCCAGGTCGGCCATCACCAGTGGTCTGCTACTGATTCCGGTGACCGCCTCATAGGTGGCAGCATTATAGATCAGGCGATAGATCTTTGGATTATCGGGCAAGTAAATTACTTCCACCGGCTGATCAACATACAAGGATCTGAACTCATCAAGGTTAAATGCGATTTCCAGTTTCATTTCTTTCTGTTCCGCCGTTTTAAAACGGATCACCGTGTTACTGACAACACCTTTACTGTTGCTGCGATATTGTCCGCCTTCTATTTTGCCAACGACTTTCACACCTTTTGCAGCCACCAGGTTATCTTCCCGGTAACTGCTCACCAGGAAAAAATAAGCCGTTCCTGCGATCATGGCTATTGGCCAGAAAAGACGGAAGTTATAACGCCAGTCACGGTCATCTTCATCCGGCATCAGCTCATACATACCTGAATAGGCGCATACCGTTTGCATCAGGAAAACGCCCAGCAGTATACCTCCCAGGAGCGACAATATAAAACGCGCTTCGTGCCAGGTATAAACAGAAATATAATTATTGAAGAAAAAGAAGGTGCCCAGCAGGACTACGCCCCAGATAATGCGACGGATATTCATAGGTACAGTTATAGTACCACTCAATATATGCAAATATTTTAAAATGCAAATAAAAAAGTAATGCCGCTCCGGGAGGGAGCGGCATTACTCAAATAGGTTAGGGGGAAGGCCTTTACATAGCGGCCAGCTGTACTTTTTGCTGTAGTTCGATCACGCTATCGCGGAAATTATTATCAGTATCCATCAGGTCTTTCACTGTTTGACAGCTGTGGATCACGGTAGTATGGTCCCTTCCACCGAAATGTTCACCAATGGTTTTCAGGGAATTTTTTGTAAATGACTTAGCCAGGTACATGGTTATCTGTCGCGCCTGTACGATTTCACGTTTACGTGTTTTCTGCAACAGTTTATCATAAGGCACGTCGAAGTATTCGCAGACCATTTTCTGGATACTCTCGATGGTAATTTCTTTGGAAGAAGTTTTGACAAAAGACTTCAGTACTCTTTTGGCGAGTTCGAGGTCTATTTCTTTGCGGTTCAGGGAAGATTGCGCCAGCAGGGAGATGAGCGCACCTTCCAGCTCACGTACGTTGGTTTGTATGTTGTAGGCAACATATTTCACCACCTCTTTCGGCATCTCCAGTCCATCGTTTTTCATTTTGAGTTCCAGAATTTCCATTCTGGTTTCAAAATCCGGTATCTGAATATCCGCACTGAGGCCCCAGCGGAAGCGGCTCAGCAAGCGTTCCTGTACGCCATCAAGGTCCTTAGGGGCCTTATCCGACGTGAGGATCAGTTGCTTGCCGGATTGGTGCAGATGGTTGAAGATCGCGAAAAATGCGTCCTGTGTTTTTTCTGCACGGGCAAAGAACTGGATGTCATCCACGATCAGTACATCTATCAGCTGATAGAAGTGAATGAAATCGTTGATGATATTATTCTTGGAGTGATCAATAAACTGGTTAATAAACTTCTCGGCACTCACATACAGTACAGCTTTATTCGGATGAATACGCTTTACTTCATTGCCCACGGCCTGTGCCAGGTGCGTTTTTCCCAAACCTACGCCACCATAGATCACCAGTGGATTGAAAGATGTACCGCCTGGTTTTTCCGCTACCGTTTTTCCTGCCCGGCGCGCCACGCGATTACAATCACCCTCTATATACGCATCAAACGTATAGTTTGGATTGAGCTGGGAATCAATCTGTACCCGCTTAATACCCGGAATCACAAATGGGTTCTTTACCGGGTTATGTATGGTTAACGGAAAGTCTACCTCATTATCTTTCTGGGGCTTGGTGAACTGCGTGGGCATGTTCACTGTTCTGGGATGTTGGTGTGGCGTACCGTTCTCTACTACAATGCGGTATTCCAACCGGGCTTCTTTACCTAATTCTCTTTTTATTGTTTTCCCTAACAATCCCACATAATGCTCTTCAAGGTATTCATAAAAGAATTGGCTGGGGACCTGGATGGTTAAAACATTGTTTTCAAGTTTAATGGGTTTAATTGGTTCAAACCAGGTTTTAAACGGCTGCCATTCAACAATATCCCTAATTATATTAAGACACCTTTCCCAAACTTGTTCGCAAGTTTTATTCATTGAGATAAAATAAATTAGTTGTTTCTTAATTAAGGATGCTGCTTAGTTCTCGAATTTCTAAATTCCCCAACGCAGGATGTTGAAAAATTTTTCAGACAGGACGACGAATATCTGTAGAAAATGTTGAAAAAAAAAATTTATCTACCCTTGTTTATATTCCGCGGACAACAGTGTGTCAATACTGTGCCATGCCCACTGCCATTGCTTTACAGCACTTACGTTACACGGTTTTCAGTACTATAAACACCGTTGATTAGCAGCACCTTTGTCTTTCTCATTGTCCTTTTTATCATAAATATGGATATATAACTGATAAAATAATATCGCACCTCCTCATGGCAAAAAAAACGATCGCAGGAAAAGATGGAGATATTCACAATTTTTTCTGCGAGGGTGCAAAACTATGTTAGTATCTCCATTTAAAAAAATGTGTTTAGGATTAGTTATTACGAGATAAATTTTTTACATATACGCGCCTGGTTTAAATAAAAAATATTTGCACGCACTTGGCTGAATACCGTATCTTTGACCCTTCTGAATTTAAAAAATTTTTCTATGAGTTTTGAAATTACCGGAAAGCTGATTGTGAAGTACAACACGGTACAACGCAGCGAAACTTTTAAAACAAGAGAGTTCGTTATCGAAAAATCTGATGATATCAACGGCCGCGTGATCAACAACTATATCAAATTCCAGTCCGTACAGGACCGTACAGGTATCGTTGACCGGTTCAATGAAGGGGAAAACGTTAAAGTTTATTTCAATATCAAAGGCACCAGATGGGAAAAGGACGGCAAAGTGAACTACATCACCAACCTGGACGCATGGCGTATGGAATCTGTAATGGCAGCTCCCGCTCCCGGCACAGACCCCATGCCTAACTACAATACTCCGCAGATGCCTGCTGCCGGCGATGGTGGCGACGATCTGCCGTTTTAATGACCACCCGGTCATGTGGAATGACGAGACGAAATTTATTGCGAAGAGCTTAGCGTATAATGTTACCAAAAGGTCCATTAACCGCTAAGCTCTTCGTTATAAATTCAAAGCTCAAAATTTATAATTCATAACGCTTTTTAGGATAACTCCCTAACTACATATGCAACAACAAATCTCCCTGAAGCTGACGCCTGCAGACGCAGCTCATCCCGCTCATATTACGGCCAAGGCGGCCGCTACCCTGGGCGTAAAACCTTCCGCCATCACCGGATACCACCTGCTCAAACGCTCTATCGACGCCCGTTCCAGACAACAGGTGTATTTCATCCTCACCCTGCTCGTATTTGTACATGAACCTTTCCATGAAAGGGTTCATACACACCCGGTCTACAAACCACTGCCAGCCAACGCCCCCGGCGTGATCATCGCCGGCGCCGGCCCCGCTGGCCTGTTTGCAGCCCTCCGCCTCATTGAAGAAGGTATCAAACCTATCATTCTCGAACGTGGCAAAGACGTACGCGCCCGCAGACGCGATCTCGCTGCCCTGAATAAAACCGGCATCGTCAACCCCGACTCCAACTACTGCTTCGGAGAAGGCGGCGCCGGTACCTACTCAGACGGTAAACTATACACCCGCTCCAACAAAAGAGGCGATATCAACCGCATCCTCAATATTTTCGTACACTTCGGCGCGGAAGAGAAAATCATGATAGACGCCCACCCGCATATCGGCACCAATAAACTGCCGCATATCATTACGGCCATGCGCGAACAGATCATCGCGGCCGGCGGGGAAGTCCACTTCGAACAGAAAGTCAGCAGCCTGCAAATACACAACGGTGCTGTCACCGGCGTGGAAACCGCTGCCGGCGATACTTTCAACGCACAGCACGTGATCCTCGCCACCGGCCACTCTGCCCGTGATATCTTTATCATGCTCCACCGGCAAAACATCCTGCTGGAAGCCAAACCCTTCGCCCTCGGCGTCCGGGTGGAACATCCACAGGAACTGATCGACAGCGCCCAGTACCACTGCGACCTGCGCGGCGAATACCTGCCACCGGCCAGCTATAGCCTCGTGGAACAAGTGGAAGGACGCGGCGTTTTCTCTTTCTGCATGTGCCCCGGCGGCATCATCGCGCCGGCAGCCACCGATCCGGGTGAACTGGTAGTCAACGGCTGGTCACCCTCCAAACGGAACAACCCCTACGCTAATTCGGGTATGGTGGTTACCGTTGATGAATCAGACTTCGCGCCTTTTGCCCACCATGGCCCGCTCGCAGCCATGTATTATCAGCAGGCGGTGGAACAACAGGCTTTCCTCGCCGGCGGCGGTCACTTCGTAGCGCCGGCACAACGCATGACCGACTTCGTTAAAGGCAAAGTATCTGCTACACTGCCGGAATGCTCTTACCTGCCCGGTGTAAACAGCACAGACCTCCGCACGGTCCTACCCGCAGCGGTACACCAACGCCTCGCAGGCGCTTTCAAAGCATTCGGCCGTAAAATAAAAGGCTACTATACAGAAAATGCCATCCTCGTGGCCACGGAATCTCGTACCTCCTCACCGGTGAGGATCCCCCGTAACAATGATACACTCGAACATCCGCAACTGACAGGGCTGTATCCCTGCGGTGAAGGCGCCGGTTATGCAGGCGGTATCGTGTCTGCCGCCATGGACGGGGAACGTGTGGCCGCTATGATTGCCTCCAAACTGCAGTAGTCATCATGATGAAAAGCGCGGCGGATTATTCCCGAATAATTGCTAAATTTTCATCATGAACCTACTTGAAGTTAAACACCTGAAAAAATACTATGCCACCCACAAAGCTGTGGATGATATCAGCTTCGAGATCCCCCAAGGCAGCATATTCGGCTTACTAGGTCCCAACGGGGCCGGGAAAACCACGCTGCTACGCATGATCACCGGCATATTCTACCCCGATGAAGGCTCCATTGTACTCAACGGACATCCCTTCGATCCCCAACGCGATACACAGCTGATCGGCTACATGCCGGAAGAAAGAGGGCTGTACAAAAAAATGAAAGTAGGCGAACAAACCCTCTACCTCGCCCGTCTCAAAGGTCTCAGCGAAAAAGAGGCCACAGCGAAAATCAAAAAATGGTTCGATAAATTCGAGATCAACTCCTGGTGGAACAAGCGGGTGGACGAACTCAGTAAAGGCATGCAACAAAAAGTACAGTTTATCTCTACCATCATGCATGACCCTAAACTGCTGATCCTCGATGAACCTTTCTCCGGGCTGGACCCCATCAACTCCAACCTCATCAAACAGGAGATCTTTAACCTCGCCCAGCAAGGTACTACCATCATCTTCTCCACACACCGCATGGAACAGGTGGAGGAAATATGCGATCATATCATGCTGGTCAACAAAGGGCATAAAATACTCGATGGCAGCGTCAAACAAATCAAACAGGACTTTAAACAGGGTCTCTTCCGTATAGGCCTGGGCGTAATGCCTAACGCAGCCCAGATGGCCACCTATCACTTCAAAATTGTGGAAGTGCATGAAAATGCCTTCACGGTAAAAATGAATGAAGACAGCACCACTAATGATATCCTGCTGCACTTCATTCAGCAGAACATTCCCGTGACCTATTTTGAAGAAATATTACCTTCTATCAACGAAGTATTTATCACCCAGGTACAACAAACAGAAAAAGCGCCTGTAACAGCGGCGCAACAACCTGCCTGATCACCCCAGCACCTCGACTATGAACAAGATATGGCTTATCATTAAAAGAGAATTTTTCACCCGCGTCCGGAAACGTTCGTTCCTGATCGTAACACTACTGGTACCGGTGGCTTTCGCTGCCATGATCATCATCCCCATCCTGATGGCGGTAACCGGCAACGAAAGCAAACGTATTGCGGTAGTGGATAAAAGCGGCATTTTTACCAATAAACTGCCCGATAAAAAAGGCATCTACTTCAAATACCTGCCAGAGGCCAATATCGACAGCCTTAAACGCAATTATATTGCGCAGGATTATTCCGGCATTCTCTACATCCCGGAAATTGATATCAACCGGCCAGCCGGATTGGAATACTACAGTAAAGGCCAGGCGGGCATCTCCCTGGAATCAGCGATCAACAATGATATCAACAGCGCCATCGAAAGAAAACGGATGGAGCTGGCCGGCATCGATAAATCCAAGCTGGACGAGCTTCGCTCCAATATCACCGTGGAATTCAAAAGCGGCGATGACGGGAAAAAAGGCAACGCGTGGGTAGCCTATGGCGTAGGTTATGCCAGCGGCTTTATTATCTACATTGTATTGCTGTTGTTCGGCACCTCTGTGATGCGCGGCGTAATGGAAGAAAAAGTAAGCCGTATTGCGGAAGTAATGATTTCCAGCGTAAAACCATTCCAGCTGATGATGGGTAAAATTGTGGGCATCGCCGCCGTGGGACTGCTGCAGTTTCTCATCTGGGGCGTACTGATCAGCGCCATTTATATGATCATACCGCTGTTCTTATCACCGGAAAGCATCCAGGCCGCCAGTCAGGGTAATATGATGGCCCAGGGTAATAATGCCGAAGCGGCGGAAGCCTTCCGCCGTGTAGCCGATGTAGTAGGTAGTATCAACTGGGGGTTATTGTTGTCCTGCTTTGTATTTTATTTCCTCGGCGGTTATCTTTTCTATTCGTCCCTGTTTGCCGCTATCGGCAGCCTGGCCAATGAAGATGCCTCCGATGTACAGCAGCTCACATTCCCTATCACAGTACCTATCATCATTGGTATTATGATTATGATGAAAGCCGTGCATGCTCCGGATAGCTCACTGGCCGTATGGGGCAGTATTATTCCGTTTACTTCGCCGATGGTGATGATGGCACGCCTGCCTTACGGCGTACCAGGTACTGTACCTTACTGGCAACTGGGATTATCTTTTGCCTTGCTGATCGGTGGTTTTATCCTGACAACCTGGGCAGCCGGAAAGATATACCGCACGGGCATCCTGATGTATGGTAAAAAAATTACGCTGAAAGAAGCGATGAAATGGATTGTGAAGAAAGGATAATGACATTTACGGATTTTTTGATTTACGGATTTTGGAATTTAAAATGCAGCGAAGATCACACTATATAACATGTTCTTCGCTGCATTTTAAATTCCAAAATCCGTAAATCAAAAAATCTCTAAATATAATTGTCGCCGCACCGTCTGGAACTCTGTCCAGATATCCGCCACTACTTCAGCGGCTGGTTTAATATCATGAATCAACGCGCTTACCTGGCCTATTTCCAGCTCCCCTTCATCCAGGTTGCCTTCAAACATGCCTGTCTTGGCACGGGCGCGTCCCAGCAGCGTTTGCAGCGTAGCTGGATCAGCCCCTTTATCTTCCGCTATTTTAATAGCTTCATAAAAAGGATTTTTGATCAGCCGTACCGGAGTGAGTTTTTTAAGACTCAGCATGGTATCGCCTTCTTTGGCGTTGATCACCGCTTGTTTAAAATTGATATGGGAAGATGCTTCGGGGGTTGCTACAAAACGGCTGCCTACCTGTACACCCGATGCCCCAAGGGCAAACGCCGCAGCCATAGCTTTTCCGGAAGCAATACCGCCTGCGGCGATGACCGGTATCTGCACTTTCTCACACACTGCCGGTATCAGCACCATCGAAGTAGTTTCCTCCCGGCCGTTGTGGCCACCCGCTTCAAAACCCTCTGCTACTACGGCATCTACGCCGGCAGCTTCACTTTTTTGCGCGAAAGCGGAACTGGATACCACATGCACAACTTTAATACCCGCCGCTTTTAACACCGGTGTCCAGGTTTTGGGATTACCCGCAGAAGTAAACACGATGGGTACTTTTTCTTCCACGATGATGTTCATCAACTGCTCAATATCCGGGTACAGCAGGGGCACATTCACCCCAAAAGGCTTGTTGGTAGCAGCTTTACAACGCTGTATATGATGCTTCAGTACTTCAGGATACATACTGCCTGCGCCAATAAGGCCCAGTCCGCCTGCATTACTCACGGCACTGGCTAAACGCCATCCGCTGGCCCAGATCATGCCGGCCTGTATGATAGGGTATTGTATCCCAAACAAAGTAGAAATCCGGTTCATGCAACGAATATAACATCTTTAACCCAGATCGATCTCTGTGTTATCGCCGATATTCAGGCTTTGGCTAAGTCCCCGGATATTGGCGTCGCTGCCTATCAGTGAAGATTTCAGCACCACTTCATACAGGTTGCTGAAAGACCCGATGATAGAATCTTTGACGATGGAGTAATTGATAACGGTATTATCGCCTACGGCCACATTGGGACCGATGATGGAGTTTTTAATATTACAACCTTCTCCTATACTTACCGGCGGAATGATAATGGTGTTCTCATATGGTAACACCGGATTACTGGCCAGTTTATATTTCTTCAGCAGAATGGCATTTGTTTCCAGCAGGGTGTCTTTACGACCGCAGTCAAACCAGTTAATGACCTTAAATGCATTAAAACGGACACCATGTTCGATCATGCATTCCAGCGCATCGGTGAGCTGAAATTCATCATGCGATTTAATATGATTATCGAGGTTGGCCTGCAAACATTCATACAGCTGCGCACTCTCCTTGATCTTATACAGTCCTACCAAAGCCAGGTTGGACTTGGGGATCTGTGGTTTTTCCACTACCCGGGTAATTTGTCCGGCTTCATTCAGTTCAGCTACGCCGAAGTTACGCGGATCATCTACCTTTTTCAGTCCCAATACGGAATAAGGCGAAGCAATCACTTCTTTAAAATCACATTCACAGATGGTATCGCCCAATACAATCAGCACTTCATCATTGGCTACCACTTCACGGGTCAGCAGGATAGCGTGCCCAGTGCCTTCCCGGCTGTTTTGCTGCACAAAGTGACAGGTCAGCTGCGGGTATTTTTTTTCAACGTAGTGCTGAATTTTTTCACCCAGATAACCTACTACGAAAACGAATTCCGTAATGCCCGCTTCTACCAGCTGATCCACAATAATGCTTAATATGGTCCTGCCGGCTAAAGGGATGAGTGCTTTGGGTTGTGTATATGTATGTGGCCTGAGTTTAGTACCTGCTCCAGCCACCGGTATTATTGCCTTCATGTACGTTGTAGTTAGGATAAGCTCCGAATGCCGCGAAAATAGGACAAATTATGAAGATTTACTGCTTTTGCGATCGATGGATATACGAATTTTAACATGTAAAAACCGAAAATTTGCCAATATGGGAATCCGGAAATCTATGAATTGCATTTGATCAGGAGTTATTTTAAATTTGCACCAAATTTTAAGGCATCATGCAAAGAGACCAGCAAATATTTGATATTATCCGCCAGGAATTGGAGCGTCAGCGCCATGGCATTGAATTGATCGCATCTGAAAACTTTACCAGCTTGCAGGTAATGCAGGCCATGGGTAATGTGATGACGAATAAATATGCCGAAGGCTACCCTGGCAAAAGATACTACGCAGGCTGCGAAATCGTGGACCAGAGCGAGCAACTGGCTATTGACAGGGCTAAACAAATATTTGGTGCGGCTTATGCCAACGTACAACCACACTCCGGCGCACAGGCCAATGCTGCTGTTATGCTGGCTATCCTGCAACCCGGTGATAAAATCCTTGGCCTGGACCTGAGCATGGGCGGCCACCTCACCCACGGTTCCGCTGTAAACTACTCCGGTAAACTGTATGAACCTCATTTCTACGGTGTTAACAGAGAAACCGGCCTCGTAGAATACGATAAAATGGAAGAAATCGCCAACCGCGAAAAACCCAAACTGATTGTTTGTGGCGCTTCCGCTTACAGCCGCGACTGGGATTATAAACGTATCCGCGAAATCGCTGACCAGGTAGGCGCTTTCGTACTGGCTGATATTGCACACCCCGCCGGCCTCATCGCCAAAGGACTGCTCAATTCACCATTTGAACATTGCCATTTCGTTACCACTACTACCCATAAAACACTGCGTGGTCCCCGCGGCGGTATGATCATGATGGGTAAAGATTTCGAAAATCCGTTTGGCCTGAAAACACCAAAAGGTGAAATCCGCCTCATGAGCTCCCTCATTGATACCGCTGTATTCCCTGGTATCCAGGGCGGTCCGCTCGAACACGTGATCGCAGCCAAAGCAGTGTCCTTCTTCGAGATCCTGTCTGACGAATACGATGTATACGCCAAACAAATGCTGAAAAACTCACAGTCTATGGCGAAAAGCTTCGTTAACAGAGGTTATCAGATCATCAGCGGCGGTACAGACAACCACCTCATGCTGATTGACCTGCGCAACAAAAACATCTCCGGTAAAAAAGCAGAACAAACACTGGTAAAAGCAGAAATCACCGCCAATAAAAACATGGTGCCTTTTGATGATAAATCTGCCTTCATCACTTCCGGTATCCGTGTAGGTGTTCCTGCCATCACCACCCGTGGCCTGAAAGAAGGTCATATGGAGCAAATCGTTGACTGGATCGATCAACTGCTCATGGATGCGGATAACGACGCCCTGATCGCTAAAATCAAAGGCGAAGTGCATGGTTTCATGCAGCAGTTCCCACTGTATCCTGAAATGTAGTCTCACGCAAAGGCGCAAAGCAGCAAAGACGCAAAGATTATATAAGCGAATATAAGAAAGCAAAGGAGCGAAGATCAACTATTGGTCTTCGCTCCTTTGCTTTCTTAATAACCCTAATAAAAATCTTTGCGCCTTTGCTGCTTTGCGCCTTTGCGAGAACCCTCCGCAAATTTTTTTTTGTTTTATTCCCGGAATTTGTACTTTTATAGTGTACTAGGTAAGTAGTACACTAAAACACATTCCATGATTAACATCCAATCCCTGAAATTCAGCTACCGCCAAAACAGGCCCCTGTTCGAGGATCTCAGTCTCCATCTGGAAGCCGGCCATATATATGGCCTCCTCGGTAAAAATGGCGCCGGTAAGTCCACCCTGCTCAAACAGATAGCCGGACTGCTGTTCCCCGACGGGGGGTCCTGTGAGGTAATGGGTTATAAAGCCTCCCGAAGACAGCCGGCCTTCCTCCGGGAAATATTCCTGGTACCGGAAGAATTCTACCTGCCCAAGGTGAGCATTCGTCATTATGTAATTGCCAATGCTCCTTTTTATCCACGTTTCGATGAGCAGGCCTTTTACAGCTACCTGAAAGAATTTGCCATCCCGCAGAACCAACAGCTGACTAACATGTCTTATGGTCAGAAGAAAAAAGTAATCATCAGTTTCGCCCTGGCCACCAACACCAAAGTACTGATCATGGACGAGCCTACCAACGGCCTCGATATCCCCTCCAAGAGCCAGTTCCGTAAAGTGATGGCCGCTGCTGTTACAGACGATAAGTGTATGGTTATCTCCACCCACCAGGTAAGGGATCTCGATAACCTCATCGATAGCATCGTCATCATCGACGATCACAAAATCATTTTTAACCAGGACGTAGGCACGGTAACGGATAAACTGAGTTTTAAAATGCTGGCCCAGCTGGACGACCGCATGCCGGTATTGTATGCAGACAGCAGCCTGCGCGGGCATGCCGTTATCCTGAAAAATGAAGGCACAGAACAAAGCAAAATAGACATGGAATTGTTGTTCAACGCCATCCTCTCCAACCGCCAACCCATTCAAGAACTTTTTAACTGATCAAACACATGCAACCTAATAACGTCCTGGATTTCCCCCGCCTGGGCTATTATTTCCGCCATCATCTGCTGGCATCCTGGAAAACATACCTGCTGGGTATTCTGTCTATCTTTGGCTTGCTGATGGCTATCCCCACGCTGATGCTGGTGACCGACAACGCCCCCCATCAACTCGACGATGTGATCGGCTTCTATTATTTTGGTCTTTTTTTCGGCGGGCTTTTATTTACCAGCATGGCTTTCAGCGATTTCTCCGCCAAAGAAAAAGGTATTCATTTTATGATGCTGCCAGCTTCGCAGTTTGAAAAATTTATTACTGTTTTCCTGATCACCACCATTGGTTACCTGGTAGTATTTCACCTCGCCGCCTATGCTGCACTGGTGTTCATGCAACAGACCTGCATCATACGGAACGGGACCCCGTTAGAAATGAACTGGCAGTTCGCCGAGGGAGGCACCATCTATATTTATTTCGCTTATATATTTCTGCATGCCGTATTTATGCTGGGCGCCGTATCCTTTTCACGCCTGGCTTTCATTAAAACGCTGGTCACCCTGCTGCTCTGCCTGTTGGGATTATACCTGCTGAATACCCTCTTTGTATGGATACTGTTTGGCAGCGCTACCGACCAGCCTTTTCAAAACCTGCCCTTTGCCCTGGTAGGCACCCGTGGCGGTAAGTTTGGTACCGATGTGTATGTTATTTCAGAAAAGATGATATATGGCTATGCCTTCATTGCCAAATATCTGCTGGCGCCCTGTATCTGGACCATTGCCTATTTCCGGTTAAAAGACAAGGAAATCTAAAACTTTGCGAGATGGAATTCAAAGACTCACAAGCCATATACCTGCAGATAGCAGATTACATATGTGAACAAGTGCTGTTGAACAAATGGCAGCCGGAAGAGCGTATCCCATCCGTCAGGGAACTGGCCGTTCAGCTGGAAGTCAACCCTAACACCGTTATGCGCACCTGTGAACTGCTGCAACAACAGGAAATCATCTACAATAAAAGAGGTATCGGTTATTTTATCAGTAACGATGCTGTGAAAAAAATCAGGCAGTTTAAAAAAGATTCGTTTATCACCAACGAACTACCCAGCCTGTTCCGCAGCATGTACCTGCTTGAAATTGATATAGATGAACTGAAACCGTATTACGAAAAATTCAAAAAATCTAATTTCAAATAACATGAAAACCAGCAAAAAACTATTCTTCGGCTTCCTGGGTCTGCTCGTGTTATGGATGCTGGGCACCGATATTGTGCTGCGTGCCAATTACAGCAAAGGCATTACCAACTCCAATATGGGAGGCCATAAAACAGTTCCGCTTGTCACCATGACACTGCAACCGTTCCAGGTTATCAAAATAGCGTCTGTCAGCGGCAAACCTATTAACGATACGTTGTTTGAAACACGCGTAGAGCAAATAGGCACACCCCGTAACGGCGCTACCAACAAGACTGAAATCCGCAGTACATGGGCCACCGGCGGCATCAATTTCAAACCCGGTAATCAATACACGCTCGTCAAATCAACGGACGATAGTATATTGATCAGTTACACTGCCGATACCCTGGTACTCACGCTGATCAAATCCGGTAAGCTGGATCTGCAGGCGCCTGCCCTTAAAGCCATTATCGCACCATCTGCCCACCTGTGGATCAACGATATAAAGGCTCCTTCGCTGACCGTTGTTACCGGCCCGTATGTAGAAACCCATTTCAACAAAACACAAATTGGCACCTTTTCTTTCGCCGGTGGTCAACAAAATTCGCTCTACATCGAGGATTCAAAAATGGATAGTGTGAACATCACGCTGGGTAAAGAGAGCAGCCTGAACTTTAATGGCGACTATCAACGCGGAAGTATACAGGTAGACAGTCTCCGGGAAATCCATCTTTCCGACAAAGTACTGCAAAAAATAAAATCCATCAGATAACTAACGTTAAAGATTATACGTTTTTACGACTTTACAGTTTCATACTCCGGGGAAGATTTTCCACTCATCCTCTTTTGTCATCACTATAGCTCAGGACTTTCGTCCCGGGTATTAAAATAAAAAACGTCCTGATATTCATCAGGACGTTCTTGTATGTAGTCATAAAACAACATCAGAATTGTGTGGCCAGGTAAGCCATGGTACCCATGCCTATTTCAATGGCTCTTTCGTCTACATCGAAGGTAGGCGTATGTACACCGGAGGTAATACCTCTTTCCTTATTGCCAGTTCCCAGGCGGAAAAAGCAGGCCGGTACAATCTGCGAATAGAAAGCAAAATCTTCTGCTCCCATGCGCAGTTCAGTATCTTCCACATGCTCCTTGCCGAGGAAATCCTCCGCCAGGTGCCGTGCCTTGGCCGTTACCGCTTCATTGTTGTACAACGTAGGATAACCCACCAATATATCTATTTCAATTTCCGCACCTGTCGCTTCCGCAATACCGGCCGCCTGTTTACGGATCAGGTCATGCGCTTTAAAACGCCAGGTTTCGTCCATCGCCCGGAAAGTTCCCATCAGTTTCACTTCGCTGGGGATCACATTGGTGGTGAAGCCGCCGTTGAAAGCGCAGATAGACAATACAGAAGGTGAAAACGGATTGTTGTTGCGGGAAATCACCTGTTGCAGGCTCACTACCAGCTGAGAAGCCACCAGGATGGTATCTACCGTCAGGTGTGGCTGCGCGGCGTGCCCGCCTTTACTTTTAATAGTGACATAGATTTCATCTGCACTGGCCATATACTTGCCGGCACAGAATCCCAGCTGACCGGTTTCCATGGAAGGATGCACATGCAGTCCCAGGATCGCGTCCGGGCGTGGGTTTTCCAGCGCGCCTTCTTCAATCATGATACTGGCTCCGCCGGGATGTTTCTCTTCCCCGGGCTGAAATAGTATTTTAACAGTGCCTTCCAGTTCTTCTTTCAGCTCATGCAATATTTTGGTAGCGCCCAGTACCACGGTAGTGTGTACATCGTGGCCGCAGGCGTGCATAATGCCGTTATTCAAAGATTTGTACGACACATCGTTGGCCTCGGTGATCGGCAGCGCATCCATGTCTGCCCGGAGTGCGATAGTTTTGGAAGCAGGATTTTTGCCTTCAATAAGGGCAATAATACCGGTGCCGGCGATGCCGGCTTTATAAGGCACGCCAAATTTATCCAGTTGCTGCTGAATAAATTCGGAGGTTTTATGTTCCTGAAAAGATAATTCGGGATGGGAGTGAATATGACGCCTGATATCTATAAACGCAGGTGCATAGGCTTTTGCCAGCTCTTTAATACGGTTCTTCATTCGACAGTTCTTTATCCGGTGACACGTTGATGATGGCTGGAACGACAAATACGCCGCCAGAGAAGAGGTTGGACAGCTTGTCGCGCAACTCGCTGGCTTCTTCGCGGGTTTTGAAATCGCCTACGCGCACTTTAAAATAGGGGGCCTGGTAATCCAGGTAAGTCCGGTAATCGTTGTACAACTGCATAACCCGGGCTTTAGCTTCATTGGCATCGCCGCGTTTGTTGGTGGAGATCACCTGTACCCGGAAACCGGACTGGTTGCGGATAGCGAGGGTGTTGATGTAGATCTGTTTTTTGATCAGCACGTCCAACCGGCTGTCTTTGATCACCTTTACCGAACCATTACCGGACATCGTGTAATCCTGTCCCATGGCCCAGCTACTTCCCAACAGGCAGCAAACCAGGATGAATAGTTTTTGCATGAATACTGTATAATTAAAAATTAATAATCTGCATGAGCCGTGTCCTCACCGCCTTCCTTCATAATATTAACGCTGGCGCTGGCCCCTATGCGGGTGGCGCCGGCATCTATCAGCTCCTTCGCAAAGGCAAAGGTACGAATACCGCCGGATGCTTTGATCTGGATATTATCGGGCAGGTTGGCTCTCATCAGTTTCACGGCTTCTACGGTAGCGCCCTTTTCTGCATATCCGGTGGAAGTTTTCATAAAATCAACCCCGTATTTGCTGTAGAGCTGGCAACATTTGACGATCTCTTCTTCCAATAATATGCCACTTTCAATGATCACCTTGATCACTTTTTTCTTCTCCCGAACGATATACATCAGGTTGGCGATCTCTTTTTCCAGGTATTCCCAATCGTTGTTTTTAAGTGCAGAGATATTGATCACCATATCCAGCTCGTCGGCGCCATCTACAATAGCCAGTACCGCTTCAGCTACCTTGGCTTCAATAGCGGAATAACCGAAGGGGAATCCGATCACGGTGGCCACTTTGGTATTGGTAGCGCCCAGGAACTGTTTGGCTACTTTCACATAAGGAGGGGGCACACAGGCTGCCGCAAAATCGTATTCCACACATTCCATGCACAGCTTTTTTATATCCTCAAGCGTAGTGGCAGGCTTTAAAATCGTATGGTCAATGTATCTGTTTATCTTCATGAGATTTGCATAAAGTCGAAGCCAAAAATAAACAATTACCAGTTGAGAACCGGCAAAAATAAAGCGGATTACGTATTTCACATTAAAGAATGCTACATCCGTAATCCGCTTCGATATGTTGTAAAATCAACTATTACAGGTCTTTACCGTGGCAGTTTTTGAATTTCTTGCCACTACCGCAGGGGCAGAGATCATTGCGGCCCACTTTCGGGCCTACTCTTACCGGCTCCTGTTTTTCTTCCGGTATTTCATATTCAGGAGCAGCCTGATGACCGTTGTGCTGTTCCACGATATCTTCATGAGAAGCGCGCATACGGCTCATATCAGTCTTCTCTTCATAACCTTCGCGGATCTGCTCTTCCTGGGGAGCGCCGTCCTGGTCCTGGCTGCCGGGGATACCGCACTTGCACAGGAAGGAAACGATATCACGGCTGGTTTCACCATCCATCTGTTTAAACAGTTTGAAGGCTTCCAGTTTATAGATCAGCAACGGATCTTTTTGTTCGTACACGGCGCCCTGAACAGATTGTTTCAGTTCGTCCATGGCACGCAGGTGTTCTTTCCAGGCTTCATCGATGAGTGCCAGGGTGATGCTGCGTTCCAGCGCATTCACCGTTTCATGGCCTTTGGTTTCTACGATCTTTTTCAGGTTGGCCAGTACATTGATACCTTTTTTACCATCCGTAAACGGAATGGAGATATTTTCGATCTGGTGTCCTTGTTCCTGGTAGATACGTTCTATCACCGGCAGGGTGTTGTCGGTAATGAGTTTTACTTTGGCCTGGTACCCTTCGGTGGCCTGGTGGTACAGTCTGGAGGCCAGTGTAGGCACATCTGTACGGGCCAGTTCATCCTGGGATACGTTAGGCTCCATACCGAAGTTGAGGATGGAATCCATCTCAAATGCTTCGTAGTCGCCGGTTTCTTTGTGAGAAACCACCATATTTTCCGCTACGTCGAAGAAGGCGTTGTCGATATCGATCGCCAGGCGTTCGCCGAACAGGGCGTGGTTACGTTTAGCGTAGATAACGGTACGCTGTTTATTCATTACGTCATCGTATTCGAGCAGGCGTTTACGAATGCCGAAGTTGTTTTCTTCCACTTTTTTCTGGGCTCTTTCGATGGAACGGGTGATCATGCTATGCTGAATCACTTCACCTTCTTTGTAACCCATACGGTCCATCAGGCCAGCGATACGGTCGGAACCGAACATACGCATCAGGTCATCTTCCAGGGATACGAAGAACTGGGAAGAACCCGGATCACCCTGACGACCGGCACGGCCACGCAGCTGTCTGTCCACACGGCGGCTTTCATGTCTTTCCGTACCGATGATAGCCAGACCACCCGCATCTTTTACGCCGGGGCCCAGTTTAATGTCGGTACCACGACCGGCCATGTTGGTAGCGATGGTAACTGCGCCGGCCAGACCTGCTTCTGCTACGATCTGTGCTTCACGGGCGTGCTGTTTCGCGTTCAATACGTTATGCGGCACTTTCTCGAAAGTCAGCATTTTGCTCAGCAGCTCGGATACTTCTACGGAGGTAGTACCTACCAGTACCGGGCGGCCTTTCGACTGCATTTGCTTGATTTCTTCGATAACAGCCTTATACTTATCTCTTTTGGTTTTGTATACCAGGTCTTCCGCGTCACCACGGGAGATAGGCAGGTTGGTGGGGATGGTTACCACATCCAGTTTGTAGATTTCCCAGAACTCGCCCGCCTCTGTAGAAGCCGTACCGGTCATACCGGCCAGCTTGTGATACATACGGAAATAGTTCTGCAGGGTGATGGTAGCGAAGGTTTGGGTGGCGGCTTCCACTTTCACGTTTTCCTTGGCTTCAATCGCCTGGTGCAGACCGTCGGAGTAACGGCGGCCATCCAGGATACGGCCGGTTTGTTCGTCTACGATCTTCACTTTACCCTCCATTACCACATATTCCACGTCTTTATCGAACAGGGTATATGCTTTCAGCAGTTGTTGCACGGAGTGGATACGGTCTGACTTCTGGGCGTAGTCCTGCAGCATGGCTTCCTTGCGCTGCAGTTTTTCTTCCGGCGTTACTGCCATTTTTTCAATTTCCGCCAGTTCGGACCCTACATCCGGCATCACGAAGAAGTTAGGATCTTCGCCGCCTTGTGTGATCAGGCCGATACCTTTTTCAGTCAGGTCAACGCTGTTTTGTTTTTCTTCTATCGCGAAGAACAGGCCTTCGTCTACTTTTGGCATTTCGCGTTGCTGGTCTGCCAGGTAGTAGTTTTCAGCTTTCTGTAATAATACTTTGATACCGGGTTCGCTGAGGTATTTGATCAGCGCACTGCTTTTCGGTAAGCCTCTCCAGGCGCGCATCAGGGCCAGACCTCCGGTTTTCGGGTCGTCTTTACCTTCAGCAATCAGTTTTTTAGCTTCCTGGAGGTACTGGGTTACCGCTTTTTTCTGCATGTCTACCAGGTACTGGATGCGGGGTTTCAGGGCGTGGAACTCCTGTTCCTCACCGCGGGGAATAGGACCGGAGATGATGAGCGGAGTACGCGCATCGTCAATCAGTACGCTATCCACCTCATCCACCATGGCGAAGTGGTGTTTGCGTTGCACCATTTCATCCGGGCTGTGTACCATGTTATCACGGAGGTAGTCGAAACCGAATTCGTTGTTGGTACCGTAGGTGATATCTGCCAGGTAGGCATTACGGCGGTCCGGTGTATTGGGTTGGTGTTTATCGATACAGTCTACGGTGATGTCGAGGAATTCAAACAGGGGGCCGTTCCATTCGGAGTCACGGCGTGCCAGGTAGTCGTTCACGGTTACAATGTGCACCCCCTGGCCTGCGAGGGCGTTGAGGTAGGCGGGGAGGGTAGATACCAGTGTTTTACCTTCACCGGTGGCCATTTCAGCGATTTTACCCTGGTGCAGTACTGTACCACCAATCAGCTGTACATCGTAATGTACCATGTTCCAGGTCACTTCAGTGCCGGCGGCTTTCCAGGTATTTTTCCAGGTAGCCTTGTCACCGTCGATGGTTACATAATCATTTCTCACAGCCAGCTGGCGGTCCAGGTTGGTCGCAGTAACCGTGAGGGTAGGATTGGTGGAAAAACGGCGGGCCGTTTCTTTTACCACGGCAAAAGCTTCTGGCAGAATGGCTTTGAGCACCACTTCCAGTTGTTTGTCGCGGTCTTTTTTCAGGATATCTATTTCCTGGTAAATGGCATCTTTTTCAGTTATATCAACTACGGCTTCAGCCGCTTCTTTTTTTTCTGCTATTTCTTTGTCGATGGCCGCCAGATGGGCGCTGATGCGTTCGCGGAATTCCTGGGTTTTATGACGCAGATCGTCGATAGGCAGGGATTGCAGCTTTCCGTACTCTTCATTGATCTGCTGCACTATTGGAGTGACAGATTTGATATCTCTGTCTGATTTATTTCCTCCAAAAAGTTTTGTTAAAAAACCTAACATGTTAAATGTTTAATTACGAATTACAATTAGTTTCTACCATCTCCCCGCCCCCGCTGAAGCTATGTCAGTTGGTTTTTTCCTTTCAACCAGCCTGTGGCACGGAAGCTGCGGGCGGAGTGTTGGATAGACGGAGAGTATCAGTTACTCAAATATTATGCTTGGCAAGCAGAACTGTCAAGCTGTCAGTTTTGTTGTAGCCGCTTGGTCAAGAGGGGTAAAATTAGGAATAAATTCGGGGAAATGAAGGGTTTTAAACGGGAATTCCGGGGATAAATTGAGAATAACGGACTTACAGGGAGTATATAGGGAAACTCCCTGCAAATCCGTCACATAAAGGGTTTTATCTTTCGCGATAGACCAGGTCCACAATTTTGCCCAGGCCGGTATGAATGGCGGTAAGCTGCATTTGTTCGTTTCTGGCAGGGATGCTGTAAATACGGATAGTACCATTTTCTGTATCCGGTTTAGCCGGATCATAGCTACCCACTATCAGGGAGTTGGACAGGTTAATGTAAAAATCTTTCCCATAGGAACTGAACAACGGGCATTTTAACACACTTATTTTTTCTCCGCCCAAATCAGCCATCAGGAAAGCTTTTTTGACAAAAGGGTCATATTCGTATATACGGCCACCAGCGGCATACAGCACGTAACCCAGCTGGTTACTGACAGCGAAGACCGTCGCCTTATCCAGTTCCGGCGCATTGATCATTTCCATGCTGAAAACCTGTTTGATACCACTGGCGATATTGATAACATAGGTGTAAAACTTGCCGGCTTTATCTTTCAGAATAGCATAAACATCTCCCGTGTTATAGTTGGTATAGGACATGTATACCATATCTTTCCCGGTATTATAGGAAAATGCGGTGCCCTCTACCAGGCTGCTGCAATTGGTACCAAACATCGGGTCATGAGCCACAAACCGCTGTTTGTCCTGGTCGTACAACAGTGCTGAATAATAACCGCAAGCCACAAAAGGCGCTGCTTTAAACGGCGTTTTTTCTTCATTGACATAATTGATCGGCGTGCCAAAAGCCGAAGCGCCCATTGTCATATTCCGGTGAAAGACGCGGTTATCCGCTATAATATAATCCACGCCGGTGGCAGGTTGCTGATTGTGAAAATAATCCGGTTTAAAATCTGTGCCTACCGGCGCCATTATTTCATACCGGATATTGTAGGTGTTTTTCCAGGTAAAACTTTCCCCGTCAATTCGCTCCAGTCCTTCGCCGGAAAGGAGATATAACTGGTTGTTATTACCCGAACGATAGGCAAATGTCAGCCGTTTCGGTTGATGACGCACGGGCATCCCGGCGTTGGTGAAAGCCAGTACGTCCTTGATCAGCCGGTCTTCATTTCCCAGGCGGCTCACCATATCCAGGCGGGTTTCACCCTTTACATCGCAAAGCGCCACCCAGCCCTGGTAAACAGCCGACTGCACGACGAGTTTAAAGCGCTTAAACCATTCTACACCGGTCTGTTTATCTTTTACGCCATAATAACAATCATATGGCGCCGGTCTTAACTTCAGGGGCAGCGCCAGATTCCGGCTCTTTCCGATCACCACCAGCGGGTCTTCCTGGGGCAGGCGGGCAGTGTTTACTACCGCTGCCTCCCAACGATAAGTGTAACGGCTGGTGTCAACACTTTCCTCCGTGGCAAACAACTGCGGCGTTATACGAAGCGTATCCCCGTACAACACTGCATATTCGTTATTGATGTTGGTGATACTATCCACCTGGTTAATAGCATGATAGTCGTAGTTACCCTGGTCTTTATAGCAGGCGGTAAAACAAAGGCTCAGGAAAACCCCGCCCAATAACGTTTGAATATGTTTAGTTTTCATTCTATTCATTTTTACTGCATGTATTTACCTAATTTCATCAGTGTACCGTCATCTTCCTGTACAGGCGTACCGGCAGCTTCCATGTCTTTCAGGTATGTTTTCAGGTAGTTGGCATAGAACCTGGTTGCGCCGGGATCAGCACTCCCTATTTTGTTGTACAGGTCCTGTATGGATAACTCCAGCAGCTCGCCCATCAGCAACATTTTTTTGGAGGTAAATGGTCCGTAAAAATCCTCGTACCATCCCTTATCCGGTATATTCAGTTTATTATCTACAATAATCACATGCCTCAGCAGTGAGGTAAACCGGTTATTGTTTTTGTCTTTTACCAATAGCTGCAGGCGGGTTTGGAAGTCGTTGTTGGGCTCCAGTTGCAGGGTAATGGAAAAAGTGCGTTTAGACATGTCCTCCGTTTTGTGCATGACCACCGGGAGATAACAGCTAACACTGTCTGCCGGAACCGCCAGTTTAGCCGGCAGCTCAAAATGTTTGTGAAGTACGGCGGCATTGGCAGCGGTATCAACCACCCGGTAGCTCACGTTTCTTTCGCGGCCTGCAGGTTTTCCCAGCGCTGCGATTTTCAGATACATCGTAGTATCCGTTGTACGGGGCGTGTAGGCAAACGTAACGATCGTAGTATCGTAAGTAACATAATCCCTTACCACAGAAAAATAAATATCATCACTCGTGGTATAGGTGGGTATTTCCGCTTTGCGGCAGGATGCCATGAGTAGCAACATGGCTGCTGTTCCGGCGATATATCGAAGGTGGCTGATCATAACAAATAGATTAAACTAGTTTCTGAATCGGGATTCATCCAACGGAATAGGCAGTACATACTTTTCTTTACCCATCGTAATGGTTCCGCTACCGGTACCACCGGGAATACTGGCAGTAGCATTCCGTTTGTAATAGAAAAACATTTGTCCTTCTCCATAAAACTCCCGTTTGTAATCTTTGAGTAATTCTGCTGTAATGCCGGCAGTAGCCGGTGCATCGCCGATACCGCGGCCACGGCGTACAGCATTCAGGTATTCCAGGCCTGATGCCGGGTCGGGTGCACTTTCAGCAGCAATGAAATACATCTCCGACATACGGATCAACGGTATCAGGTTACGGAAACGGAGATTGGTATTCTCCACATCGGCATATTTGAAAAAACAGCGATAATTTTTAAGGTTGGAACCGGGCACCAGCCAGGTATTACCATAGCGGTAATCGTTGGTATTACTTTCAAACTCGCTGGTCAGGCGGCCCTGAACGGCCGTCAGAATTTCTGCATCGGACAGCGACGGGTCGAAATACGACTTGTATTTATTAATTCGTCTGCTATCCTGCAACGCAAACAGCAGTTCGGGAGCAAACACCCTGTCGGCATTACGGGCATCCTGCACAGCGCCCAGCTTCACGAAAGGCAATATAGCGCCGGCCCTCGTTATTACATCAGTAGCATTTTTCAACGCGCTGATTTTATCTCCCCGGTATAAACATACCCGCGCCTTCAATCCTTTAACGGCAAAATAGTTCAACCGGAGGTTACGAAAACTCCAGGCGATCCCTTCATCACTGGTTGCGTTCCCCAGGGTATAACCATCCTTTATCAGGTCATCGGTCAACAAAGCCTCTGCGGCATCGAGGTCAGCCAGCACTTTTCCGATGAAAACATTTCCTCTGAGATAATCCTCATAATTGGTGGTAAAGGAACTATAATAAGGCAGGCTGAGCGCTGTTGAATCCAGCTTGTAAACGGGGCCGAATAAACGAAACAGGTCAAAGTGGATCATCGCCCTTAACGCCAGTGCTTCCCCTTTTACCCATGCATAATGCTTGCCTGTAAACACTTCTTTTTTCTGGTCGATGACCGACAAAATTTTGTTGACATTGGCCACCATCTTATACATATTACCCCAGGTATTGCCGAAAAGCGTCTGTATTTCCGGATCGGGATATTGATAGGATGCGATTTTGTAATATTTATGGCCGCCGCCAACGTTATACCGCTGACCAAGAATTTCGACCATTTGCATGGTGACCTGTCCGCCATAAGTGGCGCTGTCCGTCATATTCAGGTACACGCCGTTCAGCGCGCTTAAAAAACCGGTTTCATTTTCCAGCAGAGTGGTTTCAATTACCTTGTCGCGGGGCTTTACATCCAGCCATTTTTTGCAGGAAGAACCGGTAACAGCCGCCAGTATTAATATGCCAAAGAGTATGCGCTTTTTCATTTTTTTCTTTCATTGGGTTATTAGAATCCGGCACTTACAGAGAAAGAGACCGTATTGGCAAATGGATAATCTATACCACGCTCCCGTTTGATGCTGGAAATGCGGAAGATATCGTTCATATAGGCATTCAATCGCAGATAGGACATACGCCAGCGTTTTATCACGCCATTGGTAAATTCATATCCCATGTTGATAGATTCGCCGGCCAACACATTCTCACGTTGCACAAAGCGGGAGGTCATGGGTGGAATAGCTGCCTGTAATGCACCCGGATTAACGACCAACTGAATGGCCCTGTATCTGGCGATGTCGCCCGGCTGTTTCCACCGATCATACAAAGCGCGGCGGTCCTGGTTCAGCAGGATTTCGTTGGAGTTAATATTCTCCACCTTGTCATAGAGTGCATTGTTAAATACATCGGCGCCCAAACGATACCGGAGATAAATACCCAGGGTAAAACCTTTGTAGCTGAAATTGGTACCGGCAATGCCTTCCAGCTTCGGACGGGAATCACCTACTACCACTTCGTCATCTGCATCATAATTAAATGTCAGGGAACCATCTTTTTTAATCAGTACTTCCTTTCCGGTACCGGGGTCAATACCTGCGGAACGCACCGCCCAGATAGCCGTAGGGCTACCGCCATCATAATAACGCTCCAGATTTTTGCTGCGGTTCTGTTTATTGAGGGCATCCAGCCTGTTGGCCATATTATCGAAGCGGGCATTTTCCCGCTTCGCGGAGAAGTTAATGCTCCAGTTGATCCGCTCCTGTGGTTTATACCAGGGCGAAACGCTGAACATAAAATTATAACCATTGCCTACCTGCTTGCCCAGATTGGTTAGATAGACGCTGGTACCCACCGAAGACGGCAGGTTGATCTGCGCTACCAGCGGATCGGTAATACGATTATACACATCAATATTCAACCTTAACCGGTTGTCCAGTAATATCACATCCGCTCCAATATTTTTGTCGAGCGTTTTCTGCCACAACAGGTTCGGATTGCCAAAGCCATCGATGATGGCCCCTATACCAAAATCGTTGACCGTATTGGTATTATAACGGTAAGTAGTAAACGATTGATAGGTAGAGAAGTTCTGGTTACCCGGCGTACCGATAGAACCTCTTAATTTCAGGAAATTAATCCAGCTTACTTCCTGTAGCATCGCCTCTTTATGCAGGTTCCAGGATAAACCTACAGACCAGGAAGTGGTGAAGAAATTATTGGAACCAAATACGGAAGAACCGTCCAGGCGATAGTTTACATCAGCCATATAGCGTCCATCCAACATATACCCGGCATTCAGATAGGCGCTGGTACTACGGGTGGTAGCTTCTATGGAAGAAGATTTACCTCCGGCCGGATAACCGGCGGCAAAGGCTGGTGAAGATATTCCCGGTGGTAAACCAATTACGCCGTAGCCATCACCGGTATTGCGGAACTGTTGAAGTTTCCAGCCTCCTACAGCATTGATCTGATGGCGCTCATTGATCAGTTTACCATAAATGGCAGTCAGTTCACCGTCATAGTTTAAAGTGGCAGTCCGGTTAGAAGTGAAACTCCCTCTTTCTGTGGGCACTTTTTTCGCAAACATAGTGTTACGGGCATCTGTAAAGATCTCCTGTTTGCTATCCTCTTTTGTAATGCCCAAACGGCCTCTTACCCGGAAATCGCGGTTCATTTCCCATTCCGCCATAAAGTTGTTGACAACGGAGAAATTGCGCGTCGCGTCAAAATTGCCCAGGGAAGCGTTCCACAACGGATTGGTGGTAGTGTCTGCACCTGTTGCCCCATTGACCCTTCTTTCGAGATAAGGTTGCAGATTGCCGTTTTCATCACGCTTGCGATAATAGGGGCTGGCTTGTGCAAACGCCTGAAAAGAGCCATAGGTCGATTCATTGGCGGTAAAGAAGTTGATAGAAAGGTTATTATTAAAGCTAAGCCTGTTTTTACGGTATACCAGCTTAATGTTGGCGCCACCGATATCACGGCCGGAGCCCTTCATCACACCGTTGATTTTTTTATAATTAAGGCCGGCGCTATAACGCATCTGGTTATCACCTCCTTCTATATAAAGGGAATGCCCGGTAGTGAATCCGGTGCGCAGTGGTTCGCTGAGCCAGTAGGTATTTACGCCCCTTTGTACTTCCGCCAACCGCTCGTTATACGCCTGATCAAGCTCTTTTTGTCTTACCTGGTCCGTAGTCCAACCCTGAAGCATGCTAAATCTCCCGGATACCCGTTCAAACTCCAGCTTTTCCGCCGCATCCATGAGGTTATAATCGTGCAGGTCGGGAATAGTTACGCTGTTATCGGTAGTATAGTATACCCGCAGTTCACCTGGTTTTGGTTTTTTGGTTTCAATAACGATTACCCCGTTGGCCGCTTTGGAACCGTAGATAGCAGTAGATGCCGCATCTTTCAGGATGGTCACGCTTTCCACGCGGTTGATGTCCAGGTCGATGATGGTACGCAGGTTGGTTTCAAAACCATCGAGGATAAACAGCGGTTGGTTAGGATCTGTACCAAATTGTTCTTTCAACCCGAGCACGCTGGTTTTGCCGCGTATCTCCAGGTTGGGCATCACGTTGGGGTTGGACCCCATCAGGTTATTTTCAAATACGGTAAAGGAAGGATCGAGGGAGCGAAGGCTCTGTACGATGTTCTGGTTACCGATTTGTTTCAGTTCTTTAGCGGTGTACGTAGAAGCAGAACCGGTGAAACTTTCTTTGGTACGTTCATAGATACCCGTTACCACCACCTCTTTGATCTTTGAAGCGTCTTCATCGAGCACAATGCTGGAAGCGCCGTTCACCGGCATTTCCACGGTTTTATAGCCTACGAAGCTAACCACCAGTATGTCTTTCGGACTAACTGCAATGTCAAATTTTCCGGCAGCATCCGTATGGGTACCGTGTGCTTTGCCTTTCACGCGGACGGTAACGCCGGGTATCTGTTGCATATTACCCTTGCTGTCGCGTAAGGATACCCTGCCGCGTACGCGGATGTTCTGTTCCTGTTGCTCCTGGCGGATAACAACAGCAGCGGACAAAGCTTTGCCGGGAGTGCTTTTCACAATTACCTGGTTGCCCACCACCGCATATTGCACACCATCATTAAAGAGATTGTGCAATACATTTTTCAGCACCACGCCGTTAGCCTGTATGCTCACGACCTGGGCTTTGTTGATCTGGCTGCCATCGTACACGAAGTTCAGATTGGTTTGTTTTTCGATCTCTGACAGTACTACAGCTATAGGTTGGTTGTTGGCTTTCACAGTTACTTTCCGGTTCAGCGGGAAGGTATCCTGTGCTCTTACCGGCCATGCCGACAGGAGAATAGCAGCCATGACCAGGGGGCGGGACATACGCATCCCGCAACGGGTAATACCCCGTAGATAATTTTTACTCATGGTTAAGGCGTTTTAGCTTTTAGCTAAAGCATTTTGGTTGGTAATAATGGTGTTGATGTGCTAGCGTCTTGCGGGCAAGTGCACATATATTGTGTCGTTCAGTTGTTCAAATTGATAATCATATAAAGCAGTCAGTGTTTGTAATATATCGGGTAATGTTTTGTTGTTGAAGTTGGCATTCAGCTTGCGTTCGCGGCTGATATTAGTATCCAGTACCATGGTTACCCCATAAGCGGCGGAGAGGGCCTCGCATACTGCCTGCAGGGAAGTATCGGAAAATTGCAGTTCCCGGGTGCGCCATGCCAGCTGGTTGTTACTGGCGGAGGTATCCACCTTTATTTCCCCGGTATTGATGTTGCAGGAAGCTCCCTGGCCCGCCTGCAGGCGGAGGGAATGTTGCTGATGTGCCACGGCGACGCTGCCGGACAGCACATACACCTGTATAGTAGTATTGATCGCCTTCACATTGAAGGAGGTACCCAGCACACGGATTTGTGCCGGGCCGCTCTTGACAGTAAAGGGATACGTAGGATTAGTGGCGATGTCAAAAAATGCTTCTCCCGCTATCAGCTCCACTTGCCGCTCTTTTCCTTTGAAAGCAACCGGGTATTTGACTGCTGCATGTTTGTTCAGGTACACTTTGGAACCGTCCGCCAGTAATACAGAATCCGGCTGGCCGGTGGTGGTTTTGGAGATCCACTGTATCCGTTGACGGGAATATTGCCACCAGCCGGCAGCGACGGCCATCAGCAATACAGCAGCAGCGGCCGGCCACCAGCGACGGCGACTGCCAGCCGGAAGCGGCGCCACCGGAATGGCAGCAGGAGTTTGGTCCAGCAGTTGCAGGAACCGTGCAGTAGCAGCCGCCGCATCTGCTTCTTCAAAAAAAGCAGCATGGGGCGCCTGTTCCCATAACAGGCTTACCTGCCGGTATAATTCGGCGTGACTGGCATCTTCCGCCAGCCAGGCAGTCAGCTGGGCCTGCAGTGCAGGGTCCTCCGGTGATTGCAGGCACGAGAGGATAAATGAATAATGATCGGTTGGTTTGGTCATCTTACGAAAAAGGACGCACTTTAAGCTGAGACAAACCAGCAAAAACCTACCCCCAAAAGAAATTTAAAAATTTTGAGATTTTGAGATCTTTAAATTGAGAAAAGCCACAGTACGAGCTTTAGCCTGTCTGAAGACAGCAATGGTTTTTCCGGACGGTCCAGTAATGCTGCTTTGAGTTGACGGAGAGCGATGGTCATCTGATTTTCCACCGTTTTGACTGACAGTTCCAATTCCCTTGCTATTTCTGCATTTTTAAGCCCCTGGTAGCGGCTTAATTTGAAGACGCGCCGGCACTGCTCCGGCAAACGCTCCACGGCATAGTGTATTCGTTCACGCAACTCCTGTTCTTCCAGGAAGGTGCAAAGATAGCTTTCTTCCTGCAAATGCCGGATAGCATCGTGATGATTTTCGAGCAGGCGATGACGTTGTAAATGATTGATACATTGGTTAATGACAGCCCTGTACAGGTAGCTTTTCAGCGCAGCAGCATGTTCCAGGGCAAACTCTTTCTCCCATAGACGGAGAAAAACGTCCTGGACCACCTCTTCGGCCTGCTCTCTTTCTCCCAGGTATTTCCGGGCGGTGGCGAACAATAAAGGGTAAAAATGCTCATATACCCGGGCAAACACCGCACGGTCTCTGGATTGCAAGCCCTGCAACACCTCTTCGCTGTATAACCCGCTAATCATATAAAAGTAAATGTCAGAAAGGCATAAGTGGGAGCTAAGATAACCTATTACAGGGCGAAAAGGAAATTTTCAAAAAAAATGCCGTTCCCGTACCCAAAAGATTAAAATATGCAAATACTTTTTATAAATTTAATGGCTTTTAAGCCGTTATTATTAATTTATAAATTTCCACGTTATGACGAACCAGATACAGCCGGTGAGCTGTTTGTCCGTGATTGTAATGTCAGGGCTCTCCTCCGGAGCGCTACCGTTTTCCACTCCGACCAGTGATAGCCGGGAATGCTTTGATGACCGCCATTACAACCGGTCATTCACGCTTCACTGCTAACATCAGATCCGGGAAACATGCATGCAGATTAAATGTTATGGACGGTACCGGAATATTGTCTGTTGCTGCTATCTTGCCTGTTAATCCGGCGCAGCCCAGGCACAAACGCGATTTGAAACTAAAACCAAGAACCTAAACAATATTTTGAAGATGAACCGTAAGTTAAGAATGGGGATGATCGGCGGTGGAAAAGATGCCTTTATTGGCGCTATTCACCGTATTGCCGCCAATATGGACGGCCTTATAGAGCTGGTAGCCGGTGCGCTCAGCATCAACAATGAAGTAGCCGTGGAATCCGGTAAAATGCTGTTCCTTGATCCGGAACGCACCTACCTCGACTTTAAAACCATGCTTCAGAAAGAAGCCGCCATGCCGGCCGATAAACGTCTCGATTTCGTGACGATCGTGACCCCTAACTTCGCTCACTTTGAACCCGCCATGATGGCGCTGGACCTGGGCTTTAACGTGGTGATCGAAAAACCGATCACCTTCTCCCTGGAGGAAGCCAAACAACTGCAGGCGAAGGTAGAAGCTACTGGTCTCACCCTGCTGCTCACCCACACCTACACCGGCTACCCTATGGTAAAACAGGCCCGCCAGATGGTGAAAGACGGCGCATTGGGCAAAATCCGCAAAGTATGGGTAGAATACCCCCAGGGCTGGCTCAGCAAACTGAGTGAGCGGGAAGGCAACGCCCAGGCTGCCTGGAGAACAGATCCTAAAAAATCCGGTAAAGCCGGCGCTATGGGCGATATCGGTACCCATGCCGCTAACCTGGCTGAATATATCAGCGGTGCTAAAATTGAAAAACTGTGCGCCGACCTGAATATCATGGTTCCAGGCCGCGCCCTGGACGACGATGGCGCTGTATTGCTCCGCTTCGACAATGGCGCTGCAGGCGTACTGATGGCCTCCCAGGTAGCTGCCGGCGAGGAAAACGCCCTGAAAATCCGCCTATACGGAGAAAAAGGCGGCCTCGAATGGGCACAACAAGAACCCAATACCCTGCTGGTAAAATGGCTCGACAAACCCACTGAAATTTATCGCGCTGGTGGTGGTTACACTTTCCAGTCCAGCTACATGACCCACAACACCCGTACTCCGGGCGGGCATCCGGAAGGATACCTGGAAGCATTCGGTAACCTGTACCGCAACTTCGCTCAAACCCTCTCCGCCAAAATTGACGGCGTACAGCCGTCACCGGAGTCGCTCGACTTCCCCAGTGTGGCAGACGGCGTACGGGGTATGGCGTTTATCGACAATGTGGTACGCTCTGCACAAAGCGACACCAAATGGACTAACTTCGACATTTAATATACCATCTCTAACAAGCACGATTATATGAAAACGATCAAAGGTCCTGGTATATTCCTGGCGCAATTCATGGGAGATGAAGCGCCTTTCAACAGTCTGAAAAGCATCTGCGAATGGGCTGCCTCCATCGGTTTCAAAGGCGTACAGATCCCCAGCTGGGACCCGCGCCTGATAGACCTGCAAAAGGCGGCAGAAAGTAAAACCTACGCAGACGAGATAAAAGGCATCGTGAACGCTGCCGGCCTGGAAATCACGGAACTGAGCACGCACCTGCAAGGGCAGCTGGTAGCCGTGAATCCTGCTTTCTCTGAGATGTTTGACGGCTTTGCACCCGCACAATACCACAACAATATACAGGCACGTACAGAATGGGCCGTTAACCAGCTGAAATACGCTGCCAAAGCCAGCCGCAACCTGGGCCTTAATGCACACGCCACTTTCAGCGGCGCGCTGCTCTGGGCCCCCGCCATGTACCCCTGGCCACAACGGCCGGCAGGGCTGGTGGAAGCCGGCTTTGCAGAACTGGCCAAACGGTGGCTGCCTATCCTCAACGAGTTCGACGCCAATGGAGTAGACCTCTGTTACGAAATACATCCGGGTGAGGACCTGCATGACGGCGCCAGCTACGAACGTTTCCTGGAAGCTACCGGCAACCATGCCCGGGCTTGCCTCCTGTACGATCCCAGCCACTTTGTGCTGCAATGCCTCAACTACCTGGAATATATCGATATTTACCACGAGCGAATAAAAGCCTTCCACGTAAAAGACGCGGAATTTAATCCTACCGGACGCTCCGGCGTATACGGCGGATTCCAGGCCTGGATAGACCGTCCCGGCAGGTTCCGTTCCCTCGGCGATGGACAGGTGGACTTTAAATCCGTATTCAGTAAACTCACCCAATACGATTTTGCCGGTTGGGCCGTTATGGAATGGGAATGCTGTATGAAACATCCGGAAGACGGTGCCCGTGAAGGTGCTCCGTTTATTAAAAACCACATCATCCGCGTCACCGAAAAAGCCTTCGACGACTTCGCCGGCGCCGCTACTGATGACGCGTTCAACAAACGGATCATCGGGATTTAGGGATTTACGGATTTTGGGATTTACGGATTTACGGATTTTGGGGATTGGGGGATTTAACCTGATGCACAGGTCAATATCAATAAGACAAGCTATCAGATGAATGTGCAAAACATATTCATCTACCGAAAAAAATAACACAGACGGTAAACATAAATAACAAACACCGGTCAAATCAATAAATAACAAAATAAAAAAATAACAAAATGAAAAAGAGGTATCTGGCACCGTTTGTAATGAGCGCGCTGTTTTTTGCAGCTTGCGGCGGAGGTGATAAAAAAGCAGAAACAACTGACAAAACCACCCACGAAAACAGTGCCGTAGACAATTCCATGGTATCTCCGGGTGCAGACAAACCGGCCAGCAAAGGAGAACAATTAATGGCGCAGAGCGATTGCAAAACCTGCCACAAAGAGGAAATAAAAGTGATTGGGCCCGCGCTGAAAGACATCGCAGGCAAATATCCCAACACTCCTGAAAACGTGGATAAACTGTCTGATAAAATCATCAAAGGCGGTTCCGGTAACTGGGGTGAAGTGGCCATGCTCCCGCATCCAAATATCTCTAAAGACGATGCAAAGGAAATGGTACAGTACATCCTGTCCATCGGAAAATAATGGCTTTTCCATCATCATTCAATCATAGTAAATGAAAAAAATCATCATCGGAGCCTTTATGCTCGGTGCTATCACCAGCGCCACTGCGGTAAAGGCCCAGAAAGTAAATAGCCTCTCTGCCAAAGAGAAAAAAGAAGGATGGCAGCTGCTGTTCGATGGTAAAACCACCACCGGATGGCATACCTACCTGAAAGATGCTGTCAGCCCCGCCTGGAAGGTGGTAGATGGCGCACTCGAGTTTGATGTAGACGCCAAAAAAGCCGGCGCTCCCGGCGGTGACATCGTTACCAACGGCGAATACGAAAACTACGAGCTGAGTATCGATTGGAAAATCTCCGAAGGCGGTAACAGCGGCATCATCTTCAGCGTACATGAAGATCCTGAATTCTCCGCTACTTATCTCACCGGTCCTGAAATGCAGGTGCTCGATGATGATAAACATCCCGACGGTAAAATCAATAAACACAATGCCGGCGACCTCTATGATCTGATCAAATCTTCCCAAAAAGCGGTTAAACCCGTGGGAGAATGGAATACCGCCAAAATTGTGAAAAAAGATGGTCATCTTACCCTCTGGCTCAACGGCGTAAAAACCGTGGAAACAACCATGGGTACCCCTGAATGGGATGCACTGGTAGCCAACAGTAAGTTTAAAGGCTGGAAAGGCTTCGGTAAATACGCCAAAGGCCATATAGCCCTCCAGGACCACGGCAACAAAGTATGGTACCGTAATATCAAAATAAAAGTGCTGTAATCTTTTCGAATACGATTTTTTCAGACAAAGACGTAAGGCAGCAAAGAAAAAATTACTTTTTCCCTGTCATGCGTCTTTGTTGCTTTTTGGATGCTAATCACCACGAACATGAAGACAATTACCGTGTTTATTACACTGCTGCTGGCAGCCACCCTCTGTGCGCAGGCCGGCAAAAAACCGAAAGTCAAAAAAGTATTGGTCTTTTCCAAAACCAAAGGCTTCCGGCATGACTGTATTCCCGTTGCCAAAGCGGCTATCATGCAACTGGGCAAAGATAACGGCTTTGAAGTGGATACCACCGAAGATGCCAGCGCCTTTACCAGCGCTAACCTGAAAAAATACGCCGCCGTTATTTTCAGTTGCACTACCGGCGATGTGCTGGACAGCGCCCAACAGGTGGCCTTCCAGGGTTACATCCACAAAGGCGGTGGCTGGATGGGCATACACGCCGCCACCGATACGGAATACGACTGGCCATGGTACAACAAACTGGCCGGCGCCTGGTTTTTCAGTCATCCGAAACAACAACAAGCCACCCTTCGCATCACCGATCATAACCATCCCGCTACCCGTCATCTGCCGGATGAATGGGTCCGCAAAGATGAATGGTATAACTTCAAAGACCTGAACCCCGACGTGCATGTGCTCATCAAAATAGATGAATCCACCTATGAAGGCGGTAAGAACGGCGATAACCACCCTATGTGCTGGTATCATGACTTTGAAGGCGGCCGCGCTTTCTATACCGAAATGGGCCATACCAAAGAATCTTATCAGGACCCGGCATACCTGCAACACCTGCTGGGCGGGATTCAATATACTATGGGTATCAAAAATGCTAACTAAGACACAATGAAAAAAATCATTTCCCTCTTCCTGTTGCTGGCGCTGATTGTCACGGCAGGTTGTAACAAATCGCGCCCCGGACAACCCAAAGTGCTGGTATTTACCAAAACCACCGCCTTCCGTCACGCTTCCATTCCGGCCGGCATCGCCGCCATTCAGAAGCTGGGCCAGGAAAACGGCTTTGTAGTAGACACCACAGAAAACGCCGACCGCTTTAATGAAGACTCCCTGCAGCAATATGCTGCCGTGATCTTCCTGAACACTACCGGCGATGTGCTTTCCACCGCACAGGAAGCCGATTTTGAAAGATATATCCAGGCCGGCGGCGGTTATGTAGGCATACACGCCGCTACCGATACAGAATACGAATGGGGCTGGTACAACCACCTCGCCGGCGCCTATTTCCTGAGCCATCCTGCCGGTACACATAAAGCAACCGTGAACGTGGTGAATAAATCATTCCCCGCTACCGCCGGACTGCCCGACAAATTTGAGCACACCGACGAATGGTATAACTTCAAAAAAAGAGATACCACCACCACCGTGCTCATGAAAGTAGATGAAAAAACATATGAAGGTGGTACTATGAACAATGACCACCCGGTAAGCTGGTATCATGAATACGACGGCGGACGCGCCTTCTACACGGCGCTGGGGCATACCAACGAATGTTACACCGACAGCCTGTTCCTCAAACATGTACTGGGCGGTATCCAATACGCCATCGGTAAAAACCTGGTGCTGGATTATAGCAAAGCCACCACGCTACGCACGCCGGATGAAAACCGTTTCACCAAAAACGTACTTACCTCCGGTCAGTTTTTTGAACCTACCGAAATGACCATCCTGCCGACCCTCGATATCCTTGTGGCACAACGGCGCGGAGAACTGATGTTATACAAACAGGCGGATAAAACCCTTACCCAGGTTGGTTTTCTGAAGGTGTATCATAAAACGGACGTTCCTAATGTGAATGCAGAAGAAGGTTTCCTTGGCCTTGCTGCCGATCCGGATTATAAAGACAATCATTTTATCTATGTGATGTATTCTCCCATAGATACTTCTGTCAACCGCTTGTCCCGCTTTAAGTTTGAAAACAACCAGCTGGACATGTCTTCTGAAAAAGTGATCCTGCAGTTTTATTCCCAGCGCAACATCTGCTGCCATACCGGCGGCTCTATTGCCTTCGGACCGGATAAACTGTTGTATGTATCCACCGGTGACAACACTACTCCTTTTGATGAAGCAGGACAACCCTACGTGAGCAAAGGTTACGGTCCTACAGACGACCGCCCCGGCCACGAACAATACGATGGCCGCCGATCTTCCGCTAATACCAATGACCTGCGCGGTAAAATCCTGCGTATCAAAGTAGCCGCCGACGGCAGTTACAGCATCCCTGAAGGAAACCTTTTCCCGAAAGGCACCGCCAACACCCGCCCGGAAATATACGCCATGGGTACCCGCAACCCCTACCGTATCTCCATTGACAGGAAGACCGGTTTTCTCTATTGGGGTGAAGTTGGTCCGGATGCCAATGCCGATGATCCGAACCGTGGACCGCGTGGATACGATGAAGTAAACCAGGCTAAAAAGCCCGGTAACTATGGTTATCCCCTGTTCATCGCCGACAACAAACCGTACCACGCCTATAACTACGCCACAGGCGAAGCTGGTCCGGCCTATGACCCGAAAAAACCGATCAACAACTCCCGTAATAATACCGGTCTGAAAGAACTACCACCAGCAGTACCCGCCTTTATCTGGTACCCCTACGGCAAGTCCGATGAATTCCCCATCGTGGGCAGTGGTGGCCGTAATGCAGAAGCAGGCCCGGTTTACTACAGTGAATTTTATCCGAAAGAAACCCGTTTCCCGGATTATTACAATGGTAAACTATTCATCTACGACTGGATCCGTGGCTGGATCATGGCGGTTACCATGGATAAAAACGGAGATTTCTCCAAGATGGAACGTTTTATGCCCGGTACCAAACTCAATGCGCCTATTGACATGGAAATGGGTCCTGATGGCCGTTTGTACGTACTGGAATACGGTAATGGCTGGTTCAGCAAAAACCCGGATGCCGCACTCGCCCGTATCGATTACAACGGTGGCAACCGCGCACCCAAAGCTGAAATACACACCACCCAACTGACCGGCGCCCTGCCGTTTAAAGTGAAGCTCTCCGCTGAAGGCTCTGTAGATCCCGATGGCGACAAACTCACTTACCTCTGGTATTTCGGCAATGGTACCAAAAAAGAAACCACTGAACCTTCCGTGGAAGTAACTTACACTACCGCCGGCGAATACAACGCCTATGTAGAAGTACAGGATGGCAAAGGTGGCAGCACCAGGAGTAAAGAGATAGCGCTGTATGCAGGCAATGAAACGCCGCAGGTGACGATCGCGCTGCAAGGCAACCAGATGTTCTACTTCCCCGGCAAACAAGTTCGTTATACCGTTAACGTTAGCGACAAGGAAGATGGTAACAGCGCCGACGGCAAACTGGATGCCAGCAATATCTTCGTTAAGGCCGATTATATCCAGGGCAGCGATAAAGCCGCCTCTCCACAGGGTCACCAGATTATTACCGGCGCCATCGCAGGAAAAAATATCATGGAGGTATCCGACTGTAAGACCTGTCACAAACCCGATGAAAAATCCATCGGCCCATCTTTCAAACAGATCACGGAGAAATATAAAAACGATCCCGCAGCACCGGATGCCTTAGCTAAAAAGATCATCAACGGCGGCGGCGGCGTATGGGGCGAAACAGCCATGTCGGCCCACCCCGGCCTCTCCAACGGTGAAGCGCATCAACTGGTGGAATACATTTTCTCCCTGGGCGGCAACGCTCCTAAAGTAGCATCCCTGCCCGTTACCGGCAGCCTGAACCCCACCCTGGGCAACGAGCTGAAAGATAACGGCGTATTACTGCTGCTCGCCAGCTACACCGACAAAGGCGCCGCCGGCATTAAACCCATTACCGGCACCGCTGCCGTGCAACTGCTCAACCCTGCCTTACCGGCAGCCGGCTACAGCAAAGCGGATGGCGTTTCTACCTTTGAAGTAAACGGCATGAAACTGCTGATTCCCGCTACCGCTAATAGCTGGGTAGTATACAATGATCTCGATCTTACTACCGTCAATGGCATCGATGTTACCTACCTGGTACAAGACCCGCAACAACAGGGCTTTGTAGTAGAAGCATTCCTCGATAACGCCAACGGTACCCGTTTGGGTGAAACCACTATCGGTCCCGGCGCACAGGCGAAAGTGCCGAATAAAGCCGGTATCAGCTTTGCACCGGTTACGGATGGTAAAAAACATCATCTCTATTTCAAAATCAAACCTACTGATCCGGGTAAACAGGTGCCGCTGGGCATCGCTTCGTTTACACTACGGGGTTAGTATAAAACATAAAAGCCGGAGAAAATTTTCTCCGGCTTTTCTATGATTTTACAGTATTCGTGCATTAACTGCGAGGACGCAGGAAGACGAGCGGTGGAGGGTCCAGCACAACACTACCTTTTCTCCAGTTAGGTAAGGATGAGTAAGGATATTGTTTATAAAACGTCTCGTTTTCCCGTTCTATCTTTTGTCCATGATCACAATCCGTGCATTGGACATATATTACCCAAAAGAAAGGAGTGCTGATTACTGTCTTACCGTTCCGCATCTCTGGCTTCCATTGTCCTTTGCCAAGCGCCATAACTCGTCTGATTTCCTGTTCCAGCAATGAAGAAGTGCTTTCATGTATTTTTAAGCTATCAGGATCACCGTTCCTGTTAATCACGAAAGAAAATAACACGCGAACCGGCCGATCTGTGCTGTCCATCACCTCATGATAAAGCGATCGCATGTTAACATGTTTCGAGAAAAAAATCTTGGGAAGCTGACCATTATTCAATGATGCTTTACTGTCTTGTCCCAGGACTGATATAGCCGCACATATACAGTAAGCAATTATGACGAGTTTTTTCATATACCATATTATAATTTAGTGACAAGCAGTTCCCGTGGCACCTGCTAAGTTATATTTTTCCTGATTATTAACTCCCGCAATATTATCTTTTTGAGCTTGAGTTAAATTAGCATAAGAAGGAGTACCTTGAAGCCCACCCCAAGCGAGTGCAGTAGCTCTATCCAGCGTCATACCAGGATACATGCTTGTCAGTGCATTTGCTAATGTTCCAATATAAAGTTCCGCCATTAATTCATGGTGAACATCTGCTACCCCCATCGTCGTGAGAGCATCAGCCATTTGCAACATATCATTGGTATAACCTGGATTAACGTTTTTACGATAAAACATCATTGTGTTGATATATACATGTAGAAATTCATGCATCATCGTAACTACCTTATACTCCTGAGTAGACGTAGAAAGCATGGAGTTAATCTCAATAACTATTTCTGCTCCCGAGCCTGAATATGAATTATAACCAGTTTGACCATCTATATTTGCAGCAAGATTCTTCATTTCAAAAGATACATTCGATTCAAAACCGGGCAAATCAAACATTTCATTTAATAGTTGCGTAAATCCCTGCGTCTGTGGAATATTCTCCATTACATCTTTAGCAGCCTCAAAACAGGGTGGCAACGCAGGCTGCGGTTCCACAGGTCCACCAGGCCCCGGATCGATAGGCACGCAAAAAGCAGGATCACACATGCAATCGTATGGATTCAGATCACAGGGATTAGGATTATTGGGATCATCACAAAAAGTAGGATCACATTCGCATGTAAAAGGGTTAGTAGCGCACGGATCAGGTTCGCACCAGCTTGGATCACAGGCACACATATCAAAACATCCGCTTGAAGGATCACATATACTACATTCATACTCTGGTAAACACTCCCCATATGTTTGAAGGTTCATATTATTGGCGATTTCGCCCTTAAACCCTTGTTTCTTCGCTGGCACATCTACCGATAACTCATCCACTTTTACGGCACGGCTGGTAGAACCTGTTAACCATACCTGAACGAAACCCGCTTGAGGCGCCTTATCTTTTATCTCAATTGTCCGGCCTTTTCTAAATAATCCGGATGCAATATCTTTTGATTGAGATGCAATCAGATTCGTATCCCGGTCATAAAAGTAATACTGAACCCGGGTCTTTCCGGAATACCGCAGGTTCATTAAATCAGGTGCAGACAAGGCCAGCCCCATGCCCGCAGCAGGTAACAGTATACTATTTTTATGTTTTATTCCTTTTATACTATAAAGATTGGTATGTTGTCCCAATACGAAGGTAGTAGCACCCACACCTACCGCTTTTAAAAAGCCCGACCTTAATTTACGATTTCGGGGATAAGATAATGAACCACGAATCTCCACCTCATCGCCCTGCTCTAATGGTATTAAAGAAGACTTCATTAATAAGGGACCACGTTGTGTTTCAACAGCTACATCTGTTACAGGGAAAGCTATTTTTGTAGTACCGTGAGAACCGGATAACCTGGAAGATGTAATTGGATTATCCTGAGAGAATCCAGGTAAACAAAAAAACAAAAACGGAATCAGATATAAAAATTTCATGGAGGAATAGGGATGGGTATAGACAATCTGGATAACAGATAAATATAATATTTTTTCTCAAAAAACAATATTTTATACCTTACGGAAAAGAAAAAATTTCATGAAATCCCTCCAGTACCTATTGCTCATTTGTTGTATCTTTTTTTATGCGGAAACCTATGGGCAGTTGGACAACCCCGTCACCCCAAGGCTTATGATCACCGCCAATGATATGGCGGATATCCGGCAAGCTATCAAGGACAGCACCTGGAAATTATCAAGTTGGCAAATACTGAAAGATCAGGCCGATAAATTCCTGCATGAAAATGTTGAACTTCCTCCGCGGGGAGGTAACTGGGAGCAATATTATATATCTCCTAATGGTGAACATGAACTGAAAAGAGGGGACCAAACAGGAGACTGGCAATGGGAACATATTGATCCCGTTACGGGTATCAAATATAAGGGAGATACCTCCAGTTTGTCTACAGACCTGGATGGCGTGGTGATTGCATTGATTCACGACACCTGGTCCCTGGGTGTTTTACAACTTGGCCTGGCTTACCAAATCAGCAAAAACGAAAAGTACGCCACCAAAGCAAAAGAGATCTTATTGGCATATGCAAAATTATATCCGAAACTACCTATCAGAAGCCGTAGTAAGGATGGACAGGTAACGCTAAATGGCAAAGCCAAAATACATGTACAAAACCTTAATGAATCTATATGGCTGGTGAACATGGTGCAAGGCGCAGATTTAATATGGGAAAAACTGGATAAAAACGAACAGCAGAATATACTTAACAACATTTTTTATCCGGCGGTACAGATTATTCAGGATGCCCCCACAGAAGTATTCAATATTCAGTGCTGGAAAAATACCGCTATCGGATTGGTCGGCTTTCTCGCCAACGACACCTTACTCATTCATCAGGCTATTAACGACCCTGTCAGCGGCTATTTGACACAAGTAAAAAAAGGTATCACAAGAGAAGGCCTTTGGTTCGAAAGATCTGTAAGCTATCACTTTTATACCCTTACGGCCCTTTGTCAGCTTGCACAAGCTGCGCTAAACAACGGCTACCCCATCGATATCCGGCCATTATGGAAAATGTTTAACGGACCATTATATATCGCTACCAGTGGATTTGTATTACCAGCCTTCAATGACTCCAGAGCGCTTTCCCTCCATACGGTAGATTACCTCTATGAATGGGCTTATTCCCATTATGATGACAATAAATATGAACCAATACTTAGCAATCCTCAACGTGGTAAATTTACCAACGTAGGTCCCTTCTTTACAGGATGGGCCCTATTATATGGAAAGGTATCTTTACCCATAAAGACAGCCGATATATTACCCATCACCAGCAAAAACCTTCCGGAAACCGGTATTGGAATGCTATCGAAAGGTGGTGGCAAAAACAACCTTACACTTTACCTTAAGTACGATCCTTATGTGAATACACATACACACTATGATGAACTCAATTTTGGCATCTTCAAAGGTAGTGAACCTGTAGCCGTAATAGCCGGTGTAAAAAATTATGCATCCAGGCTCGGTTGGAATTGGTATAAAACAACCATCTCTCACAACAGCTTTTTGCTAAATGAAGTCATGCAGGAAAAATCAGAGGGCCAATGTCTGGCCTTCGGCCGGGAAAATCAGGTTGACTACATGATAACAAGAACTACCAACGCTTATGATTCCATTTGTTTTACCAGAACTGCTATGGTACTATCTACCGATCTGGCACTCATCATAGACCAATTCGAGACCTCTCGCGCTCCTCAACTACTTGATATCATGTACCATCAGGCAGGGAAATGGAAAGAAATACCAGTAAGCCAACCGATGAAATTACCTCGTATTAAAGGATACCAGGAAATCAGTCAAACAAACATTGCCAACGGTTTACAGACAACTAACCTATCTACGACCCTCTCCTCAGGCAGAGAAGTCATGGTTTCACTGGCAAGTAATGCGCCATTGGATATTATTACCGGATATGGAAAGGAAAGTACAACCGTCGAAAAAGTGCCTGTAGCCATATTCCGATCTAAAACCAACAGTATAATTGTCGCATGGTGTATAGCCACCAATGGTTCAAAGGTAAAACTCGATATCCAATCACTTAATAATCAGGCGGGAGAGGCCATTCCCTCATCGAAAGCCGCAGCGCTCAATATCGAGGGTGCGCAAAAAAACTGGCGCATTATGCTCAATCCAGACAAACTAAAGGCCCAACTTAACAATCAATTTTCAGATAAAGAAATCTCCATTGAGACAATAACAAAGTAAATTCCTGGTATAAAAAGAAGGGAACCTCCAAAGTTCCCTTCTTTTTTTATCGTGTCAATAACCGTTTTCCATTTACTCCTCACTACATATCTTGCACCCTATTACCAACTACCCTGTCTAAACGATGCGCCGCATATTGTTGCTGATAGCTATTATGTCAACTCTTACACGCTATGCATAGTACATCAGAGCCTTCGTCCGCCAGTAAGCCCTATAGCCCTTTCTCAGAAGAAGACACAGCAATGACAGTGAGCAAAAAATACGCTGGTTCCTCCAACAAGCATTACCATAAATAAAAAAGGCCCTGCAAGCAACGCAGGGCCTCACTTGTATGCATTCGAACGGTCACTTTTTCGGTTTGGCTCCCATATAAAATACCAGATCCCCACCATCCATTATCTCCTGGTGAGTGATATACAGCCGGTCCAGCGGCTTGCCATTTAGTACCACTTTCTGTACGTACACATTTTTATCGCCCTGGTTTTTTACGTCGATGACAAATGTTCTGCCGTTCTCCAGCTGCAAGGTGGCTTTGTCAACGGCAGGGCTTCCCAGGGAGTACTGGTCTGAGCCCGGACATACGGGGTAAAAGCCGAGTGAGCTGAAAATGTACCAGGCGCTCATCTGGCCGCAGTCGTCGTTACCGCCCAGGCCATCAGGGCCGGGATGGTACATTTTTTTGAGGATCATGCGTATCCGTTCCTGAGTTTTCCACGGATAGCCGGTCCAGTTATACAGGTATGCCACATGGTGAGAAGGCTCATTGCCATGTACATAGTTGCCGATAATACCATCGCGGGTGATGTCTTCCGTTTCCGCGAAGTATTTGTCCGGCAGGTCCATCGTGAACAGCGAATCAAGGTGTTGCGTAAACTGTTTTTTGCCGCCCATCATGGCGATCATATCGTCCGGGTTATGCGGCACATAAAGACTGTAATTCCAGGCGTTGCCTTCAATGAAGCCCTGGTCATGGGTTTGCAGTGGGTCAAAAGCTGCTTTAAATGTACCGTCGTTCAGGCGTGGCCGCATGAAGCCGGATGTTTTATCGTATACATTTTTATAGTTGGAAGCACGTTTGATGAACTCATTATAAATGTCCGTTTTACCCAGCTTTTTAGCTACCTGTGCAATACACCAGTCGTCGTAGGCATATTCCAGTGTTTTGGAAACGGAGGAGCCGTTTTTATCTTCCGGTACATATCCCATGTCCATGTAGTACCCCAGCCCGTCGTAGTTACGATGCCTGGCGGTGGTTACGCAGGCTTCCAGGGCTTTTTCCGCATCGAAGGGAGCGTTGCCTTTCATGATGGCGTCCGCAATTACGGATACGCTGTGATAACCGATCATACACCAGTTTTCATTGGCATAGTGCGACCATACCGGCAACATGCGCTGCACACTTTGTTCGTAGTGATGCAACATGGATTGTACCATATCGGCATTACGTTTAGGCTGTATCATGTTAAAAAGCGGATGTAATGCGCGGTAGGTGTCCCACAGGGAAAAAGTAGTATAGTTCGTATATCCGTTGGCGGTATAATTGTTCTGATCCAGTCCACGGTACTGTCCATCTACATCCATATAGGTAGTGGGATTGATAAATGCGTGGTACATAGCGGTGTAGAAGTTTTCCTTCTCTTCGCGGCTATTGGAGCGGATCTGTATTTTGTTGAGTTCCTTTGCCCACAGTGCCTGGCCTTCGCGTTTTACCTGGTCGAAATCCCAACCGGGTATTTCTGTTTCCAGGTTTTTAAGGGCGCCGGTTGTGCTGACCGGAGAGATAGCAAATTTTATTTTAATTTTTTCCCCGGCGGTGGTATTAAAATCGAAATAGGCCCGTATCTGGCGGCCGGCCATTTCCGGGAAATTTTTTGTTTGATCGAACTTACGGTAAAAACCTTTGTATACATCATTGGCGTAGTTACGGTGACCGTATTCCTTAAACGGTTTAGAAAACACCATAGCGAAATAGACGGTCCGCGTACGCGCCCAGCCGCTGGTTTGGCGGTATCCGGTGATGAGGGTATCGTTTTCTACCCGTACAAAAGTCCACACGTTTTTATTAGGATAGTTATAAATACCGGACATCAGGTCCAGGATAATATGCGACTGATCGGAAGCGGGGAAAGTATATTGGTGAAAACCCACGCGATTGCTCGCTGTAAGCTCGGCGAGGATATTATCATCTTCCAGCTTCACTTTATAATACGCAGGCTCCGCTACTTCCGTGCTATGCGAAAACCGGCTGCGGTAGCCGCTTTCCGGACGATCTGCCGTACCGGGGTTCAACTGCAACGCACCGGTAGTAGGCATAATCAGAAAATCTCCCAGATCGGAGTGACCGGTGCCGCTGAAATGTGTATGACTAAACCCAACAATGGTTTTGTCTTCGTATTGATACCCTGCGCAGTATTTATATACATCCGGGTTGTATTTGCCGTTCATCTCGTAAGAGAGCGTGTCTGTTTCAGGGCTGAGTTGCACCGCGCCGAAAGGCACGGTAGCACCGGGATAGGTATGTCCCATCCGTTGTGTACCGGTAATAGGTTTCACGTAGGAAAGCACATTCTCTTGTGCCCGGAGGGTACCACAGATACAGCAAAGTATCGATAAGAAAATAAACCTGTTGGTCATCGGTATCAGTTTAAACGTTGTCTGGAAAATGTTTACATCCCGAAGATTCGGGATGAATTATTTACAGTGAACAATGAAATTCTTCTATGTCATAATTATTTATTGGCAGTGGAATAAGAGTAAGGGTAGGCAGCAGGCTGCGTACCTCTTGTTTTCTCCGGTGTAGCGCCCATTTTGAAAACCAGTTTACCACCTTTTTGCAGGTCCTGGTGGCTGATCCAGTTTTTCGTATAGGGCTGACCGTTGAGAGATGCCTGTTGTACGTACAGGTTTTGGGCACTGTTACCGGGAGCTTCGATCACCATCTTTTTACCATCTTCCAATGTCATGGTGAGTTTGGCAAACAGGGGAGTACCTAATACATACTGCTGGGTACCGGGGCATACCGGGTAGAATCCCATTGCTGAGAACACGTACCAGGCGGAGGTTTGACCGTTATCTTCATCGCCGCAGTAACCATCAGGCGTAGCTTTATACAGCCGCTCCATTACCTGGCGTATCCAGTACTGGGTTTTCCAGGGCTGGCCGGCGTAGTTATAGAGGTAAATCATATGCTGGATAGGCTGGTTACCGTGTGCATACTGTCCCATGTTCATGATCTGCATTTCGCGGATTTCATGGATAACAGTGCCGTAATAGCTTTCATCATATACCGGTGGCATTTTGAAAACGGAATCCAGCATGTTGGCAAAAGCCGCACGGCCCCCCATCAGGTCTGCCAGTCCTTGTACATCGTGGAATACAGACCAGGTGTAGTGCCAGCTGTTACCTTCTGTAAAGGCATCTCCCCATTTGAAAGGATTGAACGGCGTTTGGAAACGGCCATCTTTATTTTTACCACGCATCAGTTTTGTTTCCGGATCAAAGAGATTCCGGTAGTTCTGGGAGCGTTTGGCAAAACGGGCGATTTCTTCTTTAGGTCTGTTCAGCGCTTTGGCCAACTCGTAAATGGTGAAGTCGTCGTAGGCGTATTCCAGTGTACGGGCAGCGTTTTCATTCACTTCTACATCGTAGGGCACATAACCCAGTTCATTGTAGTATTTCACGCCTTTGCGGCCTACAGAAGAAAGCGGGCCTTCGTGTTCGGTGTTTTTCAGAATCGCTTCATACAGGGTGTTGATATCATAACCACGGATACCTTTGAGGTAAGCGTCGGCAATGAGTGAGGCGGAGTTGGAGCCGATCATACAATCACGGTGACCGGGACTGGCCCATTCAGGCAGCCAGCCGCTTTCTTTGTAAGCGTTGGCCAGGCCTTCCATGATATGTGCGCTCAGGGAAGGATACATCAGGGTGAAGAACGGATGTACCGCACGGAAAGTGTCCCAGAAGCCGTTATCGGTGAACATGTAGCCGGGCAGCACTTGTCCGTTGAACGGGCTATAATGCACCACTTCATTTTTAGCATTGATTTCATAGAATTTGCGGGGGAACAGCATGGTCCGGTACAGGGAAGAATAGAAAGTGCTTACCTGTTCGGAAGTACCGCCTTCCACCGAGAGGCGGCCCAGTTCTTTGTTCCAGCTGTCTTTCGCTTTTTGACGGGTAATGTCAAAGCCATCTTTACCTACTTCACGTTGCAGGTTCAGTTCTGCCTGTTCAAAGCCGATGAAGGAAGAAGCCGTTCTGGCCACTACCTGTTCGCCTTTTTTTGTTTTGAAGCCTACTACGGCGCCGGCATGGTCTGCCTGGAGTTCCAGCTGATCCTTCAGCAGGGTGGAGTCGCGCCAGGCTTTAGCCACCGTAAATGGTTTATCAAAATAAATAACAAAATAGTTTTTGAAATTGGCTGGTACACCACCGCTGTTTTTGGTAGTATAACCAATGATCTTTTGTTCTTTAGGTATTATTTTGATGTAGGACCCCTTATCAAAAGCGTCTACAACCACAAAAGCACTGTCGCTCGCCGGGAAGGTAAAACGCAGCTGGGCGGCGCGTTCAGTGGGAGTGATCTCTGTCGTTACGTCCGGATCTGCGAGGTATACGCTGTAGTAATAGGGTTTAGCCACTTCCGTTTTATGGGAGAACCAGCTGGCCCTTTTATGTTGATCGAAATTCACACTGCTGCTCACCGGCATGATGGCAAACTGGCCATAGTCGTTGATCCAGGGAGAAGGCTGGTGTGTTTGTTTGAAACCCCTGATTTTATCGGCGGTATATTGATAGGCCCATCCATCACCCATCCTACCGGTTTGCGGCATCCAAAAGTTCATCCCCCAGGGCAGGGCGATAGCAGGATAGGTGTTACCGTTCGAGAGACTTACTTTAGAATCGGTACCCATCAGGGTATTGACCCATTCCACCGGTTCTGCCACTTTGTATACTGTCTGGCTTTGAGCGCCATGCAGGCATAATAAGGCAGCTGCCAGCATTCCAACTTTTTTCATGTTAGCGTTGTTTCTTGGTAAGTCAATACCTGTGGGCCAAAGCATAGGGAAAGTTATCAGGCAACACTGATGAAAATCCCCGCATCGCCGGCTGGTATTGTCTTACGTGCAATTATTAGAAAAATCGATTTAGCATCAATACAGAAAAAAAAGAATTCCTTGAATCCTTTCCTGTTTTCCGGAGCCTAATGTACATTTTTTTATTTTTTTATTTGAATATTTAATTATTTAGGAAGCTGCTTAGGAATAAACAGTTCCTGCATAACCAAATAGTTAATAACTAAATAACAAAATAGTCAAAATATTTACGCGGAGCCCCGTATGATAAATCTTCCCGGCAGCTCCACCGCCGGCTCCTTTATAGGCGTGGGCTTTTTACCTAACTGCTGCATCAGCATGGCAATGGCGGTCTTCGCGATTCCTTCGATAGGCTGCTCTATCACCGAAATACCGGGCGGATAAAGGCGGAAAATATCATGGTCGTCGAAACAAATCACCGACAGATCATCGGGCATCCGGAGCCCCAGACGGGCAATAGCCTCCAGTCCCAGGATACCGAGATAATTGGTGGCAAAAAATATCGCTTCAATATCAGGATTGCTTTCAATAAACTGCTGCATTTCCTGCAGGGAATCTTCCCGGAACTTATGATACTTGAGGTGCAACACATGTTTCTTACGCAGCGGCAGTTTGTGTTCTTTCATGGCAGACACATAGCCGCGCAGGCGCTCCTGTAACTGGATCAGTTTCACATCTACCGTTACAAAAGCGATACGGGTAAAACCCTTGCTGATCAGGTGTTTCATTCCTTGCTGCACACCCCCGAAATTATCAATCAGCACATAAGGCGCCTTGATAGACGGAAAGTAGCTATCCATCAGCACGACCGGCTTATGATGCTGTACCAGCTGCTGTATCTCCTTTTCCATGCCCGGCGCAGGGGTAATCAGATAACCGTCTACCATCTGCCGGCCCAGCATGCGGATCAGTTCTCCACCTTTCTGGGCATTGTTTTCCGTACTGCAATACACCACATTGTAGCCCATCAGCTCTGCTTCCGTTTCGATGGTTTTAGCGAGACTGGCAAAGAAGCTGCCGGAGATACTTTCCACAATGAGACCCAGGGTTTTAGACTGACCGGTGCGCAGGTTAACGGCCACCCGGTGAGGCTCATAACCCGACTTTTCCACTACCTGAATAATTTTGGCCGCGACTTCATCGCGTATCCGCATCTGCTTCCCTTTCCCGTTAAGTACAAAAGATACCGTGGAAGGTGCCACACCGGCCATTTTGGCAACATCCTTAAGCGTTAGTCTCTTCATTCGTGCTTGTTAATTTGATTGGTTTTCTGTTTACATCTCCCCTTATGATTACAGGTTTGGTCGCCGGATACGTCGGGGATGCAACGGCACGGAAATTACAAAAAACTGTTAAAACATTACAAACTACCCGCAAATTGGCTATCTTACAACAGCGCGGTCGGGCATGTGGATACTATCAGCCTGTAATATGCGTTATTCTTTTATTAAACATACATAAGTACCGGCGTGACAGCCAACTTACAACTGGTATTGTAGCCAACTTAGTTTTTACATAACTATATGAAGCAACTCACCCATCTTACTGATCCTGTTTACGTCAAACCGGCCCACGAAACAGTTTTCGACAGGCTTTTCAAGTCCATGATCCGCGATGAGCGTGATCTTCCCTTCGTATACCTTACCTTGAAAATTACCTTCACGCTGTGGCCGCTCGCTATCCTGATGTACTGGCCTGGTGTGAACAACTGGTTATGGTGGGCCGCTGCTATCGCTTATCAATTTTTCAACAATATCACTTTCAAAGGACCTTTTGGCCTGATGCTTCATTGTACCAGCCACCGCGCCTTCTTTGAAAAAAAATACGGTTTTCTCAACAACTATCTCCCCTGGGCAATAGGGCCGCTGTTTGGTCAAACGCCGGAATCCTACTACTCTCACCATATTGGCATGCACCATCCGGAGAACAATATGCCGGATGATGACAGCAGTACCATGATGTACCAACGCGATTCTTTCCGGGGATTCCTGCACTACCTCTGGTCATTTGTGACTTTTGGCGTGTATGATACAGCCAAATACCATATCCGCAAAAAAAGGAATAAACTGATGGTGAAACTGGTCCGTGGCGAAATGTTATTCATCGGCGCCTGTGTAGGTCTTTCCTTTATCAACTTCCCCGCTACGTTTGTCGTGTTCATCCTGCCTTTTATCATCTCCCGTATTATTATGATGGTGGGCAACTGGGCACAACATGCCTTTATCGACGCAGAAGATCCGGATAACTGCTACAAAAACAGTATTACCTGTATCAATACCAAATACAACCATAAATGCTGGAATGATGGTTATCATATCAGTCACCACGTAAAACCCAGCATGCACTGGACCGAGCACCCGGTATATTTCCGTAAAACGCTGGATGAGTATATCAGCAACGATGCCATCGTATTTGATGGTATTCACTTCCTGCATGTATGGTTGTGGTTGATGACCAAACGATATGACCTGCTGGCCAAACATTTTGTCAATATCGGCGATCGTTTCCAGTCAGACGCAGAAATCATTTCTTTCCTGAAACAACGTACGCTTCGTATCAGTGCTGTGCCGGAGACCGCCGCGGCAGCCGCTGCCTAATATATTGATATTTACTTATTTGATAAGGCCTGAAATCAGTGCTGATTTCAGGCCTTATTTCTTTAATACCCGGTGTTTTCCTCCTTGATGGGATGAAAAATTAACACTTTATAACATTCATATCCTGCCCCATACAGGCATAACTATTATCAAACCCGCCACCACACAGCATTTTGATTTAAAACGAGAAAGTTATGCCATATAATCTTAATGAATATGCTTATCTATAACAATAAGTAACTAAATTTGCGCTCTAACTTTTTTTATTAAAGTAAAAAATATGCGTACTGTTACACTGAAAAGGGTTGTGGTTACCGGCTTGGGAGCACTGACACCTATCGGGAATGATGTAAATACTTTTTGGAGCAATCTGAAGGCAGGCGTGAGCGGCGCCGGTCCCATCACTAAATTTGATACCACAGAGTTCAAAACCAAATTTGCCTGTGAAGTCAAAGGTTTTGATGTGGAAAAATATATCGAGAAGAAAGAGGCCCGCAAAATGGACAACTTCACGCAGTACGCGATGGCAGCTGCACATGAAGCCGTAGCAGACGCCGGCCTTGACAAGGAAGGAATCGACAAAACCAAAATAGGCGTGATCTGGGCTTCCGGTAACGGCGGCATGCTCACGTTCGAAGAACAGATCGTTGAATTCACCCAGGCCAACTTTGTGCCTAAATTCAACCCGTTCTTTATTCCCAAGCTGATTTGTGACATCGCGGCAGGACAGATAGCGATGAAATACGGTTTCATGGGTATCAACTTCTGTACAGTATCTGCCTGCGCATCTTCTACCAGCGGTCTGGTAGACGCATTCAACTACATCCGTCTGGGTAAAGCCAACGCGATTGTGGCCGGCGGTTCTGAAGCACCGGTAACACGCGCCGGTATAGCAGGTTTCAACGCCCTGAAGGCATTGTCTACCCGCAACGAAGATCCGGAACACGCTTCCCGTCCTTTCGATACAGAACGTGATGGTTTCGTGATGGGTGAAGGCGCCGGCGCCATCGTCCTGGAAGAATATGAACACGCTATCGCCAGAGGGGCTACCATCTACGGTGAAATGATCGGCGGTGCTATGACCTGCGACGCTTACCACCTCACCGCCACCCACCCTGAAGGCCTCGGCGCCAGACTGGGTATGGAACAAGCCCTGGAAGATGCCGGCATCACCACCGCCGACGTGGACTATATCAACTCCCACACCACTTCTACACCAGTAGGCGACGTGAGCGAGCTGAAAGCCATCGTTGCCGCCTTCGGTGAACATGCAGAAAAACTCAATATCAGCGCTACCAAATCCATGACCGGCCACCTGTTAGGCGCTGCCGGCGCCATTGAGGCCATCGCTTGTATTAAAGCTACGCAGGAAGATATCATACCTCCCACCATCAACACTACCGTGCTGGGCGAAGGTATCCCTACCAACCTGAACCTCACTCTGGGCAAAGCACAAAGCCGCCCGGTGAACATTGCGATGAGCAATACCTTCGGTTTTGGTGGTCATAATGCCATCGTGGTATTCAAAAAATATAGCAAATAAGCAGGTAACTGCCTGAAAATAGCTGTCAGCGAAGATCTCCTCAGAGAGGTCTTCGCTGCTCTTTTTTTTGCCTGATTCATAATCCGTAATTCGTAATTATGGCGTAGCTTAGTAGTTTAATATTATGGCAAAGAAAAAAGAGAATGTAACCGCTGCCCCCGCTCCGGAAATCACGGCTGATGACCAGATTGAAGTATTTGGCGCACGGGAGCACAACCTGAAAAACCTCGACCTGCAGTTGCCCAAAAATAAGCTGGTTGTCATCACCGGCATCAGCGGAAGTGGAAAATCCTCCCTGGCTTTTGATACTATATACGCTGAAGGACAACGCCGATACATGGAAAGTTTTTCCGCTTATGCCCGCCAGTTCATCGGCGACATGGAAAGACCCGATGTGGATAAAATCACCGGCCTCTCACCGGTCATCTCCATAGAACAAAAAACAACCAACAAAAACCCGCGCTCTACCGTAGGCACCATCACGGAAATCTATGACTTCCTGCGATTGCTCTACGCCCGCGCCGGACAAGCATACTCCTACAATACCAACAAGCGCATGACGCGCTTTTCGGAAGAAGAAATACAGGAGCACATCTTCAAACACTATCCCAAAAAGAAACTCGTGATCCTCGCACCACTGGTGCGCGGCCGTAAAGGGCACTACCGCGAACTGTTTGAACAGGTACGCAAACAGGGCTATCTCAAAGTACGGGTAGACGGCGAAATCCTGGACCTGAAAGAAAGAATGCAGGTGGACCGCTACAAAATACACGACATTGAACTGGTGATAGACCGTATACAGGTACAGGAAGATGCCCGTACCCGTATCAGCCAGAGCGTGCAAAAAGCGCTCACCATGGGTAAAGGCCTGATGTTCGTGATGGACAACGATACCAACAAGGTTAGCCAGTACAGCAAACAGCTGATGTGTGAAGATACCGGCCTTTCCTACGAGGAACCATCACCCAATACCTTCTCCTTTAACTCACCCTATGGCGCCTGCCCCCGCTGTAAAGGTCTCGGTACCATCTACCAGATCGATATGGACGCCGTCATCCCTGATGAAAGCATCTCCATTGAAGCCGGCGGCCTCAAACCATTAGGCGAAGCCAGAGATACTTTCACCTACAAACAGGTACAGCAACTGGCTAAAAAATATAAATTCTCCCTCACCGGCCCTATCTCCGCTATCCCGGAGAAAGCCCGTAACGTGCTGCTGTTTGGTGATGAAAACGGGAAACTGGAGGTTGACCTCTCTTTCGATGAAAGTTCCGATGTCACCAAATACTCCACCGAATTTGAAGGGGTAGTCAACACCGTACGCCGCTATTTCAACGATACCAGCTCCGACCACGTACGCGCCTGGGCTGAGAGCTTCATGGCACTGAATACCTGCCCGGAATGTAACGGCGCCCGGCTTAAAAAAGAAAGTCTCTACTTTAAGGTAGACGAAAAAAACATCTCCGAACTGGGCAATATGGACCTCGACAAGCTGTTACACTGGTTCAGCAACATCGAAGACCGCCTGGAGAAAAAACAAAACGCCATCGCCAAGGATATCCTGAAAGAAATCCGTGAACGCCTGGGATTCCTGCTCAACGTCGGTCTTAACTACCTGACGCTCAACAGGCCTACCCGTACCCTCAGCGGCGGCGAATCGCAACGTATCCGCCTCGCCACACAGATAGGCTCCCAGCTGATGGGTATCACCTATATCCTCGATGAGCCCAGCATCGGCCTGCACCAGCGCGATAATATGCAGCTGATCGACGCCCTCCGCAACCTCCGCGAAATGGGTAACACCGTTATCGTGGTGGAACATGACAAGGATATCATGCTGCATGCCGATCACCTGGTGGATATTGGTCCCGGCGCCGGTAAACACGGTGGCCAGATCATCGCACAAGGCACGCCCAACCAGATATTAAAACTCAATACTCCCACCGCCGGATATCTCAATGGCAAACGCGCTATGGAGATACCAGCCCAACGCCGTAAAGGCAATGGCAACAGCCTCGAACTGAAAGGCGCCACCGGTAATAACCTGAAAAATGTAAACGTGAAACTGCCCCTCGGCACTTTCATCTGCGTAACAGGCGTTTCCGGAAGTGGTAAATCTACCCTTATCAACGAAACCTTATACCCGATACTCTCCAAACATGCCTACGATTCCAAAGCGGTACCCATGCCGTACAAGAGCATTAAAGGCCTGGAACATATCGACAAGGTAATTGAGATAGACCAGTCGCCCATTGGCCGTACCCCCCGCAGCAACCCGGCTACTTATTGCGGTTTCTTTACCGATATTCGTACCCTGTTTGCCTCCGTGCCGGAAGCCAAAATCCGCGGATACAACGCCGGCCGTTTTTCGTTCAACGTAAAAACCGGCCGCTGTGATGTTTGTGAAGGCGGTGGCATGCGTGTCATCGAAATGAACTTCCTGCCCGATGTATACGTACACTGTGAAAAATGTAACGGGCGCCGCTACAACCGCGAAACCCTGGAGATACGCTACAAAGGCAAATCCATCTCCGATGTGCTGGACATGACTGTAGACGAAGCGGTGGAGTTTTTCCAGGCTGTTCCCTGGATACACCGTAAAATCAAAACATTGCAGGATGTGGGATTGGGATATATTACCCTGGGCCAGTCGGCCGTAACCCTCTCCGGTGGTGAAGCTCAGCGGGTTAAACTGGCTACGGAACTGTCTAAAAAGGATACCGGCAAAACTATCTATATCCTCGACGAGCCTACTACTGGCTTACACTTCCAGGATATCGTGCTGTTGCTCAAAGTGTTGAATAAGCTGGTAGACAGAGGCAACACCATTCTGGTGATAGAACACAACCTCGACGTCATCAAAATGGCCGACTACATTGTAGACCTCGGCCCCGAAGGCGGCGGAGGCGGTGGTACCATCCTCTGTACCGGCACACCGGAACAGGTAAGTACCTGCAAAGACAGCCATACCGCCCGCTTCCTCAAAAAGGAGCTGGGAATTTAATATCTTGCCAACCGTAAATCAAAGAATGAGAACGTTATACCAGATATTACTCACCTGCGCCATGCTTACCGGCATGATTGCCTGTGAGAACGAAACCAAGGTGTGTGACCAAACGCTCCGGGCGGACCTGCACGTGCATTTCCAGCGCGATTCCGCTTTTAAAGTGCCCGGCTCCGACACCACTGCACACCTGATACGCGATACCATTATGCCCAAGGTAACGCTATATGCTATTGTTAATGGTGTGGGCAGGGATTCCATCAATAAAAAACAACCGCTGAAAGACATCTTTATGCCGCTTTCTCCTGCGGCAGACAGCAGTGTTTTCTTTCTGAGAGTGGATTCAACCCTTACACCGGACACACTCACGTTCAGGTATAAACGTAACAGGCACTTTATATCACCCGGTTGTGGTTTCGGTTTCTACTTCGACCTGGATACCGCCATCATCACCAAACATACCATCGATTCTGTAGTTATTAACACAAAGGCAGTCACCAGCAGTAATGATACGCACCTTACTTTCTTTTTCTTTAATCAGTAGTATCCTGGTGGGCCTCGCCGCACAGGCGCAAACTCCCGCTAAACCGGCAGCAGCTAAAACGCCTGCTGCCAAAACTGATACTATCCATAAACCGGTGAGGGATACTACCACTATCCTCCCCGTGAAAGACAGCATCATACACCTGCAGGGTGGTCTCCGCATAGGCCTGGACCTGAGCCGGATCGTTACGTCCATTTACTACCCTTATCGTAAAGAAGGCACTGCCGTCGCTGATCTGCGCCTTAAAAGCAACCTGTATGCGGCAGCTGAAGTAGGTTACACCAATACCCCCTTCAGCAACAGCCAGTACACTTATAAAGGCAGTGGCGCCTTTATCACCCTGGGGGTAGACTATAACTTCCTGAAAAAACAATACCCTTCTGAAAAAAATATGTTCTTCGGCGGTATCCGGTATGGGTTCTCCCACCTGACCTATGAAGTACCCAGTTATACCATCAACAGTAGCTATTGGGGTAATAACGAGGACGGCTCTGTCCCTAAAACCAATGTCAACGCCCATTGGGTGGAACTGGTGCTGGGACTCAAAGCGGAAGTGCTCAAAAACTTCTTCCTAAGCTGGAGCCTGCGGCAGCGTGTACTGATCAACAATGTAAAATCGGATGCATTTACGCCTCTTGTTATCCCAGGCTTTGGCAGCGGCTCCAAAAAAGCGGTGTTCGATATGCAGTATACGGTGTCATACCTGTTCCCGCTTTACAAAATAACGGAACATGTAAAGTTGCCGGAGAACAAGAAAAAGAAAAAATAAAACCTTATAAAAAAGCGGGCCTTCATATGTGAAGGCCCGCTTTTTTATAAGGTTCACACGGCATTTACGGCCGCACCATCTCAATATGCGGGATACCGTCTTCCATATAGGTATCACTGGTTTGCTCAAAACCCAGTGACGTATAAAAGCGGTGCAGGTATTGCTGAGCGCTGATTGTAATAGCACCCTTGCCATATATCTCCTCTATAGCTGCAATAGATTTTTCCATCAGCTCCCGGCCGGCGCCGGTGCCCCTCGCCAGCGGAGATGTTACCACCCGGCCTATAGACGCCGCAGTATATTTAATGCCTGGCGCAAATAAACGGGTATACGCCACCAATCGTCCTTCTTCATTGGTTCCCATGACATGCAGCGCTTTCTGATCTGCATAGTCCAGATCCTGGTAGGCACAATGCTGTTCTACAACAAATACCTCGCTGCGTAAATGTAGCACAGCATATAACTCTGCGATCGTTAGCTCTTCAAAAGGTTTAATTTTCCAGTTCATCATTAGCCGGTTTAATATAAAAATACTGGAACCTTTCAATATTCCTGTTATTTTTATAGATGATATTATAGCCTCTTTAGCCCAATCCAGGAAATCATGGAAGAAACAAAACACCCGTTCCTGTCGCTGGAACACATTACCGTCAGGTATCTCGACAAAACACTTTTTAACTCGCTCGACTGGGAAATACAGCCAAACGAACAATGGGCCATCACCGGCCCCAGCGGTTCCGGCAAAACGGCCCTCCTCAACACCATTCTGGGTAAATTCAATATTATTAATGGTGGCATACGCTATCATTTCTACGACCAATGGAGAAAGGAAAACACCGTAACGGACCCGTATTTCAACTATCGTAACCTGATAGCGCTGGTAGGTCACCATCACACGTTCCGGAACCTGTCCAATACCACTACCGACTTCTACTATCAGCAACGGTTCAATAGCATGGATGCCGATAATTCGCCTACTGTCAGCGAATACCTGACTATCACCGAAGTGCCGGACCTGGTGAAACCGTTGAAAATAGCGCCGCTGATGGAAAAACGGCTCATCAAACTGTCGAACGGAGAAACCCGCCGCGTGATGATTGCCCGTGCCCTGCTGCAACAGCCGCAGCTGCTTATGCTCGATAATCCCTACATCGGGCTGGATGTACAAACCCGGAAAGATTTTACGGCCATGATCAACGAAATCATCCGCAATGGCTCCACCGTACTGCTGGCCACCACGCCACAGGAAATGCCCGAACATATTACCCATGTGCTGACACTGGAAAACGGCGCTATCACAGGCAAGTATACACGCAGTGAGTTTGTAAAACTGCCGTTGCCCGTCGTGGCCGACCTGCCGCTACCTGCCATGGAAGCGCAGAAAATAGCCGAAATCGTGCAGCAGCACCAACCGGCCAGCTTCGACACCATCGTCCGCATGGAAGATATCCGGGTAAAATATGGAGAAAATGTGATCCTCGACCAGATCAACTGGACTGTAAAGCCTAATGAAAAATGGGCGCTGCTGGGCCATAACGGCGCCGGTAAGTCCACCCTGCTCAGTCTCATCAACGGAGATAACCCGCAGGCATATGCCAACAAATTATGGTTGTTCGACCGCCGCCGGGGCAGTGGGGAAAGTATCTGGGACATCAAGAAAAAAATCGGTTTCGTATCTCCCGAACTGCATCAATACTTCACCTCCCGCGACAACTGCCTGCAGGTGATCTGCTCCGGTTTTACGGATATTATCGGTAGTACCAAACCCGCCACTCCTGAACAAACAGCCATCGCCAAAGCCTGGATGGAAATACTGGAGATCGATGAACATCAGGCCAACCCATTCAAACAGGTACCGGAAAGTGCACAGCGTCTTTGCCTGCTGGCGAGAGCGCTGGTGAAAAATCCACCTCTGCTGATTTTCGACGAACCTTGCCAGGGGCTGGACCAGCAACAGAAACAACATTTCAAAAAAGTCATCGAAATGCTGTGCGATCACCTTCCCGTAACCCTCATCTATGTAACACATTATGAAGAAGAACTGCCCGATTGTGTAGATAAGTACCTGCGCCTTAGCGGCGGCAAAATGGTCTGATGATCCGATGATTGATTTACGGATTTTGGGATTTACGAATTTGGGAATTTCGCGTAATAAATCTCCGAAATTCCCAAATTCCTAAATCCCAAAATCCGTAAATTAAATATTAAAATATTCAAATACATAAATACAAAAAATAGTTCGATCTTCGCCAGGAATCGTTAATCACCATTAATCCATTCCTGATGCACCCAACAAAACGGCTAGTTGCTGTAGTAGCATTATTTGTTTCCCTGGTAGCGCTGTCGCTGATAAGCGGCTGCCGGACTACCAAAAAAGAGATGAACCCCGGATTCGCGAAGTATATTGACGCCTATACCGCCGGTATTATCTCTAAACAAAGTCCCATCCGCATTCATCTGGCGGGGCAGGTCAATGTAACACATACCCAGAACGAACCGCTGGATAAAGAGGTGTTCGATTTTTCTCCTTCCATCAAAGGGAAATCTTATTGGGTAGATGCTACCACCATCGAATTCAGACCGGACGAGAACCTGCAACCGGGCAAAACCTACCAGGCCAATTTCAAACTGGGTAAAATTATGGAAGTGCCTTCGGACCTGAAATCCTTCGATTTCGAGTTCAAAGTCATCAAACCATCTTTCTCCCTGGACATGAACGGGCTGAAAGCCAGCAGCAACACTACACTCGATAAGATGACATTCACCGGTGTGGTGAACACCGCCGATGTGGAAAACCCACAGGCTATCGAAAAAGTAGTGACTGCCCGGTACAACGGTAAAATATTACCCATTACCTGGCAGCATAACGCCGGCGACCGTACGTCGAAATTCAACGTCGCTAATATCGATCGTGGCAACATCGCACGAAACCTGGAAATCAGCTGGGACGGATCTGCCCTCAAAGTAGACAACAGCGGTAAAAAAACGGTAGAAGTACCGGCCGTGGGCGATTTTAAAGTGCTGGACGTAAAAGCCCTGTCGGACCCTGAACAACACCTGCTGGTGCAGTTCTCAGACCCTGTCAGCGTTGCCCAGAGCCTCGAAGGCCTCATCGGTATCAGCGGCCAGGGCGACCTCCGTTATACCATCGATGGCAGCGAAGTGAAAGTATATTCACCCGTACGCCTCGAAGGCAGCTACAACATCGTGATCAATGAAGGCGTGATTAATATTAACGACAAACGCCTCGGCAAATCCTATGCTTCCAACGTGAATTTCGAAAACACCCTGCCAGCCGTAACGATTCCCGGCAAAGGTGTGATCCTCCCCGAAAGCAATAAACTGGTGATGCCGTTTGAAGCCGTAAACCTGAACGCGGTCGACGTCACTATCATCAAAATATACGAAAACAACGTTCCTCAATACCTGCAACGTAATAACCTCGACGGTGAACAGGAGCTGCGTCGTGTAGGCAAACCCGTAGTACAGAAAACCATCCGCCTGGATACCGATAAATCCGTCAACCTCCACAAGAAAAACCGTTTCTTCCTGGACCTGGATAAAATGCTCCGCACCGAACCAGGCGCTATCTACCGCATCACCATCGGCTTCCGTAAAGCCTATGCCATGACTGCCTGCAGTGAAGAGAAAAAAACCGATGCAAAAGAAGGCGAGGAAGGCAGTGAAGAAGAATACAGCGACGACTACTACGACGGCGCCGAAGGGAAAGTAGATGAAGACGACAATTTCTGGGGCCGCTACGACGCCTACTATCCTTATGGATACAACTGGAACCGTCGCGAAGATCCTTGCTCCAACTCCTACTACAATAAAGAAAGATGGGCATCCCGCAACGTTATCAGCTCCAACCTGGGCCTGATTGCCAAAAGAGGCAACAATAACAGCATGGTAGTGGCGGTAACGGATATACGCGATACCAAACCGCTCACCGGCGTTGAACTGGAACTGCTGGACTTCCAGAACCAGGTCATCTTCAAAACCAAGAGCGATGGGGAAGGACTGGCTACCTTCGACCTGAAACGTAAGCCATACCTGCTGATCGCTAAAAAAGACAATGAAAGAGGCTACCTGAAACTCGACGACGGCAACTCCCTGCCACTGAGCCGTTTTGATGTACAGGGCGAAGAAATACAAAGCGGTATCAAAGGTTTCCTCTATGGAGAAAGAGGCGTATGGCGCCCGGGCGATTCTATCTACCTGACATTTATGCTGGAAGATAAAGACAAAAAAATCCCTGCCGACCACCCGGTTACCCTGGAGCTGTACAACCCTAAAGGCCAGCTGTACAAACGTATCAATCAACATGAAAGCCTGAACGGTTTCTATAGCTTCGCTACCGCCACACAGCCCGATGATCCTACCGGCAGCTGGGTAGCGAAAGTAAAAGTAGGCGGCGCCACTTTCCAGAAAAACGTACGCATTGAAACCGTGAAGCCTAACAGGCTGAAAATAAAAATAGACTTCGGTAACAATACCGCCTTGTCTAAAACCGGTACCACCGGCACCCTGTCGGCTATGTGGATGTTCGGCGCCACTGCCCAACACCTCAAAGCCAAAGTAGATGTGTCGCTGGTAAAAGCAGGTACCAGCTTCAAAAAATTCAGCGACTACACCTTCGATGATCCGGTAGGACATTTTGAAACCGAAAACAAAACCATCTTCGAAGGTCCGCTCAGCGAAACAGGCACCGCCCCTGTCAGAGCCGATATACAACTCGGTAAACTGGCGCCCGGACAGCTGAAAGCCAACTTCGAAGTAAAAGTATTTGAACCCGGCGGCGATTTCAGTATCGACCACTTCTCGATGCCATACAATCCGTTCACTTCCTACGTAGGCTTGCGGATGCCTCAGGGCGACCGCACCACGGGCATGCTGCTCACTGATGAAGCCCACACCGTGGACATTGTGGACGTAGACGAAAACGGTAACCTCCTCTCCGGTAGCCGCGAAGTACAGGTAGAGCTGTACAAAGTACGCTGGAGATGGTGGTGGGATGGAAATGATGACAGCGAATACTCCAATTTCACGCAGGATAACTACAACCAGCTGTTGTCCAAAGAAACCATTACCGTTAACAATGGTAAAGGCCAATGGGCACTGCGTATCAACCAGCCGGACTGGGGCCGTTACCTCGTTCGTGTGAAAGACCTGCAAAGCGGGCATACCAGCGGGAAGTCTGTGTATATCGACTGGCCGGGATGGTCGCAGCGTATGCAGAAAGAAAACCCTGCAGAAGCGTCTATGCTGGTGTTTACCTCCGACAAACAACACTACAAGGCAGGTGAAGACGTCAACCTTACCATCCCCAGCAGCGCCGGTGGCAGAGGCCTGATCAGCATTGAATCAGGCAGCAAGGTGCTCAAAACCTTCTGGGTGAATACCCAACAGGGCCAAACCACCTTCCGCTTCAAGGCGGAGAAAAACATGACGCCTAATATATACGTCAACGTTACCCTGCTGCAGCCACATGCACAAACGATCAACGATCTCCCGATCCGTATGTATGGTACCATCCCCATCACCGTGGAAGATCCGGGTACCATCCTGAAACCGGTGATTACGATGGCCGACAAGCTGAAACCGGAATCAGAAGCGACGATTGCCGTCAGCGAAAGCAGCGGCAAACCGATGACCTATACCATTGCCATTGTAGACGAAGGATTGCTGGACCTTACCCGGTTCAAGACTCCGGACCCGCACAGCGTCTTCTATGCAAGAGAAGCACTCGGTGTTAAAACATGGGACCTGTACGACTACGTGGTAGGCGCTTATGGCTCCGACCTGGAACGTATCCTGAGCATCGGTGGTGACGAAGGCCTGAATAAAAATGCCGGCGCCGCCAAAGCGAACCGCTTCAAACCCGTGGTGAAATTCATGGGCCCCTTCTATCTCAAAGGCGGTCAGAAACAAACACATAAATTCAAACTGCCTCCTTATATCGGTTCCGTAAAAGCGATGGTCGTAGCCGGACAGGAAGGCGCTTACGGTTTTGCTGAAAAAGCCGTAGCCGTGAAGAAACCGCTGATGCTGCTCACCACGGCGCCTCGTGTACTGGGCCCTACCGAAACTATACAGGTACCGGTTACCGTATTCGGCCTCGAACCCAATGTACGCTCCGCCAATGTGACCATCAGCACCAGTCCGCTCCTGGAAGTTGTAGGCGAAAGCACCAAAACCGTTACGTTCCCGCAACCAGGTGAACAAATGGTATACTTCGACGTAAAAGTGAAACCGCAGACCGGCATTGCCAAAATCAAGGTAACCGCCAGCAGCGGCGCTGAAAGAGCGGAAGAAAACATTGAAATGGATGTTCGTAACCCGAACCCGGTGATCACTAACGTGATGGACCATACGCTGGAACACGGCGCTAACTGGAGCACGGCCTTCAGTCCTGTGGGTATGGCCGGCACCAACACCGGCGTGCTGGAAGTTTCCACCATCCCGGCGCTCAACCTGGGCAAACGCCTGCAGTTCCTCATCAGCTACCCGCACGGTTGTATCGAACAAACCACTTCCGGCGTGTTCCCGCAACTGGCACTCAATCAACTAATGGACCTGAAAGAAACACAGTTGGCAGAAATAGACCGTAACATCAAGGCGGGCCTGAACAGGCTGAAAGGCTTCCAGACCTCCGATGGTGGCCTCGCTTACTGGCCGGGTCAGGCACAGGCCGATGAATGGGGTACCAACTACGCCGGTCATTTCATACTGGAAGCACAGGCGAAAGGATATACACCACCGCCGGGCCTGCTGGACCAGTGGAAAAAATACCAGCGTAATAAAGCCACCACCTGGACGCCTAATACCCAGAACTTCTATGGCGGCGATCTTACACAGGCTTATCGCCTGTACCTGCTGGCACTGGCCAAAGTACCGGAAGTAGGCGCCATGAACAGACTGAAAGAATTCAAATACATTTCAGTGGCTGCTAAATGGAGACTGGCCGCCGCTTACAAGCTGGCCGGTCAACCGGAAGTTGCCAATTCGCTCATCCAGAACCTGAGTACAGAGGTTAAGCCTTACAATCAACTGGGTGGTACCTTCGGTTCCGATTTACGCGACAGAGCTATGATCCTGGAAACACTCACCATCCTTGGCCAGCGTAACCGCGCCAATGATTTGGTAAAACAGATCGCCAGCAACCTGTCCCAAAACGACCAGTGGTATAGCACACAAACCACTGCCTATGCGCTCATTTCAGTGGCTAAGTTCTGCGGCGCCAACAAAGGCAGCAGCAAAATCAATATCAGCTATACCCTCAACGGCACAAAAGGAAGCGTAAACAGCGAATCGTTTGTAGCGCAGATACCTGTTACCTTCAACGGTGCGCAAGGCAATATCAACCTGCAGAACAACGGACAAAATGTACTGTATGTACGCCTCATTCTGCGTGGTCAGCCGGAAGCCGGACAGGAACCTGTCGCCAGCAACAACCCTGATGTACTGGACCTGCAGGTACGTTACAGCACCCGCGACGGTAAAGCACTGGACCCCGCTACCCTGAAACAGGGCAGTGACTTCATGGCTACCGTTACCATTAAAAACCCCGGCAAACGTGGTTACTACGAGCAAATGGCCCTGTCACAAATATTCCCTTCCGGCTGGGAAATTCTCAATACCCGCCTGATGGACAACGACAGCTCCTTCCACTCGTCACCAGCTACGTATATGGATATACGTGATGACAGGGTATATACCTACTTCAACATTGAAGAAGGTAAAACACACACCTACAATGTACTGCTCAACGCAGCCTACCTGGGACGTTACTACCTCCCGGCCGTTTCCTGCGAAGCGATGTATGATAACACCATTCATGCTTTCGCTACGGGTAAATGGGTAGAAGTAGTGAAATAAAACAGCATATCTTTTACATAAAGCGGCCATCTCTTTTCAGGAGATGGCCGCCTTTTTTTGTACTGTCTTTTCCAGATAATGCTGCAGCAGGATCAGGCTTAAAGCCGCCACTCCAAACAGTCCCATCGCCCAGGGTATACGATCAATACCATACCGGCCAATCACCCATCCACCCGCGAGCGTACCAATGGATATACCCAGGTTACCAATTGAGATAGACAAACTATTCGCAAATTCAGGCGCCTCCGGTGCAAAGGCAATCATATAGGCCTGACCGGTTAAAAAACAAGGCGTGTGCAGAAATCCCCACACCGCAATTAAAAGGACGGTTGCCCAAAACGATATTCCGGAATAAGCAATGGGGATAGCAATTAGCGTCAAGCCAGCTAAAAAAATAATCGTTGTTCCGGTAAGACTTCTACCTAAAGCCCTTCCAGCCGCAAAATTACCCAACACTCCCATGATACCGAACAACAGCAGCATACCGCTGATAGTGGCGGCGTTCATCCCGTTCATCTTTCCCAGGTAATCGGCAAAATAAGCATAGGTAGTAAACATAGCTGCATTCATGAAGAACACCATCGCCGCGCTGCGTATAAATGCCGGTTTCCGGAGTATCGTCAAATGTTTTGCAGGCGATTTTTTTGTCATCACCGGCAGGGCAGGTAACAACAGCAGGATCATCACCAGTGCGATAAGACTGATAATACTTTGTACTATAAACGAAGACTGCCAGCTATCCAACACACCGGCAACGTAAGTGGCAAAAGGTACGGTGGTAACAGTGGCAATACCTATTCCGCCCAAAACAACCGCCATCATCTTATGCCGGTCCTGTTTACCCGCAGCCGCTGTAGCCGCTGCAATGGCGGTGGAGATATACACCGGCTGCAGGAAAGCCGGCAACATTCTGGCTACCAGCAGCAGCCAGAATGGAGGAGATAATAACGATATCAAACCGGAAGCCAGGAAGAGTGCAAGGCTCAACGCCATGATGTTTTTACGGTCAACCCGTGATAATAACAGCATCATAAAAGGTCCTGCAAAAGCAATCACACCTGCAAAGGCGCTCAACAATAATCCTGCATCTTCAATACTCACCCTGTAATACCGGGCTATCTGTGGCAGAATACCGATTACGCCAAACTCAGTTGTAATCACCCCGATCATACCGAGGCATCCTACATAGGCTATCTTCTTCATCGGGCAGATTGATTATGCGCTTTCAAAAAAACAGCTACTTCTTCGATAGCACGTTTTCCATCCGGAATCATGCCGCCCATCTGAAAGAAGCCGTGTATCATGCCTTTGTAGGCAGACAACTGCACGTTCACGCCTTCGGATTGAAGCCGGTCAGCATATTGTACCGCTTCATCCCGCAGCGGATCATATTCCGCTGTCAGGATGAGTGTTGGCGGTAATCCATTCAGATCGCCGGCTAACAGTGGCGCAGCATCCGGATGGTTTCTGTCGGCAGAAGCAGGAGTGTACATGTCCCAGGCCATACGGCCACCCTCCAGGGTAAGATTAGGTCCGTCCGCAAATGTTTGCCAGGATGCTGTTTGCAGCGATGAATCCGTAACGGGATAGATCAGTGCCTGGCAACGGACATCAATACCCATCGTTTTTACGGCACGCCGGGTAAGGGCAGCGGCGAGGGCGCCGCCGGCACTATCGCCCGCCAATGCGATACAGGAAGCATCTATACCCAGTTCCGCTGCATGTGCATGTACCCATTGCAACACTGCTATACTATCATTGAATCCGTAGGGAAAAGGGTATTCCGGAGCCAGCCGGTAATCTACCGCAATAAACACCGCATTAGACAAGCGGGCCAGCGAACGTACAGGCCTGTCGTGGGTTTCGAGGTTGCCCGCATTAAACCAGCCTCCGTGAAAGTAGAGCACCACCGGCAGCAACGGCAATGCCGACGGGCGATAGATGCGGATGGGAACTGCACCGGCTGATGAGGGCACCTCCCGGTCTTCTATATGAAACAGCGTTTCCGGTTCTCCTGCCATAGGAATAAATCCTTCGTAAAACTTTCTGCCAGCCAATACGGGATCAGCTATGGCCGGCATCGGGATAGCCTGGATAAAATCCAGCGCAGCCACCACTTCCCGCGATAAACTCAATTGCTCGTTCATTTTTTTTCAACAAAATTGCATCGCTTTTACCCATAAAATAAAATAGTATGATTTATCATCTTCATAAAAATATTTATACCTTCATAACATGGTAAATCTGGAATGGTACAGGACATTTAAGGCGGTATATCAAACAGGATCGCTGACCGCAGCATCCAAAGCACTCTTTATCTCCCAGCCTAACGTCAGTCAGCATATCTCCGCCCTGGAGGCCTATATCGGGCAACAGCTCTTTGAGCGAAAACCCAAACTAATCCCTACAGATCACGGAAAATTATTCTATACCCAACTGATTGCCCCATTGGAGAAACTGGAGCACCTGGAAGCCACTTTCACGGCGCTGTGCAATAACCGGCAACTGCCTGCTATCCGCTTAGGTACGGTGAAAGAAATATTTCATTCCGTGCTGCTGAAAAAGTTGCCCGCCTTACCGGCAGATATGATCACTACGTTCGGCTTAACAAAAGACCTCCTGGCAAAACTGGGTAACGGCGAACTCGATTTCGTGATCGCTACCCAACGTACCGATAGAAAGGATATTTTCTTTGAACCCGTTCTGACAGAGTCTTTTGTAATCGCCGCCCACCCGGCAGCAGACTGCAAAAAATTTCGCGCACTGCTTAAAAAGAATGACCTGGAGAAAGCAGAAGAATGGCTGCTGCAGCAAACATGGTACGCCTATAGCACCGACCTGGCTATTATACGGCGGTTCTGGCTCACGAATTTCAACAAACGCCCCACTATTAAACCCCGCTACGTTATCCCGGATATGAACACCATTCTGCAGTCCATCAGCAATAGTGAGGGGTTTACAGTAGCGGCAGACTACCTGGTGAAAGACCTTCAGAAAGAAGGTAAATTACAGGTGATATGGAAAGGAGCAGTGCCTACTACCAATGTTATTTATCTGGCTTATGACAAAACAAAAACCACTTCCAAACAAGTGGAAGTGGTGAAATCATTGTTGGCGTAAAATAATCGAATTAGGAATATTATTAAATTGTGTCATCAGTGATGAGACAAATTTTCACCTATTTATCAATTGTTTACAAATAAAAAAGTGATATTTTATTAAAAATATTAATCATTCTACTTCTTCAAATAATTCATGCAGTTTTTGCTGCAACAGTTTTTTATCCGGTAAAAAAGTTTGGTATTCAGCAATGATAGTAGGCGATAAACTTCTGTTGATAGCATATTCCACCACCTCGCTGTTTTGTTCTTTACACAGCAAAATACCAACACTGGGTCTTTCATGTGCCCGTTTCGCACGCCTGTCTAATGCTTCCAGATAAAAATTGAGCTTCCCGATATATTCCGGCATAAAGGCAGTTGTCTTTAGCTCAAACGCCACCAGGCATTGCAGATCACGATGATAAAATACCAAATCGATGTAGAAATCAGTACCACCAACAGTCACACGGTATTCTTCACCAATGAAGCTGAACCCATCACCTAATTCATGAATGAAGTCTTTTATTTTACGGATCAGGGCATGCCGTAAATCCTTCTCATCATGATTTTCAGGAAGATTTAAAAACTCGAAAACGAACTTATCTCTGAACAGCATATTTTCATCAGTACCAATTCTCTCCCTTGAGATCGGAGACTGTTGTTGTCCCAGTTGTACTCTCTCGTACAAGCTACTTTTAATCTGCCTTTCCAATTCGCGAACGGAATAGTTTTCCTGTACAGACAAACGTAGATAAAACTCACTTTCTTCTCGTGATTTTGTTTTACCCATCAGTGTAATATGATGGCTCCAGGTAACTCTTACCAACAGCGTATTACGAATATCCGTAAATTGTCTCGACAGTGTCGAGACAATTTCTTGTTGATTTCCAGATGATTTTGTAGATTTTTTTTCTAAATATGGGATATTAGAGCTATAAAACTGCCTCATCTTGTAAAGATTCGACCTCGTAAATCCCTTCAATTCGGGATGTTTTCTAAGAATATGGAGTGCCAACTCCTCAAGTGTACTTTCTCCCCAACTGGCACTTGCAATTTTCTGATGGATATATTCACCCACCTGCCAGTAGAGATTGATCATTTCAATGTTTACATTTTTTTGGGCATTGTACTGCGAACGCTTAATAAGCGTTACTATTTCCGTAAATTGCTCCGTCATAAAAAAAGTTTTTTTGGGTTAATTGGATATGGTTTCAAAAAAGAAGAAGTCAAATTTAAGTACAAGGAAACACAATACCCTGTTCATTTTGAAGGTGATAATGAACAGATCAAAGTGAATGATTTCCCTGCCTCAAAACAGTAACCCAATCAACAATACTATTATCACGCAATGAAATTTCAACGCTTCCCGCAATGGTGCAAAAAGAGAAAATGGTGGCTCACCGCCGCCGGTATCCTGCTGATTGCCTATTATTTTTGTTTGCCCCGCCAACTGTTTACCAGCCCTACTTCCTTTGTTTTGGAAGATGTCAACGGAGATTTATTAAACGCCAGTATCGCGCCGGACGGGCAATGGCGCTTCCCCTACAACGCTCATGTACCGGAGAAATTTGAAAAATGTATTGTTGCTTATGAAGACAAACGTTTTTATTACCATTGGGGGATAGACCCGCTGGCCGTTAGCCGCGCTATCCGGCAGAACCTGCGCGGAAAGAAGGTAGTCAGCGGCGGCAGTACCCTGACGATGCAGGTGATCCGTATATCCCGTAATCAGCCCCGCACCTTCTGGCAGAAGATGGTGGAAGCAGTACTGGCTACACGACTGGAATTTGCAGCCTCCAAAAAGAAAATCATCGCACTGTATGCGGCGAATGCACCTTTCGGTGGTAACGTAGTGGGACTGGAAGCCGCTTCCTGGCGCTATTACGGCCGCAAAGCGGATCAGCTCTCCTGGGGCGAAATGGCGGCACTGGCCGTGTTGCCGAATAGTCCGGCCCTGGTGCATCCCGGCCGTAACCGTAACACGCTGCTCAATAAACGAAACCAATTACTCGATAAACTCTATCATAACAAAACCATTGACAGTATTACCTGTCAGCTGGCGAAGCTGGAACCCTTGCCGGCACAGCCTTTGCCGCTACCGCAGGATGCGCCTCACCTGCTGGACCGCTTCCGCCTCGACTACCAGCAACAAAAATCCGATGGGCCTACCCGTATCAAAAGCACCGTGGAAGCCGCGTTGCAAAGGAATGTAACCGCCATCACGGAAAGATATCACAATGCCTACAAAGCCAACAACATCAACAATGCGGCGGTGTTGGTGCTGGATGTGGAAACAGGCAATACCCTCGCCTATGTCGGTAATATCTACACCCCTTCAGATCCTGAACTGGAAAGCCATGTGGATATTATACAGGCCAGACGCAGCCCCGGCAGTACGCTCAAACCGGTACTCTACGCGGCCATGCTCAACGATGGTCTGATACTCCCGAATACCCTGATACCGGACATTCCCACACAAATTGCCGGTTATTCGCCACAGAACTTCGATCTGGGCTACGACGGGGCAGTACCCGCTTCCCGCGCACTGGCCCGTTCGCTCAACATCCCGGCTGTACGTATGCTGCAGATGTACCGCTATGAACGTTTTCACACGCTGCTACAGAAAATGGGCATCACCACCCTCAACAAACCGGCCGATCACTACGGTCTGTCGCTGATCCTGGGCGGTGGAGAAACCACGCTATGGGAGATGTGCGGCATGTACGCCAGTATGGCACGCACGCTCATCCACCTGGACCAGTACAATGGCAAATACGATATGGATGATATTCATCCGCCAAATTATCAGGCGGATATACAACGTCCTTCTCAATATGGTCTCAGCAAGGAAGGCATCCTCAACGCCGGCGCTATCTGGTATACCTTTGAAGCGATGACGGAAGTGATGCGTCCGGGAGAGGAACTGTTGTGGCAACAGTTCTCCTCATCGCAGCGCATTGCCTGGAAAACAGGTACCAGCTTCGGTTTCCGCGATGGCTGGGCCATCGGTCTCACCCCTAAATATGTAGTAGGGGTGTGGGTAGGAAATGCTGATGGGGAAGGTCGTCCGGGGCTCATCGGGGTGTCTACGGCGGCGCCTATACTTTTTGATGTATTCCGCCAGTTACGCACGGGAGGCTGGTTTACGACGCCTACCGCACTGCTGAAAAAAGTGGAAGTATGCCGTAAAAGCGGTTATCGTGCCAGCGACCTTTGCGATGAAAAAGATTCCGTTATGGTACCGGCAGCTGGTATCCGTTCCGGCGTATGCCCCTTCCATCAGTTGGTACACCTGGACCGTACCGGTCAGTGGCGGGTTACAGAAGCCTGCGAATCGCCACAGTTCATGCAACACAAAGCATGGTTTATTCTGCCGCCTTCACAGGAGTACTACTATAGAAGCAAAAACTATTATGCGCCGCTACCGCCTTATAAACCGGATTGCCTGGCTTCACTGGGGCAGGACCGGGCGCCTATTGAGCTGATTTATCCGCGGCCCAATACCCGTATTTATGTGCCCACGGAGTTAAACGGCCAACCCGGCCAAACCATCTTCACCGCCACCCACCGTAACAGTGCCGCGAAAATATACTGGCACCTGGATAATAACTTCATCGGCGAAACAGTAGAATTTCATCAGATGGCATTACATCCGCCACCAGGCAAACATACCATCACACTGGTAGATGAAAATGGTGAACGGTTGGAACAAACTTTTGAAATCTTACAAAAAGATAAAGAGTAATAACAATAAAAAAGCGAAGACAAGGTCTTCGCTTTTTTATTGTATCAATAATTGTATTTGTCTTTCCACAACTGCTTCAAATGCTTACGCAGCTCGTCTTCCCGCGGGTTCTTTCCCGGATCATACAGCTTAGTGCCTTTAATAGCATCCGGTAAAAATTCCTGTTCCACGAAGTTATTGCCGTAATCATGAGCATAGGCATATCCCTTGCTATAGCCCATTTCTTTCATCATTTTCGTAGGGGCGTTACGGATATGCATCGGTACCGGCAGATCACCGGTTTTCGCTACCATGGCCTGAGCGGCATTGATAGCCATGTAAGAAGCGTTGCTCTTCGCAGAAGAAGCCAGGTAAGTCACGCATTGCGACAGGATAATCCGTGATTCGGGATAACCGATCAGGTTCACCGCCTGGAAGCAGCTGGTAGCCAGCAACAGCGCATTGGGATTGGCATTGCCGATATCTTCAGATGCCAGTATCACCAGCCGGCGTGCAATAAACTTCACGTCTTCACCTCCTTCTATCATGCGGGCCAGGTAGTACACAGCCGCGTTCGGATCGCTGCCACGAATACTTTTGATGAAGGCAGAAATAATATCGTAGTGCTGTTCGCCGGTTTTATCGTATATGGCTACCCGTTGCTGCGCAATGTCCATCACTTTCTGATCGGTGATCACAATAGGATCTTCCTGCAGCGTGCTCACCACCAACTCAAACAGGTTGAGCAGTTTGCGGGCATCGCCGCCGGAAATATTAAACAACGCAGCGGTTTCCTTTAATTCAATGTTTTTGCTTTGCAGCCATTTATCCCGCTCCATAGCCTGACGGAGCAGTTCTTTCAATTGGTCATCGCCCAGTGGTTTCAACACATATACCTGGCTACGCGATAATACCGCGGCATTTACTTCGAAAGAAGGATTTTCAGTGGTAGCACCTATCAGGGTGATAATCCCCTTTTCTACGGCTCCCAGCAGGGCATCCTGCTGGGCTTTATTGAACCGGTGGATCTCATCAATGAAAAGCACCGCATGCACCTGCCGGCGGGCCATTTCTATCACTTCCCGCACTTCTTTTACACCGGCAGAAATAGCGCTTAGCGTATAAAAAGGTACCTGAAGGGTATGTGCAATAATATTGGCGATGGTTGTTTTACCCACACCGGGAGGACCCCATAAAATCATGGAAGGTATTTTTCCCTGCTCAATGGCTTTTCTGAGGATACTGTCTTTTCCGGTAAGATGTTCCTGCCCCACCAGTTCATCCAATGTCACCGGTCTTAACCGTTCTGCTAATGGTTGCATAACTTATTTTCTAGCGGATTATGGTTTGGGTTGATTGATCTGCTGCATTTTGTACTGCATAATATCCCTGATAGAGCGGGCACGGCTGACAGCCAGCTCCGCTTTTTCTCCGGTAAACAGTTCGTTGACCGTGGCTTCAAACAAAGAGATCCTGCGGTCAAAATGAACCGGTTGCAGTGGTATTTTCTTATTCTTCTTCCTGTCTCTCATCCCGTTGTGTCCATTCCCTCAGGAAACGGAAAGACAGGTTGGCATTAAATGTCAGGATAAAACCAATCAGCAGGAACACGATGCCCATTGGTGTTAATACAGCCGGGTTATCTCCCCCCAATTGCTGTACCACATCTTTTTTGGCTTCCGGTGGCATAGCCAGGATACCGGCGCCCAACAAAAACAGGATACCACCCCAAATAAGGGTGATTACTCCCATGATCCGGATGCCACCCGGTGTATTTTCTTTCAGCTGTACCTCTGGTATAAGCAGGCTGCGCTGGAGATATATCGATAAAATACTATGTATAAAGCAGGCGCCCCAAGCCATGACCGACACGATCAACAATGGATAAAAGCCTACAGTAAAGATCGAAAGTATGCCCGCAAACGTAAAAAAACCTGTTATCATCAAGGCAAGGGCGGTAAAAATCTTGTATAATTTAAACATCAAACGCATCCAAAAAGCTCATTTTACGATACAAACCTACCTAATTCCCGCCTAATTTAGGAGAAAATCAAGGATCTTCTCCCGTTGTTTTTCTATAACCCTTGCCGCTCATGTAAAAGCGCTGATTTTTGCTCCCCTCTTTTCCATAACTTTAAACACTAAACCTGTTTTACATATGAAGAAAAACAATGCGGTAAAACTACCGTTGCTGGCCGCCATGGTTACGTTTGCGGCCTGTAACTCCAACAGTTCCACGCAGCAGCAACATTCCGAAGCAGCCACCGATACCGCCAAGGTACCGGCATTTAACCTGGCCGACATCGACACTGCCTACAAGGCCTGCGATGACTTCGACAACTATGCTAACGGAGGTTGGAAAAAAAACAACCCCATCCCTTCTACCGAAAGCCGCTGGGGCGCCTTCGGCATCCTTGACAAACAGAACAAGGAAGTCCGCCTGAAAGGCATCATCGCTGAGCTGAGCGGCAAAAAAGATTTGAAAAAAGGTACGGAAGAACAACAAATCGCAGACTACTATGCTTCCTTCCTGGATACCGCTACCATCGAAAAAAGAGGTATCACCCCGCTGAAACCCTACCTCGATAAAATTGAAGCTATCAAGAACCTGGGCGACTGGGCTGCGGTAACCGGCGAACTCCAGAAGATAGGCGTATCCTCCTTCGTGGGCTTCGGTGCGGAAGCTGATGCCAAAAACAGTAAAATGAATGTCCTCTATCAGGGACAAAGCGGTCTGAGCCTCGGCGAAAAAAGCTACTATGAGAAAACAGACGACGCCACTAAAAAAGTGCGGGAAGAATTCGTTCAACACGTAGATAAAATGTTCAGCCTCGCTGGTTTCCCGGAACAAAAACCAGGTGTGACCATCCTCGGCATCGAAACACAGCTGGCTAAAATCCAGCTCTCCAATGTGGAACTGCGCGATCCTGTTAAAACCTATAACAGAGCGGCCTTCACAGAACTGAAAACACTGGCGCCGGCCTTCGATTGGGATGCCTTCACCCAGAAACAGGATATCAAAACAGATACTGTCATCCTGCAGAATAAAGGTTATATCACCAATGCCGAAAAACTGCTGAAACAAACGCCCATTGAAGTACTGAAAACATATACCAAATGGCAACTGCTCACCAGCTTCGCCGGCTACCTGCCGAAGTCTTTTGATGAGGAGAATTTCCATTTCTTCGGTACTGTAATGACCGGCAAAAAAGCCCAGAAAACACGTCCGGAAAGAGCTATCCGCTCCACCGATTCCAAACTGGGTATGCCACTGGGCAAACTGTTCGCTAAAAAATATTTCCCTGAAAGCAGCAAGGAGAAAGTATCCAAAATGATCGAAAACGTACGCAGTGTATACGGCGAACGTATCGATAAACTCACCTGGATGAGCGACTCCACCAAACAAATGGCCCGCAAAAAACTGGCCTCCTTTACCTATAAAATCGGTTATCCCGATAAATGGAGAGACTATTCTTCTATCCAGGTTGACAAAGGCACACTCCTCGAAAACGCCATCTCCGCTGTGCTTTATGAGCATAAAGAGAATATCGATAAAATCGGTAAACCCGTGGATAAAAGCGAATGGGGCATGACACCACAAACTGTAAACGCATACTACAACCCGCTCAACAACGAAGTTGTATTCCCTGCCGGTATCCTGCAACCGCCGTTCTACAATCCTAATGCCGATGACGCGATCAACTACGGCGGCATCATCGCTGTAATCGGTCACGAATTTACCCACGGCTTCGATGATCAGGGCTCCCAGTTCGATGCAGATGGTAACCTCAAAAACTGGTGGACCAAATCTGACCGCGCTAACTTCGATAAACTGACCAAAAGCTATATCGACTACTTCAGCAAAATCGAAGTACTGCCTGGCGTAAAAATCAACGGCGCACTCACCATCGGTGAAAACGTTGCTGACCTCGGCGGCCTCACCCTCGCTTACTACGCACTGAAAAAATCTTTCGAAGGTAAAGAGGAACCCAAACCAATTGACGGCTTCACCTGGCAACAACGCTTCTTCCTCGGATGGGCGCAGGTATGGCACGGTAACATCACCGAAGCCGCACTTCGCCAGCAAATCCAGACAGATCCTCACTCTCCGGCAAGAGACCGTATCAACGGACCGCTGCCTCACCTGCAGGAATTCCAGGCTGCATGGGGATGTGCTCCGGGTAGCAAAATGGCATTACCGGAAGCACAAAGAGTTGTCATCTGGTAACGTTGATGAACATGATTTTTGCTGATTTCGCTGATTGGCGGAGATCAATGTATAATATCCTGAAACGCATGCCCACTGAAAAGATCAGTGGGCATGTCGCTTTATATAGCATCTCCTCAATATCAAAATATCCAAATAAACAAATAACATGATTTATATCAGTTTTGATAAATGCACGAATATTTTATGATGAAAATATCTATTTTTGCAACGCGTGAAAAAACTCTCCTGCATATTATTGTGTTTCATCATGCTACTGCAAAACTTTGGTTCAGTGGTGGTGTTTATCAGCTATAAGATAAACCAGGCCTACATTGCAGCCAACCTTTGCGAAAACAGGAACAACCCGTCCATGCATTGTAACGGGAAGTGCCAGCTACGTAAACAACTATTGAAGGAAGAACAACAGGAACAAAAAAATCCTTACACTCAAAAAGAAAACAAAGAGATCACTTTATTCTGCGAACAACTAATTTTCTCCGGTGAGGCGCCCTGCTTCGATATTCACACGGAACTTACCGCATTCTATCTCATAAAACCCACCCACAGTCCCGCCAACAGCGTATTTCACCCGCCCCTCTGCTAAACCGTCTGTGTTATTCATGTCAGTCTGCTGATAGTTATTTACTATCACGCATCTTTTATTATCGTCAGACATACACGCATCGTGTATCGTCCTTGTTATCGCTATTCATTTACGTATAGCCGATACTGTTATTGCTTTGCCGTATAAACCCTTACAATGAAAAAGTTATTTTTCATCATGGCTATGCTCATGCCTGTATCCGTCATGGCCTGCGACATCTGCGGATGTTCTGCCAGCGGTTACCAGCTGGGTATACTGCCGCAATACCATAAGAACTTCATCGGTCTCCGCTACGGATACCGGCAATTTAAATCCACCCATCCCATGGAATTGGGCAACACCATGAACCACGAGTCCAGGGAATTTTATCATACTACAGAAGTATGGGGCAGATGGTACGCTACCAAAAAACTACAGTTCTTTGCCTTTGTGCCGTTTCAATATTTCAGACGGGAAGAAGGGAAAAGTATCACCACTGTTTCCGGCCTCGGTGATATCACACTCATGGCCAATTACACCTTTATTGACAACAACTGGGACCTCAGCAAAAAATGGCACCATGTATTCCAGGCGGGTGGCGGTATTAAACTACCCACCGGCAAAACAGGCATCCCCGATGAAGGTGGCAATATCTACCAGAACTTTCAACCGGGCAGCCGCAGCACCGATTTTGTATTGAATGCGGTATATACTGTCCGGAGGGGAAAATGGGGCCTGAATACGGATGCCAGCTATCGTATCAATACCACCAACAAAGAAGAATACCGGTTTGGCAATCGTTTCAACACCTCGTTACGGGGTTTCCTGTACCAGCCGGTCAGCAAAACTGTGGCCTTACAGCCCTACGCAGGTCTCATGTATGAACACGCCGAAGGCGACCACCAGCTGCAAAAAACCAAGGAATATACCGGCGGCGATATGTTGCATACCAGCATCGGAGCGGATGTATATTTCAACCGTTTCTCTGCCGGGGTACAAGCCCAGCTACCGGTATACCAGCATCTTTCCGCCGGGTATAATAAAACATATGCGCGTTTATCCGCTACCGTTAATTTCTTCTTCTAAAAAGATCATCTCATGAAACAAAATATTCTACTCTTCAGCATACTCACCATCCTGGCTTCCTGCTCTAAAGACAGTACCGCACCGGCAAACGACCCGAACGAAAAAGGCGTGGTGGTACTGGAATTCGATAACCGCGCCGGCACCGACGACCTGATTCTGAACAATCAGCAGTACCGCAACGCGACCGGTGAATCACTCACCATCAGCAAGTTTGCCTACTATGTCAGCAATTTCCGGCTGATCACGGCTTCCGGACAGGTATATACCGTGCCCCAGGACAGCTCCTATTTACTGATCAGCGAAGACAATAAAGCCTCCGGCTTTCATACGCTCTACAATGTGCCGGCCGGTGATTATACCCAGGTAAAATTTATGATCGGGGTAGACAGTGCCCGGAATACCATGGATATCAGCAAACGCCCCGGTGTACTGGACCCGGCAGAAGGTGCGGCTGATATGTACTGGAGCTGGAACAGCGGCTATATCTTCGCTAAACTGGAAGGCGGTTCACCAGCTTCCACCGATGCACAAAAGTTGTTCCGGTATCATATCGGTCTGTATGGTGGCAATTTTAATAACGGCCCGCGTACGCTCAACAATACCCGGGAGGTAACGCTTACCATTCCCAACAACGGCAAAGCCATCGTCCGCCGCGACCGCCGGGCACAAATCCATTTCTTCGCAGATGCGCTGAAAATGCTGAACGGCACCACCAATGTGAGCGTCGCTGTTAATCCAAATGTAATGGCGGGGCCATATTCAGAGAAAATCGCGGATAATTACACGCAAATGTTTAACATTGACCATGTGCATAACGAGTAACATTAATTAATTCTATCATGAAACAAGTGATCTTAACCTGTAGCGTCCTCCTGGCCCTTGCCTGCAATCAAAACAGCAAACCTGCTGAAACCCAAGATGCACCCATGCCTGAAGTACCCGCTACTACGGAAACCGCTGTCAGCGATAAACTGCCCGATCCTGTATGCCAGATGCCTTATGACACGGCCTACAAAGAATGGACTGTTTATGAAAAAGACACGATTCATTTTTGCTCTGTCACCTGCAAGGAAGTCTTTCTTAAAAATCCGGGAAAATATATGGCTAAACTGAAAAAGTAAGCATTCCTGATTAATTTATTCGTTTATGCATCATCGTTATAGGTGGGGCAGGGGCATTGTATTGCCTTTACTCACCGTTGTTACCAGCGTTGCTTGTCACAAACAAAGCACCCCTCCCGGGCCGGCTACCAACATCACTTTTGTGAAGCCGGCCGGCTTCCCCGAACCGGTGTACCGGCTGGCCGACAACCCGGTCACCAACGACGGGTTTGCCCTCGGCAAAGTACTCTTTTACGACGGCGTCCTCAGCCGCGATGGCACCATCAGCTGCGCCAGTTGCCACATACAGGCCAACGCGTTCACCCATCACGGGCATGATGTGAGTCACGGTATCGAAGACCGGCTGGGTACCCGTAACTCCCCGCCTATTCAGAACCTGGCCTGGTCCACCACTTTCTTCTGGGATGGTGGCGTGCATGACCTCGACCTTCAGCCCATTGCCCCCATCGAAAACCCGGTGGAAATGGACGATAAGCTGAACAACGTTATCGGGAAACTGCAACGCAACAATCGCTACCAGCAGCTGTTTGAAAAAGCATTCGGCTCACCGGGCATCAACAGTACCCGGATGCTGAAAGCCCTGTCCCAGTTTATGGTGATGCTGGTCAGCGCCGACTCCCGCTATGACCGTTTTATAGCCGGCAAAGAAAACTTCAGTGAAACAGAGAAAAAAGGTCTCGCTCTTTTTGAGCAACGCTGCGCCAGCTGCCATAAACCGCCTTTGTTCACTGACAATAGTTTCCGTAACAACGGCGTAGCACCCCGCCCGTTTGGCACCGATTCCGGACGTGCTAAAATAACCCTGCTGGAAGAAGACCTGTATAAGTTTAAAGTCCCCTCCCTGCGGAACGTAGCCCTCACGGCACCTTATATGCACGACGGGCGCTTTGGCAGCCTCGAAAGCGTAATGAATCATTACGACAACGGCTTTTATCCCACAGCGTCACTGGATCCGGTTTTCAAAAGCGGTTTTACACTCAGCCAGGATGATAAACAAGCGCTGATTGCTTTTCTGAAAACCCTCAGCGATAAAGGTTTTATTACCGATGAACGGTTTGCCCCGCCACCGGGATTTGTGCAGGGAGATTGATTTTCGAAGGGTTGGCTCAAAAAGCAAGCACAGCAGACAAACAAGAACAAGCGTTCACCAGACACTCAATAAACAAGGGCCGACCAAAAGCAGTGGTCAGCCCTCTAAAATGTTTATCGTGTTGAATTTTCCTCAAAAAATCACGATGATATAATTTGATCGTTACCACGGCGCATTTTTCATGTTTTCAAACTTCCTGTTATAATGACGCTTATTATCAAACCCAGCATAACCCAAATTATCCGCTGGAGAAATGTCTCCATCCAAAATATTGGTATTAACAAAACTGAAGAATCCCAGCTCTTTCAGATTTCGGACGAAATCGATCGATGGTAGTGGCCCGCAATCCCCTAAGATAATTTTTTTGAGATGGACCAGCTGACGAAGAACGGTGTCGTAGTTAGACAATTTTCTGCAATATTCTAAAATCAAGGTCATCAGGTGTGGCGCTATAGCCTCTAATCCATCCAGGGTGGTTAATTTCGACAAATAATGCCCCTCGAAATGCCCCAGAGATCGCATGGCATCAATTCCCTTGAAAGATTCAATGTTTGATTCAGTAATTTTCAGAATATTGGTTTGGGTACAACCCGAAAGGATTGTAAAATCTTTTGAAGCGGGTTTAAATTTCCATATTTCAAGATGCAGGATGTTGTTAGGCTGATCTAAGCCTTTTATTTTGTTATTCCAATCAATTGAACACTCCTTCAGAGCGCTGAATCGGGTAAGATCTACTTCATGTTTACCATTACTGATTGAAAGCTTTTGTAACTTTTTTAGCGCATAGATAGCAGAAATATCTTCTAAGTCTGCTGCACAAAAAACTTCGGTAAAAAAATCATACTGATGAAGGAAATTCAGGTCGGGAAGGTAATCTTCGTAATCATTAATGATTATAGCTTTGATGTTCTTTTTAACGGCATAGTTAAGGCATGCCTGTAATCGGTTTGACTCAAGGACAAGAAACTTGGTACTGCTCCCATGCTGGGATGTTATTTGGAAGCCATCGGTGATTACTGTTTTCATTTTCCGAAGATTACTAAACACCAGAAACCTGCTTTTCAGGTTTCCCCCCGGAACATAAATTCCATCTGTCCGCTGTATTTTGATACCGGAAACAATCTAATCCCGCAAGGTTGGAACACTTAAAAAAAATACATATTTTTATCGCCAACCGGTTTACTGCCATTTGTCAACTAAAATATTATATAACGAATCGAACCTGATGCTGCAGGCATCGCAAGGGAGTAGGGAAGCTTTTACCCAGCTTTATTCCCAGCACCTGGATGCTGTAACTCAGTACGTACATCTTTTCACCACTTCCCGCGATGAAGCCGACGAAATTATACAGGACGTGTTTGTCCGTGTATGGGAGCAACGCGATAAGTTGGCAACGGTAACAGCCTTCAGACCCTATATTGCCCGGTCGGCCAGGAACCGTTTATTGGACCATCTCCGGCATCAGCAGGTACGCAAAGCCGCCATCGTGGAGCTGGTACAACGGGACGCTACCGCCGAAACACCCGAGGATATCTGGAATTACCGCTTTATCTATGAAAAAGTGCAACGGCAAATTGCGGCCCTTCCAACCCAGTGCCAGCATGTTTTCCGCCTCAGCGTGGAAAAAGGCCTGAGCCTCGATGAAATAGCAGCGGAACTGAACATCTCCAAATCAGGCGTTAAAAACCAGCTATACAAGGCCCAGAAGCTGGTTCGCCAGTGTTTTGAAGAAAAAGACACCTTTGCTTTTTGCTGGTTTATCCTCTCTCTCCCGCTTTTTTTCAACAACTGAAATTTTTTTTTTCTTGGGCGTGTCCTTTTGAATAATTGAAACGTCCTTATGTCTGGAGACATATTCCGGTTTATGACGAAGGATCAACGAGACCAATTTTTACAAGACTATGCTGCTGGTAATTATTCCCAGGAGCAATACGCAGCGTTCCGTCAATGGCTGGCAGCCGCCGGCCCCGATGAACAGCTGGAAGTCCTGGATAAATACAGTCACCTGTTGCCCGGCATGCCGGAGCTGCCTTCCCTTGATCTCCGGCGTATAGCCATGATTGAGGAAGCGCTCGATGAAGCCGAATCAGAACAGCGGCCAGCTGCCTCCCGGGTGATTTCCTTTCGTAGATGGTGGGCCGCTGCTGCTATACTGGTATTACTGGGAGCAGGAACGGCACTGATCATCAGCCGTCAGGCTAAACCACAACCGGTGGCTAAAGCAGATTTTCCTCCGGGGCGTGACGGTGCTGTACTCACACTGGGAGATGGCTCGCAGATTGTACTGGACAGCCTGGGCAACGGTATTGTAGCCACCCAGAACGGCGCCAGTATTGTGCTGCACAACGGTAAAATTGGTTATGACCGTGCCAACGGTGAACCGGCGGCGCCACAGTATAACACGCTCACCACACCGGTTGGCCGCCAGTTTAAAGTAATGTTGCCCGATGGTACGATCGTCTGGCTCAATGCCAAAAGCAGTATCCGGTTTCCCACTTATTTTATGGGGGATGACCGTACAGTGGACATCTCCGGGGAAGTATACCTGGAAGTAGCCCAGGATGTGAAACATCCATTTAAAGTAAATATCCGGCGCAGCGATAAAAAGATAGGGACCGTGGAAGTACTGGGCACCTATTTTAATATCAATGCCTATCCCGATGAAAACTCCTGCAGGGTGACCCTCGTACAGGGCGCCGTGATGGTATCTGCCGGAACAACCGAAAATAAAACATTACTGAAACCCGACCAGCAGGCCAATATCTCCCCTGATCATCCCATCAGCGTATTGCCTGTCAACACAGAAAGCGCTATTGCCTGGAAAAACGGGTATTTTGATTTTGAAGATAATGACCTGACCATGCTGGCACGACAGCTCTCAAGATGGTACGGTATCGACACTAAAGTCATGGAAAACGCACCAGATGCGGAATTGGGCGGTAAAATAAACCGGAACCTCGCCCTGCCGGAAATGATCAAAGTCTTAAACCAGGCAGGCGTACATTGTCGCCTGGAAAATAATAAAACAATAGTGTTCATTCCTTAACCTGAATATGAGCAATAATCATTGAATAATGAAAGACGGGAGACTGTCATCAACCAAAAAATAAAAGTACTGTTTATCAGGCTGCGCTATGAGATGTAGCAGCACTTCTCTTTTTGTAAAATTTTAAAAACGGATATAACCAAAAAGAAGGGACAGTTAACAAAAACCGGAGGTGTCATCACCACCCCCGGAAAGCGTTTGCGTGATCCTGATCGAATGAAACCAATTTTTTAAACAACCAGTTAAAATCATCAAACTAATGCAATTTAAGCAAAAAAATGCGAATTGTAGTTGGTATGCTATGCCCGGAAATGTAGTACCGGCCGGCCTTCCTGACGAGGTCGGGGCGGTATCGGTAAATCGGCAACATCCGGTGAAGGGAATAGCTACCGGACTAAAAAAACTGCTGATTACTATGAAATTAACAGCAATGTTTATCCTTGTGTCCTTTTTGCAGGTGAGCGCGGGAGCCAAGGCGCAGCTCGTTACGTTCAGTGCCCGGAAAGCCAGTCTGCAAAAAGTGTTTTCTGCTATCGAAAAGCAGACAGGATACCTGGTATTCTATAAGAAAGAGGTGCTGCAACGGGCACACGATGTAAGCGTAAACGCCAACGGCGTACCGCTGCATGAGTTCATGGACCAGGTACTGAAAGACCAGCCCATTGAATATGAACTGCTGTCCAGCACCATTATACTGAAAGCGAAAGAAGAACCGGCTGCGAACACCGCTACCGAAACAACGCCGCAACAACAAACCCAGCGTTCGGGTAGAGTGGTGGACAGGAAAGGCTCTCCCCTGATCGGTGTATCCGTACAGGTTAAAGGACAACAAAAGGGGGTCATCACCAACCAGGAAGGCCGTTTCTCCATCAATGCCCATAACAACGACATCCTGGTGTTTAACTTCCTCGGTTTTAAACCGCATGAAGTGCAGGTCGGCGAAAAGGCGGTCTTCAATATCACCATGGAAGAAAATGTGGCCGGACTGGGAGAAGTGGTGGTAACAGGCTATCAGAATGTGGCCAAAAAACTGTTTACCGGCGCCGCAACAAATGTGAGCGGCTCTGATGTAAAACAAGACGGTATCCTTGACGTAAGCCGTATGCTGGAAGGTAAAGTGGCCGGTGTATCCGTACAAAACGTTTCCGGCACCTTTGGCGCCGCCCCCAAAATCCGCGTAAGAGGCGCTACCTCTATCTCCGGCGAAAACAAACCGCTGTGGGTAGTGGATAACGTTGTACTGGAAGATATCGTGAACATCAGTAACGACCAGCTCTCCAGTGGAGACGCCCTCACGCTGATCGGTTCCTCCGTTGCCGGTATCAATGCCGACGACATCGAATCATTCACCATCCTGAAAGATGCGGCCGCTACCGCCCAATACGGCGCCCGCGCGATGAACGGCGTAGTAGTAATCACCACCAAAAAAGGACGCTCCGGCTCCACCCAGGTGAATTATAACGGTAACTTCTCTACGTTCCTCAAACCGGATTACAGCACTTTCAACATCATGAATTCTGCCGACCAGATGTCTGTATACGCAGAATTATACCGTAAAGGCAACCTGACTTCCAGTATCGCCAACGGAAATACCGGTGGGGTATATGCGAAAATGTACCAACAGCTGAAAGCTTACGACGCCTCCACCGGCAAATTCGGATTGCAAAACACTCCCGAAGCCAGGGAAGCCTTTTTGCAACGTTATGCAAAAGCCAATACCGACTGGTTCGGACTGCTCTTCAGAAACTCTTTCGTACAGGAGCACTCCCTCAGTATCTCCTCCGGTACGGATAAATCCAGGCATTATTTCTCCCTGGGTTATTATAACGACAACGGCTGGTCTATCGCCGACCGCGTAAGCCGTTACACAGCCAACCTCCGCGGGACCTACAACCTGACCAACCGCCTCACAGCCGATGTGATCGTAAACGGATCTATCCGGCAACAACGCGCTCCGGGTACACAGGGCCGCTCCAGCAACGTAGTGGAAGGCGTATATACCAGGGATTTCGATATCAACCCGTATAGCTACGCACTCAATACCAGCCGCGCTATGACTGCCTATGATGAATTCGGAAACCTCGAATACTTTAACCGCAACTATGCGCCGTTCAATATCATCAATGAACTGCAAAACAACTCCATCAACCTGGATATGCTGGATACTAAAATCCAGGGTGAACTGGGCTATAAAATCTCCAAAGAATTTAACTTCCGTACTATCGGTGCTATCCGTTTCGTAAAAACTACCCGCGAAAATATTATCACCGAAAACTCCAACATGGCCGCGGCATACCGGTATCTCCCCAATACGACCGTGGGAAATGCCAACCCGTTCCTTTACAACGACCCTGACCATCCGGAGCTCACCATCAAACAAATCCCGCTGCCACAAGGTGGTTTCTACAACCGCAACGACGATAAACTCACTAACTATTACGTGCGTAACCAGCTGGACTGGAGACATGACTTTGGTACCAAACATGCTGTGAGCGCCTTCGTGGGTCAGGAAATCAAGTACACCGATCGTCAGAACAGCTACTCCAATGGGTATGGCTACCAGTACGATAAAGGTGGTACTCCTTTTACTGATTACCGGATGATTAAAATGCTGCTCGAAGGAGGTTATAACTACTTTGGCATGAACCAACAGTATGACCGCTACGCTTCTTTCTTCGGAAACGCCAGCTACTCCTACGATGGTAAATATATTTTCAACGGTACCGTTCGTTACGATGGCTCCAACAAAATGGGAGAATCCAGAAACGCCCGCTGGCTGCCTACCTGGACGATGAGCGCCGCCTGGAACATAGACCAGGAAGACTTCATGAAGTACAGAGACAAAATCAGCTTCCTGAAACTCCGTGCCTCTTATGGTCTTACCGCCAGCATCGGCAGCGCCACCAACTCCAGCGTTGTATACCAGAATGGCTCTGCTACCCGTCCGAGATTATCGGAAGTAGAACCTAAGATCGACATCGATCACCTTGAAAACAGCGAACTTACCTGGGAAAAACAATACGAAGGCAACGTCGGTATCGATGCAGGTTTCTGGGGCGATAAACTGTCTATCAGCGTAGATGCGTACAAACGCAATGGTTTTGACCTGATCAGCTCCATCCGTACTTCCGGTATTGGCGGCGAAAGCACCAAACAGGCCAACTATGCAGACATGAAATCCCACGGGATAGAATTTACCATCGGTGGTAAACTGGTGAAAACCAAATCCTTCTCCTGGGGGTCCAACCTGACTTTCGGCTACAATAAAAATGAAATCACCAACCTGAAAAGCAAACCCCGTATTTATGACCTGATCGTGCCCGAAGGTGGCGCTTCTGAAGGCCATGCGGTACGTGGTTTATATTCCATCAACTTCCAGGGCCTGGACGACATCGGCAAACCTACTTTCATCGATGAAAACGGTAACGTAGCCAATGGCGTGTATGTACAAAGCACCAACAAAAGTAACCTGATCTATGAAGGTTCTGTTGATCCTGTTATCACCGGAGGCTGGAACAACACCTTCAACTACAGGAATTTCACGCTGAATTTCTTTGTCTCCTACCAGGCTGGTAATAAAATCAGGTTAAACAACGCATTCGCATTAAACTATTCCGATGCAGACGCGCTGCCAAAAGAATTCCTGGACAGATGGACGCTTCCCCAGGACCAGCAACGCACAGATATCCCGGCCATTGCTGACTATCTTACCCGTAACAAAGTAGGCTCCGTTTATCCCTATACCGTTTACAACTATACATCGGGCCGTGTAGCCGACGGCGGTTTCGTCCGGCTGAAACAGTTATCACTGGCCTATAACCTGCCTTCCAGCGTAGCCAGGCTGATACGCGCTAACAGCGCCGCCGTGAAATTCCAGGGCAACAATATCTGGCTGATTTATGCCGATGAAAAACTGAAAGGACAAGATCCTGAATTCTTTACCTCCGGCGGCGTAGCCATGCCGGTACCGAAGCAATTCACATTTACCTTAAAAGTTGGATTTTAATTGTGATCATTATGAAAAGAACGTATCTGTATATAGCGGCCGTGGCATTAATAGGCGCCACCGGTTGTAAAAAATACCTGGAGCAGGCACCCGACCAACGGGCTACCCTGAACACACCGGAGAAGGTTTCCGAATTACTGGTAACTGCCTATCCCGGCGGTAACTACTTCCTGCTGGCAGAATCCATGTCGGATAACTTTATGGATGTAAGCACTACCGGCGTACAGGACCCCAAAAATGCAGACGCCTATTTTTGGAGAGATGTCACCTCCACTTCCCAGGATGGCCCCAGTTATTACTGGAATGCCTGCTATAGCGCCATTGCATCGGCCAACCAGGCGCTGAATATCTGTAACAAAGCAGCCAACCCACAGTTGTATGCCGGCCAGAGAGGAGAAGCACTGGTAGCCAGAGCCTATGCACACTTTATGCTGGTATGCCTGTATGCCAAAGCATATGATCCTGCTACCGCCAGCCAGGACATGGGCATCCCGTATGTGTCGGAACCGGAAAAAGTGGTCCTCAAACAATATGACCGGAAAACAGTAGCCTATGTATATGAGATGATCGAAAAAGACCTGAACGAAGGCATACCGTTACTGAACGACAAATACGCCATCCCGGCCTATCACTTTACCAGAAAAGCGGCCCACGCTTTTGCAGCCCGGTTCTATCTCTGGAAACGCAACTATGATAAAGTAATAGAAGAAGCTAACCTGGCATTTCCTACCAATGACTTCGCCACTAACGTAAGACCCTGGCTGAATTACCAGGCGGCCTCCGTTACCACGAACGACCTGCAGACATTTTATACCAATGCCAATAACCCTGGCAATCTCCTGCTGGCCGAAACGGTATCCAGCTTCGGACGTTACTACTACGCCAATCAGTATGCGATGTCACAAGACAGGGTAAACCTGATCCGCAGCCCAATGGGTAGCCGCTGGGATGCGCTGAAGGTGTACAGTACCAGCAGCACTTTCTATTTCGTGATGAAATACCTGGCTTACTTCAAACGCAGCAGCATCAACGCCAACACCGGTGTTTACTACACCATGGTACCCCTGCTGACCACGGAAGAAACGCTGCTCAACAGGGCAGAGGCTTACCTCAGCAAGGAAATGTACGACCAGGCGCTGGTAGACATGAATACCCTCGTGAAAACACGTATCGTCAACTATAATGCTACCCACGTTATTTCCGACGCCCGTATCATGAGCTACTATGGCAACAGGGTTACCGACAAGAAAGAAGCCTATCGCCTGGCCTTACTGGATATTAAACGTGCCGAGTTTGTGAGTGAAGGCATGAGATGGCTGGATATTCTCCGCCTGAAAATGCCGGTAACACACACTACCTCCAAAGGAGAAGTGTTTGACCTGGCTGCGGATGATAAGCGCAAACTGCTGCAATTGCCGGAAGAAGTATCCTTGTCCGGTGTTCCTCTTAATCCCCGTTAATCTTCTGTTCGATGAAAAGAAATTTTTTCCTGATCATAGCTTTAGCGGCAGCCTCCCTGTCCGCCTGTAAAAAGTCAGACAACCTGGACAAGCCCCTGGTAGGCCTTGGCGGCGACACCTGGGTAAAAACGCCACTGGATAACTGGCTGTTTAAAACATTCACAGAACCTTATAACCTGGAAGTAAAATACCGGTTCGACGGATCTGAACTGGACCCGACTAAAACCCTGGTACCACCGGATTCCGCCAAAGTGCGGCCACTGATGGAAACCGTCAACTCCGCCTGGATACAACCTTATATAAAGGAAAGAGGCGCCGACTTTATTAAAACCTATTCTCCCAAACAGTATATGCTGGTAGGTAGCGTGGAATATAATACAGGCGGTACCGTTAAACTGGGTGAAGCAGAAGGCGGATACCGGGTTACCCTGTATAATGTCAACAACTTCAACAAAAGTAACCGCGGTAACGTACAACAAGTGCTGAAAACCATTCACCACGAGTTTGCACACATCCTGCACCAAACTACGTTGTACCCGAAAGAGTTCCCCTTGCTGACGGGTGGCGGCTATACCGCCGACTGGAACAACCAGCCTATTGCTGATGCGTATAAACTGGGCTTTATCAGCCAATACGCCAGGGCCGCTCCGGAAGAAGACTTCGCAGAAATGGTGTCTATCATGCTGACTCTGGGCCGGGGTGGCTATGAAACCATCCTGAAACAAAGTGGTGTCAATGTGGATATCCTTCGTAAAAAAGAAGCGATTGTAGTATCCTACTTCAGACAAACCTGGGGTATTGACTTCACTGGTTTGCAAACAAAAGTGCAGCAGGACTTCAACAGCTATTCCAATCCGCCGGTGTATTCCCATATCGGCTTTGGTAAAGCGTTCACCAATATTGTCATCAATCCTGCACTGACAGGCGGACAATCAGATGCGTTCAATACTGCCTGGGAAGCAGCTAAAGCAGCAGTCATAGCGTTTACCAATCCGGATGTCGCTACTCTGGAGAGCCTCAACATTACGTTTAACGCAGCCACTACCATGCAGCTGAAAGCCAATTTCCGTACCGCCAATGGTATACTGACACCTGCAGTTTACAATTATAACGTTACAGCTAACAACGCCGCCGAAACGTATACATTTACGCTTGTCAACGGCGATGCATTTGGCGCTTTGTTTGCCCCAATGATGAAACCAATAACCGATTTCTTCAGCGGTGTACAGAAACCAAAATACTTCTATGGCGCCGACGCCAAAGTGGAATTCGGAGGTTTTGAGAAAGCCAGCGATGCCACCGCATTTACATTCGGAACTTTAAATCTGTAATGAACAACCATGAAAAAAATCACGCTATATACCTTGCTCGCCATGGCTTCCATGGCCTGTAACAAGTCTTCCGACCCATTTATGGAAGACCCGGATAAAAGGCTGACCCAACGCCTGGAAGAGAATATGCAGTTGCTTACCAGCTCTCAATACGGCTGGAAGGCCACCATCTATCCCAAAGGCGGAAAGGGCTTCTACTACTACTTTAAGTTCAATAAGGACAATTCTGTAGAAATGGTCAGCGACTTTAACAGCACCACCGCTGTTACGCCCAAAGTCTCCACCTTCCGGCTCAAAGCCCTGCAATGGCCTACGCTGATATTCGATACCTATAATTACATACACCTGCCCAACGATCCTGTTCCAGGTAACAGTGGGGGTACTGCCGGCGCCGGCTTACAATCCGATTTCCAGTTCGCCATGGACAAAATGACGGGCGATACCTTTTATATTAAAGGAATAGACCGGCAGAATATGATGATGATGGTGAAACTGACTACCGCCGAACAGCAGGATATCCTCGCCGGTAAAATTGCCGACCGTATGGCCGACAACAATACCTATGTAAGTACTGTTGCGGCGCCTTACATCAAATTCAAGGATGACAAGGCTATTGATGCGGCCATCTCTACTGCTTCCCGGCGCATCCGTTTTACTTATATAGACGATAAAAATGCCGCCAACAGCAAAGTCAGAGCCTTTGCCTTTTCCCCCAATGGTCTGATCCTGGATTCTGCCTTTGTTTACAATGGCATTTCCATCCGCGAACTGCTGTGGGACGCAGCCAACAAGGTGTATTATGTAAAAAGCGGTAATGATACCTATAATCTTCAGGCCGGTACCATGCCGGTTGTGCCGTTAAACCTGTTGTTTGGTCCCGGTAAAGACTATACGGCCATCGACTATACGCCCGCTGTCCTGAAAGGTACCCTGCAAACGGATTTCAATGCCGTATTCACCCAATGTGCAGCCGGGATCAAAGCGTTCAATAACACCTATACGCTCAACACGATCCGTATAATGCAGACCGACCAGACCTTTACCCTCCGGTTTGCCTTCTCCAGTCCTACCACCAACTACCTGGCGAACATCGTTTATAACGTAACAAAAAATCCGGACGGTTCCCTCAAGCTGATATTTGCATCGGCGGATGGTAATGCCGGAGCGCTGGCAGCGGCACTCACCAGTGCCAGGAACTATTTTGAAACCAATACATTCAATCTGTCGTGGGTACCTAATACCATCCAGGGATCAACACTGGTCCTCGGAGGATTGGTAAAAACCACCAATAATGCCCAGTTCTTCTATGGTACTGTAGGCAACTAACAATTACTGTAGCATTCACCAAAAGAAAATGCCCTCTCCGGAGGGCATTTCTTTTTTATATCCATGGCATAAAAAACCATCCCGGTATAAACCAGGACGGTATTTTAATACAGCTTATGAAATCTAAAAAATTACTGTGGTCTCACAGTAATACTGTCCCATACCTGTTTATTGCCAGGCAGGGAATACGGTAAACAACGGGTATCACCGGTTAATATCTTGATGGCGGCGTTAACAACGATGCATATACGAAAATGGGTATATAGGATAAGGTCATCAGTAACAAGGGATATGGAAAGGCCGGAACAGCAGTGATAAGCGCTACATCAGATAGGAAGGGGGTGTGGTTCTGTTGTTGTTCATCAGCATGTCCAGGGAAATGTCCAGCTGATAATTACGTTCCTCCCTCGGGCCCTGTGGCGCAGAAGATATCTGGAACAGATGCTGGCTTTTGTTGGTGAAAGGCTTATTATCCTTGTTGCAAAGTTCCAGGCTGAAGTTGAACCGCTCTTCCAGATCTTCCTCAAATTCACGTAAACTGAGCGTTTCATCGATAGGATATTCTACCAGGTCTTCTTCTTCAAAACCGGCTTCTTTAAGGGTGTCAAAAGCATTGGCCAGAGAGTGACGGACATATACCGCAATATTGCAGGATAACAAACGCTGCATTTGCATCTGCAAAAGGGATATCGTCATTAATGGGTGTAGTTTAAGTACTTTCATTGCTGTTCAAACTTCATTTACTGCGCTTCCAAATAGGTTTTCTTGATAGTAATAAGCAAACTTAGAAGTCTACTTTTAATTTAATATTAAGCAGTTGTTATGATTATGTGAAAATCCTATTCAAATATAAAAATATTTGAATATTTAAAGTTTACTATTTTTTGAAAGTCAGATATCGGAGTAACGGAAGGTTTTAATATCCCAGTCAGGCGAGGCATCGTCTTCATCTTCCGGGAGAACGACCTTCGTTTTCGTAACGGGGTGTTGGTAAAGGGTCCATTGTTGCTGGGAATATTCAAGCGCGGTAAGGCTTTCCACCCAGTCACCGGAGTTCAGGTAAGTCACGGTTTTATCTCCTACCGGCATCTCTTTGATCAGCGGCTGGTGGATATGCCCGCAGCAAACCACATCAAATCCTTTATCGACCGCTATTTCCGCTACTGTTTGCTCAAAATCGGAGATAAACTTAACGGCTGATTTTACCCCTTGTTTTACTTTTTTGGAGAAAGACATCTTTTCCCGGCCCATGCTTTCCAGGATATTATTGACTAACCGGTTGATAATAATCAGCAGGTCATATCCCTTCCCGCCCAGTTTAGCCAGCCATTTGGAGTTTTTCATGGTTACGTCATATACGTCGCCATGAAAGAACCAGTGCCGTTTGCCATCTACATCCAGGATCAGCTTATTATCGATGGTGAAGTTACTGAGTTCGAACCCGGCATATTTGCGCAGGGCCTCGTCGTGGTTACCTGTCAGATAGTACACTTCCGTGCCTTTGCCGATCATTTTGAGGATTTTCCGGATTACCTTGGTATGGGCCTTGGGGAAATAACGTTTGCTAAACTGCCAGATATCGATGATGTCTCCGTTAAGCACCATAATGCGGGGATCTATGCTGTCCAGGTATTGGACCAGCTCTTTAGCGTGGCAGCCGTATATCCCGAGGTGGACGTCGGAGATAACAACTATATCTAATGCGCGTTTGTCGGACATCTATGTAAAGAATGTGACAGGTTGTAGGTACCTGTTTATGATTATAATTTCTTATACAAAGGAAAAATTGCTATATTACTTTTATATTAATCCAGTGTTAAGGAATTATTAATTCACGTTTTTTTCTGGCTCCGATTGATTCTGAAAGCTATTTTTGCGGCAAATTTTTAAACTCAAACGTATGGGAGGCTTCAATTCCTTTGTTAAACTATTCATGCCGAAAGACCGGGTATTTTATTCTTTGTTTGAAGACGTGGCTTCCAACCTTGTGGAAATGGCTCAGGTACTCAACGAACTGGTAGCGACCACTGATCCTGCCGTACGTAAAGACAAAGTACACCTGATTGAGAGACTGGAGCATAAAAACGACGATTATACCCACCGCATATTCGTAGAGCTGGGCCAGAACTTCATCACTCCCTTTGACCGGGAAGATATCCACTACCTGGCCGCCACACTGGATGATGTAGCTGACTATATTCATGGTTCCGCCAAAAGGATGGACCTGTACAAAGTGAACACACCCAATGAGAGCATCCGCAAACTCGCTGAACTGATCCACCTCGGCGTACTGGAACTGCACAAAGCTATCCCTGAACTGCGCAATATGCAGAATATGCGCGTGATCACCGATGCCTGCGTAAAAATCAATAGTCTCGAAAACCACGCCGACGATATCTACGACCGTGCTATTGCCGACTTGTTCGACACCGAGCAAAATGCCGCAGAGCTGATTAAAATGCGTGAAATATACCAGGCACTGGAAATCGCTACCGACAAATGCGAAGACTGCGCCAACGTTATTGAAACCATTATTATCAAATATTCCTGATAAAGGGTATTTAGCTCAGACCGCATAATCCTCGTGTTACCATGACTTTATTAGTAATAATTGTAATACTGGCTTTCATATTTGACTACATCAATGGTTTCCATGATGCTGCCAACTCCATCGCCACGATCGTTTCCACCAAGGTACTAACGCCCTTCCAGGCAGTACTTTGGGCCGCAGTATTTAACTTTGCGGCTTTTTTTATCGCCAAATATGTAATCGGCGAGTTTAAAGTAGCCAATTCTGTAGCCAGCTCTGTATTTGAACAGTTTATCACCCTGAAAGTGATCTTCGCCGGGCTGGTAGCTGCTATCACCTGGAACCTGTTTACCTGGTGGCTGGGTATCCCTTCCAGCTCCTCCCATACACTGATCGGTGGTTTTATCGGAGCAGCGGTAACCAGCGCAGGTACCCTCGACGTTATCAACTACCACAAAGTGCTGCCCATCGTGTACTTCATCGTACTGGCGCCACTGATTGGTATGATAGTCGCCTTTATTATTACCATCATTATCGTGAATATCTGCCGGAAGGCAAACCCTTTCCGGGCAGAAAACTGGTTCAAACGCTTGCAGCTGGCCTCTTCCGCTGCATTGAGCCTTGGCCACGGCAGTAACGATGCCCAAAAAGTAATGGGTATCATCGCCGCTGCCATGGTATCTGCCGGTTATATTCCCAATATCAAGGCTATGCCCGACTGGATTCCCCTGGCCTGTTTTACCTGTATCGCCCTCGGTACCATGAGCGGCGGCTGGAAAATCGTAAAAACCATGGGTACCCGTATCACTAAAGTAACCCCGCTGGAAGGTGTGGCTGCTGAAACTTCCGGCGCCATTACCCTGTTCCTCACCGAACACCTGGGTATCCCCGCCAGTACCACCCACGTTATCACCGGTGCTATCATGGGTGTGGGTGCTACCAAAAGGTTGTCAGCCGTTCGTTGGGGCGTTACCGTCAGCCTGCTCTGGGCCTGGGTACTCACCATCCCCATCAGCGGTATCCTGGCGGCAGTGACTTACCTCATTACCAGCATCTTCATTTAAATATTAAAATATTTAAATATTAAAATACTAAAAAGCTCTCCGCCACCTGTGGAGAGCTTTTTTTTATATAAAAATGCCGTCATGTGGAATAGAGCAACTATTTTTGTGCGGCTTTACATAGCCCTTAACGTCCAATCAAAAACTTGAATTAAGCATGAAAGGAATTATCCTGGCCGGCGGCTCCGGTACCCGATTACACCCAATCACTTATGCCATCAGCAAGCAGATAATGCCGGTATATGATAAACCCATGATCTATTACCCGTTGTCTACACTCATGCTGGCCGGTATAAAAGATATCCTGATCATCTCTACGCCGCACGACCTCCCTTCCTTTCAACGCCTCTTCGGTGATGGCAGTCAGCTGGGCCTGAACCTGTCCTACGCCGAACAGCCCCAGCCCAATGGTCTGGCGCAGGCATTTGTCATCGGTGAACAATTCATCGGAAAGGATAATGTGGCCCTGGTGCTGGGAGATAACATCTTCTACGGCGCCGGCCTCGGTACCCAACTGGCCAATAACACCCAGCCCGATGGCGGTATCGTATATGCATACCAGGTATCCGATCCTGAAAGATATGGCGTAGTGGAATTTTCAGACGATATGCGGGTATTGTCTATCGAAGAAAAACCCACTCAGCCGAAATCCAACTTCGCCGTGCCCGGCCTCTATTTTTATGATAACGAAGTGGTAGATATCGCCAAAAACCTGCAACCCAGTCCACGCGGCGAATACGAAATCACAGATGTGAATAAAGAATATTTGAAGCGCGGAAAGTTAAAAGTTTCTATCTTACCCCGCGGAACAGCCTGGCTCGATACCGGTACCTTCGATTCACTGATGCAGGCCTCCCAGTTTGTACAGGTGATCGAACAACGGCAAGGCATCAAAATCGCCTGTATCGAAGAAATTGCCTATCGTAAAGGCTTTATTAACGCCAGCCAACTGAAAGAGCTGGCCAAACCATTGCTGAAAAGCGGCTATGGCCAGTACCTGGAAACAGTGCTGGAACAAAAAAAGATCTGACATCTCATTAAAACGTAAATCTGAAATTATCATGAAGGTTCTTGTTACGGGTGGTTGTGGCTACATTGGCTCCCATACTATTGTAGATCTAATCAATCATGGCTTCGACGTGGTTTCTGTTGACAGCAATATCAGAAGTACCACACAGTTGTTGGATGGCGTGGAAAAAATTACCGGCAAAAAAGTGCGTAATTACAAAGTTGACCTCTGCAACCTGGAAGATACACATGCCGTATTCCATGAAAACAGGGATATCATAGGGGTGATCCATTTCGCCGCCCTCAAAACGGTACCCGAATCAGTAGCAGACCCGCTGTTGTATTTTCATAATAACCTCACTTCTCTCATCAATGTACTGAAGTGCATCAAGGAATTTAATGTCCCCAACTTCGTTTTCTCCTCTTCCTGCTCTGTATATGGTAATACCACTGCACTACCGGTAGTGGAAGAAACCCCGCTGGGTGAAGCGCAATCACCTTATGCCCGCACCAAACAAATGGGAGAACAGATCATTGAAGATTATAGCCGGGTAAACGATACCCAGTCTATCCTCCTCCGTTACTTTAATCCCGTAGGCGCCCACCCCTCTGGTCTCATCGGCGAACTGCCCCTGGGTAAACCAGACAACCTGGTACCCGTTATCACCCAAACCGCTATCGGCAAAATCCCGAAAATGGTTGTTTATGGCAGCGATTACGATACCCGCGACGGCTCCTGCGTAAGGGATTATATCCATGTAACCGATATCGCCAACGCACATACGAAGGCCTTACAATACCTCATTGAGCATAAAAATGCCTCTAACTGCGAAGTCTTTAATCTTGGTACCGGCAACGGTGTTACCGTACTGGAAGCTATCCTGGCCTTCGAAAAAATATCCGGTGTAAAACTCAACTACACCACCGGCCCACGCCGCCCCGGCGACGTGATCGCCATCTATGCCAATAACTCCCGTGCCAAGGAAAAACTCGGCTGGTCACCTGAAATCGGGATAGAAGACAGCATGCGCACAGCATGGCAATGGGAAGTAAGCCTCCGCAATAAAGTGCTGAGCAACTAACTTCCTGCTATTAAATGTTTACATTTACGCCTCAATTTTAAACAGACCGCAATGGTAAAAGATATTCAACCGCTAAACGAAAAAGAAACCCGCGCCGGATTCGGTGAAGGTATACTGGAAGTGGGCCGCAAAAACCCAAATGTAGTAGCACTCACCGCCGACCTGCTCGGTTCTATGAAGCTGAACGCTTTTGTGAAAGAATTCCCCGACCGCTTTGTACAGGTAGGTATCGCTGAAGCCAATATGATAGGCATCGCCGCTGGGATGACCATCGGGGGAAAAATCCCCTATACCACTACCTTCGCCAATTTCTCTACCGGTAGGGTATATGACCAAATCCGCCAGTCTGTAGCATATTCCAATAAAAACGTGAAAATATGCGCCTCCCACGCAGGTCTCACCCTGGGTGAAGATGGTGCTACCCACCAGATACTCGAAGATATCGGGATGATGAAAATGCTGCCTGGCATGACCGTGATCGTACCCTGCGATTTCAACCAGACCAAAGCTGCTACCATCGCGATCGCTGATCACGAAGGCCCCGTATATCTCCGCTTTGGCCGCCCGAAATGGCCTAACTTCACCGCCGAAAACCAGGACTTCCAGATCGGTAAAGCGCAAATCCTCCATGAAGGAACCGATATCACCCTCTTCGCCTGCGGCCATCTCGTGTGGATCGCTGTAGAAGCCGGTAAAATACTGGAAGAAAAAGGCTATAGCGTGGAAATCATCAACATCCACACTATTAAACCCCTGGATGAAGCTGCTGTCATCAAATCCCTCAGCAAAACACGCTGCGCGGTAACTGCCGAAGAACACAACGTACTCGGCGGCCTGGGCGACAGCATTGCACAGGTAGCTGCCCGCCATATCCCCGTACCCATCGAATACGTGGGCACCAACGATACTTTCGGCGAAAGCGGCAAACCAGTGGAACTGCTGAAAAAATACGGCCTCGATGCAGATCACATCGTTGCCGCTGCAGAAAAAGCGATCGCACGCAAAAAAGCATAATTGCATCTGCATAAAAAAATAAAATGAAAGGCTGGCCCGCTCAGGTCAGCCTTTCATTTATCTCCCCGGTGCTAAATCTTTGTGCCCCATTAAACTTTCACCGTTTCTGCATATCATACAGGAAACAATACTTTATCATCATTAAAGTACCCTTTAGCAGGATTTTTCTTTATATTCAGGAAAATAAAACCACCTGTCCAAGAACCATTTAACCTATGGCCGTTACACAGGACGATAAAACACTACTGGCACTATACCGGATGCCCGAAACCCGTGAACAGGGTTTTACACAGATCATCCGTAAATACCAGGAAAGACTTTACTGGCATATCAGACGGCTGGTCGTTTCTCATGACGATGCCAATGATGTGCTGCAGAATGTTTTCATTAAAGTGTGGAAAAACCTCGAGAACTTCCGGGAAGATGCCCAGTTGTTTACCTGGCTCTATAAAATAGCTACCAATGAATGCCTCACTTTCCTGGAACAACAAAAACGAAAATTTGCCGTCTCCCTCTCCGATGTGGAAGATGGCCTGAGCAACAAACTGAAAGCGGATGCCCAGTTTGATGCCAATAAACTGGAATGGAAACTGCAACAAGCGATATTACAACTACCTGAAAAACAGAGAATTGTGTTTAACCTGCGGTATTACGACGAAATGCCCTACGAAGAAATGAGCAGGGTACTGGATACCTCCGAAGGCGCCCTGAAAGCGTCGTACCACCATGCAGTCAAAAAAATCGAGGATTTTATCAAAGGAACGGATATTTAATCGCCTGTATCGCCCGATTTTAAGCTGTCTTTAAAGTTTTTTGCCAAAAGATTAAAATCTCATTAAACTATTGAAGCAGCTACCTGTCTAAAAAATGTATATGAACAAGCACGAAAATATCAGCAATGAATTAAAACAACTGGTGCCGGATGCCCAGTGGCCCGCCGATGCACCATTTACGGTGCCGGCTGGTTACTTCGACCGGCTACCGGATGCAGTGCTGCAACAGGTTCATTTACTGCAACCCGATCGCTCGGAACCGTTGTTACCCGATCATCCTTTTTCAGTACCTGCCGGTTATTTTGAAGGGCTTCCGCAAACTATCCTCCAAAGGATTCACCAGGAAGCGAAAAACCCAATACAGGCCGAACTGGAAGCCTTATCGCCCTTACTGGCCGCCATGCCCAGAGAAGTGCCCTTTACCGTACCCGCAGGTTATTTCGGTTCCCTAACTGCTCTCCCGTCTGCTCCAATAGCACCCACACTGCATGTTGTTCACCGGAACCCAATCAGGAAATGGCTGAAATACGCCGTGGCCGCCTGCCTGATCACCTTTGCCGGTACCACCGCCCTGCTCTTCATTCAGAAAGACAGCAGCGTTAGCCTGGAAAGACAACTGGAACGGATCGATAACCAGGATATTGAATACTATCTCCAAAACCATACTGATGCTTTTGATAATGACTATGCCGGCTTTGCCGACGTGGCCGCTCCGGAAACCTTGCAACAGGAACTCAATGACCAGATTCCGCCCGCTGCCATAGAGCAATACCTGCAACAATCTTCCTTATCAAAAGAGGTATTACCTAACCAGTAGTGATGCATGAAACGCTTAAATTTTAAAATAATAGGGATTGTCCTGCTTATGTTGACCAGTGCCTTCACACAGGCACAAAAACCACCATCTGATGAGGCGACAGAAAAAATTAAAACCCTCCAGATGCAGTACCTCTCCCAGAAACTAAACCTATCCGCAGACGAGGCGGAAAAATTCTGGCCGGTATACAAAAACTATACAAAAGAAGTGGAAACACTCATCGCAGAACGCCACAGCAGAAGACAACAGGATAAAATCACAGAAAGCGATCCCGATGATCTGGCCAGAAGAAATATGGATAACGATCTCGGATACGAGAAAAGAATGTATGATATCCGCTCCAGATATACCAACGAATTCCAACGCGTACTACCCGCCCGTAAAGCCGGCGCCGTATTTAAAAGCGAACGGGAATTCCGGAACATCATGATCAATCACCTGAATAACCAGCGCCTCAACCGGATTAACCAGGGAGGCAACTTTAGGAAAAGACCATAAATCGAAACATAAAAAAGGGAGATCCACATGGATCTCCCTTTTTTTGCCATTCACATTAAAAAATCTATTGTCTATTGCGCTTTGTAGTGTGCCCTTACTTCTGTTACCTTCCCGTCTTTTAATACCATCATCTCCGCACTCAGTAAATTGTTGACGCTCTTATAATAAAGTACCACTGAATTCACCCCCTCCAATACATGATATAATTCAAAATGCAGATCAGGATAAGCCGTCAGCGCCCTGCTGAAATAAGCACGCAGGTTCTCAATCCCCTGAATACGGCCTTCGGGATCATTATTGATTTTTTTGATAAAGGGAGAATAAAAGGTAATATCCGGTGAATAGTGGGACATCACTTCATCCAGGTCATGGTTGTTCCACGCTGCTACCCAGGCATCGGCAAAGGAGGTCATGTTTTCCATTATGTTCGCTTTTGAATGACAAGATAGGGCTTTTACCACCGGCGTTATTGGCTGAAAAGCTCAAATTTCCGCCCGGCGCCATCGCGCCGGCGTCATACCAAAACAGCGACGGAACTGCCGGTAAAAATGGGAGAGATCCTCAAACCCGGTACTATAAGCTATCTCCGGGATAGGTTGCTCACTGGTACGCAGTAACAGAGCCGACATCTGCAATCGTTTACCCCATATCCATTGCATAGGACTGCATTGGTAGGTTTCCCGGAAACGCCGTTTTAAAGTAGCGGGACTCATATTCCCCAGAGACGCTACTTCTTCCAGCAACCGCACTTCATGTATACCATTATGCAACCGCGCCATCATGTGTTGCATACCGCCGGAGGGTTTCCCCGCCACGGCCCGCCTCACGGCGACCGGCTCCTTCTGCAGCAAGTGCTGTAACCGGTCCATCATATTTTCGTAAGCCGGCATAGCGCCGTCTTCCCGGAAATGTTGTAATAATGCCTGTGTTAACTGTCGCCAGTCGGCCGAGGGAGAAATAGTAAGAGTAGTACCTGCCACCTGCCTGCCTGTACCGGCGCCTGTATGTTGCGCGGCCTGCAGCATTTCCGGCAGGAAAAAATTGATGCTGGCGAAATCTTCCGCCGGCCGTAATATTTCAGAGCAGATAACACTACCGGCCGGTATTAAAAATACATCGCCAGTCCGCAGATGATGCACCTGCAAGCCGTCGTATATTCTCTTTTCTCCACGAATGATCAGGTTCAGCACAGGCTGCGGTATATACAATCCATGCGCAGCCGGCTGACGGTAGTTGGTGAAGGCAGCCCAGCTGTGGCCCTGCCTGTCCCATGTCCTGATATGGTGTTGTCCCGTTAAGGTAAAGCGGTCATACAAGGCGTACATAGGTATGCTAATAGTACCTTTTCCTAAAATTTGGCAAAGGGCTCTTTGGTATCATGATAGAAAAGGAAAGTCCAGCCTTCCTGTTTACCACGTTCCAGGAACTCCTGCCTTAACTCCATACTACGTTTACCATCGTAATCGTATTTAGCCACAAAGCGGCTCTTCATCTGCGAAATCTGTGGCGCTACATCGCCGCCAAAAAACACTTTATCTTCTCCGTCGTCTATCAAAAATACCTGGTGATAGGGGCAGTGGCCGCCGGTCAATTCATAATGAATATAACCATCGATCGTACCGTTGCCGGTTGTAAACACTACATTATCGCGTTGTTGCAGCAATACAATATCTTCTGCCAGGTAAGATTTGCCTGCATGCTCCATGGCATACAGCATTTCTTCGTTATTCACATAATAGGTGGCATTGGGGAAAGTGAGGGTACGCTCACCGGTGATGGGATCTGCTGCCGATACGCCGCCGGAGTGGTCTTTATGCAGATGGCTCATCAGTACTTTGGTAATTTCCATGGGATTAACGCCATGGTCTATCAGGTGCTGATGGATCTGTAAAACACCATCTTCATTGCGGAAACCCAGCCCGGTGTCCAGCAATATATAGTCACGGTCGGTAATTACAAGAAAAGGCTGTATCTCTACCAACAGGGAGCCATGAGGCCGGTCCTGCAGATTATCTGTGCCCAGTCTGAAAGGAGAAAACCGTTTGGTAGCATCTACCGTAAATGAACCTTCTGATAATGGAATAATTCGTGCCATGATGCAAAGATAGCCCATTCACCATTAGTTTGCAGCCCTGGTTACCGCAACACCATCTGCCGGTCGGCATCAAGGCGCAGCATAATAAAGATGAGCATGGTAAAGGTCATCAAAGAGGAACCACCATAACTCACCAGTGGCAGGGGAATACCAATTACCGGCGCCAACCCGATGGTCATCGAAATATTAATAGCCAGGTGGAAGAAGATAATACTGGCTACCCCATAGGCATATACGCGCGAGTAGGTCGATCGCTGTCGCTCCGCTACAAAAATGATCCGGAAGAGCAGCGCCACATATAACCCCAGGAAGATCACACTGCCTAAAAAGCCGAAATCTTCGCCTACGGTACAGAAGATAAAGTCAGTACTTTGTTCCGGTACAAAGTCGTAACGGGTTTGGGTACCTTTCAGGTATCCTTTGCCCCAGAAACCGCCGGAACCAATAGCAATCATACTTTGACGCGTATTATAGGTAGCCTTGGGATCGTTTTCCTTACCCAGCATTACCTCAATACGACGCACCTGGTAGTCTTTCAGCACTTTGGTGAAAGCAAAAGGCACGATGAACATCACAAATATGGAACAGAAAGCATATACGCCAAGAATCACGAGCAGGCGCGTTCGTTTCCGTTTGATCTCCCGTCGCATAAAGTAGATCACCAGGGCGGTGATGACGGAAAAAATGATAAACAACACGTATTTATCCACCAGCAAGGCCGATAATACCAGCACAATGCCGGAGAAAGCGATGACCAGCAGCACACCCGGCAAGCCTTCACGGAACATCACGAGGAAGAAGGAGAAATATACGAGTGCCAGCCCTGTTTCATCCTGCAGGATGATAATACCCGCCGGAATCAATGCGATGGCGGCTGCAATCAACCGCGACCTTAGTTTGGTAAAATCCGTTTCCTGCGATGACAGGTATTTAGCCAACGCCAGGTTGGTACATAGTTTAGTGAGCTCTGCCGGCTGAAACTGGAAACCACCGATCACCAGCCAGGAGTGTGAACCTTTTACATCCTTACCAATTCCCAGTACCAACAGGAGTAACAACAAACCACCGGCATATAACAGGTTGGAGGTGGCCGTGAAAAACTTACTGTCCGTTAGCCAGATAACTGCCGCCAATACCAGTGATATGCCGAACCACATCATCTGGCGCGAATAGTTTTTATTCAGATGGATGATGTTCTGCCAGATATTATCATCGCCCCGGTATTCCGCAGCAAAGATAGACATGATGCCGATGGTCACCAGCGCCAGGTACAGGCCAACTATCGGCCAGTCAATCCCTTGTGTCAGTTTGGCTTGCGAGCGGTTCATGAGCGGTTTCTCCTCTTTATTCGTTTATAAGTTATTTAGTTCCGTTTTTCTTGATGGCAGCACTGGCGTTCAGGGAATCCAGTTTGGATTTAGCTACCATAGCGGCATCCAGTGTAACTGTTTCCATCACTGTTTTCATGAGCGGTTGTCTTTTGGTGGAGATAGAGTCCTTCAGGTATTTCTCCATCATCAAACTGGCGATAGGCGCCGCATAGCGGGCGCCAAAACCGGAGTTTTCCACGATCACGGCAACGGCTATACGTGCTTTCTCCGCCGGGGCAAATGCCACGAACACCGCGTGGTTTTTCAGCTTTACGCGTTTGCCGTCTACAATACCATAGTTTTCTGCGGTACCGGTTTTACCACCGATAGTAATGCCTTCGATCTGGGCTACACGGCCGGTGCCACTTTCCACCACATCGGTCATACCATGGATTACCGCGCTGTAAGCCGTATCGGAGATATGCGCTACCACGTGTTTTTCCTTGTATTTGTCGAGTAAGTGGGTATCGTCGTTGTCAATACTTTGCACGAAGTGCGGGATATAGTAGGAACCGCGGTTAGCTACGATACACATCGCATTGGCCATCTGCAGGGGAGACAGTGTCAGCTCACCCTGACCGATACCGAGGAACACGGAAGTACAGGAGTTCCAGCTGCCTTTATACATTTTGTCGTAGAAAGCCGGATTAGGCACGATACCACGGGCTTCACTGGGAATATCCACCCCGATGCGGTGACCGAAGCCGAAGCTGTTCATATAGTCGGACCATTTCTGGAGGCCTCCCACGCGGATGCCGCCAAATTTCGCTGCGTCTACGCTCAGGCGGTATACATGCGAGAAGTAGGAGTTACAGGAGTGGGAGAGCGCCAGGCGCAGGTTGGCCGCGTGGCCGGCGTCATGGTGCTCACATTTGATAGGGCGGCTACAACCATAATATGCGCCGCCGCAGGGATAGCCGAAGCTGGGTGTGATCACCCCTTCATCCAGCCCTACCAGTGCGATCATGGGCTTAAAGGTAGACCCCGGCGGGTAAGTAGCCTGGATAGCACGGTTAAAGGTCGGTTTGGTAGTATCGCGGTTGAGCAGTACCGAGTTGGTGCTGCGGTAGGAACCGGTGAGCAGGTTGGGGTCGAAGGTAGGAGCGCTGATCATGGCAAGGATACCGCCGGTTTGCGGATCGATGGCTACGATGCTGCCCATTTTACCTTTCATGAGTTTTTCCCCGAACTGTTGTAATTCAATATCGAGTGACAGGCGCAGGTTTTTACCCGCAATAGCAGCGCTGTCAAATTCACCTCCTTCGTAAGCTCCCTGTGGCCTGTTAAGGTTATCTTTTACCAGATACTGAATACCACGGGTACCCATGAGAACGGCTTCGTAGGTCCTTTCCAGACCGGCCAGTCCCAGGTAATCCCCGGAGTTATAGGAAGCATAAGCGCTGTCTTTGAGTTTTTCCGGTGAAATTTCCCCGATATACCCCAGGATATTGGCAGCCGCCGCATAAGGATAGGAGCGGATCTGCCGGGGTACCAGTTCAAATCCCGGCTGGAAGAGGTACATACTTTCCTGCAGCTGGCCAAATACTTCAGCCGGGAGCAAGGCAGCAAATACGGATTGTCTTACACGGCCGTTTCTCACGATCGCATTGACAATACGTTTACGGAACTCTTCTTTATCGATGTTTAATATCTTACAGAGATAGCCGGTATCGATGGCTTTCACGCTGGCAGGTGTTACTACCAGATCGTACAACACGTCGTTACTGAGGATGGCGCGGTTTTGCCGGTCATAGATAATACCACGGCTGGGATACACCACTTTTCTGAGCACAGCGTTGGCATCCGCCAGCTTAGCGTATTTCTTCTCTACAATCTGCAGGAAAAACAACCTGGTAATGATCAGCACCACCATCCCAAGTATAATCGCCTGTATAACTCTTTTTCTGGGCTGATTAAAAACTGACATGCTATTGAGGACGGATAAATTTTAAAATGCAGGTTGCTGGCATTACTGCTCACAACATCCCATTTTCCGATGTATAAATTTAATAGTAATATTTGGCAAACAGCTACCGCAAACTGCTATTTCTTTGTGAAAAATAGTAATTCATACAAAATGATCAGAACAAGGCTGGCAGCGGTGGAAAGTACGATTTTCAGCAGCAGGTATAACGGGTTGCCGAAACCGAAAACTTCCAGGATAAAAAAGACTATGTGATGCAGAAATACCAGTACTGCCGCATAAATCAAAAACTGGGTTACGCCCATGCTGGTCATGGAAGGCGTTTTCTGGGTGGTTTCAAAACCGCCCTGGGGAGATAGGATGTTGATAATAAACGGTCGCAGGTAGGCAATGAATACGCAGGCTGCGGCATGTATCCCCATGGTGTCGGAAAACATATCGAGGGAGATACCCATCAGGAAACCCAACAGCATGACTACCGGGCGCGGCAGGTTAAAAGGCAGCGCCAGGATGAAAAGCATGTACAAATAAGGGCTCACCAGCTGGTGGATCAATATCTTATTGAGTACAAATACCTGTATCAGTAACAGGAATGCGAACCGGATAATATTTCTTAACAGTATACTCATTTGATCAACTTGTAAGTTGAGTCTTCTAGTCTTTGTTGTTCATCTTTCAGCAGGTTTTCTATCACATACACATATTGCACGTTATAGAAATTGGTGGCCAGTCTCAGGCGGATATTGAAGGAGGTACCGGATTTATCCGACACCATGACAGTATCCACATACCCGATGGGAATATTTTCCGGGAACAGGGCAGAAAAGCCGCTGGTCACCACGGTATCCCCTTTATGTACTTTGGCGCTCTTTGGAATGTCCCGTAACTGGGCATAACCGGCACTTTCGCCGTCCCAGTGTACCGATCCCATTTCCTTACTCTGACCAAGGCGTGCGCTGATGGATACGGAGTTGGATTTGGAGAGCATGGACAGCACCACTGCATAGTTATCGCTCACACTTCTTACCACGCCTACCACGCCGCTGTTACTGATCACCCCCATATTCGGGCGGATACCCTGCAGGCTGCCCCGGTGGATGGTGAGATAGTTGATCGGTTTGCTGATGGAGTTGTTAATCACTTTAGCCTCGAAGTATTTATAACGGCGGATCTGGGTACCGATTACGCGGTGAAGGGTATCATCGCTGTACTGGCGGATCGTGTCTATCTTCAGGCCGGTGCCGGTCACCATGGAATCAAAGCTGGTGTGCAAGGCATTATGAAGGCGGGTATTTTCCGCTACCAGGCTATCGTTGGTAGCTTTCAGGTGAAAGTAGTATTGTACGTTGTTGTATTTGTCGTATAGTTTCCCACTAATATTATTGGCGGAGTTAACGTAGGCAGATCGCTGGAGGTTATTGTTCTGGACCACCAATACAATACAAATCACTTCCAGCAGCAGAAATAAGAAGAAGTTGAAATATCGCCTAAAGAAAATGATTAAATTCCGCACAAGCGCGAGTCATTTAGAGATTTTATTATTTAGCTATTTGGTTATTGAAGGATTTTTCTTCCATGAGAGAATTCCCTGAATAACCAAATAGCCAAATACCTAAATAGGTTTATTGCATCAGGAACGGATATTTACCCACATGTTTCAGCGCTATGCCAGTGCCCCTTACTACGGCGCGCAGTGGATCATCTGCTACATGAACAGGCAGTTTGATTTTCTGGGCCAGGCGTTTGTCCAGGCCACGCAGCAGCGCACCGCCACCGGTCAGGTACAAGCCTCTGCGGTAAATATCTGATGCCAGCTCCGGAGGCGTTGTTTCCAGCGCTTTCAGGATGGCTTCTTCGATTTTAAAGATAGATTTGTCCAGTGCTTCGGCAATTTCCTGGTAAGATACCATGATCTGTTTAGGAATACCGGTCACCAGGTCACGGCCATTCACCGGGATATCATCGGGTGGGTTGTCCAGCTCTTTCAGGGCTGATCCGATGTGAATTTTGATCTGTTCAGCGGTTCTTTCACCGATCAACAGGCTATGGTAGCGGCGCAGCGCTTCCATGATATCGGCGGTAAACTCGTCACCGGCGATGCGGATACTCTGGTCACACACAATACCTGCCAGTGCAATCACGGAGATACCGGTGGTACCGCCTCCGATATCGATGATCATGTTACCTACCGGTTCTTCCACGTCGATACCGATACCCAGGGCAGCGGCCATCGGTTCGTGCAGCAGGTACACTTCCTTGGCGCCCGCCTGCTCCGCAGAGTCACGTACCGCTCTCTTCTCCACTTCAGTAATACTGGAAGGAATACAGATCACCATACGCCAGCTGGGTGCAAACAGCGGCTTTTTAGGATAAACCATTTTTATCAGTTCCCTGAGCATGCCTTCCGCAGCGTTAAAGTCCGCGATCACACCATCCTTCAGGGGACGTATCGTACGAAGATATTCGTGTGTTTTTTCGTGCATCATCATGGCCTTCTTACCTACAGCCACAATTTTGCCGCTAGCCCGTTCTATCGCTACAATGGAAGGCTCGTCCACAACCACTTGGTCATTATGTATTATCAGCGTGTTCGCTGTACCCAGATCAATCGCGATTTCCTGCGTTAAAAAATTAAAAAATCCCATTGTTGATACGGTCAAAAATTAGAATGCAAAAATGAATAATTCTAACGAATATACGATGCAAAAAGTGGATATTCTTGCAATAATACGGCTAAATATTAAAAAAAGTTATTTGTTGTTTAAACGGCAACCCGACACGATTATTTTAACCTTTTTAATATTTAGTGATTTGGCTATTTAGCAGACCTTCTTTGTTAAGAAATCCTTCAATATCCAAATATCCAAATTTCTAAATAAATTCATAGCCTATGTCCCGACGATAGGTCTTACCCTCAAATGCAATCTGTTCGGCAGTTTGCACGGAATGAGCCAATGCCATTGCCAGGTTGGTAGCCAGCGATGTAACGGCTAATACCCTTCCTCCATTGCTAACGATCTCTGCTCCTGATGCTTTGGTTCCGGCATGAAACACGATCTGGTCATTGGTAGGCGCCGGTATCCCGGTGATCACCTTGTTTTTCTCATACGCCTCCGGATATCCTTTGGATACCAGCATAACAGTGGCGGCAGCACGTGAATCGGCATAGATAGTCTGCTCCGCCAGTTTACCGTCGATAACGGCAGTAAACAACTCCAATAAATCATTTTGTAAACGGGGCATTACGACTTCCGTTTCCGGATCGCCCATGCGACAGTTGTACTCAATTACAAAAGGCTCTCCTTCTACATTAATCAAGCCAAAAAAGATGAATCCGTTATATTTTATACCCTCTTTCGATAAACCTGTTACGGTAGGACGGATAACCTGATCTTCCACCTTTTTCATGAACGCTGCATCCGCAAAAGGCACCGGTGATACGGCACCCATACCGCCGGTATTGAGACCTTTATCTCCTTCGCCAATCCGTTTGTAGTCTTTGGCTTCCGGCAATATCTGGTAGGAATGACCATCGGTCAGTACAAATACAGACAGCTCAATACCAGTCAGGAATTGTTCTATCACAACGGTTTTGCCGGCATCGCCAAATTTGGCGTCCCGGATCATCTGTTCAAACTCTGTTACGGCTTCTTCATGGGAACTGGTGATCACCACGCCCTTACCTGCTGCCAGCCCATCGGCTTTCAGTACAATTGGTAAGGAATGCTGTTGAAGATAAGCCACGCCTTCTTCAAAATTATCGGCATTAAACTCACGGTAAGCAGCCGTAGGGATCTGATGCCGCTGCATAAACAATTTGGCGAAAGCCTTACTTCCTTCCAGGCGGGCGCCTTCCTGCGACGGGCCCATTACCGGGATATGCTGCAGGGCTGCATCACCGGCAAAAAAATCATAGATACCGTTTACCAGGGCCTCTTCAGATCCCGGTACTACCAGGTCGATGGCATTTTCCAGGCAAAAAGCCCGGATTTTCTCAAATTCACTCACGCCCATGTCGACGTTCGTTCCACATTGCGACGTTCCGGCATTACCCGGCGCGATAAATAACTGGCCACACTGTGGACTTTGGGACATTTTGCGGGCCAGGGCGTGTTCCCGGCCACCACTACCTAGTAATAAAACGTTCATATGAATTGCCTAATAAATGCAGGTGCGAAAGAAAATGCAAAGAAAGATGAAAAAAGCACAAAAACCCACAAAAACTGCCCATTTCCACCATTTTTTTATGAGATAACCTATTTTATTTTAAATTGCCTCCTTTAGAGACTTAACAGAACCTTAAAACAACTATTGCTAAAACTAACCAATTTATGATGCAAACTGCTGTTGCACAGACGCCTGCTGATGCCTCGTCAAAGAGTCATCCGAAGGGGCTTTATGTTCTATTTGCCACGGAAATGTGGGAACGATTTAACTTTTACGGCATGAGGGCGTTACTGACCCTCTTCCTGGTAAATGCACTGGCATTCTCTGAAGCTGACTCCTCCTATGTCTATGGCGGCTTCCTTGGTCTTTGTTACCTAACTCCTATGCTGGGCGGATATATCTCCGACCGCTACCTCGGCAACAGGAACTGCATCCTGCTCGGTGGCTTCACCATGGGCATAGGTCAGTTACTGATGGTGGTGAGCGCCGTCCTCTACGCCACTAACATAGAAACAGCTAAATTAATGGTATGGATAGCCCTGCTGGTCATCATCTTCGGCAACGGCTTCTTTAAACCCAATATCTCCTCTATGGTAGGGCAGCTGTATTCTAAAACGGATAACCGTCTCGATGCTGCTTTCACTATCTTCTATATGGGTATCAATGTCGGCGCTTTCCTGGGTATGTTTATCTGCTCCACCGTGGGTGATGTGATCGGCAAAGACAACGTGCGCATTGTAGGCGCCTTCAAATGGGGCTTCCTCGCAGCCAGCATCGCCATGTTCCTCGGCTCCGTGATGTTCTACTTCCTGAAAGACAAATATGTAATAACGCCCGATGGGAAAGCCATTGGCGGCAAACCGGATTTCAGCAAACCTGTAGCCCACCTGGCAGAAGGCGAAGCTGATAAGGCTAAATTCTCTACGACCGCTATCTTCGGCGTACTGGGCCTCATGATCGTTCTCTTCTTTGTGATCCACTACCTCTCCCTCGATCCCAACCCGATCAAATCCTGGCTGTATCCCTTTATTTATGCTGCCGGTATTAGCCTGGCTGTCCTGATCCTTACCGATAAAAGTATTACCAAAGTAGAAAGGCAACGTATTCTCGTAATCTACTTTGTGGCCTTCTTTGTGATCTTCTTCTGGGCCTGTTTTGAACAAGCCGGTTCCTCTCTCACCTTCGTGGCCGACTATCAGACAGACCGTCACTTCCTCTGGTGGAACCTGCCACCCAGCCTGATACAGAACTTCAACTCTGTTTTCATTGTCATATTTGCCTTCCCGTTCAGCTGGTTATGGATGAAACTGAACAAACGCAACATGGAGCCTATCTCCCCGGTTAAACAGTCCATCGGACTGGCTTTGCTGGCATTTGGCTTCTTCATCATCGCCATGCAGGTAAAAGACCTGGGCCCCGGTCAGAAACTGGGCGTGATCTGGCTGATTGTGATGTACCTGTTCCATACCCTGGGTGAACTTTGCCTGTCACCGATAGGTCTCTCCCTGGTGTCCAAACTGGCGCCTCACCGTTTCTCCTCCCTGCTGATGGGCGTATGGTTCCTGGCCAATGCTGCCGGTTATGCACTGGCAGGTACCCTGGGCGCCTTGTTACCGCCTACACAGGACAAGTTTGAACTGGCCACTAAAAACAATATCGACCTGAAAGGCATCCTGGATGGCACTATTACCGCTACTGCCCAACAACTCGATAAATTACACGAACTGAAACTGGCTGCTCATTACCCGACTTTTGCCGGCTTCACCATCCATAACCTCTATGAGTTCTTTATGGTGTTCGTGATCCTGCCAGGTGCTGCAGCCGTACTGCTGTTCCTGTCCACCGCTTTCCTGAAAAAATGGATGCATGGCGTAAGATAACTGCCTGCCTCTTATCTATATAGGAAGACCTGAACAAATGAATTTGTTCCGGTCTTCCTTTTTATGCGCGGTAAGTACCTTCCTAATTCGTAAATTTCAGCCCTTAATACTATCACTTAACTTAAAATATGGCTGACAACAATTTCAAACCTTTTGTGCCACCTGGTGCACAAATGAAAGAATTTACGCTTAAATCCATCCTACTGGGCTGTCTTTTCGGAATTATCTTTGGCGCCGCTACCGTATACCTGGCGCTGAAAGCCGGTCTAACCGTTTCCGCCTCCATTCCGATTGCCGTTATTGCGATTACTTTAGGCAGAAAGTTTTTTAACACCACCATTCTGGAAAACAACATTATCCAGACAACCGGTTCCGCCGGTGAATCCATTGCTGCCGGCGTGGTATTTACCCTGCCCGGATTCCTTTTTCTCAGCGATGGCGGTGGCGCCCAGTTTTTTAACTACTTCACTATTCTGATCCTGGCTATTTTCGGTGGTATTCTCGGTACGCTGATGATGATACCGCTGCGCCGGTCGTTGATTGTAAAAGAACACAAAACCCTGCCCTACCCGGAAGGCACCGCCTGTGGCGATGTGCTGATTGCCGGTGAAAAAGGGGGCGACTTCGCCCGTACCGCCTTCTATGGCCTGGGCTTCGCCTTTGCCTATGCTATTTTTCAGAAGATATTGCATGTAATCGCCGAAACACCGGCCTACATGACCAAACAAACCAGCAAGTTCTTTCCATCTGCTAAAATCAGCGCAGACATCACACCGGAGTATATGGGTGTGGGTTATATCATCGGGCCGCGTATTGCCGGTGTACTGGTAGCCGGCGGCGTATTGTCCTGGCTGGCCCTCATCCCGCTGCTGGCCTCCCTGCTGCCCGGCGACGTTATTGCCGCCCAACTGGTGAAGATCGGCTACCTGGCCAGTCTGCAAACACCCGGCGGACAAGGTAACTGGGACCCTGTTGCCCATACATTCGCTGATTATTCCTCCGCCGTATACTACGCCTATGTACGCCAGATCGGCGCAGGCGCCGTAGCAGCCGGCGGTTTTATCACCCTGCTGAAAACAATTCCTACCATCATCTCTTCCTTTAAAGGCAGCATCGGCGCTATCAAAGACCGTAAAGCGGATGGCGGCGCACCTGCCGATGTACCCAGGACAGAACGGGACCTGAGCCTCAAGGTAGTAGCATTCGGCAGCATAGCCCTGATACTGCTGATGGCCTTCCTGCCACAGCTGCCAGGTGACTCTATCGGCAAAAAATTACTGGTAGGCCTGCTGGTAGTAGTTTTCGGCGCTTTCTTCGTAACGGTGTCCAGCCGTATCGTAGGCCTCATCGGTTCTTCCAATAATCCTATTTCCGGTATGACCATCGCTACGCTGATGGGCACCTGCCTGGTGTTTATCGCCGTAGGCTGGACCGGCAAAGTATATGAACCCATGGCCCTCGTGGTAGGCGGTATGATCTGTATCGCCGCCGCCAACGCCGGCGGTACTTCACAGGACCTGAAATCCGGTTACATTGTAGGCGCTACCCCCAGGTACCAACAGCTGGCCCTTTTCATCGGCGCAATTGTATCCTCTATCGTGATCGGTCTTACCGTGAAGTTCCTGGATAAGCCCACTGCTGAAATGATCAGCAAAGGGGTAACGGAACATGCTATCGGCAGTGCGTACTACCCGGCTCCGCAAGGTACGCTCATGGCTACACTGGCTAAAGGCATCCTGTCGTTCAACCTCGACTGGCAATTTGTGCTGGTAGGCGTTTTCCTGGCTGTCACCATGGAACTGTGCGGCGTCAACTCCCTGTCTTTCGCTGTGGGCGCTTATCTGCCGTTGTCTACTACCTTCCCCATCTTCATTGGTGGCGCTATCCGTGGCGTGGTAGACTATAAAAACAAAAAAGCCAATATCCATACTTCCGCAGCAGAAGAGGAACTGGGCAAAGGCAACCTGTTTGCAACAGGCCTCGTGGCCGGTGGTGCTGTGGCAGGCGTTATCATCGCTATCCTCGCCGGATTCGACAGCTCTGCGGCTATACTCGCCAAACTCAATGCAGAAGGAGCACTCGCCGGTATATTGGGCACCGGTGGCTACTTTGTGCTGGGATGTGCCTTCTTTGCCTTTATGGGCTGGTATCTTTACCGCACTGCCCGCAAAGCATAAACATCAATTTATCAAGATAAACGGAAATGCCGGCAAGGGAATGTAACAATCCCCTGCCGGCATTCGTTTTTCTATCTTGAAAATGATTATTTTTATCGGAATTTTTATTACATCTTTCTATAATAAGTACCTATGCGCATACTTATCACCGCACTGCTCAGTGCTGTTGTTATCCTAAGCAGCTCCTGCGGAAAAGACAAAGACAATAGCAAAGACCGTAAGTTTGTTTCCGTAAAGCTGGACAACAGAATTTTTCTCAGTGAAAATCCAAAAGGCCTGTTATACGCTCCGACCTTTGATCCGAGCGACCCTACTTCTGACTATGCCCACATGGAAATTACGGGGAAAACCAAAACAGGCGATATCATCAACTTTACGATGGCTGGACCCGGCATACCGCTTAAACCGGGCGTATATCCCTGCTCACAGAAAGGCAACGGTATCCTGATGGTAGTGAACAGCGGTGATTATCCGGCGAGCTACAGCTCTCAGGGCAGTACAGACTGTATGATCACCATCACCGACATCAATAATATTTATGTGGAAGGTACTTTCTCCGGTACCCTGAAAGATCTTAACGGCGTGGCTGGTACCCGCACCATCCAGAACGGCGCCTTCAGAGCTATTTACACCGTAACCACGCAATGATTTAGGGATTTTTTGATTTACGGATTTTTTGATTTCGTGATTAAAAAGCGAAGACCCAAGCGAGTAAGTCATCGCTTGGGTCTTCGCTTTAGGTCATCCCCGAAATCAAAAAATCCGTAAATCAAAAAATCCCTAAATGAAGTCCAGTTTTGTATAATCCGCTTTCAGGATCTCCCTGTCATTGGCGCCCAGCCATTTATCCAACAGGGTGGCATACACGCTTTTAAAGTCCAGCTTATATTGCAAATCCCCGTCTTTCAGGTTCATCAGGTCCGGCCCTTCATTGAGCACGCCCTGCTTCTTTAAACCACCACCTATCAGGAACATGTTGTTAGCGGTGCCATGATCGGTTCCCCCGCTGGCGTTCTGGCCCACCCGGCGCCCGAATTCAGAGAAAGTCATCACCACTACATCCTGGAAACGGTTGTTCTTTTTAAGATCACCGGTAAACACTGTCAGCGCATCGCTTAACTGCTTAAAGAGGCGGGCTTGCTGGTCCTGCTGGTTCACATGCGTATCAAAACTGCCGTGCGACACGTAATACACTTTGGTATTGATGTCTGACATGATCAGGTTGGCAATGGTTTTCATATTACGGCCCAGCTCCGTAGCAGGGTAATTTTCCTTGGACTGATACGTCTTAAACTGTTGCTGGATATAGGCCGCAGAAGAAATGGTTTCCCCCATGGTTTTATAGAGATATTCTACATTATGGTGCTCATCTTCATGGGCATGTTGTTGCAACAGCTCTTTAAAAAACCGGTCATTGCTGGTATTGGACAAGCGGCCCGGATCAGTGAGCGCCAGTCCTTTATTACGTTCGCCTTTCAGCGCCAGGCTTAAGGTATCGTCTATTTCCAGCGCCTGTGTGGGTTTATCGCAACCGTTGCATTGTGCGTCCAGGTAGCGGCCTACCCAGCCGTCGTTCCATATTTCATTGGACTGGCTGGCGGAATGCCAGATATCCATAGAACGGAAGTGGGAACGGTCAGGGTTAGGATACCCCACATTATTGAGGATACCGAGGGAACCGTCGTCGTACAAGGCTTTCAGGCCATCCAGGGAAGGATGGATACCCAGCTCATCATTGAGTGACAGGGCAGTTTCGCGCTTGATACCCAATGCAGGGCGGGAACGGTAATAAATATCGTTGCGATAAGGGATGATGGTATTCAGGCCATCATTCCCACCTGACAGCTGAACAATGACCAGCACTTTATTTCCCGGAGGTACCAATGCACCGGATTCAAAAGCCTTCAGGAACTTGGGCATCAGCATGGCTGCGGAAGCCAGGGAACCTACCTGTAAAAAACGTCGCCTGTTAACTATATACATGATGGGTAGCTTTCTGGTGAATGACTAACAAAGTTGATATTCCGGTGTGCTCATCACATCGATGGTCACGGTTTTAATGTATCCTTCGCGGGAACCGGTATCGGCGTATTTTTCCAGCAACGATTTTTTGATGTTGCCCGGCTGTTGCAGTAAAACGCCGGCGATAGCATCTGCCAGGTTTTCCCGGGGCGTATCGCTGAAGCCCTGTATGTAAGGGTCCCAGTTGATCCGTGCATTCACTTTTTTAGCGAATTGCCTTTTCAGGAAATCATTGATCTGCAACGTCATTTTATAATTACCGCCATCCCCCATTTCCGGTGTCAGTTCTTTCGGACGGATGTTTAATACCTGTGAATAGAGAATAACCTGCGGAATGCGTAACCGGAACATCAGGCTGGAACTGTCTATCCAGCTACGGCCTCCCGGCCATCCGGCCACGTTGGGCGGGTAAAACAGCACCTGGCCCAGGATACGCTGGAACACCAGCATCACTTCTTCCTGTTCAAAAGCCATAGGCACCGTACGGCGAATACCGATCAGCAGTTCCACAGGCGATTTGATACGGTTGCCAATGTATTTGCTGTCATAAAACCAATCGGCCATGAATATCTCACGCATCAGTGTTTTGATGTCATAACCTGAATGGTAAAACTTATCTGACAGGGATTGAATAAGGGCAGTATCGGGGGTATCATCTACAAAATACCGGAATATTTTAGTGGTGATAAAGGTGGCGGTTGTTTTTTGTTCCAGCAGTATTTTCAATACATCATCGCCGTTGTAGTTACCGCTTTTACCCAGTATATTTTTGATGCCGTCGTCGTGTTGTTTCTCCCGGAATACAAACTGGCCGTTTTCATCGAAACCCCATCCGGTAAAGGCGCGTGCAGCTTCCTTGATATCTGTTTCCGCATAATGTCCGCGGCCCATGGTAAACAGTTCCATCACCTCCCGGGCAAAATTTTCGTTGGGATGTTGTTTGCGGTTTTGCTGGTTGTTGAGAAACTGCAGCATAGCCGGCGATTTGGAGACCGCGGTAAGCAGATCACCAAAGTTGCCCAAAGCATTTTCGCGGATCACGCCTATCAGTTGCTGGTTATACAACACATCCTGCGTGCGGCAGGCAAAATGCCCGTGCCAGAAGAGGCTCATCTTTTCGCGCAGCGGATGTTCACTTTTCTCCATCATGTTCATCCAGGCCACGTTCAGGTCTTTGATGCCTTGTGTGTTCATTTCCCGGACGGCTTTTTTCTGGTCTGCCGACATATCCTTAAAACGTTTATAATCCGGCAGGTCGGTGGCGTTGATCACGTCTACCGATTCCAGTTCAAACCTTTTAGGTCCGATCAGCACTTTATTTACGATTTCTTTTCGTCGTCTTTTTTCCCATTCGGAGATAACAGGCAGGGTTTCACCAAAGCCGGCGCGCCAGGCGAGATGTTGCATTTCCAGTTTTTTGGCAACTACAGGCATACGCAAATATTTTAATGTAAGACTGAGTTTTATCGCCGAAGTTTAACGGAATTTCCAGACAGGATAACAACTTCCCGGCTCAAACGTATTCTTATCCAGTGGAAGCGCCATAAATGCATCGGCCATCAGCAGGCTGGCCAGATCTCCGGAGCCATGATAGGGTTGGGGGAAAGCCCCCCATCGGCCATCCGGCAGGGATTGCAACTTAACAGGAAGATAATATTCCAATGCCGGCCGGAAGTTGACGGTTTCCTGCAGCACAGCGTATAAAGTGGCATCTTGTTGCGCCCCCATCGCAGCTTTTAGCCAGGGCAGCACATAACGGTAAAAACACATAAAGCCCGATACCGGGTTACCAGGTAATGCAAAAACAACGGGGCCATTGTCGAAAGTCCCGAATAGGAACGGTTTTCCCGGTCTTTGCTGCACTTTATGAAAACGTTGCTGCATACCCAATCGCTGTAATACCGCCGGCAGATAATCGTATTTTCCGGCAGATACCGCGCCTGAACTGATCCATACATCCGTTTCCTGCAACAATGGTTCCAAACGCTCCCGCATGGCAGCTTCTTCATCACTCAGGTGAACATAGGTAGCAGTAATGCCACATTGCTGCAATGATGCCATCAGGTTGTATATATTGGAGATACGCACCTGGTGCTCTTCCGGTGTAGCATCTACCGGCACCAGTTCATTACCGGTAGCGATAACGGCTACACGCGGCAATTTTGCTACCAGCACCTGTGTTTTGCCCACAGTGGCCAATACACCTGCTTCCGCAGGACCGATCACCGTACCGGGAGATAATAACACCGCACCTTCCGCTACATCGGAACCTTTGCGGTGAATATTTTGTCCCTGTGTAACTTCACCGGTAACGGTAAAACGGCGAAATCCTTCATGGTCAGTAGGTTGCAGCTGTTCATAAGGTATCACGGTATCTGTCAGCTCGGGCAAGATAGCGCCGGTCATCACTTCTATGCAATTAGCGGTATTGGATAACTGCAACCGTGGAAGGCCCGCCGCCTGTATATCTTCTACTCCAAAAATCTGCTGTCCCCGCGCATAGCTGTCGTACAGGATAGCGACACCATCCATCGTAACCCTGTCGAAGGGCGGAAAAGGACGGTCCGCCTTCACAGGCTCCCGCAATACACGGCCATTAGCCGCCTCAAACGGCAGCATTTCCGTGCCCATATCCCTCACGGTCTGTAATACGGCAGTAAACGCGTCAGCAACAGTCAGCATCATTTTGTATTATTTTTGTACAGGTGAAGATGACTAAATTTATGATATTATGACCAATCCGTCAAGCCACGATTTTACGCACCTCGATTCTTCCGGGCAACCAGCCATGGTAGATGTAAGCGGCAAAGGCAGCACTTATCGTGTAGCCGTTGCCGAAAGCCGGGTGTATTTACCGGCACCGGTACGCGAACAATTCCGGGACAACGACATCCAAACCCGCAAGGGCGCGGTATTCCAAACCGCTATCATCGCAGGTATCATGGCCGCTAAAAAAACGCCGGACCTCATTCCGCTCTGTCATACCCTGCTGCTGGATGGCTGCGATGTCCAAATTCAACTCGAAGCGGAAGAAGCCGTTATCCGTTGCACCGTGAAAACAACCGGTAAAACAGGAGTGGAAATGGAAGCCCTCACCGGCGCCAGCGTGGCGGCGCTTACCATCTACGATATGTGTAAGGCTTTCACACAGGAAATGATCATCCGCCAAACCCGGCTGATCAGTAAAACCGGCGGTAAGCAGGACTATGGACATGCGGGTTGAGTTTCCCGCGAAGAGAGCAAAGGCCCGCAAAGGGGGAAGATGATGGAAGTTTAATAAAGATTGGAGATGGAAACGAAGACAAACAGACTGACGCACGCAAAGGCGCAAAGCAGCAAAGATGCAAAGTATGACTATAAATAATGCGGCGCCGCTGAAAGGACTGGTGCTCTGTGGCGGGCAAAGTACCCGGATGCAGGAAAATAAAAGCAATATCCATTATCATGGTATACCGCAGTGGCGTTACCTGGCGGACTTGTTGGCTTCCTTTCAACTGGAAACATACCTGTCTTGCCGGAGGGATCAACAAACAGATTTTGATCACTATCCCCGGTTGATACCGGACAGTGTGCCCTATGGCGGTCCTTCCGCGGGATTACTCAGTGCTTCGCAGCTGCAACCGGACACCGCCTGGTTGGTACTGGCCTGTGATCTTCCCCTGATCAGCCGGCAAAGCCTGGAAATCTTACTGCGGGAACGGGATACACAGCTATCGGCCACAGCCTTTATCAGTCCGGTCAATGAATTACCGGAACCGTTGATTGCTATTTGGGAACCGGCCGGTTTACATGCTTTAGCAGAAAATGTGGCAGCAGGGAAAAACTGTCCCCGGAAAACCTTGCTGAATATGAATATCCGGCTACTGCACAATCCTTATGCAGCAGAACAGTACAACGCCAATACACCGGAAGAGAAAGCCGAAGCGCTCAAACAGGTTACTGACCGATCCCTCCATCCGTAAAAAATTCTTTTTTCCAGATAGGTACCGTTTCCTTTAAAGTATCGATCACAAATTCACAGGCATCAAAGGCAATCCCGCGATGGGCGGACGCTACCGCGATGATGACGGCAATATCTCCCGGGTATTTATCGCCGATGGCATGTAACATCACCAGTTTTTTAATATCCCACTGTGCCTGTACCCGGTCTGCAATTTTTTGCATCTCGCTGAGAGCCATGGGTTCATAACATTCATAAAACAACCTGGTGACCGCACGGCCACGGGTATCGTTCCGTACCTTACCGGTGAAAATCACTTCCCCGCCGCATTCCGGTCCCTGGATGAAATCCAGCGCTTCCTGCATGGTAATCGTATCCCTGATGGCTATTAATGTTTCCATAACTATTTTTTATCGCTAAAACCTGCCTTTGCGCCTTTGCTGCTTCGCGCCTTTGCGTGCGCCAGCCTGTTTATCTTCGCTTCTATCTCCGCTTCCTTTATCAAACTTCCATCATCTTTCCCCTTTGCGGGACTTTGCGCTCTTTGCGTGAAACTACCCACCACTAACCGGTGGGATGACTGCTACCTCATCTTCCAAATGAATGATTTGTTCATCGGCCGCATATTCCCGGTTCACCGCTATCATAAGCGAGTTAAGCTGCTGTATGGCGGGATAACGCTCATACAACCACTGTTTCAACTCCGCCACCCGGGTAACGGTTTCCGGAAAATCGATCTTTGCCGCGCCGGCAATATCTTTTGCCACACCAAAAAACAGGAGACCCATACCTTCAAATTTATTGGCTAAAACTACAATATAGCCCTGATAAAATAGTACTTTTAATACCGGAGAAAATTCACTTGCTATGAAGATCAGGTTAAGAGGGAACAGCATTCGTTACCGGCTGGACAAAACCGATGTGGAACTACTGGAAGCTACCGGCAAGGTAGAATCCATCACGCATATCGGCGCTGCCACGCTTCATTTCTGCGTGCGGTCCAAAAACATCACCGATCCGGTGATCAAAATGGAACATGACGGAGTACACCTGCTCCTACCTGCTGAACGGTTGCAGGCATGGTATGCACCGGACCAGGTAGGTTTTGAGCTGATACTGCCCAACCCCGATGGTTCCGAGCTGAAAGTATTGGTAGAAAAGGATTTCCAATGCCTTTCCCCCAGGGGGGAAGATGATAGCCAGGCTTTTGAAAATCCTAATGCCGGCAAAAACTGCTGATCATGCTGACAGACGCGCATCATCGTATAATCGATTACGTTAGACTGTCTGTTACGGACCGTTGCAATCTCCGCTGTACCTATTGTATGCCGGAGCAGATGCGTTTTGTGAAGTCGTCCGCTTTGCTGACCGATGAAGAGATCGTTACCCTGTTGCAAACACTGGCCCGGGCTGGCATTTCCAAGGTAAGGATTACCGGCGGCGAACCTTTCCTGCGCCCCGGCCTGATGCAGCTACTGGCTGAAATCAAGGCTATTCCCGGCATCAGGGAAATTGCCATCACTACTAACGGCGTTCTCACCCACCAGCATATCCCCGGCCTGCAGGCGCTGGGCATCACCCATATTAACCTCAGCCTGGACACCCTGCAGCCACAACGTTTCCGGCAAATCACCCGCCGTGACCAGTTTGCGACTGTGATGCAATCGCTCGAAAGCCTGCTGGCACACCAAATGAAGGTAAAAATCAATGTAGTGGTGATGGACAATGTGAACACCGACGAGCTGGTGTCTTTCGCTGCGCTTACCCGCGATCAGCCTATATCTGTAAGGTTTATTGAAGAGATGCCGTTTAACGGGCAAGGACATACTTTTTCCGGCATCAACTGGAATTATGAGAAAATACTGAACACACTCCGCGAACAACACACGCTGCATAAATTACCCGACGCGCCGCATGCCACGGCGCTGCAATACTGCATTCCCGGCCACCAGGGCAATATTGGCGTAATACCGGCGTATAGCCGTACATTTTGCGGCACCTGCAACAGACTTCGTATATCCGCTACCGGTAGTATAAAAACATGCCTCTATGGCAACGATGTTTTAAATGTAAAAGACCTGATCCGGTCAGGAGAAGCAATATTACCGGCTATACGGCAGGCGCTGCATCAGCGTGCTGTCAATGGTTTTGAGGCTGAACGGCTACATACCAGCGCACTGGAAAGTATGTCTGTCATTGGTGGATAAAATTATTTCACCAGCATTCTCACCCCAGCATATAAAATCAACACCGCCGTAGCGCCCGCCACCCATTTGGGTTTCAGCACACGGGCACTCAGCCGCGCGCCGATCTGTCCGCCGATGATCACTGCTATCAATAACGGCCCGGCAAATGCGGGATCGAATACGATGGCCTTTTTGGCGGCCTGCCCCATCAGACCGGCAATGGAATTGACGAGGATAAAAAAGCTGCTCAGTCCTGCTACATTTTTAGCGGTGTCGTACTTGCCTAACCGTAGTACCGGCGCGAGGTAAATACCTCCACCGATGCCGGTCATACCGGACAGTAAGCCGATAGCCCCGCCGATAAAGCCATACAGGGTACCGTTGCCTTCCCGCAATGTTTCCGGTTCCTGGTTGTTTCGTTCAAAAAACATCCGGTAACACATAAACACGGCTGCCAATGTAAGCGCCACACCCAGCAACAGGAAAAAGGTTTCCTGTTTCAAGGGTAAGTAACTTCCAATAAAAGCTAACGGCACACTCACAAACGACAATAATAAAGCCTTCTTCATGGGCAAATGGCCACTTTTATAAAAATGATACACGCCGCCTGCCACAACGGCTACATTGCACAACAGCGCCGTGGATTTCATCAGCTGAAAGTCGATCCCCCACAGGGCCAGGATAGCCAGATAGCTGGAGCCGCCGCCGAAACCGGCCGCTGAATACACCAGCGCTACCAGGAAAAAAAGAAGACAAAGTTCTATAACCACATTAATAAGTTTGCATCTGGTCGTCGATGGCACAGGCCCAGGCATGGATACCGCCTTCTACATTATATACATCCCTGAAACCCAGCTCCACCAAACGCTGCCCTACGGCCCGGCTACGCATACCATGATGGCACAGCACCGCCAGCGGAGCATCCGGCTGTAATGCAGCTGCACGGCTCAATACCTGTGCCATAGGAATATGGATGGCTTGCGGCAGATGACAAATTTCCCATTCATCCTCTTCTCTCACATCCAGTAATTGCAGGTTACCTTGTTGCAGGCGCTGCTGGAGTTGCTGTACTGACAGGGATTGCAGGTTATTCACTTCACAAACGGTTTGCTGGTAGTTGTTCGCCAAACGTTGTATCTGTAGATTGGCAGCTACCGGTGTAATATTAAAAGTAAGGTGGGTATTATGCAGTGTGTCGATGGTCATCAACTGGTTTTTCAGCGGTGTGCCAATACCGGTGATGATCTTCACCGTTTCGTTGGCCTGGTAACAACCAATGATACCGGGCAATACGCCCAACACACCTATTTCGCTGCAATTCAGCATTTCACCGGATTCCGGCGGCTCGGGGAAAATACAGCGATAGGTAGCGCCGCCCTGGTAGTTAAACACGCTCAGCTGTCCTTCGTACTTATAGATAGCGCCATAGACCAGCGGTTTACCGGTAATCACACAGGCATCGTTGACAAGGTAGCGTGTACCGAAGTTATCGGAACAGTCTACTACTACATCGTAGGCGCCTATTATTTCCAATGCGTTACCGGTAGTGAGCCAGGTATCATGTTGTATGATCTGCACTTCCGGATTCAGCTGTTGCAGGCGGGCGGCAGCCAGTTTTATTTTGGGCTGGTCCTGATCGGCGGTGGTGTACAAAACCTGTCGTTGCAGATTGGTAACGGAGACGGTATCATGTTCCACGATACCGATTTTTCCTATACCCATGGCCGTTAGGTATTGCAATACCGGTACGCCCAGTCCACCCGCGCCGATTACCAGCACGGAAGCGGCCTGCAGCAGGCGTTGTTTTTCCGGGCCAAAGCCTTCCAGTCTTGTCTGTCGGTCATATCGTTGCATAACAAATCGTCTTTTGATCATGGTTTCACCCGGCGGTACATCGTCACCAGGTCAATATATTGTCCGTCTTTTTGCTGTATTCCATTAGGCAGGCGGCCACATTCGAGGAAGCCGAAGTTGCGGTACAGGTGCATGGCTTTATCGTTGTTGCCAAATACCTGGAGATGTATCAACTGTATTTTTTCATGTTGTTCGGCCCAGCGCAGCATGGCCGTCATCAGGCGGCGACCGATACCCAGGCTGCCCCAGGCGCGTTCTACGGCGATACCCATTTCTGCGATATGTGCCTTTTTCTGATAACCGCTGTGGTTCACGGTAACAGAGCCCACCAGGGTATCGTTTACAATAGCTACCAGCATCAGCTGATTGGGATTGTCCAGGTAAGTCCTGATATAATCTTCTTCAGATCGCTCGGTCATTTCGAGCGCTTCTCCGGGGGTAAACAAGAGGTAATCCGTTTCCTGCGTCATTCGCTGGAAATTACGCAGCAGCCCGATGGCGTCTGTTATCACAGGGGGCCTGATGATCAGTTCCTCTCCGTTGGGCAAAAAATGTCTCATAGTACGAAAATAAAAAAAAGCAGCCGGTTTAGGGCTGCTCTTTATCATCAAAAAACAGATATGTTATGCAATTTTGTCTGCCCCGAAATAACGGTGCAATACCGCCGGCAACGGTATACCCGCTGCAGTCTGGTTGTTTTCCAGTATGCAGGCCATGATGCGGGGAAGCGCCAGGGAGCTGCCGTTCAAAGAGTGGGTCAGCTGCGGTTTGCCGTTCGCTTCCTTGAAACGGATCTTCATGCGGTTGGTCTGATAGGTTTCAAAGTTAGATACAGAGCTTACTTCCAGCCATTTCTGCTGGGCAGCGCTGTATACTTCAAAATCGTAGGTAATGGCAGAAGCGAAGCTCATATCGCCACCGCACAACCGCAGAATGCGGTAAGGCAGCTGGAGCGTGTTGAGCAGCTTTTCCACATGGGCCACCATCTCATCCAGTGCGTCAAAAGATTTCTCCGGATGAACGATCTGTACGAGTTCTACTTTATCAAACTGGTGTACCCTGTTCAGGCCACGCACATCTTTACCGTAAGAACCGGCTTCACGGCGGAAGCAGGGAGTATAACCGGTCATTTTGATAGGCAGGTCTGTATCTTTCACGATCTCATCGCGGTAGATGTTGGTCAGTGGCACTTCTGCAGTTGGGATCAGGAAGTAATTATCTTCCGTAGCATGATACATCTGACCTTCTTTATCCGGTAACTGGCCTGTACCAAAGGCAGAGGTTTCGTTTACCAGGTAAGGAGGGGCGTATTCGGTATAACCGTTGTCCAGGTTGAAGTCCAGGAAATACTGTATCATCGCGCGTTGCAGGCGGGCGCCCTGTTTTTGGAACACAGGAAATCCGCTGCCGGTGATTTTATTACCCAGCTCAAAATCAATCAGCTGGTATTTTTTTGCGAGGTCCCAGTGCGGCACAGCATCTGCAGGCAGGGTGGGAATATCACCACCGCGGCGTACTTCCACGTTTTCTTCCGGCGTTTTGCCGGGAGGAACGATCGCTGCAGGCAGGTTAGGCAGTTTTACGAGGGTATCGTGCAGTGCTTTTTCGGTAGCGTTCAGTTCTTCGTTCACCGGTCCCAGCTTCTCTTTCAGGGCATTCACCGCGGCACGTTGTGCTTCTCCTTCCTCTTTTTTACCCTGCGCCATCAGTTTACCGATCTCTTTAGAGAGGCTGTTCACCTGCGCTTGTGTTTCATCATACTCCTGGGTGAGGCGCTTACGCTTGTCGTCCAGTGCCAGTACTTCGTCGACCAGACCTGTTTCTTTAAAGTTTTTCAGGGCCAGGCGCTCTAATACCAGTTCTTTATTTTGACGTATAAACGGTACTTGTAACATGTTATATTATTAAAAAATTTGCTCAAAGATAAAAAAATAGCATTTAGCTGAGATATTTACCTACTATCGGGATTCTGCGGCCCACACCAAAGGCCTTGGACGATACCCGGATAATAGGGCAGAATTGATTCCTTTTGTATTCGTTGGTGTTGACCATCTTTAAGGCCCGCGAAACCAAAGCGGAGTCAAATCCCTGAGCAATAATTTCTTTAGGTCCCTGGCGGCGCTCAATGTACTGGTACAGCAGTTTGTCCAGTACGGCGTAATCCGGCAGGCTGTCGCTGTCTTTTTGATTAGGGCGCAGCTCAGCGGAAGGGGCCTTGTCAATGATATTTACCGGTATAATTTCTTTATCCCGGTTGATATACCGCGCGAGCGCGTATACCTGCATTTTATACACGTCGCCCAGTACAGACAGGCCACCGGCCATATCGCCGTAAAGGGTACCGTAGCCGGTAGACAGCTCACTCTTATTGGAGGTATTCAGCAGGATATACCCGAATTTGTTGGAAAGCCCCATCAGCAGGTTACCGCGGATACGGGACTGGGTATTTTCTTCTGCCACATTGAAGGGCAGTCCCTGGAAATACGGTTCCAGCGTGGCCAGGAAACTTTCGTAAATATTGTTGATGCGGATAACATCGTAGGGATTGTTCAGGTTTTGAGACAAGGCTACGGCGTCATCTACAGAGTGTTCGGTAGAATAGGGGGAAGGCATCAGCACCGCCCGCACGTTTTCAGCGCCCAGCGCGTCGCAGGCGATGGCCAGCGTCACTGCGCTGTCGATACCGCCGGAAGAGCCCAGGATAGCCTTTTTAAAGCCCATTTTGCCGAAATAATCACGGATACCCAGTACCAGCGCATCATAGATACGATTGATATTATGTTCAAATACCAGTTCCGTCAACGGCGTGAAAGCCTGCATGGCGGCAGGTGCTTCGCCTTTGGCGAGCAGCTCTTCCAGGTCCACGCCGCCCATGGCTTCGGTGAAGTAGGGCAGTTCTTTCACCACATTACCGGCAGCATCGTAAATCAGGGAACCGCCGTCAAATACGATCTCCGTCTGGGAGCCCACGGTATTACAGTAATACATGGGCAACCTGTATTTCAGCACGTTGGCGCGGATAATCTCTTTACGGTCTTCATCATGGTCGTAGTCAAACGGAGATGCGGAAAGATTGATCATCACATCCGGCTCCTGCGCCATCAGCAGGTCCATGGGACATACGCGGTACAGCGGGTTATCGCCCAGGTTCCAGATATCTTCACAGATAGTCACCGCCAGTTTTTTGCCTTTAAACGGAATGATGTTCCAGGCATAGGACGGCTCGAAGTAACGGTATTCGTCGAACACGTCGTAGGTGGGGAGCAGTGTTTTGTGCACCACCTGTTTTACTTCGCCTTCATGGAGGAACCAGGCCGCATTAAAAAGGTCTTTGCCTTCCCGTTGCGGGTTGCGGGCCGGACTGCCTACCAGCACGGCGATATTTTGTGTATGGGCTTTGATCACGTCGATAGCGTGATAACATTGCCGGATAAAATCTTCAAATTCCAGAAAATCGCGGGGGGGATAACCACAAACGCACAACTCGGAAAACACGACCAGGTCAGCGCCCTGTTCCCGGGCGGCCTGAATGCCTGCTATGATCTTCTCTGTATTGTGTTCAAAATTGCCTATATGATAATTCTGCTGTGCCAGTATAATTTTCATATCCTGAAAAAAGTTTAGTTTGGCTGTTGTTGTTAAAAATATACGCCCAGCCGCAGCGCAAAGCTATTCATATTTACTTTACCATCATCCCATTTAGCGTTGCGGGTTACATCCACAAAGCCATTCTGGTAGGTGAGACCTACGATACCGGTGAGGGTTTCACCCAACGGGTACTCTATTCCGGCGCCGATGAGCATGCCGATATTAATGCGGTTCATTTCCGGTAAGATGTTTACCCTGTCTGTTGTTTGATTAAGGGAGATGACATCCGCCCTGCCGCTGACCGGGAAGGCGAAATAAGTACCGAATTGTCCCCACCAGTCGATATCGTTATGAGAAGTGGTTTTTAACTTCAGCGCTACCGGTATTTCGATATAGGTGAGTTTCATATTATATTCCGACGGATTAGCTTTGAAGTCGCTCAAACCTTTGCCGGCATCATATTTCAGTTTACTGCCACCCAGTACCACGTTAAAACCCGAAGCCAGTGCATAGTTACCGGTTTCATTCAGGTTAAAATCAGCCATCAGCCCGAAGTTCAGTCCCAGTTTGGAACTGTTGCGGTTTACGCCCGACTCCTGGGGTTTCAAAATAGAGATCATCGGATCTATTTTAAAGCCCAGCCTCACCTGGCGGCCAAAATTATTGTAGCCGCTTTGTGCCATCCCAGCCGTTGCGATCCCTAATGTCAATGCCAGCAGGAAAAACCTCTTCATATGATTCATTTTAACGATGAAATTACGAATATCAATTTCGAATTACGAATTACGAATTATGAATTCGTAGTGCCCCATACAATAAGGTTGCTAAAGAAACGTATTATATAGGAATTATTTTAATTCGTAATTCGTAATTCCCAATTCGTAATTGTTTAATAATTTTACCTCAATGCGAAACAATTCTACATATTCCCTGCTTACCGGCTGCCTCATGGCACTGTGCCTCTATGCCTGTAAATCCGGCAATAAAGCGCCGGATGTTAGTCATATACCCATGAACGTTAGTATACAACGGTTTGATTCGGCGTTGTTTACCCTCGATACCAACAACGTACTGGCCGGCTTGCCCCGTCTTCATGAAACGTACCCGCTTTTTACGCCCATTTATCTGTCAGAAATCATGAACATGGGCGCCTATGGCGACAGTAGCAAGGAACTGGCGCAGCAGCTGCGGCTTTTCCTGACCAACAAGGACTTCCGGCAGCTGGCCGCTGATGTGAACCAGCGGTTTGGCAACACCGCTCCGCTGAAAAAACAGCTGGAAGAGGCTTTCCGTTACACCAAATACTATATTCCGGCTTTCCGCACCCCCAAAGTGGTCACTTTCACGTCTGCTATTGCCAATTATGGTGCCATTACGATCGACTCTATCCTGGGAATAGGACTGGACATGTATATGGGAGCCGATTTCCCACCCTATGCCCAGATCCCGGACTATCCCGAATATATGATACGCCGCTTTGCGCCTGAATATATTACCACCAACTGTATGCAGGTGCTGCAACAGCAGATGTACCCTTCGCCCCGCAATGGCGGTGGTTTGCTGGAACAGATGATAGAAGCCGGCAAACAACAGTATTTTCTCTCCAAAGTACTTCCCGATACCCCGGATTCTATCCGTTTCGGCTATACGAACGAGCAGCTGCAATGGTGCCGGGATAATGAAAAAATGATCTGGAACTTTTTCGTACAACATAACCTGTTATATACTACCGACTGGCAGCAGATCAATCTTTTCATGAACGATGCACCGGCCACCCAGGGTATGCCTGAAGGATCTCCCGGAAAAATCGGCTACTTCGTGGGCTACGAAATCGTGAACAAATACATGGAAAAACATGCTGACGTAACCGTACAGCAATTGATGGAGTCGAAGAATGTACTGGAAATATTCAAGGCAGCGAGGTACAGACCTTAGTTCAGTTTGAAAGGAACCACCATCTGGAATTCAGGAATCCTCACTTCGAGGATTTTCTTGTCCAGTTGGTTTTCCATCTGGTAGGTACCGTACATCTTCCCTATTTCAGTGCGGAGATTGGATCCCGAGACATATTGATAAGTCTCGCCGGGGGCCAGTAGCGGCTGAACGCCTACTACGCCTTCACCTTCCACTTCACGGTGGGTACCGTTGGAATCAATGATATACCAGTGGCGGCGCAGCAACTTGATGGGGAAAGTATTGTTGTTTTCAATGGTAATACGGTAAGCAAACATGAATTCGCCTCCAATAGGATTAGAATAATCCGGCTGGTAGAATGTTTCCACGCTGATGGTGATGCCCTCTGTTACCTTCTTAACCATAAAATCAACCTTTGACGTAAAAATAATAAAAATAAAGCCAGTGGGTACAAAAATTATATTTTCCGCAACACTTTAACGATTTTTTAAATAATTTCTATTCCCTCCAACATTCCCGGGTCAGCCTCCGCCTTTCTGGCGGCTACCTCCAGCGGGTTCTGGTAATATCCCTTCCGCATGGATTGGTACAGATACCGGGCCAGGAAACCTATCATGCCGTATTGGCGGTACTGTTTTACATGGCATACCTCATGCCGGACCCAGGCAATATCGGACAGGAACTCGAACCGGGACGCACCATGCAGGTGTATTGTGCGTCCCAGTACCATGGCTACTTCCTGTACCCCCATCACCATGGCGGCAATGCGGGCAAGCCCTGAATTCACTTGTATGCGGCAGCTTATTTTTTCCAATCCTTTTTCCCGAATAATGTAAATCTACGGGAAATATTGAAACCCCAGCGGAACTGCCCCTGTAACCAGGAGGTCGTCGTTTCCGGGATAAACTGGGTTTCCTGTATAGCGGAAGAATTGGTAAAATTAAGATGGAACACGTGCCCACCGGTCTCTATTTCCAGGCCTACGCCCAGCGGGTTATAAAAAGTGATCCCCTGCGCCTTGTAATAGTCACGGCTGGCCTGCGACCGGAAAGGATAAAAATATTCCGCTACAATACCAATCCGTTTGGACAACTTCAGCCGGCCACCTACCCCCAGGGCAAAGAGGTTGTTCTCATCCATATATCCTACCCGGTTACGGTGCACATAAGTGGGCGACAGCGAGAATGCCAGTTTGTCCCCGAACTTACGGGCAATGATACTCTGGGCGACGTAACTCATCCTGTCCGAAGCGCCACCGAAATAGGCCGCCTGATGCGGGTCTGCTTCTGAAGTCATACAAGACATGACCGCAGTACCCAGCAAAGCGACAGATACCGGTACATAACCGTCCCGGGTTTGCTCTACCAGCCGGTATTTCAGCAGCAGGTCTATCAGCTGATGCTGCGCCCCCGATCCTTTGGAGCGGCCCAGACCGGCCATCAACCGGTTGGTAATGCCATATTCCAGACCGATACGGATATCGGTGGAATTATCGATGCCATAAAATGTTTTGACGCCGCCAAATTCCCCGCCCAGGTCGCCAAAACGGTGATCTACCCTCACATCCAGCTCATGTTTACCCAGCATATCGGTAGAATGCCCCATAATAATACGGGTACCCTTATAGGTATACAATACCTTCGGATGCGCCGGACCGGTAGAATCAAATAACTGGCTCAGGTCCTGCTGCGCCTGAGCATATAAGCTGATGCCGGTATACAGCATCAGTAAAACCATCTTTTTCATGGGTATATTTAAAATGATGAATACAAGATTTACCGGTTGACCGCCGTATATACTGCGTTGACCGTTACCGCTACTACTTCGGCTACATTTTTTACTACCAGTGAAGGCACATCAATACGATGATCCCTGATACTGATGTTGAAGGTGGAGCCTGCCGTTATGTTACCGTCTTTCACCGTGATGGTGCCTTTTTCCCGGTAATTTTTATCTACCCCGTGCAGGTTCAGCGTGCCTTCCACGATGACCTCGTAAGTGCCGTTGCGGCTGAGGTCAGCCCCATCCAGTACCTTTCCCTTGAATTCGGCAAACGGATATTTGTCGCTCTCCAGGTAGTTTTGGTTGAAATGTTCCTGCATCAGTTTCTTTTTAAACTGAAAAGCAGTAATGGGTACTTTAAAATAGATAGCGCCGGTTTTTACGTTGATAGCCGATACGCCCTTGTCTGTTTTGGCTTCTATATCTTCCAGCGGAGCGGAAGAGAAAAAAGAGAACCGGGTATTTTTACAGGAAAAAACATCCTGCGCTGATACCGCACCGGTGATGATCACCAATGATAAAAGAAGAATCAGGTTTTTCATGTGTAAAAGATTTTGGTTTTACTGATCAGGCATACTGTGTTCTATCCAGCAGGCCAGCGAGTCTTTCATTCCCTTTGTCAGTGCCGGGAAACGGGACGGCGGCATATCCGCCTGGGCGCTGGTCACCCGCTGCGCGAAGACCGCTTTCGACGCTGTGATGTAGGCTTTCAGGTTATCCGGGGAAGAGAAATCGGCACGTCCACGGGGAATAGCGCCGGTATGGCATCCACGGGAAGTACAGTTGACTTGTATCGCCTGATACGCGTAACTGGTAACAATACGGGCCGTCTTACAATCCAGACCGGCGTTTGGGATGACAGGAGCCGGTGCCTGTTCATTTTTACAGGCTGCAAACAGCAGGCAGCCAGCTAACAAGAGTTGGGTTTTCCTTTTCATAATAGCTTATTGATCAGCATCTGATACGAAAGATGCATGGATTGGGTTGCCAGGGTTATACTATTTGGATATTGTTGTTATTTTGCAGAAAATATTCCACCCGTGACCATAGAACAAATCTATCATATCTATCTGCAGCATAGCAGCATTCAGACAGACACCCGCAAGTTGCAACCGAATGATATTTTCTTTGCCTTAAAAGGAGACAATTTTAACGGCAACGAATTTGCCGCCAAAGCGCTGGAGATGGGCGCCGCCTTCGCCGTGGTAGATGAAGCCGCCTATTTTACCCAACCGGATAAAATGGTACTGGTAGATAATGTACTGGAAACCCTGCAGGCCCTGGCACTATGGCACCGGAAACAATTAAACATTCCTTTTCTCGCTATTACCGGTACTAACGGTAAAACCACTACGAAAGAGCTGGTTAACGCCGCCCTCTCCGCCGGTTTTAAAACGTTCGCTACCATCGGCAACCTCAATAATCATATTGGCGTACCCCTCACCATCCTGGGCATCAAGCCGGATGTGGAAATAGCTGTGATTGAAATGGGCGCCAGCCATCAGAAAGAAATCGCCGGCTATTGCACCATCGCCCTGCCTACACATGGTATTATTACCAACATCGGCAAAGCCCACCTCGAAGGTTTCGGTAGTGAAGAAGGCGTACGCATCGCTAAAGGAGAACTGTACGATTATCTCCGCGCCAACAACGGAACCGTATTTGTGTGCAACGATTTCCCGTACCTGGTGGAGATGAGCAAAGGCATTGCCAACATAGTAACCTACGGCAGCAAAGACGCCGATTATACTGGCACACCCGTAGCCGGCAAGGCTCTGCTGGGCGTTGAAGTACCCGGTAAGATCGAATTTATTCAGACCAAACTCACCGGCGCTTACAACTTCCCCAACGTAATGGCCGCGGTAGCCGTAGCAAGTCATTTTAAGGTACCGGTAGAAAAAATCGGTCCCGCTATCGCTGCCTATACACCGTCCAACAACCGCTCACAGGTCATGCAGCAAGGCAGCAATACCATCATCATGGACGCCTACAATGCTAACCCTTCCAGCATGAAAGCGGCCATCGATAATTTCGTGGGCCTCGATTCCTCCCGTAAGGTGCTAATGCTCGGCGCCATGATGGAGTTGGGAACCGATAGTGTAAAAGAACACGAAACATTGGTGAAACAACTGCAACAATACCATTGGGAAGCAGTCGTGTTGGTAGGCGGCGACTTCAAAAAAGTCAACCATCCTTACATTTATTTTGATACCGCAGCCGAAGCCCAACAATGGCTGCAGCAGCAACAATTCCAGGACATGCATATATTAATTAAAGGCTCCCGCAGCACCGGAATGGAAAAAGTATTGGGATAAAATTTTTGTGCAGATACTTATTTTATAATTATTAATGATTTCATAATTGTATTATTTTTAATGCTATTATTTCTCATTTGATATTTGCCAAAATCTGAATCGCAATGCACAACAACAATTGGTGTAAAACCCTATGTATGCTCATCTGCATACTGCTAATCTCTGTTTTCATTTTTGCCCAGGAAACCACCTCCGATATTGCCGGCATCATCGGCAGTAACGATGGCCCCGTACCCGGCGCCAGCATTGTGGCGCTGCATCAACCTACCGGAACGCGTTATGTAACCGTATCGCGCAAGGATGGCCGTTTTAACCTGCCGAACCTGCGCGTCGGCGGTCCTTATGTATTAACCGTTTCCTACATCGGTTTCAAAGACGAAAAAAGAGAAAACATTTTCCTGCAACTGGGACAGGAATACAAAGCAGATATCAAGCTGCAACAAAGCACCAGTAACCTCAACGAAATTGTGGTGAAAACCGCCGCACAAAACAAAGTCATTAACAACGCCCGCACCGGTAGCCAGGAAGTGATTACCCGTGCGCAGATGGACCGGTTACCTACCATTACCCGTTCCATGCAGGACTTTACCAAACTCACGCCGTCTGCCAATGGCCTTAACATCGGAGGCAGAAGTAACCAGCTGAACAACATTACCGTTGATGGCGCCAACTTTAACAACTCATTCGGTCTGCAGCCTACACTTGGTTCCCAGACTGCTTCTCAGCCCATCAGCCTCGAAGCGCTGGAACAAATCCAGGTAAACGTATCTCCCTATGATGTAAGACAAGGCGGCTTCTCCGGCGCTGGCATCAACAGCGTTACCAAAAGCGGCACCAACCAGTTTAAAGGTACAGTGTATACCTACATTCAGTCCCCCGGTCTCCAGGGCCTGAAAGTTGGTAATACCACCGTTACCAAACCTGTTTTCGATTATAACCTGCGCGGCTTCTCTGCCGGCGGTGCTATCAAACAAAATAAACTGTTCTTCTTCATCAGTGCAGAACAGGAGAGAATCACCGCTCCGGCGACCAGTATGGTAGCGAACAGTAAAGCCGGAGCACCGGCCACAGGCAATGTTTCCGGAGCAGTGGCCGATACCCTCAACGCCTTACGCCAGTTCCTGATCGATCAGTATCAGTATGACCCGGGCAGCTACCAGGGTTATACCTATCGCACTTCCAGCGATAAGATCACGGCTAAAATTGATTGGAACGTCAACGAAAGCAACACGTTTACGTTCAAATACAACTATCTGAAATCCTTTAAGGATATCCCTGCCAGCAATAGCGGCGCACCAGGAACCGGCCGCCAACCCAGCAATACCGGACTTCCTTTCAGTGGCAGCGGTTATACCATCAACAACAATTTCAATATCTTCATTGCAGAGCTGAACACCCGTATCGGCAACCGCGCCTCCAATAAATTACAAGTAGGTTTCTCCGCTATGCGCGATTTCAGAACAGCTTTATCTGCCAAAGAATTCCCGCTGGTAGACATTCTCGACGGACAAGGCAACAGCTACACTGCTTTTGGCTACGAACCTTTTACTTACAACAACAAACTCAATACGAACGTCTACCAACTATCAGATATCTTTAATCTATACCGTGGTAAACACGAAATCACCATCGGTACACAGAACTATTATAAAACATTCCTCAATGGTTTTGCGCCCAACTATATGGGCAACTACCGTTTCAATTCCATGACGGATTTTTATGCCAGCGCCAAAGCCGGATCGGCCACCGCTTCCCGTTATGCGCTGTCCTATACTACCACCAAAGACGGCGCTTTCCCCTATGCTAAAGTAAACATGCTGGAGCTGGGCCTTTTTGTGCAGGATAAGTGGAAAGTTACCAATTATTTCACCCTGACCTATGGTTTACGTATAGACGTACCCGTTATCGGCAGCACTTTCGACAAAAACGATTCGCTGACAACGCTTACTTTCCGCGACGGTATCCATCTGGATGCAGGCCGTGCTCCTAAAACCAAACCGATGTTATCCCCCCGCATCGGCTTCAACTGGGACGCTACCCATGACGGTAAAACACAGGTACGTGGCGGCGTTGGCCTGTTCTCCGGTCCTCCGCCGGCAGTATGGCTGAGCAACCAGGCCGGCAACAACGGTGTGCAATTTGGTTCTTTCGTTGCACAAACAGGCGATAATACTCCCAGCATTCCATATGCCTTTAATCCGGATCCATCCAAATATCGGGTAGTCACTACCGAGCCATCCAAACAGTATAACATTGCCGTCATTGACCCGAACTTCAAATATCCGCAGGTGCTGAAGGCTACCCTGGCTGTCGACCGCCAGTTGCCGTGGGGCATCATCGCTACATTGGAAGGCAACTACTCCAAAGACATCAATGCCGTGTACTTCCAGAACGTGAACCTGCCTGCCAGCGGCCTGCAATTGGACAGTACACCAGACCACCGGCTGCGTTACAGCTCCACCAAAATATACGGAGCCGGTACCAGCCTGGGCAATCCAAACATCAGCGATGCTATCCTGATGCGTAATACCAACAAAGGCTACTCTTATTTTGTAACCCTGCAGGTGCAGAAAAATCTGCCTAACCTGTACCTCAGTGCAGCGTATACTTACAGCAAATCCCGTTCTGTAAACGATGGTGGCACCATTGCCCAAGGCAACTGGCGAGACCGGCCGGTAAGCGGCGATCCAAACGAAGCCTCATTGGGTTACTCCAACTACTATCTGCCACACCGCATCATTGCCGCAGCTACCTATCGTTTCACCTGGGCCAAAAATTTCGCTACCTCTATCGGTATGGTGTTTGAAGCCGCTCCCAATGGTGTGGCCAACTACACTTACAACGGCGATCTCAACAACGATGGCTCTGGCGGAAACAATGACCTCATTTACATCCCGGCGACCCAAAACGATATCAAACTGGTACCGGTAGGTTATGGTGACAAAAAATTTGACCCCAACAATCCGGCAGACAAACGCAGCGAAGCAGTTACCTGGAATCAGTTGGACAACTTCATCAAACAGGACGATTACCTGAGCCACCATCGTGGTCAGTATGCAGAACGTAATGCCGTGGTATTACCTTTCTTCAAACGCATGGACCTGAATATCACACAGGACATTTTTGTATTCAGCGGTAAACAGAAAAACAAACACACCCTGCGTCTTACTTTCGACATCATCAATTTCGGCAACCTGCTCAACAGAAGATGGGGTACTTATCAAATTGCCAATGTGCCTTCTTTCCTGAAATATGAAGGACAACTCCGCGATGCCAATGGCAAACCAACCGCAGCACCGGCATTCTCTTTTCCTTACCAGGACAAGGACAACCAAATTCCGGTGACCAATTCCTGGAGGGACAATACCAATACATTATCCCGCTGGCAAGGACAGGTGGGTATCAGGTATATATTCAACTAAACTGTGATGGACATGATTTTTGCTGATTTCGCTGATTCGCGAAGATCGAAGCGATAATTTATTAACAAATAGAAAGCCCCTGCTGAAATATATCAGCAGGGGCTTCCTCTATAATAAAATATCAATTATTGATTTCTTCACTCATCTTCGCGAATCAGCGAAATCAGCAAAAATCATGGCTATCACAGTTCCGGGTTATAATATTTTAGTACTTAACGCGTTAATACCTTAAACGCATATACGCGGACGCAAACAACGACAGTAACTGAAGCATCAATTGCCTTCGCTATTATTATCCATTATCCCGCCTTTTAAAAGAAATGAAATACCAGGTTAGCTAAAAAAAAAAGACCTGCAAGCTAAAAAACCCGCAGGTGTTCATAACCTATGCCAACTTTAGAGTAATCGTGAAAACTTAAAATTCATATTAAATATAAAAATCAAGTTTTATAATATCTTGAGTATATAAGGATCTGTCTTTTAAATTTTTGTTTTTGATTGTCTATTACTGAGATAACGTATCAGAAAATATATTTGTTCAAAAAAGGTCAAAAAATTTTGGGCAATTATTCTTCTGATTTTGGTTTTTTGGGTTCCCTTTCGAGGTCACTCACATTATCTACGTACGACAGGTTCTCTTTGGATTGCTAAAATGGAAAAAAAATTAAAATAAATTTAATTATTGTTTTTTATAATGTATAAGTAATTCGCTATTTGACTTCTTGACAAATTTCGATCAATACCCCATTTGTATTTTTTGGGTGCAGGAAACAAATCAGCTTATTATCAGCCCCTTTTTTGGGGATTTCCTGCAGCAAAACAAAACCTTCCGCCTGCAACCTGGTCATCTCCGCATGAATATCGGCCACCTCGAAAGCGATGTGATGCATCCCTTCTCCCTTTTTTGCCAGGAATTTGGCAATAGCACTGTCCGGCCCGGTAGCTTCCAATAATTCAATCTTGGTTTCGCCCTGTTGAAAAAAAGCAGTCTGTACCTGCTCGCTGGCCACTTCCTCCTTTTTATAACAAGGGGTGTTCAATAGTTTCTCAAATAACGGAACAGACACGTCCAGCGAGGCGACAGCAATCCCGATATGCTCTACTTTTAACATGGGAAATTCTTTTATGGGTATAAATAGTTACAGTCTTTCTTAACCCGGTAAAAATAGAACTTATGTCGTAGATTTGGATTGTTTGGGAGATGATATAAAAAATAAAATAAATATGTTTGATTTGCCCGTTTACCTGGATAACAACGCCACCACGCCCTGCGACCCGCGGGTACTGGAAGTGATGTTGCCCTACTTCAATGTGATGTTTGGCAATGCGGCAAGTCGCAGTCATTCCTTCGGCTGGACGGCAGAAGCCGCCGTGGACAATGCCCGGGAGCAGGTAGCCCGGCTCATTGGCGCCCAACCACAGGAGATCGTTTTCACCTCCGGCGCCACGGAGGCCGTCAACCTGGCTATTAAAGGCGTGTTTGAAACCTACACGGCCAAAGGAAATCATATCATTACCTGTCAAACAGAACACAAAGCGGTATTGGATACCTGTAAACACCTGGAGAAAAAAGGCGCCGCAGTTACTTACCTGCCGGTGAACAGTGAAGGCCTTCCGGACCTGGCCGCCCTGGAAGCCGCCATCACCCCGCAAACCATCCTGATTGCCCTGATGTACGCCAATAATGAAACCGGGGTGATCCATCCGGTGCAGGCCATTGGCGCCATTGCCAAAAAACACGGCGTTATATATATGTGCGATGCCACCCAGGCAGTAGGTAAAATTCCGGTGAATGTACATACCGACCAGATAGACCTGCTGACCATCAGCGCCCATAAACTATACGGCCCTAAAGGAGCCGGCGCCCTTTACGTCCGGCGCCGAGATCCACGGGTGAAGCTCACCGCCCAGCAAGACGGTGGCGGGCATGAAAGAGGCATGCGCTCCGGCACCCTCAATGTACCGGGTATTGTTGGCCTGGGTATGGCCTGCGAATTAGCCCAACAGGAAATGGAAACGGAGGCAAAAAGATTATCGGCCATGCGAAACCGCCTTCAGGATGCGTTATTACAAATAGAACATGCCTATGTGAATGGTTCCGTTGAACACCGCCTGCCGCATGTGATGAATATTTCCTTTAAATACGTAGAAGGGAACACCTTACTGATGGGATTCAATAAAACAATTGCACTGTCTTCCGGCTCCGCCTGCACGGCAGCTTCTATGGAACCCAGCTATGTGCTGAAAGCCTTAGGTATTGGCGACGACCTGGCCCGTGCCTCGTTGCGCTTTGCCCTGGGCCGGTTCACCACCGACGAACAAATCGATTATACGATCCGCACGGTGACCGATACCGTTCAGCAGCTGCGGGCACAAAGTCCGCTCTGGGAAATGTACCGGGAAGGACATCCGGTGGATAGCGCTTCCTGGGCACATCCATGATTTTCCTCCCGGCAACCATAATCTTATATATTTGTATTTTTATGTATCCTAATCCTTACACAACTGTCCATGCTTGCCATCTTTAAGAAAGAGATAAACCAGTTTTTCAGCAGCGTCACGGGTTATGTGGCTATTGTGCTGTTTTTACTGGCAAACGGCCTTTTCCTCTTCGTATTCCCTGATACCAATCTGCTGGATACCGGTTACGCCAACCTGGACCCGTTGTTCGACCTGGCGCCGCTGATTTATCTGTTACTCATCCCGGCTATCACCATGCGCTGCTTTGCCGATGAGTTTAAAACCGGTACCATGGAGCTGTTGAGTACCAAACCACTAAGCTGGTGGCAGATTGTGATGGGTAAATTCTGGGGAAGCCTGCTGATCGTGGTCATTTCCCTGGTACCTACCGTAGTGTATTATATTGCCGTACGGCAGCTGAGCGTCAACCCGCAACAGCTCGATAATGGCGGTATAATCGGGGCTTATACCGGTTTATTCCTGCTAGGCGCCGTTTTCACTGCCATCGGCATATGGGCCTCCTCGCTCACCAGCAACGCTATGATATCTTTCCTGATAGCCGTTTTCACCTGCTATATTTTTTACAATGGTTTCGATGCCCTCAGCAAAATCCCTGCTTTCAGCGGCGGAGCCGACTACTACCTGCAAATGGCCGGTATCCGGTTTCACTACACGTCCATCAGCCGTGGCGTGATAGACAGCCGTGACGTCATCTATTTCATCAGCGTCATCGGTTTGATGTTATATCTCACCAAATTATCCCTACAAAGAAAACTCTGGCAGAACGGTTAATATAAACAGTATGGCTAAACGAAAAAAATATATACAGCGGGCGCTGGTCATCATCCTGGTACTGATAGGTGTGAACATCGTTGCGGCCTACCTCCACGGCCGATGGGACCTCACCGCTGAAAAAAGATATACGCTCACCGGCAGCACCAAACAGCTGTTGCGTCAGCTCAACAGCCCGGTAGAAATTGAAGTATTCCTCAAAGGCGATTATCCCGCTTCCTTCAAACAGCTGGCCCAGTCAACCCGGGAACTGCTGGATGAATTCAGGGAATACGGCAAACAAAATATCCGTTTTACTTTCATCAATCCCGGCCAGGGACTTTCAGACTCTGCCCGCATGAAATTTTTCGGGGAACTCACGGACCATGGTATCATGCCGTTTAACATGCAGGTACAGGGAGATGCCAACGACAGCTATTCCCAGAAACTCATCTTCCCCGGTGCACTGGTACGGTATAAAGGAAAAACCATCGGCGTCAACCTGCTGAAAAATCAGGGAGGGCAGGATCCGCTGCAATCCATGAACAACTCGGAAGCATTGCTGGAATATCAGTTTGCCAATGCCATCAGCAAATTACAGGATGAAAAAAAGCCGTTGGTAGGGTATATGCTGGGCCATGGCGAATCGTTGGGAGCGGAAGTATACGACGCACTGACTACCCTGCAGTCCAATTATGGTCTCGATACCCTTACCCTGCAATCTGTTCCTGCTATTCCGCATGATTTTGACATCCTCCTGTTTGCCAAGCCCGCAGCGGCTTTCAGCGATCAGGATAAATTGAAGATTGACCAGTTTGTGATGAATGGAGGAAAAATATTATGGTTTATCGATGAAGCCAACGCCTCCATGGACAGTCTGCATCAGCGGCCGGAATTCCTCGCCTTCGATCAGGGGCTGAACCTGGAGGATCTGTTGTTCCGTTACGGCGTACGTATCAACCAGGACCTGGTACAGGACCTGCAATGCGATGTAGTGCCGCTGGTAGTGGGCAATGTGGGCAACCGTCCGCAGATACAGCCGGTGCCGTTTCCTTATTTCCCGATGCTGACGCCCACCGGCGCGCATCCTATTGTAAAAAATATGGATATGGTGCTGAGCCGTTTTGTGAGTTCGCTGGATACCGTGAGAACAGAAGGCGTGAAAAAAACTATCCTGCTCACCACTTCCCGCAGCAGCCGGAAAGTGCGTATCCCGGCACAGGTAAGCTGGGACATTGTTAAAGCCAAACCCAATGTGAGAGAATACCGGGAACGGAATATTCCTGCAGCCGTATTGCTGGAAGGGCATTTTACCTCTTTGTTCCGCAACCGCCTGGATCAGGCTACCATGACCGATTTTCAGCGGGTGAGCGGTCGCCCGTTCCGGGAAACGGCCGATACCGTTAACAAGATGATTGTTGTGAGCGACGGGGACCTGATCGCCAATGCCGTATCCCGTAAAGAAGGGCCGTTGCAGATGGGTATTAACGAGTTTAACCCGGGGTTTGCCTTTGCCAATAAAGAATTTTTTCTCAACTGTCTGGAGTACCTGAGTGGTAAAAGTGGTATCATGGAAAGCAGGAACAAGGAACTTACCCTTCGGCTGCTGGATGCAGAAAAGATCAGGAAAGAAAAAACGAAATGGCAGGTCATTTGTTTTTTGGTACCGATAGGCCTGGTGCTGCTTTTTGCGATGGTGTTCCAATTCGTGCGCCAGCGGAAGTTCTCGCAAAGTTTATAAGAACGTAAAGGATTAAAGCGAAGGAAACAATTACCTGTAAAGACATTAAGGTTTATACACATACAATAAAAAAGATGACCGAAGTCATCCTTTTTTATTTTTTTTATATGCATTTTACGACCCGGCTGATAAGCATTTCACCTGCATCTCTTGGCGCTCTTTGCTCTCTTATATGTCTTTGCGAGCCCATTGCGTGGAGAAATACCTATCTTTGCTCCTCACAAAAAGTGCGTGCTTAATGACACCTATCCAGTGGACATATCTCATCTTCACCGTGGTGATAGTCCTGGCTTTAGTTTTTGATCTGGGTTTATTCAGTAAGAAGAACACCAAAACAACGCTTAAAACCGCTTTATGGCAAAGCATTTTCTGGGTAGGGTTAGCCGTTTTGTTCTTTGGGTTTATGTGGTTTGAAGATGGTAGTGAAACAGCCATCAGCTTCATGAGTGCTTATCTCATGGAGAAATCACTCTCGATGGATAATATTTTTGTATTTATTCTCATCTTCGGTTTCTTTAAAGTAAGGGAAGAACACTATTCACGTGTCTTATTGATAGGTATCCTGATGGCACTTGTGTTCAGGGCCATTTTCATTAGTGTGGGAGTAGTGCTGATCAGCCAGTTTCACTGGATATTATACATCTTTGGTTTGATACTGTTGTATACGGGTTATAAGATGTTTAAGGCGAAGCCGGAGGATGAATTTAAACCAGAAGAGAGTATTGTATACCGGTTTATGAACAAATACCTGCGGGTGGCTCATGAGGAGGTGAATGGAAAATTTGTTGTCCGCAAAAATAATAAGGTGTATCTGACTACGTTATCTGTAGTAGTCGTGATGCTCGCCGTAACCGATATTATTTTCGCGCTGGATTCCATTCCTGCGGTATTTGCCATCTCACAACAGCCGGTAGTAGTATATACCTCCAACATATTTGCCGTACTGGGATTAAGGTCCCTGTTCTTTTTGTTGAGAGGTGCGGTAGATAAATTCGATTATCTTCCGCAGGGAATAGCTATTATACTGATATACATAGGACTAAAAATGCTGGCCGATTACTTTATCCACATACCGGTATATGTGTCGTTGTTAGTGATTGTTCTTTGTCTGGGAGGGTCTATCTGGTACTCCCGTCATCATCAGAAAAATAAGTTACCTGAAAGAAAAGCCTAATAATAAAACAGCTGTTATAGGAGTCATAGCAGTATGTTAGTGATTATTCAAATCTGATAAAAGTGTATAACGCAGCAAGCATTAACAAGACGCTCAAAGGGGAATTGTTGCAAGAGACCGGATTTTCTGAAATTGAGCATCTCTTACTGGACAGCCGGAAACTGAGTTTTCCGGAAACATCGCTGTTCGTACCCCTGGTTAGCCCTCGTCGCAACGCTCATCAGTATATTGAAGAGCTTTACCGTAAAGGCGTCAGCAACTTTATTGTGAGTGAGCCCGTGCCTTTGGAAAAATATCCTAAAGCCAACTTTATCCTGGTGAAAGATACCTTACAGGCGTTGCATACGCTGGTAGCATTTCACCGACAGCATTTCCACATACCGGTTATCGGTATCACCGGCAGCAATGGGAAAACCATCGTCAAAGAATGGCTGTACCAGTTGCTCGAAAAGGATTACAACATTGTACGCAGCCCGAAGAGCTACAACTCGCAAATAGGTGTACCGCTCTCCGTATGGCAGATGAAACCCGAACACCAGCTGGCTATTTTTGAAGCCGGTATTTCCCAACCGGGAGAAATGGTGAACCTGGAGAAGATTATCCGTCCTACGATCGGCATCTTTACCAATATCGGCGAAGCGCATAGCGAAGGATTTCTGAATATCCGGCAGAAGATCAACGAAAAACTGGTACTTTTTGCTAAAAGCGATATCCTGATTTACTGTAAAGACTACCTGGCCCTCAACGAATGTGTATTGTCTTTCCACAACCAGGTAGGTAAAAAAGAAAACCAGGAAGGCGGCGGCGGCGGACCGGAACTGTTCTCCTGGTCCCGCAAAACAGACGCCGACCTGCGTATTGTAACCATCGACAAACACGATAACCACACCCGTATTGAGGCGTTGTACAAACAGGAAACGCTGCAAATCAGCATTCCCTTTGTAGATGAAGGCTCCGTGGAAAACGCGATCCACTGCTGGGCCCTCATGCTGTACCTGAACAAGGAACAGGAAGTGATCCAGCAACGGATGGATCTGCTCAGCAACATCGCCATGCGGCTGGAACTGAAACAGGGCATCAACAACAGCTCTGTCATCAACGACGCCTATAACCTGGACCTCGGTTCCCTGACGATTGCACTGGATTTCCTCCAGCAGCAACAACAGCATGCAACCCGCACCGTCATCCTCAGCGATATCCTGCAAAGCGGCAAAAGCGACGCCACCCTGTATGAGGAAGTGGCCGACCTGCTGCAGAAAAAAGGTATCAATAAACTGATCGCCATCGGGAAAAACATCGGCCGGGAAAAGAAAAGCTTCCAGCAGGTGGAAAACCTGAAGACACAGTTCTTCAATACCACGGATGAATACGTGCAGCAGTTCAACGCCGATGATTTCGAAAATGAAACCATCCTCGTGAAAGGCTCCCGTGTATTCCAGTTTGAACGGATCGGTAAACTGCTGGAGCAAAAAGCCCATCAGACCATCCTGGAAATCAATCTGAGCGCCATCGCCCACAACGTAAAGCTGTACCAATCCCTGCTGAAACCAGGCACCAAACTAATGGCCATGGTAAAAGCATTCTCTTATGGCAGCGGCAGCTTTGAAATTGCCAACCTGTTGCAATTCCATGGGGTGGATTATCTCGCGGTAGCTTATGCCGATGAAGGCGTGGAACTGCGCCGGGCCGGTATTACCATGCCTATTATGGTGATGAACCCCGAGCCTGCCAGCTTCGATGCTATTTTGCACTGGAATCTGGAACCGGAGATCTATTCCATGAGTATCCTGCTACAGTTTATGGAAGAAGTAAGTGCAGCCGGCAAAACCGAATTCCCGATACATATCAAGCTGGACACGGGTATGCACCGTCTCGGCTTTGTTAAAAACGATATTGCAGAGCTGGCACAGGCGTTGACAGCCAACCAGCTGTTGAAGGTACAGTCTATTTTCAGTCACCTGGCCGCCAGTGAAGACCCGGAAAAAGATGTACTCACCCAGCAGCAAGGCCGCCTGTTCTACGAAATGAGCCATGAGCTGCAGAAAGCGCTGAGTTATACCGTCATCCGCCATATTTCCAACAGCGCCGCTATTACCCGTCACCCGGATCTTCACCTGGACATGGTAAGGCTGGGCATTGGCATGTACGGCCTCGATTCCAGCAATGGTATACAGGAGCAGCTGCGGAATGTAAGCACCCTGAAAACCACCGTGGCACAGCTGAAACACCTGGAACCCGGCGATACTGTAGGCTACGGCGCCCATTGGACCGCTAAAACACCTGCTGTGACCGCTACGGTACGTATCGGTTATGCCGATGGATACCCCCGCCGGCTGGGCAAAGGTGTTGGTAAAATGCTGATCCGTGGCAAAATGGCGCCTGTTATCGGCGTAGTGGCGATGGATATGCTGATGCTGGATGTAAGCCATATCCCTGATATTATGGAAGGCGATGAGGTGATTGTTTTTGGTGAAGCGCTGTCAGTGCAGCAACTGGCCACCTGGGCGGATACCATTGCCTATGAAATATTAACAGGAATTTCACAGCGGGTAAAAAGGGTATATTTCCAGGAATAATGATATTGCAGGCTTCGGACTTTGAAATAATCTGTTATTTTTGATAAAATTTTAATATCAATTGAAATATCGTCACGTAGTTTTTATTGTTATCCTTATCCTGGTCATTGATCAGGCACTGAAATTCTGGATCAAGACGCACATGTTCATGCAACAGGAGTTTATCATTTTCCCCAACTGGTTCCGTATCCATTTCATTGAAAATGAAGGGATGGCTTATGGTCTTAAGTTTGGCGGCGATTTCGGTAAAATATTACTGACCACCTTCCGTTTGGTGGCGGTAGTTGCCGGTTTCATCTACATCAAAAAACTTATCCGGGAAAAATACAGCACCGGTTTACTGATCTGCTGTTCCCTGATCCTGGCCGGCGCAGCCGGCAACCTGATAGATAGCATGTTCTACGGGCTTATTTTCAACGACAGCATCGGCTACGAAGTAGCGAAGTTTATGCCTGCCGGCGGCGGTTATGGCAGTTTCCTCCACGGCCGCGTGGTAGATATGCTGTACTTCCCCATCTATGAAGGTTACCTGCCCAGCTGGATACCTTTCAAAGGCGGCGATTATTTTGTGTTCTTCCGCCCGGTATTCAACGTCGCAGATGCTGCCATCTCTGTTGGTGTAGTCACCATCCTGCTGTTCCAGAAACGGTTTATTTCCCGTCATGCAGCTAAAACACCGGAGAAAACACCGAGTCATTTAGAAGTTTAGTCATTTAGACAGATATTTTTCGGGGGATTTTTGATTTTCGATTTCATCGGATTCAGAAAATCCCCCGATTGTTTTTAGGAAGATGGATATGCCATTTTCAGGAAGGGTTGGCTGAAATGAGTCAACCTTTTGCATTTTAGCGGCGGTTTATATTTCCGCCAGGTGGGGGGATATCCAGGTTGCCCAGGGCTGAAGCTCTGGGCTAAGATGTTGATGCGGCAGGCTTTCATTTAAGCCCGGCGCCTGTTTAAGCCCGGACACCGGCAGCTAAAATATCTTCCTTACAAAGTTCCTTACTATCAACCACTTGTAATTTATTTTTTTTCACTGCTTTGAAATGAACATTCCTCATTTTATATTTGTCTACTAATTCTATAGACTATATGGTTTTTAAATCTGTACATACTATGTTATTACATCGATGTTGAGGCGCTACATAAGGCTTTTCAGCGTTCCTTACCATTTTTATCATCATTCCAGGATCTACATAATGTTATAACTTTTACCCAATCATGCAAAAGTTCTTACCGATACTGGCCAAAATCCTGATTTTGGCACTTGTATTCCATCCAACCCTATCAAAGGCACAACTCAACGGCTCCTATGTAATTGAAGGCAAAATTACAGACGATCATGGCATTGGCCTGCCAGGCGCTTCTGTTCAGATAAAAGGCACTTCTTTTGGCGCCATCACCGATGCCGATGGCCATTTCCAGGTAACCAGCAATACCCGCTTCCCGCTGAAACTGGTCATCCGCCTGATTGGCTACCAGCCACAGGAATTTGACGTCAAAAACAGCAACAGTAAAGTAGCGATTCAACTGTATACACAATCGCTGCTGGTCAACGAAGTTGTAGTGTCCGCCTCCCGCCAGCAGGAGAAACTGCTGCGTTCCCCGGTAGCCATCGAAAAGCTGGATATCCGGGCCCTGAAAGAAACACCTTCGTCTACTTTCTACGACGCACTGGGTAACCTCAAAGGCGTACAGATGACCACCGCCGGGCTCACCTTTAAAGTATTCAATACCCGCGGCTTTAACGTACCCAATAACTTCCGCTTTATGCAGCTGGTAGACGGGGTAGATAACCAGGCAGCCACCCTGGGCGTACCGCTGGGTAACGCCATCGGACCTACGGAGCTGGATATACAAAGCGTGGAAGTCACGCCCGGCGCCTCTTCCGCCTTGTATGGCATGAACGCCATCAATGGTATGTCCAACCTGGTAACCAAAAACCCCTTCGATTATCAGGGTGTGAGCGTTTACCAGAAAATAGCCTTTAACCACTTCGATGGTAAAGGCAGCAGTCCCAAGCCACTCACGGAAACGGCTGTACGTTATGCACAGGCCTACTCCAAATTTTTCGCCTGGAAAATCAATGCCAGCTATATGCAGGGTACCGACTGGTACGCCGACAGTCACGATGACTTCACCCCGCAAAGCAAAATCAATCCTGACTTCCCACAGCTCAGCGGTGAAAATAACATCGCTGCCGATAACTGGAACAAATACGCCGACCAGGGTAATATTTCCATCACCGATAAAGACGGCCGCGCTTACACCGTGCACCGCACAGGCTACTGGGAAAAAGACCTCGTAGGTGATTATACCGTACGCAATACCAAAATAGACGGCTCCCTTAACTTCCGCCTGCGGAACAAAATGGAGATCTCCCTCGCCAGCCGCTGGGGCCAGATGGACGGCTTCTTCCAACGGGGCAACCGTATCGGTCTCAGAGGCGTGACTGTTTCCAATCACAAACTGGAAGTGGTACACCCCGACTTCACCGTACGTTCATATGTTTCCATCGAAAATACCGGCAAGTCCTACAATATGAACCCGCTGGCCGATAACCTGGAGAAATCTTTCAAAACAGATAAAGTATGGCAGAAAGACTATACCACCGGTCTCAATAACGCGCTGACACAAGGTTTGGACCTGGTAGCCGCGCATAAGGCAGCCCGTGCCTTCGCCGATGCCGGCCGCTTTGAACCAGGCACGCCTGCCTTTGAAGCACAACGGGATAAAATCAAAACTATCAACGACTGGGACATTTATCCTACTTCCAGAAACCCCGAAAACACCTCCGGTGGCGCCGCACTCAAACAGGAAAGCCGCTTTTACCATACAGAAGGCACCTGGAACCTGCGTAAATACGTGCACTTCGCCGACCTCCTGGTAGGCGCCGACTACCGCACCTACGAGATCATCCCCGATGGTAACAACTTCGTGGATTTCACCCGGCCGCTGGATAAACGCAACCAGGAAGGCGGAAAACATATCTGGTATGGTAAAATCGGCGGCTTCGCCCAAATCAGCAAAGCTTTCTTCAATGACGCGCTGAAACTCACCGGCTCTTTACGCTACGACAAAAACGAAAAATTCGCCGGTAAGGTAAACCCGCGTATCGCAGCAGTGTACACCGTCAAAGACAAACACAACTTCCGCTTGTCCTGGCAAAATGGATTCCGCTTCCCCTCCCTGTTTGAAGCATTTTCCTTTGTGAATAACGGACAGGTACGGCGCGTAGGCGGCCTCGCCTTTATCGAAGAAGGATTGGGGTACTTTAAAAATTCCTATCTCACCACCTCGGTAGATGCTTTCAATGTGGCGGTTAATAAAACCATCAATTCAGAGCATGTGACCAAAGACGTTGCCGCCGCTAAAAATGCCGGCCTGCTGAAAGTGGCCAACCTGGACCCCATTGTGCCGGAAGAAATCACCTCTTTTGAAGCCGGTTATAAAGCCGTATTGCTGGACAATCGCTTGTTCATCGACCTGGATGGTTATTATAGCTCCTATAAAAACTTCATCGGTCAGATTGAAGCGGTAGTACCTCAAACCGGTAATGTAAACTCACCGGATGCCGCCGTACTGAATCAGATGCTTGACAAAAGCCTGCAAAACCGTTACCGCGTGTGGACCAACAGTAAATCCACCGTTAACAACTACGGTTTCGCAGCAGCGGTTACCTATGATATTTATAAGAGTTATACCGTTAGCGGTAACGTCAACTTCAACAAACTGGCACAGGATAAAACCAAAGACGATGCACTCGTACCAGGCTTCAACACCCCCGAATGGTTTACCAACATCAGTATCGGCAACCGCAATCTCTATAAAAATATAGGCTTCAACGTAGTATGGCACTGGCAGGATACTTTCTACTGGCAGAACCTCTTCGGCAATGCCGATGTACCTGCCTACAGCACCGTAGATGCGCAGGTGACCTACCGGGTGCCCAAAATCAAAACATCATTTAAACTGGGCGCCTCCAACCTGTTGAATACAGCATATTTCCAGTATGTGGGCGGTCCTACCATCAGAGGGTTGTATTACCTGACGATTACGTATGATAATGTGTTTAAAAAATAATCTTTACAAAAAACCCGGGGTTGCAACCCCGGGTTTTTTGTTTACAACGCATTTCTCAACGGTTCATTTTTTTCAAAAGCAGTGATATTATCGAGTGTAGTGGTGGCTATTTGTGTTAATGCTTCCCTGGTAAAGAAGCCCTGATGGGCGGTTACCAGTACATTGGGAAAGGTGGTAAGACGGGAAAGCACATCATCCTGAATGATAGTACCGGAGAAGTTTTGGAAAAACAGTTGTTCTTCCTGTTCATATACATCAATACCGAGTGCGCCGATATGCCCATTCTTCAGTGCTTCCACGACAGATTTGGTATCAATCAGGCCGCCGCGGCTGGTGTTGATCAGCATTACGCCCTGTTTCATCTGGCTGATGGTATGGGCGTTGATGAGGTGTTTGGTATCCGGTGTCAGCGGGCAATGCAGCGAGATGATATCTGATCCGGCCATGATGGTTTCGGCAGATACATAGGTAACACCGGCCTTTACCAGTTCTTCGTTATTGTGTACATCGTTTGCCAGCACTTTACAACCGAAGCCCAGCATAATACGGCAAAATACGGCGCCGATATTACCGGTGCCAATTACACCGACGGTTTTCCCATAAACATCAAATCCTTCCAGTCCGCTTAACGTAAAGTTGTTATCACGTACACGGTTATACGATTTGTAGATTTTACGATTTAATGCCAGTAACAAAGTGACCGCATGTTCCGCGACTGCGTGTGGCGAATACGCCGGCACCCGCACTACTTTTATACCTGCTTCCTCCGCAGCTTTGAGGTCCACGTTATTGAAACCTGCGCAGCGCAAGGCGATCAGCCGGACGCCTTTCTCTTTCAGCCGGCGGATAACGGCAGCATCTACCTTATCATTCACAAATACACAGACGGCAGTTTCCGCTTTAATTAGTGCGGTATTATCTTCATTAAGCGGAGATTCCAGGAAACGGAACCGGTGGGTATTTTGCGCATTGGCCAGGTTAAAGTAGGTAATGTCGTAGGGCTGCGTGCTAAAAAAAAGTATATCCATCTCCGTTAGTTAATACAGGGTTAAAAAAAATACGGATTTGCGGGTTTTGACACCACACAAATCCGTAGTATGATAATCGGATTCTTTATTTGATATCGCCGACCATATTACCGGGTACTACCCACTCATCGAATTGTTCGGGAGTAACATAGCCCAGTTTCACGGCCATTTCTTTCAGTGTGGTACCTTCTTTATGTGCTTTCTGTGCGATTTCTGCTGCTTTGTAATAACCAATTTTGGTATTAAGGGCAGTCACCAGCATCAGTGAATTTTCCACATGTTTACGGATATTCGCTTCAATAGGTTCGATGCCTTCAGCGCATTTATCGTTGAAGCTCACACAGCCTTCGCCGATGAGGCGGGCAGAGTGCAGGAAGTTATAAATCATCACCGGTTTGAACACGTTGAGCTCAAAGTGGCCGTTGGCGCCGCCGACAGAGATAGCCACATCGTTACCCATTACCTGTGCCGCGATCATGGTCAGGGCTTCGCATTGGGTCGGATTTACTTTACCCGGCATGATGGAAGATCCAGGCTCGTTGTCCGGGATATGGATTTCGCCGATACCAGCGCGGGGGCCGGAACTCAGCATACGTACGTCGTTAGCGATTTTCATCAGGCTTACGGCAACTGTTTTGAGGGCACCATGGGCTTCCACGATAGCATCGTGTGCAGCCAGTGCTTCAAATTTGTTGGGAGCAGTGATGAAAGGCAGTCCGGTCAGTTTGGCGATATGTGCCGCTACGTTTTCGGAATAACCTTTAGGGGTATTGATACCGGTACCAACTGCAGTACCGCCCAATGCCAGTTCGCTCAGGTGAGGCAGGGAATTGTTAATTGCCCGCAGACCGTGGTCCAGCTGCGCTACATAACCACTGATTTCCTGGCCCAGGGTGAGTGGGGTAGCATCCATGAAGTGGGTACGACCGATTTTCACCACATGTTTGAAGGCTTCGGCTTTCTTTGCCAGGGTATCACGGAGTTTTTTAATACCGGGGATGGTTGTTTCCACCAGCATTTTATACGCCGCAATATGCATGGCAGTAGGGAAGGTATCGTTGGAAGACTGAGATTTATTAACGTCGTCGTTCGGGTGAACGAATTTCTCTTTATCCGTGAGCTGGCCGCCATGAATAACGTGGGCGCGGTAAGCTACCACTTCGTTTACGTTCATATTGGACTGGGTACCGGAACCTGTTTGCCATACTACCAGCGGGAACTCGTTGTCCAGTTTACCGGCCAGTATTTCATCGCACACCTGACCAATCAGATCACTTTTTTCTTTAGGCAGTACACCCGCGTCGAGATTGGTGAGCGCCGCCGCTTTCTTCAGGTAAGCAAATGCCCTGATGATTTCTTTGGGCATTCTGTTGATGTCCTGGGCGATCTTGAAATTTTCAATGGAGCGCTGTGTTTGAGCACCGTAATAGGCGTTTACAGGCACCTGTACCTCACCCATCGTGTCTTTCTCTATTCTAAATTCCATGGCTTAAGCATTTATGAATTAATGCAGCAAAAGTAAACTGTTCTGGTTATTCTCCCTTAAAATTTGCCTGTCTTTTCTGAATAAACGCTTCAGCGCCTTCCTGCAGGTCTTTGGTAGCGAAACAGGCCGCGAATTCACGGATTTCGGTTTCCCATCCGTCAACATCCTTGTCCACAGCGGCATTCACGCATTTTACCACCCGGCCTACGGCCAGCGGCGCTTTGGTGAGTATTTTCTGCAGGATAGCGATCGTTTTAGGCAGCAGTTCTTCCTGTTTCACCACATGGTTTACCAGACCCCAGGACAGGGCGTCTGCGGCAGTAATCATGTCGCCGGTCATCATCAGCTCTGTAGCTTTTCCTTTACCAACCAGCAGGGTAAGGCGCTGAGTACCGCCGTAGCCGGGGATCAGGCCCAGGTTTACTTCCGGCTGGCCAAATCTGGCGTTTTCACTGGCTATCCTGAAATGGCAGGCCATAGCCAGCTCGCAGCCGCCTCCCAGTGCAAAGCCGTTCACCGCAGCGATAATAGGTTTGGAAGAGTATTCGATCCGCTGAAACACCACATGGCCGCTTTTAGCCAGTTCTTCCGCCTGTTTTGGTGAAAGTGTCAGGAATTCGCTGATATCTGCGCCGGCTACAAAGGCTTTTTCACCGGAGCCGGTAAGGATAGCAGCTTTGATGTCTTTGTTACGGTAAATCTCATCAATCACCAGTCCCAGTTCTGCCATCATCTGCTGATTCAGGGCGTTCATCTTTTCCGGGCGGTTGATCGTGACAATCAAAATATTATTATCCAGTTGGGTAGAGAGTGTCTGGTACATGGCCTTCATTTTTAGTTTATCAATATTAAGCAATATTCGATAACTAATGAATCAGGTTGAGCGCTGCCTCCAGCTGCAGGTCGCGGCCCATTTTCAGCGCGGCCGGGTTGTAGGGAACGGTAATGTCCGGCGGAAAACCTACCCCCTCATAGATAGTACCATCCTTATATTTAAACATCAGGGAGGAGGTGTATACCAGGTTGAGCCAGCCGGTACTGAACTGGCCGCCATTATAGAATTTATTGCCGGTTAGTGGCCCATTGGCGCCCCAGGTGCGCTCCCCTACAAAATGACCGTTGGGCATGGTTTTAACAGCCATGGTCGTCATCTCAGCCATGCTCACCGACCAGGCGTCCGCCAGCATGACAATAGGCACCGTGACCGCCTTGGCTCCCGGCTGCGGTGTTACATAAGCCGGCGCCCAGGGGGAATAATCCAGCCGGCCATTGCCTTGCTTGGACCGGGTGTAGCCAAATTGCAGCTGCCGGGTAGTCATTTTTCCCAGCAGGAAATTCAGATCGGCCAGATCTCCACCGCCGTTGCCACGGACATCGATAATGACGCCTTTCAGGTCGGTACGCTGGGCCAGGTTGTCGAAGAAATATTGTTCCACCCTCTTTACACCGTTCATAGTATCTGTATTGAACAGCGTTTTAAGGTTGAATCCGCTGAAAAACAGGTACAGGATATTCTGGTTAATGGTCCCGGAAACAGCCACATACTGTTTTTTATCTGGCGTATTGGTAAATCCGCGTACACCGGCACTCAGATAATGACGGGGAATGGTGTCATAAAAATGGAAAATACTGATAGGGGGGTGGAAATCCGGGTTGGCTATTTTCCGTTGAAAAGCCGGGTTAACTGATGCAGAATCTGCCAGCCAGGTATCTGCAAAAGAAATATCATAGTGGGAATCCACCAGTCCGGCGGTCATCTGCTTAAAATAAGTATACGCTTTACGGACATCATTGGAATCATTGACATTCAGTTTTGCAAAAAGGGGTTTATAGGTACGATACACCTGGTCCCAGTTGACTGTATCAATATTCCAGAAAACATAGTTGTTGTTCATGCCGGTCCAGAAGGCATCAAACACTTCATTAAAATTAGCGCTGACATAGTCGCGCGGATCATTGAGCTGTGGCAGATCTTTCCGGCAGGCGGCGGTCATCATCAACATCAACAGCAGGGGCAGGAGATATATAACAGGAGATTTTTTCATCTTCATACAAAAAATTAAAGGTGAGCAACAAATTATTCAGCATCGCCGTGGAACAGGCGGTGGAGGTTAACCAGGCATCCTGCCTGTAAGACGTAGGTATCGTTGTAACGGGGAACCTGGTCTATCATGTAATTTTTCTGTTGATCGGTTAGTCCGTAGTAATACCGGGCTTCCACGAAAAGGCGGAACCTTTGCTGCAGCAGATATTCCACCCCGCCGCCGGCCACCAGGCCCCATTCCATACGGCGATCACGGCGGCTGTCGAAGGTATATTTCTCATCATAACGATACGCCTCATTATACCGGAAATAATCCGATGTCTGCTCATTGTCCGGCACATCCGGCGTACTGCTGAAAACATTGGACATCGCGCCTTTGATACGGCCGCTTATCCAGTAGGCGCCATAGCCTCCGGCATTGAGGAAACCTTTTAGTTTTTCGCCGCCGAAGGAAAAATGCGCCATCAGGGGTAACTGCAGATAGCCGTTGAGGTTATACTGGTAGATACCATCGAAAAAATGATCGCGGCGCAGTTCATAACTCTTGCGGATATACGACGGATCAGCCTGTACCGCCAGCCAGTCATTGACATGATATTGCAGTACCAGGCCGGCAACAAATCCGCTATACTGGCGGTACTGGGTAAAAGCGCGGTAGCCGGCGTTGGTGTGTACGTAGTTGTTGACGTATCCGCCGGAAACGCCTATTTCAAACTGTGCGCGGACGGAGAGGGTCAACAGGGAAATGATGGTGAAAAGGAGGAAGTGTTTCTTCATAAGAGTATCCGGTTGATAATGGCATAAAAAAATCCCGTAGCACCTTATCTGCTACGGGACGTTATAAAAGATAACACTTTAAGTGCCTAATAGTTCACCTCAATTTCCGCTTTTCCGCTTTTCATTTTCATGTAATGTCTTTTCTTCGGCACTTTGAAATATTTCACGCCTTTAAACGTATAACCGAAGGTGGCAAATACGAGGTTGCCCTCTGTACCTCTGTAGGGGTAACTTTTGCTACCGGTAGGACCGGTGCTGAAATCGCGGTTAAAGAAGTTTTGCGGGTAGTATTGTACTTTCAGTCCGAAGCCGTGTATCCGCAGGCCTGCGAACAGGGATGGCATGATCAGCGGGGTGCGGTCGCTGAACCACTCATTGAACTTATGTACTTTTTTACCGTCTACAAACTGTTTTTCCTTGTAGTTGAGGGCCAGGTCCAGCTCTCCGCCGAAGAAGAAAAAGGCGCCGCCGGTAACATCCCCGATTTTTAAGCCGAGTGGTACCCCCATTGTATACACGCGCTGTTTCAGTTTCAGGGAATCTGTCGGTTTGGAAATCAGCCCGATGTTTTTGAATTCCAGGCCGGTAAAGGCGCCGAAGTGCCGGGAGAAGTCCTTGTTGAAGCTCACATGATAATTAAAAATGAAGCTGAAGCGCGGAATATTGCGCATATGTTCACCATTCAGTTTCATATCTGCGAAGGACAACATGCCGGACAGGCCACTGGTAACATATACATTGTCCCGTTTTTTGGGATATTTTCCGAAGGAGATGGACACTTTACCATCGGAAGCGGCAGTGGAAGCCGTGGAATCTGTATGCTCCTGGGCAAAGGCACCTGTGGCAGCTAAAAGCAACAGTAACAGGACTGGGTATAACTTGTATCTCATAAAAATGGCGGTTGTGGTTTTTTAGATTTCTGGTGATATTATACCCGGAAGACGACCCGCCTTTAGAAATGTTACGGCTACACGAAAAAAAATTTAAAAATTTCTGTGCCCGGCCACCCAGGTGGTGATATAATCGGAAATATCTTTGGTGTGAGTGCCGGGAGGGAACAGTTTACCGACGCCCATTTCCTGCAACTGCAGCATGTCTGCATCGGGGATGATACCGCCGCCCGTAAGCAGTACATCGTTCAGTCCTTTTTCTTTCATCAGGGCTATTACTTTAGGGAAAACCGTCATATGTGCACCGGAAAGGATGCTGATGCCGATGGCGTCCACGTCTTCCTGGAGAGCGGCATTGACCACCATTTCAGGGGTTTGCCTTAATCCGGTATAGATAACTTCCATACCGGCATCACGGAGGGCGGCAGCGATCACTTTGGCGCCGCGGTCGTGCCCATCGAGGCCGACTTTAGCTACCAATACACGAACAGGGCGATTTAACTGGTTGACCATGCTAAAAAATTAAGGTGGTAAAGATAACGATTAGCCGTTACTAAAAGCTAAGCGCTATTTTTGCTACCTTTGCAGACATATTTAATTTTTCTTATGAGCGAAGAAAGGTCACTCAATTTTATAGAACAAATCGTAACCGACGACATTGCTAATGGCGTCAACGACGGGCGTGTACTGACACGTTTCCCGCCAGAACCCAATGGCTATCTCCATATAGGACATGCCAAGTCTATTGCATTGAACTTTGGCCTGGCCCAGCAATTCAACGGCAAAACCAATCTCCGCTTTGACGATACCAATCCTGTTACCGAAGACACAGAATACGTAGACTCCATCAAGGCAGATATCCGCTGGCTGGGCTATGAGTGGGCGCAGGAACTGTATGCTTCCGACTATTTTGAGCAGATATATGAGTTTGCCGTAACGCTGATCAAAAAAGGGCTGGCGTATGTAGAAGATGCCAGCGCTGAACAGATCGCTGCCAGCAAAGGTACGCCCACCACTCCCGGTACCCCAACACCCGCCAGAAGCCGGTCCGTTGAAGAAAACCTGGACCTGTTTACCCGGATGCGCAATGGTGAATTCAAGGACGGGGAAAAAACCCTCCGCGCCAAGATAGACCTGGCTTCGCCTAACATGCACATGCGCGATCCCCTCATGTACCGGATTAAACATACCCATCACCACCGTACCGGTGACAAATGGTGCATCTACCCGATGTATGACTTCGCCCATGGCCAGAGCGACAGTATTGAAAAAATTACCCATTCCCTCTGTACACTGGAGTTTATTCCCCACCGTCCGCTGTACGACTGGTTTATCAAGGAACTGGAAATATTCCCCAGCCATCAGTATGAGTTTTCCCGTCTGAACCTGACCTATACGGTCATGAGCAAACGAAAACTGAAACAGCTGGTAGAAGAGAAATATGTAAGCGGCTGGGACGACCCCCGCATGCCTACCATCAGTGGCCTGCGCCGCCGTGGCTATACACCTGCCAGCATCCGTCAGTTCTGCGAGCGTGTAGGTGTACAGAAACGGGAACAGATGATCGACCTCGGCCTGCTCGAGTTCTGTGTACGGGAAGAGCTGAACAAAACCGCCAACCGTGTGATGGCTGTGCTGGACCCGGTTAAACTGGTGCTCACCAACTATCCGGAAGGACAGGTGGAAGAAATGACTGCCGAAAACAACCCGGAAGATGCTGCTGCCGGCAGCCGTACCCTGCATTTCAGCAAAACGCTGTATATCGAGCGGGAAGACTTCATGGAAGAACCTCCGAAGAAATTCTTCCGTTTAGGACCTGGTTTGCATGTACGCCTGAAAAACGCTTACATCATCAAAGGTGAAAGCGTGGAAAAAGATGCGGATGGCAACATCACCACCATCTACGCTTCCTATCTGCCGGAAAGCAAAAGCGGCGGAGATCACAGCGGCATGACCGTAAAAGGCACCATCCACTGGGTAAGCGCCGAACACGCTGCTACCGCAGAAGTACGGTTGTATGACCGTCTTTTTAAATCAGAGAACCCCAGCGCTGAGGAAGGCGACTTTAAAGACTTCATCAACCCGGAATCCCTGCAGGTGATCAAAGAAGCCTACGTAGAACCTGGTCTGTTACAAGCTAAAGCGGGCGACCGATTCCAGTTTATGCGTAAGGGTTATTTCACTGTAGATCCTGACAGCACTCCTGAGAAGGTGGTGTTCAACAGGACTGTAACGCTGAAAGATGCCTGGGCAAAAGAGAAAGGCAAAGCCTAAAAAATAGTTATATAAAAAGAAATCCCCGTTGATCAGCTCAACGGGGATTTTTTTATGCAGATAATGCGGTTATCAGCTATTAAACGCCGCCACTCCTTTAGCTATGCGGGTACGGGTTTCTGTAAGACCCAGCGTAGCTGCGATATCAAAAACCGGAGGACCGAATTTGCCGCTGGTCAGCATAATGCGGAAAGGCAGCTGCAGTTCGCCCATTTTAATATTTTTTTCTGCCGCCAGGGCTTTGAAGCTGGCTTCCAGCTCCGGCGCCGTGAAAGCGGAAACATCGCCCAGTTGTTCGGACCAGGCCGTAAAGAAAGCAGCTTTATCCGCGTTCCATTTAGGTTTCACGGCAGCTTCATCATAAGCAGCAGGTGCTTCAAAGAAGAAAAATCCGTGTTCCCAGATGTCGTTGACAAAGTAACAGCGTTCTTTTACCAGTCCGGCTACAGTAGCCACATATTCCGGTGCCGCCTTCAGTCCTTTTTCTTCCAGCACGGGTTCAAAGAGGCGGGCCAGGCTTTCATTGTCTTTATGATGCAGGTACTGGTGGTTGAACCATTTCGCTTTCTCATAATCGAATTTAGCGCCTGCTTTATGTACGCGGTCGATAGAGAACTTATTGATCAGTTCTTCCAGGGAGAAAATTTCCTGTTCGGTACCATCGTTCCAGCCCAGCACGGCCAGCATATTGATGAATGCTTCCGGCAGGAATCCCAGTTCACGGAAACCTTTGGTAACTTCGTTGGTACGTGGATCGGTCCAGGTCATGGCATATACAGGGAAACCGAGGCGGTCGCCATCGCGTTTGCTCAGTTTACCGTTGCCGTCTGGTTTCAGGATCAGTGGCAGGTGGGCCCATTGCGGCATATCTGCTTCCCAGCCCAGATATTTCCACAGGAGGATGTGTACCGGTGCGGAAGGTAACCATTCTTCCCCGCGGAAAGCGTGGGTGATCTTCATCAGGTAATCATCTACCACCACAGCGAGGTGATAGGTAGGCATACCATCGGCTTTCAGCAGTACCTTATCATCAACCTGACCGGTGTTGAAGGTCACTTCCCCGCGGATCATGTCGGTAAAGGACAGCTCCTGGTCGGCAGGCATATTAATACGGATAACGTGCGGGGTATTTTTAGCCAGCAGTTCCTGTACTTCTGCCTCGGAGAGGGAGAAGGAGTTGCGCATCTTTTCCCGTACTTTATGGTTGTACTGGGGTTGCGGATTTTCAGGCGTTTTCAGCCTTTCGCGGAAAGATTCCAGTTCTTCCGGGGTATCGAATGCGTAGTAGGCGTGGCCGGATTGCACCAGTTTCTCCGCATACTGACGGTACAGCGGTTTACGTTCACTCTGGCGGTAAGGCGCATAAGGACCACCCACAGCCGGGCTTTCATCCGGGGTGAGGCCACACCAGCGCAGACATTCGTTGATGTATTCTTCTGCGCCCGGTACGTAGCGGGTCTGGTCTGTATCTTCAATACGCAGTATAAAGTCGCCTTTGTGCTGCTTTGCAAACAAATAGTTGAACAATACAGTGCGTACACCTCCAAGATGTAGGCCACCAGTAGGACTGGGGGCAAAACGCACTCTTACTTTTTTGTGATCCATAGATCGCAAAGGTAAGGAAATAGCATATAGGTTTTAGTGGTTTTAACCTATCTTGCGTTCATCGCCTCACGCTAAAAGTCAAAGCCCTTGTTCTATCTTACCAAAACACCCGGCATCCTGAAAGCTTTGTACAGCAGTTGTATCTGGGACTTGCCCCCGGCAAACAATTCCGTTTACCTGACCTTCGATGATGGTCCCCATCCGGAAGCGACGCCGTTTATCCTGGAACAGCTGAAAAAGTACGATGCCAAAGGCACTTTTTTCTGCATCGGCAAAAATGTGGTAGAGCATCCCGGTATTTACCAGGATATCCTGGAGGCAGGGCATAGTACCGGCAATCATACCCATAACCATTTAAATGGCTGGAAAACCAGTACAGACAAGTATATTGAGAATATCCTGGAAGCCCGGAAATACATTACCACCCCGCTTTTCCGGCCACCTTACGGCCGGATCACCCCTTTCCAGGTGAAACAGCTGAAACGGACCATTCCCGGTGTGAAAATCATTATGTGGGATGTGCTGAGCGCGGATTTTGACCAGGAGATAGACGGAGAAGCCTGTGTGCAGAATGTGGTTTTTAAGATGAAGCCGGGGTCTATCGTGGTGTTTCACGACAGTACCAAGGCCTGGGACCGGATGTCTTACGCCTTACCGCGGGTGCTGGAATATTGTAAAAAGCAGGGGTATAATATGGCAGCGATCCATTAAATAAAAATAGCCCGGGGATGGAACCACCGGGCTATGACATACAGCTGTTAAGCAGATTATTTTAATGTTACTTCTCTTACTTTATCGCCATTGATGGTGATCGTAGCATTTGCATCGCATATGCCGTTGCCATAGTCGATGATAGCTGTCAGGCTGTTATAGGCTACTTTCAGCTGTCCCTGGGAGATCCATTTGCAGTCGCCTTTTTTGATCAGCGGTGTTTGAGTGCTGATATCGGCGCTGCCGGCAGGACCGCCTTTTACGTATTTAATAGCAGCAGTGCCTTCAATGCTGTACACATTATCATTTGGAGTAGCGGTACCGGCACCGGCGGTTTGTTTCACGGTCTTTTTGCTGTTATAGCCTACGATCAGGGAATCAGCGTAGGTTACAAGGCCATCGGTGATGTCAGATGTATATTGAACACCAGTAGTGGTGTTGTAGCTGATACCGGAGATCACATTTTTACCGGCCACCGGGATACCGTTGTATTTATACCCGTCGAGCGTGATTTCTACGCGGGTACCGGTAGCGAAGAGGAAACCGGAGAAACTGATATAAACCTTACCGCTGCGGGTAACGCCGTAGTTATCGCGGCAGGCGTCGCCGTAATCGATGGACAGTTGTTTGGGCCATACGCCGGGGTCCGCGCTGCTAATGATGATAGAGGGGCAGTCCGTTATATCGGCGTAATCCGCATAATCCGATTTCCGGACGTTGCCGGCCACATTATGGCTTACCGCCGCAATAGCCGCCGTTTCAAACAGGTCGCCATAGATGCCCTGCATCTGTGCTTCGTGGGAGGCCACTACCAGGGTACTGTTGTCATGTTCGTTGTTGGTAGCTGCGTCGTTGGTCACTTCTTTTTTACAGGCGAAGAAAAGGGTAGCCACTGCCACGGCGGCGATGGTTACTGCCAGCACACGATTTGTACTGAAATAGCTTTTCATGGTATAGTTTTTTTAAATTAGGTTTTTCAGGATTTACCTTTGCGGAAACTAAGATACCTATTAAATATTAAAAAAATAAAAATTTAATAAAATATTTTTATCATGTTGTGGATCGATACGCACGCACATTTGTATTCGGATGAATTTCTGACCGACCAGCAGGAGATGGTAAAACGGGCGATAGATGCCGGAGTCACCACTTTAATGCTGCCGAATATTGATGAATCGTCTATCACCGGTATGCTGAAGCTGGAAGCGGCGTATCCCAAAAACTGTTTCGCCATGATGGGGTTACACCCCTGTTATGTGAAGCAGGACGTGGAGAACCAGTTACGGCTGGTGAAGGACTGGCTGATACACCGTACTTTCAAAGGCATCGGTGAGATAGGGCTGGACTTTTACTGGGACAAATCGTTGCTGGACCAGCAGTACCAGGCTTTCCGGGAGCAGCTGCAGCTGGCCCGGCAGTATAAACTGCCTGTTTCCATCCACAGCCGCGAGGCCACACGGGAATGTATAAACGAAGTAAAAGCCTTGCAGAACGGCGATCTCAGTGGGGTGTTCCATTGTTTTTCCGGCACACTGGAAGAAGCCAGAGAGATTATCGACCTGGGTTTTTACCTCGGTATTGGCGGGGTAGTCACCTTTAAAAAATCCGGGTTGGATAAAATCGTGGAAAACATTGGCCTGGAGCACCTGGTACTGGAAACAGATGCGCCTTACCTGGCGCCGGTACCTTACCGGGGCAAACGCAATGAAAGTGCCTATATTCCGCTGATCGGTGAAAAGCTGGCAGATATAAAAAATCTAAAAATAGAAGACGTAGCCGCTATTACAAGCAGCAATGCGCGGAAATTATTCAAAACGCTCTAACTGTTTAGAGGGTACCTTTGCAGGCAACTGGCAGTTAGACAATGAGTAAAATTCTGATAATCTACACGGGCGGTACAGTCGGCATGATCTACGACGATAAAACCAAAGCGCTCCGCCCTATCGGCTTCAATGAAATAAGGAACAATTTACCGGAACTATACCGGATGGGGATCGATTTTTACGTGTATGCGTTTAATCCGCCTATAGACTCCTCAGATATGCAACCGGAAATATGGGTAGAACTGGCCAGCATCATTGAAGACCGTTACGACCGTTACGACGGATTTGTGATTCTGCACGGCTCAGACACCATGGCATTTACCGCCTCTGCGCTGAGCTTCATGCTGGAGAACCTGTCCAAACCCGTGATCCTTACCGGTTCACAGTTACCTATCGGTAAAATACGCACCGACGCTAAAGAGAATATCATCACCGCTATGGAGATTGCCTGCTCCCGGCATAATGGCAGTCAACACTCCATGGTACCGGAAGTATGTATCTATTTTGACTTCTCCCTGTTCCGTGGCAACCGTTCCAAAAAATATAACGCCGAAAAATTTGAGGCGTTTTATACCATGAACTATCCGCAACTGGCAGAAGCGGGCATCGATATCAAATACAAACAACAATTCATTCTGCCTACACCTACGGCACCGCTGAAAGTGCATAAAGAACTGGAGACCAACATTACCGTATTGAAGCTGTTTCCTGGTATCAGCCGCAAGGCAGTGGAAGCTACGCTCAGTGTTCCCGGCCTGAAAGGCGTGATCATGGAAACCTTCGGCAGCGGTAATACCAATACCCAGCCCTGGTTTATTGAGAGCATCAAAAAAGTGATCGACAACGGCGCTATCGTAGTAGACATCACCCAGTGTGACGGCGGCTCCGTGGAACTGGGCAAATATGAAACCAGTCAACATCTGGTGGAGGCTGGTGTGGTGAGTGGTCATGATATGACCTTTGAAGCAGCGGTGACCAAACTGATGTTTGTATTGGGTCAGGGGCTTTCCAAAGCAGAAAGCAGGCAGATGATTGAAACATCTCTGCGGGGCGAACTCACACCTATAGAGGTCTATTAATACGAATATAAAAGAGAATTAAAGCAGAAAGTATTGAAACAGTATACTTTCTGCTTTTTTATTACCATTTTTTTTCTATATTTAACTATCAGGTCTTATTTCATCCCGTTCCCCTGCAGCTCTTTCTATCACCACAAAACTCCAATGTATGAATGTTTCGTTAACGCAAAAGTTTATCGCGGAATTCTTCGGAACGCTGGTACTGGTACTGATCGGTTGCGGCAGCGCTGTGATTGCCGGTAGCCATGTAGGCCTGCTGGGCATTTCTTTTGCTTTCGGTCTGTCTGTGCTCACCATGGTATATGCCATCGGGCACATCTCCGGCTGCCACATCAACCCCGCTATCACCATTTCCATGCTGGCCACGGGCAAAATTTCCGGTAAAGATGCCGGCGCCTACATCGTAGCACAGATACTGGGTGCTATCGCCGCCGCAGGCATCCTTTACGCCATGGCTTCCGGCAGAGCAGAGTACTCCCTGGCTGCCAACGGCCTCGGACAAAACGGTATCGGCGACAACTACCAGGACCACTACAACGTTACCAGCGGCCTGATCTTTGAAATCGTGTTCACCGCCATTTTCCTGGTTGTGATTCACGGCGCTACCAGCAAAAACAATGGCAACGGCGGTTTCGCCGGGGTAGCCATCGGCCTCTCACTCACCATGATCCATATCGTGGGTATCCCCATTACCGGCGTATCCGTAAACCCCGCCCGTAGTATCGGTCCCGCTATTTTCGCAGGCGGCGATGCCCTGGCACATCTCTGGATTTTCATCGTAGGCCCCATTATCGGCGGACTTATCGGTGGCGCTATCTGGAAACTCTACGATAAAGCATAAAAAAAACTTGGAAAATAAAAGGAAAGGATTATCTTTGCAACCCTGAAACGGAAGCTCAACCCTTCCAAATATGTTTCAAAGATAATCACGGAGAAGTGCAGGAGTGGTTGAACTGGCACGCCTGGAAAGTGTGTATAGGTGAAAGCCTATCAAGGGTTCGAATCCCTTCTTCTCCGCAAGCTTTAAAGCTCTGGTAACGCAAGTTATCAGGGCTTTTTTGCTTTGGAGGGAGGTGGTGCAGACTCATCTGGCCTTAACTTCAACGCCCAAAATGAGAATACCTTTCCTTTTTTCCGATACTCTCTTATAGTAGTAATCAGCCATTTTGAATAGTTGGCGAAGTCTGCATCATTATCTTTGGAAAAAAGTTCAATTGCTTCACCATTCCAGGTTACTACCACATAGGAGTAAAATCCGCCGTCTTTCCCGGTTCCCCACAGGAGACTGTCTTGGGTCTGATAAAAGGGAAATCCATAACCTTTTGAAAGGTCTTGTCTAACCTGATCATTGTTCCAGATTTCGTAGTGTCTAAAAAGAAAACGTGTTTGAAAAACATATTTCCCATTAGAATATCTATCATCCTCTCCAGCCCAATTCTCACCTTCTATTAATTTAAAGCCTTTAGGGAAAGATATTTGTGCTGAAGTAGGTACTGCACAGAGCAGAAAAAGTAAACTAAAAAAGTATTTCATAGGTCGGTATACGTTGATCGCTCAATATATCAATTCCCTTACATTTTATCGGCAGAATTTCTTAACTAAGGAAAAAGCCGGAAAAGGTAAAGACAATTATACCATCATCCCACCATTAAATTACTGCTCAAATAAATCAAAGACTAATAGAACGGAAAAGGATAACACGAAACACTTAAGCATGAATTTTGTTCACCGCAATAAAAATTTTTAGTTTCAATTTTCTTCATATATTGCCGAACCATTAAAAGGAATCCTAACTATTATACCAAACTCAAAATAACCATGCAGGGTAACACCACATACACCTGCATTGGTGAATACACTACTCCAAAATAAATACCTCAATGGAAGCTAACAACAAAAACACCAAAACATTCCTGCAGATCTCAGTGCATCTTACAGGGTATGATGAGATGGATTTATTGGGTACCGGCATGCTGGAATCCTATTACGATGTTGTAATACATGAAAACAACCTCCATCTGGTCTCAGAATTCCTTACAACATCTGAGAAGATATTAGGCGATCTTCCAAACATCAATGACAAAATCAGGCAGCAACTGATCGACGATGTTAAGTTCAATAGTCTAACAAGTAATATCATCATGATGTGGTACATGGGCACCTGGAATGGCAATGTGGTTAGTCCTCAGTCGTACATCCAGGGCCTTGTTTGGAAAGCGGCAGACACACATCCTCCGGGAGCTAAACAACCAGGTTACGGTTCCTGGGAAAATCCACCTATCACTATTCACCCACCCGTAGCAGTCAAACCTGCTGCTAAAGCCGAAACGCTTACTACAGTTTAACAAAAATCACATCAGTTATGGAAAACACAGAATACGATGTTATCATCGTAGGGTCGGGTATTGCCGGTTGTGTAATGGCCAAGACCCTTACCCAGGCGGGGAAAAAAGTACTGCTGCTCGAAGCTGGTTTATCTGCCGGTATCAATCTAGACAAAAACGGTAATTTTTACAACTATGTAGATTACCTGAATACCTATTACAAGGCGAATGCAAAAGTACCCAATTCTCCCTACCCTAATATCAAGGATGCACCTTCACCCAATGTATTGGATATTCAGGCCACTCCTTCTGTAGACAAAGGCTACTATGTGCAGGAAGGTGAGCTGCCTTTTGCCAGCGATTTTCTAAGGGGCCCCGGAGGCACTACACTGCACTGGCTGGGATCTACCCCCAGAATGCTTCCGAATGACTTTCAAATGAAAACTAACTATAACGTAGCTGTTGACTGGCCTATTACCTACAATGAGCTTGTACCTTATTATGAAATGGCTGAACTGGAAATAGGAGTTGCCGGAGATGCAAGTGTGCAACCTAATGCAAATGAATATACGAAAGGATATGAGTTTCCGATGAAGAAAATTCCCCAGAGTTATCTCGATCAGAAATTTATGGCACTGGTGGATAAGGTTAATAAAGGTGAACACCCTGTACAAATAGATAAAAAGAAGGTGACTATTGGTTTGACGAGTACACCACAGGGCCGAAATGCTGTTCCTAATGAAAAATACCCATATATAGATGTAATGTGGAACGCGGAACAGCAAAAACTGGTCATGACCAAACATATGTATTGGTCTGGTAAGGACCGCGCTTTCAAAGAGCTGGATAAAAAAGAGAAATACCAATACCTCCCTGTTGGCGCCGTGTGGGACCCTAATACCGGCCAGCGTTGTGAAGGTAACGCCAGTTGCGTGCCTATCTGCCCTGTACAGGCAAAATATAATGCGTTGAAATCATTGGCAAAGGCTGATGAGTCAAAGCTGACAATTAAAACACAGTCTGTAGCCTCAAAGGTGTTGCATAACGGTGAAAAAACGCAGATTACGGGGGTGGTGTACAAAACCTATGCATTTGGTGATGATGCCATTGAATACAAAGAAGTCATTGCAACAGCAAAAATATATGTACTGGCAGCCAACGCTATTGAGAATGCAAAGATCCTGCTGGCTTCCGAAGCAGCCAATTCGAGCAAGCAGGTAGGCTGCAACCTGATGGACCATTTGTGTTTACTTACCTGGGGATTGTTGCCAGAAAAGGGATATCCTTTCCGCGGACCAGGATCTACCACCAATATTTCCTCCTTTAGGGACACCGATACCCGTAAAGATCATTCAGCCTGGATTTGTCCCGTGGATAACTGGGGATGGGGATGGCCGAAATTTTCTCCGGGATCTGATGTGCAGGATGCCGTTAAAGAAAAAAAGTTCGGCAAAGAACTTAGAAATCATTTGTCCGACGTACTACCCAGACAGTTATTGTTACATTACGAATGTGAACAATTGCCCAATAAGGACAACCGGGTGTCAATAAAGGATGAATATAGAGATGCCTTGGGTAACCATCGCCCGGTGATTAAATACAATGTGTCTGATTATGAAATAAAGGCATTTGCAGCAGCAAAAGCCATCAACGACCAGCTGTTTAAAGCCGCTGGTATTAAAGACTTCACAAAATACGGTGAAAAAGATGAAAATGGTAAGTTCAAGAACCCGGACATTGTAACACCTCCCAGGAGTAAGGAAATATATAATTTCTGGGGAGCGGGGCATATTGTGGGTACTCACCGCATGGGTAAGGACGCCGACAAATCTGTCGTAGATAAAAACTTATGTACATGGGATCACAACAATCTTTACCTGGTTGGCTGTGGCAATATGCCTACCCTGGGGACCTCCAACCCCACACTTACCATGTTGGCACTTACATTTAAAGCTGCAGAAGCAATTCTCAAAAAAATATAATATACATTCTATGGCATTTGAAAAATCTGTTAAGGGAGAACGTCAGACCTTACTACCGGATGACTTTTTGGCCGACCTGCCGGTGGTTGATGAGACCTTATCCATCGAAGATGATTTCGATAAAAAATTGAGTGAACTAAAAAAACAGCTGCAGATAGCGCTGGAGCTGGAACACTCTACCATCCCGCCTTATCTCTGTGCGCTTTACTCCATCAAGCCCGGCACCAACCTGATGCCCGTGGAGATTATAAAAAGTGTAGTGCTGGAGGAAATGTTACACATGATTATGGTGGCCAACTTAATTAATGCGGTTGGCGGCAAGCCTAGAATTGGGGCAAAAGAACAAGGAGAGGATCGGGATTTCGTCCCCAACTATCCTGCACACCTACCCGGAAACGTAGACCCATCACTGACCATTAACCTGGAATGCTTTTCAAAAAAATCCATTCAAACGTTCTGGCGCATCGAACACCCTTCCAGCGACCGTAATCTACCTACTGAATTTTCCGCTTCGCAATACGGTTCTATCGGAGAATTCTATGAAGCGCTATTAAAAAATATCATCACGCTGGAAGCGGCTGCAAAAGCAAAAGGGAGGTCCATCTTTCATAAAAACCCGGATAAGCAGGTGAAACCAGAACATTATTATGGAGCAGGAGGCAAACTGTTTTCTGTTGAGAACCTGGAAGATGCTATCAAGGTTATTAAAGAAATCGTTGGGCAGGGAGAAGGTACATTGGGCTCTATTTTTTCAACACCCTATCGTGAAGGAGACCCTAAATACCTGATTTTTGGTCCGGACGTAGAAGAGTATGCGCACTATTTCCGTTTTAAAGAAGTCTTTTACGAGCGATTTTATGCCGTTGACGATTCTGCGCATCGTGATAGTCCCAATAAAGGACTACCCACCGGAGAGCGGTTTAACGTGGACTGGGATGCTGTTTATAAGATGAAGCCGAATCCCACGCTGGCAGATTATAAAAAAAATATGCCAGGGGTCTACCCAAAGGCCAGGGAGTTCAGTCTCACTTATTCAGCCTTACTGAATAATATCAACGATGCCTGTAATGGGAATCCGGATGTATTAAGCAAAGGTATTCCGCTGATGTACCAGTTAAAATACCAGGCAATTGAACTGATGAATATCCCCATTGGCAACGGCTTAATGGCCGGCCCCACATTCGAATACATACAATAGCTCCTTTTTTTCACCTCTTAATAATTAAATACTATGAGTACTGATCTGCGCGCCGGCGCACCGGTAAATGTTGTCAATGCACCAACTGAAGGCTTACAAGAGACGCTGCACGTAAAAACGATGGAATCCGGGGATTTAGCCACCTTCATTACAGACCTGGAAACAGATGGCGCAGCGGTGCTGACGGAAAAAGAAGTCATCGCTACCACTGCTACAGCGAAGCAGCCTACGTTGGGTCCCTTAGCAGATTTGCAGGGAGATTGGACAGGGAGAGGCCTGAATGTGATGTCGCTGCCTAACAACTTTAAAGCAAATCCTGCCCATCGATTTAAGGTGAAGATTAACTCGTTGATTGAAGATACACAGTTCTCTCCTATCAGCGCTCCGATTCCAAACAGAGGCAATATACAAGATGACATCTTCTTTCTGGGGCTAACTTATCTGCAAAAGGTGAGCGATGGGGAAACTCTGGAGGGACTTCATATAGAACCAGGTATCTTTCTGTTCCTGCCGTCTAATCCGGAGCAGAAGGATGCGACAATTGTAAGGATGGCTACTATTCCTCATGGTAACGCTGTTATGGCACAGGGCCCCTTCCTTACTGTTCCCTCCGCACCTATTATTAACAAGGTAGATCCTACGCCGTTTATGTTGGATAAAGATGGAAAACGTAAAAACATAACAGATCCTGGTTATCTGAAGGCTTTTTCCGAGGCTATAGATAAGGCTCCGCCTCATATTAACAAAGAAGCGTTTAAAGATCCGAATGTAATATTGAGCGATTACAATAAAAAGCTGATTCATGACGGAAAGAAGATTATCAGCACAACTGTATTCCAGGTGAATGCTACACCCATAGGTGGTATTAATGATGGTTTGGGGATTGGTCCTTCGTCTCCGAAGGATGGCGGCATCACGAATATTCCATTCGTTGTAAAGAATGCCGATGCGAACAGTATGAGTGCAACATTCTGGATCAACACTGTTGAGAATGAAGACAAGAGCCAGTTCCTGGTACTGCAGTATTCACAAACCGTTATACTGAAGTTCTCATTTCCCAAAGATTCCAATTCAAAGGAGCCGGATATCATGTGGCCACATATTACAACGGCGAATTTGATTAAACGCTAGATAAGTATATTTTGATACTATTTGCATCCGTTCGAAGTGGACGCCCTCTTGTCCACAGAAGAACAGAGAGCCTTCAGGTCGTTAGATTTGAAGGCTCTCTGTTTTTGAAAAATTTGGCGCAGAAGTCCCCACAGCAAAAAAGAAAATATTTCATAGACCGGCGTACACTGAAATCCTACACATCAATTTCCTTAGATCTTCTAAAAAATTTCTTATCTTTTTAGGGAAAGTAACAGCATTCCTACACTTTAAAAAACCATAACATGAGACCTGTAACCTTCGGTATGAATATCAGCCTGGATGGCTATTGTGATCACACGTTTACGATTCCCACTGAAGAGCTGTATGATTATTTTACCGGTATGATGGACGATGTGGACCTGGTCTTTTTCGGCCGTGTGATGTACCAGCTCATGTTCCCCTATTGGGCCGATGTGGCAAGAGATCAATCCGGCACACCAGGCGAAATAAAGTTCGCTGAAAGATTTACTGCCATCGATAAAGTGGTTGTTTCCCGGTCATTGGAAAGTGCGCCTGAGAACGTCCGGATTATTCGCAGCAATCCGGCAGCTGAACTCTTGAAACTGAAACAGCAGCCCGGCAAAAAAATCTCCGTAGACAGTGTCAGCATGCTTCCGGAACTGATAAGTGCTGGTTTGATTGATGAATTTAATCTGGTCATCCATCCGGTAATTGTGGGAAAAGGCAGGCCCATCTTACCGGCCGGCAGCCTGCAGGAACAACTGAATTTAAAGCTGGTGGAAACAAAAAATTTCTCCTCCGGAGCTGTGGCACATCATTACCGGAAAGGTTAATGCGTCACCAATGAAAACCCAAAGACTGATTTCTCTTTATTCCGGAACATTTTTTTACCCCTGATAATTCTGACGGGCATCAGCTCATCCTCATCATTGTCAATAGTAGTTGTGCTAAATGCCTTCTTCTTTTTGAAGAAAGAGGAAGTAGTATTGGTATTGGGCCCCAAAAGCATTCCGACTGTACCGTTATCCAGTAAGGTAGCATGTGTTCCATTAGAATTTATAACCGTTTTAACGGTACCGTCACCGATAATAGTGGAAGTTGTTCCATTGGAATTGATGGCGGTTCTTACAGTGCCCGATCCCACCACTACGGAATGTGTCCCATCAGGGTTTATAATAACGGATTGCGAGAAGGTGTAGCTTATAGAGAAGAAAAAGAATAACGCTATCAGTAGCAGCAATTTTTTCATATAAATTGATTTTTGGGTCGTTTGTACAAAAAAGCCGGCAATTCAATGTAGCGCATATTTCAGGCCAGATTGAGCTATCATGATAACATTACACAAGAATGTTTTTTGTAATTGATTATTAATTGTTTGAGATTTGTTGCTATTGTTATTTTTGAATAAACAGTCCCCATAATGCCCAATAACCCGATATGGATAACAATTTTATTGCTGCTATTGACTGCCGGCTGCACCAATCAGGCAGCTAAAATGGAGATTCGTTACACCTCTCTCAACGACTACGACGCTCACTATGTATTTAACCTGAAAGATAGTCCAGCTGGCTTAATGCACCTATATGGATATACCTTACAAGATCTGAAAGCGTCCAAACACTACCGGGATTCTATACAGGCAAGCGGGCATCCATATGATGCCCGGGAGAGCCTGCCCCTGAAAGCTGAACCAGTGGTACTTTACACGCCACCTAATGAATGGGAAGGCGCTCCGGATAGCAGCCATATGATCATTTCCTTTTCAACAGACGAGGATAGTTACCGGATAAACGGCATCACAGTATTTGCCTGCAAGCAGTCACACATACAGGTAAAATCGCTGGAAAAGAAAAATAGCGGTTGTACGCTGCAACTCAACACAGCATCGTTGAACCTCTGCGCTCTGCGGTGTATGTTGCAGCAAACCGATACGCTGAAGTACCAGCTTGGCGCCGACAACTTTACCTATTCATTCGTTAACAGCAACAGCCAGAAGCTATTGGCCATTGCTTATACAGAAAAGGGGAGATACCTGGAGTTGATCTTCCCGGAAAAACAACCATAACCGGTATGATGAAAAAGTACGTCTTTACAACAATAGGTTTACTTTACTCTCTGGCGCTATTCGCGCAGAGTGGTGCTTTCTCCCTGGAAACAGCACAGCGCCTGCCTGCACAGGGTTATCCCTATGGTAGTATACAGCTGATGAAAACCTTTTCTTCACAATGGGAAAACACACCCAACAAAGCAAACAATAAATCATACCCGGAGAGCACTACCCTGGATACGCTCAGCGCAGCCATGTACCGGGATTTTACTGCCCCTACGAGGAAATCCTTGTCAGGCAGACATCTACATAATTTATTCCCCCCGCAATATTTAAAAAAACAAGGGCTGGAACCCGCTGCCGATACCGGCACACTGCTGTTATTAAAGCTATCCGAAGCACATGGAATCTGCGTTTATTCAGCCATGATACAACAGGATATTCCCTGCCGCAATTGCGAGTATCCACCCCAACAGCTGCTCAATATGCTGTTTACTGCATCCGGCAATAAAATCATCGACAGGCTGTTGTTTACCTATAGTAAAGGCAGCGACCTGGAACGCAGGGAACGATACGGGTATATCGACCAACAGGGGAATATTTTGATAAAAGACTTCTCGGCTGATGAACTCAATGGGTATCTTTTAAACAAACAAAAATGGCGGGTAACGGCTAAAGGCACTTTTCGCAAAATTCAATAAAAATCACCGTTTGTTTCGTCCGGAAATAATCCCAAAGGCATAGTTGAGCTGAACGAGAATAATAAATCCAATACTCAAATAAGTATTGATGAAACACAATAATGCGCCGGCAAAGTATAACAGTTGCGCTACTACAATACGCTGTTTGATAGCACCGCTAATCGCTTCATTACCCTCTTCCGTTTCAACAAAGCCATGCTTTACCGCATAGCTCCAGTTAATATAAAGACTGACTCCCAACATCAGTATATTAAACCAGTAAACGAATATGGCAAACCGATAATTCGTGTAGTCGCTCAAAAACGCAGTCGAGAAAGGCAACAGCGAAACGAATAACAGGAACAACAACGAAATCCAGTTGAGGTTTCTATCACTTTTGTGGATATACGCAAATTGGGCGGACTGTCCCACCCAGAAAATACCCGCTGTCATAAAGCTCAGAAAATACACGAGAAACCGGGGCATCTGCGCCAGGAAAACATGCGCCAGTTCACCTTCGGTGATCTTCCCTTCTGCTGCGGGTACTTTGATCTCCAGCACCAATAAAGTCATGGCTACCGCAAATATGCCGTCACTGATCGCTTCTATGCGCGAAGTACTTTTTCCTGCAATTTTATTATAGGATAATTTCATGTTTTTAAAGTTGGGGGGATGCGTTCAACACGACAAATCAGGATAAAGATAAAAAATTTCGGCAATCGTCTGCTTGCGCCAGGTAATCAATAATGATTATATTTAAAACACCAGGAAACACAACCAGCTATAATGTCATAACAAAATGAGCACAACCAACAGAAATATACCAGGAACAGTAGCAGTAGAGGGCCGGGAGCATCTCTATATTTTAGACGACGGGAACGATTGTTTTAAAAAACACGGTAAACAGTCATTGTTCGGGAAAGTCACTTCGCAGTGCAGTATTGCCCAACATGGTGGGGTAATATCGGAAAACTGCAAACTATGGCTGCCTACAGAGGAGCTTTTCCATGGACTGTCTTACAAAGGTGATATTAAAGGGTGGCGGACGCAAATCCAGCAGGGAGCGGCATTACTGGGATTATTGACAGGCCGGATAGAGGCTGATAATATCATTTTATCCGATGGCAGAACATATCCGTTATCAGCGTGCAAAACAGTGTTTTATTAAACCGCCCCGGATATTAACCCATCCGCCGCGAATATCAATTCCCCTCCGTCTATCTAAAGATAGACGCTAACTTCGAGGCCATACTAAATTCAAATACATGCTGGAACAGGAAAAAGCGCAATTTCTGCAACAATCCCAAAAACGGTCACGATACTTCAGTATCTTCCTTGTTGTACTTCCTATTGCCGGCGTAGCTTTCTTTCTTTTCAACACATTTCCTGCAGCGCCCCGCTCATCAGACGCGGGAGGTTATGCGACCTTCACCTACGAATCCCAGTTGCGGGATTGTATCATCTACGCGGCAGTCATGTTTTTCCTGGTGTCTTTGATCAGCGTAGCCAGCTGGGCATGGAAACGGGCTTTCTTTAACCGTTTTCACGAAGTGATTATGGGCATGTCGGTGGCCGATTTTAATACCATGCGCCACCTGAATGATAGCCTGCCGGCCTATAACATGAACCGGCTCATGCCCCCTTACCTGGTCAACAATCAGGTACTATATGTTTTTAAAGCCTTCCGTACCCTTACCATCCATTTTTCAGAGATCACGGAGATGGGCGTTTGTTTAAACTATGTCAGAGGAGGTACTAACGACCAGGTATATATCAAAACACACGACGACCGCTTCTATTTCCATATTGCTGGCGGGAGACAGTATACCGAAAACCTGGAAAGGCTGGTACAGCAGATACAACCGCCCGTTCCGGTGATCCGTTACCAGGGTTCCATTGGTGTGTTGAGGGGAGCGCTCCGGCGGAATAATTAAGTATCTTTAGGCGCTATGGAAATTTTTCTGCCGTCACCGCCACTTCAACCTTTTATCCAGGCTTATAAAGTCATAGAAAGCCAGGATGAAAAAGTAAACCGTGTGGTACCGGATACAGCACCCGCTATGGCTTTCCGGTTTAAAGGGCAGATCTGTTACCTGGAAAATGAATCCACCCTGCTCTTACCGGCATCCGTCATCACCGGTATCCGGAATACGGTACGGCTCATTCACTACCAACCGCATACTTCCACTATGATAGTGCAGCTGAAAGCAGCCGGAGCCGCCGCTTTTTTCAAACCCCCGCTGCATGAGCTGTTTGGGCAAAACGTTTCGCTGGACCATTTTTTTCACCGCCAATCAATAGCGGATATTGAGGAGCAGCTGTCAGCCGCTGCCAGTCATACGCAACGGGTGGCTTTGCTGGACAAATTCCTATTATCCCATCTGCAAACACCCCGGCAGGATACCCTGGTACTGAATGCCTTGCAACAATTACATACCACCAACGGCGATATCAGCATAAAAGCGCTGGCAGCCGCCCATTATCTCAGCCAGGATGCCTTCGAAAAACGTTTCCGTAAAATTATAGGCACTACGCCCAAACAAATGGCATCCATTATACGGATGCGCACCCTCCTTCAACAACCGGTCACACAGCGGCACTTCACCCACCTCGCCCTGGAAGCCGGTTATTTCGACCAGGCGCACTTCAACCGCAGCTTCAAACAATTTACCGGTCTTACACCCACCGCTTTCTATCAGGCGCCGCTGTTCTGGTAAAAATCAATGATTTTTTACAAGGATGAGGAGGACGTATGCTTCAATTTTGTGGTACTAAAAAGTACTACGATGATAACACGCTTGTCGTTATGTGCCCTGCTGCTGACAGGGACCACTGCCAACACATCACTTAAAAAACCAAATATCACCATGGATAGCGCACAACAGCACAAGGCCATTATCATTCAATTCTACGAACAGTTAAATCACCGGCAGCTGGAACAGGCAGCCCTGCCGGCTGCGGAAGACTATACCAACAACCAGGGCGGGCGTGGCCCGGCCGGTTTTATGGCACAAGTACCCCAGGTACTGCAAGCTTTCCCTGATGCCCAATGGACGTTACTCAGCGTAGCAGCGGAAGGAGATAAAGTGTTTGTAAGGCAACAAATGCGGGGTACTCATAAGGGGTTTTTTCAAGGTATAGCCCCCACATATAAAACCGTTGTGAATGAAGGAACCGGCATTTATACCTTTAAAAACGGGAAAATCATTCACCATGAAGTGTTGACCGACCGGCTGGGATTCCTGCAACAGCTCGGTGTTTTACCGGTAGATATCACCCCATCGGCTACACGGAATGAAGTATACTTCATCGACAAATTCATCGTTCCTGCGCAGGCAGCAGCGGAATTCTCAGAACGGATGCGCTACAACCGGGCGTTTATCAGGCAACTGGAAGGTTTTATTACAGATCATGTTTACCGGCAACAGGAAGACAATGGAACGCTTTCCGTTATCACGGTAGCCACCTGGAAAAACCAGTCATCCCTGGACAATGCCAAAACCAAAGTGCAGGAAGAATATAAGCGGATGGGATTTCAGCCGGAAGCGTTTTATCAGCGGCTGGGTATTCAGTTGGAGAGAGCAGTTTACCAGGCGGACAACTAAGGATTGGTTTTCTCCCACACGGCCATCACGCCGAGCAGCACCGGGAAAGCGTTATCCATCCCTTTGCGGATAGCCCGCAAAGCCCGGGAGATCTTCTTCTCCACGGTTTTGATGGAGATCTCCATCCGGTCGGCAATTTCACGATAGGTGAGGCCTTCATCGCGGCTCATGCTGAAAATAGTGCGCTGGTCTTCCGGGAAGGTCGCCAATACCCGCTGTAACACGCTATCCAGCTCCTTAAAGGCCATCGGTTCATGCAGCAGCAGATCTTTGGAAATATGGGCCAGGCGCTCGTAGAAATTGGCATCTGACTTCAGGTTGCGCAGCGCTTTCAGCTCCTGGAAACGCACTGCCTGGAAAAGGTAGGCTTTCAGGTGTTGTACTTCCACTTCCTGCCGTCTATGCCATAGGGAGATGAATACCTCTTGCACGATGTCCTGGGCCAGATCACTGTCGGACAGCATATTCCGGGCACGCAGGTATAACACTTTCCAGTAACGGTTATATACCGCCGTAAAAGCGTCCTGATCATCCAGTGTGATCCGGTACCAAAGCTGCTCGTCCGTATATGTGCTGTAATCTGGCATCACGCTACCTGTTGCTTGAGGGCATTTCAAACAGGAAGTAACAGTAGTGTATCCATCCCCGGTGTATTGGTTGGTCGAAGGCGAAGATAACTTTAGCAGCGAAATAAAGCAAGCTCTTTTTAAAAACGGAAGGGTGCAACCACGATGGCTGCACCCTTTTTTCACGGGATATGGTCAGGTTTATTATAATTTTTCCAGCTGATCTACCAGCTCCTGCGCCAGTTTCTGGATTTTGGATGTTTCAGCATCCGCCAGGGCCCTGGCTTTGCGGGCTGCTACCAGACCTTCCTGTTTTTTCTTCATGGTGAGGCATACCCATCCGAAAGTGCTTTGAATGCTGTATTCTTCCGGGTTGAGGGCGACTGCCTTTTTCGACAGTTTATAGGCCTGTGGCAGAAATGCAGCCGTTTTAGCGTCGGCTTCGCGTTTGCCGTTGAGGCGGCGCGCCAGGAAACTCAGTTTCTCTGCATCGGTCTTCAGTACGCCTTTCATGGCCTGATCAGTCAGTTTAATATATGCTTTTGCGTTACCCTGCTGCTGATACCACTCCGCTTCCAGCATTATTGCCTGTTTCAGGCGTTCAGGGGATTTGGACTGTTTAAAATGCTGTAAGCCGGCAAAGAAACCTTTTTCATCGCCAACGTAGATTTTAGGGTACAGCGTGCTGGAGATAAGCCGGTCGGCCAGCGCGTCGCGTTCTTCCTGGCCTGCATAGGAAGCGAACTGAGTCTGATTGGCCAGGTAGTATTTACCCAGGCGGTCTTCTCCGGAACGGGCAATATTTTTAATGATTTTCCATCCCAGCGGTGTATTCAGGTCTGTTTCCGGCACCTTCGTACTGATTTCTTCCCCGATCTTTTCTGCGGTACGGCGGTCAGATCTGGCTACAGCCAGGTAATAATTCAGCAGGAAAGGCACACTTCTTTCACCGGCATTGTAGCGCGCTGTCAACGACGACATGCTGCGGTCCGGATCATTGGCCATACGAGCTTCTTCCAGAAACTCCTCCACTGACATGCGGGAACCGGTGCGGTGCACCACATCTCCTTTACCATTAACGAAAAGATAAGTAGGGAAAGACTGTACATTGTACTTCTTCCGCAGGTCCACCCCTTCGCCTTTTTCCATGTCCAGCTTGGTGTTGATGAAGTGTTCATTATAATAGTGAAACACTTCCGGTACGTTGAACACATTTTTCTCCATCCACTTACAGGGGCTGCACCAGGAGGTGTAACAATCCAGGAACACTAGTTTATTTTCTTTGGCGGCCTGGTCCAGGGAGGCCTGCCAGGTGGCGTTGTTAAACGCGATTTCTTCCTGGGCCATCCCTTTCAGCGCTACCAGCAGGCAGAGCATTGATAAGATTTTTTTCATAAAATAGTCGTTGTCCCGGAGATGCAGGCATCTCCGGGCAGTAAAAAATTAACGTTCGTATTGTGGAATACCCGGGTTGATGGCTAACACATTTGGCGGCACCGGGAAAATGTAACGTTTGTCGTTAGCCGGCAGTGTAAAAGTTTGACCATTATGTGTATGGGTGATTGTTTTGGCAAAACGGGCATCTTTGTTCAGGCGTTTCAGATCTGCCAGACGGCTGTATCCTCTGAAAGCCAGTTCCCTTCTGCGTTCTTCCAGCACCAGCCGGAGCGCGGCTTCATTATCAGCGGCCACCAGGGGTTGATTATTGGTAATACGGCTGTTACGCAGGGTATTGATCAGTTGGAGCGCTCTGTCTTTGCTGCCGATTCTGGCTTCGCTTTCCGCGGCGTTCAGGTATAATTCCGGTGTACCAAAGCCCAGGTTGAAGTCTATCCACGGCGCCCACAAAACGCGGCCCGGGAATAGTATTTCCTTGCTGCCTGTATTGGATACACCGTCGCAATAGAACAGGTTAAAACGTTTATCCACTGCTCCGGTTGGCAGATCTTTCTTAAATACGCTGATCAGGTCGGCACTGGCATATACTTCTTCAAAAAGATGTCCGGAGGAAGATCCGCCTGTTCTCAACCAGATAGTCTCTTTGTCGAGGTAACCATCAGGGAAGCTGGAACTGTCTGCCGGGTTATAAACACGTCCCCAGGTACCCTTTTTTGTAGCATAACCGGCGTAGTTTAACAGTAAGTTATTTTGTTCCAGCGCTTTATTGGCATTCTCCAGCGCAGCCTTGTAATCACCCATATACAGATTCACCCGGCTCAAAAAACCGTATGCGGCACTTTTTGAGGGCTTCGAATTAAACAGCACCTTTTCCTGCAGGTTAGGCATAGCTTCTTCAATATCCTGCTTAATCTGTGTGTAAATAGCTGCTATGCTCTTTCTTTCATAAGGCAGGTTAATATCTTCAGACAATACTAACGGAACACCGAGGGCAGAAGATGCGGTAGCGGGGTCATATTGTTCTGCATAGAGATTTACCAATGTCAGGTATTCAAAGGCGCGTGCTATCTGCGCATCGGCGCGTAGCCGGATTTTTTCCTGTTCAGAAGCATCTTTCACCGCCATCACATTGTTAATGATGGTGTTGTAGACAAAGATATTGGAGTAGGAAGGCTCCCATTGCTGGTCCTTCTCATTCTGTTCAAATACCTGACCTGGAACGAAACTATAGATGTTACGTTTATACTGATTCAGAAATGAATAGGAAGCGTGTGAGTTAACATCCATATCGTCCCCTGCGATCACATCATCCGTCATAAGTCCAGGGTAAGCAGCAACAGCGCCGACCAGCACCTGGCTATTGAACAACTTTTGATAGTCCTCAAAATACTCGGGAATAGTATACCCCTTCGGTTTTATGTCCAGGTATTTATTGCAGGCGGGCAATGTTGCCAGCGACATACCTGCCATTATAAGAATAAATATTTTCTTCATGTTTGTTCCGTTTAGAAATTAACATTTACCCCAATCGTATAGCTGGGAGGTATCAACTGGCCTCTTGTGAAGGCGCCAAACTTATTACCCGCCCATACTTCAGGGTCCAGGTTTTGTTCGTTCGCAGACCAGCGCCAAAGGTTCTGTACCTGGAAACTCACGCGCATACTTTGTATAAAAGCCTTTTTCAGCAGGCTCGCCGGCAGATTATAACTCAGCGTCACATCACGCAATTTGATATAGGAGGCTTTGCTGACATGCGTGTCCGCCGCATCCCATAAAGCAGTGAAATTAGTAGAAGCCGAACTTAAATAGCCTGGTGCGATATCAGGATTTTGTTCATCTCCCGGCTTTTTCCAGTAATTAAGTGCCAACCGGTCCATATTGCTCGTATAGTTCAACTCCGGGAACTTCGTCAGATAAGGCGCCACTACATCTCTCATCACATTTCCTCCATAATAGATAAACATAAAAAACAGGTCAAAGTCTTTGTAGCGCAAGGTATTCTGCAAGGATGCAGAATAAGGAGGCACAGTTGTACCGCTGTACACCAGATCGCTGATAGAAAGGTCTGCCAGTGATTTTACGATTTTTCCATCTTTGGTATATGCCTGTGGTTTACCGGTGGCATCCAGCCCTGCATAACGTACGCTGTACAATGCATCCATTGGAACGCCCCGGCGGCGCTGAATATCATACACATAACCATACATTGAATTATCTGATACGTCGAGTCTGGTCAGTTCATTTTTGTTATAGTTGAAATTAAAGGTGGTGTTCCAGCGGAAATCCTTCGTATTGACATTGGTACTGGTCAATGTCAGGTCTACACCACGGTTGTACATGCTGCCATAATTGACAACATAATAACTCCAGCCCGTAGTTGGATCCGCCTTCATTCTGCCCAACAGGTCTGAAGTATTTTTATTGTAAAAATCAACAGAGCCCGTCAGTTTACCGGAGAAGGTACTGAAATCGATACCGATATTGGTGACTTTGGTTTTTTCCCAACGTAACCCGGCATTAGGCGGACTATATACATAGGCCTGTGATTCATTGGTCAGGTTATTATTCCCATTATCCATGGTAATCATATACGGTCCGGCATCCTTCGGAATATTCGCGTTGATACCATAAGTGGTACGCACCGCCAGGCGGTCCAGCCAGCTGATATCTTCGCCATCTGTTATCACATACAGCAATCCGGCAGACCACATGGGTTTATATTGGTATTTTGGATCTGTACCGAACAGATTCGATTGATCCATTCTGATACTACCGGAAGCGGTCAACTTACGTTTATAGGTATACGAACCATTACCATAGAAAGAAACAAACCGGTCTTCCTGATCGCGGAATCCTTTTTCTTTTCTATCCAGGTAAAAGACATCATCAACAGCTTCCACACCTCTTTGTAACAAGACCAGATCACGCTCATTCAGTGGTTTGTAATTGAGGCTAAACTCATCATACCCATATTTGTAGATATTGGTAGCGGTTCTGCGTACCTGGCGGCGCTCAGCACCAGCTAATGCCTGGATCTCATGATCTTCACCAATCAGTTTATTGTAATTCAATTGTAAGCGCAGCATGTTGGTATTGGCACTCGTCCTCCACTCATCAAACTGGCCACCCAGCGGGATTGGCGATAAGGCACTACCTTGAGGAGTAGCATCATTAATCATCTTCGTCACCACATTTGCATTCTTACGATACAATTGTTGAATAGTGGTATCCATCCGTTCTGCCTGGTAACGCACATCCAGCGTCAGACCGTTGGCAATCCTGAAGTTAGCGCCAATGTTGAGATTCAGATAATTACCTTTTCTCGTATAGTGCTGTCTGTTCACCTCTTCCAACGGACGATAGGTTTCATCCTGTAATCCCAGACTATTCAAACGATCAATTTCAAATTGTGATTTAGTCAGATACCATTGTGCAGGTTGCCCGTTCGGATCACGTAACATATAATAAGACGCTTTCCCTCTGTTATAGTTATCCATCCCCAAAAACCCGTTGTCATAATCTTCTTTGATACTGCTACCTAACACCCCAACATCCACACGCATCCATTTCGTGAAGTTGAATGAATTACGGAGATTATATCCGAAACGCTGCGATTGCTGGTTCTTTTCATACGGACTGGTACCCAGGTAATTAACAGAGAGGTTATACCGGTATTTCTCGCTGCCGCCGGAAAACGCCAGGCTGTGTTGCTGCGTCATCGCTGCCTGGCGGAGCAATTCATCCTTCATCTGGCGGTAGCGATCATTGTTGCGGTATACGTTCAGCGCATCCTGTAACTGATCTTCTGTAATTTTATTGCCTTTACGTTCGTATAACAACCGGTACACATCGTTCATTCCCTTACGGGGATTGATGGAATTATAATCATTGGACCGGTAGTTAAACATCTCCCGTTGGAAATCGACCAGTTCAGCGCTGGACATCAGGTTGCTATATCCCCTGGAAGGCAGTGGCGTAAACTTAAAAGAGTTGTTATAAGAAACTCTCATAGCGCCGGGTTTGCCTTGTTTCGTTGTCATCACAATCACCCCGTTCGCAGCGCGGGCGCCGTAGATAGAAGCCGCAGTAGCGTCTTTCAGCACTGTAATGGTAGCAATATCAGAGGGGTTGATCACCGCACTGTCGCCTTCAAAAGGCATCCCGTCTATCACATACAGGGGAGCTGTTTGCGAGCTTAAAGTAGACACCCCGCGGATCTGTTGTTTTCCTTTGTAAGAAGTCATACCGGCAGCCATACCTTCGATACGGTCTAATATGCCTGTTTGCATTCTGCCTTTCATATCGTCGGCAGAGATCGTCGCATAAGAGCCAGGGGCACGTTCTTTAGAGATCGTCTGATAACCGGTGCTTACCACAGAGATACCGGTGAGGCGGTTAGAAAGCTGTTCCAGCTTAACTTGTATACTGCTGCTTTTACCAATGGTTATTTCCTGGTTGTTGAACCCCACATAACGGATCACCAGCACCTCACCTGGTTTGGCATCGATGTTAAACCGGCCGTCTACGTCTGAAATAGTGGATTTGGTGGTTCCCTTAATCACGATGGAAGCACCGGGTAACGGCGTACCCGCGCTGTCCGTCACCGTACCGGTAATGGGCAGGGCTGCTATGGTTTCTACCGCCAACGGCGCCGCTGTAGCTGTTTTTTCTCTTTTGATGATCACCACTTTATCCACGATCGTAAAAGTGAGCGGCTGGTCTTTAAAACACTGTTGCAGTGCGGTCGCCAGCGGTGCATTTTTTACATCGAGACTGACATGGCTGGTCTGTTGCAGGTCCTCTTTCGAATACAGGAAAGAATAACCTGTTTGTTGTTGCATCTCCCTAAAAACGCTGTTGAGTGGTGCTTTCTTAACAGAAAGCGTTACTGTCTGAGCAAAAGAGCTTGCGCTCACCTGCATAAGAGCAGCCAGCAGTAACATGACAGTTAGTTTCATAATCTTCCACATTTTACTCCGGGCCGGATACCTGCCGGAGGGCTCATAAGCTGACGGGTACAGGGTACCACGCTGGTCTTGGAACCAAGCTCTTAAAATCATACATTTGATTTTGGGTGATAAATAAAATTTCTAACAGGACATTTTAAAGTTGCCCACCGGCCAGGGATACTGCGAATATCTCTGGCCATTTTTTTTCGGGCAGATATTGATTGGTTTTTGCTTTAAGGTTTGACGATAATTTTGTTTCCCTCTACCACAAAAGACACACGGCCTGTCAGCTCCAGCATTTTCAACAACCGGGATACCGGCACATCACGGGGAATATTACCCATAAAGTGATGCGTAACGTTTCCTTCGTATACCACTTCAGCCCCGTACCAGCGTGCTACCTGGCGCATGACCGTGCGTATATCGGCATCATTAAAAGCGAACTGCCCGTCTTTCCAGGCGGTGATATCTTCAGTAGCTACATCATTGAGAAGGGAAAACTGGCCGTTAGACTGCAGTTGCGCCTGCTGACCGGGTTTCAGCGTATAGGCCTGCCCGCCGTTGTTCACACGCACGGATCCTTCCAACAGCGTGGTGCGGATAGCCGCTTCATCGGTATAGGCATTGACGTTAAAATGGGTACCCAGTACCGCGACTTCCATATCGCGGACTTTTACTTTAAACGGTTGTTGCGGGTTACGGCTCACTTCCAGGTAGGCTTCGCCTTTCAGCTCCACCGTACGGTCGGCGCCGGTAAAGGCGGTAGGGAAAGTAATTGAAGAAGCGGCATTGAGCCATACCTTACTGCCATCCGGCAGGGTAAGACGGAACTGACCGCCGGCCGGTGTGGTAAGCGTATTGTATACTACCTGTTGCACAGCGCCGGGCTGGGCCTCATAAGCCAGCTGGCCCTTGCCGCTACCGGTAATTTTACTGCCGCCTTGTGGTGTTAAGGTATCGGTCACGATATCATCCAGTGCGATGATGGTACCGTTACCCAGTGTGAGTGTCGCCTTATTACCGCCCGGGTTCAGGTCGTTGCGGAAAACCGATTTCTCTGCCACCACCGGCGCCTGTTTGCGGGGAAACAGCGCTACACCCGCCACCACCAGCACCAATACGGCTGCTGCGGCGGCATAGGCCCACCGGTAGGAACGTTTCGGGGGCGCCTGTACCCGCCGCATAATACGTTCATACATGACCAGCTGCAGCACGGCTTCGGCGTCCGGCCCCAGCTCCGACTCCCCGTCAGTCTCCAGGTGCTCGCAATAGCGATCTACCAGCGCCCGCTCTGCGGGAGTAGCCGTGCCATCCAGATAACGGTTGACAAGTTCTTGAAAGGTATTTTTATCCATAGCCTGCTTACAAGTACCCAAACAGGAATGGTACCCTACGGCCAGGAAAGTTTTTTTTGGAGAAAACGCTACATAAATAAAATAATCAAATTTATTTATTTGATTATCAATCCCGGAGACTTAACTCCGGGATGGTTTACAATAATGGTCTGGGATCAAATACTACCCTCAGGGAAGAGATTTTCCCTTCTTTCAGCTGATACCAGCTGCAGCCAAAGACGGTTTTATCACCCATGATATAATCGCATAATACGCATACATCGTCGTCCTCTTCAAATACCTTATGAATGGTGTATTTCATCTTCATACGCCCCATATCTGCTATGTATACGTCTGCTCCATCACGGGAGCCTAATACGCCCACAAATTTAAAATCATCCGCCAGCAATGCCCGGGCCGCTGTCATATCTTCGTTGTTGAGCGCTGTGAGGAACTGTTCCACTGTTTTTCCTGATTGTGCCATCATTTCATTTTTTTATCTGCATGCAAAAGTCGGACCGCTGAAGCAATCTATCCTGTGACGATCGTCACAAAAGCTCAGGACTGCCGCCGGCTACGGATACGGCTCAACGTTTCCCGGGCAACGCCCAGGAAAGATGATAACTGTGAAAGCGACACCCGCTGCAACATCTCCGGATAAGTCTGTTCCAGGTACTCGTACCGTTCCTGCGCACTCATCAGTTTAAACAAAGCCGTATGTTTTTCCTGCCTTGCAGCAATACGTTGCAGGCAAAGGCGTCCCAGGGTTTCTATTTGCGGATCACGTGCTGCGGCAGACAATAACAGTTCCCTGTCGAACCGCACCACTTCCAGCGATTCACAGGCCTGTATCGCAAAAGCCGATTTTTCCCGGCGGCCATAACTGTTGATATTGGTGGCAATATCCTGCTCAAAGAAAAAATCGGTATTGATATCCACACCGTCTTTGTCATAGTAAGCACGGCAATACCCCCGGCAGATAAAATACAGCGCGTTACACACCTCGCCAGCCTTCAGCAGGTAGTCATCCTTGTGGAAATACTGTACAGAAAGCGCTGGTAGTAAGTGTTGCCAGTTGTCATCGGAAAAAGTAGTCAGGGAGTGGATGTAGGCTATTAGTTGTTGCATTGGTTACGGTGGGTTAGATGCCATTAGCCTGATATCAGGTTAAAAAATGGACGATTTCATACTTAATCAATTCCCAGTGTTTATCTCTTAAACAAACAGGGTCAAAATCTTCATCAGCCATTTCAAAGGAGCGGATATTTAAGCGAATTAATTTTTCATCATGACTATACGGATATCGTTCCTGATGTAATTTTATCATCTGGTCCAATGAATATCTGTCCATCACCTCATGTAAGTCCCAAAAATCTTTTTTCCGTGCCCCGCGTTGTACCACATCCATCTTCATCGCTATAATTTCTTCCACAGTTGCCATTCTTATACCTTCAACTATATAAGCAGGCTGAATGAATGTGTCAGTATAATATAAATCAATTTTGACAGCATCTCTTTCATTCTCGCCTACATTATAGGATGATCCCATTGCTATAATATCAATTCCGGAATCTGATACATAAGAGAAATTATTCCTCAAATAGCGATCTATCTCCTTAAAATCAATGGAAGAATATGGGCTGTCCGTAAAAAGATCTATATCAACAGATATTCTATGCCCTAGTTGTAAACTCAAAGCTGTTCTACCTACCAATCTAAAAGCATCAAAAATCTCACAATTCATCAATTGGCGAAGAGTGTGCTTCAACAGGGGATTAACAGTATTCCAGTATAGTTTATGTGGCATTTCAATTTTGCTTTTGAAGATATTTCTCTACGATATCCCTACCATAAAAACGGATAATTTCTGCCTTTTCCGTTTCATTTCCGCGTTCAAAAACACGTTGAATGACCGCTCTTTTCATCTGCTGCCAGTCAATAGTCTCTATTTTCGTATCCCAAAAGAGTATTGGCCGCAGTTTGGATAAATCAGGATGAATATCAATATGCTGTTTTCGTTTTTCTTCCTTGATTTCATAATATACCTGCAACATCATAAAGTATCCTTCTTCCAACCCTAATGCATGTTCTATTTTCAATGCGAGCGCCGTATTCATACTTCGCTTTCCCTTTGTAATGGCACCCAATGTCTGGGGATGCTCATTAATGGAAAGCGCAAAAGGCCGCTTCGAAAGCTTTCTGTGCTTCAGTTCCATTTCCAGTACCAACCCCGGATGAATGCCCTTTAATATGGATAAATCTTGTAACATATATCAAATATAAGCAAATTTGCTTACACCAAAAATCTATTGATAATCAATAAAATAAAAACGCTACTTCACCCCGCTCGACCCTCTCACCACCAACTCCGAAGGAATCACCACCCGTATATCCTTCTCCGTTAGCACCTTCTTCTCCAGTATTTTCACCAGCATCTCCGCGGCAGTTTTGCCCATTTCAAATGCGGGTTGTGTAATCGTTGTAAGAGAAGGCTGCAGGATGGTAGCGATTTCCAGGTTGGAAAAACAAACCAGCTTCACATCGCCGGGCATATGCAATTGTAACTGCTGACAGACCTGATACACGGTAGTGGTCAGCTTTTCCACGGAAGCCACGATACCATCCGGCCTATTAGCGCGTTGCAACAATTTTTTGACCAGCTGGAAATTGCGGGTAGCATCGGCAGCACAGGTGAGGATATTGCGTGGCTGCACCGGTAGCTGGTGATCGCGCAGCGCCTGGCGGTAGCCTTCCATACGCTGACGGCAGATATACAGGTCTTCGGAGATACCGAGGTAGGCGATTTCCCGGCATCCCTGCGATAGCAGGTGCGTGGTGGCTTTATAGGCGCTCTCGGCATCATCCGTCACGACCTTGGGCGCTGCCAGGGTTTCCAGTACGCGGTCAAAAAACACGACCGGTACCTCTTTGTCCATCAGTTCCTGCACATGATCAGTGCGGGTAGTTTCCCGGGAAACCGATAACAGCACTCCATCTACCCGGCCACTCTGAAAATCTTTTAATATAGCCGCTTCTCCGTCGTAACTTTCGTGGGTGAGGTAGATGATCACGTGATATCCTTTCGGCTTCACGGCCGCCTCGATACCGTTAATAGCGATGGAAAAGAAACTGTCTGCCACCTCGGGCAACACTACTGCGATATTTTTGCTCTTACGCCCACGAAGACTGCTGGCATAAGCATTGGGAATATAATTCCATTCCGCTGCCAGCGCCCGTACCCGCTCCTTGGTAGCTGCACTGATCTCATAACTGTCGCGCAACGCCTTGGAAACAGTGGATAACGAAAGCTTCAACTCCCGGGCCAACGCCCTGATATTCACATTTTTCATGGTCAATAAATCTACGAAACCGGTTTCGTAAATAAAACTCCCGGTGTATACCTATAATCCTGTTAAAATAGCCGAAATTTAAGTCAGCCTTAAAACAGCTTGCTATGGACAACAAACAGCCTTCCTTCACTGAAAAAGAAGTGAATCCTTTAACAAGCCTCGATCAATGGGAAGATGCCGTATTACAACGGTATCCCACTCCTGAAAGTATCGCCACCTCCAAAACTGTGGAGGAATACCGGAACTACGATGCCCCGGAAAGGGATACTGTCCGCGAATTCTACCGGCTCAATCATACCTACCAGACCTATGATTTTGTGCAACAGAAAAGAGCCGATTACCTGCAGTTCAATAAAAAAGAAATGCCGGTATGGTCTGCTTTCGATTTCCTGAACCAGTTGGTAGACGATTCCGATCCGGATACCGACCTTGACCAGTTTCAGCACCTGCTGCAAACATCGGAAGCGATCCGCAACGATGGACACCCCGACTGGATGGTGCTCACAGGGCTCATGCACGACATGGGCAAAGTGTTATGCCTCTTCGGCGAACCGCAATGGGCCGTGGTAGGGGATACTTTCCCGGTAGGATGTCCTTATTCAGATAAAGTCGTTTATCCGGAATACTTCCGTAATAATCCGGACTATCAGCACGCGGAGTACCAGGAAGGTACCGGCGTTTATCAGCGTGGTTGCGGCCTGCGTAATGTACATATGTCCTGGGGCCACGATGAATACGTGTACCAGATGATGAAAGACCATCTGCCGGAATCCGGCCTCTACATGCTGCGTTACCACTCTTTCTATGCCTGGCACCGGGAAGGCGCCTACGATTATCTGTTGGATGATCATGACCGCGAAATGCTCAAATGGGTGAAACTCTTCAACCCGTATGATCTCTATTCCAAAAATCCGGTGCCACCGGACTGGAATAAACTTCGTCCTTATTACGAAGATCTCGTGGCCAAATACCTCCCGGCTACCCTGAAGTTCTGACTATTTTTGAAAAACCTCCGTTTGTTGCTGCCACCGGACAAGATCCCCCGCTTGGGGGATCGCAGCAATTGATGTATCTTATCAACCAACTTTATAAATTCCACCCATCCACCACATGAATAAGCTGCAACAAGCGGATTACATCGTCTTTTTCATCTACTTTATTGCTATCGCCACCTACGGGTACTATGTGTATCATCGTAAAAAATCAGCCGCCACCAGCTCCAAAGATTTTTTCCTGGCGGAGGGTTCCTTGACCTGGTGGGCTATCGGCGCCTCTCTCATTGCATCCAATATTTCAGCGGAACATTTTATCGGCATGTCAGGCTCCGGCTTCGCCCTCGGCCTGGCTATTTCCACCTATGAGTGGATGGCCGCAGCTACCCTGATCATCGTAGCGGTATTTTTTATCCCGCTCTATCTGAAAAACAAGATATACACGATGCCACAGTTCCTCGCCAAAAGGTACAATGACAAAGTCAGTACTGTCATGGCGGTATTCTGGTTGCTGGTGTACGTATTTGTGAACCTTACTTCTATCATCTACCTGGGTGCCCTGGCGATTGCTTCCATTTCCTCCATCCCCTTTGAATGGTGCATTGCCGGCCTCTGCGTGTTCTCTGTGATTGTAACGCTCGGCGGCATGAAAGTAATCGGCTATACCGATGTGGTACAGGTAGCAGTACTGATTATCGGCGGACTGGTAACGACCTACCTGGCACTCACCCTGCTGTCAGAAAAATTCGGCTATGGCAGCCATATCCTGAAAGGCTTATCAGTACTGCGTAGAGAAGCGCCCTCACATTTTCATATGATCTTCCACAGCGACCATCCCTATTACAAAGACCTGCCGGGTTTATCTGTATTAATAGGCGGTATGTGGATCAACAACCTGGCCTATTGGGGCTGTAACCAATACATCACGCAACGCGCACTGGGCGCCAGTTTACAGACGGCCCGCAAAGGCATTTTATTTGCCGCCTTCCTGAAATTACTGGTACCGGTGATTGCGGTACTTCCCGGTATCGTAATGTTTGTACTGCATAAGAACGGGATGTTCCAGCAGGAAATGACGGATGCTGCCGGCGTGGTGAAACCGGACCATGCCTATCCTACGCTGATGAACCTGTTGCCACCGGGGTTAAAAGGCGTTGCTTTCGCAGCGCTGACAGCCGCCATCGTGGCCTCTCTTGCAGGAAAAGCCAATAGTATCTCCACTATATTCTCACTGGATATTTATCAAAAATATTTCAACCGGGAAGCCAGTGAAAAACAACTGGTGAATGTAGGCCGCTGGGCGGTGATCATTGCGATGCTGCTGGCGGCTATTGTAACGCCATCGCTGCGTTCACTGGACCAGGCCTATCAGTTTATCCAGGAATACGTCGGTTTTATTTCTCCCGGCGTACTGGCTATTTTCCTGCTCGGTTTCTTCTGGAAACGTACCACCGCCGGCGCTGCCCTCACAGGCGCGTTGCTTACCATCCCCATTTCTACGGTGTTGAAATTCCTGCCGGCATGGACAAACGGCGCTTTCCCGGACTACCCGTTCCTCGACCGCATGTCCATCACTTTTGTGCTCATCGTGATATTGATGATCATCATCAGTATCACCCGTCCTGCGAAAGAGGCCGGCCAACACGCACTGGAAATAGACAAGTCCATGTTCCGCACCACGCCCGGGTTTATTGTGGGTTCGGTGATCATCACCGGTATTCTGACGGCCCTATATACGGTTTTCTGGTAAGCCCGATTCGGCCCGCTGCCGGATCACCTGCAGGATATTGTTTTGGATATCTTTCATAATCCATGATGCCCACCAGCTGGCATAAAAATTAAAGGTAGTATGTAACTTAAAATGGCTATAGAGGTGTAGCCTGTAATTACCGTTGGACAATGGTTCCAGCTCATAGGTCCCATTCAGCACATCAAAATATTCCCCGCCAATCACCACATGTTCATCCATGGTGGTGGAAGGGATATTGTAAGGGTCTGCATGAATAGTGAAACTCATACTACGCTGATGGTTATACGCAGTAACCTTCTCATCAAATATTAATCCTTTGTCAAATATCGCTTTACGATAGGCGCCTACGCCTTCGTAATTCAGTTCGGCTTTGATAGGGCGTGGGAAACCCAGCATACGGGTAAACCATCCCTTATCCTGTGTGGCTGCGATTGCTCCCACACGGGTCACGTTTTTCCAGATGTTTTCCTTGCTGGCGTGGATGTCTATATAAGTATACGCCTTGTATTGCCCGGGAATCTTACCAATCAGCTGTTCTACCGGAGAGATGACCAACGGCAGTAAAGCCAATACAGAAACGTATATCCGTTCCCGTTTTTTATCATTTCTCCGCTTATAATAACCGGCAACACTGCCTCCTGCTGATGCAGCTATCATAAATAAGGGCAATGCCATCAACCAGCATGCCCAGCCTTCCCAGGCGAACAACAGCGTAACTACAAAAAAGAACAAAATAGGTACCCAGGGCATCAGCATCCGGTAAGTACGGCTCTCCACCTTTTCACGGGGAGACAGGTAAATTACCAACGCTCCCATACCAAAAGGAACACCAAACAGGAAGGCCAGCCCCATAACAGCAAAAAAATCTCCGAACGACCGGTTGAACAAACCATACATCACGAACAGGAACAGCAGGGGGAGAACAATGGCAAGCAACCACCAGTTACGGGAAGGAGAAGGCATAGTGCATCAGTTTGAACAGCAAGATACCACTTCTTCCTCAGTATTTCATCTGCCAGTCCAGCTTATACCGGTACAACCAATCGAAGTTTTTAGGCGCAAACAGCGGGATGAAAATAGCCATCATCCAGTCGCGGATTTTAGCCTGCCAGGGGCGGAGAATGGTTTTAGACTTACCTCTTCTTCTGCCTTCAGCTACAATCTTTTCTACTCTTGGCTTACGGTCGGTTTCAAACTTCCGGAAAGCGGCAGCGTAGGAGCCTACGCCGGCATCGCGCAGCAGCATACCCAGGTACATAGCGTCTTCCAGCGCCATGGAAGCACCCTGGCCGGCATTGGGACTTACTGCATGGGCAGCATCGCCAATCAGCAGCACCCGGTCTTTATGCCAGGAAGGCAATGAAGCGATATCGGCCACATTTACCTTCAGCACTTTTTCGGTGTGGGTTATCAGCGCTGGTATGGGCGCATGATAGTCTTTATAACGGGCAGCCATCAACGCTTTTACTTCTTCTACCGTGGTGGAATCCAGTTCCTCTTTGGTGAAAGGCACGTCAGATGGCAGGTTGGACCACCACATGGCCATGCCGTTGCCGGCGGCGCAGTAGCCGAAGAAACCATCGTTACCAAAAGTAAAATTGAGGCTGCCGATTTCGCGTGTAGTCATTTCCGGTAGGGCAGACAGGGGAGCAAAGCCGCCATAGTTTTTCATACCGGTAAAAGCAGGGGTGGGCGCATCCGGGAAAAGCAGCTGACGCGTAGTGGAATGTACGCCGTCAGCGCCAATCAGTATATCGCCTGTAACCCGTGAACCGTCGGTGAATACGGCTGTAACCTGCGTTTCATCCTGGCGGATGCTGCACAACCTTTTTTGATAATGCACGGTGAGGTCCTGCTCTTTCAGTTCCTGCAAAAGGATATCGTATAAGGCGGCACGGGAGAGGCTTACGCCTTGCTGTCCATATTTTTCAATGGAACCATTGGGCAAATTGGCAATCACTTTCCCTTTGCCATTGCGCATACAGAGTTCTTCCGATACCGCACCGGCGGCCGTCACCCGTTCTGCCAACCCCAGGGCATCCAGTACGTTCATGCCATTGGGCGCAATGTTAAAACCCGCGCCGATGGTAGCTTTGTAACCATATGCTTCGTAAATACTGCAGGAAATGCCCGCCTTCTTCAGAAATAGCGCCAGTGCCAGGCCACTGATACCACCACCGGCTATCAAAACATGAAAAGATGTTGGGAGCTGTGTCATACAAAAGGGTTTATACCTCAAAATTGTAAAACAGCGCCCTGTTCAGCAACTACGAGTAGGTAAACGGAGGGCAGGTTCCGGTAAAAGCCCTTTTTTTACCGGTCACTTAGTTCGCTTCTGCCACTTTTTTAATCTCTGTGAGGATAGAAGACCAACCACCGGCAGCCATTGCCTCCTGGTATCTGCGGTCCCCTTCGGCAACCGTGGAATAATCACCCTGGCTTACTTCCAGCAGGGTCTGACCGTCTTTGGGCGACAGCTGATAGGTTACTTTCAGATAGTTCTCAGAAGTATCGTCAATAGTGGAGTTAGGATCAATAGTGGTATACACCAGCCTTTCACCCGGAACAATTTCTTCAATGGTACCTTTTACCGCCACCAGCTCCTGACCCTCATACACTGTTTTCCAGAGCAGTTCACTACCGGGTTGCCAGTCAGACACGGTTTCGCAGTTAAACATATATTGTTTTGTTTTCGCCGGATTCACCAGGGTATCCCATACTATCGCTGCCGGTGCGTTGATGATGATGTCGTTCTTTACGATTTTTGCTTGTGCCATATAATAGTTTTTTATAGGTAGATGAATATTTCACTCTTGTACCTGGGACAAAAGTAAAATAAAGGGTTGGCGACGTGTTGCGTATTACGGATTATTTCTAACCGAATACGGAGTGAAGCCGAACTTCTTCTTAAAGGCGTTATTGAAATGCTGTGGAGTGGCATATCCCAGTTCTGCGGATATTTCGGCAGCCGTTTTCCCCGTATCACGCAGGTATTGATGAGCCAGGTGCAACCGCTGGTCAGTCAGGTAACCGAAAACAGTATTATTGAATTTCTCTTTGAAACCCCGTTTTAGTTTGTATTCGTTGAGGCCTACCGTGCGGGCTATTTCGGTCAGGCTCGGGGGCGAGTCCAGCCGGGTATTGATCAGGTCGCGTACGGCGATGATTTTTTCGGCGTCCTGTTTATTTTTCAGGAAAACGGGTTCCCGCTCAGCGGCGGTCATACAGGATTCGGCAGATAATACCAGCAGCTCCAGGCTTTTGGACAGGAGGAACAAACGCTGAAAATCGCCGGCATATTTGCTGAAACGGATCTGGGAGATGACCTGTTCCATCTGGGAATCCAGGGCGCCCCAGGTTTCAGTAAAAATGACCGGTTGACCGGCAGCCACTTTATCAGCAAAACGTTTGAGGTGGTCACTGCCATGCTGGGTCATACTCAGGAACTGTTCCCGGGGAAACTGTACCCCGAAAATCTCCAGCTCCAGGGTTTTGTTCTCCACTACCATATCAAAAGGAACGGAATACATGAAGTTATGATGTCCGCCAATCAGGTCGTAGGTTTTACCCAGCTGTTGGTAGGTGAACAGGTAATCGCCCCTCAGGCCGAAGTGCAGCCGGATGACATCATTATCACTATGGGCGGGAGAAGCAAACAGTTCCCGGAAAGAGGACAGGCCATGACCGATGAGGATGCCATCGCACATCCATTTGGTAGCGGTAAAAGTGCCGTTAGGGTAGGTAATCACTTGTTTGTCTTCCATAGTCCTGGTTGCAGTGTGCCTGCAGTGGCAAAGGTACGACGTTCGTACAAGGGCGCAAAGCAGCTTACGCAAAGGGAGATAAGGGAGCAAAGCGCGCAGGATATCCCTGCGCGCTTTGCTCCCTTAAAAATTTTTGCGCCTTGCGGCATCAGCAAATAAGCGCAAAAATTCTTTGCGCCCTTTGCTCTCTTATAATTCTTTACGAGCCTTACAGGGGCCAGGGGTTCTGATACACGGAGTTATTGAGTTTCAGCTCCCGGGCAGACAGCGACAGCTGTATCTGCAGGGGCTGATCGTTGGCTGCGTTGAACTGTTCGGTATAACCTACGCAATAGGCATCGGTAAACCGAAGTTCCTTGAGCCGGGACATGGAATCACGACGGAAGAAAATGATACTGCCGTTTTTAGTCTGGGTATTGGAGATCATCCAATCAAAAAGATGTGTTTCTCCGGCAGATTCAATTTTCAGATTAATGCTGCCTCCTTTGGGGCGGGCGGCTGGCTTTCCATTGTGATCGGTGTGCTGACTGAAGGTAAAATCGCACTCCAGTACGTTTAACTCTTCACCGTCGATGTTGAGAACTGCTTTAAAAGACATAAATAATCGGTTAACAAGTCTGCTGCAAAACAGGCAGACAGGGAAAAAATATGGTATACAACCCTGAAAATACTGATTTATCCTTATACGGACCTCATCCGGAGCTTTAATTTTTTATGGATTTTTCGGGAAATAACCCTGTTATCAGATCAGGTCGAAGGCCTGGGCGAAGCTGGTCAGGTCATACCCTGACTGGGCGCCGATTTTGCTTTTGATATTCCGGCGATGGGTGACGGCCGTTTTTTCTGAAATATGTACTTTTTCCGCTATATCGCTGGCACTTAACCCCAGGGCCATTAACCGGAGGATTTCCTTCTCCCTTTTGGTCAGCGCGGCAAAAATATGCTGGTTACGGCGCAGGAAATTGTTCTCTTCCAGCAGCCGGTTTACCTTACTGGTCACATGATGCAACGGATCAATGGGAATAGCGCAGGTGAGTACATGGGTAGGGATACCCCGTGCGTTGCGCATAAATACACGGGTAGTGCCCAGGTGCCAGGTCCAGTCCAGATGCCGGGCCAGCCGTACCTGCTGGAAAAAGGTAACGACCATGTCTTTCTCCGCCGGAGCAGACAGCATAGCGGTTACTTTGGGCACATAATCGGCCACGTCATGCGGATTAAAATAAGTGTCATAATAGCTGTGACCCATAGCCCGGAGCTCCTCCAGGGAAACATCCAGCTGCTGCCGCCCATTCTCAGACATATACTCCACATAATCTTTCTCCACATTCATCACAATAAAAACGGCCGGCAACTCATGCTCTATGGCCTGAAGGGCCTGCAGCTTCTCTTCAAGACTGGCAGCCTCGGATAACACGGAATAAGTTCTCATGTCCTGTTAAATAGTGTATAGGAAAACCGTAATGTTGTAGATTTTGTATTGCTCTCTGGTAACAAATGTATATAAAAAACGGATAAGGGTCCCCTTCCTGTAGAAAGTGACCCTTTTTTGGGGGTAAAAATATGATGATCTGTTGGAACAGTATTAGCTTTGTGTGACAGTAACAAATGGCAGTGATACATCTGCGTCAGCAAAGATACGTGAAGGAAATGATTGTTGAAATACCTACTAGTGAGTATTTTTATCGTACATCATCAGGTTTTGACGACCGCTCACATGAAAAAAACAACCGTCTGTATCAACAATTCCATCCTCCAGAACTCGCCACTGGACGATATTTCAACGGAACAGCTTTGGAACGCTGCTCAAATTCACATAGTCAAACAGGGTGACTTTCTGCTGCGTGCCGGACAAACCTGTCAACATATCTGGCTCCTGGAAAAAGGGGCCTGCAGGGCGTTCTATGATCATCATACCCGGGAGATCAATACGGCTTTTTTCTTTGAGAGCGATTTTATCACGAATATGAAAAGCCTGCGAAACCAGGATCCGTCCGGTTATCACCTGCAAGCCAATACCCGCTCGGTACTGCTGCGCTGGCATAAAGACACGCTCGCCGGACTTTATAAACTATCACCCGCCATCGCCGCTTTTGGCCGGGAACGGCTGGAACTGCTGGCTATTGCCGGGGAAACACATGCCGACTGGTTGAAGACACATACCCCCGAAGAACGTTACCAATACATCCTGCAACATCAGCCGGAGCTGATACAACGCGTATCCATCACTCAACTCAGCTCCTATATCGGCATCTCCCGGGAAACCCTCAGCCGTATCCGCCGCCGTGTTTTGTGACGTTTGACACAACAGGCGCGGCCCATTGCCCGGTACCTTTGTGGCTGAACAAATCTATCTTACATGAATCTCTCAGAACAAAAAGACCTGGTAACCCGCTTCATACAAACAGTATGGAACAACGGCGATACCAGCCGGCTACAGGATTTTCTGCACCCTGATTTTAAAGATTACTCCCTTCCTGAAGGAATGCCCACCGGTATTTCCGGTTTGCAACAGTGGGTAGACTTGACACATACATCGTTTGTGCCATTAACCATCATTGAGGAACACCTCGCCGAACCCGGTCATTGCATGGTCCGCATCTCCATGCAAATGAAACATACCGGCTTGTGGCGAGGTATTCCACCAACGGGCCTGACCGCCGTTACCACCGGCTTCCGTTCCTTTGTGTTCCGGGACGACCGGATTATTGAACACCGGGCGTTGATAGATGGCAATACCCTGGAACGGCAACTGCACCAAGCGGCCAATGTGACGGGCTGCCAACCCAAAATGACTGGCAACTGATAATATCCGGGATAGGCGATACCGTTAGTAAGTTTCCGGCGCTCTTAATGGTAGCCTGTTTGTGCATTGTAGTCCTTTTCTCCTGCGCAAACAGGCTATTCCGTTGGCAAACAATACGTGGGAAAAATATACCGGTCCTGCACTGCTGGCATACATAACATGGTTACTATCTCCCGTAAAAATGATTTTTATTTCTACAACTATGTAATACTTTATTATCTTTTAGTTATACTTTGATAATCTTTTTTATTCCTGAAACCAGATAAATTCCCCCGCCAACGCAGTTAAAAATCAGCTATTATCAGTAATATTACATACCTGATTCCGCTTTACGTTTTATTACAGGAACAATCAAAAATCGATGCTTTTTTATCTCTGCTGATGTGACAGGCAGAAAATCAACACATTCCACGTTCACCAAAATATGGTACATGAAAAGCAAACTACTACGCGAGATCACCCCGCTAACGCAAAGCGATTGTTTTTCCCTCTTCACCCGGGAGAAAACAGCCTTCGACTTCCCATTACATTATCACGACGAATTTGAACTGAACTTTATCCAGCACGCGCCCGGCGCCCGGCGAATTATCGGCGATCATATCGAAGAAATTGAAGACCTGGAACTGGTATTGGTAGGACCCAACCTGCAACACGGGTGGTTTACCCACAAACACAATGGCGGGGTTATTAAAGAAATTACGATCCAGTTTCACCGCGACCTGTTCGATGAAAAATTCCTGCAACGCAACCAGATGAGTTTCATTAAAAACATGTTTGAACGCTCCCTTCGCGGCATCCTGTTTTCTACTGAAACTACCCGGCAAATTATGCCGCGACTGATGCACCTGCCCCAAAAACAAGGCTTCGATTCTGTACTGGAACTGATGTCTATCCTGCACGACCTGTCCGCCAGCCGGAATATGCGCATCCTCTCAGATGCTACCTTCCGCAACCTGGAAACATTTTCGTATAACAGTCGCCGTGTGGAAAAGGTGATGCATTATCTCAACAACAGTTTCGATAAAAACATCTCGCTGCACGAAGCCGCTAAGCTCGCCGCTATGACAGATGTGGCTTTCAGCCGTTTTTTCAAAGCAAGGATCGGGAAAACGTTTGTGGATACACTGATAGAGATAAGGCTGGGACATGCCTCACGGATGCTGATAGAGACCACGCATACCGTTAATGAAATAGCCTACAAATGCGGGTTTAACAACATTTCCAATTTTAACCGCATCTTCAAAAAGAAAAAAGATTGTACGCCCAAAGAGTTCCGGTTGGCTTATACCACATCCGGAACACGGACATTTGTATAGTTCAACTGCAACGGATACACGCAATTAAGCGCTGATGGCCAACTGTTTGTCCACCACGGCGAGCAGCGCGTCAACGGAGAAGCTATCCTGCAACCAGGTATCGGCAAAACTGTAGGTAATCTCCAGGGAAGGAGTAATCAGGTAAACTGCCGGAACAGGCACATCTGCATTTACACCGGCAACACGGCCCCAGATAGGATCGCTCTCCCGGTAAATACCAGCTTTGCGCGCAATACGGTGTTGTGCATCCCGCACCACATCAAAAGGCAGCGGCTGGCGGTTAAATTCGGTAAAGTGCTTTTTGCCTTCGCTGGATAATACCAGCAAACGCGCCCCGGCAGCTTCTATGGCAGCATGTTTCTCTATTAATTCAGCCATCAGCCTATCTCCGTAACCGTTCCAGTTCACAGAATAAAATGCCACTACCAAAGGCTGGGCTGTCAGCAAATGCAGGGAAGTACCACCCGTAGCTGTTTGCAGTAATGGCCCGCTGTTAATCACATTGTCTTCTTCCAGGTAAAAATCAGGGAAAAATTGTCCGGCTGTCAGCGGACGGATACGCTCCCGGTTTCTTACCGGGCTGGGAAACTGATCAGCTATAGGTTCAGGCAGATAATCTGCATAACGGTGTAAGGTAGACATGCTCGCTGTTTTTAATGGCTGATAAAAAATCCGTAGCAGGGGTTTTATCACGCGTAGTTTTATAATGATACAAAGATAAGGGAAAAATCTTATTATCCTACTAATTCTATAGACTATATGCGTTTAAAAACATAAAACATTGATTGTTATTATCTTGTACCATATTTTTTTAGGGAGATGACCAACGGGAAGATAAACACCGAAAAAAGGATCATCGAAAATAAATGACACCTGGTCAAAAGATTCCTGCAGATGGTCAAAAACCGGCCGTCTGAAAGCTATACAGGGATTAGGTTTGCTCAAAACAGCCCGTAAAATGCAAACAAAATCCTGTCGATTGGTTTACCTGGACTGGCTCCGGGTAGTGGCGATATCCGGTATTTTCCTGTTTACCGCAGCGCGTCCTTTTACACAGCATGCCACCGGTGCCGCACCGGAAAAAATAGACTATATGCTCAACAGCAGTTGCATACCGCTACTGTTCTTCATCTCAGGCGCTGCCGCCGTGCATATGGCGCTGAAACGCAGCCGCACCAAAATGATCTTACTATGGATACGCCGCTTGCTGGCCCCCATCATCACCGGCCTGTTCCTCCTGCTGCCACCACTGATTTACCTGGACCAACAGAAGACAGGCCACCATTTTTGGTCATACTATGCCATAGCAATACGACTGGCACTACATCCGGCTAACTGGCACCACCTCTGGGTGATCATTTGCCTCGCCCTCAATATGATGCTGATGATACCGCTGTTCCGCTGGCAGCGCACCGCCTCGGCCCGCAGGTTCCAGCAACGGCTGCTGTGGTTCGCCGCCGGCAAACGAATATTCCTGTTACTACTGCCGGTGGCCGTAACATTTATAGCCGGTCTCCTGCTGGGATATCCCGGTTATATACTGGTCATCCTGTACTGGTGGCTGCTGTTACTGCTGGGTTACTGTTGTATGCTGCAACCCGCGCTGATGAACAGCCTGCAACGCAACCGCCGTTGCTCTTTTATATTGTTACTGGTGGCGGTCTCTCTGGTCATTGCCGGTCACCGCTGCCACACAGGGCCGCTGGTAGCGGTATTCGTAGAACCGGTCCACGCCGGCCTCTGGGTGTTTTGCCTGACGGGTTACGGCAAAAAATACCTGGACCAGGACCTTCCTATACGCCACTACGCCAACCTCTTTGCCTGGCCATTTTATCTCCTGCAACAGCCGCTGGTCGTGATTATCGCAGCCTTTGTCATGCACCGGGAATATCCGCCCGCGCTGGGATATACTTTTGTGGTCCTGAGTACCTATCTTTTTGCCCTGCTGATTTTTCACCTGCTGATTAAACCGTTTGTGCTCACCCGTTTTTTCTTCGGCGTAAAACCAGGCACACCGCCCATTACCACCGGTAAAGTGGTGAAGGTGCCTACACCCCCTTCCGATTTTTTTTACTAACTTAATTTAATGGAACAGTTCTGGCGCAAATACATTTTCCCGTTTTTATATGCCCTTTTGATCTACACCGCCATGCGCCTGATCAACGCGGTGCTTACCGGCTTCCGGTTCTGGGAACGCCCCCTGCTGGAAACGTCGATAGAGTTTCTGCTGCTGTTCATGGGATATGTTTACAGCTATGTGCTCAATTACCTGCTCCGGTACTATCAGCGCAAACCCAAGCCCGGTCCGGTTATCAAGGAATACCTGGTAGTATCTGCCGTCATCATTGCCATGACAGACGGTATCATCCTGCCTATCCAGCACTTTACCGGCGACAACGGCAGCCAGTTGTACGACGTGATCAATTTCACGCTGATCCCTACCCTGTTTTACCTGCTGTACTATGTGATCAAACGCGCCAATGCCTCGTTACGTAAGAGCTACGAACAACAGCTGCTGCTGGAAAAAATCAGTAACAACCAGTTACAAACAGAACTCCGTTTTCTCAAAGCCCAGTTCCATCCCCACTTCCTGTTCAATGCGCTGAATACAGTTTACTTCCAGATGGATGAAAACATCGGTACCGCCAAACAAACCGTGGAAACGCTCTCCGAACTGCTGCGTTACCAGTTGTACGACCATCAGCAAACCGTGACGGTAGGAAAGGAGCTGCAATACCTGCAAACCTATATCGGCTTGCAACGTAGCCGGATGAACGACCACCTCCGGTTACAGGTAGAAATAGACAACCAGCTGAACAAACAAAGCGTATACCCGTTATTGTTATTACCCCTGGTAGAAAATGCCTTTAAATACGCCGGCGGTGAATATTGGATTCATATCTCCGCCAACCTGCAAAACGGATGGCTGGTATTTCATGTGAGCAATGCCGTGCCTACGGCCATTGAAGTGAAACAGCGGAGGGGCGGCATAGGACTGGAGAACCTGCGCCGCCGCCTCGCCTTGCTTTACCCGGAGAAACATGAACTGGCGCTTTGTAATCACCCCGACAGCTATTCGGCAGACCTAAAAATTGCTTTATGAAGATCAGTTGTATTATCACGGACGACGAACCTATAGCCCGTAAAGGACTGGCCGGATATGTGGAAAAAATAGATTTCCTGACACTGGCCGGTGTTTGCGAAGACGCGCTGTCACTCAATAACCTGCTCCGGCAGCAGCCGGTCGACCTGCTTTTCCTGGACATCGAAATGCCCTATATCAACGGGGTAGAACTGCTGGAAAGTCTGACTCATCCGCCGAAAGTGATTTTCACTACCGCCTACGAACAATACGCCCTCAAAGGCTTTGAGCTGGATGCCATCGATTACCTCATGAAACCCATTTCCTTTGAGCGGTTCCTGAAGGCGGCCAATCGCGCCCTGGAAGTATTTTCCCCTGCCACGGCCACTCCTGTGGCAGAAAGGGATATCTACATAAAAACCGGGGAAAAATTGGTACGGGTACTGCTGGAAGACATTATCTTTATTGAGGCAATGGAAAACTATGTGAATATCCACACCACACACGGACGGTACCTTACGCACGCTACCCTGAAAGCGGTAGCCGAAAATGTGACCGGTCCGGAATTTGTTCAAACCCATAAATCGTATATCATCAATACCCGGAAGATCACCAGTATAGAAGGCAACAGAATTTCCATGGGACAAGCCTTCGTACCCGTGTCCAGGGGTTTGAAAGACAGTGTAATGAACATCATCCTGAAAGACAAATTGCTGAAGAAATAAATCAGACATATGCTGCTGAAACACAAACTCTCCCTGGCTCAGATCTTTACCTTCACCTGGAAGGTAGATGTAATGCTGCTGCTTTGTTGTACCCTCGTGTATTTTGTGGATAAATACTGGCTATCGGCCCATATAGCCATCCCCGTGGCAGTATCGGCAGTATTGGGTACCGCCATCGCTTTTTTTATCGGTTTCAATAACAACCAGGCCTACGACCGCTGGTGGGAGGCCCGCATGATATGGGGGGCATTGGTCAACGACTCCCGTTCCTGGGCCAGAAGCCTGCTCTACTACACGCAGACCAACGGTGACCAGGAAAAAAAGACCTTTGTCCGTCACATGATCTACCGGCACCTCTCGTTTGTTTACGCCCTGAAAACCGCCCTCCGCAAACTCCCCGACGACTACTACACCCGCTACCTTACCAAAGAAGAAATAGACTACGTTCAGCAACAGCAAAATATTCCCAATGCCCTGCTGAACCTGCAATCGGAAGATCTGCAACGACTCCGGGATTCCGGCGCGATAGACGGCTTCGCTTTTATTGAACTCAACGACCTGCTGGTAAAGCACTGCGATGAAATGGGAAAGTCAGAAAGAATCAAAAACACCGTCTTCCCACCCAGTTATGTCTATTTCACCCGCCTTTTTATCTGGTTTTATGTGATCATGAATACCCTGATGATGACCGAATCCATCGGAGCCTGGTCCATCCTCTTCGGATGGGTGTTCGGCTTCGTGTTCCATGTCACCCACCTCAACGGGATCGCACTCATGAACCCATTCGACTATCATCCGCTGGGAACCCCGCTGGACAGCATTTCCCGCACCATAGAAATCAATTTGATAGAACTGATGGGCGATGAACCGGTACCCCAACCCGTAAAACCCAAGTTTGAAGGGCTATATATTATGTAAATTACGAATGTCGAATTACGAATGACGAATTATGAGCGAATGAAGCCCTGGTTTGTAAATATTGCCTTATAATGGCCCCCCAATTCGTCATTCGTAATTCGTAATTCCGTAATTTTACTGCATGACTTATGATCAATTATGTAATCTATATGCCCAGTCCATCACGCTAAAGATACTCCGGGCACGTAGCGCGCCAATGATGTTGTCATTTTTTCACCAAACATTCAAGGAGAAAAACCATACCACCATTCCCAATGTGGAACTGGTCACCCGTTTGTCCGACCACCTGGCAGCTACCGGCTACCGGGCCACAGACGACGAAATAGACGCTACCGGCCTGCTCGACAATGAAGACGAGAGAGCCCGGAATTATGTGGAACAATGGAGCAATAAAGGCTTCCTCCGGAAGTATCCCGATGACGACGGCAACGATATCCATGAACTGAGCAGCGATATGGAAAAAGCTATGCACTGGATATCTACCCTCCGGAAAAGGGAGTTTGTGGGTACGGAAAGCCGCTTTAAAGACATCTTTTCCAAACTGAAGGAACTGGTAGACCAAAGCAATAAAGATCCTAAACAACGTATCCAGGAACTGGAAAAAAAGAAATTTGAGATAGAACAGGAGATCAAAAGCATCACCATCAGCGGAAAAGTACAGGTATTCGACGATACCCAGATCAAAGAACGCTGCTATGATGTGAACCGCATGTCCCGTGAACTGCTCAGCGATTTCAAGGAAGTAGAACATAACTTCGAACAAATCACCCAGGAAATATACCGCAAACAAAGCGAACGCGATATCGCCAAAGGCGCCCTGCTGGCCTATACCCTCGACTCTTTTGAAGCACTCCGCCAGAAAGACCAGGGTAAAAGCTTCTATTCCTTCTGGCAGTTCCTCATGGATGAAAACAAGCAGGAGGAAATGCGCGACGTAATCGATAAACTGTACTCTCTGCTGGAAGAAAGGAATATCGAGTACAAAAACGACCGCTTCCTGAAAAAACTGAAACAGTTCCTCCATGCCTCCGGCAAAAAAGTGATCGACGCCAACAAAAAACTGAGCGATAAACTCAGCCGCGTACTCAGTGAAAAAAATCTCACCGATCACCGCAAAGCGGTAGAACTGATCAACGATATCCGGCAGCTGGCCTTCCAAACGCTGGACAATATCCCCGGAGAAGAATTTTATATCGATATAGAAAGCGACCCCGAAATAGATATGCTGGACCGCTGGGAGATGGCGGAAGATAAAAAGGTCCATCCCGACGTGGAATTCCCCGAAGGTATCGGCGGAAATGATTTTGAAGACTCCGACCTCGATGCACTGTTCAATCACTTCAACATTGACCGGACATTGCTGGAAGACCGTATCAGCACTCAATTACAAAACAAAAAACAGATCAGTTTGAAGGAACTGGTGGATATCTATGGTACAGAAAAAGGGCTGACAGAACTCATCACCTATTTCTCCATCGCCAGCCAGTCATCCAGCCATATCATACTGGAAACACCAGATCCGGTATCCCTGGGCAACCGCGTCATCAACATGCCGATGGTGCTGTTTACAAACTCTCAAAACTAAAACGAAACATGGCCGATCACAATATTTCTCCCTTTGCGCACGTGTTCCTCAAACTCATGCAGGGCCCCGTGTACGAAGAAGACAAAGCATACTGGAAAGACCTGCTGGGCTGGCAAACAGAACTCAGCAAATACCTTAACCAGGTAGGACTGCAACTCATTATCAACGAAAGCGATGGTTTTGCCCGTATCCTGCAACCTGAGGCAGATGATACCTCCGGCGATAAACCATTGCCACGCCTCATGCGTAAAACCAGGCTCACCTACGAAGCCACGCTGCTCTGCATCGTACTCCGCGAAGCCCTCGATGAATTTGACATCAAAGGCAACGGTACCCGGCTGTTCATGACCCAAAAAGAAATCAAGGAAAGACTCGCCTTGTTCTTCAAAGAGCGGAACAACAAATCCAAACTGCTCAAAGACCTGAACAAACCCATCAACAGCCTGCTGAATATCGGTATCCTCAAAGCTACCCGCGAAGACGCGGCCAACAAGGAACTGCATCAGTACGAGGTAAAAAGAGTGATCAAAGCACTGGTCAACAACGAGAAACTGGAAGAAATTAAATCAAAACTGAATTTGCATGTCCACCCTGTTCAACAGTGATTCAAAAGAAAGCGGGTTCCGGTTACAATATCTTGAAATATACAACTGGGGCACGTTCCATAATAAAATATACCGACTTAACACCAGCGGCCAGACCTCTCTGCTCACCGGCGCCAACGGTAGCGGTAAAACCACGCTCATCGACGCCCTGCTGACACTGCTCGTGCCAGCCGGTAAACGTTTTTATAACCAGTCGTCCGGTACCGATCAAAGGAAAGACCGTGGTGAAGAATCCTACTTCTGGGGATACTACGGTAAAACATTCTCCGAAGACTCGCTGCAATCTAAAACAGAACAGCTCCGTCATAAGGAAAACAACCCGTACTCGGTACTGCTGGCCTATTTCTACAATGCCGCCACCATGCACCAGATCACCCTGGCGCAGGTACGCTGGTACTCCGGAGAACTGAAAAGACAATTCATCGTATCTCCGCATAAACTCAATATCAACGACCACTTCGGCAACGGTAAATTCGATATGAAAGGCGATTGGAAAAAGAAACTACGCCTGGAATTCCCGAAAACAGAAATTACCGACAGCTTCAAGGAATACGCTGCCCTCTTCAGCAATATCTTCGGCCTGCGCAGTGAAAAAGCCCTGTCTCTCTTCAACCAGACAGTAGGTATCAAAGTGTTGGGCGACCTCAATACCTTTATCCGCGGCCAGATGCTGGAAGAAACCGATGCGGAAGGCGAATTCCTGAAACTGCGCGAAAACTACGACAGCCTGCTGTCCAGCCACCGCGCCATCCAGAAAGATGAAACCCAGCTGAAAATGCTGGAACCCATCATCACCAATAAAACCGCGTGGCAGGAACTCCAGGACCGTAACCACGAACTGCAGATGCTACAGGATCTGCTGCCTGCCTGGTTCAACAAACAGGAAAAAGATATCCTGGAAAATGAACTGGAAGCACTGCAGAAAGAACAGCAGAAAACAGCCCGCACCCTCACCGGCATCAACGAACACCTGCAAACGCTCAACCTGCGCAAGGATGAACTCATTGCCCAGAAAGCCAATAACAGCGTGGACGAGCAACTGCGTTCCATCGAAAAATCCATCCACTACGAACAAAAAGCCCTCGAAGGCAAACGTAATAAGATGGAGGAATACAACATGCTCGCCGACCGGCTGGAACTGGCGCCCAATCCGGATGAACAGCAGTTCCACGAAAACATTTCAGGCGCTGAACAACTGAAAGGCGCACACGATAAACAACTGGAAACCCTCCAGGAAGAGATGTTCCATTACAAGAGCAGCCTCACCGCCGAAAGGGCCCAGGTAACACGGCTGGAAGAAGAAATTGAATCCTTCCTCAACCGCAAAAACAATATTCCCTACGAGCTGGTACGTATCCGTCAACAGCTCGCTGATATGCTCGATGTACAGGAAGAAGACCTGCCGTTTGTGGGAGAGCTCGTTCGCGTGAAAGACAGCGAAAGCCACTGGGAAAACGCTATTGAGAAAGTGCTGCACAACTTCGGCCTGCGCCTGCTGGTACCGGAAGAGTACATCATGGACATCAATAAGTACATCAACTCCAACAACCTGCAAACACGCCTCGTTTACCACAAAGTGGAAGACGAAAGTTATACCATGCTCCGTATGCCTTCCGAAAAGGAAAGCCTGCTGCAGAAGATAGAAATCAAACCCGGTACCATCTTCAAGGAATGGCTGCAAAACCAGCTGCTGGACCAGTTTGACTATACCTGTACCGATGACATGGCAGTGTTTAATAAATCACGTAAAGCCGTTACTTCCAAAGGACTAACGCGACAGGCTACACGTCATGAGAAAGATGACCGTCCGAATCGTTCACAACAAAATAACTACGTACTCGGCTGGAACAATAAAAATAAACTGCGCCTGCTGAAGGAAGAACAGGACGAATGCAACAGCAATATTGAAACGCTGCAACATAGCATCTCCCAGCTGGAAACCACCCGTAAGAATATTACCACGGTAAATACGCTGCTGAACGCTTTCCTGTCGCTCCGCAACTACAGCGAAATCAACTGGCAAACACATGCCGGCGTGATCGAGTCATTCGCCCGCGAAAAAGCACAACTGCTGCAAACCAGCGACAAATACCAGGTGATCTGCGATCAGCTCGACGATGTCACCGCACAAATCCAGGACAAGGAAAAAGAAAAAGAAAGAGCGCTGCAGGAAAAAGGCCGTATCGATGATAAAGCCGCCGAAAAACTACGTCATTTTAATCAGCTGAAGGTCAACAAGCTGGACGATGTTTCCCTGCAATATGTACTGGAATACCTGTCCGACCTGTCACTTACCGAACCGGCGGAAACCACCGCAGAACTGGCTTCTTACCGCAAACGCGCCGATGACAACCTGAAGGCCACCTTGCACGATGCCATGCGCCAATCCGCCGAAAAAGAAGCCGAAATCACCCGGCAGTTATCCGCTTTCGTGATGCCGTCCAAAGCCATCCACGATACCTATCCGGAATGGCTCGGCGATGTCAGCGACCTGCAGCCGCATGTACGATACCTCGACGAATTCACCTCTCTCTATGAGAATATCAAATACCAGCGCCTCATTGAGCACAAAGAACGTTTCCGTAAATATATGGATACCAGCATGCTCAATGCCATTACAAACTACCGGGCATGGATATACGGCCAGGAAGATCTTATCCGCGAAGTGATGGACGATCTGAACGAACCGCTCAGGAACATCACCTTCAACAAAAATCCGGATACTTACCTCCAGCTGGAATGCCGCCATGTAAAAGACGTGGAGATCCGAAACTTCAAGGAAAAACTGAGTGGCGCCGTACCCGACTCCATGAAGTATCACCTGGAAAAAGACGAAGCCTACGGCGAACAACTCTTTGAAAACATCAAAGTACTGATCACGGAGCTGCAACAGAACGAAGCATGGCGCCGCAAGGTAACGGATGTACGTAACTGGCTCGACTTCGGCGCCAAAGAATACTACATCGCCGATAATAAAGCATTTAAATACTACGAGGATACCGCCAGTCTTTCCGGTGGGGAAAAAGCCCAGTTCACCTACACCATCCTGGGGGCCGCTATCGCTTACCAGTTTGGCATCAACGAGGCCAACCGTCAGCATCGCAGTTTGCGCTTTATCACCGTGGATGAGGCTTTCAGCAAGCTGGACCCGGAGAAAAGCCACTACCTGATGGAATATTGCGGACAGCTGAACCTCCAGCTACTGGTAGTAACGCCATTGGATAAACTGAATATCGCAGAACCGTATATCCATGCCTGTCACTTTGTATCCAACAAAAACAAACGTGACTCCGTTGTATATAACTTTACCATGGAAGAATACAGGGAAAGGAAAAAAGAGTTTGAAACCATGGAAGCGTAGTTCACGCAAAGGCGCAAAGCAGCTAAGAGCGCAAAGTTTTTCATTAAGATTTTTAAGAGAGCAAAGGAGCTAAGATCAAATGTTGATCTTAGCTCCTTTGCTTTCTTATATTCGCTTATATCATCTTTGCGCTCTTAGCTGCTTTGCGCCTTTGCGTGAACTATTTGCGGGAAAAATATTATATATTTATAGATATATGATAAACGTCAGTTTCACCGATTGGAGCAGCCACTAACTTTGTGTTCATAATTCAATGCGTATGCCTTCCGTTGAAATACTATCCAGGATACAGTTTGCCTTTACGATTGCCTTCCATTACATCTACCCGCCGCTGAGCATTGGGCTGGGCCTGTGTTTGGTGATCATGGAAGGGCTTTACCTGAAAACAGGAAAACTGTTATATAAGGAAATCACGAAGTTCTGGATCAAGATCTTTGCACTGATATTTGGTATTGGCGTAGCGACCGGTATCGTCATGGAATTTGAGTTCGGGACCAACTGGGCTACCTATTCCCATTATGTAGGCGATATCTTCGGCAGTGCGCTGGCAGCGGAAGGAATCTTTGCCTTTGCCATGGAATCGGCCTTCCTGGGGGTTCTATTGTTTGGATGGGACCGGGTGCATAAAGGCGTGCACTATTTCTCCACCATCATGGTGGCAGTGGGGTCCGCCTTGTCTGCATTATGGATTGTGATTGCCAACTCCTGGCAGCAAACGCCCGCCGGATACCGGATTGAAGGGCATGATCTCGGCGCCAGAGCCGTGGTGACCGATTTCTGGGCGATGGTGTACAATCCTTCCAGCATAGACCGTTACGCCCATGTAATCATCGGTTCCTTTCTGGCAGGAGCTTTCCTCGTGATGAGCGTTGCCGCCTGGTATATCCTGAAAAAACGTTTTGTGGAACACGCACAGGCGATGTTTAAAGTAGGGTTAGCCGTAGCCGTTATTGCAGCGCTGGCGCAGCTTTTCACCGGTCACCGTTCTGCTCACTATGTCAGTAAATACCAACCCGCCAAATTGGCCGCGATGGAAGGGCATTACGATAGCCTTGCCGTGGCGGATATGTATATCATTGGCTGGGTGAATAATAAAGAACAAAAAACAACCGGTATCAAAATTCCCGGCGGGCTGTCTTTTCTGACCCATGGCAGCTTCAGTGCGCCGGTAGAAGGTTTACGCGCCACGCCGCCACAGGACAGGCCCGGCGCGGTCAACTTCGTTTTTCAGACCTACCATATCATGATCTCTATTGGGATGACCCTGATTGGTTTGACGCTACTGGCTTTGATATTATTATGGAGAAAAAAACTGTTTCAGCAACGCTGGCTGATGATTGTCTTTGCCTGGGCGGTGCTGCTGCCGCAGATCGCCAACCAGGTAGGCTGGTATGCAGCTGAGGTGGGCCGTCAGCCCTGGGTGGTATATAAACTACTGCGCACTTCCGATGCGCTTTCCAAAAAAGTAACGGCAGATCAGGTGATGTTTTCGCTGATATTGTTTACGCTGGTATATATGTTGCTGTTTACCCTGTTCCTTTATCTGCTTAACCGTAAGATACAGCATGGGCCAGACATCGCAGGCAGTACGCACGACGACGATCACGATCAGTATTACCCTAATAATTTGACAAACCTTCCTTCTTAAACTACCCTTGCATGGAAACAATACTCGGACTGGACCTTCCCACCTGGTGGTTTTTAGTGATCGGCGGACTGATCACCGGTTACGGTGTACTCGATGGTTTTGACCTCGGCGCAGGCGCCCTGCACCTGTTTTTTAATAAGGAAGAAAGCAGGCGATTAGTGCTCAACGCTATCGGACCTGTGTGGGATGGTAATGAAGTATGGCTCGTCATAGCCGGAGGGGCGCTGTTTGCAGGTTTTCCACTGGTATATGGCGTTATTTTCTCTACCTTCTACATTCCTTTTATGTTGTTCCTCGTGGCGCTCATTTTCAGGGCTATCTCCATTGAGTTCCGCAGTAAGGAACCATGGCCCTGGTGGCGGAAGATGTGGGATATTTCCTACACGGTTTCCAGTACAGCCATTACCTTGTTACTGGGACTGGTACTGGGAAACCTCATTCACGGACTGCCCATCAACAAGGAACATGAATTCACCGGCAACCTGCTGACCTTCTTTAATCCTTATGCAATTTTGATAGCCTTTACCACGTTGTCCCTGTTTATGCTCCACGGGGCTATTTACCTGGTGATGAAGACCGAAAACCGGCTCTACGCCAAACTAACTATCATGGTGAACAATTGCAGCAAGTTCTTCATTCTTTGTTTCATCCTAACGTCGATGGCCACACTGATATACATTCCGCATATGACCCATCAGTTTAAAAATCATCCGGAACTGTTCATCATCCCCATGGTAGCGGTGTTTATCCTGCTCAACATCAAACGCAATATCGACTCCAGAAAATATTTCACCGCTTTCTTCTATTCCTGTATCATCACTTCCTGTTTGCTGATTTTGTTTGCCGTAGGACTGTATCCCAACATTGTACTATCTACCACCGATCCTTCCTACAGCATCAGTATTTACCAGGCGGCATCTTCCAACAAATCGCTGAAGATCATGTTGCTTATTGCAGCCATCGGTACACCGCTGGTGATAGGGTACAGTATTTTCGTTTTCTGGACCTTCCGCGGTAAAGTAAAACTCACCGACATGAGTTATTAACAAAAGGCAGGCATCTGCCTAAAACATAAACAAAAAGAAAAGCAAAAAAGAGATATGTATGTGGGCCAGATCGGTTATATCTGCTAAAACTAAACCACCGGCTAATACCCATAAGCCCCTCCATCCGTAAGAACCTGAACAACATCTTAGCCCAGGGTGGGCTATAAATAACAGGCCCCCGCAAGAAATTGCAGGGGCTTACCATTTAACCTATATTCTGTACTGTAGCATCGTGTTTGTGTATCTTTGGAAATTCACATCACGCTCGTAATCAACCACTTAATTATTTTCCAAAGATTTGTTACATATTAAAGACAGTTTAACCTCCCCAAAGTTTAATGCGATCACAAAAAAAAATAAAAAATAATTTTTGGCTTCCGAAATTAGAGGTCACAACCTGGCAATTTCATGAACCGTATCGATAGGCTTACCGCCATCCTCATCCAGTTACAAGGCAGAAAAATAGTCAAAGCAGCTGACATATCCGAGCGATTTAATATCAGCCTGCGGACCGTATACCGCGACGTAAAAGCCTTACAGGAGGCGGGCGTGCCCATTGGAGCGGAAGCCGGTACCGGCTATTATATCGTAGATGGTTATCACCTGCCACCAGTCATGTTTTCCAAGGAGGAGGCAGCCTCCCTGCTGACAGGGGAGAAGCTCATGGAACAGTTTGGCGACCAATCCAGCCGTAAACAATTTGGTTTTGCCATGGAGAAGATCCGGTCTGTATTACGCGGCTCCGAAAAAGATTTCCTGGAATCACTGGAAGACAATATCGTTGTCATGCGCCCCTACAGCCAGATGGAGCAGGAAAATTTCCCCAACCGCTTTTTGACGGACCTGCAGCATGCGCTGGGTCATCAACAGGTAGTCAACATGGAATACTTTTCTTTCCAGGAAGAAGTGGCTACCCGGCGTGAAACAGAACCCATCGGTATTTTCCACGATGGCAGCAACTGGCACCTGATTGCCTGGTGCCGCCTCCGGCAAGGCTACCGCGATTTCCGGGTAGACCGTATCCGTAAACTTAACCTTACATCTTCCTATTATAAAAAAGATAAACGCATATCCCTGCAGGAATACCTGGAACAGCGACGCAACGCTGCCCCGGAAAAGACATTGCTGGTGAAAATAGCGGTGGATAAAGACCTCCGGAGATATATGCGCACCCAGCTGTATTATTATGGCCTCATGGATGAAATCCCCAAAGGCGATAAGGTAGAACTGACTTTCCTCACATCCAGCCTGAATTACCTCGCCCGCTACCTGATTATGTTTGGCAATGGAGTCACTATCATTGAACCCGCTGCCCTTAAAACCACGCTGTGCGAGCTGATAACGGAACTTAATAACCACTATATCAGTTAGTTATTTTGACATTTAGATATTTAGCTATTTTGATATTTGTTTGTTTAAATAACTAAATAACAAAATTTCCAAATAACTAAATCCTCCTGACATAGGGTTGTCACACCTGCTGCGTTGTTTTGTATTGTTAAACGATAAACAATATGAAAGCACAACGCAACTGTTACGTATACGTATACGACCGGTATTCAGACTGGGAGCCAGCCCTGGCCGTCTATGGACTCAACAACTTTACCGATATCCGGGTGATACCGTTTTCGGTAGACGGGCAGCCGGTCACTTCCGGCGGGAATGTCAGCGTTCAACCGCAACAGAGCCTGGAACAGGCTATAGCAGCGGATATCGACCTCCTGATTATTCCGGGCGGCGCTACCATCGCTGCCGGCGCTGAACATGAAGCGTTGTTACCCCTCGTCCGGAAACAGCTGGACAGTGGCCGTCTGCTGGCAGCCATCTGCGATGCGACAGTATTCCTGGGCAATCATGGCCTGCTGGACCAGATTTCGCATACCGGTAATGATGCCCGCGTATTGCAGATGATGGCGCCGAATTATAAAGGCGCCGCCCATTATATAGCCCGGCCTGCCGTCACCGCCGGTAACCTGATCACCGCTGCCGGCACCGCCATGGTACCTTTCACCAAAGAAATCTATACCGCACTGGGCATACTGGAGCAGCCCGAACTGGCCTTCTGGTTTGGCTTCTTCGATGCAGCCGGTAATACGCCCCAATTCAGCCATGTACCGGCTCTGCCTTTCTTCTTCCGCAGTTACGAAGTAAATATGGAGAGTATGCTGCCCCTGGTGCGGACAGCCACCCTGGAAATGTACCGGCAAGCCATAGCCGCGGGCCTGGAAGTATGCGGCCCGGTACAATGGCACTATCATCAGTTTGACGGTAACCCTCAAACCATGTTCAGGCTGGAAATTGGTCTTCCGATAACCGCCGTCGGGCCGGTACCGGCTCCCTACCAATGCGAAGTACTGCCCGCTTTCGATTGTATCAGCACCACCCATGAAGGCGGCTGGGACAAACTCGGCGATACTTACGGAAAACTGATCAGCATTACCCGGGCCCTTGGTATTCAACTGGCTGGATACAACCGCGAACAGTATTTCCGGTACGACTTTCATCAACCGGATCAAAACATCACCAATGTACAGATGGGTATCCTAAAACCTTAACATCATGAAATACAGGCATGCTCTGGGATGGGCCCTGTTATTAGTGGCAGGATTTAAAATAGACTATGCACTCAACCTAACGGATATGAATAAACTCGATCTTACCAAAACGTTTAAAAGCTACTACACTGCCAGTCTCACGCCGCAGCTGGCTACCATCGAAAAAGGATTGTTCCTGACCATCAACGGTCAGGGCGATCCCAATGGGCCCGTTTTTGCTGAAAACACCGGCGCACTCTATGCCGTAGCCTATGGAATTAAATTCCAGTGTAAAAATGCAGGCAACGATTTTACCGTCAGCAAACTGGAAGGTTTCTGGTGGGTAAACGACACCACGGTAGAACCGCTACTGGTACCGCGAAGCGAATGGATGTATGAGCTGGCTATTCGTATGCCCGATTACGTTACCCGGCAACAACTGTCGGCGGCAGTGCTCGGCGCAGAAAAGAAGAAACAGTCTTCACTGTTCAGGAATGTAGACCTGAAAACGATGGAAGAAGGCCCCTGCATACAAATGATGCATATAGGTCCTTTCAGTGAGGAACCGGCATCCCTGCAAAAAATGGAAGACTTCATGCACCAGCATGGGTTACACATGAATGGCAGGCACCATGAAATATATTTGTCTGATACCAGGAAAACAGCGCCGGAGAAGTTAAGAACTATTTTGCGGCATCCTGTGAAGTGAAAGTATTAGTCTGACAATCCCAGTTGCTGAATGGCTTGCTGGGCAGCAATCTGGCTGGCGTCTTTTTTATTGAAGGCTTTACCGGTGCAAATCAGTTCACCGTCTACCACAGCGCCTACAGTAAAAATGCGCCGGCCATTGTCCATTTGTTCATCGAGCAGTTCAAACTCGAGGACTTTGCCGTTTTTATTAGCCCAGCCATACAATTTGTTCTTGTGGTTCATTTCCACACTTTCCAGCAGCTCCATATCGATATATGGCATAAGGATACGTTTGTGAACAAACTGTTGGGTTTTGTTATAGCCACGGTCCAGGTATACCGCGCCTACCAATGCTTCGAGGGTATTACCAAAGATCTGGCTGATCTTCAGGAAGCTGTTGTATTTGTCGTAGATGGTGAGTTTACGCAGCCCCATTTTGATAGCGATATCATTCAGTTGCTGGCGGTTCACTATTTTAGAGCGCATCTCGGTGAGGTATCCTTCTGTTTTGTAAGGATATTTTTTAAAGAGATAATCGCCCACAATAGCGCCCAGGATGGCATCGCCAAGGTATTCCAACCGCTCGTTGCTTTCGAGGAACTTCTCTTTGCTTGAGCGATGGCTAAGGGCTATCTCATACAGGGCAAAGTTGCCTGGAGGGAAACCCAACAGGGCAGTGAGCTCTTTGTACAAGTGCCGCTTCTTGGATACGAGTCGATATAAAAATCCTGGCAGTAATTTCACACAATCAAGATCAAGGAACAAATTTTTTGAAAATAACAGAAGCATTATGTCCTCCAAACCCAAAGGTGTTGGATAATGCGGCTCTCACTTCTCTCTGTTGTGCGGTGTTAAAGGTAAAATTTAATTTCGGGTCTAGCTGAGGGTCGTCGGTAAAATGGTTAATGGTGGGTGGTACAATACCGTTGATGATAGACATGATACAGGCGATGGATTCAATAGCGCCGGCAGCACCCAGCAGGTGACCGGTCATGGATTTGGTGGAACTGATGTTCAGATCATAGGCATGATCACCAAATACTTTTTGAATAGCCTTTACTTCTGCGATATCACCAAGAGGAGTAGAAGTACCGTGTACATTGATATAATCAATATCATTTGCCTGCAAACCGGAATCTGCCAATGCCTGCCGCATCACGTTCATCGCACCCAGTCCTTCCGGATGAGGAGCGGTAATATGATGTGCATCCGCAGTAGCGCCTCCGCCGGCCAACTCTGCATAAATTTTTGCACCTCTTGCCAACGCATGATCCAATGATTCCAGTACCAGCGAACCAGCACCTTCTCCCATCACAAAACCGTCACGGTCGAGGTCGAATGGCCGGGAAGCCGTTTTAGGATCATCGTTTCTTTCAGATAAGGCCTTCATGGCGTTGAAACCGCCAACACAAGGCTCATTGATCACATTCTCCGAACCGCCGGTAACTACCAGGTCGGTTTTACCGTAGCGGATGCTGTACATCGCTTCAATAATCGCATTGGTAGCGGAAGCACAGGCAGATACAACGGAAAAATTAGGCCCCCTGAAGCCGTGGCGGATAGAGATAGAACCAGCAGCAATATCAAGGATAAGCCTCGTGATAAGGAATGGGCTGAAACGGGGAGTCCCGTCTCCGGTATGAAATTCTCTTAGCTCATGACTGAAGTTGATCATCCCACCAACACCGGTACCCCATATCACCCCGGCCCGATCTACATCGATCTTGTCCTTGTTGATACCGGCATCCAGTATAGCCTGATCTGCGGCAATCACCGCTGTTTGTGTAAAGGGGTCCATCTTACGGGCCTCCTTCTTATCCAGGTAATTGGTAGGGTCGAAATTCTTCAGTTCACAAGCAAAACGGGTTTTGAACTTGGAAGCGTCAAATTGACGGATATAATCCGCGCCGGATACACCGTTCGCCAATCCGTGCCAAAATTCAGCTACGGAATTGCCGAGCGGTGTAAGAGCGCCTAAACCTGTAACGACAACTCGTCTTGGTTGCATTAAAACAATTCTGATTAGTAGGATTATTTTACATGTTCTTCCAGGTAAGCAACTGCCTGGCCAACAGTAGTAATAGTTTCAGCTTGTTCGTCAGGAATGGAGATGTTGAATTCTTTTTCGAATTCCATAATCAGTTCTACCGTATCCAAAGAGTCAGCGCCTAAGTCGTTGGTGAAGGAGGCTTCAGGAGTTACCTCGGCTTCGTCAACGCCCAATTTGTCAATGATGATCTTTTTAACTCTTGATGCAATGTCTGACATAATTTTAAGTGTTTTTGGTTTAAAACTTGACTGCAAAAATATAATTTTTATTGAATTGCCAACAGATAGCCCGAATTTTAACCCCCTGCTACTATGGACAATCCCGCCAAACCCAATACAGTAAACATATTTTGGACTTTGTTAATAAAAGATTTTCTCTCATGCACCCCCCATTCCAACCAGATATTACCCTTTTCACCCCTCAGATATACCCATTCGGGTATACCCTCCTCTCTTCCAAAAAATGTATATGTCCGCTTCCTAAAATAGCCAATTATTCAAATATTCCCCTTTCCGACCCTTCTTAATCTCCATTTAACCCGCTTTTTCACCACTTATCTAACCCCTTAACGCTAATTAACAGTCCCCACATGTATTCACAACGCCCATTTATTAAATTTGTCCGGCTTATGGGAAAGCTGTCTGCTATTGAGTTATTGGATTATTTGGATATTTTATGATATAAAGGGTTTCCTAATGGTTATATAACCAAATAGTATGTACTGCCCTCCGGTTATTTATCAATTAAAAGCGAATCGCAAAAAGGCTCATTAACATGCCCAACACCAAAAAAACAGTCCGCTCCATTATTATATTGGTAGCTGCTGGTATCGTGCTCTTCCTGGTTTATAAAAATATAACCGGCAAAAAGGAAGCAGCTGCTGCCTCCAACGGAGCCGCCGCTAAAGGCGCCAATTCCCGTCAGCCCCTTACCGATGCGTGGATTGTAAAAGCTTCCTCCCTGGATCAGGCCATTGAAGCAAGCGGAACATTACAAAGCAATGAAGAAGTGGAGGTAAAACCGGAAATCAACGGCCGTATCACTCACCTCTATTTTAAAGAAGGTACCTCCGTTAAAAAAGGCGACCTCCTCGTAAAACTCTACGATGAAGACCTCCGTGCCCAACTGCAAAAACTGAAATTACAACAGGAACTGGCTAAAACAACCCTCGAACGCCAGGAAAACCTGCTCAAAATAAACGGTATCAGCCGCCAGGACGTGGATGTAACCCGCAACCAGGTGGCGGCATACGGCGCAGACATCGAATTTACCCAGACCCAGCTGCAGAAAACCGAACTCCGCGCTCCCTTTAGCGGCAAACTGGGCCTCCGCAATGTCAGCGAAGGCGCTATCGTATCCTCTGCCACTGTTATTACCACCCTGCAACAGATAGATCCGCTTAAAATGGACTTCGCCGTGGCAGAAAAATATCGCAATGTGATCAAAAATGGCGACCAGGTCAATTTCTCCGTTGCCGGCGATAAAGACGAATACAAAGGGAGTATCTACGCCATAGACCCGAAAATTGACCTGACTACCCGCACGGTTAAACTCCGGGCCATCATCCCTAATAATCACGGAAACCTCTTCCCTGGCTCCTTTGCCAAAGTAAAAATCACCCTGCGAAACATGCCGGATGCCCTCATGATACCTTCCCAGGCAGTCATTCCCGGTACCCGCGATAAAAAAGTCTTTATAGCGGATAGCGGCAAAGCTAAACTGGTAGTCGTGGAAACAGGTATCCGCACCGAAAGCGATGTACAGATCCTCAGCGGCCTTCAACCCGGCGATACCGTGGTTACCACCGGTATCCTGCAACTGAAACCAGGCATGCCGCTGAAGTTCAACAAAATACAGTAACAACCATACATATTACCGGCTTACCGCATCACCATGCCCGGAACAAGCCGGTAATAGCCAAAACATATTCTCATGAGTCTACCTTCATTATCACTCAAACGCCCCGTCCTGGCAATTGTGATGAATATCATCATCGTGATATTCGGTCTCGTGGGCTTTACCTTTCTTGGAGTGCGAGACTTCCCGGCTATCGACCCGCCGATCGTCAATGTGCGGACTTCCTACGCCGGCGCCAACTCAGATATCATCGAAACACAGATCACCGAACCACTGGAGAAATCTATCAACGGGGTAGCCGGTATCAAAAACATATCTTCCAGCAGCAGTCAGGGTAGCAGTAATATCACCGTGGAATTTGAACTGGGACAAGACCTCGAAGGCGCTACCAACGACGTGCGCGACAAGGTATCCCAGGCACTTCGCAGCCTTCCGCCCGATATCGACGCGCCCCCGGTAGTATCCAAACAGGATGCTAACTCAGACGCGATCATCTCCATGACGGTGCAAAGCAATACCCGCAACCAACTGGAAGTGACCGAATACGGTACCAACGTACTGCTGGAAAAACTGCAAACCATCCCCGGTGTCAGCGCTATTCAGATATGGGGCGAAAAAAGATATGCCATGCGTATCTGGATGGACCCCGCTAAACTGTCGTCTTATAGCCTCACACCATCCGATATACAAGCTGCCCTGCAAAGGGAAAACGTGGAACTGCCCTCCGGTAAAATCGCCGGCAACGCCACCGATTTCACGGTGCGTACCTTCGGCCGTCTCTTTACGGAAGATGATTTTAATAACCTCATCATCAAAAATGTAAACGGCTCCGAAATACGTATCCGCGATGTAGGTCAGGCGGTACTGGGACCGGAAAATGAGGAAACCATCCTCAAAGAATCCGGTATCCCCATGATCGCCCTCGCCCTCATTCCGCAGCCCGGCTCCAACTATGTAGCTATCGCGGATGAATTCTATAAAAGATTTGAACAACTGAAAAAAGATATCCCGGAAGATTATTCAGTCAACATCGCGATGGATAACACCCGGTTTATTAAAAAATCTATCGAGGAAGTGGAAGAAACGCTCATCATCGCCCTCACCCTGGTGATCCTGATCGTATATCTCTTCTTCCGCGACTGGCTCATGGCCCTCCGTCCGTTGGTAGACATCCCGGTATCACTTATCGGCGCCTTCTTTATCATGTATATCTGTGGCTTTACCATCAATATCCTCACCCTGCTGGCGATTGTATTAGCAACCGGCCTGGTGGTGGATGACGGTATCGTAGTAACGGAAAACATCTACAAAAAGATAGAAGCAGGTATGCCCCGGATGCGGGCCGCCAGAGAAGGTTCCGAAGAAATATTCTTCGCCGTTATCGCTACCTCTATCACCCTGGCCTTCGTATTCCTGCCCATCATCTTCCTGCAGGGCTTCGTAGGTCAACTGTTCCGGGAATTCGGTATCGTAGTGGCCGGTGCCGTACTGATCTCCGCCTTCGTATCCCTCACGCTCACCCCGGTGCTCAACGTGAAACTGGGCCGTAAAACACATACCCACTCCTGGTTCTATACCAAAACAGAACCTTTCTTCCGCTGGATGGAAGACAGCTATAAAAGTGCGCTGGAATCGTTTATGCGTATCCGTTGGGTAGCAGGAATCGTGATCGCAGGTTGCCTGGTACTGATCTATTTCCTGTTCAAAACATTACCGGCAGAACTCGCGCCCCTGGAAGACCGTGGCCAGTTCCGCCTGTCTATCACCACACCGGAAGGTACTTCTTTCGATTACATGGATAGCTACGTGGATAAACTAACTCAGTTCCTCGCAGATTCCATCCCCGAAAAGAAGATTATCCTCAGTGTAACCTCTCCCGGTTTCAGCGGCGCCGGCGCGGTAAACTCAGCCTTCGCCAACGTCATGCTAACGGACCCGCATGAACGAAACCGCTCCCAGAAAGATATCGTGAACATGGTAAACCGCAATATGGTCCGGTTCTCACAGGGTAAAGTATTCGCTATCGAAACACAAACCATCCAGGTAGGACGCCGTAGCGGTCTGCCGGTTTCCTTCGTGCTCGAACATATCAACTTCGATTCCCTCACCCGCGTACTGCCCCGCTTCATGGAAGAAGTAGGCAACAGCCCGGTATTCCAGGGTACCGACGTAGACCTGAAATTCAACAAACCGGAACTGCGTATTCACATCAACCGCGACAAAGCTACCCAACTCGGTGTATCCGTACAGGATATTTCCCAGACTTTACAGCTGGCGCTCAGTAACCTGCGCTACGGCTACTTCATCCGCAATGGTAAACAATACCAGGTAATGGGACAGGTGTTCCGCGCCGACCGTGATGATCCGATGGACCTTCAGAATCTCTACGTGCGCAACTCCCGTGGTGAAGCCATCCAGCTCGACAACGTGGTAAGTATTGAAGAAGAAACCAGCCCACCGATCATCTATCACTTTAACCGTTATAAATCCGCCACCATCTCTGCGGGTCTTGCACCTGGCAAAACCATCGGCGACGGTCTGAAAGAGATGTACCGCATTTACAACAAACTGGAAAACGAGAAAATAATCGACGATTCCTACACCACCGCGCTCTCCGGGTCTTCCCGCGACTACGCGGAAAGCGGCTCCAACACTATGTTCGCGCTGGGACTGGCTCTCGTACTCATTTATCTCGTACTCGCCGCTCAGTTTGAAAGCTGGATAGATCCGCTGATTATCATGCTTACCGTGCCACTGGCCTTTGCGGGCGCCTTGTTGTCGCTGTGGGTATTCGATCAAACCTGGAACATCTTCTCTCAAATTGGTGTAATCATGCTCATAGGCCTGGTAACGAAAAACGGTATCCTTATCGTGGAATTTGCCAATCATCAGCGGGATGCAGGGCTAAACAAATCAGATGCCGTTATTCACGCATCGCAGATGCGTTTACGTCCTATTCTCATGACCAGCCTGGCCATGGCGCTGGGCGCATTACCGATTGCGATGTCACTCGGCGCCGCCGCTACCAGCCGCATTCCGCTGGGTATCGTGATCGTAGGTGGTATCGTGTTCTCACTGGTACTGACGCTGTTTGTTATTCCGGCTATGTATACCTTCTTCTCCCGTCATGGCAATAAGTCAGACGATAACGAAGAAGAGGAAGCAGAAGACAGGGAAGCTGACGTAGCTGCCGCTCATGCATAAACTGTTATTAAATTTATTATGAAGAAATATATCACCAGCATCGGCCTCCTCTTTGTTTTACTGGGAAGTTCCCTGGCTGCGGCTGCGCAAGAGAAGATACTGACCCTGGAGCAGGCCATAGACCTGGCGCTTAAAAACAATTACTCCATCCGGCTGGCCAGAAATACCGCGGAACTGTCTGCTAACGATTACGCCTATGCGAATTTTGCATTCGTACCTCGTTTGAATGCCACTGCCGGTACCACCTGGAATACAACTGCCACCAAACAGGAGTTCGTCAACGGCACCAAAAGAGATACCAGCGGCATTAAAGGCAATAACATCAGCGCCAATGCCACGCTCAGCTGGACACTGTTCGATGGTCTCAAGATGTTCGCTACCCGTGATAAACTGACAGCGCTCAAAGACCTGGGAGAACTGGCGATTAAAGATCAGATACAAAACTCCATAGCTACCGTCATCAGCGGCTACTATAATGTGGTGCAACAGAAACAACAGCTGGTAGCCATCCGTGAGCAGGTATCCATTTCAGAAGAAAGGGTTAAACTTTCTGATGCCAAATTCACCACAGGCCTTGGCCCGAAAACAGACCTGCTGCAATCCAAAGTGGATTATAACGCACAGAAAGCGCTGCTGCTCCGTCAGCTCACCCTGATAGAACAAAGCAAAGCCTTACTGAACCAGTTGATGGCTGTACCGGTGGGCGCTACCGGGTATGATGTACCGGATTCCATTCCCATTAATACGAAGCTGTCTTTTGTAACACTGCAGCAGAATGTCGCCAACAACAACACTGCGATCAAAGTACAACAGCAGAATATCAACATCTCCGCATTGACGATGAAGGAACGCCGCGCCGACTATTTTCCGGTAGTGACGTTTAACTCCGGTTACAACTACAACCGTAACACGTCCAATGCAGCGTCCAACGCCTTCAGCCCGCGCTTTAACCGCAATGGCGTATTTAATTACGGGCTCACGGCCAACATCCCCATTTTCAACGGGTTCAATGTAAAACGACAGGTGAAAAACGCGCGGATCGATTTTGACTACCAGAACATTACACTCGATAATGTCAAGTCCCAGGTGGACCTCTCCCTGAACAACGCCTTTAAAGATTATGAATACTATAAAAAGGCACTGGAACTGGAAGAAGAAAACAATCTGCTGGCAGAAGAAAATATGATGGTAGCGCTGGAACGCTTTAAACAGGGCGTATCTACCACCATCGAAGTAAAACAGGCGCAGCAAAGCCTGGAAGACTCCAACTACCGGCTTATTCAGGCCCGTTACAATACCAAATTGGCAGAAACAGAACTGCAGCGGTTAAATGGTTCACTGCTCCAATAACCGATCGGATAAATACCTGAAAAGCCCGGATAACCTCCGGGCTTTTTTGTTGGCTACTGCGGGAAAGAAATATCTATGCCTTAACATTCCTGTAACATAGCCGGCTTATATTTATATCCGGATAATGTTACAACCTCGAACTATGTCTGACAGCCCTCCTAAAGCACATTTTGAAAAATTATTTGAGGAGAATAATGCAAAAGTGTACAGGTTCGCGTTCAAGTTGACAGGTGATGCCAACAGAGCGCAGGAAATTACACAGTTATGCTTTGTTCGCCTCTGGGAAAATATGCACCAGGTAAAGGAAGGGCAGGATGTATTCCCGTTGCTGTTTGTGTATGTTAAGAACCTGGTGATCGACGAAACCCGTAAACTGTACCGCGAAAAAAAAGCGATGGCCCGGGTGGCCGATAACCCATTGGACGATGCTGTTAACAGCGGGGAAAAACAGTTGCTGCAAAAGGAGTTCGCCACCCGGCTGCATAAGCTGGTGGAAAATATGCCGGAACAACGGCGGAATGTATATATGCTCAGCAGAACACATGGTTATAGTCACCGGGAAATTGGTGAGCAGTTATCTATTTCTCCCGCTACCGTTAAAAATCACCTGACAGCCGCCCTGCAATATATCCGGAAAGGGCTGGGCCACCATTTTGGTAACAATAGCTGACACACTTCAACCCAAAAACATGCGATCTTCCTTTCGTCCGTTTTTCCTTGGTAGTATCGTACTGATAGCCGCTTGCCGCAAAAAAGAGGATATTTCACCGGCACCGACAGGCCCCGTTACGCAACAGGAAATCAACAATTGGGTACTGGACAGTATGCGTTATTTTTATTTATGGAACGATCAGCTCCCTGCCAATCCTGATAAAAGCGCTGACCCTTTTACTTTTTTCAGCAGTATCAAAAACATCTCCGATCGGTTTTCCCTGCTGTACAATCCGGAAGACCCTGCCACCTATGCACATGATATCCGCAGTAAATACGGAATCGATTTCAGCATCATCAGCTGGCCGCAACGGCCGGAAGGCGTGATGGGAGTGATAAAACTGGTGGTCCCCGGCTCTTATGCAGCCGCAGCGGGCTTAAAAAGAGGTAGTTATTTTACCCGCATCAACGAAACCAGTCTTACTGCTGACAATGCCGCCGGTCTCAGTGAACAGCTCAGGACTGCCACCACCGGTACCCTTACGCCCGCAACGGTAACCGGTAACAATATCATTGAAAACATCCCTGTACAGCTACAGGGGAAACAAATTGTTGTCAATCCCGTGTATACGTCGGCGGTAGTCAGTACCACACCGCATAAAACAGGATATATCTTTTACAATGCTTTTATAGACGGATACAACACTAACTTGCTGGAGACATTCAGCAAACTGAAAAGTCAGGGCATCACGGAACTCATTATCGATATCCGGTACAATACCGGTGGCAGCCTGGCCGCAGCAGCCATGCTCACCGCGCTGATAGCGCCGGATATCACGGAGAACAATGTTTTCGTACAGTATAGTGGCAACAGCCGCCTCGGTTCCCGGACACTGAACTTCGCCACAGCACTTTCTGTTCCCGAAAATGCAGATCCTGTCAGCTTCGGCGCGTTGCAATCCGCCCGTCTTCAGCTGCCGCGGGTATTCCTGCTAACCGGCAGTCAGACTGTATCCGCCGCCGAACTGCTGATCAATAACCTCAAGCCCTATACGAAAGTGATACAGATAGGTGAAACAACGGTAGGAAAAGATAAAGGCGCGGTCATTGTAAAAGACATGCGCAGCCCCCGGCGTATTCCCTGGGTGCTGCAACCGATTACTTACCGTCTCTCCAATGCCAGCGGGAATGGCAACTACACCCAGGGCATAGCGCCACAATATCCGGTAGATGAGATGTCCAGTTTGCCGCTGTTACCATTGGGTGATGCCAGCGACCCATTGATTGCCAAAGCACTGGCCATCATCTCCGGTGGCGGCAGGGCTTCCACTGAAAACCACCATTTTACCCGTCATATCTACGACGCCGCACAACCCGCTGTGGTCAACAGCATGGTCATCATTCCAAAATAAAAAGGGGGAAAAAGGGGTCAACAAACAATCAGTAATAAATGGAGAATAATCGGTAAAACAGGGTTTCCAAAAGTAAATCAGCGCAGCCTGGCAGCTTTCAGATCCGCCCGTTCTGCTGGTAGTGCCCTCTGCAATATTTCTGCTATCACCGTTCTGCTGCCCGTTCCCAACAACAACAATCCTCCCCGGAAGTCTTTACTGGCAGCAGGGTAGTAATCCAGGTGCAGATGCCGGATAACACCGGAACTATCTTCCGGTTCGTTACCGCCAAAGGTCAGGTCACGAAAAGGCGTATATCCCTTCCTCACCGGAGCCTTACCCAATAACAACAGACCACTGGGCCCCTGTCCGGCAACTTTTTCCACCTGTATCCGGATGGGCAGCGTGGTAGTGCCGGCTGCTATAATATGCGCGCCGCGGGTAATCACCAGTCCGCCGCTATGACGGCCATCCTGTTTATTCACCGCGGTAGGCAATATATTGACCACTGCGCCGGCTTCTATCCGCAGGGTTGCTTCATTCCCTACATATACCCAGCCATCGATATACCAGGGATGGCTGGCTGTCAGTAAGGTGTTGGAAGCAATCACCTGCCTGATAGTGTCGGCCACAGGGATAATTTCCATTTTGATTTCCTGCGCAACGGCAGGATGTACAGTATCATTTTTTTTGCAGCCCGCAGTGATAACAGATAAGCTGCCTACACCATACCACAGGTATGATATAACACGGGTTATGTATTTATTGGCGGGGTACATAAAAAGGATTAAAGGTCAATGGGATTGGTCGTAATATACCCGGCGGCAGGATCATTGGCTACCGTGCATATTTGGGTCTTCCCTCCGAGTTGCGCACCCGTAAAAACAAAGAACTCAGATCCATCCGGCTGAATGATCACCTGTCCCGTAGCCGGATCAATTAGTTTTGCCGCAAATGTATATTCGTTCCCGTTATTATTTGTAGCCCTGAACCTGATAACCGGCGACAGTTTACCTCTTGACCAGCCTTTCATTACAGCCGGGTAATCCAATATATCGCCCGTTTCGGGGTCAGCAAAAATAAAAGAGAGATCATATTTTTCAAGAGGGAAAAAAGAAGCATCCAGCTTATTGAAAAACTGCACGTCAAAAGAATCTTTGGGCACCGCTCCGCCATTGCTTCCTTCTCCGATAAAGCCTTTCAGACCGAAGTCCTGGCTGTAGGCAAAGCGGAATTGTTGTGTATGGTTGGCAGCAATATTAATCAGTGTATCCGCAAGCAATTCATGTTTATTAGCATCGTAAGCGCTCAGTTTCCCCGGTTTGCCGGCGGGCACCATAAAAGAATTTCCCCCAATGGGATTAATTGTATCCAGTTGCCTGCCATCAAAATACATCATAATTTTCGGCGTATTAGGCAGATTCAGCAAGGTAACATGGACCTTGCCAACATAATGCTCTTCCGGGAGTTCACCCTTACGACAGGAAGCCATCAATGCGACTACAACTAAAAGAAAAAACAGGCGCTTAGAAAACAGATACATATTCAAAAAATTAGTAGAAAAAAAGATGATCATCACGTATAACAGATTTCTCCGTTATACGTGATGATGATTAAAAAAGATTACAGAACGGTCCAACCATTAGCCCAGGTAGTCTGTCCGGTAGGGAAAGCACCAGCAGCTTTGGCAACAGACAGGGTCTGCGGAATGTAGTTGTTAATAACACGGGTAGCACTGAACGGAGCATTCAATTTGATATTGAGGTTCGGATCGGCAGTCGTGTAACCTTTGTTGGTAGTGCCCAGCGGAGCAAAAGCAGCAAAGGAAGTAAAGTTAACTTCAGTAGAGAATGGATAAACATACGCATGAACATAGTTGTTGGTCAGGGTAGAAGTACCATTATCATACTTGGTTTTGGTATTAGCACCGGTAGCAGGTTTCTGCGTATCCAGGGAAATACCATAGTTGAAGCCCAGGAAGATAGAGTTGTTAACTACAAACTCAGCATTTCTTCTCAGGTGAGCAGCACGGCCATATCTACCAGTGCCGGAAGGCAGGCCAGTAGAGATAGAAGCAGCTGCAGCAGTAGGCTGACCAATGATAGTCACGTAGTTGTAAGTAGGATGAGTGTAAGGAGAGAATGCATCACCGTTAGCATTGTTGTCGCTTTCAAAACCGTTAGACTGGCTCTTGTCAGCACGGTTAGGATCAGATACGCCCAGTGCATACTCAATTTTACCGGAATAACCGTTGTCAGTGTCAAACATATCATCCAGGGCATCGATAGCCAGCAGGTGAGAAGCATTTACTGTACCGCCAAAGAACTCAAAAGCATCATCTTTGGATTTGTACACTTCAATGTAATCCAGTATAGTACCATTACCAACACCAGCCAGGGTCAAACCGTTCAACTCATTGTCCTTGGCGAGCTCGTAACCAGCATACTCAATTCTTACATAGCGCAGAATACCGCTGTTATCACCAGGCAGGTTGTTGGCCGGACCACCGTAAGTAGCGTCAGCAGGGGGAATACCATTAATACCTTCTACCACTACAGCAGATGTATGGTTGGTAGGAGCCTGACCCAGGATCACCACACCACCCCAGTCACCAGATTGAGGAACAGTTTCGTTGGAAGTGAAGACAATCGGGTTGTCAACAGTACCATCAGCAATCAGTTTAGCACCGCGGGTTACAACCAATCCACCACCTGGAGTACCGGGATCAGTAGTACCGGTAGGAGGGAGACCTTTAATACCTTTGATCACTGTTCCGGGTTCAATGGTTAACACGGCATTGTTAGTTACATATACCAGCCCATCCAGTTTGTAAACTTTACAGCTTTTCAGGGTAATATTAGAGGAGATCAAACCGCTGATGGTGCTGTCTCCACAGGTACCGGAAGCTCCGGAAGGACCACCGGCAACTACCGCACGGTCGTTCTTTGCTTCATTGTTCTCTTTTTTGCAGGATGTACCTAACATCATGCCCAGCACAGCTGCTGCAGACATGAGGGTTACCGCTAAGGGTTTCTTGTTCATGGGATTTTTACTTTTTAAAGTTTAAAACAAATGAATAAGGAATGAATGAATACCTGATCAGGATATACTTTTCGGTTATGCGCAAGAGCGTTAATGTGTATTTGAAGGATAATGTTATTATTGTAAGATGGTCCAACCATTAGCCCAGGTTGTATTTCCAAGCGGAAATGCACCTGCATTCCTCGCCGGAGACGATACCTGTGGAATATAATTGTTAATCACAGGTGGCGCCGCAAACGGAGCATTCAATTTAATATGCAGGTTAGGGTCCGGAGAAATGTAGCCATAACTGGTAGTACCAAGTGGAGTAAAGCCAGCAAAAGGAGTAACATAGGCATGAACGTAAACGTTGTTCAGCGTAGAAATACCAAGTAAATACTTCGTCAGGGTATTGGGTCCCGTAGAAGGCAAGGTGCCATCAATAAAAATACCACTGTTATAGCCCAAAAAGATAGCGTTGTTGATGGCGAACTCACTATTCCTTCTGAAATGTGCCACGTATCCATATCTGCCGGTACCAGTAGGAGGAGCATTGGTAACGGAGGCGGATGCCGCATTCCGCAGCCCAATAACAGTAAGGTAATTGACAGTAGGATGGGTATAGGGCGTTACCGGATCTCCATTGATGTTGTTATCGGTTTCCAAACCATTCGATTGGCTTCTGTCGGCACGGTCGGGATCAGCTATACCCAGGGCATAATTGATAGTACCATTGTAACCATGATCCATATCAAACAAATCATCTAACGGACAGATAGCCAGCAAATGAGAAGCATTGACGGTACCTCCATACATTCCAAAGGCATCCGCTTTTGCTTTATACACTTCAATGAAATCAAGCATGGTACCATTACCAACACCTGCCAGCGTCAAACCATTCAGGGCGCCCACACTGGTTTGCTCAAAACCGGCATATTCGATCCTGACATAACGCAGTATACCACTGTTGTCATTAGAAATATTCTTACCCGGCCCCCCGTAAGTTACATCGCCCTGGAAGGGAGTAGGAAGACCCGGGACAGGCAGGGCAGAAACCGGGTTAGCAGGCGCATTACCCACCAATACTACTCCACACCAGTCACCGGATGCTGGAGCCGCTTCATTGGAGGTGAAAACAATTGGATTGGCAACAGTTCCGTCAGCTACCAGTTTTGCACCGCTGGTAATAACCAATCCTCCACCAACTGCGATAGAAGATCCTTTAATTCCTTTGATGACAGTTCCCGGTTCAATGGTCATTACGGCATTATTGGTCACATACACCAGCCCGTCCAACTTATAAATTTTACAGCTTTTAAGGGTAATATTCCCTGTAATCACACTATTGATAATACTGTCCCCACAACTACCAGCGCTTCCGGAAGGACCTCCGGCTACCACGGCACGATCATCCGTAGCTACCCCATTTCCCTTTTTACAGGACATCACTGACATCAAAGTCATTATCGCTACAATAGACGTGAAGGTTATCGTTAAAAGCTGCTTATTCATAGAACATTTACTTTTAAACATTAAAATTTATACGTAAAAGTGGCACTATAAGTACGACCCGGCGACGACTTAAAATTCACCGCATCCTGCCCTGCATCATACCGCATCGCTTTCTTAGAAGGAGCCTCCCCTTTGGAATATGCATCATTTTGTTCCTCCGTAAATTGGTTGAGATAAATGACCGCATAACTGTTCAGCAGGTTACCTGCATTTACCTTAAACTCTGCATGCTGCTTCAGGAAACGAAAGGCTATCTGCGCATCCAATGACTGTAAAGGCCGTTCCATTAAAGACATTCTGTAAGTGGCATTGGGAAGAAAAACCCTGTTGGCCACTGAATTATAGGCCAGGCTAAGAGATACCGGTTTACTGTCGTAATAAATACCGGCATTGAACATAAAATTGCTGGCGCCCATCTGCGGCCTTTTTTCTTCCGGAGCAACCGTCTCCCTTACAACTACTTTCTGCGGATGGTCCTGGTCCATTAAACCAATATTAAGCAACATCGGTTTAACAGTAGCGTCCAGGTAGGTAAAGTTGCCATACACCGTAATATTGCGCAGTACAGGCGCATTGATGAAAGAAAGTGATTTCCTCATCTCCAGCTCTATACCATAGTTTTTAGCCGATTTACTGTTTAATAATTCATAATTGTTGTTCAAATCTCTCCGGTAAATTTCCATCGGGTAGGAAAGATCTTTATAGAACAAAGAAGCAGAAAGAACTTCACCTGGCCCCGGATACCATTCATAGCGAAAATCTACATGTTTGATAGTAGTGGACCTTAACAACGATGCGGTATAATCTCCCCCCAACTCAAAATCATATTCCCTGAAAACAGACAACTCCCGCAAATCCGGACGGATGATACTTTCTGAATAAGCCAAACGCAAATTCATCGACGAGGTGAGGGAATAGGTGAGGTTAACAGAAGGGAAAAACCGCCAGTTTGGTTCCCTGCTCAACAAGTCCGAATAATCATATTCCTTACCAGGTACCGTATTCAGTTTGGCGAATGTAGAATCAAGATTGTTGTTTATTTTATTCAGGTTGTAATACTCAGCCCTTACTCCCCATACTAATCTCCATTTCTCAGCAATCCTGTTATCCAGCATCGCAAATAATGCATGTAAGGCGGCAGACCGGCGCTTAAAATTATCACCAAACTGACTTATCCCTACCTGTAACCCATTTTCCGGTACAATCCTCTTTCCCAAAGGATAATAATTCTCTGAAGCATCTGTTCTGGAAAGAGTATTCAACACAAAAAACAACCTGTCTTTATTCCAACCGGCATAACCACCTTTGAAAGTATTATCAAAACCTACTTTGCCTGCATTAAATTTGAATGGAACAGACACAGCAGCTTCCCAATTGTAATTATTCTCCAATGCACGGCTCCATGATCTCAAAGCTCCTTCTGCAAAGCTGCTATTGTAAGGACCAATGGTAATATCGTTCCTTTCAGTGCCTTCAATGGGCAGGTATTGAGCCAACAAGGTGTGATTATCCGGCTTCTGCCGGTCCAGCTTCAGGTAACTGCCACTCCATTTCAAACGAATGCCCTTTGCTCCAATAGCATGTTCTCCCCGTAACTGGTTTTGCCACAAAGATGTTTGCATTCCCAGATCAAAAAGACCGAATGTATTTGCCCCAAAATTTCCATCACCAACACCAAATATCAGTTGTTGATCCAGCGTCCGCAGGTACAGCGACTGAAAACCGATCCTGCTTTTTTCCGTGCGGTATCCTACTCCCAACATACCTCCCAGGTTAGTCACGAAACTATGACGTTGCCCGTCAAACAACTTCCCCTTCAGATCTTCTTTACCTTCCGTTTCTGCAAACCCCTCTCTTCCTAATATAATATCCTGCGTAGACAAGGTATTACGATAGCTCACAGCCGCCACCAACCCCCATTGCCGGCCGGCATCGCCACGCAGCACATGTCCAAAGGAGGCCTGGAAATTAGGAGACACCGGCGCTTTAAACTTTGTAATGGTCCAGTTATTGTTAAATAACGCAGCATTTTTCCCTTCTTTCGTATAGTGGTCCGCGATATCAAATCTGTCTTTCCAATCCAGCGTTCCAAACAGGTAACGATGTTTGGCTGTATTACCCCAGTATTCACTGCCACTCAGTGGCAAAGAATAAAAATCCTTACCAGTGGTTTTATCATTGTAACTACCGCCTACGGATACATTCAGAAAATTTTCAGTAGGGATATCCAGGGTGTTCACCTCTACCAGGCCACCGCCAAATTCTGCACTACGGTCAGGTGTGATAGTTTTGATGACCGTTACATTTTCTACAATATTGGAAGGGATGATATCAAAACTGAAATTTTTCCTGTTCAGTTCTGTGCTGGGCATCACCTGCCCGTTGAGCATCGCCTGGTTATAACGCTCGCTCAGGCCACGTACTACTACATATTTATTATCCATTGTAGCCAAACCACTCACACGTTTTAATACTTCACCGATATTTTTATCCGGCGTACGGGCAATCTGTTCTGCACTGATACCATCTGTAATGGCTGCGTTATTCTTCTGCAGGGCATACAATCCTTCAACAGATGCTTTACGGTAATTACCTGTTACAGTTACTTCTTTCAGATGTGAACCGCCACTTTTCAACACAACGTTCAGCGGTACTATGCTTTTTTCTTTTACATTGATCTCTGTTACTTTTTTCGTTTCATAGGAAATAAAACTAAAGCTGAGACTATACACACCTGGTGTCAGCACCAGTTCATAACTGCCGTCTACTGCGGTGATGGTACCTTGTCCGCTCTGCGCTGCTACGGTAACACCGGGTAACGGCTCATTTTTATTGTCTACTACTTTTCCCCGGATACGGCCATCGGTTTGTGCTGCCGGAACAGGCACACTGCCTTTGCGCAAGGCTATCACTTTATCTCCCGCCAGCTCTATATCCAGTGGTGTATGCTGATCTATATAAGTCAATACTTCGCCTAATGGTCTGCCCGGAAAACGGGCTTCGGGAATTGTACACTGTTGCAGATATTCCGGATCATAAATGAAGGTATAGGGTGTTTGTTGTTGCAATGCTTTTACCACAACTGCAGCGGTCGTTTTACCCATCTGCAGCTGTACTTTGTCGGTAAGGGATTTATAGGCCTGTGCTGCTACCAGCAAAGGTGATAAGGAAACAAAAAAAGTCAACAGGATCATTACATGACATGACATACTTTCCCCTGTACAAAATCTGAGGGTAGATTTTTGCATAATGTGTTCTTTATATTTTTTGTGGATGTAGTTAGCTATTTATGATGCGCCTGGTAGGTAGTGTCATTCATCCGGACAAATGAAATGTTGTGTACATAACCCAATGCAGATAGTATTTTTTCGAGAGGCATATCCCGGCTGAATTCACCGGAAATGGTCTTCTTGCCCCGTACTGCGTCATCCAGCACAATCCGGCAGCCATAACGTTGCTGCAACCGGGCTAATGCATCTGCCAATTGGGTGTGGTTGAAATAAATTTTCCCTTTTTTCCAGTCCAGCACATCGTTCTTTTCAAAATTGGTTAGCTGTGGTTGTTTTCCGTCTGCGTAGTTCAGCATCTGACCTGGCAGCAGCACTTCGTTAAAGGAATCGGGTTTGCTAACCGCTACTTTACCTTCCAACAGACTAATCTGGATACTGCCATCTGCCATATTGGAAGTAGCAATATTAAATACAGTGCCCAGTACGGTCGTCGTCAAATGGCCGGTGTGTACAAGAAATGGTCTTCGTTCATCTTTAGCTACTTTAAAATAGGCTTCCCCCTGTAACCAAAATTCCCTGGCTTCACCATGATAACGCTTGCTTTGGTATATAACGGCAGCATGGGTATTGAGCCATACTTCACTGCCGTCTTCCATGGTAAACATCTGGATATTGTCGCTGCTGTTGTACAAGGTGTCCCACTTTAGGGCAACAGGCCGGGCAGCACTACGATGTTGCCAGAAAAAGGCGATGGAAACGATTACACCAATCATAGCGGCGGCGGCAGCGCCATACCAGAATTTAGGTACCCTGGGCTTCATCACTACCGGCGCATTGGCTTCCTCCCATTTCTCCGCCATAAACTCATCCAGCAGGGGAGTGTCTCCGGCGGTAAGCCATTCGTCCACAGTAGCTGCTTCCTGCACGGTGCATTGTCCTTTAAAATATTTTTCCAGTAACTGTTTATCCATATTCCCAACCCCTGTTCAGGGTGTTTACGGAAAGAGTACGTCCGGGAAATAAGAAGTTCCTAGTCCGTTTTGCAGGTTAACAATTTGGTAATATGAAAAAGGCTGTCCACCCGGACAGCCTTATATAACAAGTTCAAAACCAATCTATTGTTTCCCTTTCGATTTCTGATAATCTTCAAACGACTGCTTGATAAACAACAACAGATCGTATTCGGATGCTTCATTCAGAAACTGGTAACCGGGACGGTATTTATGCATAAATGAATCCAGCTCCGGCGACTGCAGTTTGGTCATTTTACCGACCAGTTCGGGAGAATAACGGTAATCAATATACTTTTCTTTCTCCCAGTATACCAGCTGGTCACGGAACTGCTCTTTGCGCTTACGTGTTTTGCTGGGCACCAGGTAAGTTAAGGCAGTAATAGGATTGGCCGGCAATGTTTTCAACACATCCATGGCGCCGGGCTTTTTATAATTGAAATAACGCCCGTACTCATCCCGCATAGCCAACGAGTCCTTGGTATGATTGATCCCCTTTACATTCACCCCCTGCAGTTCAAACAACCGTTTCTGCAGGTAAATATCCTGTGTGGTAGACATCCCCGGGGTAACTACCCGCCGCTGCGAATAACTCAGCATGGAAAACTCGATGGTATCTCCAGGCATCGCCTCTATATAATACCGCCCGCTCTCACTGCTGAGGGTACCCGTCATCGTTCGTTTGTTAACGATGGAAACAAATGGCAATCCCGTTTTGGTCTCCTGGTCCGCCACCATACCAGACAATCTTACCTGGGCAGACGTATGCTGTTGGCAAATAAAAAAGAAGATAAACAGTGCTCCGATATATATAAAAAAACGAATCATTGGACGTACTAATCTTTCAAATTTAACGTTCCCCCCGCTAATGAAAAGTTAAAAAAGGGGGCGTATGACAGTGCTCGATCGCAAAAATATTAATTATCAGCCTTATAAATAGCTTATTTTTACCTCAATTCACCATTATCATGCCACAGAAGATCATTTTTGCTACCCAACATTACCAATATCTGAAAGACCGTATACTGGCACTTCCCGATGCCCCTTGGGAAAACGGAACATTGGAAATCCGTGATTTCCCGGATGGAGAACACTACCATCGCATTGTCAGCGAAGTCAGTAACAAGGAAGTAATCCTGGTAGGAGGCACCATCGATGATAAGGAAACGCTCGAATTGTACGACCTGGCCAGCGGTTGTATTCAATTGGGCGCCCATTCGCTCACTATCGTGATACCGTTCTTTGGTTATTCTACCATGGAAAGAGCGGTGCAATACGGCGAAATTGTCAAAGCCAAAACCAGGGCCGTACTCTTTTCTTCCCTGCCCAATACTTCCCGGGGCAACAGGATTATGCTGATAGATCTTCATGTGGATGGTATCACCTGGTATTTTGAAAATGATATCCGCCCGGTTCATCTTTATGCGAAAGACTTCGTCAGGGAAGCCGCCCTGGAGCTGGCTGGCGGACAGCCTTTTGTACTGGCCAGTACCGATGCCGGCAGGGCCAAATGGGTGGAATCACTGGCCAACGATTTTCATGTACAGGCCGCCTTTGTTTTCAAACGCCGCATCTCCGGCGAAGAAACTGCTATCACGGCTATCAGCGCGGATGTAAAAGATAAAATTGTCATCATCTATGATGATATGATCCGCACCGGCGGATCTTTGCTCCACGCTGCCGAAGCATACCGCGATGCCGGCGCCCGCGAAATTTACGTGATCACTACACATGGTATCTTCGCCGGCAATGGATTCGAAAAAATTAAAAACAGCGGTATCATTAAAGGCATCGTATGTACCGATACCCACCCCAATGCATTACTTATCCAGGATGAGTTCCTGCAGGTTAAATCGGTATCCCAACTTATCGTGAACGCTATCAACGCTAAAAGCTAAACAGCTGTAAACCAGCCATACTCATATTTTTAGCCTGCCCCTTGGCAGGCTATTTGTTTTACCGCCCGATAGCGGAACACTGTAGCACGCGCTTTCGGAGCCGCTGTACACCCGTAGTATTTTCAACTCAAAAAGAATCAATGCTCAATTTTCGTATAATCGGTAACGATAGTAACACCGTCGCAGGGAGTGTGAGAATGTTTGAAAAACCGCAATGGGATATTCTTTCCGGCGTTATGCAAAATCGAATTTTCCATGCTGCGGACAATAAACGAATGATGGGAATACTAACCATACATCCGCGTAAACAAGCCACTGTTGCTATCAGCAACCAGGCCATTAAATTTTGTGGAGAAGAGTTTACAACGGTGGGAATTCCCACTACGAATTGAGGAAAAACCTGATAAAATCAATTTAAGCCCATTGTAAAAGGGTTTTCGATTGTATTGTTAGTTGATATGTATTGTCATCAAAACAATAAGCAGTCCGTAAGAGCTGCACAAAAAATTTGTAACCAAATCAAGCACTATACAATGAGAAGCCATGTACTAGCCTGGTCGGGGCTGTGCTATGCCTTTTTCTGCTATACCCCCAGCAGCGCATACACGAAACCCGAAGGGTATCTCACCATCCAGCAGCAGCCTGCGGATACTACCGTTCCGGTTGTTATCAAACCCGCTGCTGCCGATACCTCCGGTAAAAACCGGCAGGATACCACACAAAAACCCGCTCAGGACTCAACGAAACCCACTCAGGATACGTCAAAACCTGTACAGGATACATCAAAGCCTAAACAGCCTACCGCGAAACCCAAAGAGGATACCGCACTGATCCTCCCTCCGGATGATGCTACGGTGAAAAAAGAAATCGGGAAATTTACCCTCAATGGTCTGGTAAAGGACGATAAAGGCACCCCCATTCCCGGTGCGATCATCGTGAATAAAGCTACTAAAGCCAATGTGCAATCCAACCCGGATGGTAAATTCACGATCAAAGCGGGACAAAACGACACCATCAAGATAACTTCGCCCACTTTCGCTGACCAGACGATCGTGATCGAGAAAAGAGAACCGCTCACCATTACACTCACTCCTGTTAATGCCAACAAAAAAGTATTGGGAGAAGTGGTAGTTACCGCCCTCGGTATCAAGAAAAATCCACGCTCTGTAGGTTATGCCATGCAGGAAGTCAGCGGCAACGCGGTACAGGAAGCTAAAGAAGTCAACTTCGTGAATGCCCTCACCGGTAAAGTGCCCGGCGTTCAGATCAATACCAACTCCGGCTCTATGGGCGGCTCCTCTAAAATCACGATCCGCGGGGTTAAATCCATCCTGGGTGATAACAACGCTTTCTTCGTCATTGACGGCGTTCCCATGCAGAATAACAGCACCAACGATCCCGGACAGCTCAACGGCGGCGGTGGTTACGACTTCGGTAGCCCGCTCCAGGACATCAACCCGGAAGATATCGAAAACATCTCCGTATTGAAAGGGGCGGCCGCTACGGCACTCTACGGTAGCCGCGGCGCTAATGGTGTAATGCTCATCACCACCAAAAAACGCCCCGACTCGGAAAAAGGCATCGGCGTAACGTATAGCCTCAATGCCCAGATGGACCAGGTATACAAACTGCCTTCCTACCAGAACATGTACGGTGGCGGCGCCAGCCCACGTTTTGATACGCTCTACTATAATCAGCACCCCGAAGCATTCCTGAATGAACAAAGTGCTGCTTACGATGATAACAACGGTAAAGGCCGCTACGACCTGATGCCGCAGTACTACGAAGATGCTTCCTGGGGCCCGCGCCTGGATGGTCGCCTCGTTCGTCATTACTGGTCCTGGGATAAAGACAAAGGCAACCCGCTCTTCGGTCAGACAGCTCCCTGGGAAGCACATCCCAACAATGTAAAAGACTTCTACCGCACCGGCTTTACGCTCACCAATAATATATCCATGGCCGGTAGTAACGACAAAGGCGGATTCCGCCTGTCTTACGGCAATATGAACCAAAGCTTCGTACTGCCGAATGCTACTACCAGCCGCAACAACCTGTCCTTCAACGGTAACTACGAAGTGACCAAAGGTGTGCGGGCAGTGGCCTCCATGAACTACGTAGGACTGAAAGCCAAAGGCCGCCCTGGCACCGGTTTTACCGGTCCCAACCCGGCTCTTCAGTTTACCATGTTCGGTCAGCGCCAGCTGGATATCGAAAAAGAAAAAAACTACAAATACAGCGACGGCTCCCAGATCACCTGGAACCGTAAATCATGGAACGACCCGGCTGTTCAGTTCAGCAACGGCCCTTACTGGAACCGTTACATGGACTATGAAACCGACAGCCGTAACCGCCTCTTCGGTTACGCCGGTGTAGACATCGACGCCAATAAATGGCTCTCCTTCTCCGGTCGTGTATTCATGGACGATTACAACACCCTCGAAGAAGAAAGAACCGCGAAAGATTATCTCATAGGTGGTTATATCAAAAGGGTGCGTACTTCCCGTGAAATGAACTACCAATTAACGGCTGATATCAAAAAAGATTTCAGTAAAGACTTCCAGCTGAATGCTACCATCGGTGGTAACATCATGCACCGTAAATGGACTAACACCGGCGGCGCTACGCAACAGGGCCTGCTCGTAAAAGATGTGTACAACCTGAACAACTCCGTACAACCGGCTAAAATCATCGATGAATTCTTCGAAAAACAGATCAACTCCGCATTTGCTACCGCCAACCTCGGTTATAAGAACATGTTGTTCCTCGACCTCACCGGCCGCAGCGACTGGAGCTCTACGCTCTTAAGCGGTAATAACCAGTATTTCTATCCTTCAGCTTCCCTTTCTTTTGTGTTCTCTGATCTGCTGAAAGATTGGAAATGGCTGACCTTCGGTAAAGTCAGAGGTAGCCTCGCGGCCGTAGGTAACGATGCCGATCCGTACCGCATATACGATACCTACGAGTTCCTGCCGCCTTTTGGCAACTACCCGATAACACAGGCCTCCGGCACCAAATATACCAGGGACCTGAAACCGGAACGTACTACGGAAATAGAAACCGGTGTAGAACTGAAGTTCCTGGATAATCGTATAGGCGTTGACTTTACCTACTACCGCCGTCGTACGAAAGACCAGCTGCTGTACCTGTCATTACCTGCTGCAACCGGCTACACCACCGCTTATGCAAACGGCGGAGAAGTGGAAAACAAGGGTATTGAAATTGGGCTGAACCTGAATCCTATCCGCCTGAAAAATGGTTTCCGCTGGGACATCAACGCTAACCTGGCCCGCAACCGCAACAAGCTGCTGAGCATGAACATCGACCAGTACAATACTTCACTGCCTGTGTATCTTATCGGCACCGACCGCCGTACGCAGAAAGTATCTGTAGTGGCCATGGTAGGACAGCCGCTGGGTACGCTTATCGGTACCGACTATACGTACCTCAACGGACAGAGAGTAGTAGATGCTGCCGGTCACTATGTGCCTACTACTACCAGCGTACCACTGGGCAATGCTTATCCTGACTATGTAGGCGGTGTTACCAACACCTTCACTTATAAAGGCATTTATTTATCAGCACTGGTGGACTTCCAGCATGGCGGCAGCTTCTTCTCCTACACCAACCTGTATGGCGAAAAATCTGGTCTGCTGGAAACGACCGCGGAAAATGGTATCCGCGAAAACGGTATCATCGTACCGGGTGTTACGGCAGATGGTCATCCCAACACGGTGAAGATCACCGCACAGGACCACTTCGCCGCCAATGGCGGTAATGTCATTAGCCGGGCTAATATGTATGATGCCAGCTATATCTACCTGAGAGAAGCAAAAATCGGTTATAACCTGCCGGAATCATGGTACAAAAAGATCGGTGCGCAAAGTGCCCGTCTATCACTATATGGCCGTAACCTGTGGCTGATCAAGTCCAACGCGCCAAATGTGGACCCGGCCAACATCATCAATTCCTCCACCAACGTACAGGGAATTGAAGGAGGTGCGCTGCCTTCGCTCCGTTCCTATGGTTTAAACCTGAATGTATCATTCTAAAATTTGTGAAGATGACCAACAAGATTTTAACATATAGCGCTGCTTTATTGCTGCTGGCCGCCACGGCGTTCACCGGCTGTAAAAAGCTCGATGATATCAATCACGATCCTACCAAACCGACCACCGCAGAACCGCAATACCTGCTGGCCGGCGCTCAGAAAGCAACGATGGACCTGCTGTACAGCGGCCTGCAGAACGGGTATATTGCCATGCACTATGCCCAGTACTGGTCGGCCAATTCCCGTACGGACGATAGCCGTTACAAACTGGATGAGGGTAACAATTCTACCATGTGGAACAACCTTTACCGTATCTCCCTCAACAACCTGGAGACCATCGTACGGCAGAATTCCACCAAACCGGCCACGCCGGAACTGGCGGTACAAACGGCAGTCGCCCGCGTGTCTTCCTGCTGGATATACCAGATACTGGCAGATGCCTATGGTAACGTGCCCTATTCTTCTACCTTCCAGCTGGATGCCGGTAACCTGAAACCAGCTTATGACGATGCCAAAGGTGTGTACACTCATTTGCTGGATACCCTGCAGGCGCAGATCGGCATATTGGAAGGCAATAAAGGCGTGGTCGCCAAAGGTGATGCCATCTACCAGGGCAGCTCCGAAAAATGGGCTAAACTGGCGCATTCACTGATGCTGCGTATTGCCATACGCATGGCCGACGCAGATGGCGCTAAAGCCAAACAGATCATCGAAGCCCACTATCAACAGGCTTTCTCCAGCAACGATGACAATGCACAGCTCGTTTATCTGAATGCGGCGCCCAATAAATTCCCCTTCAACGATTCCGAAAGGGAAATACCGGATTTTTTCGTAAGCGCCACTATGATGGATTATATGCAGTCCACGAACGATCCCCGCTTGCCTATCTATGCCCGTCCTTCCAAGGATGACAAGGCCCTGAAAGGCATGCCTTACGGCTGGGCCAGCGCCGATGCTACCAGACCGTCTCCCGGGCATTTTTCCTACCCCGGCGTTCAAATCTACAGCGCTACCATGCCAGGCATCCTGATGAACTATGCCGAAGTGGAATTTATCCTGGCGGAAGCCGCTGCCCGTGGTATGAACGTAGGAGAGGCTGCAACGCATTATACCAATGGTATCAAAGCATCTGTTGACTACTGGAAAAAACTGACCAATAGCAACGGCATCACCGATGCGATGGTGGACCAATTCCTGGCAAAAGTGCCTTATAGTGCAGCCGACTGGCGCAATGTGATTGGTACCCAAAAATGGCTGGCACTGTATCCGCAGGGTTTCCAGGGCTGGTTTGAAAGGACCCGCCTGAATTTCAAAAAACCGGGTGGCCAGGACTTGTTTATTGCGCCTGTATCCGGCAGTATGGATGCGTCAGCGCCTTTTGTGCCTTACCGGCTGACTTACCTGGTAACCGAACAATCGCAGAACCAGGCAGCTTATAACGATGCTGCCAAAGCCATCGGCGGCGATCAGAAAGGCACCAAATTATGGTACAACAAATTCTAAATTATACTCACACTCAACTAAAACAATCAACCGGGCGCCTGCTTCTGCAGGCGCCCTTTTTTATGCTACCCCTTTTCCCAATCCGGGACTTGACTTATCTTTAAGCCCCCCTATAATAAGTTTTAAGCAATTTTATGAAGAATGTACTGTTATTACTGGCCGTAATAGCCCTGTCAGGCTATGCGTCGGCTCAGGAGACCACACATGCGTACCAGCACTGGTATACTTATTTCGGGAATGTAAAAATCAATCAGCGATGGTCTGTCCCTTTTGATATTCAGGGCCGCATCCGGGATGGTATCAGCAACAAAGGCCAGCTGCTCATGAGGGGAGGACTGCAATATGCCGTTAACAAACAGCACCAGGTATTATTGGGATATGCCTTTGTGCCCACTTATAGCGGAGTCAGCAATACATGGTTGCCGGAACACCGGATTTTTGAACAGTACATCTATAAAGCCCCTAAAATCGACATGACTCACCGTTTCCGGCTGGAACAGCGCTGGGTGGCGCAACCAAATTCCGCAGATGCACTCAAAGCTATCCAGGATTGGAAATATGGCAACCGCTTCCGTTACTTTAACCGTACCCAGCTGGATCTTAAACATAAACAGCAACCCACCCGCTTTTATGTGGCTCTGCAGGACGAAATATTCCTTAACCTCTGGGGTAACCACATCAACTCCCTTTTCTTCGATCAGAACCGTTTCCTGACCGCTGTTGGGTACAAATTCAGTCCCACCCTGAAGGCCGATATCGGTTATATGAACCAGTTCCTCCAAGCTGGTAATGGCGCCGGAAGCATGAATCATATATTGCATTTTGCTGTATTCCAGCAACTCTGATGGTCATGATTGTTGCTGATTTCGCTGATTCGCGAAGAGGGGGCGATGGCTTATCTTATCTTGTGCCTTTTTTTAAAGATGATTTAAGAGAGATGATTATATATAAACAATATTAATCGCTTCAATCTTCGCCGAATCAGCGAAATCAATTCGGGCCGTTAACCTTGAATACAATCATAGTTATCAGCCTTCACAGTTTTGGCTGAATCACCGCTTTGAAGCCTTGGTAGGCATCCTCTGTTTTAAAGGCACTAATGGGAATCAGGAAAAAGGTCTTTTTGTCGCGGTAGAGAAAGAAGAATTTTTTAGTTTCCACTACTTTGGAGAAATGGTGCCAGCTGATGGAACGTTCATGGTTGCTGGAGCGGGTGGATATCTGAATGCCTTCTTCGGAGAAGCGGAGATGGATATCATCCTTGAAGGTGGCGGCTTTGTTGTAGATGGAAATTGGCAGAAGGTACCAAAAAACGAGCCCTAACAGCAGTACCATAATGGTGATACCGGTGAGAGCGCCGGGCGTGACCAGGTTAAATCCATAGCCCGCGATGGTAGCCAGTAGCAGGATAATCAGCGTGTTACGGAACACCTTTATCTCCCCCCGATGCATGAAATGATAGCGCAATGCATGCAACACATCCCCCTTATTGTAACTGAACTCTAACTGCATTAGGCGCCTGGCAAAACGATTTTTATCTGTTTACGGAAATCGACATAGGGTTATCCATTTCATCACGTACAGTAACAGGTGCTTCCTTCTTCCGGTTTCGCTTCAGCGAAGATTGATACTCCTCGTTGAAACCCGGAAAGTTCTTCTTGATGAACAGGAAATATTGTTGCAGGGTTTTGGGGTCCACTTTGAAAGGGAACGCCAACTCCTTACCACCTCCTTTCAGGAAGTCGTTAGTGTTTATTTTGGTTTCGTTTTGTAAGTACCACTTGTAAAGGTCCACAATAGCTTTTTCCAACTCTGCTTCATCTACTTTCTCTGCCGTCTCTACGCGAGGGAATAATAATACAAATTCTTCTACCCTGACAGGCTTGGAGGATCGATCATTATTTTTGGCATTATTACGGTTATCGTTGTTATCACCGTTTTTATCTCCATTGTTGTCCCCGTTCTTGAAACCGGTGCTGGTATTGTCTCCATTACCATTCCCGTTACCAGTGTTGGCATTTGCTGATGTGACTGCGGCCAAAACTACCAACAGCATGAACAACAGCTTTTTCATAAAACATCCAATTTTTCGAGTCTTAAAAATACAATTATATTCCGAGAATTCTAACGAAGCGAAAAAAATACGTATATCCACCTGTCTGCCCAAAAAAACAAAAGCAATGGACGAACCATTGCTTTCGAGAGTCATTTACAGTGCATGATGATTCATGCGGTGTAGGAATATTTGGTTTTTCATAGGACAGTAACCATAATAAAAATTAATACAATAACAAATATAATAAAATTATATGGTGTCGGAAGAAGAAGTATAAAAATTAAATAATTTTTAATATGAGATCGAAAAATCTCAGAAATGAAAATTAAACGCCTTTAAATTAGATAAAATAAAATGTGAAACGATTCCCGTATCGGGACAACTGAGAAGAAAGTAACCTTGAAAAGGGGGGTTTGGAGAAAAAGTAAGGGCGCCTAGAAAAGCGCCCTCAATTTGTTACTATCCTATGAAAACCCTATTTGAATACAAAGGTAAGTGCATGTTATTTTTCTTTGAAATTTTAAAGGCACAATAACATATCGTTAACAAGAGTTATAACATCGAATCAGCTACAACCCATGCTGTTACCGCAATTCAGGCATTTGTAACATGTGCCGGATCTTACCGTGATATGTCCGCAAACGTTACAGGCAGGGGCATCACGCTGCATACTACGCAGGTATTCCTGCGTATTGTTTTCTGCATGATTCGCTGCAACCGCTTGCTGCCGGGGCATTCTGGAGGCATTCGTCGCCGGACTGGCAGCAGGTGTCACCCGTACACCCGATAAAGCAGGCGATTCAGCTACCTCATCATGCTCGTCTTCACCGGTATTTCCGGGCGCATCCAACACATGCACGAGATCCGTACGTCCCAGGTATTCATATCCCAACACCCGGAAAACATAGTCCACCAGCGAGGTAGCTGACTTAATGTTCGGATGATCCACCATCCCGGCCGGCTCAAACCGCGTAAACACAAACTTATCTACAAATTCTTCCAGGGGCACACCATACTGCAATCCCACAGAAACCGCTATGGCAAAGCAGTTCATCATACTCCGCAAAGTAGAACCCTCCTTCGCAAGATCAATAAATATTTCTCCCAGGGTACCATCATTGTACTCGCCGGTACGCAGGAAAATAGCTTGTCCGCCTACCTTGGCCTTTTGTGTAAATCCACCCCGCTTGGAAGGAAGCGTTTTACGCTCCACAATGCGGGACAACTGCCGCTTTAATGTCGTGTCCTCACTGGCCATCATCCGCCGGTTTACTTCTTCCAGCAACTCATCAATCGTGAGTTGCTCTAAATCGGTCAACTGCGTAACAGCTGCTGTTTCTACCGGCGCATCCGCCTTTTTCTTTTTGTCGGTTTTGTTGCTCAGCGGCTGACTAAGTTTGCTGCCATCACGGTAAAGCGCACAGGCCTTAAGTCCCAGCTCCCAGCTCAACAAATACGCATCTGCTATTTCATGTATCTCCGCTTCATGCGGCAGGTTAATCGTTTTGGAAATAGCCCCGGAAATAAAGGGCTGCGCGGCCGCCATCATGCGGATATGCCCATGCGGGTGAATATACCGCTGCCCGTGTTTCCCGCACTTATTCGCACAGTCAAACACCGGTAAATGTTCTTCCTTCAAATAAGGCGCACCTTCTACCGTCATGGTACCGCACACGTAATCATTGGCCGCTTCTATTTCTGCATCCTGGAATCCCAATGCATGCAGCAGACTAAAATCAAGATTAAAATATTGCTCCGGTACAAAGCCCAGTCGTTGTAAACAGGCTTCCCCCAATGTATACACGTTAAACACAAAAGAAATATCGAAGGAAGAAGATACTGCCGCATCCAGCTTTTTCAGCTCTTCGGCTATAAAACCCTTCTCGCTGAGCGACTGATGATTGATGTAAGGCGCGCCGGCAAAGGAACCGGTACCCTTCGCATAATCCACCATCGCCTTGATTTCGTGCGGCTGATAACCCAGATTATGCAACGCCGTAGGAATAGACTGATTGATGATCTTAAAATAACCGCCACCGGACAGTTTTTTAAATTTCACCAGGGCAAAATCCGGCTCTACACCGGTAGTGTCACAATCCATTACCAGCCCTATAGTACCGGTAGGAGCAATCACGGTCGTTTGTGCGTTCCGGTAACCATGTTTTTCACCTGCCTTTACAGCTTCATCCCAGGCCCTTGTAGCGGCTTTTAACAGGTAATCCGGACAATACCGCGCATGAATACCCCGGGGCGAAATTTCGAGCCCTTCATACGCTTCTGTGGCATCATAGGCGGCCGCCCGGTGATTCCGCATTACCCGCAGCATATCTTCCCGGTTTTCCTCAAACCGTGGAAATGCCCCCAGATGCGACGCCAACTCGGCAGAAGTCTGATAGGCCACACCGGTCATAATTGCGGTAATAGCGCCGGCAATACCGCGGGCCTCTTCGCTGTCGTAAGCAATACCACTCACCATCAGCATGGAACCCAGATTGGCAAATCCCAATCCCAGTGTACGGTAATCGTAACTGAGCTGCGCTACTTCTTTGGAAGGGAACTGGGCCATCAGCACGGAAATCTCCAGTACAGTGGTCCACAACCGGACGGTATACTCAAATCCGGATACATCGAAGCGGTTGGTATCCTCATCAAAAAAACGCCGCAGGTTCACCGATGCCAGGTTACAGGCTGTATTATCGAGGAACATGTATTCGGAACAGGGGTTGGAAGCATTGATCCGTCCACCCTTCGGACAGGTGTGCCATTCGTTGATGGTGGTATCATATTGGGTGCCCGGGTCTGCACAACGCCAGGCAGCATAAGCGATCTGGTCCCACAATTCCCGCGCCTTCACCGTTTTGGTGGCTTTGCCGGTGGTACGGGCAATCAGGTCCCAATCACCTTCCGCCGCCAGCTGCCGGAAAAAACTGTTGGGGATTCGAACGGAATTGTTGGAGTTCTGACCGGAAACAGTGCGGTAAGCCTCGCCCTCGTAATCAGAAGAATAACCGGCCGCAATCAGGGCCGCCACCTTTTTCTCTTCTTCTACTTTCCAGTTGATAAATTCCAGTATCTCCGGATGGTCCAGGTCCAGACAAACCATCTTGGCGGCACGACGGGTAGTACCGCCCGATTTAATGGCACCGGCCGCCCGGTCGCCAATTTTCAGGAAACTCATCAGCCCGCTGGACGTACCGCCGCCACTCAGTTTCTCTCCATCTCCCCGGATATGGGAGAAATTGGTGCCCACACCGGAACCATATTTAAAAATCCGGGCTTCCCGCATCCAGAGGTCCATAATGCCGCCTTCACCTACCAGATCGTCTTCCACGCTCAGGATAAAACAGGCATGAGGCTGGGGCCGCTCATAGGCAGACGTGGATTTTTCCAGTTTACCGGTCTGCTGTTCTACATAGTAATGCCCCTGGGGCTTACCTTTGATACCGTAGCTCTCATACAAACCCGTATTGAACCATTGGGGCGAATTGGGCACACAAGCCTGGTTCAGCATGCTATATACCAGCTCCTCATAAAATACATTGGCATCTTCCGGGGAAGCGAAATAACCATAACGTTCTCCCCAGGCCCGCCAGCAATTGGCCATCCGGTGTACCACCTGCTTCACCGATGTTTCACGGCCCAAACTACCATCTTCCTGGGGTACGCCTGCCTTCCGGAAATATTTTTGCGCCAGAATGTCGGTCGCAATTTGCGACCATCCCTGGGGTACTTCCACGTTGTTCATCTCAAACACCACATCCCCACCAGGATTACGGATCACCGAAGAGCGGAGGTCATACACAAACTGTTCATAAGGACGCATGCCATCTTTGGTAAAATACCGGGAGAAGGCCATGCCACGCTTGCTGCTTGCTGGATTTTTCATACCCAAAAATTTTCACTGGATTAAAAGAATATTAAGAAAAGGGGGTATACTAAAATTAGTTTTTAAAAGCCCCGGAAAGCCGGATTATTATGCACAACTTGTGGATAATTGTATCAACACTTTGCCGCCTGGTTTGTTATAAACCAAACTGATATAACAAAATCCGGCTTAAAATTTGTCGTTAGCGGTTTACTGAGTGGATGCGTCTTGTAATGCCATAAATATCATGTAGTTCATTCATAGAAAATGAATTGCATGCATATTTATTTAGCATTGTGGGTTATTAATAAAAATATTATACATTTGCGACAACCGGAACAATGCGCTATTGATGTACAATAAAATATACACTTCGTTCATCGAAAGAAAGGCCAGGAAAGAAAAAGCATTCGCGGTTTTGATTGATCCGGATAAGGTGACCCCTGCTGGCATCATTGAACTTGCGGCCAAATGCACCGCTGCCAAAGTAGATTACATCTTCCTTGGCGGTAGTCTGGTTATCACCAATCACCTGGACGAGTGCGTGCAGCAGTTAAAGGCCAGTTGCGATATTCCTGTTATTCTATTTCCAGGAAGCCCTTCGCAGGTTTCGAGATATGCAGACGCGCTTCTTTATCTTTCCATGATTTCAGGCAGGAACCCTGAGTTATTAATTGGTCAACACGTAGTATCCGCTGCAGCTGTCAAAAAAAGCCAGTTGGAAGTTATTTCCACCGGCTATATGGTTATTGACGGCGGCGCGCCCACTACCGTTTCCTACATCAGCAATGCTACTCCGATTCCCGCCGACAAAGCGGATATCGCCATGTGCACCGCCATGGCAGGAGAAATGCTGGGTATGAAAGTAATTTATATGGATGCCGGCAGCGGCGCCCGTAACCCGATCACAGAAACAATGATCAACCGGGTATCCAGCCAGGTAGAAGTTCCCATCATCGTGGGCGGCGGTATCCGTGACGCTGAAAAAGCCTATCGTAACTGCAAAGCCGGCGCCGATATCATCGTGGTTGGCAATGCCATCGAAAATGATATTTCCCTGATCAAGGAGCTGGCAGACGCTGTACACTCTTCAGCCCCCATCACTATTTAGGAATTTTTTGATTTACGATTTTTTGATTTAGCGAATCTTTTAGCAAAGATTTACGCGAATAAAATAAAAGACCGAAGCAATTATAATCGCTTCGGTCTTCTTTTTATCTTCCAGAAATCAAAAAATTCGTAAATCAAAAAATCCCTACATATCAAAGGCTCATCATTTCCTTAAATTTAACGGCCTGCCGGCGGCTCACCTCAATTTTTTCACCTCCTCTCATCTCCAGCAATAATCCGCCATTGAAATAGGTGTCTATTTTCTCGATCATGCGCAGGTTCACAATATGTTTACGGTTGGCACGGAAAAACACCCGTTCATCCAGGCGCTCCTCGAGCGCATTCAATGACTTCAGAATCAACGGTTTGTTCGTCTCGAAATATACCCTGGCATAGTTACCCACGCTCTCAAACAGCCGGATCTCCTGCAACTTAACAAACCAGCAACGGTCCCCGTCTTTTACAAACACCTGGTCGTTTTCCGACAACAGGGTACGGATACCGCCGGAGGCTGCCAGCCGGTCTTTCTCATCCTGCTGGTGCAACTTGTGAATAGCATCGGCCAAACGCTTGGGTTCTACCGGCTTCAACAGGTAGTCCAGCGCATTGTATTCAAATGCTTTCAGGGCATATTCATCATATGCAGTGGTAAAAATCACCTGTGGCGTTTTCTCCAGCTCGGCCAGCAAATCAAAACCGGTCTTGTCCGGCATCTGAATATCCAGGAACAGCAGGTCTGGGTGCAGATTCTCAATCTTCTCGATACCATCCTTCGCGTTCACTGCTTCTCCCACCACCACTATCTCCGGGTGATCTGCCAGCAATTTTTTCAGTTCACTCCTGGCCAGGCGTTCATCATCTATTATCAATGCTTTTTTCATTGGCAATATGAAGTTTGGTTGAATGACTAATTTTTAAAACATTTAAAGCCATAGCCAGGCTATAACGCCCCGCTATAGCGGTTTCCGAATAACAAGTGATTCAAAGTAACGGCATCACCACCCGGGCTTCTACCGTTGCTTCGTCTTTATTTTTGATATCAAAGGTAGCCCTGTTTCCAAACAAAAGGCTCAACCGCTGCCGCGTGCTCTCCAATCCAAATCCATGGCCATTTACCACATTTTTCTCTACCAGCTGACCGGTATTCTGAATGGTGATCTCGTGCTCCATACCGTTCAACCGGGAAGCGATAAACACCGTTCCACCACTCACCATCCGGGAAATACCATGTTTGATGGCGTTCTCCACCAGTGTTTGCAGCATCATGGGCGGCACCTGCAATTCCAGGGTGTCCGGATCTATTTCATACCGTACCTGCAACCGCTCCTCAAACCGGATATGCTCCAGTGCAAGGTAATCTTTTACTATGTTTAATTCATTTTCCAGACTAACGGTCTCTACCTTTTCCGTGGCCATGGAACTGCGCAGAATATTGGATAATTCTGTAATCGCCGTCCTCGCCCGCTGCGGATTCTCATCCACCAGCGCCCGGATACTATTAAGGGCGTTAAAAATAAAGTGAGGGTTCATCTGCGCCTTAATCGTCTTCAACTCCAGCTCTTTTACGGTCGCCTCCAGCTTTAACCGGTCCACCTGGGATGTACGGGTCCGGTCCACATAATGCCAGACAAAATATATCACCCACCAGATAAAGGAAACGGCAAAAATTGTCACATATCCTCTTTCTATCAGATTCATCAGGAAATTGCCACTCCCGGATCTGTTACCACCCATATAATCCAGCAACAGATTATAGCCGAGGTACCATACGAGATTGGTACCTATCACCAACACAAGGAAGATAACCAGTTGTCTTTCAAAGCTATAGCTTTCCCACCCCTTGAGCTTGTTTAAGAGGGTCCGGAATAGGTGAGTAGAGGTAATACCTGAAATGATAAAAATGATCAGATAAATCGTAACCGCAGACAGATCAGTCTTTTTCAGGGTGAAGTTGAAGAATAAACTGACCAGAAAATATACAGACCACCCTAACAATTGTCCCCACCAATATTTGGATACTCGTTTAAGCATTAATTCAAATTAGTAAACTTCACCATTATTCCAAAAATACCGTATGGCCCTGCCCACCGAAACCTAATTGTTATAAATGGCGAATCAGAACCGGTAAATGGTGAATCCTCTGTACCGAATGGCGGATTAACAGGAAATACGGGGTTTTTCCGGTCATTTGTCGCCGGATAACACATATTTTTTAGTAGTTTTGTTTTTAATTAAACCCTGAACCATTAATTATGAATATCACGGCCGGTTCACTTTTAAGCCAGATAAACTCCCCCGCAGATTTGAAGAAGCTGAGCAAAGATCAGCTGCATCAGGTGTGCGAGGAACTGCGTCAATACATTATTGACGTGGTAAGTGTGCATGGTGGCCACTTTGCCGCCAGCCTGGGTGTAGTAGAGCTCTCTGTAGCCCTTCACTATGTCTTCAATACCCCTTATGACCAGCTGGTATGGGACGTAGGGCACCAGGCTTATGGACATAAGATCCTTACCGGCCGGCGCGAAGCCTTTCCCACTAACCGGAAATACAAAGGCCTCAGCGGGTTTCCTAAAAGAGACGAAAGCGAATACGATACCTTCGGCGTAGGGCATTCCTCTACCTCCATCTCCGCAGCACTGGGTATGGCTATGGCCTCCCATTACAAAGGAGAATTCGACCGCCAGCACATTGCCGTTATCGGCGATGGCGCCATGACGGCCGGGATGGCTTTTGAAGCCCTCAACCACGCCGGCGTTGCCAATGCCAACGTGCTCATTATCCTCAACGATAACTGCATGTCCATTGATCCCAACGTAGGCGCACTCAAAGAATACCTGACAGACATCACCACATCGCCTACCTATAACAAACTGCGCGATGATGTATGGCACCTGCTCGGCAAACTACCGGTGGGCAAACGCTTCACCCGCGAAATGGCCTCCAAACTGGAAGCCTCCCTCAAAGGCGTGGTGTCTAAATCCAGCAACCTCTTCGAATCATTAAAATTGCGGTATTTTGGCCCGATCGACGGCCATAATATCACAAAACTGACCGATACCCTCCAGGACCTGAAAGATATTCCCGGCCCCAAACTGCTGCATATCGTTACCACCAAAGGTAAAGGTTATGCCCTGGCAGAAAAGGACCAGACTACCTGGCATGCACCCGGCCTGTTTGATAAAATCACCGGCGAAATCTTTAAAAAACAGGTGGACCGCCCACAGCCTCCCAAATACCAGGATGTTTTCGGCCACACCATCATCGAACTGGCAGAGAAAAACGATAAAATCATCGGTATCACTCCCGCCATGCCTTCCGGCTCCTCCCTCAAATTTATGATGGAGAAAATGCCCGACCGCGCCTTCGACGTCGGTATCTGCGAACAACACGCGGTTACCCTCTCCGCCGGTATGGCCACCCAGGGCATGCGCGTGTTCTGTACCATCTATTCCTCCTTCTTCCAACGGGCTTTTGACCAGGCTGTACACGACGTAGCCATCCAAAACCTGCCGGTGATTTTCTGCCTTGACAGAGCAGGCCTGGTAGGAGAGGACGGTCCTACCCACCACGGCGCCTACGATATTGCCTATATGCGCAGTATCCCCAATGTGATCATCAGCGCCCCCATGAACGAAGAAGAGCTGCGAAACCTGATGTACAGCGCTCAACTGGAAGAAAATACCCATCCATACGTGATCCGCTATCCACGCGGACAAGGCGTAATGCCTGAATGGCGTACACCGTTCAAAGCCATCAAAGCCGGTACCGGCCGTAAAATCCGCGATGGTAAAGATGTAGCCATCCTGTCCTTCGGACATGTGGGCAACTTCGTTACCGAAGCCTGCAAGGAACTGATCAGCGATGGCCTGCAACCGGCCCATTACGACCTCCGCTTTGTAAAACCACTGGACGAAGCCATGCTGCATGAAGTATTCAGCAAATTCAGCAAGGTAATCACCGTGGAAGATGGCGCCATTACCGGCGGCTTCGGCAGCGCAGTAGTGGACTTCATGGCACAACACAACTACTCCTCCCAGATTAAAATGCTCGGTATCCCCGACAGGATCATCGAACACGGTAAACCGGAAGAACTGTTCCGCGAATGCGGTTACGATCCCGCCGGTATAGCCCGCACTACCCGGGAAATGATGGGAGAGAAAATCACCGTTACCGTATAATCAATTACAAGTTTTGAACGTATAAACAATCAGGGGTTCTCCACCATGGGGAACCCCTGATTCGTAATTTGTAATTCGTAATTTAGTGACATGTATTTGCAACTAAGAATTGTAGCAGTAAAAGACGAAACACCCGGTACCAGGACCTATCATCTCGAAAACACGACGCCCGAACCCGTAGTATACCAGGCCGGCCAATTCCTCACGTTTGTCATTCAGCTACATAACAAAGAATATCGCCGTTCCTACTCTTTCAGCTCTACGCCCGGTATCGACGAGCATATGGCTGTCACTATCCGGGAGAAGGAAAACGGCGAGATATCCCGCCACCTCCTGCGTACCTGGAAAACCGGCGATATCATTACAGCACTCGAGCCCTCCGGCAGATTTACCTTTGAACCCGCTACCGGAGAACGCGATATTTTCCTCATGGCAGCCGGCAGCGGTATTACACCAGTGTTCTCCCTGCTGAAACAGATGTTGCGGGATGAACCGGCCGCTAAAATCACCCTGATATACAGCAATACCACTCCGGAAAGAACCATCTTTTATGAGCAGCTGCGCACGCTGGAAAACCAGCATCCCAGGCTTAAAATACTCTTTCTGTTCAGCAACGACCCCGACAGTCACCATACTTACCGCCGGCTTAATAATATCCTGCTGGAACTACTTGTCACCGAACATCTCCTGTTCCATAAAGAGGCTGCCCAATTTTTCCTCTGCGGTCCGCCGGAATATATGCGCATGATTCTGCTAACGCTGCATTTTATGGGCTTCGGAGATACACAGTTGCATAAAGAAAACTTCGTGATCACCACTGAAGCAAAACTGGCGCACACCTCGCTTCCTACCGACGATACACCACGCCAGGTAAATATATTACTGCGGAATGAAACCTATACCCTGGCCATCCCGGCCAATCAAACCATCCTTAGCTATGCGCTGGAACATGACGTGCCCCTCCCTTACAGCTGTAAAGGTGGTGTTTGCGGCTCCTGTACTGCCTTATGCACCAGCGGGAAGGTGTGGATGTCTGTCAATGAAGTGCTGACAGATAAGGAACTGGCGGAAGGATTGGTGCTTACCTGTGTGGGTTACCCCGCCAGTGATCAAGTTGAAATCGAATTGTAAATTATTAAAATGTAAATAGTTTTATAAATCATATCAGTTTGATTATTATTTTTTACATGCAACTATTTTTACTAAATTTTAAGAAATTCGAGAAATGCAACGCTCCCCGATTAAGATGGCAGGTTTGTGTTTGCTTTTTGTAATCATTGTTATCAATGCTTATCTCCTTACCGGAAGCGAATCATCTACCCAAAAAACCTGGCTTATACTGAATGAAACAGTACTATGCAGCGCTTTCCTGCTGTTAACTGCCACGCTTATACGTAAACAACCGGTTTCCCAGTTTGAAAACCTGTATCTCAATCATCCCATTCCCATGTGGATTTATGAGAAAGATACCCTCCGGTTCCTGTTTGTCAATGATGCTGCGTGCAAAAAATACGGTTACAGCCGTACGGAATTCCTCGCACTCACGATCAAGGATATACGGGACAATGAAGAACTGGATGCCTTGATGGAAAATGTCCGCCTGCGTTGCAACGGCACAGAATACCGGGGCATCTGGAAACACCGCCGTAAAAACGGGGAGACCTTCTTTGTGGAAATCTATGCGCACTCCGCCATCTATGAAGGTAAAGAAGCCCGCTTCATTATGGCTAAGGATGTGGACGAACAGGTACGGGCCGCTAAAGAAGCGCATCAGCTGGGCGTGAGATATGAACTGCTGGCACAGGCTACCAACGATGCCCTTTATGACCGTAACCTCGTTACCAATGAAGTGCTCTGGAAACACGGACTGGAAAGCCTTTTCCAACATCCTACGCAACCAGACACCGACCTGTTTAACTGGTGGAAATCCAATATCCATCCGGCAGACGGTCCACTTGTCATGAGTTCGCTGGACGCCTGTCTACAACAACAACACAGCTCCTGGTCACAACAATACCGCTTCCGCTGCTCTGACGGCACGTTCAAATACGTGGTAGACCGGGCATTTATCATCTACGAAAATGGCCGGCCTACCCGCATGATCGGCATCGTACAGGATATAGACCAATACATTAAACAGGCTGTACGCCTGGAAAAACAAAATAAAACCCTGAGGGAAATAGCCTGGATCAATTCACACGAAATACGCAGGCCGGTAGTATCTATTCTTAGTATTACCAACCTGTTCGATAAAAGCAATCAGGACGTGCACCTCAATTCCCGGCTCATGGAATGGCTGCACCAATCCACCCGGCAGTTGGATGAAATCATTCACAAGATCGAACACAAAGTGAAAAGTATCGAGTAGTACCGGCTACAACTCACTGACCATAAAATGGTTAAAGTCTTCTTTCAGTTCAACAAATAGTTTTTGGAATATTTCCATGCGGTTGGACATGGTTTCATAGTCACATACCGGCCGGTCATCATGGGTCACCGTTTGCGCCTGGGCCGATATTTTTTTGGCACATTGTTTAAGATCGTGGAACGTTTCGTCGGCAACTTCCCGTTGCCTTAACAGGCGGTTTTCAAAATGCTCTACTTTCTGCATTACCTCCCGGGGCGCGGAACTGAGGGCTATCTGTTCCAAACGCTCCCGCATCAATTTTACCTCTTCTCTTACTTCATTTACTTCTTCTTTCCAGGAATTGATCTGCTCAGTCAGATCTGTTGGCTGTGTTGTAATTTCCATGGTGTATTGATTTAGCATTAACAATAATGATTCATCATTACCCAAGCGATTTTTCAGTATCCACTTGACCGCTTATTTCCCGTCATTATCTGCAAAGATTCACTTCTAAGTTACAATCTTTTTCGATGCGGCCCACCTAAGTTCCGGTATTGTTTACAGATATCTGCCAAACTCCGGAAACCATGCCATCGCCTCTAAAATACCACCTGTTCCACTGCTACCCGCCTGCAGTACATTAGGCATTCCGGCAGTACGGACCAGCAACTCAGGTTCTGCATCTCCTACTACCACCCCTTTAAATCCCATTTCATACATCGAAAAATCATTCATCGAATCTCCCGCAACCAATACGTCATGATGCGGTAATGCCAGCACTCCTAACAACTGTTGTAAAGTGTTGCCTTTATTTACACCACGGGGAAGAATATCGAGGTATTTCCCCGCCGATAATACCAGGTCGCAATGCAGCGATTCCGCTATCTCCCGGGCGGTGGTAATGTCGGTAGCATCATCGTAATAATAGGAACAACGGTACTGCTGCTGTGCCTCCTGATGCAATAATCCTTTTACCGCTTTCAGTTTTTCCCGCACCTGGTCACCAGGCCATAATTTTGCTATATCCGACTGTACAGGCTCTACCGATACCAGGGAAGCCAGATGGGTAACCGTGGCGCCCACATCGCAGATAATATATTCAGGCCGGGGAAGAATATCATCTTCCAGCAGCGTCAGTACACTTCGTATACCCCTTCCCGTTACAAACACCAGTTGTATGTCTTCTCTGGCGCGGACCAGCTCGTATAAACGTTCTTTGTCTGCCGCGGAGCCGGCCAGGAATGTTCCGTCAAGATCTGTAGCTAATAACATCTTTATAAATCGTCTGTTGATCGGTTAATATAAAAGGTTTGTTCCGGGAATACAAACACCGGTATCCTATTTAACAAAAATAAAAAACAAGAGACCAACCTTACGGCGGTCTCTTGTGTATATGATGTGTCAATATATAAATTAGTTCAGCATCGGTACATCTATCAGCAAAAACGTTGCCGGTTTCAGTACTTCCACCGTTGCTTTTTCATAATCAGACAATCCAATCGCATCGCGGGTTTGCAACACTTCATCGGCCACTTTAATTTCTCCGCTGAGGAGGAACAGGTAGCTGCCGCTGCCCGGTTGTTTCGGTGTTAGATCTATCTGTTTACCTGCTTCAAACTCACCCAGTGAAAACCAGGTATCCTGGTGAAGCGACAACGCATTACCGGCGCCATCCGGCGCTACCACTACCTGCAACGCATTATGACGGGCAGCAGGATCAAAGGTGCGTTGATCATAGCGCGGGGTAATATTTCTTTCTTTCGGGAATACCCATACCTGCAGGAAACTTACATCTTCTGTTTTGGAGGCGTTGAATTCGGAGTGAACAACACCACTACCGGCACTCATCACCTGCACATCATTTTTCCGTATCACGCCCCGGGTACCCATATTATCGCGGTGTTCCAGGCTACCATCTAATACGATAGACACAATTTCCATATTGTCGTGCGGATGAGCGCCAAAGCCCATTCCACCTTTTACCTGGTCATCATTCAATACGCGCAATGCACCGAAATGAATATTATCGGGGTTGTAGTAACTGGCAAAACTGAAAGAATGATAACTTTTTAACCAACCATGGTTAGCATAACCTCTTTCGTTTGCACGTTGTATAATCTTTTTCATAGCTATTATCTCCTTGTTTTAACAATACAAAGGTCGTTCAAAACATAGGGTAATAAAATGGATCAACTATTGAAAAGCGTGGACAAAAAAATGCAGCGGAGGAGATCCGCTGCATTCCCATAAATTATGCTGATGGATACTTATACCAGTACGGCATCCATGGTGATATTGGTGTTCAACAGTTTGCTGATAGGGCAGTTCGCTTTAGCGTCAGCAGCCATTTCAGCAAATTTAGCGGCATCCAGACCAGGAACGCTGGCTTTTACTTCCAGGTGGCTGGAAGTAATGGCGCCGTTTTCCAGGGTGATAGTGCATTTGGTGTCGATGTTACCAGGAGTAAGGCCTGCACCGGAGATCACGAAGCTCAGCTTCATGGTAAAACAACCCGCATGGGCAGCAGCAATCAGCTCTTCCGGGTTGGTGCCTACACCTTCCTCAAAACGGCTGCTGTAGGAATATTGGGTATTGTTCAACACGGTTGACTGGGAAGAAACAGTACCTTTACCTTCTTTACCAGTGCCTTGCCAATTGGCGGTTGCAAATCTTTTCATGTTTTTATGCTTTAATAATTTGAGGTGATTAATGTGTAGAGGCCCCAAATTACAAAAATAAACAGGATAAAAAAACATAACCCGGCGGACAGTGCCACCGGGTTATCGCATTCATCTTTAAACTCTTCTGTTGGTTCCTACTGTTAATCGCTGCTAAAGCTCCGCTATCTCCGCTCTTATCTCCGTAAATCAGCATTAATCATGGCTGTCACAGTTACGGTTATATTAATTCCACTAATTCCGCCATTGGTTTTCTCACTTTCTTCGCATGCTGCATAGCATCATCTGCTGCTCTGAAACCGATGGCCGCTATCACTACTGTAGCCAGCCCTTTATCCTTCAGTCCTAAAATTTCGTCGTATCGGGCTGCATCAAAACCTTCCATCGGACAGGCATCGATCCCTTCGGCAGCTGCGGCGGTCAATAAGGTGCCCAGCGCCAGGTACGCCTGCTTGGAAGTCCATGCAGCAGCACCAGCTTCATCCAGTCGGTTAACCGTACCTTTCATTACTCCGGCAAAACCAGCCAGGTCTTCCTGATTGATGTGACGGGTAGCAGCTATATTATTCGTATAATCGTCTACGTGAGATTCATTGAGGTTGCTTACCCGGGCAAACACCACCAGATGCGAAGCATCTGTAATCTGTGACTGATTCCAGGAAGCAGCTTTGAGTCTTTCCCTGATCGCAGGATTTTCAACGATCAATACTTTGTATGGTTGAAGACCGTAGGAAGAAGCCGACAACCGGGTGGCTGTTGTAATTCTGTCCAACTGGGTGGCTGTTAACTTTTTCGCTGGATCAAATTTCTTCACGGCATAACGCCATTCCAGTTTTTCTATGATATCCATTGTTATTCTTTTACGCTTCTTTGATCATTTGCACACTGGCCAACAGTTTCACTTCGTCGCTCAACAGCACGCCACCTGTTTCTGTAGTGGCATTGAAAGTAAGACCGAAATCTTTACGGTTAATTTTACCGCTCAGTTCAAAACCGGCTTTGGTTTGTCCCCAGGGGTCCACTACTTCGCCGCCAAACTCCACTTTTAGTTCTACCGGGCGGGTATTATCGCGGATGGTCAGATCACCGATCAGTTTGTAATTTTCGTCGTCGATTTTTTTCACTTCTTTGGAAACGAATTGCATTTTAGGATACTGCGCTGCGTCAAAGAAATCAGCTGCCAGCAGGTGCTGGTCACGTTGTGCGTTCTGTGTGGTAACGCTGTTGATGTCGGCGCTGAAAGAAATATTGGCAGTGCTGAAATCGTTACCTTCTGTTTGCATGGTCGCTTCAAACGTACCAAACTGGCCGGTAACAGTGGTGATCATCAGGTGTTTTACTTTAAACTGTACATCACTATGCGTAGGATCTATTTTCCAGGTAGTCATAAAAATTATGTTTTGTTGTTTGTTGTTTATAGATAAATATTTGTTTGTTATTAGTTCAGAAAGCCCATTTTACCGGCGTTATAGTCACGGATAGCTTCATTGATTTCTTCCGGTGTGTTCATCACAAAGGGACCATAAGCCACGATCGGTTCGTTGATCGGTTCGCCGCTGAGCAACAGCATGCTGGTGTCTGCAAGGGCGGTGATAGTGATATCGGTGCCGTCGTGGTCAAAGAGTACGGTTTCCACCCCTTTGGCAGTGCTGCCGTTGAGGTCCGCTTCACCTTGCATCACTACAGCGATGGTATTAAAGTTCGCCGGAAATGCCACTTCTATGGTATCGCCTTTCTTCAGCTGTACATCCAGTACGTTTACCGGGGAGAATGTTTTAGCAGCGCCTTTCACACTATTAAATTCTCCGGCGATTACTCTTACGTAACCGGCTTCACTCACTTTTACAACCGGTATTTCCGCTTTGGTCAGGTTCTGGTAACCAGGCTGACTGTTTTTATATGCTTTAGGGAGATTGACCCACAGTTGGGCCATTTCCACTTTACCACCCCGTTTGCTGAATTCAGTTTCGTGTTTTTCTTCGTGCACGATACCTGCTGCAGCGGTCATCCACTGTACGTCGCCGGGCGCCAGTTTACCATGGCTGCCGGTAGAGTCGCGGTGTTCCAGTTCGCCCTGGTATACTACCGTAACGGTTTCAAATCCTTTGTGCGGGTGTTGATCCACGCCACGGGGTTTATTGGTGGGTGGGAAATAGGAGGACGCACCATAATCCATGAGGATAAACGGACTTACCGGGTTGTTCTGTGAACGGGTACCGCCCGGCAGTACACTGTGAACCCTGAAACCGTCGCCCACCATGTGGGGAGCGGGTGCTGTTAAAATCTGACTGACATGTTTTATGTTTTTCATAATTGCCTCCTTTAAAAGACAACACAAAAATACATGTTACAACATCTATTAAGAATGGATAAAACAGCTTCCTTGATGGACTTTTTTTCGGAACGACATCAAATCAAGGCTGGTGGCTCACAGAGCGGGAGGCATCCTTAAACTCGGAAGGGCTTTGGGAGGTGTATTTCTTAAAAAAGCGGCTGAAATAGTGGGGATCGTCAAATCCCAGTTTGTAAGCTATTTCCTTAGCGGTGAGGTCTGTATTATATAAGTAACGTTGGGCTTCCAGGATGACCCTGTTACGGATATGCTCTCCTGCGGTAATACCGGACAATTGTTTGCTGATCTCGTTGAGCAGCACCGGTTTTATGTGCAACAAACCGGCATAATCGGAAACGGTTTTCAGCTCCCTGTATTTTTCCTCGATCAGGTTTTTGAATTTCAGGAAGATGGAGCTATTGTGAACAGCATGCTGTTCCGGCGAAATGGCCAGGCTTTGCCCCTTGATACGGGATACAAGCACCAGGAAATAACGCAGTAAGCCATGGAGAGCGGTTTCATATTCCGGCTCTTTGGTAGTCAACTCTTTCACCATCAGTTGTACAATGGACTCAATATCAGTCGATTGAGTTGTGTCCAGGGTAATCACGCTGCTGAACTGATCGTTGAAGAAAAGCCCGGAATTGATGCCGGATACCTGGCTTTGGTCTTTCAGGCACATAAAAGCATCCCGGAAGGCAATCATATAACCATCAATCCTTTCACTCAACTGGAGTTTATGGACCTGGCCGGGAGCGAGGAAAAAGAGGGTGTTCTTCTTTACTTCGTGCGTTACGGTATCGATGGTATGCAGCAGGGAGCCTTTTTTGATCCAATAAATGGTGTAGAAATCATGCCGGTGTGGTACACCTGCCTGATCAAAAAAGTTTTCGCCCAGCTCGCAAATGCTGGATACTACAAAGGAAGGATCAGCCTGCGCGTAGGCAGGCAATGATATGATACCGATATTTTCACGTTTCTCACCCATCTGTTAACCATCTATAAGTGTACCGGCAGGTTCTTCCTCCCTGTTCTCCGGATCAATGTATTCAATAATAAAATTATTTCTGCCTTCTCCCACCATAATACCCATGTGTTTCATCTGTACCAGTTCCAACATACTCAGGAACAGGAAGATAGCATGTACCCGGTCTTTACAGTGGTCGAATATTTTCTCAAAAGACAAAGTGCGTTCCGCCCTGGCCAGCTCTTCCATATACATTCTCGAGCCTTCCATGGTATAATCATATTTATATACCACGTGCTGAGGCTTATGGTCGCGCGCCTTCATGCGTTGCATCACCTTTTCAAAGGTCTGCGCCAGTTTAAAGAGGGTAAGTGTCTGGATTTCAGTGCCTTCACTGGTTACTTCCCCAATTTCGGCCAGCTCCTTCGCAATATTCCCCCGTTTGATATGCAGCATCCTTTCGGCCTCCATTTCGGCCAGTTCGGCGGCTGCCTGCTTATAACGCTTGTATTCCAGGATTTTGTCTATCAGTTCCAACCGCGGATCAATTTCATTGCCTTGTTCGTCCAGTTCCTTACGGGGCAATAGCATTTTAGCCTTGATCCGCATCAGTGTGGACACAAAAAGGATGAACTCACTTGCCAGTTCTATGTTCAACGACTCGATATGATGAATATAATCGAGAAACTCCTGCGTGATGGTGTTAATCGGAATATTATAGATATCCAGCTCATCACGTTCTATAAAGAACAACAGGAGGTCAAACGGACCTTCAAACTGCGGCAGTTTTATCTTATAGGAAACCTGTTCACTCACTTGATGATGTTTTATGCACAAAGGCGCAAAGCAGCAAAGACTTTTTTGTTGCCCTGCGCCTTCGCGCTTTTGCGTAATATCAAAAGTAACAAAATTCCGGCTAATCAGAACTTGGCGGCAAATCCGATACCCAGTACCTGCTTCACCTGCAGCCGGGGCCCCATTACCCCTGTTTTCTTATTTTCAAACACTCTTACCTTATCGTCATATATCATATCTACATTCAGCGTGGCGGCAATGTACTTGTTCACTTTTAACTCCAGCATATTGGTAAAAAATACCACGATATTCTGCGGATTGTCAAGGTAATTGGAGAACAAGTCCAGCCGGCCTTTGTAAGTAATATTTTTTGCTACTGTTTTCATATAGTTGGCAGACAGGTAAGCACCAATTTCATATTTGAAGTGTTTACCGGTATCTACCCCATAAGCTCCCTGACGGGCCAGGTAATCATCCATTACAAATATAAACCGGGAAGTAGCAGGAGAGAGGAACAAAGAAAACTCCGGCACCGGTTTATAGTCAAAACCGGGTGACAGCAGCACATAGGCCGGTGCAAAAAACCGGGAAGACAGTTGAGGAGTGGTATCAGCAGGATACAGGTAGCCATTCGTAAATTGCGTTCTCAGGTTGCCCAGCATGCTTACATACCAATGCCTGCCAATATCATAGCCGTATTTGGAAGTAAGATCTATCCGGTCATCGGCTTTACGTGCACCCAGACTGGTTGTATTAATAAAACCGTAGGCCAGGTCTGCTACGTTATCCCATGCCCGGCGGCCATTCTTATAAAACGCCCACGCATATACGGTCGAACCCAGCGAGAAAGTATAGTTATCGCCCCCGGCGGCCCAATTACTCAACGATCCCTGGTTGATGTTCACATTCAGATTAAGCCCTTTTTTCCAAATCTGCACCGTGGTATCCTTATCATCTTTTTTGATCTTTTTACCCGTTTCATCCCTCTGGCTCTTTATCCAGTCATTTTGTGCCTGTACTGCAATAAATCCCAGTAAAAAACAGGCAATGGACAAAGTGAATTTTCTCATTAATTACTCTTTTTTGATTAACAAATAAGCACAGTATCCTGCCGGTCTCCTCCCGGAGAACAACTGAATACTGTGCTACGATATAAAAACAGCTTATCTTTTTCTCAGCTCGTCGCGGATTTCCATGAGTAGTTTTTCCTGTGCAGTAGGTTCTGCCGGAGCAGCAGGTCCTTTTTTGGTCAGGCTGTTCATAAATTTCACCAGGAGGAAAATACAGAACGCAATGATCAGGAAGTCGATCACACTCTGGATGAATGCGCCATAGGCGAAAACGTTGGCGCCGGCAGCCTTCGCTGCTGCCAGTGATGGAAAATTGGTTCCCTTGCTGCTATCCAGGTAGGCAAATTTGTCGGTGAAATTCACACCACCTGTCACCACACCAATTACTGGCATGATGATATTGTCTACCAAGGATGTAACGATCTTTCCGAAGGCGCCACCAATGATCACACCAACTGCAAGATCCATTACATTGCCTTTCATGGCAAATTCCTTAAATTCTTTAATGAATGACATAAACGCAAGGTTTTAATTTGGTTAAAATATGACGACGAAAATAATAATAATCACAGAACTGCTTAATTATTAATCCATTATTTCTTCAAACGGGGGTATTTCATATTCAGTGATTTCAGTGTATCCCTAAGCGTTAGCGCTACAATGTATTCCTTATACCAGTTATGATCTGCGGGTACAATAATCCAGGGAACATCATTACAATATTTAAATGCATCCTCATATGCGTCCATATACTGGTCCCATAATTTGGCCTCCGCTAAGTCATTCTCATTATACTTCCACATTTTCCGCGGGTCTTCTGTGCGTTCGGTCAGCCGTTGTTGCTGAGCTTCTCTGGAAACATGCAGGTAAAATTTCAGGATATGGGTATTGTTATGTTCGGTCAACAGTTTCTCAAAATCATTGATCGCTGCCATTCTTTTCCGGGCTGTTTTGTCATCGATCCATTTATGTACCCTTTGTATCAGGATATCTTCGTAATGAGACCGGTTAAACACCTGTATCATACCCTTTCCGGGAGCCTGATTATGTACCCGCCAGAGGAAATCGTGATCCAGTTCCGCCTGGGTAGGGCCTTTAAAGGAGTAAACCGTGCACCCTTGCGGGTTGAGGGTACCGGTTACATTTTTGATGACACCGTCTTTGCCGCTGGCGTCCATACCCTGAACGACCATTAATACACAGTGTTTATGCTGGGCATATAGTAAGTTTTGTAACTCGTCCAGTTCCTGCAAAATATCCTGGGTGGCGGCTTTGGTCTTCTCTTTGTCCAATTTTTTGGGAGCGGTGGTACTGATGGCTGACAACTTGATTTTACTCATGGATTTACATTCTTACCAATGAATTTAACAAAATCAGTCCAGAAGTGTTGCAAATCAAACAATTTATATTTTGCGTAATACAGTTATATTCTGAATTTTGTAAGATAAAAAAATGCCACTTTGAACCATAAATTTGCCCACTGGGGCGTTTTTCTGCTGTTATCCCTGACCTGGGGCAGCTCCTTTATCTTAATGAAAATCGGATTGGAATCTTTTACGCCCTACCAGGTTGCCAGTTTGCGATTGGTAGCGGCAGGAGTGGCGTTGTTGCCTTTTCTCCCCAAAGCCATCCGGCAAACACCGGTCAGCAAGCTGCCGGTCATTATTCTCTCCGGTATATTGGGCAATGGGTTACCCGCATTTCTTTTCTGTATCGCAGAAACGGAGATAGACAGTTCCCTGGCCGGTATCCTCAATTCGTTGACCCCGTTAATGGCGCTGCTGACGGGTTTGATCATTTTCAAAAGTCCGATTAAAAAAGCGCAGTTACTGGGGGTATGTGTGGGACTACTGGGCGTTGTATTACTTTTCAGTTCCAAAGGAATTGCCACCGGCGGTCACTGGTACTATAGTTTACTCGTGGTGGCCGCTACCATTAGTTACGGCACCAACATCAGCCTGGTACATCACTACCTGAAAGGATTTGGTTCCTTGCAGCTGGGATCTATCGCCATGTTTTTTTGTGGTCTGTTTACCTTTCCGGTATTGTTGTTCAGCGACTTTTTCCCACAGTTTGCTACAGATCATGCGCCATGGCGCTCCTTATCAGCTGGTCTGATACTGGGAGTAATGGGTACCGGCGTAGCGGCGGTATTGTTTTACCTGTTGATCCGGCGGGCCGGTTCCATGTTTGCTTCTATGGTCACTTATGCGTTACCGGTAGTAGCCATTGGCTGGGGTTTGCTGGCCAAGGAAACGGTTACCTGGGTACAGGTGGTTTGTATGGGTATTATCCTGTTGGGCGTGTATCTTGTTAACCGGGCTAAAACGGTCTCCTGATAAAACAACAGCGGAGAGACCTGCACTCATGCGTCTCTCCGCTGTTATAATTTATAAATTTTAAAATTGGTAAATTTTAAAATTTTAGATGGCCATGATTTCTTTTTCTTTTGCTTCACAGTGTTTGTCAATCAGGGCAATGTGTTTGTCAGTCATCACCTGTACATCAGCTTCTGCATCTTTCGCGGTATCTTCACTCAGACCTTCTTTCTGTAACTTTTTGATACCTTCAATCGCATCACGGCGGATGTTACGGATGGCTACTTTCGCTTGTTCCCCTTCGTTATTCACTCTTTTCACAAATTCCCTTCTTCTTTCTTCTGTCAGTGGTGGCAGGAAGAGGCGGATCAGGATACCATCATTTTGAGGGTTGATACCGATATTAGCTGCGATAATAGCCCTTTCAATTGGCTGCAGCATATTTTTCTCCCAGGGCTGAATAGTCAGGGTGCGGGCATCAGCAATACTAACGTTGGCTACCTGCGTAAGCGGGGTAGGAGCACCATAGTAGTCTACAGTGATTCCGTCCAGTATCTGAGGATTGGCTTTACCGGCTCTTACTTTTGTAAGTTCAGTTTCCAGGTGCCCGATTGCTTTTTTCATCGAGTCCGCAGCATCATCCTGGATAAGCATTAGATCATCTTGCATAACATAAATAGTTAAGTGCCTGCAAACCTACAGGTTTTCTTTTAATCATCAAAGTAACGGATACAAGAATGGCCCACCGTATGACGATAGTAACCTTCGGGCTATTTATCCTGTAATACTCCTTCGGTGGTAACCCGCAGTATTTTAGCAGCAGCGGCATTCTGGGCAGCTGGTTGTGCAATGGAGGTAACAGGTGTTTTAACCACCGCCTGTTTCCGTTTACGGGCCAGGTAGAGGACCCCGGTAAAGGCCGTGGCAGCGCCCACCACAACAAAGGTCAGCAGGGTAGTGCCCAGTCCCTGAAGGAAATAAGCCGCCACAATAAAAGCAGCGCTTACGGTCACAGATACCAGCGTTGTTTGCCGGTGGTCCAGTTTGAGGTCCAGCAGGTAGTGATGGATGTGATTACGGTCGGCCGAAAAAGGAGAGCGTCCCTGGAGCATCCGTACGGAAAACACCCTCAGGGTATCAAAAAGCGGCACTATCAGGACAGCAATAGCTACTGCCGGCGTAGCGTCGATCGGCATTTTAGCAGCCGGGTTGCCGGCCACTTCAATAAATTTAAGGACCAGTACCGCATTCACGAGGCCGATTAATAACGAACCGGTATCTCCCATAAAAATGCGGGCAGGTGAAATATTATAAATCAGGAAACTGGCCAAACCACCTGCCAGGGCAAAACCCAGCACAGCATAGGTAATTTCGCCCACATGCAGGAAATAAGCCCCTAAAACAGCACTCACCAGCAGTCCGATACTACCCGCATGACCATCCACCCCGTCTATCAGATTGAAGGCGTTGATCACTACAATAAAATAGAAGTAAGTGAGCATCAGGCTGATATTGGTAGGCAGGGTGGTAATACCCATAAACCCATACATGCTGCTGATCTGAAGATTCCCCAGGTAGATAATTGCAAAAGAAGCGATCAACTGGCCAACCAGTTTTTTGAGTGGAGATAAGCCAACAATATCATCTTTCATGCCTACCATGAAGATGATAAAAAAGGCCGCCATCATGTATTGAAACGGCGAATTTTGCATTGATGGTACACATACCGCAGCCGCAATAATGAACCCCGAGAAAAATCCAATTCCCCCGAGCGTTGGTATGCGTTGTTTATGCGCTTTTCTTTCGTCTGGTTCGTCGTACAAATGCTTTAATTCCGCTACCCGGATAAGTATCGGAATCGAAAAATAGGTTACCACAAAACTCAGGACGGTAGCAATTAAAACATTCTCCATTAGTGGGGCTTAAGTTTTGCAAAGATATTTATTTCAATCAAATATGTAAAAGAAACACTAAAAAAATCGGGATTTTTAATACTTTGAGACCGCAAAAACAAACATTCAACGTCACAAAATCTAAGAAATCAATTAGTTTTGCGGCACAAAATCACTCAAGTATCATGCCACAGCTTCAGGATATTGCCTCTCAGATCAGAAGAGATATCGTACGAATGGTACACGGCGTCCAAAGCGGCCACCCGGGTGGCTCTTTAGGTTGCGCAGATTTCTTTACCGCCTTGTATTTCAAGGTTTTAAAGCATACTCCCCAACCTTTTGACATGGACGGCCGCGACCAGGACCTGTTCTTTCTTTCCAATGGGCACATTTCCCCTGTTTTCTATAGCGCACTGGCCCGCTCCGGCTACTTCCCGGTACAGGAACTCGCCACCTTCCGTAAACTGAACTCCCGTCTCCAGGGACACCCTACCACGCATGAACACCTGCCAGGTATACGCATGGCTTCCGGCTCCCTCGGACAAGGCATGAGCGTAGCTATCGGCGCTGCATTGAGCAAAAAACTCAATAACGATAAAGGCATCGTTTTCTGCCTGCATGGCGACGGCGAACTGGAAGAAGGACAAATCTGGGAATCCGTACTGTTTGCCCCACATCATAAAGTAGACAACCTGATCATCACGGTAGACCTGAATGGTCAGCAAATCGACGGTACTACCGACGATGTAGCCGGCCTCGGCGATGTAGGCGCTAAATTCGAAACTTTCGGCTGGACCGTCCTCCACATGAACGGTAACGATATGGACGAAACCGTTGCTACCCTCGAAAAGGCTAAAAGCCTCACCGGACAAGGTAAACCAATCGCTATCATCATGAAAACCGTGATGGGACAAGGGGTTGACTTTATGGAAGGCCACCACGAATGGCATGGTATTGCCCCTAGCGACGAACAACTGGCCAAAGCATTGGCACAATTGCCGGAAACACTGGGCGACTATTAATCATTTACGGATTTTGATATTTGGATATTTTGATATTTATCTAAAGTATTCAAGGTACTATAAAAAAGCAGCGGGACTTTAATCATAAAGTCCCGCTGCTTTTTTACAAGTCCATTGTGTCTAAAACAAATAACTAAATTTCTAAATATCAAAATATTATCAGGTGGCTTTGAGAGAAATAGCCTCGGCAGCAGCCCGGCGGGCCGGATACCAACTGGCCGCCAGTCCAATCACCAGGATGGTGATCAGCACCAGTCCAAAATCCATCAGGTGCATGCTCACCGGGTAAGTATCTACCAGGAAGGAGGTGCCTTCCAGCCGGATAAGGCCAAAATATTGTTGCAACAGGCAAAATCCGCCACCCAGCACAAAGCCCAGGAACGTCCCAATACCGGCAATGATCAGGCCTTCGGCCAGAAATATCTTCATAATCAAAGACCGGCGGGCGCCCATCGCCTTCAGGATAGTGATATCCTTTTCTTTCTCAATCACCAGCATATACAATGATCCTATCATGTTGAACGCCGCAATAATCATGATAAAACTCAGAATCACATACACCGCCCACTTTTCCGTTTGCATGATCGCATACAGGGATTGATTTTGCTCGTAACGGGTTTGTATCTTGTACGATTTGCCCAACAGCTGTTGCAGCCTGGCTTTCAGCTCGTTTTGGTTTATTCCCGGTGCAGCAGCCACTTCCAGGGCCGACATTTCATTGGGCCCCAGCTCCAGCAGCTTACGCAAAAAATCGATATGGGTGATGACATACTTGCTGTTGAATTCCTGCTGGATAGCAAAAGTACCGGCAGGATATAACACGCCGTTATTCAGCGCATCATCCGGGGTCACAAAGGCATTCACGTTCCGGCGGGGTACGTATACCGTTACCGGCACCAGGCTATGCACTACATCCACCCCCAGCGCACCTTCCAGCTCTACGCCCAACACAGCACGGTAGGCAACGTCGTCGCCTATATCAAAACGTCCGCGGAGAATATTGCTTTTAACATCCGTGACCCGGTTATAACTGGTATCAACACCTTTTAATACCGCAATGGTAGGCTCGTCGCCATAACGGAGTACCGCTTTTTCTTCTACCACTTCGGAATACGCCACTACACCGGGCGTACGCCCGATGGACTGCAGCTGTACAGGTGTAAGCAACAATGTTTTTCCGCTGGCCGGCGCAATTTTTATAGCCGGATAAAAAGAGGAATACAGGGATTTTACCAGGTCTTCAAACCCGTTGAATACGCTGAGAATAACGATCAGCGCTCCGGTACCTATCGCAATGGCAGCTACACTTACCCAGGCAATGATATTGATCGCATTGGTCGATTTTTTAGCCCTGAAATAACGGGAAGCAAACTGCCAAACCATAGATACTATTGGTTATCTCCTTTGATATGAGAATCGTCTTCTTTGATTTTCTTGAAAAGTTCTTCCATTTTAAACACGTAATCCAGGGTATCATCCAGAAAGAAAGACAGCTCCGGCATCCGGCGCAATTGTTTGCCCACACGCAACCCCAGCGCCTTCTTAATCTCTCCCATTCTGTCTTTAATACGCTCCAGCATCTCATCGGGAGATTTTATCTGGAACATGCTCAGGTATACCTTCGCTTCCAGCAGGTCAGGCGTCATTTTAACAGCAGCTACGGAAATCATGCCTCCCTCCACTACATTAAAACCCATCCGCTGAAACACACTGCTCAGCTCCTCCTGTATTAATTGTCCTATTTGCTTTTGCCTTTTAGTTTCCTGCATTGCATTCAATTTTAATCGTTAACAAAACAGCTCATATGCACAATAATAACATATTTATGATATAACACTGTCAACAGCATGCTGTGATAAACAGCCCTGTTATACGCGAAATTAACCATTTCCGGGAAAGATTAGGCCTATTTACCGGCAGGGGGTCACTTAATTGTGCTATTTTTGCATGCTAATAAAAACGCGAAGCATCAGGCATGAAGACTTTCAAGCGATTACTGGGATATGCTACCCCCCTGCATCATTATGTTCCGGAATATGTTATCTATACTATCATTGGTATCATTTTCGGCATGGTCAACTTCGCCATGCTGATTCCGCTGCTGAACGTAATTTTCGACCAGGTGGCAGCGAAACCAAAGGTCCTTTCAGAACCTTCCTTTTCTTTCACCATCAGCTACTTTATTGATCTTTTCAATTATTATTTCGACTATTTTATCCGCAGCAGTGGTTCCAAACAAAGCGCGCTCTATTTTGTGTGTGCGATCATCGGCGTTTGTGTTGTCATCGCTAACCTGGGCCGTTATATGAGTACCCGCGTGGTAACCCGGATGAAAATGACGATGCTCTCCCGCTTAAGGACCAACCTGTATAAAAAATTCACCGAACAATCGCTGGGCTTTTACAGCTCCAAACAGAAAGGCGACCTGTTATCAGTGATGACCAACGACGTGCAGGAAGTAGAAGGCTCTGTCGTGAATGCTATTCAAATCCTGTTGCGTGATCCGTTTATCATCATCGGTTATTTTGCAGCGCTCTTTTACCTGTCCGTTAAGCTCACGCTTTTTACGATCGTATTTTTCCCTATATCCGGCGCCCTGATTTCCTATATCTCTAAAAAACTGAAACAAAAAGGCTGGTTCAGCCAGGAGCTGCTGGGTAAAATTCTGAACGTAACAGAAGAAACACTGGGAGGTATCCGCATCATACAATCTTTTACCGGCGCAGCCTTTATGCAGAAAAAATTCGGCGATGTAAATCATCGTTTTGTGACGGTGAGCAAATCCATGTTCAACCAGCGGGAACTGGCCTCACCGGTATCTGAAATACTGGGCGTAATGGTGGTAGTGATCCTTGTTATCTATGGCGGCACACTGGTACTGCAAGGCAGTGATTTGCTGACAGGCGCCACCTTCATGACTTACCTGGTGTTCTATTCACAAATCATGCAGCCGGCTAAAAATATCTCCACCGCTATCACTACCATGCAACGTGGTATCGTTGCGAGTGAACGTATTTTCAGCATACTGGACACACCGGTGGCAGTACAGGAAAAAGCGGATGCAAAAGCCATCAGCACTTTTGAAGACAAAGTTGAATACAACCATGTTTCTTTCAAATACGACCAGCAATTTGTGCTGAAAGACATACAGCTCACTATCCGTAAAGGACAGATGATTGCATTGGTAGGCCGCAGCGGCGCCGGTAAATCTACCATGGCGGATGTGCTACCCCGTTTCTATGATGTCAGTGAAGGTAATATTCGTATAGACGGCACCGATATACGTGATCTAAAATTGAATGATCTGCGGTCACTCATTGGCGTAGTATCTCAGGAAGCTATCCTGTTTAATGATACAGTGTTCAATAATATTGCATTTGGTCATCCGGAAGCAGACCGTGAAGCTGTGATACAGGCTGCTAAAATTGCGAACGCACATGAGTTCATTGAGCAATTGGAAAACGGATACGATACTTCTATTGGCGACCGGGGCCTCAAACTCAGTGGTGGTCAGCGTCAGCGGCTGACGATTGCCAGAGCGATTTTTAAAAATCCGCCGATCCTCATTCTGGATGAAGCTACTTCCGCACTGGACACAGAGTCGGAAAAACTGGTACAGGCAGCGCTCGACAAACTCATGCAAAACCGCACTACTATTGTTATTGCGCACCGTCTGAGTACGATCCAGCATGCCAACGAAATTGTAGTGATGGATCAGGGAGAAATAAAAGAACGTGGCACACACGACGATCTGCTTTCCCGCGAAGGTATCTACCATAAACTGGTAGAAATGCAGGAGTTTAAATAACTCATTACGATTCGATTTTTTGATTTGAGGGAAACATGAGCTTCCTTCAAATCAAAAAACCGGAAATCAAACATTCCCCAAATCATTATCTGGCTTGCATCTCCCCGCTTCTTTTGGTATTGTTTTTGTTATACCCGATTTAATAATGCCAACCCGCTCTTTGTAGCACTCACATTTTCTTTAACCTTTTAACATAGCGAACTCCTATGATTTCTATCGTAATTCCTGTATTAAACGAAGGGGCTACCATACGCCAGGTAATAAAGACTGTAAAAAAGACCAACCGCAAAATCGAGATTATTGTGGTAGATGATAATTCCACAGACAATACGGTGGAAGAGGCCATGAAAGAGCAGGTCAGAGTGATTACCAGTAGCCAGCGGGGAAAGGGCATTTCCATGCGGGAAGGAATGATGGCCGCCAAACACGAAATTATTGCCTATGTAGACGGAGATATACTTACTTATCCTGACAACATTGTAGAGTTATTAACTGATCCTATCGAGCGCGACGAAGCTGATTTCGTTAAATCCTACTTTGAAAGGCAGGCGGGCAGGGTCACACAATTAGTGGCCAAGCCGCTGCTGAGTATTCTGTATCCGGACCTTTCCCATTTTCAGCAGCCGCTCAGCGGTATGATTGCAGGCCGCAAATCCATGCTTTCACAGGTACAATTTGAAAACGATTATGGTGTTGATATCGGTTTATTGATAGATATGCATCATTTGGGTGCACGTATTGTGGAAGCCAATATCGGCAAGGTAGAGAATGCCATGCAAACATGGGAACAGCTGAGTAAAATGTCGCGCGAAGTATCGCGGACCATCTTACGAAAAGCAGAAAATATTCCGCAGGAAAACCTGGAAACACTGGGTAACATCAACCTGATCAGGGAACAGATGGAATACTCCATCCTGGAGACGATCGATAAGCTGCAGAAGATGGTCATCTTCAACCTGGACCATGCTGTTTTCACACAAAATTATTTACAATGGGCAGCCATTGCTTTTGATCATGAAGAAGAGCTGCAGCAGATTATGGCTACGGTAACAGATCCGCTGGACCGCCTGCATCAAACAGCTGCGCTTTTTGAAGGCCGCAACATTGCGGAGCTGCTGGAAGTAGCGGATGCCATTCCGCTGATACCGGGCATTCGTGAAGTAGTGCAGGAACTAAAGAAAAGGGGATATGCCTGCGGCCTTATCACCGATGGTTTTGGGATGGTAGCCCGGCACATTAAAAATCAGCTGGGAATGGACTTCGTATTAGCCAATAAACTGCATTTGGTAAACAGCGTGGCAACCGGTGAATTAACGGTTCCCGATTATTTTCTGAAAAACGGCGAGTACTGCAAAAGCGCGGTGCTGCCGTATGTAGCAGAACAATATAACATTCATACGCAGAACATTATCTATGTGGGAGATGGTAAGCAGGACACCCAACTGTTGACCGAAGCCGGGATTGGTGTTGCGTTTTGTCCACAATATCAGCGGGCATATGTAGAAAAGGTTGCCGATAAGATTATTACCGGTTTGTCATTAGCGCCGTTATTGGATATTGCGCCAGCAAGTCCTTCCAAAAAATTCAGGCTGCCTGTTATCAGCAAAAAACAAGCACGCAACATAGGTTTGGGGGGCCTGGTAGGCCTTGCAGGAGCCGGGCTCGTGTATTTTGCGATGCGGCAGTTACGGAAACAAAAATCAAATTGTTAAATACTGACTGTAAGCCATAAACGAAAAAAGGGATTTGAAAATTCAAATCCCTTTTTTCGTTTATGAGTAACGTTATATTATTTGCTCTTAGCCAGTTTAGCTTCGATGCTCAGTGTAGCGTGCGGTACAGCACGGAGACGAGCTTTATCTATCAGCTTACCGGTTACGCGGCAGATGCCGTATGTTTTATTTTCGATGCGCATCATTGCTTTTTCCAGGTGATCGATGAACTGGATCTGGCGGCTGGCCATCTGGTTGAGCTGTTCTCTTTCCTGGGAACCGCTACCGTCTTCCATGCTCATGTATTTGTTTTCAGTATCATCGGTACCGGCTTCATCTTTGCGGGTAATGAGGCCTTGCAGGTAAACCAGTTCTTTTTTAGCGAACTCCAGTTTTTTCTGGATCAGTTCCCTGAATTCCTGCAGATCTGCATCACTATATCGGAAGAGGGGGCCGGCAACTGGTTCGGGCTGGTCCAGCACTGATTTGGTAAATTCAGGCTGATAAGCGACCTGGGCAGATTTTCCACCTTTCTTTTCAGCTTTCTCGGATTTTTCAGCTTTTTCCGGTTTTTCGGTTTTCTCGGGTTTCTCGGTTTTCTCGGACTTTGCTGATTTTTCTGCTTTTACTGCAGGTTTTTCCGCTGCTTTTTTAGTGGCTTCTTTCACCTTAGCAACTTGTTCCTTTGTATCTGCTTTCTTTACTGCCATTGTTTTAAGTTCTTTTTCTTCTGACTTAGAAATTAATGGTTTTTCTTTTTCAGCGGCAACACTTTTAGTGACCACTTGCTGCTTTACAGCAGGCTCTTTTTTAACGGTCTTCTTTGCAGGTACAGCAACTTTCGGGACGGACGATGTTTTACTGTTTTTTGCGGCTGGAGCCTTTTTAACTACGTTTTTGGGGGCAGCGGCGGTTTTTTTGGCTGCTGCTTTAGCTACCACGGCTTTTTTTGCTGCGGGTGGAGCAGGCTTGGCTATTGCTGCTTTTTTGGCGGCGGCCGCCTTTTTAGGGGCAACAGGCGCGGTCTTTTTTGCCGGAGCGGGTTTAGCAGCTTTTTTAGCTGTTGTTACCTGCTTCGCTGCAGCTTTCTTTACCTGGGCCACCTTCTGGGTCGATTTACTAGCAACCTTCTTTTTTGTTGCCATGGGGGATTAGCTTTTTTTGTTAACTAATACATTAAATTTAAGGTCATTCACCTCTATTTCTGTTCCGCCCTGTAATTGCTCCACTACATCCAAGCTATCTGCCAAAATTTCCGTGCAAATATAGTCATTATAGTTTATAATCGCCGATTTCAGCGTGTCTACGCTCTCTACCTTAACGTTAATTCTGTCAGTCAGTTCGAAGCCGCTGTCTTTGCGAATTTTCTGTATCCGGTTTACCAGTTCACGGGCATTGCCTTCATCCTGTAACTGATCAGTAATAGTAATATCCAGCGCTACCGTTAAAGCACCTTTATTCGCTACTGTCCATCCAGGAATATCTTCGGAGATTATTTCAACATCAGAGAGTTGTATCTGCAATTGCTCGCCTTCCAGGGTCAGGTTGAAATGACCGTCGCGCTCAATTGTGGTAATATCTGTATCCGTGAACGCACCGATAGCTGCTGCTACCGCTTTCATTTTCGCGCCCATTTTACCACCGAGCGACTTGAAGTTCGGTTTAATCTTTTTCTTGATAAAACCTCCCGTTTCGGTAAGATAATCAATCCCTTTGACATTTACTTCACTTTTTATCAGATCCTCCACTTTTTCCAGCTGCTCTTTCATGTGGGAACCGGCAACCGGGATGAGTATCTTTTGAAGTGGCTGTCTTACCTTGATATTCACTTTCTTACGCAAGGATAATACCAGTGATGAAATATCCTGGGCCAACTGCATTCTTTCTTCCAGATCGGCATCAATAGCTGCCGCGTCAGACACCGGGAAATCAGTGTGGTGGATGGATTGTCCCTGGAAACGGCCACTCACACGGTTGAGGTTGTTAAATAACCAGTCGGTGAAGAATGGGGAAACCGGGGCCATCAATTGTGTAATTTTTTCCAAACATTCGTACAACGTCTGGTAGGCACTGATTTTGTCGTGCCCGTAATCTCCTTTCCAGAACCGGCGGCGGCACAAGCGCACATACCAGTTACTCAAATGCTCATCCACAAAGTTTTCGATGGCTCTGCCTGCCTGAGTCGGTTCATAATCATCGAAATTGGCGGTCACATCCCGGATCAGGGAGTTCAGCACGGAAATAACCCAACGGTCAATTTCCGGGCGTTCCTGCAACGGAATATAGGCTTCGCTGAATGTAAACTTATCAAGATTAGCATACATTGCGAAGAAGTTATATGTATTGTAGAGGGTGCCGAAGAGTTTGCGTTGCGCTTCTCCGATACCTTTTACGTCAAATTTGAGGCTGTCCCAGGGGGAAGCATTGGTGATCAGGTACCAGCGGGTAGCGTCTGCACCATATTGCTCAATGGTTTCAAACGGATTCACTACGTTACCGAGGCGTTTACTCATTTTCAGCCCGTTCTTATCCAACACTAAACCATTGGAAACCACTGTTTTATAAGCCACATTATCAAAAAGCATCACGCCGAGGGCATGCAATGTGTAGAACCAGCCACGGGTTTGGTCTACCCCTTCTGCGATAAAATCGGCCGGGAATGCCTCACCTTTTTCAATCAGCTCTTTATTTTCAAACGGATAATGCCATTGCGCGTAAGGCATCGCGCCACTGTCGAACCAAACATCTATCAGATCCGGTTCCCGGCGCATAGGCTTGCCGGAAGGGCTTACCAGGATAATATCATCTACATAGGGTTTATGCAGGTCCAGGATACCTTCATGCAGGTAGGACTTGTTCACATCTCCACCCAGCACTTCGTTTGCCTTACGGATTTCGGCATTCAGCTCGTCGATGCCACCAATACAGATTTCCTCGGTACCATCTTCCGTGCGCCAGATGGGCAACGGAGTACCCCAGTAGCGGCTGCGGCTCAGGTTCCAGTCCACCATGTTCTCCAGCCAGTTACCAAAGCGGCCGGTACCGGTAAAGGCCGGTTTCCAGTTGATGGTTTTATTCAGTTCCACCATCCTGTCTTTCATGGCCGTAGTTTTGATAAACCAGGCATCCAGCGGGTAGTACAGCACTGGTTTGTCTGTACGCCAGCAGTGAGGATAGGTGTGTTCGTATTTTTCTACCTTAAAGGCACGGTTCTCTTTTTTCAGTTTCACGGCGATGTCCACATCCACATCCTTGTAGTCCGGATCATCTTTGTAATTTTTAACATATCTGCCGGAGAACTCACCTACGTTGTCGGTGAACTTACCTTCACGGTCTACCAGTGTCAGGATACCGATGCCATATTTTTTCCCTACCCGGTTGTCATCTGCACCAAAAGCAGGAGCAGTATGTACGATACCGGTACCATCTTCCGTGGTCACAAAGTCGCCGATGATCACACGGAACGGATCACCTTCTTCCGGTCGGGTATAAGGAAGCAGTTGTTCGTAACGGATATTTTCCAGCTGGCTGCCTTTGGCACTGGTCAGTATCTTCCAGGGGATTACTTTATCACCTTCCTGGTAAGCCGCGAAGTCGGCATTTTCACCTTCTGCCTTGAAATACTTACCCAGCAAGTCTTTCGCCATCACTACATTGATAGGGAGATGGGTGTATTGGTTGAAAGTGCTGACGAGTACATACTCGATATTAGCACCTACCGTCAGACCAAGGTTGGAGGGTAAAGTCCAGGGAGTGGTGGTCCAGGCCAGGAAATAAACTTCGTCTGAGCCTGCGGCATCAAACAGGAATTGGGAGTTTTCCGCCTGTTTGGCCTTAAACATCGCTACAACCGTAGTATCTTTTACATCCTTATAGGTGCCTGGCTGGTTGAGCTCGTGAGAGCTAAGACCGGTACCGGCTGCCGGAGAATAAGGCTGGATACTTACGCTTTTGTATAACAGCCCTTTTTTATACAGGGTCTGTAAGCACCACCAGAGTGATTCGATGTATTTATTATCAAAAGTGATATACGGATCTTTCAGGTCTACCCAATAGCCCATTTTCTGGGTCAGGTCGTCCCACTTGTCTTTATATTTCAGTACTTCTTTACGGCAGGTCTCGTTATACTCTGCGATAGAAATCTTTTTACCGATATCTTCCTTGGTAATTCCCAGGCTTTTTTCCACGCCCAGTTCCACCGGCAGGCCATGGGTATCCCATCCGCCTTTCCGTTTTACCTGGAAACCTTTCATGGTTTTATAACGGCATACCAGATCCTTCAGGGTACGTGAAATCACATGGTGAATACCCGGCAAACCATTGGCGCTGGGAGGACCTTCATAAAATACGAACGGCGTAGCGCCTTCCCGTACTTCCACGCTTTTTTCAAAAGCCTGCTGAAGCTCCCATTGCTGAAGTATATCTTTCTCTATCTGAGGTAAATTCAGTTGGTTATATTCCTGATATTTGCTGGACATAAAACAATTCCCCGCCCTTTGATGTTATTTAGACAATAATTGATTAAAATTGTGCGAAGTTAAGAAAATACGACGGCACCTGTAAAGGCAACTTTACCAAAAACGGTAGTTTTAAAAATATTTTTCGTAACTTTTTTAGTAATTTACAATAAAGAGTATTTATTTTACGTTTTTGGCATTGTTTTAGCTCTTTGCCAGGAAGAAAAAGAGAAACCTAAGTCAGTTAATTTAACCCAACGAGGATAAACCATATCTTGATTTATGAAAAAGTTGACGTTAATTTTTTGTGCAGTATTGATCACTTCCGGCATAACTTTTGCACAGCAGAAAAAATCAGTTAAGAAAACAAAAACAGTTGCGAAAAAGGTGGAAGCACCTGCAGCGGTTAAAAGTTCTTTTGATCAGACCTTTGCCGGAACTACAGACGCGAAGTGGACGAAAACAAGTGCAGGCCACTGGAACGTCAGTTTCCACAAAGACAACATACAAACAATAGCAGAGTATGACGCTGATGGCAAATGGATTGCTACCAGAAGTTCCTACGACGCGCAAACACTGCCGGAATCAGTGGCTGGTACACTGAAAACTAAATATCCGGCTGCCACCATAAAAGATGGCTGGAAAATTGAAAGAGCAGATGTAGCTGCTTACTACAAAGTAAACATTCAGGACAATGGTGCAGAGAAAGCAGTGCTGTTGAACGATGCAGGCACCGTCACTGAATAATCAAACACGTATTTCATAGGTATAGGGATAAATAGGACAGACCCTGCTCTTTTGGGCGGGGTTTTTCATTTTATATCACCGCACCGCGGCGCATGAATACTCGCTCCCCAACGCTTCTCCGGCATCGACCCCATCTCCAGCTCCAACGTACCCCCCTCCATTAACTGCTGATGCGTGAAAAAAGGCGTATGCAACACCTCACCATTGAACCAGGCCCGCTGGATATACTGATTCTCCGCAGAACAATGCCTTGCCACAATCGTAAACCGCTTACCTTTCGGTAACCGCAGCGTCGCTTTCGTAAACACCGGACTCCCGATCGCATAAATAGGCACCCCCGCTGTAACCGGATAAAAACCGAGCGAGGAAAACACCACAAACGCACTCATCCCTCCGCCATCCTCATCTCCGGGAATACCAAAAATGTTATCCTTAAACCATACATCCAGCAGCATACGCACCCGGCGCTGCGTTTTCCAGGCCGCACCCGCATAATTATACAGGTAAGGAATATGAAATCCCGGCTCATTACCCATTGAAAACTGACCTACCAATCCGGTAGCATCCGGAAACCGGTGCCAGAATTCATACCGCGGCATGGCCGGCGTGGTGCGGAACAGCTCGTCCAACCGTCTTTCAAAAGCCCTTTCACCACCCATCAGCTGTATCAAAGCCGGAATATTTTGCTGCACCGCCCAAAGGTAAGTCCAACCGTTGTTTTCATCGTAGTAGTCGCGGCCGCCGGGGCCGCCATCCCAGGCGGGATCAATGGCTATCCATTTTCCGGCGCTGTCCCTGGGCTGGAAAAAACCAGCGCTGTCATTCCATAAGTGCCGGAAATTTTCTGCTCTTGCGGCAAACGACTGCTGATCCTTGTACCGGTGTAAATCCGCCGCCAGCTGGGATAACGCCCAGTCGTCATAACTATGTCCCAGTGTTACTGCTACTGCCTGCCGTTTTTCAAACGGGTGAACAGCCGCCACCGCTTCGGTGTCGCCAGGTGATAATGCAGGGTAATATCCTTTTGCGTAATAAAAACTATCCAGTGAAATACTGCCGCCATTTCGCCAGGGCAACATGGTTGCTTCCAGCGCATTTTTTTTCATACCCTCATACGCCGTGGTGATGCGGGGTATTTTCAGCCCCTTGCGCCAGGCGTCCAGGAAAACAATGGTGCTGTGAAAACCGTTCATACAGGGATGATCACCGTACAACCTTGGAAAAGTGGGCATCCATCCACTTTGCTCAAACATGGTAACATAAGCATCAAGCATATCTTCTTCCTGTTCCGGATGCAGGATCATGCGCAGCGGATGCAGCGCCTGATAGGTATCCCAGGTAGCATCATCTACATAAAAAGGGCGACGGGCAACATTTACTTTTTTGTTGTAGCCACTATAGTAAAGAGAATCTTCCGTAATGTTTACCATTCGTTCATGACAACGGTACAACGCTGTGTAAAAAGCGCGGCGTTGCGCCGTAGTACCGCCTTCTACCGTTATTTGACCGGCTACGTCATGCCAGCGGCGCCGGCCTTCGGCGATCAGGGTTTCCATGCTGCGACCTTCCAGCTCCTGTTGAAAATTTCGCTGCGCCTGTTCGATACTAACATACGAGATGGCATATTTTAATTCAACTGCATCCACTTTCCGGCCGGGAAACCGTACATAATACAAAGTATCTGACAACACACCTGCCGATATGGCTGTGTTAAATCTGCCATAAACATACACCGGAACATCCTCATGAAAAATTGTCTTGCCTGCAAACGCATTTGCTGAAATAAAATGCCAGGGAGTTGTGAATAATAATTTGCGATCAGCAGCTGCCGGAAAAGAAAACCGGTATACACCGGTTTTACACCCGGGCGCAAATTCCACCCGGATACTATCTTCTATCAGCATAGTACTGTAATACCAGGGATGTATCACTTCCTGCACGGGATCATAGGTAGCGCGGCGTTGCCATAAGGCTGTAGAAAGCGGTCGGGTAGCGGGTTTCACAACAAACAAAGCTCCGTTGTTGTGCGTTGCCACCTGTAACGGAAACCCGGTAATCTGATCGTCGGTATAGTCTCTCCTTAACGGATATACGCGAATCATCTCGTTGGGCAGCTGTATAACCGGCCGGGTAGGTTGTAATAACGTGGGTACGTTGCCGATAGTAGGGTCCATGTATTCCTCCGGAGCCGGCTGACAAGCACCCAAAAACAATAGGGCTACCAACGACAAAAAAGACAGGTGTGGATGCATAAGCTGCTGGTTATACAAACAGGGCCCGCGTATATGCGGGCCCGTTATGACAGTTAAAGAGGGGTTATTTGCCGTATTCAAGCACGGCCATCACGGGAAAATGGTCGGAAGGCTCTCTGGCTATGTACTTCGAGAGTTTTACCTCTTTCGGAAAATTGGCCGCAGCGCCAGTTTCATTTTCAGGACGCGGACTGCGATAAGTATCTGTCAGTATGCCATAACGGCTTACTTTGAACTGTTTTGTCAGGAAGATGTGATCAATGCGACTGTCAGTTTTGCTATCAGCACGGAAAGAATTGAATGTTCCGTTCAGCGCATAACGCACTGCCGTTGCTTCATAAGCATCCTGCATGACGCCGGAGTTATGGATCACTGCATAGGATTCGCTGTGTTGGTCCACATTAAAATCACCGGTAAGCAACGCCGGTTTATTACCCGCTATCTCTTTTACCTTAGCCAGCACCAGCCTGGCACTTTCTGCCCGGGCCACTACCCCAATATGGTCCATATGCAGGTTAAAAAAGAAAAATACAAACCCGGTTTTTTTGTCCTTAAACTCGCCCCAGGAGCAAATCCTGGGCAACACAGCATCCCATCCCTTGTTGGGTCTGTCTGTGATAGTTGACAACCAGAAATCACCATGACGCAGGAGCTTAAAACGGTCCGTTTTATAAAAAATAGCGGAATGTTCTCCCGCACGTTGTCCGTCATCCCGGCCTATACCGGTAAAATCGAAGCCTGGCAAACTATCCTTGATATTCACCAACTGATGGTATAAACATTCCTGTGTACCGAAAATATCGAAGTCATGAAACCGGATCAGCGAGGCGATAACAGGAAATCTTTGTCCCCAGCCATTTCCATGCAGCGAGTCTTCTTTGTTATTATCGTTGCGCATGTTATAGGTAGCTACGTTAATACGTTGAGCCGTTAACGTGATACACCAAATCAACCCTGCAAAAAATAAAAAAGCTACTTTCTTCATGTTATATTTTTAAAGATGATTGATTACTCTGTCCAGCCAGGGTTTTGTCCCAATTTGGGATTCAGCTGAAGGTCCGTGTAGGGAACCGGATACAGGTATTTATAATCTTTCCACTCTTTGGGCACATTATCCAGCCAGTGAATTTCACCGGAATTTCCATTGGCCAGCTGTTGCGGATTGGTCACATTATTAGCTACCGGCGATACGTTAATATAAGTAACCCCTTTCTGTTGGGTAGCGGGTAATGTTTTGTAAAAACATACGTCATTTACGCCATCGCCGTTGAGGTCCATCGGTACGTCCAGTGCAGGCACATACATGCCTGTCCAGCTCTTTGCCAGCAATTCTCCTTTTTTCCATCTTACCAGATCATAAAAACGGAACCCTTCCAGTACCAGTTCGACACCTCTTTCCCTTCTCACTTCCATGAGTGCAGGATTGGTGACTTCAGGGAAATAATTCTTTTGCATATAGGCATCCAGGACAACCGGCTTACCGGTAGTACCACCGGTAATACCGGCACGGGCGCGTAATGCTCCAATGGTTTTACTCCAGTCGTCATCCGACAATACACCAAGTTCCGCCTGCGCCTCCGCATAGTTGAGCAGGATTTCTGCATAGCGCATCAGGCAAATAGCATTGGTATTGTTGGCGCCGTTATCATAAAAGGCATCATCGAGGCTCCACTTGATAGGCATATAACCTGTATATACATACGAAAATACCGGCGGGGCGGTAATGGTGGCTCCATTGCTGGTTCTGGTATAGCCACTCGTGCGAATGGTTTGCTGCAGCCGTTTATCACGGCCTTGTGTCTCCTTTAAAAAAGGCAAGGTATCGTACCGGTCGGTATTGGTAAACGGCGTACCGTCAATATTCAGGTAGGTATTAATAAACGTGCGCGTGAAACTCAGGCGGGCGCCGTAGGTAGAGCTGGTATACCACCAGTTGGCATCGTTGAAAACTCCCAGACTGGAACTGGCGATATTGGCCAGCATTACTTCAGCAGCCACCGGCGCATTGCTGATGAACAACTGGCGGTAGGACTGCGCAGTGCCACCGCCCTGATTCAGGGAAAACGCTTTGCTGTCCATCACTACCTTTGCAGCCGCAGCAGCAGCTTTCAGCCAATTTTCAGCAGTGCCCATCAGGTTATAGGACTGCTGGTATCTACGGAAAGTACCTTCAAACAAACATACCCTCGATTTAAAACCCTGCACCACATTTTTGGTAATCTGGCTGCTGGTAGGATCATTCGCGAGGGTGATGTTGGCGGCAGCATAGTCCAGGTCTGCCACTACGGAGTCCATGATCAGCGTACGCGGATCACGGCCATTGTAAAGACCAGCGTCGTTTACTTCAAATGGTTTTCCAATCCAGGGCACATCTCCAAAACGTTTTACTTTATCAAAATAGAACCAGGCACGGAAAAAACGGGCCAGTCCGATATAGTTATTCCTCACTGCCTCCGGCACTTTAGGATTGTTGCAGTTAGCGATAAAGTAGTTGATATTGCGCAGATTCTTCCAGTCCCAGCCGGTGGCTATGCGGGATGTATAAGCTCCCTGGCGCAGAAAATCAGGTACTGCGTTCACGGCGCTATAGTCTGCCATATTATCTGCCTTATAGACATCATTGATACCAGGCAGTACATCATAGAATGAATTGGCGTAAAGCTTCATCCCGTCTTCACTGCCGAAGATGGCATCTTTGGTGGCGGTATCTACCGGCGCCTGGTCCAGGTTTTTAGCGCAACTTCCGGTGAGCACCCATGCCGTCAGCACTACCCCTAGCCAGGTAAGCCTTTTGGACAGTGCGTTTTTATATTGTTGCATAATTTATCCTTTTTATATTAAGAGGTGATGATCAAAGCGTGATACTAAGTCCGAGCGTAAAACTTTTCAGGATAGGATAGTTGTTACCATTACCGGAGTTGCCGGAATCGGTAACAGTGTCGGAGCGGCCAATACTTTCTACGTCCAGATCGCGGGTAATGCGATACATAGGAGACCAGGACCAGAGGTTTTCAGCGGAGAAATACACTCTTGCTGCGTTGAACCGTGCCCGTGATATCAGTGCTTTAGGCAGATTGTAACCGATCTGAATATTTTTCAGGCGGACGTAAGCCACATTTTGCAGGTATTTGGACTGCTGTGCTTTCAGCTCGCCGGCGCCATTCTGTGCCACATAACCGCGATAACGGGGGAAGTAGGCATCCGGATTGTCTTCGGACCAGATATTGCCGATCTGTGATTTAGGCATCTGGTTGTAAGGCCTGTTGTATTGTCCCCAGAACACATCAGATTCTGCACCAGGCCACCAGTCTTGTTTACCTACACCCTGGAAGAAAACACTGAAGAAGAAATTGTTCCAGTCAGCACTGAGATTCAAACCATAGGTGTAGTGAGGCAGGGAGTCTCCGATAATAGTGAGATCACCATGATCACCCAGTGTATTAGCACCGTTGTTGATGATGCCATCACCGTTGAGATCTTTAAACCGGATATCGCCGGGAAGCCACTGGCCGGAGTTGGAAGCCTTAAACAGTGCTTGTGCCTTGGCAGCAGCCGCCACATTGTCTTTGGTCCAGTAACCATCATTCACATAACCCCATATTTCACCTACTTTTTTACCGGCGTACCAGTCAGTTAGTTTGTTGTTTGTGTTATTATACCTGGTGATGGTAGCGCTATAGTTGGCTAAAGTAGCGTTAACACTATAATGCAGCGGTTTGGAGGCTACGTTGAACTGATCGCGCCAGCCGAGTGCAATTTCCCATCCGTTTGTTTTCAGGTCGGCGTAGTTTCCTTTAGGCACATCCGTACCAAATACAGCGGGCAGTGTCTGGCCTTGGGTGAACATGTTTTTAGTAATACGCGTATACATATCACCGGTAAAAGTGAGGCGGCTGTTGAGCGCAGCCAGGTCTACACCGAGGTTACGGGTGGTGGAGGTTTCCCAGGTAAGGCCATCCGGCAATACCACCGGCTGGGTGGTTTGTTGCGGGCGGACACCATTGATTACCCTACCGGATTGTTTGATTTCCAGTTTTTCCTGGAAAGCGTAGGACTTGATATTACCATTACCCAGGGAACCGTAAGAACCTCTGATCTTCAGGTCGGAGATAGCTGTTTCCGGAATATGCCAGAAGGCTTCTTTGGAAAGGCGCCATCCTGCGGATACAGAAGGGAAAAAAGCGTAACGCTGGCTGGCCGGAAACTTGGACGAACCGTCGTAGCGGCCGTTGACTTCCAGCAGGTAACGGTCTTTATAGGAGTAGTTCAAACGGAAAAATTCACCCATAATAGCCCAGCGCTCATAACCGCCGGCAGTGGCAATATTGGTACCCAGGGCCAGGTTCAGGTCTTTGGCATCACTGTACACAAGACCATTGCGGGTGGTGGAAAAACCTTTGTAGGTAGACTGCTCGTAGTTAAAACCGGCCATTGCTTTAAAGTAATGGTCTACCCCAAAGCGGGTTTCGTATTCCGTATAGATATTGGACGCCAGGTACAACGTGTTGTAATTGCTCATCATGAGATCGTTGTAACCCAGGCCTACGTAGGCAATGGAGCCCGGCGCATTACTATAGGGAACGGGGACGCGTAAACGTTTTTGGTTATCCGCAGTGTTTTGTACGGTGAAGTCACCTTTCAGGCGCAGTTTGTCCTTGTAAATATCCGCAGCGAAACCGGTGGTATTTCTGAACACCTGTTTATTCAGATCCACCCCATTCTTACCATAGAAAAAGTCACCCACGGTATAGGCAGCAGTATAGGTAAGCGTGCCATCCGGGTTGAAGAGCATAGAGGAGGGGTGGCCTTCATCGGCGATATTACGCCAGATACCACCGCCTTCACCTACGTTGAGCGGGTTGTGGTAATCCCTGCTGGAGAACTCCGTGCTGTTATACACGTTGAGGAAAGGAAACAGCTGAATGGATCCTTTGGCTCTCAGGTTATACATTTTATAATCGTCGGAGTTGAAGCGGAACAATCCATCCTGTCCATAATACCTGACGGTGATATAGTAGCTGGCTTTTCCGCTGCTACCGGAAACGGAGAGGTTATGTTCCGCAGCGCTGGTGTGATTTTTATACAGCAGGTCGTACCAATCGGTATTACCATAATATTCATAGTTGCCGGCTGCGTTCACAATAGTTTTCGGCAGACCGGGGTTTTCCGCGTGTTCTTTCAGCGCCGCCAGGTAAGCTTGTGAAAAAGGTTGTGTTTTGTTGATGTTCTGGGGTACCTGGGAATAATCGTTCCAGGCGGTCCAGGCTTCGTTGAAATTTTTGGCGTATTCATACCCGTCGCTTACCACATTTGGTACCGTGGTAGGCTTTTTCAGGGAGTAGTTGGTGGAATAGGTAACGCTCAGTTTGTCTTTCACCGGTGTTTTGGTGGTGAACAATACTACGCCGAAAGCACCTCTGGCGCCGTAGATAGCAGCAGAAGCAGCATCTTTCAGTACAGTAACGCTGGTCACGTCAGCGGGATTGAGCATACTGGGGTCGCCTTCCACGCCATCGATGAGTACCAGGGCATTACCGCCCTGTCCGATGGAAGTGATACCGCGAACATTATAGGCAGGGGCCTGGGTAGGTTTGCCATCGCCGGGAACGAGGTTGAGGTTGGGCACTACGCCCTGTAATCCCTGGCTCAGGTTGGGCAGCGGGCGGTTTTCCAGTGCCTTGGCAGATACCTGGGTAACAGCGCCGGTCAGGTTTACCTTTTTCTGGGTACCGTAACCTACTACCACTACATCACTGAGGGAGGACACATTTGTTTTAAGTGCCACCTGTATAAAGGCCTGGTTACCTATCACCACGGTGTCAGTACGGAAGCCGATAAAGCTGAAGACCAGCCGGGAACCGGCAGGGGCGTTAAGGGAGAAATCGCCTTTCGGGTCTGTACCAGTACCGGTGGAAGTGCCCAGCACTTTTACCGATACCCCCGGCAGCGGCTGCCCACTTTCATCCAGCACCTTTCCCTTCAACGGAAGGGATTGAGCCGAACTGCCGTAAGCATAAGAGAACAGCATTAGCGTGTATAACCATCTTTTCATGGTAACATCTGTGGTTTAATGAACAGGAGTGAATTATCGCCCTGCAAGTAAGCCGTGGCGGGTTAACAGGCAGATTAACCGGGGATTAACAGCGGTGGTTAACAGGAAAAAAAGCGATGAATAAATTATGAAATGCGTGTTTTATCTTTTAACTTAACCCTAGAGAAGTTTCTTAAAACAAAGTTAACTTCGATATCAGAAAACTTAAGCGTTTAGACTTTAATTTGCCACGTTATAAAAGCCGGACAGCCCGCCTTGTTATTCGAACAAATGAAAAAAAGACTTACAGGATTGTAAGGGAGCTTATGTACAGATATATAGTCTTTTTCCTCATATCCTTTTCACTCGTTATTACCAGCCGCGCACAGGGTGGTTACGGGCTTGCCTTTGCCAGTAAAAATATTGCACAGGAAGACCGTACTTCACTGGACCTTACGCCTGAAAAACCCATGCAGGTAAAAGGGGGCTACAGCTTATCCTTTGACCTGTCTTTCCAGCCTTTTTTCCGGTCGTACTTCGGTTATGTATTTAGAATTACGGACGAAAAGCATCAGAATATCGACCTGATATATAATGTCCGTACAAAGGCATTTTATGTGGTCACCGGGAATGCATTTTCAGGTATTTCCTTCGCGATTAGTGCTGACAGTTTACTGCATCAGTGGAACAATATCCGCCTGGATGCCAACAATGAAGCACATACGCTGGCCGTTTCCGTGAATGGCCGGCCAGTGGGTAAAATCCAGAGCGCTGTTGTTTCCGGCAGTTCGCTCCGGATATGTTTCGGCGCCCATTACCGCAAAACATTCCGCACATTTGACCTGCCCCCTATGCGGATAAGAGAAGTAAAAATGTTTGCCGGGAATACGCTGCAACATCACTGGCCGCTGGACCAAACGCGGGGGCATACCGATAAGGATCTCATCAACGGGCAAACCGCCGAGATCAAAAACCCTGTGTGGATGCGGCCTGCCTTTACCTCCTGGCAACAAACGGATTCCTTTATTGTAAAAGGGAATGCCAACGTAGCCATGGATGCAGCCTCCGGCACTATCTACATCAATAGCGACGATAGTCTTTATGCCTACCATTGTTATACACATCATACCACCGCACAATACTCACCGCATATATCACCCCCAGGGCTACACGCAGTTGTCAACCCGGTTGACCGGCAGCTTTGCCAACTAAAGCCCGACAGTCAACAGGTGAGGATATATGATACCCTTCATCATGTCTGGAACGGTGTGATGGACACACTCAGCGCCACTGTTTACTGGCATTCCAATCTCTTTTTCTCCCACTACGACAGTAGTGTGTATATCCTGGGAGGATATGGCGACTTCCGGTATAAAAATGAGGTACGCCGTTATCATCCCGGACGCCGGCAGTGGGATCGGGTAAACATGGGAGGCGATGTTTTCACGCCCCGGTATCTGGCCGCGCTGGGACATAACAAAGCAGGAGATACAGCGTATATACTAGGGGGTTATGGCAGCACTACCGGCGATCAATTGCTTAATCCGCATAACCTGTACGACCTGGTATTGTTTGATGTAAAACGCCGCAGCTTCCGGGCTATCTATCGCCTGAAAGAGCCGGAAGAGCAGTTTACCTTTGCCAGCAACATGATACTGGACACTGACCGGCAGGAATATTATGCCCTCACTTTCCCCAACGACCGGATGAACTCATCGCTGCAACTGATCCGGGGTTCGCTGAAAGAGCCGGTGTATACCGCCATGGCTACTACTATTCCTTTTGATTTTTATGATATCCGATCATCCGCCAGGTTGTTTTACACACCTGAAAGCGATGAGTTGACAGTAGTGACCTTATTCTCCCTGAAAAACAATACCACGCAGGTACGTATTCATACCTTACAGTTTTCGCCCTATGGCCTGGGGGCGCCCATGCCGCCTGGCAAATCAACACCGTTGTATCTTGTCCGGATTATCATTGCCATAGCAGTAGTAGTGGCCTTGTTCTTACTGGCGTTGGGCATTGCAGCACTGAACCGCCGGAAAATGCCCCCGACAGCACCGGCGCCGGTTGTACTGGCAACGACGATACCCGCGCCTGTGCTTACCGCTACTCCGGCGATTGCCGTTACCGTAGCTTATCCCGGCGTACAGTTATTTGGTCATTTTACAGTTACAGATAAAGAGGGGCATGATATTACCCGCGCCTTCAGTCCTTTGCTGAAAGAGTTATTCCTGTTGTTGTACCTGCATTCATTACCTGGCCGGAATGGTATTTCATCGGAAAAAATCAATGATATACTGTGGCCGGGAAGAGCGCTGAAAGATGCCAAGAACAACCGGTCTGTCAACCTCGTCAAACTGAAAAACCTGCTCGATAAAATCGGTGTTTACACGTTGGTCAAAGACAATGAACGGTGGCTTTTCCGGTTTGAAGATCCGGCTGTGCATACAGACCTGGACGATTATTATATCCTGCAGCAGGATGGCGATCATATCTCCGCGCTGACCAGCATTTTAAAACGGGGTCCTTTTCTGCAGGAGACTGAATACCCCTGGCTGGACAAATTCAAGGCTGATATAAACGAAAGGAGTACCACGCTGTTAAGCGCTTTCCTGGAGGAAACCCCGGACGCAGCGCCGGCGCTGGTACTGGAAGTATGTGAGGCCATCCTCTATGCCGATTCGCTTCATGAAGAAGCCATCAGGCATAAGTGCAGGGCGCTGGTTTCCCTAAGGCAGCATACCGCTGCGCGAAACCTGTATGCGTCGTTTCTAAAGGAATATAAAAGTACCTATGGAGCAGCGTATGAGCTGGAATATGCCGAAGCTATTGCGCATTGCTAAAAATTAAAAGCCGCCCCGCAGAAGCGAGGCGACTTTATAAAATCTGGTCGAAAACTTCTCTGGTAATTCAACTTGTGTTTCCCTGGTGTTTGATAAAGAACGCAAGTCTAAAATTTATGGCTTTACTTTTTGTATCACCGGAAAAGTTTCTTCCCATGGTCAAATCTAATAAGGAAGCTTGGAAGGGTCACAGATAGATATCTGTCCGTCGTTTTAACAATACAAAGTAACGACGATATTCGCGGCGGCGGTTTTCAATTCGGGAAAAGAAATGATCAAAGCGGGAAATTGCAAAAAAAATGCTGATAGCGGGTGGCTATCAGCATTTATAAAAACTTCTTTCTAATTGATTATCAACGAAGTAATAACTCACAAGGTTTTAATCCTGTATGTTTTTTAAAGGCGGTGGAGAAGTGGGAGATGCAGGAATAACCCATGAGCATTGCTACTTCAGACACAGACATTCCTTTTTCGTACAACAGGCCCTTGGCCTTTTCCATTCTTTCTTTCTGGAAATAGTCGTAGATGGTGGTACCATACATGGCTTTAAAGCCTTTTTTCAGGTAACATTCATTCATGGCTACTTTACGGGCCAGATCACGGATGGTGATGGGGGAATCCAGTTGTTCCAGTAAGATACTTCTTGCTTTTTCAATTTTCTCCCGGTCTTCCAGGTGCGTGAGGAAGCGGCAGCCATAACGTTCGTCGGGATCGTTCTGCATGAACTGGTCGGAGCTGTACAGCAGTAAGTCCAGGGCCCGGCTTTGCAGGAAGATGTTCTTCAGCATGCCTTCGTAGTTGTGGTGTACCATTGTTTCCAGCACTGACTTGGATTTGGTGCAGGGCTGGATGGTTTTCACGAAAGGTTTGCGTGCCTGGTTCTCAAAAAGGGAGAACGAGGTCGTATTTTTCTGAAGCGACTGAATAAATGCTGGCTGGAATCTGACAGTGATCAGGTCTACAGAAGGGACCTTATCCTTACAGGCTTCCTTATCGCCCTCTGCACACAACTGGTCGGTGCAGGCGGGATTTTTACAATATTTGCTGCCGGCCACACAATAGCGCAGTTCTATTGCGGCGGACTGCCCTCTTTTAGCCGGTTGGTATACCACCATGGCTACGTCTTCCACCGGCAGCGGTTTGTCGTAAACAAAGCGCTGCAATGTAAAGTCCAGGCAATCCGGGACAGTCACGCTATCCTGCTCCGCCAGCTGTAGCTGGTCGCTCATGGCGGGCTGCGGGATGGCTAATGCCAGTATTTCCTGAATTTCTTTCACTTTACCTGATGTTTTAAAACCGGGACAAATTTAACACTTCCAGTTTTAATCAAATACATTTTGACAATACACTTACAAAGCATTCCTAACATAAGGAATAACTTTCACGTATTTGGCGGCTGTTATATCATGCAATTGGTATAAATTTCGTTTATTCATGATAGATGGAACAAAGGAAAAGGAAATTACCCAGGATCATCAGGATAATATTAACCGCCCTCGCCATACTGCTGGTATTGGTGCTGTGTACGGGTTGGTATCTTAATCAGCACTGGACCAAGCTGTTACGCAAGGAGTTATCGGGCTATGTAACTGACTTGTCCGATAGCTTGTACATTGTACAATACAAGGACCTGCATCTCAATGTGCTTTCCGGCAGCCTGACCGTGGAAAAAGCCTCTATGACGCTGGATTCCGCTGTGTACCGCAGGATGCTGGCTGCTCATCGTGCCCCGGAAAACACCTATCTCATCAGTGTAGAAAAACTACAACTGCGCTACTTCAGACCGTGGCGGTATTTCATCAAAAATGAACTGAATGCCGGTGAACTGATCGTCACCGGTCCGAGTATAGTGATGGACCAGAACAGCACCGTGCGGGATACCACGCGGCCCAGAACAGCCTATGAGAACATCTCTACCAAGATGAAATCCATTTTCATCGGGCATTTCCAGCTGGACAACACCCATTTTAAATATGTATTTACCCGGCGCGATTCTTCCCGGGTGATCCATCAGTTCCGGAACCTTCGGATAGGGGTAAACGATTTTTTGATTGACTCTGCTGCATTGCATGATCCTACCCGTTACCTGTATGCCCGCAACTATGAAATAGGGATGCGGGATTATATGAACCGCACCCGGGACAGTCTTTATTGGATATTTGTGCGCGGTATCAGCTATGACGCAGCGGAGAGAACGCTGAATATCGGTCAGTTTGAGGTACAGCCCCGGTATGACAAGGCTGCGTTCCAGCAGCGGACGGGTGTACAGCAGGACCGGTACGAACTGTTATTTAACGACATCCGGGTACAGGAGCTGGACCCGCGGTTATTGCTGCAGGAGCAGCAAATCTGGGCCCGTCGTGTTAATATCGGGAATGGCAAGGTGCATATTTACCGGGACCGGACCTTGCCCATGCCGCCGGGCGACAAACTGGGGCAGTTTCCTAACCAGGTATTGCAAAAGCTGCATATACCCCTGAAAATAGATACCCTGACCGGTAATAATATGGAATTGCAGTACGCAGAGCTGAGCCCTTTGACCCAGCAAACGGGCGTGCTCAATTTCAGTCACGTTCATGGCCGGTTTACCAATATCACCAATATTGATTCTATGGTGGCTCGTAACAAGCATTGTCTGGCCGATTTTGACGCTATTTTCATGCAAAGTGGTAAGCTGCGGGCGCATTTCGATTTCCTGTTGAACAATCCGGCCGGCCGTTTTGCCGTCTCCGGCCAGTTGAAGAACATGAATGGCAAGGACCTGAACAGCGTTACCCGGCCGTTGGGCATGATTGAGATCCGGTCCTGCAATATCCGGGACCTGAATTTCAACATCCAGGGCGACGAGCGGAAGGCGGCCGGTAGTGTGACCCTGTTGTACGATAACCTGAAAATCGCTATCCTGAAGCAGGATAAGGACCACCACAGCTACCGCCGTAAGGGACTGATGAGTTTTGTGGCCAATGTGATGGTGATCAAAGACAGTAATCCGTTAAATGGGGAGAAAGTGCGGGTTGCCACGCCCACCCATACCCGGGATATCCAGAAGTCATTTTTTAACCTCGTGTGGAAAACATTATTTGCCGGCGTGAAGGAGACCGCGGGGGCCGGAAAATTATAGTGCAAAAAAGTGGTATCCATCCCACCCAAAAACAGCTATTCTTTTATGGAAATAAGGCTTATTTTTCGTATTTTTGCGTGATTGTCTACCGATTTTGTTTCTAAACGATTTTACACCAACATATGAGCGAAGAATTAGTGCAAGCAACCAGCCCCAGCAACGGTTATGATGCGGGGAGTATTCAGGTATTGGAAGGACTGGAAGCGGTGCGCAAGCGTCCGGCCATGTATATTGGCGACATTGGCATCAAAGGACTTCACCACCTGGTATATGAAGTCGTGGACAACTCCATTGACGAAGCCCTGGCTGGCTATTGTAAAAATATCGAAGTAACGATCTGCGAGGATAACTCTATCCGTGTAAAGGATGACGGTCGTGGTATCCCTACCGGTATCCACCCGAAAGAAGGCCGTTCCGCCCTGGAAGTGGTAATGACCGTGCTCCATGCCGGCGGTAAATTTGATAAAAACACCTATAAAGTATCCGGCGGTTTGCACGGGGTGGGTGTCAGCTGCGTAAACGCGCTGAGCTCCGTACTGCATGTAACCGTACAAACGGAAGGTAAACTGTTTGAACAGGAATACCACCGCGGTATCCCTCAGTATTCAGTACGGGAAATCGGGGTTAGCGAAACCACCGGCACCACCGTACACTTCAAACCGGATGGCGAAATATTCAAGGAAACGACCTACAACCGGGAAATCCTGGCTGGCCGTTTAAGGGAACTGGCTTACCTGAACCGTAAGATCAACATTACCCTGTCTGACGAAAGAGAAAAAGACGAAGAAGGCAACATCTTCAAAGAAACCTTCTACAGCGAAGGCGGTATCCGCGAATTTATCCAGATGCTGGATAAAAACGGTCGCCGTAACCCGCTGCTGCCTGCCCCTATCTACGTAGAAGCCCATGATGCGGCCTCCAACGTAGCGGTGGAAGTAGCCCTGGTATACAACGATGCCTTCAGTGAAAACATCTTCTCCTACGTTAACAACATTAACACCATCGAAGGAGGTACACACGTAGCCGGTTTCCGCCGTGCCATCACCCGCGTGTTTAAATCCTATGGCGATAAAAACAAACTGTTCGAGAAATCCAAGGTAGAAGTAACCGGCGATGACTTCCGTGAAGGTTTGAGCGCTATCATCAGCGTGAAAGTACCCGAACCACAGTTTGAAGGACAAACCAAAACCAAACTCGGTAACTCCGACGTAATGGGTGTGGTAGATAGTTCTGTAGCCGCTGTACTGGATGCCTTCCTGGAAGAAAATCCACGTGAAGCAAAAACCGTTATCAACAAGGTGGTATTGGCTGCCCAGGCCCGCGAAGCGGCCCGTAAAGCCCGCCAGCTGGTACAACGCAAAAGCGTAATGACCGGCAGCGGCCTCCCCGGTAAACTGGCAGACTGCTCCGACAACGATCCTGAAAAATGCGAACTGTTCCTCGTCGAAGGTGACTCCGCGGGTGGTACTGCCAAACAAGGCCGTAACCGTAACTTCCAGGCTATCCTGCCACTCCGTGGTAAGATCCTGAACGTGGAAAAAGCCATGGAACATAAGATCTACGAAGACAACGAGATCAAAAATATCTTCACTGCCCTGGGGGTAACCATCGGCACTGAAGAAGATGATAAAGCGCTGAACCTGTCCAAACTCCGTTACCACAAGCTGGTGATTATGACGGATGCCGACGTGGACGGTAGCCACATCGCCACACTGATCCTCACCTTTATCTTCCGGTATATGAAAGCGATGGTGGAACAGGGTTATGTATACATCGCCCAACCGCCACTGTACCTGGTGAAAAAAGGTAAGGAACAAATCTACGCCTGGACAGAAGAACAACGTAAAGCCGCTACCATCCAGCTGGCTGCCGGTGGTAAAGAAGACAGCGTAAACGTACAGCGTTATAAAGGTCTTGGTGAGATGAACGCAGAACAGCTGTGGGAAACTACCATGAACCCCGACAAACGTACCCTGAAACAGGTTACCATCGAAAGCGCTGCCGAAGCAGACCGCGTATTCAGCATGCTGATGGGCGATGAAGTACCCCCACGCAGAGCGTTTATCGAGTCTCATGCGAAGTATGCGAAAATCGATGCATAAACCCAGGGCTGAAGCCCTTGGCTAAAGATTTCGCTGATTAGTGGATATTAGTACGAAGAATAAAAAGAGGATCGCCCATTGATATCTTATCAATGGGCGATCCTCTTTTTTATTTTGGATATAATATAATGATCTCCGCTAATCAGCGAAATCAGTATTAATGTTTATTCCCGGGATATAATATAATTAGCCAGCAGCTGGTATATAAATACCCCTATCAGCATAATAGCCACAAATATATTGGCGTAATCGTTGGTGATAAAGGCGAAGATAATACCTAACAGCCCGATGACTGCCAATGCCAGCGTGTATATCCGGAAGATCTTTTTGTTCTTCTTTGATTCCGGGGTGTACATACTGGAAACCGGTAATAACAACACACCGGAGCAAATGGCGATAGACAGCAGTCCCGGAATGGAAGTGATCCAATACCCGGCGGCCGCCAGCAATGCCACCAGCAGCAGGCATCCTACGATGGTGGATACTTTGGTTTGCTGCGGTGTAAGGGCGTAACGGCCATAAGGATTTAACCGCAGGAACAGGTTGCTCACCGGTGCTATCAGCCAGGTGGACAAGGCCACCAACGCCAGTAACACATACAAGGGGAAAAATACTTTGCTGGCAATTTGTGTCAGGATAAAGATGCCGCCAATAATCAACCATTGGATGCCGGCTTTCTGTCTGCCCATAAAAAAGGCGTAGTTCAGGAACTGACGATACAGCCAGTAGCGGGCTTTCATCGCCTGTACCATGCCGCTCTTGGCCCATTGCTGATTGGGATCTAACTTCAGGGATTCCCTGAAATGTTCCAGTGCCTTACGGTGATCGCCGGCCTCCAGCCATTTCCAGCCCAGGTTGGCGTGCGTATAGGCGTTCTCAGGATTATGCTCCAGCGCCTCGTGCAGGTTGGAGAAAGCCTCTTCTTTTTTACCCATGTTAAATAAGGCGTTGGAGCGGAGGTTGAGGCAGACCAGGTTTTCCGGGTCTATGGCCAATCCTTCCTGCGCCTTCTGCAACGCTCCGGGGTAGTCCTTTTTAAACAGCAGTATCTGGCTCCACATACCGAAATAATCGGCCTGGTAAGGGTGAATAGACACCGCCTCGCTGATAGCCTGTATAGCTTCGTTGTACTGGTTTTTATTGAGCGCCATACGCGCCTTCAGGTACAGGAACCGGTCATCGTGCGGGGCAAAGCCCAGTGCGTTGTTGATCACCTGTTCGCCTTCTTCCATTTTGCCCATTTCCAGATAGCAGATCGCCAGCAGGAAAAGCGCATCGATATCATTGGCGCTGGTACTGAGATGTTGTTTCAGGGTAGTCAGTGCATCCTGGTAACGCCCTTGTTGCAACAGCAGCTGGGCACGCTGAATGAGTACAGCCATACATTATTTCTTTATATCCAGGTATTTCAGCACATCGTCGTACAGGCCCGCCTCGTTGGAATACAAGGCATAGTTACGGGCTGTATTAAACCATTCCCGGGTAGTGGGTTTATGTGATTTGACGGCTTTCACCAGTTCTTTTTGCGATATAGGCTGTGGTGCGCCTTTTTGGAGCGCTTCCAGCAGTTTGTCTTCCACGGCGAGGTCCACGATGGCTTTCAGATCGGCGCCGGAGTAGCCTGCCGTAGCTTTAGCCAGGGCTTTATAATCCACGTCCGACACAGGCTTGTTGCGTAGTTGCAGCTTCAGGATGGATTCGCGGCCGTCCGTGTCCGGAGGAGCCACGAAGATAATACGGTCAAAACGGCCGGGGCGGCGGAAAGCCGGGTCCAGGCTCCAGGGCGCGTTGGTAGCGCCAATGATCAGCACGTTTTCATTATTGGCTGCAATACCGTCCATTTCTGCCAGGAACTGATTGATCAGGTGACTGGCGCCGCTGTTGCGCATGGACGTACGGTTAGCGCCAAGCGCATCTACTTCATCGAAGAAGAGTACGCAGGGTTTACGCTGACGGGCCAGTTCAAAGAGCGCATGCAGGTTCTTTTCACTGTTGCCGATCCACATGTCCAGCACGTCATGTATGCCTACGTTGATGAATTCGGCCTGTATTTGTCCGGCTGTAGCTTTGGCCAGGTAGGTTTTACCACATCCCGGAGGACCGTATAACAGAATACCGCCGCCGGCTTTTTTGCCGTAGGCTTTATATAGGTCAGGGAACTGCAGCGGTTTGATAATTTTCAGGTCTATCTCCTGTTTCTCCCGGTCCATACCGCCTACGTCGGAGAAGTTCATCTCTGGTTTTTCCAGGGTGAAAATTTTATCCGGATCTTCATCGATGTTGTCCTCTTCATCAAAAGAAGAAGAAGCGGGTTGTTGTTGCGGCATGCGGAACTGCGTGTCCAGGGCTTCATCACGGAAACCCGGATTGAGTTGCAGCAGATGCTGATAGATTTCTTTGGCCGACTGGAGCGAGTTTTCTTTGACAAGGATACGGCAATGAAGCAGGAGCGCATCGAAATGATCCGGCTCATGATGTTCCAGCTGTTCCAGTACAACTATAGCGGCAGAATATTTTTGCTGATGATAAAAGGTACGGGCCAGTCCCAGTTGAGCAACGGTGTGGTCCGGCGACAGTTCCAGTACTTTGCGGTACTGTTCTTCTGCCTGCACATAATCATAATCCTGTAACAGCACCTGGGCCAGGTGTAAGCGCAACGGCACATTTTCCGGTGAAAACTGCACTGCTTCCTGTAATTGTTTAACTACTTCCGATGACATAATGTGCTTTTATTCATTTAAAACTTCAACAGTAATAATACGGAATTACCCCACAAAAATATTGTTAATATTGACGCTCGCCGTTTCTGCAGTCCTGTTACCTTCCCACTTATTCATTAATATTTTATTTAATTTAAAAATTATTACATATATTGCAGATGAATTTATCCCTATGCCCGTATATTAACCGGTACACCTATTTCCTATGAGCATAACTGGCAGCGGCGTTATTTGCCGGGCCAGCACCGGTTTACCTATGCAGCGGCGACAACAGAGCATTAAAAAATCAGCATATATGCGTTTAAAAATCTTCGTATGGGCCGTTATTGCCATCTTCGCCGGAGTTGGACTTGCCGGTTGCAGTAAAAAGAAAGACGTGACACCAGAGGGTTACTTTACGTTCAAGGCAGGGGATGCAGCCTATCGCTCCAATTCTACACAAGGGGTTATTTCAGACACGGTCGTTGCCGGTAAAAAGACACTGATCATTGACGGAGTAACCAATAATTTCGGCAAACACATGGAACTGATGATTACTTTCCCGGACGGATTGAAGACCGGGCAGTATAACGAGAGCGCCGCCGTTATGACGCTGATGGATATTCAGCAAAAAGAGACTGGTTTTATCACTAAAACCATCTCCATCAAACTTGAAAGCATTAATAGTAATCAAGCGGAGGGAACCTTCTCCGGCACCTTAATTAGTGGTGAAATAGAAAAACCTTTAACGGACGGGACTTTTAAAGTCTACTTTTAAGAAACACCGTTTTAAAAAACGCGTAAACCCTGTCTTTTAAGACGGGGTTTTTTATGGCCCGATCTGTCATTTTCGTATAGTCATCCTGGTTGTCTTAAGAAAATTATTGTTTAAGAACTGTTAAACAAATCCGGTGCATCATCCCGCTATATGATTCTTAACATTGTTTTCATACAACATCTTAAACATGATAGTTTATTAACTTAACCGGAGATTAATTCAGCTATTTTAAGATCACTTTAAGCAGTCCTTAACAATTTGGTAATGATGAGTTAACATTATGGTTGCTTTGGAGTAGTTGTTTTGCACCAGCAAATACAACACTGGCTTTATGAAATCAATTGTCACGCTTCTAGTGAGCATTCTGGTCGTCTTCGGCTTCCAAACAACACAAGCACAGATTACCACTTCCATTATTTCAGGTAAAGTAGCGGATCCTGCCGGACAGGCGATCCCCGGGGTTACCGTAGTAGTGTTAAACACTGCCACCGGTACCAAAAATGGCACACAAACCAACAGCGATGGCCGTTACATAGTTCCGAACCTGAATCCGGGCGGTCCTTACACCATTACTGTATCTTTCATTGGTTATAAAAAAGAAGTAAAAGAAAATGTGAACCTGACCTTAGGTTCCACCAACTTTAACTTTAAGCTCGCAGAAGAATCCACTGCCCTGAGCGAAATCGTGGTAACCGGCAATACCGGCAGCAAAACCGGCGGTACCAAAATAGGACAGGAGCAGATCAAAAGCATCCCCAGCCTTAGCCGTAGCCTGCAAGACCTCACCAAGGTTACTCCGCAGAGCAACAACAACTCATTCCTCGGTACCAACTACCGTTACAACAACGTAACTGTAGATGGCGCCATCAACAACGATGCGATCGGCTTTAGCCCTTCCCTCGGTGGTCAAAGCGCTACCAGCGGTCAGCCAGGTAGCAGCACCCGTACCAATCCCGTATCTCTCGATGCGATCCAGGACGTACAGGTATTACTGGCTCCATTCGACGTTAAAATCGGTAACTTCCTCGGCGGTAGCGTGAACGCGGTTACCCGTAGCGGTACCAACGAAGTACACGGTTCCGTTTATGGTTACGGCCGTACCGCTTCCATGATCGGTAAAAACAACGCCGGTGACGGTTCCAAACTGCCTTCAGACTTCCACGAATACCAGGCAGGCGCCCGTGTAGGTTTCCCGATCATCAAAGACAAACTGTTTTTCTTCACCAACGAAGAAATCACCCGCCGCGTAGACCCGGTGATCCTCGCCGCAGGTTCCGCTGATGGTGGTGGTATCCTGACTCAGGACGACGCCGATAAAATTACCGCTGTCATGAAAAATTACGGCGTAGATATCGGAACCGCCGGTAACACCAGCATCTACTCCAACTCCAACAAATTCTTCAACAGATTGGATTGGCATATCAACAGCAAACATCAGCTGTCTGTTCGTAACAATACCATCACTTCTGAAGCGACTAACCTGGAACGTGATCAACAGAACTTCCGTTTCAAAGGTATCGACTTCAAACAGGTGAATAACCAGAGCTCTACCGTTGCTGAACTGAAAAGCACCTTTTCCAACACGCTCTCCAATAGCCTGATCCTGGGTTATTCCAGCATCCACGACTACAGAGACCCGCTGTCTAACCCAGCTGCTCCGCAGATTCAGATCAAAGGCCGCACTGCCGGTTCTACCATCTTCCTGGGTACTGACCGTGAAGCGAGCATCTTCAACATGAAACAAAAAACCTTTGAGATCACCGATAACGTGACCATCTTCAAAGGCAACCATACTTTCACAGTAGGTACACACAACGAGTTTTACAACATCACCTACGGTTTCGTAAACTCCTGGAACGGCCGTATCGACTACAACAGTGTTGAAGATTTCATCAACAACAATCCCAGCCGCGTACGTGGTAACTACAACTACGCCAACAACTCCCGCGATTTCATCATGGCGAATCCTCCGGCACAGTTCAAGGTTAACCTGCTGAGCCTGTACGGTCAGGATGAAATCCAGCTGACAGATCGTTTTAAAATCACTCCTGGCGTTCGTTTAGACTACACTGGTATTCCAAACAAACAACCGTTGAGCGACAAAACGATCAAAGCACCGGTTGACGCCAACTACGGTACCACCTATACGTATACCAAACCTCAGGATATCAAAAACAACTTCCTGAATAACGTACAGATTTCTCCGCGCTTAGGCTTTAACTATGACATCAAAGGCGACAACAGCCTCGTGCTGCGCGGTGGTACCGGTCTGTTTACCGGCCGTATTCCTTTCGCATGGTTAGGTTATGCTTACTACAACAACGGTGTAACTTATGGCGCTTACGATCAGAAATCTACCAAACCTTTCGTGAACACGCCGCTGCCAGCAGCTAAACCTTCTGATAACGGCATCGCTGATTTTGCTGCACAGAACGGTGCTAAAGTAAATGACGCTGCCGGCGCAACCCAGGTGGACCTGATCGACAACAACTTCAAAATGCCGCAGGTATGGAGAAGCAGCCTGGCACTGGAATACAACACCCGTGACCAGTGGAGATTCAGCATCGAAGGTATCTACACCAAAGTAGTAAAAGACCTGATGTTCCAGCAGATCAACCTGACAGATAATCCTACCTACTACGCATACGACGTGAACAAACAACAGCCCATCTGGTCTGGCGCAAAAACCAACCCGTTATATACCAACGCTTACCTGTTGTCCAACACCGATAAAGGTTACCGTTACAGCATCACTGCTCAGGTATCCAAATCCTTCCCCTTTGGTCTGAACTTCATGGCCGCCTATACTTACGGACAGGCTAAAGATATCACCAACGGTATCCGCAACTCCATGGAATCCAACTGGCAGCTGAACCAGGCGCTGAACCCGAACAACCCGGCCCTGGCTTACTCCAACTTCGATATCCGTAACCGTATCGTAGCTACCGTTAACTACAAACACGCCTGGGATAAGAGAAACAAATGGGTTTCCAACTTCTCCGTGTTCTTTAACACTTCTTCCGGTTTACCTTATACCTATGGCTTCGTAAACGCCACCGTACAGGGTACTCCTCAACAGGTGAGCCTGGCTTACATCCCGAAAGATGTAACCGATGCCACCAACTTCTTTGCTGACATCGCTGGTGGTAAAACTGCCGCTCAACAGGCAACTGAGTTCATGAACTTCATCAACGCCGATAAATACCTGAGCAGCCGCAAAGGCCAGTTCACAGAACGTAACGGTGGCCGTACACCATGGAATACCCAAGCTGACTTCCGCTTTAGCCAGGACTTCAACTTCAAGGCAGGTAAATCCATGCACACCCTCACCCTCACTTACGATATCGTGAACCTGACTAACCTGCTGAACAAAGAATGGGGTATTCAGTACTTCTCACCGAATACCTTCAACTCAAGCGCCAGCGTAGGTGCAACACCAACCGGCAAAGTAGTGAACAACTACCCGGTCCTGAAACTGGAAACACCAGGCTCTCCTTACTCCAAGGACTTCTTCGGTTCCCGTCATCAGATGCAGCTGGGTCTGAGATACAGCTTCTAATTGTAAGTACACATCCAATAAAAAAAATGGCGTCTCTGTTGAGACGCCATTTTTTTTATATTCATTTTATCCGGGGAAGTTTTTCATGTTCTTTTTGAAAACCTTGCCCGACTCCTTGCTATCCATCGCCGCCCAATTGGCCATGGCCCAGAGCACATCCCGCATAGCCTTTCCTGATTTGGTTAAACTATAGGTTACATGCGGCGGTATTACCGGTTCCGCTTTACGGGATACCAACCCATCTGTTTCCAGTTGTTTGAGTTGCTGTATCAATACTTTTTCTGTAATGGAAGGTACTGATCTTCTTAATTCGCCGTAGCGTTTAGATCCGGATAACAACTGGAACAAAATGATCGGTTTCCAGTATCCGCCAATCTTTTCCATCACGTAGGTAACCGGGCATAACTGGCTTGCCAGCTGCTTATTAGCCTGTATTACGGAGCTTTCTTTAATTGCTGTCATGGTACATACTTTAGGGTAAGTACTGGTAAAAAGTACAGTACAAATGTATCTTTGTTCCAGCAATAAAAAAACAACTACTATGAAAATTATCATCACAGGATCATTAGGAAATGTAAGCAAACCATTAGCTACCCAACTGGTAAACGCAGGACACCAGGTGACCGTTATCAGTCAGGATATCAATAAAACAGCCGCTATCAAAGCACTGGGCGCTACAGCCGCTATTGGATCTATCACCGACGCAGCGTTTTTAACTACTACTTTTAAAGGCGCCGATGCCGCATATACCATGATTCCGCCTATTGCCACATCCGGCAACTATTACCAGGATGTAGCCGCCATAGCTGACAACTATCGCCAGGCATTGGCAGAAGCGGGCGTAAAACATGTGGTCAATCTCAGCGCCATCGGAGCAGAAGTACCAACTGGCAATGGTTTATCCAGCGCTTTTTACCAGGTAGAAGAAACGCTGAACCAGCTGCCGGATACCCACATTACACATTTAAGGGCAGGTATGTTTTATACCAACTTTTACGGTAACCTGGCGATGATATTACAACAACATATTGTTGGGAATAATTTTCCGGGAGATATCCAACTCGCGCTGGTGCATCCGCAGGATATTGCAGACGCTGCTGCAGCCTCGCTTTCCGGCTTAACCTTCACCGGCAAATCATTCCGGTATATTACCAGCGATGAAAAAACGGGGAATGAAATAGCACAGATTTTCAGTACCATAGTGGGACAGTCTATTCCGTGGATAGCATTCCCCGACGAGGCTTTACAACAAGGCGCTATGCAAAACGGCTTCTCCGCACACATGGCTTCCCTTTTTGCAGCGGTAGGTATCAGTATCCGGGAAGGCCGGTTATTCAAGGGTTATGCGGATCATCAAACGGTAACGGGCAAACGAAAGTTTGAAACATTCGCGGCAGAGATGATACCATCCCTCGCCGTATAATAAAGAAAGGCTTCAACAGTATTGTTGAAGCCTTTGCTTTTTAGTTGTAGATTAGAGCTTATTTGATACCGAATACTGTTCTTACTTCAGCGCGGATTTTGATGGTTTTGAAATCAATTTCCGGAGCACCGCCACCCATTGCATCAGCAGATTTGTACATGGCTACGTTAGCAAATTGCGGACGGACATCAGTGTAGTTATCGGTATTGATTTCCTGTACTTCGATAATGTTGTCGATGCTGTTACCGATAGCAGCCAGCATGTATTCAGCTTTCGCTTTAGCCGCCTTCATGGCTTTGATTTTTACTTCCTGGCGGTATTGTTCCATTTTGCTGGAAGTAAAGGAAGCGATGCGGGTGCTTTCAATACCTTCTGCATCAACTGCACCGAGGATATCATTGATTTTATCCAGCTTGTTCAGTTTCAGGCGATATTGTTTGCGGGCCATGAATTCATTCGGATCTTTTTTCTTCCGTAAGATTTCATAATTAGAGCTGCTGATGTTCTCGATAGTCAGGCTTTCTTTCGGCAGCCCCGCGTCAGCGATGGCTTTTACCAGTTGTTTTTCCAGCGTGGTGATGTCCACTTTGTTTTTGCCTTTTATATATTCCTTCAGGGAGATATCCAGGTTGATTTCATCCGGTGTGATTTCTATTTCAGCAGAACCGTTTACTTCAATTTTCTTTACCTGTTTATTGTCGGCCTGTTGGGCGAAAGTGCTCAAAGCGAAGAATAATCCGGCGGCTAATAACATTACCTTTTTCATGTTTCCTAAGTTTTCTTATTTAAAAAATTTGTTTTCGTTGTTTGTACACCCTCATGATGCGATGTAAAAGCCTGTTTCCACAAAAGCGGGAAAAATTTTTTTTCACCCACCATCAAATAGACATAAAAACATATTCATTTCACATTATCAATGAAACGATTACACAGGAAAAATGTTACAAAAAATTATTTACGGCTGTCTGTTATGCCTTTAAGGAAAGCATGGAGATCGTCCATATGACGGATACGATTCACTACCAACATGAAGTTTTTACCTACTTGTTTGAGTTTAGCGTTGTTGGTACGGGTTTGTATATACGTTAATATATGATTGAACGTAGGCGATTCAAAATAAGGAGAGTCGGGGTTATTGATAAAGTAGCAGCGGAGGTTTTCTTCCTTGAGCATCATTTTTTCGAAGCCCAGTTGAATAGCCATCCAGCGGCAGCGTATCATGGTCAGCAGGTCTCTTACCGGTTCAGGCAGGGCGCCGAAGCGGTCTACCAATTCTTTTTCAAACTGCTGTAAGCGGCCGTCTTCCGTGATATTATCCAGTTCCTGGTACAGGTTCAGACGTTCCTGGATACTTTCTATATAAGTATCCGGAATGAGTATTTCCAGATCGGTATCAATGGTACAGTCGTTGACGAAGTCTTTTTTCTCTTCCAGTTGTTCTTTGAAGAGGTCGCGGAATTCGTTTTGTTTCAACTCGCGGATAGCTTCGTCCAGGATTTTCTGGTACATATCGAAGCCTATTTCTGCCATGAAGCCGCTTTGTTCGCCTCCCAGCAGGTTACCGGCGCCACGGATATCGAGGTCGCGCATAGCGATCTGGAAACCGCTGCCCAGTTCACTGTGTTGTTCCAGTGTTTGCAGGCGTTTACGGCTATCGGCCGTGAGTGTGCTCATTGGCGGCGCCAGCAGGTAACAGAAGGCTTTTTTATTACTGCGGCCTACGCGTCCACGCAGCTGGTGCAGGTCGCTCAGTCCGAAGTGGTGTGCGTTGTTGATGATGATGGTATTGGCATTCGGGATATCCACGCCGCTTTCCACGATATTGGTACATACCAGTACATCGTACTTACGGTCAATGAAGTCCATGATCACCTCTTCCAGCTGATGTCCTTCGAGCTGACCATGAGCCGTAGCGATGGCCAAATCGGGGCAAAGCCCCTGGATCAGTGAAGCCATTTCAGCCAGGCCTTTTACACGGTTGTGTATGAAGTATACCTGTCCGCCTCTTTCTGTTTCGTAATAAATCGCTTCGCGGATAGCGTCCTGGTTAAATACCTGTACTTCCGTTTCAATAGGCTGCCGGTTAGGCGGCGGGGTATTGATAATGGAAAGGTCACGGGCGCCCATCAACGAAAACTGCAGCGTTCTTGGTATAGGCGTTGCCGTTAGTGTAAGCGTATCTACGTTATGTTTCAGCTGTTTCAGCTTTTCTTTGGCAGAAACACCGAATTTTTGTTCTTCATCCACCACCAGCACGCCCAGGTCTTTGAACTTTACGTCCTTGCTGAGCAGGGCATGAGTACCGATGATAATATCGATTTTTCCTTCCTCCAGGCGTTTTAATGTTCCCTTTTTCTCTTTGGAAGATTTAAACCTGTTGAGATAATCCACCGTGCAGGGGAAATCTTTCAGGCGTTCAGAAAACGTTTTATAGTGCTGGAAAGCCAGGATAGTAGTAGGAACCAGTACGGCGGCCTGTTTACCATCCACGATGGATTTAAAGGCAGCGCGGATAGCTACTTCTGTTTTACCAAAGCCTACATCACCACATACGAGGCGGTCCATGGGGGCGGGGCCTTCCATATCCCTTTTCACGTCGGCGGTAGCCTTGCTTTGGTCCGGCGTATCTTCATACAGGAAGGAAGCTTCCAGCTCTGTTTGCAGATAGGTGTCCGGCGCGTGTGCAAATCCCTGCTGGGCCTTGCGCACGGCGTATAGTTTAATCAGGTCTTTGGCAATATCCTTAACCTGTGTTTTGGCTTTTTCCTTCAGCTTGTCCCATGCATCGCTGCCGAGTTTATTCACCCGGGGTTCCATGCCTTCCTTACCGGTATACTTACTGATTTTGTGCAGTGAGTTGATGTTTACATACAACAGGTCGTTGTTCTTGTAAATAATGCGGATCGCTTCCTGCATTTTACCACCGGATTCAATCTTCTGTAAACCGCTGTACACGCCTACACCGTGGTCGATATGCGTTACATAGTCGCCCGGTTGCAGTTCCCGCAGCGTTTTCATGGTAATGGCCTTGTTTTTATTATAGGCCTGCTTTACCCTTGATTTGTGAAAACGCTGGAAAATCTGGTGATCGGTGTAACAAACGAGTTTCAGCGAATGATCAATAAATCCGTGGCTGATCGCTACCGGTATGGGGAAGAAGACAAAGTCTGCCTTCAGGTCTTCAAAGATACTCCGCAAGCGTTCAAGCTGGCGCGGGTTATCTGCGAATATAAAAAGGGAATATTTGCCGGCGTTATGTTTACCCAGGTCTTTGATCAGGAGGTCGAACTGTCTGTTAAAGACTGGTTGTTCCTGTGTATCAAAGACGATAGTTTCTGAAGATTTACCGTTTTCCGTGAAGTAGTCTTTATTGCCGAAAACGATGGTCGTCTTTTGCAGCAGCTGTTCCAGCAGGGGAGCGGCTTTCACAAAATCATCCCCGTTCAGCACCATATCCTCGTCATCATTCACCTTCACTTTTTGGCCGGTCTGCAACCAGTCATCCAGCCTTTGTTCCAGCTGTTCCACCACCCCCTGGATATAAGCCGGGTCTTTCATCCACACCACCGTATTAGCGGGAAGAAATTCCACCAGGGAAGTCTTGTGGTGATCCACCGTATGGGTGTCCATATTGGCGATGAGCGTCACTTGTGTGAGCTTGCGTTCGCTCAGTTGGGTTTCCGGGTCAAACAGGCGGATGGAGTCGATATCTTCCCCGAACAATTCGATGCGGTAAGGTTTTTCATTACCGAAAGAATAGATATCGAGGATACCGCCTCTCACAGCGTATTGGCCGGGTTCATATACAAAGTCAGTGTATTCAAATCCCCAGGCTACGAGTTTTTCCAGCAGCGGGTCCACTTTCAGGACGTCTCCAACTTTCAGCTGCACCATATTGGCACTGAAAGCCTTGCTGCCGGCCACTTTTTCCCAGAGGGCTTCCGGGTAGGTGACCAGTACTTTTTTCCGGGTACTATCGCCGGAGAATTTCATGAGCGCTTCTGTGCGCAGCATGCTATGGCTGCTGTTGAGTTCCTGGAACTGTCCGGTTTTTTTGAAAGAGTCGGGGAAGTAGAAAATGTCAAGCGCCTGACTGAGTTCTTCCAGATCGTTCTGGAAATAGGCTGCCTCCTCTTTATCATTTAAAATAAAGAGATGGTTCGCGTCTGCATTTGCCCAGGCTGATACTGCCACAAAGTTTACGGCGCTTCCACTGAGGGAAGAAAGCTGAAAGTATTGTGGGGTGGGTGATTGTATCCCCTTCACCAGCGTCTGCAGGCGAGCATCACGTTGAAATAATTGTAATACAGCCTGTAAATTCATGAAGGCTGCAAAGATACAAAGATTTGGGTATTTGATTTACGGATTTTGGGATTTATGGATTTACGGATTTGGGGGATTAGGAGAGCGGATATTTCTTCGCAAAATCGTAAATCAAAAAATCCCAAAATCTTTTATTATATTCAGTGAAAATCCTATTTCCATGCAGGAGATCTGGTATACAGGCATCGTCACCCGGCTGGTAGATGAAACCCATAATACACGGCGTTTCTGGATCCGTATCCCAGAGCTGGAACGATTTGATTTTAAGCCCGGGCAATTTGTAACCCTGGACCTTCCCATTCATGAAAAGAAAAACAAACGCTGGCGCAGTTATTCCATAGCCTCCCATCCGGACGGCACCAATGAATTTGAGTTGGTGATTGTGTTACTGGAAGGCGGGGTGGGCAGCACCTATCTTTTCAATGAAATCAAAGAGGGAAGCACTATACCTGTACGTGGCCCGCTGGGTATGTTTACCCTGCCGGCCGATATGCAGAAAGACCTGTTCCTTATCTGCACAGGTACCGGTATTGCGCCGTTCCGCTCCATGGTCAACTATATACAGCTGCACCAGCTGCCTCATCCCGATATTCACCTGATCTTTGGCTGCCGTTATGAGCAGGATCTGCTGTATGCCGCAGAAATGCGGCAGCTGGAACAAACACTGCCCGGCTTTCATTATATCCCCACATTAAGCCGGCAAGAGGACTGGGCCGGTAAAAAAGGGTATGTACACAATGTCTATGAAGAGATCCTGGCGGGCGACAAAAAGCCGGCGCATTTTTATCTCTGTGGCTGGAAAGCCATGATAGACGAGGCCCGGCAACGTATTACCGCCATGGGGTACGACCGCCATGATATACACCTGGAATTATATGGTTAGAAGCTATAACCAAAGCCTGTATCCACGTTGGGGGTTACCCGATTGGAAGAAAACATCAGCATGGCACCCATTCTGAACATAAAATGTTTATTGATAAAATGCCGCCGGCCGGAAACCGACAGCCAACCTAACAAAGTACGGTCGGTAGCCCCTTCTTCAAACCAAAGCGAATCGCCAAAGAGGTAAGTCATGCCAGCGCCCAGCTCCAGACAGTTCCGGTCCGGGTTGGGTAAACCCAAAACATAATTAAGCCCTCCATAGAGACTGGGACGGGCGGGTGTAACGGCAATCGTGGTTGTCGTTGAATCTCTGTACCTATTTCCTTCACGGACAAGCCTATAGTTCAACCGGGTTTCTTTATAACGGGGCACAAAACCAACACCGGCCAACATGCCCAGGCCTGTCCGCTTTCCGGTAAAACGCATATCATAATTGAGTCCCAGGCCGCAGGAAGCACCGAACAGGGAGCCATATATCACATGTGGCCAGTTTTTGGGCAGATAAACCGGGTGTTTTTCAGGGGGAAATGAGATGGAATCAGCAGGGGCAGCCGTTTGGGCGTAAAGGGAAACGCAGCAAAACAAAAGGGCCACAGTAGTGATACTTCGTATACGCATAGGGGGTAGGGATATATACGAAATAAAACGACTGTGACCCGGAATATGTTACATGATCTTATTCAGCACAATGTTTCTTACTTCTGTGAGCGGAACGCGTTCCTGCTCCATAGTATCGCGGTAACGGATGGTTACCGTACCGTCTTCTTTAGTCTGGTGGTCTACGGTTACACAGAAAGGCGTACCGATAGCATCCTGGCGGCGGTAACGTCTGCCTATAGCATCTTTTTCTTCGTAGAAGCAGTGGAAGAAAGGCTTACAGCTGTCCATCAACTCACGGGCAATTTCCGGCAGACCTTCTTTTTTGATAAGCGGGAACACGGCCAGTTTGATAGGCGCCAGTTTTGCCGGGAGTTTCAGTACCACGCGGCTGTCTGCTTTCTCCGGTGTGCTCAGGTCCTGCTCTTCGTAGGCGTTGCAGATGGTTAACAGGAACATACGATCCAGACCGATAGAGGTTTCTATCACATAAGGCACGTAGTTCTGGTTAATTTCTGTATCGAAGTACTGGATTTTTTTGCGGCTGTATTCCTGGTGCTGTTTCAGATCGAAGTCAGTACGGGAGTGGATACCTTCCACTTCCTTGAAACCGATCGGGAATTCATATTCGATATCCACCGCTGCATCGGCGTAGTGGGCCAGTTTCACGTGGTCTTTGAAACGGTATTTGGAAGGGTCTGTACCGAGGCTCAGGTGCCACTGCATTCTTTCTTCTTTCCATTTCTCGTACCATTCTTTCTGTGTGCCAGGGCGTACGAAGAACTGCATTTCCATCTGTTCAAATTCGCGCATACGGAAGATGAACTGACGGGCAACGATTTCGTTACGGAAAGCTTTACCTATCTGAGCGATACCGAAAGGCACTTTCATGCGGCCCGTTTTCTGCACGTTGAGGAAGTTCACGAAGATACCCTGCGCTGTTTCCGGACGCAGATATATCTCATTAGCTTCGTCTGTAACGCTACCCAGCTGGGTGGAGAACATCAGGTTAAACTGACGGACGTCTGTCCAGTTGGAAGTGCCGCTAACGCTGCAGGTTATCTTTTTCTCTTCGATCAGGGTTTTCAGGCCTGCGAAGTCATTTTCTTTCAGGAGTTCGTCCATCCGGGCCAGCACCGCGTTACCTTCTGCTTCCGGCAGTGTTTCCACGTACGCTTCAATCAGGTGGTCTACCCGGTAACGTTTTTTGCTGTCCTTGTTGTCGATCATAGGATCGCTGAAGTTGTCCACGTGACCGGACGCCTTCCAGGTGGTAGGATGCATGAAGATAGCTGCGTCGATCCCAACGATGTTTTCGTGCAGCTGGGTCATGCTTTTCCACCAGTAGTCCTTAATATTTTTCTTCAGCTCGGAACCATACTGACCGTAATCGTATACCGCGCTGAGCCCATCGTATATTTCGCTGGACTGAAAAACAAAACCGTATTCTTTACAATGCGATATAATCGCCTGGAATTTATTCTGATCTGTAGACATAGTGGCGCAAAGATAAATGCCAATTTTGAAAATATGATTGTAATTATTTAATAATATATTTCTAGCTAGATAATATATACTTATCCTTCTTCCACCGTATCCGGTGGAGCAGGCGGCACATGGGCGACTTCAATCTGTTTTACCCAGACAGCATAATCGTTAGGATAGATTTCCCGGCCCAGGTGGCGTACATACACCCGGGTAAAGACCGCCCCGAAATACAGGATAGCTGCGGAATAGTATACCCATAGCAGGATAATCACCACAGAACCGGCTGCCCCATAGGTAGAGCCTACCTTACTGGCCCCGAGGTAATAGCCGATAGCGAATTTACCGATCATGAACAGCACCGCTGTTGCAACAGCGCCCACCCTCACATCTTTCCATTTGATACGGGCATCGGGCAATACTTTAAAGATAATGGTAAACAGAGTAACGATAACCAGGAAAGGCACTACCAGGTTGGCTACATATAAAATCAGCGTAGTGGTGAGTTTGGTGGGGATCAGCTGTACCAGCACATTCTGGAATAGCTCCACCAGGCCATTGACCGCCAGCGATACCAGCAAAATGAAGCCCATGCTTACTACCAGCGAAAAAGACAGCAACCGGTTGATCAGCATACGCAGCAAACCGTTTTTCTTGGGTTTGGATTTCAGTCCCCATATAAAATTGATGGAGTCCTGTATCTCTGCAAACACCCCGGTGGCACCGATGATCAGTGTCACAAAACCAACCATGGTGGCCCAGCTCATATCATTTGACAGGGTAGCGTTACGGATCATGGATTGTATCTGAATAGCCGCTTCGCTGCCTACCAGGCCCTGGATCTGGCCATAGATACTGCCTTCCACCGCTTCCTTACCTAGAAAAAGGTCACAGAAAAAAATGATGATGATCAGCATGGGGGCGACCGAAAAGATCGTATAATAGGCCAATGCAGCGCTGAGTTTCAGTACTTTATCATCCACAAAAGCGCTACCGGCATCCTTTAGTATGTTCCAGTAGAACCGTATTTTTCCCGTTTTATTGTTCATGCAGCAGGGTTTTACCCACAGGAAGCAAAAAACATGCATGAGCATGGCTTCCCGTGGCATAGGCCAGAGAAGGATTATTTTAATTTAGGATTGTTCGCATGCCGGGTAGCATCCCGGATATTCTTTTTGTCGAAGTTTTTTTCCAGCGCCACCGTCATGTCGATACCTGTTTGATTGGCAATACACAGCACCACCCACATCACATCGGCCAGTTCATCGGCCAGCTCTCTTTTTTTATCACTGTCTTTAGCAGACTGGTCGCCGTACTGCCGGGCCATTACACGGGCTACTTCTCCTACTTCTTCCGTAAGGATAGCCATATTGGTTAGTTCACTGAAATACCGGACGCCGGTAGTATTGATCCAGTTGTCTATTTTTTCCTGTGCTTCCTGTATAGTCATGGATAATGGATTAATGTTTTAAAGATAACGGATTGCAGACATAATGGTTTATCTATTCCCGTTGCTGCGTATCAATGATAATCGTGACCGGGCCATCGTTGACCAGGGCCACTTTCATATCGGCGCCGAAGATACCGCGCTGAATGGTAGTACCGAGGTCCTGTTCCAGCTGCGCGATCATTTTTTCATACAGCGGGATGGCTACATCCGGTTTACTGGCACGGATATACGAAGGCCGGTTACCTTTTTTCGTGGAGGCGTGCAGGGTAAACTGGCTCACCAACAGGACATCGGCATGCATGTCCTTAACTGAAACATTCATCACGCCCGCATCATCGTTGAATATGCGGAGGTTGACGATCTTACTGCTCAACCATTGTATGTCTTCCTGCCCATCAGCATCTTCAATGCCCAACAATACCAGCAGGCCCTGTCCGATCTGGCCGGTGATGACGCCGTCTACCGTTACCGACGCTTCGGATACACGTTGTATAACTGCTCTCATATCAATAATAGGGCTGTTTTTATCATGAGCCGGAAAATTAACACAAACCGCCGTAACATTTGCGGCTTTTATCCGCTTAACAGCTACCAAAATCTATTGTTTATGTTACGTATGCTACTAAGCACCCTGATATTGTCCCTGCTGATAACAAGCTGCAGCAACAACAGTAAAAAGGCGGATGACCCTTGTGGAAATTGCTGCTTTGTCAGTGAATCCCTCCGCTTCCGGCTGATAGATGCCAAAACCGGTGAAGACCTGGTATCAGGTTCCCAGTCGATTATTCCGGTTGACAGTATCCATTTCCTGTTGTCAGATAACAAATCCGGCTATTATCGCCGCGCAACGGGGCTCAGTACCCAGGGAAAGTTTCTTTACGGTCCCGGCCCATGGCCTGGTATATTGCTGGAGATCGGTCTGCCTGGTGGTGCCAAAAAGGAAAAAATCACCATTAACGGCAAATCGGTGAACTGTTGCACTACCGGTATTGCCAGTGTTACCGTGGGCGAAAATCCGGTACCAGTGCAAAAAGATAGCTCCGGTGTTTATCTGATTCCTTATTCCCGGTAAATATTCCTCCCCGGGGGCCACGCTCCCGGAACTCCTGATTATTGTCTCCCCGGTTCCAACTACCCGCTTCCATCCTCTTCCTGTATCCGCTCTGCTCATCTTCGCGCATCAGTACTCATCATGGCCATCACAGTTATTTAACGTAAATTTGCATTATAAAAAAGACCCATACAATGAACATCGACGTTACACCTGAGCTCACCTTTCGTACGGCCCGCAGCGGCGGTTCGGGCGGACAGCATGTGAACAAGGTGGAAACCATGGTGGAAGGTTATTTTCATATAGACACCTCCGCCCTGTTAACCCCTGAGCAAAAACAGCTCCTCCACGAGAAACTGGCCAACCGTATCAATACCGAAGGAATATTGCAGGTGAAGTCCCAGACAGCCCGCACCCAGTTGGGCAACAAACAGGAAGTGATCTTCAAGATCAATGACCTGATCAACAAAGCGCTGATCCCGCGTAAAAAGCGGATTGCTACCAAGGTGCCCAAGGCGGTTATTGAGAAAAGGATACAGTTTAAGAAGCGGATATCTGAGAAAAAACAGCTGCGAAGGGGCAATTTTGAGTGACGGCATTCGTATTTTGCATAAAATTTTAGGATTTGAGCATCAAAAAACTGGCAGGACAGACGGTTTATTACGGGTTGAGTAATATTGTGAGCAAGCTGCTCAATTATTTCCTGACACCTTTTTACCTGAGTATTTTAAGCAGGGCCTCCTTCGGGGAGATGTCTAACGTATATGCCTATATCCCTTTTGCCAATATTGTGCTCACCTATGGAATGGAGACCGCCTTTTTTCGCTTTGCCAAGCAGGAGAACAAAGCACATGTGCTGGGTACCTCTACCATATCCCTGCTGTTTTCTACAATATCCATCACCATCCTGCTGCTGTTATTGCGCGGGCCGGTGATTAACTCGTATACCGGCGAACTGGCGGGCCTTACCGGGCATCCGTCATTTTATACTTACGTGGTACTGCTAATGGCTTTCGACGCGCTGACAGCCATCCCATTTGCACAACTGCGGCTGGAAGGCCGTCCGGTGCGCTATGCGGCCATCCGGGTAGCCGGTATCCTGACGACCATCTTCTTTAACATCTTTTTCCTGGTGATCTGTCCCAAGCTGGCGGCAGCCGGCCATCAATGGGCGCCCAGTCTGCATAACGGCAGCGACCAAACAGGATATATCTACCTGAGTAATATGCTGGGCAGCGCCATCACCCTGGTACTGTTTATACCACAGATACGGAAGATAGAATGGAAGTTTGACCCCGCGCTGTGGAAGAAAATGATCCACTATGCCCTGCCCCTGATTATTGTGGGCATGGCCGGTATGGTCAATGAAACCTTCGACAGAGCCTGGTTTCTGCCACAATTCCTGCCGGGCAACGATATGGAAGCCAAAAAGGAGACCATCGCCCTGTATAGTGCCAACTATAAACTGGCCATCCTCATCACCATGTTCATACAGGCGTTCCGGTTAGGGGCGGAGCCCTTCTTCTTCAAACAGGCCGAAAGTGAGAACCCACAGCGGGTATATGCCCGTATTATGAAGCTGTTTGTGGTGATGCTCTGTTTTATGTTCCTCTTTGTGAGCCTGTACCTCAATGTGTGGAAGATATTCCTGCGGGTGCCCTTTTACTTCCAGGGTATGCGGATTGTACCTGTACTGCTGCTGGCCAATATGTTCCTGGGGATCTACTATAACCTCACGATTTGGTTCAAGCTGACCGACCGCACCAAGACCGGTGCGGTGATCACCCTGATTACGGCTGTACTGGCTTTTCTCCTCAACTACTGGTGGATTCCGGTAATGGGATACTATGGCGCAGCATTAGCCACCATGGTCTGCTATTTTGTTCAGATGGTCGTTTGTTATGTATGGGGACAACGTTATTACCCGATACCCTATCATCTGCCTAAATTAATTACCTACATAGGGCTGGCCGTGGTCACCTACTATGTGTTCAACTGGCTGAACAGCAAAGTGCTTTCTCCCCGCGACATTTACGCCCTGAAGGCTTCATCGCTGGCAGTAGCCACCCTGTTCTTTGCAGCCTATGCCTGGTTTATCTTCCGGATGGAACGGAAAGAATTTGCCCGGATGCCGTTTATCGGGAAATTCATCAAATAATTTAGGGATTTATTGATTTACGGATTTTGGGAAGGTAGCCGCCGAAGTCCCGAAATCAATAAATCCGTAAATCAACAAATCCCTAAATAAGGAAAGGGTTGTATTTCTTCTCAAAGCCTATCGTAGTAGCGGGACCGTGACCAGGGAACACCCTTGTCTCATCCGGCAATACAAACAGCTTCTCCCGGATGCTGGTCAACAGTGTAGCGTGATTACCACCAGGCAAGTCGGTACGCCCGATACTCTGGTAAAAAAGCACATCACCACCTACAATGAACTGCTGGCTGGCGCAGTAAAAAGAAACGCTGCCCGGAGAGTGGCCCGGAGTAAACAGCACATCCAGCTCATGGCCGCCAAACGTGATCTTCTCACCTTCCACCAGGTAACGGCCAGGCATAGGTGAAGGATCGAAAGGCAGATTGTACATGGCTCCCACAGCCTGGGAGTTATCCATCACCACCTGCTCCTTCTCATGAAACTCCGGTTTTACGTGATAGGTCTCCGCTACCAGTTTGTTCCCGAAGATGTGATCGAAGTGGCAGTGGGTGTTCAGTAATCTCGTAACATTTAACCCTTCGGTTTGTATATATTGCAATAATTCTTTTCTTTCGTCCTGAAAATAACAACCCGGGTCTATAATTATACATTCCCTTTTTCCGTTAATAAGCAGGTAGGTGTTTTCCTGGAGAGGACCAAAAGTGAATTGTTGGATTTCGATCATTGTTACCTGATTTTTAGCTAATTTTAAAACAGATCACAATATTATCAATACTTTCTGTATGAACAGATTTATTACCAGGTTATTATTCGGCGCCCTATTACTTGGAACATCCGTCACACAAGCCCAGACCAATACAGTTGAATTCGGCCAAAATCGTGTTCAGTTCAAGAATTTTAAGTGGAGATATTATCAGACCCGCCATTTCAACACCTATTTTGCCCAAAATGGGCTGGAGCTAGGCAAGTATGTAGCCCAGGTAGCCGAAAAGGAATTGCCTGCGATAGAGCAGTTCATGGAGTCCAATCCCCGCCAGCGCATCAATATTGTGGTCTATAACAGCTTCGGGGAGATGAAACAGTCCAATATCGGCATTGGTATTGACTGGCAGAACACCGGAGGTGTAACAAAGCTGGTAGGTAATAAAATGATCGTGTATTTTGATGGCAACCACGAAAACCTGCACCGCCAGATCCGGCAGGGGATAGCCCGTATTTTGCTGGAAACCCTGCTCTTTGGTGAGGATATCGGCGAATTTGCCGGTAATGCCGCCCTGATAGACTTCCCCAAATGGTTTACCGATGGCTTTATCGCCTATGCTGCCGAAAACTGGAACGGCAAACTGGATGAAGAACTGAAAGCCACCCTGTTATCCGGCAAATACAATAACTTCAACCAACTGGCCTACGATAAACCATTGCTGGCCGGACAAGCCTTCTGGTACTATGTGGAAAGCAAATACGGTAAAGATGCCGTGCCTTACCTGATGTATATCACCCGCATCAACCGGGGACTGAAAAAAGGCTTCGAGCAGGTACTCAATCAAACACCTAAAAAAGCCACCCAGGACTTCTTTGTCTTCTACCAGAAACGTTTTGCAGAAGACAACCGCAGACGGAAAACATCTGCCAAAGGCCGCACCATTGTGGCACAGGAAATCGGCAAATCCGACTACTACCGCTTCAATCCCAATCCGAAGAATAACTCCTACGCCGTCGTAGAATTCAAAAAAGGCGTTTATCGTGTACAGATACAGCTGGGCTGGAACAAACCCAAAGTGCTCCTGCGCAGCGGCGTAATGCAGCTGGCCAACCAGGTAGATCCCAACTATCCGATGATGGCCTGGAACCCCAAAGGGAACCGCCTCGCTGTAGTGTATGAACATGAAGGCAAGACCAAACTGATGGTGTATGACCTCATCACGAAAACGACCCTACGTCAGGACCTGCCGCAGTTTGACCGCGTAGTGGACTTTAAATACATGCCGGTACAGGAAAATACACTTCTGCTGTCTGCCATCAAAAATGGCCATACCGACATCTTTACCTATAGCATCGCCCATTCTAAAACAGAACAAATCACCAACGACGTATACGACGACCTGGACCCGTCTTTCGCAGCCTTCCCCGGCAAAAGCGGTATCATCTATTCTTCCAACAGGCCCGTTCCTAAAGGAAGAGGCAGCGATACCACCCTGCCTAACAGACCATACAACATCTTTATGGTGGATAACTGGAACAAAAGCAGCGAAAAACAGATCACCCAGCTCACCGACATGAAGTACGGCGATGCCAGACTGCCCATGCAGTACAACACTACCCACTTCACCTTCGTATCCGATGCCAACGGTATCCGTAACCGTTATGCCGGCTTCTTTAAATCTACCAATGCCGGTGTGGACTCCCTCTTCTTCGTAGGGTCTGAAGTACTGCATAATCCTGATAAAGAAGAACTGGACTCAACACTCGCCGCCTATGGCACCACCGCCCCGGATTCCGTACAGGCCGTGGCTATCACCATGGACTCCACCTACACCTTCCCGATATCCAACTATCCTTACGGTATCCAGGAATCCCGGATTACCGGTGAACAGGGAGAAGTATCTGAAGTGGTAGGCTATGCGGACATCAAACGCCTCATGAAGCTGAAAGTAGATACCAATGTGCTGAAGAAAAGAAATGTGAATGCCAGGCCGACCAACTTCCGCAAGGCGGAAATGCATGCCGACAGCCTTCGCATGGGCCTGCCCACCTACAACGTGGCGCCGCCTAAAGACACTTCTACCCACGGTAACTTCTTCCAGAATGAATTCGCCAACGAACCGGCGGATACTTCTACCAACAGTCGAAATAATGTAGCAGGAGAACCGTCCATGCCTGGCCTGTTTGAAAAGAAAAAAGAAGAACCAGTGCTGAAAAAAGCCAAGCTGTTCCCCTATAAATTCAAATTCGCATCAGACTACCTGGTGCTGCAACTGGACAACTCAGTACTGATTAATAAATATCAACCGTTTATGGGTCAGCCCAGCGCTCCGATTCGTTTAACCGATCCCGTGAATGGTATGATTCGTATAGGCGTGAGCGATCTGTTTGAAGACCTGAAGTTTAACGGCGGGTTCCGTATTCCGTCATCCCTGCAGGGCTCTGAATATTTCTTCAGCACCAGCTACCTGAAAAAACGTTTCGATTATAAGTTCACCTACTACCGTAAAGTGGACCGGAACGGCGACATTATCATCAGTGACTCTACATTAGGCCAGTTCCAGGCGCCGGCTAAGTTTATCACGAACCTCTACCAGGCAGAAGTACGTTATCCGTTTGACCAGGTGCGGAGCCTCCGCCTGTCAGTAGGTTACCGTACCGACAAACTGGTGGTACAGGCAGTAGAAGCACCGTCGCTTTACTCAAAGAATTACACCGAAAGTTATGTGCTCGGCCGTCTGGAATATGTGTACGATAACACCATTAATCCCGCTATTAACATCTGGAATGGTACCCGTTATAAAGTTTACGGCGAGATCAATTCCCAGTTGACCAATGGCGGTTTGAATGAGGCATTCAATCCTCATTCACCGGCCACCGGCGGAAGGTTCACCTATAATATGGGCGTTGACGTCAGACACTATGAAAAGATATACCGCAACTTCATCTGGGCTACCCGTTTTGCGATGGACATGTCCTGGGGTACCCGCAAACTGTTATACTACCTGGGTGGTATCGACAACTGGCTGAACCCTCAGCTTAACCCATACACGCAGGTAAATCCAGGTACCAATTACGCCTTCCAGACCCTCGCAGAGAACCTGCGTGGTTATAAACAGAATGCCAAAAATGGTAATAACGTGATGTTGCTCAATACTGAATTACGTTTGCCTGTATTTGCCACTTTCATAGAGAAGCCCATCAACTCCGCGTTCCTGCGTAACTTCCAGGTAACCACCTTTATGGACATTGGTACCGCCTGGAATGAAAAGCTGAGCTTCAAAGATGCCAATTACACCACTTACCAGGATGAACGCGGTGGAGTGACCACCCGTATCAAAGAAGGTTTCCTCGGTCCGTTCATCGGCGGTTATGGCTTTGGCGCCCGTACTACCATCGCGGGCTATTTCCTCCGGGTAGACGCTGGTTGGCCGATGGTAGCGTTCTTCCGCGGCAGCCCGATCTGGTATTTCGGCATGGGAGTAGATTTCTAGTCCCCAGGGCTAAACAGGACCGAATAAAAGAGAAGATTGATATTTTATATACAAACAAAACGCCCGTTTGATTTTCATCAAACGGGCGTTTTGTTTGTATTTTTTATGCAGATTGTTTTCTGAACAGGGGATACATGAGGCTGAGGAAGATGCCCATACATACCGTGAAGGCCCATGCGCTGCGATGCTCTACCGGATGCAGCAGGATATCCCTCATATCGCCGAGGAGGGTGAGCGGATCTTTTACTACATCCCAGCTGTTATAGCGGAGATAACGACCGATATATACGCCCATACCACAGAGGAACATAATGGGGAATGTAAACAGCCAGGCTGGCCAGCGGGTATAGCGGGCGCGCCAGAGTTGTTCCATACTGCGGATAGACATGTAACCGAGCATCATACCGTTCCAGGCGAAGGAGAAAATCACGAACAGATCGAACCAGAGCGGGACACCGCCATCGAAGAGATGAAACAGGTCGGTGAGGATATACGGTGCATTAGGAATAAACAGCAGCCAGGCGATGAAACAGCCGTACCAGGAGAACCGGTTGCTGATTTCAGCCGGATGTTTTTCCATCCAGCGGGTAATAGCAAAGGGAACATAAGCCAGGAACAGGTTCCAGACCAGGGATACACGCAGGTAGCTACCGGAATGGTATACACGATAACAAAGCAGCGCCAGGCTGAATAAGATAGAAAAGTACAGCGTATAGGTTTGCTGGTTATTGGTGATTCGTTGCCGGATCAAACGGAAGATGCCTTTCAGTCGCATGGTACGAATGTTTTTAGATGGATAATGAATCTATAGGATATGCGGGATAAATATCAACGCACCAATACCGGCGGCGGCGATGGCGGCAATGAGCACGGCGCCTGCCGCCACGTCCTTGATCCACTTTACACGGGGATGCAATTCGGGCGACAGGTGGTCCATGATTTTTTCGATGACGGTATTCAGCATTTCTGCGACCCAAACCATCGCGATGGTGATGATTAGCAAGATCCATTCCATCCTGGAGAGCTTATACCAGCAGCCGGCTGCCGTTACTACGATAGTGGCCACCAGGTGGATGCGGGCATGTGGCTCGCTGCGGAGAAAAGCCGCAATTCCACTGAAAGCATATCCGAAACTGGCCAACCGTCTGCTGAAATAAGAATCTTTCCTCATATTTATTGTACTGTTGATTTCTCTGATAATTTATCCCACTTGATCGTTCTGCTGAAATACATGATAGCGGCCAGGGTGAGGAAGAGGCCAATACTGCCCATCAGAAGGGCCTGGTCTTCCGCACTGATGATCACATAAATGAAACCGTACAACAGCAGCAAGGTAGCACCAATTCCTGCAGCAATACGACTGCTTTTATAGGCGCTGGCTACGTACAGCGTGATGAGGCCAATGGTCAGCCCGCTGGCGATCAGGTAGGCCGTGGTAAAGTTAAGTTGTTCTGATATGGATATCAGCAACGTGTAAAAAATACAGAGGGCGAGGCCTACAAGGGCGTACTGCAATGGATGAATGGCGCGGCGTTGGGAGAGTTCGATAAAATAGAAGATGATAAAAGTGAGTCCGATCACCAGGATGGCATATTTCACTGCCCGGTTGGACTGCTGGTAGCTTTCAGCGGGCATAAAAAACTTGATACCGAAGTCGGCGCTATGGATATCATATTTGTTGCCGGCCCAGCTTTGGGGGTATTCGCGGTTCAGGTCCTGTATTTCCCAGGTTGCGCTGAAGCCTTTGGCGTCCACACGGCGGTCTTTCGGCGGGAAGGCGCCGTCGAAGCTGGGATCGGGCCAATTGGAGCTGGTATGTACGGTGGTGGTTTTACCGACAGGGGAGAAGCTGATCCTGCCGGAGCCTTTCACACCCAGTTCCAGGGTGAAAGCGCCGGCGAGGGCAGCGGTATCGCCGGAGGCCAGTGATACCGGTGACTGGATGCCGCTTTTGAAAAGGTCGGTATTGACCACGCCGGGACTGAAAGGGAAAGTGTTGCCATTCCAGACCATTTTAACCTGGTTGTCTATGCCACGCAGGTCGCTGATGCCCATGATAATGGAAGCCTGCTGCCATCTCAGGGCGGATGGCGGTACGCCTGATTTGTACAGGGCTGCCGGGCTGAAAGTACCACTCAGCTGCATTTTGGCGTCATATACCGCCACGCTGAAGATGCCTCTTTTAAGTTTTTGGGGTAACAATTCTCCATTGATTTTTAATTGTTCCGGTAACAGGTATACGTAGTTATCGTTCGCGGAACCTGCAATGGTATAGGGAATGGCCAGTATCGGGCCGGTAATATGTTGTTCGTACCCCCAGCGGCTGCTTACCTCCTCTACCGCAGAGGCTTGCCTGTCCTGGCGTTCGCGGATAACATCCATGATCATGCTGGCGGGGATGAGCAGCACGAGGACCATGATGACAATGATGATCGCTTTAAATGCATAAGCGTAGCGACTAAAAAAGGAAATGTTGTTCTGGGGATTTTCCATGGTTTTGATTTTTTAAAAAGCACTTTGTATTTCAAAGTTAAAAGACAAAAAAAATTATTTAGTGAATTTGATCATATGTTCCAGTGCAATGAGATGGCCTTTAAAAGCCTTTTCTCCGGCAGTGGTGATTGCGTAGGTGGTATTGGTTTTGCGGCCAATAAATCCCTTATACACCTTGATATAGCCGTTTTCTTCCAGGGTATTGAGGTGTGAGGCCAGATTGCCGTCGGTTACCTCCAGCATCTGTTTCAGGTCATTAAAGTTGACCTCATTATTCACCATCAACACACTCATAACACCCAGTCGGATGCGGCTCTCAAATATCTTATTTAAATTTCCGATCGGATTCATGCTAATTATTGAAAGCTTCCCTTTCTCTCATATTTCCACCACATCACGATTCCATAAACGATGTGCAATACCCCAAATCCCACGGCCCAAAAATAAAGTCCTTTACGTAAAAGAAAAAGGTTACCGATGCCCAACAACACTTCCAGGATACCCAGGTAACGCAATTCAGGCAAGGTATACTTGCTCGCATTTACCAGTGCCAGTCCATAAAAAACCAGGCAGGTAGGAGCCACCAGCGATTCTATATGATTGTACAACAACCCGGCTGCAAAAGCACCACCCGCTGCCAATGGAATGCAGACGTTGATCAACACCTTCCGGCTTGTTACATCCCATATCGGCAGGTTATTTTTCCGCGCCCTGCGCCAGGTAAAAAATAAACCACCACCCACTGCCGCCGCCATCACCACCAGGGCTGTAATAATCAACTTATACTTCAGGTCAATATAATCAGCATCACTATACACCCCGCTCTTATCCCAGCGCTCATAATACGCCACCAGCCATACCCGAGCCAGCCAGGCGCCCACCAGGGCAGATACCCCTGCTGATACGCCACTCAGCCCGCTCAGTGAAATAAACCGGCTGCTGCGCTCCATGATACGCTTAATGTCCGTTAAGGCTTGCAAATGTTGTTGATCTGTCATATTGAAAAAGCACTTTGCAATACAAAGCTAAATTAATTTCTGAAATTCCAAAATATATTTTTTTTGTCATAACTGCCTTACCTTCAGGAAAGCAACTATCCGGATTACCGTTAAATAATCTAATATTGTTGTCAGATATGTTTGGTTGGAAAAGTATTATAGCAGTCCTAATAGGCATAAGCGTTGGTTGTACGGCATTGAAGGCGCAGCAATATAAGGTCAGTGGAACAGTGAGAGATGCGCACTCACAGGAAATTATTCCCTTCGCTACCCTTCAGTTTGATCACACACAGACCGGAATGGTTACTGACGCTGAAGGAAAATTTTTATTTGAATTAAATGTTATCCCGTCAGATTCGCTACTGGTGAGGGTAATGGGATACACCATTCTTAAAATGCCGGTCAACCGGACCCTGAAAGAGCAGACAGTCAACTTCGAGATCACCCGCTCCGACGTATCCCTTAAAACATACGAAATTAAAGCCAACGTTAACTTCGCCCTTATTCTTCTCAAACAGATCGTAAAACATAAACCGGAAAACAACTATAACCGGCTCGATAATTATAAATACGAAGTATACAATAAACTGGAACTGGACATGAAAAACCTGAACAAGGAAAAATTGTCCAAAAACAGGTTCACCAAACCGTTTGCTTTCATCCTCAACAATATCGACAGCACATCGGAAGACAAACCCTTTCTGCCCATCTTCCTGACAGAATCCTTGTCTGACTACTATTATCAATCCAGCCCCCGTAAAACAAAAGAAATCATCAAAGCCGCCCGTACCTCCGGTATAGACAATGAAAGTGTGACGAAGTTCCTCGGCGGTATGTACCAGAACATCAATATCTACAACAACTTCATACCGGTATTCGACAAACAGTTTGTCAGCCCCATACACAACAACGGCGCTTTCTACTACGACTATAAAATTGCGGATACACAATATATCAGCAGCCAACGGTTTATCAAACTCAACTTCACGCCTAAACGAAAAGGGGAGAACACCTTTATCGGTGATATCTGGGTTCACGATACTACCTATGCCGTCATGAAAGCCACCCTGTCTGTACCCAAAGATGCCAACATCAACTTCGTACACCGGGTAAGTATGGTACAGGAATTTAAACAGCAGCCCGACAGCAGCTGGTTCCTCTACAAAGACAAATTTGTAGCCGACTTCTGGGCGCCCAGTCCCAAACCCGGCAAAACATTCGACTTTATCGGCCGTAAAAGCACCACCTACGATAACGTTATCACCAACGATACCGCCGCCACCAATATTTTCAGCAATAAAAAATATCCGGAGGCAGTCGTGGTGCTCGATAGCGCCCGTATCAGGAAAGAATCTTTCTGGAATGACAACCGCCCCGAAGACCTCAGCAAAAATGAGGTCGGTATCTATAAAATGATTGATACCCTTCAGCGGATGCCACTCTTCCAGCGGTATTCCAATACCATCCGCTTCCTGGCAACAGGGTATAAACCATTTGGACCAATAGAGTGGGGCCCTTATTATTATCTATTTTCCCAGAACAGGCTGGAAGGCTTCCGCCTGCGCCTCGACCTGGGTACCACGCCCAAATTCAACAAAGACCTCTATCTCTACGGATACCTGGCCTATGGCTTCGGAGATAATGTATACAAAGGTAAAATGTCGGCGCTCTGGCTCCTGAAAAGGCATCCCCGCATGTACCTCTACGGCGCCTATACGAAAGACCTCGACAACGGTTCCCACTACTACGACGAAGTAGGCACCGACAACATCTTCACCCTCGCCATCCGTAAAAACGGTATTCCACAGAAGTTCCTCATGATACAGGAACAGCGGCTGGAGTTTTTCAAAGAATACTACAGCGGTTTCTCGCACCAGGTAACGTTGCTGCATAAACAGGCAAGGCCTTATGAGCCGCTGCCTACCGCAGCTTACTACCCTAAAACTGTCAACGACCGTGACCCGCTTACCACTACCGAAGTAGAACTGAAACTTCGCTGGGCCTTCCAGGAGCAGTTCCTCGAAGGCAATTATTACCGTATCAGTCTGGGTAGTAAATATCCTATCACAGAACTGAAGTACGCCGTGAGTATCCCGGGTATCGCCAGTAGCGGTCAACAGTATCAGCGTGTATCCCTCAGCGTGTCCGACTATGTTAAATTGCCTCCTTTCGGCTCCCTGTACTATAACGTTTTTGGTGGCAAGATCTTCGGTACCGTTCCATATACTTCTCTCGAAGTACATCCCGGCAACGAAATCTACTACTACAACAAGTACGCCTTCAACATGATGAACCGCTTCGAATTCCTAAGCGATCAATATGTAGGCTTCAACGTAGAGCATACCATCGGCAATGGTATCTTCGGTTATATTCCCCTTATCAAAAAGCTGAAATGGCGTCAGTTCTGGACCGCCAAAGGCGTTGTCGGTTCCCTGTCTGAACCCAATAAAAAACTGAACCTGTATAACGGCTATCCGTTCCGTACCCTCGAAGGAAACCCTTACCTGGAGGTAGGTACCGGTATCGAGAATATCTTCAAGTTCCTGCGGGTAGACTTCATCTGGCGCGTAGCACCGGATGTATTACCGGATGAACCGGCCAGTAAAAAATTCGGTGTATTCGGCAGCTTTAAATTGCAGTTCTGATGAAAAAAGACGTAACACATACCATCCTGTTCGATACCCTGTTATCCGGCGAAATAGGTGATATGTATTACGACCTGCATAACGACTTCGAGTGTATCCGTATCAGTTATAGCCTGTTGGAGAAAAAACTGGAATTGAGGTTTACCAACGATGATGACAGGATTATCGTTACTTTTTATGATGCCCGGTTAGGCGTCTGTAGTTTTCATCCCACGCAACCGCGAAGCACCCTCGATCTCTTTCACCGCGGCCGTTTTGAAATGAATAACAATCTGCATGAAATGACTTCCAGAGGGGAGTATTATTACTGCTTATCTTTTATGGAGACTGATAAGTTGGAAGTGTTTGCCAGGCAAGTAGTGATGGAGATGAGCAGGTTGAATAGTTAAGAACAACCTATAACGTTATCCCTTTAAAAGCACTATGAAATGATTCCGTCAAACATTAAGCTTTTGATCATAACTGTACTGTACTGCATGGGTGTAACTAAGATATATAGCCAGTCCATACCAACCCACGACAGCTCCCTCATTCTTCACAATATCATTAGCTATCATATCAGATACGCTGTGGAAGCCGATTTAGGCGCTAGTTCAAAAGACCTGCTGGCGCCTTACGGGGAAGGTATCTTCCAAAAATTAATGCCGGCAGATGGCCAACTGGAAACGGAAATAATGCCGTATAACGGAGAGACACTATATCCGGATAAAACCTATCAGTTGTTTGTTATTCATCTGCCAGGCTTTAAAACAGTGTATCCGAATGGAAGGGCCATCACAAATCGTTTGCACGCTTTTCGATTTGACGAATACTATCTCGTTGCTTATAACGCTAAAAAAGATTCCATAAAATATATCAGTGGCAATTTCTTCAAATCCGCCATAACACAGGATTTCAAGTTGGACAACAATGCTCCTGAATCGTTCTTTCCCTACCTGAGATTAAGGTGTCACGCAATGAAACCCGGCAATATTATCTTCAACAGAAGAGTTGAAACAGGCCTCTATTTCACCATATACAGTAAAGACCTCAACATTGATGTGGAAGTTTTTATCCGGTATGATGATCATGAAACAGTAAATATAACCGACAGCCGGCTCTCAGGAAGTATTACCAGTACAAACATAAAATCCCGGATAATACATGCTGACTCATATTAACGGGTAAGTCAATCTGAAATTCATCATTATGAATCGAAAGAAATGCTGCAAAAAAAAGAGACTAATCACCAGCCTGTTTTGTTGGGGGCTACTTGTGATCTCCTTGCAGACATGGTCTCAATCTATTTTTAAGGTCGTGGAGACTCCCCGTGACCCACTCTTCGAAATCTGTCCAGGAAAACATGATAATGAAAAATACTATAGAATTATTCTCGCAAATGATAGTTTGTATCCTGTTTCCACCTACCCCGTTATCCCTTCTGACATTAAGATTGATACCTTAAAAGCGATTGAAGAGCTATTGGCACTTAAAGGAGACAAAAGAATATACGTAGTCCCTTTAATGTGCTATGATCCCGTACGATCACAGATTTACATGGGAGAGAGCAAAAATTACGCTATACAAGTACACGCGCTTTTCATCATAAATCAATTAATATTCGGCAATAACTTCTCATACGCCTCCTGTCCGGTACTAGTTAGCAAAAAAGATAACTCGGAAGCAACTATATCGGGAGAAATAATAGAGGAGGCATTTAAGTCCTACGGCAAATGGTATAAGCGAATAAGAAAGATTGGCCTGAGTCAGGTCATTGCCAGGAAAATGATGCCGCTAGACAGTAGTACTGTCAAATGGTACTAACAATTCTTGTTGATTTCACCAATTCATTAAGTAAGCAGGCAAAAAACAGGGGAGTGACCTCATTCAGAATAAACCTTTTAAAATTGCGTCATTATATCCACATTCATGGTTTCTCTTTTTTAATAAGCCGGGTCAGCATGTTGCTTCCATGGAAGCCTGATTGCGCACTTTTGAGCCCAATCCGTATTTCACTTTCACTATAGTTAGTCTTTAAAATCCCGGCTAATGTAACCACATCATTGGCCGTCTTTGCGTAGTCGTCGTCTATAAAGTTGTCCCACTTACTGACCAACGCCATCAGAAAGTTTGCCCTGTCTTGCTTTTGCAAATATTTTATTTCGCCATTTTTTCCTTTCAGCTTTGTCTTCTATCTGCCCATCAACAAACAAGTAATCATCGAAATCAAATGTATATAGCGACATTTTTTTCAGGACTTCAGTTAACTTTCCATTATCCCTTTCAATACTATAGATTTCTTTCAGGAATTGGTAGTAAGAATGATTATACTCTTCACGGGAATTATACATAATCTGTTCCTGGCAATATGTTTCAGCCAGATTAAGATGACCCAGCTGTATTAACCTACCAATAAGGTCACTGTTGTAATCGTTATTAAAACGAATCGGTTTAAACACGTTATAATAAGTCTCGAATAAATGATTACTCGTTACCAGGTTAAATATGGTTTCCGTATACACACTGCCATCAAAAAATTCGATTGGATTACAACCGGCATACTGCCCAACTAACTTATTTATCACCGCTGTTTTTCTTTCCCCGTTGCTTACCCCAATAACATCAACCAGGAACCACAAGTAGGAAACGCGGAGCTTATGACGATCAACAATTATCCGATCTGCAAAATACCCTACAGCGATAGTCCAACTCTCGTCAGTTCGTAGTTGCTGTAAATGATCTGCCACCTTGAGCAACTGGCTTTCCAAATACTTTTTGATTCTATTGCTGGTAGTAGCGATTGTCAGTTGTATTTCGGCCACTATTTTCACCAATGCATCAAAGTTCAGGAATGCATCCTGATCGGTTAACTGTGCGCAATATTCGTTTACTACAGTATCATGCACCTCTGCCCACAACTCTGCAATTCTTTTTACCTCACTGGCTTCCGCCCTCTTTTTGCTTTTAATTACAGCTTTCACCGCATCTCTTGTCAGCTGCTCTATATCTGCCGGACTATACTTTTTTTGCTGATTGCCAAACTGATACAGAAAAGCAAGTTCAAGATCTTTGTTTCTTGCAAGTATCTCCTTAATCCAGGATTTGAGCTTTTCAGCGTCTACCTCATCTATCAGATCCTTAAGGCGACTTTCTTTTTTGTTCCCTTTCGATGGCTGTTTTCCCTGCTTTTCTTTTATGATATACAATAGCAAAGCCGCTTTGTGTTGGCAAAAGTCTGTCTTACTCCCGCAATCACAGGAATGGGTTACAATTTCTTTTTTATCATTCAATGAGACGGCGACATCGAAACTGGCACTACCTTCATCTACATAGGCTTGAAAATAGTTTTTATCTATCTCATCACATTCCCTGACAATATTTTTCGCCGCTTTTTTCAAAAGCTCTTTAGGAAGTATTTGCATGTAGTTGTTGAGTAGAAAACTCATATGGCTGCAATACTAAAAATGTAATATTATGACGATACTGGACAAGTATACATCAAATCAAAATCATCGAACTTAATTATTCCGTCACACCCTATCCAACCCTTCACAAATCACCTTACACGCCTGCACAATCTCCTCCTCCGTAATAATCAACGGTGGTGCTATCCGCATACATTCCGGTGCAAACAGGAACCAGTCGGTGAGTACGCCATTGGCAATACAATAATCAATCGTCTTCTTATTCACCTCAAAGCTCTCTACTTCCATCGCCATCATCAATCCGAGTGAACGCACTGATTTGATAGCAGGATGTTGCAGGTGTTTGCGGAACAATTCACCTTTAGCTTTTACATCTTTGATCACCTGTGATTCCAGCAATGCGTTGAAACCAGCGAGACCAGCGGCACAGTTTACCGGGTGCCCGCCGAAGGTGGTGATATGCCCCAGCACCGGGCTGTTGGTGAGGCTCCACATAATAGTACGGGAGGAGATGAAAGCGCCCAGTGGCATACCGCCGCCCAGGGCTTTCCCGAGCAACAGGATATCAGGAATGATACCCAATTGTTCAAACGCCCATAACGTACCGTTACGGCCAAGACCACACTGTACCTCATCGAGTATCAGCAGGGCGCCGGTTTCGTTACATTTAGCGCGTAAAGCGTGTATCCATTCCAGTTGGGGAACGATGACGCCTCCTTCTGCCTGTACGCTTTCTGCAAATACGGCTGCGGTGTTATGTGTAATCAGTTCCAGGGAAGCGTAGTTGTTGTATTCGAGGTGTTGTATACCCGGCAGTAATGGCCGGTAGGCGTTGCGCCAGTATTCATCGCCGAGGATGCTGAGGGCGCCTTGTGTAGATCCGTGATAACTGCGGTTAAAAGCAGCGATCTCTGTTCTGCCGGTGAAACGTTTGGCCAGTTTCATAGCGCCTTCTACGGCTTCTGCGCCGGAGTTGGTAAAATATACACAGTCGAGGTTGCCGGGAAGATGTTGTGTCAGCGCCCGGGCATAGGCTACCTGTGGCGACTGTACGAATTCTCCGTATACGAGCAGGTGCATATATTGCTGCGCCTGTTCCTGGATAGCCTTCACCACAGCAGGGTGACAATGCCCCATGTTACAAACACTGATGCCGGCAATCAGGTCCAGATATTTCCTGCCATTGACATCCCACATATACATGCCTTCCGCTTTTACGATCTCCAATGCCAGTGGTGCATCTGAAGTTTGCGCTACGTGCTGCAAAAAAAGTTGCCTGTTGTTCATATCTCTTACATTCTCTGCGAAGGTAGAAAACAACGACTAATTAGTAATTGTTATCTTTGTAGCATTCAGATTAAAACTATCATTTATGTCTCACATTATACCCTTAAGAGGATTTACTCCGAAGATTGCAGACGGCTGCTTTATTGCACCCAATGCCACCATTATTGGCGATGTGGAGATGGGCAAAGGTTGCACAGTATGGTTCAACGCGGTGGTACGCGGCGATGTGAACAGCATCCGCCTCGGCGAAAACGTGAATGTACAGGACGGCGCTGTGATTCATTGCACCTATGAAAAATCCAAAACCATTGTGGGTAATAATGTGTCTATCGGGCATAATGCTATCCTGCACGGTTGTACAATAGATAACGATGTGCTGATCGGTATGGGCGCCATCGTGATGGACAATGCGCATATCAGCAGCAACAGCATCATCGCTGCCGGTGCGGTTATACTGGCAGGCACCCATGTGGAGCCGGGCACTATCTGGGCCGGCGTACCCGCCAAAAAAGTAAAGGATATTGATATGGCCCTTATTAAAGGAGAAATCAACCGTATCTCCAAAAACTATAACATGTACGCTTCCTGGTATAGCGAAGGAGAGCAACAACCGTAACACTTTATAAAAATATATTATATTGCGGGCAAATATCCTTCTATGAAAACGTTTATTTGCCTGCTCCTTTTGGCAGCTATTGTGCTGCCAGGCTGTTCTTCACAGAAATACGGGTGTCCTGCCACCAGCTACAACAAAAAAGATTTACAGCGATCCAACCGCAAAGCCGGCAAACAAATGCGTTTATTCTAGTAAAACTATACTATGCGCAAAATAATCGCCCTGGCCCTGTTGGCTGTTGTCTTCACGGCCTGCCGTACACAAAAGAAAGGATGCCCCCTGCCCAAACGCAACTGGGGCGCAGAGAAAGTGCTGGATGAACTCAGTAAACCCAAAAAATAACTAGTACTGTTCTTCTTCGATGGTCTCGAGGATAGTGGCATAGCTCACATACCGGTCCGGATCAATTTCTCCGGCCTCCACCGCCTCTTTTACGGCGCAGCCGGGCTCGTTGATATGCAGGCAGTTATTAAACTGACAGTGGGAGAGATAAGGTTGCATTTCCAGGAAATAGTGGGATAACTCGGTTTTCTCTATCTCTACGATACCAAACTCCCGCACACCGGGAGTATCTATCAGGCAACCGCCATCTGGCAGGTCATACATCTCTGCAAAAGTGGTGGTATGCAGACCTTTGCCGCTCCAGCCGCTGACAGCGGTGGTACGCAGGTCCAGCCCGGGTATCAGATCGTTGATCAGGGAGGATTTACCCACGCCCGAATGGCCCGACATCAGGGTGGTCTTATCTTTCAGGATCGCCTGAATGGCTGCTATCCCTTCTTTTTCTGTAGCAGAAATGAGCTTCACCGGGTAACCTATTTCGGTGTACAAGGCTTCTATTGCTTCAAACTGCTCCATCTCCTTAGCCCTGTAAATATCTTTTTTGTTGAATACCAATACCGCCGGGATATGATAGGCTGCAGCGGTGACCAGGAAACGGTCTATAAAACCCTGGGAGGTACGCGGCTCGCGGACGGTACAGATCAGCATAGCCTGGTCCAGGTTGGCTGCAATAATGTGTTTTTTATTACGCCCATGAGGAGAGCTGCGCACAATATAATTCCGGCGTTGCCCGATCTCCGTGATCATGGCGTTTTTGGCGTTAGCATCGCTGTCATCGGGCACAATCTCCACTACATCGCCTACGGCAATGGGGTTAGTAGAGGTGATATCCTCATTTTTTTTGAAGATACCTTTCATCCTTGCCTGAAATGTTTCGCCGTCAGTGGTTTTCACCACATACCAGCTACCCGTTGATTTATATACTGTTGCTTGCAATAGTCCGGAAATTTATAATATCCCCAAAGGTAACATTTCGTCACGCAAAGAAAAAAAGTGAGCAAAGAAACAAAAGGTGGTCCCTTTGCTCCTTTGCTCACTTTGATAGCTTTGCGTGATTATGGTAAACTTCTGAACAGGGAATAGCGCAATACTACCTCCAGCAGGATGCAGGCCAGGGCCAGTATCGCTAATGGGAAGAAGTGTTCTGCATATCGTTTGTAAGAGGTGATTTCCACTTTGGTTTTTTCCAGCTGATCGATTTCTGAATAGATGTTTTTCAGATCGGTGGTGTTGGTAGCCCGGAAATACTTACCGCCGGTTTCTTTGGAGATCTTTTTCATCAGCGGTTCATCAATCTGTACGTCCTGCATCACCATTTGTACGCTGCCATCGGCCATGGGCATGGGAAAGGGAGCTTTCCCCTGGGTACCTACACCGATGGTATACACCCTTATTTTGAATGCTTTGGCTATTTCCAGGGCGGTGAGCGGATCTATGAGACCAGTGTTGTTGACACCATCCGTCAGCAGAATAATGACCTTGCTTTTAGCATGACTGTTACGCAGGCGGTCTACCGAAGTAGCCAGGCCCATACCAATGGCGGTACCATCCTGTAACATGCCGCTTTTTACTTGCATAATCTGATTTTTCAGCACGGCATGATCGGTGGTAATAGGGCATTGGGTGAAACTTTCGCCGGAAAACACGACCAGGCCTATACGGTCGCTGATACGTTTGTCTACGAAGTCCATCGCCACTTTTTTGGCGGCTTCCATCCGGTTGGGTTGCAGGTCTTCTGCCAGCATACTACCGGATATATCGATGGCCATGACGATGTCGATCCCTTCACTATCGATATTTTCAGAGGTGTTGGAAGTCTGAGGCCGGGCCAACGCCGTTACCAGGGCGGCATAAGCCAGGATACGCAAGGCCAGTAATACCGGCCGGAAACGCACCTTCCAGGATACGGGCAGTCCTTTCAGGCCTGCTACGGAGGATACCTTCATCACGCCCTGCGCGTTTTTCCGCCGGGCAATGCGCCAGTAAATCATCACTGGTATCAGTAACAAAAGCCAGAAGAACGCCGGGTAGGCAAATTCAATATTTTTCCACGCTGAAAAATCCATTACTTAAAGAGGGTTAAATGACTAATTACGCACCTTTTTGCGGCTTTTCTTCCGGCACTACAGGCTCTTCTTTGGGCCTTGTCCATTCCAGGATCTCTTCGGCTTTGTGCATACAGTCTTCATGCTCATCGGCAGTAGGCTGTAATTTGGCAAATTTGGCAAGATCCGCAATGGCCAGCAGGGCACGTAATTTATCCCGCTGCTGGTTCAGTTTGGTCACCGGCTTGATATTGTTCAACAGCTCTTCAGATGTTTGTTCCAGTGCGGCAATGCCAAACTGGTGTTCGAAGTAGGTACGCAAAATATCAGTCAAACGGGTATAATACTGTTTTATATCGCCTTGTTGCCACAACTGTTCGCCTTTCAGGGATTTCAGTTGTTGAACGGCCAGTTCATAAGGCGTTACCAGCGGCAGTTTCACTGCTGGTTTCTTTTCCGGGCGTTTGCGGAAATACAGCAGCAGGCCCAGGACTATCAGCACCACAGCGGCGCCTATCGCGATATACAGCCAGTAGTCCCATATATTCCAGGGTACTGCCTGTACGGTCTTGATCGGTTTAAATGCTTTGGTGGTATCTACGGCGACAGTGTTTACATCGATGCCCAGCGGTTGACTGAACAGGGTATCTATGCTGTTGGCGCCGTTAGCGCCATATACTTCAAATTTCAGGGGAGGAAATTCCCAGCGCCCGGAGTCGAAGCTGGTCACGGTGAGCGTTTGCTGCAACACCTTCAGGTCCTGCTGTGTCAGCGTGTCCAGGTTGGAGCGGTTAACCACTTCAAAATGTTCCAGCGAGTCCGGCACAGTAGGAAACAGCAGCCTGAATTCGGGCTTGTTAAAAACTGCCGCCGGCACTGTGGCCCTCAGATGCAGCTTTACCTGTTCACCGATCCGGATGTTGCTGGTGTCCGCTTTGGCGGTCACTTCGAGGGTTTGCTGTGCCAGCAGGCCGAATGGGAACAATAACCCAATAAAGAAAGATAAAAGGATACGTCTTATCACTTGCTGTTTATACATGTCTGAATTTGCTCTCCTTAATAACTTAAGCCCTGTTTAGGAAAAATGTCTGCAGCGCTTTTACATAATCTTCATCAGTACGAACGGTCATCAGCTCTGCGCCGCTTTTCATAAAGGCATTTTTGCAATATTGCGCATGTTGTGCAAACTGGTGTTCATAATACTGCCTTACCCGGCGGTCAGCGGTATCTACCCACTGTGTGGCGCCGGTTTCAGCATCCGCTACCTGGATAAGCCCAACGGGAGGCAGGTCCCGGTCGCGCTGGTCATACACCTGGATACCTACTACGTCATGCCTTTTGGCAGCGATGTTAAGGGCATCCTGGTAATTGCCGGACAGGAAGTCGCTCAGCAAAAATACAATGCTGCGCTTTTTGGCGGCATTGTTGAAGAAACGGAGCGTTTCCTTGATATTGGTACCTTTTCGTTTAGGCGTGAACGATAGTAGCTCACGGATAATGAACAGGATATGTGATTTTCCTTTTTTAGGCGGGATATATTTTTCCATCCCGTCGCTGAAGAAGATAACGCCTACCTTATCATTGTTTTTGATGGCCGAAAACGCCAGTACGGCGCACAATTCGGTGATCAGTTCCCGTTTGTCACGTTTCTGGGTACCGAAGGCAGAGCTTTCACTCATATCTACCAGCAGCATCACCGTCAGCTCTCTTTCTTCTTCAAAAATCTTCACAAACGGGTGATTGAAACGGGCGGTCACGTTCCAGTCGATAGACCGTACATCGTCGCCAAAGTGATAGTCCCTCACCTCGCTGAACGACATACCACGACCTTTGAAGGCGCTGTGGTATTCGCCCGCAAAAATGTGGTTGGTAAGCCCTTTGGTCTTGATTTCTATCTGTCTTACCTTCTTGAGTATTTCGGCAGTGTCCAACATGATAAACGATTATGGCACTTCTACGGCATTGAGAATTTCACTGAGGATGTTTTCGCTGGTCACGTTTTCGGCTTCCGCTTCGTAGGTAAGCCCCACACGGTGGCGCATTACGTCGAAACAGATATTGCGAACGTCTTCCGGGATCACGTATCCCCTGCGTTTCATAAAGGCATATGCTTTGGCTGCCAGCGCCAGATTGATGCTGGCTCTTGGAGATCCGCCATAGGAGATCAGCGGCTTCAGCTTCTGCAGCTTGTATTCTTCCGGGTTACGGGTAGCGAAAACGATGTCGATGATATATTTTTCGATTTTCTCATCCATATATACTTCCCTAACCAGCTTACGCGCGTCCATGATATCTGCCGGCTGAATAACCGCACGGATGGGCGTAGCAGCTTCAGGGTTCAGGTTCTGACGGATGATATGTCTTTCTTCTTCCTTGGTTGGGTATCCGATTACTACTTTGAGCATGAAACGGTCTACCTGGGCTTCAGGCAGGGTGTAGGTACCTTCCTGCTCAATCGGGTTCTGGGTAGCCAGTACCAGGAAGGGATCATCCAGTTTAAAGGTATTATCGCCAATGGTGATCTGTCTTTCCTGCATGGCTTCCAGCAGGGCGCTCTGTACTTTGGCCGGGGCACGGTTGATTTCATCCGCCAGGATAAAGTTGGCGAAGATAGGCCCTTTACGCACCACAAACTCATTCTTCTGCTGGTTGTAGATCATAGTACCTACCACGTCTGCCGGTAACAGGTCGGGAGTGAACTGTATACGGCTGAACTTAGCATTGATGGCTGATGACAGCGACTTAATAGATAAAGTTTTTGCCAGACCGGGAACACCTTCCAGCAATACGTGTCCCTGTGCCAGCAAACCGATGAGCAACCTCTCCACCATATAACGCTGTCCCACGATGACCTTGCCCAGCTCCATGTTCAGGAGATCCACAAAAGCGCTGGCCTGGTGAATTTTTTCATTCAGTTGCCGGATATCGGACGATGTATTTTCCATGCTGTTAGTTTTTCAAGTGTGCTAAAATAAACATTCTCTTGTCAAATAAAACTTATCACTATGTGAAATAGCCGTTAAAATGCTGTTAAACTTGCCACAGTGGCTGCTCTCCAAGAAAATAAGTCTAACGGGGATGCCCAAATTAAGAAAGCTCCCGCATATTTATATAATATTTTTCCGTATAACGTACATTTGCCGTGGCTATGAGCCACTTAACAGCAAACTCTGACCCAAAAAAAAAGCAATATCATGGAAGATCTTGAGAAGCGGTGGAAACCAATAGAAGATATGCTGACAGCCAAATTCGGGAAAAAGCCTAATATGGAGGCGATACTGTTCCTGATCGGTGTCAATGAAATCAATCATCTGAAGAAAAAATATACCAAAGAGCAAAAGCAGGACCTGATGCACGTTGCGGTGTGTACCCTCCTCAGCAAAAGCGGTTATTACGAACTGGATGGTTATGATAAAGACGGATGGCCTCATTTCAAAGAGCTGCAACCCGTTCCCAAATTCGGCCTGGCAGAACAGGAAGCCTTTTTGAAAGAACATATCATCGAGTATTTCGCCGACGAAGCAGACGCATAATCCACTGACATGAAAAAAATTGTACTCCTTTGTACCTTATTGCTGGCTGTGGCCACTATGGCCATGGCTAAAAACAGGAAAGTAAAGGTTATTACACCCTACGGCACCATGGTGATACGCCTGTATGATCAAACGCCCAAACACCGGGACAATTTCCTGAAACTAAGCCGGAAACATTTCTACGATAGCACCCTGTTTCACCGGGTAATCAAACAGTTTATGATTCAGGGAGGCGACCCGGATTCCAAACGCGCCAAACCCGGCGCCGTACTGGGAGAGGGAGATGTAGGGTATACCATCCCGCCGGAATTCCAGCTGGACCTGTTTCACCGCAAAGGCGCCCTGGCAGCGGCACGCGACGACAATCCCACCAAAGCCTCTTCCGGATGCCAGTTCTACATTGTGCAGGGCAAGGTATTTACCGATGAGGAGCTGGACAAACTGGAGAAAACCAGGCTGGGAGGCCGTAAGATCCCGGTAGATCAACGGGAGGTGTACAAAACGGAAGGCGGGTCTCCGCATCTTGACCAAAGCTATACCATTTTTGGCCAGGTAATTAAAGGCATGGAGGTGATCGACAAAATCGCCGCGCTGAAAACTGACAGCCACAATAGGCCACTACAGGACGTTCCCATGAAAATACGGGTCGTTAAAAAATGGTTGTTGTTCTAAAAGTGTTCATCAAAATATCAACATCAAAAAATCCGTAAATCCTAAAGGATTCCTTATTTTTACGGCTCAAAACCAAACTAATTATGAATTTTCCGTCAAACCTGCGTTACACCAAGGATCACGAATGGGTTTTATTAGAAGGCAACGTTGCCACAGTCGGCATTACCGAATTTGCGCAACGCGAATTAGGCGATATCGTATTTGTTGATATTCCTACTGTAGGTAAGACTATTGGTGCTGAAGAAGTATTCGGTACTGTAGAAGCGGTAAAAACTGTTTCTGACCTGTTTCTGCCTGTTGCTGGTAAAATCGACGAAGTGAACGCGGATCTCGAAAGCGAGCCAGAACTCGTAAACTCTGATCCATACGGCGAAGGTTGGATGATCAAAATGACCGTTACCAACCCTGCTGATGTGAACGGCCTGCTGACTGCAGACCAATACAAAGCGCTGGTAGCAGAATAATTACGCCAACTGATATTTAATATACAGAAGAGACAACAGGCTGCGCGTTATGAACGGCAAGCCTGTTGTCTTTTTTTTGCCCAACGTTAATCGATTTACCGGATTATGAAACTCTGGAAATATTATCTTCCGGCCACTGTTTGGATGATATTGATCCTTATCCTCTGCACCCTGCCGGGAAAGGACATCCCCTCCAACTCATTCTTTGAAAAAGTACACTTCGATAAAATCGTTCATTTCGGTCTTTTCGGGGGTATTGTGCTGTTTCTCAGCCTGGGTGTATACTGGCATCAGAAAAAAATATCCTCCGGCATACTGTTCCTGTTTGTGGTACTGGCTGCCTTCTACGGATTTGTTATTGAGCTGATTCAAAAATACTGGGCCATTGGCCGCAGTTTCGACATGTATGATGTACTGGCAGATACGCTGGGCGCTATCGCCGGGGTGTTTGTGTTTAAACTGGTACGTTACCTGTTCTTCAAAAAGCCTCAATAAAAAATCCCCCCTGAAACCAGGGGGGAATGTATATCTGCTTATGAGAAATATGTGTATCTAATATCTTTATTGTTGACCGGCTTCTTTCTTCGCATCCATTTTCATCTTGTCGTTTGCGAAGATGGAGAACTCAACACGACGGTTGATAGCACGGTTAGCTTCTGAATCATTAGGAACTTTGGGCTGGCTCTTACCATACCAGAACCCCTGGATACGATTGGCAGCAACACCCTGACCTTTCAGGTAGTTCATTACGCTGTTGGTTCTTCTTTCAGACAGACCCATGTTGTAAGCGTCTGTACCTTTGTCGTCTGTGTGACCTTCCACCCGCACATAGGTGTCAGGATATTTGTTCAGGATCTGAGCCAGCTGCTGTACGCTCTGCTGTGCAGCAGGAGACAGATCAGATTTGTCGAAGCCGAACAGTACGCCTGCATCAAATGTCACGTTAATACCTTCCCCTACACGTTCTACTGTTGCATTCGGAACTTCGTTTTTGATTTCCTGAGCCTGTTTATCCATTTTTTTACCGATCAGGGCGCCACCGGCACCACCAAGAGCAGCACCAATAATGGCTCCCAGCGCTGTGTTACCAGCTACCTTACCGATTACGGCACCAGCAGCAGCACCACCGCCCACACCGATAGCAGCGCCTTTTTTAGTATTATCCATGCTCTGCCAGGTGCTACAGCTAAACAACATGGTTGCAGATAAAACCAGGGCTACCAGAACATTCAATCTTTTCATCATAGTAATTTTAGACATGAAGGTTATTTATATGTAAATCAGGATGACAAATGTAAGTCGAAATGTGGGAAACAAATACTTTGCCAGTTTCTTTTTTGTATCCACAACTTATTGAAACATAACTATGAACAAACATTAAAAAAAACACAAGCAATCAATTTATAATCAAATAATTATATACGATATGCTTGTGTTTTTGCCGTTATGAATACATCCGGAGAGACAACAACGAATTAGCCCAAAAGGTTTTTGAGCATACCGCCGATACCGCCGGCCTCATTATTTCCTTGCTGCTGCTGGCTGGCGCCATTGGAAAACATACTGGTCAGGTCGCTCAGGTCTACCTTACCGTCGCCGTTTTTATCCAGACCGCCGGACAGCTTACCCAGCACTCCCTGCAGATCGATACCATTAGCAGCACCACCGGTCAGGGAACTGAAGATACTGTTGAGGCTGAAATTGTTGTTGGACGGGTCGTTGGTTTTACTCACCAGGGAGCCCAGCACCGTTGGGATCAGGGAAGCTGCCAGCTGCGTTGCAGCGCCTTTGTCCAGGTTGAATTTCTCGAGCAGCGTGCCTACAAAATTATTGGAGATATTATTTACCACCGGGTTGTCCTGGGTAGCGCCGGAAGCCGACTGGCCGCCCAATAAAGACAACACGCCTTCGGTATTGCCATTGGCCAGTTCCTGTTGCAGGCCATTGGTAATAGATGCTGTAGCGGCGCCGATGACCGCTTCATTTTGTTCGTTGGGTACGTCAGGGTTATTAACAACAGTGCTCTGTGCGTGTTCCCGAACGAGTTCCATTAATTGCTCTAACATCTGCTATGGATTTTTATGGAGAAAAATAACGAGGTATAAATTAAATGTAGGATTATTTCAGCACCCCGCAAAGTCCCGCAAAGAAGCTAAGTGAGCAAAGAGCGCTAAGGAGCGGAGAAAGAAGCGGATGGTGCACACAAAAACGCCGGGCAGCGAAGGCGCGAAGGAGTTTAAAACTAGTAAGATTTAAATAAGATTTAATAAAGAGAGCGAAGAGAACACTCATTACAGTGATCTGCTTCGCTCTCTTTTATCCTTATAATAAGCAAATAAGCTTTGCGTCTTTGCTGCCTGGCGCCTTTGCACGCACCATCCGCTTCTTTCTCCGCTCCTTAGCGCCCTTTGCTCACTTAGCCGCTTTGCGTGACTAGCTGCCTTGTTTCAGCTTTTCAGCGTTTTCTGCAAACTGCAGCGCATCCACCATATCCTTGATTTCCCCGTTCATAAAGGCATCCAGGTTGTAAACGGTCATGCCTATACGATGGTCCGTAACACGGCCTTGCGGGTAGTTATAGGTCCGGATCTTGGCGGAACGGTCGCCGGTAGACACGAGGCTTTTACGCTGGGAAGCGATGGCATCTTCATGTTTACGGACAGCCGCTTCATAGATACGGGTACGCAGCATTTTCATCGCGATCTCCCGGTTGGAGTGCTGGCTACGGCCTTCCTGGCATTCTACTACCACGCCGGTAGGAATGTGGGTGAGCCTTACCGCAGACTCGGTTTTGTTTACGTGCTGGCCACCTGCACCGGAGGAACGGAAGGTGTCCATTTTAATATCTGCTTCGCGTACATCCACGTCTACTTCTTCCGCTTCGGGCAGCACGGCTACCGTAGCGGCGGACGTGTGCACACGGCCGGCAGCTTCTGTGGCAGGCACACGCTGTACGCGGTGTACACCGGATTCAAACTTCAGGGTACCATATACATCATCTCCGTTCACTTCTAACACCACTTCTTTAAAACCACCGGCAGAACCAGGGGTCTCATTCAGCAGGTTGGTACTCCAGCCTTTGGTTTCGCAGAAACGCAGGTACATGCGCATCAGGTCACCGGCAAAGAGGCTGGCCTCATCACCACCGGTACCCGCACGGATTTCCAGGATAGCGTTTTTCTCATCCTGGGGGTCTTTAGGGATCAGCAGGTTGCGGATTACCTCTTCCTGTTCCACTTTTTGCTCTTGCAGCGCTTCCGTTTCGGCTTTGGCCAGTTCGCGCATCTCCTCATCGCCACTATCCAGCACTTCCTTGTTGAAGGCAATATTATCCAGCAGCTTGCGATAGGCATCATATGCCTTCACAATCTTCTCCAGCTGCCGGTATTCCTTGCTTAGCTGGCCAAATTTTTTGTTGTCGCTTACCACTTCCGGGTTGGTCAGTGCCAGCGCCACCTGGTCAAAACGGCCTTTTATCGCTTCGAGTTTGTCTATCATAATTATCTTTGACTTTTGAGTATCCCTCCCGAAAGGGGGGTCGGTGATACTGCTAATCGGGTTGCAAAATTAACACCATTCATTTAATTAAATATCAGGTTGTTGAAACAGATCAAATTAAAAGGGAAGGATATATTCGACGGCCAGCGTTTTTTAGGCCCCGGCCAGGTACTGGTACTGGATGAAAACGGCGTAGTGACGGGCATTGTAGCGGAAAATGCTGCTGGTGACAACGTACAGGAAGTGGAGGGCATCCTCTGTCCCGGTTTCGTGAATACCCATTGCCACCTGGAACTTTCCCACATGAAAGGAGTGATTCCGGAAAAAACCGGGTTACCTGCTTTCCTTACCCGGGTAATGGAAGGACGGCAACACGGCCAGGACCAGGCAGCCGCGATCGCTGCTGCCGAACAGGCCATGTGGGACGCAGGCATCGCCGCGGTAGGGGATATCTGCAACAGTCCCGCTACTATTCCCCAAAAACGCCACCAGCGCCTCTGGTACCATACTTTCGTGGAATGTATGGGCGTAGCGGAAAGCAGCGCCGCTACCCGCTACCAATACAGCCTGGAGGTGTTACAGGCCTTCCGGGAAATACCCGGTCATAGCGCTTCTATAGCGCCGCATGCGCCCTATTCTGTCAGCAGCGCACTCTTTGGCCTGCTGGCGCAAACACCGCATAATACGCCGGTCACCATCCACAACCAGGAATGCCAGGCGGAAAATGAACTGTATAACAGCAAAACCGGCGATTTCCTTCGGTTCTATGCCCATTTCGGGATGGACGCCGGCAGTTTCCAGGCAGCCGGCACCAACAGCCTGGAAGCCTACCTGCCACGCTTTGCCCACAACAAAATACTCCTGGTACACAACACCTACACTTCCGCCGCCGACATTCAGTTTGCCCTGCAACAGCCGGTGGAAACCTGGTGGTGTTTCTGTCCGCAGGCCAATTTGTATATTGAAGACCGTTTGCCTGATATTCCCCTGTTCCGTGAGGCAGGATGTAATATTACCCTGGGTACCGACAGCCTGGCTTCCAACCATCAGCTGTCTGTTTGGGAAGAAATCAGGACCATACAGACCCATTACCCGGACATCCCGCTGGCAGAGCTGCTATGCTGGGGTACCAGCAACGGCGCCAAAGCCCTGGGCATCGAAAGCCGCTATGGCAGCTTTAAAGAAGGGATGCAGCCCGGCGTGGTGCTGATAGCCGATCACATCAAACGTATTATTTAGAATTAACCATATGAATGATTTCCTGAACCAGGTTATCCTGGACAATCCCGTAAGGGACTATCTCATCCTCATTGGGGTACTGCTCTTCGTGTCTTTTATTAAACGGTATGTATCCAAGGGGATGGCAGCCATCCTGTTCCGCCTGGTGCGCCACTGGTCCCCCCAGATCGAAGAAAAAGACTTCATCAACCTGCTGCTCCGGCCACTGGAGTACTTTCTGTTACTGGTCACCTTTATGCTGACCATCAACCGGTTCACTTTCCCGGCTGTACTCAATGTACACCTGTACAACAAGGCTACCCTGAAAGACCTGACGGATACCCTGCTATCGCTGGCCTTCAGCATGAGTATCATCTGGATCATGCTGCGCCTGATCGATTTCATCGCGCTGGTATTGGAGAAAAAAGCCCAGGTGTCGGCAGATAAGACTGATAACCAGTTTATCATCTTCTTCCGCGATTTCTTCAAGGCGATTATCTTTATTATGGGTGCCATTGCCTTTATCCGGATACTCTTTGGCCCTTCGCTGGTAGAAAAGATCATCGCCGGCCTTGGTATCGGTGCGGCAGCCCTTGCCCTCGCTGCCAAAGAAAGCATCGAGAACCTTATCGGCTCTTTTATCATCTTCTTCGACAAACCATTCCGTGTAGGCGACAGCGTAAAAGTAGACGCCTACCAGGGTACCGTGGAAAAAATCGGGTTGCGCAGCACCCGCATCCGCACGCTGGAAAAGACTTTCGTGACCGTGCCCAACAAAAAAATGGTAGACAGTATCCTGGACAACCTCTCACTCCGTACGCAGCAACGGGTGGCCATGCGCCTGGAAATAGGCTCAGAAACGCCGCCGGACAAGCTCGTAAAAGTGCTGGACGATATCCGCAACCTGCTGAAAGACAATTCCAGTATCCTGCCCGGCTTTACGGTAAACCTCAACGATTTCACGAAAGACACCTATGTCGTTCAGGTCATCTTCAATACGTATATCATCGATGGCAGCCAGTATGCAGCCCTCCGGGAGAAGGTAAACCTCTCCATCATCCGGTTGCTGGCAGACAACGAGGTGAAATTGCCTACTACGTCCACCAATGTTACATTTAGGAATTAGATATTTAGTTATTGGTGATGCAAGGTTTATTACTTATAATCAAATGAACTGTTGCATCACCAATAACTAAATATCTAAATAACTAAATTTCAAAATTCCTCCATAAGAAAGGCCTGTTGATTCCCATCAACAGGCCTTTCTTATGGAGGAAGCTCTTTAAAGCGGTTATTCTTTTTCTTTCTTGGAACTGCTCAGCAAAATGCGGGACAGATCACCTTCAATAGATTCTTTCGGCGTACCTACGATACGGCCCACTTCATTACCATCGCGGAAAACGATTACGGTAGGCAGTTTTTTCACTTTATAATCGGTAGGAGCGTCTGTTTGCAACTTCTGGTCAGCACCGAACAGCAGTACCTGGTCTTCCGGGCTGCCGGCGGTGATCATTACTTTGTACAGTTCAGGAACCACCTTACGGCTGGTTTCATCCCAGGTGCCCATTACCACCACCAGGTTGTAGTTACTCCGGTTGGATTTAATGTAGTTGAGCATATTATCATTGGGCTGGTAGCTGTTAACCCCTTTATAAAACCAATCGGTAGATTGGTCTTGCATCAGGGTTTTCATTTCTATTTTACCTTTGATCACTTTATCGTTACCATTCTGTGCCCAGGCCATCGTTGAAAAAAGCAGGCCGCCTCCCAGGAGTAATGTTTTCAAGCGCATAATCATGTTTTTATAATTGATCTTTCAGTTCGGTTAAAAAACCACGTACCTTTAGCAAAGCCTGTACCATTTCGAAATTCCGGGCCGCCAGTTTAAGATCTTCCTTCAGTTTTTGTTTGGCGCCTTCTATGGTATACTTTCTTTCCCGCAGTAAATGGTAGATCAGTTTAAGGTGCTGGATATCTTCCTGACGGAATAACCGGTCGCCTTTCCTGTTTTTTTTGGGTTGAAGAATATCGAATTCATTTTCCCAATAGCGTATCAGTGAAGTATTTACCCGGAACATGGCAGCTACCTCACTAATCGAATAATATTGCTTGTCCAGCACTAATTTGTCCAACTCCATAATCAAGTCTGGGTCTTCCGATACCTCTTTCAATGATTTACGTCCCCGCTTTTTACCTGGCTCTCTGGGTACAACGATGGTCTTCTTCACTTTTACTTTTACAGTGCCTCCCGCACTCTCCGGTACCGGATGGGGAGTTCCAGGTGTGGAAAAGAGGTCTAACTGTTGCATAACGGTAAAAAACGGTGAAAAATATTCTTTACGGGAATGAAGTTAAGCTTTTCATGGCAAGCATGTAGCTTTTATCCTCCGGAAAAATATCATTTACCTGTTACAACGTATTAAAACCTAGGCACTAACAGTACCGGCTATTAGTCGAAAGACTGGTTGCCGGACCTGGCCATCTTCAGCATACGGTCAAATTGCTCGGGGGTAAGGTCATTAAAGAAGAAGTACACAGGGTCCACCTTTTCGCCGTTTTTAATGACTTCATAGTGGCAGTGCGGGCCGGTCGATTTACCGGTGCTACCCACCCATCCCAGTACATCGCCGCGTTTTACGGCCTGGCCGGACTTCACCTTCATGCGGAGCATGTGACCATATAATGTTTTATAACCATACCCATGCCGTACAATCACATGGTTGCCATAGCCTACATCACTCAAACTGGCCTCTTCCACGGTGCCATCGCCGGTAGCGTAGATAGGCGTACCACTGGGTGCGGCAAAGTCAAGCCCGGCATGGTATTTCATGGTTTTATAGATCGGATCGATACGATATCCAAAGCCGGAAGCGATGTGTTTCAGGTCTTTATTGGCCACCGGTTGTATAGCCGGGATAGATGCCAGCATCTGTTGTTTGTTCTTGACCAGGTTGTCTATCTCGTCATAAGATTTTTCCTGTGCTTTGATACGGTTGGTCAGTTCCTTCAGCAGGATACCGGTAGAAGCAATAATCTCACTGCTGGCAAAGGATTGCAGCTGGGCAGCTTCCTCGTCGCGGTTAATTTTGCCTTCCCGGGCACTGTCAGGGATAGGAGAGGCCTCAAATATCACCCGGTAAATTTCATTATCACGGTCTTCCAGTTCGGCCAGCTTTCCCTTCACTTCTTTCATACGGCCCTGTAAAGCGTCATATTTTTCTTTCATCCCTTCCAGGTCACGGCGCAACGACTTCTCTTTCGGCGAGTCTACCACCCGGTAGGCAACAGACAGGAAGATAGCCCCGGTAACAATAGCAGCAGATACAAACCCGAGTATTCTCAGGATCTTCACCCGCAGGGATACTACGAGCTTCTCATATTTTAATGTTTGGGTATTGTAAAAATATTTAACCTTCTTCATGCACCGGGTGTACTTTACGCTGGCTTACAGCAGTGAACGCTATTCCAGCAATTTTATTTCATGAGGTCCAAACAAGCGGATGGCCGTTGTTGCGTTATTTTCTGTTCACATTAACTTTTTTATCGGGTAACACAACCTGTTTTGAATAATCATACAGGTTTCAATATTTTTGCACTCCCTGTAAACCGTCGGAAAATAAGGCGCACAAACCTAATGTAATTAGATTAAAACATCAACCTTTTGAATGTCAATTTTCTAACTACTTTATAATGGCTTGAAAAACAATATAAAAACGACCGTTTTCCGGTATTACATGGAAATAAAAATACATATTAACTCGCATCCATATTTATGACAGCATCTGAGATAAGACAGCAATTCCTGGATTTTTTTGCGTCGAAAGGACACCAGATCGTTCCTTCTGCCCCTATCGTGATTAAAAACGATCCCACCCTGATGTTCACCAACGCGGGCATGAACCAGTTTAAGGACTACTTTCTGGGCAACAAAACGCCAGCCCACACCCGGGTGGCGGACACGCAGAAATGTCTCCGGGTAAGCGGAAAGCATAACGACCTGGAAGAAGTAGGTATCGACACCTACCACCACACCATGTTCGAAATGCTGGGCAACTGGAGCTTTGGCGACTATTTTAAGAAAGAAGCCATCGCCTGGAGCTGGGAGCTGCTCACAGAAGTGTATAAAATCCCGAAAGACAAACTCTATGTCACTGTTTTCGAGGGAGATGCGAACGAAAACCTGCCTAAAGACGAGGAAGCCTATAACTTCTGGAAAGAACATATTGCAGAAGACCGTATCCTGCTGGGCAATAAAAAAGATAACTTCTGGGAAATGGGCGATACCGGTCCATGCGGCCCCTGCTCCGAAATACATGTGGACTGCCGACCGGATAACGAAAGGAAGGCCATAGACGGTAAAACACTGGTCAACGCCGACCATCCCCAGGTGATCGAAATCTGGAACAATGTATTCATGCAGTTCAACCGCCTGAAGGACAAGTCCCTGGAACCACTGCCCGCCAAACACGTGGACACCGGCATGGGACTGGAACGCCTGGTACGCGTACTGCAGGGTAAAACCTCCAACTACGACACCGACCTGTTCATGGGTACCATTCATACCACCGAACAGTTCACCGGCAAAAAATATGAAGGCACTGATACCCGCAAAGACGTGGCCTTCCGCGTTATTGCCGACCATATCCGCGCTATCTCCTTTACCATTGCCGACGGCCAGCTGCCGTCCAACACCGGCGCCGGTTACGTGATCCGCCGTATCCTCCGCAGAGCGGTGCGGTACTATTTCTCCTTCCTGGACGTGAAAAAACCACTCCTGCACGACCTCGTGCCGGTACTGGCCGCTCAGTTCTCTCACGTATTCCCCGAGCTGCAACAGCAGGTGGACTTTGTGAAGAAAGTGGTGTTTGAAGAAGAAAACAACTTCCTCCGTACCCTGGAAAGCGGTATCCGCCGGATCGAAGACTTTATGAAACAGGCAGGCAGCAAAGTAGTAGACGGACAAACCGCTTTCGAATTATATGACACCTACGGTTTCCCCTACGACCTGACTTCCCTGATCGCCTCCGAAAACGGTTTCAGCGTTGACGAGCCAGGCTTCAAAGCTGCTATGCAGCAACAGAAAGACCGTTCCCGCGCCGCTACCGCCGTAGATGCCGGCGACTGGGTAATCCTGGACGAAACACCGGACTCCGTATTCATCGGTTACGAACAACTGGAAGGCACTACCAAATTGCTGAAATACCGCACTATGAAAGCGAAAGGTAAAGAGCAGTTCCAGCTGGTACTGGGCCAAACGCCTTTCTACGCAGAAAGCGGCGGACAGGTAGGCGATACCGGCGTACTGCACTTCGATGACGAGGTAATCCATGTTACCGATACCAAAAAAGAAAATAACCTCATCATTCACTTTGCCGATAAACTGCCCGCTAACCCGGCAGCCAAAGTAAAAGCCACCGTAGCCAAAGACAAACGCCATGATACGGCCCGTCACCACTCTGCTACCCACCTGCTGCACGCCGCACTGCGCCAGATATTAGGTACACACGTAGCCCAGAAGGGGTCACTCGTAAACGCAGACAACCTGCGCTTCGACTTCTCCCACTTCGCTAAAGTGACCGATGAAGAGATGGCACAGATTGAAAGCATCGTAAACGAAAAGATCCGTCAGAACATCCCGGTAGTGATCAAGGAACTGGCTAAGGAAGAAGCCCTGCAACTGGGCGCCATGGCACTTTTCGGTGAAAAATACGGCGATGTGGTGCGTGTAGTGATCATGGACCCGGCCTACAGCGTAGAGCTGTGCGGCGGTACCCACGTAGGCTCCACCGGCGAACTGGGCCTGTTTAAGTTTGTATCCGAAGGTGCGGTAGCCGCCGGCGTTCGTCGCGTGGAAGCCGTTACCGGCGCTAAAGCCGAAGCCTTCGTCAACGAACAGCTGCAACAACTCAAAGAAATCAAAAATACCCTGAAGAACCCGAAAGAACTGGTGAAAACAGTGGAAACACTGGTTCAGGACAAATCTTCCCTGGAAAAACAACTGGAAGCCCTGGAACTGGAGAAAGTACGCCAGCTCGCTGCCAGTCTGCGGAACCAGGCACAGGATATCAACGGTGTTAATTTCCTCGGTCAGGTGGTAAGCGTTGGCAGTGCGGAAGGCCTTAAACAACTGGCCCTGCAGTTGAAAAACGACATCCCTAACCATGTACTGCTGTTTGCAGCCAATATCGGCGGCAAAGCCAGCGTAGCCCTCAGCATCGCCGACGAACTGGTGGCAGCCAAAGGATGGGAAGCACCTAAAATCATCAAGGAAAAAGTAGCTCCCCTGATCAAAGGCGGCGGCGGCGGACAGAAATCATTCGCTACCGCCGGCGGCCAGGAAACAGATAAACTGGATCAGGTAGTGGCTGCGGTAAAAGCCATCATCGGATAAACACATTCGGTTAATATATCAAAAGCCGACCCCGGGAGGTCGGCTTTTTTATTTAATATCGTAGCAGGAATTCCCCGGAAGCAGCCCCTGGAAAAAAATTTTAACATTTCATCAGATGATCACCGTCACCTGACAAACAGTTTTAACTTTTTCTTGCCTGTTGCCCCGGTTATTTTTGTAACACCAAAAAAATTAAACTGGCATATGAAAAACGTACTCAGAAATTTTACCCTTGCAGGCTTCGGTTGCCTGGCCATTAGTGTAGCATCCGCACAAAACCGGAATGCTCCCGCTAAAGATAAAATGGGCGAGTATGATGAAATCGTCATTAAAAACAAAAGCAACAAAGGCGGTAAAGTAACCGTAGAAATCAAAGACGGCGATATCCTGATCGACGGCAAAAAAATGGATGAATACAATAATCCTGACATCTCTGTTTTCCGTCGCAGTATCACGCCGATGAATGGCAACAACTTCAGTTTTGACGGGCCTTCCGGCGGCGGTATCCAACTCTTTAACAGTGACGGAGATGACGAAGAAGGCGAAGCCCTGCCGATCACCGGTAACAAAGCAGTACTCGGTGTAATCACCGAAAAAACAACCGCTGCAGGCGCTACCGTAAAAACGGTTGCTCCCGGCAGCCCGGCTGAAAAAGCAGGTATCAAAACAGGAGACGCCATCACAAAAATCAATAATGAAACGATCAACGAACCGAAAGAGCTGTTTGAAACCGTTGGCCGTTTCAAACCAGGTGACAAAATAACGGTTACGTATATACGCAATAAAAAGGAAAGCAAAACATCCGTCACACTGGATGAAAGAAAAGAAGATTCTTTCGGCAGTGAATTCAGTGGCCCCCGCAGAAGAGGCAACCTGTTTACTTTTCCCATGCCCCGCGGCGGACAAGGATTTGGCGGACCGGGCTTCTCTTTCAACACACCGGATGAAGGCGTAAAACTCGGCATCCAGGTACAGGACACCGACGAAGGCGATGGCGCACAGGTGATCAACATGACACCCGGTTCCCCGGCAGAAAAAGCAGGCTTCAAAATCAACGACCTGATTACCGATATGGCCGGCAGCCCGGTAAAATCAGCACATGACGTAGCTGAACTCTACCGCGCTAACCGCAACAAAGGAACTATAACGGCTACGATTAAACGAAATGGTCAAACGCAGACCATCGATATTAAGGTTCCGAAAAAACTGCATACAGCAGATCTTTAAACAGACTTTTTTCTTTTGGGTTTAATATACAGGCGAACGGCTGACCAGCAGGTCAGCCGTTTCGTTTGATAGACGTTTATGTTTCCCATTATTTCATAATCCTCTTCAGCATACCCAGCTTATTCTTAAACGGCGGATACTTCACCGGCACATCCAGCCAGGTAGCCGTTTTCAGCATGCCTTTGGCATGTGTGAACGTTTCAAAGCTGTAACGTCCGTGATATTGCCCCATACCGCTATAACCCGCTCCTCCAAAGGGCAGCTCAGGATTGGTGAGATGCACCAGGGCATTGTTGACACAACCACCACCAAAACGCACCTGTTCTATCAATGCATTTTCTGTTTTTTTGCTTTTGGTGAAGACATATAACGCCAACGGATAGGGATTTTTCCGGATGGCTTCGATGGCTTGCGGTAAAGTCTCAAAAGTAAGGATAGGCAGCACCGGGCCGAAGATTTCTTCCTGCATCACCGGATCATCCCACTCTACATCATCCAGCAGGGTAGGGGCGATGTAGCGCTGATCACGGTCTGTTTGTCCGCCATGCAGCACATGTCCTTCTTTCAGATAAGCCGCCACCGCATCGAAACGGCGGGTATTGATCATCCGGGCATAGTCTTCGCTGGCCGCCGGATTATCCCCAAAGAACTCAACGATAGCCGCTTTCAGCGCTGCCACCAGTTCCTCCTTTATTTTATGATGTGCCAGGAGGTAATCGGGCGCTACACAGGTTTGGCCGGCATTCCAGAATTTGGACCAGATGATTCGTTTAGCCGCCACCTTTATATTCACTTTTTCATCTACCACACAGGGAGATTTTCCACCCAGTTCCAGTGTCACGGGTGTGAGATGCGGCACTGCCATCTCCATAATTTTTTTTCCTACCGGAATACTACCGGTAAAAAATACGTGATCAAAACGGAAAGCCATCAATGCCGGAATCACGGTACCACCCTCGCCTTCTACTACGCTGATATACGCCGGATCAAAGGTTTCCCGGATCATATCGGCGATCACCGTGGCGGTATGTGGCGCCAGTTCAGAAGGTTTCAGGATGGCGCAGTTACCGCCGGCAATAGCGCCTACCAGCGGGCTGATCTGCAGCATAAAAGGATAATTCCACGGTGCGATGATCAGCGTAAGGCCCAGCGGCTCGCGGTATACACGGCTGCTGCTGGGATAAGTCACAAAAGGCGAAGTCACCACTTCCGGCTCCATCCACTGTTTCAGGTTGGCTGCGATATAGGCGATTTCTTCATATAAAAATCCCACCTCGCTGCTATAGGCTTCCAGCGGGTGTTTATGCAGATCGTTCTTCAGTGCTTCGAGGATACGCGGCTCAAAACGCTGTATCGCTTTTTTCAGTCGTTGCAGCATCGTCTTCCTGAAAGCATAAGGACGGGTAACACCGGAATCGAAATAATCGTGCTGGGACTTGTACAGTTGACTTATCTGGGCATTGCTGATCATAGGGTGAAAATTTAACCTTTATCTGCCTCAAGTTAGGTATTTCCGGGCATGAAATAGGCCGAAAACCCAGCATTATTTGAATATATTTGTGGTAATCAGTACGGATTATGAGCGATATCTATAGCAAATATGAAACTGTGATCGGGCTGGAAGTACATGCCCAGCTGTTGACCGACAGTAAACTGTTCTGCAGCGACAGTGCAGCCTTTGGCGGAGCGCCCAATACACATATCAGCGCCATTTCCCTGGCACATCCCGGCACCTTGCCCCGGATGAACCGTAAAGCGGCGGAATATGCCATCAAACTGGGCCTCGCCTGCCACTGCGAGATTGAAAAAGACAACTATTTCGCCCGAAAAAATTATTTCTACCCCGACCTGCCCAAAGGCTACCAGGTATCCCAGCATACGGCGCCTATCTGCAAAGGCGGCTATGTACCGGTAGTAACCGATGCCGGCAGCCGGCAGATTCAGCTCAACCGTATCCACCTGGAGGAAGATGCCGGCAAACTGCTGCATGATCAGGACCCGGCCAACAGCTATGTTGACTATAACCGCGCCGGCGTGCCCCTCGTGGAAATTGTGAGCGAACCCGATATGCACACCAGCGACGAAGCCTACGCCTATCTCACGGAACTGCGGCGCCTCGTGCGTTATCTCGGCGTATGCGACGGTAACATGGAAGAAGGCAGCATGCGCTGCGATGCCAATATCTCCGTACGTATCAAAGGCACTACCACACTGGGTACCAAAGTGGAAGTAAAAAACATGAACTCTATCCGCAACGTAAAGCGGGCCATCGATAATGAAGTCAAAAGACAGATAGACCTGATCGAAGCCGGCGGCACCCTGGTACAGGAAACCCGCAGCTTCGATGCCGCTACCGGCAGCTCATTCTCCCTGCGTTCCAAAGAAGAAGCCAACGACTATCGTTACTTCCCGGAACCAGACCTGGCCCCCTTCCACCTGACAGATGAATTCATCGCTTCTATCAAAGCTACCCTGCCAGCACTGCCGGAAGAACTCATTCAAAAATATATTACCGTTTTCGGTCTGCCGGAATATGACGCCCGCGTGATCTGTGACGATAAAGGCACCGCCGATTATTTTGAAAGTCTTACTGCTATCACCACACAATACAAGGCTGCGGCCAACTGGATGCTGGGCCCGGTAAAATCATGGCTCAACGAACATTCGGAAGATATCTCCCGGTTCCCGGTTACACCGGCTGCCCTGGCAGCCCTCATTCAACTGACTGACAGCGGGAAAGTAAGTTTCTCCATCGCCTCTTCCAGGATATTACCGGAGATGACCAGCACCTCCGAGGACCCGCTGTCCATCGCTACCCGGCTCAATCTCCTGCAGGATACCAATGCGGATAATATCAGTCCCATTATCGATGAAGTACTGGCCAAATACCCCGACAAGGTGGCCGCTTTCCGCGGTGGCAAAAAAGGATTGTTATCCCTTTTTGTGGGAGAAGTCATGAAACTGTCCAAAGGCAAGGCAGATCCGCGACTGACCAACGAACTGCTGGCAGAAAAATTGAAAGGGTAGCCGCTTTGAAGATATTTAGCTAATATTGACAGTTGAAAGGCTCAGAAAAACGATAAAAAATCAGTAGCATGAAAAAATACTTATTGTGGATGTCCGTTGCAGCGTTCCTGGCCGGATGTACCGGTGGTCAACAGGAAAAAGGAGAATTTAAAATCGAGGGACACTTTACCAATCTTCCCCTCGGCTCTATCGTACTGGAAGAACTGACGCTCGATAACCTGAAAATGGTGGACTCTACCAGCGTAAAAGATGCCAGTGGCAAATTTACCCTGAAAGGTATGGTTCCCGAACAAGGTCTCTACCGTATCCGTTTTGATAATGGCAAATTCATCCTGCTGTCGCTCGACGCCGGAGATATGAAACTGGAAGGCGATGTCAACAACCTGGAAGCCATGAAGGTAACCGGTTCTGAAGCAACTTCCGAACTGCAGCAGTTCCTGCAGGACATCAGCAAACAGTCTATTGCCCTGACAGAAGAAATGCGCAAGGTAGACAGCCTCCACGGCGCTAAAGTACCGGACAGTGTATTTCAGCCGCAATTGGCCGCTATCCAAAAGAAAGAAAAAGATTTCGAACAAAGCTTCTTTGATGTCGCTGAAAAAACTAAAAATCCGGCCAACGCCGTTTTTGCTATCAGCCAGGTAAGAAACCCGGAAGAAATCATTGCCCACAAACAGGTGATCGCCGGTTTAACTACCCGTTTTCCTAAAAACACCCTGGTAAAAAGCATGACCGATAAAATCGCTGAGCTGGAAAAAAGCAACCAGACAGGCGCCGGTGATGCGGCAGGTGGCGAAGAACCTTCTGCAGCGGTAAAAGTAGGCCAGGAAGCACCTGATTTCTCTCTTCCTGATCCTAATGGCAAAACAATCAGCCTGAAGTCGCTGCGTGGTAAATACGTGCTGCTCGATTTCTGGGCCAGCTGGTGCGGACCTTGCCGCCAGGAAAATCCTAATGTAGTGAGAGCCTTCCAACAGTTTAAAGGTAAAAACTTCACCATCCTGGGCGTTTCTCTGGACAAAACCAAAGATCAATGGCTGGCTGCTATCGCGAAAGATGGTCTCACCTGGAATCACGTGAGCGACCTGAAGTTCTGGGATTCATCTGTAGTACCACTGTATGGTATCAACGCTATCCCGACCAACTTTCTGCTCGATCCGCAAGGCAAGGTAATTGCCACTGACCTCAGAGGCGATGATCTGATTGCTAAACTGCAACAAGTACTGAAATAATTCTTTTTGATATAAAACAAAGGCCGGCCTGGTATACAGGCCGGCCTTTGTTTTATATCTGCTACAAAAAAAATGTCCCGGGAGGATTCCCGGGACCGATGTTAACTGAATATATGTTACTCATCATCTAATTATGCTATAGATATTAGTATTCTGGATTCTGTTGTGCTTTCAACGTAGGGTTGGAAGCAGTTTCAGTGGACGGAATAGGCCAAATAAAACGGTAATCCGTATAAGTGATGGCGTTATAGCTTGGCGTAACCGTTGGTCTGGTAGTAGTATTGTAATCACTACCATCCGTTTTAAGATCGGCCTTCAATATTTTGGCCGGAATACCTTTGGCGGAATACACCGGATCGAGTGCAAGACGGTGGATATCCGGCCAGCGGCGGCCTTCACCGGCAAACTCAACACGACGTTCGTTCAGGATAGCCAGTGTCATGTCTGCAGGCGGTACGGTAATTCTGTTTGGGCTGGCAGCAGGTAGTGATCTGTTACGTACGGCGTTGTACAGCAAAAATGCCTGGGCAATGTTGCCGGTACGGGAATAGGCTTCAGCCGCATTCAGCAATACTTCCGCATAACGGATAATAGGCGCCCAGTCAGATTTATTCAGACCATCGCGGTATTTGTAGCTGAAGTAATAATTATCCACCGGTTTACCATCTTTAGTGGTAGTTTGTTTAATCTGCATCAATGACCTGCGCAGGTCATCAGTCGCCCAGAAAGGTGCATTGTACAGGTTAGGGCTGGTAGCTACCAGTCCGCGGCCACCACTGGTGGAAGGCAGGAACATGGAAGCCAGCGCACCGTTCGTATCACCATTTGCCAGCGCACTGTTGGCAATAGAGAAAACAGATTCCCCATTCTTATCATTTTTAGTAAATGGTTCGTCCGGGCTGGCAGTCAGTGCATATCCGTTGATGGCGCTGGTAAAGCTGGTACCGGCAGCAGCAGTACCCAACTTGACGCCTTCTGCAATTACACCGGCATAATCGCCTTTATGCAGCTTTACCCGCATTTTCAAAGCAATCACAGCTCCCTGAGTAGCGTGGTTATAACCGAATTTCGTAGTACCGTTTAAGTTAGGTTCGGCAAAATCCAGGTCGGCCAGGATTTTATCATAGGCTTCTGCTACAGTACCTCTGCCAACTTTGATACCCTCTTCGATTTTCGCAACGGAGTTCATGGCCATGGTACGGTAAGGAATACCCATTTCACCACCATTCTTAGAAGCGTATGGGCGGCAGAAATGAATCAACAGTTCATGATGAGCCAGCGCACGCAGGAAGCGGGCCTCCGATTCCAGTTGCAATCCTTTTGCGGATGAAATAACCCCTTTACCTGTTGCAGCTTTTACTCCTTCTATGAAGGTGTTAGCCTGGTTGATCAGCGCATACAGGTTTACCCACATATTCACATTATTCGCGGAAGTGGTGGAATACTGTGCCTTGTAAGTGATTTCATAAAACCCTTCCAGGTTGACCATATCTTCCCCTCTCATTTCACCCTGCTCAATAGAGGCAGCACCGAAAGGATAGCCACGTCCGGCAGTGTAACTATCGTTGTAGCTACCGATAGCAGCCGCATTATACACGCCATTCAATGCCAGCTCCACCTGCGCGGAGTCAGTGAAAACGGTATTATCCGCCAGCTGATTTTTTGGAGTAAGTTCTGTAAACTTACTGCAGGAAGTAAAACCAACTGCTATTATCAGCAATCCTGCCACCGCTTTGGTAATATTACCACTATATTGATATCTCAAATTTCTTGTCATGATGCTAATTTTTACAGTCCAACATTAATACCGATTGTGTAAGTACGAGGCATAGGGTTGGTGTTATAATCGATGCCCGGTTCAGTGTTTGCTCGCAATCCGGTATAGGCATTCAGTTCGGGATCCATACCGGTGTATTTGGTGATCACAAAAGCGTTTTGTACCTGTGCAAATATGCGGAGGTTGCTCAGGTGCATATTTTCCACTACACGTTTAGGTACGGAATAACCCAGACCAATGTTTTGCGCACGGATAAAGCTGGCATCTTCCAGGAAGCGGCTGGACGCATTACCATTCTGTAACACGAAGTTGTCAGAACCCTGATACAACTTAGGTACGTCAGTTTCCTGTCCTGGTTTAGTCCATCTGTTGAGCAGCTCTCTGCCACCGTTTTGGAATTTCTGGTTGTTCAGTGCCTCCTGACGGGTAACGTTGTATATTTTGTTGCCCCCGGCGAAAGACAGGAAGATATTCAGGTCAAAACCTTTGTAGGTAAAGGTGTTATTCAAACCACCATAATAAGTAGGGGTAGCCTGGCCCAATACACGTTTATCCGTAGCAGTGAGCGCTTCTGCTCTTTTGCTCATATCCTCCGGTTTGGCAGGATCATAGGCGTAGTAATAACCTGATTTGAAATCACCCTGCACAATAGAACCATCTGCCTTTTCCCATAATGGGTTACCATTAGCGGTGTTTACCCCTTTGGAAACATAGCCATAGAATTCACCCACGGAATTACCTACACGGGTAATATTATAGGCATAAGTGATATCGGCATCATTCACCAATCCAGTCACCCTATTTTTAACAAAGGAGATATTAAACCCTGTAGACCAGGTGAAATCTTTACGCTGAATGTTGGTGCTGTTAACGGAAAACTCAAAGCCTTTGTTGTACATCAAACCGATGTTGCGGCTGATAACGTTAGGTCTGCTGGCGCCGGGAATACCGAGGGAAGGCGGAGTTGGCGCTAACAATACCATACCATCAATATTGTTTTTGAAGTATTCAGCAGTTACATTAATACGATCATTCAGCAGTCCCAGGTCCAGACCCACATTAATCTTCTTGCTGGTTTCAAAAGTCAAATCGGGATTGTACAGCTGATTGTAGATCAGCCCCAGGTCATTCCCATACAATGCAGTTTTGTAAAGACCGGCAAAAGGATAGGAACCAATCTCCACATTACCTACTTTAGCATAACCACCTCTGATTTTCAGATTGCTGATAAAGTGAAGTCCTTCTGCATTACGGAAGAAGTTTTCCTGAGACAGTCTCCATCCCACGGAAACGCCTGGCAGGTCGGCACTTTGATTGCCCGGAGGCAGTGCAGAAATTGCGTCGCGACGGAAGGTAGCAGATACGATGTAACGGTCCAGGTAAGCATACGTAGCCCGCGCGAAATAAGAACGGAAAGCGCGCTCTATGATATCACCGCCGATAGTTTGTGTACCGGCGCCGTTGGTGATAATGTTGTTTTGTCCAAAGAATGCGCTGGTCAGGTTGGTCCCATTGGCAGAGAAGCTGCGTTCTCTGGTTTTTTGGAATTCAATACCAGCTACCGCATTGATGTTATGATCGCCCAACTGCCTGTTGTAGCTGAGGGTATTTACCCAATTGTAGCGGAAACTTGGAATAGACTGTTGAAATACGATACCCTTAAAGTTACGGCCGTCACCGTGAACAGGGTTCCAGTATTGGAAGTCTTCTCCATTCAGTGCATTAACACCGATCTGTGTTCTTACATCCAGGCCTTTGATGATTTGTACGTTGGCAAAAGCATTACCAGTTACGTTCAGGTTCTGGTTGCGGTAAATATTATTGTCGATTACGTACAGAATATTGGTGTAATTATCTGTGATTTTTTCCAGGTTAGCGCCACTACCCAGTACTTGTTTGTCGGCACTGAGGTTGAAGGTACCATCATTCCATTTAGCCGGTACGTTAGGTAAGGCACGCAGCGCGTTGGTGATGTTACCGGAAAGGCCGGTGGTGCTGTTATTGAGACCATTGTTGGTAATATGGGAAATATTGGCATTGATGCCCACTGTAATCACATCCAGCGCTTTTTGTTCCAGTTTAAAACGAGCCTGGTATTTACGCTGGCTATTACCTACGGCAATACCATTCAGCTCTGTATAGCCCATGGAAATGTAGTAGTTGGTTTGATCGTTGGCACCGCTGAGAGACAGGGCATGGTTGTGCTGGAAACCTGTGCGGGTAACGATCTTCTGCCAATCAGTATTATAGAAACCACCATCCGGATTAGGAGTAGGGAAAGCTACTGCTGCTTTGCCCAGGTTGGTATATTTCTCATTGGTAACGGTGATAAATTCGTCCGCATTCATTAAAGGGAAACGTTTGGAAGGTGTAGCTGCTGCAAACCAGTTGTCGTAGGTAATTTTAGCTCTTCCCAGTTTACCTTTTTTGGTAGTGATCAGGATCACACCACTGGCGGCGCGGGAACCATAGATCGCAGTAGCAGCACCATCTTTCAGTACTTCCATGCTTTCGATATCATTAGGATTGATATCACCCAGCGGGTTGTTAGGAGTAACACCGCTTTGGTTACCGGTAATGTAAGGAACTCCATCTATCACATACAGCGGATCAGCGCTGCTGGTGAGGGAGTTCGTACCGCGGATACGGATACGGGCAGCCTGACCGAGGATACCGCTGGGTACAGACACCTGTACGCCTGCGACCTGTCCCTGTAACTGGCGGTCAACACTGGAGTTAGCCTGGTTAACCAACGCCGTGCCCTTTATGCTGGACACAGCAGCCGTCAGGTTTTTCCTTTCGATAGTGCCATATCCCACTACCACTACTTCACTCAATCCTTTCTCATCTCTTGCCAGTTTTACGTCAATACTGTTTTTTCCGGCAATATTTATCTGTTGGGAGGCATAACCTACAAAAGACACATCCAGTACGGCGGCTTTTGCATCTACTTTTAACTGAAACTCGCCGGCACCATTGGTGATAGTACCGTTAGTAGTGCTAACAATCCTCACGGTAACACCGGGCAAAGGAGCACCATCCTTTGCATCGGTCACTTTACCGGAGATTGTTCGTGTTTGTGCCAGCGCCTGTATAGCACTGATGGCCGCAAACAGCCAAAGAAGCAATCCTTTCTTCATAAGCGATTTTGATTTTGAAAAAAAAGTAACTGGTAACATATAGTTTAGGCATGGAGGAGCCGTTAAGCACCTGTGCTTTTTCTCATAAAAAAATTTAGCAAAAAAGTGACCGTGCGCAGAGAGTTCTGCACTATCTCATATTATATCAACAAGAAGTCTGATCGAAAAATACTCCTGTACAGAATAAATTCACGTCAATAAGCAAAAACAAATTTTAGTTGACTACCCTCTTTGTAATCCTATAACGATGTAAATTAATCTACCCCCTATGTTAGCAGGAAAAAAAGATACTACAGCTACAGAAAAAGAGTGTACATCAATTGTCAATAACGAAGAGATACAAGCTGGTCAGGCATGATACTCATAAGCACTTAAAACCCCTTAATAATTAACTTAAAATAAGCTTGGTTTAGAATTTTTCGTTCAATTTAGATTTCAATTTTTCTCTACAACTTCGGATTCTGGTTCTTCTCTTATCTTGATGGGTACAAATATAATGAAAACGTTCAGGCAGGTAATAGCATGTTCGTGTTATGCGCAAAAAGAAAAGGCTACCCACAGGGGTAGCCTTTTTCCGGTTATCTGAAGTATCAAATTATTCTGTACCGCCAGCCCACCAGATCTTGTCTCTGAAGATGTTGACTTTAGGAACATTGGCGCCGTTGTTGGAGGTTTCCGTGGTAGGATAAGGGAATCTTTCCAAAAATCCATAGGCAGCGTTGTTATTATTCGGATTATTCAACGTCGGGATTCTTGTTCTGCGGTAATCGTTGTATGCTTCGATTGCCTCAGCTTCATAGAACGCAATGTATTTCTGCGTCATGATTTCCTGCAGGTTTGCTGCCTGAGTGTTTCCCAATAAAGGTACAACCTTGTTGTTATAATAGTCTGCCCCACCCGTTACACCGTGATAAGCAAAATTAGCTTCAATAGCTGCCTGTAAAGCAGGTCTGAAATCCTGACCTTTTCTGGCAAGCAGTTCTGCTTCGATGAATTTCACTTCATGATAAGACATGAGCGGAGTAGGCGCTGTCCGGTTAAGGGAAAGTTTGGATGTTGAGTAAAGTGTCCCTTGGCTTTCCAATGCCGTACCATTTGGTGCTGGTACTACCTGCCCATCTTTTTTCTCAAAATAGGCTGCGATACGCGGGTCATTGCGTTGATTCATCAGATCATACAATGTCTTACTGGTAGAAAGCGCTTTTCTATCTTTAAGATGTTGAAACCATGGATTTTCTCCGGTAGCTGTAGGCTGGTACTTGTCAAAAATAAATGCATTCAATGCATTATCAATGCCGTTCGGCAAGCAGGCCAGCGCTTTGTCAGCGGCATCAGGCATTACGCCTGACAGGTGCAGATAGTAACGCATTTTGAGGCTCCATGCAGCTTTCACCCATTTGTCCATGTCCCCTTCGAGGATAAGGTCATTCTCAGCAATTTTATTGATGATGGCCTGATCTACGGGTTTGGCAAAGTTGGCAATGGCAGCATCCAGGTAAGGAATGATCACCTTGGTATAAATATCCTGCTGTTTGTCATATTTCGGATGACGGTTATCCAGACCTTTCAATGCTTCATTAAAAGGCACCTGTCCCCACATGTCTGTCACAACGGCCAGATTGTAAGCCATCAGCACCTGTCCGATACCGAGGGTAGCGGTGTTTTGCGCTTCAGCTCCGCCCGGAGAACATTTTTTAATAATGTCCTGCAGGATCATCATGTTATCGTAAACCGCATTCCAGCTGTTATTCATCAGCGAAGATGCAGTTACACCCACACGCAAGTCAGCATCTCTCATCTGGCCGTGAGTACCTGTATTCAGTTCGACAAATACAGATGTATACCAGGCCATATCTGTACCGACAGTGGAAAAGGCGGTTTCTGTAGTAACCGCAGGCAGTTCGTTTGCCGCCAGAACGTTCTCTGCATCATTCCGGTTCTTATTGATATCGTCCATGATCTTGTCCGTACAAGCGGTAAAGGACAACGCGACCAACGGCACCATTATATATCTCCAGTGTTTCATAATCAATGTGCTTTTAAAAATTAGAAAGTCAGGTTAAGACCTACACCAATGCTGCGTGCCTGCGGCAGGGACATATAGTCGAAACCACCCTGCATGTTACCGTTACCCTGAGAAGACTCAGGATCGAAGTTAGGCAGCTCTGTCCACAACAAAATATTACGTGCAGAAATATTCAGGCTGGCAGCTTTAAACACTTTCATCCGGTCCAGGATGTTGCGGGGAAGATCAAAGCCCAGAGAAATTTCTCTTAATTTTAGGTAGGAAGTACCGTATATATTGGCTTCGGAAATAGAACCCAGCACTGTGTACAGATCCTGGAGGGCGCTAGCACCTTTAATCACTTTGTCATTAGGTTCTCCGCCGCTACCGTCAGGCTTAACAGTAGATGCTTTCACACCTTCATACTTGATCTCATCGGTACCACGGCTTTCTGTCCTTTTAGAAGTACCATACAGATCAATCAGTCTGTTGGCACCAGAGTACATCTGACCACCATTTTTCCATTGTACCAATGCGCTCAAATGAACAAATTTATAACGCAGGGTCGTAGAGTAGTCCATAATAAACTTAGGTGTAACGCTGCCGATAACACCATCGTCGCCTCCAATAGGATAGCCGTCGTCATCCAGCATTAATTTTCCTTCGTTATTACGAGCAAAAGTAGTACCGTAGATAGAAGGATAAGAATAACCAATCGCTGCACGCACTTGAGGATCGGTAAAGCCTCCCAGGAAGATGTTATCTACACCAGTAGACAGTTTCACTACTTCTGTAGTCACTTTAGTATAGTTCACATTCAGATTCCACTCAAAATTGTTGGTTTTAACCGGAGTAGTTTTCAGTGAAATCTCATGTACTTTGGCAGACAATTCACCACCATTCTGATATACCCGTGCAAAACCAGTAGATCCTGCCATCGGTACTGCAAAAATTTGATCGATTGTATTCTGCGCGGTATAAGAGTATTCTAAGCTAATTCTGTTTTTCAGGAAGCCCAGTTCAGCGCCGAACTCGTATGATCTGGTGTTTTGTGGTTTGAAATCGGAATCGTACAGAGTGGAATTCGGACGGAAAGCCACTAGGTTGTTAAACGGAAACACGATACCATCTTCCAGGAACCCGCTGGTGGAATTATGTTTCTTATACACCGGCAACAGGAAGGTTCCTGCAGTACCCACTTGTGCAACTGAAGCACGTACTTTAGCAAAGATATCTTTGTCCTGCAGAGAAGGCAGCTCGCTCACTACCCATGCCAGTGATCCGGATGGATAAAAGAAAGAACGTTTACCCGAAGGCATGGTAGATACGTATTCGTTACGAGCAGACACGTTCAGGTACAACATTCTTCTCCAGTCCAGACCAACGTTACCATAAAAACCAACTTGTCTGTCCCTGTATTGAGATTGTGTGCTGATCTGAGTCATAGCGTTGTCCATGTTCTTATAGCTTGGAACAACAAGGCCAGTACCATCACCAGTGATCAGACGAGTGTAGTTGTCGTTCAATTCGCTACCCACCATAGCTGTCAGCTTAAAGTCACTGTTCAACTGTTTGTTATAGGAGATGTTCAGTAAAGAGTTGAAAGAACGGTTGGTGAAAGCTCTGTTAAGGATGGAACCACCAGTAGGTATGTCAGGAGACGGTACTGTTCCGGAAGCGGTAGTACCGCCGGTTGGAGCAGATCCCAGCTCATAGAATTCATCCATATTGGTATTGTAAATATCAGTACCCAACTGATATTTGATAATCAGATCCTTGATGGGTTCGTATAACACAAAAGCATTCCCAAAGAAACGTTTGGTCTTTTCGTTGAAACTATTGAACTCGTTAGACCAATATGGATTATCAAATGTACCAGTACGATAAGAGATTTGTTTGTATTTGTTACCCGCTTCGTAGTAGGGTGTGTTTTTCATATCGTAGCTCGGAGGCGCGCCATAGATCTGGAACAGAATACTGTTATTACCAGTAGGCAGTCTGTCGATATCAGTGTTAGACAGATTGAAGCTGGTTCCCACTTTTACTTTAGAGCTTACATTAAAGGTACCATTGAACTTGGCATTAAAACGGTTCATGCCTGTGCTGCGAACAATACCTTTCTGAGAAGTATTACCGAAGCCAAAAGCATAGTTACCCCAAGAACCTGCCTGAGACATATTCAGGGAAGTATTGGAAGTATAACCGGTCTGGTAAAAGTCTTTAGGATTGTTGTATGCCTGAGGGGTCAACCATTTACCTGCCTGAGGACTCCAGTATTTACCCTTGGATTCAGCGGTAGGCGTACCACCGTTAAATACATTGCCCACATTGCCACCAAAAGTAGGATCATCCGGAATGGCGCCTATCTCGGGTCCCCAGGAGCCGGAACCAAAGTTGAGATAGTTTCCTCTGGATCCCTGCGCATATTTCTGTTGCAGGTCAGGCAGTCTGGAGATCTGATCCCACTGATAGTTGGAAGACACGTTGATCACCGGTCTTCCTCCTTTATTGCTTTTACCGCTTTTGGTAGTGATCATTACCACACCATTCGCAGCACGCATGCCGTAAAGGGAAGAAGCTGCCTGGCCTTTCAAGATGTCAATAGACTCGATATCATTCGGGTCAATATCAATAGAACGACCGGCGAAGTCGGTACCAGTTACACCCAGACCACCTACCTGGAAGTCAGGATTACTGTTTACCGGCATACCATCCACTACATACAGAGGAGCGTTGTTACCATCAAAGAAACGGGCACCACGAATGAAGATCTGTGCAGAAGCACCAGGCATACCGCTGGAAGCTCTTACTTCCACACCGGATACCTTACCCTGAATGGCCGTAGCCAGGTTAGGGTTGGCTGCCCGTACCAGCTCTTCAGATTTTACTGTACCTACCGCATAACCCAGCGCCTTTTTCTCGCGGGTTACACCGAGCGCGGTTACTACCACTTCACCCAATTGTTTGTTGTCCAATACCAGGTGCACATTCAGTACATCTTTGGCAGCCAACGTTTGGGATTCGTAACCCATAAAGGTAAATACGAGGTGGGCATTCGAAGGTACTTCCAGTTTATAGGATCCATCAGCACCTGTAACCGTACCTTTGGCAGTACCTTTCACAGTAACAGTTACACCTTGAAGATGGGCGCCGTCCTTGGAATCGGTCACCCTACCTGTAATCGTTCGCGTCTGCGCAATCGCGTGCACGACGCTAATGGCCATGAGAAGCCATAAGAGTAGTCCTCTTTTCATAAGCAATTTAGATTTGATTTATTCAGTTAACCTAAAACACTGGGTCGTCGAATTACTTTACGCTTTAACTATTCGGGAAACTCAGGGACACTGCAGTAAGAGCACTGTTTTGGCATCAGGCACTACTTTCACAGCATAGGATTCTAAAACATCTACATAAGCAAAGCAGTAACATAACGGGTTACAACATCACACAATTCAGATTTTGATTTTTTAGTTAAATGTTAATTTTTCTTTAAAAACCGACACAAGATATAAAAACAAAAAATATTTCCTACTACCCGAAGGTAATATTTTTAACAAATCCATAAGATTCTAAATCATTCTTGATAAGTTAACCTACCTATATTTCATAACAAAACGCGCCACCCTGGCGGATGACGCGTTCTCCTAAAATGTATATGCAATAGCGTTATCAGGGCTTGGACAAAGTTGTGGGATTGTTCCCAAAACTACCTTCGTCCACCTCTGTTGTTACATTTAATAAGATTGTAGTGTCGCAGGGATTGATTTCTCCAGTGCCAGACACCGTCAGGTTGTGATACCCATCAAAGAGGTCCGCAATCTTTTGCTTCGGTATCGTGAACTGATAACTCTGCTTCACAAACGTGGCTGTCATTTTCACACCAGCAAGCCCGGCCCAGCCCGTAAAGGTAAATGTCGTACCAGTCGGATCTATGGCTACTGTTACAGGATAAGTTCCTTCAGTAACTCCGGGATCGTCAACGGTCATGCTCCCAGGATACGCCGCCAGATTAAGCGGACATACCTTTTTATACCTCAACCTCGGGATCAATCCTACGGAGTTCAAGACATCAGAACCATAAGGACGCAGGAAGCGTTTGCTACCATCAGCCAAGGTAACCGTGTCTCCAAAACCATGGAGCTGCGAACCATCGCTCATGGTGAAATTAGTCGCCACCTCAAAATAATCCCCTGCCTTTAATCCGTTGGCAGGAAGTCCAAACAACTGCATGATCTGCGTCCCGGTAAGACCAACAGTGGTTGGCAAAGAGGTAATCCCCCCCTGCAATACTTTGATGTTATTGTATTTCCCGTTCATCGCTATCACTACATCGGTTGTTTTGGGCTGATCTCCGGTAGGAAAATACAAGGCAACGTTGAAGGCTGTATTAAAATCCGGCAGGTTGTCCGACTGTATCAACAAATCTTTCGTTTTATCCTGCGTAAACTGCGGCACCTGACGCTTGGTAATACCATCCGGCAGCTTGGGATTATCATTCTTCCGGCAGGCAAAAAAAACGACCATTCCCAGCGCCAACATTGTTATATAGATAATCTTATTCTTCATACTTACAGTTTTTGTGTCCGTGAATGAGGAGGTTATTTTTGCCAGAATACGGGCGTTGCGGCTGGTTGTTTCTGCGCCGGAGCATTCGGGTTTACCTCTATTTCATTATTAGGCCAGGGCAGCGAAAGCGGATAACTCCTTCCAAGCGCTACAGATATTTTAGCCTGTGGAGGTGGCAGGGTAGGGTTACCCAGCAGCGGCGGCTGCGCGAAACCACCAGGCGCCATGGTCGGATCATTCGGATTAAACAGAATGGGAAAACCGGTACGACGGTAGTCTGTATAACTATCACAACTAAAGCCAAATGTCTGTATCCATTTCTGGGTCATGATCACTTCCAGTTTATCTTTGGCTGTAGCCCTGGCATCATATACGGCCAGTATTTTATCGCGATAATCAGTGGCAGCTGTTCCCACAATCAACGGCACATTTTGATTTCCTTTAGCCAGACCGCTGACAAAATCTACCTGTTTAAACGATTCATCAATCGCATCAGACAACTTCTGACGGGCATTTCCTGGCAAAATACCTGCATTCATCAACTCTGCTTCTATATAAAGCACATCCGCATAAGTAAGCAACCTCAAAGGCGCCGCACCAGTGCCACTGCCGGCCTTCACCACGGTCGCATCGCCAATATCGTAGCGGCCACCCACCGGGTATATACCAAACACCGTCATACTATTGTCCTGCGAAGCATTCCGGAACGAACTCGTTGATCCGAAGTAAATGGAAATAAAAGCGGAATCACGATACTCTGTCGGATTCTGTGAGGCGCCCGTTTTACTATTCTGATTATAAAAATAGTAAGGAATCCTTGGGTCCTTAATACCAGTAAACAAGCGCGGGTTATATCCCTTCATGATTTCATAAAACCAGGGACTGATATAATGGGATTTCTGAGTAGCATAATATTCGCTAAATCCGGGATTTCTATCATCGGGCGCTACCTGAGAACCATATTTCATCATAAACCCTTCCTTGGTTTGACTAATCAATCCTCCTGCACTGACCAGCTGATTCACCGGGCCAGATACATCTTGCACCAATCGCACCTGGTTATATAATTTTAACTTGAGACTTTTAGCCATCCTCAGCCAACTCGGGATATCACCACCATAAAATAAATCATCCTTATTAGGCTCCTGCACCGTTACAGCAGTAGACTGCAGATTGGTAATACCTTCATCAATAAGGGCAAATAACTTCGGATAAATATCAGCCCCCTTGTCGAATTTCGGATAGCGCAGACCGTTAGGTCCAAACTGATTTGCCTCCAGGTAAGGCAAATCGGCAAACGCATCCACAAACTGGCTGTAGGCATAAGCCTTCAATATCTTGCCGATACCAGCGTAATGCTGGAAACCGCCGGTATTAGCCTGTGCAATCAGCTGCTCCACATTCTCCATCATCCCGATATAATCCGGGAGACCACTCACTGGCTGTGCGGCGTAAAAAGAAGCCCATGCACCATTAATATTAACATCAATACCGGTTGATCCGTATTGATCGGGGTCTTCCCTTACCACAATCTGATGCGTGTACACAGACAATACTTCCGTGAGCCCTAACGCGCCCCGGGCAGCATTGGTGAATCCCAAATCATAAGACAACCCTTGTTCTGCACCGGTAAGCAACAGAGGCAACGAACCTTTCGCAGGATTATTGGGATCTTTATTAATATCCAGAAACCCTTTTGTACATCCCGTCACCACCACGAGTGCTATTAAAATTATACTGCTTAATCTTTTCATCGGTTCAATTTTTAGTGATAAACTAGAATGTCACTTTCACGTTTACACCATAACGTCTGGTAGTAGGTGCACCGGACAATTCTATACCCTGTATGTTAGTGGCGCCAAAGCTGCCCACTTCCGGATTAAAACGGGTATACTTGGGGAAATAGGGCGCATAATACCAGAGGTTTCTTCCTGTCAGCGTCAGGGTCAGTGCACCAATAGGTGTTTTACTAAACCATTTCTTTGGAAAATCATAACCTAATGTCAACTCGCGGAAAGTGTATACGGTAGCGTCATACACATTCCATTCGGATGCGGAGTTGGTGGCAAATGTTTCTCCAAAATACATTTCAAAAAGGCTGATGGCAGTATGATTCGGAATTCTGTTCCCTTTATCATCCAATAAGGGCTTTCCGGTATTGACATCTCCATAATAACCGGGAATCACGTATACATTTTCACGGTTCTCAGGACCGGTATCTTTGGTCACACCACGTCCCAGCAGGGAGCTGGTGGTCACGGAGTAAATATCACCTCCTCTGGTCAGATCGAAGAGCGCATTCAGGAAAAATCCTTTATAGTTCAAAGTAGTACCTAAACCGGCCTTGAAATCAGGATTGGGATCACCGACCATACGCTGGGCAGGATCTCTAACCAGATAACCATTGGAAGGATCAATCAGCAAACTTCCATCTGTATCTCTGACATCCGCATTTCCACGCAGATAACCGTAGGGTTTACCTGCTTCCAGGAATGGAGAAAGGGCATCCAGCACACCTCCCAGCGGCAAGCGGATAACACCGGGTTTCAACTCTTTCACGATGCTTCTGTTCCGGGTGAATATACCGTGTATGTTCCAGGTAAGGTTTTGATTGCGGACTGCGATCACATTCAGGTCCGCTTCAATGCCCTTATTGGTCAGCTTTCCATAGTTGTCTATCACCTGCACAAAACCGGAAGAAGGCGGCAATGACAAGGGAGCAATCTGGTTAGTAGACAAGCGGCTATACCAGGCGAAATCCAGTGTTACCCTTCTTTCATAAAATTCCAGGTTGGCGCCCACCTCAAAGTCCTGCGTAAACTCAGGCTTCAGATTGGGGTTACCCGCCGCAGGGTCCTGCATAACACCTGATTGTCCCTGGAAAGGAGGGTTTACCCGGAAGATATTAAACAACTGGTACGGGTCTGCATCCCGGCCAACCTTGGCCCAGCTGGCCCGTATTTTACCAAAGGTCAGCACCTTGCTTTCCATTTTAAGCGCGTCGGTGAAGATAAAGGACGCTGCCACACTGGGATAAAAGTAGCTGCGGTTGCTGGAAGGCAGGGTAGAGGACCAGTCATTTCTGCCTGTCAGTGTCAGGAACAACCATTTTTTATAGTCCAGATCTACTTCCCCGAAAATACCCCACAACCGGCGCTGGAAGAAAGCATCCTCCGTCGGAATAACCGTTTTGGTGTTCAGCATACTGTAAGTACCTGGTACCACAATGGTTTTACCGGTATTGATCTGTGATTTTGTGGTACGTTGGTTCACGTTATGTCCTACCAGTACTTTCAGTCCGAAGTCTTCATTTTTCAGTTTAGGGGTGAACGTACCAATAAGGTTGGATTCTATTTCTGTAAAACGATAGTTCTGTTGCACAATTTGACCTACCCCTTCCGCGCCTCTTGAACCGATATCCACCACTTCCTTACGCAGGAAGCTGTTCTGGTTTACCCCAATCTGATAGCTGAGATTAAACCAGGGTAACACTTCATAGTTGAGTTTCAAACCGGCTACATAACGGTCAGTAGCTGTGGTAATCGTATTATGTTTGAAAGCCCAGAGCGGGTTATCATACTGCGATTTATTGGTAGATACCGGATTACCGGCTGCATCCTCGAAAGGCAAGCCTGCAATATTCCAGTTTCTGGCCAGGAACAGGTTACGGGCAAAGGAAGAAGTAGCTCCCGGTACCTGGTTTTCCCCGAAAATACTACCCCCCTGGTTACTGGTACTGTAACTGAAGTTGCCATTCACGGTCAACCCATTAGCCAGACGGGTGACACCGCCAATAGACATGTTTCCTCTGTTAAAAAATGAGTGGGGTACATAACCATCCTGACTTAGATAGGAGGCAGTGGCGCTTAGTGCTGACTTTTCATTGCCTCCATTTACGCCCACAGAGTTCTCCGTAATAAAACCGGTACGGAACAGGTCTTTTACGTTATTGGGCACTGCCCGGTAGGCGATGTTACCGGAGGCAGGGAAAAGCTCAGGGAAAGCACTCAGATAGTCCGGCCAAACCGGTATGGAGTCTAGTGTACCAAACCGCGGCCCCCACGAGCCGTTCGCGTTTTGATATCCGAAACTGGCGCCCGCGCCATAGTCGTTCTGGTATTTGGGCAGGTTGGCCACCCTTTCCATCGAAAGAGAACTGGAATAAGTCACTTCCAGTTTTCGTTTACCAATATTGGCACTACCGGATTTGGTGGTGATAATGATCGCGCCATTAGAAGCTCTGGAACCATATAACGCTGCCGCGGCAGCACCTTTCAGCACTGTCATGGAAGCAATATCATTGGGGTCGAGGGACGAAAGACCGCTGGAGTAGGCGCCACCACCGGATGTCTGACTGGAAGTGGTTACCTGATCATTATTGTAAGGAATCCCATCTACTATTATCAAAGGTTCGTTGTTACCGAAAAAGGAGGTATTACCGCGGATATTAATACGGGTGGCGGCTCCCGGCGTACCCTGCGAGGTTCTGATGTCTACGCCGGCTACTTTACCCTGTAAGCCTTTCAGCATGTCCGGCTCGGATTTTTGTACCAGCTGATCAGGTTTTACGGTAGATACAGAGTACCCCAATGAGGCTTCGTTTCGTTTTAAACCAACAGCGGTTACCACTACTTCGCCCAATTGCTTTTTATCGGCCTCCATCGCCATGTCAACTTCATTCCCCGGGCCTACTGCGACCTCTTTCGTGAGATATCCCACAAAGGAAAACACGAGCGTAGCGCCGGTAGCTACATTGGGTAATTTATAAGTACCATCACCGGATGTAAAAACACCTCTGGTCGTTCCTTTCACGACTACGGTAACGCCGGGAAGCGCAGAACCATCTTTAGCATCCGTAACTTTTCCGCTGATCGTTCGTGTCTGGGCTACTGCGCTGAGAACGCTGCTGCACACGAACAGCCATAGTAGTAGCACTCTTTTCATAAGCGACTTGGTTTTGATTGACTGAAATAGAAGTTAACCCGGTTAAATTACGACAAAAAAAGCTGATATATTACCAGTATTGGTTAAAATAATATCAGATAATTTCAGATATTTTGCTATATGAACAGATATAAATATTCGTTAAATAACAACTAGATAACAGGAAGACATTCGGAAATGTTGAGAAAAATACAGTTGGGGAAATACATTTTTTTTATGCGAATAAGAAGAAATCTGCATAAAAGAATTTTTTTCCAGATGGGGGAGAAGTATCACATAACGTCAATAAGGATTCCAAACGGTACACAACAAAAAAGGGGCGCCCAATGGGCGCCCCTTTCATTTCATCAGATGCGGAAATTATTTATTATAGTCAGGATTCTGAACCATATTCGGATTGGCATCTATTTCAGCCTGTGGGATCGGGAAAGCCACACGCGCATTGGTAGGAAGAATTTCTACCTGCGGCAGTGCATCCGCATCCAGCACATGACGTATTCCACCCAATCTGAACAGATCGGTAGCAGCAAAACCTTCACCTACCAGCTCCAGTCTTCTCTGCTTAACCAGTTCCGCTCTCACAGCAGCCGGAGTGGCATCAGTGAAAGCTGTCAGACCACGATGCTGACGCAGGTCGCTAAGGTCTTTAGCAGCCAACGCTAAATTACCCTGACGCATATAAGCCTCTGCACGGTTCAGCAACACTTCACTTACTCTCAGGATTTTAACGTTGGACATACCTGTCAGCCCCAGGCCGTTACCCACCCACTTCATCATGTAGAAGTTGCCGGAAAATGCTTTCACAGCAGCGTTACGGTAATCAGCAGGGTCCAGCAACGCCATAAAGCTATTATTCAGGCGAACATCTCCATAACCACTGGTAGAAGTACCATCGTTGGGCAGGTAGATATTACCGAAGTTATCGGAACCTCTGTTTTCCGGTGTCAGGAAACGCAGACTGAAGATGTCTTCAGAAGTGGCTGCGTTGGTGGTATAGTTGCCCAGGTAATTAGCATCGCTCCACAGCGGAAAACTATTGATCAGCGGCGTAGCCTCATCTATTACCAGCTGCCAGTTGGCATCTGTGGGCTTGGTAGTGTCGCCAATATACAGATAAGCACGGGTCAGCAACGCTGAAGCCGCCTGTTGGGACGCACGGAAAATGGCGTCTTCTTTAGTTGCTGCCACCGGCGCCAGGGTTTTAGCCACCTTCAGGTCACTGATAATAGCTTCGTAAGTCGCTTTCAGCGTAGCACGGGAAGGCTTGTAGGTAGCAGGCACTTCTACGGCATTCATCACCAGCGGTATACCGGTATTCGCATCTCCGGCTTTGTCCTTCATCTGGGAATATGGACGGGTGTATCTTCTCGCCAGGTCAAAATGCGCCAGGGCGCGCATAAAGTAGGCTTCTCCTTTATACGGTTTGGTAAGATCCGTTTCCGGCAATTTATCGATGATCATGCTCGCCTGGCTGGCAACACGATATGGATTCAACCAGGTTTTGTTTTGTGAAGCAGAAGCCAGCGGTGTAAAGGTGTATTTAAACTCAACGGTAAACCGGTTAGAGTTGGCAGCGGTGATCTTCATATCATTACCGGTAACATCGGCAGATACGTTATAGTCGCGGCCATAATACTCCAGTTCCTGTGCACGTTCATACAGACCGTTCGCCAGAATACGGGCATTCGCTTCAGTAACAGCGGTTTTATCATCCCACGCATTGGATGGTGCGATGTCGAGCTTGGAGTTACAGGCGGAAAAAGCCATAGCAGCTACCAGCGCGAGTATAGAAAGTTTTGGATATTTCATAATTTAAACCAAGATTTTGTTAAGCAACTTCTTCAATTACAATCCTACACTAATACCAAATGTGAACACACGGGAAGTAGGATAACGGTAGAAATCAACACCTGCGTTGGTAGTAGCCAGAGAAGCAGTGCTGGTCGGAGGCAGCGGGTTAGTGTTGATATCCGGATCCCATCCTTTGTAGCCTGTCAGTGTCAGTAGGTTTTCTGCCTGTGCATATACGCGCAGGGACTGCATCTTCATAGTACCCAGTAGTTTTTTAGGCAGTGTATAGCCTACGGTCAGGTTTCTGATTCTGGCGTAAGACAGGTCTTCGAGGTAGCGGGTAGAAACCTGGTTACCAGCGTTGGTACCGGTACCACCTAATACCACTTTAGGCCTGTCGGAATTATCTCCTTTTTGTTTCCAGTGATCCAGCGCATCTTTCGCCTGGTTACGGGTGATAGCACCATCGCTTTCCAGGTTGGAGCGGTTGTAGTTGTATGCTTTGTTGCCCGTGCTGAAAGTGATCAGCATAGAGAAATCAAACTCTTTGTAGTTGATTTTGTTGGTCCAGCCGCCAGTTACTTTCGGCAGTGCCTGACCTACAAACTGTCTGTTAGCCTGCGCTTCCAGGTAGCTCTCGGTCGGTTTTCCACCATTACCAATCCACATAGGATTACCATTGTCCGGATTTACACCTGCCCATACCGGCATATACCAGGAGCCAAATGGCATACCCACTTCAATACGCTGTCTGGAACCGGCAGGAATAGCTTGTTGACCACCCAGGTTCAATACTTTATTACGCAGGGTAGAGAAGTTTACGTCGGAAGTCCAGGTAAAGTTTTTAGTACTAACAGGAATACCGCCGATGCTTACTTCAAAGCCCTGGTTCAGCATTTTACCAACGTTCATGTTGATAGCGTCAAAACCGCTGGTCATAGACAGTGGCAGCTGCATCAGCAAAGCGGAAGAACGTTTGTCATAGAAACCTACGCTACCGTATAAACGACGATTCAGTACGCTGAAGTCCAGTCCGATATCGAACAGGTTTTGTTTTTCCCAGCTCAGGTTATAGTTGGCAGGCTGGTTGGCAAATGCAGCAGCTTCACCCAGGTAAGCACCTGTGAGGCTGTACAGGCCACGGAAAGGGAAGTCAGGGTACAGACCCAGTCCTTCTGCGTTACCCATTACACCATAGCTGGAACGCAGTTTCAGATCGTTCAGCCAGGAGATGGATTTGGTGAATTCTTCTTCTGTAATACGCCATGCAGCACCTACAGAGTAGAAGTTACCATAGCGCGCGTCTTTAGGGAAACGGGAAGAACCGTCTCTTCTGAAGCTGGCGCTCAGGAAGTATTTTGATTTATAGTCGTAGTCAGCTTTACCGATCAGACCCTGGAAAGCATAGGCTCTCTCGCTACCGGAACCGTCGAACAGATTGGCTCCTACGTCTGGTACCTGCAGCTGATTGCCGGGGAAACCGTTTTTCGCAGACAGGGTATAAACCCAGTTCTGGTAAGAGTATTCGTTACCGGCCAACAGGCGGAAATTATGGTCTTTCTTTACGGTAAAGTTGTAAGTCAGCAATTGCTGAGTGGTATACAGACCGATGTTGGAGTTCCCGTTATACAGATAACCGCCATAGTTACGGCCATCATAGGAATCAGGAGCAGTCCATTGTTTTTCACGGATACCGGTGAGTTCTGCATTACCTTTTACGACGAAGCGCAGACCATCAATGATGTTATAACCCAGGGCTGCGTTGAAGATCGTTTGTGTGTTGTTGCTTTTGCGATAGTTGTTGGCTACCGTGTGCAGGAAGTTACCACCCTGCAGGGTAGGGCGCCAGGAATCCGGAATATCGGACACACCAGCCCAGGTAGGAGAACCAGGTTGACCTTTTGTATAGCCGATATAAGGATTACCGTTATCATCATAAGCAGGAATCCAGGGCACTTGTGTGAGTGCGCCCATCAGGGGAGAAGAGTAACCATTACCGCCACCAGCGCTGGACTGGTCGGTATAGCTACCGCTCATTTTTACGGCCAGGTCAAACTTATCGTTGAATTTGTGGTCCACGTTCAGACGACCGGAATAGCGGCTAAAGCTGCTACCAATCAGGATACCATCCTGTTTGAAGTAATCGCCGGAAGCGTAGAAGGTAGTTTTTTCGTTACCGCCACTGGCGTTAATCCCGTAGGCCTGTGTTTTACCAGTGCGGAAAGCCAGGTCCATCCAGTCTGTGTTGTAGTCGGCCAGATGATCCGGGCGGATCTTCTTGATATCATCCGCGGTAAACAGTTTTTGGGTAGGATGTTTCGGGTCCATTACGTTAGCCAGACCTTCACGCTGATACTCGAGCAACTCGGTAGCGTTCATCATCGGGATACGTTTAGCCAGGTTCTGGAAACCGAATTTACCATTGAAGTTGATTCTGCTTTGGCCTTTTTTACCGGATTTGGTGGTAATAACCACTACACCGTTAGAACCACGGGAACCGTAGAGCGCAGTAGCGGAAGCGTCTTTCAGAATGGTAACGTTTTCGATGTCGGCAGGGTTCAGGTTGGAGAGGATGTCCTGAGAAGGTGTATTCTGCGTAAAATCACCGGAGGACATAATCACACCGTCCAGTACATACAGCGGGCTGTTGCTGGCGGATACAGAACCGATACCGCGCACCCTTAATTCCGTTTTGGAACCAGGCTGGCCGGAGTTGGTAGATACGGAGATACCAGTGGCATTACCTTGCAGCATCTGGTTTACATCCGGCAGGGAAATGTTGTTTACCTTGGCGCCGCTGATGGTGGAAGCAGCGATGGTGGAGTTGGTCTTTTTCTCCAGGGTGTAACCGGTTACCACTACCTCATCCAGGCTCTTGGAATCGGTACCCAGGGAGATTTTAAGTGTGGAAGCTTCGCCTACCGGCAGTTCTTTGGTTTCATAACCGATGAATGAAACGACTAATACATCTTTCGCAGACACCTGCAGGCTGAATGTGCCGTCTGGAGTGGTGGCAGTACCTCTGGTGGTGCCTTTTACCTGGATGGTTGCGCCAGGTATAGGAGATCCGTCTTTCCCGTCGGTAACTTTCCCCGTTACGTTGCGACTCTGCGCAAAAGCCTGACCAACCACGCATAGCACGGCCAGGAGGAGAAATAATACTTTCCTCATAAGCATGATTTTGTTTCCTAGTTTTTAACCTTCAAAAAATACTAATCTATATCGAGGCCTGTTACCTCAATTCATTTGGTTTCCGTTCCGTAAATAAAAGTTGATATAATATGCGTGGATAACTATAGCTGGCAGGTAGAATACAGTATGACAATCTCAAAAAAGTATGACAATCGTAAAAATCAACGACTTCTTTTACGATTTATTCAATAAATCGCTTGAAGAAGTAGTCAACTTCTTTCCCATAAGCAGTTTCCTTAACAATTTTTCAACCAGCTGTAAATATAGTTTTTATTAACAAAAAATTAAGCTGGAAAAGTTGGCGATAACACGACAATAACATTGTTTTAACACAACGTTAACTTATTATTTTTTTGTAAAATTTGTATATGCATGAGAATAAACAAGCGATAGGACTACCACCTGCATTTCAACAAAATCTAAATCGAAAATAAAAGTTGTCCCACCTGTTGGTGGGACAAATAAACTTATCAGGAAAGGGTGAGCGGGTAGTTTTTCAACAACTCCAGCAACACGCTATACAGGTCCTCATTACGATGGTTAAACCTGTATTCACATTCTTTAAGATGTAAATAGGCCGTATTACGGTTCAATCCCTTGAACTTGGCCAGGCGGTGCTTGGTAAGCCCCCAGAACGCATCTACATCGTCCATTAAAGGGCCTCCGCTTATCGTATCTGTTGTTGAGCTACCCAACCTGTACAAACGGTACTGGCCGAGGTCCACCACCCCATTAAACCGGCGTAAACGCTCCGTCGCATCCAGTGTTTCCAACACGGAGCGGCCACGGGTAGCGGCATGGATCATAGGTCTGCTTACGTCAGGTAAAATTTCGGTGTGTAACCGGTCAGCAATTCTGCAGATACCGAAAATAACCGGCTTTACAATGCGGTCAACTTCCGGTTTAACAGCCACCAGCGTGTCGCCGTCGTGGTCTGTCTGGGTCTCAACCTGCCGGTTGTCGTAGGCTACGACCGGAACCGGCACTGGATGCTGCGTTTCGCAATAACGGGCTATCTGGTTTCTGAGTTTCTTCAGGTAACTGTTGATCGTTACCCTGCTTACTCCGCTGATATCCGCGATCTGCGTCGCAGTGAGATCGTCGGCGAACAGCCGCAGGATCTCCTTAAACTTGCGCTCGGATAAATGAGCGCCCTTTAAGTATTTGTTTTTCATGAACTAGTGGTTAGAATGGCATTATAAACCTCTTACTTTTTATCCGGTATACGGCCCGCTTTTATACAAGCGGCTATAAGGGTATTTGAATGCTGTCCACTAGATTATTTTAAGCCCTTTTTTTGTCCATTTTAGCTAAAAAAACTGAAATTGTTTAGCACCAGACCTAAAAAGCGCAAAGCAGCAAGGATACCGCGTTTAAATAATTCGGCCTCCTTGCTGCTTTTTGCGCTTTATATAAAAAAACTATTCGTTGTCGTTTACACCCAGTTTAGACATTTCGATGTCCTCTTCTTCATCCAGCGGTTTCCACAACTCCTTCTTCCGCGCCTTCTTCAACAATGCCTTCTCCATCCATAGCAGTAAGGCGGGCAAAATAGTCAGGTTTGTAATCATCGCTACTACCAGGGTTAACGATGTCAGCCATCCTAACGCCTTGGTACCGCCAAACTCCGAGAAACTGAAAATCATAAAACCGGCAAACAGGATCATCGAGGTGTAAATAATACTCAACCCCGTTTCATGAATGGTCTGCTTCACGGTCGCAGATATATCCAGATCATGCCGCGGCAACTCCTGTTTAAAATTCACCAGGAAACGAATGGTAACATCAATGGCTATACCTAACGCCACGCTGAATACCAGCACTGTAGATGGCTTTAATGCCACGCCAACCCATCCCATCACCCCGGCAGTTACGACCAGCGGAATCACATTCGGAATCAAAGAAATGATCAGCATCCGCCAGGAACGGAACAAATACAGCATACATACCATAATCAACACAAAAGCTAACAGGATACTTTCCGTTAAACCATTGATAATGAAACGTGTTCCTTCCTGGAAAATCACACTGGTACCGGTAAAAGTCACCTTGTAATGAGCGGTATCAAAAATAGCATTCACCTTTGGCTCCAACGAGTCCATCAGCAACGGTAAACGTTGTGATCCCACGTCTTTCATATTCACACTCACCCGCGCTATCTGCCTGGTACTGTCCATAAAGGAAGACACCAGCTTGGAAAAAGTAGAAGCCGAACCATTGGCTGTATTGGCCGATTTCATCCGGAGATAAGGCGCTAAAAAGCCTAAATCAAACTGATTGGGCACTGCGTAGTTGGAACTGTCGCCGTTGTAATAGGCCTGCTTGGCAAACTTAATCCCTTCCACTACAGACAACGGCCGCGCAAAGTCAGGCTGCGAGGATATCAACTGCGTCAGCTCATCCAGCTTGTTCAATGTCTGCAAATTCACTACGCCGTTTTTACGCCTGGTATCTACCGCTATCTCCAACGGCATCACGCCCTTAAAGTTGTTCTCAAAAAACTTCAGATCGGTATACAGCTTATCTGTCTTCGGAATATCATCCAGCATATAACCGACCGACTTCAACCTGCCCATCCCTACCAGCGCGGCAATCACCAGTACGGCTGTTACCAGGTACACCGGCTTGCGGTATTTAAACACCAGCGTGGTCAGGAAATCCAGCACCTTGCCCAGGAAAGCATTATCGAGATAGTTGATATGCTTGGTTTTAGGCGGTGGCAGGAAACTCAATACAGACGGCAGGAAAATAAAGGATATCAGGAAGATGAACATGATGTTCAATCCCGCTACCACACCAAACTCTTTCAGGATGGCACTGTTGGTAAAACAGAATACGCCAAAACCAATAGCAGCGGTAAGATTGGTAAACAACGTTACAATACCCATGCGTTGTATCATCCGCACCAGGGCCTTGGTTTTGTTGCCGTGCTGCGCATATTCCGTATGATATTTACTGAGGAAGTATACACAGTTCGGAATCCCGATTACCACGATCAGCGAAGGAATCAACCCTGTCAGCAACGTGATCTTATATCCCATTAATACGATGGTGGCCACAGACCATACTACGCCAATAGCCACCACTACCATCGACATCAATACGGCGCCGAAGGAGCGGAAAAACAGGAACAGGATCAAGCCGGTAAGCAGGAAAGATATTTTCAGAAAGAGTTTCAGCTCATCAGCCACTTTAACGGCCATGACCGTACGGATCAGCGGTAACCCGCTCAGATGCACTTCGGTATGATGCTTTTCCTCAAAGGCTTTCGCCAGCCTGGTGATTTCAGCAACAACGGCGGTTCGTTTAGGGGAATTAAACACATCTTTGTTAACATAGATGGCCATCATATAAGCCTTCGTATCCGGATTATACAGCAGTCCCTTGTAGAACAGCAGGGTCTTAAAAACACCCGCCAGGCTATCGATCTGCGGCTGCGTATAACTGCTGTCTTTAAACAGGAGTCCGGCTTCCAGCTTCTGGGTACTGTCATTCTTCACCAGGTTGATGGCCAGCGGCACGCTGAGGATATTTTCCACCGCGGAAACCTGCTTCAGGTTATGGTTCAACTGTAAATAATCCCGGAAAAAATCTGCCTGGAAAAATTTATCTGTCTGTACACCGAGCACCAGCATGTTACCATCTCCGCCAAACTTCTTTTTGAACTCCTGGTATTCCAGGAACTTAGGGTTATCATGCGGTATGGTAGCCACATAATCGTAAGACATCTGCACCTTGGAGGCATAAAAAGCCATGACGCCGGTGGCGACCAGTAACAGTAGAAGGAGGGGTAGTCGGAATTTTAGCACAAAGCTGGCTAAACGTTGCCACATAAGGATTTTTCAATTTGTTAAATGGCGTAAAGGTAGTTAAAATCCCTATTAGCTAACCCGCCGATCGGCAGATGAATTACATTTGTCCCTAAATTGCAGCTTTATTCCGGCGCATCATTAAAATCCAGGCACCTTGCTTCATAAAACACGCGGCATAGTATTACGGACAGTGAAATACGGCGATACCAGCGTGATCGTGGGTATTTTCACGGAACTATTCGGGCTCCAGTCCTATATTGTGAACGGTGTCCGCTCTGCCAAGCCCAAAGCGGCTAAAGGCGTACTGTTGCAACCCGGCAACATCCTGGAACTGGTGGTGTATCATCAGGAAATCAAAAACCTGCAACGTATCTCCGAATTCAAGCTGGGCTACATCTATACCTCACTGCATTACAATGTGGTAAAAAACACCATTGCCCTGTACCTGATTGAGTTGTTACAGAAAAGCCTGAAGCAGCCGGAGCAACACCTTGACCTGTACTACTTTACGGAAAATACCCTGCAGCTGCTCGATGGATCGCCTACAGCGGTTATCGCCAACCTGCCCCTGTATTATACGCTGAAACTGGGCGCTTTCCTGGGCTTCCGGCTCAATGGCCGCTTTTCCGAGTACACGCCCTACCTGGACCTCCAGGAGGGGACCTTCTCCGATCTGCCACCTCACCACACGGCTCACCTGGACCCTGAATACAGCGAATTAACAGACCGGCTGTTCCAGTGCCACGAGGTGCAACAACTGGCAGCTATCAACATGTCTAAAGAAAAAAGAAGGAAATTATTATACGCTTACCTGGAATATCTCCGGCTGCATATGCCTGATTTTACAGAGCTGCACTCACCGCCCATCCTGCACGAGATCCTTGACGCCTGATTGTGCCAGCCTGGCGCCTTTTTCTGTAAAGAATTCCAAAGTAGTGGCAGTGCCATCAAAAACAGCGTAGGAAGTATAGTTCAGCCATTCTCCCAGGTTGATGTAACGACTGTTGTCGCCTACCTGTAAATCCAGCGGCAGGTGCCGGTGACCGAAGATAAAATAGTCGAAATGTTCGCGTTGTAATACTTCCCGGCTGTAGATCGCCAGCCATTCCTGGTCTGCACCCAGGAAATGTTCCAGCTCCTGGCCCGCAGCAGCGCGGCTTTTACGGCTGAAGTAATTGGCCATGGAAATGCCCGCTACAGGATGGATACACGAAAACAGCCAGCGGCAGACTGGATTACGGAAAACTTTTTTGAGGAATTTATAACCATGATCGCCGGGACCTAACCCGTCGCCATGGCCGATATAGAATTTTTTACCGCCGATGGTGAATACCTGTGGCTCGTAATAAACAGGAATGCTCAACTCATCTTCAAAATAACCATCCATCCACATATCATGGTTACCGATAAATACGGATATACCGATACCTTTGTCTGTCAGATCTGCCAGTTTTCCCAGCAGCCGGGTATATCCTTTGGGGATCACATGTTTGTATTCAAACCAGAAATCGAACAGGTCGCCTACCAGGAAAATATGAGCGGCATCTTTTTCCGCCATTTCCAGCCATCGCACGATGAGTCGTTCCCGTTCCCGGCTGGCGTTCATATTGGGCACCCCCAGGTGGAAATCAGACGCGAAATATATTTTCTTATTGGCTGGTAAAGGAATTTCCATGTGACAATTTGCGTTTCCCCTTTCAAACATATAGCCTTCCGCGTATGGTTTCAAAGAACAGGGATGTTCCATTAAAACCGGCAGGCGGAAGGCTAATGCGAAATGAATTTATTCGTCTACTAAAAATACGTATACTTCTTTTGGCCCGTGGATACCCACTACCAGTGTTTTTTCGATATCTGCCGTACGGCTGGGACCTGTAGCGAAAGATACTGCCGAAGGCAGGTCATTGCCGTATTTGTCTTTCAGTCTGCTGAAAGCATCTTTCAGATCAAATACCAGCTGGTGTGTGTAAGCCACCATAACGTGTACAGGCGCATATACCGGTACCACTCTTCCGCTGGGCTGGGCAGCACTGAGTACTACCGTACCGGTGCGGGCGATCAGGTACTCGCAGTCGGTGATGGCAGCATCTGCTTCGTGGATATTCCCCTGGTTCAGTGAAGGCAGGTCGTTTTTTCCGATCAGCTTCAACAGGCTGGGGGTTTGGCAGTAAACATTCCGCCATTCCTTGTTTTCGGATAATACCCGCAGATTTTCCAGCAGTTCTGCTTTGCTGGTACAGAAAACAAATTTCCCCTGCAATCTGGCAAACTCTTCTGCAAACTTCAGTTCCAGCCCTTCGTTCTCTGTCTTGAAAACAGCAGAGTTGCCCTCCGAATTCGGGAAGGGCAACTGTACAGGCTGGCTTAACGCATTCCGTACTCTCTTCAGAATATTTTCCTTGGCAGGAGAAATCTTCATATTAAAAATTATGCATTAGCAGGTGAAGGAGAAGGGTTGATGATATCTGCCGGATGTACACCGTCAGTGGTCATACCTTCTTTTCCCAGGTGATGTTCTCTCGGCACATCATAAGGACGTTTGCCGATCAGCCTTTCCAGGTCGGCCTGGTATAAAACTTCTTTTTCCAGCAGTTCCTTGGCGAGGGTTTTCACCTGTTCCATTCTTTCGGTCAGCAGGTTTTTGGTCCTTACATAAGCCGCATCAATCAGTTTTCTCACCTCTTCGTCGATCATCCGGGATGTTTCTTCGGAATAAGGTTTAGTGAAGGACTGATCGCTGTTCGGGTCATAGAAAGAGACGTTGCCGATCTTATCGTTCATACCGTATACGGTCACCATTGCGTAGGCCATGCGGGTAATTACCTGCAGGTCGTTCTGTGCGCCGGTGGATATTTTACCAAATACCAGCTCTTCCACAGCACGGCCGCCGAGGGTCATGCAGATATCGTCCAGCAGTTGTTCGGTATTATACAGGTATTGTTCTTTCGGCAGGTATTGTGCATATCCGAGTGCAGCTACACCACGGGGCACGATGGTCACTTTCACCAGCGGGTTGGCATGTTCGAGATACCATCCGCAGATGGCGTGTCCGGCTTCGTGGTAAGCGATTACTTCTTTTTCTTCCGGGGAGATGATTTTGTTTTTCTTCTCCAGGCCACCGATCACACGGTCGATGGCATCGTTGAAGTCTTCCATCTCTACCTGTGTTTTGCCTTTACGGGCAGCGATGAGGGCTGCTTCGTTACATACGTTGGCAATATCAGCGCCGGCAAATCCGGGGGTCATAGAGGCCAGTTTCTTCACATCCAGGTTAGGGGATGTTTTGATAGGCTTCAGGTGTACTTCAAAAATGGTTTCTCTTCCGGCCAGATCAGGTTTGTCGATAGAGATCTGACGGTCGAAACGGCCGGGGCGCAGCAGGGCGCTGTCCAGTACATCCGGGCGGTTGGTAGCAGCCAGGATGATGATACCGCTATCGGTACCGAAACCGTCCATTTCCACGAGCAGCTGGTTCAGGGTGTTTTCCCTTTCATCATTGCTCATCATCACGTTTTTACCTCTGGCACGTCCAATCGCGTCGATCTCATCGATGAAGATGATACAAGGCGCTTTTTCACGGGCTTGTTTAAACAGGTCGCGTACACGGCTGGCACCCACCCCCACAAACAGTTCCACGAAATCAGAACCGGACATGGAGAAGAAAGGTACCTGAGCTTCTCCTGCCATGGCTTTCGCCAGCAGGGTTTTACCGGTACCCGGAGGGCCTACGAGTAAGGCGCCTTTCGGTATCTTACCACCCAGAGAGGTGTATTTTTTCGGATTTTTCAGGAAGTCCACAATCTCCATCACTTCCACTTTTGCTTCATCCAGACCAGCAACATCGTTGAACGTAATGTTCACACGGGTACCTTTATCAAACAAAGTGGCTTTGGACTTACCGATATTGAAGATACCACCCGGGCCACCGCTACCACCGGCAGGGCCGCCCATTTTACGCATCAGCAATACCCACAAGCCAATGATCAGGATAATAGGCAGCAACAGCTGGAAGATAGGTTCAAACCAGCTTTGACGTTCGTCATAGGAGATTTTAACCTGATTTTCCATCGGCACCCCTTCCTGGGCTTTGTCGATGTCTTTTTTGAAACTCTCTTCGCTGCCAATGGAGAATTTGAAGTGAGGACCGGGATTCAGGCCACCACCAAAACGGCTCCTGGCCACGTCTGTGAATTTGGGCAGTTTAAGACTGTCTTGTTTTATGTAGACCTCTACATATTTCTTGTTTACAACAACCAATTTATCTACGTCTCCAGGTTTCAAATAATTCAACTGAAACTCCTGGAAGCTGATCTCTTTGGTGGAGGGTTTGAAATCCGGGAAGAAGTTCATTGCGAGCAGGGCAATGCCTATAAAAGCATACACCCAGTATATATTGAACTTCGGTCCTTTTTTCGGAGATTTCTCTGAACCCTTATTGAAGTTATTGCCTCCTTTTTCCATAATCTTACGCTCCTTTACGGATGTTTATTACAATCAGAATATTTATATAATAATTAATACTTTCAAGACTGATTTGTTCAGTCATCGTTGTGGTCCATCCTGTCGGCGTCACTCCACATTTCCTCGAGATTATAGAACTTCCTTGTTTCCGGTTGGAATACGTGTAAAACAATATTCACGTAGTCTACCAGTATCCACTGTTGAGCCGTAAAGCCCTCGTGTTTATAAGGGGCTTCACCAACCTTCAGCTCTACTTCGTGAGCCACAAAGTCGGCGATTGCTCTTACCTGGGTATTGGAATTGGCTTCACATATTACAAAGAAATCGGCCACAGCTTCAGGAATCTGGCGTAGATCCAGGGACACGATATTTTCCCCCTTCTTTTCCTGTATGGCTTTTATGATGGTGGTAAAAATTTCACTTTCTCTGGTCAGGCGCGTTTGGGCCTTTTTCCTCGTGCTCAGAACGGTTAAGGGTGCCAATAAATCTCGTTTTTGTTAAAAATAAACTTTAATTGTCAAAGTTACTAAACAAGCGCTAATATAAGATGCAGAAATATCATGCTTAAGGGCCTACAAATGTTAAGAAAATAATAAAATGAATTACTTTTCCGGCTGTTTTAAGACTAAAAAAGGTTCATGTGGTAGGATACCCGTTTTATATACTAGACGAAATTGACAGCACCAATAACTATGCCATGGGGCAGGTAAATTCGGGCCATGTGACATCCGGTACAGCCTGGTTCACCAGCAACCAAACGGCAGGAAAAGGGACACGCGGGAAACAATGGGTGGCCCGCCCCGGCGACATTATCGCACTCTCTGTTGCCCTGCAACCAGCCATGTTACCGCTTTCCCGTCAATTCATGCTAAGTATGGCCGTAGCGCTGGGTGTGCATGACTTCCTCACTACTTATGCCGGTGATGAAACCCTTATCAAATGGCCCAATGATATTTATTGGCGTGACAGAAAGGCAGTAGGCATCCTGATAGAAAACGTATTGCGGGGTAATATGTGGCATTATGCCATTATCGGCGTCGGCATCAACCTGAATCAGGGGAAGTTCCCGGACGATCTTCCCAATGCTGTCTCACTCAAACAAATAACCGGCAAAAATTGGGACGCTGCCACCATGGCACAGGAACTCTGCCGCTACCTGGATGCCCGGATCCGGACACTGCAACTGTCCGCTCTCGATACACTACTGGCAGAATATAAGTCCAAACTCTTCCGTTGGCAACAACCCGGCCTGTACCGGAAAGATGGCGTCGTTTTCCAGGGCATTATCCGCGATGTATTACCCGACGGCCGCCTTTGCCTGGAGCGCGACGGAGAAATACTGCAGCTTGGCTTCGGTGAAGTGGAATTCGTGTTGAGCAAGTAGGGTATACTTACTGTGACAAAGCAAAACTTCAGCACAGCAGGACTAATACAGGACGCCTACAGTGGCCGGCATGCACTGTACTTTAGGGCTACACCGGACATAACGGTTGATGCGTTTCCCCGGGGAAATCACCCTTTTATACCGCCACGCGGCTCTACACAACACATATTACTGCACCGGCTGCTTCCAGTCATAGCTTTGCTGCTTCGCCCATACACCCTTCTGCAACAATACCGGCACCTGCGGCGATAATGCGGACAACAGATATACGCTGGCGCCATGTTCCCGGGCCAGGATATGCTCTATCGCACCTACCTTCTCTATCTTCCCGATTAACGGGCGATACTTATCATCCGGCTCATATCCCAGCAAAATGATGTATTGCAGGGTATCCAGCCGGGGAAACCAGTATACATAGTCCGCACTGAAGGATATCGCAGCCGGCATGCTATCACGGTTATAATAGTTTACTGCACCCGCCTCGCCATAGTTATCGGCCATCACCAGGGTGTGTTTTCTCGCCTCTTCGGGTATCCGCTGCCATGCCTGCATCGTCAACTGCGACAGCTCCTTCCAGCCCAGCATGTCCGCAAAATCCTGCGGCAAAGCATGGTCCTTTCCTTCTTCCCATCGCAACATACCCAATGCGGCAAACTTGGCTGCTTTCTCCTGGGCTTTGTAGGGATTCAATACCGGGAACATCACATTCAGCAGGTATACAAACGGTACCACCACCACAGCCAGCCATAACACCCTCAGGTAACGGCTCCAGCCATTCCGGAAAACGCGCTCCCAATAAGCACAACCGAAAGCTATCAGCACCGGATACAAGCCCAGCGCATAATAACTCTTGGCCCGCATATAAATCATCAACAAAATGACCAGTACATACATCAGCAATACCACCCGGTAAATCCGGTAGGGCCAATAAAACAACAACCCCACAAAAGCAGCGACTACCAGGAAAGCACCACCCAGAAAAAAGATAAACTGATCCGTCACAAAGCCCATCCGGCTAATATGTACCAGCTGGGTAGCTGCCAGTTCGCTCATATGATGCAACACCGGAAAACCATGCTGCACCTGCCATATCAGGTTAGGCGATATCAACACGAGCATCATCAGGCCTCCCAGGTATAAATTTTTCTCCCGGAAAATACGCCGGTGCGAAGACAACAACAACGCCGCCAGCCAACCTGCCACCAATACCGCCATGGTGTATTTATTGAGTATCCCGGCACCCGCCACCACACCGGCCCACAGCAACCATTTACCCTGCTGGCTTTGCAGGTAAAGCATCATCAGCCAGCAGAACAGTGCCCACATCAGCACATCGAAAGAATTCGGCTGGTACAATACATTCAAACGTGAGAAAGCAGAACAAACAAATACCGACAATGCCAGCGCCTGCGCATACAACCCGCCGCCCAGGAAACGCACCATCCGCCAGATAATCACCATTGTCAACGCTCCGTACAATGCCGGGAAAAAACGAACCCAGAAATATCCGCCGCCCAGCCATTTAATCAGCAGGGAATTGAAAGCAGTAAAAGGCGGAACCGACAAATAGCCCGCCGTCAGATGATACCCCATATCCAGGTGCAGATACTCATCGCGGTGCAGGTCATACGCCGGGTTCACCACCGTATACTGAAATATTATTTTAAACACTAAAAACAGTAAGAGCAATAACAGGGAAGTACGACGCGGGTCTAGCTTCATGGGACACGATTTTGATTGATTACAACAGGAATAAGATGATCATCTGCAAAATAAAAAAGCGGAAAACTGCCTCTTTAAGCACAGTCATTCCGCAGGTTACTTTTTTATCTTGCTTATCCGCTATGCAAGGCAGGACGCTCTTTACAAGGGATCATCAAGGGCATCGATGATAACAAGATTTTGGTTGATAAAGGCGTTAACAAATTGTGAAATTTTCAGAAACTAATCAAAAATCAATTTGCAACTCAGTTGCAATAAATAGACGTAGCCGGTATAGTAAAGGGTTTGAAGACATTCAGTAGAAAAAAACTTAACATTGCGTCTATTACCGGTCATCCAAAAAATATCCGGAAATCATTTAAATTCGGTAATGCCTACTCAAAAAAACCCCGCTATTCTGCTCCAGACGATGGAGGACTTCACCGAAAAACTGTACGCTACGCAAACCATGATACCCAAAGCCCCCCTGAAAGGAAGCTTTGCCGTTCATGACCGGGCGGATCATCCCTGCGTGGATGAGGTGACAGCCAGCAGACGGGACTATTATAAGATCAGCTTCTTTAGTAAAGGACAGGGTATATTTACGATGGGAGAAGACCAGTACGAGATAGATGGTCCAACCCTGCTGTTCCTGAACCCGCATGAGGTAAAAACCTGGAGGGCTACCTCCGACGTACAGGAAGGTTATTTCTGTCTGTTTACAGACCTGTTGTTCGATTCTGTTCATGCCCTTCATGAAGATCTCCTGCTGCACCCGTTGTTACAACAGGGCGCCAGGGCAGTATTCAAACTTGATCAGCAGCAATGTGATTACCTGCAATCCATCTTCCGGCAGCTGCTGAAAGAATACCACGAAAACGCCGCTTTTAAACAGGAAGCCATTCTCATTTACCTGCGGTTGCTGATGCTGGAAGGCAAACGGCTGGCAACACAGGCGCATACGCCGGTGCGTTCACAAACTGCGGCACAGGTGCTGGCGCATCGGTTCACCGATATGCTGGAAAAGCAGTTCCCCATTGAATACAATCATAACCAGGTAAAACTGAAAACAGCCAAGGAATTTGCACAGCGGCTGAATACGCATCCTAACCACCTGAATGCCTGCGTAAAACAAACTACCGGTCGTACGGTAAGCGAACATATACGTATGCGCATGTTACTGGAAGCCCGGTTGTTGCTCATACATACCGACTGGCAAATCGCTGAAATAGCCTGGTGCCTGGGCTTTGAAGAGCCCGGCAACTTCACGCACTTCTTTAAAAATCACAGCGGGCAGGCGCCTCATATCTACCGGCTGCAATAGCACTTTGATTTTTACAATTAATACTTTGCCTGCTACAATTGCCATCCCCTTACCGCTGGTTAATTTTGACACATAAAATTTAACTATATGCAGTACAGAAAACTTGGAAAAACCGGCGAATCAATATCCGCTATAGGACTGGGTTGCATGGGCATGTCCTTTGCCTATGGCAATGCCGGCGATTTTAACGAAGAAGAATCACTGAAAACGCTGGAACTGGCGCTGGAACTGGGTGTTAATTTCTGGGATACCGCGGATATGTACGGACAGGGTGCTAATGAAATCCTGCTCTCCAAAATATTGGCTACCAAAAGGGACAAGGTTTTCCTGGCCACCAAATTCGGTTTCCGTTTCCGGGAAGATGGTTCCACTTATTTTGACGGATCTCCAAAACACCTGAAAGAAGCCTGTGATGCCAGCTTAAAAAGGTTAGGAGTAGATGTAATTGACCTCTACTACGCCCACCGCGTAGATGACCAGGTACCCATCGAAGAAACCGTAGGTGCCATGGCCGACCTGGTAAAAGCCGGCAAGGTGCGTTACCTGGGCCTGTCTGAAGCCAGCGCCGCTTCCATCCGCAAGGCTTACACCGTACATCCGATCGCGGCATTGCAAAGTGAATATTCCCTGTTCACCAGAGACGTGGAAGGAGAAATCCTGAAAACCACGCGGGAACTGGGTATCTCCCTGGTTGCCTATAGCCCCCTGGGAAGAGGCATGACCACCGGCGCTATCACCAATGCCAGCACACTGGCAGAAAAGGACTTCCGCAGAACATTACCCCGTTTCCAGGAAGGTAACTTTGAACAGAATCTGCAGACAGTTACTGCATTGGAGGGCTTTGCGAAAGAAAAAGGAATCACTGCGGCTCAACTGTCCCTCGCCTGGCTGCTGGCACAGGGAGAAGATATTATACCGATACCCGGCACTAAACGCAGAAAATATTTGCAGGATAATGCAGCAGCGGCTGATGTACAGCTGAGCAGCGCTGACCTGGAAAAAATAAATGCCATCCTGAAAGACGGCATCGCTGGCGCCAGATATACAGAAGGATCCCTGAAACTGGTGAACCGGTAGTGATTTACGGATTTTTTGATTTACGAATTTTTTGATTTCGTGAATACAAGCGAAGACCAAGGCAAGTAATTTATCGATTTGGTCTTCGCTTTTTGTCATCCCAGAAATCAAAAAATTCGTAAATCAAAAAATCCGTAAATGATTTCATTTTGTTCTCTTATATCCCCAGTCCAGCAACCATTTGATCACTTTCTCCTTATAATCGCCCTGGATGAGTATCTGGCCGTCTTTTACACTACCGCCGGTACCACATTTTGTTTTTAAGTCCTTGCCCAGCTTTTCCACATCTTCGTCTTTGCCAATAAAACCATCTACCAGCGTTACCACTTTACCGGCGCGTTGTTTGGTATCCAGTTTTACCCGCAGCTGTTGTTCAGCAGGGGAGAGGGTTTCCTGTTCTTCCGTATGTTCGGGTTCAAATGAAAAATTAGGATCGGTAGAATATACAATTCCGTTGCCGGCGTTATTTTTTTTCTTGGTCATGGCGCAAAAAATTTAGAGTTTATTCATTCACGATCACTTTGATAGCGGCTGGTTTAACAGACAACCGTACCGTACCGTCGCCATTGATGGGCACTGCGTCGCCATCTACCTGCAGGTACTGCAGCGAATGACTGCGGATCGTAATTTCCTTTCCGGTATAATGTTTAAGATAACGTGTTTTATCGATGTTGCCTGCCAGTGAATGAAAACTCACAGGAAGCAGGTGATAAAAACGCACAGGAGGCATAATACAGAGGTCCAGCTGCCCGTCGAAAACACTGGCGCCGGGCGCCAGTTTAAACTCGTAGCCAAACTGATTCCCGTTGGCCACGGTGAGCAGGAACGCTTTTTCGTCCAACTGGCGGCCATCGATACTGATTTGGTAGGCTTCCGGATTATAGCTGCTGAAACTTTTCAGCACCAGTTTGGCATAGCCGATCAGGCCACGTTTTTTGGTATGTTTAAACTGCTCCGCAATCAGTGCATCGAAACCAACCCCGGCATTACTGAGGAACAGATGCTCATTGGCGTAGCCCACATCAATAGGCCGTTGTTTATTGTTGATGATCAGCTGCAAGGCTTTATCCACATCCAGCGGTATTTTCAGCGCTCTGGCCAGGCCATTGCCACTGCCCAGCGGCAGGATAGCCATAGCGGTATCACTTCCCACCAGCCCCTGGGCAATTTCGTTGATAGACCCATCGCCACCTACGGCCACTACAGTATCCACGCCGTTTTTCACCGCCTCTCTGGCCAGGTCGGCCCCATGCCCCAGATAAGCCAGGTGGGTGATGCTCACCTCAAACTGACCTGCCGGGAAATACCTGCCGATGGCGCCTTCCAGTCGTTTCTCACGATCTGTGCCCGCTTTGCGGTTAATGATAAAAAGGATCTTCTTCAAAAAAACTGTTTTAAGATATAATCGCTTTCAGACTCAGGTCCAGGCTTACAGCATGATGAATAATAGCGCCTACGGAGATAAAGTCCACCCCGGTTTTAGCATATGCCTGAATAGTATCCAGGTTGATACCGCCGGATGCTTCCGTTTCCACCTTCCCGTTAATTAACGCCAGGGCGGCCGTGATTTGTTCAGGCGTAAAATTGTCCAGCATAATCCGGTCCACCTGTCCTACTGCCAGCACTTCCTTCACATCTTCCAGGTTGCGGGTTTCTACTTCTATCTTCAGCGGCAGGTTACGTTCTGCCAGGTAAGCTACGGTTTTATTGACAGCTGCGGTGATACCGCCGGCGAAATCGATGTGGTTGTCTTTAAGCATCACCATATCATAGAGGCCCATACGGTGATTAACGCCGCCACCTATACGAACTGCTTCCTTTTCCAGCATCCGGAAATTAGGGGTGGTTTTGCGGGTATCCAGGATACGGGTATGGTATCCTTTCAGCAGCTCCACATATTGATGGGTGAGGGTGGCGATACCGCTCATCCGTTGCATACAGTTGAGCACCAGCCTTTCTCCCATCAGCAGGGTATGAACGGCTGCTTCTATTTCAAAAGCAGTTTCACCGGCCACCATGGCATCTCCGTCTTTTTTAAACGGGGTGAATACCGCGTACATATCGAGCCATTTAAAGATAGCGGCTGCCACTTCCATACCCGCCAGGATGCCATTTTCCTTGATTTTCAGCACAGCCTTCCCTTTGGCAGTGGGTGGTATACAGGCCAGGGTGGAATGGTCCCCGTTTCCGGTATCTTCTGCCAGGGCACTTCTGATAAACGCATTCAGCGCAGCTTCTTCTAACATGGTGCATAATTTAGTCCCGCAAAGCTACGGAAGTGAGCAAAGTACGCAAAGGATAAATATCGGGAGCTTAATATCCTTTACACCCTTTGTTGCTTAAATCAGTAAAAATCTGCAAAGGATAAATATCCGGAGCTTATATCCTTTGCTCCCTTTTCTCCTTTGCGTGACAAAAATAAAAAGTGCCCCGCAATAAATGCGGAGCACAGTGGCTTTTTCAATGAATTTATGTGGTCAATTTTACTTATTCTCAAATCTCAATTCGTTGAGGACCATGGCTCCTCCTTTTTTCTGGAGGAAGAAGGAAAGGCGGTAATTTCCGCCGCTGGTGCTCAGATTACCGATACCAAACCGGGAAGCTTCACCTCCCTGGTGTACCAGTTCAAAGGATTTAACCTGGTTTTTGGAGAAAAAATCCTTCAGGATAATCTCCGCCTGCGCTTTACTATAAGAATTCGCTTTACCGCTGATATTAATTTCGACATTATTGTCCAGGTAACGGGATAAGCTGTTAACATCGCCTTGCTTGATAGCTCCTACCACATCTTCAAACGGTCCGGCAACCAAATTTTCCTCCGAACCTGCCGACAGCGCATATGCTGAAAAAATTCCTCCCAACAACACCATCAGCACAATCAATAGCTTCTTCATTGTCAGTTTTTTTATTAGAAAAGTAACATAATCAAACACAAATTAAATGCGAAAACTATGCCAAACGCGTTGTAACTCAACAAAATCACATCATAGTGGTAGCAATGAATCAATAAATAATAATCTAAAAATAACATGTAAATAAATTTGAATAACTGATTATCAGAATAGAAGCTGACCGACCCTGGCATTTGTTATTTTTAGATTAGGCGTATTTTTGTAAAATATTTAGAAAGTATTCAACTGCATTATAAGTACTTTCACCCCGAGTTGAACATCAATAAACTATTAACCTTAACCAGACAGGATATGGAAAAGAAAAGAGCCATTCTCGTAATTATGGATGGATGGGGCGAAGGTAAAGTACCTACTGCCGACGCCATTGCACAAGCGAAGACACCTTTTGTAAGCAGCCTATATAACAAATATCCCCATAGCCACCTCGTTACCTGCGGTGAAGCCGTAGGCTTACCGGACGGACAAATGGGCAACTCTGAAGTGGGCCACCTCAACATCGGCGCCGGCAGAATCGTTTACCAGGAACTGCAACGGATCAACGTAGCGGTACGCGACGGAGAACTGGCCGCCAATCCTGTTCTGCAGGACACCCTGGCACACGCCAAAAACAATAACAAAGCCCTGCACCTCATCGGACTGGTGAGCAACGGCGGCGTACACTCCCACATCGAACACCTGAAAGCACTGACCTCCATCGCCAAAGAAAAAGGCCTGGAGAAAGTATATATCCACGCCTTCACCGATGGCCGTGATACCGACCCCAAAAGCGGATTGGGCTTTTTGGAAGACCTGCAGGCACACCTGCAACAGTCAACCGGCAAAATAGCCTCCGTTACCGGCCGCTACTACGCTATGGACAGGGATAAACGCTGGGAACGCGTGAAACTGGCCTACGATGCCATGGTACACGGTACCGGAACGGGTACCCACGACGTGCTCACCGCCATCAAAGCCTCCTACGCAGAAGGCGTAACCGATGAATTCATCAAACCAATTATTGTAGAAGATGAAACCGGCAAACCCGTAGCCACCATCCAGGACGGCGATGCTGTACTCTGCTTCAACTTCCGCACGGACCGCTGCCGCGAAATATCCCAGGTACTCACACAGGAAGCCTTCCCCGATTTCAATATGAAACCGCTGCAGGTGTACTATACCACCATGACCGAATACGACAAGACCTATAAAAATGTACACGTTATCTTCGAAAACGATAACCTGAACATGACCCTCGGTGAAGTATTGGCGAAAGATGGTTATACCCAGGTACGTATCGCAGAAACAGAAAAATATCCGCACGTTTCCTTCTTCTTCTCCGGTGGACGGGAAAAAGAATTCGAAGGCGAACGCCGCATCATGATACCTTCTCCCAAAGTAGCCACCTACGATCTGCAACCTGAAATGAGCGCCAACGAAGTAACCGACGCCATTGTACCGGTGCTGCAGGAGAAATCAGCCGATTTTATTGCCCTCAACTTCGCGAACGCAGACATGGTAGGCCATACCGGTGTATTCTCCGCTGCAGTAAAAGCCGTAGAAACAGTAGACCACTGCGTGGAAAGAGTTGTCACCGCCGCACTGGCCAGCAACTACACCGTATTCCTGACTGCCGACCATGGTAACGCAGACTATATGGTCAACGAAGACGGTACGCCTAATACTGCACATACCCTCAACCTCGTTCCTTTCTTTATCATCAGCAACGACTTCCAGGGTAAGGTGAAAGATGGTAAACTGGGCGATATTGCCCCTACCATCCTGCATTTCATGGGACTGACCGCACCTAAGGAAATGACCGGCAACCTGCTCGTTTAGTTCTCGCGTAGTTCTCGCAAAGAACGCAAAGGAGCAAAGAGCGCAAAGATTATATAAGCGAAAAAAGAAAGCAAAGGAGCGATGGATCAACATTTGATCTTCGCTCCTTTGCTTTCTTATTAATCTTAACAAAAAACCTTTGCGCTCTTTGCTCCTTTGCGCTCTTTGCGAGCACTACGCGGAAAAAATATTTCCAGGATGTGTAACTTTTCATTTATCCATCCCGTTTAACTATCACCATTCTGATATTTTCTCAGTCAGACCGACTGATATTCATATTTTTAGTGCTCTCGACAGATTTGCTCATGCATCGATGCGCCGTTTTTACGGCGCATTTTTTCTGACCCATATTTAAGTACTAATTTTGCCGTATGAAACATTACCGCTACATGACGGTACTATTAACCATATTCGGTTTTATAGCCTGCCATCAGGATAACAAAACAACAGGAAAAACAACGGCCACTGCCAAGTACGAACCACTGCCAGCCTATTTCCAGGGAGAACGGAACCGTATGCACTCCGATAGTTTCAGCCTGCACAAAACAATCACCCTCAACGGCGTGAAAGATACCGCTACCATTACCGGCGCCGACAGCACCGCCCTGCAGGACCTGCTGAAACCATTCTCCGATATAGACCTGAACAAACCATCCCTGCGGGATGAATACGATACCTCCAGCTTATATGATCCCTTTTCCGGCCGGAAATCCGTTATCTATAAGTCTAAAGGAAAACAAACCTTCCCGTCTGAGGTAACGATGGAGCTGGATAAAAACGGTACCATTCAACAGGTCAATATCCATAGCTATACCGTCAACATGGTGTACGAGTTCAGGCAAGACCTGTTTTACCAACGCAATAAAAACATTCGTATCGCCACCTATCAGAAAATAGCTTTCCTGGCGCCGAAAGAAGTAGAAGTCAATGTAGCGGTCACGCCCAAAAACAGGATGTAACACATGACACCAGCAGCGTTTCAGCAAATAGCACATACCATACCGCTCGAAGCCGGTATCTACAAATATTATGACCAGGAAGGCACCCTGCTGTACGTAGGGAAAGCCAAAAGCCTGCGCAAAAGAGTCAGTTCCTACTTCGTAAAAAATCACGATAACTTCAAAACCCGGAAACTGGTGGAACACATCCACCATATTGAGTTTACGATCGTGGATTCCGAACAGGACGCTTTCCTCCTGGAAAACGCCCTGATCAAACAGTTTCAGCCCAGGTACAACATTAACCTGAAGGACGATAAAACCTACCCGTATATCGTTATCAAACATGAACCGTTCCCACGGGTGTTTTTTACCCGCAACGTGATAAAGGATGGTTCAGATTACCTGGGGCCGTTTACTTCTGTAGGCCGTGTCCGTGAAATACTGGAAGTGATCCGGTACAACATTCCCCTGCGTACCTGCAATCTCAATCTGAGCGAGCAGAATATTAAAAAGGGAAAATTCAAGGTATGCCTGGAATACCACCTGGGCAACTGTAAAGGCCCCTGTGAAGGATTACAGACAGAAGAAGACTACCGCGAAGGGCTTTCGCAGGTAAAAAACGTACTGAAAGGCAACCTCTCACCGGTAGTGAACCTTTTTAAGGAACAAATGCAGCAATACGCTGCCAGTATGGAGTTTGAAAAGGCTGAGATCATGCATAAAAAGATCAAAAGCCTGGAAGACTATTCTGCCAGGTCCACCATTGTCAACAACCGTATGGGCAATGCGGACGTGTTCTCCATCATCAGCGACGGCAATCACGCCTATGTGAACTATCTCCGCATTTTCAACGGTACTATTTCCGATACCAAAACGGTGACCCTGGAGAAACAACTGGAGGAAGGCGATGAAGAAGTACTCAGCTACGCGATCGCCTATCTGCGCGATGTATTCAAAAGCATCACCACGGAAATCGTAGTGCCTTTCCCGTTAGAATACCCGGAGAGTAACGTCACCATTACGGTTCCCAAAGGCGGCGACAAAAAGAAGCTGCTGGAGCTGTCAGAGAAAAACGTGAATTATTTCAAAGACGAATTATACCGTAAGAAAATACTCCATCTGGAAGGCAAGAGCGATATGGAACGCAAGCAGGTGCTTTACCAGCTGCAGGCAGATCTGGAATTGCCGCTGTTGCCGGAACATATCGAATGTTTCGATAACTCCAATTTCCAGGGCGCCTATCCGGTGGCTGCCTGTGTAGTGTTTAAAGACGGAGTAGCCTCCAAAAAGGATTACCGGCATTTTAATATCAAAACGGTACAGGGTATCAACGACTTTGCCTCTATGAAAGAAGTCGTATACCGGCGCTATTCCCGTTTGCTGGCGGAGCAGCAGCCATTACCCCAACTCGTTATCATCGATGGTGGTAAAGGTCAGTTAGGCTCCGCTATGGAAAGTATCCGCGAGCTGGATTTGATCGGCAGCATGACAGTGGTGGGCCTTGCTAAAAATGAAGAAGAGATTTTTTTCCCGGGTGATTCGGAAAGTATCAAACTGCCTTTCAACAGCGAAAGCCTGAAACTGATCCGCCGCGTACGTGATGAAGTACACCGCTTTGGTATTACTTTTCACCGGCAAAAACGCAGTAAGGGCACCTTTAAAAACGAACTGGAAACCATTAAGGGAATCGGCCAGCAGACAGCCACACAGCTGCTAAAAACCTTCCGTTCCGTTGCCAAAATAAAACAACTCACCGAAGAAGACCTAACCCAGGAAATAGGCAGTGCCAAAGCCAAACTGGTGTGGGAACATTTCCACAAAAGCCAGGATTAAACGGCTTCTCCTACCTGTTGCGGACAACTGCGGATCATATTTTCCGCCTGTAATATATGCCGGTTGATATGCGCTGTCATAAAGCCGAATGTATCGCCTACAGACAATTTAATCAGGCTGGACAGGGAAGTGGCAACTTTTGCTTTTTGCAGGTTAATGTGAAAGGCTCTGTCCATCAGTATTTCCATGGTTTCCTGCTGTTGGATAAATTCCTGTAAGACGGCGGTTGCATCCGGTTGTGTGGAAGGAAGATGTCCTTTGGGGGATTTCATACGGGAACGCAACTTTCCATCTGGGGTGGGTTGCATTTGTTTGGTAAACCAGGCACCCAGCCAGCTGCTCTTAAAAGTATCCAGGGGGCGGCTGCCATTTTTTTCCGCCACAGTAATGGCCTGGTCCAATCCGGGCAGGTAAAACCGGCCGTAGGTATTGAGGTGTTCCAGGCATTGCAGGGCACTCCAGCACCCGGGTTGGGAGGAATAAGACAATACAGCTACAGATTGGCCACCAAAACGGCTTTCTGCTTTATACTGAACTGCAACTGTCTGCTGGCGGAGTTCTTTCAAAAAAGCGCTGGTATTAATCGGCATCATCATTATAGAATTTACCACAAAACTATCTCTTACGCTAACGGAAAAAGTTGGCGCAGATCAAGATTTTACAACTTTACTGATTTCAGGAGTTTGCTGAAGGTGGCGGGATCGATGCCCAGGTAGGAAGCCAGGTATTTCTGTGGTATCAGCTGTAATACGTGCGGACTGCGGGTCAGCAGCGTTCTGAACTTCTGTTCCGCGCTGTAGGAGAGGATTTCCTTGTGGCGGTCCAGTATACCCCCCAGGGCGGCTACTGTGCCGAGGCGCACCCATCTGTCGAGCAGCGGGTATTGCCGGGTAAGCCGGTCGAAATCAGTCCAGGACATGCGTAACATACGGCTGGGCGTGAGTGCTTCCAGGAACCAGGGAGAGGGGCGTTGCAGCTGAAAGGCATCTATTACACCGGAGAAGGAGCCGGTGTAGGAAAACAGGATGGTTACTTCGCGATCTTCTTCGAGGCTAAACAGCCGTTGTACGCCGTCTTCCACGAAGTAGATATATTTTTCCACCTCACCGGCTACAGTGATCATTTCTTTTCTTTTGAAAGCCACTGGTGTCCAGCAGGCCGACAGTTCCTCCCATTCCTTGTCGGGCAGGGGCATGATGCTGAAAGCTGTTTTACGGAGAAGTTCCATGGAAAGCAAAATACGAAGACTGTATCATATAAAAAGCAAAGACCCGGCAGGTGCCGGGCCTTTGCTTTTTATACGTAGTACGTAATTCGATTTGTTTAGTATTGCCAGAGATCCTGTTCTTTATTAAAGATACGGTCTTTGATAGACTGGCCTTCGAGAAGGCGCATTTTACCGTCTTTAATGTAGTCCTTGATTTCGCGGTTGTAGGTATTGTTTTCCTTCACGATATAGCTGCCGAAGAAACGCATCTCGAAGAGGTCTTCCCAGCTGATAGTAGACGCGTCGTTGTTCTGGTTGTACACATCGTACTTAGCCAGGGTGGCGCGGAGATCAGGATAATATACCCAGAACAGGGGGATAGAAGCGCGGACGCTGCCATCTTCGTTCATACGAGACACCATAGGGGCGATACCGAGGATACGGACTTTCAGGGCAGAAGCTTCTTTGTCGAATACCCATACTTCTTTGATCTTGTACTGTCTGATAGTACGGGGATCGAAGTCGTCGCGGGTAGTCACCATTTTTTCTTCGCCGGTTACCGGGTCGATACTGCGTACGGTCCTTTCTTCACCTGCGATCTTGGTTTGGATCTCATTATACGGCATTACCGTTGTGAAGCGGTCATCGATAGGGTTGAATGCTTCAACTTCCTTATTCTTGATAGCAGTCAGCAGAATGTTAATGAACAGTTGGTTCGTGCCACTTTCGTCTTCCACGTTGTATTGGAAGGGGAGGTTGATTTTCTCCCGGACATCGATTACCTGCCAGACACGTTTTTCCCAGAAACGGTCATCCTCGCGGATGTAATCGTAAACGATAGGAACACGTTCTCTTGCGAGGTTTTTCTCCGCTACTCCATCCACGCGCAGGGATTTGCGGGGCGTATCAGATACGGGGGCGGTGAGGCCGTCCGGACGTTGAGACGCTGCCGTAGGAGCAGGAGGAGGTGGTGTTACAGCATTCCCGGTAGCAGGGTTTACAACCGGTGCATTCGGGTCTGTGGGCGTAGCTTCCGTAGCTGTTCTCCGACGGGTAGTACCGCGTCTTTGCGCATCTGCAGTTGTAGCGGCTATCACCAGCAACATCGTACACCAACCAATTCTGTTAAACATTACTGCTCGCATATTCAGTAATTTATGACCTGTTAATTTAATTTAAATATTGTGCTCGGCATTGTACGGACAACACCATCCGGGCCTTTTACTTTTACATTTTCGAAGTATACTTCATCACCCGGGCGGAGGGCACGGATAGAAGCGACTACGCTGTTCGGGAAATAAGCGGAGTTGGCTTCACCTTCCTGGTATTCTTTGCCTTTGGCAGATACACCGATACGGTAACCTACTACATCATATTTTACGCCTTCAAATTCGAAGTCTTCCAGCGCAGCAGCGAGACCCAGCTGAACTTTAAAGTCAGCGGCTTTCATGCTGCCACCTTTGTTAAATCCTACTTTCAGTACCGGGTCCGGAACACGTTTTACACGGAATTCTTTCTGACCCAGTTGTTTTACTTTACCGTCTACATTAGCTACCACGTTGATGATCGCTTTACCAGGCTGGCTAACGGTTACCACGTATTCACCGGAGCCGCGTTTGGTAATGTTACCACCGTTCATGGAAGCAGATACCGCTTCTGCAGGTACGCCGGCAGCGGAGATAGAGATCGGGTTCTGCAGACCGATGTACAGTACGTTCATTTTGTCGGCAGAGATAGAGGTGGTAGAAGCGCCTACGTTATAGCTTTCAGTGAAAGTTTGTGTGATAGGTTCGCCACCGGCAGGGTTAGGCAGGGAGATAGTACCGGAAATGGTTCTCTCGCCGATGCCGCTCACTGGCATGGAATAGGTAGCCAGACCATCAGTAGCAGTAATCGTTTGCCCGTTAACGGTAATCGTTGGGTTTACGGTGGTGCTATAAGCGCCCACTGCGATTTGTGCAGTCAGCGTTTGGCCGTTCATCAGGTTTTTGGAATTCAGGGAGATGAATGGTCTGATTTTATCAAATTTAAAGTCTTTCGCATTGATCTGACGATACAGGTCGTCGATGATAGCAGACTCAGAGTTTTTGATATCGTTCTGGAATTTACCCAGGATGGTTACTGCAGCAATAGTAGGAACCATGTTGAAGTGGTAGGTAGTCCATGTTTTAGCAGCGCCGGTATGATCAGCACCGGATTTACCTACTTCTATTTTCAGGGGTAAAGTTTTTGCAAATTTTGCCTGGTCTTTAGGTTCAACAAAAGTAAGCAGCTTTTTGCGCAGCTCCTGCAGTCTGGCTTCCAGTTCAGGACCTTTTTTCATATTCTCCATTACGCGGGTAGGAGCATCCAGGTCGGACTTGGATTTGAGCTCGCCTGTTTCATCTTTACCACCGCTTTGCTGGATGATCAGATCTTTCAGGCCTTCCACGTAGTTGTATGCATCCGCGGAAAGTTTTTTCACTTCTTCAGCTTTTGCTTTCAGCGGTCCAACTTTTTCCGCGTTTTCCTTCATTTGTTCCGTGAACTGCCCGTAGATGAAATTGTTTTTATCTGTGAGGGCGCCGTTGGATGTAATGATAGAGTTATTGACGATACTAAATGCATTTAATATTTCAGCAGAGACGTTCAACGCGAGCATGGCCGTTAAGACCAGGTACATAATGTTGATCATCTTCTGCCTGGGATCTTTAGGTAGTGCCATAGTTCTTTAGCAGATTTAATGAATGGTTTATTAAACTATAAGCAATACATTATCTGTTTCCGTGCATGGCAGTCAACATGTTGCCGTAGATAGCATTGAGGTTGCTGAGGTTTTTAGCCAGCAGGGTAATTTGTTCCTGCGTTTTCTTAGCGTCGTCGATGCTGCCGCTCATAGCCGCTGAAGTTTTCTGCAGGTTGCTGTAGAAATTGTTCATGGCTTTGAGGTGGTTGTTGGTGTCTTGCAGTTCCAGCTCATAGATAGCGTTAAGGGAAGCCAGGTTTTTGGTCATGCCCTGCATCTGTTCGTGGAAGCTTTTGGTAGACTCGGAGGCACTATTGAAGGAGGATACTGCAGAAGCGGCGGTAGTGTAGGCGTTAGCCACGTTACCGATAGCAGCGGCAGCTTCTCTTGTTTTCTGGGTGTAGTCTCCGGTTGCTGCTACTACGTCGCTGATATCTCTCATTTTATCAACGGTAGTACCCAGTTTCTGGAAGTTTTCGCTCAGGCGTTGCAGATTAGCAGGAGTGATATCTGCTTCCTGCAGCATTTTGTCGAGACCAGCAACAGCAGGGCTGCCGGCAACGGCTACTACCTGGCCTTCGGCGTGGGAAGCGCCGGAATCAGGCACGAATGCGTATACGAAGAAAATGAGCGCTTCGGTGCTCAGACCAAAAATCAAGGCGACATCCGCTAATGGCCAGTGTTGCAGTTTAAATAACGCTCCGATAATTACAACAGAAGCGGCAATACATACGAAAAAGTTCAGCCATTTAGCTTTGTTAGGATTCATAGCCATAGGTTAAAATTTACTGGTTAAAGTGATAAGTGTTAAAGTTCTCTGTATGGAATAGTTATTTCTCAAAGATTTGCTTAATGTGTGCATAAATAAACGCTTTTCTGGTTTAACGGATCAGCTGTTATTTGTGTTTGCTTCTTCTGCTCAATGCGATGGTACATCTAAAACCTACATACGATTTGGCACTGTCCTGATATTCATATGTTCTGGTACCTGTTTGCAGGAAGTATCCCACATCTTTCCAGGAACCGCCTCTGATAGCTTTACGTTTCATTTTCAACGGCGCGTCGTCCGGAACATCCATTCTCAGATAAGGGTTCATATCGGAGGTGAATGAGTAGGCATTTTCGTAGAAGATGTCGGCAGTCCATTCTGCTACGTTACCGGCCATGCAATACAGACCGTAGTCGTTAGGCCAGTAGGCGTCTGCACGAACGGTGTAGAATCCGCCATCTTCCGGATAGTTACCGCGGCCGGGTTTAAAGTTGGCCAGCAGACAACCTTTTTTATTGCGGATATAGTAACCACCCCAGGGATAGGGAGTCTGCTCTCTACCGCCACGGGCAGCGTATTCCCACTGTGCTTCAGAAGGCAGCTGGAATTTATCTTCCGTGAATAATTTTTTAGAGTTACGGTAATCTTCCCAGAACTTACTTCTCCATTCGCAGAAAGCGGTGGCCTGGTGCCAGTTAACGCCTACTACCGGATAGTTGTCGAATGCCGGATGCCAGAAATACATACGGGTCATCGGCTCGTTGTAAGCATAAGAGAAGTCCCTGATCCAGCACAGCGTGTCCGGATAAATGGGAACGTCTTTCTTTACGATGAACGTAGAACGGGGCTTACCGAAGTTCTCCCTCAGCTTGGCCTTGTCCCAGTTAAACGTTTCCTGGTGATAAACCAGCTTTCCAACGTCTACGTCCTTACGGCCGTACAGACGGTCCGCTTCGGTGTATATCATCGCGTCCAGTTTTTCCACTGTCGCTTTGTCTTTCCAGTTGATCTTCTGTTTCCAGTCGATAATGTCATGCCCGTCGTCCTGTTTTACGTGACCCAACAGGATGTGCGCAATGGAGTCCTGAACCCACTGCACAAACTGGCGGTACTCGTTGTTCGTGATCTCCGTGGCATCCATGTAGAAGCCGGAGATAGAAATCGATTTGTTACGCGCAGTGTAGGCATAGTTCACATCCTCATCGCTGGGACCCATGTGAAATGTTCCAGCAGGAACATAAACCATCCCATAGGGTACAGGGGGGGTGTACTTGGGTCTGGGGCTTACGCCGATCAGTTGCCCTTGTGCATTTTTGGGGCCTTTACTACCGCCACAGCTGGCCAGCAGGGAAACCAGCAGAATTGCCAACAGACCTTGTAAATAGTTAAGCTTCATAAGGGTAGCTTTCATCAGAATATGTTTTTCTATAACCAGCCTGGTGCTTTTTGCCTGAATGCTAGGGAACACATTTCTCATATTTATCACCCGCTTTGTTTATATGAAAGATAGCAAATGTAATAATAAAATTTAATTTGTAGTCAACTTTTACACAACTTTTTCAATTCCACATACCCCGGTTCGGTAACTAATTTAAACGTATTTTTTAACATTTTATTATATCACCGGTCCAACATTTATTTTACTTCTTCTACCCTTATAACGGGCAAGTTACATAATTATTCTATTAAATTAATAATTTCTTCTATATAAAACACCGGCTTAATACAATGATAATCCTTGCATAAATAAACTAATGTGTTGTTTTCCTGGTATCTATCCTCCAGGAGCGGAATATCAGGCTGATTTTTTTCTGAGCCGATTAAAATCCGGAAAGGGATAAACCACTGCCCCGCCGCCTGCATTTGCTCCCGGAAAGCCGGACCTACCACCGCTATTTCAGGGGTACCTTTTACAAATTGCAATAACTGGCTCGCCCACACGCCGAAAGAAGTGGGATACCGGGTAACCGTTTGCGCAATGCCCGATACTGCGGCCACTGCCTTGTTTCCCCAATCTTTATTATCGAAAACAACAGAAAGATACCAAAGGTTCTGCGCCATCAATGCATTACCACTGGGCACCGCTCCATCGTAGATTTCCTTCTTCCGCACAATCACATCATCCTGTCCGTCAATAGTATAGTAGAAAAGATGACCACCATCACCAAAATGATCATTGACAAAAGCAGTGATGTCATGCGCCTGGTACAGGTACCGCGTATCCCCGGTAATTTCCTGCAGGGCTATCAGCGCGCGTATCAGGCAGGCATAGTCGTCCAGGAAGGCAGGGTATTTGGCCTGACCACCTTTCCAGGTATGGTAAAAGGCCTGTGTACCGTCGTTCTGCGGGAAATGCTTCAACAGGAAATCCATATTGCGCACCGCCATCTGCCGGTAAGCATCATCCCCTAAAGCGGCATACGCCCGGCAACAGGCATGTACCATCATGGCATTCCAGCCCAGTAATATTTTATCGTCCAGGCCCGGACGGACCCGGTTGGCCCGCACAGCCAGCAGTTTTTCCCGGCAGCCTTTCAGCATAGCGCCCAGTACGGCCGGATCATACCCTTTTTCAGCGGCAAACTGCTCCAGTGGCTGTTGTATCCACAATATATTCTGCTCCTCCCAGTTTCCCTGTTCAGTTACATCATAAAATTCACAGAAGGGACCTGCCTGCTCGCCCAGTACATGGTGTATCTCCGCCTTGCTCCAGGTGTAAAACTTACCTTCCACACCTTCGGAATCTGCGTCCAGCGCAGCATAAAAGCCACCCTCCGGAGCGGTCATCTCCCGGGTAATAAAGGTCAGGGTATCTTTTATAGTTTGTGCGTACACGTTATAACGGGTCAGTTGCCAGGCATCACACAACACATCTATCAACAACGCATTATCATACAACATCTTCTCAAAATGGGGGGCCAGCCACTTCTCATCGGTGGAATAACGGGCAAAACCGCCACCCAGCTGATCATACAGGCCTCCCTGCAACATTTTATCCAGCGACAGCAAAGCCTGTTGCAAAGCTTCCGGATGTTTATAGGCGTGATGATACCGTAGTAAATACGCGATGGTAAAAGTCTGCGGGAATTTAGGCGCCCGCCCGAAACCACCCCATACCGTATCTGCCTGCCGCAATATGTTTTCGCAGATGGTATCACATTGCTGGCGGGTAAACAACTCCTCCCGCGGGATATTGAAGTTAACACCGGCATCCAGTCCAAACTGGCTCGATTGCTCAATATGCCGGGTCAGGTTATCGGCCTGGGTTTCTATGTCTTCTCTTTTGTTGGCGAAAGCATCGGCCAGCGACAGGAGTACGTCTTTCCACGACGGCCTGTTATACGCCTTTACCGGCGGGAAATAAGTACCGCCGTAAAACGGTTTTTTATCCGGCGTGAGGAATACGTTCAACGGCCATCCACCGGCGCCGGTCATGGCCTGTACTGCATCCATATAAATATGGTCCAGGTCCGGCCGCTCTTCCCGGTCTATTTTAATATTGATAAAATACTGATTCATGATGCCGGCAGTAGCCGCATCTTCAAAGCTTTCCCGCTCCATCACATGACACCAGTGACAAGCAGCATATCCGATACTCACCAGGATCGGTTTATTTTCCTTCCTGGCCCGCTCCAGTGCCTCTTCGCCCCAGGGATACCATTCCACCGGGTTATGCGCGTGCTGTAGTAAATAAGGACTGGTTTCGCCCGCAAGTTTATTCATGGAATCCGCTTAATTAATTGAAACAGGGACAGTTGACTGACTAAAAAATACGACGCTACAAGAATAAAAAGATTTTAAGAGAATTTACACGTTGCCGAAATATTTTTTAGGGAGATAACAATAATAGCTGCTGCGGCCGCTTTGCAGTAAAAAAAACAGGGATGGCAATTGCCATCCCTGGTAAACTATTTATGCGACACAAATTTTCGCTTATTTCTTAAGACCTGCTAGGTACTGATCCAGCGCTGCCGCCATAGAAGGTGCTTGCGGAGCTGGTGCTTTTACATCCAGTCTTAATCCTGCTTCTTCCACCGCTGCCGATGTAGTAGGTCCGAATGCCCCGATACGGGTACCGTTCTGTTCAAAGGAAGGTACGTTCTCGAACAAAGACCTTACGCCGGAGGGACTGAAGAATACAATCATGTCGTAGTTGGTCTTTGCCAGGATCTCCTTCACATCGTTGGAAACGGTCTTGTAAAGGGTAGCTGTGGCATACTCACACTTGTTCGTTTTCAACCATTCTTCAATGTCCTTCTTCTGACTGTCGGAACTCGGGAAGAGAAACTTCTCATTGTCCCGGTGTTTGTTCATTACTTCCAGTACACCTTTGGTAGAACCGTCGGCACCGTAAAACACCTTCCGCTTGCGATAAAGAATAAACTTCTGCAGGTATAACGCAACTGCTTCCGTGATACAAAAGTACTTGCAATCCTGCGATACTTTGATCTTCATTTCCTCACAGATCCGGAAAAAGTGATCCACCGCATTACGGCTTGTAAAAATTACTGCCGTGTAAGTCAGGATGTCAATTTTCTGTTTCCGAAACTCCTTAGCGGGTAAGCCTTCCACCCTGATGAATGGAAAAAAGTCCAGTTTTATGTTGAACTTTTTAGCCAGATCAAAATAGGGAGACTTTTCTGTTTCAGGCTTAGGTTGAGAAATTAGGATTGACTGAATTTGTTTACCTTGCAAATCTTTTTTTGGCCCGCCTTTTATCATACTTTTTTATGCTCTTGTGTTAACAATAGGCGATAATCAAGGATTACCAGTTAACCAGATATTCAGCAGCACCTTCGTTAATATTAGCACCGGCGCTACTTCGAATGCGCAAAGGTAAAGAAAAAAATGCAATTTACTGAAGGATAGGTATTGCTTAACCAAAGAATAAGACCTAATATACCGGTATAGAACCAGTAATATAATAAAGAAGATTGAAATATAGAGGAAAGTATGGGCTATTTCGACGTCGCAAAAAGCCAGCACAACCAGGAATGGGACCAACAACACCCCTAAAATTTTATTGATCAGGTATAAGATAAAAATATAGGCATCCGCCAGCTCGCTGTTACCAAACAACCAGCCACAAAAACGCAGCATCACATACTTAATCCCGTAAACAGCCGCCACCAGGATAACCAGCCCCGGAATCAGCAACCATGGCTCCGCCTGCGGAAATACCTGTTGCCGGTACAATACCAGGTAAAGGTATACGCCCAGCGACACCGCAAAGAACGCATTGAGCAGCATATTCGGGAAAGGCGCCTGTGACAGCTGGTCCTTTAACTGCCGCTGGCTCAGCGTAGGATTAAAGAAAGCCCGGAACAGATCCACAAAATATTTGGTGTATGCCAGCCGGATAATACTCAACAACAGTAAAACACCGCCCACCAGGTATACCAGCCAGTCCATATTGCGGAAAGGGCGTAAAATATTGGTATCCCGGAACAGTGGTTTACCCGGTTTCAGGAACACATTCTCTTCAGCCAGCTTCTTCAGGTATAAATCATACTCCGATACCGGCTTGGGTTTGGGAACGGCCGCCAGCGCAGCGCTGTCGGTTTTATGTATACCGGTATCGGCTGGCGATGCAGCCGTAGCGGGGGTTACCGCCCTTCTCACCGTATCTTTTGCTATAACACGCGTGGTGTCTTTTTTCACCGCAACCTTTGCCGGACGGGGCTTCGGACGAAGCGAATCGGATACCGCATGGGTAGCCGCCGGTCTCTTTTTTACAACAGGGGCCGGCACAGCAGCACTGTCTGCTGTTTGTGCCATCATCGGTAAATAGCTGAAAATAAGTAGAAACAATAACCAGTTGCGCACCAGGAAAATATTTTGCTATGACTTTTAATCGGTTTTCCAAATTCTATGTGCCCCATCATCACACCAACCAGGGGGCAATTAACAGTGTCCTGCTCACATAACAAAACTGAAACGTAATTTTGCTGTTTGCAAAGATATTAAAATAGTCCATAGTTGACCGGTAAAACGGCAACAGCAGGCTATTATATAAAAACGTCCATGGCCGGAATTTATTTACATATTCCTTTTTGTAAGCAGGCTTGCTACTACTGTAATTTCCATTTTTCCACTTCGCTGGCCCGGAAAGCCGAAATGGTACAATGCCTCCTGCAGGAAATCACCCTGCAACAGCCCTACCTTGCCGGTGAACGGGTAGACACCATCTACTTCGGCGGCGGCACGCCCAGCTTGCTGGACACTGCAGAACTGCAACAACTGCTGGACTGCCTGTACAACACCTTCGATGTGGCGCCCGATGCGGAAATTACCCTGGAAGCCAATCCGGACGACCTGGACATCCACAAGCTGCAGTCTCTCAGGGATGCGGGTATCAACCGGCTCAGTATCGGTGTACAGTCCTTCCATGAAACCGATCTGAAATGGATGAACCGCGCCCACAACAGCCAGCAGGCGCTGGACTGTATTGTACAGGCGCAACAACTCGGATTTCATAATATCACCATAGACCTGATTTACGGTGGTCCAACCCTTAGCGACGAAGGCTGGCGGCAGAACGTGCAACAAGCCATTGCACTGGGCGTTCCGCACCTGTCCTGCTACGCACTCACCGTGGAACCCGGCACTGCGCTGGACCATTTCATCCGCAAGAAAAAAATGGCCGCCACAGATCCCGATAAAGCCGCCCGTCATTTTGAGTTACTGATGCAATGGCTGGAAGCTGCCGGCTATGAACACTACGAAATTTCCAATTTTGCGTTGCCCGGCTGGCATTCCCGGCATAACAGCAGTTACTGGCAAGGCCGCTCTTACCTGGGGCTGGGCCCTTCCGCCCACTCCTTCAACGGACACTCCCGGCAATGGAACGTAGCCAATAACGCCGCGTATATCAAAAGCATTACCGCGGGGGTAGTGCCTGCGGAAGTGGAAAGTCTGACCACTGCCATGCAATTCAATGAATACATCATGACCTCACTGCGTACCTCCGCCGGCTGCAACCTGGAATGGGTGGCGGAAAAATTTGGAGCCGGCCAAAGCCTGCGCCTGCAGGCCGAAAGCAAAGCCCTGATTGCTAAGGGATGGATGGAACACAAAGGAGAAACACTGCGGCTCACGAAAGCCGGCCGGCTCTTCGCAGATGGCATTGCAGCGGATTTGTTTATTTGATTTACGGATTTATGGATTTATGGATTTTGGGGAGTATTGAGCGAATATCGACGAGAAAAAAATTTAGGGATTTAATTATTTAAAGGACTATTTATACAAAACATCTCTTTAATAACTAAATCCCTAAAATCAGAAAATCCGTAAATGATATTACCAGCCCAATACGTAGGAGAAGATCAGTGGTGCTACGATGGTGGCATCTGATTCCACGATGAATTTAGGCGTATTGATATCCAGTTTGCCCCAGGTGATTTTTTCGTTGGGAACAGCACCGGAGTAGGAACCGTAGGAGGTAGTAGAATCGGAGATCTGGCAGAAATAGCTCCAGAAAGGAACATCTGTCCACTCCAGGTCCTGGTACATCATCGGTACTACGCAAATCGGGAAGTCACCGGCGATACCACCACCGATCTGGAAGAAGCCAACGCCTTTACCACCGGAGTTTTTACGGTACCAGTCAGACAGGAAGATCATGTATTCAATACCGCTCTTCATGGTAGACGCTTTCAGTTCACCTTTGATGCAGTAGGAAGCGAAGATGTTACCCATAGTGCTGTCTTCCCATCCCGGAACGATGATAGGAATGTTCTTTTCAGCAGCAGCCAGCATCCAGCTGTTTTTAGGATCGATTTCGTAGTTTTCCTTCATCACACCGCTCAGCAGCAGTTTGTACATGTACTCATGCGGGAAATAACGTTCACCGGCATCTTCTGCGTCTTTCCAGATTTTATGGATATGTTTCTGGATACGGCGGAATGCTTCTTCTTCAGGAATGCAGGTATCGGTTACGCGGTTAAAGCCTTGTTCCAGCAGGTCCCATTCTTCCTGAGGGCTCAGGTCGCGGTAGTTAGGCACTCTTTTGTAATGGGTGTGTGCTACCAGGTTCATAATATCCTCTTCCAGGTTTGCACCGGTACAGGAGATAATGTCCACTTTACCCTGACGGATCATTTCCGCGAAAGAAATGCCCAACTCGGCCGTACTCATGGCGCCGGCCAATGTTACCATCATTTTACCACCTTCCAGTAAATGTGTTTCATATCCTTTGGCAGCATCCACCAATGCAGCAGCATTAAAGTGGCGGTAATGGTGCTGGATAAATTGAGAAATGGGTCCCTTATTCATGTCATTTAATCATTTATACATTAACAGTCTGGCTCATAAAGCCTTGACAGCTGGCAAAGTTAAGATAATTTTCGAAGGGAAAGGGGAGTGGGCTATAAAAGCGAAAGGTCTGTGGCAGCGCCCACAGACCTGTTCATTTCAATCAAACGGAAAGCACAACTAAAACTAGGCTTTTTTAAGACGGCTCTGTAAGCTGGTAGCGCCAGATCCATCCGCTTTTAATGTGGTCCAGGTATCTTTTCCTTCGAGGGTAATGAAGTATACTACGTTACCGTTGGCAGCATATTCCACGATGCAGTAGATATTATCTTTCGGATATTTTTTGTTCAGTCTTGAAGTCAATGCCAGTGGCAACTGATCCGGAGCCAGGTAGCGGGAAGTAGCGAGCAGGTTGCCTCCATCGTCGAAAAAGGCGGTCACTTTGCTGCTGCTGATAGTAAACTTAGCAGTGTAAGTCTTATTATCATCTGTATACCATTTTACTTCACTGGCGCCTGCAAAACTTTCTTTGAAAGCACTTGCTATTTTGCTGTTAACAGTAGTTTCGTACGGATTTGCAAAGAGAGTGGCTGAACTGAGCAAGAATGCTGCACTCATCAGGAGAATTAACTTTTTCATGGCGGAAAAAAATTAAGAGGTTTTTAAATTTTTTTTGTTGGTTTTTTGCTTTGATGACTCAAAACTACGACGCGAATGGATGGTTGGTCAAGGCATACTTTACTGGTGGAGACACTTGATAAGTTGGAGTATCCGCTTTCGGACGTCCGGTTGGCCGGGGGCGGACAACCGCGCGTCTTCCGCAGCCCTGGCTTGTTTGTTGGTGCCACCTTGCCAATGTTGCATGAGCGAACGTTAAGATTGTGTTAAAGTGGATAGGAAATATGGTTCAACGTGAAAAGCGGCACGGCCTTCCTGTTCAATGGTAAAACGATCGTTACATTTGTTCCGTAAAACACCAGAAAGGCTTTATTATGAACTACCTGGCACACGCTTACCTGTCTTTTCACCAACCGGCACTGATAACCGGCAACCTGATCGCTGACTATGTAAAAGGCCGGCAGCAGCTGGCATTGTATAGTCCCGCCATACAACAAGGCATCCGGATACACCGGGCTATCGACACTTTTACGGACCAGCATCCCGTTACCTCCAGGGCCAAGTCTTTTTTCCGGCCTGCCTGCGGCCTCTACAGCGGGGTGTTCACAGACCTGGTATACGATCATTTCCTGGCGCTTGACAGCAGCCGTTTCCCCGGGGAAACCCTGTATGATTTCGCCACAGAGGTATATGACGTCATTAATCATCAAGAGGAAACATTGCCAGAGCGGTTCCTGGACATGTTTTCCTATATGCAGCAATATAACTGGCTATATAATTACCGCAACGACAACGGCATGGAAAGAGCCTTCCGGGGCGTCAGCTCCAGAGCAAAGGGATTAGAAAGCAGTCCTGCCGTTATTTTCGCCGTTTTCCTGGAACATTATGAAGCGCTGCGGGACTGCTACCAGGCATTTTTCCCTGCGCTACAGACACATGTGGAAAATTTGTTACAAACCGAAAACCGCTAAGGGTCCGTTAACAGGGTAGGCTCACTTTCCTGATTCGGTAAAAATCTCTAGGTTTGGGGCCGCAAACAGTTTTATCAGTATATAAAGTTTACAGAATGTTTAGAAAAGCCATCATCTTCGCCTTCGCACTGGGATTATATGCCACCCATGCAGGCGCACAGGATAAAAAGTTACCCCCATTGGATGCCAGCCCGATGGATATGGCCTATTATCCGCCCATGTACCCCTACGTAGTAAAAGTGAAGGGAGAACCGGGCAACCTCGTAGCCCGTGTTATCTATAGCCGGCCGCAGACAAAAGGAAGAGATATTTTTGGCAACCTGGAAGAATATGGAAAAATATGGCGATTGGGCGCCAACGAAGCCACGGAGATAGAATTTTTCCGGCCGGTAACGATCGCAGGAAAAAGTATCCCGAAAGGACGGTATACCATGTATGCTATCCCTACCGAAAAAACCTGGACCATTATCATCAACAAAGAAACGGATATATGGGGCGCGTTTAAATACGATCAGCGTAAAGATGTAGTAAGAACAGCCCTTCCGGTAACTGCCCTTGATACACCGGTGGATGCCTTCACCATGGTATTTGAAAAAGGTGATCCCGGCGCCAACCTGGTGATCGCCTGGGATAAGGTGACGGTAAGCCTGCCCATCCGGTGGACAGACAGCCCTGTAAAAAAATAAGGCAGGTATCTGCCCACAAGATAAAAAGACAGAGGCCCGGCGACATCAAAGTCGCCGAGCCTCTGTCTTTTATATAATTTTTGTCTGTTCAAATGGAAAGGGCGGTAAGAATACCGCCCTAAGAATTTTAACCATATCCTATGAAAAACCTATTACGAAAGTATAGCGAATATCCGTACCTGTTAGTGATGATTTGGTGAACGATATAAAAATCCTCGTAAGCGTGCAAAATCATTCCATCAACAATTTTTAAACCGCTAAATTGGACAATAATTGCCCCGTCTGCTAAAATGTTTCCCATCGCAAAACAGCCTATATTTGAAAAACCACCAGAAATTATTCATTATAAAATATTCAAGACATGAAGCTGGGAACTAAACTCATACACGCAGGTGTAGCGCCCGATCCCTCCACGGGGGCCATTATGACGCCTATCTTTCAAACCTCCACCTATGTACAAAGTGCTCCGGGGGTACATAAAGGATATGAATACGCGCGCACCCAAAACCCCACCCGCGATGCCCTTCAAAATGCGTTGGCAGCCATTGAAAACGGTACCCATGGTATCAATTTCGGCAGCGGCCTCGCAGCTACCGATGCCGTGATGAAACTCCTCTCGCCCGGTGATGAAGTAGTGGCTACCAACGACTTGTATGGCGGCACCTACCGTATCTTCACCAAAGTATTTGAGCGCTACGGTATTAAGTTTTCCTTTATAGGGATGCGCGACGCAGCGAATGTAGCAGCGCATATCACGCCCAACACCAAAATGATCTGGCTGGAAACGCCCACCAATCCGCTGCTCAATATTATTGACATCGCTGCGGTGGCGCAAATCGCCCGGAAGAACAATATTTTGCTATGTGTAGACAATACCTTCGCCTCCCCGTACCTGCAAAATCCGCTGGACCTGGGCGCAGATATCGTACTGCATTCCGCCACCAAATACCTGGGCGGCCATAGCGACGTAGTACATGGTGCTGTGATTGTTAAAAACGAAGACCTGGCTAAACAGTTGTATTTCATACAAAACAGCTGCGGCGCCGTACCCGGTCCGCAGGATTGTTTCCTGGTATTACGGGGCATTAAAACCCTGCATGTACGAATGCAGCGCCACTGCGAAAACGGCGAAAAAATCGCGCATTTCCTGCGCAATCACAGTAAGGTAGACAAGGTATACTGGCCCGGATTTACCGATCACCCTAATCACGACATTGCCAAACGGCAGATGCGGGGTTTTGGCGGCATGATGTCTTTCACCCTGAAAGATGATAATATGGACGCTGCCAACCGGGTACTGAGCCATACGCACCTGTTTTCCCTGGCAGAATCACTCGGTGGAGTAGAGTCGCTGATCGGCCATCCGGCCAGCATGACACATGCCTCCATTCCCCGGGAAGAACGTATTAAAAACGGACTGGCAGACTCTCTCATCCGCCTGAGTGTTGGCATTGAAGATGCAGACGACCTGATAGAAGACCTGAACCACGCGATTGGCTAGCACGCTCATCAATCTGATTTTAATTCTTTCCGGTTAAAAATTATCTTTACAGCTATATCATTTTACCTGGACCATATCCACAGCCTTTTTTAATGTGCTGACGACATAAACCACCTGCGCAGTTGCCCCGATGGTAACAGCGCAGGTGGTTGAGCGTATAGCCAGGCTGCCGGTGTTACATGTGAAAACTATGAAGAGCCAACAATTGAAGGATTTCCTGAATGCGAAAGCGGCATCCTACAATCATCCGGATTTTATTGCAAATGACCCCATTTGCATCCCGCACCGATTCAGTGAACTGCAGGACATAGAAATTGCAGGCCTCTTTGCGGCCATCCTGGCCTGGGGCAACCGTACCAGCATCATCAATAAATGCACGGAACTGATGCGGCATATGGATAATGCGCCCTATGACTATATCCGTAATCACGACCCACGCGACAGGATGAAGCTGATGACCTTCTGTCACCGCACCTTTAACGGCGTAGACCTACTGTATTTCGTGGAATTCCTACAGCATTACTATACCAACATCACCTCCCTGGAATTCGCTTTTAGCGGGCATTTGACCCCGGAAGATGAAAACGTGGAAAAAGCCCTGGTTGGCTTTCATAAAATGTTTTTCTCCCTGGAACATCCCGCCCGGACTGAAAAACACATCTCTTCTCCTGCCAAGCATTCAGCATGCAAACGATTGAACATGTATTTACGCTGGATGGTGCGAAAAGATGAAAATGGCGTGGATTTTGGGCTGTGGCAACATATTTCCCCATCACAACTGATATGCCCGATGGATGTTCACGTCAGCCGCGTGGCTACCCGGCTGGGACTCATATCAGATGGGAAGTCAGACTGGAAAACAGCCGTAGCGCTCACCCATGAGCTCAAAAAGCTGGACCCGGAAGATCCGGCCAAATACGACTTCGCCCTGTTCGGACTGGGAGTGATTGAAAAATATGTTTGATCAAAATAAATTACGGTAATGAAAAAACTATTGGGCGCCATTGCTTCTTTGTTGACTTTAACCTTCGCCACCCAGGCGCAGGATTATATGTCTATCAATTACAACTTCAACAAGGGAGAACAGTTTGAACTGGAACAGAAAAGCCACACAGAAACCTATACCACTGTTAACGATATTCAGCAACGGGTAACCCGCGATTATAACAATATCATCAGCATTGACGTTACAGATGTGATTCCCGGCAAAACCACGCTCACCTTCCGTTACAAGGAACTGCGCTTTAACTTTAACGCCAAAAACCAGAATATTTTTGTAGATGCCAAGGTGAACAAACCGGAAGAGCCCTTCCAGGCAGGTCTGAAAAAAGTGCTGGACCAGCCCTTCACCGTGGAATTACAAAGCAGCGGCGCCATCAGTAAAATTGAAGGCCTCGATAACCTGGTAGACAACGCGGCTACCGCTTTCAGCAGCTTAAAGAAAGATGAACAGGAAGCCTATAAAAAACTCATCAAAGACCAGTTTGGCACAGAAGCTTTCCGCACCTGGCTGGAACAATTACTGATCATGTACCCCGCCCATGGCATTAAAACCGGTACCCAATGGGAAGAAAGCGTTCCCCTTCGCGGTGGCCTCATTGGCCGGGTAGACCTGTACTGGAACCTGCAAACCTGGGATACCCAGACCGCTAAAATCGGCGGTACTGCCAAAATAAACACAGATAAGGTACAAACCCTGACCCTCGACGACGACATCAAAGCCACGGCGGAAATCAGCGGTACCACTACCTCCAATTACATGGTGATGCGCAGTAGCGGTCTGCCTGCCATTTGCGTACAGAACACCGAAATGACGGGTAACTACACCTACAAGGTAAACAGGGCGAAACGTATTAAACACGACCTGAAAGTGCCGGTAAAGGTCATTACCAACGCTTCCTACAAAATAAAACAGATGAAATAATGAGCACCTTTCCGGTACCACATCTCCAGGAAACAGCTACCTGGGCACAACAAAACTTTGAAGTGAGTGTGCCTCCGGACAATATCAGCTTTGATCATCTATCGGAAGTCCTGGGCAAACGGCTCGAATACCTGATCAGCAAAGATTTTCAACAGTTTATCTTTCTCCTGTACCGTATAGACGTGTCAGAGAAAAAAGTAAGACAGATACTGGCATATGCCGCCCGGCAAGGCACTGATCCATACCGGCCCATTGCCAACCTGATTATTGAAAGGCAACTGCAGAAAATAGCTTCCCGCGAAGCTTTCCGGCAGGATAACCTGCCGGACGACGAAGAAAGATGGTAAATCATTTACGGATTTTGGAATTTATGGATTTACGGATTTCGGGAATGGGAGATTAGTCAATGTCATAAATAATGTGATAAAAAAAGCAGCGTGATTCATCATCCGCTGCTTTTTTTATCACATTATTTGAGATTCGCCCAATAATCAGCCAATCCCAAAAATCCGTAAATCCATAAATTTCAAAATCCGTAAATCAAAACATCAGTTCTCTTACTTTCTCTTTGTCTTCTTTTTCTTTATCAAGGTCGAAGAAAGTACCGAATACCCTGTCCCAGAAAGCAGAGCTCACGCCAAAACCTTTATCCTCACTTTTGTAATGATGCAGGTGGTGATTACGCCACAGCGGCTTCATGAACTTAAAAGGAGGGTTCCAGGCATGGATAGCATAGTGCATGCTGCCATAGATCAGGTAGCCAAGCAGAAAACCCGGGAAGAACATAAAAGTGTACTGCCGAAGGAAGATATACTGGCTGCCGAAGATCGCGGAGGCCAGTATCAGACTGGGCACCGGCGGCATGAACAAGCGCTGCTTGTCTCTCGGGTATTCGTGGTGGTTACCGTGCATTACGTAAATAAAACGCTGCACACGCGGACTGTCACTGGCAAAGTGAAACATAAACCGGTGCATGATATACTCGAAGAACGACCAGAATAACATCGCGCCTACGAATATCATCGCCACCGTTCCCACTTCAAAACCTAATGTGTCATGGCTATAATAAAGCATATAGCCAATAATGGGCAAATACATTCCCCAGATCACCAGGGGATGCGTCTTTGTCAACATCTCCAGGTACTGGCTTTCAAATAATCTTGCCTGTCCTTTGTTCTTAATCTTTTCAAATTTCATGAATCCCAGTTTTAACGCGCAACAGTTACGGGAATGATGAATAAAACCCCTCTTACTTTATCCCCGGCAGGTAGCTATGCCCCCGTCTGCCGGTTTCAGGCACAAAAATACAACTTCACCTTCATTGGGGGGTTTTAGTCTCCAAAATATTTTATTCAGGGCTGCTGATAATTGATCCGAAACAACTGCAGATCCGGCTGGTATGCCCGTTTCCGTTGCAGCTCGTATTGATAAAGGATATTACCGGCATCCCGGAAAAAAGGGTACCCTTCTTCATCATATTCATATTTATTATCATTCAATACCCCATCCCGGTTCACATAAATGGTCCCGGTCAGCATAAATTCTACATGATGCTCAAAATCAACAATATAAGCGGCATCTGTCAGGAAACCGTACGACCAGCCCGTTTTATTAAACACCCGTATATTAGACGCGATGTGGTGCCCTGCACCCTTAAAAAGAAAAAATTTCGTGTAGCTGTCGAAGTATTCGGTGGTATCGTAAACAGGGTCTGTGCTTTCGGAAGGGTATTCAGACATATACCGGTACAGGAAAGAGTAATCCTGCGGAGCAATATGGAAACGCTGCGCTGCCGGTACCGATTGCGGAAACATGATCGATTGCAACATCTGTTGCAGTGACTGCAACGGCAGGTTGTTATGTTTGGTAAAATCCATCGGCTCGGATACCAGGTGATCATTTTTATCCATGTAACCAGCGCCTATCCGGATGTTTTTACTGAAGTCATATTGCAGTTTACTCTCCGCCGGCGCCTGTCTGTACAAGGTTTTCCCATTTTTCACAAACCGGATGGCATTGGTATGCCGGTTCTCTTCTTCCGACAGCGGCATAAACCGCCGCACAATACGCACCTCCTTATAGCCCTTTTTCCACAGCCTTTCGTGAATGGATTGCTGTCCCACAAATTCATACAACCGGTTATAGGCATCGTTGTCGCTGATCAGGAAAATACGTTTAATGTAGTGGTTGATAGAAGGCAGCCCGCTTTTAGCGGTACTATCGGTATGCACCGTTTCCTGCCCGCTCCAGCTACTGTCAGACAACATGGTGGTATTACCGTCCAGTCCGGGTACTTTCAGCTCCCTCATTTTTTCCAGCGCCAGCAGCGCAATAGGCAGCTTTACCGTACTGGCCGGGTTAAAGTACTGATTAGCATCCACGTTGAGATAATAATGCCGGAAATGAGGTTTATTTTGGGCATCGCGGTCAATCTGCGTATAAATCAGCTGATACCGGAAAGAATCAGGATGTTGCAGGATATGCTGCAACAACGGGGTAGCCTCGCGGGCAAACATGTTTTTCAGTAAAGTGTCGGTACGGGGCTGTGCCTCTGCAAAGGACAAACAGCCACAAAGCAGCAACATCAGACAGTTACGCATCATAGCAGAGCAATAGTGGTTCTGGTTACCAAAATATAAAATTATCCGCTGGCTACTAAATACCGGCGGATCTTTTCGTTAAAATTGCCCGCTCTCAGCCCGAAACGGGCATTTAATTTAGTAAAAAACCGCAGGAGCATCCTTATATTTGGTCAATCATACAACCAGAACAATACAAATCATGAAACTTGTAAGTTATTTAAGAGAGGAAACAGACCAGCTGGCCATTCTTGTTGATGGACTGTTATACAACACCCAGGAACTGCATCCCGACCTGCCCAACAACATGGGCATGTTCCTGATGATGTGGGAAGATGTGATCGACATAGCCAAACAAGCCGATGCCAGCCTGAAAGCCGGTAAACATCCGGGCAATGCGCATGGCGTACCGGTGGAAAGCGTACAGCTGCTGTCTCCCGTACCATTCCCTACATCCTGCCGCGACGGCTACGCCTTCCGGCAACACGTTGCCGCCGCCCGGCGCAACCGTAAAGTGGAGATGATCCCTGAATTTGATCAGTACCCCATCTTCTACTTTACCAATCACAACGCCATCCAGGGACCCGGCGATATTCACTGTATGCCGGACCATTTCGAAAAACTGGACTTCGAACTGGAAGCAGCGATCGTTATCTGCAAAGCAGGCCGCAATATCAGCGCAGCGGAAGCCGATGATTATATCGGTGGTTATATGATCATGAACGATATGAGCGCCCGCACCCTGCAGATGGAAGAAATGAAACTCAACCTGGGCCCTGCCAAAGGCAAGGACTTCAGCACCGTTATAGGTCCCATGCTGGTAACACCCGATGAACTGGAAACGTTCCTGATCCCGGCAAAACCAGGCCACACCGGCAATAACTACAACCTGAAAATGACTTGTAAAGTCAACGGTATCCAGGTCAGCGAAGGCAATATGGGCGATATGGACTGGACCTTTGCTGAAATCGTGGAACGCTGCGCCTATGGCGTTAACATCCTTCCCGGCGATGTGATCGGCAGCGGAACCGTAGGCACCGGCTGTTTCCTGGAACTGAACGGTACCGGAAAACTCAACGATCCCAACTATACCGAACAATGGCTGCAACCCGGCGATGTGGTTGAAATGGAAATCGAAGGACTGGGCACGCTGTCCAACAAAATCGTAAAAGAGGATACTGACTTCTCTATACTGGCACTGAAGAAAAACGTATAGGTATGAAGGTAGTTCCATCCGAAATTAAAACCAGCGAACTGCAGGCTTATATGCAGGGAGCTATCGCTCCACGCCCGATTTGTTTTGCCAGCACGGTAGATGCAGAAGGCCGGCCTAATTTGTCTCCCTTCAGTTTCTTCAACATGTTCGGCACCAATCCGCCTACGCTGATTTTTTCACCGTCCCGGCGCGTGCGTGACAATACCACCAAACATACGCTCGAGAATATTTACGCTACCCGCGAAGTAGTGATCAACGTAGTGAACTACAGCATGGTGCAACAAACGTCACTCGCCAGCTGCGAATATCCGCCGGGCGTAGATGAATTTGTGAAGGCTGGTTTTACACCGCTGCCTTCAGAAAAAATAAAACCGCTGCGGGTAAAGGAAAGCCCGGTTCAGCTGGAATGCGTGGTCAAACAGATCATTGAAACCGGCAACCAGGGCGGCGCCGGTAACCTCGTTATCTGCGAGCCTGTGCTGATTCATCTCAACGATGACATCTTCGATCCCAACGGCAAAATAGATCCGCATAAAATAGACCTGGTAGCCCGTATGGGCGGCGACTACTACTGCCGCGCTTCCGGCGATGCCGTATTTGAAGTACCCAAACCTAATACACAATTAGGAATTGGCGTAGATGCGTTACCGTTATCTATCCGTAATAGCCGTATACTCACCGGTAATGATCTCGGGAAGCTGGGCAACGTCCACGAAATGCCTTTCGTGGACCCTGCTTTTGATGATCATCACCTGAAAAATATCATCCAGTATTACAGCGTTACACCAGAGGAAATGGAACGCGAGTTGCACCACTACGCCAAACAACTGCTGGAAGCCAACAAGGTAGGAGAGGCCTGGCAGGTGTTACTCAGCGCGTAGGTCCACGCAAAGGCGCAAAGCAGCAAAGAGCGCAAAGTTTTTTAATTTTAAATAAGAAAGCAAAGGAGCGAATGATCAAATTTGATTATTCGCTCCTTTGCTTTCTTTTATTCGCTAATATTTCTTTGCGCTCTTTGCTGCTTTGCGCCTTTGCGTGAACCTACAGGATGTTTCCGAACACTTTTTTCAGCAGGTCCGTTGTTCTGGCAGCAGGATTGGCGCGGATAGCCGCTTCTTCTTTACCAATCTGATCAAACAGCGCGTTCACCGCCATGCCGGTTACGTAGTCCTGTAAATCAGGATTTACTTTATTAAAGGTAGTCGGCAGTTTGTTATAGGTGTTTACGATATCACCATAGAAGCGGGTAGCACTGGTGCTGTCAAGTGATTTTTTCACAACAGGTGAAAAAGCCGCTTTCAGCTGGTCTGTTGTTTTACTTTTGAAAAATTCTGTAGCGGAGTTATTACCACCTTTTACGAGGTTGAGCGCATCGGTGAGCGTCATTTGTTTGATGGCATTCACGAAGATAGGCGCTGCATAACCGACTGCTTTTTCAGCGGAACGGTTGATCTGCAGGATCGCTTTATCCACTTGCGGACCGAGGCCTACGGCTCTCAGGGTATTACCGATTTTCACCGCATCGGGAGGTAATAACAACTTGTACAAATCGTTGCCAAAGAAACCGTCTGTTTTGTTGAGGCTGGCGATACCGTTGGTAACACCTTTCAGGAGCGCTTCCTTGATAGCGGAACCCGCTTCAGATTCCGTTACTTTGGCACCGGTAGTAGTGGTATTGGTAGTGGTGGTTGCAGTAGAATTGGATTTTCCGAGTTTTTTCAGTTTATCCAGTAATTGTGCCTGGCTGGCGTGCATGCAGCCAACGCCCAGCAGCACTAACAGTGTTTTTTTCAGCATAAGTGTTGTGATGATAGTATTAATGTTTCAAATATATACAATTATTCGTGTATCGTTAATAACGGAATATGTGTCTGGTAGGCCAGTTTAGTGGTATTACTGCGTTTGAATATCCGCTCAAACAAACCATGTTTTTTAGGAATCGTCAGTATCAGATCCGCCTCCAAACCTTCCGCAAATTCCGTGATGCCCTGAATGATATCCGGGTTGTCCACAAAATGATATTGTGGCTGGTACCCTTCCAGTAAAGTGTCGAGCATCAGCGTTTCAAACGGCGTATCTGTAGAAAAATGTTTGCTTTCATGATCTATGTTGATGACATGTATTTCAGCATGAAAAGCATCCAGTAATTTCTTCAGCGGTGCAATAGGCGTAGTATCAGCCACCTGGCGCAGATCGCAGGCAAACACTACTTTTTTAATGCCTTTGAAGGTTGCTTTACCGGGAATAATCAGTACCGGGCAGGTAGTATGTTTCACTACATCGATGGTATTGGAACCCACCAGTATTTCTTCCATCTTACTACCTCCGGTAATACCCATCACGATCAGGGAGACTTCCTCTTCCTTCGCCACATCATTGATGGTAGCGGCTAACAGGGTATTGTCTGCCCGGGTCACGATACTGATGCCTTCCGGGGCTACGGGCGACAGTTCTTTCTGCATTTTATCCAATCCTTCCAGGGAAGCGATCCGCAGGTCATCAGGATTTACCATCGGAATAGATGTAGGCACATCGGGGATGGGAACAATCAGCTCGTAGGCATGATAAAGCACAATCCGGTCAACTTTTAGCTGTGTAGCCAATGCCAGCGCATAATTGGCTGCATTATAGGCGGTATCAGAAAAATCAGTGGGTACAAGTATCGTTTTCATATGACTAATTTTAAGATACAGAGAGCATTACTTAAAGTTAACGATGTGACGCGGTATCTGAAAGCTTCCCTGAAAGGGTATAGAAAATTTAATGCCGAAAATTTTCACGCAAAGGAATTTTAAGATGGTAGCGGGTGGTAAGCCCGCCAAGGATCGAAGATCACGTTATGCCGCTTATTTTTTACATATGATGTTCCATTCTTCCCAATAAAAGACCATATTCTGTAACTCATATTATACTTAAAAACATACAATATAAGTTACAAAATATGGTCTTCGATCCTTGGCAGGCTTAACCACCCGCTACGGTCTTATGGTTCCTTTGCGAGACTATTTCTCTGGTTTCATTTGCGGGAAGAACAACACATCCTGGATAGAAGGCTGGTTGGTCATCAGCATAGTAAGACGGTCGATACCGATACCGATACCGGAAGTAGGCGGCATACCATACTCGAGGGCACGGAGGAAATCATAGTCGATGTACATGGCTTCATCATCGCCACGTTCCATGAGCTGTACCTGTTCTTCGAAACGTTCGCGCTGGTCGATAGGATCGTTCAGCTCACTGTATGCATTGGCAATTTCTTTACCATTCACGATCAGCTCAAAACGTTCTACCAGTCCGGCTTTGCTGCGGTGTTTTTTCGTCAGCGGGCTCATTTCCACCGGGTAATCGGTGATGAAGGTGGGCTGTACGTAGTGGCCTTCGCATTTTTCGCCGAAGATCTCATCGATCAGTTTGGCTTTACCGAATTTGGCGTCTACGTGGATACCCAGTTGTTTGCAGACATCACGGAGCTGTGCTTCGTCCATGCCGGCGATATCGAAGCCGGTGTGTTCTTTGATGGCGTCGTACATAGGCACACGGCGGAAAGGCGCTTTGAAGTCGATCACTTTCTCACCTACCTGAACTTCTGTAGTGCCATGCAGGGCAAGCGCCACTTTTTCCAGCAGGGTTTCGGTGGTACGCATCATCCACTCGTAGTCCTTGTAGGCGGCGTACATCTCCATAACGGTAAATTCCGGGTTGTGGGTACGGTCCATACCCTCGTTGCGGAAGTCTTTCGCAAATTCGTATACCCCTTCAAAACCACCTACGATAAGGCGTTTCAGGTACAATTCGTTGGCAATACGCAGGTATAACGGTATATCCAGCGCATTGTGGTGCGTAACAAACGGACGGGCAGTAGCACCGCCGGGGATAGCCTGCAGGATGGGAGTTTCCACTTCCAGGTAGCCCATGTTATTATAGAAGTCGCGGATGGTCTGAAGGATTTTAGTGCGTTTGATAAACACCTCTTTCACTTCCGGGTTGATGATCAGGTCCACATAACGTTGACGGTATTTGAATTCGGGATCGGTTACCTCGTCAAACACCTGGCCTTCCACTGATTTCACGATCGGGAGGGGGCGCAGGGCTTTGGACAGCATGCTTACTTCCCTTGCGTGAATGGAAGTAGCGCCGGTTTTGGTGATGAAAGCATATCCTTTTACACCGATGATGTCACCGATGTCCATCAGTTTCTTGAAAACAGTGTCGTAGCCGGTCTTGTCTTCACCGGGGCAGATATCGTCGCGACGTACATACAGCTGGATACGGCCGGCCTTGTCCTGCAATTCCACAAAAGCGGCCTTGCCCATATCACGCACGCTCATAATACGACCTGCCAGGCATACATCCTGGAATTGCTCCTTGGTGGCTTCCGAATAGTTATTTTTTATGTTAACGGAAGTATCATTAACCGGGTACTCTGCCGCAGGATAGGGGTCGATGCCCAGTTTCTGCAGCTCCTGTAATTTTTCCCGGCGTATAATCTCTTGCTCAGATAATTGTGTCATGTGATTATTTGTAAATGCCAAATGGAGTGCAAAAATAACTGATTATAGGGAGAATCTCATGCAAAAGGGCTGTAAGACTACAGCCCTGCTTATTTTTTTGACCATATCCTATGAAAACCGGCTTAAAGGTAGCCTGTTCCACTGCTATAAGCAGCCCTGGTTCGGGAATGTGGTCAATAATTGCATAAACGGCGGCAATATCCGGATATCTGGCTGGCCGTTTATGGATTTTGTGAAAGGTATGTTTGAGTTATGCTTATTTTCGCCCGCCAACGACAACAAAATCAACTATCATTATTATGAGAAGCTTATCATGGTTGGGCAGCACCGCCCTGTTGCTTGCCGTTATGCCACATTTAGAGGCACAGGACAAGCAGGATATTACCTTTGAGCAGGCCTTCAGAGGTCAGGCCACAGATATTACCCAGCCCTTGCCGGCACTGAAAGGCTGGGCAGATGGCGAGCATTACCTGGAAATGCGCCGCGACGCTGCCGGTCGTATGCAAGCCATGAAAATAGATGCCCGTACCGGAAAGGCTGAAATATACACCGCCCCGGTAGATGGCCCCAGTGTAGAAGTACGCGACCGCGATGTTTACTATAAAGGCGTTGATGGTAACAGTATCCGGCTGACCAACGACACCCTGGAGGAAAAAAATCCTACCCTGTCACCCGACGGACTGCATGTGGCCTTCACCCGTCACAACGACTTGTATAGCGTAGAAATAGCTTCCAAAAAGGAAACCCGTTACACACACGATGGCACCGATGTTATTTATAACGGGTGGGCATCCTGGGTGTATTATGAAGAAATCCTCGGCCGCCCCACCCGCTACCGCGCTTTTTGGTGGAGCCCCGACAGCAAACAAATCGCCTACATGCATTTTGATGATACCAAAGTGCCTGTATTCCCGATCTACAGTGAAAAAGGACAGCATGGATTTCTTGAAAATACCCGTTATCCTAAAGCCGGCGACCCTAACCCTGCTGTAAAAGTAGGCGTGGTGCCCGTAGAAGGCGGCAACACCGTATGGGCCGATTTCAATGAAAACGATGATCAGTACTTCGGTATGCCTTTCTGGACAGCCGACAGCAAACAACTCTGGATGCAGTGGATGCCCCGCAGCCAGGACAATCTGAAGATATACAGCATTGATCCGAAAACAGGCGCTAAAAAACAGATCTACAGCGAAAACCAGCAAACCTGGGTAGATTGGTTCGACGACGTTCCTTTCCTGCAAAATAACCAGGGCTTCCTGCTGCAGAGCGATAAAACCGGCTGGTCACACCTCTATCTCCATAACATGGACGGCTCTCTGAAAAAACAGCTCACCAATGGTAACTGGACGGTTAAATCCGTGTTGCATACCGACGAAAAAAACCAGGTGATCTATTTTACCGCCCGCAAAGAGGTTTCCACCCGTTTCGACCTGTATAAGGTAAATATGAAAACCGGCGCTATTACCCGGCTGACTTTCGGCAACTACAACCATGAAATCAGCATGGCGCCCGGTGGTAAATACTTTATCACTACCTATTCCAACCTGCTTACCCCTTCCAGAATGGCCCTGCTGGACAATAACGGCAAAGTGATCCGGGAACTGGGCAACAGCAAAGGCAATAAATTTGATCAGTTTAACCTGGCTAAAACGGAGCTGACTACCTACAAAACCCGCGATGGCCTGGTATTACCGATGACTATCACCCTGCCGGTACACCTGCAGCCCGGTAAAAAATACCCGATCCTGATCAGTATTTATGGCGGTCCTAATGCGGGTACTGTGTATGACAGCTGGAAATTCTCTCCCATATCCCAATGGTGGTCACAGGAAGGCGTTATCCAGGTGGTGATTGACAACCGCAGCAGCGGCCAGCTGGGAAAAATGGGAATGAACTACATTCACCGCCAGCTGGGCAAGTATGAAATTGAAGACTATATGGATGCCGCTATGTGGCTGCGTACCCAGCCCTGGGCCGATCCTTCCAAAATATGTATGACCGGCGGCAGCTTCGGCGGCTATATGACTGATATGGCGCTTACTTACGGCGCAGATGTATTTACCCATGGAATGTCCAACTTCGCCGTAACAGACTGGCAGTTGTACGATAGCCATTACACAGAGCGTTACATGGATACCCCGGCGGAAAACCCCGAGGGGTACAAAAATACCTGCGTCATGACCTACGCCGACCGCTATAAAGGCCTGCTTCGCATGACCCATGGCACCATGGACGATAACGTGCATATACAACAGGTTATCCAGCTGGTTGACAAGTTCCAACGGCTGAACAAACATTTTGAATTTATGCCGTATCCTGGCGAGCGCCACGGCTACAGAGGTCCCAATGCCGCGCATTTCTCTTCCGAAAACGCCCGCTTTATCTACAATCATTTGCTGGATCAGCCATTCCCTGCAAAATTCAGCACCAAATAACGACCATACGGTCCTGTATAAACGAGGTCCCGGAGCATATCGTCACGATATCCCTCCGGGACCTCGTTCTTTTTGTCTTAAAGGTGTGTGAATCAACGTATAAAAAGGTAAGAAAGCGACATCACAGGCAAGGATAAACAGGACCAAAGTAAATAGGACCAAAAAAAGTTTACGGGTTAAGTGATCATGAATTGTTCAGGTAAAGGGAGAAAAAGTATGAGGTGCGGGTAACAGGTTTTAGAGAAAAAAAACAGGGCTGCAAGACTACAGCCCCGAAAAATTTTAACCATATCTTTATTGAAAAACCTACACCAAAGGTGGGCGTTTTTTGAATTAGATGTTGCTCCATTTTTGTGAACGATATATTTTATTCGGGGAACGTCGTAAAAGAGACGGTGAACGCATATTGCAGTTTAACGCGTATTATTTAATTATAATGCAACTAATTTTAACATATAAAATTGATTATCATTTAGTTATATCGTAAAAACGGCTTACTGGCGGTAAAAATGCCTCCTGCTGCCTGCAGCCACGCTACAGGTGAACGTATTAAAAGAAGCAGTGAACGTAAAATGACAAGCGGAAAGTGCAGGGTTAAGGAAAATAAAAAAGGGTGGTAAGAATACCGCCCTTGTAATAATTTTAACCATATCCTATGAAAAACCTAAAACAAAGATATACCGTGAAATCCAGTCCCGGGTTTCCATTTCCGTGAACGCTGTAATATTGTTCGTGAAAAGAGGATAATCGTAAATATCTTATTATATTAAATAATTTGCAATATTATAAATATATAGAATTATTTTTTATAAATATGTATTAATGATTGATTATTAATTTATAATGAAGTTCTAATGTCAACGTATTATTTTTTTTCGTTGAATTGCGGGAAAAAGACCTGATAACTTTATGCGTTCACAGCATAAACGGGCACGTTGACGGACTGTATCTATACGTTGAACCTGTTACTGCTCAGGCTATCCGTTGGCCGTTTTGGACGGTCTTGCCTGGCTGCAGGAGGGTAACTTCTTTATCATCGCCTAAAACACCTAATACCAGGCACTCAGAAATAAAATTGGCGATTTGTTTGGGAGGAAAATTAACAACCGCGATAATTTGTTTGCCGATCAGTTCTTCCTTCTGGTATAGCCGGGTAATTTGCGCTGAAGATTTTCTCATGCCTATTTCCGGTCCAAAATCTATCAGCAGCTGATAGGCGGGGTTACGCGCCTTGGGAAAATCATTTGCCTCGATAATTGTTCCCGCTCTCATTTCTACCTTTTCAAAGTCCTGCCAGTTGATCAATTCCATGTTCGGTCGTTTTTTTAAAAATAACGGACTGCGTCCAAAAAAGCAAAAGTGAAGATTGGTTTGTGAGGAGCGGTCGGATAACGTGTTGAAATGCACCTTCAAAAGGGCATTCTGGCATAGTTATTGTTTTTAATATTACAAATTTTAGGTTAAAAAATAGGTTAAAGCGAAAGAACCCCACCTGCAGAGGTGGGGTTCTTTCGTTATATACGTTCCGGCGGCGTAGTTACTGCATAGACAGGCTGTCCTGCATCGTAATAGGTCCGCTTACATTGATAATCTTTCTGTCGGTAAAATCTTCGTTGGCGATCAATCCCCAACCATGGAGGGAGTCGGTAGGGGTTTTAATAAACACCTCTTTGGTAGAGTAGAATACCTTCTTTTTAGGATCCCAGTTCAGTTCGTCCGTCTTCAGGCGGTCACCCTTTTTATTCACCACCACCACATTTTTGGTGAGGAATATGGCGCCTTCATCTTCCATATAACGGCCGGTATCGGCAGTCAGCGTACTTTCCAGACCCAGGGTATCATTGAACATGAGTACTTTCAGGCCTTGTTTAAACTTCACATACGACGGCTTGTCCAGGGTTCTTTCCATAGCCGGCGCCGTTAGTTTGGCGTTCACCTTGCCGTTCTGGCTGAAGATGCCCACGATATCCGTACCGTTTTCCACCGCTGCTTTTTTGGAATCAAATTCCATGATTGCCTGGACATCATTTTCGCAGGCAACAGCAGTCAGCGCAATACACAGATATATGAGTCGTTTCCCGATCATACGGTCAGGCTTAATCGTATTTCTTCTTGATAAACCACCTATCGCTCAGGGTAAAGCCCAGCGACAACCGGTAGATATTTTCTTTCAGGGCGGTATTGTTATTACCACGGTGGGCTACATCAAAGGCAACATTGACCATGCTATACTGGTTGGAGTAAGGCATACGGCGTACCGGTAAACCCGCGCCTACTGTAAAGCCCATGATATTCATGTTCTGACCACCGAGCTTCAGGTAATCCAGTCCGTAATAAGCACCCAGGCGATAAGCCACACGGTTCCAGTAACCGCTGAGTGCCGTTGCATTGGGTACAAACTGGCCACCGATAGCGAGTTTCCAGGCATTCTGGAGGGAATCCGGCTGGTCATATTTTCTGAAATTGCTCCACTGGGTAGTGTTGAAGTCCATACCGATCTGCCATTTATCCAGCTTACGCAGCATAAAACCGGCGCCCAGTTCCTGCGGGTATATGACGGTACCCTTAGGCCCTTTCTCGGATTTAACCGAGTCGAGCGAGGAAAAGTCGTTGGTGGATGCATTGTATACCAGGCTTTCGCTCAGGTTTTCCTGGCGCACCGACATATTCTGTTGCAGGCTTCCGGAAGCGCCCAGTGTCAGGTCCATCTCTTTGGTGAGTTTGGCTTTGTACTGTACACCTACTTTGTAAAAGAAGCTGCTATAGCTGATACGTGTCATGTGGCGGGACGCATTGATATCCGTTACCGGGTAAATGACACGGGTATTGTTCTCAATATTACCGAACAGGTAACCCAGGTTTACACCGATGCTGAAATTACCGATGCCCACACCGGTACCCGCATATAATTGGTATAAACCGCCACTGCCCTGGTAACGGCTGGCTACCGGCAGTTTCAGGGTATCAAAAAAGATCTTGTCCTGCGACTCCTGGATGTTGTAGGATACCCTGGTTACGGGTCTCAAGCCCAGGTTGATGCCCCATTTTTTGCGGACAGGGATGCCTATCTGCAAATAGGAGAGGGTACCAAAGCCGGAGTTGAAGCTGGCGTTTTTGTCGGAGATAGACCGGGAGCCCGCTTCCACCCCTACATCGAAAGTAGTGAGCAGCAGATTGGAATAGCTGGCCGGATTGATAAAGTTAACGGATGTAGGATCACCATACGCCTGTGATACGCCACCCATACCACGGTTGACCGTATTCTGGTTGTTGTTCAGATCGCCTAAACCGTAACGCGAGTAAGGTGAATTATCCTGTGCTGTAGCATTATTTGCCACCAGGAAAAATCCAACCAGGAAGCAAAGAATACTGACTTTAGTCCAATGCATTTCGTATCAGAATTGAGTTTAAACCCTTGTCCAGTGAAAATTATGGGTCTGCAAATATCTACTTTTTAAGGCGGGAAGCAAAAAAAACCAAAATCCGCCCTGTTAAAAGCGCGTTAAAGTTGACAATCCCGAACGCCGAAAGCCTTTACTGGCCGTCATCTCCCAACAAAAATATATTTTTTTATCAATATCTTATGAGGTGTTTTTACCATCAAAAAGTTTACAGGTCTTCTGCAGAAAGATTCCTGAAATGACCATTGAGCTTTACCCGCTCTTTGAGCCGCTCCATTTCCGCCATCATCGGAATTACCTTGTGAAGATGACGTTTCAGGTATTCCAGTCGCTGTACTTCATAAAACAGGTGCAACAACTCGTACTCTTCCGTAAGTGACAACCCGGCGTGGTGAGCCAGGTCATAAGCTGTGAGCCGGGCATCTTCCCGTGGAAATTTTTTATGTACCTGGAGAATGGCGTGCAGCTCGCGGATACCGTGGAGGACTTCCTCCAGCAGGCGCATATTGCTCCCCTCATGGTTTTCCGGGTAATTGACAATAGCACCGGCATATAATTTATCAGGGATGGAGCCAATATGCTCCAGTGTCCTGAATACACTGGTTCCCCGTGTAATCAGGTCCATTTCCCCGTTATCATATAATTTTTCCACTCTTTCTATGGTTACCAGGGTTCCGTATTCCATTATTTTTTTGTCGATTACCGCCGGAATGCCAAAAGGCTTATTTTCGGCCACGCATTCCCGGGTTAATTGTTTATACCGGGGTTCAAATACGTGGAGATTCAGCTGTTCTCCCGGATATACCACAATACCAAGGGGAAATATGGAGATAAAATTTGTCATCTTGCAGATCGGCGTTTAGACTAAAGATAAAAAAAACGGGCCGCATAAAGGGCGCATAATCCGCTTATTAGCCTGTCATTATGCATATATTAAATAAAAGGAATACCTTTATAGATAACATTATTACTCATTCGCAGACATGTTAGCAACTACATCCACGATATCGTTGTTGATTTCTACCTATAATTGGCCAGCAGCCCTTGCCTTATGTCTGAATAGTATCAAATCACAGACAATATTACCCAATGAGGTAATTATTGCTGATGATGGTTCCCGGGAAGACACCAGGGAATTGATTAACAGCATCAGAAAAGATTTTCCGGTGCCACTTATTCATGTATGGCAGGAAGACAAAGGGTTTCGATTGGCACAGATCAGGAACAAGGGAATCGCACAATCCACTTCCGACTATATTATCCAGATTGACGGCGATCTTATACTGGATAAACACTTCGTGGAAGACCACCGGCACCTGGCTGAACCCGGCTATTTTATTACCGGCAGCAGGGCCCTTCTCTCTTCAAATGTTACCAATCAGTTGCTACAGGCGCATGAGGTCAATATTAACTACCGCGCTACGCCGTTCAGCCATCTGTTCAACGCTTTACGTTTTCCGGCCCTCAGCCGCTTTCTTTCCAAACGTTATAAAGTAGGTGGCAGACATAAATATTATGTTAAAGGTTGTAACATGTCCTTCTGGAAAAAAGACCTGCTCACCGTCAACGGATACGATGAAAACTTCACCGGCTGGGGAATGGAGGATAATGATATTGCGGTGAGGTTGTTAAATGCCGGTGTCCGGAAAAAATTTATCAAGATGGGGGGTGTAGCCTATCACCTCTATCACCGGGAGAACTCCCGTGGTAAACACCAGGAAAACATGATCCTGGTAAAAGCCGCTGTTAGCAGTAAAAAAATCAAAGCAGACAAAGGTATCCTGGAATACCTGATCAACTAAAGATATTGTGCATGTACCAGCAATATATGGATGGACTTTTGCGTGGAGAGATCAAAGCGCTGGCCCGCTGTATTTCCCTTGTGGAAAATGAAGCGACCGGCTATGAGTCCCTGCTGGAACAGCTACCCAACAACAGTCAAACGAAAGTAGTGGGTATCACGGGTCCACCCGGCGCCGGTAAAAGCACCCTGGTCAATGCACTGATCACCCACCTGCTGGCCGCCGGCCAGAAAGTAGCCATTATTGCTGTAGATCCTTCTTCTCCTTTTAATTTCGGCGCCTTGCTGGGCGACAGGATCCGGATGGCGCAACATTTCGGCGATCCCAACGTGTATATCCGGTCCATGGCCAGTCGCGGTGCACTCGGCGGCCTTAGTCCTAAAATCATTGAAGTCAGCGATCTGATTAAAGCCGCCGGTTTTGATTATCTCTTCATTGAAACGGTAGGAGTAGGGCAGAGCGAAGTGGAAATTGCCGGTATCGCCGACACCACCATCGTAGTGGTAGTCCCTGAAGCAGGCGATGAAATTCAAACCATGAAAGCCGGATTGATGGAGATCGCAGATATTTTTGTGGTCAATAAAGCAGATCGTGACAACGCCGATAGCTTTGTTAAAAACCTGCGATTGCTGGCCCATAGCAAACAACAGGAACATTGGGAAATACCTGTTCTCAAATCCATTGCTACCCAACAGGAAGGGATAAACGAAATTACCGCCGCTATTGAACGGCATCACCAGGCCATACAACATCAGCACCAGCGCCATTCCATCCTGCTTGCAGAAAAAGCCTATCAGCTGATACAATACCGGCGTATGCACGACATCAGCAAAAAAACGTTGCAGGCAGAAATTACCGCACAGATGGCGCAACAATCATTTAACCTGTACCGGTATGTTGCAGAAAAGGCAGGTCGTTAAATTTTATTATCTTTGTCCCATGCGGACAACTACATTCGGCATATCCATCGCTTACGCAGTGTTCAACTACGGCCTCTGACCCTGAGGCTGCGGGCATCTTGTTGTCTCCACTTTCCCGTATTCAATTTTATTTCTCACGTATAAATCTGGTTATTATGGCTTGGTTATTCCTGCTTATTGGCGGACTATTTGAAGTTGGCTTTACGATTTCTCTGAAGTATTCTGAGAATTTTTCTAAGCTGTGGCCTTCTGTCAGCTTTTTTATCTGTATTTCGCTCAGTTTCTTTTTCCTGAATAAAGCGATCAATAGCGGTTTGCCGATTGGCACCTCTTACGCCGTGTGGACAGGCATTGGGGCAGCCGGTACCGCCATTGCAGGCATGATCTTTTTTAAAGAGCCTTTTGCGATGTGGCGTATATTCTTCCTGATTATGCTGATCGGATCTATTGCAGGCCTGAAGGCCGTATCCGGAGGAGAGTAACTTTATTTGGCAAGGCGCCCGTATCAGGCGGCGCGCCTTGTTTTAATCAAAGGCCATGACACCATAAAAGCCACCATAGCTGCTCCCGATACCGGCAGCACCGCCGGCAGGCAGTGTGTCAGCTCCAGCATGAGTACAATGGCTGTCAGCCAGGCCCTGGTAACGCCGGCAAATAACGCCCCCATTCCTATTAAAGCAGCCATCACCGGATTGATGATAATACCAGGGCATATCAATTGAGCGGCCACCGCCAGTAACAAGCCGATGGCGCCTCCCATAATCAACAGGGGCGTGATCGTTGTACCGGTATTATTGCCCGCCGTAAAAAACAGCCACGCTATCAGTTTCACAAAACCAGCCACAAACAAGAGTTGCAGCGTTACATGCGCCTGCAGGATATTACTTCCATATACCTGTCCGTTACCCAGACTTTCCGGCGCCAGGTAGCCCAATATACCTACGGGTACCGCCGCCAGCAGCAACCACCACGGGTTACGTCGCCGGAGCCGCTCCGCTACCAGCATAAGGCCACGGGAGGCGCGGATCACCAGTACCGCTATCAGGCCGATGAGCAGTCCCAGTACCAGGTATACACCGAAAGCCGGTCCATTCAAAGCCGGACCGGTCCCCATTACAAAAAAAGGTTCCGTGTTGTGTGAAAAGAAATGTGCCAGTCCGCCTACCGCGATGCCCGCCAGCACAGGCAGGAGGGTGGCCAGCGACCAGCTGCTGAGCCATAATTCCAGCGCCAGCAGCAACGCCGATACCGGCGCCCCAAAATACCAGGCTACACCGGCAGCAGCGCCGGCTACCAGTAGCAGTTGCGCTTCTGCAGTGGAAATACGCAATTTTTGCTGGTCCTGCTGCGCAAAAGCCCCGGCTGTCAGCATAACAGGAGCTTCCATGCCTACCGGTGCGCCGGTGCCGATATTAATCGCCAGCGCCGGTAGTTTCCAGGCGGGAATATTTTGCCGCGAAAGCCATAAGGACAAGGCGGCGCCTATGACCGGGATGAACAGTAGCAGGATACCCGCTTCACTGTCTACCGGGTTGCTGCTTGCGCCCGACAATTCCCCGAAAAAGGCCAGGGCGGTGATATAGCGTACCAGCCAGGTGAGCAGCATACCGAAGCCCACCGTTAGAATACCGGCAGCAGTAGCCAGGGCTGTCAGGTAGCCGATACGTCGGAAATGGCCCCCGCCGGGGATGGTTTCAAAATTTTCTTTGCTTCCGGATAGTACAGAGTGGATACCAAGACCGTTTTTATATAAGAATGTCAGGATGTTTTTCATTTCGGCAGTTAAAAATACCTGGTTAACAGGAAATCAAAGCTATACAGTTCATCCGAAAATCTCAAATAATTCAAAGTCCTATATCTGCTCGAACAGATTGGTATACTGCAAATAAAAAAAAGTTGCTGCAATTGCATAAAATTGCATTTAAATAGGATTCCTTACTATATTTGCACACGACCATCATCTAATTGCAGCAGTTCAAAACGTTTGTACGATATGATTAACGCAGCTGAACGGTCATCCCTGATTCCAGCACCCCAAAGCACGTCTGTTGATGCACAGGTATTGATTAAGATCAAACGCATGATGTTGTTCACGCATGAAGATGAACAATATCTGACGATGGCGGGAGCCATATTGGCACCTCATGCAGAGGAGATATTGAACCGCTGGTATGAGGGTATTGTGCGTAACAATTACCTGGCTCATTATTTCACCAGTAGTGGCGCCCCGGACCTGGATTACCTCAACGATCTCCGTCCTCATTTCAAAGCGTGGATTATGGCCTTATGTAACCGTCATGACAGTCATCGCTGGTGGGAATTTGAGGAGCGTATTGCCCGGCAGTTGCAGCTCAGAAATGTTCCGCTGGATGATTTACATCCTTTGTCGCCGGTGTATTTGCGGTACATGACAACTTTCGTATTTCCGGTAAGTGAAGCTGGCCGTTTTTTTATCAACGGTGCAGGATATAACGAAGCAGAAGCAGCGGCCATGCATCAGGCGTGGTTTAAGGCTGTGAGCCTGAGTGCCCTGTTATGGATTTATCCTGATGACCGGCCGGCGCCCTTTTAGATAACCATTATTGCCCCAAACTATTTTATGGAAGTAGCCGTATACAAGGCATATGCGAAAAAGAGAGCAGGAGGGTTTCTGCACTTCGACATTATTGTGCCTACCGAAACCGCTTTTACCGCTGTATTGGCCTATGGCAGCGCTTTTTTACAGGGCCGGCTATCCGAAAATGTTCCTGTTACCGGCAGAGATTGCCGGTTTTGTTATATCACTGAAATCCTTCCACGCTGGGCGCCGGCGATCGCCAACCGGGGATATTATATTCATGAATCCCAAGGATGTCACTAATATGCTATTTACAAGCCGCCTTTATTATTGTACCTTGCCCCGCTAATTAAGGACAGTAGTAACTATGGGGAAAGTTTCCACATTCAGCCCCGCGCAGCAGGCAGAAAACACACCAAGCAAAATTGTGGTTGCCCTTGAGCGCTTATCAGAGGCTTTCAGGGTGCTCCTTTGGCAGGAGGCCACACAATATGGGTTGAGTCCCATACAGATTCAGGTACTGACGTTCCTGCTCCATTATCCGGAAGAGCAACGGACAGTGACCTCGTTAGCGTTGTATTTCAACATGACAAAAGCCACCATCAGCGACGCTGTGAAATCGCTGGAACAAAAGAACTACCTGGTAAGAAAGCCGAGCCAAACGGATACCAGGAGCCATTCCCTACACCTGTTGAAGGAAGGACGCGCTATCGCCAAAAAGGTGGAGCACTTCGCCGCTCCTATGCAGGAAGCCGTAGCAGCCAGTCCTGTAAAGGAACAAGGCGTACTGCTCGAACAACTGATGCAGCTGATTTACCAGCTTAACCAACAGGAGGTGATTACGCACCAGCCGATGTGCTTTAATTGCGAGCACTTTGCCGCCGGCAAACGTGGGAATTATTGCAACGCGCTGGGAATCACCCTGAAGCAGGGTAGCCTGCGGGTAGATTGCCCGGTATTTGAAGCCGCAGAATAGGCCAACAACTTAGCTTGTCCGGTGTGAGTGTTTTGTTGTATGTTTTAGAGAGATGCAGACCATTTTTCCGTTCTTCAGCAGAACGCTCCCCCGGGGAGCCTTGTCAGGGTTGTATACGTGCCAACTGTAATGTCATTTCATTATCTCCGGCAACAAACCCCAGTTTTTCGTAGAGCTGACGTCCATCCTTGCTGGCATGCAAGCTCAGTTTACCCGTGTTACGATCCTTTGCCTCTATCATCAGCCTTTCCATTAAGGCTCTGGCTATGCCTTGCCCACGATAAACGGGCAACGTATATACATTGAGGATATAGGCCACCTGGCCATCAAGATTGTGATAAAGAGGAGGCTGGTTATAAAAAACGATGCCGGCGCTGGCCACTACCTGGCCATTATCTTCCGCCAATAAGTTAACAAAATCGCCCTTGGGAAGGTGTTCCCGGAGGTAAACAGCTATTTTTTCCTGTAACAGCGCGTCGCGGGAAGTATCTGCCTGCGGATATATTTCGTTCAGAAACCGGAGCCGTAGCGCTACCAGCTGAGTAATATCATGGATGTTCGCCTTTCGATAGGTGATCATAGCGAATATATAAATAGGGTTAAAACAAGGCTGTGGAAGCTATATCAGGAGGCTTCCCGGTTGCTTTTCCACCAGCGGAAAGCCAGCAGACCGATGATCGCCAGCGGTGTAAACGCCAGCATCAGGATACCATTGTTCAATCCCTTCGCAGGGCCTTCTCCCAACTGTTGCGCTGTTTTGGTACAAAGCGAGCATTGTGCCAGCAACGGTGAGCTCATCACTGTCAGTATTACGGTCAGCAGCAACAAATACAGCTTATTCATATCATCATCATTTAATCCAGCAAAATTAGGTCATCTAACGGAAAATCATCTTCGGAAATATATCAATGGTAATATGGGGAAATCATGATATACACAATCACTCCTGTTACAGCCACATAGAACCAGATAGGCCAGGTGATACGGGCTATTTTCCGGTGCCGGGGTATATCATTCTGGAAACCACGCAGCAGGGTAAACAGCACCAGCGGCACAATGATACCAGCCAGTACAATATGCGTGAGCAGCAGGAAGTAATAGAGATAACGGATACCGCCCAACACCGCTTTTTCTGCTGCGTCTACCACGCCGTTATGGTCTGCATCCCCGAAGCGTGTTTCAGGCGCCAGGGCATGGTAGGTAACGTATGACAAGAGGAAGATGACCGATAGCCCCACCGCAATGAGGTTGGTGACTTTATGCGCCTTTACCTGTTGATTTTTAATGAAATACAGGCTAGCCACCAGCAATACCGCCGTAGCGGAGTTGAGGATGGCGTGGAACAACGGAAGAATCCTGACATCGAAACCCGGATGGAAGTCCGGTTTCGGCATAAAGAACAATATAGCCACCAGTGCGGGGATCACAACAGAAATGATGGCAATAGGTGTGTTTAGATTTTTATTTTTAAGTTCCATAATATATTCCGGATATGCGAAAGGTGGAAAAAGAAGAGAGATCTTTCTTTTATCCACCTTTCAGTAATACGTTATCATTTATCAGCTAAAATTTCTGAACAAACCTTTCAGGAATTTCCAGAATCCCGGGCGATGCCTGTCTTTTTCAAGATACAGGGTAGCGATATCGGTAGCACATTGTTTAACGGCGTTGGAATCGAGCCCGTTGTAGTATCCTCTGATATGTCTGTTTTTATCAATCAGTACCAGCTTTTCAGTGTGAACGAAATCATCCGGTCCGCCATCGCCTTCCGTTACAGAAACGAAGAAATCGTGTCTGGCGAGGTCGTAGATTTCTTTCTTATCGCCGGTCAGCAGCCACCAGTTGTCCGGATTTACATTATAGTCATATCCGTATTTCCGCAGCCTTTGAACTGAATCTCTGACAGGATCTACCGAAAAGGAGAGGATCTGGAGCAGGGTATCTGTTTTCCCGTAAGCGCTCTGGATCTTTCTCAGGTTTTTGGTCAGGGTAGGGCAGATAGACGGACAGGAAGTGAAAAAGAAATCTACCAGGATCACTTTACCTTCCATGTCTTTCAGGCTTACCTGCTGACCCAGCTGGTTGGTCATTTTAAAATCCCTGATCTGATGGAAAACGGTGTCGTAGGTGGTTTTACCATTTTGAACAACCGTATCCACTCTTTCGGGAATGTAATACTTTGGAATAGGTATTACGTTTTTCCCGTAATGATCTACAATCAGGTAACCTGTCAGCGGTACCAGTATAGCCAATGCAACTCCTAATATAGCCCTGCGAGAGATGACGCTGAAATTTAAATGTCAAAAACTTAGTGGTGTGTTCCGTGGCCTTCAGCCGGTGCTTTCACTGCTTCGATCGGAGTACCTGGTTTCAGGTCTCTGTTCATATTTTTCCAGGAATTACCTTCATAGAGGAAAGCGATAATGAACCAGATGAAGAGCAGCAGTGGAATCAGTACAGTATAGATCAGGTTTTTAATTTCGCTGCCGAGGTGCATGAACTCAGAAACGATATAAAATGCTTTCACTATTGTCAGTCCGATGAACACAGCGTTCAGCAGTACTCTGCTGGGGAAACCTGTTTCCAGGTGTAAAAACGCCAGACCAACTTCCACCATGGTTACAGCCAGGAGGATCCAGAAAGTTCTCCAGATCTTTTTGGTAGATGAATCATGATGTGCATGTCCTTCTGCAGTATGCGTATGCTCCATTCCTATTGAGATTAAATAAATTCTAAAATGCGATAATTCAAATTACAAACCTTGTATCCGTTTAGTTGAAGCTACCCGATTAAAGCAGGTAGAAGCAGGTGAATACGAATACCCAAACCAGGTCTACAAAGTGCCAGTACAGACCGACTTTTTCCACCATTTCGTAGTGACCTCTTTCTTCGTAGGTACCTTTCAGTACGTTAGCGAGGATGATGATATTCAGTACAACACCGGAAGTTACGTGCAAGCCGTGGAAACCGGTGATGGTAAAGAAAAAGTTAGTGAAGTTGGTAGAAGCCAGGGTACCATCCACGTTGTGGAAAGGATTGCGGCCCCACCAGGCGCCTTCATGGAACAGGTGTGTCCATTCCCAGGCCTGACAAGCGAGGAAGCAGATACCACCGATGATGGTCCAGATCATCCATTTGGCAACAGCTTTTCTATCTCTCATGTGACCGGCATGAACGGCCAGTACCATGGTCACAGAGCTCATGATGAGGATAAAGGTCATCAAGCTCACAAATACCAGCGGTAAGTTGGCGTGTCCCATACCCGGGAAGGAACGGAAAACGTCATTCGGATCAGGCCAGGAAGTGCTGGAAAAGCGGATAGTTCCGTAAGAGATCAGTAATGCTCCGAAGGTGAAGGCATCTGAAAGCAGGAAGTACCACATCATCAACTTACCATAGCTCACATTAAAGGGAGAGTATCCTCCGTCCCACCATTTTTTCTTCGCTGTAACTGCTGTGTCCATTGTTAGTTTTATAAAATTTTACAAAGTTTATCTCGCGATACTTAAAAAAATCAACAGGTAGATCCACAAAACGTCCACGAAATGCCAATAGGTGGCAGCTACTTCGATGGGAACTGCGGAGTAGGTTCTGACGCGGGTTCTGTAGGCCCGGCCAAACATGATAAGCAGTGCTACCACACCGCCTAATACGTGCAGCATGTGCACGCCTACGATAACATAAATAAAGGAAGCGGAAACCGGTCCGTTGAGGGCGAGTCCGCTATTTCTCATTTGTGAAAAGCCGATCCACTGACAAACAGCAAAAGCCACACCTAATACAGCGGTGAGGGTTATCAGTTGTTTGTAGCGTTGCATATTCCTTTCCTTAAACTGTTTAAGGGCCAGGTGGATAGTCAGGCTGCTCAGTAAAATTAAAGCAGTAGACAACCAGAAAATATGCGGCAGCTCAAATGCCAGCCAATTAGCCTGCGATCTCTTCACAACGTACGCACTGGTAAATCCGATGAACATCATGGTAATACTACCCATTGCTATCCATAGGGAATACTTGTGCGGATGAATTTTCTTACGTTGTATGCTCATTGTATGCATCACTCCTTCTATTGCTTTTAGGCCTTGTCCAGCAGCTGTGCCAGCTGAACAATGGTCAGGTAAATGTATGAACCAAACATCAGTTTACGTGCTGCAGGGACATCATTCTTTCTGTACAGGTTAATTGCACGGTACAGGAAAAACACACCTGCCAGGATGGCCACGATAGCAGAGATACCGCCGGTGATCTTAAGCAGGTAAGGTGCTACGCCGGCAGGGATCAGTAACAGGGTATACATAACGGCCTGCAGCGCAGTGAACTTATTAGGTTCACCATTGGCAGGCAGCAGTTTAAATCCTGCACGGGTATAGTCTTTATGTGCAATCCAGGCGATAGCCCAGAAATGCGGGAACTGCCACAGGAACTGGATCGCAAACAGTGACCAACCGCCTTCGGAAAGGTTGTTGGCGCCTGCAGCCCAGCCAATGAGCAGCGGCATAGCACCCGGAATTCCCCCTACCAATACAGCCAGGGAGTTCCATTTTTTCCAGGGTGTGTATACGAATCCGTACATCACCAGGGAGAAAAGGCTCAGGGCAGCGCTCAGCCAGTTAAAACAATATCCCATGACCAGGAAACCAGCAACACCGGTTACCGCTGCTACGATGACCGCTTCCGTTTCGCTCATCCTGCCGGAGGGCAGGGGGCGGGTGGCGGTGCGGGCCATCAGCTTATCGGTATTTTTTTCCCATATCTGGTTGATGGTATTGGCTGATCCGGAAACCAGCAAACCACCGGCAAATAACAAAAGAACTTTGATCAGGTCAAACTCCACACCCGGCACCAGCAGGTAAGCTACCACAGATGAAAATACCACCATGAAGGTGAGATTAAACTTCATTAACTGAGAATAATCCTTCACCTTACTCGCTACTGCATACGATGACGACAACTTTATGGAGTTTTCTTGCAACATTTTATTTCTATCCACATCCCGGGTTTTAAATCCGGGACAAATTTACAAACATCACGGTGAACAAGATTCCGGAAAGCAGTTTATTTCTGCGTCCCGGAATCTGTTTATAAGTTAGTGAGCTGACTCGTTAGGACCAATTGGTTCTGTCTGCGGGATGAAGTCTCTTCCATCCTTGCTGTAGTCATAAGCCCAGCGGTGAACTTCAGGAATTTCACCAGGCCAGTTGCCGTGACCCGGGTTGATCGGAGTAGTCCATTCCAGGGTGGTAGCTTTCCATGGGTTCGTTTCGGTCAGTTTTCTTCCTTTGAAGATGCTGTAGAAGAAGTTGAACACGAACAGCAGCTGCGTAGCGAACACCAGGATTACCACGATAGAGATAAACTGGTTGAGGCCACCAAACTGGTTGAAGGAAGTCCAGCTGGAGTAGTCGAAATACCTTCTTGGCATACCGGCCATACCTTCGTAGTGCATAGGCCAGAAGATCAGGTAAGCACCGATCAGGGTTACCCAGAAGTGGATATAGCCGATAGTATTGTTCATAAAGCGGCCATACATTTTCGGGAACCAGTGATAAATACCGGCAAACATACCGAAGAAAGCGGACACACCCATTACAATGTGGAAGTGAGCGATTACGAAGTAGGTATCGTGCAGGTGAATATCGATAGAGGAGTTACCCAGCCAGATACCGGTCAGACCACCAGAGATAAAGGTGCTCACGAAACCGATAGAGAACAGGGAAGCCGGTGTAAAGCGGATATTACCTTTCCAGATGGTAGTGAGCCAGTTAAATACCTTGATGGCAGACGGCACCGCAATGAGGAGGGTGAGCAGTACGAAGAAGGCGCCGAGGAATGGGTTCAGACCAGTAACGAACATGTGGTGAGCCCAAACCAGGAAGGCCAGGATACAGATAGCGAACAGGGAACCGATCATGGCCAGGTAGCCGAAGATAGGTTTACGGGAGCTAACTGCCAGTACTTCAGACACCATACCCATGGCAGGGAGGATGATGATATATACTTCAGGGTGACCGAGGAACCAGAACAAGTGCTGGTAGAGGATGGCGCTACCACCTTCGTTTGCCAGGGCTTTACCTGCGATGAAGATATCAGAGAGATAGAAGCTGGTACCAGCGTGACGGTCAAACAGCAGCAGAATGAAGCCGGACAGCAGTACAGGGAAAGACAGTACACCCAATACAGCGGTAAAGAAGAATGACCAGATGGTTAAAGGCATTTTGGTCATGCTCATACCTTTGGTACGCATGTTCAGCAGGGTAGAGATGTAGTTCAGACCACCCAGCAGCTGTGAAACAACGAACAGCGCCATAGAGATCAGCCACAAGTCAACACCTATTTTAGAACCGATGGAAGCGTCGCCCAGTGCACTCAGTGGAGGGTACATGGTCCAACCGCCGGAAGCCGGTCCTGTTTGAACGAACAGGGAAGCCATCATCACGAGGCTGGCCAGGAAGAAGAACCAATAGCTCAGGCAGTTCATGAAAGGAGAAGCCATATCGCGGGCACCTACCTGCAGGGGAATGAGCAGGTTAGAGAAGGTACCGCTCAAACCAGCGGTCAATACAAAGAATACGAGGATAGTACCGTGCATTGTCACCAATGCATAGTAAGCTTCCGGAGTGATACGGCCACCTTTAGCCCAGTGACCCAGAATGCTTTCCAGCCAAGGGAAAGTAGCATCGGGAAAACCCAGTTGCAAACGGAACACCACAGAAAAGAAAGCACCGATGATAGCCCAAACGATACCGGTGATCAGGAATTGTTTGGCAATCATTTTATGATCAAGGCTGAATACATATTTCGAGATGAAATTGTCTTCATGATGGTGCTCATGATCATGATGATCATGCGCGCCGTGCATTACCTCCTGTTGACTGTGCAATGTTGCTTCGTTACTCATAATCGGTTCTGTTTATAATAAACCAACGCCCGGGAAGGTATCGCGTTTGTTAGTTTGTCTTTTTTTATTGGTTAATTACTGCGTCAAAAAATTCTTCTACACAAAATTACGGCTTACCGATATTCGCTGCCACTGTTTTTTGTGTGCTATCGGCCTTTGGCGCTTCAGCAGGAGCCGCGGCCGGGTGAGCCAGGCTGTACTGCAGCGGTTGTTTTGCAACCCAGGCATCGTATTCTTCCTGAGTTTCAACAACAATCACACCTCTCATAGAGTAGTGACCGGAACCACACATCTGATCGCAGGATATTTCGTAGGTGAAATCCGGGTTACCGGTTTTTTCCTTCATTTGTTTGGTAGTGTACTTGGGAGTGAACCACAGGGTGGTAGGAATACCCGGTACAGCGTCCATTTTCATACGGAACTGAGGTAAACCGACGTCGTGAATAACGTCACGGGAACCGATTATGAATTTTACAGGTTTACCTACTACCAGGTGCACTTCAGTTGCCATGAAGTCGTCTTTACCCAGTTGGTCATCCCAATCCATACCCAGCGGGTTGCTGGCAGCTTCGTCGATTTTTTTGAAATCGCGGCGGCCGAGCTGGCCGTCTTTACCTGGGTAGCGGATGAGCCAGTTAAATTGTTTACCAGTTACTTCTACGATCGCTGCATCTTTCGGAGCGTCGGAGGTGAGCTGGAACCAGTGTTTCAGACCGAATGCCACCAAAACAGTCAGTGCGATGGCCGGGATAACGGTCCAGATCACTTCCAGTTTGTTGTTATGCGGAAAATAAAATGCTTTACGGCCTTCTTTTTCCTGGTATTTAAATGCGAACCAGAACAGGAGGATCTGAGTACCGACAAACACGATACCCGTGATGGCGAGGGTTACGTAGATGAGTGTATCTACGCCTTCACCCTGTACAGATGCAGATTCGCCCAGGATCTTGCCCTTCAGCAGATTATTACAATAATACACGCCGATGAGCCCCAGCACCAGGAATGCTATCAGCAGGAAACCATTGATACGGTTACTTTGCTGGCGCGCTTTCTTTTCTCCCTTCAATATGGACACATATTCGCTCGCCTTCGCAATCTGGAAGATGACTATGAATATGAGAACAATAACTAAGACTGCTAAAAATCCTGACATTGCTATATGAAATAATTAAGTTATCTAATGCTTTTCTATTGCTAAATCTTCGTTATCACCATATTAGGTGTGGTGAACAATACTTTCTTTCAGGTAAGGATGATTTTTCGGTACCAGCGGAGCTTTAGTGAGCGCGTTAGCTACCAGGAAAATAATCAGACCAACGAAGCCAGCGCCCAGACCCAGTTCATACCATGGGAATACCAGGTGTTTGTAGGTGCCGGGGCCTACCATCTGCCAGAAATCGAGCCAGTGACCGGCGATTACTACAACAGCGATGAAGGCTACGGAAGTATAGTTACGTTTGGTGTCTCTCTTCATGAGGAACAGCAACGGCGTAATAAAGTTGATCAGGAGGTTCAGGAAGAAAATAGGTCTCCATTCGCCCCATACGCGAGGCTGGAAGTATTCAGTTTCTTCCGGCATGTTAGCGTACCAGATCAGCATGTACTGGGAGAACCAGAGGTAAGTCCAGAAGATGCTGAAAGCAAAGATAAATTTACCTAAGTCGTGCAGGTGTTCTTCATTTACGTAAGTCAGGTAACCATGTTTTTTCAGGTACACCACAAACAGTGCGATCAGGGACAGGCCGGATACCCAGCTGCTGGCGAAAGTATACCAGGAATACATAGTAGAGAACCAGTGTGCGTCGATGCTCATCAACCAGATCCAGGGGGTGGTGGAGCCAACGCTCAGGGTGAATACAACCAGGAAAGCACCGCACCAAACGGTATTTCTCCAGATCAGTTTACGGCCGGTTTCTGGTTTCAGGTCCCAACCATCTTCTTCGATAGACATGTTACGGAGCTTCAGGGTGAAGAAGATCCACAGGCCCAGTGTGAGGATGGTAGCGGTAGTATAGAAGCCTTTGTTCAGGAAAGCGGATTTCCAGGTCAGGATCTTATCTTCTGCTACGTGGTGTGCGTTGATCCAGTGGTAGATGTGTTCTTTACCACCGAAAACGATGATCATTACAATGATAAACAGGATCGCAGCCAGGGCAGGAACTGCCATGGAAATTGCTTCAGGAACGCGACGGAAGGCAATCTGCCAACCACCGTGTGCCAGTGTTGTGGCTGCAATAAAAAAGGTGCTGGCCAATGTAATCAGCAAAAAGAAGCTGCTGTTTTGCAACAGACCGGCCCAGAACCGTGTCGCGTTCTCGCCTTGAAACGCAATTAATCCGATCAATAAAGTCAGCAAGCCCACGCCCATTAACACGAAGCTGGTCTTTTTTAATCTTGCCGGTACTACAAATTGGTCTTTCATTACTGTATATTAAAATACTTGTTTGAAATTCAGTTTTAACTCTTTCTAACTTATTTGGCTGCTGCGCTATCTTTCGCAGGAGCGGCTGCAGCTGCAGGCTGAGCAGCGCCTGGTTGTTTGCTCTTAATGTAAGCAGCAATCTTCCAGCGTTGTGCTCTGTCGAGCTGGCTGGCATAGCTACCCATCATATTATAACCATAGGTCATTACATGGAACAGGCGGCCTTCGGAATAACCAGCTTTAGCGCCGGCTACCAGGTTGGCTGGTGCTGCAGAGTAAGGGCCTTCGCCTCCTTTGTACAGCGGACCGTTACCATCCAGTGCAGTACCGTGGCAGACACCGCAATAAATATTAAATAAACGCTCACCTTCTTTCAGATCATCGGGGGTGATGGTCAGCGGATTTTTTACCAGATTTGCCTGTGCCGTATCTGCTTCTTTCAGATGGTAAGGCAAAAGTTCACCTCTCTTAACTGTTCCGTCCACTGGTTTCAGACCTGCCAAACGCGCACTGTAAAACTCATACGCACGGGATTCATACATGTCGGGCATATAAATCCTGCCGGGCTTCCTGTTATGCTCCCCTCTGTTACAGGCTGCCAGGAAAGCTCCAGTTGCCAATGCGGCTACAATCAATATGTTAGAAGTCCTTTTCATCAGAAATTATTTATGCTAGCTTTCATTAGTTCTGCTTACAGCTTCTAATGGTTGCAACTGTATTTTTTTGCTGTTAATGTTATTAAGCGTTAGCCGGAGAAGCGTAAACGTCCTCGTCGTTTTTGTCATATCTGCCATACCACCAGCCAGCTTCAGCCCGCTGTTCGTTGACATCGTGTGCACCAGCTTCGTTCAGGAAACGTTTGATTTCCTCTGCGTTGCTTTTTTCGGTGAGTTCGATGACCATTACAAACTTATCATCAGTTTGTCTGGGATGGAAGATATGTTTCTTTACGCCTGGCATTAACTGACACAGGTAGCAGAAAGTCATTACCATACCTACCGCCGCAAACAATACAGTCAGCTCGAAGGTAATAGGAATGAATGCCGGTAATGGAAAGTGAGGCTTACCACCGATGTTCAGCGGCCAGTCTACGTTAAATACCCAGCTCATGAAAGTTAAAGCCGTGGTGGTACCAGTGATACCATATATGAAACCGGCTGTGTGCAGGCTGGTTTCCCTTAAACCCATTGCATGATCCAGGCCGTGAACAGGAAAAGGAGTGTATACATCGTGCAACTTGTAACCTGCAGTGCGAACTTTCTTCACTGCCGGAAACAACACTGCCTCATCGTCAAACAAGCCTACAACAAAATTTTTAACAGCCATATATTTAAAAATTCAAATTCCAATTAATTAATTCTGTCAATTCCTCTATTAGTGAGCGTGTTCGTGGTGAACAGCTTTTGCAAATTGTTCTGCAGTTTCACCTTCGTATACTTCCATTTTCTCTTTAAAGTTCTCACCGGAAGTTTTCAGGATAGCCTTGATTTCAGCTACTGCGATTACCGGGAAGTATTTAGCGAACAGGAAGTAGCAAGTGAAGAACAGACCAAAAGTACCCATGTAGAAACCAACTTCCGGCCAGGACGGACGGTAGTAAGACCAGCTGGATGGCAGATAGTCGCGGTACAGGGAAGTACAGATGATCACAAAACGTTCGAACCACATACCGATGTTTACGATGATGGACATTACGAAAGTAACAGCCACGCTTCTTCTCATTTTACGGAACCAGAACACCTGCGGCGTGATTACGTTACATGTCATCATGATCCAGTAAGACCAACCCAGCGGACCGGCAGCACGATACTTGAAGAAAGTAGCGAACTCGTAAGGGTTAGCACCGTACCATGCCATGAAGAGCTCAGTCAGGTAAGCACAACCTACTACGGAACCGGTGAGTACGATTACCTTGTTCATGGCTTCCATGTGGCCCAGGGTAATGTATTCTTCCAGGTGTAATATTTTACGGGTGATGATCAGCAGTGTTTGTACCATCGCGAAACCGGAGAAGATCGCACCCGCCACGAAGTAAGGAGGGAAGATGGTAGTATGCCAACCAGGAATAACGGAGGTAGCAAAGTCAAAAGATACGATGGTGTGTACAGACAGTACCAGCGGAGTAGATAAACCTGCCAGTACCAGCGACAGCGCCTCGTGACGTTGCCAGTGTTTGGTAGAACCTGTCCAACCGAAAGCAGCTACACCGTACAGCAGTTTACGCAGTTTGGTTTTAGCTCGGTCACGGATGGTAGCGAAGTCCGGAATCAGACCGGAGTACCAGAACAACAGGGAAACGGTAAAGTAAGTAGAGATCGCGAATACGTCCCACAGCAGCGGAGAGTTAAAGTTAACCCATACCGGACCGCGGGTGTTAGGATAAGGCAGGATAAAGAAAGCCATCCATACACGACCCATGTGAATAATCGGGAACTGGCCGGCGCACATTACCGCGAAGATGGTCATCGCTTCTGCCGCGCGGTTCACCCCTGTACGCCATCCCTGACGGAACAGCAGGAGGATGGCCGAAATCAGGGTACCGGCGTGACCGATACCTACCCACCATACGAAGTTGGTGATATCCCAACCCCAACCGATGGTTTTGTTCAGATTCCAAACACCCACACCGAAATAAATCTGCCAAAACACTGAAAATGCGCCGAAGCCCAACAGTGCCAGTGAAATTACAAAGCCTACATACCACAATTTACCAGGCTTCCCTTCAATGGGACTAATGATATCTTCCGTTACCTGGTGATAATCCTTAACCCCGTCAACTAAAGGTTCTCTCAGTGTGGATTCGTATTTTAAACTCATATTCTATAAGCTTTTAGCTGCTAGCTTCTAGCTACTAGCCCTTGTCTTTTGTTATGATCTCAGATTCTGTAACTGTCTTTGTTATTTTCTCCCTTAACGTTACTTGTTAAAAGATCTTACGCATGATGCGCTTCTTCCTTGTGAGCAGATTCTTTCTCTGCTTTTTTAGGAGCGGCATCTTTGTTTCTGATCTTAGCCAGGTAGTTGATTGAAGGCAGTACGTGTGTTTCTTCCAGCACGTAGTACATTCTTTCAGTTTGCTCTTCGTTACGGATCTTATAGATTTCGCTGTTTTTGTCGTTTACGTTACCGAATACGATCGCATCAGCGCCACAAGCCTGCTGGCAAGCTGTTTTAGCAGCACCGTCTTTCAGCGGGTGACCTGCTTTCTTAGCGTCCAGTTTAGCTTCCTGTAAACGTTGTACGCAGAAAGAACATTTTTCCATCACACCACGGCTACGAACCACTACATCAGGGTTCAGTACCATACGGGTGAGGTTATCGTTCATATCAGCAACATCGTACAGGTTGTTTTCGAAGCTGTCCGCACCGTTCCAGTCTCTCCAGTTGAGGCGACGAACTTTGTAAGGACAGTTGTTAGCGCAATAACGGGTACCGATGCAACGGTTGTAAGCCATCTGGTTAATACCTTCAGAGCTGTGGTTGGTAGCACCAACCGGGCAAACGTTTTCGCAAGGTGCGTTATCGCAGTGCTGGCACAGCATTGGCTGGAACACTACTTCCGGATTGTTCTCATCACCGCTGAAGTAACGGTCGATACGGATCCAGTGCATTTCGTGTCCTTTACCTACTTCCTCTTTACCTACTACAGAAACGTTGTTTTCTGCCTGACAAGCAATGGTACAAGCGCCGCAACCGAAGCAGGTGTTCAGGTCGATGGACATGCCCCATTTGATACCAGGGTAGGGGTGAGAAGAGTACAGGGTAGCATCGCTGCGGAAGTCTTTACCAAACTTATCCAGTTCCCTTCTGTCTTCATTCACTTCTTTCGGATTGTGGCTGAATTCAGCGAGGGTAGTTTCTTTAATGATAGGACGGCCTTCGTAGCTGTTGTGTGTTTGTGTTAACGCAACAGGGTACATTTTACCGGTAGCTTCTACTGCAGCGTCTGCAGTGAAGTAATCGAAAGTCTGACCGTTGAAGCTTACGAGCGGGTAAGCGTTCTGGCCGATGCCAGCGGCAGCGCGGCCAATATTTTTACCACGGCCGTAACCTACTGCGATAGCGATCGTTTCAGGGTGGATACCTGGTACAATCAGCATTGGCAGTACGATTTCTTTACCGTTGGTTTTTATTTTCAGTTCTTTTTTCTCAACGTTGATTTCGTAGTCATCACCCAGTTGAGCAGAGAATGTTTTAGCGAGCGTGTTGGAGATACAAGCGTAGTTGTCCCAGGTAGCGCGGGTGATCGGATCAGGCATTTCCTGCAACCATGGGTTGTTGGCTTGTCTACCGTTACCGATGGCTACTTTTTCGTACAGTACTACTTCGTATTTACCACCTTTTTTCGCGCCGGAGATTTTCGCAGCAGCGCCGGCGATATCACCGGAGAAGGAGGCGCCACCTAAAGCGGGAGCCGTAGTTGGTTCAACCACACCATCCTGCAGTGCTTTATCCCATGCTTCCTGGCTACCCAGTTTAGCTACCCATTCAGCCTTCAGATAGTCGGCCCAGGCAGTGGTGTTACCAGTCCATGCCAGCAGGGAATCCTGTGCAGCACGTGTTTTGAAGAGAGGGGAGATGGTAGGTTGTGCGAAGCTGTAGTAACCTGGTTTGCCCTGAGCGTCGTTCCAGTTTTCCAAGAAGTGGTGATCAGGAGCAGCGAACTTACACAGTTCAGTTGTTTCGTCGAGGCGGTCGTTGAAGGACAGGGAGAGTTTTACTTTCTTCAGGCCTTCGCTGAATTTAGCCGCGTCGAAGTAGTCGTAAGCCGGGTTAGCGCCATATACCAGTACAGCACCGATGCTGCCTGCGTTCATGTCGTCTACCAGTTTGGTCATATCGCTGTCGATACCCTGGCGGTAGCCGGAAGGGTTAGCCCAGTCGATAGTAGTACCGTTAGCGCCTACGATATTGTTGATCGCGTTAACGATCAGTTGAGTGTTTACGTCGTTGGAGCCGCTTACTACCAGTGCTTTACCGGCGAATTTCTTCAGTTCAGCAGCAGCTTTCTTAATACCTTCTTCTACTTTAGCATCCAGTTTGGGAGCGGTTACGCTGCCGCCTACAGCTGCCAGCAGGGCCAGTGCTACTGCACCAGCTTCAGAAGGTCTGTGCGTATATCTTTCGTCAGCGTTTGCACCGGTGAGGCTCATATTGCTTTCGAACGCGAACAGTTTGGACATTTCCAGCTGTTTAGCGCTCACCTTACGGGTTTGTGCAAATTGACGGGCGTATTCAACGGGGTTGAGCCAGGTACCGATGAAGTCGGCGCCAAGGCTAACGATTGCTTTTGCGTTTTCGAAGTGGTAGGAAGGGATGGTCCTTTTACCGTAGGAAGCCTCGTTAGCGAGCAGCATACCGGAGTATGATACCGGATCGTGCACTACGTGGCGGGAGTTGGGATACTTAGCCAGGAAAGCGTCGATTACTTTCTTAGTGCTTGGGCTGAGGATGGAAGTGCTTAACAAAACAACGGGAGCACCGCCGAGGCCGGCCAGTGCAGCGCTTACTTGTTTATCCAGTTCCGCCCAGGTTGTTTCAGTACCGCCGATAGTCGGGAAACGCAGACGAGCTACGTCGTACAGGCTCAATACAGTGCCTTGTACTTTTGCTGAAGTAGAACCACCTGTGATGGAAGACAGGGTGTTACCTTCTATTTTAATGGGACGGCCTTCGCGGGTTTTAACCACCACCGGCACATACTCACCATCGATGGTGTAAGAAGAAGCATAATAGTTGGCTACGCCCGGAGTAATTTCCTCCGGTTTGTTCACGTAAGGGATAGCCTTATGAACGGGCGTTTCGCAGCTGGCAGCGATAGTAGCCGCAGCTGTAGTGAAACCGAGGTATTTCAGAAAGTCCCGGCGGGGGGTAGTCGCATTCAACAGGCCTTCACTCTCAAACGGTAATTCTTCACTGAATTCGTTCTTCACAATTTCCTGATGCGCTTCGGTATTGTGCAACTCCTCCAAGCCTTTCCAATACTTTTTTTGCTCCATGTTATATTAACGAGTTACGTTTTATGAATTTTGATATCTTCTGAAACACGTCATGATTTTCTGTAAGCAGAAAATCATGATGCGTTAAATCCTTTCTAGTAGTGACATTTTTGACATTCAGTACCACCTACCATTTCAACAGTCACACTATCGATCTTCTTATCTTTAATATCCTGATGAAGTTTCTCGAAGATGCTGTAGTAGTTGTTGTCAGCGAACTGTACTTTAGTGGTACGGTGACAGTTAATACACCAACCCATTGAGAGGTCAGCGAACTGGTGAACCTCGTCCATTTCGGTGATAGCACCGTGGCAGGTCTGACATTGTTGTTTACCGGCTACCACGTGTTGGGAGTGGTTGAAGTAAACGTGGTCAGGCAGGTTGTGGATCTTAGTCCATTCGATAGGACGACCTGGTTTGGTATACTTACCTTTTTCAGCGTCCCAGCCTACGTAATCGTATAATTTTGCGATTTCTGCGGTACCGTCCACTTTCTTGCCTTCAGCAGTAAACAGCTCAGGGCCGGAGTACTCTTTAATGGCTTTGTGACAGTTCATACAGATGTTCTCGGAAGGAATCATAGCGTGCTTGCTCTTCTCAGCACCGGCGTGGCAATACAGACAGTTGATCTGGTTGATGCCGGCGTGCACTTTGTGGCTGTAGAAGATCGGCTGCTCAGGCATATAGTCTTTCTGACGACCCAGCCCGATAGCTCCCTGGATGGTGAAGTAACCGCCTACCATGAAGAGCACCAGGATACCCAGGGCGATGTAGGCTTTGTTTTTGTAGAAGGGGATCGGCTCAGGAGTAGGATGACCTTCTTTATCACCAGCAAGTTTGTTCAGGTTGCTGTTGATTTGCATCAGGATCAGGGCTACCACAGCCAGGATCAGGGTGATAATACCGAAAAGCAGGCTGTTGTCGCTGCCTTGCTCTTTGGCACCGGCAGTTGCAGGACCTTCTTTAGGAGTACCACCTACAGGTTTAGCCTCTTCAACTTTAATGAACGCCAGGATGTCGTCAATATCTTCATTGGTTAATGAAGGGAAAGCCGTCATCGCGGTTTTGTTGTACTCATTAAAGAGGTCGTTGGCGTACTTGTCGCCAGACGCCAATACGGACGCGGAGTTATGAATCCACTGGTGCAATAATTTCTTATCAGCCCAGCGACCTTCTACCCCCGCCAGTGCAGGACCTGTCAGCTTCTTGTGGACATTGTGACATGAAGCGCAGTTTTGTTGGAAGATTTGCTTACCCTTGGCAGGATCCGCTGCTTTTACGGCAGAAAACGGAATTACTATACTAGCGCATAGAATAAGCACACTCACAAAATGCTTGCGCAAAAGAATGGAAACACGACGATACACAGCCTATATAGTTTAGATTTGACCTAAAGTTTCTTAAAAGTGCCAGCAAAAATAAGACACAATGTTGACAATTTACCAACAATTCTAAAAATTATTTGCCTTAAGAAAAGCGTCATTTTGGCTCCCCGAACGATGACATCCCTGTTGTAATCCTTTATGCTGGCTAATTACGGAGTACCCCGCTCCTGACCTTTCAAAACTTATTATTTTGATTGAAAGTTCGATTCCATTTTATTGACAGGCCTATATAATAGCAGGACAGGCGTTTTGCAAGGGATATAGTATTATTATATGCAGATCCAAACTTCATAGCGGCCCCCTATATCCCTGCCTACATAATATATTATATTACCTCAACCGCCTGAATTTACAGTAAGAATCTTATTTTTACCATTAATAACCTGCCACCGGACCAGAATGTTCAATCTGTCTGTAAAAAATAACTCCCATGCGTACACTCATTGGCTTATCCGCCCTTTTCGCCGTCCTGACGGCCTGTAACAATCACCCAACTACCCAAACCGGCACTGATAGCGCCACTGGCGGCACCACTACACCAAAGGCCACCACTACGGCGACCCACATCACCGGCACCTACCAGGGTACCCTGCCCTGTGCAGATTGCCCGGGTATGGATTACCAGATCAGTCTCTTCGACGATCATACCTTTACCGAACTGGTATCCTACCAGGGCAGGGGACAAGGCATCGCCTATACCGAAAAAGGAACCTGGCAACAGATCAACGACTCTATTGTCAGCATTAAGAAAAAAACCGACAGCAGCTCTTTCCTCGCTTCGGAAAATAAACTCCTGGTATTGGACAAACAAGGCAAACGCATTGAAGGCGCCCTCGCCAGCAACTATGTGCTGAAACCGGTAGAAGGCGGCGACCGCCGCGACATACTGGCCCGGAAAGCCAGTGACGGCGTTACCTTCACCGCCAATGGCAACGAACCCTTCTGGAGCCTCGACGTGGAAGCCCGGAAAATCAAGTTCTATACCGCTGCCGGCGATAGTGTCCTGGCTACCCTGCCTGCCGCCCGGCCCAATACTGATACCCTGAAGGTGTATACCACCCCGCAACTGACTGTCTCCATCCGGAATGTGATGTGTACCGATGATATGAGCGGACTCATGCGCCCAAATACTGTAGAAGTAAAGGTAAAAGACCAAACTTATCATGGTTGCGGGGAGTATGTGAAATAACTCCCGTCCGAAAAAACTGTTGAAATAGTACCTTTGCGGCTAAAACAGAACAGTTGAAAAACATTGTCATTTTCGCATCGGGTGCAGGAAGCAACGCGCAAAAGATCATCGATCATTTCAGGAATTCAGATAAAGCCAAAGTATCCCTGATTATATGCAACAAACCAGGAGCGGGCGTGCTCGACATCGCCCAACGGGAAGGGATACCCGCTGTATTAATTGAAAAGGAGAAATTCTTCCATACAGATACCTATGTGGAACTGCTGAAAGCGCAGCATACAGACCTGATCGTGCTGGCTGGTTTCCTTTGGAAAGTACCGGCTAACCTGGTGGCAGCATTTCCCAACCAGATCATCAATATTCATCCGGCGCTGCTCCCGAAATTTGGCGGAAAAGGCATGTACGGGCATTTTGTGCACGAAGCGGTAATTGCCGCCGGGGAAACAGAAAGTGGCATCACCATTCATTATGTCAATGAAAAATATGATGATGGCGAAAGCATCCTCCAGGAACGCTGCGCGATCACTGCGGAAGATACCCCGGAGACAGTGGCCCGTAAGGTTCAGGCGTTGGAGCATCAATGGTTTCCGGTAATTGTGGAACGAATATTGCTAAAATAATAAACGGTATGCGGCCCTTACCAGTGGCCGCATACCGTCCGTCAACCCTCTCACTCGTTACCTACTAACTGTATGAAAAAGACTCTGTTGCTCATCGGAATACTCTGTTTGTCTGCGGCATCAGCCTATGCCCAGGACGGCGGAAAAAAGATCCGGGCTACCTACCTCAAAATAAATCCCACTACCCTGATTAATGAACTGGACATTATCCTGGAACAGGACATCTCCGACAAAATCAGCATAGAGCTGGGTGTCAGTGGTATTTATACCGATTATCCCGACTACGTTCTGGCCAAGAAAATCGACTTCGGCCAGAAAAAACCCGATATCAGCACAGAACAATTTGTAGACGGGCGTGGCCTCGGATTCCGGGCAGGGCTCCGTTATTACCTGATCACCCGGGAAATAGGTCCCAGTTCCGCTGCCGGTACCTACTTTGAACCGATACTGATCTACAAAAAGTTGTTCTACTCCAATGAAGATGTGGTCTTCAACAACAACACCTACACCAATTCCGGCTCTAAAGATGTATATGCGATACAGTTACTTGTAGGCCGCCAGTTCCGCAGGGAGAAACTGGTGCTCGATCCCTACTTCGGTATCGGCCTCCGTGGCAAAGCCTATCATTCCGATAATTATGAATCAGGCGAAAACGGGGTAGTGAACCGTAACAAGGGCACCCTGGTAAGCGTACTGCCCAGCCTGCACCTGGGTATCAAGCTGGGCCTCCGCCTTCGCAAGTAATACAACGTTCACCATCTAAAAAGGTACAATCACCTTCGCGCTGAAATTCCTGCCCATATTATAAATACCTCTCCGTCCGTTGGGGGACTCATTATAATATTCAAAGTATTTCAACCGGTTCATATTGGCCTGATAAGCCACGTTAAAGGCATTGTCCAGCTGCAGGAACAGTTCCAGCACCGTTTTCCCCTTTTTGTTGACAATACCGGAACCGGCGCCGAAATTAATCAGCGTATAGCCGGCGGTGTAAGTCTCCGTATCATCTACTCCATAAAAATGATCCTTCGCGGCAAAACGATCCACTTCCGCCCGCACATATGCTTTGGATAGCATCCCAAAATTGCGCGTGGCCGTGGCTTTCAGCGCAGAGCGTATATGCAGTGGCGGTATAAAGGGGAGATAACGGGCAGCATCACCATACAACCCGATCAGGGCCTTATTGCGGTTACGCCCTTCCGTATAGGCGGCACTGTTATCCATTGTTAACCAGGGCACTGTGCGCGGATGCAGATTTACACTCACTTCTGCCCCATACAGCCGCGCACTGGATTGCTGATAACGATACGTAACGTTACCGGGTACTATCACCACCGGTTCGCCATTGGCATCGTACAATCTTGCCTGGTAGATATAATTATTGATGTTATTGTTAAATACCTCCACACTGATATCGAGGTCCGGCAGATAGGCGAGGAAGCCCAGGTCCTGCTGGAAACTGAACTCCGGCTTAAACTCCCGGTTACCCAGGTATACGATATGCGCACCGGGGTCCAGTCCATTGGCGCCTATTTCATTGATGTTGGGCGCCCGGTACCCTCTGGCCACATTGGCTTTCAGTAATACGCGCTGGCTCAGGTTCCAGGTTATCCCCAGACTGCCGGAGATGCCGGTATAGTTATGCCGGAAAGCCGGGAACTGCAGCGTAGCACCGGTAGTATCGGGCAGATTGTATTTTTTATCGAAACCGTTGTCTTTATTGGAACCAACATAAAAATCGTTCCAGTGAATATGCCGGGTATCATACCGGATACCGCCGGAAATATCTACCTGACCGATAGTTTTCCTGGCAAAGAGGAAACCACCGATATCGAACAGGTCATAATCGGGAATAGGGAAGTCGGTAGCATTGCGGCTGCGGTTACGCTGGTACATCCCATTTACCCCTGCGGTAGATTCAATGCCGGCTATTGATGGCAGGTTATAGCGAAAGTCATAGTTGAGTGTGTTCAACACTACGTATAATCCCGGCTGGACCGGCATTTCCGGATGGTTATACTCCCGGCGTACGCTTTGTTGCACGGCCAGGAGGGAGTTAAGATCCCCTTTGCCTAACTGCCAGCGGGTACGGTTATAAAAACGGTAGTGCTGGATATGCTGGTGCAACGGGTTCAGCGTATAGGTACGCAGTTCATTGTCCGGTACAATGGGCCTGTCTTTGATATTATCATCTGCATCTTTTACCTGCCGGGTAAATTTGCGGGTTAGTGAATCGCGGCTTCCATCGGGGATTTCCTGAGTATTGTCGTATAAGCTGGCGCCCCATTGGGAGTGGCCCCAGGATTTATCTACCCGGGCCAGCGCTGTCAGGTTATATTCCCGGAAAGCGGTGCCGTATACAAATCCATCTATTTTATTCTGATAATTGTGCGCTGCTTTAAAAGTGCCGCGCAGCACGTATTTCCAATCGTTTTTATTATAGGCCAGTCCGAGCGAAGAACCGATCATGCCGTTATTGGTGTGGTAATCGGTAAGAAAGCTGCCTTTGAGTTTGCCTGGTTCTGTTTCCGGCACATCCGGTATCATGTTGATGACACCGGCGAGCGCGTCCGAGCCGTAGGTAAGGCTTGCAGGGCCTTTCACCACTTCAGCCCTGGCAATACCGTATTGGTCTACTTCAATACCATGTTCATCGCCCCATTGTTGTCCTTCCTGGCGAACCCCGTCGAAGAGCGTCAGTACCCGGTTGTAGCCCAGGCCACGGATGAAGGGTTTGGAGATATTCGGTCCCGTAGTCACAGCGCTTACGCCCGGCACACCTTTCACGATAGCGTCAATGATGTTGTTATTGACATTCATGTTCATCGCTCTCTTTCCTATAACGGCAATGGGTATAGGATTTTTGCGGACAGCGGTAGCCCGCGATACACCTGTCACCACCACTTCGTTTAGTTTGGACAAATCCTCTTCCAGCGAAATATCCAGGGTGATGGTTTGTTTTGCGCCGATATTTTTCTTTAATGTCAACGGCTGGTACCCTATCATGGATATACGGATATCATAGGTGCCCGGTTGTACATTGCGGATATTGAATACACCCTGCTGATCCGCTATAGCGCCTGTTTTCAGCGCCGGTATAGCCACATTGGCGAATTGTACCGGTTTACCGTTGGCAGTAATTTTTCCCGTAATGGCGCCTTGCTGGGCGTGTAATGACATCGCCAGTAGCAGGGCACTTAGTAGTGTAAATAAATGTTTCATGTAAAATCCGACACTTGTAGGTAAAGCAGGCGCATGGAGATCCCGGGAGCAGTGAAAACACTTCCCCATGCGGCTACAGTGATTTATTTTTTCACAAAACTATAACCTTATTTTATACTTGCCTTAATTATTATTTAGGCCAACCTAAATATTGATTACATCGCAGGAAAAGGGTCGTTAAAAGTGGCGCCCTGTATATATTGTTTCACTTCTGCTTCAGAGCAGAGGCAGTTGTCGAGTTCCGCGGTAATAGAAGCGGGGTCCATGTGCTGACCAATCAGCACCAGTTCATTGTATCGATCCGCAAAACGTTCATCCCAGCGGCTGGTAATAAGTTGGCAGGTATCCTCATCAACGTTCCATTGCTGGCGGGGGATGGCACACCACCAGTAGCCGGCTTTTTCCGCCCGCAGGGATCCGCCGGCCTGGCTCCAGTTGACCGCCAGTTTAGGTCTTGACACCAACCAAAACAATCCCTTACTGCGAATGATATTTCCCGGCCATTGTTCATTGAGATACCGCCAGAAACGCTCCGGGTGAAAGGGTTTACGGCTGCGGTATACAAAAGAACCGATGCCGTATTCTTCTGTTTCGGGTGTATGTTCATGCTCCAGTTCCGCTTGCCAGCCGGCACTTTGAGCCGTAGCATCAAAATCAAACAAGCCGGTGTTGAGGATTTGATGCAACGGGACCTGTCCGTTTACCGACTCGAGGAGTACTGCATTTGCATTGAGTTTGCGCAGCATGGCTTTTAAATTACCCAGCTGTTCAGGACTCACGAGATCGCATTTATTCAGGACGATCACGTTGGCAAATTCCACCTGATCAGTGAGCAGGTTAACGATCGTTCTCTGGTCGGCGGCATCGTCTGTTAGTCCCTGGTCCTGCAGCCGTTCAATGCTGCTGTAATCACGGGCGAAGTTATAGGCGTCCACTACCGTCACCATGGTATCCAGGCGACTGATAGCGCTGAGGTCTATCCCGTTTGTTTCATCCTGGTAACAGAAGGTTTGTGCCACTGGTATGGGTTCGGAGATGCCGGTAGATTCTATCAGGAGATAGTCGAACCGGTTTTCCCTTGCCAGCTGTTCCACCGCTTTCAGCAGATCGTCGCGCAGCGTGCAGCAGATGCAGCCGTTGCTCATTTCCACCAGGCGTTCTTCTGTTTTGTGCAAGGTGTTTTCGTTTCTCACCAGTTGCGCATCGATATTGACCTCACTCATATCGTTAACGATGACGGCCACACGAAGATTTTCGCGGTTGTGCAATACATGATTCAGGAGCGTAGTTTTCCCTGCGCCAAGGAAACCACTCAGCACGGTAACAGGTAATTTTTTCATATCCTATGTTAGTGATGTTTATGTACCCTGCAATACCGGCGGTGGCGCTGGTTGAGCAGGTGTGCGCCTACGATGGCGGCTGCGCCGATGCAGATCAGCATATATTCCCAGGCAGCTGCCACTTCCAGAAAGTGGCCCGCCAGCAGTAGCGCAAAACCACCTATAAACAGCAGCAGTGGCAACAGCCGGCGATGATGCCGCCAATAGCCCTGGCCCAGTGCCAGGCAACCTATGAGAAACGAAAACAGCAACAGACAATATTCCAGCAGGGGGTTTTCCGTTATTTCCATTCCCAGTAAAGGGAGCGCTGCAAATAGTAAAGGCAATACAGCACAGTGTACCGCACAGAGCATAGAGGCTCCTATTCCTATCGTGTCCAGATTCATCCGTCTAAATATATTCTCCACCTTACCTAAAATTTTGAATCAGTCACAAAACTATGTAATTTTGCAACAACGTTGCAAATAAATCCGCCTCATTTTGATATATTTAAAAAGATAATTTAAAAGATGTTGATCATCTACCTAAAACAGGGTAATATCGCTATCAATGATCGGTGTCTGTCAACTAAGTGTTACCTTTGTGAATCGAATAATTTTATGAACTAAATAGTGGGGATTTTTCACCTATGTCTAAGAAAGCGATCTTATATATTGTGTTTTTCTCCGTGTTGAGCCTGGGATTCCTGGGATACGCGGGTTATGTGATCAAAGGGGAAAGGGGCACTTTCCTGGGTAAGGAAAAATTACCGGTCCTGGGTGCGCCGGGCCATACCGTACAAGGCTTTTCCTTCACCGATCAGGAAGGGCATACCCGCACCAAAGCGGATGTACAAGGCAAGATTTACGTAGCAGAATACTTTTTCACGACCTGTACCGGTATTTGTCCGAAGATGAATGCGAACATGGAAAAAGTATATGCAAAATATAAAAACAAACCTGAGTTCCTGATCCTGTCTCACACTGTAGATCCTGATCATGACAGTGTTCCGGTGCTGAAAGTCTATGCGGAAAAACATGGCGCGGACCCTAAAAACTGGTGGTTTCTCACCGGCAGCAAAAAAGAACTGTATGCATTGGCCCGCCAGGGTTACCTGGTAGATGACGGCACTTATACCGGGGACGAAGATTTTGTACACACCCAGTGGTTTGCCCTGGTAGATAAAACCGGACAAATCCGTGGCCTCTACGAAGGCACCAAAAAACAGGACGTGGACAAATTAATTGACGACATCGACCGATTAATGGAAGAATAAAGTTTTTTCATCATGGGTACCACCAAACAAATAACAGAGAAAATAGGCATCTTACTGCGGGACAGCAAACTGAGTGTAACAGAAACCAGGGTAAAAATCCTGGAACTGTTTATGAAAAGTGACGGTGCACTCGAACACAGTGACTTTGAAAAACTCGCCGGTAAATCATTTGACCGGGTGACAGTATACCGTACCCTGCAGACATTCCTGGAAAAAGGCATCATTCATAAAATACCCACTACCGATACCTCCGTACGGTATGCGGTATGTAAATCTGAATGCACAGAACATCACCATCACGATCACCACGTGCATTTTAAATGCGAAACCTGTGGCAATACAACTTGTCTTGATGAAACAGATGTTCCCAACATACAACTGCCGAAAGGCTACGCCATGCACAATGTGGAAGTGGTAGTCAATGGTGTATGTAAATCCTGTAAATGATTTTGGGATTTACGGATTTCGGGATTTACGGATTTCGGGGATTGATAAAAGCGAAGACCAAAGCATTTAGGGATTTTTTGATTTACGGATTTTTTGATTTTGCGAATAAAAAAGCGAAGACCAAAACAACTCATTGGTAGTTGCTTTGGTCTTCGCTTTTATCAATCCCCGAAATCCGTAAATCAAAAAATCCCTAAATTTTCTCTATCTCCTGTTTCATAAAATCAGCCAGCTCTTTAATATAAGCCGGAGACAGATCGAAGCGGATACCGGCAGCTTTGTACAGATCCGGCAACGTTTTGGTGTTACCTAAACTTAACGCCTGTACGTAGTTATTCAACGCCGTTTCCTTGTTTTCCTTGAACTGTTTCCACATAGCGATAGCGCCCAGCTGTGCAATGCCATATTCAATGTAATAGAAAGGCACTTCAAAGAGATGCAGCTGTCGCTGCCAGGTGATGGCGCGATAGTCTTCATGACCGCTCCAGTCTACCACAGCAGGGGAGAACTCATTCAGTATTTCCAGCCATTTAGCCGTACGTTCTTCCGTAGTGTGTTGCGGATGTTCGTATATCCAGTGCTGGAATTTATCGATGGTGGCAATCCATGGGAAAATGGTGAGTGGTCTTTCCAGCTGCTGCAGGCGTGCCCGGCGCAGTTGTTCCTTATCATCGAAGAAGATATCCCAATAATCCATTGTCAGCAGTTCCATGCTCATACTGGCTACCTCCGCTATTTCCATCGGGTATTCCTTGAAAGCGCTCAAAGGCAGGTTATGGCTCAGGAAAGAGTGAATGGCGTGGCCGCCTTCGTGTACCATAGTAGTGAGGTCTTTCATCTGACCGGCAGCATTCATAAAAATAAACGGTACACCGGTTTCAGCGAGCGGACAGTTGTATCCTCCCGGAGCTTTACCGATGCGGCTTTCCAGGTCGAGGCGGCCCATTTTTTTCATCACGCGCAGGCAGTCACCGAAGAACGGTCCCAGCTGATCGAATGTTTCAATGGTTTTAGTGATCAGTTCTTCTCCGGTATGGAAGGGTTCCAGCGGTTTGATGCCAGCGGGTTCCGCTTCCGTATCCCAGGGTTTCAGCTGATCGATCTTCAGTTTCGCCTTTTGTTTTTCCAGTATCTGCTGTACCAGTGGCAGGATATGTGTTTTCACCGCTTCGTGGAACTGGAAACAGTCTTCTTTGGTATAATCGAAGCGGCCCAGTTCTTCGAACTTATAATCGCGGTAATTGGCAAAGCCGGCGTTTTTGGCAACCTGGTCGCGCTTCTGTACCAGGCCGGTATACAGCTGGTCCAGTGCGTCGCGGTCCTGCAGGCGGCGGGCAGCAGTTTTGGTAAACACTTCCTCGCGCAGGGCGCGGTTTTCGTTTTCCAGGAATTTAGCAGCCTGTTGCAACGTATATTCCTGACCGTTAACCGTGATTGTCATTTTACCAGCGATAACGCCATACTGTTGTGCCATTACGCTCAGTTCCGCCTGTAAGGGGATATTTTCCTCGCGGAAAAGTTTCACCTGCTTTTTTACATTGCGGAGATAGGTCTTATACAGGTCCTGGTCCAGGTCTTTCAGGAATGGATTATCCAGCAATTTTTTATTGAGTGCATCAGCATAGGGTTGCAGGCGGGGCTGTATTTCCATGCAGAAGTAGGTAAATGCATCTTCCAGTTCCTTGTTGGTGGTGTCGCAGGTCATTTTGATCTGGCGCCAGCAGGCATCTTCGCTGACAACGGCTTCCAGTTCGCTGATATCTTTCAGCCATTGTTCCAGGTCTGCCACGCTGTTGATGTTTCTTTGCTGCAGTGTTTCAAAGTAAGGCTGCAGTGCGTCCCAGGTAGTCACCGTAAACGTTTCCGGTAAAAAGTGACGGGGGAGTTTTTTTATATCTGCGTTCATGTGCTGATGTTTTACTGAATTTTTTCGGATACTGAATTTAGTCAATTTAGTGTAAATCCCCCAAACGAATCAGGCTTCCGTACAGTGGGATACTGTGCGGAAGCCTGCATTATTTTGGTATTTGATTATTTAAATATTAAAATAACCAAATAGCTAAATGAAAATTACTCTTCTGTTTTTTTCTTGCGGGGTTTAGCCACTTTTTTAGGCTCTTCACCTTCGGCAGCAGGAGCGTCTTCTTTTTTAGCTTTCGCTTTCTTAGGCGCTTTTTCTTCTTCGCCTTCAGCTGCAGCCGCTTTTTTAGCGCGGGGCTTTTTCGGCTTTTCTTCTACGGCAGCTTCTTCAGCAGCAGGTTCAGCAGCTTTTTTCTTTTTGGCAGGAGCTTCTTCTGATGCTACTTCAGCAGTTTCCGCTACTTCTTCTCCTTCGGCCAGGATTTCCTCAAATTTCAGCAGATCGTTCGCTTTGAGGATACCAAACCATTTCACCATTTTCTTCATATCGCTCACATACACCCTGTCTTCATCGAATTCAGGATATACGTTTTTGAAATAAGCTTTGATCGCATTGTTGTCTGCTTTGCTTTCGATCAGCGGATAAGCAGCTGCTTTTTCGTCCATGGCTTTGAATACTTCAGCCAGGTTGACGTTTTCACCGGTAGTGAAAACTTCGATACTTTCCAGTGGAGTAAAATTATGCACGCGGGAAGATACAAACCTTGTGCTTTTATCTTCCAGTGACCTAACGATGGCGCCATCTTGTTTGCTGGCAATTAACTGAAACAAACCGCCCAATCCGGTTACTGCAACAATTTCTCTGTACTGCATGTTCTAATTTTTAGGAAGCGCAAATATAAATAATTATAATAGATTGCCCGCTGACAAATTTTCACCTCGAAAATGCCGTCAACAAAGGGCTGGCATCAATTCAACTTTCGTGCCATGACCAGGGACTGTTTCCAGCGTTTTACCCGGCCTTTGAGGTCAAATATTTCAATTAAAAATATATAAATACCTGGCGGCAAAAGTACTTTATTTTCTCCAAATCCATCCCAGGAGAGATTTCCTTTATTTCCCAACGTCATGTTCCGCGCCAGGTAACGGATTGGGACACCTGCAGTATTAAAAACAGTGACATTACCTACCCAAGTTGTACCGGGAAGCTCCCATTGTAACAGGGCACAGTTGGCCGGAGGCATATCATCCGGACAAAATACCGGCGGCTCCAGCACCATACGCATAACATCCGCCGTTTCCGGCCATGGATGCGAATTGGTATAACCCGGCGTAGCATAGCCGGCAGAAGCTGCAGCAGACACCCAGTTCACCCGTCCGGCACTGTCGCGGCGTTCCAGTGAAACACCCCGGGGCTGGTCCGTCAGCGGAAAGTGAAAAGCAGACTGGTATGTAATTTCATCCAACACCAGGGTATCGGCGCGCAATAACACCAATCCACCGGCGGTTGCCGGCATTACCGGCAGGCTGCTGATCGTTTGTATATTCTCCCTATGGATACAACGATAATTATTACATAACCGGCCGGCCTCCGTGGTGACCGCCAGGAATTGGCCAGGCATCAGCAAACGCCCGTTTGTGGCGGCTCTTTTCTTCGGTCCCCATTGCCCGTCTGCCTTTCTGGCGCAAAGGGCAAGGCTGCTTACATCCACCGCATGGCTGCTGCGGTTATACAGTTCTATAAACTCCGGTACGCCGGCAGGCGGATCAAACAGGATTTCATTGATCACCACATCACCTGGAAGTGCCGGCTGTGGCCGTGCGAAAGGCAGACTGTTTTTCAGGCCGCTTTCTTTTCCCTGGCAATCTATGATGCCCTGCAGCATGACCGTGCCCGAATCTGCCGGTATGGCCAGTTGCAGGTTTACAATGTTAAACAAAGGGGGCAGTACTGACACAGCAGCCACCGGGGCAGTATTTACCTGGTATCCCGCAGGAGAAGCTGCAGCCAGGCTGTCGAGTGTTTTACTGACATGCAGCAACAGGTGCAAACTGTCGGGCATCTCCATAAAATAAAGATCCGGGCGGGCATCATCCATTATTGGTCTGGCCGCAGTGTTATAGGCGCCTGGCGTACCTCCGGCAGGAGATGCGGAGGCAGTCCAATTTATTTTACCACTACAGGGTAGTGACGGGTCCTGCATTTCCAGGCTGCGGCCAGCAATGGCCGCAGCCGGAAGTCCGTACCAGTCAGCCGTATAGGCAACGGCATGTATCACCTGGCGGCGGCTATTGTAGAGTACCACTAACCCCGTATCATCCGGCAGTGGCGGGAAACGCTCCGGCGAAAGGGCATTGGGCAGCCCGAAAGCAGCCGCCTGCGCAGATAATAACAACAAACTGTCGGGTTGCAGCACAAACGCCGGCAGCAGGGTTTCCCGCTTATTTACGGCCAGTATACAGCGTTGTAGTTGAACAGCATGACTGCTCCGGTTGCGCAGTTCAATATATTCAAAAGGTGGCAACCCTATAGCCGGAGCGGGTTTGATCATCATCTCATGAATCACGACATCATATATAGCAGGGGACATGGTGTCCCTGGCCAGGAGAGCCTGCCATAGCAGGGCAATACAAACAATAGACATATAGCTGTTTTTTGTGGGGTTAAGCCTCAAACCTACGGGGAATCTGTCAGTTGAATGTTAATGCCCTCTTAACGCCGAATAAATACCGGCTTTTGTTATGAAAAGCGGCCGGTATATATTAATTTTGGGACTCCAAAAATTAAAATGTAAAACAAAATGAAAGTTGCCGTAGTAGGAGCGACCGGTCTGGTAGGCTCAAAAATGTTACAGGTCTTGACAGAGCGGAATTTCCCTGTCACTGAATTGATTCCCGTGGCTTCTGAGAAGTCTGTAGGTAAGGAAGTAACATTTAAGGGTAAGACCTGGAAGGTGGTGAGCGCTGATACGGCTATTTCCATGAAGCCTAATGTGGCTATTTTCTCTGCCGGCGGCAGCACTTCCCTGGAGTGGGCGCCTAAATTTGCGGCAGCGGGTATTACCGTAATCGATAACTCCAGCGCCTGGAGAATGGACCCATCCAAAAAACTGGTGGTACCGGAAGTAAATGGTGATGCTATTACCCGGGAAGACAAAATCATTGCGAATCCTAACTGTTCTACCATACAGATGGTGCTGGTGCTGAAGCCACTGCACGAAAAATACAAGATTAAGAGAGTAGTGGTATCTACCTACCAGTCAGTAACCGGTACCGGTGTTAAAGCCGTTACCCAGCTGATGAATGAAAGACAAGGTATCAGTGGTGAAATGGCTTATGCCTATCCGATTGACCTGAACGTTATTCCCCAAATCGACGTATTCCTCGATAACGGCTATACGAAAGAGGAGATGAAGATGGTGAATGAGACCAAGAAAATTATGCGCGACGACAACATTAAGGTAACGGCTACGACTGTACGTATTCCGGTAATGGGTGGTCATAGTGAAGCGGTGAACATCGAGTTTGAAAACGACTATGATGTGAATGAAGTACGTACGCTGTTATCTCAGACGCCTGGTGTGGTTGTAGTGGATGATCCTGCTAAAGCGCAATATCCGATGCCTAAAGACGCACACGATAAAGATGAGGTGTTTGTAGGCCGTATCCGCCGGGATGAAACGCAGCCTAACACGGTTAACATGTGGATCGTGGCAGACAACCTTCGCAAAGGCGCTGCAACAAATGCTGTGCAGATTGCAGAATATTTGCAAGAGAAGAACTGGTTATAATCATACTGTCGTGCTATGTAATTGTATGCCGTAAAGCGCCCTGAACGTAGCTCCCGCGTATGACTATACGAAAATAGAATTATAACTCCTTAAAAGCAAGCGTCTTAGCGCTTGCTTTTTTTTGAATATTTCATAATTGTATAACATACAAAGTGTAAAAATTACACGGAAGTAGTATTGATTTGTGGCCGATAAAATCCAATTTTGATAACATAATCCTATGCCAACTAAGCTTTTTGCAAAAAGAGTAGTCCAATTTTAGAGAGATGTCGGATATTTTCGTTATTTTCTAATCAGAAAACACCCTTAAGTCCTATGAAAACCAACACCAATCGTGAGCTTTTGTTAATGCACAAGTTTACCGAAGAGTGGAGCACCAATTTTTCTTCACAGGTATCCAGAATTATGAATATCGTGGACCAGCAGGATACACTGGATGGAATAATTCCTATCATTGAGGTGGCAAATGTCTACAATCAACGGTTTGCCCACGCGCGTACAGACAAGGAGAATTTGCTGAAGAACAGAAAAGCGCGTCCGTTCGAATTTCTTATTCACAAAAATTAGCCATTTAGTTATTCAGTCATTTTTTCATTTAGTTATTTAATGGGCATTATTAGCGCTTCGCGTCAATCAAATAATTAAATAGCCAAATGAAAAAATGACTAAATGGGGCATTAGTCCATCGCGCGGTTAATGAACGCAATCAGTGGTTGCATGAGCGCAAATGTTTTCAGGATTTCCCGGACCAATGACGGCTGTACACAAGCGTCATCCGTTACGGGGTGTGATACAATGAGGCTTTTTAATTTCAGGTAGGCAATAGCGGGATTATCGTTCTGATATCCCTGGGGCACTGTTTTGAGGGCATCCCCTTCTACCTTTCCGAAATGTTTAATAAAACCTTTATTGGCGATGATGCGTTCAAACTCCCCGAAGTTGTAGTCAATTTCCTGTCGTACTTTTTTCAGTTCAGGGGCAGCCGGCATCCAGAGGCCGCCACCGGCAAAACTATTGCCGCCCGGTTCCAGGTGGAAGTAATATCCCGCCAGGGGAGACTTCTTGCCGCCTGCCTGAAAAGAAGCGCCCATATTTGGTTTGTAAGGAGTCTTGTCTTTCGAAAATCTAACGTCTTTATATATACGAAAAACACAGTCTTTCACCTGCAGGCCGGATAATGTGGCATCCTGTTTCATCAGGCCGTCTATCACCTGCTGGACCAGGCTTTCAAAATCTTCCTTGGCAGACAGGTACTGATCCCGGTGTTCGTCGAACCAGCCCTTGTTATTGTTCTGTTTCAGTGATTTCAGGAACTTCAACGTGGAAGGCAGTAACATTGTCATTGTTTTTTTTACAGCAATATAGCGATTATGATATGATCATTCGGGCAGAATTAACAAGCGGGATGATAAAAAAGAATTCCCCGGACGTAAAGCCCGGGGTTGGTGCAGGTTTCCAATCTCTACTCTTTCTGATATTTAGAAATGATAAACAGCGGCCAGCAGCACATTGGAGGTAATACCGGCAGGCGCTCCGTCTGACTTATTAAAAATATCCGCCGACGCCTTGTCCACCCGGAACTCGGGTATAATCGTCAGGTTTCCTGCCTTATAATTGAGGGATAACGTACCGGCCACTACGCTGCCTCCGCCGGGTACGGCGCCAAATACCTTTACCCCGTCTTTATCACTGAAGTACTCCCCGCGCAGCGTAAGGCCTACCTTACTGGTGAAATCACAATTCACATACAACGCCGATCCCCACCAGTTGGCATTTTTCCGGTCCTCCTTCGGCTGCTTTGTTTGCAGGTAAGTGCTGTAGGTACCGTTATAACCCAATCCCAGCACAGGGCTCACCTGGTAGGTAGCTACCACATCCACCTGGTGGTTTTGCACACCAGCCGTATCTTTTCCTTCGAGATAATTGAGATATAGTTTGATGGGCGTTTCCGCCGGGGCAAAGCCCAGCTGGGCGCCTATATATTTATGACTGTTTAAGGTGACTGATTTAAGATCGGTAGGATTAAACACGCCTACCATCGCGCTCAGCGAAGAGCTGAGGGTAATATCTGCTTTCACGCCGGTATGAAAAAAAGGGCCGTAGCTAAACATATAACTCATACTATAATTACGGTTCAGGTAAGCGTCTACCAACTCATATCCTACGTGGGTAGCGTAGCTACCCAAACTCAGTTTAACCTTTTCCGTTAGCTGATAGGATACGTATAATTGTTTGATCGCCATAGACAGACCGTTGGAAGGAGAGGGTACATCGTTATAGGAAAACTCTCCCGCTCTTTTGCCGAATCCCAGATCGGCTACTATGCTACCTTTTTTAAATCCGTGTTCCACTTTCAGGGAAACCATTCCCAGCTCAAAGGAGTTATGGGAATTGGTGAAGCTGGTTTTATTATCTGTGTAGTTGCCGTTCAGGTTGTATTTATAGTAGACGTCCGCAGAACCTGAAATCTTAAAAGCCGGTGCCGGCAGGGTGTCAGAGGATTGAGACCAGGCAACAAAGGTATTGCCCATAACAAATAAGGTCGTTAGCATTCGTTTCATGTACTTAGTAGTTTGGTTGATAAAATGGATAAGTAATGATGCGGCCTTCTCCTGCGGATTGTTTTGGGGAATGTGTGCGTGCTGATGCTACATAGTTAGGAATGGATAATTAAGAAAGCGTTTCACTATTTTACAGCTGCTATCTCATTAATTATCCATTCCAGATCTTTCAAACGTTATCGCCTATACGTTTTAATAAAATTGATAAAGGTCAGAATCCAACTCAAAGAACTTGTGATCACGGAAGGTCATTACGGGCAGTGCTTTTCAGGAGTGAACGAGTTCCTCCTCCTTCAGTGTTCCTGAGTCGGTTACACTCATCATAGCCGGATGATAGTGTTCGTTGTGCTGTGTTACGTCCAGGCCCAGGGCTTCTTCATCTTCACTCACTCTCAGCGGGTGGATAAAGTTGATCAGTTTAAAGATGCCGTAAGACACGGTGAAGCTGTAACCTACTACCAGCAATAATCCCAGTACCTGGTTGCGGAACAGTTCGAAGTTGCCGTAGAACCAGCCGTTGTTACCACCTTCGTTGATCGCTTTGGTAGCGAAGATGCCGGTGAGCAACATCCCTACCATACCACCAAGACCATGACAGGGGAATACATCCAGTGTGTCGTCGATGCTGGTTTTAGATTTCCAGTGTACCGCCATGTTGGAGACGATGGCTGCAATAAAACCAATGAATATACTTTGCGGGATAGCAACAAATCCGGCTGCCGGCGTAATGGCCACCAGGCCTACTACAGCGCCGATACAAAAACCAAGGGCCGATGGTTTTCTTCCGCGTATTACGTCAAAGAAAACCCAGGACAGACCCGCAGCGGCAGTAGCAGTATTGGTAGTAGCAAAAGCTGTTGCTGCCAGAGCATTGGCGCCCAGCGCGGAACCGGCGTTAAAACCAAACCAGCCAAACCACAACAGACCGGTGCCTAATAATACAAAGGGGATATTAGCCGGCTGCAGTTCTTTCTTTTCAATATGGTCCTTTCTGCGTTTCAATACCAGCGCGCCTGCCAGGGCTGCACAACCTGCGGAGATATGCACCACGGTACCACCTGCAAAGTCCAGTACGCCCAATTTAAAGAGGATACCTTCCGGATGCCAGGTCCAGTGTGCAATCGGCGCATACACCAGGATGCTGAACAGCACCATAAACAGCACATAGGAAGTAAAACGAATCCTTTCCGCCACTGCACCTACTACCAGTGCCGGTGTAATAATGGCAAACTTCATCTGGAAAAGCGCAAACAACAGCAGAGGAATGGTAGGGGCCAGGCTCCAGGGAGCGCCGGAACCTACATGGTTAAACATAAAATAGGTAGTGGGATCTCCAATAATGCCATGATAAGACTTTCCAAAGGCCAGGCTGAATCCTACCACAAGCCAGACCACGCTGATCAATCCTGTTGCAATAAAACTTTGCATCATGGTGGATATCACATTTTTCCGGTTCACCATCCCGCCATAAAAGAAGGAAAGGCCCGGCGTCATCAAAAATACCAGGGAAGATGCTACCAGGATCCAGGCGATGTCAGCCGTATTATATTTACTAACATCTGAAAAATTAGGGAGCGCTGGAATAAAAATTCCGATTATTGCCACTATCGCCAGAAAAATAAAGGGGAGATAGTCTTGGAATGAATTTTTCTTCATAGCATTGATTTTTAAATTTCTTAAATAAAAGTAGAGTTGAAATTTAAAACATCAAATAGAAGAGGCTAAAAATCGAATAATTTGAATTATCGCCGTAAAAATCGGGATTTATGTTAATTATATTATAATATATAATAATATAAATAATATTTCAAGCTGTTAATACAGTTATTCAGGGGTAAGCATTTGACATATAAATAATTGGAAAACAAATAATTACATGTTAATTTAAAAGGGTTGAGATTTTTTCAATAAAATATAGGAAAGATCTTACTATAGTTTGGGATAACCGGTTATAAATAACTATAAATCATCTTCATACATATTTATAATATATCACTGGATGTTATTTTCTCCAGTGATATATTATAAATAATTCTATATAATGTTTATGTTGAGGGGAGGAGAATTATTGTTTCATTTCCTGTAATTCGCGTTCCATGGCAAACATCTGATCACGCAAACGGGCTGCCTCCATAAAGTCGAGGTCTTTGGCCGCCTTTTCCATATCCTTCTTCACTTTCACAATGGCTTTCTCCATTTGCGGGATCGTTTTGGCAGCAACCGTGGTTTCTTTCGCATATTGTACGGCATCTTCCGCTACCAGTGCTACATCATGCACTGCGTAAGGGGACGACTCATCAAAATGTTTGATTTCCAGCACGGAAGTCTGTCCCAGGATCTGTTCCTTGCTTTTACGCACGGTCCTCGGCGTAATATTATGCTCTATATTATAAGCGGCCTGCTTCTCACGGCGACGATTGGTTTCATCGATCGTCCGTTGCATACTATCGGTCATATGATCTGCATAAAAGATCACCAGACCGTCAACGTTACGGGCCGCACGGCCAGCCGTCTGTGTCAGCGAACGTTCGTCACGCAGGAAACCTTCCTTATCTGCATCCAGGATAGCCACCAGCGATACCTCCGGCAGGTCAAGACCTTCCCTGAGCAGGTTCACACCCACCAGTACATCGATATTACCCAACCGCAGATCGCGCAGTATCTCAATACGCTCCAGGGTATCCACCTCAGAGTGGATATAACGCGATTTAATATTAATACGGCCCAGGTATTTGTCCATCTCTTCAGCCATGCGTTTGGTCAGGGTAGTCACCAGCACACGGTCCCCTTTCTGCACCCTTTTGTCAATTTCATCCAGCAGGTCATCCACCTGGTTCACACTGGGCCTTACCTCGATAGGCGGCTCCAGCAGGCCGGTCGGACGAACCACCTGTTCCACCACAATACCTTCGGTCTTTTTCAGCTCATATTCACCGGGGGTAGCACTCACAAAAATGGCCTGGTTCACCATGTTTTCAAATTCGTAGAAATTAAGCGGACGGTTATCCAGCGCAGAGGGCAAACGGAAACCGAATTCCACCAGGTTCAGCTTACGGGAACGGTCGCCACCATACATGCCGCCGATCTGCGGAATGGTTACGTGGCTTTCATCCACCACCAGCAGGAAATCCTTCGGGAAATAGTCCATCAGGCAGAAAGGACGGGTACCTGGTTTGCGGCGGTCCAGGAAACGGGAGTAGTTCTCAATACCGGAGCAATAACCCAGCTCGCGGATCATTTCCACATCATAGTTCACCCTTTCGGACAAACGTTGTGCTTCTATCAGTTTCCCGTTGGCTTTAAAATATTCCACCTGGGCATGTAATTCGTCCTGTATTTCGTAGATCACCTGTTGCATGATATCTTTCGGCGCCAGGTACAGATTGGCCGGGAAAATGGCCGCATTTTCCATAGTACCGATACGTTTCCCGTTCTGTACGTCAAAACTTTCGATCTCCTCAATTTCATCCCCGAAGAAGGTAATCCGGTAGCCATAATCCACATAAGGCAGGTTAATATCCACCGTATCACCCTGTACGCGGAAATTACCCCTGTTAAAATCGCCGGTAGTACGGCTATAGAGAGAGTTTACCAGTCCATGCAGGAACGCGTTGCGGCTAAATGTTTGCCCCTGTTGTATACGGATAATCCCGTTCTCATACTCCGTAGGGTTACCCATACCGTAAATACAGGAAACACTGGCTACCACGATGATGTCGCGGCGTCCGGAAAGCAGGTTGGACGTAGCTCTCAGTCGTAGTTTATCCAATTCCTCATTGATAGCGAGATCCTTTTCGATATAGGTATCACTCACCGGCATATAGGCTTCCGGCTGATAATAATCGTAGTAAGACACGAAGTATTCCACGGCATTATCCGGGAAAAACTGTTTCAGTTCCCCATACAGTTGAGCTACCAGGGTTTTGTTATGGGTCAGCACCAGGGTAGGACGTTGTACATTCTGGATCACATTGGCTACCGTAAAAGTCTTGCCTGATCCGGTCACTCCCAACAGGGTTTGATATTGTTCACCTTCCAGTATTCCTTCGGTCAATTGTACAATGGCCCCCGGTTGATCACCAGCGGGAGCATATGGCGCTTGTATCTTAAATGGCATATTGAAAATTTCATTTGAGCAGTATGTAAAAATACAAAAACGGCGTGTGTTAAAGTGTTAAAAAAAGAGCTTTACTTTTGCCCTTTCAATCCACCGACTTTACTCATGAGAAAAAAGATCCTGACAGGCCTGATTCTGGCCTTTTTACTGCCTTTAGCCAGCTTTGCCTGGGGGCCCAACGGGCACCGTATTACCGCGGAGATTGCCTGGCAGCACCTGACCCCACAGGCTAAAAAAGCCATTACCAACATCCTTGGGCGTCAGAGCCTGCCTATGATCGCCAACTGGCCGGATTTTATCAAATCCGATACTACACACCAGTACGACCATACCAATACCTGGCATTATCTCGATTTCCCGGCTGGTATCAGCCGTGAGGAATTCGATACCCAGCTGAAAGCTGCTACCGGCGAGAATTTGTATACACAAACCCAGGCGATGATCCGGGATCTGAAAAACAAAAAGCTGCCGAAAGAAAAACAACTTTTTGCGCTTACTTTTCTCGTACACATGATGGGCGATATGCATCAGCCGCTGCATGTAGGTCGTGATGAAGATATGGGCGGTAATAAAATCGCTGTTACCTGGTTTAATACCCCTTCTAACCTGCACCGGGTATGGGATGAGCAGCTGATTGACTTTCAGCAGCTTAGCTATACGGAATACAGTAAAGCCATTGACATTGCCACCACTGCGCAGGTAAAAGCCATGCAGAGCGGCACGATGGGCGACTGGATGTTTGAATCCCACCTGCTGGCGGATAAGGTGTACGGTTACACTAAACCGGACTCCAAACTCAGCTACCGGTATAATTATGTGTTTGTAAACGATCTGAATAATCAGCTGTTGAAAGGCGGCCTGCGTTTGGCGAGTGTATTGAACGGTATTTTCAGATAAAGCCGGGTATCAGACGAGCTTTCGCCGTTTCCCAGGGCTGAAGCCCTGGCCTGTGAAGCGAATAAATAGTATTAAAAGAGAAAGGCCAACCTTACCGGTTGGCCTTTCTCTTTTATCTACAGGAAGATCTACACCAGGTCAATATCGAAGTTTACCAGTTGCACAAACTGTTCCAGGCGGGCAGTCAGTTCTTCGTGAGACACTTCTTTCAGACGGGAAGTACCAAACTTCTCCACACAGAAGGAAGCCATAGCAGAACCTACAATGATCGCCGTTTTCATGTTTTCGAAGGAGATATCGCGGGTTTTAGCCAGGTATCCGATAAAACCACCGGCAAAGGTATCTCCGGCGCCGGTTGGGTCGTATACGTCGTCCAGCGGCATCGCAGGCGCAAAGAATACGTGGTTTTCGTGGAATAATAGGGCGCCGTGTTCACCTTTTTTGATGATCAGGTAACGGGGACCCATAGTCAGGATTTTTTTAGCTGCTTTTACCAGGGAATATTCACCGCTCAGTTGACGGGCTTCACTGTCGTTTACCATCAGCACGTCTACTTTTTTCAGCACTTTCAGCAGGTCCTCCATGGCTACTTCCATCCAGAAGTTCATAGTGTCCATCACGATCAGTTTAGGACGGACCGTCAGCTGATCGATTACGCTCATTTGTACCTGCGGGGTGAGGTTGCCCAGGATGAGGAATTCGCTGCCCTGGTAGCTTTCAGGAATAACCGGATTAAAGTCGGCCAATACGTTCAGGTCAGTCACCAGCGAGTCGCGGGTATTCATGTCCATGTGGTATTTACCAGACCAGTAGAAAGATTTCTCTCCTTTCTTCACCTGTACTCCTTTCAGTTCCACGCCTCTGGCAGTCAGTTCGTTCAATTCCGCCTGGGGGAAGTCTTCACCAATAACGGAAACCTGATTTACCGGTTTTACGAAGTTGGAAGCAGCCCATGCGATATAAGTAGCGGAACCACCAATGATTTTTCCTGATTTACCAAAGGGCGTTTCTATTTCATCAAACGCCATCGTGCCTACGACAGTAAGAGCCATGATATCTACCTGAATTTTATTAGTTTAAAATTTAATACAAAACCAGGCAAAGGTAACATCTTCCTCAGAAAGTTCCTTACGTTAAATCTTCACCTGTTTCCAGGTACCGCGGCGGAATAACAGCACTCCCGCTACAGCCATCATCGACTCGGCAATAGCGATCGCCCAGAAAACGCCCTGAGGCCCCCAGTTAAACCAGATCGCCAGCGACCAGGCCAGCGGCACCTGGAACATCCACAGCGCTACCAGGTTAATAAGGGTAGGGGTACGGGTATCCCCGGCGCCGTTGAATGACTGGGTAATGACCATCCCATAGGCATAAAACACGTATCCAAGGCTCATCAGGCGCAAACATTGCACGCCATAGCCCACCACCTCCTGCTCAGGGGTAAACAGCCGGATGATAGTAGGCGCCCCGGCCAGGAAAACCAGTCCCACCACCCCCAGGAAGAGCATATTCAGGAAAGCGGCCCGCCAGACCGATTTTTCGGCCCTGTCAGGCTGTCGGGCACCGAGGTTTTGCCCTACCAGTGCAGCTGCGGCATTGGCCATGCCCCATGCCGGCAGGATGGTAAAAATCACCACCCGGATGGCGATGGTATATCCTGCCACCGCATCTTTCCCGAAATAGGAAATAATTCTGACGAGGAAGATCCAGCTGGCAGATGCGATCAGCATTTGAGCAGTACTACCCATTGCCAGCCTGAGGATAGATAAAATAGTGTTCCAGGCGGGCGACAATTGTTGCCGGGTGATACGAATCAGATCCTTACCCCGCACCAGGTGATATACCTGATAACAAACGCCCGTACCCCGACCAATAAAAGTAGCCAGGGCAGCGCCCTGCAATCCCATTGCAGGCACCGGTCCCCAACCATTGATCAGCAACGGGCACAACAAAATATTCAGTCCGTTGGCAATCCACAGCGATCGCATGGCCAGGGCGGCATCACCGGCTCCCCGGAAAATACCGTTGATCAGAAACAACAGCACAATGACCAGGTTACCGGCCAACAGTATTTTCGTATATCCGGTACCGTAATCAGCCACTTCCTTCGATGCACCCATGAGCAGTAAAATATCCCGGGAAAATATCAATCCTGCCAGGCTGATGATCACAGACAATCCCCCAGCGATATACAACGCCTGCATCGCAGCATGCGCTGCTTCTTCGTGGTTCTTTTCGCCGGTACGCCGCGCCACTACAGCAGTAGCGGCCATACTCAGTCCCATTGCGCAGGTATACACCAGCGTCAGTACCGATTCCGTTAGTCCAACAGTGGTGATGGCATTCACGCCCAGGTGGCTTACAAAAAATATATCTACAACAGCAAACAGCGATTCCATCGCCATTTCCAGCACCATAGGGATGGCCAGTAAAAATATGGCCCGGTTGATACTACCGGTAGTAAACTCTTTTTCAGTTCCGGCAACGGCTATACGGAATAGTTCAAAAAAATGAACGACACGTACCTGTGCCCGTTTAAAGAATGGCATGTCCAATAAAATTAAACAATGAAAAATAGCGTCCTGCAGGCTGCAGGGCTGTTAAAGTTTCTACTGTGGGGGAAAACGTGGCAGACACTCCGCCACTAACTTAGTTTCTCATACGGCGATTGTTTTTACATCGAAAGATGTCAAACAAATGTACCCGTTTTTTTGAAAAGTTAAAATAATTTATGGGTGGATTGTAACATTTACATCCGGGCCTCGTTTAACATCTCAGTAAGCGCGCTGAAAACATTCAGGAAACCAAAAGTTAATTATCCATTAACCTTTAACACAAACATCATGTTTATGTTTCAAAGAAACGCTCTCAAACTGGGAGTCGTAGCGGCTACTGTATTGGGTATAGCCCTCACCGCGTGCAATAGTAAAGACGACAATCCTACGCCAGCGCCACCGCGCTCCGCCACCTACAAACTGAGAGGTACCGGCACCGATGCTACCCGTCAAACGGGTGCTGTTACCATCACTGAAAACAGCGATAGTTCAGTCAACGTAATTTTAACGCTGGGTAAACACGTAAAAGATACCCTGCATCAGGTGTATTTTATTAGCGGCAATTACGCAACGCCTACCACTGATACATTACAATCCGCAGAAGCTAAAGGAACCGGCGGCTCCAGCGTAGTTACGGTAGAGTTGTTTAAAAATGTAAAGACCATCAAACTGCGGCAGGCTGCCGGCGCCAGCAAAGACATAGCGTTTAAATATAACGATGCTACCAAACTGCTTGCCCATATCAAGGTAAAACACAGCAAGTTCTCCGCAGACACCCTCGCTATCGGCAATTTCGGCAAAGAGAATTAAAGCCTCTATATACCGTTAAAACTGTTCTGGTATAGTGTGATGAAAAAGAAATAGCCGGCATTACGCCGGCTATTCTCCTGTTTTTTATTAGGATATGGAAAAAGTAATCCGGGACAGGTCCCGCTTACTTCAGCATTATTGTGACGACTCGTCTTTATTACTTTCATTCGGTAATGCAGGCATCTGTTTCCGCAGTACCTTAAATTCTGTACGCCTGTTTTTCTGACGGCCTTCAGGATTATCTTTATGGTTCGGCAGTGAGTTCGGTGCAACCGGACGGGATTTCCCATATCCTTTTGCGATCAGCCGCTGCGAAGAAATACCCCGGCTGATCAGGTAGTCTACGCAGGATTGTGCACGCGCCTGAGACAATTTCATGTTGTATTTATCGGACCCTACACTATCCGTATGCGCCGACATTTCAATCATCATCCGCGGATTATCTTTCAGCATATCCACTACTGTATCCAGTACTATCTTAGATTCAGGACGAAGTGTAGCTTTTCCAAAATCATAGTAGATATTATCCAGTACAATTGGTTTCTCTACTTCATAATGTTTGAGGCAGAGGGCTGGATTTTCAAGAGAATCCACCTTGTTCAGCTCATCTGTTTTAAAGTAAAGGCTTTTGGTAAAGTAGTTCTCTTTCTCCACCACGACTTTATAATAGCGTTGCGGATCTACTTCAAAAGAATACCGGCCGTTAGAACCGAGGGTTATTTTCTTAACCGTTTTTTGTCTTACTGTATCCAGCAAAGTCACCGTAGCGCCTGCCAAAGGTTGATGGGTATCACAATCCGTGATCAGGCCACCGGCAGTTTTCCGTATTCTTTTAATGCTGAATACTTCCAGGCAGCAAACAGATTCCCTGTCAGAGCTGATGAACCCTTCCGCAAAAGGATGTGTATTGTCTATAGCTGAATAATAGATATCATCTTTCGGTGAATTCAGGGGTTTGCCCATATTCACCGGGGTAGACCAGGAACCGAAATCACCTTCACTCTGAAAGAAATCCAGTCCACCGAGGCCTACACGGCCGTCGGTACTGAAAATCAACAGGCTTTTTTCAGCATCATAAAAAGGTGCTTGTTCTTCATCTTTTGTATTGATGGTAGTGCCCATATTGCGGGCATTACCGGGCGTATTGCTATTCATCACGCAATACCAGATATCGTATTTACCCATACCGCCGGGCCTGTTGGAGGCAAACAACAGGTATTTGCCATCTGCTGTAATATAGGGCTGCATAGAATTGTAGCCTTCAGCATTGATATTGTCACCCATTTTCTGCGGCTCCGACCAAACGCCGTTTTGTTTGGTGCTGAGATAGATAGCCGCTTGTTTCACGCCGTCTTTCATTGACCAGCGGGTGAGGTACATGGAATTACCATCGGGGGAGAGAGAAGAAACACCCTGGTCATAACCTTTGGTTATCGGTATTTTCAGTTTCTGGCTGTTGCCGAAATCACCGCCGGAACCGCTGGCAGTATAAAGATCATTTACATAAGGATTCCCTTTTTTATCTTTCTTCTTATCAGCGCCCTGTGCCGCAGGCAATCCCGGAGGATTATCTGCACGGGAAGAGGTAAACAGCAGCGTATTGGGAGCCATCACCACCGGGGCATAATTGGCGCCGCCTTCGTTCACATTGCCGGACAATTTCGTGATGGTATACCGCGATTGTTTGGCCGCTTCGCTGAGTGCAAATTCACAATTCGCGATTTCCAGCGGAACACGGGTAGATAGATCATCTGCTCCGGTATAGCTACTCTTAAAATCGTTGAACTGCTTGAGCGCTTCCTCATATTTTCCGTTGGCTCTCAGGCATACGCCATACCAATATTTCGACTGAATAAACTGGGGATTGTTGAAGGCTACCACCTGGGAGTACCAGGTTTCAGCATTTCCAAAATCGTGATATAGCCTGTAGGATTCCGCCAAACGCGCTACCACCTGCTGATAGTCTTTAAACTTACCGCTGGGGGGCGCGGCATTCGCAACGGCATAAGGTAATATTTGTTCTGGCTTTACCTTAAAAGTGCCGAGTGCTTTGTTATAATATTGAGCTGCCGAATAATAGTCTTTGGCGTTGTAGTATACGTCTGCCGTATGTTTGAAATCAATTACGTACTGCGCCTGTATCGAATTTATCAGCCCTGCAAAAATTACCAGTACAAGAAGAGTAATTTTTTTCATGAAGGTTCTAATTCTATGGTCTATATAAATATTGTATCCACTGCTGTTATATCCACTTGTTGTTATATCCTTATAATCTGGGGCAGATGAAATATTCTTCATTCAGCACCCGTCTTTTCCTGCTGATAAAGGAAAGGGATATTTCAAAGCTTTGGCTGCCGTTTACCAGGCGGCGCATGTTTGATGTGTTGGCATCATAGCTGAGACCGAGTACAAAACCTTTGAAATGGAAGCCGGCAAAGGGAATTACGGCATCATTAAAACGATAGTTACCACCCACCAGGAAGTCAAAATCAGTATTTACCAACAGTTGTGCATACATACCGGCCACTACCTCCTCGGCATTACCCTGACGCATATACAGGCCGGTAGGAGTGAGACTTACTTTTTCATTCAGTTTGATTTTGGTACCGCCGTGAACAAGGTAACGTACAGGCAGTCTGTGTTCTTCCGCTGAGCCGCCTGCGAAAGGATCTTTAGGGCTGGTCAGGTGAGCCGCTGCAAACCCTACAAACGGGTTCAGCATGTGATTGGGGTTGCCATCAAAGAACATGGCGCCTGCGCCGGCATCAAAAACAGTAGAGGAGGTAGTCGTTATATTTTCTCCATTGGCAATGCTGGGGTCGAAGCCGATGGTTGGTTTATACTGGCTGCCTGTCTGGAATTTAGCCGGATCTACGCGACGGTTAATGATACCCCCCTGTATACCGAATACGATCTGGCTGGTTTTGGTTTGACCAAACCGCACACCGGTGTATGATACACTGGCCATGGCGTTGAGGAAATTATATCCGGCATCGCCGGCAGACATATTCAGTACATTCAGGCCTACGCCGATGTTTTTGTCTGTGGCTGCATCTACGGAAACACCGGCGGTAGAGAAAGGTTTTCCATAGTTTGCCCATTGGTTACGATAATTTCCGGATACCCGGTAATCCCCGTCAATAACGCCTGTGAGCGCCGGGTTTAACCAGAGCGGATAAGCATAATACTGGGAAAAGTGCGGGTCTACCTGGGCAAAAGACTGCCTGGATAACAAACTGCTCCACAAAAGTACTGCAACAATAAAGATCCTTTTCATAGGAACATTTTTTACTTGTTCAAAATTGACCGGGGTGCAACCGGTGCCTGGTATGCACCCCGGCTAGTTCATTTGTTTATTGATCTACGGGTTTCTGTTCCTGTCGTTTATCGCATCAGCGTTACGTTACCTTTCTTCACCACTTCGCTGCCATCCTGCATAGTCGCTTTCACGATGTATACGTATACGCCTACCGGTTGTTTCTGTCCACCCATGGTACCATCCCAGCCCTGACGTTGGTCTTTGGAGGTGAATACGAGTTGACCCCATTGGTTGTATACTCTGAATTCGAGTTGTGCGATCGCTGTACCGTATACATACAACACATCGTTGGCTCCGTCGCCGTTCGGGCTGAAGAGGTTTGGTATGAAGATGTTGTTGCCTTGCGGGTTAGCGGTGGTACAAGTCAAGGTACCCAACGCGCTGGTTTGACAATCACTGTTGCCGATGGCTCTTACACCGAATGCCAGGCTCTGATTAGGCTGCAGGTTGTTGATAGTAGTCGAAGTACCAGTTGGACCGGTGCTTGGAGCGGTGAAGGTGACACCGTTGTCGATGGTCACTTCATAGCGTACCGCACCTGGTACAGGATCCCATTTGAAGGTGACGCTGGTAGCAGTGATACCGGCAAGGCTCACGTGCGGTGTAGCAAGCGGTTGCAGCATGCTGACGATCACCGCTGTTCTGGCGCCTACCCCGGTACAACCACCGGAGGCACTGGCCGCTTCCACATAGTAGGTAGTGGTGGTATTGAGTGCTGGTGTAGTAAACACCGGACCGGTAAATATTGGTGCTCCACCGGTTGGTGCACTGTACCAGTTAAAGGTGACGCCTGGTGTTGTTGAACTGGCTGTCAGTGTAGCTTTATTACCCGGACAGATACCGTTTTCAGCGCCGGTTACTGTTGGTGTTGCCGGAGCGTTGATCAGCTGAACACTCACTGCCGCGCGGGTTGCACTTGGGCAGCCGGTACTGTTAACCGCTTCCACATAGTACATCGCATTGGCTGTCACCGGTGGTGTTGTAAAGCTGCTGCCGGTTGATATAGCTGTTCCGCCGGTTGCGGTAGTATACCATTTGTAAGTCAGTGCCGGATCAGGGTTCAGCACACTCAGTATCACGGTTTGACTTTGGCAGGTCTGCAGTGTTGCATTAGCTACTACCGGTGCAGCTGGTGTTGCGTTCACGGTTACACCTACCGGTGTTCTGCTGGCACTTACACAACCACCGCTGGTAGCTGCTTCAACATAGTAGGTAGCATTACCTGTTGGTGTGATGCTGTAGTTTGCACCGGTGAATACTGGTGTACCGCCGGTAGCCTGGGTGTACCATTTGTAGATCACGCCAGCCTGTGCATTCTTCACGGCCAGGGTTACGGTCTGACCAGCGCAGGTCGTTACCGGATCTGCCAGTGGCGCATCGATGGTGCTGATCACGGTGGCTGTTACACCAACGCGGGAGCTTCCGCAACCATTGGTATTCATGGCAGCCACATAGAAGGTAGTAGTAGCTGTAAGCGGACCAGTAGTGTAGCTGGTGCCTGTAGACAGCAGGTTACCGTTCGTTGGAGCATCATACCAGTTATAAGTCACGGTTGGGTCCGGATTCTGGATGCTGAAGGTAACGGTACTATTGATACAAGTAGTCAGGTTATTGGCCGCTACAGTCGGCATTGCCGGCGCCGCATCTACATTTACAAGAACCGGAGTTCTGGTGGCGCTGGAGCAGCCGGTGCCAATATTGGCCTGTACATAGTAAGTAGTGGTATTGTTTACAACCGGTACGTTATACACCTCACCGGTGAAGAGCAGAGTACCGCCTGCAGGTGCATCATACCATTGATATATAAATCCTGGTTGTGCATTCTTCACGGATACCGTTACACCGGTACCGGCGCAGGTCCTGAGGCTGGATGCTGTTACATCCGGAGCAGCTGGAGCGGAGGTCACTGTAACAGTGGCTTTCACTCTTGCAGAAGGATTACCGCACTGGTTCGGATCACCCACGGCTTCTACATAGAAGTCAGTAGTGGTATTCAACACAGCCGTTGTGAATACAGGACCGGTGAAGATAGCTGTACCGCCTGTTGGTGTGGTATACCAGTTATAAGTGATATTGTTTGCCGGAGAAATCACCCGCAATGTAGCGGTAGATCCCACGCAGATGGTGAGTGCATTAGATTCAAGTACCGGTGTTGGAGCCGTGCCTACGCCTACGGTTACTTTAGCTCTCACCGCGCTGGTACAGCTACCGTTGCTGGCTTCTGCATAGAAGTCGGTGGTGGCATTCAGTGCGCCGGTGGTGTAGGAAGTACCTGTTCCGAGCAGATTACCGCCGGTAGCCGCATCATACCATTTGTAAGTAGTGCCGGGCACCGGATTCTGGATATTAAGCGTCACGCTACCGCCTGCGCAAACACTAGGAGAGCTTGCTGCAACGGTCGGTGTAGCCGGTGCTGCGCTGGTAGTAACCACTATCGCAGTCCTCGGACCAGGGCATCCGCCACAGGATCTTGGACAAGTACTGCCGACGATACCTCTCACATAGTAAGTGGTGGTGCTGTCAGCAGTGAAGGTGTAGCTGGTACCGGTGAATACCACGTTACCTACGGCATCATTCCATTCATATCTTACGCCAGCCTGCGGGTTCTGTACGCTTAACGTTACGCTGGAACCGGTGCAGGTAGTAACCGCTGCCGGTGTTACCACAGGCGCCGGCGGTGCAGTCACCACAGTTACTGTAGCCATCACACGTTTGGATGCAGCGCCACAGGGACCGCTACCTACCGCTTCCACATAGTATTGTGTGGTGGCAGACAGGTATGGTGTAACGAATACCGGTCCGGTAAAGATTGGTGTACCGCCTGTTGGGGTGGTGTACCAGTTATACGTCAGCGCGTTGTCCGGGTTAAGGATCGCCAATGTGGCCGGAGTATTCATACAGGCGGTCACGTTATCCGCCACCAGTACTGGTGTTGGAGCGCTGCCCACGCCGATGGATATTTTAGTCCGGGTAGTATCCGTACAGCTGCCGGAAGACACTTCTACATAAAAGTCAGTAGATACTGTCAGGCCTTTCACGGTATACACCGGTCCTGTGAAGAGTGCGGTACCGCCGGTGGCCACATTGTACCATTTGTAGGTGAGGCCATTCACCGGATTGGTGACAGAGAGTACCACAGAGTCTCCCGCACAGATATTGGTATTGGAAGCGCTGACAGTTGGTGTTGGCAGGCTGGTGAGTGTTACATTCACCGCTTTTGCCGTACCGGCTGCGTTAGCGCAGCTGTTGCTGCCTTCTACGGTTACGTAGTAAGTAGTATTAGCACTGATGACCGGTGTGGTGTAAGATGCGCCGGTAAACAGCAGTGTTTGCAGGTTAGCATCCTGGTACCATTTGAATACCGGGTTGGTTACAGTAGTGCTGGTAGCTGTCAGGGTAACCGTCGTCTTCGCGCAGATGGTTGTATCCCTGAGGGTGATATCTGCAGCGGTAGAGCGTTTATTAACCGTTACGTGAGCCGCTTTCAGGTTGCCGGCGCTGTTTTCACAGTTACCCGCGTTGCTTACACTCACGTAGTAGGTGTAGGTACCCGGAGCGAGGCCGGTGATAGTCAGTACGCCTGTTGCGCTTACACCCTGTGTGATCGGACCGGTTTTATCCGGATTAGCATACCACTTGAATACAGGGTTCTGTACAGTAGTGGATGTTGGCGTCAGTACAGCGGTATCGCCGGCACAGATAGTTTGGTCTGTTACGTTGATATCTGCCGCAGTAGCTCCGTTGGTGACGAACAGGGTGATGATGGCGCGGGCGCCGCTATTGACACAATTGTTGCCATTCACTGCTTCTACATAGAATTTGTAGGTACCGGCAGCGAGGTTGGCCGGGGTAGTGTAGCTATTGGTATTGGATGCCAGTTTAGCGCCACCGGTAGCCGCATCGTACCAGTTGAAGTTTACACCTGGTACAGCATTTACGCTGAGGGTAACCGCTGTGTTTACGCAGGTAGTTACCGTGTCGGCGGTAGCTACTGGTGTAGCCGGGATGCCGTAAACAGTTACCTGTGCAGGCAGAGAAGCTGCGCCGCTACAGTTGTTCCGCATGGCTCTTACAGTAAAGTTGTAGACACCGGAATCGAGGGTGGACGGCGTTACATAAGCGATGCTATCCAGCAGGTGGTTGCCTTTACTGTCGTACCAGCCGTAGGTAACGCCAGCCACAGGGTTCACTACGTTGAGGGTAGCCTGTTGACCTTTACAGATGCTGGCGTTGGTTACCTGAACGGTAGGCTGTACGATCGCACGTTGTGCGTAGTTGAAGCCTACTTCCGTCAGGGCGCCGGCGATACCGGATTGCAGTTTCACTTCCACGCCGGTGAATGGTTTGGAAGGAACGAAGGACAGTAATGCGCTTCTGCCACCACTGAGCAAGTTGATATTCACGAGCGGGTTGGACACCAGAACGGAGTCGCCCGGAGTGTTACCATTATAGGATGTCAGTTGCAGACTTGCCAGTACGGCGGCAGAGAGCACCTGGCTTGGGTTGGTGACCATTACTTTCACTGTATCGCCCGGAGTGGAGACACCGTTGAAGTAAGCTCTTTCCCAAACGGAAGCATTCAGTACACCGAGGTCTATTACGAGGGAAGAGTAAGTATTGGCACTGTTGTCTACAGCCAGTTGCGGGTTGTACACATTACCCAACAGCAGGAGACCGGAGCCTCCGATGGTGTAGGATGTTGCGCCTTCGCAAGGCACCGGATCCTGGCGGTCAGAGATAGTGACAGCGGTTACCGGTACTCTGGCAGAAGTACAAGAGCCCGCACCAGGTATGGCAGCTACTACCCAGTACGTAACCGTACCGGTGGTAGCAGAAGCCGGAGCGGCGAATTGTGCTCCTTTAAACAAGGTGTCGGTGCTGGTGGAAGTAGCAAACCAGTAGAACATGGCATTTGCTGTAGAAGCAGATGCGGTGAACACCGGTTGCTGGTTAATCACCACGGTATCAGGGTTGGGCGTTACAGTCGGAGCCGGCAGGGAAGCTGCGGTACTTACGTTAACAGCCGTTCTGGTGGCAGATATAGTATTACAGCTATCATTCACTGCTTCTACATAGTAGGTAGCAGGCGCTGTTACATTGATGACTTTGTAGGTGAATCCACTATCTGTGTTCAGTTTGGTACCACCGGTAGCTACATTGTACCAATTGTAGGAGTAGCCGGCCAGCGGGTTAGATACAGCCAGTACCGCGTCGGAGCCAGGGCATACCTGCACATTGGCAGATTGTACATTCGGCGCAGCCGGGGCTGCCGCTACTTTCACCATTGCCTGTGCTCTTACGGTGCTTGCGCAACCGTTGCGATATGCTTCTACATAGAAGCTGGTATCGGAGGTCAGCGCACCGCTGGTGAAGGAAGTGCCGTCAGTAAGGTGGGTACCGTTGGCAGTATACCAGCGGTAAGTCACACCAGCAGCAGGGTTTTGTACGTTCAGCGTAGCGGTATTACCTGCGCAAACCGCTGTAGTAGACGCTTGCACAGTAGGTTTGGCCAAAGCGCGTTGTGCGTAGTTAAAGCCTATTTCAGTCAGCGCACCTACGATACCGGATTTCAGTTTCACTTGAACAGCATCGAATGGTTTGCTCGGCACAAATTCTGCGATCGCCTGTGAACCATTGTTCAACAGCGTCAGTTTCAGCAACTGATCGTTCACGGTCACCGAATCCTGTGGCGCATTACCATTGTAGGTAGTCAGCTGAACACTGCCCAGCAGTGCTGCAGACAGTACCACACCCGGTTCGGTGAGCAGTACCCTTACAGTATCGCCAGGAGCAGAGAGGCCGTTGAAGCCTACTTTTTCCCATACTTCCGCGTTCAGTACCCCAAGGTTGATCACGAGAGAAGAGTAGGTGCTGGCATCATTATCCACAGCCAGTTGCGGGTTGTATACATTACCCAGTACGAGGAGACCGCTGCCGCCGATAGTTTGGGTGGTAGCGCCTTCACAAGGCACTGGTGTTGGTGTATTAAAGGTTCCGTATACCACGACTACCGGTACACGGATAGAAGAGCATGAACCATTGATGGAAGCTTTTACCCAATAGGTAACAGATCCAGGTGTATTCTGGGTAGGCGGTGCGTAAGTAGGACCTGTAAACAGGCTGTCGTTGCCGGTTTGACTGCCATACCAGATGAATGAAACATTAGCAGCATTAGAGGTGGCCTTGAGTACTGCCTGGGTACCGATGTTAACGGAATCCGGGTTTGGTGTAACCACCGGTGCACTCAGTGAACCAGAGATCACGATATGGAATGCTTGTCTCGGAGACACCGCACCACAGCTGCTCACCGCTTCCACATAGAATGTAGTGTCTTTGGTAATATTCGGTACGTTGAATACGTAACCGCTGTCGGTGTTCAGTTTAGTACCGCCAGTGGCCACATTGTACCAGTTATAGATAAGACGATGGTCCGGTGTAGATACCGCCAGTGCCGCGCTGGTGCCAGGGCAGAGGTTCAGGGTCTGATCGGCGCCCGGTACAGCCGGAGCAGGAGACACAGTAACGGTTACGGGTACACGTCCAGGGTTAGCGCAACCATTGGCGCCTACCACCTGTACATAGTAAGTAAACGTACCTGGTGTTTTCAGGGTATCAGTAGTATAACTATTGTTGCTGCCCAACACGGTAGTGCTGGTAGCATCGGCATACCAGCGTACAGTAGTACCGGCAGCAGGTGTTACAGAGAGTGTCGCTTTCTGGTTTACGCATACGGTATCTCCGGTACCGCTGATAGTCGGGTTCGGATACAGGATACGTGCGCCATAGATATCGATAGAGTTGAGCAGATTAGCCAGCCCTGTAATTCTTACTTCTACGCGATCGTATGTACCGGTAGCGGCCACGGTAGCGTTGAATTGCTGACCGCTCAACAGGCGCAGGCTAAGCAGGTTAGCCAGTGTATCTGCTTTTACGGCAGTAGTGCCATTATATTGTGTGATCACAATACCTGCAAACAGGCTTACATCTGCCAGACCACCAGGAGCAGCCATTGTCAGGCGAATGCTGTCGCCTGCCGCACCAGGGTTCGGGAAGATGAGCTGTTGGTATACAGATCCACCTAACAGGCCGACTGGTATATGCAGGCTGGTAAAGTTAGTAGAAGAGCTGTCGATGTCGAAGGTTGGATTCTGCACGGAGCAGAGGATACAACCCAGGGTAGTACCGGAAACCTGGCTGGTAGGTACATTACAATCCGGAGAAGGAATTACCGGACCGGTTACCACCACGTCTACCCGTACCCGTGCAGAAGTACATCCGCCCTGGGTAGTTACGGCAGCATAGTAGCTGTAGGTACCCGGGTTATTGAACGGACCAACCACCAGGCTGGCGCCGGTTCCGAGAATAGTAGTGGTAGTGGAGTCTGTGTACCAGTTGATCACCGCACCTGGTACCGGTGTAGCAGTCAATGTTGCCTGTTGACCGGTAGGAACGATCACAGATCCGGTTACTACCGGTGTAGCAGGAGCATTGGCGATATTTACCACCGCAGCTTTCAGTGCGCCGGCAGGGTTTTCGCAACGGTTGGTACCGGTAACAGCTACATAATAGGTGTAGTTACCCAGTGCCAGGCCGGTAACGGTGAGGTTACCTACGCTGTCTATCGTATAATGTACCGCCCCTTCGGTGAGACCGTTGGTGATGGCAGTTGTTTTATTGGCGTCTTTATACCAGGTGAATACCGGGTTGGTTACTGTAGTAGAAGTAGGTTTCAATATAGCACCACTGCTTACACAACCAAAAGTGGTATCTGCCAGGTTGATATCCGCGGCAGCACCCAGGGCGTTCACTGTAACGGTAACGCGTAAACGATCAGGATTCGCGCAACCGTTGGTACCGATTACCTGTGCCCAGTAGGTTACTGTGCCCGGGGTATTGAGTACCGGTGTTGTATATGGATTGGGGCCTAAAGCAGTAGTGGTGGTAGAATCAGCAAACCATTGAACGGTAGTACCCGGTGCAGGCGTAGCATTGAGCGTAGCAGTAGCACCTACGCAGGCCTGTACGTTGCGTACCAGTGCAGTCGGATTGGGGCTGATAATGCGGGCGCCATATATATTGACTGAATTGAGCAGGTTTAGAGTACCTGTCATTTTTATTTCAACGCGATCAAATGCACCGACAGCCGGTATAGTGATATACCCTCTTGTATTTCCTCCCAGCAATTGCAGGTGCAGCAGGTTGGAGATAGTATCTCTTGCCACCACGTTCGTTCCATTCGCCACCGTTAATACCACACCGCCCAACACAGACAGATCCAGCAAACTACTGGATGCACCAAGCTCAAACCGGATACTATCAGTAGCAGCGCCGGGTTGTGGGAAGATGAGCTGTTGGAAAGCAGCACCACCCAGCAGGCCGACAGGCACGCTCAGTTGCGAGAAGTTGGTTGGGTCGCTATCCACGGCATTTTCCGGGTTGTTCACCGCGCACAGCAGGCAACCCAGGGTAGTTCCCCAAGCCTGTGTGGTAGGTGCGTTACAGGAAGTAGGTGTACCAGGCGCAGTGATGGTCAGATCTACCCGTACTCTGAAAGAGGAGCAACCACCGGGCAGGCTTGAGCCTACATAATAAGTGTGTACACCCGGTGTAGCGAACGGACCTACCTGATAGTCAGGCCCTGTAAACACCGGCGCCTGCGTGGTATCGGTATACCATTGGATGGTAGCGTTCGGCGTAGTAGCTGATAACGTAATTGTTTGGCCTGTAAAACCGGAAACGCCGGTAGCGGTTACCGGAGGCAGCGGGTTGGTACCTACCGTCACCGCAGCTGCGGCGAGGGAACCAGCCTGGTTTTCACAATGGGTACTGTCTGTCAGGCTTACGTAATAAGTTGTTGCAGCAGTGAGCCCTGTGACGGTGAGTTTACCCGTAGTGGGATCAATAGTATATGTAAGCGCGCCATCAGGTCCATTGCTGATGGGCTGTGTTTTAGCATTGTCTTTATACCATTTGAAAGTAGGTGTACCGGAAGGGTTGGTAGCCGTAGGTATAATCACTACCGTACCGGCGCAAGCGGAGGAGGTAGGTGGTACCGTAACATCAACGGCGGCAGCGTAGTTATTCACGACAACGGTTACCAGAGCTTTCGCAGATTCAGAGGCAGAGCAGGTTTTTAGCTGCGCCGACACATAGTACCGGAAGGAGCCTGCAGTAGCAGGGTTTACAGAAATGCTGGAACCGGTGCCGACCACGTTCGTCATAGTGGAATCGTACCAGGTATAAGTATAGTTTGTATTGTCAGGATTGCTAATAGACAGTGGAACGGCAGTACCGAGGCAGGTAGTTTTGATAACGCCGCCGGTAGCCGTTGGCGCAGGGGATATCCGTTGTATTTCATGTACGTTTAAAGCAGCCAGTGCGCTGACGATTGCCCCGAATCTCACCTGAATATGATCGAAGGGCGCGCTGGATGCGAACGAAAGTGTTTGTATTGAACTGGAGCCGGTCAACAAATCAAGGCGGAGCAGGTTACTGTTTCCGGGTATACTATCGACGACAGTGCCGCCGTTATAGGTAAGAATGGTGATCCCATTCAGTAGTTGAAGTGTTAGCAGTGAACCGGGGTTCGAGACGACAATTCTAACCGAATCGCCCGTTTTGGACAATCCGGGATAAACAGCTGTCATCTGGGCTTGTCCTGCAGCTGCCAAAGCGGTCTGCATGACTGCATAAGTAGAGATGTTACCATCTACCGCTTTTTGCGGATCAGTGACGCCTCCCAATGAAGCAAGGCCCAGATCGGCGGTAGCTCCGGTGAGCACATCAATGGGAGTGTTACAATCTATAACGCCGGTAGCTGGTTTATTATAATATGCTGCAAATACTTTCAGGCTCAGTGCCGCGCTGAGTAGCCCGGCGTCGATGGTGATACGTACTCTGTCATATGCCGCGTTAGGGGCAGGAACGAATACTTCGGCCTGGTTACCACTGACCAACAGGTTCAACAGCGTACCAGAAATATTGGCGGGGCTGCCTACGGGGGTGTTTCCGTTATAGGGCTGTACCTTAATCGCACTGGCTAGTCCCAGGGATAAGAGTGTACCGCCTGTACCAATTTTTACGATCGAGGGGGAAGACGGAGAAGGTAGCTGACTAAATTTAAGGTCCTGATAAATGGTTGCCAATACAGCCACTCCGGCATTAATAACGGATGCTGTTTGCAGGAAGCTGGTGCCGGTGACATCTACCGCACTATCAGGATTCGTAACGTTACAGACCAGACAAAGGCCTGTAGTATTGTTTTCCTGGCTATTTGCATATACGCGGGTCGTTTGCGTTTGTGCCATTGCAGATTGGGCTGTTAAGCCGAGTATCATCAACAGTAACAGCAGGTTTCCCAAAAACAAACGGGTATGCCTTTTAAAGAATAACACGGGTGTGTTGAAGGCACTTTTGGCCCCGAATCGGGTAGTAGGGGTTGCAATAAAAGGGCAATTAGGAGTAGTGTTTGAATGCATAGCACCAGATATTAAAATAAACGATATTCATTTTGCAATGAATTACAAACTACTCTGGCAGGAGGATAGGCTATGATGTGGCAGTGTGGACAATGATTGAAAGCAAGGTGACAGATGTATCCTACTTTCAATCATATGTTAAAAGATTGCAAAAAACGTTACGAATGTATAGTGAAGCAGGGGATAAAAGGTGGTTCATTTTAGTTCATTTTGAACGGTAGCGTCCCTTTCGTTCATTTCTGAATCTCATTGTTCAGTTTGTTCATTTCGATGACGACAGTCATCTTTTTGCAGGCCTTCACTCCTGAAGGCTGACAAAAAGAGGGTTTCCCGGAAATTTTTTTCAAGTCAGACCAAAATTTTTTAAGCAAACGGGACCTTGGCAATTTGGTTGACCATTCTTATTGCAACTTCATAAAAAACAGCAAATTATACTTTATATAAAAATGTGTTTTTGTTCAAAAATCATTTTTATTACAAATATTTATATATATAATCATTTTTAAAATCACTTGTTCATTTTGTTCATTCCACTTTTCTTAAATCTAAACCCCTGACTCATACGTACTTAAAAAAGTATCGAAAATTCCTAATCCATTTATTGTCCCCTATGATTGATCTATCCTATGACTTCATCATGACACTGCAGAAAGAAGTATTGCGCAGATACGGTGTTGAAGTCATGTCGTCGGCAGATTGCAAAAATCTGGCTCAGTCCATATTGGATAACACAACCAAACTGGTTAGTGAGACAACGCTCAAAAGGGTATTCGGATTTGCTGTTACACAACACAGCTTTTCCCGCTACACATTGAACACCCTCTCACAATACTGCCGGTTTAAGGACTGGGAAGATTTTCAGCAACATCATTATCAATTGCTCAACAGCTCCAGTCGCAGCAACCAGCAACTGGACACCCGCAGGTGGGATGAACTGAAAACCAAAGCGGACGCTGTATCCCATTACACCATCCTGACGCTTAAAAACCGTTCAGGTATAGCGTTCCCATTTACCGTTCCCCGCACATTCTGCAATGCACACATTGAGCGGTTCCTGGAAAGCGATTACGCGGCTACCGCCCTGATTGCCCCATCAGGATGGGGTAAATCCGTGGCCCTGGTACACCTCGCCGAACATTTCTGGTTCTGCAAGGATGCCCGGTTCAAACACGACGTATGCTGGTTCATCCATGCACACGCCGCCGGCAGCCTGTTACTGAAAGGGTTCTCCTTAGCCAACTGGCTGGACAACCAAATGGACCTGGGCAAAGGTGAAAACTTCCGGGAATATTTCTCCAGTCACTTTAATAATAAAGGAGGCCGCCTGATCCTGATCATCGACGGGTTCGATGAAATCGCTGTTTCGGGTGATAAACTCAAATTATTATATACCAAACTGGAGGACTTCGTTTACTCCAACGACCGCTACCCCTGGGTGAAGGTGATCCTTTCCATCCGGAGCAGTACCTGGTCCGAAATATTCCAGCATTCCCACCAATACCCGGCCTTCCGCCGCTACTGGTACCTGGGACCGGAAATGGATGAAGAAACCAACATCAACCTCCCGGCGCTTACCGAACAGGAAGTGAAGTCCGTTCTCTACAACCACCATTTCGATCCATCTACCATCCGGATGTTTTCAGAAAGTTTCCTGCAGAAACTACGAAACCCGTATTACCTGCAACTCTTCTGTCAGCTGAACGCCGGCCCGGAACAAAACTTCGTGGATGAGCACCTGAGCTTGTTTGAAATCGTGTCCCGCTTTGTGCAAAACAGGGTCTTCAACTCCCAGAGCAATGCCTTCAAAATAAAGATCATCGAAAAACTGCTGACACTACTCGATTTCGGCAGAACCGGTATCTATATAGATAAAAGCAAACTGCTCAACCAGAACGCGGACCTGTTTCCCGCCTATAAAGAGTTGCTGGCCGATAATATCCTGGCAGAAGAAAACCTGAGCCAGGAAATCATGTTCCATGTAAAGGTGCGCTTCGCACATACTTTCCTGCTGGAATACTTTGTGGCCATGCATTATCTCCAGCAAAACAACCAGGAGATCAACGAACCTTTGTTGCGCAACATACTGGACCATCTGCCTCAATCCCCTTACCGTATCGGGGTATTTCGCTGGCTGCTCCGCTATGCGATCACCACCCGGCAAACGGATGGTATCATCAAAATGTTCCATCTCCCGCTGGCCAATATCGAGAAATCACATCTGCTGGAATATCTCGTCCTTCACTACCAGCACGAAGGCAATAACCAGGTGGAACTGAAATCTATCTTCCCACCGGGATTCTTTAAGAAGAACCCTCTCAGCCAGATCATCAACGATGAATTCATGCATTTCCGTAAAAGAAAAGTGCTGAATGCCTTACTGGGACTGGCCGAAGCCAAGGAAGACAAACTCAAGATCCGTAACCTGCTTTTTACCATGGCATTGCTGCAACTGGATGCAGAACAATGTGAACTGGAACTCAACGCCATCAAAAAGCTGTATAGTGCCGATGAATTTGATGGGGAACTATGGGTAACGCCTTACGAAATACTCCTCTTTATATATGAGTATCTGAAATTCGGCTTTGTGAATGAAAGCATCCGGGCCAAAATTTATCAATACCAACAATACTGGGGACATGGGCCCCGGCAGCAGATTTCCGTGGCACAGGAAATTGTGTTCCGCAACATGGGCACGGCATTCCTGCTGATGGAAGATTATGAACACCTGCTGAACTTCACCCGGCGCCTGTTTCAGACTTATCCTTCGCTGCCCTACCGCAAAGCGGATTCTTTCCGCCTCATGCTGTTGTTATGGCAGGCTCAAGGCCACCTGGGACAGGGGAACATTAAATCAGCGGAAAGGATTTGCCGGCATGCGGACCAGGTCATCAAAAAATATTCGTCTGATTATTTCAGCGGTAAATACCTGGAATCATTCCAAAAACTGCTGCATGCAACGGTATATTACAATGAACACGAGTTCCATAAAGCCATCCGTGTGGCTGAAATAGCCATCGAGCACGCCCAGAAGCTGGACCTGAAAGTGCTGGCGCTGATGAACTTCGCCCTGTTGAAGAACATCTACCGCGACCTGAATATGGACAAACAGATTACCGACACGCAACAACAAATAGAATTAATCCGTAACAGTACCTCTTTCAAACAGGCCATTCCAAATTTTGCGAAGTGATTATGGCATAATTTTGCTTTATTGCATAGCATAATGGCCATTGATGAAAGTAAATACACGACGTCCACACAATTGATGCTCAACACGCTGGGCCTGCTGACGTTGTTACCACTCGCACCTTTTATAAACAGGTTCCTTCCGCCCATCGTGGCGGGAGGTTTCCATATAGACCTGGCTGTATCTTTCCTGATCAGCCTTTTGATCGTATATGCACTGCGATGGGTTTTCCGGCCGCTGATTATTCCCGCCTTCCTGTTGATGTGCGGGGTACTCATGATCAACAAATACCGTGAAGATTACACTTTCACCAATGTATTAAACGACTATAAAGGCATGGTGCAGGGCAACTGGGGCACCAAAGACAGCAAACAGCTGGACATTCTGTCCTTATACCCCCGCCGCGTGGAGAGCTACCGCGATAAGACCGTTCGCGGTCTCCGGGAAAAAGTCAATTACCAGGATTCTGTTGTCCGTAATTTCTCTGTTAAACACTCATTGGACTACTACGATGAGTACTTCTACAAATACGGGAAGATCACCCGGTTCCTGTCCCTCTTCCGGTATATCAACGGTAATTTCAAATATGTACTGGATTCCCGTCGTGATGAATATTTCGCTACGCCACAGGAAACCATCCAGAATGGCCTTGGAGGCGACTGTGATGATCACTCCATCCTGATGACCTCCTGCCTGCAATCTATCGGGGCACGCTGCCGTATCGTACTCATCAAAGGGCACGCCTATCCGGAGCTGTATTGTGGCACCAAGGAGGATTTCGAAATCATGAAACAGGCGATCATCACCCTTTTCCCTAAGCCAGTCATCAAAGAACTATATTATCACGAGCTGAAAGGAGAGTACTGGATCAACCTGGATTATACCGCCAGACATCCCGGCGGTCCCTATATGAACGATAAAGTTTATGGGTTGATTGAGCTCTGATCCCTAAATTTGCGACATGAGTCGATTTAGCCGTATCCGGAAGCATCATAGTTTTTTCAGGTTTAAAAGGGATTTTGAACAATACAGCCTCCGTAAAGCCAAAAGTTATGAACTGCTTCTGCACTGGCTTCACAGCAAACTGAACCGCAATCAGTTCCTGTTATTGTCCGGTATCCTGGTGGGATGTTCCGCCGGTCTGGCTGGGGTAGTGCTCAAAACACTGGTCCACTACATTCACTATATCATCACCTACAAGGTACATTTCAGCACGCAGATCATCTTTTATGTTGTTTTCCCCTTTCTGGGGATTGTGTTGACAACGCTGATAGTCATTTTCTTTTTTAAAGGCCAGTCCCGTAAAGGGATTCCGGCCATCCTGCATGAAATTGCGCAGAACTCCAGTCTCATCCCCCCCGTGAAGATGTACTCCCAGATACTGCAAAGTGCTGTCACCGTAGGGTTAGGGGGGTCGGCAGGGCTGGAAAGTCCGATTGCCGTTACCGGTGCTGCGTTGGGGTCCAATTATGCCCGGACCTATACCCTGGGCTATAAGGAACGCACCCTGTTACTGGCCGCGGGCGCCACTGCCGGCATCGCCGCCGCCTTTAACGCCCCTATTGCGGGGATGATGTTTGCCTTCGAGATCCTGCTGACCGGCGTAGTGTTTTCCGATTTTATGCCGCTGATCGTAGCGGCTGTTTGTGGTAGCCTGCTCTCCAAGATCATTCTGCAGGAAGAAGTCCTTTTCCATTTTGAATCCCGGACACCCTTTAATTACCACAATGTTCCCTTCTATATTGTACTGGGAGTGTTATGCGGCTTCTATTCCCGTTATTTTGTGGTGCTGTCGCATAAAGTAGAACATTTTTTTAAGCGGCTGGGATGGAGCGCATTGCGTAAAGCCATGCTGGGCGGGGTATTGGTATCAGCGCTCTGCGTAGCCATGCCGCCCTTGTTCGGAGAAGGTTATACCGTTGTCAAATCGCTGGCTGGTGGCCATGGTGAAAGCATCCTGGAGAATAGCTTCTTCGGGTATTTTCCGCCACAAAGCTGGATGCTGCTGGTATTCACCGGTTGCGTATGCCTGCTGAAAGCATTTGCCACCTCCATTACCATTCAGAGTGGCGGCAACGGCGGGAACTTTGCACCCTCGTTGTTTGCCGGAGGCTTCCTGGGTTTCTTTTTTGCCATGCTCTGCACGCAGGTGGGCTTTACGGAGGTACCTGTTACCAATCTCGTGATTGTAGGGATGGCCGGGGTAATGGCGGGGGTGATGTATGCTCCGCTGACCGCCATCTTCCTGATAGCTGAGTCCAGTTCAGGTTATGATCTTTTTATTCCGTTGATGATTGTGTCTACTACGGCTTACCTGATGGCGAAGTGGTTTTCACCGATTTCGCCGGAGCTGACGGAATGGGCGAAAGAAGGGAAGGTTTTCACCAAAGAGCACGACAAAAACATACTGCTGATGATGCGCATGGATGACCTGGTAGAGCGGGATATTCAACAGATTGATATCAACAGTAATCTGCGGGAACTGATAGCGCTGGTAAAAGACGGGCATCGTAACATCATTGCTGTTGTGGGTGAGCAGGGCCGGCTGGACGGCATCATTACACTGGACGACTTACGCCCTGTAATGTTTAGTCCGGAACTATATGATACGATAACTGTTAAGAAACTAATGAAAGCTCCACCGGCAGTAGTATCTTTAAAAGACAATATTACGCTGGTACTGAAAAAATTCGACGAAGCGCATGTGTGGAACCTGCCGATAGTACAGGACAAAAAGCTGATCGGATTTGTCTCTAAGTCACGCATACTCAACAAGTACCGGCTTTTATTACAGGAATATTCAGAAGGATAGACACATCAATATATGGCGCGGGTATTAATCAATTTTGCACATCCGGCCCTGGAAAAGTCCAGGGTACACCAACAACTGTTGACTACGGTGAAGGGTATACGGGGTATTACTATCAACGATTTGTATGAGCAGTATCCCGACCTGGACATCAACGTAGCACGGGAACAGTCGCTGCTCGAAAAGCACGATATCATTCTCCTGCAACACCCTTTTTACTGGTACAGCGCGCCGGCCATCGTCAAACAGTGGCAGGACCTGGTGCTGGAACATGGCTGGGCCTACGGTCATACCGGTAAAGCCCTGAAGGGGAAATATTTTGGCAATGTGATTTCCGCCGGAAGCGCCGAAACAGGCTACCATCCTGACGGGAAACACCAGTACCCTGTTACGCAGTTCCTGTTACCTTTTTCGCAGACAGCGATATTATGTAACATGGATTACATGGCGCCTTACGTGATTTATGGCGTGCATCGCATGGATATTGAAGATATCCGGGCTGCCGCGCAGGACTACCGCAGGATGCTGGAACTGCTGCGGGACGATAAAGTAGCCCCCTCGGCGCTTTTGCGTTTGAACTATATGAATGAGGCCTTACAACTTCCATCCCAAACCCGATAAATATGAATCAACACTCACTGTTATTTCAGTCGATGGTATATCTGGCTGCCGCCATCGTGTTTGTGCCGCTGGCAAAAAAAATGGGGCTGGGCGCCGTTTTAGGCTATCTCATTGCCGGCGTGATCATTGGTCCGTCTGTGATGGGATTCATTGGTAAAGAAGGAGAGGACATTATGCATTTCGCCGAATTTGGCGTAGTGATGATGCTGTTTCTCATTGGGATGGAGCTGGAACCCACTTTACTCTGGCGATTACGTACCTCGATACTCGGGCTGGGAGGGTTGCAGGTGCTGGGCAGTGCCGCTGCCATTGCCGCGCTGGCCTATTGGCTGGGACAACCGATCAACGCATCGCTGGCGCTGGGGATGATCCTGTCGTTATCTTCCACCGCGATCGTACTACAAACGCTCAATGAAAAAGGGTGGATGGGCACATCAGCAGGGCAGAGCGCCTTCTCTGTACTGTTGTTTCAGGATATTGCCGTAATTCCCATGCTGGCTATCTTCCCGCTGCTGGCCAGCGGAGCCGCTGATAACGCCGAGTTGCATGAAGCGTCGCTGCGTGATAACCTGCCTGCCTGGGGACAAACACTCGTAGTACTGGGAGCAGTAGCCGCCATTATTATTGCCGGCCGCTATCTCGTTAATCCGTTGATGCGGATCATTGCCCGCACCCGGGTACGGGAGCTGTTTACCGCGATGGCACTGCTGATGGTAGTCGCCATCGCCGTACTGATGAACCTGGTGGGTCTTAGCTCCGCGCTGGGCGCCTTTCTGGGAGGCGTAGTACTGGCCAACAGCGAATATCGTCATGAGCTGGAAAGTGATATTGAGCCTTTCAAAGGTTTGTTACTGGGATTATTTTTTATCGCCGTAGGCGCCTCCATTGATTTTTCACTGATCATGGAAGAGCCGTTGTTAATATTCGGATTAGTAATAGGGCTGATGGTTATCAAAGCCCTGGTGCTGCTGGGATTGGGGAAAATATTCAAACTCAGTACAGACCAGAACCTGCTCTTCGCCTTTGCTCTGGCTGATATTGGGGAATTTGCCTTTGTATTGCTGGCCTTCAGCAACCAGGTGCATTTGATAGACAGTAAACTATCCGCTATGCTGACCGCCATTGTGGCTATCAGTATGGCGTTGACGCCGTTGGTAATGTTATTGTACGAAAAAGTAATACAGCCGCGGTTTACCTGCCGGGTACCGGAGCGGGAGGAACGTTCTTCCGACGAGATACATGAGAAGAATCCTGTAATTATCGCCGGCTTTGGCCGTTTCGGTAGTATGACCGGGCGTTTCCTGCGGGCCAATGGCATCAAATGCACCATCCTGGATATGGATTCCGACAGGGTAGATTCCCTGCATAAACTGGGCATCAAAGTATATTATGGAGATGCTTCCCGCTACGATCTGCTGGCAGCAGCCGGCGCCGCCGATGCCAAGCTGCTCATTGTAGCCACCGATCAGATTGAACAAACCCGTCAGATTGTAGAGCTGGCACAAAAATACTTCCCGCATCTGCAACTGCTGGTGAGAGCGCAGCAGGTAGAAGACACCTTTGACCTCATGGACCAGGGCGTATTGCATATTTACCGCGAAACGGTAGACACCTCGCTGCGCATGGGAGCAGATGCACTCCGGATGCTGGGTGTACGCGCCTATCATAGTGAGCGGGCCGCCCGCACTTTTTTCAGACAGGATGAACGGACATTAAAAGGCTTATCGGCCACACGGGACGACAAAAAACAATACCTCATCAGTATGCGGGAGCGTATTGAAGAGATGGAAAAACTCATTGTCTCCGACCGTATCAAAACCTGGCTGGATGAAGGACAGGGGTGGGACGCAGAGCCTATCAGGGATGAAGTTCGTGGGGAACCGGAGGGTTGATCAACTGATATGTTGAATAATCAGCCCGGCTACATGGTGTAATAACTCAACATCTACCGGGTGGCTGTGATCATGCATGGGTTTGTCGGCGACTGCTCTTACATAGCCCTCTTCATCGGGCTCAAATGAGATCTCGTGTTCTGCGATAACGACCTTGTATACAGTCTTGTATGTTTGATGAACCGTGTTCACTTCCAGAATATGAGGATGGCCCTTATATTCAAATTTCAGGGTAAAAGTATCTGTTGCCATTGGTTACTGCCGTTACAGGGATCAGGCTTCTTTTTCACTGTGCTGTTGATGATAATAACGCTTGATCCTGTTTTTCTCATCACGGGAAAGCTGATGAATAAACCACAGGGAAAAATAAGCCAGTCCGCTAATGATAAATATGTACCCTATGAATCCCGCCGTGTGGAAAATACGGAACCACATCCAGTCATTCGTGTAGGCGTACTGCGCTAAGGTAGCTAAAATCACACCGGCCAGTACCAAGATGATCGCTATTTTTTTCATCGGGGGTGAATTTTGGGATAAAGAATACTGTTCATGGAATCCGACGACAAACGAAATGCCATTACCATATCTACGTTACAACAAACAATTACGGATGTTGTTCATGCAGATATTTTTCTACATAACGTATAAGCTAGAACGAAAGAGTGGGGAATATAGTTACAGCTGCAGGCGAATATGCAATTTATTCAGCCCTTTTACCAGGAACAGCATAGCCACCGCGAAACATGCGCACCAGATGATGCCCGGGAGACCCTGCCCTAAAACCGCTGGCAGATTGAGGCTTAACGCGATCATCCCGAAATACACGATATCGGGCAGAATATAGGTGAGCAGCGGATTAGATCCCGCCGGTTTAAAAAAGGAAGTCCATCTGCTCAAATGTTTTACATCTATCAAAAAATACAAAAGTGAAAAAACAGCCACACAGATAGCGGAACAATACAGGCACCAGCTGGGCGTTGCGTTGATCTTGGACAGCTTATAAGCAGGCCGTAACAGACTTCCCGCCACCACCAGCAGCGCAAAGAAACCGACCACCCTGCTTACCAGACGGCTGCCCGTCAGACCGAGGTCTTCATCAAAATAAAATAAAGTCAGCAGCATACCACACAGTACAATTGACGTATGCGCTGCATTCCCCGCCTGCGTCGTCAGCCAGCTGAACGCGCCATTTTCCATAAACGGCTGTTGACACAAAATATAAAATCCAATACACGCCGCTATCATCAGGAAAATAGCGCCAGGTACACCTTTAAAAAACTGGTAAATCATACAGGCGTACACGTAAGCCCATCCTATCAACCCCAGGATACCCCACCACTGCGGCGAGAGGTAATGCGTACCATCTTCTCCGCCACGATATATTAAAGCCAGTACGATCAATATCACCGCTCCGATACCTTTGAGTACCCAACTGATCCAGCGTTGCTGAAAAGTATATACATTCCAGACCAATATCACGCTGCCATAAAACAGTAACGCCCATACGGCTTTACTCGTACCTGTTGCATTAGCGTTGAGACCATCCGTATTTACCATAAACACTCCCAGCACCAGCAATCCCAGTGTACGCCACAAGATATGTTTTTGCAGTTGCCAGAAACTATCTCCTTTAGTCAGCCTGCTGTTGATCGCAAACGGAATAGACATTCCCACTATAAACAGGAATGCCGGAAACACCACATCCACAAAGGTCATCCTGTCTTCATTGGCATGCGCGTGTTGCATCCATGAAGGAATACCGTCCACACCAGCGACGCTGTTAACAAAAATCATTACCAATATGGTGATTCCGCGAAAAGCATCGATAGACAAGATACGACCGGAAGAGAGTTTAGTGATCATAGGGGAAAGTGGTTGACTATCGCTCAATATACATAGTATTAAGTTCATTTTAAGCTGCCAGTGGTCAAAAAAATTTATCTTTCCAGCCTTAAACCAATTAGCACTTATGAGGAAATACCTGTTCACAGGCGTCAGCATTGCCAGCATTGCATGTATGACCGCCTGCAACCAGGGTCAGTCGGGCACCCAACAACAAACCACGCCCGACGTCCTGGCCGCCAACGTAGACAGCACCGTAAACCCCGCACAAGATTATTTCGACTATGTCAACGGTGGATGGATCAAACAAAACCCTATCCCGGCGGAATATAGTTCCTGGGGCATCGGCAACCTGGTAAAAGAAGAGCTGTACAAACGTCTCCGTCTTATCAACGAACAGGCAGTGGAAAAACCGGGCGATGATATCTCCCGTAAAATCGCAGCCTTCTGGAAAAGCGGGATGGACTCTGTCGCCATCAATGCCGCCGGTATTAAACCTATCGAGGCCGATCTGAAAGCTATCGATGCCGTAACCAACACCGGGGAGTTAATTACCCTTGCCGCACAGCAGAACATCTTCACCAATGTTTTCTGCAGCCCTTACATTGCACAGGATGCTAAAAACAGTGAAGTAATTGCACTGCAGTTTTACCAGGGTGGTCTCGGTTTACCTAACCGCGATTACTACTTTAATACTGATGACCGTACCGCCAAAATCAGGAAGGCATACCCCGCGCATATTGCGAAAATGCTGCAGTTCACCGGCATGGACAGCAGCGCCGCCAAAGCGGCTGCTGCCAGCGTAGTAGAGCTGGAAACCATTCTGGCCAAATCCAGCCGTAAACTGGCTGATCTGCGCGATCCGGAAGCCAACTATCACAAAATGGCCGTGAGCGATTTAAATAAGATCGCCGGTAATATTGACTGGGCCGGGTTTATCAAACAACAAGGCATTAACAGTCACGCCGATACGATCATTGTTGGTCAGCCTGAGTTCTATACCGCATTGAGCGGTGCAGTAAAATCGCAGCCACTGTCTACCTGGAAAAATTATCTTAAATGGCACCTGATCAACAGCGCAGCTTCCACGCTTAGCGATAACATCGCCGACACGGACTTTGCTTTTTATGGTACCCTGCTGAAAGGTCAGGAGAAACAGAAACCTCGCTGGAAACGTGTACTCGATACTGAAGAAGGCGCAATGGGTGAGGCTCTGGGGCAGCTGTTCGTAAAAGAATTCTTCAATGCTACCGCTAAAAAACGCTATGAAAACCTCGTAGAAGATATCCGCGGCGCACTGAAAACACGTATCGAAAACCTTACCTGGATGAGCGACAGCACCAAACAGAAAGCACTGTATAAGCTGTCTAAAATCACTAAAAAAGTAGGTTATCCTGATAAGTGGAAAGACTTCTCCGCAATGGCTATCAAAGAACAGTCATACGCAGAAAACGTGAAAGCCGCGCAACAATGGTGGCATAACTACCAGGTCAACAAACTGGGTAAACCGGTAGACCGCACCGAATGGGACATGACCCCCCAGACGTACAATGCCTACTACAACCCCAGCAACAACGAAATCGTGCTGCCTGCCGGTATCTTCACCGTTCCCGGCAAACGCGACGAAGAACTCGACGACGCCATCGTATATGGCTACGCCGGCGCTTCCACCATCGGTCACGAAATCACACACGGCTTCGATGACGAAGGCCGTCAGTTTGATGCGGATGGTAACCTGAAAAACTGGTGGACCAAAGAAGATGAAGCGAAATTTAATCAACGTGCAGCCGTGATGGTGAAACAGTTCGATTCCTATGTAGTAGTAGACTCCCTGCGTATCAACGGTAAAGCTACCCTCGGCGAAAATATTGCAGATCTTGGCGGTATCCTGCTCGGTTGGGATGCATTCCAGAAAACAGAGCAGTTCAGGAAAAATCAGCCGATCGCCGGTTACTCTCCGTCACAGCGTTACTTCATGGGATACTCCCTGGGTTGGTTAAGCCACACCAAAAAAGAAGACCTGGCGAGGAGAGTATTGACAGATGTACACTCACCTGCTAAGTTCAGGGTGAATGGACCTTTCAGCGATGTGGATGCTTTTTATAAAGTGTATGGATTGAAAGAAGGGGATGGTATGTGGAGAGCGGATAGTCTTCGCGTGAGGATTTGGTAGGATACCTTTTCCCTGTTTATAGAAACCTGATTGGAATACACTTTCCAATCAGGTTTTTTTATTCATACAGCTGTTGTAATTTGAGCAGACAGTTTGTTTTAACCCTGTAATGCACACATTGCGCAAACTATTAACTATCTTGAGGCGCATAATATTGAAATTGGATTGCTAATTAATTTCGGAGCTACCAGCTTAGAGTTCAAACGAGTCAGAAATGGGAAGTTCATTCAAACGTGAGCGACGGAGGAAACCGGTCGCCCGTCTTTTGGTTATTGCTATTGGGTTATTTGCTATGAGTGCTGATGTATCAGCCCAAACATTTTCGGAAGCCTTCAAACCATTTACCGGTACACCCCGCCACTATGTATGTTATCATACACCGGACAGTGTTACGATTGATGGCAAGCTGTCGGAAAAATCCTGGGAACAGGTACCCTGGACGGCAGATTTCGTGGATATTGAAGGAGATGCCAAACCCAAGCCACCACTGCGTACCCGCGTAAAAATGATGTGGGACGAACATTACCTCTACATTGCAGCGGTGATGCAGGAACCACACATCTGGGCTACTTTAAAAGACCACGATGCGATTATATTTCAGGACAACGATTTTGAAGTATTCATCGATCCGGACGGCGACACGCACCAGTATTTCGAACTGGAAATCAATGCTTACAACACCGTGATGGACCTGTTCATGAGCAAGCCCTATCGCCTGGGCGGCAACGCATTGCTTAACTGGGATACTAAAGGGCTTAAAACCGCCGTTCATATTAACGGCACCCTCAATCAGCCTAACGATAAAGACAAGGAGTGGACGGTGGAAATGGCGATACCCTTCAATGCGCTGCGTTTCTTTAATGATGTACGCCGTCCTTCCGATGGCAGCACCTGGCGCATCAATTTCTCAAGGGTAGAATGGGATACCGACATAAAAGACAACCAGTATGTGAAGCTGAAAAAGCCGGAACACAACTGGGTATGGTCTCCACAGGATATCATCAACATGCATGCACCTGAAAGGTGGGGATACCTGCAATTCAGCACACAGCCCACAGGCAGTGCGGCCGTACCTTTCCAGCTGCCGGCTACCGAACCTGCCAAACAATACCTGTGGCAGCTCTTTCATGAGCAGGTACGCTACTTTGAGGGTCACGGTAAGTTTGCCGCTAACCTCCGGGAGTTGAAAATGCCCTCCCAACAAACCGCCGCCGACGGCGCCACTTACACACTGCAACTGGAAGGCATCAGCAACCAGTTCACCGCCGGTATAAAGGGCAGCAATTTTAACGGTACGATTTACATTAACCAGGAAGGTCGTATCACCATCGACAGAAAATAACGCTTATGAATAAACGTAATTTTATCAAGGCAATGGGACTGGGTGGTCTGGCACTGGCCAAACCGGCGCTCCCCGCCCTCGCAGCAGGTACCGCGAAAGCGGCGCAGTCCATGGAGAAAATGGGTGTACAGCACCGGGTATGGATTAATCCGAATCCTAAAGAAAAGGCAGACGAACTGAAAAAACGTTACGCTACCTATCGCAAAGCAGGCATCACCGATCTGTTTTTTGAAGCCGATAGCGAGGTACATTTCAGAGCAGCCCAAGCCAGTGGTATCAAAGCGCATCGCTGGATATGGACCATGAACCGGGGCGAAAAAGAGCTGCTGGCCAGTCATCCGGAATGGTATGCCGTGAACCGCAAAGGCGAGTCCTGCTCCAATCATCCTCCTTATGTGGATTATTACCGCTGGTTATGTCCCAGCAAACCGGAAGTGGTGAACTATCTGAAATCACAGGTAGAACAAGCGCTGTCCAAAGATTACGTAGATGGTATCCATCTTGACTACGTCCGTTTCTGCGACGTTATCCTGCCGGTAAATCTTTGGAGCCACTATGGTATCGATCAATCGAAGGAATTGCCGGAATATGATTTCTGTTACTGCAGCGATTGCCGCAGTGCTTATAAAACAACCTATGGCAAAGATCCGCTGGAAATAGAGCATCCGGATCAAAGTCCGTCCTGGCGTAAATTCCGCTACGACCGTATTACGCACGTTGTAAAAAATCTTGCACAGGTAGCAAAGCAACATAACAAACCGATTTCCGCGGCGGTATTCCCTACACCGGAAATAGCGAAACGTATTGTACGCCAGGACTGGACCAACTGGCCGCTGAATGCAGTTATGCCGATGATCTACCACGGCTTCTACCGTGAAAACATTACCTGGATAGGCGATGCCGTAGCTGAAGGCGTGAAGACATTACATGGTGCGTTCCCGTTATATGCCGGATTGTATCTGCCTGATTTTAATAACAATTACAATGATCTGCGCGAAGCCGTGAAACTGGCTGTAGACAATGGCGCTGCCGGGGTTTCCATTTTCGGTAGCATGACGCCGGAAGTATTACGCGTATTGGCGGAAAGCGTATAAATTTTGTTATTTAGGAATTTAGTTATTTTAATGCCCATTACCTGGACCTTTTTTAAATAACTAAATTCCTAACAACAATAATTAAATATCTAAATAACAAAATCTACAAATTGTTTGCGGGTCTGTCTGCTACCGCTTTACCAAAGTTATAGTTCGGTTTGCTGCCCATGGTTACTACCATTGTTCCACCTTTCACCAGATCCTGGTGAGTAATGAAACTCTTCGTATATGGTTTACCGTTAAGTGTCATGCTTTGGATATAGATATTATCCTTGCTATTATTGATCGTTTGAACGGTAAAGGTTTTACCTCCTTCGAGTTTCACCGAAGCCTTGTCAAACAGGGGGCTACCCATCACATATACGCCATTGGCGGGGTTTACAGGGTAGAAGCCCAGGGAAGAGAAAACGTACCAGGAAGACATTGCACCACAGTCTTCGTTACCGGCGAGGCCTTCCGGCTGGTCGAAATAAAACGCTTTCATCACCTGTCTTACTTTCTCCGCTGTTTTCCATTGATTACCTGCGAAAGCATACATGTAAGTCACATGATGGCTGGGTTCATTACCATGCGCATACATACCGATCAGGCCGGAGATATCGCTGGATGCTTCCGCGCCCATATCGCCTTTAGCCGTGAAGAGGCTATCCAGTTTACGGGTAAACGCCTCATCGCCACCCATCAGGTTGATCAGGCCTTCCACATCCTGTGGTACCAGCCAGGTGTATTGCCAGCCGTTGCCTTCCGTGAAATCGCCTTTCTCGTGGATAGAGTTAAACGGATCGTAGGGTGTTTTGAAGCTGCCATCAGCCATACGCGGACGTACAAATTTGATGCTGCTGTCAAAATAGTTTTTATAGTAGGCTGCCCGTTTTTTGTAGTATTCGTAATCTTCCTGTTTGCCCATCTTTTTAGCCATGGCAGCGATACACCAGTCGTCGATCGCATATTCCAGTGCTTTGGACACGGATTCATATTCTTTATCTGCCGGGATATAACCTCTTTCCTTTACATATTTAACACCCAGGTCATCGCGCATGGAAGTAGCTTTCATGGCTGCAAAAGCATCTTCTGCATTAAAGCCGGTGAACCCTTTCAGATAGGCGTCTACGATAGGGGGCACCCCATGGTAGCCTACCATACAGTTGGTTTCGCTACCCATGAGCGGCCATACCGGCAGTTTGCCCTGCTGTTTGTGAATGGTGATCATGGAGTTGACGAAACTGTTCACTTTCTCCGGATGGAGGATAGTGGTCAGCGGCGCCGCAGAGCGGTAGATATCCCAGAGAGAGAAAACGGAGTAGTTATCGAAGCCTGGATTGGGATATACTTTTTTATCGGTGCCACGGTAGCTGCCATCGTGATCGTTGAACAGCGCGGGGTCTATCATGGTGTGATACAGCGCTGTGTAGAACACGCGGCGGGCCGCTTCATCTTTGGTTTGAATATCCACCTTGGACAGTTCCTTATCCCATTTGGCATTGGCGCTGTTCACTACTTTAGCGAAATCCCAACCCGGCATTTCGGCGTTGATATTAGCTAATGCATTGGCGCTGCTGACAGGGGAGATGCCGACTTTCAGCATGACCTGTCCCGGAGATTTTTCAAAGGAGATGACGCCTTTTACTTCTTTTCCTTTCAGGGAGATGCCTGCCTGTTTGTTATCTCCTTCAAATACCTGGAATTGTTTTACCGGTACGTTGGATTTAATGGTGAACCATACACGCTGATCTACCGCCCAGCCTTTGGAGTAGCGGTAGCCTTCGAGGGTGTAGTCATCTACCTTGCGGATAAAGGTCTCTACCGGAGCATCCCAGCCGATGCCTTCCTTCAGGTCGATGATGATGTTGGAAGGTTCATTTTTCGGGAAGGTATATTTATGTAACGCCACCCTTTCAGAGGCAGTCAGTTCCACGTCGATATTGTAATCGTCCAGTTTTACCGCATAGTAACCCGGGCGGGCTTTTTCGCGGGCATGGGAATAATGGGAGCCATAGCCGGAAGTAGGGTTTTCCTGGGTACCGCGGTTGGTGCGGACTTTACCGGTGTAAGGCATCATCAGCACATCGCCCAGGTCGCCGATACCGGTACCGCTTAGGTGCATTTGAGAAAAACCGATCACAACACTGTCGGAGTAGTGGTAACCGGAGCACCAATCCCATCCTTTAACGATGTTGGTAGGTCCTACCTGAACCGCGCCATAAGGCACGCTGGCACCTACAAATACGTGACCGTGGCCACCGGAGCCGATATAAGGGTCGACTGCCGCTACCGGTCTGCTTTCAATAAAGCCCTTTTGCTGCGCCGATGCCGGGATACCGTTAAGCATCAAGGCCGACAGGGTGAGCGCGCCACCGATCCTAAATCCCATATTCATAACTAAATCCTTTTAGCAAGCTAATATACGGGGTCAGCGGCACTTTTTAATGACTTTTTTTTCACGCAAAGGGCGCAAAGGTGAAAGTAAGGGCGCAGAGGCGCGAGTAGCAAGCGAAGATGAGGCGAGTAGTTCGCGAAGATGCAGCGAATGGAGCGCGAAGATTAATTACTAAAGTTGTCCCGCTGGTTCGAGCGACGTCGTCGCTTCCTCCGGCTTCGCCGGTTTTTTCAGGAACTGTTTGGTATATATCTCCACGGCAATCATCAACCAAAGTACCAGACAAGGTAATGCTTTCAGCGCATAAGGCACTGCCAGGTTCTTTCTGACCCAGGGGGTCACCACATCGGAATGAGAGAAGCTCACCAGCAATATGGCGAAAAACAGGAATATATTATTTAAACGGGTAGCCGGCTGTAATACATACCAGATGCAGATAGCAGGAATAGCGATAATATAAGTAGGTGATTCCGAGCTACTACTAAACAATACCGGGAACATCAACACGGAACACAGCATGTATAAACGATAACGGGAATTGTATCGATACGGTAGCCGGATGTATTGTGACAGGAAAATCAACACCGCAGGGATCAATATATAGAAATCGTTTAAGCCCTGCAGATGGAATACCCGCTGAATGAATCCGCCAGCGGAGATATTCTGGAAGATGGTAGTCACCGCCTCATTCAGCTCATTCTTATGCGCCAGGGCTGCATACCATTCAAAATAGCTGTTTATAACATATTGCGGGCTGGAGATGAGCATCGGTAGCGCAAACAGAACCGCGCCCCAAAGTAACAGGCCACCAATGAGCCGTTTAGGATTACTGCTGAAGAAGAAGAATGCCAGTCCAACGATGCCGTATATTTTCGTCAGCGTTCCCAGTACGATCAGGAATGCCGCCGTCATATCTTTCCCTTTCACGATGCAGGCAAAAGTCAGGATGATAAACGCTCCTATGAACTGGTTCATCTGAAACCAGCCGCTGGCGCCCATTAGTTCCTGTGTACACAACAGCAGAATGATGTTTTGCTGAAGACGCGCCAGCGGTAACTGGCGGATAGCGTAGTACAACACTGCGGCGCCGGTCATAGCCCACAGCAATGCGCCTACTTTGGTTTCCAGTCCGGCGAAAGGCGCGATCACAATACTGAATACAGGGCCATACAGGTTCACATCGTAGTATTCCTGAGGATACTCGATATAAAGGGGTTGCTGATGGATCAGGTGGAAGAATACATTCTTGAAAACGAGGAAGTTATTGATATTGCCCCGGGATATTTCCGTAATGGCGCCAATAAAAGCCAATCCAAACCAAAGGAACATAATCAGCCATTCCTTTTCCCCTAAATATGTCAGCAGGTTCTTTTTACTCTGTACAGCGGTGTGATTCATCGTAGGTCCAAGCTATATGTGTTGATATGACGCAGCAAAAAGCCGCATCCCCCTATTGGAGGACGGCAATAATGTGGTAAAGCAGGTAATTAATCTTCAAAAGAAGCCCACTGCGCAGACTGCAGATTGACGGCAGTCACCGCGCCTCCGATTACAACGGCCGCGGCCACAACTATAACAAAAAGTGCTACCATGTAGATCTGATTTTTTGCATTCTCAGGAACAAATATAGGGAAATGATAACCCGCTTCGCATGGCATTTTTCCGTAAATTAATAGTATGAACAAGTATGGCTCCACTCACAAGAAACGCTCAAGGGCAGCAGAAGATAAGCTCACCTTTAAAGAAAGACTGGCCGCCCTTAGTAATATCCCCGCTTTTTTCCGGATGGTATGGCAAACCAGTCGCGGTTTGACAATTGCGAACGGCCTGCTTCGCATTGCGCAATCCGCTATGCCGCTATCGCTGTTATACGTCGGTAAACTGATTATCGATGAAGTAGTACTGATTGCTAAAGACAACACGCACCATAACACGCAACTGTTATGGCAACTCGTCGCCCTGGAATTTGGGCTAGCCATCCTATCCGACGGTATGAGCCGGGCGATTTCCCTGATAGACAGCCTGTTAGGCGACCTGGTAGCCAACCATACCTCCGTTAGAATCATGGAACATGCCGCCACCCTGGACCTGGACCAGTTTGAGGATTCCGAATTTTACGACAAACTGGAACGTGCCCGTCAACAGACCATCGGGCGTACCATCCTGCTCTCGCAGGTATTCAGCCAGGTACAGGACCTCATTACCATGGGTTTCCTCGCCGCCGGCCTGATCGTCTTTAATCCCTGGCTGATACTGCTTTTACTGGTAGCAGTCATCCCGGCGTTCCTGAACGAATCGCATTTTAACCACCTGCATTACCGCCTCACCTGGGGCCAAACCTCCGATCGCCGCGAACTGGATTATATCCGTTACCTCGGCGCCAGCGACGAAACCGCCAAAGAAGTGAAGGTCTTTGACCTCTCCGACTTCCTCATACAGCGCTTCCGCGTAATCTCCGATAAGTTCTACAACGATAAAAAGAACCTCGAATCAAGACATGCCGTCTGGGGAACGCTGTTCGCCCTCCTCGGCAGCGCCGGTTACTACGCCGCTTATGTCATCATCATCATGCAAACCGTCAGCGGAGTGCTCTCCATCGGTAGCCTCGCTTTCCTCGCCGGTTCCTTCCGGCAGCTGCGGACTACCTTCCAGGGCATCCTGATACGCTTCTCCAGCGTAACACAAGGCGCTATGTACCTCAAAGACCTCTTCGATTTCTTCGAGATACAGCCGCTGATGCGCTCCCCCCAGCATCCAAGACCATTTCCTCGTCCCATCCAGCAAGGTTTCACCTTCGAGGATGTTGGCTTCAAATACCAACACTCCGATAAATGGGCTATCCGTCACCTTACCTTTACCCTCCATGCCGGCGAGAAACTGGCCCTGGTAGGGGAGAACGGCGCCGGAAAAACGACGCTCGTCAAGCTGCTGGCACGGTTATACGATCCCGTAGAAGGCCGTATCCTCCTTGATGGCATCGATCTCCGTGAATATGACCTCTCCGAATTACGTACACAGGTCGGCGTTATCTTCCAGGATTATCAACGCTACCAGATGACGGTCTCCCAGAATATCGCCGTCGGCAACATCGATCAGGGAAACAACCACGCCCTGATAGAAGACGCAGCGCGGCAGAGTCTTGCTGAACCGCTGATTGAAAAAATGCCGCATGGTTACGAACAAATGCTCGGCCGGCGTTTCAATCAAGGTATCGATCTCTCCGGCGGCGAATGGCAGAAGATCGCCCTCGCCCGTGCCTATATGAAAGACGCGCAGTTACTCATCCTTGACGAGCCTACATCAGCATTGGATGCCCGGGCGGAATACAATGTATTCCTTCGCTTCGCGGACCTCACAAAAGATAAGACCGCCGTGTTGATATCGCACCGGTTTTCTACCGTGCGTATGGCCAATAGGATACTGGTGCTGGAGAAAGGGCAGCTGGCCGAGATTGGGAGTCATGAAGAGCTGTTGGAACGGAGAGGGAAGTATGCGGAGTTGTTTGAGCTGCAGGCGGCGGGGTATAAGTAATATTTTGTATTATTGATGCGAACCCATGAATCATGTTGACAGAACTATTCTCTGAATTTATAGATATTTATCCTGGCGAGAAAAATAGTGTTAAGGAATCCACGGATAAATCTTATGCTCATCTTCGTTCAACAAAAATATTAACAGAAGAACTTCCATTATTGCTGCAACAGCAATCGGGGCTTTCTAGCGACCAATATAGCTTCAGAGGATCTGTAGGTAAAGGGTACATGACCGAAGTACCCAACTTGTGCATCCTGGACACAGATATTACCAACTCCCCAGAAAAGGGATATTATCTTGTTTACCTGTTTGATCCCAGAATGACGAAGTTTTACCTATGCTTATCACTAGGATGGACACAGTTCGAGAAAACATATGGCGCTCGAATGGGGCGGAAAATCATTCTCAAAAACCAATACGGGTTAAGAAATCAATTTGACACCAGCACTTCCTTCTCCGCCACAGAACTAGGTCTATTGGCAGAAAGAACACGTACCAAGGGATATATCTACGGCACCGTCTTTCATAAAGTGTATTTTATTGACGAAATGCCAGATGATCAAATGTTGTTGGATGATCTTCAGAAGATGGTGGCATTGTATCAAATGATGAAACTAGAAATAGGCGCTGACATCGTCCATAAAACAGTTCCAACAGAAAATGATTTTCAACAAGAGATACAAACAGCAACACCGGTTCAATTACCTGATGGCCCTATACCCAGGCCACCGCTACAGCCTCGCGCTCCCTCCAAATGGAAGAGGGATGCGGGCATCTCGTCTGATGCGTTAGTACGCGCTCAATACAAATGCGAAATAAATCCTTCGCATGAGACCTTCACTTCTCAGAAGAACAAACACCCTTTTGTAGAAGCACATCACTTCTTACCTATGGCCAATCAAGATAACTTTATCAACAGCCTCGATGTGGTAGAAAACATCATCGCTTTGTGCCCTACCTGCCATAGGGCTTTCCATCATGGAGAAAACGATTACAAAAAGGAGCTGATCCACCGGTTTTATGAAGAAAGGATACTAGGGTTACAACGTAGAGGCATAAACATCTCCGAAGAAGCACTGCTCAATATCTACCTTAAACAAGATGATATCATGGAATAAGAGGTGTTTTACAACACCTCTTATTCATCAGGAATCCTACTGTATCTTGTACCAAGACAATCCATGCACTCCTTTCGGGTGATGCACTGACGCCTTCAAATTACTTCCATTGATCTCGAACCATGGAAAAGAACTGCGTCCGTTAGGATGATACACCGTCGGATAGACTTTGTCATTGGAGATTTCAAACCAAGGCTGCGTATGCGTGCCACTGGCATGATGAACAGTAGTGAAGATTTGGTTATCCCGGATTTCAAATTCGGCTAACCCTTTCCATCCTTCAGGATGGTTGATAGTTCTGTAGATGTACATTGGTTAAAATTTTCGGGTTAAAAACGTGATATAAATTTAAGGGAAAAATGGGAGAGGAGGAAAATCAAGAAATCAAATTTCTTATTCAATCATATAAAATTATTAAATTGTTTTAGGATCAATTAATTGTGATGGTCAATAAGATACCGAAAAACGGTTTCAATTCTTATATGGTACAATTAAAACAACCGAAGTATCCACGCTTTACGGACATTGCGGACGAATTTCAATTCCTTTATGGTATAATTAAAACTGTGCCGTCCGCCGCTTCTTTCAAGTACATATAGTCATTTCAATCCTTTATGGTACAATTTAAACGTCGTTGAATTTTCAGCTGCTCATCTAAACGATCAGTTTCAATTCCTTAATGGTACAACTAAAACACGAAAGATATCGCCCTATCACGGGAAACTAACTAGTTCCAATTCCTCAATGGCACAATTAAAACTGTGTATGTAAAGGCCCTGGGCCTCATGATGGACCTATTTCAATTCCTCAATAGTACAATTAAAACATTGATTACATGACGAAGGTGTATACTGGTATTATATTTCAATTCCTCTATGGTACAATTTAAACCACCTGTTGAGCGATGCAATAAATGGTGAATTACCATTTCAATTCCTCTATAGTACAATTAAAACAGAAGTTCAAATCTGTATTATCCACCGCATTAGGGTCATTTCAATTCCTCTATGGTACAATTAAAACATGGGGGTGCAGATTTGGCTATGTTCACACCATACACATTTCAATTCCTTTATGGTACAATTAAAACAGCGGAAGGAGTGTCGGTATTACTGGTGCCGCGAGTGATTTCAATTCCTTTATGGTACAATTAAAACTGTTCTTGCAGAATCTTACGGGTGGTGCATATAAGCAATTTCAATTCCTTTATGGTACAATTAAAACTGGCAGCCAAAGATTAAAGCTGCCCTTGATTCAAATGTATTTCAATTCCTTTATGGTACAATTAAAACGATAACTGAATTAATGGTTGCCCGGAAGTCACGAATTATTTCAATTCCTTTATGGTACAATTAAAACAAACAATATCATCAATAGGAATATCTGGGATTTGTTCATTTCAATTCCTTTATGGTACAATTAAAACCCTTCAAATTCTCAAATCCCACCCTTACCAGCAGGGCGTTTCCTAACCCAATATACCCATTTTTCAACCTCCACCAGTCGTCGACCTCCAATTATACGATTTACCCCGGCGACCGACGACTTTTAATCTTTCCGTCTCTTCACCAACAGTTCCCCAGCTTCCACCTCCAACACCTCCGCTATCGCAAACAACGTCTCCACCGTAGGCTGAATTTTATTCGTACACCATTTAGAAACAGTGTTAATATTCATCCCTAACGTTTCCGCTAACCATTTATTGGACTTTTGTTTTTCTGCCAGAACAGCTTTAATCCGGTTGAATACTTTCTCACTCATGAAATAGCTTTTAAAGCATATTAATTAGCAAATTAAGCAAAACGGAAATAAAAGCAAAAATTTATTCGCATATAAATATGCCTTCAATGCATATTTTAATTATTTTTAAGTAGAAACAAAACTCCATTGCCATGAACCCCTCCAACTTCCATTTCACCTACCTCACTGCCACAGAAGAAGCAGATCCTATAAAAGCACTCCGCCACTTCTGCGACCTCATGCCACTACAAGAAATAAGAAAAACCTTGCACCTATGGTTAATGGAAACCTTATCCGCAGAAGACACCACCTACGAAAACACCACCGAAAGAGCGCAATTATTATTGACATACAATCAGTTATTATCGCTACTAGACGCAGTGTATAAAATTACGTATAACCCATAACGTTATACAAAACAAAAATTTTTCAATACAACAGAACACAGTACCAACAACGCTTTTAAAGGAATAAAAAATCCAACTTCTTATCAGGATTAAAAAAATATTTTGGAGATATTAAAATAATTTCTCCATCTTTGCATTGTTAAAAAAATCATAAACATGCATCCAATGAATATACATATACAAAAGATCAGCTCAGTAGGCTATAGAGCCTATGAAGGTTGCGGGGCATGTTATGCTACAGAATAGTTGAATCAACGAATTCGATATAACACAGGCCCTGCAAGAGATTGCGGGGCTTTTTATTTAGCATAAAACATGAAAAAGCTAACGATATATCATCACCATAGCAGTATACAGCCACAAGGCCGTAAGCACTCCTATGTCATTAATCGAATACGATCCGGTATTATATCCGCATGAGCAATCATGTGAAAATAATCTAAAACCGGTCGTTGTAAAATGGCCGGTTTTTTTGTTGCCCCAAAAATCCCTGGCCTGTAGCTCAACGGTAAGAGCAGCTGCCTTATACGCAGTGTGTTACTGGTTCAAATCCAGTCTGGCCAACGAAAAAATGGTTTAGGTAGTTCAATGGTAGAACGTCCGATTGTGGTTCGGAAGATCCGGGTTCGACTCCTCGCCTTTACCCTCTTTGTTAGTGCTGCGATGACGGTGTATCGCAATGGTCTGTAAAACCATCGCCTCCGGGCTTAGCAGGTTCGAATCCTGCCACTCACACCAGGCGCAAGCCAGAAATTCTTCCCCGCCGGGGAAGCACGTATCGTTCTGTACGCAAACCAGGTGAGGGTTTTCAAGCGCCCACAGTGCAACGGTAGTAACTGGTTGTATGCTGTTGCGGCAAAACAGATGCGTGATAGTTAAATCTATGGGTAAGGGGTTCGAATCCTCTCTGACTTTATGAAGCCAGTAGCTCATTTGGTAGAGCAATAGAAACAAAAATGGGTTCGACTCCCGTCTCGCAAGAGTTACGCCAAACGGTCAGGCAAAGGACTGAAGATCCTTCAGAAGCGCACACTTCTTTAAAAAGTGCAACTCTTAAAAAAGTCAGGGCTACATGCCCACACAGCCGCGTCAAAAGGGCGCAGCTGCAATCCGGTCAACACCAGCAAAAGGCTGTATAAATCCGTATCGTTCGTATCTCTTAGTTACCTTCCTTCCGCTATAACAGATACGCACCTACGGAGTGAAAGTCTCTTCCGTGAAAACGGGATGGTCAGTACTCCTGGCTTTTTATTTTTCATCCACCCAAAAACAAAAAACAATGAAAAGGGTAATTATCAATGCGTATGAAATCGGGCTCGTCTTCAAAAGGGGCGTATACCAGCGCATGTTGAAAACCGGCAGCTACTGGCTGTTTGGAGAAGATGTGAAAGTGTATGATATCAACGCCGCTTTCACCGCACCGGTAGAACTCAACATCCTCCTGCAGGATAAAGATCTCGCCGATGCCCTGCACGTCGTAGACGTAAAGGAAACGGAAATCGTACTGGTGTACGAAAATGATTTACTGAAACAAGTGCTCACTACCGGGAGATATACTTTCTGGAAAAATGTGATCGATTATAAATTCGTAAAAGCTGATCTCAGCAAAGTGGAGATCACGGAAAATATTGACCGGGCTACGCTCAACCATAAACTAGTGGCGCCGTTCGTGAGATCTTTCACTGTGGAGAACTACGAAAAAGCCATCTTGCTGATCGATGGTAAATATGAGATCACCCTCACCCATGGCACTTACTACTGGTGGAGAAATACCATCTCTATCCTGGTAAGTAAGGTAGATACCAGGCTGCGGCAGCTGGAAATCAACGGTCAGGAAATCCTGACTAAAGACAAAGCGGCACTGCGGCTCAACGCCTGGGCACAGTTCAGGGTAGACAACATCGAAAAAGCCCTGTTGGAAAACAAGGACTACGAGAAACAGTTGTATGTACTGTTCCAGCTGGCTTTGAGAGAATATATCGCAGGCCTGGCCTTCGACGAACTGATGGAGAAAAAAGACGCCATCTCTGCTTTTGTGCTCGATGCGGTAAGCAAAGATGCAGAAGCCCTGGGGATCGCCATCGCCAGCTTCGGTATCCGGGACATTATCCTGCCGGGCGATATCAAAGACATCATGAACCAGGTACTGGTAGCGGAGAAAAAAGCGCAGGCCAATACCATCATGAGAAGGGAAGAAACCGCCAGCACCCGGAGCCTGCTGAACACCGCCAAGCTGATGGAAGACAACCCGATGTTGTTTAAACTGAAAGAAATGGAATACGTGGAGAAAATCGCGGAAAAAATCAATAACATCAGCGTGACCGGCAACGGCGTACTGATTGATCAGCTCCGGCAGATCTTCATCAGCAAATAGTTTTTCAGAAAAGAGTTAACTTTGCGGTTGACTCTTTTCTAATTTTTTCAACTATGCACGGACGTAACCGAAACGATATATACCCAGGCCTGGAGGTAGCGATCATCCTCAAAAAAGATCAGCGCTCCGGCAAACGAACCTACGGCATCGTGCAGGATATCCTGACTTCTGCACCCTTCCACTCCCGTGGTATTAAAGTCCGCCTGGAAGACGGCCAGGTTGGCCGCGTGGCCGAAATCAACGTCACGGAAGAAGACTGACATTTCCACTACATATAAGTACCAATTATCACGTGAAAGGACGTTCCTCATCACGCAGAAAAATCGTACTTTGATGACGTTTCAAGAGTGCGAAAATCCACATGCGTAATATAACTACCCTCAATGATGTTCACCAGCAGTTTGCCGAGTACTTCGAAGTACCGGTCCTGAAGCCGTATGCTTACCTGCTGTCTAAAAAACTCAGTGAGGGACATATCTGCCTGGACCTGGACAGCATCAGCACCGAACAGGAAAACCTGCCTGGATTTTACGAAATCCGGGAAAACGGCCCTGCACCGCTGACAAGCATCCCCCTGGTAGGCAAAAACGGGAACGATTCCCAGCCTTTTGTACTCTTTCAAAACAGGCTGTACCTGCAACGGTACTACCGCTACGAAACCAGTTTCCTACAACATATCAACGACTTTCTCGCCGCGGAAAAAGAACTGCTGCCGGAGAGAATTGCACTGCTGGAACAACAGCAGGCATTGATACAACAACTGTTTCCTGCCGGCGGTGCCCTTCGTGACGGCGACGATCCGGCCGATTGGCAACTGGCAGCGGCCATCACCGGCGTGTTGAATAATTTCACTATCATCACCGGAGGACCGGGTACCGGTAAAACTACCACAGTAGCCAAACTGCTGGCTATCCTGTACGCTACCGCGCCTACGCTCAAGGTAGCCCTGGCTGCACCCACAGGGAAAGCTGCTGCCAGGATGGCGGAGAGCCTCCGTAACACCACTATCCCGGTAGAACCGGCCATCGCCGCGAGGTTCCAGGAACTGAGTCCGTCTACTATTCACCGGTTGCTCAAATCCATTAAAAACAGTCCCTATTTCCGCTACAATAAAAAGAACCCGCTCACCTATGATGTAGTCATCATCGATGAGTGCTCTATGATAGACGTAGCCCTCTTCGCCAAACTGCTGGATGCCATCCATCCGCAGACCCGCCTCATCCTGCTGGGCGATAAAGACCAGCTGGCATCGGTAGAGGCAGGCAGCTTGTTCGGCGACCTGTGCCAGGCACAGGAAAAACTGAACATGTTCTCCGGTGACAGGCTACAGCTGATCAACCGGTTTATAACCGATGACAGCCGTAAAATACCATCCACCCAGGAGCAGCCACCATCAAAACACCCGCTCTTTGAACATCTGGTGGAACTGCGCCGCAGCCACCGCTTTACCGGTAACACCGGTATTGGTAAATTCAGTAAGGCACTGATCCGGAACGATCAGCAGGCCATCCGTAGTTTCCTGCCTGCCGGCAGCGATGAACAGGTGGTGATAGACCAATCCTGCGACCCTGCGCTGTTTGAGCAATTCATCGCAGGGTATGAATCGTTTCTCACGGAAACGGATACCCGCACCGCACTCCGTAAACTCAACGATCAACGTGTACTGGTAGCCGTGAGAGAAGGCGCCCAGGGGCTTTACGCTATCAACCGGGATATTGAGAAATATCTCCATGATCACGGCAAAATCAACATCACCGGGGATTTCTATAGAAACCGCCCGATCATCCTTACCCGTAACTATTACGAACACGGTCTGTTTAACGGGGATACCGGCATCATCCGTCCGGATGAAAACGATGTGCCGATGGCCTGGTTTGAAGATAGCAACGGAGAGTTGAAAGCGGTACTGCCCGGTTATCTCACCCAGGCAGAAACGGCTTTTGCTATGACCATCCACAAAAGCCAGGGATCGGAATTTGGACGGGTATTGGTCATCCTGCCGGATGCGGCCGATGTACCCATCCTGACAAGAGAACTATTATACACCGCTGTCAGCCGTGCACGGACCAAAGTATACGTACAAGGCACCGCGGAAGTGATCCTCGCTGCAGCAGAACGTTTTGTGGCCAGAGCCTCCGGCATTGCCGCCCGCTTCCAGGCACAGGCAGGGGATGTCAAAACAGGAAATTAAACATGGCTTTATATCTCAAGGTTTCAAACTCGCTTAATAGTCTTGCTGCCGGCCTTTCAAACGATCTGAAGGCCGCAGGCAACGGCGTGTTCCAGCCTCACTATATCATCACGCAGACGGAGGGGATGAACAACTGGCTCAAACTGCAACTGGCCTATAAAATGGGTATCGCAGCCAACTGCCGGTTTATGAAACCCAACGATCTGCTGTTTCATCTGTACCTGTTGCTGGGTGGACCTTTTACGCAGGTACTCTCGCCGCAAAACCTCAGCTGGCTTTTGTATAAGCTGATGGGAGATGCCGATTTTGCAGAGAAATTCCCCGAAGTGGCTACCTACTTCAATGAAGGAGAAGGTGAACATGAGCTGAAACGAATGGGACTGGCCGAAAAAGTAGCTGACTTATTTGACCAGTACCAGGTATACCGCCCGGAAATGATCAAAGAATGGAGTGAAGCCGATCCTGCCCAACTGAAAGCCGACGACTGGCAAGCCTGGCTCTGGGCCAAGGTTAAAGCTGTCTCCGGCAGCTCCCTGCCGGATAAAACGCTGGTCGGTAACTATATCCTCGAAACCCTTTTCCTGAAAGGACCACATACCGGCTTATCGTCCAAAATGCCGGCGGTGCATTTGTTTGGCCTGTCCATCATCACGGCCTATCACATCAAGATTTTACACGAACTTTCTTCTTATATAGATATACATTTTCACATCATCAACCCTGCCCCTACCATCTACTGGTTTGATGATAAAAGTGAAAAACAACTGGCCCGCTGGCGGCAGAAGGGAAGAAAAGAGCAACCGGTAATTGAACCCTGGAACCCTGGCAACGCCCTGCTGACAGGCTGGGGCCGCGTGATACAGAATACTTTCGGTCTCTTTTTCCAGTACGACGCCTTCGCCAATGCCTACGATGAAATAGACATTGAAGAACCCATCCCGGATACCCTGCTACATAAAATACAGCACGATATCTTCATGGCTGCTATTGAAGACCGTCACCAGCTTTCACTGGAAGATATCGAAGATGGTTCTATTACTATCAACTCCTGTTATACGATAGCCCGTGAGGTAGAGGTGCTGTATAACTACCTGGTTCACCTGGTAGACCGGCGACAGGAGGCATTGTCTCCCCGCGATATAGTGGTGATGGTGAGCAATATCGATGCTTATGCACCCTATATCCGGGCTGTATTCAATAATGCGCCGCATACCTTCCGCTACACAATCGCCGACGAAAGTTATACCGACAACGACAACCTCTTCAACGCCCTGCGTGCGCTGCTGATCATGAATGAAGAGAGCTTTACCGCAGAGTCGGTAATGCAGTTGCTGGATTTTTCATATACCCGTCAACGTTTTGGGCTAAACGATCCTGTTCGTCTCCGGAGCGTGGTGGAAGCCGCTAATATCCGCTTCGGCATCGAAGGCAACAAAAGGGAAGAAACCCATTTTGTAAGCTGGCGTTATGGCATACAGCGTATCATGTATGGTATTTGTATGAGTGGGGAGGAAGAATATGGTTATGGAGAGGATAGCTTTTTTCCCCTGGATATGCAGGAGGGGAGCGATGCGCATGAAACCATCCGTTTCTGCCACTTCGTGGAAGTACTGATGGCTTCTATCGAAGAAAGGAAAACGCAACGCACCATCGGCGATTGGGTGAAATATACCGAACAGCTGGTACATAACCTGCTGTTTGAACAACAGGAGGAAGTTGATGAAGATTTTAATGCGCTGATTAAACAGCTGACCGATTACCATTCGCTGAATGAATACCTGCAGGAACCGGTTACCTTTGAAGTGTTCAGTCATAGCCTGTTACAGGTGCTCTCCGGCTCTACAAGAGCGGGGTTGTTCGTTAACGGTGGTATCACTTTCTGCTCCCTGATTCCGATGCGAAGCATTCCCTTTAAGGTGGTCGCTTTGATGGGCCTTGATTTGGATAAGTTCCCGCGTAAGGAGATTAAGTCCAGCTTCAACCTGATGGAAAAACAATGGCAGCGTGGTGATCGTAACATCAAGGAAAACGACAAACACCTGTTTCTTGAAACCGTACTATCTGCGCAACAATACCTGTATATCAGTTATGTTGGTCGTAACGCGAAGGACAATACGTTAATTCCGCCTTCCGCCCTGGTGGATGAGCTGGTGGATTATATCATCTCCGGTATGGAAGATGGAGATGCAAAAGACGCCAGGGAAGTGCTGATTACACAGCAGCCATTGCAGGGATTCAGCCATCGTTACGACGATGGAACCGGGCGGCTGTACAGTTATCTCAATAATCCATTACCTACGGAAAAGAAGATCATTCAACCAGGTAAAAAAACAGATACCCCCACTTTCAGTGAGGTGAGTCTGGACGAGCTGGTCAGCTTCTTTAAAAATCCGTTTAAGATTTATTACAACAAGGTCCTGGGCATTTATTATAATGATGAACAGATTTTGCTGAGCGATACCGAATTATTCAGCCTGGACAGCCTGCAGCAATGGCATGTTAAAACCCAGTTACTTCCGGTGGAAACGGCAGATAAACGTACTTTACAGAAAAAACTGGTCAGAAAAGGGCAGTTACCGCTGAACAACATGGCGTTTGTAGCCGTTCAGCGGGTAGAAGATGAAGTGGAACCGGTACGTGAGCTGTATGAACAATGTACTGCCGGTGCGGTTGAACAAAAAGATTCATTTGAACTGGAAATCGATAACACCCTGGTGAAAGGCAACCTGGATAATATTTACAACGGTCGCCTATTGCGCTTAAGCTGGTCTAAGGGGGAAACAAAATATCTCATAGAAGCCTATATCCGCTATCTGGCGGGGGTGGCATCCGGCAAGATATCAGGCCTGCAATTTATTTCCGGGAAGAATAAAAAAGCAGTTTTTAACGCCGGCAGCTTATCGAAGGAAATCGCGTATAGCCGTTTAAAGACATTACTGGACATCTATAAATCTGGTTTTGGGCGGATAGTACCGTTCTCACCTGAATTTAGCATGACTCCGGCGGATGTAGTAAAACTGGACGAAGAGACTTTTAATACACTCATAAAAGCCAGTCTTGACGGGTTTAAGCCTACTTGCAATGACGACTATATCCTGCGGGAATACCAGAAAGGATTTTTTGACCAGGAAGGCCTTTGGGCCGATTATAAGCTTATTTGTGAATTACTGATTGTTCCCCTGGCGGAAATTTTTCCGGATTATTATGTGTAAACGATGATGGAGAAAAGATATCACGACTTTAATGCAACAGCCGTTCCACTGGAAGGGAGTAACCTGATTGAAGCCAGTGCCGGTACGGGGAAGACTTATTCCATCGCTATCCTGGTACTGCGGCTGATTCTGGAGAAACAACTTTCCATCAAGGATATTCTGATGGTAACCTTCACGCAGGCGGCAGTAGCTGAGCTGGCAGACCGTATCAGGCTGTTTGTCCGCAAAGCTTATGCTGCGAGCCAGGACCAGGACCCACAGGACGGAAAAATTGAATCGCTGGTACAGGCGGCCATCGAACAATGGGGCGCAACAGCCATCCATCAACGTTTACGCGATGCCGTATTATTGCTCGATGAAACCGCCATCCTGACTATCCACAGCTTTTGCCAGCAAACACTGAACGAGTTTGCCTTTGAAACCGATCAGCTGTTCGGTGCTGAAATGGTGCCGGATACCACGCCCATCATCGAAAGTGAGTTGAATAAGTTCTGGCGTAAACATGTTACCACGCTACATCCTGCCATATTACAACTGATATGGCAGGAGTCGATGCGGGATAATATCCAGATGATCTTAAAGGAGCATCTGGACGGTAAAAGATACCTGGGATATCAATCCGGCGCACATTATGAGATCTCGCCCGAGCAGCAGCAGGACTGGCTCGATGACCTGGACAAAATAAAACAGCAGCAAACAGCATTAGAGACCAAACGCCTTGCCTATATCGCGGATAACTACGATAGCCTCATGGCATTATGCCAGAGCAATGGCAATGCACGCAGATACATCCTTCCCTATGCTGACAGTCCGGAGAAGTTTGCAGAGATTGTTAACGAAAAACAGGGCACCGATTATGTCAAAAAGCTATTTCCGGAAATTGTAGAGATGATCGCTGCACGGAATGTTTTTGACACACAATTTGATGAGCATAAAAACACGCTCCGCCGCCAATTGAATTACCTCGCCATACAGGAAGTAGCCGAAGGTGTAAAAGCATACAAACAGTACAGCAATATGCTGAATTATGATGATTTGATCAGTCATCTTAACCAGGCGCTGGTACAACGGGAAAACACACGTTTGGTAGACAACCTGCAAAAAAAATACAAGGCGGTTTTTATAGATGAATTCCAGGATACCGACCGGCAGCAGTACGAAATTTTCAACCGCGCCTTCGGTGAAAACACCATTCTGTTCTATATCGGCGATCCCAAACAAAGTATTTATGCCTGGCGAAAAGCAGATATCTATACTTACTTTGAGGCCCGCAATAGTGTACAGCATCTCTACAGCATGAATCACAACTTCCGTTCATCGGAGAACCTGATTGATGCCATGAACGTTTTCTTTAAGCCTACAGCTGATTTCGACACCTTCGAGTTTACAGGAGAAAGAGATAGTATCCAGTATTTCGAAGTGATGTCCCCTGAAAACAACAGTAAAGGTTTTTTATATCACGGGGAAGAAAAAGAAATACCGATTACCATTTTCCATAGTACTAAAAAAGAGGCCATCAACAGTGCAGTAGCCGCGCAGGTGGCTCAACTGCTGGTTGACCGGTCCTATCAAATTATCAAAGGCAACGAAAAACGGGCTATCACTCCCTCCGATATCGGCATTCTCGTGCGTACCGGTAAAGAGGGTAAGATGATCAAGCAGGAGCTGGCCCAGTTGGGCATCCCGGCCGTCACCATCGATGAAACCAAGGTATTAAATACCGCAGAAGCTATTGATGTGTTGTACCTGCTGGAGGCCATGGAAACACCGGAAAGGTCTACCATCAACCGGGCATTGTTATCACCCTTCACCGGCTTCACGGTGCAGGATATTCTCAACCTGGATGATGAGCTGTCCCTCACCCGCTTTGGCGAGTACCAGCGGCAATGGCAGAACAATGGTGCATATACCGCGCTCATGCAGTTCATCGCGGAGTTTGATGTACGTAACGTGTTGCTGGGTAACCACTCCAAAAATGGGGAGCGTATTATTACCAATCTCTATCAGTTGGCGGAGCTGGTGCATCAGGTACAAAACCGCAAAAACCTATCCATGCGTGACCTGATTGCCTGGCTGAAAAGAGGCATCGATGGCATGCTGGTAGAAGGGGATGAATATGTTCAACGGGTGGAAAGTGACGAAGAAGCGGTGAATATCGTTACCATACACAAAAGTAAAGGACTCGATTACCGCATTGTTTTTGCGCCACACCTGGATTTCCAGGGTGGAAATTATAACTACCTTAGCTTCAGAGACCCTGACACCGGCGATTACATTAATGCCGAAAAAGACAGGGTAACACCGGAACAGCAGGAAGCACAGCGTAAGCAGCAGGTACAGGAAGATCGCCGGTTAATCTACGTTGCCATTACGAGAGCCATATATAAATGTTATCTCTTCAGAAATAATAGTTCCAAGCTCAAAGACACTTCTTTCTCAAAATTCGTGAAGGCACTGGAGGTATACCATCCCCATTCGCCCTTCATCTCCATAAAAGAAGATCTGCCACAGGCCCCGGAGCAGCCCTACCGCAAAAGCAAGCTACCTACCCGCAAGGCCGGCAACGCTCCTGTATCTTTTTATCTCCAGGAAGAAAACTGGCGTAAAATGAGCTATACCATGCTCGCGGCCAAACCGGAGCAGAAGCCCCGTATCCGCAGTGCCCAGCAGGAAGATGAATACGATAACTTCATCTTCAACACCCTGCGCAAAGGCGCTAAAACAGGTAACCTGCTGCACTTTATATTCGAGAATGTGAACTTCTCCGACAACAGTCAGTGGGAATACTGGATAAAAGAAGCCATAGCGCGATTTGTACCGGGGCAGGAGGAAATCTATCTTCCCATGCTGCAACAGCTGTTACAGCACGTGATGCACACCCAGATAAAAGTAGGCAAAACCAGCTTCCAGCTGGCATCTGTCGGCAAGCACAAACGTCTGGCAGAGCTGGAGTTTGACTTCCCCGTGCCACTGTTCCGGGCCAATATGCTGAATACGCTTTCAGATAACGAACTAACGGTATCGGTTAAACGGTTTTCGGAAGACAGGAACCAGGAGCTGGAAGGTATCATGAACGGTAAAATCGACCTGTTCTTTGAACACAACCACCGGTATTATATTCTCGACTGGAAATCCAACTACCTGGGCGGCAGTACGGCAGACTATACGCCCGCAGCGCTGGCAGCGGCGATGAATGAAAACAACTATCACCTGCAATACCTGATTTATACCGTGGCCGTGAAGAAGTACTTAGAAAGCAGGTTACCGGAATTTGACTACCATAAACATTTCGGCGGCGTTGTCTATTGTTTTGTACGCGGTATCCGCAACAACGGCGACTACGGCATTTTCACCGCGCGGCCGGATATAGACACCATCACCTTCATAGAAGACATGCTGACCGCTAAAAGTCACCGGTACTAGAGTAGTTTCAGGTCTTTGGTGATCCTGTCTATTTCTGTATTCAGGTTTGGTCCGATAGCACAGCAGGTGCGGGTAGGTACCCCGCCGAATTCGGTCAGCCCGGAATCGGTGATCAGAGTGGCATTGAGGCCATCTTCAATCGCCTGTTGATAAACGCGTAACAACTCTTCTTCGGAGTCTACCGACAGGCATATTTTGGTAAATCCTTTGGTGAACCATTCCTGTACCTCTTCCGGATTGCGGACACTTGTTTGTAAAGTTGTTCCTTCAATAGTGGCTTCGCGGGTCAGAAAAGCGATAGATGCATGGGCTCCCTGTGCGATCATTTTCCCTTTGCGCATATTCAGGTCTTTCCGCATAACGATGACCTGTTTGACAATTCTCGATGACATGGTTTTGATAACTTTAATTACATGGGTATAAATGTAACCCTTACGCGCATACGATCTGTAAAATAGAGCGGAAGACGGGACTCGAACCCGCTACCTACAGCTTGGGAAGCTGTCGCTCTACCAGGTGAGCTACTTCCGCAGGTATGACTAAAGTTATAAAAAAAACGGAAAAAACAAGCTGTTTACTATGGCAGCAACAACGCCTCACCGGAAAAATTACGATATACCTTTCCTCGGCCATAACCTTCCGGATTCACTCCGGCGTGTTGTTTCCTGTTACGAAAAAACACCTGGCGCCCCAGGTAGATAGCACGTTGAAGCAGGAAGTTGTTCAGCAGGGCGGGGGAGGTTACCCGGTGAAAGAGGCGGTTATCCTTTGTGAGCAGTATGTCCTTGCCTTGCGGTGTCAATTGCAGATAGGCCGCGCCGTTTTCCCGGTACAACCGGATATTATTATCGCTCAACTGGTAGGTACCCGCATATCTTCTTTTAGGGTGAAGATCAGCCTGGGTACTTTCATAATGCAGCAGGTCACGATCGACAAAAAATCTTTCAAAAGTAAAATCATGCCGCAAGCAAATGACTTCTGACGTTTGTTCATAATAATGCCCCACCAGCAAGTCTTTTATTTTTGAAGTGGAGAATCCGGAAGCGATGCGTAAGGCGTCATCATGGTGGATAGCCTGCAAATAAACAGGATCGCGGATGATTATTTTTTTCCTTCCCAGCGCTATCAGCCGGCCTTTAAAGTCCTGGTCTTCGTAGCCGTAGTCCATTACCCGCTCATCATAACCGCGCAGGGTGTGGAAATCCTCGTTCCATACACAGATACGTCCCTGTACATCCCACCATTTTTTCCCCGGACCAATACCAGCAGGAGAGAGGAAGCCGGCGGGTTCTTCGTTGAAAGTGCGGTTCACATACGCCGTGAAACCGGCGCCAGTGTAGTTATCCGCGTCCACGCTGCAAAGGATATCGCCGGAAGCCAGGCGGAAAGCCATGTTTTTAGCATGACTCATATGGAAGTAAGTCGGTTCCGGGTTATAAAAATAAACGAGCCTGCCGGAGGCGATATAACTACCCAGCGTGTTTTGTACCCATTCGTGGAGATCATCAGCGGAACCGTAATTCAGCAATACAAATTCCAATGGGCTGTATCCGGCGTTATCCTGTATGTTTCTTTGCAGGGTTTCTTTCAGGTGCATGGTCCGGTTCATACAAACCGTACAACAGGATATTTTGTGTTGTAACATCTTCTTTAACGGATGAGGAGTGATGAAAGCATAACATTCCCGAAAGCTGATTGTTTGGGGTCTTGCAAAAATGTGAAGTTATCATTAACTTCCTGATAAGTTCCACGACTTACCTCCCTGCCGCTTTAGTTTTGCAGCGTTTTATAATATTTCTTTTCAACCATTTAAATGTCACATCCTATGAAGCTACAAGCTTATCATCTTCCACTGGCGTTGTCCATTTGCCTGGCTGCCTGCCATAAAAACATGGCAGACAAGGCGGTACCCGCCGATACTCAAAAACAAATGCAGACCGTGAGTGGTGCTCCACTGGCTGCCAGCACCGTTACCTATACAGACGAGAGCGGCTTCGTCAGCAGTTTAGCTGCTTATGGATTTAATACGCCGGATCAGCTGAATCTCAACCGGGCAGCATCTACCAGTGGTTACAACACCGTGTACGGGTTTAATATTCCGGCGGCCAACCAGGTCACCGGTTTCAAATGGAACAGTGGTGATGAACAAACACAGGAATGGCGTCCGCAGGGTATTACCGGATTTTCCTGGGGTGGTAAAAAGTTTTTGCTGGTAACCTGGTATGGGGTAGATCCCGGTACCATCGCGGGAATTAACAATCAACATAAAGGCGTGCGTGTTTCGCTGGTAGATATCACTAATATGTCCAGCATCACCTACCGGCATATCCTGCTGGTGCAGAATGTCGCTAACATGTCCAAAGCTGCGCTGTACAAGGCTTCTAATCCATATACCCAGCTGGGCTCATTTTGTCCGGTTACCATTCACGCAGGTGGCGTAGCCTATTATGCCGGCAAGATTTATGTCGCCGATACCAACCTGGGTATTCGTGTATTTGATCTCAACACGTTCGTATCAACTGCCGGTGATACCTCCGAAACACGTATCGGCCAGGAGAGCAATGGCGATCTGAAAGCGTTTAACTACGCTTACATCCTGCCACAGACGGGGTATTACAAGATCACCAATGCCAAACCCTTTTCCTGCATAGAGCTGGGCGAAGGCGCTACACCAGCCGATAAATACCTCTGGACTTCCCAGTATCTTACAGATGCTGCCGCTACCCCACAAGTTTTCGGTTTTCCGGTCAATACAGCCGGACAAGTAAGCACCACTACGCAACCGACCGTGATCACACCTATTGATAACGACAGTGGCCATGTATACGGGATACAAGGTGTTTTCAGAGCCGGCAGCAAAACGTTTATGACCACCACCGGCAACAGTTCCTACCTGGGTTCAACCGCGCGCCTGGTACGTTATAACGATGGTACCACAGCAGGCACGCGTTACCGCTGGCCTCACGGTGCAGAAGACCTCTTCCGCGATACTACTACCGGATATCTCTGGAACCTGACTGAATATGAAACCGCGAAATACGGGCAGGATAACAGGGTTGTATTTGCCGTGCGTTTGGCTGATTACAACTAGATCTATACGAGCCTGCCGCTATGGCAGCAGGCTCGTATTTAATTAACTCTTTTGAAGTAACGATCCACGCCGCAGGATAACCCAAATTGTCTGATCACCAGTTCATTTCCTTTCCACTCATAATAGGCCGCTGCGCTATCCGGTCTATTGTCAAAAATGAGTTTGCTACAGGTTTTTCCCGCCGGATCTTTCACATTTGGTTCTATTGAAAAAATGCCGTTGCGTATTAACTTTCCCCCTTCATACCATGCATAGTTATTATCGAGAAAATGGTATGTCGTGGTAACAGGCGTCCAACCCAGGGTTGTACACGCGCCGTCGGACTTTTGGTATTCCCAGGTGCCGGCAAGATCATTCAGCGAAGTATCTTTATTCTTTTTACAGCTTATACTGCCAACAACCAGCAGTAGCCATAACAATGAACGTTTCATGGAGGGGATTTTTTGGTTGATAACAGCTATAAAACGGACACCGGTGCCACATAGTTACACCTCGGGTGTTATTCGTACGTGCATAAACGTATAAATGGTTTTGTTTTTTCAAACTTACTTAGTAAATTAGAGATACTATACTTGTAGCACCTTATAACCCAATAAAAAAACTCAAATAACCTGGTTTCACGTGTTAACCATCCCGCTTTTCTTTTAATCACTCAAAATCCAAAACAACATGAAAAAGAAAAAACCCGTATTGAGCCCGAAACTGATCCTCAACAAATTCACTATTACAGAACTCTCTGTTGACGAGCAAGCCAAGCTGGCTGGCGGTGTTACAGCATTACCCCGTTGCGGCACTACAGGAACACAACGTCCTACAGATTGTACCGCTACTCCCGGTCATACCTGCTGTTAAGACCTGGTAACCTGTAATTTCTTAACAATGTTATCCCGGCTCCGGGAGGTGGTTTGTTTTTCTGAAAATATCCATCTTCCGGACAGGGATATTTATGCCTGTTCCCCGCTGCATTTTATGTATCTTCACTTACCTAAAAGTGAAACGGGATTACCATGAATTTCAGGCTTTTATATCCTATTCAGCCGCTGAAAAAATACATCCGCTATTTTTGGATGCTGGAAAGCCGTTCCAACACTGCTGAAGAAAAATCCTTCAAAATAATGACAGATGGCATTCCCGGGATGATCTTCCAGCAACATCCGGAAGCTTTTCGGGACCACTATCACCAACAATTACCCAGTCTGTTTCTCTACGGCCCTAAAACACAGTACGCCAATATGCAGGTAAAGGGTACGTTTTTGAACGTGGGCGTCAGCTTCCAGTCAGCCATACTGACAGATATCTTTCCTATTACCACACACGATCTCACCAATCAATTCATTGGGCTGGATGAACTGATGCGCACTTCCCTGGAAGAACAATTGTTATACGCGACCACCTTTGAACAAAAGGTGCAGCTGCTGGAACGCTTCTTTATACAACGACTTAAAAAAAACCACCGCTCCGACGGAAAAGCCGGATGGGCGATACAATTATTGCAACAGGGGAAAACCCTGCCGCAGGTGCAATCAGCGCTCCATGTTTCGGAGCGGACACTGGAACGTTATTTCAAACATCATATCGGTGTTACACCCAAAATGTACGCGCGTATCTGTCGTTTTCAATCAACACTGGAGCTGATCCGGCAATCCAACTTCGGATCACTGACAGCCGTAGCTCATCTGCAACAATATTTCGACCAGGCGCATTTTATAAAAGAGTTTCAATTATTCGCAGGCGCTTCGCCCAAACACTTTCTCCGTAAGGCTCATGAGCAGTTACCCAACTTCGCGGAATGGTCTTCCTGACCGCTGTCGGGTTTTTACAATTTCAGGTCTGTATAGCCGGCTAATTTTACATCATCTATCTATATAAAAAATATATACAAGATGAAAAACACCGTGAATTGGTTTGAAATTTATGCTGCCGACTTCAACAGGGCCAAACAATTTTATACTACCGTTTTTGAAGTCGAATTAACTGCCATCCCCATGCACAGCGAGCGACATGCTCATATGGACTACGCCGTTTTCCCCGGCAATGAAGAAGGGAGCGGCAGCATGGGAGCGCTGGTAAAACTGGACAAGGTAAATCCCGGTCCCGGCGGTACACTGATATATTTCGATACGAAGGAGATAAATACCGAATTAAGCCGGGTTACAGCGGCAGGCGGAAAAATATTACAACCCAAGGTCAATATCGGCGAGGCGGGATTTATTGCGCTGATAGAAGACACGGAAGGCAACATTATTGGTTTACGTTCAAAACAATAACAACATGCAACCACCTAACTCAACCGCCGTGCGGACTGCCCTTTGGCGAGCGCTTCATGTTCAGCTGGATGCGGCGCCACATATCCTGGAAGATACAACAGGCCTGCAACTCATTGCTCCGGAAGAAGGATGGCAGCAACGGCCTGATATGGACCCGGTTTTCTCCCGGCGGGTACGTGCCGCTATGGTGGCCAGGGCCCGTTTCATTGAAGACCTGATGGTCCGGGAAGCAGATAATGGCATCACACAGTACGTCATCCTGGGCGCCGGTCTGGATACTTTTGCGCAACGGCATCCTGACATGGCGGCCCGTTTGCAGATCTTTGAAATTGATGAACCCGGTACCCTCGCCTGGAAACGGCAGCGGCTTATCGATAACGGCTATACGATTTCCTCCGGTCTGCATTTTGTCGGGGTTGATTTTGAAAGAGGACAATCCTGGTGGGATAGCTTACTGGAAGCAGGATTCAATCAAACCATTCCGGCAGTTATTGTTTGTACAGGCGTAACCCTCTACCTGAGTAAGGAAGCTATCAGCCAGATGCTCCGGCAGGTGGCTGCTATGGCGCCCGGCACAAAAGTAGCCATCACGTTTCTGCTACCGCAGGAATTACTGGAAGAAGAAGACCTGCAGCTGCAGCAAGCATCTATGAAAGGTGCGAAGGCTTCCGGTAATCCGTTTGTCAGTTTCTTTACGCCTGAACAGTTAACCGAACTGGCCACTGCAAGCGGGTTGAACAATGTTTCCATTATTTTGCCGGCACAATTAAAGGCGTTGTATTTCTCCAACAGGAAAGATGGCCTGGCGCCAGCCAGTGGAGAAATGTTTTTAACCGCCACAATAGGAAGTTAATAGTTGTGCGTGGAAATGTGTATTTTGGATACTTCGTCCCTGTGCAACTTTCTTTTGGTATGAATGCAAAACCCTATCAACAATAGAAAGATATCATGGGCTGGCTGTTGCTGAAAGGCAAGGCCTGTTATGCCAACCGTCGATTTCCACCGGCTTCCGGAGGAATCTTTGTATGGTAGCATTTGACGAATTATCCTATTCACATACTAAATCTTCGAACGACTTATGCAAAACTTCTGGCAATCCAGGGTAAATCATTATATCGCCCTGCACGCCCGGCCACTAGCTTATGACGAAACCCATCAAACTTTTTTCGGCGCCAAAGGTGTCTGGCATGTACATAGTCACGCCTTGTGTACGGCTGTAATGGGCGACTACAAATCCTTTTCCAATGCGTACATGCCTAAAGTAGAAGGCAATCCGCTCGCCAATAGCATTAACCAGATGGACCCTCCCCGGCACCGGTTTCTGAGAAAGATTCTCTCCCAGTCGCTCACACTCGCCAGGGTAGAAGAAATGACACCATGGATCCATACTATCGCACATCAATTGCTGGACGCTGTAAATCCCCATGAAGGATTTGACTACGTAAAAGACTTTGCCGGCCCGTTTCCTTCGGTTGTCATCAACCATTTGCTGGGCATCGGCTATGAAAACAGCCAACAGGTAAGCAGCTGGGTAGACACCATCCTGGCCCCGCCAGACGGCGAAGATATCCAGGCCATCATGATGGTCAAACAACAGGTAATGGGGCAGATGATGCAGTTTTTCCAGGAATTGATTACTGCCCGCAAAAGCGCTCCAGCCAATGACCTGCTCAGTGCGCTGCTGCAACAGGACGACGATGGCATTAAGTTGACAGAAGAAGAAGTATTTGGAACCGCCATGGCCCTCATTATGGCGGGCAACTCCACTACCAGCGGCCTCATGGCCAATAGTGTCCAGTACCTGCTTTCCCGTCCTGACCTGCAGGAAAAAATCCGTCAAAAAAATGACCTCGACAATATCCTCGACGAATTGCTGCGTTATTGTTGTCCGATACAGAGTCATTACCGGAAAGCAAATATGAACGTGCAGCTGGCAGGAGAAACCATAAAGAAAGGCGACATCCTGAAAGTTTGGATCGGGGCCGCCAATTTCGACCCGGCCGTATTTTCAGATCCGGAACAGTTCAATACCGACCGGCCCAATATTAACAAACAGATCAGCTTCGGTCATGGTATCCACTATTGTATCGGGGAAGCCCTGGGCAGGGTGGAAGCCAATACAGCCCTTCATGCGTTGTTCTCCCGGTTCCCGGATCTACGCCTTGCTTCCGAAGGCCCTATCGTGATGAATGATGACAGCCTGGTGCTGTTTCCATCATCGCTTCCGATAGTGGCAGGTACACGCTAAAACTCCGTTTATGAACCGGTGGCGACGTTAAACGAAAGAAATTTCTGCAACTCAGCTCCGATATTATCCGTAGTCAATTCCTTTCGAATAAAACCATCTGCTCCGGCTTGTAGTACCCGTTCCTTCAACCCTGCTTCCTCAACAGTACTCGCTATAATTACGGGAATATGCCTGGTGGCATATTCCTTTTTGAGTTTTTTCAGTACTTCCATACCATGGATATCCGGCAGGGTTAGGTCCAGCAAAATCAGGTCTGGCAGGGGAAACGTCCTGGCGGCTTCCAGTCCTTTGGCACCGGTAAATTCGGAATGCATTTCACAACCGGTTTCCTTCAATCGTTGCCTGAATAGCTTATGATACATTTCATTGTCATCAATAAATAATACACGGGCGCCGCCAAAATCGGCCTGTTGTTGTTCTACCGGCGCCGTTTCCTGTTCTCCCAACTTAAACACCGGATGGCGGAAGGTAAACGTAGCGCCTTTACCCGGAACACTGTCCACCTGTATATTGCCGCCAAGGGATTTTGCCAGTACCCGCGCATTAGGCAGTCCAATACCATAACCGGGCTGAAATGCGTTATAGGTGGTGGTAAACGGCAGGAATATCTGTTCCAGCTGGTCGGCCTCAATGCCGGGGCCCTGGTCGCTGACACGGATGGTAAAATGCCGTTTATTGGCATCCAGGCCTATTTCCAGCTCCACCGCTGTTCCTACGGCGGTGAACTTAATGGCATTGGACAACAGGTTGTTCACAATCCTGGTCGTACGGCGCACGTCGGTCACAATACGGGGTGGAATATCTGCCTGTATGCTTAACTGCAGCATCACATTTTTTCTTTTGGAACTCATGGAATTGAACCGGACAATTTCTTCCGCCCATTGGCGCACGGTAATAATTTCCAGGTTCTTTTCCGGTAGCTGGCCTTTTCTAAGCAGGGAAAAATCCAGTGCATTGCTGACCTGCTGATCCAGGTTCCAGCTAACAATAGCCAGGTTGGACAGCTGCTCCGCCGGCACTCTCACTACATCCGGAAAGCCTTGTTCCTGCTGTGTGTTAAGCAGATCCTTATTGCTCAGCACCAGGTTATTGACGCCCTGCCGCAAGTCATGCCAGTTCGTATGTACAAACTCTTCCAGGAAATTGCAGGCGGTAGATAACTGGGCAGTTTTCTCCGCGATGATCTGTTCCTGGCGTTTCCGCTGTTTCAGCAATGCTGTAATGTAACAATACAGTGTAATGCAGTTCAGCAGAAATACAATCATGGCAGCCAGTTTATTGATGACCGATAACTGGTATTCAGAAAGCGTCAGGGGAGGAACAAACTGGTAGAAATAATCTACCTGAAGTATAAGAATCGCTACAACCGCCAGTATAATGCTGGTAATAATATAACGTTCCGAGTTATACAGCAGCACAACGGAACCAATCAGGAAAGTGGCAATAGCGCTCACATTGACCGCCGGGCCGAACAATAACCCGAAATATAAAAACGATGCCATATGCGCCCCAAACATCAGCATCACCGCGGCATTATAACGATGTTTGTAATTCAGGTAGGGTACCAGCATAAATAGCAGTCCCTCCGCAGTAGATGGTATATATATCCGGAGGCTATGTGTCAGTGACAGTATAATCAGGCCCGGAATAAAATTCATTAATACGGTAATGGCTCCAATCAGGTTTACGATGTAGATTTTTCTTCTGGCGTCCTGATCGAGTAAAGGGTTATCAGTGCCTATTCTGCAAAATTTGTCGATCCAACTTCGGGTGGTTTTCAGTGTAGTCGTAGTAAGCATACCTCAGGCTTTTAAGGGCTTTTAAGTAAGGAAAGGGTTCATCCTGGTTATCTTGATTAATCCTGCATTGTTCTGGCAGCCGGGTCATTTTCCGGCGCTCGGGTTAATCGGTTTTCCGGCTTCAGGTTTAAATGTAATAAAAAACAATGGTAAATGGGAGGCAGTGGGATGAAAATGCGTAATAAACTTCACTTTTGGAGGGTAAAACTTTACAACAACTATCATAAACACTTAAAAACTAATTATACTACGCTTTTTGCTGAAAATTTCGATCTTTTTTATTATTTTTATATAAAAGCGAAGGATAATGCGCACAGAGGTTATTGATTTTGGGAAAAAGATTCAACAACGCAGAGAGCTGCTGGGTCTGTTACAGGTACAACTCGCAGCACTTTCAGGTGTCAGCACCCGCACTATCCAGTTAGTGGAACGGGGTAAAGGCAACCCATCACTACAAACGTTGATCCAGCTCGCAGATCCGTTGGGCCTACGTATTGACCTGTTATTAAAACAATCAGTAAATACAGAGCCATGAAATCAGCCCAGGTTTTTTACAACAAAATATTAGCCGGATACTTATCTAAAAAAGGAAAAAGGTACCGTTTTGTATACGAGAAGCAATATCTCACAGCCGCTGATAGCCGCGCCATCAGCCTTACACTGCCTTTACGGGAAGCTCCTTATGAAAGTGACATACTTTTCCCGGTTTTTGTCAACTTATTAAGCGAAGGAGCTAATAAAGCTATGCAAGTCAGGTTGCTGAAAATTGACGAAAACGATTATTTCGGACTTCTACTGGCCACTGCAGGCGGTGATCATATAGGTCCCTTATCAATAAAAGAAGATCATGCCGCTACCAACCATTAATGTTTGCCCTTCGACACTGCGTCCGGGGTTTACTACATATAGCCCATTGGCTGAAGCGAACCTGTTTGGAAGCCGCGGTAGGAAGATTTCACATGTTTTGCCATTTGGCCCTCCCGGAAAAAACACTGCGCTCACACGAGCATACAACGAAAAACGAAAACATATCAGCATCAGTGGGGTGCAGGAAAAATACAGTCTACGTCAGGAGAAAAACACGCTGGTATTAACAGACACAGCCGGCACCCACATACTAAAACCGGTACCAAATGAGCGGCTGGAGCTGTTGGAAGACCTCCCCGCAAATGAACATTTAAGTATGCAGATCGCCAAACAAGTGTTTGGCATCAACACCGCTGAATGCGGCATTATTTTTTTTGACGATGGATCGACGGCCTACCTCACCAGACGTTTCGATTATAAACCCAACGGTAAAGACAAATATCAACTGGAAGATTTCGCTACCCTGATGGGTAAATCCCCCGAAAGAGAAGGAGTAAATTTCAAATACAATGCATCCTACCTCGATATCGCCAATTTGATCAAACAATATACAGTGGCTACCCCTGTAGTGTTGCTGGAATTTTTCCGGTTATTGGTAATCAACTATCTTATCGGTAATGGAGATGCGCACCTTAAAAACTTCTCCCTGATGGAAACGAGCCAGGGAGATTATATCCTTTCACCTGCCTATGATCTGTTATGCACAAGACTACATCTTGACGATCATCATCTGGGACTTCACAATGGCCTTTATGAAGAGGATTATAATGAGGCTACTTATTACGATGTTGGCATGTATACCGGTGAATCCTTTATTGTGTTTGCCGGGAAAGTAGGTATTCCTATACCACTGGCGCGGCAGGTGATCGACAAAATCATTCACAAAACTGTTGATGCTCTTGTGTTGGTTGAGCGTGGCTTTTTAAGCGAAGAAGGTAAAAGGAGATATAGGGAGATATTGGAGCAACGGAAACGGCTGTTGGCTTATGATCCGGAGACGAGGAAATTTAGGTAATCATCTTGATAGCTTTATAAAATCGATTAAATGGTGTCAACCTCACGCAATAACTATCTTAATAAATTGGTTATCAATTATTTAAAAATATAATTTTATTAACCTAAAAACTAAAATATATTTATTTATATTAGGAATTCAGCAACTATTGGTTTAAAATGAGAATACCATTCCGTATCATTTCGCCAAAATTGGAATCGGACTGGCAATTCCACTATCATCATTTATCCGGTTGTTGATAATCAATTATTAGTATTTTTGTCCGCATTTGCTCAACGTCTGCGTTACAAAAAACAGCCTGCTATTACAAGTGACAAATAGCCTCATTGTTATTCCCGATGGAGGTTTTTATTATTAAGAGGTCGAAAATCATTCAACGAAATGTTCAACGAAGATTCAAGAGTTAAAATTCCCGCCATTTTGCATCTTTGCCGCATGGGCTTTACCTATATCCCTAGAAGCCAGCAGCAACGAATTGAGGAAAATAATGTCTTCCCGGCAATCTTTAAAAAAGCTATTGCTGAAATAAATGGCATTTCAGAACAGGAAGCGACAGTTGTGTTGGAGGAAGTTGGATTAAAACTGAAGTATGATGACCTCGGACGGGATTTTTACAGGCATCTCGTCAATACGTCAGGCATAAAACTGATTGATTTTCAAAGCTTTAACAAGAACACATTTCACGTTACAACAGAGCTTACCTGCAAAAATGGAGATGAAGAATTCCGTCCGGATATTACGTTGTTGATTAATGGGATGCCATTGGTCTTTATAGAGGTAAAAAAGCCCAATAATAGGCAGGGGGTATTGGATGAACGCAATCGTATTGACAAGCGATTTGCATTAAAAGAATTTTCTGTATTTGCGAACATCACCCAATTGATGATTTTTTCCAACAATATGGAATATGAAGACGGTGTGATAGAACCTGTAATGGGCGCTTATTATGGAACGCCATCCAAAACAGGGGTACAGTTCAATTACTTCCGGGAAGAAAACGTATTAAATTTAACCCAGCTACTTAAACCCGAAGATCCGGCGCTGGAGAACCTGGTGCTAAAAGACAATAATATTGTTGCCATAAAACATACCGCAGAATTTAAAACGAATAAACATTTTGACACCCCAACTAACCGCCTGCTCACCTCCCTACTTAGTAAGGAGCGGTTGGCTTTCTTCCTGCAGTTCGGAATCGCATATGTTGAAGAGGAAAAAGAAGGCAAAATCGAGGTCCCAAAACACATCATGCGCTATCCTCAGTATTTTGCGACCAAGGCAATAGAGACTGAACTGGATAAAGGCATCAAAAAGGGTATCATCTGGCATACACAAGGAAGCGGAAAGACCGCCTTGGCTTTCTTTAATGTGAAATTTCTCACACATTATTATCAGAAGAAAAGTGTAATTCCCAAATTCTATTTCATCGTTGATCGTCTGGACTTAGCCATTCAGGCCAGGAATGAGTTTCGCTCAAGAGGTCTGCTTGTAAAGATGGTAAATTCCAGGAACGAGTTTATCAGAGACATAAAAACAGCAAGCGCCATACAGAATAACTCCGGCGAACTGGAAATTACAGTTATTAACATTCAAAAGTTTTCAGAAGACAGTAAAGTACTGGAAGAGCTGGACTATGATATCAATATTCAGCGGGTATACTTTATTGATGAAGCACACAGAAGTTATAACCCTAAGGGAAGCTATTTAATCAACCTGTTAAAGTCTGATGAAGCAGCTGTAAAAATAGCATTGACAGGCACGCCGCTATTAAGGGAAGTAGCTAAAGATTATGATTCCAAAGCCATTTTTGGAAACTATATTCACAAATACTACTATAATATGTCCATCGCAGATGGTTATACATTGCGATTGATACGGGAAGCGATCAGCACCTCCTACAAAATGCAGATGAAGGATGTAATGTCACAGATCAAGGTACTACAAGGGGAAATATCCAAAAGCGAGATTTTTGCTCACTCCAAGTTTGCAGCACCGATGCTGGATTATATTATTAAGGACTTAAATGCCTTTCGGAAAACGCACGATGATAACACTCTTGGTGGTATGGTTGTATGCGATAGTTCCGATCAGGCAAAGGAACTATTTCATCAATTTGAAAAAATTTATGGTGTTCAAAAATACGAATATGCTATGGCTGCTGAAGATCCGGCTGTTTATAGCATGCCGCTACCGCTGAAGGCGAGCCTGATATTGCATGACGTAAACAGTAAAGACGAGAGGGAAATAGATATCAAGGCATTTAAAAACGGTAAAATAGACATTTTATTTGTATACAATATGTTACTCACTGGTTTTGACTCTCGTCGCCTCAAAAAGTTATATCTCGCCCGTGTAGTTAAAAATCATAATCTTTTACAAACCTTAACCAGGGTTAACCGGCCTTACAAACATTACCGTTATGGGTTTGTAGTAGATTTTGCCGACATCACTAAAGAGTTTAAGACGACCAACCAGAACTATTTTGAGGAACTGCAAAATGAATTAGGCGATGAAATGCAGAACTATTCCAATTTATTTAAAACGCCGGAAGAGATTCAAAATGAAATCATAACAATTAAAGACAAGCTGTTTCAGTTCGACACCCTTAACGCTGAAAACTTCCGTTTACAGATTGGCGATATTAAAGACAAAAAGCAATTAGTAGATTTGCTGAATGTTTTAAATAACGCAAAGGAGCTAAGAAATATCATCCGGTTACAAGGAAATGAAGAGTTACTTGAACTAATTGATTTTCATAAACTTAAGCAATTATTAAATGAAGTACAGCGTAGACTGGACATGTTAAACCTGGTGGAGGACATTAATAGCAACAATGACTCCTCTAATTTGCTGAATGCCGCATTGGAAGATATTTTCTTCCAGTTCACCAAAGTATCAGAAGAAGAAATGATACTGGCAGACCGGCTACGGAACCAGCTACGTAAGACGCGAGAAGAACTGCAACGAAATTTCGATCCTTCAGATCCAGCTTTCATCAGCTTGAGGGAAGAACTGGAGCGGATTTTTAAAAATAAGAATTTGGACGAAGTAAGCCAGGAGGATATGCGGGAAAATATTCATCTCCTTAGTAAAATATATGATGAGATAAAAGAGCTCAACCGCAAAAACGCCCTACTAAAAGCCAAGTACGAAAACGATGAGAAATACGCGCGAATTCATAAACGGCTTACAGCAGCGCATACCGTACCAGCGAAAGAATCAGAGGTGCATGATGCCCTAATGGGCACTAAGACACAGGTAGATGGTTTCTTTTTAAACAATACTAATCTGTTACAAAATGACGAATATTTCAAGGATGAAGTAATGAGTATTGTAATACATCAGTTTATTGATACAAAAAATATAAAACTTGATTACAATACCACTGAAGTAATTAACCATTTAATAGTTAAAGAATATTTACAGCAATACAATCATTACAGATAAGCTATGACGGAACTAGAATTTATTACCAAAACAAAGGCGCTGATAGACGACCTGAAAAGCGTATGCGCCAACTATGGTTTGGGAAATGACGCAAGCGAGTTTAATATAATTACCCAGGTATTTTTGTACAAATACCTGAACGATAAATTCATTTATGAGGCGAAGAAAATAGACAAAGACCTGGCCCAAGCAGATGATTTCCAAAAGGCTTACGAGGCCATGCCGGAGGAAAAAAGGAAGTTTTTGCATGGCAGGATTGGTAATAAAGCTGCTAAATTAACGCCCGAACAACTCATTACCTATCTCTTCAACAATTCCAACAGTGATAATTTTGCAGAAACGTATTTTGATGGCACGTTACTTAACATCAGCACCGAAAATGTAAGTTTATATTCTGTCAAATCCACAACTGGTGTCAAGGATAAAATGTTTGACAACATTAGCCAGTTTATCCGTGATTCTTCTCAGCGAGATGCCTTCTGCCGCGCATTGATTAACAAACTGGTTAATGTTAGCTTTGAAAGGATGTTCAGCGAGAAATATGATTTCTTTGCTACCATTTTTGAATACCTGATTAAAGATTATAACAGCGACAGTGGAGGGAAGTATGCAGAATATTATACACCTCATGCCGTAGCGCATATTATGGCTGCGATATTAGTGAACGAAACGGATATCAGTAATGCAACTGTGTATGATCCCAGTGCGGGGTCCGGGACTCTGCTAATGAATATTGCACACGCCATTGGTGAGAAAAACTGTACAATTTATTCCGAAGATATTTCGCAGAAGTCGGCGAATATGCTACGGCTGAACCTGATCCTGAACAGTCTTTCCCATTCCATACCTAACATCATTAAGGGCAATACTATACTACAACCTTCTTATATCAAAGAGAAATTTCAGTATATCGTTTCTAATCCGCCATTTAAGCTCGATTTTTCCGATTATCGCGAAGACCTCGCGAAGGATAGTTTTAAGGAGCGTTTTTTTGCAGGTATTCCTAACGTACCTAATACAAAAAAAGAGAGCATGGCTATTTATCTGCTCTTTATTCAGCACATTATGTACAGCCTAGCTCCTAATGGCAAAGCGGCTGTTGTCGTTCCAACAGGATTTATTACTGCACAGAGTGGCATTGAACGAAAAATCCGCGAAGCCTTGGTTGAGCGCGGCTGGTTGCGAGGGGTAGTGAGTATGCCAAGCAATATATTTGCCAGCACAGGAACCAACGTATCTATCTTATTCATAGATAAAAAAGCGAATAGCGATAAAGTGGTACTGGTAGACGCTTCTAAATTAGGTGAAACGGTAAAGGATGGCAAAAACCAACGGACCAAACTAACTGATGCTGAAGAGCGTCGTATTATAGATGCAATGAACAAAAAGCAAGCTATTGAAGATTTTTCCGTTGTGGTAAAAAAAGCTCAAATTGTGGAAAAGAATTACAGCTTTTCCGCCGGACAGTATTTTGGATTGAAGATTGAATATGTGGACATTACAGCCAAAGAGTTTAGATCTAAAATGGAGTGCTTTGAGGACCGGCTGAATGCTTTGTTTAAGGAAGGTGAAAAACTGGATAAAGAAATTATTAAACAGTTAAAAGGGGTGATATATGAATAAGTGGAGAATAGACAAATTATCAACATTATGCACGAGAATTGGTGATGGATTACACGGCACTCCTCAATATTCGGAAAATACAGGATTTTATTTCATAAACGGTAACAATCTTAATGGAGGCCGTATAATAATTAATTCAGACACAAAGGAAGTATCCGAAGATGAATATAAAAGCAATTTTATTCCTTTAAACGAAAATTCTCTTCTGTTGGGAATTAATGGAACCATTGGTAATATGGCTTTTTATCGAGGTGAAAGAATCATGCTAGGTAAAAGCAGCGCTTATTTAAATTTTACAACTAGCATAAACAAGTTTTATTATTACTACTTTCAATTGCCTGGCGTCCAAAAATATTTTTATGACGTTGCGACGGGCTCCACCATTAAAAATCTATCATTAAAATCTCTGCAGGACTTTAAAGTTCCAATACCAAATGATGTCGAGTTCAAAAAAATAGTAGCCGTACTTTCTGCTTTTGACGATAAAATTGAGCTCAATAATAAAATCAATGCAGAGCTGGAACAAATGGCGAAGACGCTATATGATTACTGGTTTGTGCAGTTTGATTTTCCGAATGCCAAAGGGAAACCATACAAATCTTCCGGCGGGAAAATGGTTTGTAACGAAGTATTGAGAAGAGAGGTGCCGGAGGGATGGCAACACGAGCTTATAAATGACCTCGGTACAATCGTAGGAGGGGGAACTCCATCAAGGTCTATTGAAGAATACTTTACAAGTAATGGTATAGCCTGGATTACTCCTAAAGATTTGTCATTAAACAATGGCAACAAATTTATTACTAAGGGAGATTTAGACATTACAGAGAAGGGCTTTATGGCAGCGTCTTTAAATCTTCTACCTGCAAAATCTGTTTTGATGTCTTCAAGGGCCCCAATCGGATATCTAGCGGTTAATACAGTTGATTGTACAACGAACCAAGGATTTAAATCTATTGTTTGCAACAAAACATATTCACACGAGTACGTTTACTATGTTTTGAAAAATTATATGCCAACAATAGAAGCTAATGCCACTGGCTCAACTTTTAAGGAAATATCAGCAGGTGTATTCAAATCAATAAAGATCATAAAGCCTAAATATGAGATTGTAGAAAAATTTATTGAGCAGGTCAAACCTATTTTTGATAAGCAAGACAACTTAGAAAAACAGAATCATCAACTCGCTAACCTAAGAGACTGGCTCCTGCCGATGCTGATGAATGGGCAAGTGAAAGTTATTGGTAATACTCACAGCCATGGACAAGATTTATTGATGGCGACTAGACCGGAAGCCGCTTTGGGAAAAGTTGTACAACTAAACATACCGACTAATAGAAAAACATTCGCCAAACAGGTATTAGCAGGAAAGATTATTTCAAGGTTTAAGAATGATGCAAATTTTACAGACATCAAGTTTCAGAAAATACAATTTCTTGCAGAACATATTGTAGAAGCTGACTTGAACCTCAACTACTATTACCAGGCGGCCGGTCCCTATGACAATGTATTCATGCATACTATTTATAATGATCTCAAAAAGAATAAATGGTATGAGTGCAAGGATAGAAAATTTGCAGCCTTAGAAAAACAGGGTAAAATAGAAAAGTATTATCAAAACTATTTTGGTCCGGCAACAGGACAACTAGATAAGCTTTTCCGTTTGTTATCAGGTGCGACAGAGGCTAAATCGGAAATTATTGCAACTATCTATGCTGTTTGGAATAATTTCATCATAGAGGGAAAGCCAATTGTGGAAGATGAACTGATTCAATCTTTCTATAATTGGAGTGAGCGAAAGCACCAATATACCAGAGCCCAAGTATTGGAAGGGTTGCAATGGCTAAGAGAGTACAAGCTGGAACCAACGGGTTTTGGAAAATTGATAAAAAAGGCTAAAAGCAAAAAATAATTCAAGTATTTATGCCAATACCGGACTATCAAACAATAATGCTGCCTCTATTGAAGCAGTTATCTGATCGAAAAGAATACTTATTTAGGGACGTCATAGTTTTATTAGGCAAACAATTCAAATTAACTGAGGAAGAAATGAGTGAACTTCTTCCTAGCGGCCAATCCCTATTGTTTGCGAACCGGGTTGGTTGGGCAAGAACTTATTTGAAAAAGGCAGGTTTGTTAGATTCTCCTAAAAGAGGAGTGGTCTGTATAACCGAGCGAGGCTTGCAAGTACTAAAAGGAAATCCGAAAAAGATCGACAACAATCTACTCAAACAATTTCCTGAGTTTGTAGAATTCCAGAACATAAAAAAGGAAGATGCTGGATCATTGGAGCAAATTGATACTACTCAAGTAGAAAAGCAAACTCCCGAAGAAACTATCGACTTAGCTTATCAGAATATACGCCAATCCTTGGCACAAGAACTTATCGATACAGTTCGTCGATTAAGTCCAGCTTTCTTTGAACGGCTGGTTGTAGAATTATTAGTGAAAATGGGGTATGGTGGTTCTATGAAGGACGCCGGAAAGGCGATCGGGAAAACTGGCGATGAAGGAATTGACGGAACAATTAAGGAAGATAAATTGGGGTTGGATATAATTTACATTCAAGCAAAACGTTGGCAGGCAGGCAACGTTGTCGGCAGGCCGGAGTTGCATAGGTTTGTAGGGGCTTTAGCTGGGCAAGGAGCGAAGAAAGGAATTTTCATTACTACTTCTATGTTTTCAAAGGATGCACTGAACTATGCCCCTAAAAACGAAACAAAGATTGTATTGATAGATGGAGTGCAACTAGCACAATTAATGATTGATTACAATCTTGGCGTATCAGTACAAAGATCTTATGATATCAAACGTCTGGACAATGATTATTTTGAAGAATGATAGTCATATAACATTCATGTTGTAATTCTCAGCGAAGAATATGAGCACAAGACTATCGCGAAAAATAAATTAACTTAGATAACGCTAAGCTCTTCGACCACGCTGCTGGCAAATTGTTGGCAAAAAATAAAAAAGGTCACCGAAGTGACCTTTTAAATGTTTGATAACCAAGCTCCCCCTGCTGGACTTGAACCAGCGACCCTCTGATTAACAGTCAGATGCTCTAACCAACTGAGCTAAGGAGGAATATAACGGATTGACTGATAGTCCTTCCGGGCGGCAAATGTACTAAATGCCGGCACAATTCAAAGAAAATTTTTCAAAAAAAAAGTCCGGTATAATCATACCGGACTGCTGTAAGTTAAAAGTGCAATGGGGGAGGGACCGCATTTTTGACCGGCTTCGTGCTTTTCAGATAAGCAAAAATAGCGGCGGCATCTTCATCCGTTAAACGGGCGAAGTTGGGCCAGGGCATGGGGGGAAGCAGGGTACGGCCGCTCTCACTCCCTTTATAGCGACCCTGGCGTATGGCCCTTTTAAAAGCATCCAGGGTCCAGTTGCCGATACCGGTATCGTCGCTGGTCAGGTTCCCGGAGAAACTAACACCCCAGGGACCGGCGGCGGAGGTCATGTCTTCATTGAATTGCGCGATACCTCTTTTGGCCATGGCGGTGTCATAAGCGGTGACAGGACGATCTGCCGGGTAGCCGGACAACATTGTTTCGGGGATCACTTCCGGACCTTTAGGACCTAAGCGTTTGGGGGAATGACAGTCATTACATCCCATAATCGTTACCAGGTATTCACCGCGTGCTACCAGGCGGGCGGAATCTGTTAGTGGTGCGTTTTCGTTTTTTGCCATGTTGGTGCCGCAGGAGAAGAAAAGGCTGATGAGTGCGCAGGCAGACATGAAAATAGTTAGTCTTATTCTTTGCATAATGGGGTCATTAAAAGAATTAGGGATTAAAAATTCTACGCAAAATTATTGCTCCGCTTATTACGCCATAAGTGCCCTTGTTTGAATCGTTATATATACTACTGGATCGCGTGTTTTAATACCCGGGCAGGGATACCCTTGGTAAAATTGTTCTTCATTAACGTGTGACAATGTGGGGTCGATGCACTTCAGGCAATATCGTAAAATAAAAAGTACCTGGGATTCACATGATAGTAAACAAGGTCAACTCATTTGACCACATTAACCACTCCTTCTTTTAAAGGCTAAAGATAACAACAGAAAAGGATACTGTAAAACCCACGCGAAAAGTCCTGCTTTCGCGGGCAGCCGGACTCAAAAACAGTCCATATACAGAGGCATAATCTTTGATCGGGACAGCGATATGAGCAAGCAGATTTTTAACAGATCAATTAAAGTGGATGGTATCGATATCTTCTACCGGGAGGCAGGAGATAGAAAAAACCCGTCCATACTGCTCCTACCGGGTTTTCCGACCTCGTCCGTCATGTTCAAAAACCTGATGACCGCTTTATCAGACTGCTATCACCTGGTTGCGCCGGATTTCCCCGGATTTGGCTTCAGCGCTTTCCCTGCTAAAGATGAGTTTGAATATTCCTTCACAAATATATCTGCTTATATAAACACCTTTACCGATGAGATCAACCTACAGTCATTTACCATCTATCTTCACGATTATGGAGCGCCTGTTGGTCTTCGTTTATGCCTCAGCCATCCGGAAAAAATCGAAGGAATAATTGTTCAGAGCGGTAACGCATACGAAGAAGGCGTTAAGGGCATATGGGATGAAATGAAAGACTATTGGGAAAATCCTACTCCTGAAAAAAAGGAAAAACTTTACGCATTTCTAAGTGAGGAAGGGGTGAAATGGCAGTACACGGCAGGGCTGCCGGAAGAATTGTTACCAACATTAAGTCCTGAATTATGGATACTTGACTGGGAATCGATGAAAAGGCCCGGCAATATCGATATGCAGTATGAACTGAATTGTGACTATCAGCACCACATGAAAATGTACCCCGTCTTTCAGGAATATTTCCGTGTTCATCACCCGAGGGCGCTGATTATATGGGGTAGATATGATCCGTTTTTTAATGTCGAAGAGGCTTTCTGCTACAAGAGAGACTTACCGGAAGCCCAGGTCCATATTCTCGATGGCAGTCATTGGGTACTGGAAACAAATTTTGATGAAGTATTGCAGCTTATCTGTGACTTCTTAAAGAAAGATTGACCCATACAGCAGCCCGTTCGCATCATCATGACATTCATTACAAGAACGCCATCCACAGCAAATTTATGCACAAAAAATTACAGCAACTTCCGTATCATTCATCTGCTATAGGATCAAAAGGAATTATTTGCTGTTCCACCAACCTGCTATAAAGACTTTTCGCATAACGATTCGCATACTCTTCTTTTTCTGCCGGCAAGATGCAAAAATAACTATTATACCGCTGCTCCCATGTTTCATAGTCTTCCTCTTCTTTGCCCGGGCGCTCTACTACTTCCAGGTAATGTACATAGTGTCCAAACTCATGTAACAGGGTTCTGTATAATTGTGTTTGTCTGACATTTAGAGGCTCCGGATCTATAGTCAGCAATCTTCCATCATCCATAAACTGATGACCATCTGCTTTCAACCGCTCCAGTTCTTTCTGGGCTGATACTGATAAAGACTTTGGCCATTTTATTTTTTTTGAATAATCTACTGCCTCCAGGATAACAGCAGGATAAGAATTCCCTTCAAATTCAAAACTATAAATCAGTCTTCCCCATACCGGGGCCATTACCTCTTCCTTTCGTTTTGGCTGGCGAAGCACAATTAATGTAAGATCACCATAATCAACAGCAGGTATTTGCTCAATCATCCGCTTTAAATCATTCACAGAACAGGCATGCTTCGAAGTTGTTCTGGCTGCTTCGGTCACAAAAAGAAATTCATGGTTATTGATTGTTATCTGCTGCTTTTGGTAAGGTCCCAATAACTCATAATAACGCTTAGACGTATGGGCTTGGGGAATCTTATACTTGTTATACTGCCCATGCCCCTGTTTGGCAGTACCGATATTCCTGTTCTTTCTAACTGGATTATGCATAACAAAATGGAGTGAAGATAAAATTGATCAGCTACCCATAGAAATCCCTTCATCTTTCCAAATACGCAGGAGATTGTTCAGAAGGAAAGTAAAGTATTTATCTGAGCCCAGGTTGGTAGAAATATTAGATTGGCCAATCCAAAAGGGCTCCTGCAGATTTGTTTTGTCCAGCAGGTAAAACGTTTCCAATTGATCGGTGAACTCCTGCCGGATATGGCGGTCAGGCACGTGGGCCGGACCTGAAAATAACAGGGAAGCCGCCGCTCTGGACAGGGGGGTATTCAGATTTTTTCTCACTGACTTATCATTCACTTCTTTGGGCGCTACTACCAGTATCACATCATGCGGAAACAAACCTGAAGCCTTGGCTATATTCTCGTCGGTGCAGTATTCTAACGTTCCCAGATGTACTACGGAAGTCTGAAATGATGTATTACGAAATTCCTTATCCAGCGCATACTTCATATCCTGACCGATCTTGCGGGTAGACATTGGGCCGGCTGAGATAATCAGCAAGCTTCCGATTTTACGGGAGGTGGTGTTCTGTCTGATTTCATTCAGGACAAAACCATGGCTCTGGGCCACAGTTGGGATTACAGGGACTAATAGCCAAAGTAACAGTAACAGGCGTTTCATAAACTATAGGAAAATATCGGAAAGATACATTTTTTACAAACCCGTCATAGCAAAGCTCCTGTTTCCGGTAATATTTAACATATCACGACGCAGCGGTGCTGCAGTCGACTTGCGCCATCAGCGCTGTTTCATAGTGTTCAATAAAAGAACGAAAGGCATGGCAAATTTATACATGAAAATTTTTCGTATGACCGTTCTATTTATATGAAATAGTTTTGCTTTTCATACGCGGAATTTTGTATCTTCATTACAGTCACTGTATGACTTGTAAGCCTTGTCAACCCAGTTAATAGTAAAACCCTCATCTTCCAATCCATACCATTACATCCCTCATGTTACATTTCTTAACCCAAACAAAAGCTCATGAAACCATTAGCCTATTATTTCATTTCGTTATTAATGATCCTATTGTTCGCCTGTCAGAAAAAAGACAACGCACCTGCCCGGCGGGACGTCTCAGATCATATCGTTTCAAAACTGCAGGCGGCAGGCTTCCATACCAGCGAAGGCCTGCAGAAGTATAAAGATGGGTACCTGGTTGAATATGATATTTTCCTTACAGAAAAACAGATCAACGAACTGGCCGCCAACACTGTAAATCCCAAAGTGCAGGTAGAGCATTACCGGAGCAGCAACACCGTTCCCGGACCACTCAGGACCATTTATGTGTATATCGATCCCACCTTCGACGCCTATGTACAGACTGCTCTGGACAAGGCGCTGGAGAGATACAATGCGCTCAACATCAGTTTAAGGTTTATCCGTACTCCCGATACCAGGGCGGAGATAAACATACTGCCGTTCCGGGAGGTCAGCAATGTTCTGGTCTACAGTGCCGGGTTCCCTTCTGGCGGCAATCCTGCGAGCCCCATTAAATTAAACACCTATTATTTCAACGGCACTTCTCAGCGGCCGGATGCTATCAGCACCATTGCGCATGAAATAGGACATGCCATAGGCTTCCGCCATACCGATTACATGAACCTGGCTTTCAGCTGCGGTACCGGCGGCAATGAAGGCACCGCCGGCGTTGGCGCGGATTACATCCCCGGCACACCTACCGGCCCCTCTGCCAACTCCTGGATGCTGGCCTGCACCAACAATACCGACAGACCTTTCACTGCTGAAGACAAGGTAGCACTGGCAACGGTATATCCCGCCCCACCGGCATGGGTGCGTTTCAAAAACAGAGGGAACAATACCTACCTCTACGACGACAACGGCATCCTGCGCTATAGCTATACTCCTTCCGACGACCGCTATAAATGGAACCTGGAGAAGATAAATGGATATACCCGCATCAGAAATGTATCGTCCGGGAAGTATATGAATATTGAGCGCGGCTATAGTTATGTGGAATGTACAGTACTACCCATCTCTTACGCCAGTGGCTATTGGGCATTTGAATACGTTGACGGCTATACCCGGTTGAGAAATCAATGGAAAGGTGGTTACATTAATCTGGAGAGCCAAAACAGTACGGCCCAGAACTCAGATGTACCCGCGCATTTTTTTAGTAGTCAGTGGATCGTGTCACAGTGACGCCACACCGTTAAATGGTGGATGAAAAGATGACGTTTATAAAACGCTTTCTGTTTTGCTGACAGAAGGCGTTTTTTTTGGAAGTAAACAAAAAAGGCCTGCATTACTGCAAGCCTTGCTTTTTCGCTCCCCCTGCTGGACTTGAACCAGCGACCCTCTGATTAACAGTCAGATGCTCTAACCAACTGAGCTAAGGAGGAGTGTTTCCCGTATCGTTTGTGCGATTTGGGATTGCAAAAATAGGCAAATTTTCATTTTCGCAAAATCTTATACCCACTTTTTTTAATTTTTTTTCTGAAAGCTGATAAAGTCCGCTACCGCAAAGGATTTCAGAGGGATGTTTTTTTAACCCTCACCAGCACCTTTTCCCCCAGCGCGGTGGCACGCGTAGCTTTTCGTACAAAAGGCAGGTCCAGCTTACTCACGTAAAAATTTGGAAACCGCTGTAACACGGTACACGCATAACCCTTTTGTTGCAAATCTGCCACTCCTTCCTGCGTGGTGAAAACCACGCCGGTAGCGGCGCTGTCAATGCGGGGCACCGGAGCGTTCAGATAGTATTCGAAAGAATAGGAGTTATGCTGATAAAGCGTAACAGGGGTACCCGGGATGGTGGCATTGGCATAACGGGCAGCTTCGCTACCGCTCTGGTACTGCATCATATCAGGATAGAGGATCGTGTTGAGATAAAGATTCAGCAGGATGCTGATAGCAACACTCCGGTAAAAGACGGCAGCTTTGGTGCTTTTGTCGAGCCAATAATGCAACAGTATGTACAACACAATCAGTGCGGCGACAGGAATCAGCCAAACATATCCCATGGCAGGCTTATAGAGCAGGTCTATCACCACGCCGGCAACTGCTATCAGGATGATGATCGTGTACTGCGTGATACGGAAAAAACGCAGCCCCTTATCAGTTTGCAGCGACAGGATATAGTTGGCCGTAAGGATAGCGAAAAACGGGAAAATGATATTAAGGTAATGCGGTAACTGAAAGCGGGACAACGAAAACAACGCAAAAGTGGCCAGGGCGCCGCAGATGCAATAGTATTCGGCTTGTTTTTTCCACTTGCGGAAAAACAGGATCACAGCGGCATACAACATCACCGGCCAGGGGAGAAAGGCCCACAGCAGCGTGTGAAAAAAGAAAAACGGATCGCCGGCGCCCTTGATAGGCCCGGTGTTCATAAAACGCCCAAACTGGCTGTCCCAGAAAAAGAAACGTAGTCCGGATACGCCGGTGCTGCCGAAGACCACCTTTTCGGGATGCCGGTCAAACTGCTGGTAGAGTGCGTATAGTTCAGGCGTAATGAATAAACTGATGAGCAGGAAAGCTACCAGCCATTGCCAGTGGAACAGTTGTTTCCATTGACGGGTAAACAGCAGATGCCCGCCAATAGCGGCGCCGATGGGCACCAGGGCGAAAATGCCCTTGGTCATCACCGCGCAGGCGGTAAACAAGGCGCCAGCCAGCAAATGATACCGCCAGGGCTGCTCCACACTGCGGTAAAAATGATACACCGCAGCGATAATCAGCCCGGTGAGATAAGGCTCCGCCCGCACATCATTATTGGAAAGTACCAGGTGCTCCGCCGTCAGCAGGATACAAACCGCCCAGCGGGCGGTATTCTCCCCATAAAGCGACCTGGCAAAACGATAGGTATACCAGGCTCCCAGCAACAGGAACAGGATAGCGGGCAGTTTATACGACCACGTATGAAAACCGAATACCTGGAAACTTAAAGCGGCCATCCAGAAAGGGAAATGAGGCTTGTCCAGCCATTCATGGCCATCGGCGAAGAGGTTCAGGTAATCGTGTTTCAGCACCATGGTTTTGGCAATGCCGGCATAAAGCGCGCCATCCGGCTCCAGGATGGGCACCTGGAGGGCGCTGAACTGCAGTAATATCAGCAGGGAAATAATAAACAGCCAGATCTGCTTCTCTGAAAGGGCAAATGGGCGGACAGTTGCAGGTAGTAACATATGCAAAAGTTACGCTCATCCGCTGATGGATAAAAACCGGCAGGGGGTAATTAACAAAAAAATAAACCGGCGGTTACCATAGCCAGCCGCTCTTTTCCAGGCCTACATAAGGACCGTCTTCCCGCTGTTCTATGGGGTAGGTTTTGAGAAAATATCCTTCGCCGCTGCAGTTGTAGCCATTTTTCATGCTGAATTTATACCGGTGCAGCGGACAAATCACATTACCGGCGGCATCGATGAATCCATCGGCCATGATACCGCCGGCATGCGGGCATTTATGCGCAAAAGCGTACAATTGGCCCTGGTGCAGGGCTACACTGATCTTTTTTCCGTTCACTTCCTGAATACGGATGGAATTGTCGGCAAGTGGCAGGTATCCTTCGTCCAGTTTATGCCAGGTGTACGTTTTGGCCATTAGTAGAAAAATTCTGTTTTGTAGGGATAACGTTCTCTGTAAAGCTGGCCCACCTTGTCCATGATGGTTTTACGCAGCTCTTCCACATTGCGCTTTTCTATGGCAGCAATGAAAACGGTATTGCCGTGGGTTTTCGTGTCCCAGTTTTGTTTAAGCGATTGCAGGATATCTTTTTTGATATCTTCTTCCAGCCACTTATCGAAAGTATTGGCTTCGTACAGGTCCATTTTGTTAAAGACCATGATCGTCGGCTTCTCAAAGGCTTTCAGCTCCTGCAGGGTACGGTTCACCACTTCTATCTGCTCTTCATACTGCGGATGGGAGATATCTACCACATGCAGCAGGATATCGCTCTCGCGCACCTCATCCAGCGTAGATTTGAAGCTCTCTACCAGGTGGTGGGGCAGTTTACGGATAAACCCTACCGTATCGCTGAGCAGGAAGGGTGTTTGTTCAAACACTACCTTACGCGTAGTGGTGTCGAGCGTGGCAAACAGCTTGTTTTCCGCGAACACCTCGCTTTTACTGAGCATATTCATGATGGTGCTTTTGCCTACGTTGGTATAACCTACGAGGGCAACCCGGATAAACTCCCCACGTTCCTTACGCTGGGTCAGCGATTGTTTGTCTATTTCAGCCAACCGTTTACGTAACAGGGCTATCTTGTCCTTTACGATACGACGGTCCGTTTCGATCTCCGTTTCACCGGGACCTCTGCTACCGATACCACCGCCCTGGCGTTCCAGGTGGCTCCACATACCTCGTAAACGGGGAAGGATATACTGATACTGGGCTAGCTCTACCTGCACTTTCGCTTGTGCGGTACGGGCACGACGGGCAAAAATGTCCAGGATCAGGTCACTGCGGTCAATGACTTTTACCTTCAATACTTTTTCTATGTTGGCGATCTGGGAACCGGTCAGCTCATCATCGAAAATGACGAGCGACACATCCCTGCCGGCGATATATTGATGGATTTCTTCCAGTTTACCTTTACCCACAAAGGTAGCCCTGTCCGGGTGGGCCAGCTTCTGCGTAAAGCGTTTTAACGTGGTGGCGCCGGCTGTTTCAGCCAGAAACACCAGCTCGTCCAGGAATTCCTGTACCTGCCGCTCCGTCTGGTCTTTGGTTATAACCCCCACGATCACCGCTTTCTCTTCTTTTTGGACGACTTGTTTTTTCTCTATCAAAGTGTTGTAAAATTTGCTGCAAAAATACTTGTTTTTCACCAGTGATGCCGATGATTGACCTTTTTTTCTGATATATGGAGATGACCGCCATTTGTCCGTTCATCAGAAAAACAGGCTAAATCGGCGGAATCAGCCGGCAGTTTCCTACATTTACGCGATCCAAAACAACCTTGCAGATCATGTACAAACCATTTTTACTGACAGGACTATTAATTTCAACTATGGCGACAGCCCAGGACAAAATGACGCCCGAATTGCTGTGGCAACTCGGCAGAGTCAGCGGTGAGGCGATCAGCGCTGATGGCAAAAGCGTTATCTTCAACGTATCAAAGCCAAACCTGGCCGACAACAAGAGTGAAAGAACCCTCTATGCAGTACCGCTGACAGGCGGCGCTCCCAAACAACTCACCGGTGCCGCAGGCGATGTGGCCGTGCTCCCCGGCGGAAAAATTGGCTACTCCCTCAAAGGCCAATGGTGGGAAATGAACGCCGACGGCTCCAATGCCGTACAGAAAACAAATGCGACCGGTGAAATGCAAAACATCAAAATTTCTCCCGATGGTAAATACATTATGTTTACCCGCGAGGTGAAAGTGAAAAAAATCTCCGGCGCAGATCATTACCCTGATCTCCCTAAATCCAATGTACAGATATACGATAACCTGAACTACCGCCACTGGGATACCTGGGAAGATGGTAACTTCTCCCACGTTTTTTATGCAACCTATAACAATGGGGAAGTAGGCACCCCCGTGGATATTATGGCAGATGAACCGTTCGACTGCCCGCAGGTGCCTTCCGGCGGACCGGAAGACCTTATCTGGAGCCCGGACGGCCAGAGCATCCTGTATGTCACCAAAAAGAAATACGGGAAAGACTACGCCATCAGCACCAACACAGATATCTACGAATACAACCTCGCTACCAAAGCTACCCGCAATCTCACAGAAGGAATGATGGGTTATGACATGGCTCCTGTTATCAGCCAGGATGGTAAATATCTTACCTGGCTCAGCATGGCCCGCGACGGCTTCGAAGCAGATAAAAACGATGTGATATTGATGAACCGGGCTACCGGCGTTAAAACCAATCTCACTAAAAACTGGGATGGAACCGCTTCTGCCGTACGTTTCAGCAACGATGGTAAAAAAATCTTCTTCCTCGCCGTGCTGAAAGGCACCGAACAACTGCTGGAAATAGCCCTGCAGAAAGACCCGGCACAGACTACTGATAAGCATATACGTCAAATCACCTCCGGCGATTTTGATATTAATGGCATCGTGGCGCAGTCCGGCAACACGCTCGTCGTGTCCCGTACCGATATGAACCACGCAGCAGAACTATATACCGTAGATCTGCAGAAAGGCGCCCAACAGCAACTCACCCATGTTAACAAAACCACCTACGATAAAATAGGCATGTGCAAAGTGGAAAAACGCTGGGTAAAAACCACGGATGGCAAAGAAATGCTGGCCTGGGTAATTTTCCCGCCGGACTTCGACCCTGCCAAAAAATATCCTACCCTGCTGTATTGCCAGGGAGGCCCGCAGTCAGCCCTTTCACAGTTTTATTCCTTCCGCTGGAACTTCCAGCTGATCGCTTCCCAGGGCTATATTGTGGTAGCGCCCAACAGAAGAGGAATGCCAGGTCACGGTGTGGAATGGAATGCTTCTATCAGCAAGGATTGGGGTGGCCAGCCTATCCGCGACTACCTGAGCGCCATTGATGATGTCAGCAAAGAAAGTTATGTGGATAAAAGCCGCCTGGGCGCTGTCGGCGCCAGCTATGGAGGTTACTCTGTATACATGCTGGCAGGCGTACACGAAAACCGCTTCAAAACCTTCATCGCGCATGACGGTCTGTTTGACCTGAAAAGCTGGTATGGTACTACCGAAGAGCTATGGTTCGCCAACTGGGATATCGGTGCTTACTGGGACCCGGCGAATGCCAATACCTACAAACACTTCAGCCCGAGCGACTATGCCGGCAAATGGCATACGCCTATCCTGATCATCCAGGGCGGTATCGATTTCCGTGTACCGATTGAGCAGGGCCTGCAAGCCTTCCAGCTGGCGCAGCTGAAAGGTATCAAAAGCAAACTGCTGTATTTCCCTGAAGAAAACCACTGGGTGCTGAAACCCCAGAATGCCATTGTATGGCAACGTGAATTCTTCAACTGGCTGAAAGAAACGCTTTAATCATCATACCGGCATTGTGGTGTATAACCGCAATGCCGGCTTTTAAAACCCTCTCCGTATGTTCACCTCCCTGTTACTGGAAACGGCCAATGGCGTGGCCACCATCACCCTCAACCGCCCGGAAGTTTACAACGCATTCAACGACCCGCTGAGTTACGAACTGCAGGATGCCCTGAAACAAGCAGAGAGAGACCCTGCCGTTAGGGTAGTGGTGTTGACGGGGGCCGGCAAAGCCTTCAGCAGCGGACAAGACCTCAAAGCTTCTACGGAAGCGGGTAAACGCAGCTTCAGCGAGTCTTTGCACAAACGTTATAATCCTATTATCCGGGCTATCCGTAACATGCCCAAACCGGTTATCTGCAAACTCAATGGGGTGGCCGCCGGCGCTGGTTGCTCCCTGGCACTGGCCTGCGATGTCATCATCGCCAGCGAAGCAGCCAGTATGATTGAGATTTTTGTGAATATTGCACTGGTACTGGATTCCGGCTCATCCTATTTCCTGCCACGCACAGTAGGGTATCACCGCGCTTTTGAACTGGCTACCAAAGCTTCCAAGGTAACCGCTGCAGAAGCCCTGCAAATGGGGCTGATCAATAGGGTAGTACCGGCTACCGGGCTGGATGCAGCCGTGGAAGCCGAAGCCGCCTATTATGCAGCCGCCCCTACCAAAGCCATTGCCCTCATGAAAAAAATGCTGACAAAAGGTATGACGGAGTCCCTGGATGCCATCCTCGATTACGAGGCCTATTGCCAGGAAATTGCCGGCAACTCCAGCGACTACCAGGAAGGCGTCAGCGCTTTCATCGAAAAAAGAAAACCGGCTTTCACCGGCAACTGATACCAAAACAAAAAGACATAAAAAAACGGCCATGGTTGTATCAAACCATGGCCGTTATATTTTTACTGATGGAACGATTACAGTCCGCTCAGGCAGATACCAATCTGGTAAGGTCTGATAGACAAATCGCTGTTGTCTTTCAGCATCGGGTTCAGAGCATAAGCACCAAACAGGGCGAAGTTGCCATAACCTACACGGGCAGTGGCAGAAAAACGCCAGGGGTTGAAAAAACCTTTGTTCAGGTCCTTATCCCAATTTTTAGAGCCATTAGGCGCCGTGTTACGGCCTTTCGTATGTGCGTTCACCAGGGTACCTACTTTCACACCCACAGCAGCTTTAAAGCCTTTGTTGGCGTTGTCAGGTACGGCACGATAGCGCAGCTCGATCGGAATTTCCAGGTAGGTGGTAGCTACCTTGAATTTTTTATAGGCACTGCTGGCAGGGAAAGTCGCCTTGTTAGGATCTACTTTGCCGGCAATATCCAGGGTATGATCTTTCAGATATACGCCGCTGGTGCTGATACCCAGACCCGCAGCCACGCTCAGCGGAGACTTCTTAAACGGGAAATCGTACATCAGCGCAATATTAAAGCCCCTGTTGAAGCCCGTCTTAACACTGTCAGGAGCTCCAGCCCAACCATCATAGGATAACTGAATCATCAGAAAATCCCGGGAATGGGTGGCCCTGTTAACTGCCTTGTTCATGGGAGAACCGCCTTCCTGTGCAAATACACCCACAGCTACAGCTATCAGGCCAAGGGTAAAAATTATTTTTTTCATAAAATATTTTAATACTTAGGAAAAAGAATATTAGGCAAATATATTGGATGATTGCAAAAAAATTGGTTAAAATATTCCTAACCATCCTCTTTTCGGCGCGAAAGTTACATAAAAAGTCATATTGATAAATCATATTCTTTACATGTGCTCCCGCCGGAGAATGAACAAGATGAACACCAATAATGCATTTTTTTAGCTAAATTTCAGAAATGAATCCTCCAACGGGGGAACAACCCCGGCCAAAACAGCAAACTAGTCTGTGAAACCAAAACGCTAAATGAGAAACATTGCCCTCACCGTTATAATCATTGTGGCAGCTGTGCTAATGGTACTCAGCGGTTTCATTTTTTATGCCGGTATGGTGCAGAAACGAACCAACGCAGCGGTGGACTGGATCAAAAACAGCCAGATTATCACCAACCAGGTCAGGGCCATCGCCATACTCGATTATAAAAGTACTGCCGGCCTCAAAGACCACTTGCTCAGCAACGGCCGTATCCCCCTGCAGGAAGCCCAGCTACAGGACAGTATCCAACAGGCACTTCAACGCCTGACCGGAAACATGTACAATAACACCGACCAACAAGGATACCTCCAGCAAATACAACATTTACTGCTGCAAAGGCGCCACACCAAACAACAAATCGTTGCGCTGGCCGCCACCAATCCGGACAAAGCCAGGGAAATGGTTGTGAGCAGGGAATTTACCGCGGAAACATATAGCCTTCGTAACCTCGTTTACGCCTATGTTCAGTCCGAACAAAAGGAAATCCTCCAGCGCAATAACAACAACGCCGCCTATACTACCTGGTCTTTCCGGGTAACCCTCATCATCAGCGCCTTTATGCTGATCCTGCTGCTGGGAGAAGCCCGCTATATTTTTAAATGGCTGACGAAAATAAAAGTCTGGAGCAACCAGCTGCTCAAAAGTGAACAAACCTTCAAACGCCTGGCAGAAGAAGCAGAACCGATTATCTACAAATCTACCATACACGGTTTCTTTACCTACGTAAGCCCCCGCGCGGAAGAGCTCACCGGCTACCCCAATACCAGCCTCGTAGGCAAACACTATTCCCTGCTGCTACAGGAAGCCGAATTTGAACGGCTCAAAACATTCTACCTGCAACAGCTGGACAACGGCGACGAATACTCGTCGCTCCGCTTTGAAATCACTACCCGCGACGGCAAAAGAAAATGGGTGGAGCAACTCGCTTATGTCATCACCGGCGACAACGGTAAGAAAGAGTTTGAATGCATCGTTCGGGATATTGACCAGGAATACCGCAAGGAACAAGAGATCCAATACCTGCAAAAACGACTGGAAGCCATCCTGGACAGCATGCCTTCCATGATGTTTGTAAAAGACATGCAGGGCAATTACCTGCTGGTCAACTATCGTTTTATGGAGGTGATGAAGGTCAACAAAGAGGCTATTGTAGGAAAAACGGATGCAGACCTGCATTACCCATGGGTAGAACGTTATGCTGAAATGAGCCGTAAGGTAATGGAAACCGGCAACCGGGAAAAAATGGAAGAAACACTGACAGTAGATGGCAACACACTGCATTTTCTGCTGACGATGTTTCCCCTCCTGAATCCCGCCCATGAAATGATCGGTATTTGCTGCATCGGCTCCGACCTCACCGAAAAAACGCTTTACCTCCAGCAGGAAAAGGAAGCCCGTGAAAAAGCCGAAGAAGCCCAGAGAAGCCAGGAAATGTTCCTGGCCAATATGAGCCACGAAATTCGTACGCCCATGAACGGTATCGTTGGCATGACACAACTGCTGCTACAGGAGAAAGCCCTCTCTTCTGTTCAACAGGAATATGTAGCGGCCATCCGGCAGTCGGCAGAAAATCTGTTGGTCATCATCAACGAAATACTCGATTTCTCCAAAATAAAAGCAGGGAAACTGGAACTGGTCAGCAAACCGTTCCATCTGCGGGAAGTGATCAACAGCACCGTATTTCCCCTACAGTTGCAGGCCCGGGAAAAAGGATTGGTCTTTAATATCCGGACCATGGACAATATCCCCATGGAGCTGTTGGGCGACGAGGTAAGACTACGCCAGATCCTCATCAACCTGATCGAGAATGCTATCAAATTCACCGCCCAAGGGTATGTAACGGTAACGGTTACACTGGTATCGGCCGACAAAAACGATTCCCGCATCCGGATAGGCTTTGAAGTAAAAGATACCGGTATTGGTATTGCGGAAGATAAACTGGATACTATCTTCGAAAGTTTCTCCCAGACACACAAAGGCAATAGCCGCGACTTCGGCGGTACCGGCCTGGGACTCACCATTTGCCGGCACCTGATAGACCTGCAAAATGGCAGCATTAAAGTAAACAGCACGCCCGACAAGGGTTCTGTATTCTATTTTGAACTGCCATTCACAAAAAATCCTTTCCCCCGACAGGAAACCAACGGCCAGCCTAATATTCAGGCGCCGCAGTTACCGCTAAAAGGATTATCTGTTCTGATTGTGGAAGATAACCGGATCAATCAGCAAGTGGCCTACTACACCATGAAGAAAGGCGGCGCCTCGCATGTAGACGTAGCCGACAGTGGTGCCGCCGCGCTGGAAATATTAAGTACCAAATCCTATAATTGCATCATTATGGACCTTCAAATGCCCGGCATGGATGGTTATGAAACCACCCGTGCTATCCGTAACAATGGTATCAATACCAGCATCATTGCGCTCACAGCCTCTGCACTGGATGGCGAAAAAGAGCGCTGCCTGCAGGCCGGGATGAACGACTACGTGTCCAAGCCTTTTGAAAAAGATGATCTTTTCAGGAAAATCCAGGCTTCTACCAGTAACAATGAAGAACAAGGTCCCAAACCCGAACATCGACCGGAACCCGCTCATCACCTGTCTGCCCCCACCGGCGCCGGAAACGGTACGCCACCACCTTCTCACCCGGCGCCCGGGAAAAAACCGCCCATCAGCTTTGAGTTTATTCATCAGGCGGTAGCAGAAGATGAAGTGAAAATTGTGTTGCAGGAACTGATCCTCTCCATGCCAGCCTACATCTCACAGATGCGCCAATTTATCGCGGAAAAAAACTGGCCGGAGGTAGGTAACCTGGCTCACCAGCTGAAAGGCAACCTGGGATTCGTGGAGATGCACGAAGCAGTGCAACTGGCCCACGAAATTAACCGGGGCGTAGTGCTGGACACCAATTATGAGGAAATATCCCGCAAAGCTGCCAGGATAGAAGAATTATTTAATCATCATAAAGCCGATATTGAAGCGCATATCGCTATCTGCCCATGATTATTGCGCTACCGGCAGCGTAAAATAAAACAGGCTGCCTTTGCCTTCTTCACTGGAAACACCGATTGTTCCACCTTGTGCTTCGATAAATTCTTTGGAAATGGCCAGTCCCAGGCCATTTCCTTTATGCCCTTTTACACCCGGCACCTGGAAAAAACGTTCAAATATCCGGTCACGGAATGCCAGCGGTATGCCCTTACCGTAGTCCTGTACAGAGAAGGATAACATATTGGTCCCCGTATCTTCTACCCGCAGATCGATAGACGATTTCAGCGTAGAATAACGGATAGCGTTGGTCAGCAGATTCACCAGTACCCACGCGGTTTTCTCTACATCCGCCATCACCCGCGGCAGCGACTCCGGCAAATGCGGACGTATCGTGACTTCCCGCTGGGCGGCCTGCTTCTGTACCGTATCCATGGCATATTGCACAATGTTTAAAGCCGTAACCGGCTGCGGCTGCAGCTGGATATTGCCACTCTCTACCTGCGACAGGTCCAGCAGCTCACTCACAATTTTGATCATCCGCTGATTATCCTGCTTCATACTTTCCAGCAACTCCCGTTGCTCCGGTTTCAGGGTACCTATTCTTTCATCTTCCAGCAACTTAAGACTGAAGTCAGAAGAGGCCAGCGGCGTTTTTAACTCGTGGGAGATAGTAGCAATAAAATGGGTTTTGGCGAGATCCTGCTCCTTAAAAGCAGTAATATTTTTGAGGATAACGACATAGCCTATACGTTTATCTTCGTGTCGGATATCCGCTACTTCCTGGGTGAAAAAACATTCTTTTCCTTCTACCACAATCTTCAGTGGCACATTTTCCGCGGGATTAATCAGAAAACGCAACAAATCATTCTGTTTGGCCATCTCATCAGCAGCATGACCAATAAGTTCCTTCTCCGGAATACTCAATAATTGCAACGCCTGCGCATTGGCAAAAAGAACGGTGTTCTGGGTATCAAAGCCAATGGTAGCATCTTTCAGGCTGCTGATCACGGCTTCGGCACGTTGTTTTTCAAAAGTGATGCGGGCAATATTACTATGTTCGTATTCATCCAGCCGCTGGGCCATGGTATTAAAGGCGGTGGCCAGTTCACCCAGCTCGTCATTGGATTTGAAATGCAGCCGCTTGCTGTATTGTTTGTTGGAGATGCCTTTGATGGCTTCCGTCAGCGCATCGATCGGGTTGGCGATATACCCGGGGAAGTTGTACACAAAAGTCAATCCCAGCAGGAAGCATACGCCGCTGATAATAGCGATATACAGCAGGGCATTATCGGCCGTTTTTTTTACCAGTTCATTTTTCCCGACGATAGCATTCATGTTGAGGTCCATGATGGTGTAGATGCCCTGTTTGATGGCCGCTACATCGGCGGGGTGAATGATACTGTCTTGTTGCATTTTCTGAAACACACCGGCAACCGTGGCGGTAGCAGCGCGTTCGCCACGTTCGGTTACGTTGGCCTGCTGATGTTTCAGATTGGTGGCAAACCGTTGCTGGGCCTGTTGCCGGTGTTGTGGCAAGTCTTCCAGCGCTACCAGCATATTTTTGGAGTATTCCAGCGACTCATAGTTGTCTTTCAGAATGATCTTAGCCTTGACCGTCAGCCGGTTCAGATAATAGTACCCCAGCACACTCACTACCAGCAGCATCATGTAGAGGAACAGCACCCCCAAAGTAATCTTCGTTTTTAACCTCAGTGTACTCATGACAGGATAATCAGATCTATGTCGTTGGAAGAAAGGGTTTTTAGCAACTGGTTAAACAGGTTGGTCCGCAAAATAATCCGGAACAAACTGATATGCGGTTTGCCGATACAAACGGTGGTAATCTGTTTATCCAGCGCTACACGGATGATGGCGTCGGAAATACGGCTATCGTGTTCCTGCACAACTTCCGCGCCTAATTCTGTAGCCAGTTTGAGATTATTGATTAAATGGCGCTGGGCGGCCAGCGGTATTTTTTCTACGCTCTCCCGGGGTGTTTGTACATACAGCACATACCAGTCTGCATGGTAATAGGCCGCCAGGCGGGAGGTTTTACGGATCACCTTACGGGCCACTTCGTCGTTGGTGGAGATGCAGGCCAGGAAGTTCTCATGGCGCATCTGCTGGCTTCGCGGCACTTCTGTTTCCACCTTTCTTTCCACCTGGGTGGCCACTTCCTTCAGCGCCAGTTCGCGTAGCTGGAGGATCTTATCAGCCTGGAAGAAGTTGCGTAAGGCAGTTTCTACTTTGGATTGATCATAGATCTTGCCTTCTTTCAGGCGGGTAATCAGTTCATCGGCGGTCAGGTCAATATTCACTACTTCATCGGCCATCTGCAGCATACTATCGGGCACCCGTTCCTTTACTTCCACGCCGGTAATAGCTTTCACTTCCTGGTTGATGCTTTCGATATGCTGGATATTGACAGCCGAAATCACGTTGATGCCGGCATTCAGCAGGTCTATTACATCCTGCCAGCGTTTTTCATTTTTCGAGCCGGGGATATTGGTATGGGCCAGTTCGTCTACCACTACCCATTCGGGCGCCAGCAGCAGGATGGTGCTGACATCCATTTCTTCCAGCATCTTGCCTTTATAGAAAACCTGCCTGCGGGGAATGGCAGGCAGGCCTTCAAGCAGGGCGTGCGTTTCCGCCCGCCCATGGGTTTCTATGTATGCTATCTGGACATTGATGCCGTTCTTTAACATGGCATGTGCTTCCTGCAACATGCGGTAAGTCTTGCCCACACCGGCGCTCATGCCGATGTAGATTTTGAACTTACCCCGGCCAGCACGGTTAGCCAGGTCAAGGTAATGCTGTACGGTATGTTCTTTTGTTGTCATGATATATTAAAACCACACTGCGAGCGATGCTGTCAGGGCAGTATTTGTGTTTTTAAGCGCTGTTCCTTTGATGAATGTTTTATCTCTTCCGTCAAACATCCTTCCTTCTATACGAAACATCACATGGCTGACAGGGGTGAAGTCGAGGTTAAGGGAATAGCCGGTAGTCTGGAATCCGTGCGGTGTCCCGGTAGCAATCACTACACCGTCTGCATCGTTAAAATATTCCACCCTGCCTGCTGCCGCCAGTTTATCAGTGAAAGCATAACGGGCAATCACAATTGGTGTATACCAGTTGGATAACTCGCTGCTGCTTTTTTCCTTTTGTTGCAAACCATAGTCAATTCCCGCTATCAGGCTGAATTTATCTGTTATACCAAAGGTACCATAAAGGTTGTTAAAATAACGCATCCGGCGGGTGCTGTCGGGGAAGTCGTTGCCTACATAAGTACTCCAGTTAAGCAGCACTTTATCAGACGGCTTAAAAGTAATCTGCGTACCGAAATTCGGGGTCTGGTTACCATCTACCCGTTTGATACGTTGCCATCCGTTGAGATACATCGCGGCAAATGACCATTTTTCATTAGGCGTCCAGGTTACTTTGGCGCCGGTTTCAAAATAAGGTGAATTTTCTGCCAGCATACTACGGGTAAGTGTATAACAATCTTTCCCGATAGCGCTTTCAAAACCAATATGAGCGGGCATAATACCGGCATCAATCCATACATTTTTACCCACCCTTACGCCGACATTGGCTTCGTATACATATTGAAAAATAGAGGGTTCCGCTGCCAGATTGTACTGGGCATAGGTACCGGCCATCAGGCCGATGTTTCCCCGTACCCGGTCCGACGTGTAATTGGCTTTCAGCAGGGCCAGGTTGAGGTTCAACTCATTGTGCCGGTTGAAATTATACAGGAAGTTGGGCTTGGTATGATTGGATGGCTGATTCATATCATAACTATAATACGCTTCCGCATAACCGGAAAATGTCAGTTTACCTTTTTCTTTCTCTGTAGTGGTTTCCGTTTGGGCAAAAAGCGTGATAGCGGCAACCATGATGGCGACCAGCAATAAAATCTTCTTCATAAAATTGAATAGGTTAAATGGGTTTCCGGTGAGGTTTTCACCGGAAACCAGTGTTTTATTTTAATTCATCCAGGGCGATGTTGAGTTTGAGCACGTTCACAGTGGAAGGGCCCAGCATGCCCAATACGGGCGCTTTGGTGCTGGCATCGACCAACTGTTTCAGTTTCTCCGGTGCCATACCCCTGGCTTTCGCTACGCGCGGAATTTGTACGTAAGCCGCAGCAGGAGAGAGGTGAGGGTCCAGACCGCTGGCAGAAGCAGTCACCAGTTCAGCCGGTATATCGGCTCTTTTCACATCCGGGTTATGCGCCAGGAAAGTGTCTATTCTTTCCTGTACGGTTTTCAGGTAATCCGGATTACCGGGCGCCTTGTTGGAACCGCCGGAACCGGCAGCATTGTAATCTACCGTGCTGGGGCGGGACCAGAAGTATTTATCTTCCGTGAATTTCTGTCCTATATTTTCATACCCTACTACTTTTCCGTTATGCGTTACCGTTACACCGCCACCTTTACCGGGCGCCATTTTAGCGATACCGGCAATCATGAGTGGGTAGATACCGGCCAGCAGCACCAGCAGGAGAACAGTCAGTTTAATAGAGGGCAGGAGATATTTTTTCATTTTCTTATTTTTTTATTTTCCCATTTTTACTGCATAAAGAGGGCGATCAGCATATCTATCAGTTTGATACCGATGAAGGGGGCGATCACACCGCCTACACCATATATCAGCAGATTCCGGCGAAGCAATGCGCTGGCGCCTATAGGCTTGTAAGCCACACCGCGCAAAGCCAGCGGAATAAGCATAGGTATAATGATGGCGTTGAAGATCACGGCGCTGAGAATAGCCGTTTCAGGGCTGTGCAGCTTCATGATATTAATGCCCTGCAACGCAGGGATAGAGGCAACGAAAAGCGCCGGCACGATGGCGAAATATTTCGCAACGTCGTTGGCAATGGAGAAAGTGGTGAGGGTACCGCGTGTCATCAGCAGCTGTTTACCGATTTCCACGATCTCAATCAGTTTGGTGGGGTCGTTGTCCAGGTCCACCATGTTACCGGCTTCCTTAGCGGCCTGGGTACCGCTGTTCATGGCTACGCCCACATCTGCCTGGGCCAGGGCCGGGGCGTCGTTGGTACCGTCGCCCATCATCGCTACCAGGCGGCCTTCCTGTTGTTCCTTCCGGATGTAGGTCATTTTATCTTCCGGTTTGGCTTCTGCGATGAAGTCGTCTACACCGGCTTTGGTAGCAATGTATTTAGCGGTCAGCGGGTTATCACCGGTTACCATCACGGTTTTCACCCCCATTTTGCGCAGGCGCTCAAAACGTTCGCTGATACCGGGTTTGATAATATCCTGCAGTTCTATTACTCCTTGTACTTTGCTGTTGAGGGCTACTACCAGCGGGGTACCACCGTCGCGGGAAATAGCTTCCACGCGGGACTGGGTGTCTTCCGGAAAATGGAAACCTTCTTTTTCGGTGAGCCTTCTGATAGCATCGTACGCGCCTTTGCGGATACGGTTACCATCCGGCAGATCGATACCGCTACTGCGGGTTTCGGCAGTGAATTTTACCAGGCTGGCGCCATTCACGGACAACTTGCTGACAATATCCTTACCGGCCAGTTCCACGATGGACTTACCTTCCGGCGTTTCATCAGATAAAGAGCTGAGTGCGCACAGGCGGATAAATTCTTCCGGCGCATGACCATTGGAAGGATAGAAGTTGGTCGCCTTTCTGTTACCGATGGTGATGGTACCGGTTTTATCCAGTAACAGCACGTCAATATCGCCGGCTGTTTCTACGGCTTTACCGGATTTGGTGATCACATTGGCGCGCAACGCGCGGTCCATACCCGCAATACCGATAGCAGAAAGCAAACCGCCGATGGTAGTAGGGATCAGGCACACAAACAAAGAGATGAATGCGGCAATGGTAATCGGCGTTTGTGCATAGTCTGCAAATGGTTTCAGGGTTACGCATACAATGATGAACACGAGGGTGAAGCTGGCCAACAGGATCGTCAGCGCTATCTCGTTCGGTGTTTTCTGGCGGCTGGCGCCTTCTACCAGGGCAATCATTTTATCCAGGAAGGATTCGCCCGGTTCGGTCGTTACGCGCACCTTGATATGGTCTGACAGTACTTTGGTACCGCCTACTACACTGGATTTATCGCCGCCGGCTTCGCGGATCACCGGTGCAGATTCACCGGTGATAGCTGATTCGTCGATACTGGCAAGGCCCTGCACAATCTCGCCGTCTGCCGGGATAATATCGCCCGGATCACAAACGAAGATGTCGCCTTTACGCAGCGCGGAAGAAGACACCACCTTGATTTCATTGGTGAAAATTTCTCCGATCAGCTCTACTTTTTTAGCGGGTGTTTCTTCCCTCGTACGGCGCAGGCTCTCTGCCTGCGCTTTACCACGTGCTTCTGCAATCGCTTCTGCAAAATTGGCAAACAGCACGGTAAGGAACAGTATTAAAAAGACAGTGAAGTTGTAAGTAGCACTTCCCTGGTCGGTATTTTTAGTAAAAGCGGCGTAGATGGCCACTATCAGCATCACCACGGTACCTACCTCCACGGTAAACATCACCGGGTTTTTAATCATCAGTCTCGGATTCAGTTTCACGAAGGACTGTTTCAGGCTTTGCATCACCTGCTCCCTCGGAAACAATGTATTATCTCTTTTCTTCATGGTAGTTGTTCATTATAGTTTATCATCTGTACAGGGAGAAATACTCTGCAATAGGACCCAATGCCAGGGCCGGGAAATAAGCCAGCGCCGTCAGAATCACGATTACGGCAAAAGTCATGGCGCCGAAGGTGATAGAATCCGTACGCAGCGTACCGGCAGATTCCGGAATGAATTTTTTAGACGCCATCAAACCTGCAATCGCAACCGGACCGATAATGGGTAAGAACCTGCCGAGTATCAGCACAAAGCCGGTAGTCACGTTCCAGAATACGTTGCCGTCACCCAAACCTTCAAAGCCGGAGCCGTTGTTGGCATTGGAAGAAGTATATTCATACAACATCTCGGAGAATCCGTGGTAGCCGGGGTTGTTCAACCAGGCGGACGGTTTCACGGCCCAATTGGCTTCCGGGTGATGAGCCAGTACCCAGGAAGAGAGGGCCGTGCCCGCCAATATCAGGAAGGGTGACAGCAGCGTGATGATAGCGGCTATCTTCACCTCTCTGGCTTCCAGTTTATGTCCCATCAGTTCGGGCGTACGGCCTACCATAAGACCGGAAATAAACACCGCGATGATGATAAAAATGTAGTAGTTAAGGATACCTACACCACAACCACCGTAGAAGCAGTTAAGCATCATGGCCAGCAGTTCCATCAGACCGGTCATGGGCATAGTGCTGTCATGGAAACCGCAGATAGAACCGGTAGAGATAATAGTGGTTACGGTACTCCAGTAACCGGTGGCGGCAGGACCAAAGCGGACCTCCTTGCCTTCCATGGCGCCCGTGGCCTGTTGTATGCCCATATGCGCAATAGCCGGGTTACCATTTATTTCGGCCGTCATAGTGGGTATGAGCAGGCATAACATCCCGATGGTCATCACCCCGAAAATGACATAGGCAAACTTGCGGCGGTTGACAAACATCCCCAGGGCAAATACCATGGCGATGGGAATCACCACCTGCGCCACCATTTCGGTCATCCAGGTAACATAGTTGGGGTTTTCCAGCGGATGTGCAGAGTTGACCCCGAACCATCCGCCGCCATTGGTACCCAGATGTTTAATGGCTACAAAACCGGCAGCGGGCCCACGGGACACATTTACGGTGTCGCCTTGCATAGTCACGACCGTATCTTTACCGTCGTAGCTGGCAGGGGTACCGTTGAATGCCAGTATGATAGCAATCACGATACACAGCGGTAAAAGCAGACGGGTATTGGTTTTCAGGAAAATATCCCAGAAGTTGCCCAGCTTGGTCGTACTCTTTTCTTTAAAGGCTTTGAATACGACGATTAATGCGGCGATACCGGTAGCAGCGCTCACAAATTGCAGGAAAGCCAGTACAAACAACTGGGTAAGATAAGTGACGCCCGTTTCACCGGAGTAGTGCTGCAGGTTACAGTTCACCAGGAAGCTGATAGCGGTGTTAAACGCCAGGTCGGCAGACTGTCCTGGGTTGCCATCGGGATTTAATGGCAGCTTATCCTGGAACATCAGCATAAAAAAGGCATATACAAACCATACCAGGTTGATGGTGAGCAACGCTTTCAGATGCTCTTTCCAGGTCATTTCCTCCTTGGGGTTGATACCGGATATTTTGAAGAAAAGCCGCTCCAGCGGCGCCATAAAGTCGGACCAGGTTTTTTCTCCGTTAAATACCTTTACAATATACCTTGCCAGTGGCCAGGCGAGTAGTAATGTTAGTCCATAGGTGGCAATAACGCCTAAAATTTCTGTTGTCATTTCCAATTAATTAAAAAGCATGTAGCATGCGGCCACAGGAAGGCCGTCTCAGAATTTTTCCGGTTTCAGCAGTACATATATCATGTAACCGAAGACCAGTATTGATAGCACGAATAATGCGGTCATAGTAGCTGTTGTTTATCAGATTTTTTCGAAATAATCTACAGAGGCGAAGAAGAGGGCAAAGCAGGCCAGGCCCGCGAGTACCAGTAATACAGTCATCATAAAAAATGTTTTAAAGCGCTATTGTTTGTAAATGTTGAATCCTGACAATGCGGAGAGAAGAAGGTAACATGTCCCGGTGTTGCGTACATAATATCGGAGATAACGCATACATAAACACACTTTCAATAGCATTCCGCAGCACGTTGCTGCCGTTGCGGTACAGTACCCCTGCAATGGTAAAACAACGTTTCACTTCCTGTAATTGTTCATGACGGATCATGTTGCCGGTATAGTCGGCAAATGTGTGAATTACTTTACTCACTTTTTCTTTGGCTGTCAGTTGTTCCATTGGAAATGACAGACCAGGGATCTGTAAACCGATCAATTGTGAGATTTTCGAGTCTGGTAACATGTGAATCAAATGTTTGATACAAATAAGGGCATACCAGCCAAATGCCAGTATTAAAAAGAAGTTAAAAATATCTTCCAAACAATTGACAATCAATCAAATAAGTTAATATCAAAATAATTAAATAAAAAATGACCGGGGGGAACCATGCAGAATCTGAAGGGTGTTTTCAAAAATGGGAGGCAAAAAAAGCGCCTCCCGGGATGGGAAGCGCTGATCAATTTTTACAGTCGTGAAATTTAAATGTTTTAACTAAACAGGTACAATACATCTTCTTTGGTCAGCTTCTTCACAAAGCCGCTATCATCGGAGATGATTTCTTTCACCAGCGATTTTTTACGCTCCTGCAACTGTAATATTTTTTCTTCTACCGTGTCTTTACAGATCATGCGGTAAGCGAAGATATTTTTTGTTTGTCCGATACGGTGGGTACGGTCAATCGCCTGTTGTTCCACGGCGGGGTTCCACCAGGGATCTACGATATACACATAATCGGCCGCGGTGAGGTTAAGACCCACACCACCGGCTTTCAGGGAAATCAGGAACACCCGGCATTCATCGTTATGCTGGAAGTTCTGGATAGCCTTCTCACGGTCCATGGTAGAGGTGCTGCCATCGAAGTATTCGTACGAAATCTTCATGTGCTGCAATCTTTCCCGGATAAGGCCCAGCATACCGAGGAACTGGGAAAACACCAGCACCTTGTGGTTACCGATATTTTCAGCGATTTCGCGGGTCAGTTCATGCAGCTTCACGGAATGGTTAGGATATTGTTCCGTATCGTTGAGGATAGCCGGGGAATCGCAGATCTGGCGCAGCTTCATCAAACCTTGCAGGATGGTGAGCTGTGACCGTTCCATGCCCTGGTCTTCGATAACACCCAATATCTTGGAGCGATAGGTATTGCGGTAAGCATCGTAAATATGACGCTGTTCCGGGTCCATTTCGCAGAAGATAACCGTCTCGATTTTATCCGGCAGGTCCTTTGCCACCTGTTCTTTGGTACGGCGCAGGATAAACGGATAAATCAGTTTACGCAGGTGTTCTTTTCTTTCTTCATCCTGGAACTTGTCAATAGGAGTAGCAAATTCGTTGCGGAAGAAGTCCACACTACCCAGCATACCGGGGTTGAGGAAGTTCATCTGCGCATAGATATCGAAAGTATTGTTCTGCATAGGGGTACCGCTCAGCGCCAGCCTGTTCCTGGTTTGTAACAGCTGCGCCGCTTTTGTCACTTTGGACTGCGGGTTTTTGATCGCCTGGGATTCATCCAGTACTACATAGTCGAATTCCAGTTTCATCAACGTCTGGATGTCGCTGCGCAGCGTTCCGTAGGTGGTGATGATCACATCGAACTTGGCCAGTTCTTCCGAATCCTTGATACGGGTAGGGCCATGGTGGATATGATGCTGGATTTCCGGTGTAAACTTACGGATCTCATTTTCCCAGTTATAGATCAGCGTAGTTGGACACACCACCAGCGCCATACACTTACCGCCATTTTTGTTTTTGTAATACTGGAGGAAGGTCAGTGCCTGAATGGTTTTACCGAGACCCATATCATCTGCCAGGATACCGCCCCACTTGATTTCATCAAGATAGTTGAGCCACTGGAAGCCACTTTCCTGGTAAGGACGCAGCGTCGCCTGCAGGTTATGCGGCAGGGAGATATTACGGATTTCATCGAACTGCAACAGCTTTTTGCGTTTCTGTTCCAGTTCTATCACTACGGCTTCATCGTCAATAAACTCGTACAGTTCGTCAATGACGCTGAAGTTATATTTGCTGAGTTTAAGCCCTTTGTCTTTTTCTTCCCCTACTTTGAAGAGGAGAGAGTATTTACGCAGCCATTCTTCCGGCAGCAGGCCCAGGGAGCCGTCTGCCAGTTGCACATAGTTTTGTTTGTTGGCCAGCGCATTTTTAATGTCTTTGATGCTGACCTTCTGGTCGCCATACAGCACTTCAATCTGCGCATCGAACCAATCGATACCGGAGCTGATTTGCAGGTTGGTGACCGGCTTATGTGAACTGAATTTGAAGTTGCGCAGGTTGTCGAAACCGAATACCCGTACATTCATTTCTTTCAGCGCATCGAAGAAGAGGAAGAACCAGTTGTTCTTCAGGGCTTCTTTGGCGCGCAGATAAAAATAGTGCTGGTTATCGTTTTGTGCGAAGTTGGTGTGCAGGGTACGCAGGCGGTTGACAAAGGCGTCTTCCGCTTCCTTGTTGCGGCGGATAACGACTACTTTGTTGCCTTCCTGTACGGTGATTTTTTCTTCTTCGTTCCATTCCACTTCCTGGCCGCGGTAAGCGAATCCAGGCTGGATGATGAACGTTTCTCCCAGTTCTTTCAGGTATACGCGGCATTCCGGTTCTACGCCCGTTACTTCGGCCAGCAGTTCTTTATCAAAGCGGATATCGTACTGGCGGCTTAATGGCAACAGGTAGTCCTTCAGGTATACCGGCCATTCCTTGTTCGGAATTTTCAGTTTACCGTTGTTTTGCTGGAAGATAGCCACATGCAGGGCATCCTGCGGACTTTCAAACAGGAACAGCGTGTTTTGATAGAGAAACAGCAGCGGGCTTTCCCAGTTGTTCTGGGAAACGTTGATCAATTCCCCTTCTATGGATACAAAGCAGTTGATTTCCACATGGGTGTTGCCGCTGGTAGTCTGGAGAACCAGTTTCAGCCTGTCGGCCCCAATTTGCAGGGGCTGCAGATTTTTGGTTTTGAACTGCTGCCTGTTGGGAAGATAAAATACCAGTCCATGTTCTGCCAGCTGGGGAAACAGTTTGGCGAGTTTAGGGTGCAGGTATTCCAGCATCAGCTCTTTGGTTTCGGTAGGCAGCTCTTCCGCATTTTCATGCGTGATGTTTTCCCAGATGCCCGCGAAGGGTGAGTTTTTACTAAGAAACTTGCTGACTTCCGTACCCTGTAGTTTACGGATGGGGGCAATCAGCTCCCGGTCTTTTTCCTTGTATTGGTAGAAGTCAACGTATTTGGTGAGGTCCAGTTTGCTGGCCAGGGAAACGAAGGCGGTTTGTTCTTCGTTCACTTCACCGCTGACGATGTCTATTTTGAAATAAGGGTATAATGTTTCGTTGGCATTAAATACCGCAGCCAGGCGTTGCGTTACCGTGAGGGTTTCTTCCGGCGGTGGCGGGGCTTGTTGCTGCTGTCTGCCAGCAGCGGCGCCGTCTACCCGTTTAATGGTAGGGTCCAGTACACGCAGGAAGGGTTTGCCATCCATATAGGAGAAGGCAAATTTACCGTCGAGGTCATCGGTGAGGGAATAGCCGTAGAGGGAGAGGAGTTTATTTTTCTCTTTATCCCAGTTACGCAGTGTATCAAAATAAAAGGGGCCGTTTTTCTGCAGCAGTTGCAGGAAGAGGGCGGTTTTATGTACACAGAGCGCATGGGCTGTTTCATCGCAGGTACAATGGGTATCGAAAAAACGTTCCTCATTGCGCTGGATGATCAGCGGGTATTCCTTTTTATCCAGCGTTAATACAGCTTCCACCTTTTCATCTTTGGCAGATGAAACTTTAGCCGGATGCTTTTTGACGATCTCTTCTGCTTCCGCTATGATGGCGCTGGAAGTCAGCAGTTTAATCGTTTTAATATCGATGGATTTCATTTTGATCAGGGTATGTTGCTGATCAAAATGTGTTTCGAAGCTCTCGAAATGATTCTTATCCAACATTTCCTGGAGCTGGAACAGGGCTGCCGCTTCGTGGCGGCAGATGTCGCCCAGGTTGTAAGGACATTGACAACGGATAGACATACCACTGGTTTCCCCGTATTTGTTGATGGAAACCCGGTAATAGTTGGCATGTGTGTCACTTTTCACGCGGAAAGTAGCTGATTTCAATACCGGGTCAGCTTCGATGAGCTCAACGCCACCGGTAGAAAAAATACGCTTCCCCCTGCGGATCACTTCATCAGTGCCGTTATTGTAAACATATTTTAGCAAATGGGGTAGCGACATACTATTCGTTGTTGCCCGCTTTTATATCAGCGACTACGGGGTAAATAAATATATCAAAAAACTTTAACCGCTGATGAAAAGGCAATCCACAAAAGTAAGCAGAAATCTTTAATAAACAGCGGGCAAAATACCCATAAAACAGCAATCCCTTGATGGTGGCAAGTTAGCTACGATCCGCCCGGGCAGGGCGCTTTATTTGATATTTAAATATTTTTATATTTATTTATTCTAATGCGTTTTGACTGATATTATTTTACCATTGTTTATCAAGTTATTATAATCACATAATTAAAAATTGATATAAAAGAGAAATCTGTGATAAAAGATGGGGCGTAAGGGAAGCACCGGATAGCTCAGGCCATTATTCAATATGCCGGATATACCGCTTCACCGAAAAATCCATGGCAGCCTTGGCCCCCGTACGTACATATTTCCCGAAAGCGCCGTACATGGCATCATAAGCATACGGCGCCACCGCATCGTCAATTACTTTTACTTCGGCGGCAGACAACGGAATATTATTAGGATAACTATACATGAAAGACATCGTCTTCCTGTCAGTCGAGACCTGTATCACATCACCGACCAGGAGCATTCCTTTGCCAGCCGGGCTGTACAGCACATTAGCGCCCGGGAAATGCCCGCCGCACAGTACCAGTTTGATACCATCCCAGAGCTCCAGCGAAGACCCGCTCCATAGTTTGATCACCTCATCATGCCGGCCCAGCCAGGAGGCGTCGAGCTGATGCACGTACACGGGTATACGCCCGAATGCATGGCTCCACTCTACAATAGAAGAAAAATAATGCGGATGCGAAATGGCAATAGCGCGGATACCACCCAGGCGTTGCATGATATCTATCGTAGAGGCGTCGAGGTGAGTGATACAATCCCAGAGGACATTGCCGTGAGGCGTTACCAGCAGGTGGGCACGCTGACCAATACCAAAATCCGGTGTGGTATAAATGGCGTATAAATCAGGCGCTACCAGCTCAATGATATTTTTGTGCCGGGGTTGCAGCTGTTCAAAAGTGGTCCAGCTTTGACCGGCAGGGTTTACATACTGTCGCTCGTCTTCACAGATAGGACAGTGTGCTGGTGCGGTGTCAGTAGCGTCATACTGTACGCCACAGGTTATACAGATATAATGTTTCATGTCCGTCGTTTGGCCTGTAGAAAGGTAGGGGATTTTCGACAAAAGCGGTAATCCTATTCCTCATTTTCGGTATTCAAAAAATGACGAAAGGTTCTGCTATGTGGGGATTACCGGGAGGAACGCTGACGATGGGAGGGGAATGGTGATATCGTTATTTAGTCATTTAGTTATTTGGAAATTTTGTTCAGTGAATATCAATTTCCCAATAACTAAATGACTAAAATATCAAAATGGAACCAGCTCTCCGTTCCTGAATATAGGCAGCACATTGGCGCCGTCAGGAGTGAGGCAATAGGCAATATCTTTTTCCAGGCCGTATTTAGCGAGGCGTTGGTAGTGGGAGGCTTGTTTCATGTAGCCGTGAATATCACCTTTATTGGCGTTGTATACTGTTTCAGCAGCGACAGCGGCATCACAGTTCACGTCAAAGTGTTCGCGGATGCGGCTTACCACGGCGCCGGCAAACAAGGTGTCTTCCAAGTTTACGCGGTCTTTCCAGGCGGCGCAGCCGAGGATCACGTTTTGTCCCTGCGACACCAGGTAATCGCATACCGCGCTGATATTAGGGAAAGAACCGGTAACGATCTGGATAGCGTCTTTAGCCATGTGCAACAGTTTCGTTCCGTTGGTGGTGGTCAGTACCAGTGTTTTGTTTTCGATAAACTCCCGGGGATATTCAAAAGGGGAGTTACCATGTACCAGTCCTTCCGCTACTTTGCCATCGCGTTCACCGGCGGTGATGCCATCAATAGCTTTACCGATATTCACACATTCTTCTACAGTGGCAACTGGTATAACGCTGGCGGCGCCATTATAGAGGGCCGTACAAATAGTAGAGGTAGCGCGTAATACATCAATAATGACTACGATACTGTTTTTCACATCATAGAGATGTAGTAAAGCCGGAGATAAACATACTTCCAGGCTGGGTTTGTTGCTTGCTGTCATTCAATTGCTTTTAGGCATTAATCAAGGATTACTCTCCACTTTTCGCTCTCTGCGTAATCCTTGATAATATCATTCCGTTGTTTCAGCAGGCGGGTCATGTATTGCTGCAGGTATACCTTTTCAAACATCCGCCCGAACCAACCGTAGGGAGTGCCAAAGTCCATGATGTCGATCATTACGGTACCGTTACCGATTTCCCTGAAGTGATGTTCATGTTTCATGTGGGTAAAATCCCCTTCTGTCATTTCATCCGTGAAATGTACGCCTTCATGCATGGCAGTGATTTTTGTTGTCAGCTCCCGCATTTTGCCAATATGTTTGGCTCTCCAGGTAACTGTTTCATTCAGCCGTATCAGGCCATTGGTGCGGCCTTTGATGGCTTCTTCCTGCATGTGGGCCATGCTGCGTTTATGCAGGGTTATACTCCGGCTAAGGTCGTATACCCGCTCCAGCGGCGCATGGATAACGGTCGTTAAATGTATCGTCGGCATAGATATGGCAATAAATAAGTAAATCGTCTCTCTAAAGAAGCAAAGAACCAAATAAAAGAGCAAAGGAGCGAAGAACAACTGTAATCTCCTTTTCCCCTTTGCTCTCTTATCATTCTTTGCGTGCCGAAATTAATAACTTTCACCCGCTATTCCTAGCCAAGGAAAGGCACTTTCGACACTTTTGCCTTCAGGGCCTTGTCCCTCACAGCGATAAATATTTCTGAGTCCAGTGCGGCATGAGACATTTTCACATAACCGAGACCTACCGCTTTGCCCAGGGAAGGGGATTGTGTACCGGAAGTTACACGGCCAATCACGTTACCTGCTGCATCTTTGATTTCGTAATCATGACGGGCAATGCCTTTGTCAATCATTTCAAAACCAACGAGTTTCTGGGTGATGCCTTCTGTTTTCTGTTTTTCGAAGATAGCACGGGAAGGGAAGTCTTTCGTGAATTTGGTGATCCAGCCCAGACCAGCTTCCATCGGAGAAGTACGGTCGTCGATATCATTACCATACAGGCAGAAACCCATTTCCAGGCGGAGGGTATCACGGGCGCCCAGTCCGATTGGCTTCAGGCCTTTAGGACCGCCGGTAGCGAAGATAGCGTCCCAGATTTTGTCTGCTGCACCGTCTTTGTCTTCAAAATAAATTTCTATACCACCTGCTCCGGTATAACCGGTAGCGCTGATCACCACATTGGGAACACCCGCAAAATCGCCTTTGGCAAACGTGTAATATTTCAGGTTCACGATATCCACATCGGTGAGGGGTTGCAGCATGCTGGTGGCGTTAGGGCCCTGGATAGCCAGCAGACAGGTTTTGTCGGAAATGTTGTGCATTTCCACCCCTTTGGTATTGAACTGGCTGATCCAGTTCCAGTCCTTTTCGATGTTGCTGGCATTTACCACCAGCATGTACACGTTGTTTTCTTCAATACAATATACCAGCAGGTCATCTACCAGGCCGCCTTCATTGTTGGGCAGGGAGCTGTACTGGGCTTTGCCGGCAGTCAGTTTGGAGGCGTCGTTGGTAGTAACACGTTGAATCAGGTCCAGCGCATGTTCACCTTTCAAAATAAACTCACCCATGTGGCTTACATCAAATACACCGGCATTGGTACGTACCGCCTGGTGTTCATCGTTGATGCCCGTATAGGAGATTGGCATGTTGTAACCCGCAAAAGGAGCCATTTTGGCGCCCAATGCAATGTGCTTCTGTGTAAAAGGTGTGTTTTTCATACTTTGTTTTTAAAACGGGGCAAAAATAGGGATTTGCCCCTTATGAAACATAAACCACTTCCGGGGTATGACCATTCTCAGACCGACATCATATTAAACATAGTTAAAATGCAACAGGGGCTTAAAAAAGAACTTGGGCCGGTTGCGCGTTAGGTGGGGGTAATTCGTAATTTTGCAGCAGACCCAAAAAAAGATGGCGTGAAAAAGATAACCTGGCTGTTACCACTGGTATGTACTACCTTGTTCGTAGATGCACAGAAAAAAAGTGACCGAAAAACCCTGTCCAATCTACAAACGCATGTCACCTATCTCTGCAGCGACAAGCTGGAAGGCCGCCAAACAGGCGCCCCCGGCGAACAACTGGCTGCGGCCTATCTTTCCTCCCAACTCGAACAAATAGGCATCAGTCCCAAAGGCGACAACGGTTTCCTCCAAACTTTCACCATCCGCGAAGGCCGCGAACCGGATAACTGCACCCTCACGCTCAACCATGAAAAACTGGTGTCCGGTAAACAGTTCATCCCCCTGCCTTTCAGCGCCGGCAAAAACGCCAAAGGCGAAGTACTCCCGGCAGTAAATGAACCGGATAATATCTGGCTGATCAATGCCGCCGAAATAGAGGCAGACCCGCACAAAAGCAATATGGGTCAATATCTCCGGGAAACGCAGGTGGCCGCTAAATCCGGCGCATCGGCCGTTATTTTTTATAATGGCAGGGAAACTCCCGAGGAAGTCAACAGCTGGCACAAACAAAACGTAAAATCTACCAGCATCCCGGCGGTATGGGTCAACAGCGATATCAGCAGAATACTGGCTAAGGATGATGCCAACGCTTTCCAGATAGATATGAAGGTGGCTTTTAAACCGGTGAAAATAACCGGCACCAACGTTATTGGCTTTATCGATAACAAAGCCCCCAAAACCGTGATCATCGGGGCGCATTACGACCACCTCGGCAAAGGCGGCGGCGCTGATGACAACGCCAGCGGAACTGCCGCCCTGCTGGAACTGGCGCGTATGCTCAAATCCGGCCGGTTCAAAAACCATAACTTCGTGATCATCGCCTTCTCCGGCAAAGAAGAAGGCCTGGCCGGATCTTCCTGGTTTACCACCCATAGCGAAGGCATCGACCTTTCACAGGTAAATTATATGATCAACCTGGACATCGTTGGCGATCTCAACGCTGCACGGGGCCTGCAAATAGGCGGAACCAGCTCCTATACGGGATGGCCGGAAGTTATCGGCAGTGTGGCGGCGAAAGACATCCGGGTCGTTTACGACGCCAATAACACCAGCGAGTCCGATCACACTTCTTTCTATAAAAAGAATATCCCTGTGTTGTATTTCTACACCAATGCCCATAAAAGCATTCCCGAAGCGGAAGACAACCCGGATAAAATCAACTACGACGGCACCCTTACCGTTATTAAACTGGTGTACGATATCATCAGCAAAACGGATAATATGGAAAAACTGGCCTTCAATTCCACTACCGCCAGCAAATAATTCCCATCGCCTCCCGCGTTTTCTATGAACAGGAATGAATTACATTGACACGAATTTTATAAATTCGCGGATTGCATTGCGTTCAAACGTCCTGCATTATTTGTTATTAATTCAACGCATCCCTGTTAAATGGACGAAAAACTGGCCCTCGTATACCGGTATTTCCAACTGCTGGAAAATTTCTCCGCAGATCCGGCCGAGTTTGCCAATATTTTTCACCCGGGCGTTATTCAGACGGAATATCCCAATCAGCTGTCAGCCGAAGTCAAACAAAGAAATTTTGAATTGATGCTCGACAGTATGGCTACCAATAAACTGATCCTGAAATCGCAACATTACAGCGTTCAGAAAGCCGTTCAGAATGGAAACTCCCTTGTAGTGGAAGCCACCTGGACCGGCGAAATAGGCGTGGATGCCGGCAAATACAGAAGGGGACAGGTGATGAAAGCCTTTATCTGTACCGTCATCGAATTCCGCGAAGGAAAAATATACCGGCAGCGTAATTACGGCTGCTATGAACATTAAAGCCAGATATCATGAAAATATTATTATCCATCCTCACCGCCGCTTGCCTGCTCTTTGCGTGTAACCCTACCCGTAATGACCACCAGGTGAATAAGGATGCCTACGATGTGATCACCGAAAAAAGTTATGTATACCGTGAATTCAAGCCGGCTTCCAGCCCGTTGATGGATTCTGTTCTGCAGCTGCGTAAGGAAATCACCGATTACCTCGACCAGCAGGGATTTAAACCACATATCGCCGGTAAGGACAGCCTGTTGTTCCACCGGACCAACGGCCTGGAGGTGATGATAGAAATGCCCGCCCCGCAGGACGCCTGGTCTATGAATACCATCATCGTATTTGATCCGGTGAAAAACCCGTTATTTGTAAATTTACATAAGGGCACCGCCCAGATCGAACATTATATTAAAGCAAAATAATCCGTTAGCAGTTTGCCAATAGTACAGAACATCAGGTTAACCGTAGACGCGGTCGTATTCGGATATATTCCCAGGGAAGGCATCGTTGTGCTGTTGATTAAACGCACCATTGACCCTTATCTGCATAGCTGGGCGCTGCCCGGCGGCTTTGTGCTGGACGGCGAATCGCTCGAAACGGCCGTCACCCGCGAACTGCTGACAGAAGCCGGTGTTCATATCAACTATCTCGAACAGCTGTATACCTTCGGCCTGCCAGGCCGCGACCCCAGAGGGAGAGTGGTGTCTGTTGCCTACTTTGGCCTGGTGAACCCGACCAACTTCAAACTCGCTGCCAGCTCCGACGCAGAAGATGCGTCCTGGTTCAATATCAAGGACCTGCCCTCACTGGCCTTCGACCATGCCACCATCATTGATGTGGCGGTACAACGCCTCCGCAATAAAATCCGTTACGAACCCATCGGCTTCGAACTGCTTGATCAGAAGTTCCCCATCGCGGATCTCGAAAAACTCTACGAAACACTGCTGGACCGGCCCATCGACCGCCGGAACTTCCAGAAAAAAATAAATCACCTCGGTATTCTCATTGCCCATAACGAAAAACAAAAACAGGTGTCCCAGGGCCGCCCCGCTAAACTTTTCAGCTTCAATGAAGAACAATATTTTAAGCTGAAAAAAGAAGGAATGGCGTTTGAGATTTAGTGATTTTTTGATTTTCGATTTTTTGATTTTTTGACTGATTATAACGAAGATGGTATCATGTTCGGAATGTTTATAATTTTATAAATTACTGTAAATCAATTGGTTTAAAATATTTTGTGTATTTTTTACAAAAAATATTTTGACTGATATTAATTCTCTTTATATATTTGTGTAACAAATACACAAAATGGCTCGGATATGCAAACAACAAAGCCCACAGGAGTTATTATAGCCCGGTTTCAAACGCCCTCCCTTCACGAAGGGCACCTGGAACTGATCCGGCAGGTGAAACTAAAACATAACCGTGTACTGATCATCCTCGGCGTAAGCCCGGTGAAAGGCAGCCGTAAAAATCCGCTCGATTATTACACCCGCGAGCGCATGATCAAACAACAGTTCCCCGAAATCATTATACTGCCCCTCAGCGACCAGAAATACGATACCATATGGTCTAAAAAGCTGGATGAACTACTGCACAACAATTTCCCCCACGAAACCTTCGTGTTGTACGGGAGCCGCGACAGCTTCATGGGTACCTATTCCGGCCGCTACCCTACGGAAGCACTGCCTCCGGTAAAAGATTACAACGCCACCGCCATGCGGGAAGCTCTGTCAGATAAAGTGTTCGACACAGAAGAATTCCGCGCCGGCATCATCTACAACACATACAACCTGTTCCCCGCTGTATATGCCACCGTAGACATCGCCCTGTTTAAAAACAACAAACAGCAGCTGCTGGTAGGCCGCAAACCCAACGAAACTACCTGGCGCCTCCCCGGCGGGTTCTCCGACCCTACGGACGATTGCTTTGAAGTGGCCGCCGCCAGGGAACTCCGCGAAGAATGCGGCAACATGGAAACCAGCGCCATGGAATATGTGGCCTCCGTTAAAATAGACGACTGGCGCTACCGCTCCGAAACCAATAAAATCATTACCACCCTGTTCGCTACCGACCTGCTCTACGGCGAACCCACCGCCGGCGACGATCTGGCGGAAGTAAAGTGGATAACGCTAACGGATATACCGGAACTAATGAAAAAACAAGAACTCGCTGACACACACCAACCTTTATTTCAACGACTGGTTGATAAATACCTTCTCTAAGACTTAAAACTTACTGCTATGACAAAGGAAAATCTGATCCTCCTGGCCGACGCTTACAAATATTCCCACCATAAATTATACATCCCCGGTACCCAACATATCTACTCTTACCTGGAAAGCCGCGGTGGTAAATTCGATGAAACCGTGTTCTATGGTTTACAATATTTCCTGAAAGAATACCTGCAGGGCGTTGTTTTCACCAAAGAAAAACTCGATGAAGCGGAAATCACCCTCAAAGAAGTATTTGGCCGCGACGATATATTTGACCGCAGCCGCTTTGAATATATCATCCATAAACACGGCGGGAAACTCCCGGTACGCATCAAAGCAGTTCCCGAAGGCACGGTGGTGCCTGTACGAAATGTACTCATGACCATCGAAAACACAGACCCGGAATGCTTCTGGCTCACCAACTTCCTCGAAACCCTGCTGATGCAGGTTTGGTACCCTTGCACGGTAGCTTCTGTATCCAGGGAAATCAAGAAGATTGTCAAAAGATACTACGATGATACCGCCAGCGCCACCGCTTTCGCAGGAATCGACTTTGTACTGAACGACTTCGGCTTCCGTGGCGCCAGCTCTGTAGAAAGTGCCGGCATCGGCGGCAGCGCCCACCTGGTCAGCTTCTCCGGCAGCGATACCATCGCCGCCTCTGTATTCGCCAAACGTTATTATGACGCGGCCACCGCACCCGGCCTGTCTATCCCCGCCACGGAACACTCTATCGTAACTCTGCTGGGCGAAGCCGGTGAACTGGAAATTTTTAAACATGTACTCAATGCCTTCCCCACCGGTACCATTGCCTGTGTATCTGACTCCTACAATATCTTCCGCGCCTGTGAAGAATACTGGGGCACGGAATTGAAAGAACAAATCCTGAATCGCCAGGGTACCCTGGTCATCCGCCCCGACAGCGGCGATCCGGTACAAACCCTGCTGCGGGTATTCGATATCCTCATGAATAAATTCGGCTACACTGTCAACGAAAAAGGATACAAGGTATTACCGCCTCAGGTAAGGGTGATACAAGGCGACGGTATCAGCTACTCTTCTATTCCCGGTATCTTCGAAGCGCTCAAACAAGCCGGTATCAGCGCGGAAAACCTGGTACTGGGAATGGGTGGCGCACTCCTGCAACGCGTCAACCGCGACACCCAGGAATTTGCCCTGAAATGCGCCTACGCTGAAGTAAACGAACAAGGTATCAACGTTCAGAAAATGCCGGTAGAAATGGACGCCAGCGGCCAGTTACGTACCTCCTTCAAAAAATCTAAAGCCGGCAAACTCAAACTGGTGAAAGAAAACGGCATCTTCCACACCATCGGCGCCGATGATGCACCCGAACAAAAAGACCTCCTCGAAACGGTTTTTGAAAACGGTGAAATCACTAAAACATGGTCTTTCGACGCCATTCGCCAGGCAGCCGCTTTATAAACATATCCTGTTTCTTCCAGTAAAAAGTTACCCCCATTGTAACGCCCGGGACTCAGCCCCCGGGCTTTTTTCCGGAAATCCATTAACTTCATCGTATGTACTTACTCATACCTGGCCGCCACCACCTGCTGACCGACTTTCAGTTCAAATACCTGAACCGCCTGATCAAATGCAGCCTGGAAGGCGAAAAAGACGTATATGGACAACCGTTGGACACTGCTCCGGTAGAAGGAATCATCTTCGCCGTTACTTCCGCCAACCATCTCGGCACCAAACGCAATCCGGTACCGTTTTACCTGCGTGCCATGGTGATCCAGGAGTTCTCCAATTCCCTCGACGTACCGGCCTATGTATATGGCATCGACGATGTAGGCGTGATTCACGATTTCGCGGAATATACCCTCAAAACCATCCGGCACTCCAGCGAAGGCGCACACGCCCTCACACCGGAAAACACAGTGGTGATCTGCTCTACCAGTGTACGGGAAATGTATATGAAACAAGGGTTCCGTATCCTCACGGCGGAATGGGACCCGGCCACCAACCAGTTCACCCAACCCATGCCCTGGGACCTGGTCAATGTGATTGCACAGGCGCCCGACTGGCGCAAAAACCCGCAGGTACTGGAACAGGTACACCCGGCAGCTTTCAAAATATGGTCGTTGTATGGAGTAGGAGAGAAGGTGCAACAGATCCTGAAAGACCCCATCATCGGGGCTGACGGCGATTTGACCGCTACCCGCGACTACAACGTATATGTAAAACAGATGGACGATATCGCGGCGCTCAAATACCGCGAAACCGCCCCTTATATACAACCCGGCAACATCGGCGATATTGGCTGCGCAGCCGGTTCCTGGATAAAAATCGCCTGCGAAGACGATCGCCTCCATGAATGCGATTTCTATGGCATAGAAGTATCCCGCCACCTGTACGATATCTGCCTGCAACGCAAACACAACGGCGAATTCGCCAACCCATCCGTATTTTTCTCCCAGAAAAACGCGGTGACCAGCCTCGTGTTTGAACCCGGCAGTATGAATACTATCCATACATCTTCCTTAACACATGAAATAGAATCTTACGGCAGCAGAAAAGACCTGATAGCATTTATACAAAACCGTTACCAGGAGCTGGTACCCGGCGGGGTGTGGATTAACCGCGATGTAGTAGGCCCTGAAAACAGGACCGAAACTGTACTCCTATGGCTAAACGAAACGGACGGCGCCAACGATGTGCCAATGCCGGAAAATCCGACTACACAGACGCTGGCAGCATGGCTGGGACAATTATCCACCAAAGCGCTGTTCCACCGCTTTGCGCAGGATTTCCGTCATGAGGAAGGCTATCGGCTACACCATGAATGGGTAACTATTGACGGTACTACTTACTGCCGGCTATCTATGCAGGATGCCTGCGAATTTCTTTTCAAAAAAGATTATCACGATAACTGGCTCAGCGAAATGCACGAGACGTTCTGCTTCTGGAACTATAACGACTGGAAACAGGCGCTCGAAGAAGCCGGACTGCGGCTGGACAACCTCTCTCATGCTTACCGCAACGATTGGATTGTACAAAACCGGCTGGAAGGAAGGACCCAACTGTTTCGCCTGAACGAAAACGGAAAACCGGAAACGATGCCGTTCCCGGTTTCGCATATGTTGTTACTGGCCAGAAAATAAAGCCAGCTTTTTTAAAGGCCATATCTGCAGCTTCCCATCGAGCATCACCGGTATGAGCAATGCGTGACGCCGCTTATCCAGTGCAATATCCGCAGGGGAGTGGATGGCCTTTATGCTGCGGGAAGTCGCTGTCTTCAGGTCATACACCTGCAACAAGCCTTCTGTGGGCGCTTTGACCGTTATCCAGTCGGACAGCAGCAAATGGCTGGCATCCAGCTGAACAATACCATCAAATAAACCGGTAGGGGAGTTCTTTACCGGCTGGAAAACATCCTCCTCCACATCTACCCGACGGTGATACAGGTGCCCTTCTCCATTCATACCCGGTCCCATGGTGCAAACATACAGCTGATCCGCCGCTTCATCGTATACCACGCCGTTGGCTACCACCAGGTTGCCTAATAGTTTCACCGCAGCCGTACGGGGATTTACCAACAGTATATCTCCGGTAACGCAATCACTCACCACCAACAGGCTGTCATGTACCACGGTCAGGTCATTGAGCTGCCGGTCTTTCCCTTCCGGAACAAGATCAAATACTTTTTTCCTGGTATCAATATCATATCCTTTGAGATGGTCCATATCGGTCACATACAGGGTATGGCCAATTATTTCCAGGCCTTTGGGCGCATTCAGGGTATCGTTGAAATAGCGGGCAGACTGTACTTTGCCTCCTTGTACCCAGGCAATGCTGCCGTCGCCGTCTTTAGTGAAGGGGTCCGGCTTGGGGCCGATCTGTGAAACAAAATAACCATCTTTCCAGGCCACCGCGCTTTCCGGCGTTGCCAGGCTGGTAACAGTTTGTTGCGCGCAAATACGGGCTGTCACTAACATAGCGGTCAGTAAAAGGGGAATCATTTTTTTCATAAGGGTAGTTTATACTACAAAAATAACTACCCCGCCGCATTGCTGATTATATTCGTCAAAGTATTATCTGTGAATATCAAAGAACCGGGAAAAAATAAGGCCGGAGTATGAATACTCCGGCCACTACCTAAACCTACAACTGTTACACTGTTAGTAACATATCTTTATATCAATTAGTTATTATGCATATCATGCAGGGGTATTTCTTCGTAGGAAGCCACCATCCGCTGTCTGATATAACGTTTGGTAGACAGTTTACCCATGCCGAATTTGGCCATGATCTTATCTACCACCATGTATACCACCGGTACCACAATGAGGGTAAGGAACATGGAGCTGATCAAACCACCGATAATTACCCAGGCCAAACCATTTTTGGTAGAAGCCACACCACCGGTAGCCATTGCAATCGGCAACATACCGATCACCATCGCGATAGTGGTCATCAGGATAGGCCTTAAACGGGCGTTGTTGGCGTGTATCAGCGCATCGTATGTCGTCTGTCCCTGCTCTTTCATCTGGTTGGTAAAGTCGACCAGGATGATCGCATTCTTCGCCACCAGGCCAATCAACATGATCATACCGAGGATGGTGAAGATGTTCAGCGTATTGTTGGTCAGCGCCAGTGCCAGTAACGCACCGATGATCGCCAGCGGAATAGAGAACAGTACCACAAACGGATAGATGTAGTTGTCGTACAGCGCCACCATGATCAGGTACACCATCACAATGGAGATCAGCAAAGCTGCGCCCAGTGTACCGAAGGAGTCGCCCTGGTTTTCTGCATCACCACCAAACACGAAGTTGATACCTGCAGGTTTTTCCATTTTCGCCAGTTTAGCGGCAAACTCCTGGGTCACGGTACCGGACGGACGTCCCATTACCTGTGACTGTACAGACACGGAGGTATTTTTATCTCTTCTTTCCAGGTGGCTGGGGCCGGAGCCTTCCACTACGCTGGCAAACTGTGACAGCTTGATCAGCTGGCCTTTATCATTTACAAACTGGATATTAGCCACATCCTGGATATTCTTTTTATTGAAATCATCAAAGCGGATGTTGATATCATATTCATAATCGCCCTGACGGAATTTCACTTTGGAATCATCTGCTGTTCCGCTGAAGGCCGTCTGCATGGTACCACCCACCATATCGAGGGTGAGGCCAAGCGCAGCCATCTTATCACGGTCCACCTGCACGTTGATTTCCGGGTTACCTTCTTCTACAGACAGTTTCACCTCGCTGGTACCGCTGATGGTTTTCAGCGTGTCCATAGCTTTTTTCGCGAAGTTCATCACACTGTCCAGTTCACTACCCATGACGATCAGCTCTACCGGCGCTCTTTCCGCAGTACCCATGATGCTCACGTCTGTCGTTTTCACTTTCACACCGGGCAACAGCGCTTTCAGTTCTTTCTTCACTTTAGCCGCATAGATATCAGATCCTTCGGTACGTTTTTCCAAGGGCACCATCATGACGGTGATCTCTGATTTGTAGGCAGTAGACTGGGAAGTACCGAAACCGTCCTCACTGGTCTGGCCTACCGTCGTGATCAGCCTTTCCACTTCTGCCTTTTTACTGAGATATTGTTCCGCTTTGCGGGTAGCCTGGTTGGAGGTCTGTACAGACGCGTCCTTCGGCATTTCCAGCATCACAATAAATTGTCCGCGGTCGCCTTTCGGGATAAACTCACCACCGATATACCCTTTACCTACCAGCATGAAAGAAGCGAACAGCAGACCAATAGCCACAATCAACGTGATAGCTTTGTGTACCAGCGCCCATTTGAGGATACCGGTCATCCATTGGGTAAAACGGGTCAGTTGTTTTTCAAACCAGAGGATGAATTTCTCGAAGATATTTTTTCCGGTGATGTGTTCCAGTTTACCAAAACGGGAAGACAGCAGTGGTACAATCATAAAGGATGACAGCAAACTGAGCATGGTAGAGATCATCACCACCACGCAGAACTCACGCAGGATTTTGGATACCAGCTCGTTGGTGAGGGAGATCGGCAGGAACACCACCACAATTACCAGGGTAATGGAGGTAACGGTAAAGCCTATCTCTTTTACACCGTCAAACGCAGCGCGTACGCGGTTTTTACCCATCTCCATATGACGGTAAATATTCTCCAGCACCACAATGGCGTCATCCACCAGGATACCTACCACCAGCGACAGACCCAACAGGGACATGAGGTTGAGGGAGAAGCCCATCAGTTTCATACCAATGAAGGTTGCGATCAGGGAGGCCGGAATGGAGATCATCACGAAGATGGCACTACGAATACTGTGCAGGAACAACAGCATCACGATGGCCACCAGTACTACCGCCAGGATCAGGTCATGTATCACGGAGTCCGCAGATTCCAGCGTAAAGTCGGAAGAGTCGTTGGCCACCAGTATTTTCAGGTCGTTTACCGCATAGTCTTTTTCCACCTGTGCGATCGCCTTTTTCATTTCCTTACTCACGGTTACCGCATTGGCATCAGTTTGTTTCTGCACCTGCAAGGCAATCGCGTTAACGCCATCTACACGGGCAATACGTTCTGCATCTTTCTGGGCATCCTGTACATCGGCCACATCCTGCAGGCGGATCTGTGTCCCTTCTGCCGTGGTTTTCAGCACCAGGTTACGCAGCTGGTCCACATTTTTATACTTACCCGCCAAACGGATCAGGATCTGTTCATTGGCCGTTTTTACCTTACCGGTAGGGAAATCCATGTTGGCGTTGGTCACCGCCTGGCGTACCTGCAAAACAGACATGCCATAAGCCTGTAACTTAGCCGGATCTACGTTGACCTGTATTTCACGTTCCTGGCCACCAATCAGGGATACCTGGGCTACGCCCGGTAACCGGGACAATAAGGGCTGCAGTTTCTTATCTACCAGGTCATAGAACTTTTTATCGTCCATTTTAGCCGTAGCGGATAAGGTCATAATCGGCAGGTCGTCGAGGGAGAACTTATTCAGGGAAGGTGGTTTCGCATCACCCGGCAGATCGGCCAGGATGGCGTTCACCTTACGTTGCGCATCCTGGAGTGCAATGTCCACGTTGGCATCGTTGTTCAGTTCTACGGTGATCACGGAAAGGCTTTCGGAAGATTTGGAAGTAATCTTCTTGATCTTTTCCATAGAGGCGATCGCGTCTTCTATCTTTTTGGTAATGGTACTTTCCACCTCGTTGGGCGAAGCACCGGGGTACACCGTCGCAATAGTCACGATCGGGGAGCTGAACTTGGGCAGTAGCTCATAGTTCAGTGATTTATAGCTCATAACACCCAGCAGCGTGAGGATGGTAAATACCACCACCACAATTGTGGGTCTTTTTATGGAAACTTCAGTAATCTTCATGTTGCAAAAATTGATTCACGCTTATTTGTTGCCATTACCCCCCTGTACTACTACAGGTGTACCGTCGGTAAGGTTGATCTGACCGCTGGTGATCACGGTATCTCCTTCGTTGAGGCCTCCCCGTATTTCCACCTGGTCGCCGATAATCTGACCAGCGATCACTTTGCGTTTTTTAGCTACTTTACCTTCCATCACATATATTTCGTTGCTGCTCACACCACCGATGAAAGCTGTACGTGCGATGAACATTGTTTTGGCGGCAGTCGGTGCTTCGAAGTGGGCCGTGCCGTACATACCGGCTTTCAGCTCTTTACCGGCCTGGTTACCCACTTCCATTTCAACCGGGTAGTTGAGGGAGTTATCTCCTTTCGCCGCGATGAAGGTAATCGTACCTTCGTAGCTGGCTTCCGGGAATACGTTGGAAGTCACTTTTACTTTCTGGCCTTTTTTCAGGGTTACGACCTGTGCTTCCGGTACAGACACGGCCAGTTTCAGCCTGGATACGTCCACGATGTCGAACATTTTATTACCGGGAGAGAGGTAGGCGCCTTGTTCTATATATTTTTTATTGATAACACCGGAGATAGGCGCTTTCACATAAGTATCGCTTACATGGCGGCTGGCGGCTTCGTATCTGGTTTTAGCAATATCATATTGCAGCTTCACGTCATCCACCTGTTTCTGGGTAACGCCGCCCGTTTTGAAAGCGGATTCATATCTTTCTTTATCTACACGCAGTTGATCGAGGTTCGCTTTTGCAGAGGCGAGGTCTGTGTTCACAATCTGTCCGTCGATATAGGCAATAGCCTGTCCTTGTTTCACCACGCTGCCTTCATCTACCAGCAGTTTGGTAATACGGCCGGCGGTTTCAGCGAGATAAGACAGTTCGCGGATAGGAGCGAAATTACCATTAGCCAGGAAGCCCTGTGCAAAATCGTTGGTGGATACCCGTTGTATCAGTACCGGCACTTCGCCGCTGTTGCTTTCTTTTACGAAGGCTGTTTTAGCTTCATTGGCTTTTTTATTGGCGTTAAGCTTCCACATGATCAGTACCACTGCACCTACTGTTACCAAGCCCCAGATAATAAACTTTTTCATCTGCAATAATTTGTGTGTTTATATCCGCCACAGTTGCGGTCTATCGTTTAGTCGTTGATGTTATAATTAGTTCAGCAGGTCGTTTAAGCTGCCTTTGCTTTTGATGATGTCCAGTTCGGCCATCTTATATTGAAGCAGTGCTTCGTTGTAGCTGTTCTGTGCATCTGCCAGGGAGGTTTCTGCGTTGAGCAGGTCTGTCAGGCTGGCGAGGCCCAGTTTATAGTTATTCTGGGTAGAGTAGTACACTTCATTAGCCAGGTCCACGTTTTCTTTCTGGGTGTGGATGGTGGAGAGATTGGTACGTACCTGCAGTTTAGCGTTTTCGTAATCTGTGTCCAGGTTGAGGGCAATTTCCTCTTTCTGTTTGTTCAGCTGGCGCAGGGTTACGTTAGCCTGACTTACTTTGGAACGGCGGCCAAAACCATCGAAGATGGGGATATGTACAGACAAACCTACCGCAGCAGCGCCATACCAGAAAGTATTGTTAGCCGGATCATTTTTGGAGAACAACCATTGTTGGCTCATGCCGTTGTAAGAATAGCGGCCAAAGAGCGACAGGGTAGGGTAGTACTCTGCCTGATAGGCTTTCTTCTGGAACTCCTGCAGTTGCAGTTGTTTCTGTATGAGCTTAAATTCTGTTCTGTTCTCCAGGTTCATATCATCGTATTGCAATACGCCGGCGGCTTTGGTTTCGATGTCTTTCAGCGAAGCACGCGGGATGGTAAAGCTGGACTGCAGCGGCATACCCATCACGCGTTTCAGGTTGTTGGCCTGTGTAGCGGCGTTGTTGAGCAGTTGCACACGTTGCGTTTGATAATTAGTGAGATTTACTTTGATACGGTCCAGGTCAATTTTTTTAGCGAGGCCGTTTTCATATTGTGACTGGGTGGCGTTCACCAGTTGGGTCAATTTTTCGATGTTGCTGTTAACCGTCACGATTTTTTCCTGCAGCACCAGTAGTTGATAATACAGGCCGGATACGTTGTAGATCACATCTTCCGATGTTTTCTTTGTTTGCAGCGTATAATATTCTTCCCCGGCTTTTGCAGCTTTCATACCGGTAAAGACGGCCTTGTTAAAGATCTGCTGGCTCAGTTCCGCGCCTACAGTAGCGGTATACTGCGTACCAAAAGTGATGGTTACGGAGCTATCCGGTTTACCGATAACGGTGCCAGGCAATAGTGACTGCGCCAGTTTCAGGTTGTCGGTGTAGTTGGCGTTACCGTTGATTTGCGGAAGTGCCTGGGAGCGGACTTCCTGGGTTTTGAATTTTCCCATTTCCTCGTCCATTTTTGACCTGGAGAGTTGCTGGTTATTACTCAGTGCAAACTTCAGCGCGTCCTGTAAGGACAGTGGCGCTTGTGCGTAGGCATGAAATCCCCCTATCCCCATTAAGAGGACAAGCGTTAACTTTAATCGTTTCATACGTTAATAGTTATTCTTCTTCTTTGATTTGCAGGTACTGGTTTACCAGCTTATGGCCTTTGATAGTGGCAATGCCCAGTATAAAATGTGCAGTAATTTGTTCCATTACAGCAGACATATCGAATTGGTCCGGTGGGTACTGAAGTTGATCGAAAGCCGCATCCAGTTGTAGTTGGCGCATGCGTGAAATCACGTTCAGGTCGAGGTTTTGCCGGTACAGGCCTTCCGACATTCCTCTTTTCAGGTTCTCTGTAATGCCGTACAGAATACAGTCCCGCTGGAAGTTTTCAATATTTTTCCAGGTGTCCGGATGGTATTTTTGTATTTCAAACAACATGACCGGGTTAAACGATCTGGCCATATTGGTAATGTATTTCATGCTGCGTACCAGTTCATCGATGGCATTTTCCGCCGCGGTGTGTGTTTCCTGGAAATAAGCGCTGTGCGTGTTAAGCAGCTGTTGCATGCCCAGGTCTATCAGCGATTGTTTATCAGAAAAATGTTCATACACGGTCTTTTTAGACATCCCGCAATCACGGGCAATATCGAACATGGTTACTCCTTTCACTCCGTATATGCGAAACAGTTTCAATGCCACATCTAAAATTCTTTCCCTCGCTACCATGATATAGTCCGTTTATGCTTGCATGCCTTTAATGAAGATGTCCAGTAACAGCTTCTGTTTTTCGATCACCCGTTCAAATGTTGCTTCATCCAGTTCTTCATCGTTGGAGAGATGGTCCGGCACAGAAAACCGGAGGCCCATCAGTGATTGTACCAGCAGATCGCCTGTTAGTTCGGCATTGTCTACTTTAAATTCGCCGGAGGCAATACCAGCTTTGATCACATTGGTTGTCAGGCCGATTTCTATCTGTTTCGCACGTTTCACACCTTCCAGGAAAACAGAGGGACCATCTTTCTGTATTTTAAAGATTTCCAGCCGGCAAAACTTGCTGATAAAACCTTTTTTGACTTCGATAATATCATGCAAAGCCTGCGCAGCCGATGTGATATGGCTTGTTACCTTCTGCATTTCTGCAAAATAGGCCTCTGCTATTTTCTCCAGTACAGCCAGGTGCATGGCTTTCTTGTCCGGGAAATAATAATACAGGGATGCCTTGGAACAATGAAGATCATCCGCGATCTCATTCATCGTGGTCTTGGCTGCGCCATAATGAGTAAAACGCTTCAGAGCCGCCTCGAGGATCTTATCCCTCATTTCGTCTTTATTCTCTGTATGCATTAACTTTTTGACTTTTTTAGTTTCAAGGTCAAAATTAGGAAGATTTTTGTAATTCGTAGCGATGGAAGCGTATTTAACAGGTATTTAACTTTTCGATGACAAAAGTCAAAAAGTCAACAATGATGAATTTGATGCCGGCTGATGTCGCTGATAATAAACTTATCCACATGGTCTTTTTTTTGCCCTTCGGGCGATGACCGGCGTCCGTTGAAGCACCTGGAGAACGAGGGGAAACCCGGGGACTTATGCCGGTTTTTAGGGCCAACACCTAATTATGTATAGAAGGGCTGTCTTTCCGCCACATCAGTCCCCACCCACATGGCGGGGATGCAAACCATTTTTTCTCCACAGCACCCTGGGAATCTCCAAAACGCAATAGGGCCGACCTTCCGGCCAGCCCTATCAATCATATAAAAAATTTTATTATTTCAATTTTTCCAGTGCAGCTTTCAGTTTTTCAAACATCTCAGGAATTTCCTGTTTTACGCAGGTACCTACGCTGAGGCGGTACCAGGGAGAATTTTTTGCAGCGCCGAAGGCATAGAACGGCACCAGTGCCAGTTTCGCTTCGTTGAGGATGTAAGAAGTAACAGCGGCCTGATCTTTCAGCACAGTACCGTCGGCAGTGGTTTTGCCGGCCAGGTCCAGTTTTACGGTGAGGTAGATCGCTGCCTGCGGTGCAATTGCTTCTACCGGGTGACCGGCTTTCTTCAGGCTATCGAAGCCTTCATAGATTTTTACCAGTCTCTCTTCGATTTCACCTTTGAAATGCTGGAGGTATTTATCCACATTTTCTTTCTGTACCAGGTAACGGGCGGCTGCTTTTTGTTCAGCCATTGGGCTCCAGGCGCCTACGTGCGACAGGATAGCCTTCATTTTGCCGATAACGTGAGCGGGACCGAGCGCCCAGCCAACTCTAACGCCGGTAGCAGCGAAAGCCTTACTCATACCGTCGATGAAGATCGTATAGTCCTTCAGTTCAGGACGCAGTTGAACCGGGTTGTAGTGGTGTGTTTCACCGAAGGTGAGCACCCAGTACATCTGGTCAAACATGATGTAGAGTGGTTTTTCGTTGGCACCCCTGCTTTTGTTTTCCGCGATCACCAGGTCGCAGATTTCTTCCAGTTGTTGTTTATGGAAAGCAGTACCGGTAGGGTTCTGCGGGGAGCACAATGCCAGGAGGGTAGCACCTTTCAGCAGTGGTTTCAGTTCAGCTGCAGTAGGCATAAAGTCGTTCTCTGCCTTTGTTTCCAGCACTACGTGTTCTGCTTCCAGGAAGTGGGTGTAGTGGTTGTTGTTCCAGGATGGCGTAGCATATACGATTTTCTCTCCACGGTCTACGATGGTACGGAAAGTAGCGTAGATAATGGGGCGGCCGCCGCAGGAAATCACGATTTCCTTAGCCGGATCGTAGGTGAGGCCTTCACGTTCTGCTATAAAATCACCTACCGCTTTTCTCAGGTCAGCGATACCATCTGCCGGCGGATAGTTGGTCAGGTGTTCCTTATAGGCAGTTATGATTTCCTGTTCAAATTCAACCGGGATAGGGAACACCTTCGGGTCAAAGTCGCCGATGGTGAAGTTATAGATCTTCTCGCCCTGGGCCTGTTTCTCCTTGACTTCAGCAGCTAACTTGATGATTTCTGATCCAATCAATGTTTCGGCTAAATGAGACAGTTTCATAACCTGCTATTTTTTGTTGTTTTGGAATATTTTTTTAGCGCGGCAAAAGTAACCGATTTGAAGATAATTTAAAAGAAAACCTGGATTCTTTTTACAACAGTCAATAATGGCTACAAATTATTAGTTTTCATCTAATCAAACAGCTTAATTCCCGCCTTTTATATAGCATTAAACTATTTTGACATGTGATTTTCTTCCGCCTTACCCTGTGTAAAACCGCTTATATTTAGTGTATAAGATGTGAATGAATTTAAGGGAATAACGGAACTTTCTATCTTTGTTTACAGTACATTTACACCTTTTTAGGGGTGCCCCGTGAATGGAGAGGCAAGTAGGCACAACTCCCCGGCAACTAAGAATGACAAGCAAACTAATATAGACCATGAAATTTATTGTTTCTTCCTCTACTTTATTAAAACAATTACAACAGATCAGCGGTGTTATCAATTCTAACACAGTATTACCCATACTGGAGGATTTCCTGTTCCTGATTGATAAAAATGAGCTGACCGTAGTTGCAACTGATCTTGAAACCGTTATGCGGGTGAAGCTGGAGGTGGAAGCCAAAGAAAACGGGCGGATCTGTATCCCGGCTAAAATTTTGATGGATTCCCTGAAAAATTTGCCGGACCAGCCACTGACTTTCCACATTGATCTGAACTCCTACGCCGTAGAAATCACTTCAGACAATGGTAAGTACAAAGTGATGGGAGAAAATCCGGAAAACTTCCCCAAAGAACCAGCTGCAGATGACACTACTTCTTTCACGCTGACATCTACAGCCCTGGTAACAGCTATCAACAAAACGCTCTTCGCCGTTAGCAACGACGATCTCCGTCCGGCTATGACCGGCGTGTTCTTCGAACTGGGCACCGATAGCCTCACTTTTGTGGCAACGGATGCACACCGCCTGGTGAAGTACGTAAGAACAGATGCGAAATGCCCGCAGGCAGACAGCTTCATCGTTCCCAAAAAACCGCTGAACCTGCTGAAATCCGCCCTGCCGGACAACGACACAGAGATCAAGGTTTCTTACAGCCAGAACCACTTCTTCGTGCAACACGAAGGCGCCCAGATGATCTGCCGCCTCATCGATGCCCGTTTCCCGGACTATAAGGTAGTAATCCCGAAAGACAACCCTTATCGTCTGACTGTGGTAAAAAGCGATTTCCAGAACGCCCTGAAACGTGTAGGCGTATTCGCCAACAAAAGCACCAACCAGGTAGCGCTCAATATCACCGGCACCGAACTGCAACTCTCCGCACAGGATGTGGATTTCTCCTTTGAAGGTAACGAACGTATGAGCTGCCAGTACACCGGCGAAGACATGCAGATCGCCTTCAACGCTAAATTCCTCATCGAAATGCTGAACGCTGCGGAAGGGGATGAAGTAAGCATCGAACTGGCTACTGCCACTAAAGCAGGCATCCTCAAACCTTCTGAAAAAGAAGAAAATGAAGACCTCCTCATGCTGGTAATGCCACTCATGCTCAACAACTAATTACCCGCTAAAGCGAACGGCTACACTAAAAGCCATTTGCTTATATTTAAAAACTTATATATAAAGCAATCTCTTCCAAAGAGGTTGCTTTTTTCTTTGCCTGTGGCGGAAAAGAGCGCTTATTTATTCCTTAAAATGTCGTAATTTTTCATCGGGGTAAATAGAAAAATACAGCTTAAAGGACAGTAGGAAAGTTATCTATTCATTTATATTCTCCCCGCATATCCACCCGTTTGATATTGTTGGCCTGGCCGGAAAACCTCGACGTAATTAGCAGAGATCAATTATTCCCTGATATATACCTTACCAGCTATGGTAACGTTTTTCGAACATATTCCGTCTTCTTACCGTACCGCTATCCTGGTAGGCGGTTTACTGCTGCTGTGGATTATCGAAGGTATCATTCCCCGCTTCCGGTTCTCCGGCAGCAAATACCGCCATGCCGGTACCAATCTTTTTTTTACCCTCACCACCATCGTCATCAACACCGGGTTTGCCTTCCTCATCGTGAAAGCATCCCAATGGACCAGTAATACCCATTTCGGGGCGTTATACTGGCTTCGCCTGCCTCTTTGGCTACATGCGGTGCTGGCCATCCTGATGCTGGACCTGATAGGCGCTTACCTCATCCACCTGGTGCAACATAAAATCGCCTGGATGTGGCAGTTCCATAAAATACATCATATCGACACACAGATTGATGCTACCACCGCCTTACGCCATCACCCGGTAGAAAGCCTCTTTCGGGTGGCCGCCCTTTTAGCAGCCATCCTTTCCATGGGCATCCCCTTTTGGATGGTCATGTTTTACCAGTCACTCTCCGCGTTCATGTCGCAGTTCAATCACGCCAACATCCGGCTGCCCAAATGGCTCGATAATAGCCTCAGCTGGCTCATCGTATCACCCGACATGCACAAGGTACATCATAGCCATTACCAGCCGGAAACGGATTCCAATTATGCCAATATCTTCTCGATCTGGGACCGCCTCTTCGGCACCTTTATTTTTATTCCCGATACCACTTCCATCCGGTACGGACTGGACGAATACCAGGACCACCGCTACCAGGAAGTAGGGCCATTGTTGAAAGTTCCCTGGGAACAACACACTGTAGCAGAAAACGATAAGATCAGTGGAGCAGGCAGTAAACTGTAGACAGTCCCATTTACCTGTTTATTAAATCCGAATATATATGCAACACTCAACAACACTCGCAAAAACAACCTGTATCGCAGCTTTGGTGATCGGCATTCTTTCAGCAGCCTTTGCTTTTACTACCAAAACACCGGCCTATTCCATTACTACCGGTGCAGTAGCAACTGTTATCGGCTTCGTATCCCTCTATGTGGGCAGAAAAAATATTGATGATATGCAGCTCGCCGCCGCCGGCATCTTTATGGCAGTAGTAGCCTGCCTGGTAGGACTGTGGCAAATTTATAGCTAAGACATGATTAATTGCTCCGGCGATAACGATCGGTATAACCTTCCGCTGCCTTCAACGGAAACAGTACCAACGACGTGTCGGACAGTTCTCTGATAATGGTGGTATCTATTACGGCAGCCGTATCTTTTACGCCTTCTGAATGGCTCCATAAAAACAGCGTGTCATTGTTTAATGTCCACTTGTCATATATCAGTGTATACATGTTGATAGACTTCGCAGTTCCGTTCCTGCGCAGCTGAAACCCCTGCATTTCCTTATCCAGGCCCGCTACGGGCTGTATCCATTTCCCTATGAGCTTAGCTGTGTCTACCCGCAGCGTATCAGTTACAGCAGCGATGCTGTCGGTAACGCCGGCATTGCTGCTGTCTGTAACAACCAGCAAACTACTGTCATGCGCCGCCTCTTCCGGCACAGACCCCTTCTTTGGCTTACACGCTACCAATAACAATAATAGTGGCAATAGTGACGGTAACTGTTTCATTAGCATGAAACTAAATTACGAATTACCCGTATATGCAACGGATATTTTTTACTGCGTCTGTCTTATAATGCTATCGCCTCCTCCCACTTCAGGCGTACCTCAAAATATACGCTACTTCTTTTTTTAATTATTTTTTTCCTACTTTTACCGCTCACTTTAGGGGTGTTTATCCTGAGAACCAGGATAAGCTGAGATGATACCCTCAGTACCTGAAGCAGCTCATACTGCCGTAGGGAAAAGTAACTGAACTTTCTCATCTTCCACACATCCTTAAAGTTTATTGTTTCACTTAAATTCCAACACGCATGGAAGTGCTTGTAAACAATAAACTTTATGCGGTGCAGCAGGGAACAACCATTGCTGCGCTTCTACAGTTTATTCAACTCCCGGCCCTCAAAGGCATTGCTGTTGCGGTTAATAACCAGGTAGTTCCACGGAACTGCTGGGCAGAACAACCGTTACAGGCTGCTGACAGTATCACAATTATCCGCGCCACACAAGGCGGATAGTTCGTTTAGTACATCATATTTCGTTTAGCCTTTTTCGTTATACTTCATAACGAAGCGGTATTCCCATGTCCACAAAATCTTTTCTCATGCAAAAACAACCAGTGGCTCTCAGCCGCACACCCTTTCCCGCCTCAGAAAAAATACATGTCAGCGGGACTATCCACCCGGTAAAAGTAGCCATGCGCAAAATAACGCTAACGGATACACGTATGCACGGCCGCCATGGTGAAGCTACTCCCAATGCACCGGTAGTAGTATACGATACCAGCGGACCCTATACCGATCCTTCTGTTGATATAGACGTTACCCGCGGCCTGCCCAGACTGCGCGAATCCTGGATCACCGGCAGGGGAGACGTGGAACAACTGCCGCAATATACCAGTCCCTATGTGCGACAACTGCAACAACAAAGTGCCAACATGCCCGGCATGAGCATCACCGCACAACCACTGCGCGCACTCCCCGGAAAAAATGTCACCCAGCTGTATTACGCACAACAAGGCATTATCACACCGGAAATGGAGTACATCGCTATCCGCGAAAATCAATATGCTGAAAAATACTACGAGGAAAATAATCCACTCTGGCATCAACACCCAGGCAACAGCATGGGCGCCAATATCCCTAAGAAATACATCACACCGGAATTTGTACGGCAGGAAATAGCCGCCGGACGCGCGATCATCCCCTCCAATATCAATCACCCGGAAAGCGAACCCATGATCATTGGCCGCAATTTCCTCGTGAAAATCAATGCCAACATCGGTAACTCCGCCGTTACCTCCAGTATAGAAGAAGAAGTGGAAAAGGCCGTATGGTCCTGCCGCTGGGGCGCCGATACCATCATGGACCTCAGCACCGGCAAAAATATCCACGAAACCAGAGAATGGATCATCCGCAACTCTCCTGTTCCCATCGGCACCGTACCTATCTATCAGGCGCTCGAAAAAGTGAACGGCAAAGCGGAAGACCTCACCTGGGAAATATTCCGGGATACGCTGATAGAACAGGCAGAACAAGGAGTAGACTACTTCACCATTCATGCCGGCGTATTGCTGCGGTATATACCGTTAACGGCTAAACGAACTACAGGCATAGTATCCCGCGGCGGTTCTATCATGGCTAAATGGTGTCTGGCTCATCACCGGGAAAACTTCCTCTACACGCACTTTGAAGAGATCTGCGAGATCATGAAAGCATACGATGTTTCCTTTTCGCTGGGCGATGGTCTCCGCCCCGGCAGCATCGCCGACGCCAACGATGCCGCCCAGTTCGCAGAACTGGAAACGTTGGGAGAGCTAACCAAAATCGCCTGGAAACACCAGGTACAGGTGATGATTGAAGGCCCCGGCCACGTACCCATGCACCTCATTAAAGAGAACATGGACAAACAACTGGAACACTGCCACGAAGCTCCATTCTATACCCTGGGTCCACTGACCACAGACATTGCCCCCGGTTATGACCACATCACCTCCGGCATCGGTGCTGCCATGATCGGTTGGTTCGGTACGGCTATGCTGTGTTATGTAACGCCAAAGGAACACCTCGGTCTGCCTAACAAGGAAGACGTACGACAAGGAGTGATTACCTATAAAATTGCCGCACACGCTGCCGACCTGGCGAAAGGCCACCCTGGCGCACAATACCGCGACAATGCCCTCAGCAAGGCCCGCTTCGAATTCCGTTGGGAAGACCAGTTCAACCTCTCCCTCGACCCGGAAACAGCACGGTCTTACCACGACGAAACCTTGCCGGCAGAAGGCGCCAAAATCGCCCATTTCTGCTCTATGTGCGGCCCTAACTTCTGCTCTATGAAAATCACCCAGGAAGTACGCGACTTCGCTGCCCGGGAAGGATTGGATGAGAAAACAGCCCTGGAGACAGGCATGCAGGAGAAAGCCCGGTCATTCGCTGAACAGGGTGGGGAAATATATCAGTAAAACCAGCCCTATGATATGGATCATCACCTCTCCCGAACGCATACACGAAGAAGAAAAGATACTCGCCGATCTGTTGCTGGCAGGCGCACACCATGTCCTGTTACGCAAGCCTTCCTGGCAACAGGCAGATTATCTGGCCTTCCTGGATAAAACCGATCCGGCCTGGTACCCGCGTATCATCATCCGCGATTACCCGGAAGCAGCTGCCCGGTTTGGGGTAGGAGGCCTGCACCTCAGCGCCGATGTCCGTGATAACATCAGCCAGGGTGACCTGCAACGCTTTCCGCTTTGCAGCACCGGGATACACGACACCGCTGCTATAGCAGTCATGCCGCCATCTTTTACCGTACTGCTGCTCAGTCCTGTTTTCAACAGCATCTCCAAGGCAGGCTATCATGGCCGCTTCGCGCAGCCGCTGCCCGACAAGAACGGGAAACTGGTACTGGCGCTGGGAGGGGTAGATGCATCCAATATTCACCGGCTGAAAGCCTGGCAGTTCGATGGCGCCGCCCTCCTGGGCGCAATCTGGGAGAATCCAGGCAAGGCCGTCAATACTTATCAGCGAATACAATCACAATGGAACAGCAACGACCAGTCGTAATGAGCTTTGCAGGCCTCGACCCCAGCGGGGGAGCAGGCCTGCTGGCAGATATCAAAACGTTTGAACAGCACCGCGTATACGGCCTGGGGATATGCACCGCCCTTACCATACAAACAGCCAGCGACTTCATTTCGGTGGACTGGCTGTCATTGCCCCGTATACTCGCACAGGCCAGGCCGCTCCTGGCAACAGAACAGGTGAACTACTGCAAAATAGGGATCATGGCCGATGTACAGGCTTTGCAGGAACTGGTATACACCATCAAATACCTGTCGCCCGGCATCCGTATTATACTGGACCCCGTACTGAAAGCCTCCGCAGGACATGCTTTCCACAACAACATACCCCGGCAGGCCTGGTTGGAACTGCTGCCGGAATTATATCTGCTCACGCCTAACTACCCCGAAGCCCGGTTGCTAACCGGCCTCGAGGATGGAGAGGCTGCCGCACAACAGCTCGCCACCCGCTGCGCCGTACTGCTCAAAGGTGGTCATCATAAGGAACGCCCTGGCGTAGATACCCTGTATGCCGGCGGCAAACTACAGCGTTTCCCCGCCGGAACACAGACAACCTTTCCCAAACATGGGTCAGGCTGTGTGCTGTCTGCCGCCATCACGGCCAATCTCGCATCAGGACAATCACTACCGGACGCCTGCGCTAACGCAAAAGCATATACGGAAAATGTATTGTCCAGTCATTCATCTTTAACCGGATATCATCACATATGATCAGCAAACTACATTACATATCCCAGCAAACAGGCCAGCGCAGCCATCTCGACAATATCCGGGCAGCCTGCGAAGCCGGCTGTCAATGGATACAACTGCGTATCAAAAACGAAACACCCGAAAACATACTACCCGTAGCCACCGCCGCCAAAACCATCTGCGATGAATACAACGCCTCGCTGATCATCAACGACTATCCGCATATAGCCGTTGCCGTTAATGCCGCCGGGGTACATGTAGGGCTGCAGGACATGACCGTAGCCGAAGCCAGGGCCATCGTAGGGCCTGGCAAAATAGTGGGCGGCACCGCCAACACCTTATCCGATGTGCTCTCCCATGTAAAAAACGGCGCCAGCTATGTAGGCCTGGGACCTTTCCGTTTCACGACCACCAAACAGAACCTCAGTCCCATTCTGGGCGTGGAAGGTTATCATTCCATCATGACCGCTTTGCGGGAACAACAGATCAACACGCCGGTAGTGGCCATCGGCGGAATTATGACAACAGATATTCCAGCCATTCTGGAAACCGGTATTCACGGCGTAGCCGTCAGCGGTCTGATTACCCAGGCGCCCGAACAGCAGCCGCTGGTACAACATATTTATGAACTTCTAAACAAGCAGTGATGACACAACCATTAACCATCGCAGGCCAGACCTTTCACTCCCGCCTGTTTACCGGCACCGGCAAATTTGCTTCCGCCTCCCTGATGGAAAAAGCCCTGCTGGCCTCCGGCAGTGAACTGGTAACCGTGGCCCTCAAAAGGGTAGACCTGCAACAACAGGCAGACGACCTGTTGCAACATCTTAACCATCCGCAGTTTCAGCTGTTACCTAATACATCCGGCGTACGTACCGCCAAAGAAGCCGTATACGCCGCACAGCTGGCACGCGAAGCACTCGAAACCAACTGGATCAAACTGGAAATACATCCCGATCCCCGTTACCTGATGCCCGATCCGGTGGAAACCCTGCAAGCCGCCACCGAACTGGTGAAGCTGGGGTTTGTGGTACTGCCTTATATCCACGCAGATCCCGTACTGTGCAAACGCCTGGAAGAAGTGGGTACCGCAGCCGTTATGCCGCTCGGTTCACCGATCGGTAGTAATAAAGGCTTGCGCACCGCCGATTTCCTGGAAATCATCATTGCACAAAGTAATGTGCCGGTAGTAGTAGACGCGGGTATAGGCACCCCTTCACATGCCGCCCTCGCTATGGAAATGGGCGCCGATGCAGTGCTTGTAAACACCGCACTGGCCGTCGCCAAAGACCCGGTAAAAATGGCCGCAGCCTTCAAAGCAGGCGTAGAAGCAGGCCGTATGGCCTATGAAGCCGGGCTGGCGCCTACCAGTAGCCATGCTATCGCCTCCAGCCCGCTGGTGGCTTTTCTTGATGAAGAATAAAACAGCCGTTATGTTTAAAGACATTTTTGAACAATATCAGTGGGAGGAAGTAAAAGCAACCATCTATTCCAAAACAGCAGCCGACGTAGAACAGGCACTGCATAAGCAGCGCCGTACCCTCGACGATTTTGCCGCGCTTATTTCACCAGCGGCCGCAGCTTACCTCCAGCCTATGGCGGAAATAAGCCACCAGCGTACCCTGCAGCGCTTTGGCAATACCATGCAGCTGTACATACCGATGTATCTCTCCAACGAATGCCAGAATATCTGTACCTATTGCGGCTTCAGCCTCGATAATAAAATCAGGCGCAAAACACTCAGCCCGGCGGAAATACTACAGGAAACGGCTGTCATCAAGGAGATGGGATACGATCATGTACTGCTGGTAACCGGCGAAGCCCATCAACTGGTAGGACTGGACTATTTCAAAAAAACACTGCAGCTGCTGCGTCCGCATTTCTCTCATATCTCTATGGAAGTGCAACCCATGGATGAAACAGATTACGCAGCCCTGATACCGCTTGGTTTGCATGCCGTACTGGTGTACCAGGAAACCTATCACCAGGAAGATTATAAAAAACATCATCCTAAAGGGCGCAAATCCTCCTTCCAATACCGGCTGGAAACGCCTGACAGACTGGGCCGCGCCGGTATTCACAAAATGGGGCTGGGCGTGTTAATCGGCCTGGAGGACTGGCGTACCGATAGTTTTTTCACGGCCCTGCATCTTCAATATCTTGAAAAAAAATACTGGCAAACACGCTATAGCATCTCCTTCCCGCGCTTGCGGCCTTTCTCCGGCGGATTACAACCCAAAGTGGAAATGAACGACCGCGAGCTGGTACAACTGATCTGCGCATACCGCCTGTTTAACCAGGAAGTGGAACTGAGTATGTCCACCCGTGAAAGAGAATCTTTCAGGGACCACATCATTCGCCTGGGTATTACCAGTATGAGTGCCGGCTCCCGCACCAATCCGGGCGGATACGCCGCCGACCGGCAATCGCTCGAACAATTTGAGATTTCCGACGAACGAAGCGCCGCCGCCATTGCTGCCATGCTGAAACAAAGTGGTTATGAGCCGGTGTGGAAAGACTGGGACCAGGTATTGGGCTAATATAAAAGAAGGTGGCACTGATGGCCACCTTTATTGTTTTTCATAGCTGGTTAAAAGCAATATTACAAAGGGTATAACTTCTCTCAATCCCCTTAAAGATAAGCTGAGCAGGTATATCAAAAATCAGCAGAAAGAAAATGAATAAAATGAACAGATTTTCTCAACGATGAACAAAAACACCCGGTTTTAACCGGTTAGTTATATTGTCCGGCAGATCGTTCAAATCACCGGCAGACATAAAAAAGGCTGCTTCAAAATGAAGAAGCAGCCTTGTACCGAAAAATCCCGTAGTTGCCATATTACTTATAAAAATAAGTATGATTGGAATACCGCTATCCAAATGTAAATAGCTATTCCTGAACAACCGTATTTAGCTTCAGTTTGAACAAAATGAACAATAGTCATTTCGTTGCACAAAAATGTTTAATACACTACCTTCTGCATATCCCTATAGGTCTTAATGATATCATGGTCATTTCGTAACGCTTTCTGTTGATCTGCAATCAACTCCCGAATGCGATAAGGCATAGTGACATTTACTTTCAAGGCGGCGCTGTAAGCGCTTTGCGCCGCGTCTTCCCCATATTCACAAAAAGACAGGATGGCGTGCCGGTCATGGCCTGTAAAAACTGTTTTCACCTCCATCCAGGCACGGTATAATTTGCCGGCAGCGGTAGTGCCGAAGTGCCTTTGCTCGCCCAATGCCACCAACTCATCGTACAACTGGGAAGCATAACGACGGCTGTCATCGATCATCCGTTGGAACAAGGCCTTCAAATCTATGTCATCAGTAGCATCTATAGCCTGTTGATATCCCTCGACCCTGTCATTATTGATTTTGACGAGGTCGCTGATTACTTCGGCGAGTACTTCTTGTTGTTGCATAATCCGGTAAATTTTAGGATTAAAGAATAGTATCAGTGAACAAAGGACCCAAAAATGCGACCATTTCGCATACCCCTTATTACCAGCGACTTCAGTAATCCGTCATGCTGGTGTCCGTCCGTTTTTTTCGCCGTATGGTGGAAGCGATTCCACACCTTTCCCGCCTCATACTGGTTTGCTATATATTGTATATAAAGGGTTTATAAGCGTTGGCATGTATTTTTTAGGAAGATAGATGAACCAAATCCTTAAGACATGAACAACCTGTTATATTTAATCGCCGTTATACTTATAATCGGATGGATATTGGGATTCTTTGTTTATTCCGCCGGCGCCCTCATCCACGCCTTGCTGGTACTCGCTATTATAGCTATTCTCATTAATATCATCAGAGGGAGAGCAGTATAATCATTTACGAGTTACGAATTACGAATGAACGAAATATTATTTCATTCGTAATTCGTAACTCCTAATTGTTTTAAATTGCCGCCATGAAATTATTCCGGTTTTTGCCAGCCATCTTAATGGCTATTGTTACCAGTTGCGCCAGCACGCACCCTACCACCCGTACTGCCACTACCAGCTTTGGCAAGCTCCGTTTCATCGGCGAGCAAATCATTCCGCATAATATGCCCTTCATGGGCGCCGTTACCGGCGGTCTTTCCGGCATCGATTACGACGCCAGCCGGCAACAATACTATCTGATCTGCGACGATCGCTCGGAACTGGCGCCAGCACGGTTTTATACTGCCAAACTATATTTCTCCGGCCAGTCATTTGACAGCGTTCGGTTTACTGGTATGACCACCCTGCTCCGGCAAAACGGGAATCCTTATCCCGGCGCTAAAGTAAATCCGGCCCTGACGCCAGACCCGGAAGCGCTGCGGTACAATGCTAAAAAGAACTGTCTTGTTTGGAGCAGCGAAGGCGAACGTATCGTTAATACAAAAGATACCATCCTCACCAATCCTGGTGTATACGAGATATCCCTGGATGGGCATTACCGCGATTCCTTTGCCCTGCCATCCCAGTTCCGGATGCAGGCCACGGATAATGGTCCCCGCCGCAACGGCGCTTTCGAAGGACTCGGTTTCACGCCCGACTACCGGTATACTTTTGTCAGCCTGGAAGAACCCCGTTATGAAGACGGTCCCCGGGCAGACGTAGGCGATACCACCGCACTCACCCGCGTTATTAAATATGATAACCGCAACCTGCAACCGATAGCACAATATGCTTACCGGCTGGAACCGGTAGCCTTTCCCCCCAAACCGGCCAATGCATTCAAAGTAAATGGCATCTCCGATATCCTGGTATTATCCGACCACCAGCTGCTGGCAATAGAACGATCGTTCTCTACAGGTGTAAAAGACTGCACCATCAAGGTTTTCCTGGTGGACCTGCACCATGCGACGGATATCAGCGGGGTCAATTCCCTGAAAACCGCCACCGGTATAAAGACCGTTACCAAATCTTTACTTTTTGACTTTGCTTCCCTGGGGAAATATATCGATAACATTGAAGGGGTAACTTTCGGGCCCGTATTGCCCAATGGCCATCAAAGCCTGGTGTTTGTGGCGGACAATAACTTCTCCGCCGCAGAAGAAAGCCAGTTTTTTGTCTTTGAGTTGATTCCCTGACCTACAGGCATTAACTAAATGCCGGGCCTGGTTGTTATACGGGAAAAACCATTCATCGTTATGAAATACCTCCTGTTACTGTCTGCCATGGCCCTTTTTGCCTGTCAGCATTTACGCTCCGGCCAGCAAACCGGACATATAGACAGCACAGCCACCACATCCGGCAGCCCTACCTGGGTAACCTATACCGGTACTTTACCCTGCGCCGACTGCAGCGGTATACTCACCTCCCTGAGCCTCGAAGAACACGGACCCGATGGAGAACAGTTGTTTAAACTAAAAGAAACCTATCTGGGAGTGGCCGGAAAAGACCAGATCTTTAACAGCGAAGGCAATTATACCGTGTTACACGGCGATGCGGAAGATAAAGACGCCGAAATCATACAACTCAATCCTGATAAAGACCGGAACCTGCAACGTTTTTACAGAAAAGCAGGGGATATACTCCGTCAGCTGGACAAAGACCGGCAGGATGTTCCCACCTCCCTCGACTACAGTCTCAAGCGCGTCGCGGAATGACCAATATGTCAAAAAAGTCGCTTAAATTGAGCCAAGACCAGTGACTTTATCATTCCAAAATTTATGACGCGTATCTTAGGCTGCCTGATGGCTTTGTTGATGTTGCAGATGTATGTGTTTGGGAAATCTCCACAGGACAGTTTGCTAAAGGAGTTAAACCGCAGCATCGAAAATGCTCCTGTCTATGATGCCCTGAAGATGAAAGGCATAGACAGTATTAAACGTACCCTTGCCGCTGCCGGCGCCAATCCGGGCGCCCGCTACCAGGTTTATCAGCTGCTGTACGAGCAGTACAAAGTCTTTAATTTCGATTCCGCCTTTGTATATGCGCGGCTTATGGAGAAACTGGCCGAAGATATGCAGGATCCCTCACGGCTTACCTATGCCCGCACCAGGATCGGCTTTATCCTGCTCTCTTCCGGTATGTTTACCGAAACGGCTTCTTTCCTCAGCAATCTGGATGTAACCGGTATGCCCGACAGCATCCGCGTACAATACTACCTGATGAAAAGCCGGTTCTACTACGACCTGGCCGATTATAACCAGGACCGGTATTATTCCCCCATCTATATCCATCAGGGCAGCCGGTATATGGATTCCGCCCTGCACCTGCTCCCGCCATCATCATTTGAATACCAATACAATAAAGGGCTACAGTACTATAAAATGGGAGACCTCGCCGCCGCCCGCAATAGTTACCCCAACCTGAACCAGCCCGGACTTAACTACCGGCAACTGGCGGTTGCCGCCTGCACGCTGGGCTATATATACCTGCATGCACACCAGACCGATACCGCTATCGAACTGATGTACCGCTCTGCGATTGCAGATATTAAGTCCTCCACCAAAGAAACCATGGCTATGTATACCCTGGCCACCCTGCTTTTTGAAAAAGGAGACATTAAAAATGCTTCCCACTTTATTGAAAAGGCCGTTTCGGAGGCTGTATTTTATGGCGCCCGTCAGCGCAAGGTGCAGGTTAGTAGTATTTTACCCATCATTGAAAAGGAACGGGTCAATACCGCAGAAGAAAGAACCAAATCATTGCTGATCTATGCTTCCATTGTTACGCTGCTGCTGATAGCAGTCGTTATCCTGGCCGTCACTGTTACCCGGCAGGTACGTAAGCTCAAGGTAGCACAGGAGATCATTACCGCCGCTCATCTCCAGCAACAGGAAATCAATAACCAACTGCTGGAAGCCAATAAAATAAAGGAAGAATATGTTGGTTACTGTTTTAATATCAATGTCAACTATATCAGCAAAATTGAAAAACTGAAACAGACCCTTGAGCAGAAATTAACCGAAAACAAACTGAATGAACTAAAATACGTAGTAAATAACATCAATATCCGGCAGGAGAGGGAAGACCTTTTCTCCCATTTTGATAAAGTGTTTTTGAAAATCTTCCCTCATTTTGTGGAAGAATTTAATGCATTGTTTGAACCAGGCAACCGGATCGTACTCCGGGAAAATGAATTATTAAATACTGATATCCGGATTTTTGCCCTCATTCGTATAGGCATCACTGATAATGAAAAAATCGCCCGTATTCTCGAATATTCGGTGAACACGATTTATGCCTATAAAACCAAAATCAAAAAACGTTCTTTAGTGCCGAATGAAGAGTTTGAAAACCGGATTATGACCATTAAAGCCCTTTAAAAAATGGATAAAACGGGTTGATACCGTCGATATATGTAAAAAATATATTTGTTTGTAATGGTTTGTATTTCAAAAAGATATATTCATATGATACTCAAAATAGCCCTTTATTTTCTATATTTACCTTGTATAAGTTGTTCACCTGAACATTGCTCTCTTACTTTGACAAAAAAGAAGCGTAAACCAAAAATCTGAATTTAAAAGCCAATAAATCCAGGCATCATTTGCCGCCCACGTAAATCAGTTTATTTATAAGTCCACGTTGTCCGGTATGTCGGGTCTACCTCTACATTTCAGCAACCAATTGTAAGTATTTAAATCCACGGTAAACAGAACAGTTCATTCACTGCTCAAAAATCCACATTATGATGAAAACACGACTTTTCAGGCATCTCCTCCTGTGCACCTGTTTCATGTTGATACAGGGTTTGCTCATGGCCCAGAACAGGACCGTGACAGGTAAGGTAACAGATGACAAAGGCGCTCCTATTCCCGGTGCCTCCGTGCAGATTAAAGGCACACATACCGGCACCACCACCGATCCCGAGGGTAACTTTAAAGTATCTGTTGGCCCTGGCGCCAACGCGCTGATCATTTCCTTTATCGGCCAAACCGCCCAGGAAGTCAGCATTGCCAACAAAACCCATGTCGACGTAAAGCTGGTCGCCGAAAATACCACGCTGACCGATGTAGTGGTGGTAGGTTACGGTACCACGCGAAAAAAAGATATTACCGGCGCCATTGCGCAGGTGAAAGCCGCCGAATTTAACCGCGGTATTTCCACCGCCCCTGATCAATTGATACAGGGTAAAGTATCCGGCCTGATGGTGCTCAATAACAGCGGCGCTCCCGGCGCTTCCGCCACGGTGCGTATCAGGGGCGTGTCTTCTGTAAGGTCCGGCAACCAGCCCCTGTACGTGATAGACGGAGTTCCCCTTGATGGCCGTGTGGCCCGTCCGGCTATCAATGTCAGCGGCCTCGGACAAACACCGGATGCCAACCCGCTCAACTTCATCAATTCCAACGACGTAGCTTCCATGGACGTGCTGAAAGACGCCTCTGCTACCGCCATCTATGGTTCCCGTGGCGCCAACGGCGTTATCATTATTACCACCAAAAAAGGTACACCCGGTGCTACCCGTCTGGATGTCAACTATTCCGTAGGCGCCAGCAACATTATGAAACAACTCAAAGTGCTCGATGCCGATGAATACCGCTCCGCCCTCAAAACCTATAACCTGTCCGGCGGCGATTATGGCAGCAGCTCCAACGGCATGAATTCCATCCTCCGTACTGGTATCACCCATAACCTCAACGTAGCCATGAGCGGCGGAAATGAAACCAGCCGGTACAGGGCAGCCTTCGGCGTACAGGACCAGGAAGGGATCATTAAAAAATCCGGCCTGAAAAAATACACCGCTACCCTCAACGGACAGAGTAAATTCCTGGAAAGCAGAAAACTGGGCATCGATTATAATGTCATGGTGGCACAAACCAGCGAACAGCTGGCTCCTATTACCAACGATGCGGGCTTCACCGGTAGCCTCATCAGCATGGCCCTCCAATGGAACCCGACCATGCCTATCCGGAAAGCTGACGGCTCCTTTAATATCCTCGGTGAAGGCAGCTCCGTAAACCCGGCAGCAATGTCTGAAGCCTACGACGATAAAGTGAACATCACCTATGTGCTCGCCAGCATCTCACCTTACTATAAATTCAATGATAATTGGGAATACCGCGCTCTTTATAGTATCAACCACCAGGTAGGTAAAAGGGAATCACAGGTCGCTTCTTTTATCAATATCCCCGGGGTGATGAAACAGGGCCAAGCCTATTACGGCAATGTGGAACTAAACACCCAACAACTCACCAACACCCTGAGCTTCAACAAACAACTGACATCCGCCTTCAACCTCAACGCTGTAGTAGGTCATGAATACCAGAAATTCGATTACTTCGGTATGGGACTCGGCGCCAGTGGTTTCCCGACTTATGCCGTAAAATATACAGACATCCTTCAGGCGCCCACCCAGGTGAATACCAACATCAGCTCCTTCCGGAATCCCACTTCCGAGCTGCAGTCTTTCTTCGGAAGAGCGACCTTTAACCTGTATGATAAATATATCATCACCGGTACCCTGAGGGCCGACGGTTCCAGTAAATTCGGCTCCAACAACAAATACGGTTACTTCCCGTCTTTCGCCGCCAAATGGAACCTCACCGGCGAAGAGTTCCTGAAAAACAATAAATCCATCAGCAACCTGGCACTGAGAGTAGGCTATGGCGTTACCGGTAACCAGGAATTCCCCGCCGGTGCTGCACAGGAACAATACGGACTGGGAGCCTCCGGATCAGCGGCCCTCACCAATGTGGCTAACCCCGACCTGAAATGGGAAACGTCCAAACAGTTCAACGCCGGTTTGGACTTCGGCTTCGTCAACAACCGCATCTACGGTAGTGTGGATTACTTCTATAAAAACACCAATCACCTGCTGTTCAACTTCCCCGCTATCCAACCAGCTCCGGCATCTACCTACTGGATCAACCTGCCGGGCAACGTGATCAACAACGGGGTGGAAGTATCGCTGAAAGGAGATATCATCCGTAAAAAAGATTTCACTTGGACATTGGGCGTGAATGGTACCGCCCTGCATAATGAACTGAAAAACTATAGCGGTCCTCCGGTACTGACCGGCGCTATCAACGGCCAGGGTGTTTCCGGCGCCACCGCACAACGACTGGCCAACGGCTACCCCCTGAATACCTTCTACGTACGCAAGTTTGAAGGTTTCGATGATAAAGGTCAGGGCATCTATACCGATAACGGCAATACCCTGTATTATCTCACCAACCCGAACCCTAAAGTACTGCTGGGCATCAACACAGAACTGATCTACAAAAAATGGGTCCTCACCGCCAGCGGTCACGGTGCATTCGGACACGAGATATACAACAACACCGCCAACACTGTGTTACCAATTGGCAACCTCGGCTCCCGCAATATTGCCAAAGCATTGCTGGGCAACGGAGAAGCACTGTCCAATCCTATCACCGTGTCTTCCCGTTATCTTGAAAAAGGCAACTTCTTCAAACTGGATAACGTTACGCTGACCTACAACCTCGGTAATGTAGGCCGGGTCCTGAAAAATGCAGCGGTATATGCTACCGGTCAGAACCTGTTCGTAATCACCAAATACAGCGGCTTCGACCCGGAAGTGAATACCGATAAAAACGTGAATGGTGTGACTTCCTTCGGCATTGAATACGGTCCGTATCCAACCGCCAGAACGGTAATGCTCGGCATCACCTTTTCGCTCTAAACCATTCACCTAAAAACTATTATCATGACCAAACATATTTTCCGATCCGCTATCATCATTGCTGCCATTGCAGGCCTTCAGTCCTGCGGACTGAATGAGCAACTCGGCTCCACCCTGACGAGGAAAGACGCCGACTCCGTGATCACCGTACCATTGCTGTTAAGAGGTGCGTACGACAACCTCCAGCTTCCCTACCAGGAGTTTAGTAACAGCTGGGGGCTCTCCCAGATGTCAACCGATGAAACCCTCGGGCCCACCCGCGCCGGTGACTGGGACGATAACGGTGTATGGCGCTCACTGCACGAACACAGCTGGAACGCCGACCACGCGCATATCCAGGCAACGTTTACCAACCTGCTGACCCTGCAGTTCAGCGCTACCAACGTGCTCAACTTCAAACCCAGCAACAATGAAGCAGCACAAGCCCGTTTCCTGCGCGCCTTCTCCATGTTCACCGTACTGGACCTCTGGGGCCAGGTACCCTTCAGAAACCCTACAGATACCCTGCTGAACAAACCCAGGGTAATGAAGGCCAATGAAGCATTGGATTATATCATCGCGGAGCTGACCGCTATCATGCCCGATCTGGGGGCCCGCCCTGCTACTGCTGCTTATGTAGCCAACCAGGACGCCGCCCGCTTTCTGCTGATGAAATGTTACCTCAACAAAGGCGCATTCCTCAACAGAGCCGCACCTACCTTCGACGCCGCCGATATGCAAAAGGTCATTACCCTCGCCGATCAGATCAAAGGTACCGGCGCCTACAGCCTGGCCACCGATTACTTCGATAACTTCGCACGTGACAACGATGTGAAATCCACCGAAAACATCTTCACCCAGCAAAATGGCCCCGGCCTCAGCACCGTACGCAATGGCAACGCCACCTACGGTCGCTGGAAGTTCACCCTGCATTACAACCAAACACCCAGCGGCTGGAACGGATTCACTACCTTATCTGATTTCTACAATAAATTTGAAGCCTCCGACAGAAGAAGAGGCGGCGCTTATACCGGGGTAACCGACACCAGTGGCCTGCTGGTGGGCTTCCTGATTGGCCAGCAATACGATGCGCATCATAATGCACTGAAAGACCGTAATGGCAACCCGCTCATCTTTACGCCTGAAGTACAGCTCAAGGAAACCAATAAGGCCACCCTGGAAGTAACCGGTATCCGTGTAATTAAATATCCACCGGACTTCTATACTTCCAAAAAATCTACAGAAAACAATGAAGCCAGCAATGACTATGTTTTCTTCCGTTATGCCGATGTGCTGCTGATGAAAGCGGAAGCATTACTTCGTACAGGCGACGCCGGTAGTGCGCTGTCATTGGTAAATGGTATCCGGACAGCACGCGGCGCAACAACCCTGGGCACACTGGACCTCAACGCCCTTCTGGATGAAAGAGGCCGTGAGCTCTACTGGGAAGGCTGGAGAAGACAGGACTTGATTCGCTTTGGTAAATTCCTGCAACCATGGCAGCTGAAGCCGAATGATAACCCGAGGAACCTGCTGTTCCCAATTCCTACCAGCGATTTGGCTGTTAATACAAACCTGGTACAAAACCCGGGTTACTAAATTATATTTCTTCCTGCCGGGAACAGTACCGTAAGCGCACTGTTCCCGGTTAATCCTCTGGTTTTTTATCTGTTACCCGCTACGGTGCCTGGCTTGACCAGGCGCCCGGGAGAGGATTTTTTTCACCAAACCATCCTATTATGAACAAAGTTCCACTGCCGGCCTTTTTTCTATTGTTACTCCTGCTGATACGACTCCCCTTGATGGCGCAAACACAGGTAGTGCCGGTAGGAAATGTAAATAACGTCAGCATCTCCGGCCAACAGGTAAAAATAAAAACCAATAATGCCTTCGCAGAAATTACGGTTTACAGTCCGTCGGTTGTCCGGGTGCGGATAGATAAACATCCGTTGCCTGCAGACTTCTCTTACGCCGTTATCGCCAAACCTTTGCCCACCAAGGCGGAGATTACACAAAACAACAGCGAGATCAGCATCATCACAGATTCTTTAAAAGTGCGCATACAAAAAAGCCCTTTTGCTGTTAGTTTTTTTAGCCCTTCGGGCGATGTGATCAGCGAGGATGAACCAGGCCTCGGTACCTCCTGGATCGGCGATGAAGTAACGACCTATAAAAAGATGCAGGACAACGAGCGGTTTATCGGGTTGGGTGAAAAAACCGGCAACCTGGATCGTAAAGGGGAGGGCTATACGAACTGGAATTCCGATGTGTTTGGTTACGCTACCAATCGCGATCCCATTTATGCTACCATCCCTTTTTATATCGGTATCCATCACCGGACCAACTATGGTATCTTTTTCGATAACAGCTACCAGAGCGACTTTAACTTCGGCGCCAGCAACAATCGTTTTTCCTCTTTCGGCGCCAGAGGCGGGGAGATGAACTATTATTTCATCTATCATCCGCAGATAACAGATATTATCCGGTCTTATACCGGCCTCACCGGCCGTATGCCGATGCCGCCCCTATGGAGCCTGGGCTACCAGCAGAACCGCTACAGCTATTACCCTGACACCGAAGTATACCGGATCGCACAAACCCTGCGTGAGAAAAAAATTCCGGCAGATGGTATCACCCTCGACATCCATTACATGGATGCCTATAAGTTATTTACCTGGAACAAGGAACGTTTTCCGGACCCGGCACAACTCACCAGCCGACTGAAAGACATGGGTTTTCGTATAACCGTTATCGTAGATCCGGGCATTAAAGTGGAAGATGGTTATCATGCTTATGAAAGTGGCAAAAAGGAAAACATCTTCCTGAAATATGCCGATGGTCAGAACTATACCGGGCAGGTATGGCCCGGCTGGTGCCATTTTCCGGACTTCACCAGCGAGAAAGGCCGTAACTGGTGGAAGGGCCAGGTAAAATCGTATATCCGTGACGGTGTCAGCGGCATCTGGAACGATATGAATGAAATTGCCACCTGGGGCCAGAAAATGCCCAATAATGTGATCTTTAACTACGAAGGTCAGCCTACTACACATTTGCAGGCCCACAACATTTATGGTTTGGAGATGGTAAGGGCCAGCTACGAAGGCGCCCGAGAATCCCTGCAAAAACGGCCCTTCCTGCTAACAAGGGCCGCGTATGCCGGCAGCCAGCGCTACAGTGCCTTATGGACCGGCGACAATCGCGCCGAAGAAGACCATATGCTGCTGGGCGTACGGCTACTGAACAGCCTGGGCGTTAGCGGTTTTCCTTTCACCGGTATGGACGTAGGCGGATTCACCGGCAACCCGTCGGTAAGTCTCTACACCAGATGGATGCAGATAGGCGCCTTCATTCCCTACTTTAGAAACCATACCGGCGTTAATACCAAATCAGCCGAGCCATGGGCTTTCGGCGAAGAAACCCTGGAAATTACCCGCAATTATATCAATCTGCGCTACCGGCTGTTGCCCTACCTGTACAGCACGATGTATACCGCTTCCCGTACAGGCGTTCCTGTTATGCGCACATTGGCGCTGCAAAATACGTTCGATGCTCCCGTTTACGATACCCGTTTTCAAAACCAGTATCAGTTTGGCGACGCGTATATGGTCGCTCCTTTCGAGAGCAGCAAAGAATTTGGCAGCATTTATTTCCCGCAGGGAAAATGGTACAACCTCTATACAGATGCCGTTACCACCGGCGGACAAGACACCATCACTTCCCTCAACATCAAAACCTTACCGGTATATGTAAAAGAAAGCAGCATTGTTCCCATGCAATCACAGGTACAGTCTACCCGCGACAAACCGGTCGACACGCTTTTCCTTCACCTCTACAAAGGTAGTCAGCCTAACACCTTCGTATACTATGAAGATGATGGTGAAAGTTTCGCGTACGAAAAAGGTGATTTTTATGAAAGAGCCATCACCTACGACCCGGCACAGCGCCTGCTGACGCTGCAAAAGCCACGGGGTAGCTACTCCAGTGAGTTTCATCACATTCAACTGGTATTGCATGGGTTCGACAACCAACAGCGTGTAACCGTCAACGGTAACGCCGTTTCGGTTGACGTTCACCCTTTTTCTTTTTTATCACCCATATCCCGGTTTGATCCACAGGGATCATTTATACCGGCTGAAAGCTGTCCGGTACAAGTGGCCACCTTTGCCAACAGTAACGAGCTTCTTAACGTGGGTTTATAAGAAAAGAACGGCACCCCTGGATTTTCCAGGGGGCCTTTTTTTCACGCGAAGGCGCAAAGCAGCAAAGCGCGCAAAAATGATATAAGCGAATATAAGAAAGCAAAGGAGCGAAGATCAAATGATCTTCGCTCCTTTGCTTTCTTATTTAAACATAACAAAACACCTTTGCGTGCTTTGCTGCTTTGCGCCTTTGCGAGAACTAGAGCTTCACAATTTTGCTACGCCAGATTTTTCTGCTCTGCTGGCTGGTCACCCGGATGATCCAGGTGCCATTCGGCACTTTAGATACATCCACGCGCAGCGGCTGGGAGCCTTTGGCATTCGCAATATGTATCTGTTGCAGTACCGGGGCGCTGCCTTTCAGGTCCAGCACTTCTACCAGCAGTTTATCGCCGGCGTTGGCATTTACCTGTATCTGCAGATCCGGACCGGTTACCGGGTTCGGGTAAGCTATCAGTTGTTCAGGCTGTGAGGAAGCCATCGTAGCAGACATCGAAGCAGCAGCAGCGGTACAGTTACGCACAAACTGCCATGGCTGGCTGCCACTGGTAGCATCCGGCTGATCGCCCTGTGTCCACCATTTAGCTCTGTACACTTTACTGTTATATACCGCCGAGTCACCGCCGCTATAAGCTTTGGAAGATGACCAGAGCTGTATTCCGTTACAGTCTCCGCCACCGCCCGGGTTACCGCCACCACTACAATCACTTACATAATCCCAGGGTTTGCCGCCGCCGGTGTTCTGGTCCGGACGATCACCCTGTGTCCACCATTTCGCCGTATATATTTTGCCGTTATACACCACTTTGGCGCCACCATTATAGGCTGTAGTGGCAGACCATTCAGGGATACCGTTACAACCACCGGTAGAGCCATTCACTGTAATGCTTACCACACCGGAGGTAGTAGTTGCGCCAGCATTATCTGTTGCTTTAGCAGTAAGGCTGTAAGTACCCGCTGCTACGGTGCTCCAGGTCCAGGTGTAAGGCGCTGTGCTGTCCACACCCAGCAGGGTACTGCCGTTGTAGAAGGCTACGCGGGTCACTACGCCATCGCTGTCAGAAGCTGCGGCTGTTATATTCACAGTAGCCGGCGCGGTGAAAGTAGCGTTGTTAGCCGGTGAGGTGATATTTACCACCGGAGGTTTGTTGCCCGGGGAAGTCACGCTGATATTTACCACAGCAGAAGTAGTGGTAGCACCTTTGTTATCGGTGGCCCTGGCAGTAAGACTGTAGTTGCCGGCAGCTACGTTGCTCCAGGTCCAGGTATAAGGCGCTACGCTGTCTACGCCCAGCAGGGTACTGCCGTTGTAGAATGCTACGCGGGTCACCACGCCATCGCTATCGGAAGCTGCAGCCGCAATGTTCACCGTAGCCGGAGCTGCATAGGAGGCGTTGTTGGCCGGAGAAGTGATGCTTACTACCGGGGGCTTATTACCTGGTGTAGAACCGAAGAAATAATCGTAGTAGTTATTGGCAAATTCGTCGTTATTGGCTTTGTCCCAGTTGATAGACCAGGTCATGATACCGCGTAAATTAGGGTATCCTGCCGGGTTACGCAGCTGGTAAGCACCGCCGTAGGTCTGACCTTTCATCAGGTAGTCCAGTGCTTTTTTCACATTGGCCGGTGTGGTGTAACCACCGCCGGCAGCGCTGGGGGTAGCCGGAAGACCGAATGCCACCTGATCCTGGCGCAGTGCCGGGAAAGTTTGGCTGGTACCCGCTACCGGGAACCCTTTCATCAGCATTTCAGACATCGATACGATGAAGTCGGAAGTACCCTGGTTGTATACGCCGTTATCAAGGCCCATCACGGAACCGGTATTATAATATTGCGTCTGGATGAAAGTTAACTCATTACGCAAGCCATACACAATAGGCAGGTAAGCACCTACCAATGGTGCATAAGTAGAGCCATAGGCCGTTTGCACGTAGTAGGTTTCCGGCGCCATGGTGAGCCAGCAGTTTTTGCCCTGTCCTTTACGATAGGCAATGATTTCTTTTACGCCGGCTATCAGGTTTTGCACCTTCGGCGTAGTAGGATTGGTGAAATCCTTGTCGCCATTGTCCAGCTGCAGATTGGTACCGCCTTCAATGTCCAGGTCGAAGCCATCGAAGTTGTACTGGTCCAGCAATGCTTTCATGGAAGTCACAAAAGCCGTTTTCTGCGCGGCAGTGGTAAGATTGAGATTGCCGTTTTCCCCACCGATAGACAACAACACTTTTTTGCCTTGTGATTGCAGGTATTGTACATCGGACAGGAACTGCGCAGCCGTTACGTTTTCAGGCACAAAGGAAATGGTAGCCTGATCTGTACCACTGACAGCAAAAGCAATTTCTATTACATTGTATTTGGGATTGACATTACGGAGAGGGATATACGGAGAAGCATCTGTGGGAGATCCCCAGTTTTGCCAGTAGCCCACGATTACCTTACCGGAATCACCGCCGTTGCCGGGACCGGAGGTATTTACCACCAGGTTCACCAGGGAAGAAGTGGTAGCAGCGCCTTTGTTATCAGTAGCAATGGCTTTCACCGTGTAATTGCCAGCCGGCACATTATTCCATGCATAGCTGTAAGGGGAGGTACTGTCTGTTCCCAACAGGGTAGTACCATTGTAGAAATCTACTTTAACCACCTGTCCGTCGCTATCACTGGCGTTAGCCTGAATGGTGATATTGGCCGGTGCGGTAAATGTCGCATTGTTGGCCGGAGCAGTGATGCTCACGGTAGGCGGCACATTGGTACCACCGCCGCCGGTAGCAAATACCTGGTTGATTTTATTCACCAGCGGATTAGTGGTATTGGGACAATAGATCAGTTTTCCTTTGGGCACAGTGCTGCTGGTCATATTGGTCATATCGCCGTACACCTGCCAGATGATCACACCAGCCAGGTTGTTGTCTTTAATATATTGTGCCTTGGCAGCAACAGAGCGTTCGTTATCGTAGCTCAGGAAAAAGTTGCCTTTGGTTTTATAGGGCACTTTCGCCACATCATCCCAGTTGTCGGTCCAGCCGGAGCCTGCGCCGGTAGTGTTCTGTATGTAGCTGTAGTTCGGTGTACCGTCCCACACATCTTTGGTCCAGTTGGTATAGTCTGCGCTGGTCTGGATAGGACCATCCGGTTGCACCGTTTCGGCACGTTTTACGGTAGCGGCGTTCAACGCAGCATTACCGTTCGTGATCACGCCACGGCCATAGAAAGGAGCGCCCAGGTTTACTTTGCTCATATTGATGCCCAATGCGCGTAACCCTTTGGTAGTGGAGTCAATAGAAAAACCGGGAAACTCCTGACCAGGGTACTCATACAAGGGAGAGTTGTGTCCTGCCTTATCAGACCAGCCACCGTTGTAATCGTAGGTCATCATGTTAAAGTAGTTCAGGACGTTGTTCAGCCGTGCCCAGTCAAATCCGGGAAGCTTTTTGAGAGCAGGGGAGAAGCAGCTGGTCATCAGTTTATTGGGACCAATAGCAGCTCTCACCTGTTCCAGCAGGATAGCGAAGTTGGTGTAATCCGCCGTGCTGTAATGTTCGATGTTCATACCCGCATCGTTGGGGTATTCCCAGTCGAAGTCGATGCCATCAAAGCCCATGCTGATCAGCTGTTGGCAGTTAGCCACAAATTTGGCTCGTTTAGTAGCATCCGCCGCTACCTCCGGGTAGTGTTTACACATGCTCCAGCCGCCTACAGAGGCGAGTACTTTCACGCCTTTCTGGTGGGCCAGGTCAATTACGCCGGGAGCGCCGCCCTGTTTGGGTACAGACAGCGGGAAGCTACCGGTTTTACCGGTGTTGACGTTCGTCCATCCGCTGCCGCCGTTGCGGTACCCGAGAGAATAGGCATAGCTGTTATCCGGAATATAATACAGGACATCCAGTTCGCCATACAGCAGGTACATATCCCAGCTGCTGTAGATGTCCTCATTTACCAGTGGGGCGGGGTCCTGTACAGCGCCGGCCTGGTAAATATTTTTGTTGCGGAAATCCCCGCTGTGCAGGGAGCCGTCTTTCGCCACACCAAAGAACGAAAAGTTCAGGATGGTGTACTGCGAATAGTCCACATTAAGATGATTGTAACCGCCCGCCGGGACGGTGCCTGCCACATTTTTCCAGGCATCCCATTGGGTGATGTAACCGATCACCTGTTTGGTGTGTTGATGAGTGGTGGCCGGAACAGTTGGGCTTACCTGGGCAACGCCCCTGGGTAATAGCGACAGTAACAGCCAACAGACGAGTGCGATACAGCGAAATGCTGCGCCTTCATTGGTAGATTTTGGTGCCATTGCAATTGTTTGTTAGATAATGGTTATTAAATACTAGTGCTCGGCTGACAGGGAATTACATGTACGTTCGGGTTAATGCTGGGCTATCGTTATGTAAGGTTTTCAGATCTTTCAAAAGGGTATTCACGTAAAAATTACAGCACGATGGGAGAGTCGGGGCAGGTCCTGAAAAGTACCATGCAAAAAAATATTTTTTTCAGCGATACTGCCGTATAGTTACTGCCGGAATAATTATACCGCATATTGTGAGGACTCCTTTTGTGGTAAAAATCAGCACGCAAATACCTTGCGCAATGAAGGTGTAACTTTGTTGTCAGCATCATGTGATTGTTGTTTCCGGAGTGGTTATCATTTTTCTCACCTCTCACAAAAAAACTGCATGATATCAGATCCTAATTTGCTCAGGGATGTTTACTCCATTTTTAACCTCTTCTGTGGAAAATTCCGGCAGATGGTATGTACCTCCTGTAACTGGAGCGAACCTACGTTTTATCGCAAAATGCGCTGCGATTATCCGGCAGCGGGCAAAAAAGGCCGGAAGTCTTTTCTTAGCAAAGCAGAAGAAGAAGCTATCCTGAGGGAGGCGCATATAGCTTCAGAACGCTTACTGTTATTGCTGCAACAGCATTTTAAAACCCCGGACACGGGGTCTCACTGGCTGGACGAACCGGAGGGAACGGCAGAAATCTATTTTTTGAGCGATGTAACAGTACCGGTGGAGGAAATTCCTTTTTAATTTACCCAATGGGTAATACCTTTATACTACCATATGGAAGCCATTATTCAACATATTTATCAGTCTCCCATTTGTGAGGTACATAATTTTTTATGCCAGTGCCAGGATTGTAACGTGTCTGCAAGGGAGCACCACGATAAATTTTCCATTGCCTTCATCCGGCAGGGGAACTTTATTTATAAAGTATTCCGGAATGACCTGGACGCTTTCCATGGCCTGTTCCTGATTTCCAAACCCGGCTATGAACACCGGGTAGGACATGTACATGATATGCCCGACCAATGTACCATTTTCTCTTTCCCGGCCGCAAACACAGAACACCTCGAAGCCCAGGGGGAGGAACTGGCCTGGTTTCTGAAAAACCCGGACCTCCATGCCCTGCTGATCAAAGCAACACCGGAAATGGAATATCTTCATCATCGTATCTTCAACCTGTTGCAACAACCGCACTTTCCGCGCCTGTGTGCTGAACAGCTGATGCTGGAGTTGTTTTCCCTGGTACTGTCCGGAGGCCAGCAAAAAATGATTACCCCGCTTACCGACCGGCAAAAAAGGCATCATCTTCCCCTGATATCAACCGTTAAAACATTTATCAGTGAAAATATTTCGGAAGACATCTCCCTGCCACAACTGGCAGACATCAGTCATCTCAGCCCCTTTCATTTTAATCGCCTGTTTAAGCAGATGACCGGCATCACGCCCTATAACTACCTGCTACAGGTAAGATTAAAGGAAGCGCACCTGCAACTACGACACAGCCGCCAATCTATTACCCATGTGGCTTTTGAGACAGGCTTCAACAGTCTCGAACATTTTTCTGCAGCCTATAAAAAACAATACGGCCTTTCTCCTTCTCAATCCCGACGGTAAAAACAGCAATTTTCCTTAAATCCACCCCCGCAACGTGGAATAGTTTTGTGTCATCAAACAACTTGTTTATGAAAAAACGATTATTGGAAAAACTGGAGAATGCCCGTCAATACACCCTGAGCGTGGCCAATGCCATGCCGGCAGATAGCTATACCTATACACCGGATGCAGCTATTTGGAGCTTTAATGAACTGCTGCATCATATCGGCTATGGTATCATGTGGTGGAACGAAAACTATATGCTGCAACAACAGGCCGACTGGAACCCGCCGACTGTGACCAAAGACCCCGCGGCCACAAAAGCATATCTGTCCGAATGTTTCGATGCGCTGCAACAGAGCGTGGAAAAAGCAACACCGGACGAGAAGATTATTGACGGGTTTTATGCTACCCTGGACCATGTCACACATCATCGCGGACAGGCGACTGTTTACCTGCGCTGTAAAGGCATCACCCCACCTGATTATTCTGAATACACCTACTAAAACATAATCAGATGGCAGCCTATTATATCAACAGCTATGATATCATTGACATGGCGCTTTTTAGCCAATACCCTCCAAAAGTGATAGTGCTACTGGAAAAATACGGGGCAACCGTGATTGCTTCCGACCTCGAAGGTATTGCAGTAGAAGGTAGTCCCCGCATGATGAACGCCATTATCCGGTTTCCTTCCACGGAAGCAGCGCTTCAATGTTATCAGGACCCGGATTATGAACCATTGAAAATACTCAGACAGCAAGCAACGCGCAATTGCACCATGGTACTGGTAAAAGCCTTCAATCCATCATAAAAAACGGGGCGCTCTTTTAATAAGAGCGCCCCATTTGCTGTACTATCTTTTGGCAGCATCCCGGATACCTTTAAATAACGCCTTAAAGGTATCAGCATTCGCTTTGGCGCCGGGAGTAAAATCGCCTTTGCCATAATAGGCATTGATAAAGTCTTTTGAGTTGATCCACATCGTTTCAAACACACCTTTCATCCGATCTGCTACCGGCAACGCAAAATCGGCACGGGTACCGTCTTTCCGGCCCGCCAATATCTGATCCAGCTGCGCCATCGCCACATCTGTTTTGGCGCAGGCGCTGGCCAATACGTTAAACCCTTTCAGCGCAAAATAAGCCGGGGTAGGAGGTGCACTCTCATACTTCCAGTCGCAGATCATAATATCTTTCGGTATCCGGTCGATAGCCCGGTGCGTATCATTCATACTCGCCTGCCATGCCAGCAGATTAGTTGTTTTGCCGTCAATCAGCCGGTCACTCCACATCCACATCTCACAGCCCTTTTGTTTCAGGTGAGCATGCAACAGGTTGATGTACTCCGCCAGTATTTCAGACTTATCACGGCCACCGCAACGGGGACACTTATCATATCCCACGATCCAGGCCTCATCCAATCCAACATGCATCGCGTCTGCACCACAAACATCAATCAGTTCATCCATAATGGGAAACAGGATCTTTGGCAAATCAGGGTGCGCCGGACAAAGGCTCTTACTGTAAAAATCAAACATGCCGCCGTTTTTCCAGGGTACCGGCGGATTATAATCCGGTGACTCATCAAACTGCGGATAGTGCTTCAACAAAGGACCTATCTCCGTTTGTTCGCTCTGGTGCGCCAGCAGGTTCATCGTTGGGATGAAGCGTATTTTGGCATCCCGGCAAGCCTGTACTATCTGCAACAGGCCTTCTTTGGAAATAGCATTCGGCTCCGCCAGTTCCGGGTGTGATTCAAACTGATACCAGTACTCAATCCGCAAAGCCAACGTGTTAACGCCTTCTTTGGGTAATGCTTTCCTGATAAAATCACACAACAAAGGAATATCCTGTTTGGCAGGTACACTCATGAGCAGTCCTCTTACCGGTAGTTCCTGCCATTTAAAATTCTTGTAATCCTGTGTTTTCCCCTGTAGGGAGATGAATACACACATCCCTAACAACATCCATTTTAAAGCGCTTTTTACCATCATTTATTCTGCAATTACTTTTCTGATACGATTATTTTTTCTGTCCAGGATATACACCGTACCGTCGTTACCTACCGTTACGCCCGTGGGAGCATTGAACAGGGCCGCTGATCCGGCGCCATCAGCAAAACCAGCGGAGCTGCCGCCAATATAGGTGCTCACGTCCCAGGTGCCGGCGGCAATGAAACGGATACACTGGTTGGTATTGGTAGAGGAACCATCCCAGGTGCCATTGCCGGCTACATAGAGATTGTCTTTAGCATCAGTGGCGATACACCAGGGATTTTCAAACCTGGCCGCATTAGCCGGCCCGTTTACCAGTCCCGTTGCACCGCTCTGACCAATAGTAATACCCTTTTCCCAGGTACCGTATTTATATTCCTGAATAATGGAACTGCCATTTACCACCACGAAGAGATTGCCTTTACTATCTACCGCCACATCATTGGGGAAGGAGAGTCCGGTGATGATCTTGTCGGCGCTGCCATCCGGATTAACCCTAAACACACTACCATTGGCTCCGGCATCTGTATAGTACAGCGTACCATTCCTTTTATCGATACCAATGCCCCAGGCTTCGAACCAGCCAATGTGGGAAGTGGTGCCATCGGCAGCGACTTTACGGATGGTCCAGGCGCCGGGATCGGAAGTATAAATAGTACCGTCCTTATCCACCGCCATATCTATGGGCGCCATAAACGAAGCCGCCGTGCCTTTGCCTTCTGCATATTCATTTCTGCCACTACCGGCCAGGGTGGTAACAGTACCATCCGGCGTGATTTTACGGATACGCCTGTTTTCTGCTTCTGCTACATAGAGGTTGCCATCCGCATCGATATCCAGGCCACAGCGGTTCCCAAAGTTAAAAGAAGCGGCGAGGCCTTTCCCATCGGCATATCCGGCAGAACCGTTGCCCGCCAGCGTTGTCACCACATAGGATGTTTTGTAATCAAAGTCGTCTTTGCTGGCGCTTTCCTTTCCGTCAATGGTGACTTTTATCTTTCCACTACCGGCCTTACGGGGAACTACAATCAGGATACGGTCTTCTACCACTCCTTCTACATAGGCTTTAACCCCATTCACGGTAACGGATACACGACTGGTATCCAGACTGAAGTTGCTGCCATAAATCAGTACCTCGGTACCGGCGCTGCCGGTAGCGGGGGTAAATTTGTCAATCACAATCGGGGCAGCAGCGTCGTGCTGGAAGGTTTTATCTTTTTTGCAGCTGCCGAACGCCAGTACGGTTAGCAGCAACAACATATAATATCGGATCTGTTTCATGTCGTCATTGTTTTTTGGGATGAAGCCTTTATCACCAGCCTGGGTTCTGTACAAACTCCGGATTACGGCCGCTCACTTTGTCCATTTCTGATTGCGGAATGGGCAACCAGTAGGCGCGCTTAGAATCGAATACACGTTTTTCCACCACGGGATAACTGTAGGTGACGTTACCCGTACCTGTGACAGTGACACCGTGTATTTCTTTATTGTCGGTGACTTCCGCGATTTTCCAGCGGCGTGTATCCCAGAAACGATGGGCTTCCAACGCCAGCTCTATTCTTCTTTCATGACGGATACGTGCACGCAGCACTTCTTTGGTACCCCCGTTGACAGCAGGGATGCCGGCACGGCCTCTTACCGCATTCAATGCCCCCAATACCGCTGCATCCGGACCATTCGCCTCATTCTGTGCTTCGGCATAGTTCAGGTACAGTTCAGCAGTCCGGATCAGCACCCATTTACGATCGGTAGCACCGGTATTGGAAAACAGATTCACACCCTCCAGCAAATATTTACGGGGCCAATAGTTGGTGGCGCTCTGTCCGGGGCGCGGGGCATCGTCTCCGTTGGGATTCAGCGGGCGGCCTTTCCACATACAACCAGGATATAGAATGGTGGCATAAAAGCGAGGGTCGCGGCCCTCATAGGGACGTTGCGGATTATAACCCGAGGTCGGGTCCGTAATCGGTAAACCGGTGCCTTTCATTTCGTAGTCATCTACCAACTCCTGAATAGGATTCACGTTACCGTAACCATTGGCGCCACGGGGGTTCATCTCTCTGTCTATTCCTCCATCGCCATAAGCAGGGGGCGCTGGCCTGCTCCAGATCACTTCTTTGTTAAAATACTGGGTGAAAATTTCCCCATAGTTATCATTCAGCGTATAGCCGTTTGTGAGAGCAGAATCGAGCGCTGCTTTACAGGCATCCGCAGCTCTTGTCCAACGCGATAAATCATTGGCAGGGTTATACAACGCGCTGGCATAATATAGCAGGGCGCGGCCTTTCAACGCCAGGGCAATCACCCTGGATGCACGGCCCCAGTTGTTGGGACGTTCCGCATAAGTAGGCGGTAACAATGCCATGGCATCATCCAGGTCCTTGACAACAGTTCCCATTACTTCCGCAACACTATTCCGTTTGAAATAAATACCATTCGGATTGTCAAAAGGATTCTCTACCTCCTGCAACAACGGTACATCTCCCCAGCGGATTACCAGCTGGAAGTAATAGAAAGCCCGCAGTACCAGCACTTCACCTTTCAACCGGGAACGGCGTTGGGGATCATTGGGATCATGGGGTATTTTATCATAGTTCTTAAGGAAAAGGTTACAGGAACGTATTTTACCATAAAACTCGCCCCACAGCCCACTCATTGGAAAATTGGACGGGCTCATGGAACCGGTATTAAAACTACCGGCATCGGCACCGGAGTTGTCGATAGCCTGATTGGTTTCGTCGGTAGCACTGCTCAAAGGCCAGCCCCAGGACTGAAACATATTGGGCAAACTTTGATAGGTAGTATTTACAAACCGTTCCGCATTCTCGATATTTTTGAAAACCTCCTGTTCCGTGATCAGGTCACTGGGCTTTCTGTCGAGGTAATTTTTTTTGCAGGCGCAGGTACACAGTATCAGCACTGACAGCAGGCCTGTTCTTATTTTCACCGTTAGTTTCATGGTCGTGGTTTAAAGGTTGATGGTAATACCGGCATTATACACGCGCATAATAGGGTAGGGCTGCCATCCCCAGCGGTCTGCGGTATTGGATTCCGGATCTACGCCCAGGTCTTTCAGATTATCCCAGCTCACCAGGTTCATACCGTTCACGAATACACGCGCACTTTTCAACTTGATTCTTTTTACCCATTCATGCGGCATGCGATAACCTATTTCTACGTTTTTCAACTTGATATAATCCGTTTTCCGGATCCAGTAGGTAGAAGAAATGAAGTTGTTGGCCATATTGCTCTCTGCCAGGTGCAATGCCGGGAAGGTAGCCTTGTCGGCGGTTTCCGGAGTCCAGCGGCCTTCGTGTATGGGCCGGTAGCTTTCGCGGTAATTGTATACCAGCTGTGCAGAATACATCTGGCGGCCGCCGGTAGCGCCCTGGAACAGCACGCTCACATCCAGTCCTTTGTAGTCTACGCCCAGGGTAATACCGAAATAGCCGGTAGGTACGTTGAGCATCGGCAACATCACCCGGTCAGCTTCATTAATGATGCCATTACCATCAATATCCTTGTATTTGATATCTCCGGGAATCAGGGGAGCAAAGGTCTGCTGAGGACTTTTGGCAATTTCTTCTTTGCTCTGGAAAAGCCCTTCTGCTATGTATCCCAGGCCATATCCGATAGGATTTCCCACCTGGCTTTGATAGGCATAGGCCAGTTTGGGTTCGTCCATTTCCAGTATTTTATTTTTCACATACTGATAGTTGGCCTTTGCAAAAATGCCCACCTGGTTGATAGCGGTGTTCACATTCAGCTCCACTTCCACACCTTTATTTACTACACGGCCCAGGTTACGGTTCAGCGCTGCGGTAATACCCAGGTAAGCTGGTATCGATCCTGCCTGTGTGAGGATATCGCTGCGTAGTTCCCGGAACAGGTCCACGTTCAATTTCAGTTTGTCTTTCAAAAAGCCGGTTTCCACGCCAAGATCCGTCTTGGACGCCTTTTCCCAGGTGATAGCGGTATTACCGATCCTGTTCTCCACATAACCGCCTACGCCAGAGGCCACATTACCAAACGTGAAGCCGTCTGCCTTGGCGAAGTCTGAAATATAAAGCCAGCGGCCATTGCCCACCTGATCATTACCTACATAGCCGTGAGAGAAACGCAGTTTCAGGTAACTGAGCGCTGAATGGGTGGGCATAAAGTTTTCATTGCTCACCATCCAGGCTGCTGATACGGCAGGGAAGAAACCATATCGGCGGCCGGGAGGGAAATTCTCCGAGCCATTGTAACCGGCGTTGAATTCGAGATAGTATTTTTTGTCGTAGTTGTAGGTTAAACGACCCACGTAACCTTCGTATACCCTGGGCAGATCACCGGATTGAGAGCGGTAGTTCCGGTTAAACAGCAACAGGCCTCCCAGCGAGTGTTTGGCGAAATCGCGGTCATACATCAGTTTCAGATCGTAGTAATAATAACGTTCACCGGAAGAATAACCGGAACGTTGTAAGCTGGTGGCTGTGCGATGCTGGGTATAAATACCGCCGCCAGTACCGGGTATCGACTTATAACGGTAGGAGTCGAAGTCCTGATCAAACGCCACATTAATGGTACCATAGTTCTCGAAAGTAAAAAGCCCTTTTACTTTCAGGCCGGGTGTAATGAAATCCAGCTTGCGGGTGAGCGCCACACTACCATTTGTACTGTGCCAGTAGGCATCCAGGTAACCTTTCTGGGTAAGCAGGCCATAGGGGTTGTAGAAATCTTCCCGCATATTACCGGAGGCGATACTGCCATCCGGATTCTTTACCGGTGTGAGATTGTTGGTCATCTGCGACAATACCACCCACAGAAACTCGTCATCAGCCCTATCGGCGGAAGGGCTGGTACGGTTTTCCAGGCGGGAAGCCAGGTCTACCTGCAGGTCGGTGTTTTTGTCCAGCGTGATGTCCACATTAGAGCGGAAGTTAAAGCGGTCATACTTGTATTTGACCCCATAAATATTATCATCTGCATGTTTATAAACCGGTTCCTGGCGTAGGTAAGAGCCTGAAACAAAATAGCGTACATACTTAGAGCCACCGCCAATGTTGACATTCAGGGTTTTTTGAGGAGAAAGGTCCCGGATTAATTCGTTGTACCAGTCGGTATTGGGATAGTCGTAGGGTTTGAGACCGGTGCGGAAATATTCCAGCTGCTGATCGGTCCATACAGGTTGCATGCCGTCATTTTTAGCTGCTTCATTTTGCAGGAGGCCGGAGCGATAGGAATCCAGGAAACGGGGAAAAGCTGTCGGCTGCTGTAGCGCATATTGCCCGTTGACTTGAATATTGGGAGGACCGTTTTGTCCACGTTTAGTAGTCACCAACACGATGCCGTTGGCACCCTGGATACCGTATAATGCCGTAGAGGAAGCGTCTTTCAGGATAGACACAGATTCTATCTCGTTGGGGTCCAACTGTCCCAAATTCGCATCGCCACGGGGCAGACCATCAATCACGATTAACGGGTTGGTAGCGCCGGTAGTATTGATACCCCGGATAAACAGCTGGGAGTTATCAGAACCCGGGCGGCCGGAACGTTGTGCGGTGATCAAACCCGGCAAACGGCCAGCCAGCGCGTTCGTCAGGTTCGCTACCGGGCTTTGTTTCAGCTCTTTTGTCTGAATGCTGCTCACCGCTCCGGTAATGCTCTGACGTACCTGTTTCTGGCCGTAACCCAGCACCACTACTTCATTCAGCCCGGCATCAGCAGATTTGAGCGTAATAGTATTCAACTGTGATCTTCCGTTGATCGGCACTTCCTGTGAGGCATAACCCACATAGGAAATGACCAACACGCCATTTCCCGGCGCGTTGATGGAGAAGTCCCCGTGTTCGTCGGTAGAAGTACCGCGGCTGGTGCCTTTCACCTGTATGTTCACCCCAATCAGCTCTACATTATTGTCTCCCATGACTTTACCTTTCACGACGATGTCCTGGCGCCTTTCCGCCGGGGAAATCACCACCAGGTTATCTTCCAGGATGCGGTAGGTGTAGGATTGTTTCAGTACGCCGTCCAGGATGACCGGCAGTGTAACATTGTCAAAATTCACGTCTACCTTGTCCGTAGCCGGAAACGTCTTAAAGTTGTAGAGAAAGCGATAACTACTCCGGGTTTCGATCCATTCGAGCAGCCGGCGCATTTCCATCTGTTTGCTGTTGATGGAAAAGCGGGTTTGTGAATAGACTTCCGCTCGCAGTTGCAGCACAAAAGCAGTCATCAATATCAGGCAAAGCTTCATACACAATAGTGTTTTTCTCAATAAAGACCGGGGAATGGCTGGTTGTGGACACAGCTTTTTTTTCATACATTTGGTTTGAATGTTAGACAATTTGAAACACATAGCTTTCCCGCACGGAAAATGTTGTTTCTCTCCATGTTTGACAGTAAAGGGGAGTGTAGCCGCACTTCCCTTTTTTTATTGACGTATAGGGGGCACTGTTAGCCCGGCAGTGGAATAGTAGTGGATATTAGCATTGTTCTGTTCTTTTTGGTTGATTATTTATAAATGATGACGGTATCTCCTTTGATTTTGTAGTTAAAGTCGGCGGTCAATTGCAGGGCTTTCAGTGCGCGGGTAATGTCTTCCCGGCGGAAAGAGCCGTTAAACCGGTTACTGTTAAGCGATGCATTTTTTATAATGATTGTTTTATCAAACCACCTTTCCATAATCTTCGCCAGCTCGAAAAATGATTTATCGTGGAACTCTATTTTGTCTTTTTGCCAGTCAGTCTCCGCTGTATTATCTTCTTCAATAACTCGTACATCTGCCACAAATTCGCCCCAGTCTGTTCCTTCAGCCGCTTGCTGGCCTGATTTACGGGTGAGCGTCAGTTTCTGCAAGGGCGCCAGCTGCATCGATTTCTCCGGCTGGCGGTTCAGGCTTACCGCCACCTTGCCCTGTAATAATGAGGTTTCCAGCGATCCGCCGGCATAAGCCTTCAGGTTGAACCGGGTACCCAGCACCTTTACGGTAATGTCTTTGGTATGGATAATAAAAGGGGAGTGGTCATTAGCCGCTACGTCAAAGAAGCCTTCGCCTTCCAGGTACACGTCCCGTTTACCGTTTTTCATGCCAGGGCTATATTTCAACGTGCTGTTAACATTGAGCGACACCAGGGTACCATCCGGCAGCGTCACTTTCAGATGCTGGTCTGCCAATGCGTGTACTTCCTCCATCCGGGGCGCACGCAACACCCATACCAGCAGGCTGCCGGCCAGCAATACCAGCACCGCAGCAGCGGCTTTCCACCAACCCAGGCGCCTTCTCACCGGCGCTACCCATTCCTGCTCTTCCTGTAATTGTTGCACCATACGGTCATAGAACTCCGGCATCTCAGCGGGCTCTTCGGCCGCCAGCCGGGATTCGTAAGTCTCATACCAGGATTCCAGCTGCTGCCGTTCCTCCGCTGTACAGTCGCCTTTCAGATATTTATCCAACAGCTGGATCAGCTGCTGATCGGTTGATTCTGGTCGCATGCCTATATAAGACACATAACTTTTTACCCACCCTACCCCCTCTTTTTTCTTTTTTAGGAAGATATTACTAACTTTTGCCTCTGAATGACCGCGTATTCCATCTTACCAGACCAAGAGCTCATAGCCCTGCTGGCCCGCGATGATAACAATGCCTTCCAGACATTGTACGATCGCCATGCCCGTGCGCTGTACCTGGCCGCTTTTAAAAAGCTGCCCGTGCCTCATTTGCTGGAAGATTTGCTACAGGAAGTATTCCTTAACCTGTACCGGAAACGCAGTAGCCTCGGCACGATTACTAATCTGCGGGCCTACCTTCACAGCGCCCTGCGCAACCGCATTCTCAACGAGCTACGCAACACGCTCATTCATGAACAACACCATCAGCAGCTGATCATCCCTGAAAGTACAGAAGCACCGTGTAATTACGACCTTCAGTTATTGGAAAAACGTTTCGGCGAAGCACTGGACAGACTGACCTCCCGCAGTCGCGAGATCTTCCTGCTCAGCAGGAGAGAGGAGCTGTCGTATAAGGAAATAGCAGATCGTTTAGGCATTTCCGTGAAAGCCGTGGAAAAGCATATGGGGAAGGCGTTGCAGGTAATGCGGAGTGAGTTTAAGGATTATGGAGTGATGGCGGTGGTGTGTATGGCGGTAGCGGAGCGGTGGATGTAAATAGAATGAGACTATTACATAAAGTGTATCAGTAAAAAGTTTTTTACCTTTAAACTGACAATATGGAAAAGCAAAATTTTGATTTTGAAGCCTTCAAGAAGCAAGGGGCGAGCCGTTTGAAGAACGGAGATACGCTTTTAGGAAGACACCCTTATGAAGCTCTTATTCCTTGTCCAGGGGAATATATGTGCCAAATGGAATAAACCCGTTCACAATTGGAATCAGACATTGGCCCAATTATCTATTATCTTTAGTGAGCGATTAAAACTTAATCTTTAATCACCCTAACACACTTTTTGTAATACTACCAAGAAACCTGTAACCCTTTAAAAAACGCTTTTGCTTTTTCTATTTTCTGTGGGAAGAGCTCTTTCCCTTGCAGACGCTCAGCTACATCATTAAGGAGTTTTTTGGTTCGCAACTCCTTAACTGTTCTAGTTTTTATTCTGATAATGGAAGACGATTTTGCCATAAAATCAAAATTAACTCATATTATTTTATATACCAAAACGGCATTATACCTCTTCCCGACTACATAATTCTCCACCCGTGTTTTGCCATTCACAGCAGCCACACCACCCATAAAAACATATTTATCAAAGAGTAACGAATAATTTTTATCTATAAATCCTTGATAGATAGAAATTCTCCTATCTACCTTTTTACATTTATCAATACAGTTCTTATGGCAAGTCAAAATACAATTCTCTAAATAATCAGGACTACTATCACTTCCCTGCACAAATAACAATCCATTGGGAATATGGTTAAAAAAGATGGAAACAGTATGTAAAACAGTATTAAAAACCTTATACACATCGCCGTTATTACTGACTCCTATATCGCAGATTTCCTCTGTAATGGGATTATAATTTCCAAATCCCAGGTTGTAAACAGGTTTGTCAAGAAAATAATAATCCAGATACGAATATTCGATAGCCTTTATCACTTTTTGGGTACCAACACTTTCAAAATAAAACTTTACCTTCTGGGCATTATTTCCTATATCTGTATTTATGTCAGTGTCGATTTTTATATCATAAAAATCTGTTGAACTCATTCCTGCTTAATTCAAAACCAGTAATAAACAAACGTTAACACTAACTGAGCTTATATTATAATAGCCCGGTTTCACTCCCATAAACAACTATCCTATCAACAAATGGTATAAGGCCAACAAAATTCATTCAAAATAAAAAGGCCTCCAGCATCACACTGAAGGCCTTTTCATATAAATACATCCATTAAGCGCGTGTCTTCTTCAACTTCACCTCCACCTTCTCTCCGGGCTTATCTATCGTCACCACTTTCTTCACAGTAGCGCCGGCGCCTACACTATAATTCCGGCTCACCGTATTAGCGGAAGTACCCTGAAACATACCGTTGATATAATGGTCTGTATACCCCACTACTTCACTTTGACTATAGCCATGAGAAAAATTAAATTCGGTATACAGCAGGTATTCTCCCGGCATCAGGTTTACAAATTCAAAGTGCCCGGCATCATCGTATACGGTAGTACTTTTAATACATTGGGCGGCATCGTCTGAAAGGGCGATTCCTTCCCGGCCTTTTTTCCGCTGGTCTTCATTGACTTTAATCCATTCTTTAAAGTAATCGTTGTAAGGTATCAGGATGACTTGTGTACCACGACTGGCCACCTGTTTGGCTTTTATATTCACCACCTGTAATTTGTTGCGCTCATCGAAATCACGGGCAAATACCTGACCGGTGATGACAGCATCACCGCCTTGTACCATTTGCAGGGTCTTTGTTTTATCGAAAGGCGCTTTGATAGAGTTGAAGTCTGTTTCCATATCTATCATTTTCACCTCCTGACCATTGGCGAACATATCTGTCCTCCAGAGGCGGCGGGTCTTTTTATCGATAAGAGAGATCATCCTGTCATTGGTAGAAGGCTCTACGACGGTTACTTCCCATACGTCATGTTTACCGGTGAATTTGCTGACATAAACGTTGCTCTTCACTTCTGTTACGAGGGCCTTTTTCACATTGTCAGTATTGGTAGGTTTGTATTCGTACACGGAAAAATCGGTCTTATAACCGGTAGTGAGTGGCAGGAGCGACAAAATAAAAGGATAGGTATAACTGTCAACGAAGGACCTGTTGCCGGCTTCTTTGATTTGTTTTTTCTCACCTGTTTTTTTGTCGATGTGATATCCGGTGATATCAGAGCCGAAGTTCACCACCAGGTCTTTCATGGTGTTATGAGAGGCAAGATAGATCGGTTTGAAGGTATTGAGATCTGATACGGCAGTGTCTTTCCACGGCTCCAGTCCGATGATAGCAGTGGTAGTAGTAAGGGAAAGCCTGTTACCGTCGGTATTAACACCAATGGTAAAGGTGCCGATGGGTAATTCCTTGCCTTCATGCTGGGCAAAACAAGCTAAGGTTTGTTGACCGTTCTGCAGCAGCTTCGGGTCGAATTTACCTTGAGCCAGGACTTTTCCTGTTATGATCGCCAGCAATGCAGCGGCTATGGGTATGAGTTTACGAAATGGAGATTGCATAGTGCGGATGGTTTAACTAACCTTGCAAAATTAGGTGTTCGGCTGCACAACAAAAAAGCGCGCAGCCCAAATAGTTGAAAACCTTATGGGTTTAAAGGTACTCTGAACATGGGCAATGCTGTTTTATCTGACCATGCAAACTAGGTTTTTCAATAAACAGGACCTATACCGGGAAACCAGTAAATATAATTCCAATAGCCCCCGACACAATGATTGTAAATTGTATGCAAATGAAAAAGGCTCCCAACGCATCCGCGCTGAAAGCCTTTAGTGTAGTGTGCTCCCACCAGGGCATGATCCTGGGACCCCCTGATTATGAGTCAGGTGCTCTAACCAACTGAGCTATAGGAGCCGTTCCGAAGAACTAAAATTCCCCTTTTTCAAGGGACGGCAAAGTTAATTATTTCCCGGAATTATCCTAAATTTTTTTTATCCGTGCCCACGTATACGCCTATACTTAAAAAAACTGCTTTCTTTGTATACTATGAAAGGCATTAAAAACATCATCTTCGACCTGGGAGGTGTCATCCTCAATATAGATCATCAATTGACCCGCGAGGCTTTCACGGCCCTGGGGGTGGAGCATTTTGAGCAGCTGTATAATCAGTTCAAGGGTTCCCGGCTGTTCGACAACCTGGAAACGGGGCATATTACGCCGGAAGCGTTCCTGGCGGAAATGAAAAAACACGTGGCGGAAGGGGTGACGGACGAGCAGATCATCGCTGCCTGGAATGCTATGTTGCTGGATTTCCCGTTACAGCGTTTACAGTTGCTGCAGCAGCTGCGGCAGCATTATGGCCTGTACCTGTTGAGTAATACCAATGCGATCCACCTGGAAACGTTCAATAAGATATTGCAGGAAAGCCGGGGTATCCCGTCGCTGTCGGTGTTTTTCGACAAGGCGTATTATTCCCATTTGATGGGCTACCGCAAGCCTGACAAGGAATCTTATCTGATGGTGCTGGAGGAGAACGGGCTGAAAGCGGAGGAAACGTTGTTTATTGATGACACATTGCCCAATATAGAAGGAGCGAAGATAGTGGGGCTGCAAACGCTGCATTTACAGGCGCCCAAAACGATACTGGATATTTTCAGGCCGCAGAACGGCTGATTATAAAAAATAAAAAAGGCCGCGATGGCGGCCTTTTTTTTATTTGATTTCTTCAAAGTCGATGTAGTCATCCTTACGCGGCTTCGGTCCCTGATGCTGGGACGAGCCGGGCGGTGTATATCCTCGTTGGGCAGCCTGCTGGTCTTCGTACTGTTGCCGCATGTGCTGCTGGATGTCACTCATCTGTTTACGAACCGCCTTGGTGGACCTGTAAACCGGTATGATAAAGTCAAATACCAGCTTATACAGCAGCCACGCAAAAAACACGTATAGTATAAGTTTCAACATAGTGCGACAAAGGTAGCAGATTATCTTTCCGTTAACCGGATAACCCGCTGATTTTAAGGTTTCTTTAACGTTGCCGGCGCTACAATCCCAGCAGGGCAGCGCTCGTCAGCGCTTCCTTTTTATTGTACTCCCAGGTAAGTTTACGGTGATTGATAGCGTCGATGATGGTGCCGATGGCACAAAAGCCGAGGGTCACGAAATAGAGAATGCCCATGCCGATCTGGCCGAGCAGGAAACGTTGCACACCCGCGGTGCCTATCAGTCCGATCAGGCTGCAGATGAGTATTACCTGCGGATCTTTCCGCCGGGACTGGTACAGCGCCAGAAAACGTTGTTTGTTTTCGGAGTTGTAGCCTTTGGTTAATTCCTGCAACCACATCATTTCTTCAGGTTCGATGCCGGGTAACATGGCAAATGAAAAATCAGACATAACGATTATTTATAATTTTAATTCTAATCGGGCGAGTTGAATGATACGATACATTAATATAAGGACGGCGACCGGCGACAGCCAGTGATGCTGTATGGCCTCCTGCCAGTGGCCGTGCAGCAGAAAATGGATACCGTGGCCTAACCCGCAACCCGGGCAAAACGGGATACCCGCTTGTTTAAACAGGCACAGGGAAGATTGGCCGGCAGCCGGGTCCAGCAAAAATAAACACAGCAGACCTGCCGGCCAGGCCAGCAATTCCAGGTTTACTTTGCGGAAAAAGGCAAATATCATTAAAAAAAATTAAATATGTTGTTCTGATGGGGCTGCTTCGCGGTATCAATTCCCTTCAAGTTAAAGAATTTGTTTTTCAATCAAAATAATTTGTAGATTTGCATCAGGAAAAATGATTCAAACGAAGGGGACGAGAGAACGTCCCCTTCTCGTTTTTTGTATGGCAAACGAACAAGTGATAAAAGCTATCCGGGAATTAGCAGAAGGACTGCTTGCAAATGATCCCGACAATTTTTTGGTAGAAATCAGGATAAAACCCACCAATAACGTAAAACTCTTTATAGATGGGGATAAAGGGATACCGGTAGACAAGCTGGTGTCGTTTAACCGTAAACTCTACGCACTGCTGGAAACCAGCGAGCTCTTTCCCGACAACGATTTCTCCCTGGAAGTTTCGTCCCCCGGGCTGGATGAGCCCCTGAAACTGCACAGACAGTACCTGAAAAATATTGGCCGCAAAGTGGAAGTCACTCTCCTTGACGGTGCAGTGAAAGAAGGTACATTGCTGGAGGTTACGGATGACTCCATCACCATTGAGGAAACTATCGGCAAAAAGAAAGAAACCAAACAAACGGCATTAAAACTAAATGAAATAAAGCACACCAAAGTGTGCATCGTGTTTTAAAACATAATAAATAAACATGGCTAGTATTAACCTGATTGAGTCATTCACCGAGTTTAAGGAGGCGGAAAACATTGACCGCCCTACGTTGATGAAGGTATTGGAAGATGTGTTCAAAACACTGCTGCGGAAAAAGTATGGCTCAGATGAGAACTTTGATGTGATCGTAAATACAGAGAAAGGTGACCTTGAAATATTACGCCGCCGCACTATCGTGTCTGACGGTGAAGTGGAAGATGATAATACACAAATCGCCTACACGGAAGCCATTAAAATTGAACCGGACTACCAGATAGGGGAAGAACTGTACGAAGAAGTGGAAATCCTCGACTTCGGCCGCAGAGCCATCCTCGCCGCTAAACAAACCCTTTCCGCCCGTATCGGCGACCTGAAAAAGAACATCCTGGTTAAGAAATATGCCGATAAAGCCGGCGAAATTGTTACCGGGGAAGTATACCAGGTTTGGAAAAAAGAAGTTTTATTGCTTGATGATGAAGGGAATGAGTTAATTTTGCCCAAATCGGAACAAATCCCGACAGATTATTTCAAAAAAGGAGAAAATGTAAGAGCGGTAGTAAAGAAAGTGGAAATGAAGAACAACGCACCACTCATCATTCTTTCCCGTACACATCCATCCTTCCTGGCTAAATTGCTGGAAATTGAAGTACCTGAGATATTTGACGGCCTGATTGTGATCAAGAAAATCGTCCGCGAACCCGGCGAAAGAGCCAAAGTGGCTGTTGAGTCCTACGACGACCGTATCGACCCGGTAGGCGCCTGCGTTGGTATGAAAGGCAGCCGCATCCACGGTATCGTGCGTGAGCTCAGAAACGAAAATATCGATATCATTAACTATACTACCAACATACAGCTGTTGATTCAGCGCTCCCTCACACCCGCCCGAATCAGCCGCATGGAAGTAGATGGCGAAAATAAATACGCTTCCGTTTACCTCAACCCTGACCAGGTATCACTGGCCATCGGTAAAAAAGGCGTTAACATCAAACTCGCCTGTGAACTGACAGGCTACGAAATTGATGTCTTCCGCGATGAAGCCCAGGAACAGGCTGAATTTGATATCGATCTGGAAGAATTCTCTGATGAAATCGAAGAATGGATCATTGACGAACTGAAAAGAATAGGTTGTGACACTGCCCGCAGCGTATTAGAGCTGACCACTGAAGAACTGGTTCGCCGTTCGGATCTGGAAGAAGAGACAGTGCAGGATGTAAGAAGAATATTACAGGAAGAGTTTGACAAAGAATAAAGCCCAACCAGAAACCTTCCCAGGTAAAGGGCTTATTAGAAAGGGAATTGATTTTTTCGAGTTATTGTTTAAACGTAAAAAAACATCCCATTTGGAAGAAATGGGAAACAGGGGAGGCCCGAAATACGATATGCCTGAAACAACAAACAACACACCACGATTGCTGGCTGCAGCCAAGGAGTTTAATATTGGTAAGGAAACTCTCATCGATTTCCTTAGCAATAAAGGCTTTGATATGGACGGCTTTGGATCTCCCAATGCCCGTCTGACGGCTGTCATGTACTCAGCCCTGCAGTCGGAATTCCAACAGGACAAGGCTAACAAACGCAAAAGCGATCAGATAGCCCTGCCCAAAGGAAGCGTGTTAGAAACAAAGATGAAGAAGGAGAAAGAGGAAGCAGAGGCTGCGGCAAAAAAGAACCTGAAAGATAAAGATGAGGCTGCACCCGTAGCGGAAGCTCCCAAAGCTGAACAAGCCCCCGAACCTAAACAGGAACCTGTAAAGGAAATACCTAAAAAGGAACCTCAGGCGGCCACTCCGGCTCAACCTACCCCTCCTCCGGTAAAAGAAAAAGAGGAAGCCAAGCCTAAACAAGAACCTCCGGCTGTTACAGCTCCCCCTGTTGCGGAAGTTCCTAAAGCTCCGGCTACCCCGGCTGAACCGGAAGTGGTAAAAACAGAATCTCCTAAGATTAATGGCCCGAAAGTCATCACCACGATCGACCTCGACGCCCTTAACCGTAATAAAAAACCAGCTGCCAAAAAAGAGCAGGAAGAAAAACCAGCTCCACAACAACCCGCAGCTACCGCTCCTAAAGAGGAAAAACCACAACCAGTGGCTACCCCTCCTGTAGCGGTTAAACCGGAACCAAAACCGGAACCAGCCGCGCCGGCTACACCTCCTCCTGCCGCTAAACAGGAAGACGTGGAAAAATCAGCACCAAAAGCGGAAAAGGTAGAAAATACCCCTCCGCCTGCAGAGAAAGTAGCGCAAACAGACAAAACCGATACGACAGCAAAAACGGAAAAAGCCGCACCGGTTGAAGATAAACCTGTAGTTAACAAAGTGGAAGAAGTATTACAAGAGGCAAAACCGGCTGCAATTAAACCGGCTAACATTCCTGTTAAACAGCCCGTAAAGGAAGAACAACGCAACACTCCGCCTGCACCCCCCGCTGCTGATAACACCACGCCTCCCCAGGACGAGCCGACCGTGATCAGTAACATCCAGGCCGAAAAATTGACCGGCCCTAAAGTAATCGGGAAAATCGAACTGCCCGTGCAGTCCGACAGACGCGATAACAATAAAGGCAACTTCAACCGCGATGAAAAACGTAAACGTAAACGTATCATCGTAGAGAAGAAACCGGAACCCATCCAGCCGAAAGACTTCAAAGAAGGCGGTCAGCAAGGTGGTACCGGCAACAGACCCCATCACGAAAATCGCCCGCATCACGATAACCGTGGCGGCGACAACCGCGGCGGTAACCGTAACCAACACCAGGGCCAGGGCGGACAAGGTCAAGGCCAGGGCAACCGACAAGGTGGCCAGGGCGGTAACTTCAACAGAGGTCAGGGTGGTCAACAAGGCGGCGGCTTCAACAGAGGCCAGGGCACACAAGGTCAAGGCCAGGGCAACCGACAAGGCGGCCAGGGCGGCAACTTCAACAGAGGCCAAGGTCAGGGCCAGGGCGGTAACAGACCCGGCTTCAACAGACCCGGTCAAGGCGGTAACTTCCGTCCCGGACAACGCGGCGGAGAAGATAAACGCACTGCTGAAGAAAAGGAAATCGATAAAAACGAAATCCAGAATAAAATCAAGGAAACCATGGCCAAACTCGGTGGCGGCGGTCGCGGTAAAAACGTGAAAGCCAAACACCGTAGGGAAAAACGCGAGGAAAGAGCCAGCCAGAAAGCCAGAGAGGGCGCTGAAGACAACAAACTCCAGGTAACGGAATTCGTTTCTGTAAGCGAACTGGCCAACCTCATGGACGTGAGCTTCGCTGAAGTGATCTCCAAATGTATGGGCCTCGGTATCATGGTATCCATCAACCAACGCCTCGATGCGGAAGTAATCGAACTGGTAGCCGGCGAATTCGGCTACGAAGTGGAATTCATCGGCCTCGATGCTGCGGAAGACTCCGAAGAAGAAGAAGACATCGACGCACCGGAAGATCTGATGCCCCGCGCTCCGATCGTTACCATCATGGGTCACGTTGACCATGGTAAAACATCGTTGCTCGACTATATCCGTAGTGCCAATGTGGTCGCTGGTGAAGCCGGTGGTATCACCCAGCACATCGGTGCCTACCAGGTAACGACTGCCAACGGTAAAAAAATTACCTTCCTCGATACACCGGGCCACGAAGCGTTTACCGCGATGCGTGCCCGTGGTGCCAAAGCTGCAGATATCGCGGTAATCGTGGTAGCTGCCGACGACGCCATCATGCCGCAAACAAGGGAAGCAATCTCTCACTCTCAGGCTGCCGGCCTGCCTATGGTCTTCGCTATCAATAAAATAGATAAAGACGGCGCCAACCCTGAGAAAATTAAAGAACAACTGGCCCAACTCAACCTCCTCGTGGAAGATTGGGGCGGTAAATACCAAAGCCAGGAAATATCCGCTAAAAGCGGCCTCAATATCGATATCCTGCTGGAAAAAATCCTGCTGGAAGCGGAACTGCTCGACCTGAAAGCTAACCCGGACCGCGAAGGCTCCGGAAGCATCGTGGAAGCATCGCTCGATAAAGGCCGTGGCTACGTTGCCTCCCTGCTGGTACAAAATGGTACCCTCCGTCAGGGCGATACCATCGTATCCGGCTCCTTCTATGGTAAAATCAAAGCCATGTTCAACGAACGCGGCCAACGTATGGAAGAAGCAGGACCGTCAATGCCGGTACAGGTACTCGGCCTCAACGGTGCGCCACAGGCTGGTGAGAAATTCAAAATGTATGAAGACGAATCTGAAGCTAAAGAAACGGCTAACCGTAGAGCCCAGATCGTCCGCGAACAAGGTATCCGTACCAAAAAACATATCACCCTCGATGAAATCGGCCGTAGGCTGGCGCTGGGTAACTTTAAACAGCTCAACCTCATCATCAAGGCCGACTTCGACGGCTCTGTGGAAGCATTGAGCGACTCCCTCCAGAAACTGTCTACCGAAGAAATCGTAATCAGTATCGTACACAAAGCCGTTGGTCAGATCACCGAATCCGACGTATTGCTCGCTACTGCCTCCGATGCCATCATCCTCGGTTTCCAGGTGCGCCCTTCTTCCCAGGCTGCCAAGCTCGCGGAAAAGGAAAACATCGAAATCCGCAACTACTCCATCATCTACGATGCGATCGACGAGATCAAAAGCGCGATGGAAGGGATGCTGGAACCCAAAATCGAGAAAAAAGTGGTGTGCAACGTACAAGTACGCGAAACCTACAAATTCGACAAGGTTACCGTGGCCGGCTGTTTCGTACTCGATGGCAAGCTGACCAGAAACACCCGCATCAACGTAGTACGCGATGGTATCGTAGTCCATACCGGCGAGCTCGCCTCCCTCAAACGTTATAAAGATGACGTGAAGGAAGTAGCTTCCAACATGGAGTGCGGCCTTAGTATCCGCGGCTACAGCGACTTGAGACCTGATGATATCATCGAAGGTTTCGAAGAGGTGGAAGTAAAAAGAACACTCTAATCCCGCTCCCCGGCCCCTCCGGCCGGGAGCGTATAAAAAAAGCTGTCAGAAATGGAGATACCCTCAATATCCCCGCTTTTTGACAGCTTTTTCTTTTCATTTATCCCAGCCAACGGAGCAAAAACAAAGGCTTATCTAAACTTTTGTTAAATCCGTCGATATTAAATACAGTCCTGATCTTTAATTGGTTATTTTTGGATTTTACCGCTATAATATGAAGAAACTTTTGGCTTTATCTGCAGGGGCTTTGCTGTTATGGCAGGCTGCTGCCGCTCAGCATAAACTCGTGGCAGACAAGATTATCGGCGTAGTAGGGGATAAGATTATCCTCAAATCCGATATGGATGGCGCCCTGGCTGACCAGGCCCGCAACTCCCCTGACGGCTCCGTCAGCCCACAGGCTACCTGCACCACCATGGAAATGCTGATCTCCCAAAAGGTGATGGTACTCCAGGCAGAAAGGGACAGCTTACCCGTTTCTGATGGAGACGTGGAAGCGCAAATGGAAAACCGTATCCGCTACTTCGAACAGCTCTACGGCTCCAAAGAAAAAATGAAAGAAATTACCGGCTACTCCGTATACCAGCTCCGCGAACGTTTCCGGACCCCTATCAAGGAAGGACTGCTCGCACAAGCCATGCGGAATAAAGTGGTGGAGTCCGTAAAGGTTACACCCTCCGAAGTAAAACGTTACTTCGACGCCATCCCGAAAGATAGCCTCCATTTCTATGAGTCCGAACTGGAAATAGGACAACTCGTCCTCATCCCAAAGGCCACCCGCGAAATGGATAACTACGCTATAGAACGCCTCCAGGACTTCAAAAAACGGGTACTCAACAAGGAATCCGACTTCGGCTCCCTCGCCATCCTGTATTCTGAAGATCCCGGCGTAAAGGAAAATAAAGGCATCTACACCATGAACCGCAGCGATAAACAGTGGGACGCGGACTTCATGGCAGCCGCTTTCCGTCTGAAAGAAGGTGAAATATCTTCCCCGGTAAAATCACAGTTCGGTTACCACCTCATCCAAATGATCAAACGTTCGGGCGATAACGTAACCGTTCAGCATATCCTGCTGAAAGCCGCGGTGACCAAGTCCGACCTGGCCGGCGCTACAACGAAACTGGACTCTATCAGAAACCTGATCGTGAATAACAAACTCACCTTCTCCGAAGCAGTAACCAAATACAGCGACGCCCAGTCCGCCAAATTCGATGCGGGCATGATCCAGTCTAAAACCGGCGAAGGTACCCTGCTCACCATCGACCAGCTCGACGATCCCTCCGAAAGAGATATCGTACTGATGCTCGATACCCTGAAACCAGGCCAAATCTCCGCCCCGGTTCCGTTTACAGACGATAACGGCCGCGCAGGTGTCAGAATCGTATACCTGAAAACACGCACCCAGCCACACCGCGAAAACCTGACCGACGACTATTCCCGCATCCAGCAACGGACGCTCGATATCAAAAGGGCAGAAGCGATCAATAAATGGCTCATCGAAAAGATTCCTACTTTCTACGTACACGTAGATGATGAATATAAAAACTGCTCCCATATCAGCCAGTGGATGGCCGCATTAGCCAAACAGTAACGCTGAAGGACAGGATTTAAACTGATTTCCCTGATGGGCGAAGATAGAAGCGAATAAAAGCTGCTTTCTTCGCCCATCTTCTTTTTACAGATGTTGCTTGCCTTTTGCCGCTTTATAGATAGATGCCTGCCTTTACGCCCTTTTCGGAAGATGCCGGCCTTTGTTGGCGCCTCCCCGGACTGGTCTCCTCACCGTTCAACACGCACAATTCGTTATTGGTAAATTTTTGGCGTAACTTTGCGACTTCAAATTTCAGCGATGAGTGATGCGATCAAACATGAATGCGGCCTGGCATTCATCAGATTAAGAAAACCGTTCTCTTATTACCAGCAAAAATATGGAACCGTATTCTATGGGCTCAACAAACTGTACCTGCTCATGGAAAAACAACACAACAGAGGCCAGGATGGCGCTGGTGTGGCTACGGTAAAGCTCAACACAGCTCCCGGTGTTCCTTTTATGCACAGGATTCGCAGCGCCGCCCCTCAGGCTATCGGCGATGTCTTCAGCAAAATCCGGGAAGAAATCCAGGAAATCGAAAAATATCAGCCCGAAATCACCAAATATCCCGGTCTCCTGAAAGGACATATCCGGTTTCTGGGTGAAACCCTGATGGGTCACATCCGTTACGCTACCCAGGGTAAAAACAATGTGGAACTCTGCCACCCCTTTGTACGCTACAACACCATCCCCGCCCGTAACCTCGCTATGGCGGGCAATTTTAACCTGGTAAATGCCGATGAACTCTTCAAGTTCGTTCAGGTAAACCCAGGCGAAACACACAAAAACTCCGACCTCGCTGCCATGCTGGAAACCGTTCACCACTTCCTCGCCAAGGAAGATGAAGAACGCCGCAACGGCCTCGATGTTAAAAATATCCTGCAACAGGCTTTCTCCTTGTTCGACGGTGGCTACCACGCCTGCGGCCTCATCGGCACCGGCGATTCCTTTGTGATCCGCGACCCGCACGGCATTCGCCCGTCTTATTACTACGTGAACGACGACGTGATCGTGGCCGCCTCCGAAAGAGCCGCCATCCGCACCACTTTCAACGTAGGCGAAAATGAAGTGCTGGAACTGATGCCCGGTAACGCCCTCATCGTAAAAGAAAGCGGCGAATACAGCATCGAACAGATCCTGGAACCCAAAGAACGCAAAGCCTGCTCTTTTGAAAGGATCTACTTCTCCCGCGGTAACGACGAAAAAATTTACAAGGAACGTTCCGCCCTCGGTCGTAACCTGTCCGCTACCGTACTCAAGGCAATCGATAACGACCTGAGAAATACCATCTTCTCTTTCATCCCCAACACTGCGGAAGTGGCCTTCTACGGCATGCTGAAAGGACTGGAAGACTATCTCAATAAAATCAAAATAGAAAGAATCCTCTCCTGGGGCAATGACTTCGATGAGGAGAAACTCTCGGAAATGGTCAACCGCCGTATCCGTATCGATAAAATAGCTATCAAAGACGTGAAAATGCGCACCTTCATTACGGAAGATTCCAGCCGTAATGAAATGGTACAACACGTGTACGATATCACCTACGGTACGGTAAGGCCCGGCATCGACTCCCTCGTAGTCATCGACGACTCTATCGTTCGCGGTACTACCCTCCGCGAAAGTATCGTGAAAATGCTCGACCGCCTCGGTCCCAAACGCATCATCGTGGTGTCTTCTGCTCCGCAGATCCGCTACCCCGACTGCTACGGTATCGATATGAGCAAAATGGGCGATTTTGTAGCCTTCCAGGCCGCCATCGCCCTGCTGAAAGACCATGGCAAGGAACATATCCTCCAGGAAGCCTATGGCCTCTGCAAGGAACTGCAACGCACCAATACCCTCCACGCTCAAAACGTGGTGAAAAATATCTATAAACCATTTACCCCGGAACAGATCTCCGCTAAAATCGCGGAAATCCTCACCCCGGAAGGGATCGGCGCTAAACTGGAAGTCATCTACCAGTCTATCGAAAGTCTCCACGACGCCTGCCCTAACAACCTGGGCGACTGGTACTTCACCGGTGATTATCCTACCCCCGGCGGAAACCGCGTGGTAAACAAAGCCTTCATGAACTTCATGGAAGGCAAAAATGAAAGAGGCTACTAAAACAAGACGCCCGTCATCATAAAAAAAGCGAAGATCAATCACCTGATCTTCGCTTTTTTAATGGTATCGGCCCATGTTAATTTTCTCTTAAATCCACGCTCACCGGCAGGCTTTATTCGCCCAACACATTAACTTCCTGTAAATTCTTTATTTTCGTTCCGGTAAATCACCGTTTTCAAGCCCATGAAAACACTCTTACTCATCCGTCATGCAAAATCCAGCTGGAACAATCCGGACATGGATGATTTTGACAGGCCGCTCAACAAGCGCGGAAAACAAAATGCGCCGGAAATGGCCCAACGCCTGGTATCCAGGGGAATGGTCCCGGAGCTGATTATCGCCAGCCCTGCCAAACGTGCCCGTACTACCGCCAAAATCATGGCTGAAGAATGGCACTATCCCAAACAAGCCATCCTCCTCGAAGAAGAACTTTATCTCTGTTATGCCTCCACTTTCCTCAAGGTAATCACCCGGATAGACGACGACTTCAACGCAGTAGCCATTTTTGCCCATAATCCCGGCATCACCGATTTTGCCAACTACCTCACCGAAGAAATCCGTATCGATAACGTGCCTACTACCGGCATTTTCGCCATACAAGCCGATACCGACAGCTGGAAAGACTTCGATCTGGCCCGCAAAAAATTCCTCTTCTTCGATTATCCCCGCAATAATTAACCTTTCACAATCTTGTTGTAAGAGGTACTGATACCTTTGATCAAAGATGAACTGAAGCCCTGGTGCTCCATTTCGTTCAAACCGGCAATGGTACATCCTTTCGGTGTGGTTACCTTGTCGATCTCTTCTTCCGGATGACGGTTCTCACGGATCAGCAGCTCTGCGGCCCCTTTTACGGTTTGTGCAGCGATCAGGCTGGCTGTACGAACATCAAAGCCTATTTCAATACCGCCCTGAATATTGGCCCGGATAAAACGCAGCGCAAAGGCAATGCCACAGGCCCCCAGCACCGTGGCGGCATCCATCAGTTTTTCATCGATGCTCACCGTGGCGCCCAGCTGGTCAAACATGGTTTTTACATACCGCAGCTGTTCTTCACTGGCATTGGCAGCGCAAATGCAGGTAATAGATTCCTGAATGGCGATGGCGGTATTGGGCATAGCCCGCACCAGCGGCATTTCCGGCACGATATGCGACAAGTCAGCGATGCTGACGCCGGTCACCACGCTGATTAAAATGTGTTTTGCCGGGTCAAATTCCGCTTTCAGCTGTTGCAGCACCTCGCGCACATTGTAGGGCTTCAGCGCCACCACAATCACTTCCGATTGCCGGATCGCTTTGGCATTATCCGTTTCTATCTGCACCCCGGCGGCTTTCAGCTCGCTGAGCGTACTGGTATTACGTTTCGTAATGGTAATTTCTGCCGGTTGGGAAAAACCGCTTTTCACCAATCCCTGTGCGATCGCTGAACCCAAATTTCCCCCACCTATAATGGCTATTTTTTTGGCTGACATAAAATTTATTTTTATCGATAAAAATCCTACGGAAGGTATAACAATTGCGGCATTGATGCAAACCGCGCGTATTCGTTATATTGCAGCAATGCAGGCAACACACAAGGCTGGCGCTTTTTTCGCGAGGATAAAAGAAGCGCATCACACAACCAACCCGGAAGACAAAATCCGCCAGTACCGGCAGATACTGGAAACCTTGTTCCGTGACCTTACGAGCGATGAAACCAGGTCTTTTGGAAACCTGTTTGCGCGTATGCAGTTTTATTTTGATAAACAGGTGGTCCCTGCAGAAATAAGGCAACCACTATCTGCGCTACGCCTGCTCACCAGCAAATCTACCAGTGGTATGTTTCCTTTGCAGGCGGAAGAACATCTCTACTGCATCAAGGCTCTCACGGAAACCGTCGCCTGGACCTACCAGGCCGCCATACCGGAAGACCTTGCGCTGTTGTTCCGTCATACCGGCAGTAATTATCTCTCACTGTCCTACCAGCACCATCCGGCTGATATACCATTGCTGAAATGTATGGTCACCGAAACCAGCCCGCTCGTGCTGAACGACAAAGGCTGCCATACTTTTACCATCACCGCTAAAAACGATGAACAGGGTACTTTCCGGCTAACGCCCGATCAGCTGGACGATCTCACGGTAGTAACCCTGTATCCCTTGCTGCGCCCGTATGATACCATCCTGGTACACCATTGCCGGCAGGGCGATCATTCACATCATTATACTACCTCTTCCGAAAGCCAGATCATCCTGGAACCGGACCTGCTCATCGATATCAGCGACCTGGCGGAATGTTTTACCCATAAAGGCGCCCACCACCTGCTGTACCTCGTCCGGAAACTGACGCCGCATGAGGCCTCACCAGCGGCTTTTAAGGGAAACCTGGTCAACGCCCTGCTCGATGAAATGCTGCGCAACGGCGAAGTAGACGTGAAAACATCCTTCGTGGAAGCCGTAGCGGAAAACGCCTTGCAAGCCGCGGCCTATGGACGCGAAAAACTAAATGAAATGTTCCGCGACATCCGGGACACACATTGGGGTAATCTTCATGCCACCGTCCGCGACCTGCGCGATAAACCGGTGCAAATAGAGCCCACCTTTTTCTCTGCCCGCTACGGCCTGCAGGGAAGGCTGGACCTCCTGGCCGAAGACAGCCAGGACCCGCACCGTAAGGAAATATTTGAATTGAAAAGCGGCAAAGCGCCCGACTTCAATACCTGGCGAAATCATGAAATGCAGGTAGTAGGATACAACCTGCTGCTGCGTTCTACCTTCGGCCGGCAGCGCAAAGGCAGTTCCGCTATTTTGTATTCTGCCGCTGCGGCTGATCCGCTCCGGAACGTCAGCAGCACGTACCGTACGGAAAACGAGCTGATGTTGCTGCGCAACCAGGTGGTGGCCATGTTATTAAGGCTGGCAGGAGAGGAGTACGGAGTACTATCCGCGATCACCTCCACCGCTGCTACCGGTCTGCCCCCTTTCAGCGCCGCTCATTTTGCAGCTTTCGAGAAGGCCTGGTACAGCGCCACCCCGGAGGCGAAAGCCTATTATCAACAGTACCTCTCCTTTGTGCTGCGGGAGTATCTGCAGGCCAAATGCGGCATGTATTCCGAAGTGGACCGGGAAGAAGACGCCGACGGGTTTTCGGCACTCTGGCTGCAAAGCGAGGAGGAAAAAGCAGCCCGGTTTAATATTATCCCCGGTTTACGTTTCCGGGAATTTGATCATGTCAGCAGCACCGTACTTTTTGATATAGCCGGTCCCGTTAGCCATAACTTCCGGGCAGGCGATACGGCTATTATCTACCCCCGCACCGGCACGGGGTTACAGCCATTGCAGCAGCAACTGCTTAAAGGCCGCATCGACGACCTGGGGAAAGATACGCTGACTTTCTCGCTCAATAACCGCCAGATGACGCTGGAATTTTTCCGGCAGTTTGAAGAGTGGGTGATTGAGCATGATATTTATGAATCCAATTACTGGATGGCAGCTTCGGCCTTGTTCCATGTGCTGTCGCCGGTACATACACAGCGTGTGCGCCTGTTACTGGGACTGGAAGCGCCCCGTTGGCATCCCTTACCATTTCCGGCGCCGGCCATGTTTAATCCTAACCAGGAAAAAATTGTGCAGCGGGCCCTGGAAGCGCAGGACTACTACCTGTTACAAGGTCCTCCGGGTACCGGTAAAACTTCTTCGTTGCTCACTACGATTGTAGGAGAAATGGTGAAACAACAGCGTCATGTAGTGATTGTAGCCTTCACCAATAAGGCGGTAGATGAAATCTGTAGCCGGCTGGAATCCCGGCAGATAGGCCATTTGCGCCTGGGTGGCCGCAATACCGCACCCACGCAGCAGCTGCGGCAGCTATGCCTGAATGGCTCCCTGGACGATGCCCGTAACTATGTTACCGGTCACCGTGTTTTTGTGGCCACCGTAGCCACCATGGCTACGCGGCTGGAACAGTTAATGATGATGGGCATTCCCACCGATACGCTGATCGTGGATGAAGCATCGCAGCTTACAGAACCGCAGCTGTTGGGGTTATTGATGCCTTTCCGCAAATTTATCCTGATTGGCGATCAGAACCAGCTGCCGCCGGTGGTTACCCAGGAAGCGGCTTTCTGCCGGGTGAAAAACCCGCTGCTAAAGGAACTGGGCGTACACGACCTGCGGTCTTCCGTCTTTGAAAGACTGATGCAGCGCTGTAAACGACAGCAGTGGGAGCATGCCTGGGGTATGCTGAACACCCATTTCCGGATGCACGAAAGCATTGCCAGCCTGGTGAATCATTATTATGCCGGTCAACTGGAAACGGGCGGCGAGCAACAACGGGCCGGTTTTGATGCCGGTGCTTGTCCGGATATCATGCCCTGGCGGCACATACTGTCCCTTGGACGGAAAGTGTTTATTCCCAGTCCTTATGAGGCCACTTCCAAGATGAACCAGACGGAAGCCGAAAGAGTAGTATCGCTGCTGCAATACCTCAAAGCACAGTATGGCCCCTCCTTTACCAGGGACACGGTAGGGGTAGTTACGCCATGGCGCACCCAAATCAGCCTGATAAGGGAGTTACTGGCTGGCGACAAAGCCCTGCAGCAGGTGAATATAGACACGGTGGAGCGTTTCCAGGGGTCCGAAAACGACATCATTATCGTATCCCTGGCTGTTTATCACGCCGCGCAGGTAGACACCCTGCAATGCCTGGGTAGTTTCAGGTGGGATGAAGCAGATATAGAAGTAGACCGTAAGTTGTTGGTAACGTTATCGCGCGCACGAAAACAGGTGGTCCTGCTGGGCTATGAACCGGCTTTGAGCCGGAGCCCGCACTACCGGAAGGTACTGGGTGAGATGGTCAGGGGCAGCCTGTAAAACAGCTAAATCGAAAAAGTAACCTAACAACTATGGCCATACGTAAAGCATGGCCATAGTCAGACAACATCATATATGATCATTCCTGGCAAACCAGGCATTAATCCAGTGTTACATGTGCCCAGTTCTCACCACTTTTGATACGGTACAGCTGCATTTCGCTGATGTCAAACTGTTCCGCAATCTGTTTCATGGTTTTTTTACCGGGTTTGCTCAGTAAGCGTTTGATGCTCTTTACCTTGGTCACGTTCAGCTTCAGGCCTTTGAGGCGGTTACGCTGCTTTTCTTTGTAGGCCAGTTTCGCCGGGCTGTTCTGCTGATGCTCTTCCATCTCCTCTTTGGTAGCCCATTTGAGGTTGCTGGCCTTATTGTTTTTCTTGTCATAGTCCAGGTGGATCACATAACGGTGGCCACGTCCTGGTCTTTTGTTGAAAAGCTTGGCCACTTCCCGGTGCAGGTAGAGTGACTGGTAACTGTCTGCCGGTTTTACATTCAAAACCGTATAGCCTTCCACGGTAGAACCCGTGAGCAGCTTACCATCTTCGGTACTTTCATGATAACTGATCACTCTCCCCATGTTTGATACCGCGTATCTTTTACGCAGGGCAGATTTGTTTTTAATCTGTAAGTCTTTCCAGACTTCATTTCTCAGATTTTTAATTGTGGTCATGTGAAAGTAATTTATAATTTTTGTTTTGATGGGGTTAGTCGTTTAGACGTAAACGTTACAACCAGCCATTTCATTATCAGCCGGTAGAAAATTCTGTTCAGCTTGCGGGGGAGAAGTCCTTTCGAAAATGTGGTCCTTGTACTGTGAAACAATCGCGTCTAATACGTCTTCTATTTCAGCTAATGTTTTGTAAGTTACTAATTGTTGCCTGAATTCTTTAATGTGGGGCAGCCCTTTGAGGTAGTTTGCGTAGTGGCGGCGCATTTCCAGAATTCCTACAACATCGCCTTTCCAGGACACGGACTGGTGGAGGTGTTTTTTACAAACTTCTACTCTTTCCAAAACAGTTGGAGGCGGCAAATGTTCGCCGGTCTTCATAAAATGCTTGATCTCCCGGAATATCCAGGGATAGCCGATGGCGGCACGACCTATCATGACCCCATCTACGCCAAACTTTTGCCGGGCAGCTATTGTTTGTTCCGGCGTACATATGTCACCGTTACCAAAAATCGGAATTTTGATACGGGGGTTATTCTTTACTTTCCCTATCAGCGTCCAGTCCGCATGGCCCTTATACAGCTGGGTACGGGTACGCCCATGAATCGTGAGCGCCTGTATCCCCACATCCTGCAAGCGTTCTGCTACCTCTTCAATGTTTTTGGTATTATCGTCCCATCCCAGGCGGGTTTTCACGGTAACCGGCAGTTTGGTGGCTTTTACCACCGCTTCGGTCAGTCTCACCATTTTAGGGATGTCTTTTAAAATACCGGCCCCGGCGCCTTTACACACGACCTTCTTTACCGGGCAACCAAAATTGATGTCCAGCAAATCGGGGTTGGTAGTCTCCACTATTTGGGCGGCCATGGCCATCGGCTCTTCATCTCCGCCGAATATCTGGATCCCTACCGGTCTTTCATAAGGGAAAATATCCAGTTTCATCCGGCTTTTGATGGCATCACGGATAAGCCCCTCCGAAGAAATAAACTCGGTATACATCAGGTCTGCTCCGTTGTCCTTACATACCGCACGGAAAGGCGGATCGCTCACATCTTCCATGGGAGCCAGCAACAGGGGAAATTCACCCAGTTCTATGTTTCCTATCTTCACCATAAGTTAAATACCGCAGCGCCAGGCTGTAGTTATTATTTTTATACTTTATATTACTCTTTTTCACTGAGGGAAGTGACAGTTCCTTACTTCCGAAAAGAAGCAGGCAGGATATAAAAAGGTGACGGAGATCACCAGATATCACTGCAAACTGGATTTCGCGATGTAAATTTACGCAAAATTAATACAGTAAGTATTTATGACCGGTTATCTGAAACAGTCGCCTCCCGCCTTGCAATTTGTTACCTTCTTTGGTTTCTTCATTGGCTTCATGCTCATTTACAATACAGCACTGATGTTGCTGATGGAACCGCTTACCGGTCATACACTCGAAGGCCTTCAACTGGGAGACATCAAAGACCCTAACCTTATCGCCTATCTGAAAATTACACAGTTTTTATATTCTATCATAGTATACCTGGTACCGGCAGGTCTTTTTGCCTACCTGTGGCAGCCCAATCCCTGGCGTTACCTGGGCCTGAAACCCGCGCCCACAGCCATACAGATACTGCTGGCACTAATGGCGATGATCAGCGTCACCTGGTTCAGCGGATTTACCGGCGACTGGAACCAGACCTGGAATGTACCACAGGCCGCCCGCGACATGCAGCAGCAAGCGGAAAAACTAATCGCCACCATCACCCGGATGCCTACCCCCAAAGACCTTGTTATCAACCTGATACTGATGGCCATTGTGCCTGCGGTAACAGAAGAAGTCTTTTTCCGGGGCGTATTCCAACGCCTGCTCATTAAAAGCACCAACCGGGTATGGCTCAGTGTATTCCTCTCCGCTATCTTCTTCAGTTTCATACACTTCGAGATGCTGGGCTTTGTACCCCGGGTGGTACTGGGTTTCACCCTCGGCGCCATATACGTACTAAGCGGTAACCTGTGGTTGCCTATCCTCGCCCACATAATGAATAATGGTTACCTGGTAGTGATGTTATACCTGTTTCAGCACGGCCACATTAAAACCGACCCGGCCAAAGACACGCCCGTAGCCTGGTATATCGGGCTGTTCAGCCTCGTGGTAACTATCGGCCTGCTATGGGCGCTGCGCCGGAAATCAACACCTATGGACATGACAGACCCAGCCCCGCCGGTGGATAAAGACGGGATACACAGCATCGGTATGGATGAAAATCAGTAATTTACCAGCGAGACAAATGTTATTACTATGGAAAAAGGTTGGGTGAAAATATTCGCAAGCGATCGTCCTTTCGAGGCGGAAATTGTAAAAGGAATGCTGGCTGACAATGGGATTACGGCAGTGCTGATCAATCGCCAGTCATCTTCCTACAACATTACCCTCCCCGGACAGGTGGAATTGTATGTACACGAGAAAGAAGAACAAACAGCTAAGGACCTGGTACATAACCACAACAACCTGCCTACCGGCGACCCGAACGAAGTGTCGTAATAGCAATTTGCACCGCAGGGTAATTTTGTACACTTTTGCGGTTCAGAATCATTAACAGAACTACGCATAATGAAGACGTTTTTTACCCGCACTGCCTCAGCGCTGGTGTTTGTGGCAGTCATGCTGGGAGGTATCTTATGGAGTCCCTTTACCTTCTTCCTGCTCTTTTTCCTGGTTAGCTTCTTCGCGCTGCAGGAATTTTTTAAACTCATGCGCCTGATCGATACCGGCTATAACAATATCCCTGCCTGGCACAAATGGGGCGTTACCATCGCCGGAAGCGCAATCATGCTGGCTTTCACAGGAGAATACTTCCAGCTGGGCGGCATCTCTACCGGCTTTATCGGCTGGTGGGTAGCTATTATCTTCCTGCTGGTACTCCCGCTCGGGGAAATCCTGCTGGACAAAGACTTCTCCCCCCGTAATGTTGGCTATTCCTGTATGGGATTGCTGTATGCGGTGGTTCCCTTTAGCCTGCTGGTCAATATCCGGCTCAATGCCATCGATATCCACTATACGCCGGACAACGTAGGCACCGCCCCCGGCTGGCTGATTCCCTTACTGCTCATCATCTTTATCTGGATCAACGATACCATGGCCTATATCGTAGGCTCTCTCATTGGCCGCACGCCTTTCTTCCCATCCATTTCCCCTAAAAAAACCATAGAAGGCACCGTAGGCGGGATGATACTGGCGGTTACCGCCGCAGGCGTATATGGTTATTGCTGGGGCCAACAGTACCTTTCGCTGCAACATTGGCTAGTTTTGGCCGGCATCGCAGCTGTTTTCGGCACCATCGGCGACCTGCTGGAATCAAGACTCAAACGGATGGCCGGCGTTAAAGACTCCGGTAATATCATGCCCGGCCACGGCGGCTTCCTGGACCGCTTCGATTCCCTGCTGCTCGCTACGCCCTTCGCCTGGATTTATGTGCATGCCTTTATGATGGCTTAACATACGCATAATCAATATTTTATATCCATTTAGCAGAAAAAGGGATTTCTGAAGTAACTTTGCATTCGCTTTTAATCATCCCGGCGAAGCCGGGATATATATAAACAATCTAACAAACAAGAAAACAAATGAAGATCCATCGTGAAGGATTTGCTACCATTTCCCTTGTATTCCTGGTACTGGCGCTGATTAACGGGGCTGTATTTTACTGGCTGGGTACTATTCCGGCAGTAACCTATACTGTCCTGATTTTTTCCATCGTCTTTTTCCTCTTTATCGTATCTTTTTTCCGCGTACCAGCCAGGCAGTACACTACAGGTGATAACCTGGTCATCTCCCCCTGTGATGGTAAAGTGGTGGTGATAGAAGAAGTGTTTGAACCGGAATATTTCAAGGATAAACGCCTGCAGGTATCCATCTTTATGAGTCCTGCCAACGTGCACGTCAACCGCAACCCTATCAGCGGTACCGTGAAACTGTCGCAATACCATGCTGGCAAATACCTCGTGGCCTGGCACCCGAAATCTTCTACAGAAAACGAAAGACACTCTATCGTGATCGGTAACAAACACGGCGAAGTACTGGCCAGACAAATCGCCGGCGCTCTCGCCCGCAGAATTGTGAACTACCTGAAACCCGGTATGGAAGTGAACCAGAACGAAGAAATGGGCTTTATTAAATTCGGTTCCCGTGTGGATCTTTACCTGCCTTTGGGTACGGAAGTAACCGTGCAACTGGAACAAGTAGTGAAAGGCGGACAGACAGTGATTGCAAAAATCTAGTATATTGTACGTCTAAACAGGATTGTATGAAAAATGTTTTTACTGCATTAGTACTCTTACTCCTGGCTGCAGGAGTAGCTACAGCCCAGGATAAACCCGGTAAGAAAGCGCCTGAAAAGTCCACTACCACCCACAAAGCGCTGCCTTGCGGCACGCCAAAACTGGCGCAGTGTAAACAGGATTCTGCCTGTAACAAAACACAAGGAAAGAAAAGCTGCTGCATGCAGCCTTCCCGCACAGCAGGACTCAGAACTAAAAGAATTTAGAAATTTTTTGATTTACGGATTTTTTGATTTCGTGGATGATAAAAGCGAATCATTTAGGGATTTTTTGATTTCGCAAATAATAAAGAAGACCAGAGCAACTATTCAGCAGTAGCTCTGGTCTTCGCTTTTATCATCCACGAAATCAAAAAATCCGTAAATGTTATAGTATGTCTCTTAGTTCCCGCAGGTGTCCGATGGTATATGTCGGCGTAAAATCTACCGGCGGCTTGGCCGGGTTGAAATACACCTGGTCCATCCCTACACCATGGGCGCCTTTGATGTCCAGTTCCATGGCATCGCCTACCATGATGCTCTCTGCAGCAGAGGTATCAGCAAGGCCTATAGCGTATTCAAATATCTGCGGATAAGGCTTTAAGCTGCCCGCCACCTCTGAAGTAACGATATGGGTGAAATAATGATCGATCCCTGCATTCCGCATCTTCAACAGCTGCGTTTCCTCAAACCCGTTGGTAATCATATGCATCGGGTAGTTTTTGGAAGCCAGGTAATCCAGCGTTTCTTTGGTTTCCGGGAACAGTGCCTTTTTGTTGGGCAGTATGTCCAGGAACTGTGTACTCATTTGCTGGCACAGCTTTTCATCACCGATTTTGAAATCCAGCAATGTCAGGCGGAAACGCTTGTCGCGCAGCTCAGCCCGGTTGATAAATCCTTTCCGGAAGCGGTCCCATAAACGTTCGTTGTGCCCGACATAAGAGACGGAAAAAGCCTCAAAAGATGGTACTCCGCGGTTGGCTAGTCCATGACTGTCGAAAAGTTCCAGCAAGGTTTCCTGTTCGTTGGTTTCAAAGTCCCAGAGCGTATGATCCAGGTCAAAGAAAAGATGTTTATATCTCATAACGTCGCAAAGGTACAAAATACCAGACAGATGGGGTTTCCAGACTACGCGCCATTCCATTAAAATTCACTATTTTACCACTTTAACCGAAGAAATTATGAACGCAGTTATAACAGGTGCCAGCAAAGGCATCGGAAAGGCTATTGCAGAAAGACTGGCGGCAGAAGGGTTCAACGTGATCATCTGTGCACGGAATACAGATGCGCTGGCCACTGCAAAGGCTGCTATCCAACAAAAAAATCCGGCGGTAACCGTCATCGCTGAATCGGTAGACATGGGCGATAAAGCCCAGGTGATGGCTTTCGCACAAAAAATTAAAGACACCTGGTCTACCGTAGATATCCTGGTGAATAATGCCGGTATCTTTATCCCGGGCGCCCTCCATGAAGAAGCAGATGGTCTGCTCGAAAAGTTGATGGCCGTCAATGTTTACAGCGCTTATCATCTTACCCGTGAACTGCTGCCGCTTATGATAGCACAGCACAACGGTCATATCTTCAATATGTGCTCTACCGCCAGCCATCATGCTTATCCTAATGGCGGCTCCTACAGCATTACCAAATACGCCCTGCTCGGATTCTCCAAAAACCTGCGCCGTGAACTCATGTCCCATAACGTGCGGGTAACTGCCGTAAGCCCTGGCCCTACACTCACCGCTTCCTGGGACGGCTTCGAAGCACCTCCCGACCGTATGATGCCCCCCGAAGATATTGCCAGCGTTGTCTGGAATGCCTACACACTGGCCAAACAAACTGTCGTAGAGGAAATACAGCTCAGACCTATGTTGGGAGATATCTGATTCAATTACGAATTACGAATTTTAAGCATGTTATGGTTCGTAGCGTATTTCTTCATTCGTAATTTATAATTCGTAATTCGTAATTGGATATATATAATCTTTTAACTAAGTTTTAACGGCAGTTAACACCGCTTCCGGAGCGGGTTTGGTTAAATTTGTTGACATTACTATGAAGGACAGATTTAGTATAAGGAAGTACATTTTCTCTGTTTTGTGTTGTTTGGGCCTGGTCATTAGCGCCAGCGCACAGGAACTCCGCTTCACCACCAGCGTGAGCAGTAACTCCGTATCCCTGGACGAGCCCTTCCAGATCCAATTCATGCTGGAAAACGGCACGAACATAGCGAGCTTTACACCTCCCAGTTTTAAAGATTTTGAAGTGCTGCAAGGCCCTTCACAAATGCAGGGCCAGTCTATTTTCAACGGCCGCCGCTCTGAATATTTTGCCTTGAATTATGTGCTGCAACCCAAACATGTGGGCAGCTTTACCATTCCGGGTGCACAAGCCAGGGTAAATGGCAATGTTATCAAATCCAACCCGGTGCTCATTGAAGTACGGAAAGGCAATGCACAGTCACCCGCACAACCATCACAACCGCAGCCACAGCAGGCAATACCGCAACACCGCGGTGGCAACGGCCTGAGTGAAGACGTATCTGATGGCGTTCTCAGAAAAGGGGAGGACATCAACGAAAAACTCCGTAAAAATATTTTCCTAAAAGTAGAGGTGGATAAAACCAACCTGTATGAAGGCGATCAGCTAACGGCAACGTATAAACTCTATACCCGGCTCCCGACAAATTCCAGTGTTACCAAAGTGCCGGCCTTTAAAGGTTTCTCCGCAAAAGATATAGAACTGCCCAATCCGCCGCAGGCGACTGAAGAAAGAATCAACGGCATTCCGTTTAAAGTATTTACCATCCGTAAAACACTGCTGTTCCCGCTGCAATCCGGTACCCTGGAACTGGACCCGGTAGAAGTGGACAACCAGGTACGGCTCGTGAAAGTCGTTAGCAATGGTAAACGTAACCGCGGTGGCGGCCGCGATCCTTTTGAAGACTTCTTCAACGACCCGGCTTTCAAAGACCCGTTCTTCGACGATTTCTTCAACCGTCCGGAAGTAGAATACCAGGACGTTCCGTATAAAATCCAGAGCAACCCGATACAGGTCAATGTAAAACCACTCCCGGTAGAAGGCCGCCCGCTTAGCTTCAACGGCGCCGTAGGCAGCTTCAAAATGACCGCCGTAGTGGATAAAAATACACTCAGCACCGATGACGCACTTACGCTCAAAGTAACCATCAGCGGCCGTGGTAACGTAAACCTGCTCAATGCACCGAAAGTGGAGGTACCTACCGGATTTGAGAAGTACGATCCCAAAATGACGGATGACATCGAGAAAAACAGTAACCCGCTTTCCGGTAGCAGGCAGTTTGAATTTGTACTCATGCCGCAGGAAGCCGGTAAACATACCATTCCTCCGGTGGAATTTTCCTACTTCGATCCGGCAGCCAACAGCTATAAAACAATTCGCTCCGAACCTTTCGTGATCGATATTTCCCAGGGTAAACGGGTGAAAGAAGACAAACACGATTTCGGCATAGGCAAAAATGAACTGGTCAACATCGACGGTGGTCTTCAGCAATGGTCCAAACGCAGCAGCTGGTTCATCACCAATCCGTGGTTCTATGCATTGCTTGCATTACCATTGCTGCTCGCCGGTGCGGTAGTTTTCTACAAACGCAGAAAAGACTACAATACCACCAACGCGTCCCTGTTAAAACACCGCTATGCCAACAAAGTGGCCCTCAAAAGGCTGGAACTGGCAGCCCGGTACCTGAAGGAAGGGAAAGACAAAGCCTTCTACGAAGAAACTTCCCGCGCCGTATGGGGGTACCTCAGTCATAAACTGAAAATACCTTTCGCCGATCTGAGCAAACAACTGATCCAGGATAAACTCGCTTCCCGTCAAATCAACGGCAGCAATACCCACGACCTGTTTGAACTGATCGACAACTGTGAGGTGGCCTTGTATGCGCCCGCCCATAACAATGATAAAATGCAGGGTACCTATTCCAAAGCGGTGACCATCATCACCAACCTGGAAGATGCACTGAAAAATTAATTCATGAGGACTGGATATAAACATATCAGAACAACCCTGTTGCTGGCTTTTCTGCTGCTGACCGGCAGCATGGCCCAGGCACAGCAGACACTCCCGCAGCAACGGTTTGACGCGGCCAACAGCCTCTATCAGCAAAGCAAATTCACCGAAGCGGCAGCGGCCTATCAACAGCTGATAGACGAAGGCTACAATATAAAACCCCTGTATTTTAATGCCGGCAACGCCTATTACAAGGCCGGCAAAACCGGGGAAGCAGTATATAACTACGAAAAAGCGTTGCAGCTGGCGCCCCGCGACGAAGCCGTTAAACACAACCTGTCGCTGGTGAACCAGAAAGTGAACGGTTTCGTAGATGAGTTACCGTTAGTATTTTTTCAGCAATGGTGGCGGCAGCTGCAACAGTTGCACAAACCCAATGGCTGGGCAATAGGCTGTATTGTATTCTTCTGGCTGGTCATCGCCGGTATTATGCTCAACACCTTTTTACCCAGATGGAAAAACAAATTCCTGCGCTGGGGAAATTATGCGCTGGGAACGTTGTGCGCGCTTTATCTGCTGATGGCGATCGATACCTATGCAGTGGCCAACAATCACCAGTCAGGCATTATCATGCACAGCAATATCAAGGCAAAAACAGCACCCGACGATAACAGTAAAGACGCTTTTGACGTACAGGAGGGGATGAAAGTACATATCGCTGATGCTACGAAAGACTACTGTAAAATATCATTGGCCGACGGTAAAACCGGCTGGATCAGCTGCGCCTGGATCAAGCGCCTGTAAGGCCTATACGGCTACGGGTATATGTTGGGACGACAGCATATGTTCCATGCTGATGGTAAGCCGGTTACCATTGGGTTGCCGCGTGTCATCAAACAGTTGCTGCGCCTGTATGCCCGCTTTCATCTGATATTTCTCACTCATCATATACAACCGCTCCGCTGCGATATCGATTCCGGCAGCTTGCCGTTCTCCGGTATCATCCAGTAACTCACTGGCCTGTATACCGTTGTCTTCCAGTTGAATATAAAGCCGGTTCTGGTCTTTTCCGATATGCACCACGAGCCTGCCGCCACTTTTCTGCGGCCGCATCAGTAAACGGTGCCAGATCACATATTGAACATAAGGTTGAATAATCAGGGGAGGCACCATGGTAAACTGTTGATTTACATCCTGCACAATCCTCACTTGATAGGAAAACTGCTGGTCAAACCGGAGCTGCTCCAGTTGTATGTAAAGTTCCAGCGCTTCCAGGTCTTCCTGCAATGTCACCCATTCCTTGTTGAAGTTTCCGATCATGAGCCGCATGAGCCGGGCAAAGCGTGTGAGATAAAGAGAGGCCATATCCGTACTCGTGGTAAGGATATAATGATGGATAGCGTTGAGGCTGTTAAATATAAAATGCGGGTCCATATGGGCCTGGAATGCATGGAGTTCCAGGTTGATTAAGGTGTGTTGTATGGTTATTTCTTTCGCTGAAGCTCTTTTCATCCTTTTTTCCCGTCGGATAAAAAATACTACAATAGCAAGGAGACTTAACAAAAAAAACAGCCAGTACGGCCATCCCGCAGCAAAAACTATTTCAATGAAATGTTGTACCACGACTAAGGTTTACAGGAAAGTTGAACATCTTTCTGATCAGTTCAATAAATATCGGTTAAAACAACCCTTCGTGGAAACGGGAATTATCCGGAGGCAGATTTTTACAGGAAAGCGGGGAGAAATGGCGGAAAAGTGGTTATTTGATTATTTGGCTATTTGATTATTTAAATAATAAAATAACCAAATAACCAAATGATCAGGCTTCAGTAAACTTATACCCTACGCCTCTTACAGAGTGGAAATACTTGGAGTTGCGGCTGTCTTCCTCAAAGTATTTGCGGAAGTTGAGGATGAAGTTGTCGATCGTTCTCGTAGTGGGGTATACGTTATATCCCCATACTACCTGCAATATTTTTTCACGGGTTACTACTTCGCCTTTGTTTTCGATCAGCAGTTTCAGCAGCATGGCTTCTTTTTTACTCAGTTCGTAGTGTTTGCCATCTTTGCCAACGCATTCCTGGGCGGCAAAATCGATGGTATTATCCCCGAAGCGGTAAATGTTGGGTACGCTGTCTTTATCCTGTATTTTTTTGTTTTTGACGATCAGCTTTTCCACGCGGAGCAGGAGTTCTTCCAGGTTGAAAGGTTTGGTCATGTAGTCGTCTCCACCTTTTTTCAGCCCCAGTACCCGGTCGGCGCTACTGTTTTTAGCGCTGAGGAAGAGGATGGGTACCTCATTGTTCTGAATGCGGATGTTTTCGCAGACAGCAATGCCGTCCATTTCCGGCAGCATGATATCCAGTATAATGAGATCGAAATATTCGTTTTTTACTGCTTTCAGGGCAGCGGTACCATTGTCTACGGCGGTCACCTCATATCCTTCCAGTTCCAGGTTGAGCTTCAGCGCTTCCTGGAGGTTCTCCTCGTCCTCCACCAGTAATATGGATGCTTTGGTCGCTTCCTTCATGTGTTATTGTTTGAAATGACTATAAATCACGGACTTGCCGAAGCATGAATCCGTCAACTAATTTACGCTCTTTGCACCGAATAATCCTGCCAGATTATCTCGAAGCAGGCGCCGGCAGGCTGGTTGTCTTTCACCCAAATCATGCCGTTATGTTGTTCTACAATTTTGGCAGTGAGGAACAATCCTAAACCGGAGCCTTTTGCTTTCCGGGTATTTTCATTTCCCAGCCGGTAGAATTTCAGGAAGATGCGTTCTTTTTCTTCATCGGGCACTCCGGGACCTTCATCGGCCACCTGAAGTTTCAGCTGGTGGCCGGACTCGAAAAGGCGGACGGTGATCGTAGATTGACGGGGCGCGTATTTCACGGCGTTCTCTACCAGGTTGCTGAGGATAATTTGTAGCATCAGCTTATCACCTTCGAGCCACACATGTGGCAGAATATCTGCATTTATGACATGTGTGTTGATGCGCCCATGCAATTCCCGGATATTAGCTTCCAACAGGGCAGAAAAGTCGAGCGGTTCCTTAAACAGCTTATAGTTGTGGGTTTCCAGCTGTGCCGCCAGCAAAATATTGTTACAGAGCTGGTCCAGCCGGTTGGTTTCCCGGATGGTATTATCTATTAGCTTGGCCTGCTTTTCCTCGTCCAGCTTATGCCGGCGGATCGTTTCCAGATTCAGCTTGGCCGCAGCAATCGGCGATTTCAGTTCATGTGTCACCGCCATCATAAAATTCTGCTGTTGCCGGTTGAGTTTCATATACTTCCAGACAGCCCTATATACAAAGAGCGCGCCGAGCAGTATGATTCCCAAAAAAATAGCGCCTTCTCCTATATATTTAAAAGACCGCATATGACCGTCTTTTTCTATCCGTTGAAGTTCCAGCTGGTGCTCTACCGGCTGGGTAAGGCTATCGATCCGGAGGGAGAGGTTTTGTTTTTCAAACTGGATGATCTGATCGCTTTGGCGGGACAATAATACGCCCCACCAGATAAGCGCCACAATCGTGTAAGCCAGTACCAACAAATAAATGAAGGAAATGGATTTTCCTTCCTGCATTTTATTAAAGAATTTTCTCATCATGGCCGTTTGCCGGCTTTCTCTATCCGCAAACCTATATTCATCACATGGGGGAGCGGGTTTTGCCGCATGTTTTGTTCAAATGTAAACCGATAGGTGCCAGGTTTGTTGAAGAGGGCTTTTTGCTGGATGAGGACCCGGTGTTCAAAAATATCATCGATACCGTTGCCATGCCATTTGCCGTTGATGTCTGCCAGGGGCAGCTCCACCCGTTGTTCTTTGGGAATACTGTCGCCCGGGTACCGGGTGCCTATCAGCAGCCAGATATTGCTGTAGGGATAGGCATCGGAGTGTCTTACATTCACATAAATATCAAAGAGGGTAGCGGTATCTTCAGGCTGGATAGCGACATCGAAAGAAGGTTTGTAGCCGTAAGCCCAGTCGTGTCCCGGTATTTCCAGGTTTTTCTCGTAGACATCCATTTTAATCGGCTTACAGGCTGCTGCCAGCAAAAGTAAGCCTGCGGTTACCCCAAATAGTCTTTTCATACGGTGTACGCCTTGCTATAAAACGTTTAATACTTGTTCCTTGGCTTTCTCCAGTTCGTCTTTCATCAGTACTACCCATTGCTGGATACCAGCGTCGTTGGCTTTGGAACCGGTGGTATTGATTTCGCGGCCGATCTCCTGGAGCACAAAACCCAGTTTCTTTCCTTTCGAAGGGTCCAGGTCTTTCAGGATCTCCCGGAAATAACGGAGATGGTTTTCCAGGCGGGCCAGTTCTTCAGAGATATCCAGTTTTTCCAGGTAAAAGATCAGTTCCTGCTCCAGTCGGTTACCATCTACATTGTCTTTCCCCACATGCTCTGCCAGCAGGTTTTCCAGCCGCTGACGGATACGGTCTTTACGGAGGGGGTCCAGTTCACGGACCTTACCGGTGTATTGTTCAATATTGTCGATGCGTGTTTGCAGATCGCCCTGAAGCATCAGGCCTTCATCCTGACGGTGATTGTCCAGGTCAATAAGGGCTTCTTTCAGGGTATCTTCCACGTCCTTCCACTCTTCCTCTGTCAGCTGTTCGGTAGTAGGGGATACCACTTCCGGTAGCTTCATCAGCACGTTCAGCATATCGCCCTGCGGCAGTTCCAGCTGATTGGCCAACATAGTGATAGACTGGTAGTAGTACTTTGCCAGATCGGTATTGATCACAACCGGCCGGGTAGCACCATTCTGACGAATGTTGATGGTGGCATCCAATGTGCCGCGTTGCAGTGTTTGTTGCATCAGCGAGCGGATGTCAAACTCGTAGGGTTTCAGCAGGGGAGAGAATTTCAGGTTTACCTCAAACTGCTTTCCATTCAGCGATTTGATTTCAACCACGATACTTGTTTCGCCTCTTGTGCTTTCCGCCCTTCCGAAGCCAGTCATTGATTTCAGCATAATTGATATTTGTAGGCAACAAACCTAGTTAAAATTTGTGGATTTGGTATTGTCCGACAGCGGTTATTTGACATTTCCCCGGGCGAAAGGTCCGGTCTAAAATGTTGAATACCCCGATCTTTTGATATCAAAATAATTAAATCTGTTCAAATCAGGATACCTGTAGCCGCAGTTTTTTATAAACGGTATTACGGCTCAGCTGTACTATGTCTCCCGGCTGCATGCCTGCTATGGTGATTTCCTCCATGCGGTAACGGACAAGCCTCAACGTAGGAAAGCCGGCAGCTGCCGTCATCTTCCGTACCTGCCTGTTTTTTCCTTCATGCAGAATGAGGCGCAACCAGGGTGCCGGAATATTTTTCCGGAAACGGATAGGCGGATTCCGCGGTGGTAAAAACGGTTCTTCTGCAAAGATCTCGGCAGTACAGGGCTGGGTATGGTAGGTCTTGCCATCTACAGCAATATCCACACCTTCCTGTAACTGGCGTATGGCGGCATTGGTCACCGCCCCGTCTACCTGCACCCAATATTCCCTTTCATGCGCATACTGCGGCAACAGCAGCTTGTTATTCAAGGACTTGTCATTCGTGAGCAATAACAGCCCTTCGCTGTCATAGTCCAGCCGCCCCACCGGATACACATCCCGGGGCACTTTAAAGTAATCTGCCAGGCAGGATTTGTCTCCTTCCGGTGTAAACCGGGACAGTACCTCATATGGTTTATAAATTACATAATAATTTAACGACACGACCGCATTTGCTTTGGTTAAGGAGCTGTAAATTAGTACTTTTGCAGATTGATATGGGTAGCACATTACAAAATCCCGCTTGCCAACACTGCAAGGACCGTTTTTCCTCCGTTTTCTGCAAAGCGGAACAATGCAATCTTGAGGAGATTGACCAGGCTAAAGTATGCTCTGTATACAAAAAAGGCCAGGTAATCTTCCATGAAGGCGCCTATCCCTTTGGGGTGTACTGCATCAACGACGGTAAAATAAAGCTGTCCCATAGCGGCGATGATGGCCGCGAACAAATCATCCGCCTGGTGAAAGCCGGCGATATCATGGGGTATAAAGCATTGCTGAGCAACGAACGTTACACCGCTACCGCTACCGCCCTGGAAGATTCCTCTATCTGCTTCATTCCTAAGGACCTGTTCATGAGCATCCTGCAAAAAGATGCCGCCCTCTCCTTCGAAATGATGCGCATCCTCTCCAGCGAACTACGCAAAGCAGAACTTAAAATCACCCATCTCGCCCAGAAACCGGTGCGGGAAAGACTTGCAGAAACCCTGCTCTTCATCAAGGAAACCTACGGCCTCGAAGAAGACGGCCACACACTCAGCGTCCGCCTTTCCCGCGAAGAAATCGCCAACCTCGTAGGCACCGCTACCGAATCCGCTATCCGCCTGCTCTCCGAATTCAAAAAAGACGGTATGATCGAACTGGAAGGCAAAAAAATACGCCTCCTCGACATCCACCAGATTGTAAAAACCGCCAACCTACAGGACTAAACGTTCCGGCCGACTACTGACAAATATCATACTCTCCCTTGATACATATCATTCTACGGGCATGAGGGTACTGGTACTTTTGTACCATCAAAAATACCATCCATGCATCCATATGCTATCATCAACTTTCATGAACTAACGCCCGCAGCCCTCTGCGACGTTATCGTGAATAAGTTTCACCAACCGATAGAACGCACCGCAGAAGAAGTAATGGCCTGGTTTAACCTGGAAAGGCAGGATGACCCAACTGCCCCGGCCACCACAGATCTACAGCAATTGCTGTTCGCTAAAATGCAAACGGAAATCATTCAGCTGATGCGCAAGGAAACCTCCATCATCTTCCCGGTGATCCGTAATGCCTCCATTCATAAAAAAGGCCGTAAAAGCCTGCAACCCGCCGCCTACGATAGCATCCAGCAGTCGTTCCAGAAAATTATGCTGCTGCTTCAGAAAATCCGCCAGGTAACGGGCAATTACCTGCTGCAAGGCTACTGGAGCTCCGCCTATAAAATATGTATCAGCGATATGTACACCATAGAGCAACTACTGCAACAATGGCTGTACATCGCACAAAATATCCTGTATCCGGCTGTACTGCCTGCCAACACCATCGTCATCCGCCAGGATGAAATTCTTAACACCGTAAGCATCGACTAAACCATGGCCACCTATTCTGACGTACAAGTAACCTGCTACCATTGCGGGGAAGATTGCCACAACCGGGATATCATCATCGGGGAAAAAACTTTTTGCTGCGAAGGCTGTAAACTGGTATTCGAAATACTTAATCAGCACGACCTCTGCGAATATTATGACCTGAATAATAAACCGGGTGTAAATCAACGCATTACCGTCAGAAAAGATAAGTTCGCCTTCCTGGAAGATGAGAAAATACAGCAACAGCTGATACAGTTCCGGGACGACAAACAAACCCATGTCAATTTTTATATCCCGCATATCCATTGCAGCTCCTGCCTGTGGTTGCTCGAAAACCTGCACCGGCTGGACAATGGCATACAACGTGTAACCGTTAACTTTAGCAAAAAGGAAGCGCAGATCATTTTCTCCGATACCCAAACATCGCTCCGGCGTGTGGCGGAAGTGCTTACCGCCATTGGTTATGAGCCATATATCAGTTTGCAGGACCTGCAGCATAAAAAACCCGGTATCAAACGCAGCCTCATTTACCAATTAGGTGTAGCGGGCTTTTGCTTCGGTAACATCATGCTGCTCAGTTTTCCGGAATACTTTACCGGCAGCGGTCACACCGACGAAAGTATGAACCGTCTTTTCCGTTATATGAACCTCGTACTGGCGTTACCCGTATTTTTCTATAGCGCACAGGTATTCTTTAAATCCGCCTGGAGTGGCCTTAAACACGGATTCCTCAATATCGACGTTCCCATTGTGCTCGCGGTATTGGTAACATTTATTCGTAGTATCGCAGACGTTACACAGGGACAAGCCGGCTATTTCGATTCTATGTCCGGAATCGTGTTTTTTATGCTGATAGGCCGTATCCTGCAGGATAAAACGTACCAGGGCCTTTCCTTCGACCGCGACTATACGGCTTATTTCCCTATAGCCGTCAACGTTATCCGTGATCAGAAAGAAATCCCTACTGCCTTACCCGATATTAAAACCGGTGATACCCTGCTCATACATAACAATGAACTGGTTCCGGCGGATGGCATTATCGTAAGAGGCAAAGCCCTGATAGACTATAGTTTTGTAACCGGAGAAGCCACCCCTGTCAACAAAGCGGTAGGAGAAATTATCTATGCCGGCGGCCGGCAGCTGGAAGGTAATATTGAGATACTGACCATCAAGGAAGTAGCGCAAAGCTACCTGACCAGCCTTTGGAACCGCGACGAGCTAAAGAACAAGGAAGAGAAACATGTGTCTTTTGTGCATCTGCTGGGCCGCAACTTCACCTGGGTAGTGCTGGCTATCGCCGCTATCAGTGCCACTTACTGGGCATTGCATGACCCATCCCGTATATGGCCTGCCGTTACCGCCATCCTGATTATTGCCTGTCCATGTGCTTTACTGCTGGCCTCTTCTTTTACCAACGGGCATATCTTACGCATCCTGAGCAGGCACCAGTTATACCTGCGTAATGCCCAGGCCATCGAGAACCTCGCTAATACATCCCACATCGTGTTCGATAAAACCGGTACCCTCACGGGCAAAACCGGCAGCGATGTAAAATACTTTGGCAGCACACTTACACCGTTCCAGGAAAGTATGATTGCCAGTCTGGCGAAGCAGTCTACCCACCCTCTCAGCAAGGCCATCGCGGCCTATTGCAATACCCGGGCCGCTATGCCGGTTATTGATTTCCGGGATGTAACCGGGAAAGGTGTAAGCGGTTGGGTAGAAGGTAATTTCATCAAACTGGGCAATGCCGAATTTACCGGCGCCCACCGCAAGGATGAAGTAGATGGCAGCATCGTATATCTTGCTATCAATGAAAAGCTGGCAGGATTGTTCACCATTCATAACAACTACCGCAGCGGTATCCGGCCGTTACTCAAACAGCTGCAGCGGCATTATCCGATGTCTGTACTCTCCGGCGACAACGACCGCGAAGCCATGAACCTGCGCCGGCTCATGGGTCCGGAAGCAGCGTTGTTGTTTGAACAGCAACCGGCTGATAAACTCGCTTATATCATCTCCCTGCAAAAAAAAGGTAAAAAGGTAATGATGATAGGCGATGGGCTGAATGACGCCGGCGCACTCAAACAAAGCGATATCGGTATTTCCCTCACAGAAGACAGCAACAACTTCACACCTGCCAGCGATGGTATCCTCGAAGCAAAGCAACTCCCGTTGCTATTGTCTTTCGTTAAGTTGTGCAAAGCCAACAAACGCATTATCCTCGCCAGTTTCATCCTCTCCCTGGTATATAATATTACCGGACTTTACTTCGCCGTGCAAGGACTCTTATCCCCGCTGGTAGCGGCTATACTTATGCCAGCCAGTTCCATCAGTATTGTGCTGATGACTTATCTGCTGAGTGAATGGCATGGTAAAATGCTTGCCAACAGCGCATTCCGGGAAATGTCTGACAAAAATCATATTCCGGATTGAGCAATGTCATTGCAGTGCCACATGGTTGCTGCTACCTTTGCTATCAACACAACATACACACCGTGAAATCTTAAAAGCGCCAGTATTAAAGCCCGATTGAAATGCCTGTACGGGCAGCCTGCAACACAAGGCTGCCTGTGCATAACGGGCTGTCTATGCTTTGCCGGTTTTACACACATCAATACTTTATGCTGATGAAAACCATGAACGTATTACAGGAAGAGGGTACCGGAAAAGTAACAAGCCGGCTGGTGCTGAAAAGCAGAAGGGCAGAGGCTACCCTCATCATCATGCAACAGGGACACCAGATTCCACCGCATGTTTCACCTGTAGATGCAATGGTACTGATACTGGAAGGAAAAGTAGCTTTTATGCTGAAAGACGAAGTAACGGTGCTGGAAACAGGCGATGTGCTGACTTTCGGAGCCAACGAAAAACATGCGTTACAAGCATTGGAAACAACCCGGTTTTTACTGGTAAAATAATACTGTTATGAGCGTGATTATTCTTTTATTGGGCGCCAGTCTTGCTGTAGCAGCAGGCTTTTTGGCCGCCTTCATCTGGTCAGTTAAAAACGGACAGTTTGAAGATGATTTCTCTCCCGCACACCGTATTCTCTTCGAAGAGAAAAAAGATAACACCAACGAATAAACGCAAATAAGCCATCTATTAAGCAACAATAAACAGCACTATGTCTCTCGAAAAATTTTATTACGACAACCGCACGGTAAAATGGTTTGCCTATGCGTGTATGTTCTGGGGGCTGATCGGTATGCTGGCAGGGCTGTGGGCAGCCCTTACGCTGGTTTTACCGGAGCTTAACCTGGGTTTCGCCCCCACTACCTTCGGGCGTCTCAGACCCGTACACACCAATGCCGTGATTTTCGCCTTTGTAGGTAACGGTATTTTCATGGGCGTTTACTACTCGCTGCAACGGTTATGTAAAACCCGCATGTTCAGCGACCTGTTGAGCAAGATCCACTTTTGGGGATGGCAGGCGATCATCGCTGGTGGCGCCATCACGCTTTTCCTGGGGTATACTACCGGTAAGGAATATGCGGAACTGGAATGGCCGTTCGACATCGCTATCACCCTGATCTGGGTGGTGTTTGGCGCCAACATGCTGGGCACTATCCTGCGTCGCCGGGAAGCACACCTGTATGTAGCCATCTGGTTCTACATCGGTACCTGGGTAGCCATTGCGATGTTGCACATTATCAACTCTTTCGAGTACCCGATGTCGCTGTTTAAAAGCTATAGCTGGTACGCCGGCGTACAGGACGCACTGGTACAATGGTGGTATGGCCACAATGCGGTAGCGTTCTTCCTCACCACGCCCTACCTCGGCCTCATGTATTACTTTGTACCGAAAGCCGCCAACAGACCGGTATATTCCTACCGCTGGTCTATCATTCACTTCTGGTCACTGATATTTATCTATATATGGGCTGGTCCTCACCACCTGTTATATACCGCACTGCCTGAATGGGCACAATCACTGGGTACTGTGTTCAGCATCATGCTGATTGCACCTTCCTGGGGCGGTATGCTCAACGGTCTGCTGACACTGCGTGGCGCATGGGACCGTGTAAGGGAAGACGCCATCCTTAAATTCTTCGTGGTAGCGCTTACCTGCTATGGTATGGCCACTTTTGAAGGACCGATGTTGTCCCTGAAAAATGTGAACGCTATCAGCCACTATACCGACTGGACCATCGCACACGTACACGTAGGCGCCCTGGGCTGGAACGGATTCCTGACCTTCGGTATCCTCTACTGGATGATCCCGCGTATTTTCTCTACCCAGCTGTACTCCCGCAAATGGGCTAACACCCACTTCTGGATCGGTACCCTTGGTATTATCTTCTACGTGATTCCGTTGTACTGGGCAGCCTTTACGCAGAGCATGATGTGGAAACAGTTCACCGAAGAAGGACAACTGAAATACCAGTTCCTCGAAACAGTTACCACCATCGTTCCTATGTACGCCCTGCGCGCCTTTGGCGGCCTTTTGTATGTAAGTGGTCTGGTACTGATGGTAGTGAACCTGTATAAAACCATCCGCCGCGGTTCCTTTGTAGCCAATGAAGCAGCAGAAGCGGCACCGCTGCCGAAAATAATCCCTACCCACGGTAAAGTACACTGGCACAACTGGATTGAACGCCGTCCGATTCAGCTGGTGGTATTCAGCCTGGTAGTGGTAGCGATAGGCGGCATCCTGGAAATGGTGCCTGCTTTCCTGATACGCAGCAACGTACCTACTATCAGCAGCGTGAAACCTTATACACCGCTGGAATTACATGGCCGTGATATCTATCTCCGGGAAGGTTGTTATACCTGCCACTCCCAGATGATCCGTCCTTTCCGGGATGAAGTGGCCCGCTACGGCGAATACTCCAAAGCCGGTGAATTCATCTACGATCACCCGTTCCAGTGGGGGTCCAAACGTACCGGTCCCGATTTGGCAAGAATAGGTGGCAAATACCCGGACAGCTGGCACTTCAACCATATGCTGGACCCCACCTCCATGTCTCCCGGTTCTATCATGCCGCCGTATCCCTGGCTGTTCACAGACCGTATTGACAAAGGCAAAACACCTGCAATGATTAATGTGATGCGGAAACTGGGTGTGCCTTATCCGGATGGTTACGAAAAACAGTCCATCGCAGATCTCGACCAACAGGCCAACAGCATTGCTGCAGCACTGGAAAAAGATAAGCTGCCGATCAAAGCCGATCGGGAGATAGTAGCGCTGATCGCTTACCTGCAAAGAATGGGTAAGGATATTAAAATGGCGCCGGCAGAAAAGCCCGCTACCGCGGATGCCGGTACCGGCCACACGGACAAAAACGATTTTTAGTCAACATAAAAACACAGGATCATGAAGTTCATTAATTATCTGGAATCAATTGCCGGTGTCAGCATCTACCCGATGGCTTCCCTGCTGATCTTCTCCGTATTCTTCGTGTTCGCCGCCTTCTGGGCGTTCCGGGCCGACCGTAATATGGTGGATCAGATCAGCCGCATCCCCTTAGATAATGATGATACCCAAAGCCTATAAACGATACATATGAAAAGGAAGCTATTATATACACTCAGCGGTAGCCTGTTATGCAGCCTCTCCGCGCTCGCCAACGGCCCAAAGCCGCCATCCGAATTAAAGGACCCGGTAGCGCTGGTACTGCTGACAGTCATCATCGGATTGGTACTGGTGATCGCCATCCTGGGTAATGCGGTGGTAGGCGCTATGGACCTCTATCGTGAGAGAATGAAAAAAGAAGCCGCTAAACTGCCGGCCATCCTGGTGTTGTTCACACTTTCCCTGGCAGCCAGTCTGCCAGCCAGCGCCACCAGTCCGGCGCCGGAAGCAGCCGCTTATTATACGCCACTATCCCAGTCCTCCCTATACCTATTAGTGTCCATTGTTATCCTGGAGATCGGGGTGATCATCTCCCTGCTTTTTGTACTGCGCTTTCTGGCCGGTATCAAACGTAAAAGCAGGCACAAGGCAGCACAGGAAGCTGATCCTGCCAAACCGCGCATCTCCTGGCTGGAGAAGATCAACAAAACCAGGACCCTGGATGCTACGTCCGAAACAGAAGAAGATATGGGCCATGACTTTGATGGTATCCATGAGCTGAATAACCCCACCCCTCCCTGGTGGAAGTGGGGTTTTGTCTTCAGCATCTGTTTCGGCGTAGTATACTTCTGGCGCACGGAAATCTCCCATTCTGCTCCTAACCAGCTCCAGGAGCTGGCTATGGCCGAAGAAAAAGCAGCCATCGCCAAAGCGGAATACCTGAAAAATGCCGCCAACAACATCGATGAAAACAATGTGAAAATGCTCGAAGATGCCGACGACCTCGCAGCAGGAGGAAAAATTTTCGTCGCCAGTTGTGCTCCCTGCCACGGCCCGCAAGGACAAGGCGTGGTAGGTCCCAACCTCACCGACGATTACTGGCTGCATGGTGGTAAAATCAACGAGGTTTTTAAAACCATCAAATACGGCGTACCCGACAAAGGGATGAAAGCCTGGCAGGAAGATTTCTCTCCGAAACAACTGGCTCAACTGGCTAGTTTCGTGAAATCTATCCACGGCAGCAACCCTCCCAATCCAAAAGAACCGCAAGGTGCAAAAGAATAAAGTCATGGCCGACAGCAATACGTTCAGAGACAGTATAGCCACAGTTGATAAACAAGGAAAGCGCAACTGGATATTCGCACAGCAGCCGAAAGGACGCTACTATAATATCCGGAGCCTTCTGAGTATCTTTTATTTTAGTGTTTTTTTCAGCCTGCCGTTTATATCCATAAATGGCAGGCCTTTATTTCTGCTCAATGTAGTGGAAGGCAAATTCATCCTGTTCGGCGCTATTTTCTGGCCCCAGGATTTTTTCATCTTCGGTCTGGCAATGCTGACCTTCATCCTCTTTATCGTATTGTTTACCATGGCTTTCGGCCGGCTTTTCTGCGGCTGGATGTGCCCGCAGACCATCTTCATGGAGATGATGTTCCGCCGCATCGAATACTGGATTGAGGGAGATGCCGCTGCCCAACGTGTCCTGGCCAGACAACCCTGGAACACGGATAAAATCATCCGGAAAACAGCTAAACACCTGGTATTCTATGCATTATCCTTCCTGATCGCCAACATATTCCTGGCTTATATCATCAGCGCCAAATCACTGGGTAAAATTATTACCGCACCATTGTCCGAACATACCGGCGGCTTTATCGCCATCCTGGTATTCTCCGGCGTGTTTTACGGTGTGTTTGCGTTTATGCGTGAACAGATATGCACCATTGTTTGTCCGTACGGCCGTTTACAGGGCGTATTACTCGATAAAAACTCCATCCTGGTAGCATATGACTACGAAAGGGGAGAGCCCCGCGGAAAGTTCCGTAAAGACGATTCCAGGGCCATCGGCGATTGTATCGATTGTGCCCAGTGTGTGAAAGTTTGTCCTACCGGTATCGATATCCGCAACGGTACCCAACTGGAATGCGTAAACTGCACTGCCTGCATCGATGCCTGCGATCATATGATGGATAAAACCGGTCGCGCCCGTGGCCTTATCCGCTATGCTTCCGAAAACGGCATCGCACAGAAAGCACCGCTGCGTTTTACGCCCCGCCTGCGCATCTATTCTGCCATCCTCCTTCTGCTGATGGGCGCCATGGTATTTATGCTCACCAGTCGCAAACCTGTCAGCGGCACCATTATGCGCACCGCCGGCATGTTGTACCAGGAGCGGGGAACGGACAGCATTTCTAACCTCTACCGTATTAAACTGATTAATAAAACCACTGCGGAAATACCCCTGCAGCTAAAACTGGAAGAAGAACCGGGACATGTGGAAGTAATGGGTAAAAATACGATCACAGTAAAAGCAGAAGGTCAGGGAGAGGGCACCTTTTTTATCATCGTGCCGAAAACGGCGCTGCATAACCGGAAATCCACTCTTTATATCGGCCTGTATGAAGGCGATAAACGGATCGCCGTGATGCGCACTACTTTCCTGGGACCGGTACAATAAATTCTATAGCATTTAAATCATATCATCATGAACTGGGGACATAAAATCATCATCGTGTTTGTTGTTTTTGCAGCCGGTATACTGACGCTGGTCACCAAAAGCATGCGCACCAAAATAGACATGGTCACCAAAGACTATTACGCAGAAGAGCTGAAATACCAGCAGGTGATCGATGGGAAAAAGAATGCACACAGCCTTTCTGCTCCTGTGATGATCTCACAGCAATCAGAAGGGATTGCGGTGACTTTCCCGCAGGAACTGCATGGTACCAGCGTTACGGGCAAGATAAAATTCTACCGTCCTTCTGATGCCGCCATGGATGTTGAAATGCCGCTGCATCTCAGCAGTGATGGCATATTGGTGATTAACCGCCAGCTGTTCCATAAAGGCAGTTACCTTGTAAAGCTGCAGTGGGAAAACCAGGGCAAACCTTTTTATCAGGAAGAAAGTTTACACATTAACTAATCTGTCATGATAGGCGCACTTATTCTCGGTTTTCTGGGCAGCTTTCACTGTATAGGCATGTGTGGACCTATTGCGCTCACCTTACCGGTACAACATCTCGACGGTTACAGGAAGCTGGCGGGTATCCTGCTGTACAATGCCGGCCGTATCACCACCTATGCCTTGTTGGGAATGATCTTTGGCTGGGTGGGCCGGCAGTTGTACCTGGGCGGCTTACAGCAATGGCTTTCTATCGGCATCGGTGTGATCCTGTTGCTGATTGTACTATTGCAATACACCGGGGCATACCGGTCAAAAGGTGGTCATCTCCCCGGTATTTATCTCACTAAAATAAAATCTGCGTTGGGTGCATTATTACGTCAGCAGCGATTCAGTACCCTCTATGGTATCGGCGTACTGAACGGCCTGTTACCCTGCGGCCTGGTATATCTTGCCGTTGCCGGCGCAGTAGCTACCGGTAACACCTGGCAAGGCAGTCTTTTTATGGCTGCATTTGGCGCCGGTACCATGCCGGCGATGATGGCCGTCACCTGGTTCAGCCACCTGGTCAGTATGCAAATGCGTAACCGTATCCGTGCACTGATACCGGTTGCTGTAGGCGTGATGGGGATTCTGCTGATCCTGCGCGGCCTGAACCTGGGTATCCCGTATATCAGCCCTGTGATGTCTGCCCACAGTGAAAAAGTGGTGGAACGTTGTTGTCATAAACCTTCATGATCATGAACTTAATCCGTAAATACAATACAGCCGCTCCGCGGTACACCAGTTATCCCACGGTTCCTTATTGGGATGAAAACACTTTTGACCTCCAGACATGGAAGACATTGCTGAAAAAAGCTTTTCAGGCGACCAATAACAAAGACGGTATCAGTATCTACATCCATCTGCCTTTCTGTGAGAAGTTGTGTACCTACTGCGGCTGTAATAAACACATTACCGTCAACCATGCGGTAGAGGAACCCTACCTGCAAACCGTGTTGAAAGAATGGGAACTGTATGTGGCCGCTTTCGATGGTAAGCCCCGTATCCGGGAGATCCACCTGGGTGGTGGCACCCCTACCTTTTTCAGTCCGGAGAACCTGACGATGCTGTTGCAGGGTATTTATCAGCATGCGGAATTACTGCCGGATGCTTCCCTCGGTTTTGAAGGGCATCCCGGTAATACCACGCCCGAACATTTGCAGACGTTATATAACCTTGGTTTCCGGCGTATCAGTCTGGGTATACAGGACTTCGATCCACGGGTTCAGGAAATCATCAACCGGTTACAACCTTTCGATATGGTGGCCAGGGTGGTAGAACATGCCAGAAAAACCGGTTTTACCGCCATCAATTTCGATCTGATTTACGGGCTTCCGTTACAGACCGCCTGCGGAATGCAGGACACCATTGATAAGGTGATGCAACTGCGGCCCGACAGGATTTCTTTCTACAGCTATGCGCATGTTCCCTGGATCAAAGGAGTAGGACAGCGCCGTTATTCCGAAGCAGATTTACCGAAAGACGAAGAGAAAAGGCGCTTGTATGAACTGGGTAAAATGCTCTTTGCGCGGAATGGTTATACAGAGATTGGTATGGACCATTTTGCACTGCCCGGCGATGAGTTGTTCATCGCAGCAGCGAAAGGCGAACTGCATCGTAATTTCATGGGGTATACCGTTTCACATACTTCCTTATTGGTTGGTTTAGGAGCGTCTTCCATCGGAGATAACGGCTATGGCTATGTACAAAACGAGAAACAGGTAGCGGCTTACCAGGAGAAAGTAAACAAAGGTGATTTTCCGATCATTCGCGGCCATATTCTCAATGCAGAAGATCAGTTGTTAAAAGGTCATATCCGCGACCTGATGTGTACATTTGAAACGAGCTGGCGTAAGGCTGATACCCAGTGTGACGCTGTGATGGAAGGCCTTCAGCGTTTGCAGGAACTGGAGCGGGATGGACTGGTAGAAGTAGTGAAGAACAGGGTGGCCGTTACCGCCAAAGGACGTCCGTTTATCCGGAATATCTGTATGGCATTTGATGCCCGTTTGTGGAGAAAACTGCCCGAAAGCCAGTTGTTCAGCAAAGCAATATAATTTCATTGGCAAAAAAGTGGGAGCAAAGGATACTGAATCGTGTTTTTGCTCCTTTTTTGCATTTTCGGGAGATGGGGGAGCCGGACATAAAAATAGCTTCCAATGAATGGCAAGAGGAGGAGTATACAAAGAGAAAAAAAATAGCTGTTGGCTGTAATGCTTGCTGACAAAGGATTTCAGCGGCAATAAAAAAAGTCTGACCGTTGGAACAATCAGACTTTCTTATTATGTGAATGGGTTAGTAAGTACAGGGAAACAAAATTCCCTACACAATATTAAAAAGAATTTCATGACAAAAGAAAAAATTTACAAAAAATTTTATTCACACTACTAAAATAATTGTGGATAACAGCAGTCTGAAACTTCCCCGTTATCGTTATCACCCCCTCCATATTTTGCTTGTTGCGTTCCCTGATTTACTACCTTTGTTGCACTTTAACATTATTCAATAACTCGGATCATATGAAGTTTGAAGCACCCGTTGCAGTAACGGAAATCGCTGCATACATAGGCGCAGAGCTGATTGGCAACAGCCAGCTGATGGCTGCCGGCCTCAATGAAATACATAAAGTAACACCAGGGGATATATCTTTTGTGGACTTTGAAAAATACTACAACGCCAGTTTGCAGTCTGCCGCCACAATCATCATCATCAACAAAAAAGTGGAATGTCCGGAAGGCAAGGCGCTATTAGTGCTGGACGATCCTTTCAGTGCATATGTAAAACTGGTGAACCGCTTCCGTCCATTTGAACCGGCAACGAAAGCGATCAGTGATACTGCAGTGATTGGAGAAGGCACCATCATACAACCTAACGTATTCATTGGCAATCATGTGCGTATCGGTCGTAACTGTCTGATACATCCCAACGTGGCGATTTATGACCACGCCGTGATCGGTGACAACGTGATTATTCATGCCGGTACCGTACTCGGTGCGGATGCTTTTTACTTCAAGAAAAGAGCCGACAGAGAGGTGATATACGACAAGCTGGTAAGCTGTGGCCGTGTGATCATCGAAGACGATGTGGAAATAGGCGCCGGCTGCACCATCGATAAAGGTGTAAGCGGTGATACCATCATCGGTCGTGGTACTAAACTGGACAACATGATCCATGTTGGTCATGGTACCGTTATCGGTAAAAACTGCCTCATCGCTGCCCAGGTTGGTATTGCCGGTAAAGCACATATCGAAGACAATGTGATCCTGTGGGGACAGGTAGGTGTCAACAAAGACCTGACCATCGGTAAAGGCGCCGTAGTACTCGCACAAAGCGGTGTGCCCGGCAACCTCGAAGCCGGTAAAGTATATTTTGGCTCCCCGGCAGAATTAGCCAGCGACAAAAGAAGAGAGCTCGGCTGGGTAAAACGTATTCCCGAAATCTGGGACAAAGTAAAATCCCTTTAATCAATTACGGATGACGAATGGCTGCACGTTCTCCATTCGTCATTCGTTTCCCATAATCCGCCATTCATGAAAAAGTTATTGTTTCCCATTCTCTTTCTCTTTTCCTGTACTGCTACCAAACAACCCGCCAACACCACCAACTCCGGTAACAACCTGTATAGCCAGGCCCAGGAGTGGCCGGTAAAAGTGAACGATGGCTGGCTGACCGCCAAAACCATTTCTTACGGACTGTATACCACCTCCTCCCGTAAAAACGGTGTTGCAGAAACGATGGGCAGTTTTATCAAAGACCCCCAAAACCCGTTCAGTTTCTACGTGAGCGGTAACGATGAACGCATCCTGGTACAAACCATGAACACCACCCGGATCGCCTTCTCCAATCGCGATTTACCGGCCGTTTTAAAAGACCTGGACGGCAGTGCACCCCTTTCCTATACACTGATCAACGGCACCAAAAATGAGCCGTTGAAACGCTGGGAAATGATATTAAAATCCCCCGGGTACCTGGAACTGAACAACAACAAACAAACCGGTATCCTCCGTTGTGCAGACACGGATATCCGCATCACGGCACATAACCGTTTTGGCAAGGTCAATTCCTACGAAAAAGTGTGTTATGAATTCCAGTATCGCGGTCAACCGGTAGCGGCAGTTATTGCCGGCGATAAACCCCGTGTATGGGTTAGCAAAGATGCGCCTGCGGAAACAACCAAAACACTGGCTGCGGCTATAGGAGCGTTGTTGTTGCGGTAATTAATTACGGGAGGCCAGGAAAGCGGCGGCTATTTCCTGAATGGTTTCTTCCAGCGGCCGGAAGTGGAAGTCGGGTAGGGTATTCTTTATTTTCTGATTGTCGTAGTACACCTTCAGCTGTGCAGTACGCGCCGTTTCTTTCGTCACCAGCGGCTGTTTGCCGGTGAACATTCCGCGGAGCTTTTCAAGTCGCCATACAATGGCCGCCATCCACGGTTTAGCTGCAATATGGGGCGGCTTTTTGCCCAATGCATGGGCCATGGTAGTAAACAACTGACGGTATCCCCAGTTATCGGCCGACAGGATAAAGCGCTCTCCGCTCACGGAACTATCCATGAGCATGATCATGGCTTTTACCACATCGTGTACATCTACAAAACCGTTGACACCTTCAGTATAATAAGGGAATTCTTTCCAGGCGTTTTTAATCAGGGTACCGGAGCCTTCATCCCAGAAGCCGGCGCCTAATATAATCGATGGGTTTACGATCACGGCATCCAGCCCTTCAGCGATGCCCCGCCATACCTCCATTTCACCCTGAAACTTACTGATACTGTAGCGGGAGTTATTGGAGCTCTCTTCCCATTCACAATCTTCATCAATGGCTGCCTGTTCCTTCGCCCTCCCGATGGAAGCCACGGAACTTACGTACACCATTTTTTTAACGCCGGCATCCAGTGCCATATTCACCACGTTAGCAGTGCCTTCTACGTTGATCTTCATGAGGTTGTCGGCATTACCCGGCTGAAAGGATACGATCGCTGCACAGTGATATACCTGGGTAACGCCTTGCATCGCGTCTTCCAGTACACATACATCCAGGATGTCGCCCTGTATCCATTCTATTTTTCCGGAGAGGTCCTGTAACCGGGGAGATGGGGCCGTCCGGTAAAGGGCTCTCACAGGCTTGCCTGCTGCCACCAATGACCGAATCAAATAACTGCCTAAAAAACCTGTTCCACCGGTTACTAAAATCATGAAGACTATTTCATTTACTTAAGGAGGCTCAAAATTAACTAATGATTTCCGTGATTTGAGCGATTCTCCTGATTTATAACTGTTAAAAGTTTATTGCTCATACCGGTAGAAGCCAAGGCCTGTTTTGCGGCCCAGTCTTCCATCCTGTACACGTTGTTCCTGTAGTATGTTTGGTTTAAAGCGCGGCGCTTGTTGAAACGCATCGTACAGCGACCGGGTTACGGCCAGGTTGATATCGTTGCCGATAAGGTCCATGAGCGCAAATGGCCCCATCCGGAAACCGGCATTTTCCAGCAACAGATCGATCGTGCTGAAGTCTGCCGCCCGCTGTTCTGCCAGCAACATAGCTTCCAGGTAATAATGCCGGGCTACCCGGTTCACAATAAATCCGGGAGAGTCTTTCACACGTACCGGCACTTTCCCCATAGTTTTGGCCAGCTCATAAATGCGGTTGGCCGTTTCCGGGGATGTTTGTTCTCCACTCACCACTTCCACCAGTTTCATCAGGTGGGCAGGGTTAAAGAAGTGCATGCCGGCAACCCGCTCCGGATGAGGAAGGGTGGCCGCCAGCGCGGTAACAGACAGGGAAGAGGTATTGGAAGCGAAAATGGTACCCTCGCCGTTGATAGGCGCCAGTTGGCTGAAAAGAGCCGTTTTAGCGGCTATATCTTCTACAATGGCTTCTATGATCACATCCGCCACACAAAGGCTGATATCACTGGTAAATGTAAGCCGTTGCAGGGTGGCGTCCTTTTCTGCTGCTTTCAGCCGGCCTTTCTCCACGGCCGCAGTCAGGCTTTTGGTAACCTGTGCCTGCGCTTTTTCCAGCCCTTCGGGGCGGATATCAAACAGGATCGTCTTATAACCATTGGAAGCCGCTACCTGGGCAATGCCGGCTCCCATAGTGCCGGCGCCGCATACAGCAATAGAGTGTACCATCGGGGGAATTTTTTGATTTAGGGATTTTTTGATTTACGATTTCCTGATTTGAAGAATGCCGGAGCAGTCTAATCCCCGAAATCGTAAATCAAAAAATCCCTAAATATTTTATACCGTTCCTTCAAATTGCTCCAGGAAACGGGTATCATTTTCAGAAAACAGGCGAAGGTCTTTAATCTGGTATTTCAGCATGGTAATACGTTCGATACCCATACCGAAGGCAAATCCGGTGTATTTTTCCGGATCGATGCCGCAGTTGGCCAGCACTTTGGGGTGTACCATGCCGCAGCCCAGGATCTCTACCCATCCGGTGTGTTTACATACGGAACAACCGGTACCGCCACAGATAAAGCAGGAGATATCCATCTCAGCGCTGGGCTCTGTGAACGGGAAGTAGGAAGGACGGAAACGGATACCGGTGTTTTCGCCGAAGAACTCCTTCACAAAGTGATAAAGGGTTTGTTTAAGATCAGCGAAAGAAACGTTTTCGTCAATGTACAATCCTTCTACCTGGTGGAAGAAGCAGTGTGCACGGGCAGAAATGGTTTCATTACGGTATACCCTTCCCGGGCTGATAATACGGATAGGCAACTTACCCTGCTCCATCACCCTTACCTGGGCAGAAGATGTTTGGGTACGTAACAGCCAGTCAGGATTTTTGCTGATAAAGAAAGTATCCTGCATATCGCGTGCAGGGTGGTTTTCCGGGAGATTCAGCGCGGTAAAGTTATGCCAGTCGTCCTCGATTTCCGGACCTTCTGCAATGGTAAAGCCCAGCCGCTCGAAAATACGGATGATCTTATTCCGCACCATGCTGATAGGATGACGGGTACCCAACCGGTGAGGAGCCTGGGGCAACGTATAATCTATTTCCTCGTGATTGGCGCCGGCAGCTTCCTTCAGCGCTGTAAACTCTTCATAGCGGGCTTCTGCCAGCTGCTTAAACTCGTTCAGGATCTGTCCGAACTCTTTCTTGCGATCGTTGGGGACCTGTTTCATTTCTCCGAAAAGGGCCTTCACGATACCTTTGGTTCCCAGAAACTTAATCCGGTACTGCTCCAGATCGGCCGCATTGGCGGGCGTAAAAGCCGCTATTTCCTGTTTATAGGCTGCTATTTGCTGTACTAACTGTTCCATAAAGAACAAAGATAAGCGATAATGCTAAAATATCAGTTTATAACCAACCCCCCGGATATTAACGATCTGGACCCGGCTGTCATCCTTGAGATAACGCCTCAATTTGGTGATAAAAACGTCCATACTGCGGGCATTGAAGAAGTTATCATCGCCCCAGAGGTCCATGAGTACGGCCTTCCGTTCCATGACCTCATTTTTGTTGTCGTACAACCGGCGCAGGATCTCTGCTTCGCGGTGAGATAGGAACTCGGTGGTATTGTTACGGATAAGGGTCTGCTTGGCATAGTTAAACACATACTGCCCGATCACCACGGAGCCTTCTTCCATTTCCTTCACGGCCGGATGGTCGCTGAACCGCTTCAGCAACGCTTTAATCCGCACAATCAGTTCATCCATACTGAAGGGCTTCTTGAGATAGTCGTTGCCGCCCAGCTCAAATCCCTTTACCACATCTGCTGTTTGCGATTTAGCTGTCAGGAAGATGATGGGCGTGAATTTATCCTGCTTCCGGATCTCGGCGGTCACGGAAAAGCCGTCCATGTTCGGCATCATAATGTCCAACACCACCACATCGGGCCGCTCCTGCTGATAAAGGCGCAACCCTTCTTTCCCGTCTGCAGCGTACAACATCTCAAAGCCACGGGTTTCCAGGCTGTCTTTAACAATCTGGCCCAGTTGCCATTCGTCTTCTATTAATAATACTTTTGCCATACTCGTTTTTTTACCCGGATAATGCCTGTCTATATTCCAATACAACTATACTGCCCGATACCACTAAACTTAGCCATGGGAGCGGGTCAGCGGAATATGCAGGGTGAACTCCGTTCCCTTGTCGGGCTCGCTGTGTACCCGTATGGTACCGCCATGCATATCCACGATCTTCTTTACGTAACTCAGCCCCAATCCAAACCCTTTTACATTATGCAAATCGCCGGTAGGTACCCTGAAAAATTTATCAAAGATATTTTCCTGGTAAGACCGCGGAATACCAATGCCATTATCTCTCACAATGATCTTCAGCACACCGTTTTCTTCACTGCAGCTGATATATAACTGTACCTGGTCGCGGGAATACTTGATGGCATTATCCACCAGATTGTTGATAGCGTTGGCCAGGTGGGTTTTATCTACATAAACAGTGGGATGGGTCAACTTGTTGTCATACCGTACCTGCAGCATCTTGGCCGCCTTCAGCTGATGATTGGTGAGGATATTGTCGATTACTTCATTCAGGTCTGTATCTTCCCGGAACAGGTCTATATCTTCTTTTTCTTCCGCAGCAATATGCAACACTTTCTCCACCAGGTCCGACAGCCGCTGTAATTCATTTTTAGAGATATCCAGGTAGGTTTGTGTTTTCCGGTGATCATTCAGCGCGTTGAAGTTCTGCAATGCTTCTACAGCCGCTGATACTGTAGCGATAGGCGTTTTCAGCTCATGGGTCATGTTGTTGATAAAGTCGTTCTTCACCTCCGACAGTTTTTTCTGTTTGAGGATGGTACGGAGCATATACACAAAACAAAGAACCGTCAGCACCAGCAGTGCAACGGAGCTTATCAATGTCCAGAGCATCTTTTGCAGGATAAACTGCAGGGGAGATTCAAAGCTGGCCTGTACGAAGAGATTACTGGCAGGATTGAACGGTATTTTAGACGTTTGCCGGGGTTCTCTTTTACGGATACTGTCGCGGAAGCTGTCTCTTTCAAGACCGCTGTAGCTCATGTGAAAGGTATCCAGTTTATAGGGGGTGGCTATCTGGCGGTTGTGTAGTTCAGCGCGGAATACAGAATCCAGTTTTTTGAGATTGGCGCTGTCGTTGTGGTTATTGGTAATCAGGAAATCGGAGATCTGGCGGGCAAGGGTATCGGCATAAATACGGGCGGTAACGTCTCCTCTCAGGCTATCTGGTGGCGGCCCGGGTGGCCGTTCTCCCCGATGACCGTGCCGGTCTATCCGTACCATCACTACCTGGCCGCTGTCCTTGCTCCGGTTATAATAACGATAGCGCATATCCGGGAACCGCCGGTGCACATCAGAGAACTGTTTATTAAACACCGCTGTCCGCAGCGCATCATTGATTTCCTTGTTAAACTGCTCCTGCCGGATACGGAAGGAATTGTACACCCAATATCCCTGGAAAAGGAATATTCCCAGAATACAGCTGCACATAAGGATAAGGATGTATCGGATTCTTTGACGCATCAATCATGTTTATATCGTTACAAAACTATCCATTCCGGCGGTAAAGGGGCGAAATCCTTAACAATAATTAACAGTAGATAAGCCTATTTAACGCTGGTAGATAACCTTTAACAGTAAATAACAGTAAATAAAGCTTTTTAACGCAAAAAGAGAACGGGAAGCGGTTTTTTTGCTGTTAAAACCGACAACCATGAAAGGTATATCCCGGATCATTATGAGCGCAGCCCTGGCGCTGCCTTTTACACAACCGCTGCTGGCGCAGCAATCAGGCACCATTGTCTACGAAGTGACTGCTAAAACAGATCCCGAGCGGATGCGCGGGTTCCAGCGTGGCGGGGGAGACGGAGACGAAGCGCCGCAAATACCGGATGTGATCACCTTTAAACAAACCCTCACTTTCGATAACGGTCACGCTAAACTGGCTACCGAAAGACCCGACTTCGGCAACGGCAGCGGTGGCCGCTGGGGCGGCAGAGCCCGCAGGGACAGCAGCAATGCCCCTGCACAGGGACAAGCACAAGGACAAGGTACGGGTCAGCGCAGAATGGGCATGGGTATGATGGGCCGCGGCAATGCGCAGTACTTTGACCTGACCAATAAAAAGATACTTCATGTATTCAGCACTTTCGGTGATGCCCCTAAAACCTACTACACAGAAGAAGATTTTATCATAGCCACAGATGCCAAAACCGCTGATAAAACAAAAAAAATCGCCGGTTATACCTGTAAAAAGGCCACCGTTAAGCTGAAAGACGATACCTACACCGTATGGTACACCACTGATTTGCCGTTTAGTTTCTCACCCATCAACGGACTGCTGCCGGAAGCAAACGCGGTAGTACTGGTGGCAGAAGGCGGCAAACGCGCTTACAATGCCAGCAGCGTGAACCTGCAAGCTGTTACCGATAAGGATCTGAGCATACCTGCCGGCGCTGAAAAAATCAGCCAGGAACAAATGCAAAGCATCCGCCAACAAGAGATGGAGAAATTACGTAAGCGGCAACCCCAAATGTAAAAATTCATCCTATCTTACCTTTTTGCGCGAACCTCCATTATGAAAAAAATTATACAATGCTTGCTGATACTGAGTTTGGGAGTCATCTGCTCCCAGGCTCAGGCGCAGCAAGGAAAGATTAAGGGACAGCTGACCGACCAAAGCTCCAAAGAAGCCATGCCTGCGGCTACCGTGGTTTTATTGCACGCTAAAGACTCTACAGTGGCTAATACAGCCACCACAGACAACAAAGGAAATTTTGAGATCACCAATGTCGCTAATGGCGACTACCGCCTGTACATCAGCTTCCTGGGCTATAAACCCATCAACAAAACGGTTAAAATCTCGGAGGAAACCCCGTCGCTCGCACTGGGCACACTGGGTATGGAACTGAAAGGCGTAAACCTTGCCGCAGTGGAAATTAAGGATGAAAAGCCCCCGATCGTAGTAAAAAAAGATACCCTGGAATTTAATGCCGACGCTTTCAAAACCCGCGATAATGCAGTAGTGGAAGACCTGCTTAAAAAACTGCCAGGGGTAACCGTCGATAAAGACGGCGCCATTACCGCACAAGGCGAAACCGTTACCAAAGTATATGTAGACGGTAAACCGTTCTTTGGCAGCGATCCTAAGATGGCAACCAAAAATCTGCCCGCCAACATCATCGATAAGGTACAGATCATCGATAAAAAATCAGACCAGGCAGAATTCACCCAGATCGATGATGGACAAACAGAAAAAGCCATCAACATCACCATCAAAAAAGATAAAAAGAAAGGGCTGTTTGGCCGCGCGGCCGCAGGTTACGGCACGGACGACCGTTTCTCCACTTCGTTTAACCTTAACCGTTTCCGCGATAATCAGCAAATGAGCATCGTGGGTGGCGGCAACAATGTTAACAGTACCGGCTATACGGTCCAGGACCAAATGAGCTTCAGTTCCGCCGGTGGCGGAGGAGGTGGCGGTCGCGGAAGGGGTGGCCGCGGAGGAGGAGGTGGTGGTGGTGCTATGATCGTCAGCATGGGCGGTGGAGGTGGCGGTGGCGGCAGCAGCAATCCGGGCATCACCCGCAACTGGAATGCCGGCGTCAATTTCAGCGAGGATTTCAACAAAAAAGTGGTGTTCAACGGCAACTATTTCTTTAATGATACCAAAAACAACCTGTCGCAAACAACGGCCAGGCAAACCTTTGCTGATAACGGCACAACCTATTACAACGAAAACTCTTCCTCGCAGACAGACAACAGCAACAACCGCTTCAATGCCCGCGTGGAATACCAGATAGACTCTTTCCATTCCGTCATTTTCACGCCGTCCTATTCCTTTACCAACGGCAACAGCTTCAGCATCCGCGATTACCAGACGCTGAACAATAACAAGGATACCGTCAATAAAGGAAGTACCATCAACGATGGCCAGGGACATAATGAAAATACAGGCGGATCTATCCTGTTCAGGAAACGTTTCAAAAAAACAGGGCGTACCCTCAGCCTGAACCTGTCGTACAACAACAGTGTGAACGATCAGCAGAATTATAACAAAACCAGCGTTTACTATGCTGCGAATGATAGCCTGTCCACCTTCAATCAAAGCAACCAGATTAATACCAGCAGCCAAAATGCCGGCGCCAACTTCACCTATACGGAACCTATTGCGCGTGACCATTACCTGGAAGCCAACTACGGCTTTACCAAATACAAAAGCGATAGTAAAAAATTTACTTACGACTATGATGAAAACAAAGGGGTATATGATCAGCTCAACGATTCATTGAGCAACGCGTTTACCAACAACACGCTCAATCAACAGGCCGGCCTCGCTTTCCGTACTGCCAAACTGAAGTACGACTACTCTATTGGTTTGAATGTACTGTTCAATAATTTAGATAATAACACCTTCTCCTATCGCACCAAGAGAGATAGCCTGATTCATCAAAGTACCGTGAATTTCTCGCCCAACGCGAGTTTCAACTATACTTTTGCAAAGAACAAACGGTTACGCATCAACTATAATGGTAACACCCAGCAACCAACCGTGCAACAGCTGCAACCCGTACCGGACAACAGTAATGCATTGTATGTGCAACAGGGTAATCCGGATTTGAAGCCGTCGTTCAACAATACAGTACGTATTAACTATAACCAGTTCAACAATACTACCTTCAGGGGTATGTTCGCCTCTTTGAGGGGATCATTTGGCTCCAATAAGATCATCAACTCTACCCGGCTGGATACCGCTACGGGTAAGACTTTCAGCAAACCTGTCAACGTAAACGGTTACTATAGCCTGAGTGGTATGGTCCATAATTCCATTCCATTGTCGCGCACACCGGGACAAAACCTGAATACCGGTACTTCCATCGGCTACAGCCGTGATGTAAATATCACGCAGGGCACGATGAACTATAAAAACACGCTTTCGTTGTCACAATCGGCTAACGTAAGCTATATGTACAAAGATTTGTTTGATGCCGCCGTAGGTGCCAGTGTTAACTATAACGCTACCTCCTATACGTTGCCGTCTACGCCCAATACGCAGTACTTTGACTATAACTTCAACGCTGATGTGAACTTCAATCTGCCGCTGGGTTTCATGGTAGGCACGGATATTACCTGTACGCTCAGCAGAGGCCGTACTGCCGGTTATAACCTTACTTCTACCATGTGGAACGCCAATGTGGCTAAATATGTATTCCCTAAAAAACAGGGGATGATCAAGATACAAGGCTTCGATTTGCTCCGTCAATATCTGAGCGTTTCCCGCGATGTAACGGATAACTATATAGAAGACGTACGCTCCAACGTGTTGCAGCAATACTTTATGATCAGCTTTACCTATTTCCTGAAAAAGTTCGGCGGTAATACCCAGGGCAATAATAACGGGGAGAGAGGAATGCGGATGATGGGTCCCCGCGGCGGACAAGGCGGTATGCGGATGAACCACTTCTAACATTAATTGATTTTGGGATTTCTTGATTTTGGGATGTTGGGGAATTGATAGTACGTATTATCAACTCCCCAAAATCAAGAAATCCCAAAATCGAAAATTTAACAGTTTCACTTCATGGCGACCGTTCTTCTGCCAGCCCAAATACGTTTTACTACCCATGCCACGGTGAAAGTGGGAATAAAATCTGTTCCAGGGAACAGTTCTTCCAAAAAGTTAAAGGCACTACCAAAAGTACCAATGGGGCCGCCAAACATGCGGTAAAAAATAATTGCTGAAATCGGGGCCCAGATCAGATCGCTGACATCGCCTAATACCGGCACAGCATAGCTGGCACAACCGATCAGGTCCATCAGGATACAAAGCCATAAACTAGGGGTGTACTTTTTTTCCATTTCAACCTCCGCTTTTCGATACGTAAACAAATTGCTTACCAAAATACAATGGTAATATAAAGGTAAGAATTTCAACGCGTATGCCGACTGACATCCTTACAGACTGTGCCCTGCAGCCATCTTGCAGCAAGTGTTGCAAATACGCTTATTTTCAGTTAAATTCATGCCACTTAAAGTATATTGTAATATGCACGAGGACAATTCCCGCCGCGACATGATCAAAAAAGTAGCGACTATGGCACTGGCATCTACCGCGTTATCTTCCCTTTCCAGCAGGGTATCAGCCCACGACAAAGCTGTTGGCGAAGCCCTGAAAGGAAAAATCAACCACTCCGTATGTGCGTGGTGTTATAACATTCCGCTGGCCGATTTGTGTGTGGCCGCCAAAAAAATCGGTATCCCATCGATTGACCTGGTAGACCCCAAGGATTTTGCCATCCTGAAACAACACGACATGACCTGCGCCATGGTAGCCAGCAATGGCCCGGAATGGGGCATTACCAAAGGATTCAACAATCCTGCGCACCACGATAAACTGGAAACGTATTTCCGGCATTACATCGATGAAACTGCCAAAGCCGGTTTCTCCAACCTCATCTGCTTTTCCGGCAACCGCAATGGCCTGAGCGATGAACAGGGCATTGAAAACTGCACCAAAGGACTACAACGCATTATCAGCTATGCTGAAAAGAAAAAAGTAACCCTGGTGATGGAACTGCTCAACAGCAAGGTAGATCACCACGATTACCAGTGCGATCATACGGCTTGGGGCGTAGCCCTTTGTAAATCAGTAGGTTCTGAAAACTTCAAACTGCTGTATGATATTTACCACATGCAAATCATGGAAGGAGATGTGATCCGCAATATCCGCGATCACCATCAATATATCGCCCATTACCACACCGGCGGTGTTCCGGGCCGTCATGAAATCGACGAAACCCAGGAACTGTATTATCCCGCCATCATGAAAGCCATCTACGACACCGGTTTCAAAGGATATGTGGCACAGGAATTTATTCCTTCCCATGCCGACAAACTGGCCTCGCTGAATAACGCTATTCATATCTGCGATATCGCGTAATCATTTAAGGATTTTTTGATTTACGGATTTTGGAATTTTGGGAGGAGGGGTGCGTTTGGTGCTTATGCATTGATCATGCTAATCTTCGCTTTATAACTCCCCAAAAATCCGTAAATCAAAAAATTCCAAAATCCGTAAATTCCAAATATCTTTGCGCCCAATTAGTCCACTAAACAAGTAGGGTATTAATGAAACAATACTACAAAAAGCCACTGGCCTGGCTCTTACAGGAATCCGGAGAGGAGGGCGCCCAGGGCCTCAAGCGTACATTAAGCGGGTTTCAGCTGGTCATGCTGGGCCTCGGAGTCATCATCGGAGCAGGGTTGTTTTCCCTGACCGGCCTGGCAGCAGGTAACAATGCCGGTCCGGCGGTTACCCTTTCCTTTGTGGTAGCTGCCATCGGCTGTGCCTTTGCAGGCTTGTGTTATGCAGAATTTGCGGCCATGATACCCATCGCCGGCAGCGCTTATACGTACGCCTATACTACAATGGGAGAGCTGTTGGCCTGGATTATCGGTTGGGACCTGGTATTGGAATTCTCAGTAGGCGCAGCCACCGTTTCCATCAGCTGGTCCAACTACCTTGTGGAATTCCTCTCAGGTTATGGTATCTACCTGCCGCCACAACTGGTGCATTCGCCTTTTGAAACGGTAACACTTTCCAGTGGAGAAGTGGTACATGGCCTCTTTAATCTGCCTGCCGCCCTGGTGGTGATTCTGATGTCCTACATCCTGATGCGGGGCACCAAAGGATCTGCGATCTGGAATGCGGTGGTAGTATCGCTGAAAGTGGGTGTGGTACTCGTATTTATTGCCTTAGGGTGGAAGTATATACAACCGGCCAACCTGGTACCCTATATCCCGAAAAATACCGGCGAATTCGGCCACTTCGGGTGGTCTGGCATCCTGCGTGGCGCCGGCGTGGTTTTCTTCGTATTCCTCGGTTTTGATATCGTGAGTACGGCCGCACAGGAAACCAAAAATCCGAAACGGAATATGCCTATCGGTATCCTCGGCTCACTGGCTATCTGCACCGTATTGTTCATCATCTTTTCGCATGTAATGACCGGCCTGGCGCCCTATACCGATTTCAAAAACAGCGGCGCTCCGGTGGCTATCGCCATCTCCCATACACCCTTCAAATGGCTGGGGCAACTGGTGGTACTGGCTATCATCATCGGCTATACGTCCGTGATCATGGTAGACCTATGGGGGCAGTCACGCGTGTTTTACGCGATGTCTAAAGATGGTTTGTTACCAAAAGTCTTCTCGGAAATACATCCCCGCTTCCGCACACCGTGGAAATCCAATATTCTCTTCTGTGTTTTTATCAGTTTATTCGCCGCACTGGTGCCCATCAAGGTAGTAGGGGAGATGACCAGCATTGGTACTTTGCTGGCTTTTGTGATCGTATGTGCGGGCGTATGGATACTGCGTTATACTATGCCGGATGCACCGCGGCCGTTTAAAACGCCTTGGGTACCGTTTGTGCCGATCATGGGTATTCTTACCTGTGTGGGAATGATGGTGTTCCTGCCGTTGGATACGTGGCTGCGGCTGATCATTTGGATGGCTATCGGTATGGTGATCTACTATTGCTACGGCAGAAAACACAGCAGGGTAAGAAAGGAATTATCGTCCCGTCAATAGAACTTCCAGTCCTGCCGCAGTACGCCCATCACTACCATGTCCACAAACTGGCCATGTAGTTTGGCGTTGTGCCGCAGGATACCTTCCCTGGTAAATCCCAGCTTGATAGGGATTTGCCCGCTGCGTTCATTTTGTAATACGAAGCGGATTTCGATTTTATTCAGCCGCAGTTTTTTGAAGGCGTAGGTAATCAATGCCTGACAGGCCGCCGTAGCAATGCCTTTACCCTGGTAGGCTTCTCCCACCCAATAACCTATTTCGGCTTTCTGTACCTGGTGGTCCCATCCGTGCAGGTCCATCACACCGCATAAATGATGCTGGTACCAGATACCGAGTGCAATCGCTTCCTGCTCTTCTGCTTTGCGCTGCATCATCTGGATAAAACGGGCACTGTGTTCTTCATTGGTGTTGTAATCTACCCAGGGGAGATATTTACGAAGGTTTTTCCGGGAAGCATCCAGCTGTTTATATACCAGTGGGGCGTCCTGCAAGGTCAGTTGCCGCAGGTAAGTGTCTTCATTAACAGGTATATCTAACATAACCGGAATTCAAATGGGGGATAAACCTACGAATAAAATAACGATTTCTGAATTTATTGATAATGAATCGTTCATAAAAAAGGGCAGATCAAAATAATTGATCTGCCCTCGTCACACTTATCCATTGTCATTATTGCACGATGTGGTTAGTTCCTGGCCAGCAGGTTCCGTTTCGCCATATCCTTGATCACCTGTTGCGCGTATAATACCGCCATTCTTTCGGTTGACGGGGGATCAAAAGATTGAGACTGTACAGAGTACAGTAACTGTCCGCTTTGCAGGTCGTACAAGTTACCTTCCCACTGGTACTTGGTGTTATAGGTGATATAACCCGGTGAATAGTAGCTGTTATACCAACGGGAGTAGTAAGGCCAGAAACCCCAGTATCCATAAGGGGAATAGGCATATCCCGGTGTGTAAGTTCTTTCTCTGCCTTTATCCAGCATCACAATAGTCAGAACCTGGCTGACATCACTGCCCTGAAGCTTTCTGATCGCCTGTTTTTCACCCATTTTTATAAACTGATCAGGCCCGAATTCCTGTAAGGCTGAAACGGCGTTATAACCCTTACGCCTGAATTCAGATACGGTAAAGTTTTCCATCTGGCTTCTGAGTGCCCGGTCCTTATCAGGAACCAGTGCCATTACCATTATCTTCTTGTCCCGCTGTAACTGTTGCGCGTTATTGGCCCGCCAGGAAGAGGTAACTTTGGTACTGCAGGCAGCCATCGCCATTATCACCAATCCTGACAATATTAAACCCAGCTTTTTCATGGTTCCCTCCTTGTTTTTGTTTATATCTGTTAGACGTAATAACACACGAAATGTAACAGGCACATGATAGTTTTAACATTACTATAACGATGAAAGTCAATAGAAACGCACATAAAAAAAGACATGTTCATACGAACATGTCTTTCAAAAAAATATATATACAAATTGGTCTTAGTAATTGATGACCTGCTCTTCGATAGCAGCAGGTAACTCACGGAACTGGTACAACTGTGTACGCAGCTGTGGTTCAAAACCAGCTTCGCGGATCGCATCCTGCATGGTGCGGTACGTGAACCGGTGCGGCGCACCGGCTGCACTCACCACGTTTTCTTCAATCATGATAGAACCGAAATCGTTGGCGCCGGCATGCAGGCACAATTGCGCTACCTGTTTACCAACCGTGAGCCAGGAAGCCTGGATATTTTTAATGTTGGGCAGCATGATACGGCTCATGGCAATCATACGGATATATTCTTCCGAAGTGGTCATATTATGTACACCGCGGATTTTTGCCAGCAAGGTATCCACATCCTGGAAAGTCCAGGGGATAAAGGCGGTAAAACCATAGTGTCCTTCCGGTTTTTCGCTCTGTACCTGACGGATGTCTGCCAGGTGCTCAAAACGTTCCAGCACTGTTTCCACATGACCAAACATCATAGTGGCAGAAGAAGCTATGTTCAGTTTATGCGCGGCCCGCATAACGTCCAGCCATTCCTGTGCACCGCATTTGCCTTTGGAAATGAGGCGGCGTACACGATCGTTCAGAATTTCCGCACCGGCGCCGGGAAGGCTGTCCATGCCCGCTTCCTGCAAGGCGCGCAGTACTTCAATGTGTGTGCTTTTCTCCAGCTTGGTAATATGTGCCACTTCCGGGGGGCCGAGAGTATGCAGCCGAAGCGTAGGATACAGCTTCTTCAGCTCCCGGAACAGGTTGGTGTAGAAGCTCAGTCCCAGCTCGGGGTGATGCCCGCCCTGCAACAGCAGCTGGTCGCCACCATACTTCAGGGTCTCTTCTATCTTACGTTTATATTCTTCAATATCAGTAATATAGGCTTCGGCGTGACCGGGAATACGGTAAAAATTGCAAAACTTACAGTTGGCCGTACACACATTCGTCGTGTTCACGTTTCTGTCTATCTGCCAGGTCACCTTTCCATGCGGCACCTGTTGTTTGCGTAACTCGTTGGCAATATGCATCAGTTCTGCCAGCGGTGCATTTTCAAACATGTACACACCTTCTTCTGCTGTCAGAAACTCAAACTGCTGCGCCTTTTGATATAAATCCTGAAGTACCATATGCTATTTTCTAATCGCTGAATAACCCGACAAAGGTAGTATATCGCACAATAACAGCGGGTAATAAAAATATTTTATATGTAGCGTATTAAACATTAAATTTAGGTAAATGATCTCCTTGCATCACCTGTATGCCTAAACCAAATCTGTTACTTGCCTTGCTGCTTGCCTTGACAGCAGCCGCCGGTCTCGCTCAACCAGTACTCGCCGGAAATGCCATCCCGGAGAATGATAGTACACGGCAATCCGTGCTGATTACCCGCTTCAAATTCAAACAATATTATGGCGGCGTGGTCATCATTTCAGGAACACTCGACAACATCCCCGACACCTTGCAGTTTATCCTCGACACCGGTAGCGCCGGTATTTCCCTGGATACAGCTACCTGCGTCCGGCTGGGGCTCAAACTAACACCAACCGATAGGGTCGTGAAAGGATTGGGCGCCGCCAAAACCGTGTCTTTCGCGATGGGGCACTCCCTGAAACTACCCGGACTTACCACGGACAGCCTTGATTTCCATGTGAACGACTATGAACTGATCAGCCAGGTGTACGGTATCCAGGTGGATGGTATTATCGGTTACAGCTTCCTGAGCCGTTATATTGTAACGGTAGACTATGATACCGAAGAGATACTGGTCTATACGAAAGGCCATTTTCCCTATCCCCGGGGCGGGCAACTATTGCGGCCATCGCTCACCCAGATACCGCTGATTACCGCGCCTCTGCGCAATGAGCGGAGAACCACCCTTAACCGTTATTATTTTGATACCGGGGCGGGTATGTGCCTGTTATTGTCCACCCAGTTCACTAAGGACAGCGCACTGATCACCAACCGTCGTAAATCCCGGAAAATAATACAAACAGAAGCCCAGGGCCTCGGCGGCAAAATGCAGATGTCGCTCACTACTGTTCAGGAATTTCGTGTCGGCAACTACTCCTTCCGGAACGTGCCTACGTATATCTTCGACGACAGGACCAACATCACCGCCTATCCCTTTCTCGGCGGCATGATTGGCAACGATTTGCTGCGGCGGTTCAACATTACGCTCAACTACAGCAAAAAAGAGATATACCTGATGCCCAATACCCACTTTAAGGATATGTTTGACTATTCCTATACCGGTCTTATCATCTATCTGATTGACGGCCGGGTGGAAGTAACAGATATCATCAAAGGATCGCCGGCAGAAAAAGCCGGTATTCACAAAGGGGATATTATTATGGCTGTCAACAATAACCTCGGTGGCAACCTCCAGCTATTCCGCGAATTACTCAAGAATGTGGGCACCAGGGCCACCCTCCTGATCAGCAGGGATAACGACTTGTTAATTAAAAAGTTGCCAATAAAAAGTATTCTTTAACGTTATTTGCAGCATGTGGCGTACTCTGGTGATTGTAATATGCAGTTGCTTTCTTCTCTGCCTGCCTGCTTTTGCACAACGAAATAATGTTGCCCATGCAGCAGACAACAGCAAACCTATTGCTGTAATTCCCTTTCGCATGATCAACAAACATGTGGTCATCCCTGTGTTGCTTTCCGGCAGTACCGATACCCTGCGGTTTGTATTTGACACCGGCGCAGAAGTAACGGTGCTGGATAAACGTATTGCCGAAAAAATGCGCATCAACAGCGGCCACCAGGCTTTTATGAGCGGTACCAATAACGCCATGGTGAAAACGCAGGTAGTTACACTCAATGCATTATACCTGAAAGAATTACGCATTCCTTACGTGAACGCCTATCTGGAAAACCTGGATCATCTCGGGGAGGTCGATGGCGTAATTGGTGTAGCCCTGCTGAAGTTATATATCGTGAAGATTGATTACCACCAGCAAAAGCTGGTACTGTACCGTAACGGGAAAACGCCCATCGGTAATACGGGCCGAACACTGCATTTTCAGCTCAATTATACCACGCCGGTCGTGGATGCAGCCATCTCCATGCCGGACGGCCGTACCCTGCCGGGACATTACCATATTACCACCGGCGGCGATTACGGTATCCTTTTCAACTGGCCCTATGTAGATTCCAACCGCATCAACAGTCTGCCTACGATCAATACCGACAGGGTACAGGACATGGTGCGGGTATTGTATTACATCAATGCCACTATTCCTGCGCTGCAACTCGGCGGGCAAACCATTCCCAATGTGCCCGTGAGCTATTGTAAGGATATCAATGACGTAGGCGTATTCACCCAGATTGCCGGGTCTATCGGTTATGAAATATGGAAACAGTTCACCCTCACGATCAATTATGAGCGAAAGGAACTATACCTCGAATGACGGCCCAAATTCATACTGATAGCACCCCGCAGCCCTTATACGCCCTCAAAATGCTTCCCGGTCATGGAAAACCCGTACCCTAATTCTTAATTCCTACTACGTTATTAGTCCATTTACCCTATTTTTACTCTTATACGAATATTATATTATGATTCATTATAATAAATTTACATTAGCTAATGGGTTACGGGTAGTGGTACATGAAGACCATACCACGCCCATGGCTGTATTAAACGTACTGTACGACGTAGGCGCCAGAGATGAGAACCCGGCACAAACCGGTTTTGCGCATTTGTTTGAACACCTGATGTTTGGCGGGTCCATCAACATCCCCGAATATGATGAACCGCTGCAGATGGCAGGAGGGGAGAACAACGCCTATACGACCAGTGATCTCACCAACTACTATATACAACTGCCCGCAGAAAACATCGAAACGGCTTTCTGGCTGGAAAGCGACCGTATGTTGTCGCTCGCTTTCAGTGAAAAAAGCCTGGATGTACAACGGAAAGTAGTATCCGAAGAATTTAAGGAACATTACATCAACAAGCCTTATGGCGATGTATGGCATAAGATGCGGGAGCTGGCCTACAGTACGCATCCCTACCGCTGGATGACCATCGGCAAGGAACTGTCGCATATCGAAAATGCGCAGCTGGAAGATGTAAAAGCTTTCTTTTTCAAATTCTACCGCCCGGTGAATGCCATCCTTTCCGTAGCCGGTAATGTTACCGTAGAACAGGTGAAAACACTGGCGGAAAAATGGTTCGGCGATATTCCTTCCGGTGAAAAATACACCCGTCAACTCCCGGTAGAACCGCCGCAGACGGCAGCACACAAGCTGGAAGTAAAAGCCAACGTACCGCTGGACGCACTGTACAAATGTTATCATATGTACGCCCGTTCAGACAAACGTTATTATGCAGCAGACCTGATCTCCGATATCCTCGGTGGTGGCAGCTCTTCCCGTTTGCATCAGGTGCTCGTAAAAGAGAAAAAGCTCTTCAGTAACATCGACTGTTATCATTTCGGCAGCCTGGATGCTGGTTTGCTTACCATTGAAGGCAAGCTGGTAAAGGGTGTTAAGATGAAGGACGCCGAAAAAGCCATCCAGATCGAACTGGAAAAACTCCAGGGCGAGATCATTGCCGACAGGGAACTGCAGAAGGTGAAAAACCGCGTGGAAAGCCTGCTGGCGTTTGAAGATATGAGCCTCCTCAACCGCGCCAACAACCTGGCTTTTTATGAGCTGCTGGGCGATGCCGGCCTGATGAACAAAGAGTTTGAAAACTATGAAGTAGTTACCGCCGAAGATATTCACCGCGAAGCCAAACTGATCTTTGACGAAAAGAACGCCAATACCATTTACTATTACGCCGAAAACCAGGGATAAACATCATCTCCGTCACACGGTATAAATGAGCTATGTATGAACAGAACAATTCCCCCTCCCATTAAAGATGCTGTGGAGTTTGATATAAAGCTGAAGCCCTACGAAAAATTCACCCTGGACAACGGTATCCCCGTATATGTGATCAAATCGGAAGAGCAGGATACCCTTCAGCTGGAACTGGTGTTCCCCGCGGGTTCGTGGTATGAAAGCGAAAGCCTGGAAGCCGCCGCTACCAACTTTCTCATGAAAAACGGTACCAGCAAACGTACTGCGCTGGAAATCAACGAAAGTGTTGATTATCATGGCGCCTACCTTAACCGGAACGCATATCATGAAAATGCTACCTTCACCCTGCACTGCCTCACCAAACACACCGAGGTGCTATTGCCCGTATTGCAGGATGTGATACAGGACCCTTCTTTCCCGGAAGAAGAACTGGCCCTTTACAAACAAAACCAGAAACAAAAGCTGGCCGTGAATCTGCAGAAATGCGATTTTGTGGCCAATCGTTTCATCGATAAATACCTGTTTGGAGATTTCCATCCCTATGGCCGCGTGAGCAGCATGATGGCTTATGATGCCCTGCAAACAGAAACGCTGCGCGCATTTTATCAGAAACATTATACATACAACAACTGCCGCATTTTCGTAGCAGGCAATATGCCCGCCAATATGCTGGCGCTGTTGAACAAACATTTCGGTACCACCCGCTGGAACGGCGAATCCAGCCTCATCAGGCCGGAACTGCCTATACAGCCCGCAGAAGAAAAGAAATTCCGCATCTTTAATGATGAAAACGGCGTACAGGGCGCGGTCCGCATCGCGAGGCCTTTCCCGAACCGTTATCACCCGGACTTCCCGAAGATGCTGGTACTCAACACCATCTTCGGCGGCTATTTCGGCTCCAGGCTGATGAGCAATATCCGGGAAGACAAAGGATACACTTATGGTATCTATTCCCAGCTGTACAACTTCCGGCAGGTAAGCGCCATCAATATCCAAACCGAAGCCGGCAGGGATGTGTGTGAAGCGACCATCGAAGAAGTGTACAAAGAACTACAGCAGTTGCAGAACGTACCGGTACCCCAGGAAGAACTGGACCTGGTACGCAACTATATGATCGGTTCCATCCTGGGCGACCTGGACGGCGCTTTCCAGGTAATACAGCGCTGGAAAAACCTGATATTGAACGATCTGGACGAAAACTATTTCTACAATAACATTCAAACCATCAAGAACATCACTGCGGAAGAATTGCAGCAACTCGCCAAACAGTATTATAATCCCGGCGATTTCTACGAACTCGTAGTGATCTGATGTGATTTATCATGCAAGACGAACAACAATACCTGGCAGCAAATAAGGCACTCTGGAATAAACGTACAGCCGTGCACGTTAACTCATCCTTTTATGACGTGCCGGCCTTTCTCGAAGGCCGCAATTCGCTGAATAGTATTGAACTGGCATTGTTGAGCGATGTCAAAGGAAAACGTATCCTGCACCTGCAATGCCATTTCGGGCAGGATACGCTTTCCCTGGCACGCATGGGTGCTGAAGTGACTGGTATTGACCTGTCTGATGCAGCCATAGACCAGGCCCGCACACTTACGGCCCAACTGGGCCTGGAGCAGCAGGCGCGGTTTATCTGCTGCGATGTGTACAGTCTTCCTGAACAGTTGAAGGACAGCTTCGACATCGTTTTCACTTCCTATGGCACGATCGGCTGGCTGCCGGACCTGGACAAATGGGCCGCTGTAGTACGGCATTTCCTGAAGCCCGGCGGTGCCTTTATCATGGCTGAATTCCATCCGGTAGTATGGATGTTTGACGATCAGTTTACCCGCGTGCAGTACGATTATTTCAATACTGAAACGATCGTGGAAAATAACAACGACACTTATACCGATGCTGAAACCGGCGCTGATGTAAAAGGTGTCGCCTATTCCTGGAACCATCCACTGAGTGAGGTAATCGGCTCCCTGTTGGCACAGGGACTGCAACTACAACTGTTGCAGGAGTTTGACTATTCTCCGTATAACTGTTTCCAGCATACCACCGGCGAAAACGGGCATTATCAGATCAAAGGCATGGAAGGCAAACTGCCGATGGTATATGCATTCAAGTTCCTTAAACCTTTACATACATGAAATCGGTTCTTATCACACTGTTATTCGTAGCGGGCAGTTTTGCCGGCATGGCCCAATCCCAGTCGGAGATGAACAAACAAGCCGGTCTGGAATACAAGGAAGCAGATAAAAAGCTGAATACCATCTACCAGGAGATCCTCAAAAAATACGCGGCCAATAAAACGTTTATCAACAATTTTAAGGACGCACAGCGGCTATGGGTACAACTCCGCGATGCCCAGCTGAAGGCCATGTATCCTGAATCCGCCAAAAGCTACGGCAGTATGTTTCCCGTGTGCAAAGCCAATTACCTGACAGAGTTGACCAATCAGCGTACCGATGCGATCCGCGTATGGCTTAACGGGCTGCCTCCCGGCGAAACCTGTACCGGCTCGGTAGGCGCTACCACAGAGTAACGGCATAGATTTAATGCCGGCTTAACACCGTAGAACACTTATATCACAAATTAAGTATATTAGTTTTTGTATATTTGGCGTACAACACAGCGCCTATGAAATTTCCTATGCTTATCCTGGCGGTTTTTCTGTGTGGTAATGTTTACTGCCAATCCTCCCGCCAAACGGCGCTGGACACACTGGAAAACCGATATCAGCGTTGCTTGTCAGCCGGCAGCAACAGCTACAACTGTGCACTTGTTTATTACAAGCAGCTCGACAGTCTCCTGTACACCACCTTACAGCACCTTTACAGTCACATCAATCCTAACAGGCTACTGACGCTTCGGGTGGAACAGGGCACCTGGGAAGAGAAAAAAGAAGCCTATTTCCGCAAGATAGATGAGCGGGTGGAGAAGATGCACAAAAGCACCATGAACGGGCTGGACGATGATATGATTTCTACCGACAACAAAGCGGCTTATGTAAAAGACCGTGTTACCGCGTTACTGGACATGGAAATATAATTTACGGATTTTTTGATTTACGGATTTTGGTATTTTATGCCTCTTTGCCTTAGCAAGAAAGCATTTAGGACAGCTATGTCTACTCAAAATCAAAAAATCCGTAAATCAAAAAATCACTAAATGCTATAGTCTTTCCTGGTGTCGTAACCAGCGCTCCGGCATTTCATTGTTGCTGGCCAGGAGGTAATCATTGTACGCGCAGGGTACAAATTCCCGGTCGGGTAGTTGCATCCACCAGCGTCCGGTACGTTTACTTTTCAGGAAAACGGTTTCTATATCGGAGAAGGCTATATGAAATTCCCAGAAGGCATCGCGGTCATCCAGCATGGCTTCCTTGTTTTTAACGGAGCGCCCATCCATGAAATACCACATCATCTGCGCAATCTGGCGGGCGGTCAGCTGTTCCTTGTCTTTTTCCGGGCGGTAACCATAGATACCAAAAGAAGACAGGCGGCTGCTCATACCGGCGTAGCGGGCCAGGGAGCAGGCTTCTTCACCACTGAAACCATTAGGGGAGAGCGTATTGGCCGGCGCGTCGGTATGCCGGATAATATTGATATCGAGACTGAATAAGTCGGAGTGACGCAGCACAGGTTCCGCTTCTTCCATATTCTCACGGATACGGCCTAAACGAAAACAATCGAAACGCAGTTTATCGAGCGTTTCCAACATGCGCGGGTGTACGAAATAACTCTGGAAACCAAGGTGGTTATAGTGACGCAGATAGTTGGGCTGTTCGGTGAGGATATCCATCAGGTACCGCTCGTTACGGTGCGAAGATTCCTCCTGTAAGTCTATCAAAGCATCGGCGACCGTAGCTTCAATGATCAACTGATGCGCTGCATAGGCTTTGTATTGCGGATAGGTGAGGTCATGGGACCCGCCCAGTATCAATACCGTTTTGTTGGCCTGCACCAGTTCTCCTACCACTGTTTTCATAGCAGCGTAGGCATCGGCCAGGAATGCGCCGGAGCGCAGGTTTCCTGCATCGGCCAACCGGATATCCCGATGCCAGTTGTAAAGTTTAAAAAACTCCCGCCGGATAGCATCCGGGCCACCGGTACCGGTTTTCCCGCTAACGCTGCCCCTTTCTTCTCCCACACCCAGCAATACGATATCAGCAGCATCCAGGTCGGGATGATGTTCTTCCTCATAAGCGTCGATAACACCTCCTATCTGGAAAGCGTCATACTCCTGATCGTCATTCAGTAATGCCTTGGAAACAGGTTGCAAAAAATCCTGCAGGTGCGAAAAATCTGCCATCGCTTAGTTGAGTTTGTTTGACGGCAAACGTACAACAAGAATTTAAAAAAAATACACAATGATGCAGATAAGCAGCGGGTTATGCTACTGTAACGGAAATGCCGGAAGTGCTACTCTTAGTTGCGGTGAATAATAAACTCGAAAGGCTTATGTGCTTTACGTGAAATGGCTTTCTCCAGCACCGATCGTTTGCTGGTAATTCTGCTTTTGTTACAATCTACTACTTCCATAACTGCGCACAGATAATCCATTGTTTCAATTAAAGACAACATCTCACTGATTTGCCTTACAGCAGACTGGATCTGCTGCTCTGTGTACCTATCTTCATGTAGCAGGATCAATAAATCTCTATCTACCGGTTTCATGAAAAAAATTTTGACTGTTCCCCGAATAATTGTTTGGCCAGGTTTTCATGGGATAATTCAAAAAAAGATAAGGTAAAAATCGTTCAATGTTGTGTTAGATGTGCCTTTAGTGCATTCGTTTTTTGTTCATAGTGGGACAACCGCAATCATTTTTCTTAAACACCTTGCAACCTGTCATCGTTAAACTTCCACAAAGAAAAAAGATCACCATCCATTTAATCCTTTTCATAATGCTAATTAAATACTTCCGGTTAAATATAAGTCCTTCCTAAATTAGTTTACCTTTTCTTAACAATCACCCTTTGTAATTTAAGCTAAATTCGCAAAAAAATTCAATTTATTTGTCCACAATCCTGCCTCCCGTAAAAATTTTAACAGTGCCTCTGGACTGGGGCCTGGGACACGCCACCCGCGACATTCCGCTGATCCATGAAATGCTAAACGCAGGCGCACAGGTTTTTATTGCCGCGGAAGGAAAACATGCCGCACTGCTGAAACAGGAATTCCCGGAAATTACCATTTTACCACTGCCAGGATACCGCATCCAGTACGCTCAAAAAGGTAAGTTCTTCGGAATGAAGATCATACAACAAATTCCGAAAATATATAAGGCGGTGAAATACGAGCAACGATGGCTCAAAAAGATCGTGAAAGAATATCAGATCAACGCGGTGGTCTCTGATAACCGCTTCGGCCTGTATCATAAAGACATACCTACCGTGTTCATCACCCACCAGCTCCTCATCAAAACACCTTTCGGCGGCTGGATAGAGCGGACACTGCAGAAAATCAATTATAATTTCATCCGTAAATACAGCGCCTGCTGGATTCCGGATTTCGACGGTAAGAATAACCTCTCAGGCGAACTGGCCCATCCGGCCAAATTGCCGCCACACACCACCTACATAGGCTGCCTGAGCCGTTTTGAACCACAACAGGCGCCTGCTAAAAAGTACGACCTGCTGGTACTCATCTCCGGCCCGGAACCCCAGCGTACCAACCTGGAAAAACTGGTGCTGGACCAGGTAAAGGACCTTTCACTGAAAGCACTGATAGTGAGCGGCAAACCCGGCACTCCGTTCAATGAAGCCGTGGCCCCTGGTGTAACACATGTTAACCATCTGGATGCCAGAGCTTTAAACGAAGCCATGCTGGCCTCTGACATGGTACTGAGCCGCTCCGGCTACACCACCCTGATGGACCTGGTGAAGCTGCACAAAAAAGCGATCCTCGTACCTACGCCCGGGCAATCTGAACAGGTATACCTGGGCGAATACCTCATGGAAAAAGGCTATTTCTACTCCCTGCCGCAGGAACAATTTGAACTGAAAAAAGCATTGGACGAAGCCGCACGCTTCCCTTTCAAATCGTTCCAGCACGAACAGGATATGTCGCTTTATAAAGAAGTAGTCAGACAGTTTGTCCAAAATCTTCAAAAAAAGCAGTAAAAAAAACAACACCACACTCTTCTCCGCTCATCAGCGAAATCAGCGAAAATCTCAGCTATCAGAGGTTCCTGACTTCCGCGCCAATATAAATCCGGTCGCCGGCAATGCCTACCGGCCTTTTCAGGAAAGAATATTCCTGTAATATCAGGTCGCGGTAATCCTGTTCCTTCAGGGTTTTCTCATGCAACCCCATGGGCCTGTATTTCTGCGACCTGCGGCTGAAAAGGGCTTCGTAGCTGCCTGCCAGGGTATGCATCTCGTCCAGTTGCTCCGGCGTGATCTTTTCCGTTTTGATATCCTGCAGGGTAATACCCCGCTCTTTCGCTTTTATTTCTTCCAGAATCTTCTTGCAGGTATTGCAGGTCGACAGATGATATATCTTATTCATACGCTATTTTTATTTCCGGGTTAAAAATACATTCTGAACGTATATTGTGCTACTATCTTAATTTTGTGCATTCAAATTAATTCTTGTAGGTTTAGTGATGCAAAAGAAATTATTTTTACTCGACGCTATGGCCTTGATTTACAGGGCTTATTATGCGCTGATCAGAAATCCCAGGTTAACCAGCACCGGCCGGAATACCAACGCGCAGTTTGGATTCACCACCACCTTGCTGGATCTTATCAATAAGGAAAAACCTACCCATCTGGCCGTTGCATTTGATACGCATGCTCCTACCGAACGTCATACAACTTTCACCGACTATAAAGCCAATCGTGAAGATGCCCCGGAAGACCTGCTGGAAGCTCTCCCTGATATAAAACGGATCATCGAAGGGTTTAATATACCAGTGGTAGAATTAGATGGTTACGAAGCCGATGATGTGATTGGGACCCTTGCCTGGCAGGCTGCTGACGCCGGTTATACCGTGTATATGGTAACGCCCGACAAAGACTACGGCCAGCTGGTGAAAGAGAATGTATTTATCTACAAACCACCATACATGGGCAGCAAGGAAGAAATTATGGGCCCTAAGGAGGTGTGTGAAAAATGGCAGATCAAAGACGTACATCAGGTGATCGATATCCTCGGCCTGATGGGTGACGCGGTGGATAATATACCCGGTATTGCCGGTGTCGGTGAAAAAACAGCCATGAAACTGCTGGCTCAGTATGAAACACTGGAAAATGTACTGGCTAATGCAGACGCCATTGGCGGTAAAATGGGAGAGAAGATCAAAGCGGGCCACGATAACGCCCTGCTATCCAAAGAACTGGCTACTATCATCACCAATGTGCCGGTTACCTTCCATGAAGAAGATTTCAGTCTGACGGAGATTCATAAAGAAAAACTGACGGAGATTTTTACCGAACTGGAGTTTAAATCCCTCGGTAAAAGAGTATTGGGTGACAGTTTCGCCTTCGGCGGCAGTGCTGCCGAACCGGCTAAACCCAAAGTGGTGCAAACCGACCTTTTCGGCCAGGCGGTGGAAACAGCCGTGGCAGAAGAACCGGCAGTCTCCGAAGCCACCAGCTTCCTGGCGCCGGATAAAAACATTCACAATACACCTCACGAATACCAGCTGATAGACACGCCTGAAAAACGGGCCGCACTGCTGGCCGATCTCCTGCAACAAAAGGAAGTCGCCTTCGATACCGAAACAACCGGTACTGATGCCAATGAAGCCGATATCGTGGGTATGAGCTTCGCCTATAAAAACGCGGAAGCCTATTACATTCCCCTGCCGGCCGATTACGCCACCGCCCGCGCTATTATGCACGAGTTCAAACCGCTGTTTGAACATCCGTCCATCACGCTGGTAGGCCAGAATATCAAATACGATATGCTGGTGCTGAAATGGTATGGACTGGAACTGACAGCGCAGCTTTTTGATACCATGCTGGCCCATTACCTCATTGAGCCGGAAGGCCGCAGAAGTATGGACGCACTGAGTGCGCAATACCTGCAATACGAGCCGGTAGCCATCGAAAGCCTGATCGGCAAAAAAGGCAAAGGACAGGGTACCATGCGGGATGTGGAAGTAGAAAAAATCAAGGAATATGCTGCTGAAGATGCCGACATCACCCTGCAGCTGAAACATACTTTTGTGCCGATGTTGCCCGAAAAGGCCGTGGAGAAAGTGTTTTATGAAGTGGAAAACCCACTTGTGAAAGTACTGACCGATATGGAGTTTGAAGGCATCGCTATTGATACGCAGGCACTGGCCGACTATTCCCGTGAACTGGAAACAGAAATCAAACGGGCGGAAGAAAGTGTATACGAACAAGCCGGCGTAAGGTTTAAACTGGCATCCCCCAAACAACTGGGTGAAGTGCTGTTTGAAAAATTACAGCTGGACCCGAAAGCGAAAAAAACCAGGACCGGGCAATATGCTACCGGTGAGGACGTGCTGCAGAAGCTGGCCAACAAACACAAGATCGTGGATGACATTTTGATTTTCCGCGAACTGAGCAAGTTGAAGTCAACTTACGTAGATGCGTTACCGTTAATGATCAACCGGCGTACCGGCCGTGTGCATACTTCCTATAATCAGGCAGTAGCAGTAACAGGCCGTTTGAGCTCTAACAATCCCAATCTTCAGAACATCCCTATCCGGACAGACAGGGGACGGGAAGTGAGAAAAGCATTTGTGCCCCGCAGCGACGAGTTTGTGTTGTTGTCTGCCGACTACTCGCAGATTGAATTGCGTATCATTGCGGCTATTGCGCAGGATGAGCAGATGATGGATGCCTTCCGAAGGAAGATAGATATTCACGCGGCAACCGCCGCCAAAGTGTACAATGTACCGTTGGAAGAAGTGACGTCAGATATGCGCCGGAATGCCAAGAGTGTCAACTTCGGTATTATCTATGGTGTAAGCGCCTTCGGTTTGTCTGAAAACCTGGGCATTGCCAGAAGTGAGGCTAAAACCCTTATCGACAACTACTTCGCACAATACCCGTCCATTAAAAAATATATGGACGACCAGGTACGGTTTGCACAAACTAACGGCTACGTACAAACGATGTTGGGCCGTAAAAGATGGCTGAAAGACATCAACTCTTCCAATGCAGTAGTACGTGGCTATGCGGAAAGGAATGCGATCAACATGCCTATACAGGGCACCGCAGCGGATATGATTAAGCTGGCGATGATCGCTATTCACAAGGCGTTTAAGGAAAGGGACCTGAAATCCAGGATGATCCTGCAGGTGCATGACGAATTGGTGTTTGACGCTCATCGTTCAGAACTCGACATTATTAAACCCCTCATATTGGATTGTATGCGTAATGCACTACCGTTGGCCGTTCCCGTTGAAGCTGAAATGGGACTCGGTGAAAACTGGCTGCAGGCGCACTAACTTTATTTGCTCATTTTTTCATGTTGTTATTTAATTATTGGGATCGGAAGAAGCCGATACCCCAGGCCTCTCCAATAGCCAAATAACCCAATGAAAAAATGAGCAAATGGTTGTATTTCCCAAAACAGTTTACTAGTTTCAAAACATGATCCAAACTCCTCGACTACAACTGTTGCCATGCACATTGCAGCATTTTGAGTCGCTATTACAGGGCAATGATACACTGGCCGAACTCCTTGGAATTTCAGTTCCGGAAGGATGGACCGAATATCCTGAAATGGTGCTGGTAGCATATGATAAATTACGCAACGATCCTGCTATGCTCGGCTGGTTCTTTTACCTCGTTATTCACCGGGAAGACAAACGCCTGATTGGCGCCGGTGGCTTTAAAGGTAAGCCCACCCACCAGGGATTCGTTGAAATGGGCTATGAAATTACAGCTGGTTACCGGGAACAGGGACTGGGCTCGGAAATGGCGCAAGCCCTGGTGCGCTTCGCTTTCGGGCATTCCTACGTCAAAAAAGTACTTGCCCATACCGAAGAGGAATACAATGCCTCAGTTAAAATATTACAAAAAGCAGGAATGCGATTTGTCGGCACTGTCAAAAACAAGGAAAACGAAGACCTCTGGGAGTGGGAAATTACCAGGGAACAATACCAGGAACAACAAAAAGCCTTCGAAAAGCTGTAGCAAGCTCCGTTCATCCATCTTTTTAAAGATGGAATACCCCGATTCCCTTATTTTTGGCCCTTGTCTAAAACCTGTCTTAACACATGAAGAAATGGATGATCAGTGCTGCCATGCTGTGCAGTACTGCAGTATTTGCGCAAACTAGCAGCAATGTGGAAGGTAGCCGCTACCAGTTTACCGTTATCAAAAATATGGACGCAGGAGATGTACAGAACCAGGGCCGCACCGGCACCTGCTGGTCTTTTTCCGGTCTGTCCTTTTTTGAATCTGAACTGCTCCGCAACGGAAAAGGTAAAGGTCTGAACCTCAGCGAAATGTTCGTTGTCCGCAAAATGTACCCGCTGAAAGCGGCCAACTATGTCAGAATGCATGGTAAAGCCAACTTCGGCGAAGGCGGCGGATTCCCCGACGACCTGCTGTGCCTGCGCGAATATGGTCTGGTGCCACAGAGCGTTTATGATGGCAACAAAGGCAAAATGTACAACCACGCCGAAATGGAAGGCCTGCTGGAAGGTATGGCAAAAACCATCGGTAACGCCAACGGTACCATCAACCCCGACTGGCAGAAAGCGTTCGACGGTGTACTGAACGCCTACATGGGCGAAGCTCCGGAGAAATTCCAGTATAACGGTAAATCCTATACGCCACAGTCCTTCGCTAAAGAACTGGGCCTCAGCGCCGACGATTATGTACTGATCTCCTCCTTCACCCACCATCCGTACAACAGCCAGTTCGTACTGGAAGTACCGGATAACTGGAACTGGGAAAAAGTATACAACGTAAACCTCGATGACTTTAACCGTATCGCGGAAACTGCCGTTACCAACGGCTACACCCTCGCATGGGCCGCAGACGTAAGCGAAAAAGGCTTCAACTTTAAAGAAGGCCTCGCTATCGTACCGGAAAAAGACTGGACTGATATGTCTGCCGAAGAAAGGAAAAACGCATTCCTCGAACCAGGAAAAGAAAAAACCATTACCCCCGAAGTTCGCCAGCTCGCCTTCGATAACTACGAAACGCAGGACGACCATGGTATGCATATCGTTGGTATCGTGAAAGACCAGAACGGTAATAAATACTTCCGCGTGAAAAACTCCTGGGGCACCGATAACTTCGGCCAGGGCTATTTCTACGCTTCCCTGCCATATTTCGCTTATAAAACCACCTGCTTTATGGTGAATAAAAAAGCTCTGCCGGCGGATATCGCAAAGAAATTAAAACTGTAATGGACATGATGAATGCTGATTTCGCTGATGAGCGAAGAACAGCGTGAAGATATAAGCGAAGGCTGACCATCAGGTCAGCCTTCCTTTTTTTTGATAAATACTGTTCTTTTATTTAGTTGACTTTGTCAACTAAATAAATTTGATTAAGTCAAATGGTTATTTATAATAATTTGATTGATAGATAATTGATTATTATTTTCCCTCCTGGCGCTGGGTGAGATCATAACTGCCCAGCCTTATTTTCACCGGTATCCCGGTCTGTTTCTGCCAGCTCCATTCCTGTTTACAGAAAAAACCGAAATGCTGGTCATAATAACTGTGAGGCGTCATTAAATATACCGGAGGGGGTGGGATTTGTTTTGGGCTCCCGGCAACTGTTGCCGATGCCAGATGAACTAAAGGAAAGCGATTCGAAGTTCCCTTTATGGATAACAAACCGGGAAAAGACAATACAGGTTTCCCGGCCTGCGCCGGAAACGCCAGCGAAACCCGCTGAGGCGGCACCTCCATCATCTTAGCCGCTGAAACCTGCGCCTGTACATATACAGGCCCGGACAGCAGCCAGCAACCCAATATCCACCTGTTCATCTTTCTGCAATATTTCAGGTAATGGCTTCAAAACTACCGATACCTTCACGTATCAGTTCCGGCTCAGCACCGGTACAATCTATCACTGTAGAAAATCCCATCCCGCCAGGACCACCATCCACCACGATATCCACTACTTTACCGAATTTCTCATAAATGATTTCCGGGTCCGTATATTCTTCTACGTAGTGATCAACAGGCAACGTGGTACTCATTAGCGGGTTGTCCAGTTCTTTCACAATCGTACGACAGATATTATTATCCGGTACCCTGATACCCACCGTGTCTTTTTTGGTCTTCAACAGTTTAGGCACCATCTTACTGGCAGGCAAAATAAAGGTGTAAGGCCCCGGCAACGCTTTCTTCAGCATTCTGAAGATAGGCGTGTCCACACTCTTGGCGTAATCAGATAAATGGCTCAGATCATAACAAATGAAGGAAAAATTCGCCTTCTTTGGATCAATCTGTTTAATCCGTGCAATACGTTCTATGGCTTTATGCTGGGTGATATCACACCCTAACCCATATACGGTATCCGTTGGATAGATGATAATACCTCCATCCTTCAGACATTCGATGATCGTTTTTATGTTACGGGGATTCGGATTCTCCGGATGTACGTTCAACAGCATAGTATCATGAATTAAGTAAAAACAGGGGCGCAACAACCGTGCTGCTATTGTAAATTTACCAAATAATATGCTCACAATAGAGGAATGACTAATTCGTAATTCATAATTCCACAATAACTTCCTACCTTTCAAGCCGATTTTTGTAAACCTACGCGGAATGAAGTTAAAAGGCATTGTCCCCAGAACGTGGAGGAGATTGAAGCGGATATTGCTGGTCCTGTTTGTCACACAATTTGTATATATCATCCTCTTACGATGGGTCAATCCACCGATCACCCTGACGATGTTATCCAGCTGGTTCAGCCTCTGGGGCACTGATAAACATCTGCAAAAATCCTGGGTAAGCTACGATGAAATATCCCAACATGCCAAACTGGCCGTCATCGCCAGTGAGGACCAACTATTCCCCGACCATGACGGCTTCGATTACAAGTCCATCGAAAAAGCCATGAAACACAATGAAACCAGCAAAAAGATAAGAGGAGCCAGCACTATCAGTCAGCAGGTAGCGAAAAACGTATTCCTCTGGCAGGGCCGCAGCTGGGTTCGCAAAGGATTGGAAGTATACTTCACCTTTATGATCGAGAAAATCTGGGGGAAACAACGTATCCTGGAAATGTACCTGAATGTGGCCCAGATGGGCGATGGCATCTTCGGCATAGAAGCGGCCTCCCAGGCTTACTACAAAAAAAAGGCCGCCAGTCTGAACCGGGAAGAAGCCGCTATGATAGCTGCCTGTCTTCCTAACCCGGTTAAATACACCGTAAATCCGCCAGCCCAAATCACCGCCTGGCGTCAGCGGAAAATCCTGGTACAAATGCGCAACCTGGCGCCGGACCCGGATATTATAGAACTCGTTTCGGGCGTAAAAAAGACTGTTGATAAAGAAACTACTCCGCCAGCAACCGGTTCACAGCCTCAATAGCCAGCGCTTCCCGCTGCTCATAACTACCTCGTATATCCGTCCAGGTTACCCCTGACTGCATCACGATATCGCGGTATACCTGGTAAAAATAAGTGCGCATATGGGGATCGGGATACTCGCGCTGAGGATCTTCTTCCCACGGTAAATCAACATAGGTAAGCAGATAATGATCACATTCCTGGGCCGCAATGGCAGTAAGGATACGGGGATCGCATTCCTGGTATTTATGCTCGCTCCATACTTTAATCACATACAGATCGGTATCGCATACCAGCAGCCCGTTTGCTTTGGCCGCCATTTTCTGTTCCAGCCGCTGCTGGCCTTCGGCAATTGAAAGCAGATCGGGTTGTTCATAGGCCCGCCCCAGTCCGTCCAGGTATTCCCGGGCATACTCGGGTGTCCAGACGGTATTAAAATGCGCAGCCAGCTTGGCGCTGAGCGTACTTTTGCCTGTAGACTCAGGCCCTATGACTACTACTTTTTTCATGAATGGGAAATTTCCTGTTCCAGCACGGCCTTACGCCAGCTGAAATAGCCGAAGACAGCAATGATAAATAAAAAGATGGTCAGCAGCGCGGTGAGGTAAAGGTGTTTGTAAAACAACAAAGGCACCGCTACAAAATTGGAGATATTGAGCAATATCCAGTTTTCCATCTTACGTTTGGCGAGCAACCACATACCCCCGCAGGCCATGGCGGAAATAAAGGCGTCCATGACAGGCACATTGGAATCGGAGAAATTCACCAGCAGCACATAAAAGACAGCCCATCCTGCCAGGGCGATGAAGATCGCCGTAGTCAGCTCCCGGGGGCTGCTACGGCTGATCTTCACGGCAGGTTGGGCCGGGCCCTGACGGGCCCAGTATATCCATCCATAAACACTCATCACCAGGTAATAAGCGTTGAGCGTGGCATCTGCATACAGTTTAAAATGCTCCCTTGACAGGAGATAGGTATAAATACCGGTACTGACAATACCGGTGGGATATACCAGTATGTTGTTTTTTTTCTGGAAGATGACCGACAATACTGCAAACAGCACAGCTATCGCTTCCAGCCAGGTCATGCCATGCAAACCGTTTTGCAGTCCGGTGATGAATTCATTCATACAACAAATGTAAATGGATTATTTTTTCCGGGTACCGATCAGTGTTCCGGATACATCCCAGAAACTTTGGCTGGTACCTGCCGGAGCGCCTTGCGGAATCGCCACTTTGATAGTGTGCTGTCCCGGTCCGAGATCCGGCAGGGAAATGAATACCGGCGAAGTAAGCGTACCGGGGCACCAGTTGGAACGGCTCAGATCTGAAGAAGACAATCCGTTACCAAAATTACCGGATGCCGGATTAGACAGGCGGTAAGTGCCGCAGTCTGTACGCCAGGGAATAAAATGATATACCCTTTTGCCATCGGCAAAAATTTCATTCTGTTTCGGGTTGAACTCATCGCCGCCACCCCAGCCACCATGGCCGGTAGTAATGTAACGCAGCTGCAGGTTTTTAATCCCTTCAGGAATGTTGACGGTTACGGTCAGGGAATCCTTATCAAAAAGGGTAGGATATTCCTGTCCGGCCATTTCCATGAGATTAGTGGTATTAAACAGCGGGTAACTCCAGTTGGGTTTATTGCTGTTCTCATCTTCATCATCACCCGGGTAATATTTAAAGCGCAGGCTTACCTTATGACCGCCCTTGTCATAGTTACCGATATACACACCCAGCCATACTTCGCCCTGTAAGCGGTGTTGCAGCTCCGTGATATCCTGTTTATACAATACCGAATCAGCCCAGTGGTATCCTTTTATTTTCACCTGGTCGTTGAAGTGATGCACGCCGAAAGGAGTGAAGAAGCGGAGGACTTCCAGCGCAGGCAGGTAGTTGTCGGTAGCCACCATGCCCTGATACTGTTTACCGTTTTTCGCGGTAAATACCGGCAATGCACCGGCGCCTTTGCGGAGACCATCCAGGAAGGAAGCGGCTTTGTCGGTAGGCACCATAAACACGGAACCGGTGCGGTCGTACGCGTCGCCATTGGAATACTGTACCAGTTCAGCGAACATGGTTTCGCCCTTTTTAGGAGCCGGCAGTTTCACTTTTTTAAGGATTACGGTGCCACCGGCGTAGCGGTAGGTAACACCGGTTTGTTCGGCTGCCGGATTGTTGATCGTATTTCCCCAGCTGATCTGCTCCTGGTCAAAAACCGGCAGCGTGGTATAACGGCTCTCTATCACTTCCCGCATATAGGCGGCATCATCTACCTGTTGACCCATTTGTACCGGCCACGCCAGTTCTGCCGGAGTAATTTTACGGTAGTCGATTTTTTTAGCGATGGTTTCGCTGTTGCCGTTACGGACTATTTTCAGCACCAGTCCCAGTCCCGGCGTGATGGTCAGGTTAGGTGTGCCTTTGAGGGCCATTTGTTTGGTATACCACACTTCAATGGTGTTGGAGCGGATAAAGAGCTTTGCTTTCTGGCAAACGATGCCGAGGATGGTGTCTGTACCGGGTAACAGTTCCGGCTGTACGTATTCTCCGAAGGGTTTCTTTAACGTATAGATGTTCCCGTTAGGAGTGCCAAGCACCTGGTAGGTGGCGTTTTCGGCCTGGTCCAGGTATTGTTGTTCTTTAGCTGCCGGTCCGCCCGGAACGATGTGCGCCCTGTTATGATCGATGAACAGTTGAAGGCTGTTGCCCACCTCTTTTCCGTTGCTGCGCATGCCGTAGGTAATAACGGCGGCGGCACTGTCGATGTTTTTTTTCTTCTGTGCCAATACCGGCTGGGCGGAGATAGCCATGCCGGTCAACAAAACCAGTAATCCTTTCATTGTCGCTATATCTATCTTAAAAAATAAAAAAGCACAGCCACTAAGACTGTGCTTTCATTTAACACTATCATTCACTCAACTATGGCTTATTCGGCTTCTGCCACCACTTCTTTCACTTCCGGGATCATACGCTTCATCATGCCTTCGATACCGGCTTTCAGCGTAATCATGGAAGAGGGGCAGCCAGAGCAGGAACCTTGCAGCATCAATGTTACAGTGCCAGCTTCGTAGTTTTTGAACTGAATGGCGCCGCCATCCATTTCTACGGCTGGTTTCACATAGTTTTCCAGCAGTTCCTTGATCCTTTTTACCACATCGCTGTCATCAGCGCTCACGGTGTTGCTGGCAGTATCTTTGGTTACTACCACTTCATCTTCGTTGATAACAGGGCGGTTATCCTCCAGGTACTCCTTCAGGAAGGATTTGATGGTAGGAATTATATCGTTCCAGTCTGTTTCGCTGGTTTTGGTAAGCGTAATGAAGTTGGCCATAATGAACACGCCCCTGATGAAAGGGAAGCTGAACAATTCTATCGCCAAAGGAGATGGTTTAGCACTGGCCTCATCCGGAAAATCGATGCTTTTACCTGGATACAACAGTTTGTTGGCTACAAACTTCATTGTTTCCGGGTTAGGCGTCATTTCCGTATATATGCTGATGATCGGATTTCCTGTTTTAATCATTTTATCCTAATTTACCTGACAAAGGTAGCACTTTCCGGGCAGAATTTCAGCCCGGGAAAAGCGAAACCTCATCGAATTTTACAATAACGTTATAAGCGGCAGCAATATCCTCCCTAACGCCGTCCCCTACATCAAATTAAAAATTAAGGTCATGTTATTGAAAGAATTATCTCCCAAAATTCTGGCTGCACTCAACCAACAGGTAGAAATGGAAGCCGCCTCCTCCCAGTATTATCTCGCCATGGCTTCCTGGGCCGAGGTCCAGGGCTATAACGGCACAGCCCAGTTTCTCTACCGCCATTCCGACGAAGAGCGGATACATATGCTGAAACTACTGAAATACATCAACGAAAGAGGCGCTCATGGCCTGGTGCCGGCACTAAAGCAGCCTGACCATCAATTCAAAAACATACAGGCCGTTTTTGAGCTGGTATTTAAACATGAACTGGCAGTATCCAAGGAAATCAATAACCTGGTAGATCTCTGTCTGCATGAGAAAGACTACGCCACACACAACTTCATGCAATGGTATGTAACCGAACAAATCGAGGAAGAACGGATGGCCCGGCATATCCTCGATAAACTGAAACTCATCGGGGAAGACAAGGGCGGTCTCTATATCTTCGACCGCGACCTGGCCACCCTGGATACGGCCGACAAGTACTGATATTAATAAATTTTACATTTATTTTTTTCCGGCGGCTTAGTACTTTTGCAGCATATGCAGACAATCAAAACGCTGAAAGCACGCAAAAGGATAGCCCTCATCGCACACGACCACAAAAAGGCCGAGCTGATTGAATGGGCTACCTACAACAAAACGGTACTGAGCCGCCATGAACTGTATGCTACCGGCACCACCGGCAAACTGATCGAGGAAGCCCTCGACGTTTCTGTGCGGAAACTGCTGAGCGGTCCGCTTGGCGGCGACCAACAGATAGGCGCCCTCGTTGCCGAAGGAGCACTGGATGTGATCATCTTCTTCTGGGACCCCATGGAAGCCTTGCCGCATGATCCGGATATCAAAGCCCTGCTGCGCCTGGGCGTTGTATGGAACATCCCTGTGGCCTGTAACCGCGCTTCTGCCGACTTCCTGCTGACATCACCGCTGATGCACCAGGACTATGAAGTGATCCTCCCTGACTATTCCCAGTATCTCCGGCGGAAAGTCTAGTCCTGCCTTTAAATTCCCCGTTTTTACGCCCTGCGGCTATGCTGCACGCGGAAATTTCCGTACTTTAATAAAAAAGCTTCGGGAATGAGATCCTTATTGTCCATTTTATTAACCATCCTTACTTTCCACGTCCAGAGCCACGCACAGGACAGTAGCAAAGTTTCACAAGATTCCACCACCAACGCACAACTCATTGCCACCACCCGGCTGCTACGGGAAAGCGACTCGCTCATCAAAGCAGATGCCGCCGCCAAAGCCGCACTGGAAGAGCAAATCCTGCAACTCAGCAATAGCAATAACCAGCGGAAAAAAGAACTGGAACAAAAACTGGCGGATATCATACAGACCGACTCCCTGAAAAAAGCACGTCAACTGGAACGTATCAACCAGATGAAAGCCATCTCACAAGGCATACCGATAGCGCCTTTCGGCGATACGCTCTTTCGCGTATACTATAAACTGGGCCCTTTTAAACCCATTGAACGCGCCGCCAGCATCACTAAAAAGCTACAGCTGATCGAAAAAGATCCGTTCTTTTCCCCGGACTCTATCCGGGTAACGCCCAACGAAAACACGGTAGACATAGTATACAACGACCTGATTGTCCAAACCATCACTGATGACGATGCCCTTTGGCTGAACCAGGACAAGGCACAGGTGGCCAACGACTATGCCGCTATCATCCGTAAAGCAATACAACAACAGAAGGCACAGCACAGCATGCAATACATCCTGGTGCGCCTCGGCTGGCTGGCATTGATACTGGCCGTTTTGAGCATTATCATCTTCGGTATTAACCGCCTGTTCAAGTCTCTCAGGAAAAGGCTCATCCGGGAAAAAGACCGTTACCTGAAAGGAGTAAAAGTGAAAAACTATGCCCTGCTCAACCAGCAAAAACAACTGGGCATTATTTATAGCACCCTCGGTGTGGCGCGTATTGTATTGATCCTGCTGGTATTGTACCTCACGTTGCCCCTTGTTTTTGGTATATTTCCCTGGACGAAAGGCATTGCCGATAAATTGATTGAGTGGACCTTATCACCTGTAAAAGCCATCCTGACGGGTATATTCAGTTATCTGCCCAAACTATTGACCATCATCGTGATATATGTAGTCACCCGGCTGCTGGTAAGGCTGGTCAATTATCTCGCCAGTGAAATCGCCAGCGGCAACCTGAAAATCAATGGTTTTTATACAGACTGGGCTTTGCCAACAGCCAGTGGTATCAAGTTCCTGCTGTATGCTTTTATGTTTGTGGTGATCTTCCCTTATCTGCCCGGGTCAGACTCCAAAATATTCCAGGGCGTGTCCGTTTTCCTGGGCATCCTTTTTTCTTTGGGCTCTTCCTCTGCTATTTCCAATGTAGTAGCCGGTTTCGTGATCACTTACATGCGGCCTTTTAAAATCGGCGACCGTATCAGGCTGGGGGAAATTACCGGCGATGTCATAGAAAAAAACCTGCTGGTAACGCGGCTGCGCACTGTCAAAAATGAAGAAATCACCGTGCCCAATGCCAGTATACTCAATGGTCATACCGTCAATTTTACTTCTTCCAGTAAAGATCTGGGCCTGATACTGCATACCACCGTCACCATTGGTTATGATGTTCCTTGGAGACAGGTGCATGAGCTGCTGATCCGTGCCGCCCTCGCCACAGATGGTCTCCAGAAAGACCGGAAGCCGTTTGTATTACAGAAAGCGCTCAACGACTTTTCCGTGGCCTATGAAATCAATGCCTATACGGAATCATCGCACCAGATGGGCGAAATCTATTCCCGGCTGAATCAACACATCCAGGATATATTTAACGAAGCGGGCGTGGAAATCATGTCGCCGCAATATCATGCCCATCGCGACGGAAATGGCACCACCACACCCCGTTCCTACATGCCCGATAATTACGAGCCGCCCGCCTTTAAAATAAAAGTGGACCATAAGCCATAAGAATCATATAATTAGCAAGAAAACAGGCTTCCTTTTTGCTATTTTCGCATCTTACGGTTTAAAGTAAGGCAGATGTTGAAGCAAATATTAGCTGGTGTGGCCCTTTGTGTAGGCCTCACGCAACAGGCATGGGCACAGTTGCCGCCCAAAAGGGAAATGCGCGGGGTATGGATCGCTACAGTGGAAAATATTGACTGGCCTTCCAAACGGGGACTTCCTACAGAACAACAGAAACAGGAGTTTATCGATTTGCTCAACCAAATGCAGCGTAATGGCATGAATGCCGTTGTAGCCCAGGTACGTCCCGCTACCGATGCGTTCTACAACTCACCCTATGAGCCATGGTCCGAATACCTGACCGGCGTACAGGGACAAGCGCCTAATCCGTATTACGACCCGCTGCAGTTTATGATCGAAGAAACACATAAACGGGGCATGGAATTTCACGCCTGGTTCAACCCTTACAGGGCTGTGTTTAATGCAACCCGCAGCAGTGTTGCCGCCAATCATATTACCCGCCTGAAACCACAATGGTTCCTCACCTACGACAATAAAAAATATTTCGATCCGGGTATCCCCGAAGTGCGGGATTATGTGACCATGATTGTTCGTGACGTGGTAAAAAGATATGACATCGATGCGGTACACTTTGATGACTACTTTTATCCCTACCGCGTACCCGGTAAAGAATTTCCGGACAACGTTTCCTACCGCCTGTATGGTCATGGAATAATGAAGGACGACTGGCGCCGGTCCAACGTAGACGCCATTATCGAAATGCTGAGTGTGGCCATCAAAGCAGAAAAGCCCTGGGTGAAATTTGGTATCAGTCCCTTTGGTGTATGGCGCGACCGTAGCAAGGACCCCGAAGGCTCCTACACCCGCGGTGGCATGACCAACTACGACGACCTCTACGCCGATATTCTGAAATGGCTGAAGAAAGGCTGGATAGATTATGCCGCTCCGCAACTATACTGGGAACGCGGTCACCGCCTGGCAGACTATGAAGTATTACTCAACTGGTGGAGCCAGCATGGCTATGGCCGGCAGATTTTTATCGGTCACGGCGTATACCGTCTCGGCAGCAACCCTGCCTGGAAAAACCCCAGAGAACTGCCTATGCAAATTGAGGAAGCCCGGACACTCAATACCATCCAGGGCAGCATCTTTTATAGCGCCAAATCTTTCCGTGGCAACCCGCTGGGTATAGAAGATTCTCTCCGTAATCATTATTATAAATACCCGGCCTTGCGTCCGGTGATGTCCTGGCTGCCCAATACCACGCCGGACCCTCCCTATTTCATTGACGCCTTCGAAAGGCCCGGTGGATTGGAAATTCACTGGACCGACGACGATACCAGCGGTCGCACCAAACAATATGTATTGTATCGTTTTGAAGCTCATGAGCCTATTAACGCTGCCGACCCTACGAAAATCCTGGCGATCTTGCCACAGACATCCGATCCTGAATACAAAGACCGGACTTATGTAAAAGGGAAGACCTACACCTATGTAGTCACCGCGCTGGACCGGCTTCAGAACGAAAGCCTACTGAGTGAACCGCTACGGATGGAAATTAAAAACGGAAAGACGACTTTTATTTTTGAACCTTAGTGATACCGGGACCAGGCGCATTTATCTTATGATTCATGCGCCTGGTCTCCGCAATAGCATGACATAAATATCGATTAGTAGATCTCCACTGTTCATGTGCCATCACCGGCTTTTCCCATCGATAATCCAAACACCTTTCCATTTACTAAATTCTGAAGGTGTCACCTGATATTTTGCAAAATTTCCATCATGAACGGAAAGCAGGTCATTTTCAACATAATTCAGGAACCTCTCCTGGTCCTGAGGAGAAATGTTTGTCACGGCTGTTGCTATTATATGTTTTGCATTTTCCGGATCCACTGCATCTTTAATTATTTCAGAGATAACGGCGGCAATCTCTTTCCGATACTGCATTCTAAATTTATCCGGCTGGCCAATCTCCTTGACCACCGCCGCATAACGGTTGGCCGAACGCTTGTAAATCTTCTTGATCTGGTATTCCCAGTTGCCTCCACAATACCCTGACTGATCAAATCTGCTAAGCGCCTTTTTAAGGTACTGAGGCTAATAGTAATCTCCCCGGTCTTAAATATATCTTCAATAGCTGCGCCTTCCCGAAATTTCTTTAAAACAGCTATTATTTGTTGTATTGCGTTATCGGTTCGCATCTTTTAATCTTTTTTGAGGTCATTCACGATGTTTTAGCTCAATAATAATCCAATCGTTAAAGCTCAAAACCGTCCTTTAAGCTCAAAAATATTAATTAAAGCTCAACCCTCCATTCATTAAGCTCAATTGCTCCCATTAAGCTCAAATTGCCCCTGACGAATTCCATTACCTGATAACATTCTTTTCCGGCCGCTGCCGGTAATCCCCACCCGCACAGCAGTCATTTTTCCATAAATTCTAACAATAAGGGACATATTTTTATTTTTTTCTAAATTTTTGGCGTCTATCAAAAATTTATATAAAAAATACAGCATTCCTTTAGTATCTTTAAACCGTTCCCGAATTATATCGTACACCACCCATCGACGAAAGTCAGAAGGGGGAAGTGTATCAAAGCAAAAAATCTAAACCAAATGGATGAAGTGAAGCAAACGCAAGGTTTATACCGTCCGGAATTTGAACATGACGCCTGCGGAACAGGTTTTACGGCCCATATTAAGGGGCGTAAATCCCACCATATTATTCGTGATGCCCTCACCATGCTGGAAAACATGGAACACCGCGGAGCCTGCGGTTGTGAGCAAAACACGGGTGATGGTGCAGGAATTCTGTTTCAGGTCCCCCATGAATTTTTGTATGATGAATGCCTGCGATTAGGCATCAGCTTACCTGAATTTGGTAAGTATGGCGTGGGCATGATCTTTTTCCCGAAAGAACCCCGCTGGCGTGAAGAGTGCCGGGAAATCCTGCAGCGCAGCGCTGAAAAGCTGGGCCTCGATATCCTGGGTTACCGTAAAGTACCCGTTCGCCCCGATGGCATCGGTGAATCCGCCCTCTCTGTAGAACCGGAAATTGAACAGGTATTTATCGCCTGTCCTTATCATATCAGCGACCCGGAAGTTTTTGAGCGCAAACTGTTTGTACTCCGTAACTACGTGTCCAAAACCGTTCGCAATACCGTTCCCAAAGAGAAAGCGCTGTTTTACATCGCTTCCCTCTCTGCTAAAACCATCGTGTATAAAGGTCAGCTGACGACCTACCAGGTACGTCATTATTATCCGGACCTGAGTGATGAGAAGATGGTATCCGCCTTCGCCCTCATCCACTCCCGTTTTGCAACCAATACTTTCCCCAGCTGGCGATTGGCCCACCCTTACCGCTATATCGCCCATAACGGTGAAATCAATACGCTCAAAGGCAACCTCAACTGGCTGCGGGCCGGTGAGCGCGACTTTGTATCCAAATACTTTACGCCGGAAGAAATGGACATGCTGCTGCCTATCGTAGAAGAAGGACAGTCAGACTCCGCCAGCCTCGACAACGTGATCGAGCTGCTGACCCTCACCGGCCGCTCCCTGCCACATGTAATGATGATGCTGATCCCCGAAGCATGGGACGGCAACGAAGACATGGCACCCGAAAAGAAAGCCTTCTACGAATATCACGCCTCCCTCATGGAACCATGGGATGGCCCGGCCTCTATCTCCTTCACCGATGGTAAAATCATCGGCGCTACCCTGGACCGTAACGGTCTACGCCCCAGCCGCTTCGTGGTAACCAAAGATGACCGCGTGATCATGGCTTCAGAAGCCGGTGTATTGCCGATCGATCCTAAAAATGTGAAGGAAAAAGGCCGCCTGCAACCCGGGAAAATGTTCATCGTAGACATGGACCAGGGCCGTATTATCGGCGACGAAGAACTGAAACAACAGATCTGCAATCAGCAACCATACGGCGAATGGCTCAATAAATACAAGATCCGTCTGGAAGAACTGCCTGAGCCGCGGGTTACCTTTACCCACCTCGAGCATGATCAGATCTTCAAATACCAAAGAGCCTTCGGTTACAGCACCGAAGACCTGGACCAGATCATAGCACCCATGGCCATCGATGGTAAAGAGCCGGTAGGATCTATGGGTACAGATACGCCGCTGGCCGCTCTCAGCAACCAGCCGCAACACCTGGCCAACTATTTCAAACAGCTGTTCGCACAGGTAACCAACCCGCCCATCGACCCTATCCGGGAACGGCTGGTGATGTCGCTCGCCACCTTCGTAGGCGGCAACGGTAACCTGCTGGATGAAGATCCGCTGCACTGCCACAGCCTGGCACTGCGCCATCCCATCCTCAATAACCACGAACTGGAAAAAATACGCAGTATCGATACCGGCCTGTTTCAGGCTAAAACACTGCATACCTACTTCAAAGCCGATGGTAAACCAGGCTCCCTCGAAAAAGGACTGGCCCGCCTTTGCCGCTACGCGGTAGATGCTGTGGAAGACGGATTTGAAGTAATCATCCTGTCAGACCGCGCCATCGACTCCGAGCACGCTGCCATTCCGTCTCTGCTGGCCGCTTCTGCCGTGCATCACCACCTGATCCGTAAAGGCATTCGTGGTTCTGTAGGCCTGATCGTGGAAGCCGGCGACGTGTGGGAAGTACATCACTTCGCTTGCCTGCTGGGCTTCGGCGCTACTGCTGTCAACCCTTACCTGGCACTCAGCACCATCCGCGACCTGAAGCTGTCCAATAAACTGGAGACCTCTCTCGATGTAGACAAACTGAAGAAAAATTATATCAAAGCCGTTTGTGACGGTCTGCTCAAAGTATTCTCCAAAATGGGCATCTCCACCCTGCAATCTTACCAGGGTGCCCAAATATTCGAGATACTGGGTATCAACCAGCAAGTGGTGGATAAATATTTCGCCGGCGCCGTATCCCGTATTCAGGGCCTCGGTCTGGACGAAATTGCCCGCGAAACGCTGGCTAAACACTGGATGGGCTACGGTCGTAAGGAAACACCGGTACAACGTCTTACTGAAGGCGGGGTATACCAGTGGAAACGCAAAGGGGAATACCACCTCTTCAATCCTACCACCATCCACCTGCTGCAGTATTCCACCCGTATGGGCGATTACAGCGTGTTTAAAAAATATTCCAAAGCCGTCAACGACCAAAGCGAAAAAGCCTGCACCCTGCGTAGCCTCTTTTCGTTTAAACGTAACCGTGCTTCCATCTCCATTGATGAGGTAGAACCAGCTTCCAGCATCTTCAAACGTTTTGCTACCGGCGCTATGAGCTTCGGCTCCATCTCTCACGAGGCGCACTCCACCCTCGCGATAGCTATGAACCGCATCGGTGCCAAAAGTAATACCGGCGAAGGGGGAGAAGATGAAATCCGCTATGAACAGCTGCCTAACGGCGACTCTATGCGTTCTGCCATCAAACAGGTAGCCAGCGCCCGTTTCGGCGTAACCAGCTACTACCTGACCAATGCCGACGAACTGCAGATTAAAATGGCCCAGGGCGCTAAACCCGGTGAAGGTGGACAACTGCCCGGCCATAAAGTGGATGACTGGATCGCAAAAGTAAGACACTCCACCCCCGGTGTAGGGCTTATTTCTCCGCCACCCCACCACGATATCTATTCCATCGAGGACCTGGCACAGCTCATCTATGACCTGAAAAATGCCAACCGCGCCGCCCGTATCAGCGTAAAACTGGTATCCAAAGCAGGCGTAGGAACCATCGCCGCCGGTGTGGCCAAAGCACATGCCGACGTAGTACTGGTGTCCGGCTTTGATGGCGGTACAGGCGCTTCTCCGGTAAGCTCTATCAAACACGCCGGTCTGCCGTGGGAACTGGGTCTTGCTGAATCGCACCAGACACTCGTGAAAAATAAACTTCGCAGCAGGGTAGTACTGCAAACCGATGGCCAGCTGAAAACAGGCCGCGACATTGCTATCGCTACATTGCTCGGCGCAGAAGAATGGGGCGTCGCTACCGCTGCCCTCGTGGTGGAAGGTTGTATCATGATGCGTAAATGCCATGTGAACACCTGCCCGGTAGGCGTTGCCACACAAGATCCGGAACTGCGCAAACGCTTCACCGGCGATGCTCAGCACGTAGTGAACCTCTTCACCTACCTGGTGGAAGAATTCCGTGAAATCATGGCCGACCTGGGCTTCCGCACTGTAAATGAAATGGTGGGACAGGTAGATTGCCTCCAGATGCGTGAAGGCATCACACACTGGAAAACCAAAAAACTGGATCTTTCCCCGATTCTGTATAAAGAACCCGCTGCTCCTGAAACCGGCCTGTACAAACAGGAAGAACAGGACCACGGTATCGCGGAAGTGCTCGACTGGCAACTGCTCAAAGCAGCACAGCCGGCACTTGAAAAGAAAACAAGGGTTTATCAACAGTATACCGTTAAAAACACGGATCGTACAGTAGGTACCATTCTCTCCAACGAAGTATCCAAACTTTACAAGAGCGAAGGCCTGCCGGAAGATACCCTGCACTTTAAATTCATCGGTTCTGCCGGCCAGAGCTTCGGCGCCTTCACCACCAAAGGGCTTACCCTGGAACTGGAAGGCGAAGCCAACGACTACTTCGGTAAAGGGCTGTCAGGTTCCAAACTGATCCTCTATCCTCATGGGGAAGCTGGTTTCAAGGCGGAAGAAAACATCATCGCAGGCAACGTATGTTTCTACGGCGCCACCTCCGGGGAAGCCTATATCCGCGGTAAAGCCGGCGAACGTTTCTGTGTACGTAACTCCGGCGCTACCATCGTAGCAGAAGGCGTGGGTGACCACGGTTGCGAATACATGACCGGCGGCCGCGCTGTCATCCTCGGTGAAACCGGCCGCAACTTCGGCGCCGGTATGAGCGGCGGTATCGCTTATGTATACGATGTGAAAGGCGCTTTCGCCAATCATTGCAACCGTGATATGATCGATCTTGATCCGCTGGACCAAAGCGATGTAACTGTCCTGCATGACCTGATCACTAAACATCACGCCTACACGAACAGCACCGTGGCCAAATTCATCCTGAAAGACTGGGAAAATCAGCTGCGCCACTTCGTGAAAGTATTCCCGAAAGAATACAAGGCGGCGCTGAAAGCAGGCGTAGCACGGGAACAGAAGATAAACCGTTAATATTTAGCTATTGGGTTATTTGATTATTTGACTATTGAGGAAGCGAGTGAACAGCGCGATTAAACAGTCAAAATAAATAACCAAATGATAAAATGAGAAAATAGTTATGGGTAAACCTACAGGATTCCTGGAATTTACACGAGAGCTGCCCGGAAAAACAGATCCCCGGGAAAGGGTAAATCACTACAATGAGTTTGTGGCGCGTTTCCCTGACAATAAACTGAATCAGCAGGCTGCCCGCTGTATGAACTGCGGCGTGCCTTTCTGCCACAGCGGATGCCCGCTCGGCAACGTCATCCCGGAATTCAACGATGCAGTGTACCGTCAGGACTGGCAGGAAGCATACGATATTCTGACATCTACCAATAATTTCCCCGAATTCACAGGCCGTATTTGTCCGGCTCCCTGTGAAAGCGCCTGTGTACTGGGTATCAACCAGCCGCCGGTAGCCATCGAGGAAATTGAAAGACATATCATCGAAATTGCATTCGACAAAGGCCTGGTACAGGCAAAAGCTCCCCGCATACGTACGGGTAAAAAAGTAGCGGTAATCGGTTCCGGCCCGGCCGGAATGGCAGCCGCTGCCCAGCTGAACTATGCCGGTCATACCGTTACCGTATTTGAACGCGACGACAAACCCGGAGGCCTGCTCCGCTACGGCATTCCTGACTTCAAACTGGAAAAGTGGACCATCGACCGCAGGATTAAACTGATGGAAGAAGAAGGTATTACTTTCCAATGCAATGCCAACGTAGGCGTTAACGTTAGTACCAATGACCTGTTGAGAGAGTTCAATGCCATTGTACTGGCTGGCGGTTCCACCATTCCGCGCGACCTGGGCATTACCGGCCGCGAACTGAAGGGCGTGCACTATGCAATGGACTTCCTCAAACAACAGAATAAAAGAGTCGGCAACCTCCCGGTTGACGGGCACGATATCCTGGCCACCGGTAAAAACGTGGTGGTAATAGGTGGTGGTGATACCGGTTCCGACTGTGTGGGTACCAGCAACCGTCACGGTGCGGTAAGCGTTACCCAGCTGGAACTGCTGCCCAAACCACCGGGCGAACGCACTGATTACATGCCATGGCCTACTTACCCGATGGTACTGAAAACATCTTCTTCCCATGAAGAAGGCGCCGACCGTCAATGGGCCATTGCCACCAAAGCCTTTATAGGAGACGATAACGGGCACCTGAAAGCCCTCCGTATAGTGGATCTTCAATGGACGCTGGGCGCCGACGGCAAACCAGCCCGGTTCGCCGAAGTTCCCGGATCTGAAAGAGATATCCCCTGCGAGCTGGCACTGCTGGCCATGGGCTTCGTACATCCGCAACATACCGGTATGCTCGAACAGCTCGAAGTGGAAAAAGACGAAAGAGGAAATGTGAAAGCCACTGAAAAAGATTACCTGACATCCATCCCTAAAGTGTTTACCGCCGGCGACATGCGCCGTGGTCAGTCACTGGTGGTGTGGGCTATCAGCGAAGGCCGCGAGTGCGCCAGAAAAGTAGATGAATTCCTGATGGGCAGCTCCCAGCTGGAAAGCAAGGACCATTCCCTGCAGGCAATGGCACTGTAATAATAGCGTACACTTTTAGCCTGTTGCTTAACAGGCTGAAGGCAACACGTTCAAAATATGATAGAACAGCTAACGGCTAAAAGCTAGTAGCTATTTATTAACGCTTTTCTCATAAGCAGGTTTAGATTTTGTTGTAACCTTCAGCCGGGCCGGGTTTTTACCCGGCCTTTTATTTTTTTAAGGCAGATGCCAGTCCTCCTCCTGATAACTTTACAGACAGAAATAACAAATCAGCAGAAACAATTCCTCCATTCAGCTATTTCCCGGTACCAGCGTATCTATTCCAGATACATTTGTACCCTATGAAACACTGGTGCTGCCTCTGGATACTTGTTTGCTGCTGCGGAACAGCTATGGCGCAGGATACCCTGATCTTACAGGCGACTGCGCTCAAAAAAGGACTGTATAAATCCTTCCGGGAATTTAAATATAACAACCCCTCCGAAGCAGGTGACCTGGTGGTCAAAAACCGAAGCTCCGCCGCACAGATATACCTGCTCGCCAGCCGGAATGAGCTCGTACTCCGCGATGGAGCAGGGCAGGAGCATAAAGTGAAAAATTACTGGGGCTTCTGTGATGGCTCCCATGTCTATATCCGGGATAATGGGCTCAACCGGGTACAGGTCGATGGCTACTATTGTTCCTATGAACTACAGGGCGTACAACCTTCCCGGAGTATTTACAATCCTGCCGACATGACGGTGAATGCGCTTAATACGCCTGTCCGCCTGAAGAAAGTGATTAACATCGTAACCGGTGAAATACTCGAACTATCCCTGTATAACCTCAAAAAATATATCCTGCCGCAAGATCCCGAATTACTGGCCGAATTCCGGGACGATAAATCCAAAAAAAACCGGCTCGATTATTATATCGTCCGTTTTAATGAACGCAACAAACCGCCTCAAAGCGGGCAATAATCTACCCGGCTACTCTTGTTTCCCCCTGTAATATTTCTATGTTATCTCCGGCTATTTCGGGGCGCCGCCTCAATTTTCAGTATGTCCGTTCCCGTATTTTGGTGTATCCTTGCAGTACTGTTTATCCCCATTACCTGCGGGTATGGATTTTGTACTTCCCGCCAGGAAAGCGGGCGGAACACGTGATCTTTGCCCCTGAGTAAACCATTGGAACGCTCATGCGTTTTTATTCAGTAAATTACTAGTAGTAATCAATCATAGTGACAGAACCAACAGAAACAATAGAAAGACCAAGGCGCCCCTGGTGGCGGTGGCTTTTATGGATAGTCGTTGCGGTGCTTCTTTTGCCCGTGATGGCGGTGTTATTATTACAGCTGGACGGTGTACAGAACTACCTTCGTCAACAAGGCGAAATATATCTCCAGAAAAAACTGAAAACAAAAGTACAGATAGGCTATCTCCGGGCAAGAGGGTGGAAATACCTGGAGCTGAGAAATGTTTTTGTGGCAGATACCTCCCATGAAGCCCTCCTGTATTCCGGCTCCCTGAAAGTACGTTACAACCTGCTGGCTTTTCTCAACAATGAATTACAGATAGATAAACTGGAGTGGGATACCCTGCTGGTCAATGTTTACCGCCATCCGAATGACAGTACTTTTAACTTCCAGTTTGCGATTGATGCCTTTGTAAGTCCTTCGCCGAAAAAAGATACCATTGCTCCGGCTACCGGCACCACGCTTCAATTCCGCATAAAAGACGTTTCCCTTCGGCATGTTAAACTGAGCTTTAACGACGAATTTGGCGGTATGCATGCTGTAGCTACCTGGGATACCCTGCATGCCAACCCCGATGATCTGATCCCCGAAGACGGGATATACGCCTTCAGGGGTATTGAACTGGCCGGCCTGAAAGGATTTTTCAAACAACAATATATTCCTTCTCCCGATAAAACCGCTGCACCTCCGCCACCGCCGGCAGATACCAGCAGTCCGGGTTTGCACCTGTTACTGAAACAGCTTCGTATCAACCGGAGCAATTTCCTCTACAGCAGCGATGGCATCGGCATCACCACCGGCTGGAAGATAGGAGAGCTGGTATTGCGCAACAGCGGCCTCGATCAGGACTCTACCCGCATCCAGGTAGGTGATCTCTCCATTCACCACACCACCGGTATTTTAGCCCTGGTGCCGGGAAAAGATACCACTCCGGCGCCACCGGATACGGTGCCCAACACCTGGCAGGTGTTTGCCACACAAGTTACGCTGGACAGGCTGGCTATGCGTTATGATAATGGCAGCCCGGCGCCCAAAGCTGCCGGCCCCGATCCGGATTATAACCACCTGTTCCTGTCCAATGTCAACTCAAAAATTACCGGCGTCCGGTACTCACCCGATAGCATACAAGCCAGTCTGAAAAGCCTCACAGCCCGCGACTGGTCCGGCTTTACACTCCGGAAGGCCAATATGGACGTGACCTTCACACCCAAAAGCCTCGAGCTGCGGAACTTCTTCGTTCAAACAAATAAAAGCGTGTTCCGTAAACATATAGCCGTTACCGTTCCTTCCTGGTCCGGTATCGCGGATCATATGGACCAAATGGGTATCGATGCCAATCTCGACTCCGTACAGGTTGCCCTGGCGGAGTGGCTGCCTTTTGTGCCCGATGCCCGCAAAAACAAATCTTTTGCACCGCTATGGAATAAGGAGCTAACGTTATCGGCTATATTAAAAGGAAACCTCGGATTACTGAATATCAAACAGCTATACCTGAACGATCATAACGGTAATCTCATCAAAACCGCCAATGCACAGGTAGAACATGTTACGGATGTAGACAAGCTCAATGCGAATCTGCCAGAGCTATATATCCAGTCCGGTAACAAGGCCCTGCGGTCCTGGCTGCCGTCCGGCACTTTGCCGGACACTCCCAGGCTGCCGGAAAATATGCTGATCACCGGCCTCTTCAAAGGTGGTATGAAAAATATGCTGGCACAGCTGCAGCTGAAAAGTGACTACGCCAATGCCACTGTCAACGCTCAGCTCAGCAACATCACCGATAGCATCCGGGGCACCTACAATATCAACGTGCCGTCTTTCCGGGTACACCCCGGCATTATGCTCTATGATACCACCTACGGATGGATGAGCGGTAATCTGAAAGCTACCGGACAGGGCTATACGTTGAAACAAATGGCCGCACAAGCAGCCATCACGCTACAGGAAGCCACCTATAAACACTATACTTATCAGGATATTAACCTGAATGCCAATATCAGCAAAGGCGCTTTTGAAGCCAACGGAGAAACCGGCGATACCAGCCTGAATACCCGTTTCGCCATCAGTGGCCACCTCAGTGATACCGCCCTGCAATCACTGAAGGCGGATGTGGAGATAGAACAGGCCGACCTGTTTGCTACCCACTGGTATACCGAACCAATGAGCCTCAAAGGCAACCTGAACGCCGATTTCAGCAGTCTGGAACCCCAGCGGCTGGAAGGCAGTGCGCTTCTCTCCAAATGGCAGATCACTACCAAAGACCAGGTAGTACCTTTGGATACCATTTCGCTGGCCGCCCATTACACCGATCAGCAATATCTGGTGATGAAAAGCCCCTTCGGCCCCCTCACCGCCCAGGGTCGTATGGACTACACGAAAATCAGCAGCGCCTTTAGTGAGATTATCTACAAACCGCTGATGCCTGCGGACTCCGGCCGGATCGTTATCGTTCCGCCAGGCCAGTACCTGGAGTTTGCAGCGGCCTTACAGATACCGCATAACCTGGAACCATTGATACCAGGTATCCGCATGGAAGTACCCGTAGACATCGCCGGTCGCCTCAACAGCGATAGCAGCCTCCTGTTCGTAAAAGCCAATCTGCCTAAAGTCAACTACGATTCCATCCAGGTGGACAGCCTCCGGCTGTATGCCCGTATCGTAGATACTTCGCTGCAAATGAATGCGTCTATCGCCGGCATGAGACATCCGTCTTTCCCGCTTTATCATACGGTATTTTCTGCCCATGCCAATACCGGTGTGGTAGATTTCGGCCTGCTGCTCGACGATATCAAACGGCGGCCCAAATACCGGCTGGGTGGCATCTTTACGTTCCTGCCGGACAATGTCATGCAACTCGTGCTCAAACCAGACCTGCTGCTGAACAAACAATCCTGGAACGTGGCAGAGAACAATATCTTCCGTATCAAACATGGTGCGCCGGACACAGCTAATATCAAACTGTCTTACGGCGATCAGTCTATACAAATCAATACCCTCGCAGATACTTCCGGTGTCCCTGCACTCAGGGCGCAGGTAAACAACTTCCAGCTGGCCACCATCACCGGTATGCTCGCTACAGATACGTTGCTGGCCAACGGCCTGCTCAATGCAGACGCCACCGTGCGGAACTGGAACGCCCAGCCACTGGTACATGCGCAACTGAAGGTGGATAGCCTCGTGGTAAAAACATCACCGCTCGGAACGCTCAACGCTACTGTAGATAATAACACCCCCGGCGCCTACAAGCTGGACGCCACGCTCCGCGGCGACAACAACGATGTAAGCGTAACCGGTACCTACGATAGCACCATCAATGCGCAGGTGAACATTGCCAATCTTCAGATGGCCTCCCTGGAACCTTTTACCATGGGCAGCCTCACGCATATGTATGGCAGCGCTTCCGGCAAGTTCGATATTTCCGGTACTGCCAGTCAACCTGATGTGAAAGGCAATATGCATTTCAACAATGCCGGCGGTATCGTCAGCTTCATCGGCAGTAATCTTCACCTGCCGGATGAAGACATCGTGATTGACGACAAAGGTATTTTGCTCAATAACCTCGTGGTGGCCGACAGTCTCAATAACGAACTGGTGGTAAATGGCCGTATCAATACCAACGATTTTATCAAGTACGGCTTCAACCTGAATATTACTGCTGATAACTTCATGGCGCTGGGTAAACAGCAAAACAGTGAGCAGTGGATTTACGGTCCCGCTTTTATAGACAGCAAGGTTACCGTACGCGGTACACTGGATCTGCCGCGTGTAGACGCCACCGTTAAACTGCGGGATAAATCCAGCGTAACCGTAATGTTGCCACAGGAAGAGCCCGGACTGGCCGACAGAGAGGGCATCGTGGAATTTATTGACCGCGATAACCCGGTTGACAGCGCCAAGCTGGCCAGGCTGGATAGCGCTAAATACAGTAATCCCCGGCTCAAGGGTATGTTTTTCTCCGGTAACGTGGAAATCACGCCCGAGTCAGTGCTGAAAATCATCATCGATCAGGCCAATGGCGATTATGTACAAGCGAAAGGTACCGCCAACCTGAATGCTACCCTGGATCCCAGCAGTAAAATGAGCATCACCGGCCGTTATGAAATTTCGGAAGGTAAATATGAGATGTCGCTCAACCAGCTCATCAAACGTTCTTTCGATATCCAGAAAGGCAGCTTCATATCCTTCAATGGAGATGCCATGGCGGCTGACCTGGACATTACGGCAAAATACACCGTCAACGCGCCGGCTATTGACCTGGTTCAGGACCAGCTCGGCGGCATGACCGCTGAACAGCGGAATACCTATAAACAACGTATTCCATTTGAGGTATATCTCAACATCAAGGGCAGTCTGCTGAAGCCGGACATCAGCTTCCAGCTGGATATGCCGGAAAGGGAAAGAAACGCCTTCAATGGCGCTCCGTATAACCGTATCAAACAAATTAACCAGGTACCTTCCGAACTCAACAAACAGGTAATGGGTCTCCTGGTATTGAATACATTTATCCCGGACGATCCGATGTCTACGCTGGATGCCGGCGGTAATGCTGTGGGTCAGGCAGCCCGTAACAGTGTGAGCAAGATCCTCTCTCAACAACTGAATAACCTGGCCGGCAACCTGATCAAAGGGGTAGACCTCAACTTCGATCTGCAAAGCAAAGAAGATTACTCTTCCGGTTCCGCACAGGAAACGACCAACCTGAATATCGGCGCCTCCAAAAAATTATTCAATGATCGTTTAACCGTTTCCGTTGGTTCCAATATCATGCTCACCGGCAATACCCAAAACGCCAGCTCGCTGGTAGGGGATATCTCCATCGAATACAAACTTAGCCGCGATGGCAGATACCGGTTACGGGTATACCAGCGTAATGATAACCAAACCGTTATACAGGGCCAGTTCACCGAAACCGGAGTGGCCTTTATGCTGGTAATGGACTACGACGATTTCAAGGAAATATTCCAGCGTTCCAAATCAGCAGCAACAAAAGAACGCCTGCGCCAGGAGAAAGCTGAAAAAAAGGCAAGGGAAGCATCAAACAATAACAAGTAATGCAGAAGGGAAATAGCTATATCATCTGTTGTATCATATTATGCCTGGGATTCCTGGCTATCAGCTCCTGCAGCACTACCCGTACCGTGCCCGAAGGCGACCGCCTGTATACCGGCAGCAAGGTAACGTGGAAAGGAAAACAGCCGAAAGATTACAGCACACTAAGCGAAGGCATGGAGAAAAAAATACGGCCTAATACCAACCGGAAATTTCTCGGCATGCCCATTAAATTATGGCTCTATAACATGGGGCATGAACCCAAAGGGAAAGGTCTCAACTATCTTCTCCGTAAAAAATGGGGAGAACCGCCGGTGCTGCTGAGCCAGGCCAAGCCAGACTATACCAGCAAAGTGCTGGAAGGCTACCTGGTTGATCATGGTTATTTCCAGGCAGAGATGTCTTCCGCCGTCAAAAATTCCGGCAGCAAAAAAGCATCCATTCACTATGAAGCAACGCCGCATCATCGATACACTATCAAAAGCGTCACTTACCTGACAGACAGCAGCGCTATCGGCCGCACCGTTACCCAAACATACAATGAGAGCTCGCTCATAGTAGGTAAACCCTATTCCCTCGATTCTATCAAGGCTGAACGGGAACGGATACACGCTTATCTGAAAGAATTGGGCTACTATTACTTTACGCCCGACTACCTGCTGGTACAGGCCGATACGACCAACAACGGCACCGTAGATCTTTTCGTGAAAATCAAGGATAATACCCCGCTGGTAGCGCTGCGCCCTTACCGGATGCATGATGTCAGCCTGTTCCCCGATTACTCGCTGGACAACGAAGCACAGTCTACTACGGGCACACCGGTATATTACCATGGTATGTATATCGTTGATTCCTCCAAACGCTTTAAACCTATTGTATTTGAACGGTCGGTGTTTCTCCGCCCTGATAGCCTTTACCGCTTAAGTTCCCATAACATCACGCTGCAACGCCTGATCAACCTGGGGGTGTTTAAGTTTGTAAAAGGAACTTTCCGGCCGGTAAGAGACACTTCCCGGCATAATATTATTGGTGGTAGTCCCAATGCACCGGCCACAGCCCGCGATACATCCTCACCCCGTTTTGTTCAACGTGCAGCCATTGCCAATAGTAACTACCGCCGTGATACATCGCTGGCAGGTACTTATCGCGCTATGGTCAATAACCGGGTGTCGCTGGACAGCGGCTGGCTCGATGCCAAATTCTACCTCACCCCTTACAAACGACGCTCCCTGCAAACGGAGCTGAGAGGTACTTCCAAATCAAACGGATTTATTGGTTCAGAAGCCCGGATCACAGCAAAAAACCGCAACTGGCTGCACGCTGCCACAGCCCTGGAAATAGGGCTCCACGGCGGTATGGAATGGCAAACCGGTAACAATACCGGCGGAGGGTCCAACTCCTACAGCGTGGGCGCGGAAGTAGCCGTTACCTTCCCCCGCTTTATGACTCCCTTCCGGCTTAATATCCGCACTCCTTATGTACCCCGTACACGTATGAGTGCCAGCTATGAATTGTACAGCCGGGCGGCCCTGTACAACCTCAACGCATATACGTTACAGTTGCAATATCTGTGGCAAAAAACCGCTTACCTGAATCATGCTTTTGCACCCATTGCCGTTACTTACGTATTGCCTACCAAAACAACCGCGGCATACGACAGCATCCTGGCGAATGATCCCAGTCAGCGGGCATCTATCGAAAAACAGTTTATACTGGGTGGTAACTATACCATCACCTTCAATAACCAAACGGCTAACCGCATACACAGCTTCTACCTGAGTGGTAACCTGGACGTTTCCGGTAATATCGCGGGACTTATCATTCCAAAAAGTGATTCCACCAAAAACATCCTGAAAAATCCGTTCGCCCAATATGAACGTCTTTCCCTGGAAGGCCGCCACTACTGGAGCATTGGTAAGGGAAAACAGTGGGTCAACCGCCTCTTTATTGGCTACGGACTCCCTTATGGCAACTCTACCACATTGCCGTTTGTTAAACAGTTTTTCACCGGTGGTAGCAGCAGTATCCGTGCATTCAGGGCACGTACCCTCGGTCCGGGCTCCTACTACAATAAAGCACAGGATACCGCAGCATTGTTAGCCAACGAAGCCGGTGATATCAAACTGGAATTTAACACGGAAGTACGGTTACACATCGCCAGCGTATTTAATTTTGCGGCGTTTGTAGATGCCGGCAACGTATGGCTGCAAAAGGAAGTGCCGGATAAACCGGGCAGCCAGTTCAAATTCGATTCCTTCGCTAAACAAATAGCAGTCGGCGGCGGCATCGGTCTGCGTATAGATGCCTCTATCGTAGTAGTACGCTTTGACCTCGCCACCCCTTTCCGCGTACCGTATCCGGCGGGGCAGGAACGATGGGTGTTTAAGGAAATGAGATTCGGCGATCCCGACTGGCGAAAGAAAAACCTCATTCTTAATATCGCTATTGGTTATCCGTTCTAACAATAACGCCTGCACGGTTTAAATTCCGTGCAGGCGTTATCGTTATAGTACATCTTTGATATGCTTATAATTTGATTTCACGGCCTCCAGCACATCGTCAAATCTACCGCCTAATATCAGTTTCCCCATCCACAACGCATAGCCTTTCATTTGTTCAAATTCTATTTTGGGCGGCATCGCCAGAGATGCCGGATTCGTAAATATGTTCACCAACACCGGTCCGGAGGTTTGTTGTGCCCTGGTAAGAGTAGACTCCACTTCATCGGGGCTGCGGACTGTAAACGCAGTAAAGCCCATGGCCGTGGCTACCGCCGCAAAATCGGGATTTATCATATCCGTTTGCCAGTCGGGCAAGCCCGCTACTTCCATTTCCAGCTTCACCATTCCCAGCGAGCGGTTGTTAAAAACAATCACTTTTACCGGCAGGTTGTATTGCCGGATGGTCATTAAATCGCCCAGGAGCATGGTAAGACCACCATCGCCGCAGAGGGCGTATACTTCACGGCCCGGCTGGCACAGTGCCGCCCCGATTGCCTGTGGCATAGCATTGGCCATCGACCCGTGATTAAATGATCCTAACAGGCTGCGTTGACCGGTAGCAGCAATATACCGGGCAGTCCATACGTTGGTCATGCCGGTATCTACCGTAAAAATCGCGTCGGATGCAGCCAAACGGCTGATCACGGTGGCTACATATTCCGGGCTGATGGCCTCCTCTTTACCACGGTCATCCACATACGTATTTAGTTTCTGCTTTACTTCTTCATGAAATTCCAGCATAGTGTCCAGGAACTTCCGGTCTTTCTTATCCTGTATCATAGGTAACAACGCCTGAAGGGTAGGAGCCATATCCCCGCAAAGTCCCATTTCCAGCGATGCACGGCGTCCCAGTCGCTCCGGTTGGTTATCTATCTGTATAATCCTCGCTTTATCAGGTATGAAAGGCGTATACGGAAAGTCTGTTCCCAACAGCAGAACGACATCTGCTTCAAACATGCTTTTATAAGCCGATGCCAGTCCCAGTAGCCCGGTCATGCCTACTTCCTGTGGGTTATCGTATTCAATGCCCATTTTTGCACGGAAAGAATAACCTACCGGCGCTTTCAACAGGGTAGCCAGCGTCACTACTTCATCATGCGCTGTGGTAGCCCCCAATCCACAGTAGATGGTCACTTTATCTGCCCCCTGTAATATGGACGCCAACTGCTGCAATTCCGTTTCTGTTGGCCGCAGCACAGATGCAGGCCGGTACAACTTCAGGGCGGTAGGAATGTTCTCCGCATCGGCAGCGGCCACATCGCCCGGAAGCCCGAATACAGCAACGCCTTTTTTATGCACGGCATGCTGCAATGCGGCCTGCAACATCCGCGGGGCCTGCGCCGGCGTTGTAGCAATCTGATTATAGTAACTGCAGTCTGCAAATAACTTGATGGTATTGGTTTCCTGGAAATAATCGCTGCCAAATTCATTGGTGGCGCAGGTAGAGGCAATAGCAATAACGGGAGCGCCTGAACGATGCGCATCGTACAAACCATTTATCAGGTGTACATGCCCGGGGCCACTACTACCGGCGCAACAAGCCAGCCCCTCCAGCTGTGCTTCCGCCCCTGCAGCATAGGCGCCTACTTCTTCATGACGTACATGCACCCACTGAATACGGCCGTCCCTTCGCACAGCATCATTCAGATGATTCAAACTATCTCCTGTAACAGCGTAAATACGTTTAATGCCGGCATCAGCCAGCATTTCCACTAATTGGTCGGCAACTGATTTTCCCATAAATATGTTTTTATTTTTTGCAGGATGTGTTTTCTAAAAACAACCTTGTTGACACATTGTTTAATAAATACCCATCAGGAAATATTGTTATATTTATGCGACTAAACTGCGGCCTATTTATGAGACTTTCAGGATTACTCGTCGGCATAATGCTGATCATCAGTACTACTGCGTGTAGCCGCAAGGTTACCCAAAACGGGAAAGCGTCCTACTATGCGGACTCCTTCGACGGAAAACGTACTGCCAACGGAGAAACATTCCGGCAACGCCATCTTACGGCGGCTCACCGCACGCTTCCTTTTGGTACCAGGGTGAAAGTCATCAACACCGCCAACGGCCGCTCCGTAAAAGTGCGCATCAACGACCGGGGACCTTTTGTTAATGGCAGGATCATCGATCTCTCCAAAAAAGCAGCATCCCGGCTGGGTATGATCAATACCGGCGTGGCTACGGTAGAAATCAAATACAAAAAGCCAAAAAAATAAGAAGGTGAAAGGCGATCGCCCTTCACCTTCTGTCTGTCTTCAGACAACATGCGCCCCCTCTGCAATTTCTTCTACCATTTTCTTACAAAATGCAGGTAGATCTTTTGGCGTACGACTGGTAACCAATCCATTATCGGTCACTACTTCTTCATCCGTCCAGATGGCGCCGGCATTTTCCAGGTCCGTTTTCAGGGAAGGATAGGAGGTGACCCTGCGGCCCTTTATTTCGCCGGTTTCTATTAATGTCCACGGACCATGGCAAATAGCGGCAATCGGTTTACCATCCTCAAAGAATCCACCTACAAAAGTCACTGCCTGCTGATTAATACGCAGCTGATCGGGATTTAATACTCCGCCTGGCAGTACCAGTGCATCATAGTCCTGGGCGTTGGCGTCGCTCAGTGATTTGTCTACCGGATAGTCTTTCCCCCATTCTTTTTCTGCCCATGCCCTTACTTTTCCTTTTTCGGGAGAAATGATATCCACCTTCGCACCAGCTTCTTTTAACGCTTCCAGTGGTGCAGTCATCTCTACCTCTTCAAACCCGTTAGCCACCAGTATTGCGACCTTTTTGTTTTGCAATTGAGTTCCCATAAATCATTGTTTTTTCGTGATTAAACCGGATAATTTTTTGTTCGCCGTCCCTGGCAGGCACAGCTAAATTCCATATCTTGTACTGCTGCTAACGGCACAAAAAAAGTTCCGTTGCCGATACCTGCCACCTGTGGCGGAATCCCCGCGCCAGCGGCCGTATAGACGTTGTATATATTTTTTCCCACACCGTAGAAGACGGGAATCTCATTCCAGTGTAATATTTTGATGCCTCGTGTTGCATTTGGGGAATTGGACTGTTTTATTTGCTGACACTTAATTCCAGAACAATGAAAAAAAATATCCTTTTCTGCGCGTTGTTGGCAGGTTTGCTGGCTACACAACAAACATCCGCGCAATCATCTCCAGTGGTGCTGCCCGGGTTTACCGCCTATGCAGATCCCGAAGAAAAAAATGTAGATATCAGCAGCCGTAATGGAGTAGTTAACTGGACCGGCAATGAAAACACGGTCAACTTCTATTTCCACGCCGCCACTACCGGTAAGCTGAAAATCACTTTGCAGGCTAAATCAGACGCCGGCAGCAAAATACAGGTCAGTTTAAATGGCGCCACTAAAACAGTTAGCATTCCTAATAATAATGATTTCACCAGTATTCCGGTGCTGGAAACCAACATCAAAAAAACAGGGTTCTATTCCATCTCATTAAAAGGCCTGGAAAAATCGGGCAGGGTATACGCCGATGTAAAAGGCATTGCCCTGGAAGGTGCTGCCACCAAGGATATTCAGTTTAATCCCAAATCATGGCGCCGGTCCGCTTCTGTGCATCTCAACTATCCTGTGCCGGAAGGAAAAAATGCAGAATGGTTCTATGGCGAAATAAAAGTTCCTGCCGGGGAAGATAAAACAGGTACCTACTTTATGTCTTGTGGCTTTCACCGTGGTTATTTCGGTATGCAGGTAAATTCCCCTACCGAAAGAAGAATTATTTTCTCCGTATGGGATGCCGGTGGGGAGCCTGACAAACGCGATAAAGTAAAGTATGAAGACCAGGTAGTACTGCTGGCCAAAGGCGACAGCGTGTATGCCAGCGGTTTCGGCGGAGAAGGTACCGGCGGCCATAGCCATTGGATTTATAACTGGAAACCAGGGGAGACCTACCGCTTTTTAATGCACAGCGTTCCCGTGGGCACTACTACCACCTATACCGCTTACTTCTACGTACCCGAGCACCAGGAATGGAAGCTGATAGCCAGTTTTCGTGCACCGAAAGATGGTAAATACATGGGACACCTGTATTCTTTCCTGGAGAATTTCTCTTTTGAAAACGGCCACCTGGGCAGAAAAGGATACTATGGCAATCACTGGATCAAAACCGATACCGGCGAATGGATAGAGCTTACCAAAGCCAAATTCACCAACGATGCCACTGCTAAAGCCAAAGACCGGCTGGATTTCGGCGGCGGCTCGGAAAATGGCTGGTTTTACCTGTGGACCAGTGGTTTTACTCCCGCCAATGCCAAATATGGTGATATTTTTGAACGGCCGGCCGGTGGCAAACATCCGGAAATAACGCTGCCTCGCTTTTAGCAGCTGTTTACCTGTCTGGTAACCGCACCGTACAGGTGCTATAGTTACCTGCTGACGCAGTAAAAGGACTTCCACCATACCAGGGCCGCAAAAATTTTTGCGGCCCTTTTTTGCGTTCATTCTTCCTACTTACCCCATGGGACTTAAGGGACAAATTTACTTTCCGCCTCCTTACCGGATTTTAATTTAAATTCGGTTTGAAAAATCATCGTTTGCAGACACCGTTTTTATGTTTAAATCTGTGAAAAAGAGACTGCCTATTCCCATTCCTGATGTGCTGGATGCACTGGACGCGCTTAACCCGTTTAAAGTGAAGCGCCAGCGTATCATGAACTTCAATCCATCTACCAGCGTGGCTTTGCGGAAGCCGTCAGAAACCAGTAAAATCACAGTTTTTGATTATAGCGGTAACGGCTGTACGGAAGCTACCATGGTATCGCTGGAAGAGGTGTTTGCATATCGTGATAAACCCACTTACACCTGGATTAATGTGGATGGCATCAGAAAAGAAGAGGTACATGCCATTTGTGAGCACTATATGATACACCCGTTGATTGAGGAAGATATTCTGAGTGTAGGGCAACGGGCAAAGATGGATGATATCGGAGAACGGCTGTTTTGTCTGTTACCTATGATGTATTTCAGCAGTGAGAGTTCTACTATAGACCAGGAACAGGTGAGCATTGTGCTGGGAAAAAATTTCGTGATTTCCTTCCAGGAAGATCCCACCCGCGATGTATTTGACCCTGTCCGGGATAAACTGAAAATTGCCGGTTCCCGTATCCGCAACGGCACCATGGACTTCCTTTGTTACGCCTTGCTCGATGTCATTGTGGATAGTTATTTCACCGTGTTGGATAAACTGGGAGAAAGAATTGAGCTGATGGAAGACATTGTGCAACATGAGCCCAGTACCCGGACTTTAGCACGGATCAACTTCCTCCGGCGACAGGTATTTCTTTTCAAAAGGGCCATCGCTCCGGTGCGTGAGCTGGTCAACGGCTACCTCAAAAGTGAAAGCGATCTGCTGGAAGATACCGTGTACAAATACTACAAAGACGTGTATGACCACATCATTCAATGTAATGATCTGGCAGACAACTACCGGGATATGATCCTCAACGTACAGGAGATGTACCATACGCAGCTGAATCTCAAGCTGAATGAGATCATGAAAGTACTTGCCGTGGTAACCACCTTGCTGACCCCGTTGACTTTAATCGCCGGTATTTACGGTATGAACTTCCATAATATGCCGGAGCTGGAATCGCGCAATGGATATTTTTATACCCTCGGCGGCATGGGACTGCTCCTGGTTGTGATGATTCTTATTTTCCGGAAGCGGGGCTGGTTCTAAACCTTTTTCTTATAAACCGGTACGGAAGAGCAGGGTTCTCCATACATGATACTTTTGGCTACCGGGCGCAACAGCCGGGTAATTTCGGCATAAGCCACTTCGCCAACGCGTTTGTCGCCACATCCTTTGATCACAATACGTTTATCTGCGAAAGCAGCCACATCAAGCGTGGATAAATTCTTCAGGTACAGCGTTTTATATATAAATTCTGCGTCTCCGAAAGCGGCATAGGCCGCAACGGGTTCCAGGTTGGTCATCACCAGCATATATGCCCATAATGGAACAACGGCATCTGCGGTACATACCAGGCCTACATTTTTTCCACGAAACTGTTCCCAGTCAAGCGATTGCATAGCAGCACGGAAATCTTTCTCTTTCAGGATCATTCCCATAAAGAGGTAATCCTTCATATCAAAAATAACAGTATCTCCTTTGGGATAGAATTGTTCCAGGTCGATGGTTTCCAAGCCACTCTGCGCTACTTTATTAACGATTTCATCCATATCTGTCTGTTTTTAACCTTACAAATTTACGAAGATATGGGCATGAAAAAAGGGAAGCAGATGGCTTCCCTTTTTCTTATGTCAGTTAAAAATGTATCTGTCTACTAGAAAAATTTACCGCGGGTATCCTTGATATTGCTTTTCTTCTTCAGTATTTCAAACAGCTGTTGATCGAGCAGGGATTTGATACCTTGTTCATAAGCAGCCTGCTGGGTAGCCAGGTCCTGTGCCGGTTGAGCAACAGGCTCATAGCTGTCAGCTTTAATTACATATACTGCAGCGTTACCTTCAATAGGAGTGGATACTTTAGCAGTGCCCCAGCTTTTGTTGAAAGCTGCACCGGCTACGCGAGGCTCAAAGCCCAGAGAAGCGATAAACGGAGAAGCAAAGTTTACTGCTTCCGCTTTCAGCACCGGCTGATTGGTGGATTTAGCAGCAGCATCCAGGCTGGCCGGAGTTTGCAGCTTAGCGATGATCTGTTCAGCTTTTTTATGTTTTTTCACTTCTGCTTCCACCTGAGGTCTTACGTCATCCAGGGGAGCGGTACCTTCCTGGCGGATGCTGGTCAGTACAGCCACTACATATTTATCATCAAAAGTAAACACAGTGCTTACATCGCCTTTTTTAGCTTCGTAAGCCCAACGAACCAGTTCGCGTGACTGTCCGATACCAGGGATAACAAAATCCATCGGACGGAGGTTGTCAGCGATTCTTTTATTCAGTTTACCTTGTTGAACGTTCTTTTCGAAAGTGGCAGCAGAGCGGCTTTTACCTGCAAAATCGCTGGCTGCACCGTAAGCGCTGTTATTGGTTTCTTTGCTGGCATCTACAGATTTACCCAGGTAAGCCACTTTAATAGCAGGACCAATGTTTTTCTGGTCCATGATTTCCATTACATGGTAACCGAACTGGGTTTTTACCACTTTCACCTGGCCTTTTGTGCCTTCGAAAGCGAAATCTTTAAATTCAGGTACAAACTGGGTAGAAGGAGTGATATCGTATTCACCGCCGTTCTGTTTGCTGCCCGGATCATCAGAGAACTGAGTAACCAGTGCTTTAAAGTCGGCGCCACCTTTTACGGCAACAGCGATGCTGTCAGCACGTTTTTTGGCAACGGAATCCGGTAAACCACCCTGAGGACCGGAGGCGATCAGGATGTGGCGTACTTTCACGCTGTCGGGCATGCTTTTACGGTCAACCATTTTCGCATACACAATCAGGTTATTATCATAGTAAGGGCCGTATACAGCACCTACCGGCAGATTTACGATAGAATCTTTCTGCGGAACCTGTGCTGCGTTTTTGGAAACGTAACCGTCATAATACTTAATCTCTGAATTGCGGTTGATGAAACCGGCAATGTCATGAGTGGTATCCAGTTCCGCTTTCAGCGCGAGAATCTGCTGGATAGCAGCGGAAGAGTCCTGGGCAGAAGGAACAGCATCAAAAGACACATATTCTACTTTACGGGATTCTTCTACTTTAAAGAGTTGTTTATGGTCCTGAATGAAACGGTTCAGTTCAGCATCAGTTACTTTAATAGTGGAGTCAGCGATAGAAGCATAAGGAACGCTCACATAAGAGATAGTAGCCGTTTTGCTGTTATCTTCCTGCTGTTGGGCAGCCAACCATTTAGGATAATATACACCTTGTTTAATCAGCGTAACATATTTCAGTTGTTCCTGTGATTTGGCGATATAGGTCTCCATTTGGCTCAGGGCAGCGCGAATCTGCGGGTTCTGAGGCGCCTGTGCGATGGTTTGCTGCAATGCCACGCGGTCAAACTGGCCATCCTTGTTGGTAAACTGTTGTACTACCATCGGATTGGGGTTTTTACCTTTAATCTGGTCTACCACTTCCGCTTCAGTTACGGCAATACCCAGTTTAGCGTATTGGGCCTGCATAATCTGTTCATTCAGAAACTGGTTCCAAACCTGCTCACGGATATATTGACGGGTTTGTTCGTCAATATTACCATTGGGCATCTGCTGGCGTGCGCCTGCTTCGGCATCCTGAATACGGCGCTGGTATTCTCCGAGATCCAGCTCTTCACCGTTTACTTTACCCACAGTAGTGTTACGACGGGCGAGAGAACTTTTGCCAAAAAAGGCATCCTGCAACAGGAAACTAACAATAGCCAGGCAAATCACTACAACGATCACGACGGCATATTTGTCCCTGATTTTCTGAATTACTGACATATATTATATAGTCTACATTTTTAAGGAAAGCAAAAATAGAATAAATAAACTGTAACTGCAAAAGAGTATTTTTTCCCTTCAAACCCAATACTGTAAAGGATTTGAGGGTGTTCTAACACTTTTGTGGACTGCTTATCATTCACAGGTTTTCCACAGGTGTCCCCTTTTTCCAAGTTTCTTTTTTTCAATGTTTTAGTGTTTAAAATGCCAGCAGGAACGGGTATTTTCGTAAAACTGCGGGATAAAGGCACCTAATGGTTTATACACAATTGTGTAAAAGCTCTTTTTCACAATCCACAGGAAAATGTGAATAAAACAGGTCTATTTTCAACAACAGCTCATTCCGGTGGTTTTTGTCGTCCGTCCGGTTTTTTTCCACAATTGGTGTGTAAAACCACCTGTAAAACTGAAAATAAGGTGGGAAAAGGTGCCCTTATACACCGGTAAAACTAATTTTGTTTTTGTCCCAAAAGTTTACCTCAGAAAAAGCGAATGTGAATTGTGGATAGTAAAAGCGTTCTTTTAACATTTTCCCAATATCCCCCAGGTGAAAAAGATTTTCACCAACAACGATATCCACGTATGTGGATGAAATAGGTAAAATCCAGTAACGACGCGGAAAGAGGGTGTTAATTAGATGTGGAAAGCGTAGGAAAAAGGAATAACAACTACATTTGTACAGGTGCCGGAAAATTAATTTCCACATATTCACAGCCCTAATAGTAGTGGGCTTTTCTTTTTAAATAAATAAATAGATATATAGTTATGATTACTGAAATCGCTGTCGCGAAAAAAAATTTGCAGCATAACGGATTTTTGGATATACCGGTTGACCCGGCCCTGGATTTATTTGCAGCGATCGAAAATCTGAAAAAAGAAAAAAATGCGATCGTACTGGCGCACTATTACCAGGAGCCTGATATCCAGGATGTCGCCGATTATATCGGAGACAGTTTGGGACTCAGTCAACAAGCTGCCAAAACGGATGCCGATATCATTGTTTTTGCCGGTGTTCACTTTATGGCCGAAACGGCAAAAATTCTAAGCCCTCAGAAAAAAGTGCTGTTACCCGATCTCAAAGCGGGATGTTCCCTGGCCGACAGTGCCCCGCCGGAACTCTTTAAAAAATTCCGTGATAAGTACCCGGACCATATCGTGATCTCCTACATCAATTGTTCCGCTGGTATCAAAGCACTGAGTGATATCATCTGTACTTCTTCCAATGCTGAAAAAATTATTGAAAGTGTTCCGAAAGATCAGCCTATCATTTTTGCACCGGACCGTAACCTCGGATCCTATCTGATCAAAAAGACCGGTCGGGATATGGTGCTGTGGAATGGTGCCTGCATGGTACATGAAATTTTTTCGCTGGAAAAAATTACCAAACTGAAAACCCAGCATCCGAAAGCAAAAATTATTGCGCACCCGGAATGCGAACCGGCGGTGTTGGCAGTGGCTGACTATATCGGTTCCACAACCGGTTTACTGAACTTCAGCAAAAAAGACGACGCCCAGGAATATATCGTGGTAACCGAAACCGGTATTCTTCATCAGATGCAGAAAGAAAATCCGGGTAAAACTTTTATTCCGGCGCCGCCCAATAATGCATGTGCTTGTAACGATTGTCCACACATGAAATTGAATACGCTGGAAAAGCTGTATCTGTGTATGGAATACGAACAACCGGAAATTACGATGGAAGAAAGTCTGAGAATCGCCGCTAAAAAGCCAATAGAACGAATGCTGGAGATCAGCAAACAAGCTGGACTTTGATTTAACTTTCTGATTTTCAATATTATTCAAATTTAATTTTTTACTTAAGCATCTTTTAAAAGAATGCTGAAAGCCCCGAGGTTGATATAACCCCGGGGCTTTCCTGTTTTTAATCGAACTGTTTAATTCTCAGGCGGTTAGCAAGGCGCTGAGAATGCGATAACCGATGTTTTCCCCACTATTTCCCTTGTTTACGGGCCGCTGGAATCTTAATTACTGTTTTTGAATTGTGAATAACTGCTCAAAACCCTGAATTGAAGGCCGTGAGAATTAATTTTTTTTTCGAACATTGGGTATACCCGAAAAAAAAAATTTTATGCGATTCTCAACGCACTGTTAGTCTGCTGAGAGACCTCTATTTGTTTTTTCACTTTACTCCCTGGCAGAATTTCCTCTTATCGCGCTGTTAGCCGTTATTTTTTGAATACACTGAGAATCGCATAGAAAATTATGATCCGGCATAACCCCACGTTTACTGTTTCCGTGCGATTGTCAGTGCTTTCTTTTTTTGTAGATAAAATCATGTTTCTGCATTAGAGGGCCATATGCCCCGCATGATGTGGGATGATATCCAGGTGTGGAAGTTTCTTTTTGAGGGCAGGCCGGCTTTATGGGTGTGGACTACGGGCAATTTTATGAGTGCTCTGAGAATTGAATATTTATTGAAAACCAAGGGGTACCCCAGTAATTGACTTTTTGTTTTATTCTCAGCGCATTGTCTGTGCGCTGAGAATGAATCCAGTATTGTGGTATCCCCGTAGTTAAAAAAAATATGCGATTCTCAGCGCTCTCCAAGAGCGCTGAGAATCGCATATTTTTTTTGCCAACTGAATTTAATGGATTGGAGAAATTTCATTCAATTCTCAACGGATTATGAGTGCGCTGAGAATCACATATAGCCGGGCTAATTAAATGTTATCAGATAAGGGGAAATTATACTCAATTCTGAGAGCGTTATCAATGCGCTGAGAATCGTTTGTTTCTGGTCAATAGGGAATAAGTTTAGGTTTCGGATAAAGACGGGATTCTCATGGCTTTGTGAAGGCGCTGAGAATAGGATATTTTTTGCGGTGGGCATTATGCATCTGTGTAGTGCATTTAACGAGATTCTCAGCGCATTGCCAGTGCGCTGAGAATCGCATATTTTTTGGGCGATTGATCAATTGGTGTAGAAGGAAAAGGATTACGCGCTGGTGATAGCTTTGAGAATGGGATGAAATTTTATTTCATGGGGTAATGGCGGACTTCAGGAAATCGTGCGTACCTGAGGGCACTGGGAAGATTTTTCAAAATGCTTTGATGGAAGAAAATCAACGAACTTTGAAAGTTTTTTGCTTGTGGCTGATTTGAAAGGAAGCAAAGCCGAAAAAATCATTTTTTCTTTCATTTTCCCCCCAGATTTTCCGTTAAAATGTGGAAAAGCCCCTTTTTTCAAAAAATTTTTTTTGATTTTAATGAGAGAAATGTGGAAAAGGTGGGTTTTATTCCTCATTTTTTTCTGAAGGCAGATATTTTCTAAAAATTTCAGATGGAAATCCCAAAAAATGTGGAGAAAGTGGGCTATTTTTTTCAAAAAAAGGTTTTTCGAGACGCTATTTGTGGAAAAACCTCCAATTTTCTCAAATTTTTTTTGTTTTTGATCTAAAAATGTGGAGAACTGGTGATTTTCAATCGAAAAATCACGCGGCTGGAGTCATTTTTTGTAAAAAACACTAAAAAAAATTTTTTTCTTGGTTTTGGAGTGCAAAAATGTGGGAAAGTAGTATATAGAGAAATTTCAGTTCGGAAGAGAGAAATTTGTGGAAAAAAGGGCTGTTTTTTGGAAAATCTTTTTCTTTTTTAAGAAAGTGGAGAGGATAAGTATTGAACTGGGAGGATAAACTTAAGGGAGGATAAGTGGAGAAAAGTAGAGGAAACTATATTTCCTCTACCCAAATATGATCAGCTTCTGTTTTTCTGAGGGACAGATTGTAGCCTGCTACCATGATTGAAATTGGATCGCCCAGGGGAGCAATTTTTTCAATCTTAACGGTTTCACCTGGTACGCAGCCCATTTCCATTAACTTAATATGTAGATCATCTTTTTCAAATTCTATGATTACTGCGCTTTTGCCTGTTGCCAGGGAAGATAATTTCATTATGCCTTTTTTCATACCTACGTATTAATCTGTTTAAACTTTAGTTTGGCAACGGGGATAGTTCCACCATGAATGACAGGGCAAAGGTACCCCGGTGTACCGAATATGCAAAAAGAATCAGGCACCCAATCCAAAATTTCACTTTACTTTTACATCACTTTTTTAATTCAAAAACAAACATGGCAATTCAGTTTACAGCGCACGAAGTAAAAGTGGACTTAAAGGAAAAGAGAAAATTAAAAATCTTTTTAAAGGATTTGTTTGCCGGTGAAGGGCAGGGGTTAAAAGACCTGCATTATGTTTTTTGTTCAGATGCCTATTTGTTGGAGATCAATAAGCAGTTTTTGCAGCACGATACCTATACAGACATTGTTACTTTTGAAATGGGAGAAGATCCTGATGTTACAGAAGGGGAAATTTACATTAGCGTGGATAGGGTAAAGGAGAATGCGGAGAAATTCCACGTTTCGCTAAACCAGGAGCTGCACAGGGTGATTTTCCATGGCGCTTTGCACTTATGTGGATTTAAAGACAAGAGTAAAGCAGAAAACGCGCGCATGCATGAAAAAGAAGATGAGTACCTTATTAAATATTTTGGTGCGTTGGAATAACAGATGTTCCACGTGGAACATTTTGAAAAAAAATGAAATTAGGAATGTTCCACGTGGAACATTCTTTTTTTTGGGAATAGCCTCAAGGCGAATGCTAACGGTAAAGCCCGGTTAGGAATCATAACAAATGAGGCCTATTGGGGCTGGAAATCCTCCTGATAGTAAAGGCGTCCCTGAAAAGCCATCGGCCTCTGGCACTCGCCCTAACGCCTGGATATATCTCCTTCATTTCAGGCTTGTTTTCACTTGTGTTCATCATTCGTTTTGAACGCCGCTTTTGGCGGGCTTGGGCGCATTATTTTCCGGCCGAAGGTAGTGGCAGTAGGTACGGTTTACGCAGGATGCGTAAACAATGTGGAATCATGAGTAACCAAATGCTCCAGTACTATGGCACCTGGTAATATATCTAACACCGGGATCGGCGTTAGATATATTACCGGCCACTAAACCACCTTCCTGCTCTAACCATACTCGTTTACAATGGGGCTAAATGTATCGGGGAATAATTTCTTCGTGTATTTGTTCCCTGAAACATTGGGGCCGTAAGGAAGTATGTCTGTTATTACATACCAGGTAATTTCCGGGCTCTTTTTTAATTGGATTGACCCGGGCTCATTACGAAGTCCAGCTGTTTGACAGAAATCACCTTCCCGCAATAAATTAATCCTGAATGAACAGTCGTCTCTTTTGGTAAGGGGAGCCCGGAGAAAAGAAAAACGATTTGCTGCACATCCAGGTGAAGGTACCGGGCTTCCTTTATTCAGGATACGGTCAAACTTTGAAATAAAATAGTTTTCCGGGTAAAGCGAAAGCCTGCTTCAGGATGATGTAAGATTGTATGGATCTTTAACAGCGGAAGAGGTCTTTCTCTGGTGCAGTTTAATTTTTGGAAGGGACCCGGCTTTGAGGTTGAACTTTTTGTCTGTTGAATTGGTGATACCTGAATGGGGGAACTTTCAGGATAGTATTTCTTCCCGTGGAAAAAATATGGTGCTGATCCGGGTTTTTCAGCACGTTGCATTACATGGTTGGAGCCACTTCTTTTATCACCTGGTGAATGAAGGGGACTTCATTTTTTATACGCGTTTAATTCCGGGAACCCGAGATGTAATAATTTCCTTCGCTTTGGAAAATGATTCATTTGATTCCGGTTTTATGAGTGGAGCTTTTTGTCTTTTTTCGTTTTGAACCGGATATACTTACCAGGTACCTTTTAATGCATATGGTGAGATAAACGATCGGCATTTTGATGGGTACCTGAGAAAATCTAAGTTGTTTGAAACTGAAACCTAAAAAGATGGTGGTATTTCCTTAGGTGTCATTTTTTAAACCTGCATACATGTGATGATACCTACCAGTTTCTGTTATGCTGGATAGATAATGGGATTTCGGGGATGCTGTTCAAAGGGGAATATGAATCCCCATATCGGATAATTGGAAATGTTTTATGCTACCCTTTTAATCGCTGTGTGAGATTATTTTGTGTTCCAAAAGGTGGAGTATTGATCCTTTGCCAGATGCTGTCCACATAGTACTTATAAGGTCCTTGTACCTGGTTGCCGGGACAATACAGTAATAGAAGCTGCAGAACGCCGTTAAAGGCCCTTATTAGGCTTATTTAGGGGCTTTAACATATGGGTTGGATCCTTATGAGGTAAACCGTCTGTTAAAGAGGAGAGAGGCCTGGAAAAGTCATAAATGTTTCTTCATCAGAAAGAATAAATTACAAGTGGGTGCTCTGTGTAATATAGGGAGAGCTGCAGGAACAGATGTATATTTTCAGGAGGACACAGTCAAAGAAAATAGACTGAAAGAGCATAAATAGCAGTGTTGAAATGTTGGTATCCATTCCTTCATATCTTCCTTTCAAGAACGCACGTACATTTTTGGGGATGAGTACCTGGCAGGGTGAGTGATCGGTATAAATACCCATGTAAGGAAAAGAAGGTGGTGATATAGGTTGATTTATACTTTCTGTCCGAATCTATTTTTCCAGGAAACAGGGTGGTCGATATTACTGCTCTTTTTTTGGGTGTAGGGATAGGGGAGATAAGCAGTATCCTATAATTACTTTGTATGTCTCATCCCATCGCAGGATAAATTCATCTCGTGTTACTGTTACCTCAAATCTCGTCATGGTTGTAAACGGTTAATTTGAAGGTGGGTTAGTGAGAAATGAGGGAATCCTCTGAGGTGAACCCGGTAATAAGGAAGCGTTTTCGGGAATAGTTAAATCCAATTCAGGAGTATTGATACTGATGCATTGGTACACCGATCATACGCCGGATATAAAGAGCAAATTCAACGGGGAAGTAGCCAATAACCTCGTAGCGTACAATCTCAACCTGGTATCCAATAAGTGCTTCAACTATGCAACATCTGGATACCTAACTGCGAAACCTTTCCAGGATTTTATGTAAATGTTCCACGTGGAACATTTCAGTTTATCGCCACAATGTGCCGTCTTCTCCGTAATTTTGCACTTTCTTAATTTATTTATGTTTCCATCATACGATATTATTGTGGTAGGCGCTGGCCATGCGGGGTGTGAAGCTGCCGCAGCTGCTGCCAATATGGGCTCCAAAGTTTTACTGGTGACCATGAACATGCAAACCATCGCTCAGATGAGTTGCAACCCTGCTATGGGGGGAATTGCCAAAGGACAAATAGTACGAGAAATAGATGCGCTCGGAGGATATTCCGGGATCGTAACGGATCAATCCATGATTCAGTTCCGGATGTTGAACCGTTCTAAAGGTCCGGCTATGTGGAGCCCTCGTACTCAAAACGACCGCATGCTCTTTGCCGCAAAATGGCGGGAAGCATTGGAGAAAACTCCCAACGTGGATTTCTACCAGGATATGGTAAAAGGCCTCCTGGTGAAAGACGGTCGCTGTTACGGGGTAGTAACCGGACTGGGACATGAAATTAAAGCGAAGGCGGTGGTACTGACAAACGGTACCTTCCTCAACGGTGTCATCCACATCGGAGATAAACAGTTTGGTGGTGGCCGCGTAGCGGAAAAAGCTGCGACCGGCATTACTGAACAACTGGTTTCCCTCGGTTTTGAAAGCGACCGGCTGAAAACAGGGACACCTCCCCGTATCGACGGCAGAAGCCTGGACTATTCCAAAATGGAAGAGCAACTGGGTGATGAAGACATTGTTGGCTTCTCCTTCCTGGACGTTGAAAAAATAAAACCAGCTCAACAAAGAAGTTGCTGGATCACTTATACCAGTGAAGCAGTACACGAAATGCTGCGTACCGGGTTTGACAGATCTCCGATGTTCCAGGGACGTATACAGGGAACAGGTCCCCGTTATTGCCCCAGCATTGAGGATAAGATTAACCGCTTCGCAGAAAGGGAAAGACACCAGCTGTTCGTTGAACCTGAAGGCTGGGACACCGTGGAAATATATGTGAACGGATTCTCTACCTCACTGCCGGAAGAGGTGCAAATGAAAGCACTCCGACTGGTACCCGGATTTGAAAATTGCCGGATGTTCCGCCCGGGATATGCCATTGAATATGACTTTTTCCCGCCTACACAATTGCAGTTTTCACTGGAGACCAAACAGGTACAGAACCTTTTCTTTGCCGGTCAGATCAATGGAACAACCGGTTACGAAGAGGCTGCCTGCCAGGGATTAATGGCCGGCATCAATGCTCATCTGAAAGCCACCGAGCAGGATCCGTTTATTCTGAAAAGAAGCGAAGCCTATATCGGAGTACTCATTGATGACCTCATCAACAAAGGCACGGAAGAACCTTACCGGATGTTTACCTCCAGAGCTGAATTCCGGACCCTGCTCAGACAGGATAATGCTGATCTGCGCCTGACAGAAAAAAGCTACAAATTGGGCCTCGCAAAAGAAGACCGCATGGCTAAAGTGCAGCAGAAAAAAGAACAGGTGGAACAAATTAAAACCATCCTGAAAGAACTGTCGGTTGAACCGGAAGAAATCGGTGCCCTGCTGGAATCAAAATCATCTGCCGCCCTTACCCAAAAACAAAGGGCTCACCAGATATTACTGCGTCCTAACCTGGATATCTTCTCCATGAAAAATGCAGTTCCTAAAATAGAACAGGCGCTTTCCGGATTCGGCAGGGAAGCACTGGAACAAGCAGAGATCCAGATTAAATACGATGTGTATATCGAAAAAGAAAATGAACTGGTGAAGAAGATGAGTCAACTCGAAGACCTCATTATCCCGGAGAACTTTGATTACACAAAACTGGTATCCCTGTCGGCCGAAGCAAAACAGAAGTTTACCAAGATACGTCCGCATACTTTAGGACAAGCCAGCAGGATCAGCGGCGTAAATCCGAGCGATGTACAAATCCTCATGGTATATATGGGACGATAAAAATCAAATGAAAAATAGAAAGGGAGTATCGGGGAGATACTCCCTTTTCTATTTTCAGGCTTCCTTATTTTAGAAAGCAGGTTCAAAAATATGCGCCATATGGCAGAAAAAATTTTGTAAAAAAACAGCTGGAAAAAATGATCCCCTGAAACGAAAAATCGCAGCAGGAAATTTTCGGTGAAAAGGGCACCGCTTTTTCTGATTGTTTTCATCACCTCTCAAAAATTCTTTCCCGGAAAAATCACTAACCCACCTTCAACTTTTTATCTCAAAAAAGGCGTTTTTTTGATAAAATGTCAAAAAAACGGCCTTCAGAAAGGGGGTAAAATTGGCAAAACGAGTGATGGTTAATACCATTTATTCAAAAGAGGATAAAATGTGTAAATGGGCTTAAAAAGGGCCAAAAAAGAGATTTGATGTTTTTTGAGAGAAAAGCAACCAATTTTGAAATGCTTTCGTATGCATAGAAACGTCAACCTTCTTTTTTTATGGAACGAACCCAAAAAATCGGGGAAAGATCGTTATAAGGTTTTTAGCTGAGACTGGTAACAATCATTTGTGGAAGACCTGAACCAAATTCATACAATCATATCCGGTTGCTGTGATAAAAATCGCAGCAGCCAGGAATTGCTATACCGTCACTTTTTTGGATATGCATTGAGCATTTGTTTGCGCTATGCTCCAAACAGAGAAGAAGCGATCGAAATTATGAATGATGGTTTTCTGAAAGTTTTTCAACGGATCTCTACTTTTGATAGCAGCCGCCCCTTTAAAGCGTGGTTAAGTAAAATCATGGTCAACACCGCCATCGATTTTCTACGCAGTAAAAAGAAGCTGGTATTTACGAACCAGATAGAACACCATCATGAGCCGGGAAAAGAAAATAATGTCGTGGAAAAACTGTCGTACGACGAATTACTGGTGCATGTGCAATCCCTGTCGCCCGCCTATCGTACTGTGTTTAATCTTTATGTCATGGAAGGATATCAGCATCATGAAATAGCAGTGCTGCTGGGCATTTCACAAGGCACTTCCAAATCAAATCTGTTCAAAGCAAAAAAAATCCTGCAGGAGAAAATTCTGATGGCCGCCGGTAAAGGTACCGGCAGCTTTACCACCGTTAATATGGTTGTGAATAAAAATGAAGGAAGAATTTGAAAATAGTATCCGTAAAAAGCTGAACGAAGCAGATCATCCTTTTGACCCACAGGCCTGGGAAAAAATGGAAGCGCTGCTGGATGCAGAAAAAGACCGCAAACCAGTATTCATCTGGTGGAGCGCTGCTGCATTGCTGTTACTACTATCAGGTATCTGGTGGCTAAAGCCCTATAACAGCCAGCCCGGTCAAACAAAACTGGTGGCAAAAGATACTTATCTCCCAGAGAATCATCTCCCCGAAAGCCATCTTCCCGGAAAAAAAGAAAAAATAAACAGTACGCCACCCCCAACGGTATCACAACCGGAAAAAATAGCTAAAACAGCGCTGAAAGCGGGTGCTAAATTATTCCGGGATACCGTTATTTCAGCGCAAGGGCAACTGTATCTGCCCGATACAATGCATAATAACTACAACGGCTACACGAAAAAAGAAAATGATAACGTTGAAGAATATACGAAAATAGATTCATCACATAAAAATGAAGATTATAAAACCGTATCAGTAGCCTATAAAGACAGTACTATGGCCCTTGTAAAGCCTAAAACAAAAAAATGGTACGCCGGAATTGTATTAGGTCCCGATCTGACCGTAGCCCCTTCGTTTAAGTATGGTAACATTGGTTTTAATGCAGGCATCGCGCTACATTATTATTTTAACAGGAACTTATTTATAACCACGGGTGTGATATACAGTAAAAAGATATATGGCGCCACCGCCCGCGACTATAGAACAGGTAATTACAATACACCCTATGGCATCCTGGAAAAGGTAAACGCCAACTGTGAAGTATTGGATATCCCTATCAATATGAATTATACTTTCCTGTCCCTGAAAAAGAATAAAATCAGCGCTACGCTGGGATTTTCGAACTATTTCATGTTAAAGGAAAAGTATCAGTACCTGTATGAATACGGTCCGCCTAAGGAAAGAACGATACAAAATGAAAACCGGCATTATCTCTCCATAATTAACGCCGGTATCCTCTATCAGCGCCCGGCTACCCGCGGGTTGCTCCTTGGTGTACAACCTTATGTCAAAATTCCGCTGAGTGGGGTGGGATATGGACAGGTTAAACTGTATTCCGCAGGAATGACCGTTCACCTGACCTTTACCGGCAGAAAGCCCTGACCGCGGTCAAAACAGCTGCTGCAGCCTGAAACAATCGGTATCTTCCTTTGTTATCCTGGTAGATGGCACGCCATTTTCTGCGTGTAATCCGTACCAAAAATTCATTTTTATGGCAAAACAACAAGATCCTAAAAAGAAGAAAAAGGAAGAAGAAGAGTTTCCAGGGTACCCGGAATATCCGGCCAGTGAAGATATTATGAACCGGGAAAACCGGACGAATGAAGTGGACCTGAATATAGACGACCTGACCGGTTCTTTCCGGCATAACAGCGAATTGCCACCAGAAAAAGGGAAAAGTCCCAGCCGCAGCGGAGAACAGGAAGAAACCTGGCGGCAGGACAAAACGGGAGACGACCTCGATGTACCCGGTGCTGAACTGGATGACGAAGAAGAAGCTATTGGAGAGGAAGATGAAGAAAACAACCTGTATAGCCTGGGAGGTGACCGTCATCGTGACCTGGAAGAGGATAACGGCGAGTTCCTGGAAGAAGAGGATGAGGACGATAAATACTAAATCACAATAAAGGGGTTAATAACCGGCATACCGAGTCCATGAATCTTTTTGCCAGATTTCGTTTATTCCAGCGGGTTTCCTGTACGGGTAAGGCATACAGCAGATCTTCGTCAAAAGCGCGGTCCAGTTTGGCGGCTACTTCTTTATCATACACCAATACACCAATCTCACAGTTCAGGTAAAAACTACGGGTATCAAAATTAACAGAGCTCACCCAGGCCAGGTTATCATCGATGACCATGGTTTTGGCGTGAATGAATCCCCGTGTGTAAAAAAAGACCTTCACACCCGCCGCCAGCAAAGGTTTCATATATGACAACGCTGCATGCTGCACAATAAAGGAATCACCTTTCAACGGCAGCATCAATTGTACGTCTTTTCCTGCCAGCGCCGCCATCTGCAGAGCGGTGGCCAGTTCTTCCGTGGGAACAAAATAAGGGTTGGTGATCCTTATCCGCCTTTTAGCTATGTTAATAGCCATCAGGATACAACCCATTGCCATTGGCCATTCGGAATCCGGACCGCTGGCCACAATGTCTGTAAAGCTGGTGCCGGAAAGCGGCGCAGAACGGCCAAAGAAAGGACTTTCAAACGGAAAGACTTCCTTGCTGCAGTAACGGTAACTCATCAGAAACTGTAGCTGTAGCAGGTTTACAGCATCGCCTTCAATTTTAAGGTGTGTATCGCGCCAGAAAAGATCATGTTTACCATTGTTGATGTAACGGTCATCCAGGTTGATACCTCCCACAAATCCCACCGTGCCATCTATCACAATGATTTTCCGGTGATTACGATAGTTGGCATTCATATACAAACCCATTAGCACCGGAGAGAAGGGATACACGCTGGCGCCGTTCTCTTTCAGTATTTTAGGAATATGTTTGATCTTGTCGCTGCCCATGTCGTCATACAGAAAACGCACCTGTACGCCCTGGTTTAGTTTTTCCACGAGTATCTGCGTTACCTCGTTGCCCACATCATCGGCCGTTATCATGTAATACTCTATATGGATATGATGTTTCGCGGCCCGCAAGGCGGCCATTACTTCCGGGAATTTTTCTTCTCCGTTGATCAGCAGTTTTACCCGGTTGTTTTTGGTGAGAATAGACTGCCGGGTATTCAGCAGCATAGCGGATAACTCCTGTTTATTGCCTACCAGGTGCCGCAATTCCAGCTGCATATGTTCTATTTCTGCCCTTTGGGATTGCCAGTATTTGGCAAACAACACTTCATCCCTGCTGCCTTTCAGGGTAAATCGCCGTCTCTTGCGAAGATCCCTGCCCAGGTAGTAGTATACCACCAGGCCTACTATCGGAATAAATATCAGCAACAGTATATAGGCCACCGCTTTGATGGGATTCCTGTTTTCCAGTAAGATGGTGAATACCACGCCGGCAAATGTCAATAGCAGCAACGTAGTGCTGGTTATTTTAACATAAGGATGCCAGTCGGAGCCGGTCAGATAATTGATAAGCGAATGCACGCTGTTGATACGGTTTAATAGGTTCGATAAGTAATAAACGCCGTGACTGCAAAAAAGGTTAAACAGCCGTGTTTGTACTATGAAGATACAAAACCGCCATCTATATTATTTTATCCGATTGTTACCGTATCCTGCCTTGTTTGGCAGAAGACTATGATTTACGCAAGTGGTTGCATAATTTAACGGACATATCCACGTCATATATGAAAATGATACTGATCAAAGGGCTGGCCGCCGGGCTATTATTATGCACCGGAAGCGTATACGCCCAAACGTTAGACCGATGGCAGATAGCCCCTGACGGCAGCATTGTCTGGAACGTTGCCGGTCATCTGCCACATACAGACCATATTGAAATGGCAGGCAAGAAAGTCGCGCTATGGCTGCAATACGGCGTAGACAGCAGCGGCGCCAGTACGGTCACCCGTACCATCGTTTTTCCTACCTACCGACTAATGCCCAACAAAACAGAAACGGCCCTGATGTACACCATTCAGGACAATATGCTGCCCCGTTTTTTCATCAACAACAAACTGTGGAAAGCGGATATCTATAATGGCGGTCCTACGAAGCCCTTGCCGGAAAAAGTACGCAGTATCCGGCATATGGGAGTAACCAGTATTCACAGTACATTGGGTAATGACCAACAAATAATACTGAAAAGAGCATTTTTTCCGTCAGATAACCTGCCGATGGCGCTGGAGCAGTTTGTATTCATCAATCAGGGTCAGCAGCCGGCGACCATCGAGATGGAATCCATGCAGCTGGAGCGCTCCCCGGCAGAGAGCCGCAGTGCCAACGGACCGCTTTATTTTTCCGCCAGGTCTATTGATGCCGGCAGGAGAGAAGTGGCCCCGGGGGATTCCGTTCGTTTTGTAATGGCTTATAGCGTGCGTCGTGGTACCGAGCAGCAGCCGGCAGTAAATGTTTCGAGGGAGCTGGCCGGCCGTCAGGCCCGCGTAGCGGGTATTTTGTCGCTGTTACGGCTGGAAACACCGGACACCTTGCTGAACACCGCTTTTGCCTTTGCAAAGATCAGGGCTACCGAGAGCATCTATCTCACTAAAGGCGGATACCTGCATGGTCCCGGCGGACTGCGTTATTATGCCGCTATTTGGGCCAATGACCAGGCAGAATATGTAAACCCCTTCTTTGCCTTTTTGGGCGACAGCATCGCGCTTAATTCCGCTATGAATGCCTATCGCTGGTTTGCTACCTATATGAACCCGGATTATAAGCCTATTCCCAGTTCTATCGTAGCCGAAGGAGATGGTATCTGGCATGGCGCCAAAGACCGGGGGGATATGGCGATGATCGCCTACGGCGCCAGCCGTTATGCACTGGCTGCCGGTAGCGCGGATTCCGCGCGGGTACTGTGGCCCCTGATAGAATGGAGCCTCGAATACCTGCGCCGCCAGGTAAATGAAAACGGGGTGGTCAACTCCAACAGCGATGAGCTGGAAGGCCGTTTCCCGGCGGGGAAAGCGAATCTTAATACCAGTGCATTGTACTACGATGCTTTGCGTTCGGCAGTGCTGCTGGCCAAACAGCTTCAGGTACCCGCCCGTGATTACGCGCAGCGGGCAGATGTGCTGAAGAAAAATATCAACCAGTTCTTTGGGGCTACTGTCGAGGGCTTCGATACCTATCGCTATTATGAAGAAAATAAAGTGTTGCGTGCCTGGATCGCTACGCCGCTTACAACAGGGCTCTTTGACCGCAAAGAAGGTACTATTGCTGCCTTATTTTCACCAAAACTATGGACGGAAGATGGACTGGCATCACAGTCGGGTGATCGTACCTTCTGGGACCGGTCTACTTTATATGCGTTACGGGGCGTATTTGCCGCCGGCGAAACAGCCAAGGCGATGGATAAACTGGAATACTATTCCCGTCGGCGTTTACTCGGGGAACATGTGCCTTACCCGGTAGAGGCTTATCCGGAAGGTAATCAGCGGCACTTGTCTGCTGAAAGCGGCCTTTATTGCCGCATTTTCACGGAAGGAATGTTTGGTATGCGGCCAACCGGTTTTAACAGTTTCGATTGTACACCCCGGCTGCCCGAAGGATGGGACCATATGGCACTACGGAATATCCATGCTTTCGGGAAAATATTCGATCTGGAAGTGAAAAGAAAAGATAAGGGGCGGTTAATCGTAAGTGCTAACGGAAAAGCATATACGATAAAAGAAGGGGAGACATTACCAGTTATATTAAAATAAAAAAAGCGGCCGGAAAATCTCCGGCCGCTTTTTTTATTATTCCGCTATCACTTCCAGTACGTTGCTGGTGAGTGGTTTTACTTTTCCGGGCGTAAGACTGATACCTACATTCATGAGGAAATCGCCGCTGTATACCTGGTTACTGAAAGCCGATTTTGTTCCGGGGAACAGGTTTACTTCACTCACCCGGTAATTCTTTTTCGGGTCGAGCCCTTGCAGTTTTACCAGCGGGAACACATCTACCCGGCGGGTATTCATGAGATAATGAAATACCACTGCTTTCTGTTTATCGGCGCTGGTATATTGAAATACGGCACGAGGGTTCCCGTATGGTGAAATGATACGATAAAGATCGCCGTACCACACAATATCACGTAAACGGTTATACGTAGTAACAGCATCATGACTGAATTGCAGTTCCTGGGGGGTAAAGTCATCTACTTTGATATCATAGCCCAGTTTTCCCATCATAGCCACATCGGTACGGAATTTCAGTGATTGTTTACCCATATTGGTAATATGGGCGGCCATGGTATTGGCCGGGAAGAAATGCGAGTACCCATATTGGATAAAGATTCTGTCCAGTGCATCGGTATTGTCGCTGGGCCAGAATTCTGTAAAGTATTTCATGGCACCGTAGTCTGTACGGCCGCCGCCGCCGGAACACAGCATAATAGGCAGGTGAGGATATTTGGCGCGCACTCTTTCCAGTACTTTATAAAGACTACGGGTATAATCGATGAAAAGATGCGATTGTTTTTGTTTCAGGTAGGGTGACCAGGTGTTGCTTAACATCCGGTTACAATCCCATTTAATATAGGCGATGCCTGGGTTTTCAGTCATCGTCTTATCTACAATATTAAAAACAAAATCCTGTACAGCAGGATTAATGAGGTCCAGCACCAGTTGGTTGCGGTAATAGTGTTCTGCACGATTGGGTAAGCGCAGTATCCAGTCGGGATGTTTGGAATAAAGTTCACTTTTGGGATTCACCATTTCCGGTTCCAGCCAGATACCGAATTTAACCCCTTGTTTCTCCGCTTCTTTTACGAGGTAACCTAGTCCGTGCGGGAGTTTTTCCTTGTTGGTCTCCCAATCGCCCAAACCGGCATTATCTCCGTTACGGGGGAATTTGTTGGCAAACCAGCCATCATCGAGGAGGAACAGATCTACACCGAGTTTGGCCGCGCCACCGAACAGGTTGGTGAGTTTGTTTTCATCGAAATTCATACCGGTAGCTTCCCAGTTGTTGAGTAAGGTAAGGCGGGGAGTATGTCCGTCAAGTATACCGTAGTTAAGCGCCCACTGCTGGAAGTTGCGGCTGGTTTGGCCTTTGCCGTGATCAGACCATGTGAAGATGAACGCCGGCGTGGTAAACACTTCGTTGGGTTGCAACGTATATTCGCTGGCGTAAGGATTGATACCGGCGCTTACATGCAGGGCATTTTTTTCATCTACCTCGAAACCAAAGCGGAAATTGCCGGTCCAGGCGAGGGTTCCGGCCAGTACTTCGCCATTGTTTTCGTCGGCCGCTTCATTGAGCGACAGCAGGAACATAGGGGATTGGTACATATTGGCACGGACGCCCAGTTTACTATCCAGTATTTTATTGCCTTTCGTCAGCTTTTCTTCCACCATGGTTGCTTCCTTGGCCCAGTCGCCGTGGAATTGGGTCAACCAGTATTTGGCGGCGTTGAAATGCAGCATGGAAGAAGCATATGCCGTTAGCTGTACCGGTTGTTTTTCGTTGTGTTTAATTTCCGACCACGCTTTGATAATATCCTGATCGTAGTAGGTTTCAAAATGCAGGATAACGGTTACCGGGTATACGGGGTCCTGGAGTGTAATATCAGTAGCGGAATTGATATCCATTTTCCGGGTCCGGGCTGATACATACTTTAGTTCCAGGGATGGGTTTCCATCGTTATGTACTATCCTGATGGCCGGGTCCAGCAAGCTTTCCAGGCCGGCGGTAACGTAGGCTTCCTGTGCGCCTTTTGCGGCGCTGTCTGCCCCGGATGGCGTGATGGTCCGACCGAAATATTGCTGTACCAGTCTGCCCTGTGTATTAACGCTGTATATCAGACTGATATTCCGGGTAGACAGGCGTATCTGCTGGCGTTGGGCCCATGCGCACTGGGAGAGCAGCAGCAGGCCAATGCAGAGTAATCTTTTCATGTGTTGTTGTTTAACGCGGAAGAATAAGCGTACAAAATACAAATATTGATAAAAGATGCTGATGATAATTTACCCGGAACCGGTTGTTTTGTGCAATAGTGAACAATCCTGTACGGATGTGAACATTAAAACGAATAAACGTTATTGGTTTTCAGTGTATTATGAGGTGGCATTTTTTTAGTGGTCCCGGAGGGACCACCATTTCCAAAACAGTATGATGATAAAGAACTATTTGCTGGTAGCCTGGCGGAACCTGGACAAACATCGTTTTTTTTCAACGGTGAATATCACCGGACTGTCCATCGGACTAGCTTTTGTGTTGTTGATTGGGGCCTATGCCTGGGGTGAATGGCAGGTGAATGCGCTTTTCAAAGACAATGACCGGATCATGCTGTTGAGGAGCAAGTGGTCTAATCCGGAAATGGGTTTTGAAGGCACCACGATAGGACCGCTGGCAAAGGCATTACAGGATAATTATCCTTCGCTGGTCAGCAGTATTTACCGCCACGATGCCATTACTTCCATTGTCAGCATAGGAGATAAACATTTCAGGGAACAGCTGCAACCGGGAGATTCCACATTTTTACAGGTGTTCAGTTTTCCGCTGCTGTATGGAGATGCCCGTACGGCGCTTCAACAGCCCAATGCCGTGGTGCTCACGGCCAACAAAGCCCGTCAGTTTTTCGGGAAAACGGATGTAGTGGGCAATACATTAAGTATTCAGTCCTTTGATGGAAAAAAGCAGGATTTTGAAATAACAGCGGTGATGCAGGACCCGCCATTTAACACGGTTTCAGGGTATACCAGGACCTCAAAAAATGAGATATTCCTGGCGCCCGGCAGCATTGCCTTTTTTGGCCGGCAAAGTCTTTTAGACAGCTGGCAATCTGTTTATACCGTGGGGTATGTAGTCGTGAAGCCGGGTGTTACTACAGCACAGCTGCAACAGGCCGCGGCTACTTTGTTAAAGACCCATACGCCGGCATCTGTTTATCAGCATCTCACCGTAGCGCCGATACCATTAGATCAATATTATCTGCAGATGAACAACGGTATTGCCCGTAAAATGATGCTGGTACTGCTATTGGTAGCAGGATTTATACTAATGATGGCAGTTATCAATTTTGTCAATATCTCTATGGGCAATTCATTGACCAGGATAAAAGAGATCGGTGTCAGAAAAGTCATGGGAGGCCGGAAACACCAATTGGTGTTGCAGTTTATAACCGAATCTGTATTGGTAGCAGCTTTTTCATTTATGGTAGCGCTGTTGTTCTTTGTGGTGTTGAGACCATTGTTTGGTCAGGTGTTGGAGAAAGATATTCCAGGATTAAACAGTTTTCCGGTTTGGTTTGCCTGTCTTCCGGTACCGGTGATTTTGTTTACAGGTCTGGTGGCGGGTATTTACCCGGCATTTGTACTATCTGCGCAACCTTCTGTGACCGCGTTAAAAGGTAAACTGCAACAGGTGAAAGAGAAGGTCATGCTTAGAAGAGGTTTGATCGTTGTGCAGTTTGTAACGGCGATTATTGTATTCACAGGTGCGGTGGTCATCAACCAGCAATTATCTTATTTTTTTAACAAGAACCTGGGATACGACAAGGATCATGTGATGAGTGTGCCGGTTCCGCGTGACTGGACGGCAACTGGTGTCAGACACCTGGAGTCCGTACGAAATGAATTTGCCGGTATGGGAGAAGTAACGGCCGTGAGTTATTCGTATGAAATTCCAAATGGGAACAATAGCGGTTCCAATATGATGTACCGGCCGCCGATGGATTCTTCCCAGGCCATTACAGCGGTGAACCTTGTTACCGATGAACAGTTCGCAGCAGCCTATGGTATTAAGATGGAAGCTGGCTCATTTTTCTACAAGAATAGCAGCAGTAATGAAGATTCTTCCCGTATTGTGCTGAATGCCTCGGCAGCGAAGGCGCTCGGGTGGAAGAGTGCGCAGGAAGCGATGGGACAGCCGGTGAAGTTGTATAATTATCCCAAAGTATTGTATGTAGCCGGTGTTACCCGGGATTTTCATTTCAGCAGTCTGCATACCCCTATTGCACCGATGTATATAACACATGCGCATGTGGTGCCTTTGTTCCGTTATCTCTCCTTCCGCCTGAAACCGGGGAATCCCAGCGCAGCTATTGCAGCCATACAAAAGAAATGGCAGGCATTGTTTCCGGATGCTCCCTTTGAATACCGCTTTATGGACGATACTATTGCGGCCTTGTATGCACAGGAACAACAGATGAAAAAGGCCGCGCACTGGGCTACAATTGTGTCTTTGCTGATAGTGTTGCTGGGGGTATTGGGTATTATTACCCTGAGTATGGCGAGAAGGAACAAGGAAATGGGTATCCGTAAAATATTAGGTGCTTCTCCCTGGCAAATTACCTGTTTGTTTGCGCAGGAATTTTCCGGTGTAATATTGATTGCCAACCTGGTCGCCTGGCCGGTTGCCTGGCTGATATTGCAGCATTGGCTGTCGGGCTATGCCTACAGGATAAATATGGGGCTGGAACCTTTTATAGTAGTAGCGCTGTCATTGCTGCTGCTGGTGTGCATCATTGTGCTGGGGATGACCCGTAAGCTGGCTGTCACCGCCCCGGTAAAAAGTTTGAGAACAGAATAATCCGTAGCTTCCGGTATCGCTTTAAAAGATACCTTATGACACCGCAGATTATCATTGTACTGGTGCTGACAGTAATTATCAACCTGGTAGTTACTTTATCTCTGGCGGTTAGAACCGTGGGGGTAACAACGGGTAGAATTGCCATTACTTTTTCCCTTTTTAACATACTGGTGTTGGTGTCCCGTACAGCCAATACTTTCCAGGCACCATTGCTCGCCAAGACCGTGGAGACGGAGTTGCGCCAGGGTGTAACAGGAAATGAATTTTTGTTCCGGCTGATTATTCTGTCCTGTACCATCGGGTCGGTGATAGGAGCGGTGTTAATTCCCTCTTTTCAGCGAATGTTGTCAAAAGCGGTGGAGCACTTCAGCGTACACCGGTCTGTTCCCCGTTTGTTTTATATGGGGCTTTCCGGTTCGGGTATGCAGTTTATCAAGGAGAACCTGAAGATGCCCAGCCGTAACAGTATTCTGGGGCTACATCCTGCAAAGGGATTTCCCCGGAAGATATTTGTGTACAACCTGGTGGCGACGGCTATTATGACCGTTAGTGTACTGTGTTGTGTTTATGCTGCTTATCTGAATCCGGATTATCGTACTACCGCCAGTAATTTATCTGGTGTCATCAATGGTGTGGCCACTTTGTTGATGGTGCTTTTTATAGATCCGCATTCTTCCATGCTGACCGATGACGTGGTATTGGGCAAAGTGAGTGCCAGTTATTTCAGGCAGTATATCACGTACATGGTGATAGCGCGGGTGGCAGGCACTTTGCTGGGGCAGGTATTACTGCTGCCAGGTGCTGCCGTAATATCCAGGCTGGCAGAACACGTGTAAAAAAAATTCTGTCCACGTTAAGAAGTAATTAACATTTCAAAGAAAAAAAATGTCTTTTTTTGAGACATGTTTTTTAACCCTGATCCATTATTTGTTATTGTTGGGTATCCTAACTCCGGCAAACGAAAGATGTTGCACGAGATTTTTGCCCGTAAGAATTTTTCTCCGCTGAAAGACCCGTTTACACCGGTGGTATTTCCCGGAAAGAAGTTTGTGGTGATTAACAAAACGAATCGCCGGTGCGCACCGGCGGCGTTATGTACGCACATCAGCCAGGTGATGCGTCGTCATTTATGTTCTTCCGCTGCTTTTATGCTGACGTTAAGCCTTATCCTGGACGGAGGCCCTCGGGATGCAACCAGTGTGATACAGTACCTGGAGTCAACCGGTTTCCGCGTGCATTACCTGGTATTGGCCAGCAGCTGGGCGGATAAACAAATCATCCGGGAGGAGGACCTGGAACAGTTACGGGCAATGATCCGGCGTGGGCATGTACATTATTTCGACCTGCTGGTAACACGGTCACCTTTGCGTTTTCAACAACGTACGGAGGCAGTGGTGGCATTGATCAGGGCAGTGCTGGCCGGGAGCCATCGGTAAGTATTTTACCGGTAAGCTGCTGTTGTTGCATGAATGCGATCCGGAAAGGTGAATGTTCCAGAGCAATGAGATCTTCGGTACTGCCGAGTACCTGGTCTATCAGCCCGAAAGCCTGTGCTTCCACGGCGTTCATAAAATGGTCGTTGTCAAAAGCGGCTTCAATTTCTTCTGTACGCCTGCCGGCATGTTGTGCAATCAGGTAAAATATCTGGCTTTGGAGGCGTTCCTGTTCGCGGTAGGCGATGCGTACATCTTCCGTGTAGCCTTTGGCGCCGCCGCCGGTAGGGTGCATATGCACCGTGGCATGGGGGAGTGCATATCGTTGGCCTTTGGCGCCGGCAGTAAGGATAACGGTGGCCATGCTGCCGGTGAAACCAACAGACATCGTAGAGACGGGCGACTTCAGCATTTTCATGGTATCGTAGATAGCGAGACCGGCATATACTACACCGCCGGGGCTGTTGATATACATATTGATAGGCTGATGGCCCATACTGTCCAGGTACAGCAGTTGAGCCACGATGAGGTTGGCCACCTGGTCGTCGATAGCAGTACCGAGGAAGATGATGCGCTCCTTCAGGAGCAGGCTGTAAATGTCAAAGGCATTGCGCCCATCGCCGTCGATGACGGTAGGAATCATAAAAGCCATATGTGAAAAGATTATTGGAAGATGGACGTAATTTGTTGATGGTATGTTTCGTCTGTCATCAGCTGTTGATACAGGTTGTCGAGTTGTTGCCTGCGGTGGCGGCGGCCCAGCCAGCGAATGAGCTGTATTATTTTCTGCTGATAACTGATTTGTTCAGCTAAAACGGGCGAGGTAAGCGCCCTGGCTTCAAATACCCGTTGACCGGCAGTGTCCAGCTGTTGTTCCAGGTATTGTTCTATGTCCCTGATGTCAGATAGCTGCTTCCTCATGTGATGTTTGTTTTACCTGTTCCCGGATTTTTTCGAGGCACTTGTATTTTTGTACCGTAGCCACATGTTGTGTTTTGTATTGCAGGTGTCGGGCTATCTCGGTCATGGATCGTTTTTCGTAATAAAACGCCTGTAATAGTTGCAGACATTTTTTGCCGGCGTTTCTGAGCCAGCTGATGACAGGCTGTGTTACCGGTGGCGGATCATAGAAATCGGCAGGAATGCTATAGTCATCTTCCTGCGAATGAATGGCTACATATTGCCGGTCATCTTTCAGCCTGCGGAGGCATAATATCCGGGCAATACCAAGGATATATGCCTGATCAGAACCGATGGCGACCGTGTTTTGTTGTTTTTTCTCCAGGTAGATGATCACCGCATCATGAAAAACATCTTTCGCCGTATCCAGGTCGCCTCCCATACGGTGCACCATCCTCGCCACTTTAGGCAGGGTATCCCGGTATACGGCCTCGAAAATGGGATCGTTATGCATGGTCATACTGTTTTCGTTTATAGAGTAGTGTCGAAAACCAGGAAAATATCACCCGGGAAATTAACAAAAAGCAGCAATGATTTGGCGAAGAACCTGTAAGTTGCACTAAGTTGTTGTTAACGAATGAACCATATATGAAGTACCTGTTTATATTGATATGTAGCCTGACTGTACAATTTGCCCTGGGCCAGGCCGGCAGGAGTAGTAGCACAGCACCACAACGGAAACTGCGCCAGGCAGTACCTGACAGCCATGCCACGTCAGTGGCAGTAGAGCCTGGCACTGACGATCAGTGGGTAGGTACGTGGAAACAGGCATACAAACCGTGGCCTCATATTCCGGCGGTAAACATGCAGCTGCAGATCGGCAGGCCCCGGCAGCACATGTTGTATCCCGCGCTATTGTCGCTGGATTATGGTGAATATCACGGCTCCTGGTATCTGTTGCTGGTACGTAAAAATGACCGGCAGCTGGGCATCGGAAGAGGTAAATATCCTATTCAGGAAACGCCGTTTAAACTGGGTATCTGGCTGATGTACCTTAATGGCACGTTCAACTATTCGCGTAAAGGCAACGAAGCGCCCACTATGGAAATACAACGTATGTGGATAAAGGACTTAGGTATTTTTATGAAAGGCCTCTATGATGATGACGAGATTTTCGTCAGCACGAAAGTGACGCTGCGCGACATGCTGTATAGTAATCCCATTCAACTGAAAAGAACCAGCAGTCAGCCATGGACCGGCGTGGAAGCCCAGCGGATCATCTCCCCCGAAAGAGATTCCATTTACCTCGGATTATACGATCGTATAGACGTTAGCGATAGTACCGCACAACTCACTATTGTAGATGAAGATCAGCTGGATAAAGACACTGTGACACTGGTACATAACGGCAGAACGTTGTTACATTCCCGGGAAATCAACGAAAAGACTTACTCGCAGCAGATCCGGCTGGATACCGGTATGAACCTGCTGGCGCTTTTTGCAGACAATTATGGCCGCCTGCCGCCTAATACCGGCGATATGCGTATCGCCATAGACGGTAAAAAGTACAGTTTCGATTTTAGCGACCGTTCCAATGCCTATGCTACCTTCCTGGTGGCGCAGTTGTACCGGAGGCCAATGCCCGAAAAGGAGGCGAAAGGGCCTATACCCGGCGCGGCAGTACCGCGGGCAGACACCGCCGCACTTACCCGTACCGTCATTAGCCGGAAGGATGACTGGGTGACCACCATCAAAGTAAAACAGAAAGAAATTACCCTGGAGTTATGGGATGCCCAAACAGAAGACGGGGATAGTATTTCACTCCGTCTGAATGAAAAATGGATTGTGACGGGGTTCCCTGTTAAAAAACAAATTCAGGAGCTGAAAATAACGCTGCAACCGGGTGAAAACAGGCTGCAGTTTATGGCGGATAACTTGGGCCGGATTCCGCCGAATACGGCCGCATTGCGCCTCTTATTCGACAAAATAAGCCGGCGGGTGGATATCAGCACAGACATGAAACGGAACAATATGATCCGGATCATCTATGAGGAATAGCGCTATTACCAGCCTTTTTTGTTGGAACCGGTTTCAATACAATGGATGGTGTTTCGGGTAAAGGGTTCATTAAACTTTTCAAGGTATACTTCATACCCGATAAAGCCGATGCTGTCTGCTTCCAGGTCCATAGTGGCGAGCGCCGGATTGCTGTCGATGCCGTTGTAATAGGCTTCTCCCATTCCTACAATGAAACAGCGGCAATAGAGAAAATCGTCGTCTGCGCCATCGGTGTACCGTTGAAGCTCTTGTCTGTCAAGATGATACAATTTTTCTTCCATGGTAAGCAGGAAAGAGGTCAGCGCCGGTTTGTCCAGTGTTTGTAATACCTGGCGAAGGTTTTCGCCGATGATGTCGGTCAGTTCGTAACTAAGGGATTCAAGAAGGTAGGGATCGTTGGTCCTTAAAGCCAGCCGGCGGGCTGCATTGAGTTCGGGGTGGGCGGTCCAGGCAGCTTCTATGATCTGCCAGAAATGGATGTCATTCATAATTAATGAGATAAACGGTGAAAAAGAAATTTTCTCGCTGATAAATCAAAGGTAGGGGCGGGCTACGCACCGGATATGCGTAATCATGCGTGCAGAATGGCTACTGTGGCTGGTTTGCAGTGTCTGTAAATTTAACCCGCAGGAGTTGTAAATTACAATACCTATCCACCATGAAATCTTATTTTGCATGACAGCACGTTTCTATCAAAACGTATATATATTCCTGTTAGTAACAGGCATCATACTGCTGGTGTTTGCCTTTCTTATCTATCGCCGCACGTTTATACCGATACTCATTCCCATTGGTATTATCGTGGTGACGGGGTTGATTGCTTTTGTACTGATGCGCAATCACTATAACCGGGTGTATGGTATCAGGGGATTCTTTTATGCCTTGTCGAACAGTCTGCTGGCCTATGGAGGAATAGCGTGTTTCCTGTTTTTACTGATCAACTATTACGGCGCCAGCATGGTAGACGAGGGGAGGGTGATACCGGTAAAACGGAAACACCTGTTTGTAGATAGTACCGGTCGCATTACGTCCATGGAGAAACCATCGGTGATCATCCATTACCAGGGTGTGGATAAACAGCTACTGTTCGATTTTTCCCGTTATCCGCAGGTAATACAGGCCGAGTATGTGGTGATTGATTTTAGCAGGGGCTATTTCGGATATGATATTCTGCATTCGTATGATGTGGTGGAGCGGTTACCGGAGCCCGCTGAATAACTTCCGGGCATAAAAACGAACTTATTTTTTTGCCTCTACTACCGCCAGATTGTTGACGAGCCGCCATTCGTTATCTGTATCCAGCACGAGCGAATTGTAGGAAACTATACTTATCAGGGGTAAAAAAGAGGTCATCAGTCCGATGCCCTGACACCACCTGATTTATCTTTCGTTATCTTATCCCAGGCTTCCCTGGTAAGCGTTATCAATTGGTCGCTTATGCAGTCCCATATGGAATAATAGTTTTTAGAAATAACAATGTGTTGTTTCCAACGTGCAAACTTTTCGTACAACATCAATGTGCAAATATCAGTAGGGGTAATAAAATCGCCTGTTTCAGCGAGATGGGTATGCATTGTAACTTTCCCGTCCTCATTTGAATAACTAATAGGGATGATGTTTTTATGCAGGGTTTTCTTTTCTGTTACATTTCCCTGTTCATCGAAGCTGATGAGGTAATCATTACCAATGATGACCATACCATTTACCTTCGGGCCGGTTAGTACATATGCTTTTTTTTCATCGTTGCTAATGAGCGGTATTATGTTCAGATTAGTATTGTTATATGTTTTAAAAATAGTGTCTGACATTATCATTGCCAATGCTTTTTTACGGATGGTCAGCAGCTCTTGTTCATAGGCCGTTAGTGGCCGGTCAAAGAAGTCTTTTTTGGCGGATCTGGTATCATAGGTGCTGTCAAACGTAATAGTGGCGATGACGATGGGGGTATCGCCTTTACTGTAAAAGATACAGGTAGCGCTGCTGTCGCTGGAATAGGAGAGGTAACCACCGCCCTTACCTGGGGCGATATATGTATCCCTGAAAATATCTGTTCCATACCAGGAGGCCATCTCCGAACGATATAGTCTTCGTCCCTCTGCTTCGATAGTGGCTGTTTTACTGCGGATGTCCTGAGAGAAGGCTGTGTAAACCACTGCCAGGAATGGCAGCAGCAATAAGAATCTTTTCATGTATAGGTTAGATGAAATCTCATCCAATATAACGCTTTTCGTCTGTTATCTTTCCGGATTCGGGATACTTTCCTTTTTGTACCGAGTAAAATAATAGAGATTACTACGACAGTTCCGGACATAAAAAAAGGTCATCAATCTGATGACCTTTTTCTGTGGTGTGGGGCGGGATCGAACCGCCGACACAAGGATTTTCAGTCCTTTGCTCTACCGACTGAGCTACCGCACCATGTCTTTTTTTGTGTGTCCCTCTCGTGAAGGGATTGCAAAAGTAAGACAAAAATTATAATTGCAAAATTTTTCTTCAGAAATTTATAAAAAAACTTTTTCCTGCACGATACCACTCCACAGTTGAGCGCGCCAAAACAGCGACTGGCTGGCGTATTCAGCGGCTTCTTCCCATTTCTGCGCATCGTTGCCACAGAGTTCCTGTACCATTTGCATGGCTAGTTGACTGTGATGATCACCATCTACTTCGATATGTCTTTCCAGGTAATAGATGAAAGTATCCAGCTTTCCCGGGAACTTACGGTCCAGGTCTTTTACCAGGGCGTGGAACATATCGGGGATCAGGTCTTCGCGGCCAAAAGTGAAAACGGCGGCCAGGATGTGCGGCTTACCGGTAGCGATCACATCAAAGGTAAAGCCGAGAAAGCCCTTTACAGCCTCAGGAAGCTCCGAATCGGATAAAATGGTACGTATAGGCGTGCCGGCAGTTGCGGCGGCAATAAGCGCTTTTATTTTGCCTGTATTGGCGCCTGCCTGTTCCATAGCCCTTTCATACAGCTCAAAATGGCTGCAACGATGGCCGTTCATGTCTACATCACTTTCCTCGCCGGTAACGATTTCGTTGATCAGGTAGCGGGTAGCGGCATTCCCGGTAGGTACCCAGGGTACCTGTACACAGGTAAGCTGCTGCTGCAAACCTTTCAGCAACGACATAAAATCCCACACGGCATACACATGGTATTCCATGAAAAGACGGATATCGTCAAGGGTTTCGAGGGAAGCGTATAAAGAATGGGAAACAACTTTTTCCCTGTTAATGGCAATGGTTTCCTGTATGGTCCCGATATTCATACTACATGACTATTTATTCACTTGACTTTGTTGTGTATTAGTTGCCGTATTCTACGAGGAACTTAATACGTACCAGCTTGAGTTGTTCCAGGGTGTAATCGTTTTCGATCAGCTCTTCCCGGGCCAGCGCCAGGCTGGAGGTTTCGCAACCTTTGAAATATTCCATGATTTCATCCTGTGCATAATCGTCCAGTTCTTCATCCAGGCAATAATCCAGGTTGAGTTTGGTACCGCTGGCTACAATGGTTTCCATTTCATCCAGCAGCTGGGAGATAGTAAGCTCCTTGCTTTTGGCGATGGTTTCCAGCGGGATTTTTTTATCGATATTCTGGATGATGAACACCTTCATACCGCTTTTGTTGACAACGCTCTTCATCACAAAGTCGTCTGGCTTGGTGATGTTGTTCTCTTCCACGAATTTGGCGATCACGTCAACGAACTGTTTGCCGTAGCGGACAGCCTTGCCTTTGCTGACACCCTGTATTTTTTCCAGTTCCTGTACGGTAGTGGGGTATTGGGTGGCCATATCTTCCAGGGATGTTTCCAGGAAAATAACAAAAGGAGGCAGTTTCTTTTCCTTCGCTACTTTTTTACGCAGTTCTTTCAGCATTTCAAAAAGCACCGGATCGGCAGAGGCGATAGCTTCGGCATTGGCTTCTTCTTCCTCTTCCAGGCCGTCTTCATCAAACTGGTGGTTAAGCGCCACCATAATAGAGTAGGGCTTTTTGAGGAATTTTTTGCCTTTATCGGTCACTTTCAGCAGACCGTATTCTTCGATGTCTTTTTCAATCAGGCCTTCCAGCATCATCTGGCGGATGAGGGAGTTCCAGAAATGGGCATCGAATTCTTTGCCTTCGCCGAAGATGTCCAGCTGATCATGACGATAAGTGGAAATCTGCGGACTGGTTTTACCGGTGATCACATTTACTACGTATTCGCTGCCGAAACGTTCTTCCAGCGCTTTGATCGCCTTCAGTACAATAACCACCCGGTTTTTAACCTCTATTTTTTCTTTCGGATTACGGCAGTTGTCGCACTGACCGCAATTTTCCGTTTCATATTTTTCCCCGAAGTAGTGCAGGATAACTTTACGGCGGCATACAGCGCTTTCGGCGTAGGCTACGGTTTCATTGATCAGCTGGGCGCCCATTTCCCTTTCACTGAGCGGTTTATCGCGCATCAGGTGCTCCAGCTTCTGCACATCTTTATGGGAATAGTAGCATACGCAGTTGCCTTCCAGACCGTCGCGGCCTGCGCGACCGGTTTCCTGGTAATAGTTTTCCAGGCTCTTGGGGATATTGTAGTGGATCACAAACCGTACGTCCGGCTTATCGATACCCATTCCGAAGGCTATGGTGGCCACGATCACTTCCACATCTTCATGCAGGAACATATCCTGGCGTTGTGCGCGGGTAGTGGGATCCAGACCGGCATGGTAAGCTACTGCCTTGATATTGTTGGCTGTCAGCATATCTGCCAGCTCCTCGGTGGTTTTCCGGTTAAGCGTGTAGATGATACCACTTTTCCCTTTATGCTGATGGATATATTTGACGATATCCTTGATCGTCTGGTCTTTCTTGCGTTTGGGCCTGATCTCGTAGTACAGGTTGGAACGGTTGAAAGAAGAGATATAGATATTGGGATTTTTTAACACCAGGTTTTTAACGATATCGCTTTGCACTTTGGGCGTAGCGGTGGCCGTCAGCGCGATGATCGGCAACTTATCACTGATCTGGTCAATCATCTCTTTCAACCGGCGGTACTCCGGACGGAAGTCGTGCCCCCATTCAGAAATACAGTGTGCTTCATCTACCGCGATAAAAGATATTTCCAGTTCCCGGAAAAAGTCCAGGTTTTCCTGTTTGGTCAGTGTTTCCGGCGCTACATACAGCAACTTGGTTTTGCCTGTTTGCAGGTCGGTGCGTACTTTTTTGATCTGCGCCTTGGAAAGGGTGGAGTTCAGAAAATGCGCCACGTTGTCTTTACTACTATAACCCCGTACCAGGTCCACCTGGTTTTTCATCAGTGCTATCAGGGGAGATACGATCAGCGCGCAACCCGGACTCATCAGTGCGGGTAATTGATAGCACAGGGATTTGCCTCCGCCGGTTGGCATGATAACGAAGGTATCTTTTCCCGATAGGATGCTATTTATAATGATTTCCTGATTTCCTTTAAAGGAATCGAACCCGAAATGTTCGCGTAATGCATCCATCAAACTTACCTTTACAACAGCCATTGCATTCAAAATTTAAAAAGAATGGTAAACTCAAACTCTAAAGAATCCACAAATGATGAAATAGTTCTATATGTTTTTTAGGGGACACGAAGTTACTTAAAAAAGCGCGTAGTGTCAATATAAATTCCATGATCGCGCTGGTGCTGACTAAAAAATGATAAATTTGTAATTCGTCATGAAAAGGATTGGAACCATTAACATCGGAACAGTAGCCAGGCGCACAATTGCCCTGGAGGCAACAGCTATTAATGATTTGCAGCAGTTTATAGATGCAGATTTTGAGAAAGTGGTAGAACTGGTAGCCCAATGCAAGGGCCGGCTGGTAGTGACAGGCATCGGTAAAAGCGCCATTATTGCGCAGAAAATTGTGGCCACCTTAAATTCCACCGGCACTCCGGCGTTGTTTATGCACGCAGCAGATGCCATTCATGGGGACCTGGGTATGATTACCCAGGAAGATATCGTGATGTGTATCTCCAAAAGCGGTACATCCGCAGAAATCAAGGTACTGGTACCCCTGGTGAAGAATTTTGGCAACACTTTAGTCGCCATGGTGGGGAATTCCAGCTCATTCCTGGCACAGGAGGCCGACTATGTACTCAATACCACGGTAAGCCAGGAAGCCTGCCCTAATAACCTGGCGCCCACTACCAGCACTACTGCGCAACTGGCAATGGGGGATGCCCTGGCGGTATGCCTTATTGAATGGCACGGATTTACGGCAGCTGATTTCGCCAAGTTCCATCCCGGTGGCGCATTGGGCAAAAAGCTATACCTGAAGGTGGCAGACCTCAGCAAATTACATCAGGCCCCTAGTGTATTGTTAACCAGCACATTAAGGGAAGTGATCGTGGAAATATCTTCCAAAATGCTGGGCGTAACCGCTGTTGTGGACGAAAACGGAATCCTGCAGGGAATCATCACTGATGGAGACCTGCGCCGCATGCTGGAAAAGAATGTAGCGACGACCGGTGTAACCGCTAAAGACATTATGTCGGTACATCCGAAAACAATCCAGCAAAATGAACTGGCTATCAATGCGTTGGAAATGATGCGCCAGAACGATATCACGCAGTTATTGGCCATGGATGAAAACCGGTACTGCGGGGTAATTCACTTACATGATTTAATCAGAGAAGGAATTATATAATGACACAACTGAACAGCCATTTTTACGTGGCCATCATGGCCGGTGGTATTGGCAGCCGTTTTTGGCCACATAGCCGCACAGACAATCCCAAACAGTTCCTGGACATCCTGAACACAGGAAAAACATTGCTCCAGTGGACCTATGAGCGGTTTGCCAGTTTTATCCCCAAGGAAAATATTTTTGTGGTGACCCACCAGCAATACGCCGGAAAAGTAGCGGAACAACTGCCGGAGGTGGCAGCAGCCAACATCGTCAGCGAACCTTCCCGGAAAAATACGGCGCCTTGTGTAGCTTATATCTCCCATAAAATCCATAAACAGGACCCGCTGGCCAATATTATCTGTGCACCGGCAGATCACCTGATTATAGACGGTACCGCATTTACCTCGGCCTGCCTCAATGCACTCCTGTTTGTGCAGAAACACAGCGCCCTGGTAACACTGGGTATCAAACCTACCCGCCCCGATACCGGATACGGCTATATCCAGTATGAACCGCAACAGGTGGCGGATAATGTGTATAAAGTCAAAACATTCACGGAAAAGCCTAACCTGGAACTGGCTAAAACCTTCCTGCAAAGCGGCGACTTCCTTTGGAACGCCGGCATCTTTGTGTGGAACGTAAAAACCATCCTCGCCGCTTTCCGGGAATACCTTCCGGAAATAGACGAGCTGTTTGAACAAAGCACTGCAGCCCTCAACACTCCGGACGAAAAAGAGGCGATTGAAAAAGTATACCCGCAATGCACCAATATCTCCATCGACTACGGTATCATGGAGAAAGCAGACAACGTTTACATCATCCCTTCCAACTTCGGCTGGAGCGATCTGGGCACCTGGGCCTCCGCTTACGAAAACCTGGAAAAAGACTACCTCGGCAACGCGGTACAAGGTAAAAATGTAGTAGTCATCGACGCTACCAAATGTATGGTGAAAGTACCCAACGATAAGCTGGTACTCCTACAGGGCCTCGATGAATTTATCGTGATCGATACCCAGGATGTACTCCTGATCTGCCGGAAAGACAATGAACAGCAGATCAAGGAATACGTGGCGGAAATCAAACGCAATAAAGGCGAAAAATACTTGTAGTTAATTACGGGTTACGCATTACAAATACAGGGGTAAACTCCGTAATTTGTAACGCGTAATCCGTAATTTTTTATGTCCAAACTACCTCACACAGGAACCACCATTTTTTCCGTTATGTCGGCCCTGGCAGCGGAACATAAAGCCATTAACCTCTCACAGGGCTTTCCCGACTACGATTGCAGCGATGAGCTAAAGGAGATGGTCAATCACGCTATGCAGCAAGGGCATAACCAATATGCACCCATGCCCGGCCTGATGCAGCTTCGTACGGCTATTGCGGCCAAAATCAGGGGACTTTACCAGCAAACCATCAACCCGGATACGGATATCACCATCACACCCGGAGGCACTTACGCCATCTACACGGCTATCGCTACGTTTATTCATCCGGGTGATGAAGTGATTATTTTTGAACCGGCATACGACAGTTACATCCCCAATGTGCTGGTCAACGGAGGCGTGCCGGTACTGATACCGCTTTCTTTTCCGGAATACCGTATCGACTGGCAGGAGGTGCGCCGTAAAATAACGCCCCGTACCCGTATGATCATGATCAACACGCCACATAACCCTACCGGTAGTATACTCCGTGAGGAAGATATGACCGAACTCGAAAAGTTGGTAGCGGAACATAATCTGCTGGTATTATCGGACGAAGTATACGAACACCTGGTGTTTGACGGCGCACGGCACCTGAGCGTATTGCGTTATCCGGAGATCTATAAAAACAGCTTTGTCGTTTTTTCTTTTGGAAAGGTTTTCCATAATACCGGCTGGAAGATGGGCTATTGTGTGGCGCCGGAGCATCTGACCAAAGAATACCGGAAAGTACACCAGTATCTCTGTTTTTCCGTGAATACACCGATGCAGTACGGACTGGCAGAATTCCTGGAAACACCCGCCCATTATCTGGAACTCCCGGCATTTTACCAGCAGAAAAGGGATTATTTCCTGGAGCTGATGAACGGATCGCGGTTTACACCGCTGGCCAGCCAGGGCAGCTATTTTCAGCTAATGCGATATGATCAGATTTCAACTGAAGGAGATAAAGAATTTGCCATCCGGCTGACGAAAGAATTCGGGGTAGCAGCGATTCCTGTTTCTGCCTTCTATCATGATGGCAAAGATGACAGGGTTATACGTTTCTGTTTTGCAAAAAAGGAAACGACCCTCGAACAGGCGGCAACCCGGTTGAAGAAAATTTAGCCATTTAATTATGTAGAAATTTAGTTACTGGGTTAAGGAATATGCATTCCTTGCGAAACCGTTAAATAGCTAAATATCAAAATAGTCTAAATAACAAAATATAATGGGGCTTTCGATAACGACCAGACAGGTACCCCTATAAAAACCAGCCTGGCATTGTTATCTAGGCCCCATTAATATCACAAGCAAACATACGTCTCCCCTGTGAAAGGAGACTTTATCAAACGGCCATGGCCGGTACCGTTTCTTTGTTGTTTTGCAGGATCAGCGTATGTTCCATGAAGCTGACCACGCCTGTTTCCACATCGTACATAGCTCCTACAATACCTACCTCGCCTTTCAGGATCATATCGCGGAGGATATGGCTTTGTTCCATGATGGCCTGTACTGAACGTTCGATGTGAATGTTGGTCACCGCGTGTACAAACTCCGGATTTTTGGAAGTCCTGTTTTCAGTAATGGTTTTTTCTGCAAATACAGCCGGTGTGATTTTATTCAGCAAACCGGTAAGGTTGCCCATTTCCACGGCATCGCAGGCGCCGCAGATAGCGCCGCATTTGGTGTGGCCCAATACCACAATAAATTTAGAGCCGGCAGCTTTACAGGCATATTCCAGGCTTCCGAGTACGTTGTCGGATATCACAGCGCCTGCCAGACGGATACTGAACACATCGCCGAGTCCCTGATCGAAGATCAGTTCAGCGGAAGTGCGGGAGTCCATACAGCTCACGATGGCGGCCATAGGCCATTGACCATCGCGGGTGTCGTTGACCATCTGCAGCAGGTTACGGTTAATACGGAGATTATCCACAAAACGGAGGTTGCCGGATTTTAATAATTCCAGCGCTTGTCCTGGTGTAATTTCGCTCTGTGATACTTTATTGAGTGTTTTCATGATTATTCGTTTTGTTGGGTGAATGAAGGAGGAAGAGAGCATGGTTTCCGGTTTCTCTTGCCTCTTATTTACGCTATAAGCCGTTTTAGTTCAACTGTAATTCCTTGAGTAATTCCTTATGATTGCCGGCTGCGATCGTGTGCACGTGACCGTTAGTTTTCCGGGCGTGCTCTTCTACCAGGCTCCCGGGGGTGTTCGGAATTTTGTATACGTCCTTGAACCCTATCAGGATGACCGTTATATTTTTCTGTGGCGCCTTGATGTCTTTGAATTCCCGGATGGTTTGCAGTACATCGAAGTCGATATAGGCTGTTTTCTGTGCATCTATCACAACGGTGGTATCTGCAGGCAAATGATCCAGGGTGAGCAGGATGCTGGCTTTGTTCAGGAAAGATACTTCCTGGGCCAGTTCCAGGCGGATGCTGTCACCGGTCTGGTATTTTTCTTTACGGAAATAATAGGAGCTTTTCATATTACCCCGGAGGATAGCCAGTACACTCACGGCCATGCCTATACCGATACCGATCAACAGGTCAGTAAATACGATAGCTACTACAGTGGCTACGAAAGGCACCCACTGGTATTTGCCATTTTTGAACATCTCTTTAAACACCTGCAGTTTACACAGTTTGTAACCGGTTACCAGCAGTACTGCGGCCAGTGTCGCCAGCGGAATCATGTTGAGCACCATAGGAATGAGTGCCGCACAGATCAGCAGCAGCGCGCCGTGTATCATGGTCGACATTTTAGTACGGCCTCCGGCATTGATATTGGCGCTGGAACGTACGATCACGGAAGTAATGGGTAAACCGCCAATCATACCACTCACGATGTTACCGATACCCTGGGCCTTCAGTTCCCGGTTAGGGGAGGTGTGGCGTTTCAGTGGATCGAGCTTATCGGTGGCTTCCACATTGAGCAGTGTTTCCACAGAGGCGATGACAGCGATCGTGAGACCGGTAATCCACACTTCTTTATTGGTGATAGCGCTAAAACGCGGGAAAGTAAACTGTCCGAGGAAATCGGAGAACGACTCCGGTACCGGCAAACTAACCAGATGATTAGCACCCAGGGCCAGCACTTCGCTGCCAGCAAAGGCACGGTTCAGCAGAATACCGGCGATTACGGCAACGAGTGGTGCTGGTACCAGGTTTACTTTGGGGATCTTGCTCCAATACAGAATGATAAGAATGGATATGAGGGTGATAATAGTCGCTCCGATACTGATGTGATTCAACATCGACAACAGTGCGCTGAAAGTATTTTCCCCGTCGGGCTGGAAGAAGGCAATGCTGCCTTCACTGTCGGCATCGTAACCGAAAGCGTGGGGAAGCTGCTTCAGGATAATAATGATACCAATAGCGGCCAGCATACCGGTGATCACATTAGACGGGAAATAATTGGCCACAGTACCCGCTTTAATGAGTCCCAGTATGAGTTGGAGACCGCCGCCGATCACTACCGCCAGCAGGAATATATCGAATGCACCCAGTTTGGTGATGGCGGTGAGTACAATGGCAGTAAGGCCTGCCGCCGGACCGCTGACACTTAGCTGGGAACCGCTGAAAAATCCAATGACCAGTCCGCCTATAATACCGGCAATCATACCGGAGAAGAGCGGAGCGCCGGAGGCCAGGGCAATACCCAGACACAACGGCACGGCAATGAGGAAAACCACGAGACCCGCAGAAAAGTCCCCCTTTATATTGGAGAATAACGAAGTTTGCTTGTTCATAAAAAATGCTTTTTCCGTTGAAGGATCGCAATCCCGGATAGCAGCCATGGCTCCCATCGCGGAAATATTACAGATAACGCATCCATCGGGGTACAAGTAGTGGTATCACGCTAACGGATACACGATGTCCCTGGAATGCCTGAGATAATAACTGAGAATAAAAAAATAGAAAATACGGGCTGACTGTTGGAACAGCAGCTGAATAGGATTATGCCACAAAGAGGTTGGGAGGGGGAGCGTGGATTTCCTGGGCAGGATTGCTGGGGATATCCTCCATTAAAAGAGGGTGCAAAACGCCAATGAGTAATATCGGATTAAACTGCAGCGCGTCATATTGTTTAAAGAACTTTAATTCCTTCGCAATTTTGACGTGGTCACCACCTGCATCAACAGGGTGTTCTTCTACAATCTGATTATTAAACAGCAGCTTTCCTACCTCCTTGATGGGAAGTAACTGGGAGATCATAAGCCCCAAAAGAAATATGCCGATAATTTTCTTCATGTGTATTAACTGCTGATACAAAAGTAAATGAGCAAAAGCATATATGCTAAGTTACGATAATTAAAAAAATGTTAAAGCAATTAAGGATGACTGGCGATAGACAATTATAGCTATTAAGTTATCTTGATCCATTTATCCTGTTTTATTTCCGTTCATCACAAAGTTTTATTTTTCCGGTTTTGCTGTTTTTTCGGAAGATGACCGACAGGTAAGGATTACAAAGGATTTTTAGTAATGTTCAAAACAAGTTATTTTGCTTTCTATGGTATTGTGTATTGCATAGTAGTAAATAATTCCTATTTTTGTATCGTAAAGTTGAAGGAAGGTGTACAAGCCTTTAGCTTACGAATCAAAAACCACCATTTACGTCATACATTAAAGCTCACTTGCCATGAATATTGATAACACACAGTCACAGATGCGGAAGGGGGTGCTTGAGTTTTGCATCCTGTCCGTGATCAAGCAAGGAGAAGCTTACCCATCAGACATCATAGAAAAGATGAAAGAGGCAAAGCTGGACATCCTGGAGGGTACCTTATATCCCTTACTGACACGGCTAAAAAATGCGGAGTTGCTCACCTACCGCTGGGTAGAAAGCAGTTCCGGTCCCCCGCGAAAATATTTTTCCATGACCGACAAAGGGGAAACCTTTTACCGCGAACTGGAAAGTACCTGGAATGAACTGGCCAACGCGGTCCATCAGTTAACACAAAACAGCACACCGCTGTAGCCCATATATACCTAAACCTAAAATCTAAAAGAACCAACAAAATGAAAAAGATTATCAACATAAACCTGGCTAGTCGGCTGATTCCCATTGAGGATAGCGCCTACGAGCTGCTGCGTCAGTACCTGGACAGTCTGAAGACCTACTTCTCCAAAGAAGATGGGGGCGATGAAATTGTGGCCGACATCGAAAGCCGCATTGCTGAGCTGTTCCAGGATAAACTTAAAAAAGGCGCACACTGCATCACCGATGAAGACGTCGCCGCGGTAAAAGTTTCTATGGGCACACCGGAGCAGTTTGACGACGCCCCGGCCAGCAGCGGTACTCAATCACAGGCCGGTAACGAAGGGGATTATTATATGCCCCGTCCGCGTAAACGCCTGTACCGCGACCCGGATAATAAAGTGCTGAGCGGTGTATGTAGCGGTTTGGGCGCCTACTTCAACGTAGACCCGGTGATTTTCCGTATCATTTTCGCGCTCCTGGCCATCGGCGGCTTTGGTACCGGTGTACTGGTATATTTCATCCTGTGGGTAGCTACTCCTTCCGCTGATACTGCAGCAGAAAAGCTGGAAATGCGGGGAGAGAAAGTGGACCTGAATAATATCAAGGCCACTATCCAGGAAGAACTGAACCACATGAAAGGCCAGATGAAAAACATGGGAAAAGATTTCCAAAATTTTTCGCAGGGCCGCGGAAAGCAGGTGGGTAACGACCTGGAACGCTTTTTCGTAAACCTCGCACAAGGGTTGGGAAAAGTATTGGTTTTTGCAACCAAAGGATTCGTTTACTTCCTGGCAGTAGTCATACTGATCTGCCTGATCGTCACCGGTATAGCGATCGCGATTTCTTCTGCGGCCCTGTTCCCCCTGAAAGGACTGTTGCTGAGCAGCCATTCTGCACAGAGCTACTTCTTCTGGCCAGCTATCGTGCTGCTGTTGGGTATACCTGTAGTCGCACTGCTGATGTTCATCGTCCGTAAGCTGACAGGGGTAAAACCTGGTCAGGGTAGCCGTTACGCTGGTTACTCGCTGATGTTCCTCTGGCTGCTGGGCCTGGTGTTCGCCGGAATCGTAGGATCTTCCCTGGCTAAAGATTTCAGAAGACGCAGTAACCTGCCGGTAGAAGCAGTGGCCCTAAAACAGCCCTCCCACAATAAACTGGTGCTCCGCATGTCTCCGGGTATCTTCAACGGTGATGATTTCAGCTGGTTCGATGATAACCTCATCGTAGCTGATGATACCACCATGATCAACCTGGTGAAGCTGAGAGTGGAAAAAAGCCCAACCGATAGCTTCAGCGTGGACCTGTACCGCTTTTCACAAGGCCGTACCCTGCAACAGGCTAACCAATTGGCCGGCGATATCCACTTCAGCGTTAAACAGGAAGATTCTGTACTCTATATCCCGCAAGGGTTCTCACTGTCGCCCCGCTCCACTTACCGTGGCCAGCGCCTCACGATGGTGATAAAAGTACCGGTAGGCAAAAACCTGGAGATCGAGGATGATATTTATCGCCATTTTTCGTTCGACAAATACGGCCGTAATTATGATAACGACGACTGGTACATTGGCGTCGGTTCAGATGACTGGGACAACCGGGACAGAAATCGCACCCATACCCGTCTGAAAATGACACCCGATGGTGTGTCTGAGGAAACACCTGCTACTAAGGAAAACGTTTCTTCCGACAAAGCAGCCAAAGACTCTGTAGAGAAAGTATATAAGTATAAAGGTAACGACACTACTAACAAGTAGTTACATATTTTCCGCCATTCTAATGGAAGCGGGGCAGGCCTTTCTGGTCTGCCCCGCTTCTTTTTTCCCGATTTGATCATTACCCCGGGAGATTAATGTTTAACTTTGTGTATTCGGCACCTAACATTAAAAAAGAGGATAAGATAAGGAATGCAGGCACCAATAAACATCGCGCTGGTAGGAAATCCTAATAGTGGAAAAAGCTCCCTTTTTAACGCACTCACCGGGTTAAATCAAAAAGTCGGCAACTTTCCCGGCGTAACGGTAGATAAGAAAACCGGAACCGCCAACATCGTCCCGGGAATTACGGCCAATATTATAGACCTTCCGGGGACTTACAGCCTGTACCCTAAAAGTGCGGATGAATACGTGACCTATGATGTACTGATCAATCCGGGCAGCGACGATGCGCCAGACCTGGTGGTCATAGTAGCCGATGCTTCCAACCTCAAACGTAACCTCCTCTTTTGTTCCCAGATCATCGATCTTAAAATTCCGGTCATCATCGCCCTTACCATGATGGACATCGCCCGTAAAAAAGGCGTGGAAATAGACCTCGACGGACTGGAAAGAGAGCTCGGGGTGCCGGTAGTGGCTATTAATCCCCGCAAAAACAAAGGGGTCACCGAACTTAAAAAAATCATCGAACTGGCCGCCCGTGGCAACTACAGCGCTCCGGCCCGCGATTTTATCGCCAACGCTGCCCTGGCCAAACCGGTAATCGACGATGTGAAAAAAGTGGTGCCCGCCGCCAGCGATTATGGTGCGCTGCATATAGCCGTTAACGTGGAAGAACTGAGCTTTCTGAATAGCACGCAGAAACAAACCATCCGGCAGTCCCTGCAGGATCATCAGTTCAACAAAACCAAATTACAGGCAGAAGAGATCATGCAGCGGTATAACCGCATCAAACACATCATGAAAGGTTCCGTTGTGGAAACCGACCCATTGCAAAAACAGCTGCGGTCCGAAAAAATCGACGACCTGTTGCTGCATCGCTTCTGGGGGTATGTGATCCTGCTGGTGGTGATGTTCCTCCTGTTCCAGAGTATTTTCTGGCTGGCTTCCTTCCCGATGGACGCCATAGAAGCCGGTTTCGGTAAACTCAGCGGCTGGCTTACCCAGGTGCTGCCCAACAATAAAATCACCGATGTATTTGTAAACGGTCTGCTGGCCGGCGTGAGCGGATTTGCCGTATTTGTGCCGCAGATCATGATCCTGTTCGGTCTGATCACCATCCTGGAAGATACCGGTTATATGGCCCGTATCAGCTTCCTGACGGACCGCCTCATGCGGCAGGTAGGGCTTAACGGTAAATCCGTGATGCCGCTGATCAGCGGCGTAGCCTGCGCGGTACCTGCCATCATGGCCACCCGGACTATCGAAAACAAAAAAGAACGATTGATTACCATCCTGGTGACGCCCCTCATGAGCTGCTCGGCGCGCCTCCCTATCTATACCATGATGATTGCCCTGGTGATACCCGACAAACGGATATTTGGCATCCTCGGCCTGCAAGGCCTGGTAATGATGGGACTTTACCTGCTCGGCTTCTTTATGGCGATTTTTATTGCCGCCATCATGAAGCTGTTTGTACGCATCCGGGAAAAGAGCTACTTCATTATGGAGCTGCCGGTATACCGCGCTCCCCGCTGGAAAAACGTGGGCACTACCATGGTGGAAAAAGCGAAGATCTTTATCACGGATGCCGGTAAAGTGATTGTGGTGATTTCCGTGATCCTCTGGTTTATGGCCTCCTACGGGCCTTCCGGCAGGATGCAGCCACTGCATGAGAAATATGAAAAAATGATCGCGGCAGTGCCGGAAGGTTCTCCTGAAGCGGAAGAACTGGACCGCGAATTCCGCTCTGAAAAACTGTCGCATTCCTATGCCGGTATTCTCGGACATGCTATAGAACCTGCTATCCGCCCGTTGGGCTTCGACTGGAAAATCGGTATCGCGCTGATTACTTCCTTTGCCGCCCGTGAAGTATTTGTGGGCACAATGGCTACCCTTTACAGCGTAGGGGAAAACCCGGCAGATAACAACGCCACCCTCCGCGAAAAACTGACTTCCGCCAAATGGCCCGACGGCCGGCCGGTGTACACGCTGGCGGCAGGCCTGTCGCTCATGCTGTTTTATGCATTTGCCATGCAGTGTATGAGTACCATGGCCATCGTAAAAAGGGAGACAAAATCATGGAAAATACCATTTATACAGCTGGTTTACATGACTTCACTGGCCTATATCTGCAGTCTGATCATCTTTAATATCTTCAAATAATATCTTGTACATTGCAGTAGTGCTCACGAAATTGCATTACTATGAAATTGTTTTGTTACAGCTTATGTCTGCTTTTTGCCGGGCCGTTATTGGCACAGTCTCCTGTCGATTCATCTCAGTTGATGAAAGACGTGCGTACCCTCTCCGCCGATAAGTTTGAAGGCCGTAAAACCGGTACCCGTGGCAGCCGCCTTGCGCAGTTTTATATCATCGACCGTTTTAAACAAATCGGTATTACGCCCTACCACAACACCTATGAATATGCGTTTTATTTCCAGCAGGGAGATAAAAAAATTATGGGTACTAACCTGTACGGCTATATTCCCGGAAAAAATAAAGAGGTGATAGTGATCTCCGCTCACTACGACCATCTCGGTATTGGCAAGCCTAACGCTGAAAAAGACAGTATTTACAACGGTGCAGACGATAACGCCTCTGGCGTAGGTACCCTGTTGGCGCTGGCGGCCTATTTTAAAAAGAATCCTCCCCAATACACGCTGGTGTTTGTTGCCTTCGATGGAGAAGAAGAAGGCCTGCAGGGCGCCAAAGCATTTATTCAGCAACCACCGGTGCCGTTGAATACGATCCGGCTCAATATCAACATGGATATGGTGGCGCACAACGATAAAAACGAATTATACGTAGCTGGCACCGCTCCTTACCCGCAGCTGAAAAAGTATATTGATGCCGTGGCTGCCCAAAGCAGTATCAAACTGCTGGCAGGACATGATGTGTCCGGCAGTGGCAGCGACAACTGGACCAACCAGAGCGACCAGGGGCCGTTTCACGCGCAGAAAATCCCTTTCCTGTACTTTGGGGTGGAAGATCATCCGGATTATCACCAGCTGACCGATGAATATGATCATATCAACCACCGGTTTTATTACCAGGCTGTAAAAAACATCCTGGAGGTGACTAAACAGATCGATAAAGATATTTAGGGATTTACGGATTTCTTGATTTACGGATTTTGCGAATGATAAAAGCGAAGATCGCAGCAATTAACTTTTGCTTTGGTCTTCGCTTTTATCATTCGCAAAATCCGTAAATCCCTAAATCAAGAAATCCGTAAATCCCTAAATCAACGCCTGGTTTGTATCATGCCCTGGAAGCGGTTGTTGGGGTGTGGTATTGCGAGTCTGTTGGTATTGTTAAGCGGGGCAGCCATGCGGCCCATCTGGGAAGCAGGAATCCCCATATCAGTAAGGGCGGTGCGCAACAGGGGATCATTTAAGTTACCCCAGTTGGTGGTATAATCGTCCTTTGTATCGATTGTTGGAGGGATGCCATTGAAGTAACTGCCTTCGCCGGCGCTGTTGAATATCTGGAAACAAACAGCGTACATATCGTATTGGGCAAAGGTGATATTGATAAAGCCTACCGGTTTCCCGTAGGTGGTCCGGCCAATCAGATGCGGCTGCATAGACGGTTTCAGCACATTGTACAGCAGTTCACTGGCCGACACCGTGTTGCCGGTCACCAGGAAACTCAGGTTGGTCAATGCCAGCGCGCCATCCTTTTTAAAGTTCGTGGTTTTATAGGTGGTAGCTTCCTGCCGGAAAATATCCGTCCAGAAATACCCGGGATTGTAAGGTACCGCCTTCATACCCCGGAAGAGGGGGCTGTAGTTGTTGGTATTCACGTTGTTATTGAACGACTGTGTATACATCGTTGAATTATTCAGACTGGCAGGCGCCAGTTTATTAGCGAGATATTCCGCCGTTTCAAGGAGCCCGCCGCCATTGTAGCGGAGGTCTATGATGAGGCGGGTAACTCCGGCCTGTTCGTAGGTAGTGAACAGGGAGTCGAAGGTTGGTTTTACATCTGCCAGGGCAACGAAGTTGTTGAAAACAAAGTATCCTACTTTGGTACCGTTAAAATTGAAGGTATTGGCGTATAAAACAGGATTCAGTTTATAATTGGCCGGTGAGAGGCTGATGGTCTGGGTGCTATTGTCCGGCTTCCGGAATATCCAGGTAGCGCCGGAGCTGCCAAAGGCGGCATTCAGCATGTTGTCGGTAGCCCTTCCTACCAGGAACCGGGTAACGCCGTTGACGCTGGTGAGCTGCCATCCGCGTTTGATACCGGCTTTGTCTGCCGGGGAGCCGGGATAAACATATATCACATACAGCGTTGTATCGGTCTGATAGCCTACTTCGAAGCCCATGTCGCCCAGCATACCGCCTTGCAGGGCGCGCGAGGTAGTGCCGTTATCCAGGAAACTGTACCTGTCCAGGTTATCGCCGTTGGTATTGTTTTTTTTGATGTGGATCAGCGCATTAAACATACTGTCCACCGTGGGGTAGTTATCCGGTTTAAAGGTGGCTGCGTCCGGGATCACGTCTGTCCACAGGTAGATGTCTTTAAAAACGGAATAGATGCTGTCATTGATAGGCGGGGCTTGCGGGCCGGCAGCCTGGTCCTTTTTTTTACAAGCGGATATCAGGACAGTCAATAAAAGGCCGGTGATCAGCCAGTAGCGTCGATTTGGTTGCATAGCAGCAAGTTTAGGATAACCTGAATGATTAAACGAATAACAGCAAGCTGCTATTGTGGGCCAAAGTTACCAAAGAGATCATAACCCAGCTCTTCCGGCATTACCCCTTTGTTTTTAAGACCCAGGTTGATTTTATCCCGCCAGCGGATTTGCGCAGCCATATTGGTACCATGATGGGTATCGCGGTCGAATGCGTACTGCATGCGGTTCATTTCCTGGAAAGACTGGAGATATTGATATTGTATAACACTGTCATAATCGTCCCGGTTCAATGCAGTTTGCCGGAGTTTTTGTTTGAAGCGTTCCACTACCAGCCGGGTAATATCGAAATGCAGCTGTTCATGCATGAGGGCGTAGTTATCGCGGGCATCGTCCCTTACCCAGGAAGCGCTTTTAATGAAGAATACTTCCATGGTGAGCCTGATTTTCAGGGTATCGTGTGTAACCAGGCTGGCTCCTTCGTAGGAGAAACTGGTATAGGACACAGCAGCGCTGGGTCCGGCAGGGGATGGTTTACCCTGGAAATCGTTCCAGCATAATTTGCGGGTGGAAGAGTAGAAGATGGTATCGGAGTGAGGATTCTCAGGACCCTGCCGGTCTTCAAGCACCAGTTGAATAGTGGTGATTTTCGCCGGAGGAGTGGCCAGGGTGTGCGTTTTCATCTGCCCGAAGGGCAAAAAAAACATATAAAGTATATGTAATAAGGATGGCATACCAGAGAACAACGGGATTAAAATTAGGAAAATGCCCCGCTGCCTGTTCGGGGAGCTTAAAATTTGTGGATTCTATAACATTTGAAAGGGTGTTTTAACAATCATTTTCTGCCGGAAACGGGCTTTTTTCCGTAATTTACTTCCAACCAAAACAATCGCACTATGTACGGCGGCGGATATATTTTCGACGAACCAAACGGAAAACAGCTGCGGGAAGAACAACTGCACGATGATCCTGAAAAACTGGCTGCTTTTGAAGACAGAATTGCCAGAGGGGAAAAAATTGAGCCGGGCGACTGGATGCCGGCGGAATATCGCAGACAACTCATCCGTTTGATAGAACAACATGCGCATTCAGAGATTATTGGCGCATTACCGGAAGGAACGTGGATAACCCGTGCTCCCGGTTTCAAACGTAAGCTGGCCCTGATTGCCAAGGTGCAGGATGAAATTGGCCATGGACAACTGTTGTACAATGCGGCAGAAACACTCGGAAAATCGAGGGAAGCCATGATCAACGACCTGCTCAGCGGCAAATCCAAATATTCCAACGTATTTAATTATCCTGCCAAAACATGGGCGGATGTGACGGTCATCGGTTTCCTGATTGATGCGGCAGCGATTGTTAACCAGGTTGCCAATGCAAAAGGTTCGTATGGGCCTTATTGCCGGGCATTGGAGCGCATCTGTTATGAAGAGAGCTTCCACCTGAAACAGGGGCACGATGCTTTTATTGAACTGGCTACCGGTACGCCGGAGCAGAAAGCCATGTTGCAGGATGCGCTGAATCGCTGGTGGCAACCTATCATGCATTTCTTCGGCCCGCCGGATAAAACCTCCCAGCACAGCGAAAAACTGATGCAATGGAAAGTGAAAATGGCGAGCAATGATGAGATGCGTAACCAGTTCCTGGACAGCTATGTGCCTAAAATATGGGAATTGGGGCTTACGCTGCCAGACCCGTTGCTGCGCAAAAATACAGCTACCGGGCGCTGGGAATATTCCGATCCGGACTGGAACGAGTTTTTCCGGGTGATCAACGGCGGTGGTCCCTGTAATGCAGAGCGGCTGCAGGTGCGGAAATGGGCGGAAGAGGAAGGTCGCTGGGTACGCAAGGCATTAATGAATCCGGCGGAGCGGCGCTCCTTGCCGGTGGCTTAAAATCGTATATACCTGCACGTTATCGCCTGCGATCATGTCGACAGGCAGATTTTCGATTAAAAAAACCAATCAGTAAATTCATGTCTAACGAGTCTTTAGATCCGCGTGTCAACAGGTTGAAACTGGGAGATCCCAGCGCGGTGATCAAAGTGGAAGAAGGGGAGAACTGGAATGTGTATGAGGTGTTTCACCAGGAGAAAAGAGGCGCCCATCATGAGCATGTGGGTTGTGTACATGCACCGGACCCGCAGCTGGCGCTGGTATTTGCCAAAGAACAATTTGCCCGCCGCAAAAAATGCGTGAACCTGTGGGTGGTTAGAAGTGCCGATATTCTGGCCTTTGATGTGGAAGATGAAGATATGTTCGCCAACAACCTGGAAAAAAATTACCGCGATGCCAGTGGTTTCAAGGTAATGGAGAAGATCAACAAATTCAAACAATCCAAATGAGCAGCAACGCAGCATTAACAGACCTTATCATAAAAATGGCCGACGATGAACTGGTTCAGGGCCACCGCAATTCCGAATGGACAGGCCTGGGGCCGGTGATGGAGGAAGATATCGCATTTTCTTCCATGGCACAGGATAAGATTGGCCATGCCTGGGCATTGTACCGTATCCTGCACGAAAACCTGGGCGGCGAAGATCCTGACCGCTTCGCGTTTATGCGGCCGGAGAAAGCGTTTAAATGTTCACACCTGGTGGAGATGCCCAACAGCGGCTATGATTTCAGCCTGATGCGGCACTTCCTGTTTGACCACGCCGAAACGGTACGGTATGAAAGTATGCGTGAGAGCAGCTTTGAACCGTTTCAGCAACTCAGTAAAAAATTCAGGGGCGAATTAAAATATCATACACTGCATGCCGACGCTTTTTTGATACAGTTGTGTAATGCCGGTGAGGAAGGATATGCCCGGATGCAGACGGCGCTGTATGAAACCATCGCACTGGCAGCCGGCATTTTTGAACCCTCTGCTGCCTACGAAGAAACATTGATCGCCGATAAGGTATATCCCGGGGAGAAGGAACTGTACAGCCGCTGGCTCGATCAGATCTATCCGGTACTGGTAAAGGCAGCGCTCAATCTTCCTGATATGAACACCATTACGCCGGTATATGGCGGCAGGCAAGGTTTTCATACCAGCTACCTGGTGCCGCTGCTGAAAGAGATGGGAGAAGTATTTAACCTGGACACGGAGGCCAGCTGGTAAATGTTATGATGTCTGCCACTATTTCCAAAGAAGAGGTGTATGAGGCACTGGAACAGGTAATGGACCCGGAAATACCCGTGCTTAGCGTGATAGACCTCGGTATGATCACCGGTGTGGAAATCACGGAAGGACAACCGGTGCTGATCCGTATGATTCCTACGTTTGCGGCCTGCCCGGCGGTAAGTTATATTAAAGACAACATCCGGACAGTGGTGGAAAAAGCGCTTGGGATAGCCGTTACCGTAGAAATAGATAAACAGGTGCATTGGGAAAGCAACCGGATGACGTCTGCCGCTAAAGAAAAATTAAAAAACTTTGGCATCGCGCCACCACCGGTACTGGAAGGAGAGGTGCGCCCGGAAATTATGCTGAACACCCCTTGTCCGCATTGTGGAAGTGAACATACCTATCTCCGCTCGCCGTTTGGTTCCACGCTGTGTCGTGCGATTCATTACTGTAAATCCTGCGGACAGGTATTTGAACAGTTCAAACCGCTGGAATAAGCGTTGTTTCTATGTTTCCTGATGGCTATCGAAGGAAATGCCTATTTTTACACGTATTATTTAGTGGCCATTGGCAAATTATACGATGAAACATGAGAATAGGTTTGTATTTCGGGTCTTTTAATCCTATACACACAGGGCATTTGATCATTGCCAATTATGTAGCATACAATACTGACCTGGACAAAGTATGGTTTGTGGTTTCCCCGCAGAACCCATTGAAGACTTCTTCCACATTGTTGAATGAACATGACCGCTTTCACCTGGTGGAACTGGCCATCAAGGATGAACCACGTTTGCGCGCGAGTAATATTGAGTTTTCCCTGCCACGGCCTTCCTTCACGGTAGATACGCTGGCTTATATGGGAGAGAAGTTTCCGACACAGGAGTTTGCGATCATTATGGGGAGCGACAGCTTTCAGAACCTGCCGCGGTGGAAAAATTATATGCACATTGTACAACATTATCCGATCTATGTATACCGCCGTCCGGGGCATGATATCACCGATACCTATGGTGCAAAGGTAGAAATACTGGATGCGCCCATGCTGGACATTTCCGCTACCAACATCCGGCAATGGATCAGGGAAGGGAAGTCCGTACGGTATATGGTACCGGATAATGTAATCAACTATATACAGGAGAATAACTATTTCCGCTGATCGGTAGCTGGTCCGCCGCCCGCTGCGGTGGTTCCCGGCTGCAGGTGCCGTTTGCGGTCCCTTCTTTTTACCAGGTATTCGTTGGAATAGATTTCCAGCAACAGGATAAACATGGAAATCAGCAGGGGACCGAATATCAGCCCGATAAACCCGAAGAGATTAACGCCGATGATCACACCGAAGATGGTGATCAGGGGATGAACGTCTGCTATCTTCTTCGCCAGCAGCAGCCGCGATATGTTGTCTGAAATACCCACCACCCCAAAACCATATACCAGGATGGCAATGCCCTGCCAGATATTGCCTACGGCCAACAGGTATACGCCCATGGGCACATATACGGCCGCTGCGCCAATTACCGGCAACATGGCCGTGAAGCAGGTAATCACAAACCAGAAAAACGGCTGCGGCACGCCAAAAACCAGGTAGCCTATCAACGATACCACACCCTGGATCACCGCAATCAGGGGAATACCCAGCGCATTGGCAAATACCAGCGTGTTAAACTCCCGTCCTAACCGTTCTACATTCTCATCCCGGAGGGGAATATATTCATACAGGGTTTCTTCCATCTTACGGCCGTTCACCAGCATAAAATACAGGATAAAGTACATGATGGCTATAGCCGTAAGCGTATTGAACGTAGCGCCCAGGAACCCCGGGAGAAAGGCTGTCACACCGTCCTGTATTTTTTGCAGTTGCTGGGTAGAAAGAAGATCAACGCCAATTTCCTGGTGGAGCTTTTCGTTGAAATCCCGGGCCTTGTTGACCAGTTCACCTGAATGGGCCGCCGCATAAGCGATGCGGGAAGACAGCATATTAACCAGTGCACCGATGGGCAGCAGGATGATCAGGAAAGAAGCGGTCATCAGCAGTGCGGCAGCCAGGCTCTTTTTCCATTTGCGGACTTCCACCAGGCGGTACATCCATTTGCGGCAGATCACATATAGAGTGATGGCGCCCAGGAATCCGGGGAAGAATGTGTATAACTCCTTAAACAGCAGGAGTGCCAGGAAAAGGATCAGTAAAAGAAACCCAATTTGTTTAAGACGGTCGTTGTCCAGGTAGCTCATAGTACATAATATCGGATAATTAACCGGTACCGGCAAAAAACGAACCAGCGCATCCGGCCTTGATAGCTAAACAAAAAACCGTAAAGCTTGTTCTTAATGCGGAATTTTAGTGGAAAGTTTTATACATTATTCATTTATGGAATGGTGTTTGTGAACCTTTATGTACCAAAAAAATGAAAACTTTTATTCTCTCACCTTAAAACCTATTTTATGAACAACAGTTCCAAAGCGGTAGTTTCTTTCATCGTTGGTGCGGCCGTAGGCGTAGCAGTAGGGTATTTCCTGAACTCTGACAAAAAAGATGAGCTGGTAGAAAAGCTGAAAGACCAGCGCGACAAACTGAAAGACAAATGGAGAAAGAGGAAAGATCAGTTCCAGGACGAGCTGGAAAATGAGTTGGCATAACCCCTAAGCTGTTTAAAAAGCATTGCATGGAAGAAAATTTCGGCAACTATTTTAATCAAACAGGCAAGGTTGCCAGGGAATACCTGGAAACCAGGCTGGACCTGCTGAAGCTCCAGGCAGCAGGAAAGCTATCGAAAGCATTGGGATTATTTTTCTCCCTGACGATGGCTTTCCTGTTGTTCTTTTTCGTGATTGTATTTCTCGGAATGGTAGTAGGGTTCTGGATTGGCGAGATGACCGGCAGTTTCACGATTGGTTTTTCGTGTGCGGCAGGCCTGTTTGTATTATTATTTGTGGCAATCCTGTTGTTCCGCCGGCAGTTGATTCAGCGACCGCTCACCCGGTTGTTGTTGACAGAGCTGGTAGAAGAGATCACGGAACGTGACGAACAATCCAATCACATTCATAACCAGCCGGGACACAATCCCGATGCGTATGGACATGTGCCCGATGAAGAGGCCACAGAAAACACTTCAAAAGGATAACATGAAAAATGTTTACACATGCGTAAGGTAAAAGTAACCAATCAGGAAACCCTGGACCTGGAAATAGCCCGTTTGAAGATGCGCACACGGCAACTGGAAAATGATCTGGGTAAGCGGGTGGACTTCTTCAGGGATAACTACAAAAAAATGGCCCTCAACGCCGTTATCCCCGGCAGTGCCAGACATAGCGGTGTGTTGAATATAGCCGCCAATGTGGCCAAAATGGCCTGGGGCAGTGGTAAATTCAAGAATTTTGCTACCGGCGCCCTCATGACGGCGCTGGAGTTTATTGGTGTACAGCTGGGCATCAATATTTTCAACAAAGTAGCCAACAACCGCCGTAAGAAGAAAAAAGCGGCGGAAGCCAACCCGGAGGCGGAATAACTAGCCCCACACCTTGGTACCCTCACTGCAATTGGCACAGATGTCGATGTTTTTCCGGGTTTCCAGGATCTGGCTACGGAAACGGATATACTCTTTGTTGTGCCACAATGCCTTGAATGATTCTTTTTTGAGATTACCCAGCCGGTGCTGTGCATCCTTGTCGAAACAACAAGGTACCACCAGGCCGTCCCAGGTTACTACCGGAGAATGCCAGAGGCGCCAGCAATGGTTGCCGAGCTTATTTTTGATGGCATAAGTGCCATCCTCGTTACGATGGTAGCGGGAATATTTATCGATCGTAGGAATGAGGCGGTTGCCTTCTTCATAATCATACACCTGTGCGGTCTTGAAGCGTACCTGGTCTACCCCGATTTCTTTCGCCAGTTGTTTGATGTCTTCTATCTGATGCTCGTTGGGCTTTACCACGAGGAACTGGAAGAATACAAACGGCTTGTTGGATTTCAGCTCCTTTTTCCACTTCACGATATTTTTAGCCCCCTGGATTACCTTGTCCAGCTGACCTCCCACCCGGTACTGCGTATATACGTCCTGGGTAGTGCCGTCAATGGAGATAATAAGCCTGTCAAGCCCACTTTCCACTGTTTTTTTGGCATTGGCCTCTGTCAGGTAGTGCGCATTGGTGGAAGTAGCGGTATAGATGCCTTTATCGGAAGCATATTTCACCATGTCCAGGAAACCCGGGTTGAGGTAAGGTTCTCCCTGAAAATAAAAGATCAGGTATAACAGCTCTTTAGAGATTTCATCGATGGTTTTGCGGAAAAAGTCCTGTTCCAGCATCCCGGTGGGGCGTGTAAATGCCCGCAGGCCGCTCGGACATTCCGGGCAGCGGAGGTTGCAGGAGGTGGTGGGCTCAAAAGACATGGAAATGGGGTATCCCCATTGTACCGGCTTATTGGTCCACTTGCTCATAAAGTAACTCCCCAGCACTTTCCCGGCGTTCCAGGCACGACGGAAAGTGAATTTGGAAGCGAGGTTCAGGGTATCATTCAGGTTAAAATCAGGCATATAAAATTCACTTGACCTATGTAAAAGTAGCGTCTTTAAACAAATTATAGCCTATACTTGCCGTAAAAAAAGGTCTGCCCCATTAAAAAGCAGCCCCATCACCCGAATCCCTGCAACTAATTGAAACAACGTGAAACGTAATTGGTACCGCATTATTTTATTAACTGTATTGATACTTCTGCTGGCACATGTGGCCTGGAGATGGTGGAGTTTCCGGCATGGGCGCATTTCTTTTGTGCGGTATGAAGAGTTTGGGATTGATATGCCGGTGAATTATAAGATCCACGGAATTGATGTATCTAAATTTCAGAAGGATATTAACTGGCATGCCGTTAAACAGATGCAGGTGGATAATATTCGTATATCCTTTGCCTTTATAAAGGCAACAGAAGGGATTACCCGCCAGGATGCCGCTTTCCGGCAGAACTGGGAACGGGCCGGTAAGGCCGGATTGATTCGGGGCGCCTATCATTTCTTTTACAGTACCCGTGATCCGTTGAAACAGGCGATTAATTTCAGGAATGTGGTAGACCTTCAACCGGGCGATCTGCCGCCGGTGCTGGATATAGAAACCAGCAACAGCCAGCCGGCAGCGGTGATCCGCAGTACCGCCAAAATATGGCTGGAAGAGATGGAAAAGGCCTACAAGGTAAAACCGATCATCTACACCAATATTCATTTCTATGAAACGTATCTTGGCAGTGAGTTTGATGATTACCCTTTATGGATAGCGCATTATTACCAGAAAGAACGGCCGGCATCCAAAAGGGCCTGGCTTTTCTGGCAACACAGTGATATTGGCAGGGTAAACGGGATCAGAACTACCGTTGACTTTAACGTATTCAGAGGTGACAGCACCGATCTGGAGCGGTTGCGGATACGGGAGCAAAGAAATTAATTATATGGCAACAGAAAACGAAACCGGCACTCCCCAGGAAGACCCTAACAAATTGGACAAAGACCTTTTCTGGTTTTTGATCAAGATCATGCGTACCATCTTTGTCGGATTTTTCTGGATGTTTATCAACGTATTCCTGGGACTGTACCTGGGATTTGCCGTGCCGGAGGAGTCAACCCCCGGCCGGCTGATTTTCTTTTATACCTGGTTTGTGGTGTCCCTGGCCGCCTACCTTTATATGGTATGGCGTTTCTGGCGCAAGAAGATGGATGCGCCGCGTTAATTCCCCATTCTGCGGCCCAGGTCCATGGTCCAGTAATTACCTGACTTACCGATGCCCATTTCCTTGAAATTGCCGTTCATGATGTTTTTACAGTGCCCCGGGCTGTTGATCCAGCCGGTGATCACGCTTTGCTCGTCCATATACCCTTTGGCAATGTTTTCTCCATAGGTATTCCATTTGTATCCTACCGCGTCGAGACGGGCGCCCGGATCTGTGCCACTGGGGGAGTTGTGATCGAAATAATTGTTTTTGTTCATGTCTGCACTGTGATCGTACGCTGCTTTTTCGAGCAGGTCGTTCCAGGTAACCGGCCCTACCGGCGGCATTTGCTGGCCTCCGCAATTACAACCTTTGGCGCGGACACCATTTACCAGTGTCAGCAGAGCGTTACGGTCAATATTGTTGCCGGCTACTCCTGTTGTTGGCGGGGGCGTAGTGGTGGGCGGCGTGGTGGTGCCCGGATTGGTACCCGTTCCCGGTTTGGAAGTGTCTCCTGCGGGTTTTCCCGGTGTTGTTGTCTTTGTTGTATCAGTTGTAGATCCCGAATTAACAGGGAGCAAGGGCATATCTTTTGAACAACCCGTAAATACTGCTACTGCCACACATACACATAAAATCGCACAAATAAATTTCCCTGTCATAACCAGTTAAAAAGTTAATAAAATGAATAAATGAATAGATACAGGCTCTAAACAGGACAAGGATTAAAACTATAGTGGCTTCAGGGATAGGATTAAAACTACCGATGGTAGTTCAAAGGTTATGGGTTAGGAATATTACAGCAAGCAGTACAAATCGTTTCTTGCGGTCACGAAAATAGGGGATACAACTGAAATAAAAGTTACGTTTTTTGCAAACTGAATGTTAATGATCACAACCTTTTGTTTCCCAGTGTTGTAGGGAAGTTTTCCCACTGCCGGCCGGCGGATGGGGAGTGTTTGCCCCGTCTTCAGTCCGCTATAGTGCCGAAAATGGCTGTTTTTCGTCTGGAATAGTGTTTGCCGCGTTTTGAGTGAAAATCATTTTTCACTTTATCTCTTAAAGCGTGGTTATGAGCAAAAGGCATCTTAATAAGGAAAAGTCGACAGGGTTTTCACAAAACAAAAAGAAGCCGGCGCCGGTGCTGACTACCGACAAAGGGACCGTTACCCGCAACCCGCTTCATGGCGATTTATCAGCATCGCCGGAAAAGGAAAACAAGGCGGTACGGGACAGTGAAAAGAAAAAGAAAAATCAAGATAGACAAACATAATTGCCATATCCAGATGAAAGCCCAAACGTTTTTAATTTGAAGAAGATAACAGCTTACTTTTTTTAGTTTCTTCTTTAATGTTGTGGTGTATAGCGGCCATCCTACTCTTAGGATGGTTTTTTTTGCCCGTCAGCTGCTGTGATCTGCAATGATTTTCCAGGTCCTATCGATGCGGCGGAGGGTGAGACTAAAGTGCCCCTGGAGGTCGCCGATACTGCGCTGCAGGTGCCATTTGCCCACTACAAAATACACATCTTTTGCCAGCAGCTTGAATTCCAGCAGTTTAAAGTCGAGTTTGCCCATCGCAGCCGTATCGGGATAGGACTTCTTATAGCGGTCCAGCGTAGCCTGCCAGCCATAGGTGACTCCATTTTTCCCGATGAACAGCAGGGAATCGGAATGCCAGTAGGTCTGCATAAAAGCATCTACATCTCCCCGGTTCCAGGCACTGGTTTGGGCGGCCATGAGGGCTTCAATCTGCCGCCGGTCGTTCTGTTGGGCATCCGCCTGACGGGTAGGTACCCCGGCTAAACCGGCTATTATGATCAGGAACAGTATAAAACGCATGGTGAATTTTTAGCAAAAGATAAACAGAATTTGCGATGTAACGCAACACTGATTATAGTAACTTTGCAGCACTATTTTGACATCTCTTTCAATTATATTTTAAAAATCAACAGCTTATGCCCGGATATGAACTATTTGGCGCCGAAGAAAGGAAAGAAGTAAATGATGTACTGGAAACAGGGATCATGATGCGTTACGGATTTGACGGTCCGCGTAAAGGCATCTGGAAAGCAAAGGAACTGGAAAAAGCCATTTGCGACAAACTGAACGTACAGTACACACAGCTCGCCTCCAGCGGTACCGCTGCACTGACCACAGCCATGGCGGCCCTGGGACTGGGTGCCGGCGATGAGATCATCATGCCCACCTTTACTTTTGTGGCCAGCTTTGAATCAGTATTCTCTGTAGGCGCCACGCCGGTGCTGGTAGATGTTGATGATACCCTGACCCTGGACCCGAAAGCGGTGGAAGCGGCTATTACCCCCCGTACCAAAGCGGTGATGCCTGTACATATGTGCGGTGCTATGGCCGACCTGGATGCCCTCCAGGCTATCTGTAAAAAACATAATCTGTTGTTACTGGAAGATGCCTGTCAGTCTTTCGGCGCTACCTATAAAGGCAAGGCGCTGGGTGCTATCGGCGATGCCGGCACGTTCTCCTTTGACTTCGTGAAAACCATCACCTGTGCAGAAGGCGGAGCCATCATCACCAATAACAAAGATGTTTATACCAAATGCGACGGTTATACCGACCATGGTCATGACCACCTGGGAGCAGACCGTGGCGCTGACCTGCATCCGTTCATCGGGTACAACTACCGTATCTCCGAACTGCATGCTGCAGTGGGCCTGGCACAGGTCCGCAAGCTGGACACTTTCCTGGCTATCCAGCGTAAAACCAAAAAGATCTTCAAAGACGCCCTGGCCACTATTCCGGGCGTTACTTTCCGCCGCCTGCCTGATGAAGCCGGTGACAGCGCTACTTTCCTGTCTTTCTTCCTGCCGGAAGCAGAGCAGGCAAGGAAAGCAGCTGCCGCCATGAAAGCTGCCGGTTTGGTTGGGTTCTATTATTACGATAACAACTGGCACTATATCCGTCAGTGGGACCACTTCAAAAATGGCGATGTATTAACGCCGTTTGCCCCTGGTCTGAAACAGGCGATGGAAATTTATAAAACCAAGCAGTTCCCTGCATCTGATGCGATTATCAGCAGGAACATTTCTACCCCGATCAACCTGTCCTGGAGCGATGCCGAGATACAGGAGCGGGCAGAAAAGCTGGTGAAAGCCGTAAAAAGCGCATTATAATTTCTGCTCGCAAAGGTTGGTAAGTAAGCAAAGGGCCATAAGATAGCTTTGCTTCCTTATAAAGCTTTGCGTGAAAAAGGAACAAACATGAAAAAAGTAGCTTTGATACCTGCCCGTTATGGTGCTACCCGTTTCCCCGGGAAGATGATGGCCCAGCTGGGTGGCAAATCTGTGATACTGCGTACCTACGAATCTACCGTTAACACCGGCGTATTTGATGAGGTGATGGTAGTAACGGACAGCGATGTGATATACCAGGAGATTGTTAGTAACGGTGGTAAAGCCGTGATGAGCCGGAAAGAGCATGAGTGTGGTACAGATCGTATAGCCGAAGCCGTTGAAGGCATGGATGTGGATATTGTGGTGAATGTGCAGGGAGATGAACCTTTTACCCGGAAAGAGCCGCTGGAGAAATTACTCCGCGTTTTTGAAGGCGAGGAAGGCAGCAGGGTGCAGGTAGCTTCCTTAATGCAGGAACTGCATGATGAAGCCTCCATCGCAGATCCCAACTATGTGAAGGTAGCGGTAGACAAGCAGTTCAACGCCTTGTTCTTTTCCCGTTCGGTGATTCCGTATCCCCGTAATAAGGATATCAAATCCATTTACTACGAACATATCGGTATCTATGCCTTCCGCAAGCAAACTTTGCTGGATTTCACGCAGATGGCGCCCACGCCGCTGGAGCTGGCCGAGAAAATTGAATGCCTGCGTTACCTGGAAAACGGTATTCCCATGAAGATGGTGGTTACCTCCTATATGGGCGTAGAGATTGATACGCCGGAAGACCTGGAAAAGGCAGCAAAATATTTATAACATCTAACTAAAACGGATATATGAAATTCAGGAATTTCAAAATGGTGGACTATGTAGTTTACGGCAGCGGATGTTTTGATCAGCTGGGCGAAATACTGGCCCCCCGTCGCAAAGGCGATGCTCCCATGATTTTCTTCGTGGACGAGTATTTCCAGGACAAACAGGCATTTCTGTCCCGCATACCCCTGCAGGGCAAGGATAAAATAGTGGTGATCGATGTGACATATGAACCCAAAACCGTTACAGTAGATAAAATCCGTGATGAACTCAAAGCCGAATTCGGTGAAGTATCCGGTATCATTGGCATTGGCGGCGGTTCCGTAATGGATATGGCCAAAGCGGTGGCGCTGATGATGACCAACCCCGGTTCATCCGCTGATTACCAGGGCTGGGATCTGGTAAAGAACCCGGCTGTATATAAAGTGGGTATCCCTACCATTTCAGGTACCGGTGCAGAAGTTAGCCGCACCTGCGTGCTGACCGGCCCTACCCGCAAACTGGGTATGAACTCCGACTATACGCCGTTTGACCAGATTGTACTGGACCCGGCGCTGACAAAGACCGTAGAAGTAAATCAACGTTTTTATACCGCGATGGACTGTTTCATTCACTGTGTGGAATCCCTGACCGGTACCTATCTGAATGCTTTCAGCAAATCCTACGGTGAAAAAGCGCAGGAGCTGTGCGAAGAGATTTTCCTGGAAAAAGATGTGTGGGACGATGATTCAGACGAGAAGCTGATGATGGCTTCCTATGCCGGCGGTATGAGCATCGCTTATTCCCAGGTAGGAGTGGCACATGCCGTAAGTTATGGCCTGGCTTATCTGTTGGGTACCAAACACGGTATTGGTAACTGCATCGTGTTTGACAAGCTGGAAGAGTTTTATCCTGATGGCGTGAAGAAGTTCAAGGAAATGGTGAAAAAGCACAACATCGATATTCCGCAGGGTATTACCAAAGGGTTGACTGACGAGCAGTTTGAGACTATGATCAATGTTTCATTGGGTATGGCGCCGTTGTGGGAAAACGCACTGGGTAAAGACTGGAAGGAGATCATGACCCGTGAGCGGCTGCGTAAGCTGTACGAGCGGTTATAATCTTCCGGACAAATGATATAGCATACGAATTGCGGTGTTGCATCCGCAATTCGTATTTTTTTGCGCGCAAATACAATGCGTAGCTATAAACGATATTGCCTTTAATGAACTGATCATGTTGATATTATTGATTGTCACGGGAATTTTGGCCCTGGTGCTGGGGTATTTGTATTTTACTGCAACGGGCCGGCAGCGCACATTACAACAGGAAATGTCGCGGCAGCAGGAGCAGTATACCCAGCAGTATGCGCAACTGGAAGCGAAGCAGGTATATCTGCAGCATATGCTGGATGATAAGCAGCAGTTGGCCCGCGAAAAGCAGGATCAACTGGAGCGGCTCAATGAGGAATTTGCTTCGCTGATGGCGGAGCAGGGCCGGCTGATGGAGCAGAATAAATACCTGCAACAACAGCTGCAGGGTGAAAAGGAACGCCTGCATGAAATGCACCAGGATTTTAAAGTCCAGTTTGAAAATACGGCGCAGCAGCTGTTGCAGCGTATCTCCGGCAATTTTATGCAACAGAACCAGGTGAAAATGGACGACCTGCTGAAACCACTGGCGGAAAAGATCGACAGTTTCCGGAGCAGCGTGCAACAGTCGCTCGTAGCGGAAACCTCGCAACGGACGGAGTTGAAAGCGGAGTTGCAGCGTTTGTTGCAGCTGAACCAAACATTGTCAAAAGAAGCCAATAACCTGACCAAAGCGCTGAAGGCGGATACTAAAAAGCAGGGCAACTGGGGTGAGATGATCCTGGAAAAAGTACTGGAGGCCTCAGGACTGGAAAAAGGGATTCATTACGTTACGCAGGATGCGCAGCGGGACGAAACGGGGCAGCTGCGGTTGCCGGACCTGGTGTTGCAGCTACCGGAGAAACGGCAGCTGGTGATAGATTCCAAGGTATCTCTCAAAGCATACGAACAATACTGTAGCGCTACTGAAGAAGCGGAAAAGCAGCAGGCACTGAAGCTGCATGTGCAGTCCGTGAAGAACCATGTGAGTGAACTGAGCCGGAAAGCATACCATACGCTGTATAACAATACCACTGATTTTGTGATGTTGTTTATCCCGATAGAACCGGCGTATGCGCTGGCGGTGATGCAGCAGGAGGAAGACCTGTACGATTTTGCTTTCCGTAAGAAGGTGATCCTGGTAAGCGTACCGTCGTTGTTGGCAACGCTGCGTATCATTGATGCCATGTGGCGGCTGGAGAATCAGAACAAAAATGCAGAAGAGATTGTGCGGCAGGGCAGCGCCTTGTATGATAAATTTGTTGGTTTTGCGATAGATATGGGAAAGGTGGGCGAGCAGTTGAAACGTAGCCAGGAAGCCTATGATGACGCGATGAATAAACTGTCTGCCGGGCATGGTAACCTGGTAGGAAGGGCAGAGCGGATGCGGAAGCTGGGACTGGAGAATAAAAAGACCCTGCCCTCTCAGCTAACTGCAGATGCGGACCTGGGATCGGAGGTGGGTGAGGGGGACGAGCGCCCTATTACCGGAACGGAACTTATGCCCGTCCCGGAGATCACCGTACAGCGCCCGCTCTCACCTGAGGAACAGGAATCGGATTACTGACACTCTTTAGCGACCAGTGCGGGTTTTTTGTAGAAGAAAGTCAGGTAAAGGGTAGCCATTAAAGTAATGCCGGCAAACAGATAAAACGTTACCGGGAAATTAGTGGATTTGTTATTGTACACGAAGGCAGAGAAATAGGCGCCCAGCCCGATACCCACTTCCATAGCGATATACATGCTGGCCAGTGCACGTCCGCGGTGTTCCGGCTGGCCCAGGTCAATTGTCCAGGCGGTAACGGCCGGAGAGTTAAGACCAACGGAGATACCATATACAACTGCGGAAGCCATTAGCAGGGCGGGGGAGCCGGCCAGGCCCATCATCAGCATGGAGGCAGCCATCAGGATAGCGGAAATTTTCAGCACGGGTACCCGGCCATAACGGTCAGATACTTTACCTGCCAGTAAACGGATACCAATAGAACTGGCGGTAAAATAGGTAAAGAACATGCCCTTGTTGGCGACGCCCAGGAATGCGCCGAAATCCGGGATAATGGTGAGCATGGCGCCATAGCTGAAATAGGTCAGGAAACAAATAATCACCGGTGACCATACCAGCGGCTCAAATATTTCATCTCCTTTTATTTTCAGGAGAGAAAGCCGGAAACGTTGTTTGTTGGCCAGGGTTTCTTTCATACCAATCAGGATCACTACAGACAGCAAGGCAAATACGGCCGACAGCTGAAACATTACATTGATATTCCACCGTAACGCCATATAGCCGCCAATAGCGGGTCCGAGTGCCATACCGATGGTGCTGGCCAAACCAACCATGCCCATGGCCTCACCCCGCCGGTTGAACGGAATAATGTCTGATACATAGGCGGAGGTGCCGGTAGGTTTAAAACCGGTGGAGAAACCATGGAAAAAACGGAGTAGCAGAAACGCCCCAACGGAGCTGACCAATGGGTATAACAGGCTACAAACCACACATACCAGTGAGCCGAAAATCATCACCGGTACCCGCCCGATGGTGTCTGTGAGTTTTCCGGAGAAAGGACGGGATAATCCCGCCATGAGCGTAAACAACCCAATAATATATCCTTTATAATCAGCCCCGCCCATCTTACTCAGATAGGCCGGCAGCTCAGGGATCATCATATTAAAGCTGGCGGAGAACAAGGCATTACTCAGGCATAAGAGAATGAAATGTAAACTGTAGATTTTTCCGGAAGACTGGTCCATGCCGCAAAATTAGTAACTATGGTACAATTTTAGCAAACATATTGGCCTGGCCTCAAAAACCGAACAAAACCGGCTATGGACCTGTTTATTATACCAGTTGTTAATTTATGATAAACATCATGGTTCCCCTTCCGAAGAATTCGTAAATTTATTAAAACCAAAAAATTCAAATGATATGAAAATCGAAATTGGTATTTCTGCAGATCACGCGAAGAAAATTGCATTAGAGTTGAATAAAGTGCTTGCTGATGAATTACTGGTTTACGCGAAAACGCGCAACAGTCATTGGAATATCGAAGGCTCCAACTTCATGGAAATGCATAAGTTCTATGAAGGACAATATGAAGAGCTGGAAGAAATCGGAGATGAAGTAGCAGAATATATCCGTAAAATCGGACACTATGCGCAAGGCCGCTATGCCGATGTGCTCAAACTCACTAATCTGCTGGAATCTGAATATAGCAACGATCAGAAAAAACAATTACAGGAACTGCTGGATGATCATGAAACCATTATCCGCAACCTGCGCAGACTAATCGATGAGTTTGACGAAAAGTACAAGGATAAAGGAGCTGCTGATTTCGCCACCCAGCTGCTGCAAAAACACCTGTCACTGGCCTGGATGATTCGTTCCTACCTCAAATAATAATTATTTAGGAATTTTTTGATTTACGATTTTTTGATTTAAAATGCAGCGAAGATTATCTTATAACATGTTCTCCGCTGCATTTTAAATCAAAAAATCGTAAATCAAAAAATTCCTAAATGTAACGTGTTCCACATGGATAATTCAAATGATCTACGCCTCGCTGTATTGATAGATGCCGACAATATACCCTACCACAACATCAAAGGGATGCTGGAAGAAGTAGCCAAATACGGCAACCCCACTTTCAAAAGAATTTATGGAGACTGGACCAAACCTACCGTGGTAGGGTGGAAAGGTGTTCTGCTCGAAAACGCGATCACACCTATTCAGCAGTACAGCTATACATCCGGAAAAAACGCCACCGACTCTGCCATGATCATCGATGCGATGGATATCCTGTATACCGGCAGGGTAGACGGGTTTTGCCTCGTATCCAGCGACAGCGACTTTACCAGGCTGGCTACCAGACTGCGGGAAGCTGGCATGAGGGTAATTGGTATGGGAGAGAAAAAGACGCCCGCCGCCTTCCGTGCTGCCTGTGACAAATTTATTTACCTGGAAATATTACAGATCCGGGAAAAGAAAACAGAAACCGGCGGCAAACCCAAATCAGCCAAGGAAAAACCCAAAGGTATCAGTAAGGCCGACAAAGAACTGATAGAACTACTGTCTACCAGCATCAATGATATCGCGGATGAAGATGGATGGGCCTACCTGGGCGAGCTGGGCAACCTGTTGCTGAAAAAACAACCGGACTTTGATGCCCGTAACTACGGCTTTAATAAACTGGTACAGCTGATCAAGAGCTTCCCCAATTTCGAAATCGATATCCGGGAAAGCGGTAAGAAAACCGGCAAACTCGTGTATGTAAGAACGGTATAACGGTATGGCATATAGGAAAATAAAGATCATCCAGGGAGATATTACCAAAATGGAGACCGACGCCATCGTAAATGCGGCCAATTCCTCCCTGATGGGTGGCGGCGGCGTAGATGGCGCAATCCATAGAGCCGGCGGGCCAGCCATACTGGAAGACTGCCGGGCCATTGTAGCCCGCCAGGGAGGCTGTAAAACAGGCGAAGCGGTGATCACCACCGGCGGCCGCCTGCCCGCCAAACATGTGATCCACACCGTAGGCCCGGTGTGGAACGGTGGGAACCACCGCGAAACAACCCTGCTGGCCAACTGCTATCTGCACGCTTTGCAGCTGGCATCACGCCACCACCTCGCTTCTATATCCTTCCCCAATATCAGTACCGGGATTTATCACTTTCCCAAAGACCTCGCTGCCAGCATCGCTATGGAGACCATCGTCCAATTCCTTGAACAGGACGACGTGATACAAGAGGTGGTATTGGTTTGTTTTGACGCCGAAAACTACCAGTTGGCGCAACATTATTACCATCAGTACATTCGGCCCGAAGAATAAATTATGATGGTTTGGGGGTTATAGACTAGCCAGTTTGTCTATATTTGAAACCACAACGATGAATAATCGCAAACCAAACCACCATTAGAAAATGAAACCAACCAAAGTAAGCAGACTGCTGCCACTGGTAGCATGCCTGGCATGGACTGCCCGTGCGGCAGCAGGGCCGGCTCCCGTTTCCTCCCTCGCCGTTATCCAGGGACAGGCGCCTGAAAAAGTCAAAAAAATAACCTTGTATGCTGTAGAAGAAGGCCGCAAAGCTGAAATCGCCAATACAACGGTGAATGAACAGCATGCCTTTGCTTTTGCTATTCCAGCGCCTAAAGAAGGGTTTTATTACCTTTCTACCGGAGGTGCTAAAGGAGATGCACGTATTTATATCAAATCGGGCGATCAGCTGAAACTGACGCTGGACAATGGTACTTACACTATACAAGCCGGATCTGCGGAAAATAAGCAGCTGTTACAATGGCAAAACCAGCTGCATACTATTTCACAACACACTTTCCTGGGCGATACCGCTACGTATCTGTCATTCTTTCCCAAGCTGGAAGCGCTGTTGCCTAAAATAGCCGGACTGAAAAAGGCGGTGAACACACCGAATAAAAAATTCAACGACCTGCTGAAATATACCATGGACGTGGATGTGGAATTTGCTGCCATGCGGTTTCTGCTGATACCCCATTCCAAACATCCGGAAAAAAGCCAGTACCCGGCTTACTACGGTCAAATCATACAAGACGAAAAATACTGCGACAATAAGCTGCTGGCCAATGGAGATGCCGGTAACATTGTTCGTTTATACGAGACGTTTACCGTTATCAACGGTGGAAAGAAGCGGCAAGGGCCTCCTTCCCTGAAGGAGAATGCCAGCCTGTTCTGCAATGATACGATCAAGGGTCTACTGATCACCGAAAGCCTGGGCGGTTTCCGGACTTTTGAAAGTCTGACGGAAGCTATTGCACCGGTGAAACAATACCTGTTGACCGCCAACCAGCAGGAACGTTACCTGGCAGCGGAAAAAGCGCTCCGCAAGTTTTCTGCGGGTGAACAGGGCTTCAACTTCGCCGGAGAAGATCTCAGCGGTAAAAAGGTGTCGTTCAACGACTTAAAAGGGAAAGTGGTGGTAGTGGACGTATGGGCTACCTGGTGTGGCCCCTGCAAAGCGGAACTGCCTCATTTGCAGAAGCTGGAAGAAGAAATGCGCGGACAGAACGTGACCTTCCTCGGTTATTCCGTAGATGAAACCAAGGACAAGGAAAAATGGGCTGCCTTTGTAAAAGAGAAAGATATGAAAGGGGTACAGCTCTTCGGCGCTGGCTGGAGCGACGTCACCAAATTTTATGATATCAAGGGTATTCCCCGCTTTATGGTGTTTGACCAGCAGGGCAGAATTGTGAGTATTGATGCGCCGCGTCCTTCTACGCCGGAGTTGAAAGCCATGATAGAAAAGACACTCAGCAAAGGTTGATTCGCAATCATGAAACGACTGAAAAAGAAAAAGGCTTCCCATAAGGAAGCCTTTTTCTTCTATAATGCGATGTGAAAAAACAGGGTAATATTAGAGCTTTGCGTATTTCACCCAGGCGTAAATGAACATCAGTGCGAAAATGATGATGGCACAAGGAGCCAGAAAATGACCAATGCTATCGCCTACTTTGTAAAAGTTGGTGGTCTGTACTACTGTTAAGAAATTCATCAACATTGTATAATGATTTTATTTATTTCCAGGGTGCAAATTAGAACTTTCGCGGCAAATTCCCAATCCCCGTTACCGTTACCAACTGGTTAATTGCCGGATACACTCATCCAGACGGGATTTGGCAAGGAAATTTTTTTCCAGGGGGATGGCAAATGGCACCGGTGTATCGAGGCTGGCGCAGCGGATAACGGGCGCATCCAGCAGGTGAAAGCAGTGTTCCGCTATCCAGGCGGCAATTTCGCCCCCCAGGCCGCCGGTGAGGGTATCTTCATGGAGTATCAGCACTTTGCCGGTAAGGGCTACCGTGTCGCGGATAGCGGCATAGTCCAGCGGCAGCAGGGTGCGCAGGTCCAGGATGGCAACGGATAGTGCCGGATGGGCGGCAGCATATTCCATAGCCCAGTGTACGCCACTGCCATACGTGATAATGCTGACATCTTCGCCGGCCTGCAGGAGTCGGGCTTTCCCGATTTCCACCGTGTAATAGTCATCCGGTACCAGGCCGCTGATACTGCGGTAAAGCGCCTTGTGTTCAAAAAACATCACCGGGTTAGGATCTGCAATAGCTGCGGTGAGCAGACCTTTCGCATCTTCAGGCGTAGCCGGGTATACCACCTTCAGCCCTGGTACGTGAGTAAACCAGGCCTCGTTACTCTGGGAATGAAAGGGACCGGCGCCTACACCGGCGCCGGTGGGCATCCTGACTACCACGTCTGCCGGTTGGCCCCAGCGGTAGTGTATTTTGGCGAGATTATTAACAATCTGGTTAAAACCACAGCTGACAAAATCGGCGAACTGCATTTCTACCATACTTTTAAATCCCGCTATAGACAAGCCCAGCGCTGTACCGATGATCGCACTTTCGCAAAGCGGCGTATTCCGTACCCGCTCTTTTCCAAAACGGGCCAGGAACCCATCCGTGATCTTAAAGGCGCCACCATAGGCTGCAATGTCCTGCCCCATGAGTATCAGCTCGGGGTATTGCTCCATCGACTGCCGCAGTCCATCGGAAATGGCATCGATGAAACGTTTTTCCGAAGCAGTCCCGGAGGGATATACCACGGGTGGCGTGGGGGCGTAGCGGTCGTCCAGTTCGGTCTGTGTATTGACTGCAAAGGGCTGGAGTTCGAGGCCCAGGGCCACTTCTTCGTCTATACGTTGTTTCATTTCCTGCCGGACGGCTTCTATGCCGGCTGTATCGATCAGATGAATTTCCCGGAGGAAAGTTTCATATCGGGCAATCGGATCTTTTTTACCCCATTGTTCAAAAAGTTCAGGGGGAACATACTTTACGCCGCTGGCTTCTTCATGACCTCTCATGCGGAAGGTCATGGCTTCAATCAGCACCGGTTTTTGTTCCTTGATGGCATAGGCCCTGGCTGTGCGGATGGTTTGGTACACCTCCAGGAGGTTGTTACCATCTACCTGTACGCCTTCCATGCCGTAGCCAATGGCTTTATCGACGAGGTCTTTACAGTGGTATTGTTCGTTGACAGGCGTGCTAAGGCCATAACCGTTGTTTTCTACAAGGAAGATGGCAGGGAGGCCCCATACAGCGGCCACATTCAGGGCTTCGTGGAACTCGCCTTCGCTGGTGCCGCCTTCTCCGGTGAAAGCGAGGGACACCTTGTGTTCTTTTTTCAGCTGGTGCGCCAGCGCAATACCATCGGCGATAGACAGCTGTGGGCCCAGGTGGGAAATCATTCCGCAAATATGATAAGCCCGGCTGCCGAAGTGGAAGGAGCGCTCCCGGCCTTTGCTATAGCCTTCATCGCTGCCCTGCCATTGTTGTAGCAGTTTATGCAGGGGCATATTCCGTGTCGTGAATACACCGAGATTACGATGCAGCGGCATGATCCATTCATCTGCTTCCAGCGCCAGCGTGGCGCCTACAGCGATGGCCTCCTGGCCGATGCCTGAAAACCATTTACTGATTTTTCCCTGGCGGAGCAGCAGTAGCATTTTTTCCTCTATCAGCCTGGGATATAACAGGGCTCTATAGAAGGACAGCAGTTCCGTGTCGCTGAGATTAGACCGGTCGAAATACATGTATAGGCTGTTTACGGCGTGAACAGGGAAGGAGGCTAGTCGTTGCTGCCACCGGCAAGATTGATCAGGAGACTGTTAATAATGGTCATCACAATACTGAAAAGCATGGCCCACCAGAAACCGTCCACCTTAAAGCCGGGGACGATCTTTGCCGCCAGCAGTATAATAATGGCATTGATAACAAAAAGGAACAGGCCCAGCGTCAACAACGTTACCGGGAAAGTAAACAGTACCAGCAGTGGTTTTACCAGCGCATTGAGTAAGGCCAGCACCAGTGCAAGGATCAGGGCGGTAACAAAACTGTCGATTTTTACTGCCGGCTTCAGCAGGTAAGTAGTTAACATGGCCGCCAGTGCACTGATTAATATACGAACCAGAAAACCCATAAGATCGTGTTTAGTGTCTTTCAATATAACGAAAAAAATGAGATCAGCGTATAAGAATCTATCCCGGTTATCATAACATTATCTCATAAAAAACCCTGTCAGCCAGCGGCTGACAGGGCATCGCACTAATTTCTTTTAACAATCCTGCAATTCAATCTTCGCTCATCAGCGAAATCAGCATTAATCCTGTAAATCACAGTTCCGGTAGGCTTTTATCAACCCGGCTTCGCTTTCTTTCCCCTGACCGGTGGTACCATGTTCCATACCCAGCACGCCTTTATATCCTTTTTTATTCAGGTGGGCGAAAATGTTTTTGTAGTTGATTTCACCGCTGCCGGGTTCTCTTCGGCCAGGGTTATCACCGATCTGGATATACGCAATTTCATCCCAGCATAAATCGATGGTAGGAATGAGGTTACCGGTATTGCGTTGCATATGATAGATATCGTAGAGAATTTTGCAGGCAGGGCTTTTCACTGCTTTGCAAATCTCATAGGATTGTTCGGCTGTGCGAAGGAAGAGATCCGGCGTGTCGCTCAGTGGTTCGAGTACCATGACAAGATTGTGTGGCTCAAAAACCGCAGCGCCTAAACGAAGTGCTTCGATCACGTTGGCGGTTTGAATACCGATAGGCAGATTGCGGTCAAAAAAGCCAGGGACAACGGTTGCCCACTTGGCATTACAGCGTTTGGCAACGTCTACGCTGTCTTTACAGGTCTTCACAAAAGCATCGGTAAATTCCTGTTTACCGGTAGTCAGTGAAGTTTTCCAGTTGTTGCCGGTGTCTACTACAAACACACCCATGGTCATGCCCAGTTTAGCGAGCAGGTTACCAATCTTTTCCTGTTCAGCAACAGGGCGGTGCATCATGCCATTATCTTCAATGGCCCGGAAACCCTGGTCATACATGTACTTGATCTGATCGAGGAAATCATTACCAGCACTGAGTTTGAACTGCCCGTCATGTGGGGCGAAATTCATTTTAAAGGGTTTTTCCTTAGCAGCAGCCGGACTGCCGGTTGCAGCCTGGCTTTTGTTGGCGATGCCGCCCAGAGCGAGCGCGGAAATTCCGGCTAATGTACCTTGTTGCAGGAATTTTCTTCTTTCCATAACGTTGGTTAATTTTAAAATGACAGAGAAAAGGACATTTGCTAAATTTAATGGCTTTTATAAGGAAATGCTAATATTCTTAAAAAAATTTCAAATCATTCAAGTATTTCCCACTCGTAAAAAAAATATTGCATTCCATTTTGTAATTTTTTAAATTACACCCACTGTTTTTTTAAATCGTTTGGATGACTAGATATTATGTGACCTTTCTGCTGGGCGGGTTGCTCGGCCAAGGCATGGCTACACAGGCGCAACAGGCCTTTACCACGTATGAACAACAAATTCCCGGAACGACCGTCAGTTTTAAAATGGTGCCTATCAAAGGCGGCACTTTCACGCTAGGAAGCCCGGACAATGAAAAAGGAAGAAACAAAGATGAAGGACCGGCCAAAAAAGTGACTTTGGGCGACTTCTGGATGGGCGCTACAGAAGTGACTTTCGACGAATACGATGTGTATGCAGATGCAGAAAAAGATAAAACACCGATTCCCGATGGGATGACGCGGCCCAGTCCGCCTTATATTGACCTCACGCTGGGCATGGGTAAAGGTGGTGGTTATCCGGCCAATAGTATGAGCCAGTATGGCGCATTGATGTATTGCAAATGGCTGTATGCCAAAACCGGCGTCTTTTACCGGCTGCCTACTGCAGCAGAATGGGAATACGCCTGCCGTGCCGGATCTGCAACCGCTTATCCGTATGGAACAGATGAATCTCAGCTGAAAAAATACGCCTGGTATAAAGATAACAGTGAAGATAAATATCATAAAGTAGCCCAGCTGCAACCTAACGCCTGGGGATTATATGATATGCTGGGTAATGTGGCCGAATGGACATTAGACCAGTACGAGGAAAATGGCGTTGCCACTGTGGCCGCCACAGATCCCTGGACAGCGCCTACGGCTAAAATGCCGCGTGTGATCAAAGGAGGTAACTATAAGGATGCGGCTCCGGCTTTGCGCAGTGCTGCCCGCCTGAAATCCGACCCGATATGGAACCGCAGGGACCCACAGATTCCCAAAAGCTCCTGGTGGAATGCGGATGCACCCTTTATCGGTTTCCGTATCGTAAGACCAGCCAAACAACCGACACCGGAAGAAGCACAGAAATTTTTTGAAGACGTAATCGATAAATACAAAGGTTCCCGCTAAGCAGCATCATCTAAAAAAATCAATAAATCACAACGCAATTTTATGGAAAGCGAACAACAAAAATTCCACGGTCAGGGTCGTCGCGATTTCGTTAAGCAAACATCGATGCTTGCGGGCGGATTGCTGGCGATGCCTATCTTATCCAAAGCCAATTATTTCTCCGGTTCTTCTGATGTCATCAAAATTGCGCTGATCGGTTGCGGCGGTCGTGGTACCGGCGCTGCTACACAGGCACTGAGCACAAAAGAGAACGTTCAACTGGTGGCGATGGCCGACGCCTTCCCTGACAGGCTGAATGACAGCTATAACAATATCAAGGAAGCATTAGGCGATAAAGCCAGCCGCGTAAACGTGCCGGAAAAAAATAAATTCACCGGTTTCGATGCCTATAAACAGGCGATCGCACTGGCAGATGTGGTAATCCTCACCACCCCTCCGGGTTTCCGTCCTATCCACTTTGAAGAAGCCGTTAAACAAGGCAAACACATCTTCATGGAAAAACCGGTAGCGACTGATCCTGCCGGTATTAAAAGAGTACTGGACGCTGCTGAAATAGCCAAGTCCAAAAAACTGAACGTAGTAGTAGGCCTGCAACGCCGTTACCAGAACTCCTACCGCGAGCTCTACAAACGCGTGCAGGATGGTATGATCGGCGATATCCTCTCCATGCAGGTATGGTGGAACCAGGGTGCGCTGTGGGTAAAACCACGTAAACCGGAATACACCGAAATGGAATACCAGATGCGTAACTGGTATTATTTCAACTGGCTCTGTGGTGATCATATCGTAGAACAACATATCCACAACATTGATGTGGGCAACTGGTTTAAAAATGCTACACCGGTTACCGCTGGTGGTATGGGGGGCCGTGCGGTACGCACCGGCAAAGAATACGGTGAAATATTCGACCACCACTTTGTGGAATACCGCTATGCTGATGGCGTAGTGATGAATAGCCAGTGTCGTCACTGGAAAGACGCTCCCAGCAAGGTAGATGAAGAAATCGTAGGTACTAAGGGCCGCATCTATTGCGATAAAGCACAGATTGTGGACCATAAAGGAAAAGTGCTGTATCAGTTTGATAAGAGCAAGGAAAATAACCCTTACCAAACCGAACACGATGAGCTGTTTGCAGCTATCGCCAAAGGACAATACAAATTTGCGGATGCACAACGTGGTGCAGAAGCCACGCTTTCTGCTATCATCGGTCGTTTGGCGACTTACTCGGGTCAGATCATCGATTGGAAAACAGCGCTCAATTCCGGTCTGAACCTGCAGCCGCAAAAGTATGCTTTCGATGCGCCGCCGCCGGTGGTACCAGATGCTTCCGGTAACTACGCGTATGCGAAACCAGGTATTACCAAATATTTCTCCTGATATTTTTTTCTGCACACGAATCAGAAACAATGGGAAGATGCTGACAACATCTTCCCATTTTTAGTTATAACTTACTGTTATGAGATTGATACTTCTGCTTTCCGCCATCGGCTTGTCTTTACAGGTGTCTGCCCAAACGGCCGCCATCAGTAAATGGGCGGGCCATTCGCTGTTGCACCAGAAGCCGCTGGAACAAGCCCACGTGGGAATATCCATTTACGAGCCAGCCACCAAAAAATACTGGTACCAATACCAGGATGATAAATTTTTCACGCCTGCTTCCAATACCAAAATATTTGCCCTGTATGCAGGCCTGAAGCTGCTGGGCGATTCCCTGCCGGCTGCGCGGTATTATGAAAACGATACGGCCGTTTTTGTAAAAGGTATGGCTGATCCTTCTTTCCTGCACCCGGACTATACCTTTCAACCGTTGTTGCAGTTGTTGCAGCAAACCACTAAAGAGATATACCTCGTGCCGGCAGTGAACCTTAACAAACGTTACGGTCCGGGATGGTCCTGGGCTGATTATGCCGATGACTACCAGCCGGAACTGACCGAGTGGCCGATGTATGGGAACGTAGTCCGCATTTATCATCATGGCGATACCAGTAAGATGGTGCCTGCGCTTTATGACCTGGAAGTCGCGGAAGACCGTACCATCGGCAGTACCAGCACTGACCGCGATGAGCGGAACAATCTTTTTTTCCTGAAGTATAACCCTGCCTACAAAGAAATTTCTTCCACAGAAGTACCTTTTATCACAGGTGCTGAACAGCAGCTCCGCGAGCGGCTGCAGGACACGTTACACAAACGTATAGGCGTTTCTGTTACACCACAACCGGCATCGTTCCGGTTATTAAAAAGTATTCCGGCTGATTCGTTGTTTACACCGATGATGCACCGGAGTGATAACTTTTTTGCAGAACAAACGCTGATGATGGCATCGGCCAGTCTCTGGGATACCATCAGTTCCCAAAAGATGATTACCTGGCTGCTGGACGGTGATTTGAAGGACTTGCCGCATCCGCCGCAATGGGTCGATGGTTCCGGGCTTTCCCGTTATAACCTGATTACACCGCGCGATTTTGTCAGTATCCTGGATAAGATGTATCAGCAATATCCGCAACAAAGATTATGGGATATTCTTCCTACCGGTGGGAAAGGTACGCTGCGCAATTATTACCAGCAGCAGTTTGTACACGCTAAAACCGGTACGTTGAACGGGGTAGTGGCGCTGAGCGGGTACCTGGTGACCAAAAAGAACAAAACGCTGATATTCAGTGTACTGGTAAATAACCATCAGGATACGGCCACGAATGTACGAAGGGCAGTAGAGCGGTTGTTAACGATGATCTGGAAAGAGTATTAGGGTTTGAGCATATAAGACACCAGTTTGATGGTATCGTCTGCCTGGTCTGCTTCGATAAGGCCTATTCCTTTAGCATAGTAGCTGGTGGAGATAGTACCGATCGGCACCGGGTTATCAAGTACGATAGCGGAGGCATCCAGCTTTACGGCAATCACATCCAGGTAATCTTTGCCGTTAACGGTTTTGGTAATACTTTTTTGGGTGATGGTATGTTGCAGCACTGCTTTGGTAGTAAGCGTGCCGTTGCTGACAGTAACGGTATCTGACCAGGAACCGCCCTGCGGCACGTTTTCCCTGAGATAAGTCAGCTGCAGGCTGTCTGCCTTATATCCCTGGAAAGTAAGGATACTGGCTATTTGTGTGTAGTTGCCATCTTTACAGTTGGAGCAGAAGAAAACGCTGTCATCTTTCACTATTTTGTAGGTACTGCCGTTGATCGTAGTGTCGCCTGAAACGGTGAGGGTATACGCGATGGTGTCCCGGGTGAGATTAACATCAATATAGGAAAAAGAAGAACCGGTAGTATAGGGAGCATAATCGCAGGTGGGGAATCCTGTTCCATCATGGCTCATTTCTTTACTACAGGCCATCAGCAATGCGCAGCCTGCCAGAAACAAAAAAAATGCGTGGAGGTGCTTCATAAACAATAGATCTGGTTACTACATAACGTTCAGTACTATGAATTTATGCAAAAAGGCCGATAGTTTTTCAGACTATCGGCCTTTTTACATGCATCATAAATTTATGTTATTCTATTCTTACTTTAAATGAGCCACTGATAGGAACCGTAGTGCCGTTCTGGCTTTTTTGAACGTTGCCGGAGAAAGTAGCATCGAGATACTCGCCTGCCACGCCTGTATGAGTGATGGTAACGCTTACAGCTTGTCCGGAGTAGTAGGCTCCGTTCATGCTAACGGAGATGTAGTTTGTGGTGGTTCCTACTTTTATATCCGAAAGTCGCATCGTGATCTGGTTGCCCTGACCGGATTTTGGTGTGGCATAGATGGTATAGGATACGTAGTTGCTGGTATCCGAACGATGGCTGATGAACTGAATGGAATCCGCAGGGGAAGTAAAGCTGCTGGTTTGGCCTTCCAGCAAAAAGGAGACGGTGCTGGCCTGTATCACATCACATGCCTGAAGATCGCGGGTGTAGGTGCCCGGCGCCAGTTGATAAGTGACAGTAGACATCTTATTGGCAGTCTCATCTACCGGGTTCAGGGTAACCGTTGCTGTACCGGTGGCACAACGAAGCACGGAGGAGGAATAGGCACCGTTTTGAATAGGTGCTTTATAGGTGATGCCATCCACCTGAACGTTTACCAATCCTTTCGTAACAGCAGCGCCGTCGCAGGTGGTTACCGTACCGCTGATGGCTATTCTTGCCTGTGGATCAATGGTGACATTAAACACGCCGGCATTGGCATCTGTAGTCCAGGGGCCGGCTTTTCGGGAGAACATGATTTTCCCGCATTTATCTTTAATGGAGATAGTTACCTGCTCGTTTGCGGGAACCATGCCACGTACTTCACCATTAGCATCGGTATAGCCGTAGGATTCACTACCATTACTCCGGGTCATCTGTATGATGGTATTGGGTAGCGGATTGCCCTGGTCGTCCTTGAAAGTAGCATTTAAATTAACGATAGGAAACTGCGCATCACAATTCCAGAAGGAGAAGTGTTTCACGGTACCTACATAGCTGTCGCCCATTTTTTCGGCGCTGCCTTCCTGTCTCCACAGGCCGGTGCTTTCTTCAAAGTGCCATAAGGGAATAACGGCCGGTGCTGTTTTTCGGAGCGTTGCCGGGATCTCCATCCGGAAGGTAACACTGTTACGGCCATCGAGGTGCAGTTTCTCTCCGTTTTCGGCCTGCAGTTCCAGGGCCATCATACCGAAGGACTGTAAGCCTACCAGTTCATTTTTATCGTTCACTGCCCGGAGGTCGCCAGGCATAATATCGGCGAAATCATTTCTTTCCGGGTTGATGAAAGCATAGGTCAGCGTTGCTTTGCCTTTATAGGGCTGATTGGAGGCATCCAATACCTGGTTGGGGACAAAGATGAACTGTGCGTTGGGGCCTGCTACCATACCGCCTGTGGCGGCATCGAAGGTACCGGCTACTGTTTTAGGCAGCAGTTGAATTTGAACAAACTGCTCCTTGCCTGCGCCGGTAACCTGGAAAGTACGGATACCATTAAAGTAGCCGGGCTTCTGTACTGTAACCACGGCGGCGGCTTCAGTAATATTAAGTGTTGTAAAACGGAAGACGCCATATTCGTCAGTGATCGTGTTTTGATCTCCGCATAACACCCGGGCTCCTGCCAGGGGATTATTTTTTTCGTCTGTAATGCGCCCTTGTACGCCTGCCTGCACCTTTTTATCGGAGATAGGGGGCTTTCCGTTGGTGGTGGGTGTGGTGGTTTCAGGTTGGGTGTCTGCTGTTACCATTCGTTTGTCGCAGGCTGTGAGCAACAGTATACAGCAGGTTAGTAGCCAGAGTATATTTCGTGTCATAGGGGATAATTAATTCACCTGAATAGAGGTCAGATTTTATAAATGCAAAGATACTCGCTTTAGAGCTCGCTGTTTTAAAAAAAAATGTTTAAACCACCCTTATTTTTAGAAAATTATCAAGATATTTCTGAATATCTTACCTGGTGTATTGAATACCCTTATTATAAAATCTAAGTCTTGTTGTCACTATCTAAATCTTGTTATTAAAATACGTTATTGAAAAACACTAAGTCGTCACCATCTAAATCTTTTTATTGAAATAAACGATTGAAAAACACTAAAACGTAGCATTTTTTATCACCCAAAAATCTCATTTATGAATCCACGTTATGCGAAGGCAATGCTATTGCTATGCCTTTCTGCCCCTTCCTCCGGGCTGTTCGCTGCGAGGGCACTCGCTCCTGCGGTATGGCAGCAGACTAATCCAACGGTAGAAGGTAAAGTAAAAGACATCAATGGAAATCCCCTGCCCGGGGTGACGGTACTGCTGAAAGATAGTCAGCGGGGCGCTGTTACAGATGTCAAAGGAAGTTTCACACTCAAAGACGTTAAAAAAGATGCTGTACTCGTTTTCCAGTTTGTAGGATATGATCCACAGGAAGTAAAAGTGGAAGGCCGTACATCCGTTAACGTAGTACTGAAAGAAAACCAGAAAACACTGGATGAATACGTGGTGGTGGGATATGGTACCCAGAAAAAAGTGACCAAAACCGGCGCTGTGGCCACTGTAAAAGGTGCGGAGATACAGCAATCCCCTAATGTCAACATCTCCAACTCACTGGTAGGACGTATTCCGGGTATTATTGCGGTGAATAACAGCGGTGAGCCGGGGAATGACAACTCCCGCATTTATATCCGGGGCCGTAGCACGCTCGGCGTGAGTACCCCTTTATATGTGATTGACGGTATTCCCCGTGAAGGCTTTGCCAGGCTGGCTCCCGGCGATATCGAAAGCGTATCTGTATTGAAAGATGCGGCGGCAGCGATCTACGGTTCCCGTGCGGCCAACGGTGTTATCCTCGTTACTACCAAACGTGGTAAAATCGGGAAGCCCACTGTCAATTACGGCTTCAACCAATCATTTGTTTCGCCTACCCGTTTGCCTAAGATGGCCGATGCGCCTACCTATGCTAAACTGGTGAATGAAATCCTCCAGTATGGCGGCGATAAGCCCCGTTTTACGGACGATCAGATTAAAAAATTCGGCGATGGCTCCGATCCCTGGCTGTATCCTAATACTAACTGGTACGACGCTACGATTAAAAACACCTCGCTGCAAAACAGACACGACCTGTCCCTTAGCGGTGGCTCCGAGAAAATGACCTACTATGTGTCGCTCGGAAGCCTTTTCCAGGATGGTATTTATAAATCCAGCGCTACCTATTACAAACAACAGAATATCCGGGCCAACCTGGACGCTAACGTGAACGAATATGTGCACCTGCGTTTTGACCTGGCAGGCAGACTGGAAAACAGACACTACCCGCCCCGTTCCGCCGGCTCCATTTTCCGCTCCCTGATGCGCGGCAGACCTACGGAAAACGCTATATGGCCCAACGGTCTCCCCGGTCCGGACATCGAATACGGCGATAACCCGGTGGTAACCAGCACGGACGCGATCGGCTACACGAGCGATAAAAACTATGTCGTGAATGGTACCCTCGGCGCCACTGTCAACATCCCCTGGGTACAAGGTTTGTCTGTCGATGGAAATTTCGCCTATGACCAAAACTTCGCCTTCCTGAAAACATGGGTAAAACCCTGGACACTTTATACGCTCGACCCTAACAGCCCGGACCATAAGCTGAACCCGGCTTCCAGAGGTGTGAGCGCACCAGAAATGAATGAGAGCTTCAATAGTAACCGATTGACCACGGTGAACGTGAAACTGAACTACGTACGCTCCTTCGGTAAACACAACCTGAGTACTTTCGTGGCTTTTGAACAGGCAACTTTCGATGGTGATACCATGTTGGCTAATCGCCGGTATTTTATCAGCGATAAACTGGATGAACTGTCCGCAGGAGGCGACAAGGAAAAAAGCAATGGCGGCAGCGGTTTCTCCTTTGCCCGCCGCAACTATTTCGGTCGTGTTTCCTATAATTACAAGGAAACCTATCTGTTCGACTTCAACGCCCGATATGATGGAACACAGAACTTCCCGCGCAACAGCCGCTTCGGTTTTTTTCCCGGAGCATCAGTGGGTTGGGTAATGTCTAATGAAGGTTTCTGGAAACAGGGAGTCCGCGCTATCGATTATTTCAAAATCCGTGCATCCTGGGGCCAGATGGGGAACGATCAAATTCCGTCTTTCCAGTACCTGAGCACCTATGGTTTCAGCAGTGGCGGCGTGATGTTTGGTGACGATCTGAACAAAGGCATCTATCAATTGCGCTCTCCCAACGAAGCCATTACATGGGAAATGGCCAATAATTACGACATAGGTATCGAGGCTTCCCTGCTGGGAGAAAAGTTGTCTTTGGAAGCAGACTATTTCTATACCCGCCGCGCCAACATCCTCGTCAGCCGCAGTCTGTCCATGCCCGGTTATACCGGTATGACCCTGCCCCAGGAAAATATCGGTAAAGTAGAAAACAAGGGATTTGAAGTAGTGGTAAAACACAAAAATGATATCAACAAATTTCATTACGAAGTAGTCGGTACCGTTACACACGCCCAAAACAAAATCCTGTTCTGGGATGAAGTGCCGAACGTTCCGGAATGGCAGAAATCAACCGGTAAAATGATTGATGCGCCCTTGTATTACAAGGCAATTGGTATCTACAAAACACAGGAGGAAGTAGATAAATCCGCACATATCAGCGGCGCCCGGGCGGGAGATGTCATCTTCGCGGATATGAACGGCGATGGCATTATTGATGACCTGGACCGCATCCGCGTAAACCGTACAGAAAATCCTACCTGGATATTCGGTCTTACCCTGAGCGCTAAGTACAAAAACTTCGATTTCACCATGTTGTGGCAGGGTGCCAGCGGCGCCAGCCAGTATCTGCACACAGAGTCCGGTCTTATCGGCAACTTCCCGGAAGCCTACATCAAAGACCGCTGGACAGTAGACAACGTTAACGCTTCCTGGCCAAGGGTAAATGACCGTGACCGCGAATATTGGGTAAGCCGTCAGAATACTTTCTGGTTCTGGAAGACGGACTATGCCCGTCTTAAAACAGTAGAACTCGGTTACACCATCCCCGGTTCAGCTATCAGAAGCATCGGCCTGCAGAAACTGCGTGTATACGTGAGCGGTCAGAACCTGGTGACCATAGACAATGTAAAAATATTTGATCCTGAAGCACCAATGGGTAGCGGGCAGTTTTATCCGCAGACGAAGATTTACAATGTGGGATTAAATGTCACTTTCTAAACAACGAGCCATGAGAAAACTAAACATCATACAATATCTGGCAGCGGCTGTCCTGGTGTTTGCTGCTACCGCGTGTAAGAAGGACTTTCTGGAAAAGAAGCCCCTGACAGAATATCTGGAGTCAGAAGTATGGCAGGACAAGGGCCTGGTACAGGCTTTTGTAAACGATCTGTATGTGCAGATGCGCTCCGGTTACGGAGAAGTAATGCTAGCCTCTATGACAGACGAAAGCCGGTTCATTCATGATTATAACACTTCCCGGGTAGTACAGGGCAATGTGTCTCCGGATGATATCGGTGCACTGAATGATTTCAGCCGCTGGGATGGTCATTACAAGGAGATCCGCAATTGTAATATGTTCTTCGAGAAAATTGATCAGGTACCCATGGATGATGCCTTGCGCAACAGGATGAAGGGTGAAGTACATTTCATGCGGGCCTGGTACTATCACATGCTGGTGAAATATTATGGTGGCGTACCGCTGATTACCAAAACCTTCAATATAAAGGGAGATGAACAAGCGATCCTCAATGTGAAACGTGATACCTACGAAGCCTGTGTGAAATTTATCACTGACGAGTGCGACAGTGCCGCTAAGCTGCTGCCAGTAATAAATGAAGACCCGGCAAACAAAAACAGGGTCACCAAAGGAGGCGCCCTGGCACTGAAATCCAGAATATTACTGTATGCTGCCAGCGATTACTTCAATATCAACGTAAAAAGCGCGTTGATGGGGTATACCACCGGCAACCAGACAGACCGCTTGCGGGCAGCCAAAAATGCGGCCAAAGCAGTGATGGATATGGGCATTTATGAACTGTATCAACCTTCAGATTCTGCGGCAGACAACTATAGCCGCGTTTTCCTGGACAAGGACCATAAGGAGTTGATTTTCGTAAAACAATACGACAAGGCTTTATTGGGCACTTCCCATGATTTGTATAACGGGCCGAATGGTTATCACAATTGGGGAGGTAATGTGCCACTGGAAAACTTCGTTACCGGTTACCAGATGAAAGATGGTACTGCCTTCTCCTGGACGAATACTGCGCAGGCGGCTGCACCTTATGTGGGCCGCGATCCGAGGTTCTATGCTACTATTCTGTATGATGGCGCCAAATGGAAACCCCGTCCTAAAGATGGGGCGGAAGTAGATCCTATTGGGGTGATACAAACCGGCAAATATGAACCTAAAAATGGGGGCAAAGACAGTGTTTGGGGATTGGATACCCGTAACAGTACGATCGAAAACTGGAATGGTACCTTCTCCGGTTATTACCTGCGTAAATTCATGGATAAAAACCTGGATGCACAATTCTTCCGTGGTAGCCAGAACTGGATATTCTTCCGTTATGCGGAAATATTGCTGAACTATGCAGAAGCCAGCATCTGGTTAGGAGAAGAGGCCGATGCCCTGCCGATACTTAACAAAGTACGTACCCGCGCCGGCATGCCGGCTACCAGTGCTACCGGCGATGCGCTCAAGGCGGTGCTGAAATATGAAAGAAGGTATGAACTGGCTTTTGAAGAACATCGTTTCTTCGATGCCCGCCGCTGGGTAGTGGATGCGATGACCTATTTTAACGGCAGCGCGCAGGGTATCGAGGTGCTGGGCTCACAAATCGCCAACCATCCGTTTATATACCGGCCGGTGGATATACAGTCCCGTACTTTCAAGGTGAAGGATTACCTGGTACCTATTCCTGCTGCAGAAATCAGGAAAAATGGTAACCTGGAACAACAGGTGCCGTATAAGTAATTTAGTTATTTTGATATTTAGTCATTAAAAAAAGCAGCGAAGATCAATAGTCTTCGCTGCTTTTTTAATATCAAAATTGTAAAATAACCAAATGTCAAAACTAAACGCCGAGTGACCAGCCGTCACGATAGGTGCGTTTCACAAATTGGTTGGCTTCGTCGAAGTTGGTAATCTTCATGTTGGCGCCATCCCAGAGCAGTTTGATGTAGCGGCCGGGATAGTCGTAGCCTTTACCGGATGCTTTTGGCTTGCGGATGTCGAAACTACGGATAGCCAGGTTAGCCATCAGAATGGTTTCGGTCAATGGTCCGGCAATATCGAACGGAGAGCTGATTGTTTTGTTCAGCTTGCTGTCGTAACCAGCAATAGCGGCGTTTACCCATTGTACGTAGTGTCCTTCCGGTACACGGGCAATGGTTTGCGGCACTTTTACTTTTTCCATGCGGGAAGTGGGCAGGAGTTTAGGGTCCTTGCCATAAGTACCGCACATCATTTTACCTTTAGTACCGATGAAGATGGCGCCGTTGCCACCATCACCCATTACTTCGTTGGGGCCCAGTTCTTCCGGACGTTCCGGTTGAATACCGCCGTCCATCCAGTGCAGGGTTACTTCCTTGCCGTTTTTGCCGGGGAATTTCATGATCACATGGGAAGAAGGAGGACAGCTTTCGGGGAAGTAGCCACGGGTGAATTCACCTACGTACACGCTGCCTACGCTACATTCTACGGAAGTAGGGTAGCCCAGACCAAGCACACGGAAAGGCGGTTCAATAATATGACAGCCCATATCGCCGATAGCGCCGGTGCCGTAATCCCACCAGCCGCGCCAGTTGAAAGGTACGAGGTTGTCTACATAATCTTTTTTAGGCGCAGTACCCAGCCACAGGTCCCAGTTCAGTTCTTTGGGAACTTCTGTTTTACCGGTAGGCCAGGGAATACCCTGTGGCCATACAGGACGGTCTGTCCAGCAGTATACCGTATGTACATCACCGATAATGCCGGCATTATACCATTCCATCAGCTGACGTACACCGTCACCGGAAGCGCCCTGGTTCCCCATCTGGCTAACCACCTTGTGTCTTTTGGCGCCCTGGGTGAGCATACGCGCTTCATAGATATCGTGTGTCAGCGGTTTCTGCACATATACGTGTTTGTTCAGCTGCATAGCGCCCATAGCGGCTACTGCGTGCTGGTGGTCCGGAGTGGACACAGAAACAGCGTCGAAATTTTTATGCTCTTTTTCAAACATCTCCCGGAAGTCGGTATAAAACTTGGCTTTCGGGAATCGTTTAACGGCATCGGCTGCACGACGGGTGTCTACGTCGCAAAGGAAAGCAATATCGGCGGGGCCTTCTGCAAATCCGGTAAGATCGCTGAACCCTTTACCGCCAACACCAACACCTGCTACGCGCAGACGGTCGCTTGGCGCTGTATAACCTCTACCCAATACATGACGTGGAACGATCATGAACCCTGCCGCGGCGAGTGCGCCGTTTCTCAGGAATGATCTGCGGGATACCTGGTTGTCCCCGCTCTTTTTTTCTGGAACCATGAGTGATATTCGTTTTTAGGTACTTATTAAATCGCTGATAATGATGAACCGCGGATTGTTAAGGCGAAGATAAAAGCCTAATCCTGTTTTTCTATGTCCGTTTATCAATTGACGCTCCGGATCCATCATTTATAACGTTTATTTAATCCCAGGTCATGATCTTACCTCTGTCTTCAATTTTGAGGCAGGTGGCCAGGGTTTTTTCGTCGTACGCATAACCATATTGTTTCAATACATCTGCCGGTACGCCATCCCACTCATTAGGCGTATTACCTACGTAACCCAGGTCCTTGATACCAATTTTGCTGGTGAAGAAACCAGTGGCGGTCAGGTTACGCATGCGGTTGAAGAAGGCTACACCCTGACTGTTTTCCGGCGCCGCCTTTTCAGGATAAGCGATCAGATCAACAATGGCAATACGTTGCTCCGGTGTACACTCCGCAAAGGATTTGTTGTAGCGTTTGGCACATTGTACGTCCAGCCAGCGCAGGCCGCCACGCATGGGCAACTTGTGCTCAGGAATATCTTTTACGATGAACTCAATGAACTCCGGCACTTTCGCATCGGAAGCGCTGCCGGAATGTTCATCGGCCGGAATAATGATGTCAGCCAGAATAGTGATGGTTTTCATTTCTTCCGGTGTGAAGAACTTTTCTTCCATCAGGCCTTTATCGCGCAGGGCTTCGTCCGGCGTACGACCGTAGCCGGCTGCATTACCTGCCTTTTTCTCTCCGTCAGTCTTTTTGTCTTCACAACCAGTGGCGGCGATGATAGTGCCTACAGATAAAGTTCCCAGCGCAAGGGCTTTAAGGGATTCTCTTCTATCCATTTTTTATTTTTTTATTTTTTCATTTGGTTATTCCTCCGGTTCATTCTTCGCTTCGATCATTCAATAACCAAATAACTAAATGTCAAAATGATTAAATGTTTTGTTTCTTCAGCTGATCTACGATATAGTCAGAAGCGCGCCATGCAAGGGCCAGAATGGTCCAGGTCGGATTTTTATCTGCCTGCGATACAAATGCGCCGCCATCTACCACGAACAGGTTTTTTACTTCGTGTGCCTGGTTGAACTTATTCAGTACGGAAGTAGCAGGGTTATCACCCATGCGCGTGGTGCCCACTTCGTGGATAATACGGCCAGGGTTTTCCAGGCCATATTTGGTGTCTTCTCCGGGTTTGGTGCCGGAAGCAACGCCACCCAGCTCATGGATCAGCTGTTCAAACGTATCCTGCATGTGTTTGGCCTGTTTCACTTCATGATCGCTCCAGGTGTAGTGGAAACGTAGTACGGGAATACCCCATTTGTCCACCACGTTAGGATCTATTTCGCAGTAGTTATCTTCCCGTGCAATACATTCACCTCTGCCGGCAAAGCCGATATGTGCGCCGAAGTAACGGCGGTAGTCGTCTTTCAGGGAAGCGCCGTAACCGCCGGCTGCTTTGGGTTTGCCGTCACGGCCGGGATATTTGCCATTCATTTTTTCCATACCGAAACCGTAGCCGTAGGAAGGCATATGCATGCCGCCGCCCATTTCAATATGGTAACCGCGGGCGAAATCCAGTTTTTTATTGTCACCCCACCACGGAATGTACAGGTGCATGCCGCCTACGCCGTCTTCGTTATAACGTTTGCGGTCCATCAGGGCGGGAATAAAGCCACTGCGGGATGCGCCGGTAGAGTCGTGGAGGTATTTGCCTACTACGCCGCTGGAGTTGGCCAGGCCGTTCGGATGTTTGGCGGATTTGGAATTGAGCAGTAACCGGGCTGATTCGCAGGCGCTGGCTGCCAGTACTACCACACGGGCGTTGACAGAATATTCCTGCATGTCTGCCTTGTCGATATAGGCTACACCGGTAGCTTTGCCGCTGTCGTCGGTGAGCACTTCCCGTACCATGGCGTTGGTGTAGAGGTCTACGTGACCACTTTTCATAGCGGGTTTCACCAGTACGGAAGAAGACGAGAAATCGCCATATACCGTACAGCCGCGGCTACACTGGCTGCAATAGAAACAGGGGCTGCGGTCTTTGTTGACCGAGCGGGTCAGAATAGACAAACGGGCGGGGATAACGGGCAAGCCCATTTTTTCTCCGGCACGTTTCACCATCAGCTCGTGCATCCTGGGTTTGGGAGGAGGGAGGAAGAAGCCATCGGGTTCGTTGGGCAGGTTCTCTTTGGAACCGAATACGCCAATCAATTTATCTACCTTGTCGTAATAAGGGGCTACGTCCTGGTAGCTGATAGGCCAGTCGTCACCGAGGCCATCATAAGTTTTATGTTTGAAATCGCGTTCGCCAAAACGGAGGGAAATACGGCCCCAGTGGTTGGTACGTCCTCCCAGCATGCGGGAGCGGAACCAGTCAAATTCAGTTCCGTTTTTTCTCGTATATGGTTCGCCGTCGATCTCCCATCCGCCATAGGCGGCGTCGAAGTCACCGAAAGGGCGGGTAGTGCTGGCGCCTCTTCTGGGAGATTCGTAGGGCCATTTCAGTTGAGTCGCCTGCTCCGGGTCTGCCGGATCGTATTTGGGCCCCGCTTCCAGGAGCGCTACTTTGAGACCGGCTTCCGACAATATTTTGGCTGTCATACCGCCACCGGCGCCTGAGCCAACAATACAAACATCATAAAGCTTAGCCTGTTTTTTAATTTCAAAAGCCATTTGCGTGGAAATTTTTTAGACTTTATTTAAAGAACACCGGTTTTAAATCTATAAATTAAATGTGTAAAAAGCACGGTTTTTTTTATGAGTGAACAGTCTCCTTACATCATCGGCGTAGATATTGGTACCAGTAGTGCTAAAACGATTGGGCTTGGGCTTCAAAATGAGGAGGTAATAGGGGTGTTTCAACAGGCTTATACCACCCATTACCCACAGCCGGGATATGCTGAGCAAGATCCGCTGCTGTTGCTGGATGCGGTCAAAAAAGGTATCCGGGAAGTGGCGGCGGCGGCAGGATACCCGCCGGCAGCCATCTCGTTTAGCAGCGCCATGCACAGTATCATGGCCATTGACAGCGAAGGGAACGCACTTACGCCGCTGTTGCTCTGGGCCGATAACCGCAGCGAACCGCAGGCCCTTGCGCTGCGGGATACCGAAGCGGGGAAACGGTTGTACCGTCAAACGGGTACGCCTGTACATGCCATGTCGCCCCTGTGTAAACTGCGCTGGATACGGGAAGAGCAACCGGCGCTTTTTGCCCGTGCGGCTATCTTCCCGGGTATGAAGGAGTATATCATATATCATTTTTTTGGGAGATATATAAGCGACCACTCGATAGCTTCTGCCACGGGATTGTTTGATATTGCTGCGCTGCAGTGGCATCCCGAAGCGCTGGAATATGCCGGTATTACCGCTGCGCAGCTACCGGAACCGGTACCGGTTACCTGCCGGCTGCCGGAATTACTCCCCGCCGTAGCGGCGGAACTGGGTATTCCGGCTGCTACACCTTTTATCATCGGGGGAAGTGATGGCTGCCTGGCCCAGCTGGGGAGTCATGCGCTGGATGCAGGACACGCCACGATCACCATCGGCACCAGCGGGGCGGTAAGGATGGCCGGCTCCAGGCCGGAGACAGACGCCTATGGCCGCCTGTTTACCTACCTGCTCACAGACGAGGTGTATATCACCGGAGGGGCTACCAACAATGGCGGCACCCTGTTGCCCTGGCTGGTGCGCGATTTCCTGCGGATGCCACTAACGGCCTTGCAGCCGCTGGTGGAGGAAGCGCTGCAAACAGATACCGGCCGGTTGTTATGCCTGCCATACCTGCTGGGAGAACGGGCGCCTATCTGGAACAGCCATGCCACAGCTGCTTTTGTTGGCATACAGCCGGTGCATACCGCGGCGCATTTTATGCGGGCTATGCTGGAAGGGATTTGTTTTACGCTGCTAAGCATTCGCCGGGCGCTGTCGGAAACAACGGGTCCGGTGCGGCGTATATCTGTCAGCGGTGGCTTTACGGCCACTCCCGGCTGGATACAGCTACTGGCCGATATCTTCGGGGAAGAGATGATATTGAACCAGCAGAATGATGCTTCTGCATTGGGGGCTATTATGCTGGCAGCCAATGTGTTAGGGCTGCCCGTAGGGAACGGGCAAAAGCCGGTTACGACGGTTTTTTATCCTGATAAAGGAAAATATGCGCACTATCAGCAGCAATATAATCGTTACCTGCGGCTGTATGATGCGCTGAAGACGGTGGGGGAGCAATAAAAGCGCCATGGTCGCCTATTAAAGAATGCGATAGTGACCACGGCGAGGAGAGGGAAGACCGTTTCTTGTACCCAGAGCTCCTGGTTTTTATGGGATTGGCCACCCGCCTGTCACGCGGCGGAAGCGTAAGCCCTTATTTCAAAAACAAAAAAGGGCCGACCGCTACGGTCAGCCCAGGTATTTTCATTGAAAATTATCTTAGTTACCTCTTTCAAACATCCGGGCAAGGTCGGTGAGTTTAAAGGAGATGAAGGTGAACTTCCCGCTGGGCGCTACATTCGGCATGCTGCAGGCGAAGAGTTCATCGATCATGTTCTGCATTTCGCGGGCAGACAGGATTTTGCCGGCCGGAATGGCGTTATTGCGGGCCATGGAGCGTACCAGCTGTTCGCGGCGGTTGATTTTCAGCTCACTGAAGTTTTTGAATTGTTCAAGGAGGCCTTCTATCGTAGCCTGATCGTTGCCGGACTGCATATCGGCCGGGGTACCCCTTACCACGAAGGTGTGGTTCCCGAAAGGTTCCAGTTCGTAGCCCAGTGCCTGGAGTTCAGGCAGCATTTCGGTTACCAGTACTGCATCAGCCGGAGGTAGCTGCAGTGTTTGGGGGAAGAGGCTTTGCTGGGTGGCCATCGGGGTTTCCTCGAGGGCGCGCTGGTAGCGTTCAAACAGGATACGTTCGTGGGCAGCCTGCTGGTCTATCAGAATAAAACCGGATTTGATCTGTGACAGGATAAACTGCTGGTGTACCTGTACCGGCACTTTTTGGTCGGTAGCGGTATCCTGCCAGCGTTCGTCGATGACGGAAGCCGTAGCGTGTGGCTGGCTTTCGTAAGTCACCGCCGGACGGGTTTCAGCCGCTGGCTCCACGGTATAGGAGCTGATGGTGTACCCGTCGGCTTCGGGTGTGTTTTGGCTGCTTTCATACAGGTCTTTCCAGTGTTTCAGATTGCTGCTGCTGCTGCTTTTGTCAATCATATGAGCCTGGTTGGCCTGTGTAAACGATTTATAGAGGGGGGAATGGGTGTATTCCTCCTGTTGTTGTGCAGTGAAGGGTTTGCTGACAGCGTCCAGGGCCTGAATGTTCGGGTCCAGGTCAAAGTCGAGCGTTGCGGTGACGTTAAACTGTGCCAGTGCATGTTTCACGGTGGCCTGTACGAAGGCGTACATTACTTTCTCGTCATCGAACTTGATTTCCTGTTTGGTAGGATGTACGTTGATGTCCACATGTTCCGGGTTGACATCGATAAACAGGACGTACAGCGGGTAGCTGTCGGCCGGAATGATGTCTGCAAAAGCGTTCATGACGGCATGGTGCAGGTAAGGGCTTTTGATAAACCGGTTGTTGACAAAGAAGAACTGGTCGCCTCTGGTTTTTTTAGCTGTTTCCGGTTTACCGACGAAGCCATATACGTTCATATAGTCGGTACTTTCCTTCACATTTACCAGGCGGGCATTATAATGTTGCCCCAGAATGGCGATGATCCGCTGTTTCAGGGAGCCTTTATCGAGGTGAAAAAGTTGCTGATTATTGCTGGTGAGCGAAAACTGCAGTTGGGGGTAGGCCATGGCCACCCTAATGAATTCGTCTACGATGTGCCGCATTTCGGCCGCGTTGCTTTTCAGGAAGTTACGGCGGGCGGGCACATTGAAGAACAGGTTTTTCATGGCGATGCTGGTACCTTCAGCGGTCTGGCAGGGTTCCTGCTTTTTCACCAGGCTGTTGTCTATTTCAACATAGGTACCGGCTTCGGCGCCTTTTTTCCGGGTTTTGAGTTCTACCTGGGCAACGGCGGCAATAGAAGCCAGCGCTTCCCCTCTGAAACCCATGGTCCGGATCTGGAAGAGGTCTTCTATGGATTGTATCTTGGAGGTGGCATGGCGTTCAAAACACATACGGGCATCTGCTTCGCTCATACCGCCACCGTTATCGATTACCTGCACCAATTCCTTGCCTGCGTCTTTTATGATCAGCTGAATCTCGGTCGCACCTGCGTCCACTGCATTTTCCAGTAATTCTTTTACCGCTGATGCCGGTCTTTGTATCACTTCGCCTGCAGCTATCTGGTTCGCTATATTGTCTGGTAATAAATTGATGATGTCCGCCACTTAACTAGCCTTTTGGCGTAAAGTTAATAATTTATACGCAGTTGCTCGCGGGTGATTATCAGACTGTTTGAAACATTTAAGCACAGGATTTGTTAAATACCCGGCTGATTTGCAGGAAATAACAATCCATCAAGCCACTTCATACGTAATTTATTAAGAGAAAAAATATTCATCAGGCCAACAGAGAAAATACAATGATAGTGTTAATGACACGTTAACGGAACAAAACGCTATACTTGAACCTGCAGAATCTGATAATTTTGAGCATCTTATATTAGTCACCAACTGAAGACGATCGCTAAAGGCGAAAAAAAGAATTCAATGGAAGAAGGAAAAAAGAAGGGAGACGTTTACTCCCATTCGGATACAAGTAAGGTTAACCTGCCGGACGACGAATGGAAAAAGATCTTACCACCGGAAGTGTATAACATTGCCCGGGAAAAAGGAACAGAGTGGGCATTTACCGGAAAGTACTGGAACAGTAAAGAGAAAGGAACCTACTACTGTGCAGCCTGCGGCCAACCGCTTTTTGTATCCGATGCCAAATTTGAGAGTAGCTGTGGCTGGCCCAGTTTTTTTGAGCCGGTATCCAAATCCAGCGTCATCTATGCTCCCGACAACAGCCATGGCATGCACCGTACAGAAGTACTTTGCGGCCGTTGCAAATCACACCTGGGACATGTTTTTGATGATGGACCGCCGCCTACAGGCCTGCGCTACTGTATCAACTCCGTGATCCTCGATTTTGAACAGGCCACGGAAGTCGACAAGCAATTTTCAACAAAAGAAGAAAAGGAAAAAGAGTAACCCAACCCGTTGATCAATGCCAACGCTCTGGCGGATGCACAGTAAAAAAATCCGTATTTTTATTGTAATCAATTCCCCGGAGTTATGAAAGTCTTAAAAGCACTTGCCTGGATAGTTGCGATTCTCTTGCTTGTACTGATTATACTCATTTTTGCTGCCCCTACCCAAATACACGTGGAACGCTCGGTGGAAATTAATGCACCGGCATCTATCGTATGGAATAATATTGTCCGGTTCGAAAAGTTCAACCAGTGGAATACCTGGAAGCTGATGGACTCCACAGCCGAATATACCATCACCGGGGATGACGGCACCGTAGGCGCCATCGACGCCTGGAAAGGCAAAAAAATCGGGGAAGGCAAACTACAACACCTCTCCCTGGACCCTTACAAGTACATCCAACAGAAACTAACCTTTATTACGCCCTTCCACTCCGAGTCTGACGTTTTTTTCCAGCTCTCTGAAGCTGCGGGTAAAACCAAAGTGATATGGGGTTTTAATGCCCACTACGACCGCCCGCAGAACGTGATGGCCCTTTTTATGAAAGGCGCCCTGGAAGATGATTTCGCCAAAGGCCTCAGTAACCTGAAAAGCATGGCGGAAGCAGATAAGAACGGACCAGGTACCCCCAACGGCATCAATGTGATGGTCCGGGAAATGGATTACCCCGCTACCACCTATGCGGCCGTACGTAAAACAGTCCCTTTTAAAGAGATCACCCGGTATTACCAGGGTAACCTGGAACGGGTGTACAAAGCGGCTACGACGGCTAAGCTACAGCCAGGCGTGCCCTGCGGGCTGTTTTATACCTGGGATGAAAAAAAACGGGTGACTGATATGGCAGCGGCCATACCGGTACCGGAAGGCAGTACCCTGGGACCGGGTTTCGAAATAATTAAACTCCCGGCCGCCAAAGCAGCTTATGTGGATTATTACGGTCCCTACGATAAAATCGCCAATGCACACGTAGCCATCCAGCAGTTTATTGAAAAAAAGGGTAAAAAGGTCATCCCGCCAACCATGGAGATGTATGTGACAGATCCGGGCAAAGAGAAGGATAGTAGCAAATGGCTGACGAAAGTCATTTACTTTATGCAGTGATAATCAGCACTAACGGAAAGAGATAAACGGAAAGCCGGCAAAAAAAGAAGACTATCGGGAAGCTGTAGCTGCGTAGGTGGTTGGCTCAAATTCAATGATCTCGTACATGGCCAGCTGGTGCCTTTCCAGCGGGTCTTCGCTCATGATTTGCTCCACTTCCTTACGGCTCGACGCCTGACACAGGATCAATGAGCCGGATTTGGGCTTCCGCCTGCCAGACAGGATAAACTTGCCGTTGTCATAGTATTTTTGCAGGAACGCTGTATGCGCTTCCATAAAGTGCTCTACCGCCGCTACCGGACGGATGTATTGCAGGAGAATCAGGTACATAACGGTTTTTCGATGGTTTTAATTGTTAGTTTCATAGTAAAGCAACAAAGGTATTAACTATATTGATCCCAAAATATTGTATGTGGCATAGTACTCCCCTAAAAATAGGGACATATAAGCTACAAAAATATGCGTACTTTCGCACCACCGAAATACCACGATTGTGGGAATGTGCCGAAAAATGGTCGGTATCCCTACCATAGTCAATTATTAATTTTTATATCTTTTATGAAAAGAACAATTTCCAAAGTTTTGTTAACCGCTGTTACTGCAGCGGTAGTCCTGTCGGCCTGCTCCAAGGTTCCGGAAGTGAGTAAACACATCCCTAAATCAGCCGGTGTTGTGTTAGACCTGAATGCCAAAGAAATTACCCAGAAGCTGGCCACCAATGGGCTCACCATGGATAAGCTCTTCTCCGCTGTGCAGACCAAAGATTCCAGTGAAATGATGAAATCCTGGAAAGATGCCCAGAATGCAGGCATCGACCTGAAAGGCCATTTCTTCGTGTCTTTCGTTTCTGACAGCTCTTCCTACGTTACAGCAACCGCTTCCCTGACAGACGCGGATAAGTTTGAAGCGTTCCTGAAGAAAAATGAGAAAAACTTCACCCTGAAATCCGGATCAGACTTCAAATACATCCTGGAAGGGGAAAGCAAAGGCATCGTGGCCTGGAACAAATCCACCGTGATTTTTGTATCCGACTTCGATCCTAACAACCTCAGAAACGGCGGATTCCCCTCTTCCAACAGCACCGAAGCTTACCCGGAAGAACAGGTAGATTCGGCCGCTACTGCGGTTGATTCTGCTGTGGCTACACCGGTGGCCCTGGTGACTGCCGACGAAGAAGCCGCTACCCAGCACATGGTAAGGACGGTAGACCGCCTTTTCCACCTGAAAAAAGACGAAACAGCGGGCTCCCTGGAACCATTTGCCAAAATGCTGAAAGAAAATGCTGACGTCAGCATCTTCGTAAACCCCAATGCACTTTATGGCAGCAGCATGTTTGCTATGGTGCCGGCCAACTTCAAAAAACTGATGGAAGGTACCTACTATACCGCCACATCCAACTTCGAAAAAGGCAGGATCGTTGCTAACGGTACTTATTACATGGGTAAGGAAATTGCCCGCATCTATAATAAATACGGTAAAAAGGAAATCGACCTGGATATGCTGAAGAAGTACCCTTCCCAGAATGTTACCGGTTTCATTTCCTACGCTTTCGACTTCCACATGGTGGGTGAAATCGTTAAATCTACCGGTATGGACGGCGTTGTAAACATGTTCCTGGCTAAATCCGGCCTGTCTATGGACGACGTGCTGAACGCCTTTGAAGGTCAGTTCACCTACGTAGCCTCCGATCTGGCTATCCAGAAAAAAGAATCCAAATACTTCCCCGGCGAATTCTCTGAAGAGCCTACTGCTAAATGGATCTTTAACATGAAAGTGGGCAACAAGGAAGCATTCAATAAAGTGATGACTTCCCCTATGATGAAAGAAATGTTCACCAAAGAAGGCGATCGCTACGTATATGCTAACCCCGCGATGGCGGCGGCTGGCATGCCTGCTGTTTCCATCACGGAAAAATTCATCACGGTAGGTTCCGACAGCACCCTGCTGCAGGACTACCTGGCCGGTAAAGGCAGCATCAAACTGCCGGAAGGCATCGAAAGCAAAGTGAAAGGCAGCATGATGGGCGGCTATATCGACATGGAAAAAGCTCTGGGCGTTATTCCGGAAGATAAAATGAACAGCGAGGAAGAAAAAGGGATCCTGGCAAAACTGAAAAACCTGATGAAAGACGCTACCATGGTAACCAAAAATTCCAGTGGTGACGTTTCCCAGTCTGAAATTATCCTCAACTTCAAAAACAAGGATGAAAACAGCCTGGTACAGCTGATCAACTTCGGTAAAGATGCTGCTCAGGCAATGGAAGCTAAAAAAGCCAGAGAAAAAAGCATGGAAGACAGCCTGTTCTCTTCTTCGGTAGACTCAGCGGCAGTGCCTGCTACGTCAGCACACTAATACCGACGTTATTACTTTCAAATCATAAAAAGGCCGGAGCAGACTACCTGCTCCGGCCTTTTTTTATGGCTTTTCATTTATCTTGGGAACGGTTAATCAGCTCGGCATATGCAAATTCAGATACAACACCTGATGCCAATACCCCTGAAGGATAAGCTGTTACAGCGTACTTCCGGTATCTGGAACCAGGATGTAACCTTCAGCCCCGGCAGCTTTGTTAAAATAAAAGCCCCCTCCGGTACGGGGAAAACAACCCTGGTACACTACCTCTATCATATCCGGTACGACTATACGGGTACGGTACTGGTGGATAACCGGCCGTGGCCTGCTTATAACAAAAACGAACTGGCCACCATGCGGCAACAACACATCAGCGTGATCTTCCAGGACCTGCGGTTGTTTGAACAACTCACTGCAGCGGAAAATATCCATCTCAAAAGGGTGATGCTGCCCAACCCCCATTGCAGCGAAGACAAAATACAGGATATGGCCGCCCGCCTCAATGTAACCCATGTGCTGCAGCAAAGCAGCAAAACATTGTCCTACGGCGAACGCCAGCGCATCGCCATCATCCGGGCACTGTCGCAGCCTTTTCAATGGCTGCTGATGGATGAGCCTTTCAGCCACCTGGATGAGGAAAACACCCGCCGCGCCGCAGCCCTTATCGCTGAAGAATGCAAAGCCCGCAACGCCGGGTTTATTTTAACTGACCTGGATAATGACCAGCATTTTTCCTATGATGTTCATTACCAGCTTTAATGTTTTTCCATGCGTCCCTTTTTTGAACTGCTTAAAAAAATCATTCATACCGGTATCGGCAGAAGCCGCTTCCTGATGGCGTCTGTCGGCCTTGGTATCGCTATGCTGCTGATACTGGTGGCTATACAGGTACATTCCAACTTTAACCAGCTGCTGTACAGCACCAAAAACCAAAATGAAACGGCCGATTTCCTGGTGATCAATAAAAAAATCACCAACGCCATGATGGGGCAAAATGACAAAAGCGCCTTTTCGCAAGCTGAAATTGACCATATTAAAGCCCAGCCGTTCGTACAGGCATTCGGGTTAATTACTTCCAGCCGCTTCCGGGTGGTGGTGCAGGCTCCCGGCGATCTGCACTTTGCCACGGATATGTTCTTTGAATCGGTGCCCGATGGCTTCCTCGATGTAAAAGGGGAGGACTGGAAATGGACTAACGGCGAACGGATTATCCCCATCATTCTGCCGAGCGACTTCCTCAACCTGTATAACTTCGGCTTCTCCCTCAGCCAGGGCTTGCCGCAGATTTCACAGGAAACGGTCAAAGCGTTACCACTCCAGGTGGTCATCTCCGGTAATACCGGTTCAGAACAATTTATTGGACGTGTGGCCGGCTTCTCCGACAGGATATCTTCCTTCCTGGTACCCGCTTCCTTTATGAACTGGGCCAATGAAAAATACGGTACCACCCGGGAGGCGCCTACTTCCAGGGTGATCATCAAAACACCGGACCCGTCCAATCCTACACTGGTGAAATTCCTGGACGATAACGGCTATACGACCAACCAGGACAAACTGAAGTTCAGTAAAACACGCCTGATTGTACAAACGATCGTATCGGTGATTGGCTTCTTCGGCCTGATTCTGCTGTTTTTTGCCATGCTGGTGTTCAGTATGTTTATCCAGCTGATCATCGCATCCTGCAAAAAGGAAATACAATTACTGGTGATGCTGGGAACAGCGCCCGGTCAACTGAAACGTTACCTCTTAAAACAATTTGTGCCGCTATACATTATTATTGGGGTGGTGTGTTTGTTGTTGCTGACAGCATTGCAGTGCGGGACAGCCGCCATACTGGCCAAACATGATATGGCAGTGAGCCCCTGGCCCGGCGCCGGCGTATTCGCGGGTACGGTGCTGGTACTCGGACTGGTTTACCTGGTCAATTTGTTGACCGTTAATCGTTATGTGAATAAAGAATCCTAAAACTCATTCATATGAAAGCATTGGAGAAAAAGTTGGTGCATGTGGTCAACTTCACCCTGAAACCAGGGCTGTCGGCGGAAGACAGAAAACGCTTCGAAGCAGGTGTCAGCAGTTTGCATACCATTGATGAGATCTCCATTTTTAATGTGGGAACACCGGTGCCTGCAGGAGGTGATCCTAATGTGGTCCGCAATTATGATTACTGCCTGCTATGCATTTTTACAGATATGGAAGCACACGACCGCTACCAGGTACACCCGGTGCATCTCAACTTTATTGAGCAATGCAAGCAGTACTGGGAGAAAGTAGTGGCGTTTGACTCCGAAACTATCTGATCAATCCTCCAGCCGTGCCGGATGCGGCATAATAAAGGTGGCTTTGGCACGGGGGGAAGTGAGCAGATAAGGTACCCAAAGGGCCATCCGTAATAATGGCCATAAGATGGAATTGGGCGTCCACACACCTCCCTGCGTGCTGTCCCCGAAATAATAACTGTTGATGCGGTTAAAGAAAAACAGGTACAGCGTGGTGATAAAGTAATAGGTAGCCAGTGCAAAAGGAAAAGTATCCCTCCTGTTAAAGAACAGTACGGCCAATAGTACCGAATAACACAGCATAAACACCCGGATGATCACTTCTCCGATCAGGAAAAGCTGCACCAGCGAGATATTCCCCATGTCTTTACGGGCCGATATCGTAGCCCATGTCTCATAATTAAAAACTTCCGCTTTACATAACACGATCAATTCAAACATTGGCGAAAATACCAGGCCGATAGCCAGCAGCGATAGCCAGCCTCCGATAGGCAACGGTTCCAGCGGATACCGTACCGGCAATACAGAGTGCTGGTAATACTGTTTTGCCAGGTAGGCAAATACGGCCGCGGAGCAGATCGCCAGCACAACGGCCAGCCAGTTGCGATTACCCGGCTGACTAACCGGTTGCACAAACGCAGGCCGCAGATACAGGTCGAGCGAGGTGGTTTTCTGTATTTCCCTGATCTCCCGGGCATACTGCGGCATAAAGGCCACGGGTACATGATCCTGGAAAGTTTTCAGTGTATAGGCCAGTACAATCTGTTTACCGCTGCGGGTAGCGGTGAAGTCAAATTGGTAGTAGTCATTTTTGATATGCAGCGGCGTTTGTTCCAGTGACCATTCTATGGGCGTGTTCACCATAATCTGGTAATCCAGATCATAAGGGTATTTGATGGCCAGGGGTGTTTTGCGGTTCCCGTCCGTAACGTAGGGCAGTATATCTGATGGAGATTGTGCGATCACGGAAAAGAGGAGTTTGTTGGTAGCGCTGTCTTTTTTCCAGAGATGACGGATCACATAACTTTCCTGGACACGCAGCACGTTGCTGTCGGGGTTATCGCGTACCGCCATTGAGTCTTTCAGGGTCATATCACCATAAAACTTACGATAGAAGGCGAGGAAGGTGGCTTCTTTGTCTTGAAGGCTGGCAGCCGCCAGGGCGGCCCTTTGTTCATCCGCATCTTCCCGGTACCAGGCCGTGCTGGCGCGGAGCGCTCCATCCTGTCCTTCTTCCGCAGGCAGGGTGAGGGTTTCCCGGATGGCTATATGTCCGCTGTTGATTTTATGAATGGGCGTGAGCCGGGTGGTGGTATCGGTGATCACCAGGGCCAGCTGATAGTCTGGTTCGCAGAAGCTGGCCAGTGAGCCGCGTTGGTAAGACAGGGTGGCATCCAGCCAGTAGGTTTTACCCCGTAGTATAGCATAAACGATCGCATGATTAAAAGCAGTGGGAGATGGTAGCCGTTGTGCTACGCGGCCTTTCAGCTCCGTATTTACGTAAGCCATATGGGCGCTGATACCGTTGGCATTGAGCAGGGTACACAACAGCAATGATTTATCCTTACAATCGCCGAAACGTTGTGCCAGTACCCTGTCGGGCGTATTGGGCCGGTGTGAGTATTCTCCCATTTCGATGCCCATATAGCGGATATCGTCCTGTACAAAACGGAGCGCGGCTTGCAGATAGGCTTCGGGATTGTTGCCGGCCTGTTGTTTCAGGGCGGCTATTTTGTTTTGTACCGCAGGACCTGGCGCTGCAGTGGTGTTGATGTGTTGCGCCCACCGGGCAATTTCCTGCCAGTTGTTGTATTCGCTGACCTGCAGCCGGGTAAAGGGATTGTACCAGGAGGGCAGGTTGCTGATATTATCGTTTTCCTGTAGGCGGATCGTGTTCCATTCATACACGGTAAACCCGTTCCAGTTGCGCTGTTGGGGCAGGGCAGCATCATTGAAGGGTTTGAAATGCAGTTGTCTTTCCGGGCGGGCAATGATGTTGCGGTAATAGTTCACCACGGGTTCCGTAGCCACCTGGTAATATTGTTCATCTACTTTCTGATCGAAGATGGGGTTGCTGCCGGTAAGGGAATAACTGTATTCTATCTGATCGCCTTTGCGTACATCTTCCAGGATCAGGTAGGCAGTGTAGGTGCCGCTGTATATAAAGCGGGAGAGTTCTTCTTCCTGTTGCAGCACCTTAAAAGCGGCGCCTGGCAGGCGGTTGATTTCCTGGCCGTCGCGTTTAACGACCAGCCGGTGAAAAGTTAGTTTTTCGTATTGAGGATCATAGTCTACCGATATTTCAGACCCGTTTTGGATACCGGCTTCAGAAATGATCTGCCGGATATAATGATGGTAATCACTTTTTAGTTCTGCGTGGTATTGCGTTTCGGCCAGCAGCAGGTAGAAGCCGTCGCTGATATGTTTGGCATTAGGTTTTTGTTGAAGGTTGGGGTGGCAGGGTACCAGCCAGGAAGGAGTGGGGCTGGTGCCGGGCTTTTTCTGGGCCTGTGTTACTGCCGGCAGAACAGCCAGCAGTAACAGCAGTATCTTTTTCAAGGTAAGGGTCATAACAGGGGTTTTGAATGTTCACTGCGGCAGTATCATTGCTGTTCTGCTGTCAGCAGGTATACAGCGAAGGATGCCAGCCAGTGTTCACCGGCATAGTCCCCGCTGGCGATCTGCGGGAAAGATGTCAGCAGGTGTTTGTTGGCCAGGGCCTGGATGGCCTGCTGGTTTTTTCCGCCGTGACGTGCAATGGCTTCCAGGCACCAGGTACGGCTGAGATTCAGGCCGTCGAGGTGTACCAGTTTGCCATCGGTACGGTCTTTCACCTGTCCGGGTTGCAGAATGGTGATCGGATTCTGGAACAGGCCGGGCAGGAAAGCGTATAGCCATGTCCGGTATTCCTTCTCCGGCATGATACGGCGCATGAGGTCTGCTTCTTCGAGGCTGGGAGAGAGGAAGTCATATCCGCCGGGTTCCCAGGCTACCGGTGCATTTTTATCATTCGCATAAAAGCGCATGGCAGCATCATGGATGGCTGTTTGCAGGGCTTTGTCGCCGGTGGTTTGGGCGTAGTCCCAGGCGAGGCACAGGCCGAAAGCCAGGTTGGTATGTTCACCTACGCGGATAGGATACATCAGTTTCCCCAGAAAATCCACATAGGCGGTGGCGAAGTGGCTGGCCAGTGGTTGTACGTTCCGGCTCAGTTCTTTGCCCAGCGGGTCGTTCCAGGTGAGGAGTTCGCGCTGCAATTGCAACAGCCAGCTCCAGCCATAGATACGTTCAAAGCTTTTGTTTTCCTTGCCTTTGAACAGCTGGAGTTCTATTTGGATATTTTGGGCCGTGAGGTGCTGCGCCAGCCTGGTACGGATTTCTGCGGCTCTTTCCATGTTGGGGAACATTTTCAGCAGGCGTACCAGCATCCAATGGCCATGCACGCTGCTATGCCAGTCGAAGCAGCCATAGAAGGCAGGGTGGTAGCTGGATGGTGTGCCCAGCAGGGAGCTATCCGGAAATACCACGCCGGTTTTATAGGGAAAGGGCAGATCCAGGCATTTCAGCGGCAGTGCCGCCAGCTGGTTGGCCGTTTGCACGGTCATCTTCGGCAGTTGTGCTGATGTCATGGTGTTTTGTTGAGCGTTAGCGGTGGCCGTAAAAAAGGCAAACAGGGCCATCAGGGAAAAGTACCTCAAGGATTTATCAGATTATCGGTTAAATAATAGCTTCACATAAAAGAGGGGATTGCCCAGTTTTTTACGCAGGTCTACCTCGTGGAACATGCAGGACATCAGGTCTTTCAGCTGTTTGTTGCGTGAGCCCATCTTCATGAGCATATTAAACAACCAGGGGTATTTGATCAGTTTCTGCAGTTTGGTGCTCACTTCCAGTTCCGGGCCGAGAATGCGGTAAAGGTCGGTGTCGTAGGAGTCAAGGAAGCTGTCGGAGTAGTCGTTGGCTTCGATGGCTGCCACGGCGCGTTTGGCGGCTATCTGGCCGGAGTACAGGGCGTTGCCGATGCCTTCGCCGGTGAAAGGATCGATGAGGTAGCCGGCATCGCCGATCAGCATGTAACGGTCACCATGCAGTTTACGTTTTTTACTGCCCAGGGGAAGGCCGTACCCATCGATGGAACCCACGAGGGAAGCGTCTTTAAAACGTTCCTTCATGCCCGGATCTGCCGCGATGGTATCGAGCATTAGTTTTTTAAGGTTTACTTTTTTATTGCGGGCGTTGTTGCTGAGCATACCCACGCCTACGTTGGCTTCGCCATTAGGGAGCGGGAATATCCAGAGGTATCCCGGCAGCATGTTTTTCAGGAAGTGCAGTTCAATAAATGCATCGGGATGCATGTTATTGATGCCTTTGTAGTAGGCCCGTATGCCGGCTACATAATGCTCCGGTTCCATTTTAATACCGGCCACGTCTTTGGTAAATGACGAGTGAGCGCCATTAGCCACCAGCAATAGATCGGTCTTTACCCGGAAAGTACCTTCCTTGTTGGAAAGGTAATAACCATCTGCCTTCAGTTCATATTGGTCGATACTAACGCCTTCGAACAAACGAATTTGCGGGCAACGTTTCATTTCTTCTACCAGGAAGTTGTCGAAATCGATGCGTTTGCAGACAAACCCGCGGGGATCGCTTTTATCGTTCTGGTAATCCTGTTTATAGGGAATATCCATGCCGATACGGTTAGGGGCCACAAAGGTGACGCCCCAGCTGTCCAGTTTAAAGACTGCCTGTTGCAGGCGTTTGCCCATGTCTTTGTCTATTCTTTCCAGGATTGTCAATACTTTTCCGCTTAGTCCATCACCGCAGACTTTATCCCTCGGAAAAACAGCTTTGTCCACCACGATACATTCAACACCCAGTTTCGCCAGTTGAAGCGCTGCACAAGCCCCGCCGGGGCCAGCGCCAATAATACAAACTTTAGTTTCCATTGTTTTTTTGCTGATAACGATTACCTGATGGGAAGATACACAATTGTTGGCTGCTGATAGTCGTATATTTAAAATATTGAATATTAAAACGATGTGGCCGGGCTCTGGTAAAAACTTATCTTTACGGCCCTAAAAAATACACGTATATGTTTGGTGATTTATTCGGTAAGCTGACGCAGATCCAACAGAAAATGAAGGAAGGGAAAGAGCGTCTGGCAAAAGTTACATTGGAAGGTGAAGCCGGTGATGGTGCCATAAAAGTAGCGGTGGACGGCAACCGTCAGGTAAAAAGTATTGAAATCGCGGAGCGCCTGCTGGCGCCTGAGCATAAAGAGGAGCTGGAAGACCTGCTGCTGACTGCGCTGAACCGCGCGCTGAAAGATGCAGAAAACTCCTGGGAAGCGGAGATGAAGAGCGCTGCCGGCGGTATGCTGGGCGGTTTGCTGTAGTCTCGCAAAGCCCGCAAAGACTTTTGTATTGAAATTAAGAACGCAAAGGAGCGACGATTATGTTTTGTTAGGTGTTGTTTAAAAATAACTTATATATATCACTAAACAAAATGCAATCTTCGCTCCTTTGCGTTCTTATTAACAAAAGACAGGCCTTATAAAAACTTTGCGTGAAATTTCCGCATCGCGTAAATCTTTTTCCCTTTTCGCTATTACCTTCCGCGCCCCAAATCGTTCTTTTGCGGTTGGATCACATCTGATATGAAAGTTTTTTTTCGCCGTATTCACTTATATCTGGGGCTGGCGGCAGGCCTGGTTATCACCATCAGTTGTCTGACCGGTGCCTTGCTGGTATTTGAAAAGGAGCTGACGGAAGCGTTTAATCATAGCCGTTATTACGTAAAGCCTGAAAAGGAGCGGTTATCGCTGGACCAGATCGCAGAGATGGTAAAACAGCAGGTGCCAGGTGCGGGTGTGGCCCGTATACAGGTATATGCAGATCCATCCCGTTCCCTCGCTGTATCCCTGGACGAGGGTAAAAAAGGCGGCGACAACAACAAAGCGGAAGGGAAAAAAGAGGCAGCCGGGAAAGACGCCAAAGCAATGGTGGGAAAAGAGGGCAAGCCCGGTGGTAAAGAGCCTAAAAAAGGAAAAGGCCGTACCGCTTTTGTAAACCCCTACACCGGCAAGGTGATAGAATTGTACAGTTATCAACAAACCTTCTACTACAGGATATTCTCCCTGCATCGCTGGCTGCTGGCTGGCGATACTGGTAAAATGATCACCGGTATCAGTACGCTGATATTCCTGTTTATTCTCATCACCGGTATCATATTATGGTGGCCTAAAACCCGTAAGATCCTGCAACAGCGCCTCAAGGTAAAATGGGATGGCGGCTGGAAGCGGCTTAACCACGATATGCACGTAGTGCTGGGTTTTTACGTCAGCATCTTCCTGTTTGTATCAGTGTTTACCGGCCTCACCTGGTCATTCGAATGGTTTAATAAAGGTCTATATACTGTACTGGGCACTTCTCCCAAAGGGCTGGAAGCGCCCGCATCTGTGGCACCTGCGGAAGCAACAGCAGGCGTATCCTATGAAGCCGCCCTTGCACAGGTAAAACAACAGGTACCGGACGCACAGTATTATGCTGTGGCTATACCGAAAGATAAGGCGGCTGCTATACAGGTAACCCTGTTACCTGCCGGCGCACTGCATGAAGGCGCTACCAGCAGTTACTACCTGGACCGGTTCAATGGCCATGTATTACAATCACAAACATTCAGCGAAAGAAACCTCGGTCAGAAAGTACGCGGGCTGATCAAGCCACTGCATACCGGTGCCGTTTTCGGCTTACCGTCAAAAATCTTTGCGTTGTTGCTGGCGTTGCTGGGGGCCACTTTCCCTACTACCGGCACTATCCTGTGGATTAACAGGACAATGAAGAAAAAGAAAGCCGGTAAAAACAAGCAACGTATGGCGATGCCGGTAGCCGCCGCATAACGGTTTCGGAAACGTCATTAAATAATGTGCCCAGGGCTTTGCCCTGGGTTTTTTTATGCAGATGCCTGCCAGCCCGTTCTTACATTTTTGGAAAGACACCATGCAGAAACGGAAGACTTACCCTTGCCGGCACTTCCATCGTAATTGTTAAAACCCCTTCTCCCTGCTGCATTTTAACGTTTTAATGCGCTTTATGGAACAACGTTTGGCATTGGCTATATAGTAACAACGATCAGCCATGATAAATCAATACGAAGTGCCGGCTTATATAGAAGATCATATACCGGCACTTAAAAAGGCCCTGCATCAGTTTCCGGCTATATTTCACATATATGACACCGTAGGGTGTTTTAGTGAATATACCGACCGGCAGTTGCGGGAACAGAATTTTGTGGTAGCCGGCAAATGCCTTCAGCTTGCCGGAAGGTTATACGAACGGGGAAATGCAGTAGTGAAAGGCGCTATCACCCGGGTTTTTGTGCCGGCACTCAGTAAAGTGCCACTGGGAGATGCAACCAACCGGATCAGGATTTATGGTCTGATACCGGATGCGATTTATGGTCTTTATATACAGGAACAACTCATTTACAATGGAAACAGATGAGGAAATAATTGTCAGGGTAGCTACACCGGAAGACATCGATTTTGCGCTGCCCATCGTGGACGAAATGGAATCGTCCGCCAGAGCCAGGGGAACCGGCATTGCCAAACGGAATCCGTTGGATATCAAGAAAAAGATCCTGCAGGGAAATGCGATCATCGCCTTTACCAAAAGTGGCTACTGGGCAGGCTTCTCTTATATACAATCCTGGGAAAACGACCGGTTTGTATCCAACAGCGGTCTCATTGTGGCCCCGGCATTCAGACGACTGAATGTAGCGTCGGCCATTAAACAAAAGATATTCGAGTTAAGCCGTAGCCGATATCCATCTGCAAAAATTTTCAGTATCACTACTGGTTTAGCAGTGATGAAATTAAACAGCCGGCTGGGATTTGAGCCGGTGACCTATTCAGAAATTCCTACAGACCCTCATTTCTGGGAAGGGTGTAAGAGCTGCATTAACTATCCTATTCTGGCCGGACATCATTTTGCGAATTGCCTGTGCACCGCGATGTTGTTCAGTCCCCAGAATTGAAAACCCCTATTCTGTTAAGTACAGCCGATTGATATGAGCCGGTGATGCTTCTGCATCGCCGGTTCCTTTTTGTATTACAGCGCCACCTGGATAACGAGTAATTTATTGATTTTGGTAGGAGAGTTACGCAGGGTGCCGTTAAATTTCAGGTAGTAGGTACTGATCACGGCTTCCGGCAATTTTTCCAGTTGCGCTACCTGGTTATAAAGATCCTGCCCGTAGTGCTTTTTTACATGTTGCTGCAGGTTTTCGAGGGTCGCATCTTCGGGATGTTGATTGATTTGACTACTGGTATATTTCCGGCAGATAAAGAAGTTGCTTGCTTCAGGGTGAAGTTGTTCCCAGTTGCTTCGGTAGTGTTTCCACTGACGCAGTATTTGCCGGCCTATGCGGATACTGGTTTCAAAGCGTTGCCATACTTTTATTTTCTCTGCCTCGCCGGTGGTAATGGCGAGCATCTGGCCTTCTATAGACCGTTTAGGGGCCAGGGAGAAATAGAGCGTATCCGGATGCCGTTCAAAGTCGTTGTGCTGTTGATCTTCTGAAATCCAGTCCAATGAAAAGTAACAATCACCGAAACGCACATAGGTAGTACTGTCACGGCTCACTACTGATACTTCATTGGACGCGACTTTCTCAGCTGATGGCGCGGGAAACGCTACCAGCTGCATGGTATCAATACGTACTTGTTTTTCCCTGGTAGGTGTTGTTGATCGTTGGCAGGCCGTCATCAACAGGGATGCCGGCAGTACTAGCTTTAACAGTGTTTTCATAGTAAGCGGGATCGTGTAACGAACATTGGCGTTATTACATGTTCCCGGGTCCTGTCAGTTATTCGGCACTAACGGTGTCGGCTGTAGTTATCTGATTGTCTTTATCTGTCAGGGCTTGCCACAAGATGTCTTTCAGCTCAGTAAGTCCCTGTTGGGTGACAGAGGAGATAAATACATGTGGCACATCTTTAGGCAATTCTGCGGAGATGGCGGCTTTAAGTTCGTCATCGAGCATATCGCTTTTGCTGATGGCCAGCAGAAACTGTTTATCCAGGAGCTCGGGATTATACTGTTCCAGTTCATTGACAAGCACGTCAAACTCTTTACGGTGATCGGCGCTGTCAGCAGGAATCAGGAATAATAATACGGCGTTTCTTTCAATGTGTCGTAAAAATCGGTGGCCCAAACCTTTTCCTTCATGGGCGCCTTCGATGATACCTGGTAAGTCCGCGATACAGAAGGATTTATTGTCGCGGTATTCCACCATACCCAGTTGAGGGGTGAGGGTGGTAAAGGCATAATCCGCCACTTTGGGTTTGGCGGCGGTGATGGTAGACAGCAGGGTGGATTTGCCTGCGTTAGGGAAACCTACCAGTCCCACATCGGCCAGTACTTTCAGCTCTACCACTTTCCAGCCTTCCTGGCCGGGCATACCGGGTTGGGCGTATTCCGGTGTTTGGTTGGTGGCTGATTTAAAGTAGGCATTACCGCGGCCGCCCTGGCCGCCGGGAATCCAGATAATTTCCTGGCCATCGTGGAGGATTTCAGCTTCCACACGGCCTGTTTCTTCGTCTTTCGCAGTGGTACCCAACGGTACTTCAATGATAATATCCTTTCCGAAGCGGCCGGTACAGTTGTCGCCGCTGCCGTTTTCCCCATCTTCAGCCAGTAGGTTTTTATGCCAGCGCAGATGCAGCAGGGTCCATAACTGAGCGTTCCCTCTTAGGATCACGTGTCCGCCACGGCCACCGTCACCACCGTCCGGGCCGGCCATCGCATTGAACTTGGTACGCATAAAATGCATACTGCCTGCGCCGCCTTTACCGGACTTACAAAATACACGGATATAATCTACGAAGTTCGCTTTTTCCACTGATCGATATTTTAGACAAAAATGGCTGTTGCCGGAAAATTAAAACGCAAAGATCGTTAAGTTTGAGCAATTTGGTACACTTCCCGTACCCTAAGCTCTTAACTTACAATCTTTGCGTTCCTATAATAAGTTGACGAATGTCTTTCTAATGGCAGGAAGAGTCGGTTATACCTTTTCGGCTACCAGCTCATTCAGCTCTTTGCAGAGCAGGTCAAATACTTCTGCTTCGGTGCCGTCTCCCTTTATTTTCTTGAATTTGCCGAACTTCGCGTAGTGGTCTGCTACCGGTGCTGTTTTACTATGATACTCCACAATACGGGCTTTCACCACTTCTTCTGAAGCATCATCGGTGCGACCGGAATCTTTACCCCGGTTCAGCAGGCGTTTAATCAATTGATCTTCCGGTACTTCCAGCGATAATACTACGGAAATAGCCGTCTTTTTCAATGCCAATAATTTATCCAGTGCTTCCGCCTGGGCAGTAGTACGGGGAAAACCGTCGAAAATGAAACCGCGGGCATCCGGATTGGCATCCAGCATAGTGCTGATCATCCCAATCACCACTTCATCCGGTACCAGCAAACCCTGGTCTATGAACTTGGTGGCTTCCAGTCCCAAAGGTGTTTTATTGGCTCTCTCTGAACGCAGCAAATCGCCGGTTGACAGATGAACAAGCCCGTACTTATCTAGTATCTTAGCACTTTGTGTACCCTTACCGCTACCGGGAGGGCCAAATAAAATGAGATTGACCATGTTTTATTAAAATCTACTTTACTCGCAAGGATGCAAATATAACAAACAATTGAATGTATTGGTAATTAAAATTGCGATTGATTAAATAATATAAAAGATTTCGACAAAATAGTAAAGATATTTTAATATTTGCAGCGGAACTCTAAAATATCTTCAATAGAATATTCTAATTTAACGAATTTCTGGCGATTTGACAAAAACATATACCGTTTTTTAATAATTATTTGATAGTCAGGGCCTGATCATTAAAATCTTGCCTGATTATTTGTAAGTTTATGACATGAGGAAACAATTACTGGTTGCAGGACTAACAGGCTTGCTGATGACTGGGAGCGCTATACCTATGCCCCCCGGCACTATGAACAAAAAGAAGAGTAAAAAGGTCAATACCACCACCAGTCAGCCACAAGATAAGGCGACGCAGTGGGTAGACAGCGTATTTCAATCACTTACACCGGAGGAGCGTATCGCGCAACTGATCGTGATCAGGGCGCATTCCAACTTCGGACAGGACCATATTAATGCAGTAGCCAAAGATATCCGCGACAATAAAGTCGGCGGCCTGATTTTTTTCCAGGGAGGCCCCCTACGGGAAGCTAACCTGACCAACTATTACCAATCCATTTCCAAAGTACCGCTGCTCATATCGGTAGATGGCGAATGGGGACTAGGCATGCGCCTGGACAGTGTTACCTCGCTGCCCCGCAACATGATGATCGGCGCCACCCGCGATACGGCACTGGCATACGAAGCAGGCCGCGTGATGGGAGAACAATGTAAACGTATTGGTATTCATCTGGACTTCGCCCCGGACATGGATATTAATAATAACCCGAACAACCCGGTCATCAATGACCGCTCCTTCGGAGAAAACAAATTCCAGGTGGCCAGCCTCGGCGTAGCGGCCATCAAAGGCATGCAATCCACCGGTGTAATGGCCTGTGCCAAACACTTCCCTGGTCATGGTGATACGAATGTGGATTCCCACTTCGACCTGCCCTCTATTAACAAAAGCCGGGCTGCCCTCGACTCCCTCGAACTATATCCGTTCCGGGAAGCCATAGCAGCAGGCGTAGGCTCTGTTATGGTAGGGCATCTCTTTATCCCCGCCATCGATAATAAACCTAATACACCTACTTCCATCTCCTATAAAGCCGTTACCAAACTGCTGAAAAATGAGCTGGGATACAAAGGCCTGATAGTAACCGATGCCCTGGAAATGAAAGGCATCGCTAAATTCTACTCCAAGGGACAGGAATCCTTACAGTCCCTGTTGGCCGGCAACGACCTGATGATCCTGCCTTCTACAGCTTCCGGCAGCGTGTCTGCTATCATGAAAGCCATTAAAAAAGGACAGATCAGTCAACAGGAAGTAGATGCCCGCGTGAAAAAAGTGCTGCATGCCAAATACGACCTCGGTCTCTGGAAACCACAGCAGATCGATCTCAACAACCTCACCAACGATCTGAATGCGGCTACCGATACGCTGACCCGCCGTATCGCGGAAAAGGCACTGACGCTTGTTAGAAACGATAAGAACCTGATTCCTTTTTCTCCGGCTATGAGTCAGCAGAAACTGGCGGTGATTGCTGTAGGCGCCGATGGCAGTAACGCATTCCTCGATGCGGTAAAAGCCTATAAACCAGGTACAGACGCGTTTATCTTTACCTCCCGTCAAACCGTGCAACAGATTGCTCCTATCGTATCCCGTATCCAGCGCGATTATAAAGCGGTTATCATCAGCGTGCATAACTTCAGCCGCCGCCCGGCCAATAACTTCGGCCTCACGCTGGCAGAACGCCTGATCGTAAAACAGCTGCAATCGGAAATGCCTTCCGCTACCGTGGTGTTTGGCAATCCGTACGCCATCCAACACTGGTGCGATGCTCCCGCGATCGTAGCTGCCTACGAAGATGACAGCATCACCCAGAAAGTAGCGGCAGACCTGCTGTTCGGCAAACTGGGACCTAAAGGTAAACTGCCCGTAACGGTATGTCCTGATCTTCCGGAAGGTACCGGTCTCACTTACGAAGTGAACCAATATACTTCCCTGCCCACGGCCGCCCCTGCGGAAGTAGGAATGAATGAAGCCCGCCTCGCAGGCATCGACGCTCTCGCTAATGATATGATTGCCCGTGGCGCCGCTCCCGGCTGCGAAGTGCTGGCGATGAAAGACGGTAAAATAGTATACAACCGCACCTTCGGCCATTACGAATACAACAACCAGGAACCGGTTGCTCCCGGCTCTATCTTCGACCTGGCCTCTGTTACCAAAGTGTGTGCTACCACCATCTCCATCATGCGCCTGCATGATGAAGGCAAAGTGAGCCTCGATGGAACGCTGGGGGAGTATCTGCCCTGGGTACAGGGCACTGATAAAGCAGGACTGAAAATACGGGACATACTGCTGCATCAGGCCGGACTGGTTGCGTTTATCCCTTTCTACAAAGAAACCTTATATCCTGATGGCCGGCCGGACACTGTGTTGTACCATACCACGCCGGATGAACTGCATTCGGTGCAGGTAGCGGAAAATATGTATATGGATAACCGTTATATAGATACCATCTGGAAAAAAATACTCGATAGTAAGGTAAACCCTCATCAGGGTTACGTATACAGCGACCTCGATTTTTTATTCCTCGGAAAAGTAATAGAACAGGTTACCGGTAAAAGAGAAGACCAGTACGTATGGGAAACATTTTATAAACCGCTGGGATTAGCCACCACCGGCTATCTGCCAAGGGAGCGGTTTCCGTTGTCCAGGATTGTGCCAACAGAACGGGAGACTTTTTTCCGGATGCAGTTGTTACGTGGTTTTGTGCATGATCCCGGAGCTGCGATGCTGGGCGGCGTTGCCGGTCATGCTGGCCTGTACTCCAACGCACATGATCTTGGCGTGCTGATGCAGATGTTGCTCAACAATGGTTCCTTTGAAGGCGTACAATATATTAAGCCGGAAACTGTGCGACTGTTTACTGCTTACAACAGCAGCATCAGTCGTCGCGGACTGGGTTTCGATAAACCTGAAAAAGATAATAATACCCGTCGGGAAGCCTATCCTTCTAAACTCACTTCCGGCGCTACTTTTGGTCATACCGGTTTTACCGGCACCTGCGTATGGGCAGATCCCAACAGCAAAATGGTGTTCATCTTCCTCAGTAACAGGGTGTATCCGAATGGCGGTTCCAATGGGAAGTTGTCGGCGTTGAATACAAGAGGGAAAATGATGGATGTGGTGTACGAAGCGATGAAGCCGTAAAGGATGTGTAAATAATTTATTGGTGCGCCTGTTGTGGAAACAACAGGCGTATTTGTTTTATAGATAAGAGGAAAGAATAGTGAAGATGAGTACTCTTTCAGAATTTTTTCATTAGGGAATAATTTGTATATTTATTTTATACTGTAGCTGCTCGAAATGTTATGTTATCCCGTTCCTATGCAGTGATATCCTTCCATTTTGATCATGTGGTACGTTAATTTTTCTCTGACCCAAAGGTTAAGAGAGTAATCAATTTTGTCATCTATTTACCCTTTTTGCTTGTGATGAAATACCTAGCCTTATTTGCCGGTTTGTTGGCTTGTTGTACCTATGTTGAAGCCCAAAATCCAACAGAAACACCCAACACTTTCGTTTCGCTGAAGAATTTTATGCCTCCCTCTCCGGAGCCTGCGGCGCTGGGTAGATATGGAGAGATTCCCGTGGGACTGTCCAGCGGGGTGCCTGAAATATCCATTCCGCTCTACGAAATAAAATCGAGAAAGTTGTCTTTGCCCGTTTCCCTTTCCTATCATGCTTCTGGTATTAAAGTAGAGGACCTCGCCAGTACGGCCGGTTTAGGATGGGTATTAAACGCCGGAGGGATGATTTCCCGAACTGTTATCGGAAAGGCCGATGAGAACTATGGCTTGCTGACGATGGATGGCTACAAAAACAGGGAAGAGGTTGAAAAGCCGTTTAATGCAAACGACTTCCATTACCTTAATAATTTGGCTGAAGGTGCCTGGGATACCAGATCGGATGCATATAGCTTCAATTTCCCCGGAGGGTCGGGCAGTTTTTTCTACGATGTAGATAAAACAATACATCATACTGCGCAGGATAAGCAATATAAGATATCCAGAACTCCCGCCAATACATTTGAAATTATAGACGACAAGGGCAATCAATATCTTTTTCAGGACACAGAGCGCACTTCCGGTCCTAATTCGATAGATATAACCTGCTGGTGGTTAAGTAAAATTATATCAGCAGATAAAACGGATA
>NZ_JACVFC010000010.1 GCF_014529935.1 Chitinophaga qingshengii
CTACTCCCTTTAACGCACTATTCCGTAAGTGCGCAGTCCTTTCACTACTCCGTTACTCCATCGAATTTATAACAGGTACTGGAATATTCACCAGTTTGCCATCAGCTACGCCTCTCGGCTTTGCCTAAGGACCCGACTAACCCTGATCCGATTAGCGTTGATCAGGAACCCTTAGTCTTACGGCGATAAGATTTTTCATCTTATTTATCGTTACTTATGCCTACATTTTCTTTTCTAAACGCTCCAGCATGTCTCGCAACACACCTTCGATGCAGTTTAGAATGCTCCCCTACCGTCTAATACCTAAGTATTAGGCCTAAAGCTTCGGTTATATGTTTGATGCCCGATTATTTTCCGTGCCCAAACCCTCGACCAGTGAGCTGTTACGCACTCTTTAAATGAATGGCTGCTTCCAAGCCAACATCCTGGCTGTTTTAGGATTTGAACCGCGTTTGTTCAACTTAACATATGATTAGGGACCTTAGCTGTTAGTCTGGGTTATTTCCCTCTCGGCCATGGACCTTAGCGCCCACAGCCTCACTCCCGGAGATTATGTTATAGCATTCGGAGTTTATTAGGGTTTGGTAGGCGGTGAAGCCCCCTAGCCCAATTAGTAGCTCTACCTCTATAACACGTCTATATCCGAGGCTGTTCCTAAAAACATTTCGGGGAGAACGAGCTATCTCTCAGTTTGATTGGCCTTTCACCCCTATCCACAGGTCATCCCATAGCTTTTCAACGCTAATGAGTTCGGACCTCCAGTTAGTTTTACCTAACCTTCATCCTGCCCATGGATAGATCACAAAGTTTCGCGTCTACCCCCACTGACTATACGCTCTGTTAGAACTTGCTTTCGCTACGGCTCCGGTACTGAAGACCTTAACCTCGCCAGTGAGGAGTAACTCGTAGGCTCATTATGCAAAAGGCACGCCGTCACCATTACTGGCTCCGACCGCTTGTAAGCGCACGGTTTCAGGAACTATTTCACTCTCCTGTTCGGAGTACTTTTCACCTTTCCCTTACGGTACTGGTTCACTATCGGTATCTAAGGAGTATTTAGCCTTATCAGATGGTACTGACAGTTTCACACAGGATTCCTCTGGTCCCGCGCTACTCAGGATACTACACGTCCATCAGAATTTCTGTCTACAGGGCTATCACCTGCTACGGCTCATCTTTCCAGATGATTCAACTTGATCTGACTTTCTAAAAGTAGTCCTACAACCCCGGGTAGAATTGCTTCGACCCGGTTTGGGCTCTTCCCTGTTCGCTCGCCACTACTTGGGGAATCATTTTTATTTTCTTTTCCTGCAGGTACTTAGATGTTTCAGTTCCCTGCGTTGGCTCTCTTTTCAGAGTGATACACCTTCAGTGTACCGGGTTGTCCCATTCGGAAATCTACGGATGTAATGCTCGTTTGCAGCTCCCCGTAGCTTATCGCAGCTTACCACGTCCTTCGTCGCCTCTTAGATCCTAGGCATCCACCATGCGCCCTTATTCGCTTTAAATATTTT
>NZ_JACVFC010000011.1 GCF_014529935.1 Chitinophaga qingshengii
TGTAAGCTCACCCTAATTAGTAACACTTGAAACTAACATTTTCCAATCACAGTCCCGATCTTTCTGTATGGTTGGGAACCAATCGATCTTCTGGTGTTGCAGCAGGAAGGACATTGGTGTTTTATAACCAAGTGATTTGTGAGGGCGTTGGTTATTGTATATCCACATCCAGGCCGTTGCCATTAATTGAGCTTCGGCTAATCTGGTAAATTGATATGCATCCAATACCTCCTCGCGGAAGCTTCTGTTGAACCTTTCCATGTAGCCATTCTGCTGCGGTTTGCCTTTTTCGATGAATTTTAAATCAATTTTTTTATCCATAGCCCAGCTGCGGAGGGCTTCAGCAACAAATTCCGGACCGTTATCAATTCTGATTCTCGTTGGGCTGCCACGCCAGGCTATTAGCTTTTCCAGCTCCCTAACCACTCTTTTACAGGGCAAAGACGTATCTATCGCCAAACAAAGAGCTTCCCGGTTGTAGTCGTCGATTACGTTCAAAGAGCGAAAAGTTATGCCGTTCTGCAAGGTATCATGCATAAAATCCATAGACCAGGTTATATTGGGCCGGATGGGTTGTAGTAGCGGTTCCATTACTCTTGCCGGAAGGCGTTTCCTGCGCTTGCGACGAAGGTTAAGTCCCATTTCCGTATAGATCCTGTAAACACGCTTATGATTCCATTGGTGATTGCAGTTGCGTAAATAATGATGCATCATCCAGAATCCCCATCGCTGGTTAACATCAGCCAACTCACTGAGTTTATCCCTGATCTCCTGATCTGAAGCTTTGGGAACCGCCTCATAATAGTAGACAGATGGAACAATACAAAACAGTTTGAAGGCCTGCCTATAACTCATCCCATAAGCATTGTGGGAATAATCCACCAGCTCGCGCTTCTGGGCAGGCCCTAGAGCTTTTTTTCTATTACATCCTTTAGGACTGTGATCTGGAGCGTTTGTTCTGCCACAATTTTCTTGTATTGAGCAAGTTCTGCTTCCATGTCTTTCAGTTTTTTAAGCTGGTTGGCGTCCATGCCGGAATACTTGCTTTTCCACTGGTAAAAAGTAGGTTGGCTGATCCCATGCTCTCGACAGATCTC
>NZ_JACVFC010000012.1 GCF_014529935.1 Chitinophaga qingshengii
CGCTAAAATCACCAGCCCCAACAGCTTCAAAACAACTGTAACGGATGTACCTAACGGCAGCACGGTACAACTCAAGTGGACCGTTACCAACATCAACCTGTCCAGCTGTACCGCTTCCGACGTCATCACACTGATCAACACCAAACCACTCTCTGAAAGTGTGGCCGGTGATCCGATCGTGCAGTGTGGTAACAACATCTTCCAGCTCGACGGCAGCCAGCCTGCCACCGCTGATGGTGAAACAGGTACATGGAGCAGCACCGACAACGTATCTATTAATAAACCGAACCTGTATAACACAACGGTTACACTCAATGATGCAGCGCCGGCTACTGCTACCCTCACCTGGACTATCAGCAATGGTGTGTGTGACGATAAAAAATCTACCGTCCTGCTGACACTTAACAAAGTGCCCAGTGTAGACGCTGCTGTAAACGCATCTGTATGTAACAGCGGTACTACCTTCGATCTGGTTACTTCCAACCAGGTAGGTATTATCACCAAATACACCATCAAAACTGCTGCTACCAACGCGATGTCCGGCTTCCCGACCCAGACAGGCGCATGGACAGGCGTAGGTACTATTAAAGTCACCTATCCTGCCGGGACACCTGCCGGGACTTACGACTTCATCCTCACTGTACAGGATGGTACCAACGCCGGTTGTACCAAAGATGTTCCGTTCTCCGTGATCATCGATGCTAATCCGACTGTAGTACTCACTGCGGATATGACGGATGTA
>NZ_JACVFC010000013.1 GCF_014529935.1 Chitinophaga qingshengii
CATATTGAAGAAGGGAAAGCACCCTATAATATTCCGCTGGGTTTTCGTATCGGGGGCGTGTTGGATGAAGAGCGTTTGTTGACGGCATTGGAGATGATGATGACACGCTATGAAATTTTACGGACCTCATTTGAAGCAACCGCCGGAGAGCCTTGTATGGTGATCAGCCCTGCGGGGACGATCAGGCCGCCGGTATTTAAAACGCACCTGCAATCAGACGAAGAGCTGTCCCATTACGCCATGGAGGAAGCGGTGACGCCCTTTGACCTTCAGCAAAGCCCGCTGTGGCGCTTGCGGCTGCTGTATCTTTCAAACGAAGTGGTGGCGGGTGTTTTAACCTTTCATCATATCATCGCAGATGGTTGGTCTGTCAACGTATTTACCCGTTCACTGTTACAACTGTACCATGATCTTTCCACGCCATTGCCATCGCTGCCTTTGCAATACAAGGATTATGCGGTGTGGATGGCATCACTGATGTCGTCGGATCATATGGCTGCTGCCGCCGGTTACTGGCAGCAGCAGTTTGCATCGCCGGTGGTGCGGCTGGAGCTGCCATCGGACTATCCGCGGCATGGCCGGCGGACAAGCAGTGGCAGCGGTTTGTATGTAGAGCTGCCACAGGGCCTCACACAGCAGCTACAGCGTTTTTCCCGCCAGGAGCAATGCACGCCGTTTGGTGTGCTACTGGCAG
>NZ_JACVFC010000014.1 GCF_014529935.1 Chitinophaga qingshengii
TATATCTAGATATTACTATCTATATACAACTTTGCATTTCCCAATATGTCAAAGAACTTCTGACTATTGCTAGTCGTTAGCCGATGTGTGAGATCCGATCTCTGTGGCCCGTTTGGCCGTACATCTTTTGTTATTTCTTAAAGAACTTTTGTATCCGTTTCGCGTTGTTTGCGTTGGGGTTGCAAAGGTAGTGATCTTTTTTATTACCACCAAAACTTTTTTAAAGTTTTTTATGCTTAATTATCTCAGTTTTAATGACTTATCTATTGAGAAATAGCAACATCAATCTGATGATAATCAACCCTTTATTCAAACAAAGAACTGCGCTTTTTCAGAGCGGATGGCAAAGATAGTATCTTTATCATTCGCAGCAAAAATTATTTCAACTTAATTGCTAATTATTTTTCGTTCAGGTGAACCACGGTAACGGTTCTACGAAGTAGTATACATTGCGTATACTGTGGAGGTAATC
>NZ_JACVFC010000015.1 GCF_014529935.1 Chitinophaga qingshengii
TTCAACAGATCTCCGGATACTTTCCGATAAAGATCAACAGGAACCCGGGTTTCACCAGGGTTTGCCAGTCTACCTCCAGGTCCGCTACCTATGGACCGCTTGAAATACTACTTCAGCAATTAAAATTGAAACAATTTTTTGCTTGCGAATGATAAAGATTATATCTTTGCCATCCGCTCCAAAAAAGCGCTGTTCTTTGCCAAAAAACGGGTTGATTATCAAAGTGCTACACTGATCTTTTTATAGAGATATTTGATGAGATAAGTGTTTGATACCGAGGTAATTAAAGATGAAAAAAACTTTAAAAAAGTTTTGGTGATAATGAAAAAGATCACTACCTTTGCAACCCCAACGCAAACGATACGAAAGCGAAAAAGTTCTTCTAAAAATAATACAGGATGTACGGCCGAACGGGCCACAGAGATCGGATCTCAA
>NZ_JACVFC010000016.1 GCF_014529935.1 Chitinophaga qingshengii
CTGCCTGTTTGCCGCTGCTCTGTTACGTCGTGGACGTTTACTTCTCAGGTTAAGGCCTTCTTCTTTGTATACGCGGTAGGTTCTTTTATGATTGTCCTTAAAACCCTCTCGTCGAAGCAATATATGAATCCGTTGGTGCCCGTATCGGACCCGTACCTGCGCAATATCCCTGATGCGTTGTCGTAACAGACCATCCTCCCGCCTATGTGCCTTGTAGTAGAAGGATGACGAATATAACATCATTACACGACAGCATTGACGCAGGGAGACCTTGTAATCCCTGTTTAAATCAATAGCCAGTGCACGTTTCTGCACTGGCTTTAAAGCTTTTTTTTAAGCACATCCTGGAGCATTTGCTTATCTAAACTCAGTTCCGCTACGATCTGTTTTAACTTACTATTCTCTTCCTTCAACTGGCGTAGTTCACGCAACTCT
>NZ_JACVFC010000017.1 GCF_014529935.1 Chitinophaga qingshengii
GTAGACCTCGACATTGGGCAAAGGCAGCCCGATAGGGACAGGGCCGCCACGATAGTCCTTCATCGCAAACGCCGTCGCATACACGCTGCACTCCGTAGGTCCGTACAGGTTATATACGCTATCGGCCCAGCCGCATGCCTGCAGCTCCTGCGCCAGGTGCTCCGGAAATGCTTCCCCTGCTACAAAGATGTATTCCAGGCGCTGTACAGCTGCTCCTCCCTGTTTCAATACATCGAGGAACAATGCAAACAGCGACGGCACAAAATTGATGTGCGTAACACCGTAAGCCGCGATGGCAGACTGGATCGCAGCAGGATCTTTTTCATCACCGGCAGGCAGTATCGCCAATTTTCCGCCTCCCGCCAGCCAGCCAAATAATTCACTCAACGATACATCAAACACATAAGCCGTCTTCAACAGGTACACACTCTCCG
>NZ_JACVFC010000018.1 GCF_014529935.1 Chitinophaga qingshengii
CTTTTACCGGATAGCTCTCCTGTAAGGCCAGCAGCGTATTCAATACCTGTGCATGCTCCACTACCACGCCTTTCGGCTCTCCGGTAGAACCGGAAGTATAGATCATATATGCAATACGGCCCAAAGAGGCCGCGGACAGCTCAACCCCCGGCACCTCTACAGCTGTGGCGGCATCAGGCGGGATCAGCGTGATAGCGGGATCGGCCTGCAGGTAATCCAGATGTATGGAAGTCTGCGCATCAGACAATACCACACGGGCGCCTGTGTCGCGCAAAATATATTTGATACGTTCCGCCGGATAACCAGGGTCCAATGGAATATAGTAGGCGCCAACTGCATGTACTGCCAATATGCTCACCAACATCTCCACCGAGCGCTCCAGGCAGAGCGCTACCGGCATACCCGCCTGCACCTGATGGGCAGAT
>NZ_JACVFC010000019.1 GCF_014529935.1 Chitinophaga qingshengii
GTCTGCCCATCAGGTGCAGGCGGGTATGCCGGTAGCGCTCTGCCTGGAGCGCTCCGTGGAGATGTTGGTGAGCATATTGGCAGTACATGCAGTTGGCGCCTACTATATTCCATTGGACCCTGGTTATCCGGCGGAACGTATCAAATATATTTTGCGCGACACGGGCGCCCGTGTGGTATTGTCTGATGCGCACACTTCCATACATCTGGACTACCTGCAGGCCGATCCCGCTATCACGCTGATCCTGCCTGATGCCGCCACAGCTGTAGAGGTGCCGGGGGTTGAGCTGGCCGCCGCTTCTTTGGGCCGTATTGCATATATGATCTATACTTCCGGTTCTACCGGAGAGCCGAAAGGCGTGGTAGTGGAGCATGCACAGGTATTGAATACGCTGCTGGCCTTACAGGAGCGCTATCCGGTAAAAT